>NZ_JAPRBT010000001.1:2653295-3049204 GCF_043352485.1 Methylorubrum sp. POS3
AAGATGGTCTTGAAGTTGTCGTCGTGGTCGGCGGTGTTGACGAAGCCGGTGAGCGAGACGCGGCCGGGATAGGCGGTGATGGAATAGTCGGTCTTGGTGCCGATCTCGGTCATGACCAGCGCCCCGGCGATGCGCTCGTAGCCGAAATCGTAGCCCGACAGGACGTTGGTGTTGGGGTTCACGGTGAAGGCGCCGGCCTGGATGTAGCTGGTGGGCGAGAACTGGTAGGCGGCGTTGGCGCCCCAGACGGCGAAGAGGGGCGAGGTGAAGCCGGCGTTGAAGTAGAACAGGTCCTACGGTGAGCGGCCACGGCCAGTTCGTGCACGACGTGGCGCACAAGCAGCTTCTGTGGGACGCGGACGGGACGGGCGGCGACGCGGCCGTGACGGTGGCGACCTTCGCCACCCCCGCCAACCTCCACGCTCAGGACTTCTTCATCGTTTAAAAAAAACCCGATGCGTCCGAAGGGAAAGCACCGGGGATCTCGCGTACGATCAACGCCACCGGATACGGAAGCGCACCGTTCACATGCTCATGATGGTGAGGGGGCGACCGTGGCCTGCCGAATTCGGACGTTGAAGTTTAAACTGCAAATCAAGGCAACGATCGAGAAGGTTGCCGAGCAATACGTCCAGTCCAGCGCCACATCGACGCTTGAAGCGTTTGGCGGCAGTAGCGGCCAAGTTGCTGAAACGCGTTCGGGGTATTGGCACTGCGAACAGCGAAGTTGAAGCTCTGCGCGTGGAGGGGGAGCGGGCCGCGCGCCAACGGTTGTGCATCGCATCATTGTGTGCGATGGCTTGCCTAACGACATATTAAAGTGAGTTGGCACGTGCAAACCACAAGCGCTCATGTCGATAGCCAACTGCCGCAGCGGAAACGCTTCTTTGCGGCCGTAATCGATCCTGATGTCATCAAGCTGGTCGACGCAGGCGTTATCCTGTTGTGCGGCTTGATATCCGATTTCGGTTACAGCTTTTTCATGCCAGGGCGCGACGGAGATCGCATTAGCTATCTTGCAGTTTCAATTACGGTTGCGGCCGTTTTCGTACTGCTCGGAAATCAATGCGGCGTCTACCAATTCGATGGAAATCGAAAGATTGGGAGACAGCTGCGGAAGATATCCGTGGTTTGGGCACTTACCTTTCTTTTCCTTACAGCCGTCGCATTCGGGCTGAAAATCGGCGCGGATTTCTCGCGCGGATTCGTTTTGGTCTTCGCCGCGGTTGGGTTGGCCGCCGTTTCCGGTGCGCGCATGTTTATGAGCGCGTCAGTCCGCCGGGCGGAAGCCAATGATGCGGTGCGTCATCGCCCGGTGTATTTCCTCGCCCCCCGCACGCTGGCCTCGCAGCGCGACATCCGGAAAAGCCTTGTTTCGCTCGGATTGGGCGTGACCCAAACCTTCGATTGGGACACCGGGCATTCTCAGGATGTCGAGGAAGCGGGCGCCAGGGAGGCAACCAAAAGGCTGCTCGAGTCGATCCGCGGTTCGGACGTGGAAGAAGTCGTGATCGCTGCGGATGTGCGGATCTGGATCGCAGTCCGTGATCTCCTGAGAAATCAACCGTTGCCCGTCAGGCTGATCCCCGATCCCAACGTAGCCGAACTCGTTCGCCGGCCGTCTCTGTCGACAGGTAACGTGACGCTGGTCGAGGTACAACGCGGACCGCTATCAATCGGAGAGCGACGAGCGAAGCGCTTCCTCGACATTGCCGTCGCGGCCAGCGCGCTCGTTGCCCTTCTCCCGCTGATGGTTCTGGTTTGTGTTGCCATCAAGCTGGATAGTCCGGGACCCGTCCTGTTCCGGCAGACACGGAACGGATTCAACGGCAGAAAATTCAAAATTTTGAAATTCCGCAGCATGCGGGTTCAGGAAGATAGCGGCGTCGTACGACAGGCCACGCGGAATGATCCGCGCGTCACGATGGTCGGTAGCTGGCTGAGGCGGTCGAGCATCGATGAGCTGCCGCAATTGATCAACGTCCTCAGAGGGGAGATGTCGATCGTCGGTCCCCGCCCGCATGCCGTCACGCACGATACATTTTACGACAATCTTATCGCGAATTATGCGTGGCGCCATCACGTGAAGCCAGGCCTGACCGGCTGGGCGCAACTCAAGGGCTACCGCGGTGAGACGCGGGCCGTCGAAGATATGGCACGACGTGTCGAACACGATATATGGTATGTAGACAATTGCTCAGTGGCGCTCGATATTCGAATTATTTCGGGCACGTTTGTACAACTCGCAAAAACCAGAAATGCTTACTAACATGATCATGCTGTTCGACTAGTCAAATGTGCGTGTAATAGAGTACTGAGCCTTACAGGCTTGAGGATACTTTGTTGGCAGCTAACTATCGTTCTGGTTGAAGACAGGCATACTTTCGCTGGATCTGCCGGCATCTACGCCACCCAAGTCTGCGCAAGATGGCATGGGCGCAAATCTAAAAATTCTGTTGAATACTATTGTAGTATCATTATCAACTCTACCTTGCCTGATCCGGAATAGATCGGTCCTAAATCGGATCAATGCTTCAATGCTCGTACACCAGCATATTACGCTGGGGCTCGTAGAGTGCTACCCGAGTCATAATCGTTGCACGACGAAGTATCACAGCGGCTCTCGCGGCAATCACTGACCCAGGCACAAACAGCCCTCTCGTACAGCCACGCTAAGACAATGATTTAGTCTATCAAATTATGTTGCTCCTAACATACTCAACTTATCGGCCTCGAGCACGAGACAGGTCAACTTGCCAGTCAGATAGGCGCCGGTGTCAATGTTAATTCTATTAGGTAGAAACTCGGGCTTAATAACGGGCGTGTGTCCGTGCACAACAATCAAGCCATGATTGGAACTGGAGCTCAGGAACGGCTCCCTGATCCATATCAAGTCGTTTGGATTTTGCGCATGAAGCGGCACCTTCGGTCGTATCCCGGCATGGGCAAAAAAATAGTCGCCGCTTACGTAGGAATACGGCAAAGCTTCCAGAAATGAGAAATGGTTGCTCGGGATCGTTGTCGTGATGAGCCTGCGGACATCGCCTGCAGCCATATCGGCGAGGCCAACCTCAGTCCCGTGCAACCCGTATGAGCTCAGTGTCTCACGACCTCCGTGCTTGAGCCATAGCGCCAGCATCTGGTCGTCATCGAGCGCTTCTAGGAGCATCCGCTCGTGATTACCGGAAAGAACGATGATCCTATGCGTCGTCTGTCTTTTGATGAGTTCACCCAAGACAGACGCTGAGCCAGGACCACGGTCGATCAGATCGCCGAGGTAAACCTCAATCGGCTCAGCGCACGGCCTTGCTTTCACGTCATTGTCGATCTGCGCCTGCATCGCAGCAAGGAGGTCGGCTCGACCGTGGATGTCACCAACGACATAGAGGCGTTGCCCCACTGGGATATACGCCGAACGAGATATGTCGCTTTTTGCTGATTGAAGACGCTTTGAGATAAAACTCGGCATTCTCATCGAAATATCAACTTCTATATCAATTACGTATTTCTTTCGCTCATTAACGACTCAATTCAGGCCACAAATCGTCTAAGTTTGTAGCCGCCTGAATCGATATACGTAGTTACGCAGGATGATTTAGCATCTGATGAAAAGGACTTAAGAAAGCAACCAGCATACACATTGAGTTATATGATATTATTATTCCCCTTAGTAATTTACCTAATTGATTATTCCGAAGAATGATTATCGACAATGTGAATACACCGTTTTATTCAAATATCTTAGAACAGCCCATCTATATCACTCAGCATCAACTTACTTGCGGCTAGTGCCTAACGATGTGTAGTTGACTACCAAAATGTCCGAGACCGCACTTCACGATACTGCGTGACGCGACGCGTATACGTATCAATGGTTGTGTAACCGTAGCGCGGCCCATCGGCGTACTTGCAAATCGCATATCCACGGAAGCGAGGCCGCGGATCAGCGTGGAGGAGGAGGCCTTCCGGAGAATAATTGCCGCAGCTTCTCGCCGGCGGTGGCGCAAAATATTCCGGAGCGGCTTCAACGTATGTACGTTCACCCGCAGCCCCATCCCCGCGACGCTGCGAATAATCCGCAGCCTCAGCCCCGTAGGGCAGGGTAACCGCGATGAAGGGAAGCAGCAACAGGCGCATTGACGGAACCTAAGGCGTTTCCCACAAGAACGCTAGGCTTAGCCATACGGTTCCGAAGGGGATTTGTAAACGCAGCCGATTCTTTCGGCACGTGGTTGATCCGGCAGGGGCCTTGCATCATTACTCGCGCCGTCCTTGGGATCGGGGTGACGATGGCGAACCGACAAAAACGACCGCGCCTTTTGGCCGTTGCATCCGGCGGTGGCCATTGGATCCAGCTGCTACGGATCGCGCCCGCGTTCGGAGACTGCGACTGCGCCTTTGTCTGTACGCTGGACGCTGGCGATCAAGTCGGCGGCCATCGTTTCTACCGCGTGCCTGATGCAAATCGCTGGAACAAACTCGCCGTGATTCGGATGAGCCTCACCGTTCTCGGCATCATGGTGCGTGAGCGACCCGCGATCGTCATTTCGACCGGCGCGGCTCCTGGCTGTATCGCCCTGCTGTTCGGCCGCTTGATCGGCGCGAAAACGATCTGGCTGGATAGCTTCGCCAACGTCGACACCCTTTCGATGTCCGGGCGATTGGCGGGGCGGTTCGCGGACCTCTGGCTGACCCAGTGGAAGCATCTCGCGAAGCCGGACGGTCCGCATTACGAGGGTTCGGTCATATGATCTTCGTAACGGTTGGGGTTCAGCTACCTTTCGATCGCCTGGTGGGTGCCGTCGATACCTGGGCGGGCACCCGCGATCGATCCGACGTGGTTGCGCAAATCGGCGCCTCCAAATACGTCCCGAAGCATATTCGCTGTCAGGCGACCATGACGCCGACCGAGTTCAAGCGATGCGTTACGGAGGCTACGGCTGTCGTCGCCCATGCAGGCATGGGCTCCATCATCACGGCATTGGAACTCGGCAAACCGATCCTGATCATGCCGCGCCGCGCTGCCCTCGGCGAGCATCGCAACGATCATCAGATGTCCACCGCTCGGCTCATGGCGGAACAAAACATCGTGACTGTCGCGCAGGATGAGGACGAACTCGTCGACTACCTCGACAGGATCGAAACCCTGGGTCGTTCCGCAGGCATCTCCTCGCATGCCGGCTCACAACTCGTTGGGCGTATTTCAGCCTTTATCGCGGAGGTTGATAGACGACGCTGAAAAAAGTGTCTGACTACGGCCGCTGAACTGATCGCAGAATGGCGGTTGATACGGTAAGATACAGATCCGGTCAGCCGCCGGCGTGGCCGGATGCGCCTTGAAGGTCAGGCCGCACAACCATGAATCTTCACAACCGAATGTCTTCGTTTGCGCCCGACCCGCGCACAACGATTGGAGCGGCCCCGATAGGGTCCAGGGCCGCAGCGGATCCGGGCGACGTCGCGTTCATTCTCGGCGTTCTGCGCCGCCAACGGCGGCTGATCGTGCGGACGACCTTAGCCGCCCTTATTCTCGGCCTCCTCGTTCTGCTGTTCGCGCCTTCATCCTACAAGGCTTCGTCGACCGTCTTGGTCGATTTCAAGCGGCTGTCCGTCGTCGATGAAAATTTCTCCACCCCAACAGGCCGGATCGATAGCTCGGTCGTCTTGAGTCAGATCGAGCTTCTCAAATCATTGGGTGTGTTGAGCCGGGTCGTACTTTCCGAAAAGCTCGATGAAGATCCGCAATTCATCGGGTCCGCGTCCAGCCTCAAAAGGCTTCTCGCTACACTCGGATTGGCGGACGACCCGACGACCGAGTCGCAGGAAGAACGCCGCCGGATCGCGATCGAAGCGCTTCGCAAGGCCACCTCGACCGAGCGCGTCGATCTTTCCTACGCCATCGGCATCACCGTGACCGCCCGTAATGCGGAAAAGGCGGCACGTCTCGCCAACGCATTGGCTCAAGCCTACATCGACGATCAGCTTGAGGCCAAACGAATTGCTTCTCAGAAAGCGAGCGATTGGTTCTCCGAGCGCATCGCTGAGCTTCAGGACAGAGTCAGCAAGGCTGATCGTGCCGTCATTGAGTATCGGATACAAAACAATATTGTCACGATCGATGGGCGCTTCATCGAGGAGCAACAGATCCTCGACCTGAGTCAAAGCGTCGTGAGCGCGAGCTTCGCACGGGCCGGCGCAGCGGCGAAGGTCGCGCAGATCGACGAGATCGCGAAGACGGGCGGACTCCAGAGCGCGCTTTCAGAGGAGTTCACGAACGAAGTCATCACGACCCTGCGAAACGCTTACTTCGACGCCAAGCGACAGGTAGCGGATCTGTCGGTCCGGTACGGCACGACCCATGAGGCGGTCATCAAGGCTCGTGCCAAGATGAGCGAGTTGCAGAACTCGATCAATGACGAGATCCGTCGGATTTTGGAAAGTGCCCGCACCGAACTCACGGTCGCCCAGATCAAAGAACAACGTCTGCAGAAGGAATTGGCGGAACTCTCCGAACGGTCGACCCAAGCCCGTGAAAGACGAGTCCAGCTCATGCAATTGGAGAGCGCTGCGGAGACGGTGAAGTCGATTCGCGACACGTTCATGTCGCGCTATGTCGACGGAATTCAAAAGCAAAGCTTTCCGATGACGGAAGCCCGCATCATCACCGCTGCGCAGGTCCCAACGGAGCGATCTTTCCCGACGCCCATCAAGGCGCTTGGGGGCGGCCTGTTGCTCGGCTTCGGTGCCGGCTGCCTGTTGGCAGTCGCACGGGAAGCATTCTCGCGCCGAATCCGCTTCCGCCGTCAAATTGAAGAATCCCTCGGCGCCCCGAGCCTGGGCTTTCTCCCTGAGATCGACCGATCTCAGCCGGCGGCTCCTGCCCACCGAGGGCTCCGCTCGGCAGTCGGAAGCTTTGGCGAAGAGACGCTGCGAAGCATTAAAGTCAGCATCGACCTACGTCGGGTCGATAAGCCTGTGGTCATCGGCGTGATCTCGGCAGGGATCGGTGAGGGCAAGAGCGTGACGGCAAGCACGCTCGCCCAACTCTGCGCAGAGACCGGCTCCCGCACGCTCTTGATCGATGCGAATGCCCGTCGGCCATCGCTGTCGAACCTCCTGGCCCCAAGCCGCGAAGCGGGTTTGGTGGAGGTCGTCGATCAACCGAACACGCTTCCGACCGCGATACGCCCCCTCCGTGAACCGAACCTCTTCTTCCTGCCTTGTTTTGGCACGGTCCGACCCGAACAACCGGGACAGATGCTCTCTGCCCTCAATCTTAGAAGTTTAATGGAGAGCCTGAAAACTCAATATCGCTACATCATCGTGGACTTGCCAGCAATTGGGCCGGTATCCGATGCGGAAGCCGTCACCGACATCGTCGACGGGTTCCTCATAGTAGCCCGTTGGAACGAAACCCCCAGCTACGTCCTTGAGGATGCCATGCGCAACAATCCGAAGGTTCGTGAGAAGGTGATCGGCGGTCTGCTCAACCGAGCTGACATCAAGCGCTTGATCGAACTTGGCGAAACCTCAGTCGTGAACGCTGCGGCCTATCATGCTTGAACGCACCGACAATCTGGCCGTATCGACCTGTGACCATAATGCCGAGACCGTCGTCCGCGTATCCGTGATCATTCCGAATTATCAGGATCTCGAGAACCTCGACCGATGCCTGACCCATCTGGAGACGCAGACCATCGGGCGTGATGCCTTCGAGATCGTCGTCTCAGACAACGCTTCGCCGGTCGGACTGGCCGCGGTCGAGGCGACCGTGGCGGGTCGCGCAAGGGTCGTCTTATCGCGGGAAAAGGGGGCTGGTCCGACCCGCAATGTCGGCGTCGCCGCCTCACACGGACGCATCCTGGCTTTTGTCGACAGCGACTGCCGTCCGGATCCGGCCTTCTTGGAGGAGGGGGTGCGGATGCTCGACCACTTCGACGTCGTGGGCGGGGCGATCCGCGTCGATGTCGAAAAACCGGGACGACCGACCCCCTCCGAGGCGTTCGAGTTGGTCTTCGCCTTCCAAAACGAACAATACATCAAAAAGAAGGGCTTTTCGGTCACCGCGGCCCTTCTGGTCAGTCGGGAGACGTTCGAGGCTGTCGGTCCTTTTGGCAACGATGTGTCCGAAGACGTGGAGTGGTGTCACCGGGCTGCGGCGAAGGGCCGAACACTCGGCTTTGCGCCGAAGGCTGTCGTGGGTCATCCGGCACGGCACGAATGGGACCAACTGGTGCGTAAGTGGCGCCGACTCAACGCCGAGGCTTTCGCACTGACCACGCGTCAACCATTCGGCCGGGTGCGGTGGCTGGTTCGCGCCTACATCACGCTGCTATCGACCAGCGTCCATCTCTTTCAGGTGTTGTTCACCCGGCGGCTTCGGCGCCCGATCGACAGAATCGCGGCGATGGGTGTTCTGATACGCCTGCGCGCATTGCGGTTCCTCTGGGCTCACATGACGGCTTTCAGCCGAAAGCCCTCGACGGCTCGAACATCGCCGTAGCTATAGGACGGTCCATGTCGCAGGTTTCCCGCCTCAAAATAATACGATTCTCTTCGCGGCAATTATTTGGTAGCTATGAATAGTTTATTTTTCAACGTACGCGTTAACCATGAATTGTGAATCATGACTGTTGCCCCGGCGTCACATGCTGCCCAAATATAGAAAATTTGAGGCACCTCAACTAGACCTTTTCACGATCTCGCTCATAACCAGCGTGGAGTTGGTTGAGAGGATAACGGCGTCGTGGTCGTAGGTCGCAGACTTAGCATTCTTGCCAGGGTTGCCGGCTTGGCCGCAATCCTGAGCGGGTGTTCAGGTGCGTTCCCGACATCCGGTCCGAAGGTGTCGGGGGATCCATCCATCCCCACCGATCCTCAGGAATTGCTTCCGCACACTCTGATCAACGCCACGCCTCATGTGGCCGACGTCACAGCGCGGGACGCGACGGGCGAGGGCACGTTGGGCTCGTTTGTCTCGCAGGGGCGGGCCGCGGAAGTCCGCCTTGGCATCGGCGATACCATTGGCGTGACCATCTTCGAAGCGGCGGCTGGAGGCCTCTTCATTCCCGACCAAGCCGGGGCAAGGGCGGGCAACTTCGTCACGCTCCCG
This sequence comes from Methylorubrum sp. POS3, assembly GCF_043352485.1. Classification (NCBI taxonomy): domain Bacteria; kingdom Pseudomonadati; phylum Pseudomonadota; class Alphaproteobacteria; order Hyphomicrobiales; family Methylobacteriaceae; genus Methylorubrum; species Methylorubrum sp. POS3. Next base: position 2,662,408 of record NZ_JAPRBT010000001.1, read on the forward strand.
AACCAACAGGTTGATCGCAGTGGCACGATTTCGGTGCCCTATGCCGGACTGATTCCCGCCGTTGGCCGCCGAGCTCCGGAAGTGCAAGCCGAGATCGAGCAGCGCCTGCGAAATCGGGCGATCGAACCGCAGGCTGTTGTCTCAATCATTGACCAGAAGGCTACCCAGGTCAGCGTCCTTGGCGAGGTCAACCTGCCATCCCGGCTCGCCATCAATCCGTCAGGCGAACGCGTGCTGGATGTGATTGCCCGCGCAGGCGGCCCGAAGGGCACGGGGTACCAAAGCTTCGTGACGCTTCAGCGCGGCTCTCGCAAGCGCACGGTGTATTTCAACAAGCTCGTCAGAGAACCGTCCAACAACGTGTTCGTCCAGCCGGGCGACGTGATTTACGTCTATACCGAGAACCGCTCGTTCGTTGTGCTCGGCGCCACGGGACTCAACGGAAAGTATAACTTCGAAGCAGAACAGACGACGGTGTCCGAGGCTCTCGGTCGCGGTGGCGGCCTCCTCGACGAGCGAGCGAACCCGACCACCGTGTTCGTCTACAGGATGGAGTCCCGCCGGGTCGCGGCAGATCTCGGCATCGACGTGAAAGTATGGCCTAAAGACCATATTCCGGTCATCTATCAGTTTGACCTGCGCGCCGAAGATGGGCTCTTCACGCTTCGTCAGTTCCTCATTCGCGACAAGGACATTCTCTATGTGTCGAATGCCCCTGCCGTTGAGTTCCTGAAAGTGCTGACGCTGCTGCGCGTCGGGGTCGCGACACTCAATGAGGGCAATATCGCCCGCTCCAACTTCAACACCTTGCGCTAAGCCGAAAGGCTCAGCGTTGCGGAACTCCTTCCCGGAAATCATTGGACGGTCGCCGGGACGTTCCGAAAGCGCCACCGCCTGAGAAGTTTGGCGCTTGGTTGATGGAGTTCAGAGAGCCCGGCGTTGAATTGTAGAGCGGGCTGGAGCGACAGTCGCGGCGAACGGGGTCACCGGGTATGCAGGGCGATCCGGATGGGATCGGCTGGCGCGTCTGCCCCCAGGCGAATCCCGTTGAAAGCACCGCCACGATCGGCACGAGAATCAAACGGATCATTTATTATCCTCCAAAAGCCCCAAGGCGATCTAAAACCGCTACCCCGCATATTCTTGCAGGCATCGTGACTGACTGAATCGAGTTCAACCGCCCGGAGCGGTAGATAGGAGCTGCTTCTCAGAGTGCCATCCTGGCTCACTGGCAAGCGCTCAGCAGGGGTTGGTGAGTTTCATACCTTCCCTGCCGACATCGGGGCGGCCCAAATCTACTCCTTGAACAGCCGCGCTGTTCGGGAGGATTCGGCTGATTGGCTTCGCATAGAGCCACATGGCGGGTTCAAAGCGGCTGAGCATCGCCGCTCGGGTGCGAATGGCCGGCGGATCCGTTGACCGGATGGATGCTAAGGCGTTTTCGGTTTGATCCGTATCGGATGGTTGGGTTCTGTAAGACTGTCGGGCTGGCTCATGGCGCTCCAGATTTGGAGCCGGGCATGGGCAGACCGTTACAGCCAAGATCCGCGTGAACGCGTGATGGATGCGGCAGGCGCGGCTTCGCGTCGGTAGTCGACCGAGCGCTTCGGGATCGGTGCCGCGACGGCGGTCCGCCGGATGACGGGACTGGCCACGCCCGGGACGGTTGCGGCTGATTAGCAAGCGGGCAAGCCGGCTCGAAGCTCGACCTGCACGAAGGCGTTCCGGCGCCATCTGATCGCTGAGCGCCACGACATCACCTTAAAGGAGATGCGGATCTGCTTGCGGGAGGGGCGCACTCTCACGGTTGGGCTTGGGACTCTGTGGTACTTCCTCGATGCGGCCGGCCTGACGTACAGAGAAAGATAGCCCACGCCGCGGAGTAGAATTGCTCGGCTGAAAAGGCGACCCGCCAAGCCCGATTCGAAGGCCAGCCCGACCTCGACCTTCGCGCTTCTCGTTCCTCGACCAGGTGTGACCGCGACCAATGACCCGCACTCTCGGACGCGCCTCGCCTGAGGAACGACTACGCTCAGGTGTGCCGTACGGCCGCTAGAAGACACCTACCTTCGTGACGGGACTACGCCCGTCCGGGATCGCTGTGTCGTTCGCGCTGGACGGACCGATTTATCGCGATGCCTCCCAGGCTTACGCCGGGGACGTTCTCGGGCCCGAACTCATCCCTCGCGACATCCTCATGATGGACAATCTCAAAAGCTACAACGGTTCGGCGGTACAGGCCGCCATCGAGGATGGCGGGCGCGTAGCTGCTGCTCCTCCCGCCCTACTCGCCGGACTTTAATACGATCGATTCTTTGAAAAGCGCAGGATGACGGGGCTTTCTCAAAGCTCAAGGCGCTGCTGCGCACAGTCGCCGGGCGAACCGTCAACGGGTTATGGCTGGCCATACAACGGCTCATCGAGGCCATCACCCCGATGAGTGCGCCGACTTCTTCGCCGCCGCTCATTATGACTCGGCCGACCACCTACTAGAAACTATAGAGCGCCTTATTTTAAGATGCGGAAGGCAGCTATACGACTAATTCAACTGCAATTTCACCGGCCCATCTGAACTCATCTTTGCAAACTATAAAAGCCGCCGACCACTTTATGCCACAGAGACGCGGTTGCGGCGGCGACGATAGATCAACCCAGACACAAGAGAGAAAAGGAGGGCGGGTAGTCCGACCCCAACCACGGGACCGGGAACAGTCGGGACGGGGGTACCGCCACCGCCACTGCCACCGCCGATGCTGCCGCCGCCACCAATGGTTCCACCGCCGCCAACAGTGCCCCCACCGCCGGTGCTACCGTTACCACCGACGATGATAATTGGCGAAAGTCGCGCTGCTTGGGCCGTACGAGCAATTGCCGCCGAATTGAAGAACCCTAGGGTCGTGGGAACCGACCTCTGCGCAACGCCTTGGGGCACTTCGTTCTGTCCACCGCCGATGAGGCTCGCATCCGTTCCGCCAATCGGGGTCGAGGGGGTCGCTGGCACACTGACGGCAGTGGTCGGAATGTCGCCTGTCACGGCCTTGAAGGCCTGCGCGATTTCCGGGCTACCACGCGAGATCAGAGCGGCCTGCATCCGCTGCACTGCCTCAGGCTGCGTCCGCGCGCAGGCCAACGCAGCTTGGCCGAGGCCTGCCCCGATCGCTGAACGTTGATCAGCGTTCGCGGCCACCCCGAGCGAAAGCATCACGTCGGAAAATTCGGTATCAGCCAGAACCAAAGCGCGCGCGGACCGAGCGAGTGCACCGCCGCCATTGGGATTGCTGTTGAGTAGCGACAGCGGATCCGCCTTGAACGCGTCCATATCGGCGACAGAGGCCATGCCGAACGCCGAATTGCATGAAGCCGCCAGGGCAGGCGTACACGCCATGATGGACAGCATCATGACACTGACGGAGAGCCCTTTCATCACAGACACGCTACCCACCCTAGAGCTGATTTATTAAACCTAGTTATCAAATCCTTAAACTCGCTTCAATGGCCAGCCCACATAGAGATGCATCGTTGGTTAATGCCGGCCGTTCGAGTTTCAACTGGTGTTGCTTTTTCGTCGCCGTTAACCGACGTCAATACTGAAAAGTTCCGGCACCGGCTGCAATGATGACGCAGGATCTGGGGACAAAAAACTACCTATAGGCGATCTCCGATTAATTGTTACTTTAAGTTGATCGCCGGTTCCGACCTTCACAGTTAAGGTAGCGGCTCCCGCTTCCAGCAACGACGCCACTCCACCGAAGCGCGTCGCTCTCCAGCAGATCAGGCGTTAGCTCATCGAAATACAAAGAGCTGCCACGTCTCGGCGCCCCATCGAACACACAATGTATAGATTCGATGATGAAAATTATTGTTCGCCATACGTAATGTAAACGATGCTATTCACATTGCCTTCATAAGGATAAAGCAAGCAGAGATTTAGATAAACTATCTTGAGATATTGGACACCGTTCACGGCGATTGCGAGGCCACGGCGTCCTCACAGCGCATTTCACGCCGGCACAAAATTCAGATAGATTGAAAGTCCAACGAAAAATTTTTCAGGAAACAAGAGGCAACAAATTGCTGTAACTGACGATCATCCAATCTCGTGGAGTCCTGCGAGCAACCTAAACAAGGCTCACTCCAAGTCGCACCCATCTTATCATTTAGCTCCAGAGTTGCAAACAATTGGTTGGGCTGGTCCGCGATAAAGACGACCCAATCGACCTGTCGCTTGAGTTCGAGTCCTCCATCCAAGCCGTCGTTAACTAGATAGCCCAAAGCGACCGCGAAAACGGCCATCGCGCGTCCAAGAACGTCGACGCAAGCGCATCGCGTGACTGATGCAGAGGCCAGTCTCATCGGCCTCAGCCAGCGGCGTAGAGGCACCTTGGCCACCCGGCGCTAGCGAGCGGCTCGCCCCGCACGCGATTTGGCGGATCACAATCTCCCGCAGAGGCCTCCAACCAGATTTGGGCGGGCAACATAACCTTCGGGCCGGCCGCCTTGAACTTCCCCTATCTTGCCGTGGTGATCGGTATTAGGAGCCGGCGCGTCGTGGGTTGGTCGTTCGCCAATGACCTCTGGACCGAACGCGTGTTCGATGTGGTGGAGACCGCCGTCATCGAACGCCAACCGTGCGACTTGATCCAGCACTCCGACCAGGAATCGCGATAGACGTCGCGGACCTTCGGCGCCGCTGCCGCAAGGCGGACGTGCGACGTTCCATAGGCTGGGTCGGCGACACCTATGACAACACGCTATGCGATAGTTTCTGCGCGGTGCTAAAGCATCAGTTGCCTGAGCGGTGGCGTTTCACCCGTTGAGCGCAGACCGCCATGGCATTCTTTGCCTTCATTGGAGGCTTCTACATCCACGTGCGCCCGGATGTTTCGCTCGGCTATCGCTCACTGGAACACTACGAACAGGAGATGCTGCCAACTGCTGACCCGCAAGCGTTCCACATCTCCACCAAAGCGGTTCGCCTCCAATTCCAAATCGGCCTGCTTCGATCGAGGCTATAATGGTCGGAGTCGGCGGCGGCCGCGCGGGCCGCCAGCATCAAATTGAGGGCGGTAAAGACGCCCAAGGCCAAGCGCGACTTTGCTTTATTGGTACATCGATTGGGGGAGGCGGAGCGCTCCTTCGCCTTGGCCGCTCACCGAAGACGACTGATCGACGATCACGAGCACAACGCCAACACATTGGTGGGTCTACACGCGGTTACTTTTGTTTGCCTTATGCTTGAGCAAGACGAAATTTAACGAGGAGGGCATAATACGCTTTAACCAACGAGGCGTCGCGACGCCCCCATGCTCAAGTCTAAAGTTGGGCTTTCGTTTGGTGCAATATTCGTTGAAGGCAACGGAGACGAGAAGCCTAGTTGGGATTTCAGCACGGCGACTTGCGCGTCCGCAAGCAGCGATTGCATCGCATGAATTGCCGCCTTTGCCTCCTCGCTGGCCGCGTTCAAAAGAAAGGCCGACGCCGCGCCCGGAGGGAGCTTCGTACGGGTCAGGCCGTCGCTGCAGCGCCGCCTTGACCATCCCTGCGCAGCAATCGCATTCCGCGCAGAGTCGGCATCAAGGCTCATGAACCTCCCGGCTTCTTCGTACGTAAGCCATATCTGCATCATAGCACTCCCGAATTAGGTTCACCGTAGATACGCTTGATGACGATTTGGTCTCCAAGGATCGTTAAGTTTGAGTGTAGATTCCTCGGAACGCCAATTTTCCCCGACTCAATCGACGATCGAGACATTTAGAAGACGCGTTCAATAGAAACTACTCATATCGAGCGGCGTTATGATAAATATGAGATATGATATAGCTTATTGTTAACGCATGGACCAAGTCTTAATTACTCATAAATAGATGCTATGTATCAATTTTAACACAATATCACCCTCACACGACCTGAACTTACCCACAAACGGGTCTGAGAATTAAAAGTTGGTATTCATAAATACAGCATAAGATATCTCCGAGTTGCATTGTCTATTTTTATAAAAAAACACAATTTCCACGGCCTATTAACCATATTTCACTGCTTATCGCTTTACAATAAGCTCATGCTGCAGCACAGTACTCCGGCGAGGACGATGTCGCGATTGGATGCGTCTCTTAGGTCGCAGTTGCGTGCGCCTGGCCGCTCCAGCAAAAATGCAGCCCACCGCATTGCTTAACACGCCTGCCTATCGGACATATCGAGCAGCTGGGAATGGGGTTGAGGACATCATTGTCACGCCAGGTCCCATTCCGCGCCATCTGGGAGCCGTGAATGGGGGCAGGCCACAGGCACCGATCGAGGTCACTGAAGCGTACCGCTGACATATCCAACTGCCTAAGGATAGAATGAAATGAATGCAACGGAATACTACCGCGACGACACAAATCAAATTTGCGCCAAACACAGACACTATTTCTATCGTGACTAAAGTGATATAATTAGCGATTATTTCAGCAATGTCCGCTAGCTACCGCGCTTATGCAACAGCGGCGACTCTGGGGCTGCTCACCTTGGGTGTAGTTTGGCGCCTGGGATCTTACATCAAGCCAGACAGCGTCGTTCTGCCAGTACCACCACCTGCGCCTCCATCGACGATTCGAGATCTCCAGCCAAGCCGGTGGCTCGAAGCAGCTCCGATCACGTCAGATGCTTTCACCAAACCACAGGTGCAAAAGCCGATACTGCCGAATTTGAATGCTGCGGCGGCGTCATTTCTCAGAGATATCAACGGGCGCTGGACAGGCAGTGGAATCGTCGCAATCATCGACGCAAAGCGTGTACGAGGTCATATTGGAGATCAGGCCAGCAAAGATCTGTATCCGATAGTCGTACGAGATATTGGCAGCAATATGCTGGTTGCCGATTTTGGCAACAGACGATTTATAATCATGCGGCGAAAGGAAGGACTCGCCGTTGCTGGGGCGACACTACAAGCCCCTGTCGACCTGCGCAAAAATTAGCGCAAGCAATTTTCAAGCCGGGCTAGCACCACACTATGATTGCGGAAATAAAAATAGCTTATAAAGATAATCGCCGATAGCTCCCTACATACTGAGGAAAACCATTGCCTCCCCAGAAATCAGCAACTCATCCTTCAGCAAACAAATCCATCAGCCCAGATCGACGGGTCGTAATTTTGCGCAAGGAGCCTGCCCCAACTCAATGATTAATCAACCAAAAAACGAACGCTGCTCCAGTAGGTTTTACCCAGCGGCGCGTTTTGGCATAGTGCCTGAACTTGTTGAATTCGGTTCCGTGATCGCTTGCAGAGATTTGCTATGTTTCGCGCTTGAGGCGGTATCGATCGCGCTTCCCTGCTCAGCAAGCTGTCGAAGCGCGCTCACCATGGCGTCCGTCTGCCGATCAAGATCTTTTTCAGCGCTCCACTCGGGACCACGCTGCCATGCCTGAAAGAGGGCAACACAGAGGCCAGCGAAGCTGCCCATGATAGGTCCGGCCAGCAACGCAAGAAGCTGGCTGTAGGGAGCGGTCATTGCAGCCGTAGCGGCGCAAGCGATGATCGCAGTGAACATGATCGGCAACATAGAGACCCTCGCACTTGCTACGCTTCGGCTTCGCGGTTTATGCGAGAATGCCGTTACTAGGTCTTAAGAGGCGGTTGAGATTTATCCGACGATCCCCAACACTTTGCTCTCACTTGTGTCATTCACCTTAAATCGCATTAATTGTAGATGAACGCTGTTTGAAGGCAATGAAGTCACTGTCGAGCTCTCGATTGCCTAACGGCAGCGTTCGGGTCTACCTCTCGAGGCCTATTGGAGGTGTGGGGAATGGGCTGGCGTCGAACAGGCGGTGCCTTCGTCGTCGCGTTGCAGCTATCTACAGCTCTCGAAATTGCAGGACGCCCCTGACGGATTCTGCAACCTGCTGCCTGAGGGCATCATGTGGCGGCGGCTCTCACGTACCCATCGGCAAGCTACACGGCCAGCGTCCGGTCCAGCTGCTGGCGCAACGACCGCCCGTTCCGCCGGATTGGCGAGCATTTCGTCGAGGCAGGGCGTGTATCTGTCGGAGTGTAAGCCTCCTTCGCTGCCACCGAGCTCGACGGTCAGTGCATCACGATCGGCGAGAGCGTCGGATGATGCGACCATGATGGCGAGCGGCGCTATTATCTGCAGTTCCTCGTCGAGCTTTGTGACGTTGCCCGCCGACTTAGGGCCCTGCGGGGCAATCATCCATTCGGGTTCAGCCGACTAGGCTGGACGCACCAGCCCCAACGTTTCCCCTTCGATGCATCCCTCCTGGTGCGGGATGAATACCCCACGGATCATGGTCGTAGCTGGCGACTCCGCTTGTCAGCGATGCACCCTATCGCGTTCACGGTTGCGCCTTGTTCCAATGAGAGCATCGCGTCGGCGAGGGTGCGCAATCCGGCCTGTTCACACCCGAAGTGCGGCGTCCGACATGGTATGGGAAATCGGAAACTTACGCATGGCTTCGCTGTGCTGTCTCGTTGCGCTCACTGCGACGGCTCCCATAATCATCACCACGCCCGCCCGTGCTGACCAAGCGCTGCTCATTGGAACGCCGTCGGACAGCACAAGCCTTGGACCTCTCGGTCGAATGATCCCGGTCGATGCGCCCGCGATCCGCCGCCCGACCGCTAACCGGGACACGATCGGCACGACCCGGATTGCCGGTGCCGGCCTGTCAGATCATCCGTTTCTGATCGACCCTGACACCAAGTCACCCATGAATTATGGGGCGATCTGCGATGGGACAGCCCGTCCCCTGTCGACGCGCTACACCACACTCGCAGCCGCGCAATCTGTCTACGGCGCAACGCTGGTCACCGCGCTCAACCAGGACATTGACACGGTGGCGTGGCAGTCGGCACTCGCCACCGGACGCCTGGTCACCTTCCCCTCCGGCCGTATCTGCACCCTGCGCGCGCGCCTGACGCTGGCCGTCACCGGTGGCATCATCGGCGACGGGACCGGGCGCTTCGTTGCCAACGCGACCGACTTTTCCGCCACCGTGCTGGCGTCCAACGCCTCCGATACCCTCATCCGGTCCGATCAGGGCCGTAACATCGTACTCCGGGGGTTCGGTGTCGCGTTTACCTCGGCCCCGGACTCGTTCACCCGGGCAGTCGCGGTGACGCGCGCGTCGGGAATTCTGGTTGAGCGCTTGGACCTATCAGGCTTCAACGCTGGCAATCTGATCGAAATCGACAGCAGCACCGACGCACGGGTTCAAGACAATGTGATCCGGGACGGGCTCCTCGACCGATCCGGTTCGACCTCACAACTGACCGGTATCGCGATCGACGATAATCTGGTGAGTGGGGTGGCGTCCCGTCGCGTCCAGATCACGGGCAACACGATTCGAAACCTGCTCGTGACGGCGGCCTTCCGTGCATCCTATGGTTACCAGAGCGATGGCATCACGGTGCTGCCTTCAGCGATCGACGTGGCGGTAACCGACAACACCGTCATCGGTGTGGGCGAGGGGATCGACTTCCAGGCCAGCGGCGGAAAGATTGCGGGCAACACCGTCCGCGTATCCTATCAATTCGGGATCAAGCTGATCCACGGGGCGTCGAACAACACCGTGTCGAGCAACGCTGTGACCTGCCCCGGGATCGGTGGCATCACGGTGTGGGGCGGCTCCGCGAAGGCCAGCGCCGACAACATGGTGGTCGGCAACAGCGTCACCGAGGTCAACTGCCTCGGCGAATACGATCGAAACACGACATGGGCCTTCGGTGCGGCCGACAACGGCTTGGCCCACCCCTCCAACAACAACACTTTTGTACGGAACGTGGCCTCGGGCGGGGAGAAGGCCACGGCGGCCTATTATTGGGCCGGCGTCGGTACCGGCAATACCGCGAACTCGGCACAGATCAGCGGCGATTATCGTCGGCCATCGCTCGCCCCGCCGTTCAACGGTACGCCGATGTCCGCGACCCTCAAAGCGATCAAGGCGCACTGACAAAAGGCGTCGTTGCCAAAACCACCAGCAGCATTCCTCCGCAATGGGGGGGGGGACCGGCGGGGCCCAAGCGGACTGTTGGTCGCCTTAGACATGCCCAGCTCGCGCAGATCCCGGCACCGGCCACGTCGGGTAGCCTCGTTCCTTTACTGGGCGCTCCGCCGCAGCGCGATACCGAAGTCCTTGTTGTTCGGTGACGCGTTCAGGAACATACGATCATACCACCCGCGCTTCTGCACGACCTTCGCAAGCTCAATGATTGTATCTGATGTATAATAATGCGCATGAATTGAGTAATTTCTCTCGATTAGGCTATCCGGCGTTGCGTAGGGAGCAGTGTATCGACACCATTTCTCATACTTGGCCAGCGAAAGTTCGTCTGCCTGTGAGGCGTACTCTTCGATCCAGTCACTCGGATCGCTGGGCGGCTGGCGCAGATCGAAGCAGTACCTGAGATCGGGAATGACGGCCGCGACGAAGCCTCCGGCTTTCAGCTTGCCGGACCAGTTCTCGAGAACCTGAATGGGGTTATTGAGATGCTCGAACACATGGCTAGAGAAGATAAAATCGAGGGAGCCATCCGATATGATGTCAAGCGTAACGGCATCGCCAATGATGTAAGATGCCCATAGATCTTTAAGATTTTCGGCATCCAATGACTTGCCGTAGTTGCTGACCCACGTCTCGATCGGCGCCGCCTCGACATATCGGACTGAGGTGTTCGCATCGGTCTTGACGAAGGGGTTGGTGCCGGGTCCGACCTCAATCCCATCGCCCTGCAGCAATGGTCGCAGGTTGAGGCGAGGATTGAAAAGTCGGGTTGTCGCTAGCTCGCAGGCTGTGCCACCGCGATTCTCGATCACGAGGTCAAACCCGGGCGCGAACCCGATCCAAGCTGGCCAGTCCAGGCTGATCGCGTTGTCAGGCCATGTCGTGCCGGGTGAGGGGTACAACAGGTGTGATCGCCCGTCGGACGCTTCGAGCTTCACGATCAGATCCGGCTTCTGCGCTGGATCGCCGGCTGCGTAGACCGCCCAGTTCGGCACGCGCGGATACCGATGCAGGGCGGTGAACTCGTGCGCGTCGAGTAAGCGGAATCGGGCACCGGCACCCAGCGCAATGCCCAGAAAGGCGCGTGATCCGCTTCCACGCGTCGTCTCGACCTGTCCGGCCTCGACCTTGAGGGCGCGATCCTTCCGGTTTACGATGTCGAACAGATTCACGGATTGATACTCCTCTCGTGCATCATAGAACCTCGATGCACCGGGGCGAAGAGCGCCTCCACGATGCGCGCCGGGTGGACGTTGCGCCGGGCCCGGAGGTCGTGCCGTGGCTCCAGCTGTTCTTGTGTCCGGTCGGGGTCGATCTCCAAGCCCTTCCGTCTCCCTCCGCCCGAACAAATGTGCCTCTTCTAAGCTGCGGACAGCAGTGCGGCGTAGCGCTGGTGTACATCGTCGGGGATCAGCAGTCCCCTGATGAAGCGATCTTGCCGGGATACGAACCGGCCGGGATCGGCGGATGCTGCCACGGCGAAGCGCCACCAATTCTCGGCGGTTGAGACGCGGGCAAAGGAGGCGAAGTTGCGAAGGTCGATGGCGTTGTCGCCGTCGTGCCAGACAGCGACCGGCACGCCGGCAAGCATGAAATCGAACAGAATGGAGGACGGTGCTGAGATTGCGTAGGCGAAACGGGTGAGATCGATCTGGTAGAGCGGCTGCGTGCTGCGCACGGTGCAGGCTTCGAGGGCAATCGCGTTCTTCTCGGTGAACTGGCCGGCTGGATGTGAGCGGAGATGGACCCGCGTGCCGAGCGCCTTCACACGCCGCTCGAACTGAGTGAATTCCTCGAGAAACCCAGATCGTGTCGTTGCCGACTTGAACCGCACGGAGTGGAGATTCTCGCAGACCATGCCTTCATAGGCGTCGGGATCGAAGCCGTCTGTCATGGCGCTTCGGCGCGTGCGCGGCCTCATCTCGATCATGGCCGGCGGACCCGCAACGTAGAGCTTGGCCCGTTCCGAGGCTGTGATCGAACTCAGGCGCGCCGGCGCAAACCAGCCGACGATCACATCAGCGGCAAAGCGCACAGCAAGTCCTGCCGAAGCATCGTGCGCTACGTTGTGCAGGAAGCCGACACACTCGAACCCGTGCTGCAACGTGACGGTGGTGAACGAGCTCGGAGCGGAGGCAAACAGGCGGTGGGTGACCGCATGATTGGGCAGATTCGACTCGCTGCCGGCAATGATGAGCCCACGCTTATTCTGGAGATGGCGGTAGGCCTCGTACTCCGACGCGTAATGCGTCTGGGGTACGTCGAGCTCCGCGCACAACCTGCTCAGTTCGGTCGCCCAGCGTCCGGTCGCGTCGAGTTTGGCGAATTCTGCCGAGACGAGCACCTCGCATCGCGATCCCGGAAGCGACCGAGCCAGCTTCATCAAGGGCTGGAGAATCGCCACGTCCTGCACGAGGTGAACGTGAAAGACGATGGAAGGCGGCGCCCTCATGCGACACCGCTCCGGATCGCGGTCGTCGCACGCGGATAGGCGTCGCCATGCATCGTGGCCAACGCCAATTGATGCTGCTCGCTCACGATGACCGACGCCGATGGGAACAGGCGTTGGCAGGCCGTGCGGATCACTCCCATGACGCTCGGATAGACTGCGAGCCAGCTGAACCGATCGCTTCCCATTGCGAGCGGAAACGGATCGTTCCATCCCATGATACGGCTCAAAGGTAGATCGCAGAACTCAAGGTCCATGATGCGACCGACGTCGATTGCCGCCGTGGCAAGGTCGGGATCCAGAAACTTCATCCGCGATTTCTCAATCCGGCAACGGAGTTCGCCACCGATAGAATCGAACCGAAGCTGATAATTCAGCGTCTTTTCATGAAAAGGGCTGCGGACAGAAAGGCCACCGAAACGCGCTGCCAGTTTATGAATCGACGTATCGGAGTTTCTGCCATGGATCAGACAGAGCGGCGGTCCTGCGCGGCGCGAGGAGTCCTTCTCCGACGGGCGCATGGGTAGCGAGGTGGCAGCGCTTCCGAAAGTTGCCGCAGCCTCCGCCGGGCTTGCATGGGCGTCGAGCAATTCGTAGAGGCGCGGGAGTTGCGATCCTCGGAGCTTGACTTGGCCGAGCTCGAGATCGGCAACCAGATCATCGGCCGACCGATAAACAAATTCACCGAGGCTTCGGTACAGAGGGTAGCCTCGCGAGAGAACCTGGCAGCCGCGAAGCAACGCAGTCAGGCAACGGTTCAGCGACTTGGCGCGGCTGAAGCCCTGCCCACCGACGGGAATGAAGGCGACATCAGCGGCCTTGAGGCTCTCGTCCTCGCGCGCCTCCGTCCATTCCATGATGCGGAAATCGATCGGCAGCGTCCGCAGCAGGGCGAGCCCTTCACTCGACAGCGCCCTGGTATTTGTCAGAACCGTCAAGGTCGCGTCCCAGCCGAGCGCCTTGAACCGCGCCAGATCTCCGCCGTAGGCGACAAGGTCGCGGACGCCGACGGAGAAGAAGGGATTATCGCCGATCCCGAACCAATAGATCGACAGCCGACGCGACGCGCTCGCCGTCCGGATCTTATCGGACACACGATGTGCCAGATCGCTTCGATCGAATGCCTCGATCGGATCGGGGACGATCGTGATCGGGGCACTGGGCATGTACTCGGCGATGACCGAGGTCAGGCGTTCCGTCGTTCCGAGCACGAAATCCGTGAACGGTTCCATCTCCCGAACCCAGCATTGGAAACGCGCGAGGCGCGCGTCGTCCATCTGACTAAAGTAATCATCGAAAAAATCCTGACCGACAAGCTTGCCGATTTTCTTCAGATGACACGCAAGAATGAGAGCTTCAGACATGAAAGTCTTCGAAAAAATGTAGATTTCTGCGTCGAATGTCTTCGTTTGTAAAAGCTCCGCAATCGGTGCGTAGGTGATTGTCGTGCCAAGCGGGGCGGCGGAAGCCAAGCGCAGATAACGGATCCGCATGCCTGCCGAGGACACGAATTCCGGCGACTGGATGACGATGCAGATCGTGGTCACTTCAACCTGCGCAGAATGGTCGTGGATTCAACGAGGCGATCGAGGTCGAGTCGTGGGAAGCGTCCAAGCAGATCGATATCGAGTGTTCCGGGCAGCGCCGTTTCACCCGCAATGGCCGTCAGCGCGGTGCTGCATAGGTTGAGGTAGCCGGCTTGGATGGCCCGCAATCCAAAATCGATGTCGGTGTTCGAAGTTGATTGATATTCAGATGAGAACGCACCGACTTCTTGGAAAACTCGCTTGCGCGATGCCATCAGAAGACTCGTATTCGCCGCGACTGGATAAGTTGCCATGGCGAGCACTTCGTCTGTCGGCAGTGCTTCGTAGGCTAAAGCTGGCGACGTAGAAAAGGAGAGACCAGCGAGGAAATATCCCGCACCGCAGAAACCGAGCCGGTCGCCCAACGCTCGCAGCAACATGGCGCTTGCGCTCGCGATACCCTCCATCGTCGTCAGCGACGCAAGAGCATCCAGTGTTCGGCGGTCTGTGAGCACCGTGCTGGGTGAGACGAATACGAGCACCTCGCCCGAGGCTTGCTCGGCGGCATCCGAGAGAGCGGTCCCCCGGGTCGCGGATGGATCGCAGACTCGATAGCGAACCTCCTTTGGGAACGCCGAACGCAAGGCGTGTTGCGTGGTCGGCGGCAATTCGTCGAGACTCGATGCCGTGCCTACCAAGACGATTTCCGTGGGACGCGCCGATTGAAATCTGAGCGAATCGATAAGGGGGGCTACGTTGTCGGTGATGCTGTCGAGGGCGATACAGACCGATATCGACTCGGAAAACGGTTCGCTTTGTCCGGTCAACACCGACGGCGATGCTGCTCCCATCGGAAACAATCTGGCCGGGTCAGCCATCGTCAGCAGGTCAATTTGCCGAATTGCCATGGACCGGGTGCGGACAATGGTCCGTCCGGACGGGATCGCTCTCCCCGTGTTAAGACGGGGGATGCCGCAGGCATGCCCGATGGGCTGCGCAGCCTCCATGACGCCTGGACGCCACGGCATGCATACCGACCAGACCGCCCCCTTACTGAATCGCGGCTGCACGATGTATGCGCAGGCCCCCGAATCGACGCGCGATGGCATCTCCTTCGGAGAATCGTCATCGAGTGCCGAGACCAGCGCGTGGAGGGTCGGAATCGCATCGGCCGGCAGTGAGAGGGAACTGCCGGGCTTCCGCTCCTCCTCCCCCGTATGAGGCAAGAGGGAAGCGATGTGCTCGGCCAACTCGTCATCGGCGGGTTCCCGGTCGAGGCGCACCGCCACCCCCATCAGGCCTGTGAGCCAGTCGAGGACCGCACCGGTGAAGATGCTTTCGTTGCCGGCCGCATCGCGCGCGTCGATCTGAATCGCGTCGATGCGCCGTGCTTGGTGATGCCGCGAGCGTAGGAAGGCACTGAGATACGCTGCCGATACGTTCGCAACGTCCCGCATATCGTCGGCCGCGACCGCTGCCGCGCGAAGCTCCCAATGGTGCAACCCTCCCCTGAGCAGCGAGGGGAACGGGATGATGTTGAGGGAGCGGATGGTCAGCTCGGCGTCCGTCGCCACGAGCAGCACCGGCCCGAGCGGATTGGCGAGGCCGATCGTGCAGATCCCCAGGCCGCTTCCTGACGTGACGTCGCCCCGGCCAACCTCCCTCACCGCAGCAGTTCGGCCGACGATCTGGTAGGCTGCGAGATTCAAGGTCTCGTCACCTGTGTCGCTGGCCGAACCCTCGAACCTGAGGCGAAGCTGCGCATCCGATGCAAGCCACAGATCGGCGAGCTTGAGGCCGCTGCCCCCCGACTCATAGAAGGCCGCTGGACGCCGACCATCGGTCTCGCACAAAGTGTCCACTGGGACCGATGCGGACAAGTCCGGTTGACCGTCGAGCGAAAGCCGCACGCTGGGCGGCCCGACATGTTCGGAAAGCCGAACGAAGGACCTCAGTGCCGCCGAGGGAATCGCGAAAAGGGCGTCACCGTCCAGCACGGGCTGGCAACGAACAACTCCGAGACGTTGCCTTCCGATCTGAACCGACAAGGCCGGCGCGGCGTCGTTACCGATCCTACCCGCAGTCGTCAGTCTGCAGAGCAGGCGATCCTCGTCCGCATCGACCGAGAGCCATCCCGAATCCGGTGGATCGTGAGGCAAGGCCATAGCCGTCAGGGGTTCGGCAATCCCCGCGTCATCGATCTCGGTCATAGGTACCACGACAGATCCGTGCGAGGTGGGAATGCCGGCAGGCAGGCGGTGCTGGTCAAAGCGAGGTTGGGATTGAAGAATGGGTCGTCCACGATCACGGGTCGCCAGCGCTGCATCATCTTCGCTTTGTCGTCGGCGAACCGTCTCTGCTTGTCCGGATTGTCTTCGCGGCCCCGCGACGCCGATTCCAAGTGATACAGTGAGGCTTGGGGCGTCCAGATGATGCGATAACCGGCGGCACGGATCCGCAAGCAAAGATCAACGTCGTTGAAGGCGACCGGGAAATCCAAGCTCAGCCCCCCGACCTCGTCCCAGACCTGGCGTCGCATCAACATGCAGGCGGCGGTGACAGCGGAATATTCCTGCGTCACGGTCAGCCTGTGATGGTACCCGCCGACGCCATCCTGCATGCGTTTGAAGATATGGGACGCGATTCCGCCGACCCCGAGAACGATGCCCGCGTGCTGAATGGTGCCGTCTGCGTAGAGAAGCTTGGCCCCCACCGCACCGACATCGGATCGTACGCCCTGAGCAACCATGGCATCGAGCCAGTTTTCGTCGCTGATCTCGATATCGTTATTCATCAGCACGATCATCGATCCGGACGATTGCTCTACGCCGAAATTGTTGATCGCCGAATAATTGAATGGGCCTGGGAAGAGGACGATCTTCACCCGCGAAAGTTGACGCAATTCATCGAAGAGAGCGAAAGTCTCCGGCTCGACGCTGCCGTTATCGACGATCACGACTTCGATCGCGGGATAGCGGGTCCGGTGCAGCAATCCCATGACGCAGGATCGCAACAGGGTGGCGCCGTCCCGCGTCGGTATCACGACCGATACGAGAGGTGGTGTGGAGGGAGCGGGAAAGACGACGCGTCGCATGGAGCGACCGATCCGTGAAACGGATGGGCAGACTTCGGAGCCGTCCATCGTCAGCAGATCGCCGACGACGCGCGCCGTCAGCATCTCGTCGTCGTCGTGCGCTGTCGCCCCGACCGCACGATGGTAGAGGACGAAGGGGCAGCGCACGACGGGCTGTCGGTACACGGTCCGGTGGCGCAACAGCGTGCGATAGAGGCCGAAATGATTGGCAGCCTCAGTGCCGGCGCAGTCGAGGGCCTCGGCGACCCGCACGAACGCCGCGCGGCAGAAATAGTCCTGAGCGGCGGCGAGATCCGGGTCCCATCCGCCTTTGAAGTAGGGATCACTCCGGATCCCGCCTGCATCGATGTGGTCCTCGTCGGAGTAGACGAGGCCCGCATCCGGATTCGCCCGGATGAAGGCAGCGCCGGTGACGAGCGCGTGGGGCGCAAGGACGTCACCAGCCATGACGAAGGTCGCGTACTCGCCCTTAGCCTGAGCGAGCAGTGTGCCGAGGTCGCCGTCGCTCGCGCGCACCACGATGGGCGAGCGCGCAAACGCCGTGGGGACAGGGCCGGCGAGAACGATCTCGAAGTGGCCGTATGCCTGAGCCGTCAACGAGGCCAGGGTGCGTTCCATCGCGGCGGCATGATCCGGCAGGCCGAGCACGATGACGCTGATACGGATCGCGTTCACCTCGGCTTCGTCGGCTCGACGGGTGATCATGTCGGGCGCGGCCTCGCCGTAGAGCCTATGCCAGACTCTGTAATCGCCCTTCTTCGCCGCGGCCTTGAGTTCGTTCAGCGACGGCTCTTCCGGGGGCTTCGTCGGTGTCACCGTCGCGGCGAGGAGCGCCGCATCGTCGACGATCTCAAGACCCTGCCCGCCTCTCTTGACCGTAATCGGTGTCCCGGCAAGCGTTTCCCCTGTCTCGGCCAAGCGCAATCGGATCGTCTGCGGCGCATCACCCTTCACCAGATGCGCGAGTGGCACTTCGAAGCCACAACCCGCGGCCTCGGGCGGGCCGACAAGGCCAGCGCCCATCGCATGATTGGCAATGACCACCGTGGTGAACTGATCCTCGATCTCGACCTCGACGAGGGCTGCCACCGGCGACGCGTCGCGGTGGATCGCCCAGCCCAGCAGCGTATCGTTGGCAAGGGTGAGCCAAGCGCCGCGGGGTCCCGCGACGGGCACCGGCTCAACGGGGGCGGGCTCGTCAGCCGGATGCTCGGCCAAGGCATCTTCGGCCGGCTCAGCAGCGTCTTGCTCGGGAACAGCGACGAGCGACGCCATTTCGCGCGCTTTCGCCAGTTCGGCTGAAAGGCTCTCGTTGACGATTTCGCTTGCCGCGAGTCGGGCGAGGTGGTCGTCCCCTTGAGATCGTAGGCGATCAGCTTCGGATCGAGCATCACTGGCCGCCGTTTCCGCGATCCTCAACTGCCGCTGCAACCGGTCGAGTGAATCCTTGGCGCCTTTGAGATCCGCGGTCCGGGCGGCCAGTTCGAGAGCAGCGGCATCCGCCACGGAACGGTGATGCTCCTCGCTCCGCCTGTTCGACATTCGCTCGGCCCTGAGCCTCAACAATGTCGCCGCGGCCCGCTTGCGCCTCGTCGCCTGCCTCCGCAGCGCGTCTTGCGCGGTCCGTTGTTCACCGGCGAGAGACCCCTGCGGGGGTGAGGCGTTCTTCGGCGCGGCCTTTCCGGCAAGCCCGGCTTTGACGGGTTCCTTGTCGTCTGGACGAGCCTGATCGCCCTCGAGGGAGATGGCCTGGAGTGCCTCGGCTTCCTTCGCCGCCACATCGAATGGCTTGAGAAAGCTCAAGACCTGCCTGACGGGATCAAGCTTGTGAACCGCGTCATGGCCGTTCTCTGACCGCGCATCCTGTCCGGCATCCCCTGCGCGCGGTACCAGGATGGCAATCACCTCGTCGATGCCGACCTCCCAGCGCCGCACACCGAAGCGGCCGGTCAGCAGCACGAGCCATTGATCGGGCGACATCAGGAGAATGTGGGCGTTGCGACCGTCGGCAAGGACTTTGACAGCCGGCCGTGTCGAGATGTTGACGAGCAGCACCTTCTTCGTGAGGCGCGCCAAATCGGAAAGCACGTCGTCAAGGCAATCCGGTTCGATATGCTCGAGGACATCGGTGCAGACCACGAGGTCTGCCGGCTCGGGCGGCAGATCCTTGCCGGCAACCGCAGGATCATATTCGGACGTGACGACGTCGATGCCCTTCGCGAGAAGGCCCTTCGTGAGCAGCCCTCTACCACAGCCATAATCGAGGATGCTTTCACAGACGAATGCATCCATGAGGAGCTTGACGCCCTCGACCCAGCGATGCCCCCCGATGCCGTAATTGAAGCGTCCGTGCAGCTCCTGTTGGAGGTGGCGATAGGTGTCCGAGATCAGGGCCACGTTCTACCTCTACCGACGTACGGGATCGCTAGCTTCCAGGTTCGATGCCAGAACCTTCGCATCGCGGACCGTAACGGCACCGTCAAGCGAGACGCACGACGGAGAGCGATCCAAAAGAGGGGATCGCCTTCACCATATTCATCGCCCTGCGGCTCCTATCATGAGTCGCAGGGCGCCCGAACCGATCGTATTGGGGCGGGTCGATCCTGCTCAGGATCGCTCCGCAACTCCGTCACGCCGTCGCGGATTGCTGGTACAGATCACGCTCGCGGATCCACAGATCGCCGAAATCGACATCCTGACAGTTTTCGAACCAGGGGCCGCCATTGGTGTAATGGATCGCCTCCGGCGGGCTTGCCGGCTTGTCGTACTCGCCTTCGAGGAAGTTCCAGCCGAGGGGCAGGCTTCCGATTGCCTCATCATCGGTCCATGAGAGGCGATGCAGAAACGCCGGGCTCTGCGTATTCACGACATCGGGCACGAGGGCTTTGACGGTGGGATGCGCCCCGTTGAACACCATGAACGACGACCAATTTTTGCGCGGGTAAGTCGTTTGAACCTGTCCGTCCATTTTGTTGGCGGTACGCGGGACGTATTCGTGCTGAACCACGTAGACCGCCTTGTTTCGATCGAGCTGATCGATCATCGCCCCAAGGTCGGCTGTGAAGAGGAAGTCGCAATCGACGAAGATCGACCAGTCGTCGCTGGCAGCAATGTAGGGTACGAGGAAGCGCGTCAGGGAGAATTCCGTGGCCGCGCCCTTGTCGGAAGGCCTCGTGTATAGGCCGAGTTCCCGTACCGTGGCCTGCTTGAGGGGATAGATTTCGAGATCGATCTTGGAATGACGGCGCAGCGAGTGCCGACATACCTGCCAAGCGATATCCTCCCGGGTGTCGTAGCCGACATAGATCTTGAGGGCGGCGGGCATCAGCGCGAGGCCTTTCTGCGTGGGAAGCGAAAACGGGTGCGATCGGGCGCTGCGGGGCAGTTAAATCACCCCGGCACGGATCAGGTCGTGGACGTGCAGAATGCCGATCGGGCAGCCTTCGGCGTCGACGACGAACACGGCCGTGACCCGGCGTGCGTTCATCATGTCGAGGGCCGAACTGGCGAGCAGATCGGGCTGAACGGTGATCGGCTGCCGCGTCATCACATCGTCAACGGGCATGCGGAGAAGCGCATCGCCCATGTGCCGGCGTAAGTCACCGTCCGTGACGATACCTGAGAGCCTGCCATCATCCTCCAGCACGCCCACACAGCCGAACTTGCGTCCGGCGATGGCCAGAAGCACGTCCGACATCAGGGTTCCGGTGCGGACCAGCGGCATCTCTTCGCCGCCGTGCATGAGCTGCTGCACAAGTTTCAGCTTCGCCGCGAGCTTGCCCCCGGGGTGAAAAATTTTGAAGCTCGACGCCGTGAAGCCGCGGCAATCGAGGAGCGCTACCGCCAAAGCGTCGCCGACCGCGAGCTGAACGAGGCACGATGACGTCGGTGCGAGATCGTGTGGGCAGCTTTCCCGCACCTTTGGCAGCGTCAGGACGATGTCCGCCGCGCGCGCCAAGGTACTCTGCTCGTTCCAGGTCATGGCGATCAGGGGGATCTGGAAGCGACGCGTATAGTGGATCAAGTCCGCCAATTCGGCCGTTTCGCCCGACCAGGAAAGCGCCAAGATAGCGTCGGCAGACGTCACCATGCCGAGGTCGCCGTGGCTCGCTTCGGTCGGATGGACGAAGAAGGCCGGGGTTCCGGTCGAGGCCATGGTTGCGGCGATCTTACGGCCGATATGGCCGCTCTTGCCGACACCGCAGATGATGAGACGTCCCGTCACGGCCAGGATCGCCTTCGTGGCCGCCTCGAACTGAGCCGAGAGCCCGCGGTCCCAGGCATACTGGAGTTCATGCAATGCAGACACGCCGATTTTGAAGGAGCGTTGCACCGACAAGCGGATCAACTCTTCCTCAGACTGCGCAAACGCAGTGGGGTGCTGTGCCACAACAGATCGCATTAGAAACTTCTTTGCGGCTTGGGCATCCGATCGATCGTTCCGACCTGCCCGTTTGCGTTAGCGTCACTTGGGGCAGCCCTCGACGTCACGCATCATGCAACGCTTTAAGGCAGAAGAGTGAGCGGCGGCATCGGAATTCAAGCGCCAGAGCCTGCGGCCTCCCTAAACCGCAAGGCAGGAAGTTTCAACCGAACGAAGACTCCAAACAACCCATTGTGTTCGGTCAGCCGAGCGGATTCGGTCCGCGTTTGTGATCGGACGACGTTCGTCTTATCCGGGGGGTTCGGTCCCAAAGAGCCTGCTTTGCTCGACACATCTAAAACTTGCAATCGTACCATGAATTCACTCAAAAAGCGCAGACTTCGCATGATCAATCGGGCGACTCGCGACAGCGTGTCTTCTGCGGTGCCGTCCGGCCACGATCACGACAGCCGCCGTATTCGCCAAGGCAGGGATTGCACGAAATGCACGTGCCTGTTCTCTTTTTGCGACGCGCTCTCGTGATCGAACCCGTATCGACGTTGCGCGGAACGCTCCGCTGCCTGCAACCCGATCGATGTTGTGGGGACGGCCGTGCTTCGAGTTCTCGATCCTCGCAGATTTCCGCATATCGATCATGGCGTTACCGAGTACAGCAACAACCGGTGGATCCTCGCCGGGTGCCGGTCTCTCGGGCAAATCGCCGGAACAACCGCCGTCGTGCGTACAATAGCGTTTCCGCATGAGTTCGCCCGTCATCCGGTTGGGCCGGCTTCGTTGCGAGCGAGCGCATCCCGATCGCTACGGTGCCGAAAGATGTCCGTGGCCACTTCCGAAAGTTAGCGTGGTCGATTGAGTCAGACGTTGTACCGTTCGTGCCGATACCTGAGGCGATGCCGTCGAAATGCCAGCCGAGGGGCGGCCGCATCGTGACAAGTGCCGCTCGAAGCAGGCTCTACCTGCTCGTCCTGGGACGCCTGCCGCGCCCCTATGATGGCGGCGAGGGGACCCCGCCGGATCAGTTGATCGTGGATCTTCTGGGATCACGGGAGTTCGCCGTATCGACGGCGGAGCCATTGCTGGACGGCTGCTTCGATGCGCCGATCGATCTCTGCGATCCAGATTTACAGAGCTGGGCCGAGCAGACCTTCTCGCTGGAGACAGCGCCGCAGCAGCCGCGACTGACCGTCCTCGCCCGCGTCCTCGGAAGCCAGATGGTCGCGACGCACCGAATTTGCGCGGAGACGCCGTGGTCGGCCGGCGCCCTGTCACACGCGCTTCAGAGCTTTGCCGGCGAGGCTCCTTTGGCAGAGAGAGATCTCGACCCGCTGCAGACCTTTGCACGGGTTGCGGATGGCCTCGAGATCCTTGACCTCGCGGGCATCACGACCGGCGACGCCACCGGCGAGGTCCGTCTCGCAGCAACGGGAGGCTCCGTGCTGTTCCGTCTCCCGCAGGCGGGCCCATCGGCATTCTGCCATCTCGACCTGGGAATGGCGATCGATGGCGGGGAGGGGAGCGCAAGTCTCGCCGTGGACTATGGCGAAGGGTTCAGCGACGCGCATGTGCTGCGGCTGGCCCCGAGAGGGCGGCGGCGCTACCCAGTCTTTCTGGCGGCACCGGATCGCATCCGGCATGTACGATGGGAGCTGACGGCACCGGGCCAACTCGCGAGGCCGCTCCTTCTGAAAGCGAGACCGTTATCGAGGAATGCCGTCGAGGACATGCTGAGGCCGATCGTCGGCGCGCGCGCGACAGGCTGGCTCGACGATCACACTCTGCCGACTTTGCGTCCCGGCGATCCCGAAGCCCAAACCTTTCGCCTATCGCGTCGGTTGAGCCGCGATCTTGGCGGTCATGTGATTGGCAAGCGAGGCTATGAGGATTGGCTCGCCTGGACGGCAGGATCTCACGCCGCAGCCCGCCACGATCCGAGTGGCCGGTCTCCCGGTTTCGATCTGGTGATGAGGGTTGAACCCTCACAGCTGTCGAGCGCGCGGGCGACGCTCGCGAGTCTCCAGTGTCAGACCTACCCCTTCTGGACCGTGAAGGTCGTTCTCATCGGGGCATGTCCCGATGAAGCGGTAGGCTCGCTCGCCTCGGTTATCGAAGATTGCGAGCGCGTGACGTTGCTGCACCGGCCGCCGAACAGCACGTGGGCGGCCGCCTTCAACCTCGCGCTCGCTGGGGCAACCGGGGACTGGCTCGCCTGCCTGCTACCCGGTGACCTCCTCGCGGCCGATGCACTCGCCGAAGTCGCGGCCCATCTCGGCGGGAAACCAGATCTACGCTTCGTCTACGCCGACCATGACCGGCTCGATGCCGAAGGGCTTCGTAAAGATCCAACTTTCAAACCTGACTTCTCTCCGGAAGCACTGCTCGGTTTCGATTACGTTGAACGGCCAGCCTTCATGCGCGTCGACGATGTCCGCGCCGTCGGCGGCTGGCGCGAGGTGGCAGCCGAGGGCGTGGGGTACGATCTCACGCTCAGGATCACCAGCCGGCTCGCCCCCGCGGCCATCGGGCATCTCTCCCGTGTCCTGCTTCACGCCGGATGCGGTACGGATGCCGTTCACGGCACACCCGGCCTCGCGACGATCCTTCGCGAGCATTTGGCTCGGACACGAATAGAAATGCGTGTCGATCCGGTGCCGGGCGTCGGCCTGCACCTGCGCCACCGCCCGACGAGACCGGCTCCAACGGTATCGCTGATCGTACCGACGCGTGATCGAGCCGACTTGCTTGGCCTGTGCGTCCGCTCGATCATCACGCACACGGCCTACGACGATTACGAAGTGATCGTCGTCAACAACGATTCGCGTGAGCCCGAGACGCTGGAGCTGTTCGAGAGCTGGCGCAGCGACCCGCGGATCCGCGTCGTCGACCAGCCCGGCCCGTTCAACTTCGCGCTGCTCAACAACCGGGCGGTCGATCTCTGCCACGGTGAAGTGGTCGGCTTGATCAACAACGACGTGGAGATCAACTCTTCAGACTGGCTCACGGATATGGCCCTTTGGGCGCTGCATCCGGGCATCGGCTGCGTGGGAAGCAAATTGCTGTTTCCCGATAGACGCGTCCAGCACGGCGGCGTAATTGTCGGCGTCGGCGGCGTTGCAGCGCACTCACACAAGTTTTCCGAGGGAGACGCGATCGGTTATGGACGCAGGCTGGCGCTCGTCCACAACGTTTCGGCAGTCACCGCAGCGTGCCTTCTTATCCGGCGATCGCTGTACGAGGCCGTCGGTGGTCTGGACGAATCATTGCCGGTGCTCTTCAACGACGTCGATTTCTGCCTCAAGGTCGACGCTGCGGGCTACCGCAATATCGTATGTCCGTTCCACCCTCTGATCCATCACGAGAGCAGCTCGCGCGGCCGCGATGTCACCGCGGCACAACTGGCGCGGCTTCGCACCGAAACGGAGATCATGACGCGGAAGTGGGGAAACCGCCTGCATCGCGACCCGTATTACTCACCCAATCTGACCAGGATCCATGAAAACTTTGACTACAATTGGATCTGAGCGGATTCAGCAAAGGTTCGCCGTCGTTTGACCGCATCGTCTTCGCCCACCATCCACGCGCCGGCGGTTCAGCCGACCGGCTGGGGTGAACGCGCCTCCGTCCTGCTGGTTAGCGTGCCGCACGGTGCTGCATCCATCCTGGCGTCGTCGCTCCGCAGGCTGGATGGTGGCCGACCTTTTGCCTCCCCGGAAGATTCGCCGGACGAGGGTGGATGCAGTGCCGCGTTGCTGCCGCTGCACGACAGGTTTTTAGCGGAGCTCGGGACAAGCCGGAACGACCCCCTGCCGACGGGACCGGAACGGGCAACGCCGCTGAAGCGCATCGCCTTCGCCGCCGAGCTCCGACGTCTCGTCAACCCGATCTTGGAACATCGTCGGCTTCTCATCGAGGAGCCGAGTGTCGGCCTCCTGCTTCCGGTTTGGATGGAGGCTCTCTCGAGCCTGCGGTGCCGCATCGCCTGCATTCTGGTCGTCCGTCACCCGGACGAGGTCGCGGCCTCCCTTGCTGCCTACGACGACCTGTCCTTGCAGGAAGGGCTCATGCTCTGGCTGCGCTACGTTCTGGATGCCGAACGCGAAACGCGCGGCATCGCACGGGTGGTCGTGATGCACCACGAGGTCCTGCAAGATCCTCACACTGTGCTCGACAGGATATGCGATCACTTCGGTTTGACGGGCCGGCCCGACGTTCAGGCCTCCGACATTCCATCGTCTACGACGAAGGAGCGTGCGGACAAGAGTTCGGGCGCTCTGGCGGATCTCTGCCGACAGGCTTGGGCAGCCGTAACGACATTGGCCACGGACAGTCGCAACCAGGCGGCGCAAACGACGCTCGATAAGGTCGGTCGTGCGTACCGGCAGGCCGCCGCCCTGTTCGGACCGGCTCTTGAGGCCGCGCGCGCGGCAGCGGTCGCGCATGAACAACGGCAGCGCGAAAGCACCGAAGTCTTCGAGAGGCGGGTGCAACGGTATGAGGAAGTCGCAGCGGAGAGGGATGGACGCATCGCTGCCCTGACGACGGAAGCGACGCGGTGGCGGGAGCAGGCTGCGGCGCTCGCAACGACCTGCGCTTCGGCAGAGAAGAATCTCGTCGGGCTCCGTGCCGAGCAGGCGGCCGCAGCGCTGGAAATCGAACAATTGCGGACGACCTTGCGCGTCGAGGCGGACGAGGCTTTGCGGCAGGCCGCCCAACAGCTGCGCGTCCTGTTGGCCGCCGAACGCTACAGCCTTGAGATGGAGCGGGAACAGAATCGCCGATCGCATCAGCAATTGCAGGGCGAACAGCAATCAATCGCAACCGAGTTGACGACGGCGAAGGCTGCGTTGGCACAAGCACACGAGCTGAACGAGCACATGAGAGAGGACGCTGCAGCGTCCTTGAAAACAGCGCGGGGTAGCTTGATCACCACCATTGCCGAACTGCGCTGGCAAGAACGGCTGAGCAAGCGGCGTTCGGATGCAAAGGTCGAAGAGCTGCAGCAATCGGTTGCCGAACTGGCAGTCAGTCTCGACCACGCACGATCGGAGACGGAGCAGGGCCGACAGGAAATGGCTGCGATGGCTGCAGAGCTCGCGGCAAAAACGGCCGAACTTCGAGCGATCCACGCTTCGTTGAGTTGGCGCCTGAGCCACCCGTTCAAGCGACGTGAGTAGGAGTGGGTTCCGCATCAGGTCGTAGACCCGTTGCGGTGAAGGCAGCTCAGACGGCCATACGCGGATTATGTCATTGCGAGAAAAAGATCCCGCGCGCCGTTGATGTCATTTGCAATGGATTAGAGTCACGCTGATGAACGCTTCTGCCGCATCTGCCCTTAACGGCGCTCGGATTCAGGTGCCCAACACACCCGAAATCTGGTTGATCTATCATGGGATGCGCCGCCACATTGTCAGCCCAGCTGTCTACCAAGCTCTTTTTTCCTCAGGCGAGGGTATCATCGAGCTCGAAAGCGTAGATCAAATTCTCAGGGGCCCGGATCTCAATGACGGAACGTGTCTCATTCAAGATGAGAACGGAGGGCCGATTTTTCTCCTCACGGGTTTCCCGGA
Organism: Methylorubrum sp. POS3; assembly: GCF_043352485.1. Classification (NCBI taxonomy): domain Bacteria; kingdom Pseudomonadati; phylum Pseudomonadota; class Alphaproteobacteria; order Hyphomicrobiales; family Methylobacteriaceae; genus Methylorubrum; species Methylorubrum sp. POS3. Next base: position 2,689,430 of record NZ_JAPRBT010000001.1, read on the forward strand.
TACGGAAGTTCGCAAGCACAACATCATCTCTTACGACACATTTCAGGACTTCGCTTTCGACATGTCGAAGGTTGTCCGGCTTCCGAGCCTCGTCATCGCCGGAATCCCGGTCGGCCGCGACATTCGCAGCGCAGCCGAATAGCTGCATCGATTCCTCATCATGGATTGGGCCGGTCGGTTGCCCCGCCCAACAGAGTCTGCCGCAAGCAGCAGGTGGTGTGCAGGGAATGTTTCGCTCGGCGTCGGCAACAATGGGCGTCCTTGTTCTGCGAATGATACCGGACGCCCTGTCGCCTGAACGGCTACCCGCGTCTCCCGGCTCGAAATTTTCCGGTCGGCGGCCGATGTCCGGATCGACAGCAAAACGCCCGGCGCGCCGCACGCAATACGGAATTGACGACTTCATCACCGCACCGTCGATATTGACGACTTCATCACCGCACCGTCGATCTCGTCATCCAATCTCACCGATGACCCCGACCGACTCGCCTTTGAGCCGCTCGATACGCTCGATGTGGTTCTCGAGCGGGGCGGCGCCGACCATAGGCCAGCTCAAACTAATGAGGCAGCAACGCTTGCAGAAGGGAGTGACCATTCGCGATGAATGGGCCCATCCATGGTTAACGCGTTATTTGAGCCACCCCTTGAAACCTTTCGTTGATAAATCCCAGCGCTGATAGCAATCAGGATCTTAGGGATGATTCGATGTTCTACCCTCACACAAGTTTTTCTGCCGCTCTCAGCGGAGGCAGCAATGGCAACTTCAAGATCAATACCCGCATCAATACTACCAATTACGAGGGCGGACAATACTGGAATTTTAAAAACGGGCACCTCTCAGAATCGGGGAAGGGGTTATACAGCGCTTCGTTTGAGAGGAATTATTATGATGATGATGGGTACCTCATCAGGAACACGTCAGGCGATGCCAACAATGTCGCCACCTCTACTTATGAGCGGGACGGCTCTTATTCGAAATATTCCTCTCAACAGAGCAATATATCTCATAGTCTGTCCGTAAATATCGATGGTTCGGGCATAGAGACCTGGACCGATACCTATGAGTCCCCCCCGGAGATCCGTACGCAGGTCTACGCTCCTGGAACATTTTCCGTCACGCCCCAAACACCCCATGCAGCTGTTTTCAACACGGCGACCTACCAGCTCGATTCATCTTCCAGAATCGTCAAGATGAATCTCCCGGAAGACGACGGCGGCTTTCTGGATGTGCGATACGACTACTCGGGAGCGAAAGCGGCGGAGCGGCACCTGCTTTCGGATGCCAACGGCAAGCTGGTCGAAGAAACCCGTTACGACTCTAATGGCCACCTCTATTTCGAATTAAATTTCAATTCCGACGGGAGTCGGACAACTACGCACTATAAAAGCGGGGGCTATATTCCGTCGAGCGACAACACCATTTTCGAAGATGGTTCGTCGATCGCGCATGAATATGGATCTGGAGGAAAAATTACATCGACCACTAATGTTTCCGTCGATGGTACGAAGACGAAAATCTTCGACAAACCCGATGGACTGTACACCAATACGTACAAGGATGGCGCCCTTGCCCTGACCGAAATCTTGAAATCAAATGGATCGAAAACAGCCGTTGCATTTCAAAAGGGCATCACCGTCGCCGACACGGATGCGAACGACCTTTTCACAAGCTTCGGACAGGACACCTTTGTCTTCAGCGGCGGGGGAAATGATACGATTCGCAACTTTCACGCGACCGGCGAGCTATCCGATGTCATCAAGCTCATCGGCATCAACCCGGAGCACGTCTCACTATCGATGCAGGGCCAAAACACCGTCATAGAAGTCGGCGATGATGCTTCGATCACTCTGGTCGGAGCGAAATTCGCTGACGTGATCGACAACATCCTCTTTGCTTGATCATATTGGGCCGCTCGCTCGAATGCGCGATAGGAGCGGCCAGCCCTTAAAGCTCCGAAGACCGCCGATCCCACCGCGTCGAGCCGGTTTTGCCTGTATGAACAAAGCAGAACCCGACGTTGAGCCACGAGCGGCTCAACGTCGGTGATCCGTATCCCCGAGCCCATGAGCAGAGTGGGCTCGACGCTCGGTATGTTAACGGCTTCCGAAGCCGGTCTGCTCGCGCTCGATGGCCTTCAGCGCGCTCTCATGCGCTTTGGCCTCGCTGGTGAAAGCACGGTCAGACCGCTCAGTCAGTTTGCCGTGCTTCCGAAGAGCCCAGCCGAAGTGCCCCTCGGGCTTCTTCAGCGGCTCTATCGTGATGGAGTAGGGGTGGGGTGCATCGATCGACATATGGACGGTATGCCATGGCAGCGAAACCGTTGCCACCTCAGCCCCACCATAAGGGCCCTGTCAGCCCCAAACCATTCGGGTGGTCGCGTTGCCAGCATGAGAAGACTCATTGGTTCACGTATCAAAAGTTGCATTATCCTTATCCATACTGCTGATAAAGGTATCACAATGCAAAATGGAAATGCCGGTAAATTAGAAACCGAAGTATTCCGTACTTATGGCGAGCATCGCCTTGGCGAAATCATTTCCTTCCGACGTCTCAATGGCGATCGACGGTCTGATAATACCTAGGATTTGTCGTTGCTTGAACGGACTGGCTTGTTTTGCGTTTTCGTCTCTCTGATTGCGGGAGGGATAATGCTAAGTGACGCGCAATGGTCTGAACTGGAGCCCCTGGTCGAGGCCTGGTGGCCCAAGGCCAAGACGCCGCCCCAGGATCTGCAACGCACCCTCTCGGCGATCCTCTGGCGGCATCAGAACGGGGCCAAATGGCGGGCGATCCCGGAGGGAATGGGTCCATGGTGGCGGGCCGCCCAGAACTTCATCCGCTGGTCCCGGGCCGGTGTCTGGGAGCGGCTGCTCACCCTGGTGCAACAGCGCGGCTGTCAACTCGGGCTGGTGTTCCTCGACGGAACGAACGTGCGGGCTCATCAGAAGGCGGCCGGGGCCGCCAAAAGGGGGGATCTGCGGCCGAGCGAGATCATCGTGAAGCACTTGGCCGCTCGCGTGGCGGCTATGGCACCAAGGCTTGCGTGATCGCCGACGGGCGAGGCCGCACCATCGCCTTCCGGCTGGCGCCCGGTCAGGCCCATGAACTGCCCCATGCGATTTCGCGGCTCGACGGGTTGCCCGGCGTGCCCAAGTGGGTCGTGGGTGACAGTGGCTACACCAGCCACACCTTTCGTGAGCACATCTGGACCATGGGCGCACGGCCCGCGATCCCGCCCCAGCGCCATGAGGCGGCCGTCGCCTGCCCATGCTGGATCGACAACAACCGCAACCAGGTCGAGCGCCTCTGGGCCAGGTTTAAGGAGTGGCGGGCTATCGCTACCCACTACGAGAAGACCACCGCCAGCTTCACCGGTGTCATCTGCCTCGCGGCCGCCATCGATTGGCTCAACCGATGACACGCCCTAGCGCGCTGCAGCACCGCCACAATAAGCATTGTGACCTTCTTGGACGTTTCTTTCCGTGCCTTCGGGCCACGCCGGGCTATCGGCCGCCGGCGCCTGTCATCTACATACATTTTACCTTCCGGCTACCCATGACCGCCGTCATTCAGTAATTTCTCACTCAGGCCGGTCTAAAATCCGATCAGGTCAAGCACGTATGGATTCGCAAGCAGTACTAAAACAGAGCAGTCCCTGCGTCAGCCGAGACGCAGATGCTGCCTCAGCGTCGTACCGTCGTATGTACGGCGGAACAGCCCTGCCGCGGCCAGAGCGGGGATGAGTTCCTCTAGGAACAGATGCAGCGACCCCTCCGAACCGCCAGGCAAAGCGATGAAGCCGTCCAGCGCCCCCGCCTCGAACCAGTCGAAGACGTCGCGAAGGACATCGTCGACGGTCCCTACCGAGACCCAATGCGCCGAACCGACAACCTCCGATCGAGCGAGCAACTCGTCCACCCGAGGTCGGTGCACCACGATATAGCGGCGAAGTAGGTCGGCATGGGTCCGGCTGCGCACGGGTGCATCGTCCGGCGGCAGCATCTCGGGGCCGATTCTGGTTTCGGCGGGGAGGGCGCCGAGGTCGAGCCCGAGGATCGTCCTCACCGCCGCGCGGCGGGCGTCCTCGCTGAGGTGGGCGTGAGCGCGGCGATGCTCCGCAAAAGCCTGCTCACGGGTTCGTGCCAGAAAGACGTACAGGCCCGGCAGCACCCGCACCGAATCGGGATCGCGTCCGTGTGCCGCCGCCCGGCGGCGCAGGTCGGTGCGGAGCGCCAGCCCCGCCTCCCGGTCCGGCGTGGCGGCGAAGGTGGCATCGGCAACCGAGGCGGCGAAATCGCGGCCGGTCTCGGAGGCGCCTGCCTGGAATAAGGCCGGCGGTCCGGCCTCGTGCGTCGGAACGTTGAGCGGGCCGCCCACCTCGAAGAACTCGCCGCGATGGTCGATCGGCGCGCAGGCGCCAGCCTCGTCGAGAGCCTGCGCGGGGTAGCTCTTCCACAAGGCCCTCAGAACCTGCGCGAACTCGGCCGCCTTGCGGTAGCGCAGGTCCGGGGGCGGCATCGGGTCAGCCCCGAAATTCTCCGCCCCCTCGATCGAGGTGACGATGTTCACCCCGGCTCTGCCGCCGCTGAGCCATTGCAGCGACTGGATCTGCCGTGCCGCGAGGTAAGGCGGGACGAAGCTGCTCGACAATGTCGTTACCAGCCCGATGGCTTCGGTCTCGCGGGCGAGGGCGGCGAGGAGGAGGGTGGGGTCGAGCCCGGCCAGCGCGCGGGGCATCGCGGCCCGCGCCGGCGGCATCGCCAAAGTGTCCGGCTTGAATACGAAATCGAGGCAGGCCCGCTCCGCAGCGCGGGCGAGCCGCAGGTGGAACGCCACCGGATCGCGGTCCTCCGGCGCCCCTGAACCCCACGCCGCTGCACCCCTCATCCACGTCGGCGTGAGGCTGAGACCGATATGGAGCTGGCGCCGGCTCATGGGACGACCTCCTGCGGGCGGGCATCCTTGCGGCCGCGGGGGACGATCAGCGGCGTACCCGATACGGGATCGTCGATCACCACGCAGGGCAGGCCGAAGACCCGCTCGACCAAGTCGGGCGTCACGATCCGCGACGGACTGCCCTGCGCGAGGATTGCCCCGCTTCTCATCGCCACGAGGTGCGAGGCGTAACGGCAGGCTTGGTTAAGGTCGTGCAGCACCGCAACGACCGTACGCCCCCCGGCGTTCAGCGCCGCGAGCAGGTCGAGGAGGTCGATCTGGTGGGCGATGTCGAGGAAGGTCGTCGGCTCGTCGAGCAGCAGCAGCGGCGTCTCCTGCGCCAGCACCATGGCGATCCAGACCCGCTGGCGCTGGCCGCCGGACAGTTCGTCCACGGGCCGGTCGGCGAGGCCCGCCACCCCCGTCGCTGCCATGGCCTCCGCGACGGCTTGCGCATCTGCCCGCGACCATTGTCGTAGGAACGACTGATGCGGATAGCGCCCCCGCGCCACGAGGTCGGCGACGGTGATCCCATCCGGGGCCGTCGCCGTCTGCGGCAGCAGGCCAAGCCGGCGGGCAACCTCCTTGGCCGAGCGCTCGGCGATCGGCTTGCCGTCGAGGATCACCTGCCCGCGCCGGGGAGCGAGCAGCCGAGCCAGGGCGCGCAGCAGGGTGGACTTGCCGCAGGCGTTGGGGCCGACGATCACCGTGAACGCGCCGTCGGGGATCGCCAGCGACAGGTCCGTCGCGATCGTGCGTGCCTCGTAGCAGAGCGTCACGCCATCCGCATGCAGGCGATGCGTCACGGGCGGAGCCCCCGGATCTGGGGCAGCAGCGCGCCGGCCGTTGCGGGAAGTGGAGCGATCGCGAGGGTCACGCCCGCGGTCTCCCTGTCGAGATCGGCGCCGTCCGGGAGCCTCGGGGTCCCGGCAGATACCGGTTATGTCACCGAGCCTTGTCGCATTGCGGAACGTGATACGCCATAAGGAATGCGCCGTCCCCCCGGTTCCCCTCGATCGGCCGGCCGCTCCCTTCCACACGATTGCCGCAGGACCCACGTGACGATGCTGCTGGCGAGACGCCACACCGCTCTCATGCTGCTCGGCGCCGGCCTGGCGCTCCGGACCGGACTGTCTCCGGCGCGGGCCGCGTCGGACACGCCGCGGCGCATCGTCTCGACCTCGCCCAGCATCACCGGCATCCTCCTCGCGATCGATGCCCCCGTGGTCGCCAGCGCCGCGACGACGCCGAGTTCGATCACCGACGCGAAAGGCTTTTTCTCGCAATGGGCGGCGGAGGCCGACCACCGGGGCGTGGCGGTGCTCTATCCCAACGTCGCCTTCGACATCGAGGCCGTGGTCGGCGCCAAGCCGGACTTGGTCGTCGTCTCCGCCACCGGTCGGGACAGCGCGGCGCCGCATCAGGCGGAGTTGGAGGCCCTTGGGATCAGAAGCGTGGTCGTCGATTATTCGAGCCGGTCCTGGCAGGAGCTGGCTGTCGAACTCGGCCGTGCCACCGGGCTAGAGGCGCAGGCCCAAGCCGCCATCCGCCGCTTCAATGAGGATATGGCGGAGGCGGCGCGTGCCATTGATCCGCGGGGAGCGAAAGTCAGCGTGGTCGGCTACGACATCGCTGGCAGCTACTCCGTGGCGCGGCACACCAGCCCCGTCGCGCAACTGCTCGATGCCCTGGGATTCACCGTCGTGAGCGTGCCGCCCAGTCTGAAGCCGAACAGCACCCGGGCCTCGGACTTCGTGTTCTTCTCACGAGAAAATCTGTCCGCCGCCATCACCGGCGACAATGTTTTCCTGCTGCGGGCTACGGCCAGGGATGTGGAGGCCTTTCTGGCCGAGCCGGTGCTCGCCAATCATCCCGCCATCGTTCACCGCAGGGTCTACCCGCTCGGGCCGACCTCCTTCCGGATTGATCCCTATTCGGGCCGACAGGTCGCCGACGCCCTACGCGCGGCCTTCAGCAAGCCATGAGTGCCGAGCCGACGGCGACCGACGCTGCCGCGCCGGCTGCGCGGCCGCGGCGGCGGGGCGGGCCAACGCTCGGGATCCTGATGCTCGGATTCCTGGTGGTCGCCGCGCTGGCCCTGGCGAGCCTCGCCATCGGCTCGCGGCCCATCGGCCTCCGCAATGTGGCCGCGGCACTGGTCGCCTACGACCGCGCCGACGATCTCCACCTGATCGTGCGCGAGGTGCGCCTGCCGCGGATGATCGTCGCCGTGCTGGCCGGAGCGGCCCTGGGGATGGCCGGCGCGGTGATGCAGGCGCTGACGCGTAATCCCCTGGCCGAGCCGGGCCTGCTCGGCATCAACGGCGGCGCGGCGACGGCGGTGGTGCTCGGCGTCAGCCTGTTCCACCTTGCTCATGTCTCACATTACGTGCTGTGCGCGGCCGTCGGTGCGGGGCTCGCGGGTGTCGCCGTCTTCGCCCTTGGCCGGGCCGGTGAGACTGGCATCAACCCCGTGCGCCTGCTCCTGGCCGAGGCCGGGATCTCTGTGACGCTCGCGGCGGTGACCGGCCTCGTCGTACTCAATGCGCCGCCGACGGTGTTCGAGGGGTTCCGCACCTGGATGGCCGGGTCGCTGGAACGATCGGGCTTCGAGGCCGCCGTGGTGCTGGTCGTGGCAGTGTCCGCCGGCCTCGCGGTCGTCCTGGCACATGTTGACAGCCTCAACGCGCTGGCCCTCGGCGACGACCTCGGCCAGGCCCTGGGTGCCGATCCGCGGCGGGTATGGCTGCTCTCCTGCCTCAGCGTGATGATCCTGGCGGGTGCGGCGACCGCGGCGGCGGGGCCGATCGGCTTCGTCGGGCTGATCGCACCGCATCTCGCCCGCGCGGTCGCCGGGCCGGACCAGCGCCGGATCCTCGCCTTCTCCGCTCTCTTCGCCGCCGCCCTGCTGCTCGGCGCGGACATGGCCGGGCGTGTGATCGCCGCGCCCTCCGAGGTCCCGGCCGGCATCGTCACCGCCCTGCTCGGCGGCCCGTTCTTCGTCGCCGCCGTCCGCCGCTTCCGGGTGGGCGGGCGATGAGCGCATCCGCCCGCGTCATTCGGCTCGGCCGGGCCTCGCTGCGCTGGCGCCCGCGCAGCCTCCTGCTGTGCGCGGTGCTGGCCGGGCTCTGCTTCGCCCTCGGGCTGGCGCTGCTCGGCACCGGCACGCTCGCCTTCCCACCGGGCGAGGTTCTGGCCGTACTGACCGGACGAAGCGGCAACCCCGTCGCGGAGCGGATCGTCCTCGGCCTGCGGCTGCCACGGGTGCTGACCGCCCTCTGCGTCGGGGTCTCGCTGGGCATGGCCGGCGCGATCTTCCAATCGCTGTCGCGCAATCCCTTGGGCTCCCCGGACATCGTCGGCTTTACCACTGGGGCGGCCACCGGCGCCATCGTCCAGATCATCCTCGCCGATGCCGGGCCGCTGGCCGTATCCCTGGCGGCGGTCGCCTCCGGCATGGCCACCGCCGCCATCGTGTTCCTGCTGGCGCTGAAAGGGCGGCCGGGCGGCGGCAATCGGCTGGTGCTGGTGGGGATTGGCGTCGGCGCGACACTCGCCGGCCTCAACACGGTCCTGCTGGTCGAGAGCGATCTCGACCGGGCGGTGGCGGCGCAGGTCTGGCTCGCCGGCTCGCTGACCGCCCGAACCTGGTCGCACGCCATCCCGGCCGCCCTGGCCCTGGCGGCGATCGTGCCCCTGGCGCTCGCTAGCGCCCGCCCCCTTGCCCTGATGGAGATGGGTGACGACGCGGCACGCCAGCTCGGCGTGCCAGTGGAGCGGATGCGCCTCGTCGCAGTGATGACGGCCGTCGCGCTCACCGCCACGGCCACCGCCGCCGCCGGGCCGATCGCCTTCATCGCCCTGGCTGCACCGCAGCTGGCGCGGCGGCTCGTCGGCTCGGCCGACCTGCCGCTGCTGTCGGCGGCGGCGATGGGCGCGGTGCTGCTCCTGGCCTCAGACCTCCTCAGCCAGCGCCTTCCCTTCGGTGTGACCATGCCGATTGGCTTGACGACCGGGCTGGTAGGCGACCTCTACCTGCTCTGGCTCCTGGCACGAAGCCGAAAGCTCTGAGGCGTGGGCCGCCGAGTCATCAGGGACCACCCGCCTCGCGGCTGCTTCGCCGCGCCGCCTCGCACAGGGCGGCACGGTGCCCCTCCTTCTCTGCCACTTCGACATGTGACACCGTCGCGACCACGCAGGCGATCTCGCCGAGGGCATTGAAGACCGGCGCTGCCTTGCCGGTGAGCTGGCGGAACAGACGCTCGTCAAGCTCGGCTATCCCCGCTTCGCGAATGGCGACCAGTTCATCGGACCTGGGCGCGCTACCCCGGAAAGCTGCGGGCTGGCGGCGCCGCGCCGAGGCGATCATGTCGGCAGGCAGGTAGGCCTGGAACACCAGCCCGCATGCCGTGCTGTCGAGCGGCAGCACGTCGCCAAGCGTCACTGTGCTGATCGTGAACCCGGCGCTGCGGTACCAGCGCACGATGGTCGGGCCGCGCTCGGTCCAGATCGCCACTCCGCAGCTCGCCGCATGCCCTGCTGCCATGATCTGCATCGATCGGGCGGCGATCTCGACAGGCTCGATCCGGCGCAGGGCGCGGACGCCGATGCGTAGGGCGGCGGGGCCGAGATCATAGCGCCCGAGCTCATCCTGCGCGGCGAGCCCTTCCTGGACGAGGCTGCGCATGTAGCGGTGGGCGGTCGAGGCGCCGGTGCGGCCGCGCCGGGCGATCTCGCCAAGGACCAGGGGCCCCTCCGCCTCTGAGAGCAGGTCGAGGAACCGGAACGCCATCGCGACCGACTGGATCGTCGCTGACCGCTTTGCAGCAAAGTCTCCGGCCTTGCCCTGTCGAGGCGCTTTCATGCCACCGTCCCGTCTTCGAGCGCAGGGTGGCGCAGCGCCCTCCTGCGGGACCCAGCAGATCCGGCGCAGGCAGGCCGCGCGGCCCCCCGGACGGACTGGCCCGCCTACCCGTATTTGCTCCGGCGGAGCAACGCTAGTTTTGAAAAATTCTGAAATAAATCAGGCACGTGGCGCGTTTGCAACGCCGCGCGATCAAACGGCCACGCTTGAGCGCGCCATGTTGACTCGCGGAACGCATATCGGATTGTGGAATGATGGTACTCTGGATTCGATGCGCGATCGTCGATCCCACGCCACCCAACTCTCTACGAACGGTCACGAGACCCCGATGCCGACGACCTCTGTCCAACGGTGGCTGCGCAGTGTCAGCAGCGCCGCACTTCTATCCATGCTGGGGAGTGCCGCCCTGGCGCAGAAAGCCACCGACATCGCGCAAGCAAACGCGGTACAGCTCGAGGAGATCTCCGTCTCCGGCGAGAAGATCACGCGCCCGCTCCAGCAGACGGCCTCGTCGGTGACGGTGGTGACCCGCGAGGAGATCGAGAAGGACGTGAACCGCAACTCGGCGGCAGACGCGCTGCTCGGGACGCCCAACGTCAATCTCCCCACGACGGGCGGTCTCGGGGGCGCTCCGACCATCCGCGGCCAGGACAGCGAGGGTCCGAATTCCGGTGCGACCGCGTTCTTCGGCGGCACCGTGCCGCGGACCATCGTCAACATCGACGGCCACAATCTCACCTACAACGAGCTTGTCTTCGGCAGCGTACCGTTGTGGGATACGAATTCTATCGAGGTCTTCCGCGGACCACAGACGATCTCGCAGGGTGCCAACAGCATCGCCGGCGCGATCGTGATCCGCACCAACGACCCCACCTTCGTCCCCGAGGCCCGGTTCCAGGCCCTCTACGGCAGCCGCGACCTCAAGCGCACCGCAGCCATGCTGAACATGCCGATCTCGGACGAGGTCGCTGCTCGTCTTGCCGTGGATTATTACGGGCGGGACAATTTCATCAACTACATCAACCCGGCCTTCAACGGCACGGGTACCGATCTCGACCTGGAAACGGCCAATGTCCGCTTCAAGGTGCTGTACCGGCCGAAGGAACTGCCGGGGCTTGAGGCGAAGGTCACCTATTCGCGCACATTCAACAATCGGCCGACCTTCGAGGCCGCGACCCGGCCGTTCTCGCAGCGCAACAGCATCGTCACCTCGTCCCCGACCTATGCCAACATCGCCAATGTCGGCATTTTCGATCTCGGCTACGACTTCGGGAATGGCGTCAAGATCGTCAACCAATTTCAGTATTCGGACGTACTGACTAAGCGGTACACCGCGCCGGTCAACAACGGATCGGCGACGATCCATCCCAAAAATATCTCGAACGAGTCCCGCGTCACTTTCGGAGACCCACTGGTCGAAGGCCTCAGTGGTATGGTCGGATATTATTACTATTCAACCGATTCCATCGACTCGCTGAACTTGATCGGACTGACCCGCTACAGCGACCATCGCGACAGTCTCGGCGTCTTCGGCGAGCTGAACTATCGTTTCCTCGAAAAGTGGACGTTGTCCGGCAGCCTGCGCTACCAGTACGACGACCTCAGCCGGGCCGGCACCTCGCCCTATGCACGCGAGTTCCTGAATTACAGCCGTGCCTTCAGCGTTGTCCTGCCAAAGGTCACCCTGTCCTACGACATCACCCGCGACGTGACGGTCGGCGCCCTCTACAGCGAGGGCTACAATCCCGGCGGCGTCTCGCTGAACCTGACCACCGGCCGCTACATCTCCTTCAAAGAGGAGTCGGCGCGCAATTACGAATTGTTCGCGCGGGCGCGTCTTCTTGACGACCGCATGTTCCTGACCACCAACCTGTTCTACACCAACTTCAAAAACGGCCAGCACTACATCGATCAGAACCTCGCCCCCGGCGTGTTCTCGTCCTTCACCGTCAACGTCGACGCCTCACGCTCCTATGGCGCCGAGATCGGTGCGGATTACCTCGTGCTGGATAACCTGCGCGTGAAGGGCGGCATCGGCCTGCTCAACACCCACATCACCCGCGATCTCAACACCCGGGCGGTGTTCCAGGGCAAGCAGTTCGCCCGCGCCCCGGCCATGAACCTCAAGGTCGGCTTCGACTGGGAGTTCATGCCGAAGGTAACGCTGGGCGGCGTGGTCCGCTACACTGATGATTACTTCTCCGAGGATGCCAACAACCCCCTCGCCAAGATCAAGAGCTACACGGTCGCCGATGCGCGGATCACCTACGTGGCCAGCGAGAACGCCCGGCTGTTCGTGTTCTGCAACAACCTGCTCGATGACCGCTCCGTCACCTACCAGCGCCTGACCCGCGCCCGGCCCTCGAACTACTATGAGGGCACCCTGGTGCTCCCCCGCGAGATCGGCGGCGGCGTCGAGGTCAGGTTCTGATGTGGCTGCGGTCCCGCCGAAGCGAGATCTTCAAGCCGTGTCCGATCGATACCGACTGGGCACGGCTTAAGGGCCGTAGAACTCGAGTAGGCCTCGATCCAAGGCATTGTGATTGTAGGATCTTTCGATTTCTTTAGCTTGGGTCAGCCGGTCCGATCCCGGCTTCTCCTCGAACCAAAACGAACTGGACGCGTGGTCCGTTCGCGCGGCCGCCAGCCCCCCGATTGCTGCCGTACGGCGGCTCTCCGCGGCGCCTGTCGCCGGAGACCGGAAAGAGGTTTTATGACGATGAGCACGGACAGCCCGGAAGGGCAGCGCGAACGGATGACGCGGCGCCAGCGCCACCCGGTCGTGCTGCGGCAGCTGTCAGTCCTGCGCACCGCGCCCCTCGGCCCGGCGATGCGGCGCATCACCCTCACCGGCTCGGACCTCAATGGTTTCGCGAGCCCGGGCTTCGACGATCACGTCAAGATGTTCTTCGCCGCTCCCGGCCATGACAGGCCGGTGCTGCCGGAGACCGGACCGGACGGGCTCGTCTTTCCTGAGACCGGCCCCCAACCGCTGGGACGTGATTTCACGCCGCGCCGCTACGATCCCGAGGCGCGAGAGCTCGATATCGATTTCGCGCTGCTGCACGAGGGCCCGGCCAGCCGCTGGGCGGCCGAGGCCCGGCCGGGGGATCCCGCCTGGATCGCCGGACCGCGCGGTTCCTTCCTGGTGCCCTTCGACTTCGACTGGCATCTCCTCGTGGCCGACGAGACCGGCCTGCCGGCCCTGGCGCGCCGGCTCGAGGAGTTGCCGGCTATGAGCCGGGCGGTGGCGCTGATCGAGACCCACGACGGCGAGCCCTTCGTGGCGCTGGCGCATCCCGTCGGGGCCGAGATCGTCTGGGTGCGCCGCGGCGAAGGACACGGGGCGGCGATCGTCGCCGCCCTGCGCGGCCTGACCTTTCCGCCGGGCTATTGCTACGCCTGGATCGCCGCGGAATCCGCCGTCGCCAAGAGCCTGCGCACCGTGCTGATCGACGAGCGTGGCGCCGACCGTCGCTATGTGCGCGCTCACGGCTATTGGCGCCAAGGCGCCGCCGCTATCCACGACGACTTCGACATCTAATTTTATCGGCTCCAAATAAAGCCGAGCCCAAATGACTAAGAGCGTCTAACAGAACGGGCACGGATCGGCTGGGCGTGCGTTGGCTGGGGTGGCTCGTCGGCTTCTGCCCGACGATCTCTGGCTTGAGATGGCCCCGCTTCTGCCACCGCCCCGGCCACGTCCGAAGGGCGGACGGCGCCCGATTGAGAACCGGGCGGCGCTGACCGGGATCCTGTTCGTGCTGCGCTCAGGTCTGCCCTGGGAGATGCTGCCCGCCGAGATGAGCTACGGATCCATGCTTGGCTCAATCGCTTCCGCCGCCTGCCGATCCGCTACGAGCGCCGCGCCGACAGCGACGAGGCCTCCACTAGTCTCGCGGCAAGCCTCATCACCCTCAACCAGATCAGGCGGTTCTATTAGACGCTCTTACTTCCGAGGGCGCGCATCTGGAGCAGGCAAGCGCGCTTCATCTGCCGATGCTCGGCCGACTCGCGCGAATGGTCTTCGGGGCACTGAAGCATTGCCTCGGCCAGATGCTTGGCCGGAACGCGGCAGATCGGAGGCGAGATGCCGCCAGCCAGCATGGACTGCCGCATGGCGTCAGCCATCTGCCACGAGGTGCGGGCGCCGAAGGCCGTCGGACGGCGTGTGAAAAGATCGGTGAGCCGATAGCCGAGCGGCGCGATCAGGGTCTCGTCGATCATGCGCTGAGCCCTCCGGCGAGCGGAAAGAGCGCTGAGGCGGTGTCTTGGACTGTGCCGACTTTCGCGCCGGCTCCGACCTCAGTTTACTCTTTTCTGTCCGAACAGTCGGAGGTGCTAAGTAGCCATTTCCCTAGGGGAAATTGGCTGGGGCGCCAGGATTCGAACCTAGCATAACCTCAGCAGAACGCATCAGCTAAGTTATTGCAATTGCAGGCGCCTTAGCTTCGTGTGCACACGCAGTGGATACGATCCTGCGCTCACTGCCAAGGGCACCCTCTCGCCATCCACAGGCGGCTGCAAGGCATCGCCCTCTTGCTCACTCAGGTCGCTCTGAAGCATGTTGAAAGTCGACAAGGCGCCACAAGCTGACGTTCGTCCCCACGCCGCAGCAGGTCCGGTCGTCAACGGTGAGCGGACCTGCTGCGGCGGACGACGATGCTCGCTCGGCAATCGCTAGAAGCGGCCGGCGAGCGTCAGGCGCACGGCGGTGGGCTCGACTGGGTGGAAGTGCCGGTCGGCGACACCCTCCGCCAGCTCGCCGGGCAGGCGAGACTGGTAGAAGTAGGTGATCTGGTCGGCCCGGGCATTCGTCAGGTTCAGGATGTCCAGCGACAGGCTCATCCCGTTCTCGAAATTGTAGCCGACGCGGCCGTTCAGCAGGGCGGTGGGCCGCGAGCGCAGCGTGTTGTCCTCGACCAGCGGGCGCGGGCCGAAGTAGCGGAAGCGCAGGGAGCCGAACCAGCCCAGCCCCTCGCCGAAGGTCACGCCGGCCGACGCGATGGTGGTCGGCGCGTCCGGCACGCGGCTGCCGGACGGGTCACGGTCGGCGAACCGGGCGTTGGTGACGGTGAGGTCGCCCTCCAAATGCAGCCAGGGGGTGAGCGCGTAGCGGTTCGTCCACTCGATGCCGAGGCGCCGGGTCGGCCGGCTCGGCTCGGTGGTGCCGGTATCGCCCTGGAACAGGTTCTCGGAGGCGAAGTCGAGCCGGAACAGCGCGACCGCAGTCTCCAGCCTGGCAATCGAGCGGTTGCGTATGCCGACCTCGTAGCCGGTCGAGGGCACCAGGAAGGGCGAGCGGGCGACGTTGAAGAGCGGGCTCGCCGGATCGACCGTGGCCGTCACGCCGCGCACGTCGTTCGAGTGGAAGCCGCCGCCGTAGTTCAGGTAGAGTTCCGTCTCGGCCCAGGGCCCGAGCACGAGGCCGAGCTTCGGGTTGACGATGCCGTCGCGGGCGCGCCCTGAATTGGCCGGCGTGTCGGAGCGGACGTCGGCGTAGTAGGCGTCGGCGCGAAAGCCGACGCTGGTGCGCAGCCAGTCGGTCCAGCGCAGGCGGTTCTCGTAGTAGAAGGCCGCGCTCGCCTCCACGACCCGGTCGTCGAGCACCGTGGAGCGGAACTGGCGGTTCTGGGTGTTGAAGAGCCCGACGCGCATGGAATCGGTGCGGGTCTGCACCCCGATCTCGTTCTCCATCGGCAACCCGGCGAGGTCACCCTGGAAGACGTGGGCAACCTCGCCGCCACCGAGCACCCGGTCGTCGAGCTGGCGGAACTGGTCGCCGTTGACGGGGTCGTTCAGGAAGTAGGTGAAGTCGTTGAACAGGTTCATCCGGTAGCGGATGACGTAGGCATTCGCGCGCGTGATGCCGGTCTCGTCCGTCTGGCTCCAGCGACCCGAGAGCGAGAAGCGGCCGGTATCGCCGCCATCCGTCGGGTTGAGGCTGCCGTAGCGGCCGATGATCCTGTCCGCGACCGCGCGCTCCGGGATCTGGTTGGTGGCGTTCCACCTCGCCCAGTAGGCCATGCCGGTGACCGAGAACCCGTCGGTGGCGGTGCCCTGGCTGTAGCGGATGACGCCGTTGAGCTTCCTCAAGCGATCGGGCACATCCCAGGGCCCGTCATAGGTCTGCGCCTCGCCGGCCACCAGAAGGTTGCCGGCGCCGAGCGGCGCGGTGGCGATGGAGAGCGCGCGCTTGTAGCCGAAGGAGCCGATCGAGGTGAGCGCGACGTTCTGCGCGACCGTGTCGAGGTAGTCGATCCGCACCGAGCCGGCAGAGGCGAAGTCGCCGTCGCGCACGAAGTACGGCCCCTTGTGGAACTCCACCGCGCCGACGAGTTCGGGGATCAGGAAGTTGAGGTCGGCGTAGCCCTGGCCGTGGGCGTGGGTGCGCATGTTGACCGGCATGCCGTCCACGAACAGGGCGATGTCGGTGCCGTGGTCGAGGTTGAAGCCGCGCAGGAAGAACTGGTTGGCCTTGCCCTCGCCGGAGTGCTGCGTGACGATGAGGCCCGGCACCTCCTCCAGCACCTCGCCGGGCCGGGTGATCGGACGGCTGTTGAGCTGCGCGCCCGAGATAATCCCGCCACTTGCTGCATCGACCGGACGGAGCGCGCCGCCGATGCCTGACACCCCACCGACGTAGCCGGCGCTGGCCGAGGCCGGACCGGCAGCAGCGGCAGTCGGCACGGCCACGGCGCTCACCGAGATCTCCGATAGCGTGACCTCGTCCGCGCGAGCGGCCTGCGCGCCGGCACAGGTCGGGGCGATACAGAGGGCGGCGGCCAGGGCGCTCGCCGCGAGGCCGCGCGGGACTGGCGGAGGCTGATGGTCGGACATCGGGGCCTCGGGGCAACGGCAGTGGCACGTCACCGCGAACGAGGCCGATGAGGGCACGCCGCAAACCGCGCGCCATCACCAACACCTGCCGACACACCCCGTCCGGCACGCTCCGCGTGTGACCACGATGGACGGCAGGTCTCCTGGCTCGCGGGTCGCTGCCCTCTCACCGTCTTCCCGGGCGAGGCGGCCCAGTGACATGGTGGCGGAGGTCTCACCGCTTACAGTTGCGGGGGCAGCCGCGGCATCGAGGCAGACCTTCGGCCCGCAAACCCTCACCGCGTTCCCGTTTAATCCCCGAGGGGAACCGTCGCGGATACGGTTAGCATGCCGACCTAATCCGACGTCAACGGACCGGCTCGGTATATCCGCCGCCTGTGCCCGGGACGCGACACTGGTCGGCCGTGGCGGCGATCCTACGACGCGATGACCTCGACTGCGTCCCGCGGCAGCACGCGCCACCAAGCATCCGGTGCATGGAAGGCGTCGTATGCAAACCTGAGCACGGTCTCGGGCTGCCGGTGAGAGGGGTCGAGGACACCGCGCTGCTCGTTGCGGGTCCAGAGCACCTCCCAGGGTACGTCGAACACCTTCCACTCCACGGCGAGCCCGTACCGACCGACGACCTCAAGCTCACCCTCGAACACGGCACGAGTCAGGTGAGTGTCGGCCATCACGACGCTGAAGCCCTGGGCTAGGGCGGCGTCGAGAGCGGCTACCTTCACGGCATGAAGGAGCCGGCGGGCGTGCGTGTCCCACCCCTGGCGGCGAACCTCCCAGTAAACCTGTCGATCCGGCGGCCAGAGGGCTTGCCGGAGGTCGTCGAGGGTCAGGTGGACCCATCCATCCAGCGGGTCGAACCGACGTGCGTAGGTCGTCTTGCCCGCCCCGGGGCAGCCGATCAGCCCGACCACGCGCTGACGGCGAGGATCAGGCATGGTCGGGGACAGCCTCGTCCTCGTCGGCCTTAGGATCGGTCTCGACGACCTCACCCCGGAGGTACCGGGCTTGTACCTCGGCCACGCGGCGTGCCGCTTGAGCGTGACGGCTCGACACTGGGCTGTCCGGGCGATGCTCGCCACCCCGCTTAACCGCGAGCAGATCTGGATCGCCCCAACGGTCAAGCAGGACTTGAAAGGCTTCGTACCGGGCAGCGTCGAAGGCGATCCGCTGGCCCATCATGTCCTTGTAGGGGTGGGCTGGGTGCAGGCCGACGCACGGCACCCAGCCCGCCGGGATCGGCGTCGTCGCGGCGTGCGTGCGCCCGCTCCGCAGGAGTTTCGGCAGGACGTGGGTGTGCGGGCCCTCGGGGCTCGTGCCGCCCGGTCCCGGGATCGGGGCGTAGACTTCGACCCGACCGATCCGAGCGAGAAACACACGATGCGGGCTCATGGCGACGAGTTGCCGACCGATGGGGTTCGCGTGATCGAACAGGGGTTGTCCGACACCTAACCGGAGGCAGGCGATGGCCTCTGGGTCGCTCGTGCGCACGCAGGCGTCGACCGCGAGCAGGTCGAGTCCGAGGTCAAACAAGATGGCATCCCGGTCCTGTTCGCGAGCGGCATCTCGGTCCGGGCCGAGTTCGATCACCACGCCGCGCTGGCTCATGGCGCAGGCGCCTTCCGGTAGGCACAGGGCGACGGCGTGGTTCCAGCCGGACGCGACCGAGGTCTCGTAGGCCACCGGGCGCAGGTCAGGACGGGCGGTCAGGGCGATGGCGCCGCGCTCGGTCGCCATGCCCAGGCGCTCGTCCGGTAGCCCCATCACCGCCTCGTCCGGGTCGCGCATGAACTCAGCGATGGCTCCGAAGCTGCCAAGGCTCCAGGCGGTGCCGGGGTCGGCCAGGGCTTCGCGCAGCAGGTCCGTGACTGCCTCAGCGTTTGACGATGACGCCATCGCTTTCCTCCTTCGTGTCCCCGGAACGCGCCCAGGGCAGGATGTACCGGGTTCCGTCCGCGGCCTCGCCCCGCTCGGCCGTCACGCCGAACACGCGGGCCAGCAAGGCATCCGTTAGGGCTTCTTCGGGTGAGGCGTCCGCGATGAGGCGACCGTCGAACAGCACGACGATACGGTCGCAGAACCGGGCCGCGAGCGCGAGGTCGTGCAGGACGGCGACCACGCCGGCACCATCGCGCGACGCCGCGCGTAGCAGCGCCATGGCGTCGAGCTGATGGGCGGGGTCGAGGGCCGTGATCGGTTCGTCGGCGAGGAGCCACTCGGCCTCGACCGCGAGCGCCCGGGCGAGCAGCGCGCGCATGCGCTCGCCCGAGGACAGGGTCGGCTCGGTCCTGCCGGCAAGATGTCCGATATCGGTGCGTGCCATCGCACGCGCTACCGCGGCCTCATCGGCTTCCGAGAATCCCGCGAAGGTGCGCCTGTGGGGCAGCCGGCCGAGCGCCACGATCTGGCGCACCGTGATTGGCCAGCCGACGCCAGCGCCCTGGAAAAGGGCGGCGATGCGGCGGGCCCGTGCTTCGCGGCTCATGCCGGACAGCGCTTGGCCTTCCAGGGTGACCTGGCCCCGGCTCGGCGCGACCAACGCAGTCAGGACACGCAGGAGCGTGGTCTTGCCAGCGCCGTTCGGACCGACGAGCCCGACGAAGCGGCCGCGCTCCAGGGCGAGGTCGATGTCCTTGAGGATCGTCCGGCCATCCAGCGTCACTCGGACGTCGCTGAGGTCGAGGCTCATGCCCCCCTCCCGCGGTTCCGCAGGAGCAGCATGATCAGGAACGGCGCGCCCACCAGGGCGGTCACCACGCCAAGCTTGAGTTCCGGCCGGGTGGCGAGCAGGCGCACGCCGATGTCCGCCGCCAAGACCAGGACCGCGCCGGCGAGCCCGCTCGATAACAGGCCGGCGCTGGGGCGGGCCCCGACGAGCGGACGCATCAGGTGCGGCACGACGAGGCCGACGAAGCCGATGGCACCGGAGACCGCCACTCCGCTGCCGACGGCAAGCGCCGCGCCGGTGACGAGACGCAGCCGCACCGAGACGAGACCGACCCCAAGGCTCGCCGCGGTGTCCTCGCCAAGGGTCAGCGCATCGAGGGCGGAACCGATCGAAAGCATCAGGCCCCAGCCGATCACCATCAACGGCAGGCACAAGACGACGTGGTCCAGGCTGCGGTCGGCCAGAGAACCCATCAGCCAGAACACGATCTCCAGGGCCGCGTAGGGGTTCGGGGACAGGTTGAGCGCCAGCGCGGTCAGGGCGCTGGCGAGGCTCGACAGGCCGACGCCGGCCAGGATCAGCCCCAGCGTGCTGCTGCCGCGCGCTGCGAGTGCGTTGAGGAGCAACGCCGCCACGCCCGCGCCGGCGATGCCGCCGAGCGGCAGGGCGAGGCTTAAGGAAGCAGCGAGGCCACCATAGAAGACGAGCACGGCGCCGAGCGCCGCGGCCGAGGAGATGCCGAGGATGCCGGGATCGGCCAGCGGGTTGCGCAGGTAGCCCTGCATCGCCGCGCCGGTCAGGCCGAGACTGAACCCGACGAGCCCGCCCAGCAGTGCCCGCGGGACGCGCAACTCCCACAGCACCATGGCAGGCAGCGTGGTCCGGCCCGCGACGAGATCCGCGAACGCGGCCGGCACGTCGAAGGGCGCGTAGCCGATCGCGACCGAGGCAAGCGTCAAGGCGAGGGCGGCGAGGCCGAGGACAGCGATGACGACACGGCGGGCGCTCGGCGTGCCGAGGAGCCGCGCGGCAGGGCTGGCGATGGTCCGAACGGGCGCGTTCATGGCCAGGGCTCCCGCCCGTTCGCGGCGGCCGCGAGGCGCGCCACGACCTCGGCGACCTGGGGCCCCGGGCATGTCCAGAAGCGGTTCGGGATGGCGACCGTCCGATGCCCGCGCGCGAGCGCCCGGAAGACGGGATGGTGCAGGAGCGTGTCGGCGAGCGAGGGAAGGCCCGGCGCACCCTCGTCCACCACAATCAGGTCGGCGTTGGCGAGCGCTGCGGCTTCGAGCGGCACCTGTCCGAACCGGTCGCGTCCGATCTCGGCCGCCACGTTGACGAGGCCGGCTGCGCGGATGAGCGCGTCGCCGAGGCCGCCGGGCGCGACCGTGAAGGCGTTCGGGCGCATGACGAGGGCCCGCAAGGGACGGGTGGCCGGGGTGACGGAGGCGAGCCTGGCGTCGAGGTCAGCAACCAAAGCCTCGCCCCGCTCGGGGTGCCCGAGCGCTCCCGCCACCTGCCGGATCTGGGTGCGCACGCCGTCGAGATCGACCGGCACGCCGAGTTCGAGCACCGGCGAGCCGACGCGCTTGAGCATGCCGACCGTAGCGCGCGTGGTGAAGGCGCCGGCGATGACGAGGTCGGGTCGGAGCGCGACGACCTCCTCGGTGAGGCCGCGCGTCACCGGCAGTCCGGCAGCCTCGGTCGCGACCGTCGATCCTCGTGGATCGCGGGCGAGATAGGTGATCGCCAGCACCTGGTCGCGGTCGGCCAGCCGCAGGACGAGCTCGTCCGCGCACAGGTTCATCGAGACCACGCGCACGGGCGCCTCGGACGTGCCCGCGGCATGGGCCACGGGCACGGCGGCCAGGAGGGCCGAGAGAGCGAGGATAACCCGCGACGGCATCGTCACCTCAGAACGTGGTCAAGCGCACGCCGCCGTAGACGGCGAGGCCGGGCCCCAGGAACCCGGTCGGGTTCTGGTAGCGCTGGTCGAACAGGTTATCGATGCGCGCGAACAGCGTCGTCGTCTCCGACAAGACGTAGTTGGCCGAGAGGTTGACCAGCGTGAAGCCCGGGTTCTTCAGCCGCGTGATGGAGAAATCCCGATTCCCGTCGACGAAGGAGCCGATGGAGATCAGCGTGCCGGTGAGCGTCAGGTTCGGCAGCGGCGTCCAGATACCGGTGAGACTGACCTTATGGCGGGGGCGCCGGAGCAGCTCCTGGTTGGCGACCTCGTCCTTCGTCACCGTGTTCGTGTAGTCGACCCGGGCGCTGAGGCTGTCGGTGAGCTTGACCGAGACGAAGCTCTCCGCGCCGTAGGCCACCGCCCGGCCGACGTTCACGTTGGTCGAGTAGGTCGGGAAGTAGGCCGTCTGGATCAGGTTGCGGAAGTCGGTTTCGAAGTAGGTCGCACCAACCAGCACCCTCTCGCCGAGCGGCTGCTCGAAGCCACCATCGAACCCGAAGCTTTCCTCCGGCCGCAGGCTCGGGTTTCCGAAGAAGCGGAAGCCCGGATAGTCCTGGTAGAGCTGGCTCAGGGTCGGCGGCTTGAAGCCGGTGCCGACGCTGCCCTTCAAACGTGTCTCGGTGCCCGGAAGGATGTAGCTCGGCGCGACCCGAAAGGTGGTGGCGCCGCCGAACTGGTCGTTCGCGTCGTGGCGGATGTTGGCCACGAGGAAGGCGCGGTCGGTGATGGCAGACTGGAGTTCGGCGAAGCCGCCGGTGTTGCCGTTCGCGCGGTTCAGGCCGGTCGTCTCGATGCGCTCGTCCTCGCGTTGCGCCCCGAACAGCAGGAGGTTGCCTGGCGCGAGTTGCACGTCGCCGCGGTAGTCGAAGCGGGTGCGCTCGCCGAAATACGTGGTCGGCGTCGGCACCGAGAGCGGATCGAGGGGCCCGGCGAAGAGGCGGTCGAAGCTGGCGTAGTTGGCCCCGAACACGTTGTGGAAGCCCGGCACCGGCGTCCACTCGGCCTCGCCGCGCATGAGGAGCTGCTGCTGGTCGTTGAGGTTCCGGTACGGCAACGGCCGGTAGGGGAAGCCGCCGTCCGCCTGGTCGAGATAGGCGCTGTCGGAGAAGCGCAGCACGTAGTTCAGACGGAAGGTGTCGCTGAGCTGCGCGCCGAGCTTTGTTGAGACGGTCTTGGTGTCAGTGAAGGCGGTCCGGAGCGGCACGCCAACTGGCAGGAGCTCGAATGGTGTCACCGGCAGCGCGGCCTGGCGCAGGTGCTGGACGCTGACCGAGTAGTCGAAGATTCCCTCCGAACCGGAGATGCGGCCGCCCTGATTGGCGGTGCCGTAGGATCCGCCCTCGACGAACGCGGTGGCCCTGGCCGGTCCCTCGCCGCGCTTCGTCACGAAGGAGATCACGCCGCCGATGGCATCCGCGCCGTAGAGGCCGCTCTGGGGCCCGCGCAGCACCTCGATGCGGGACAAATCCTCGGTCAGCAGCTGGCTGAAGTCGAAGGCGCGGTTCGGGGTCGAGGGGTCGTTGACGTCGATGCCGTCGATCTGGACCTTCACGTGGTTCGAGTTGGTGCCGCGGATGAAGACCGAAGTCTGGCCGCCCGCGCCGCCGGTGCGAACCACGTTGAGGCCGGGCACCTGCTGCAGGGCGTCCGGCACGGTGCGGACCTGCTGGGCCTGGAGAAGGTCCGAGGTCAGCACCGTGACGCTGGACCCCGTCTGGGTGACCGGCGTCGGCACGCCGGTGGCCGAGACCGAGATCTCGGCGAGCGAGACGGCGGCCTCGCCGCCGCGCGGCACGTCTGCGAAGGGCGCGGCGACCTGCTGGGCATGGGCTGCGGGCGTGGCGAGCAGGGCCGGGCCGGCGCAGGACAGCGCCAGCACGCTCCGGAGAGCGGAACGAAGGGGATGGGTCACGGGAGACAGGCCTCGGGGCAACGGCTGTGGCACGTCACCGCGAACGAGGCCTCGGGAACCGCCTCCTCGCAGGATTGGCGGACCCTCGACACCCGCCAGGACACCCCGCCCGACGCGTTTCGCGTGTGACCACGACTGACGGCAGGTCTCCTGGCTCGCGGGTCGCTGCCCTCTCACCGTCTTCCCGGGCGAGGCTGCCCAGTGACATGGTGGCGGAAGGCTCGCCGCTTACAGTTGCGGGGGCAGCCGCGGCATCGAGCTTGCGCCTTCACCGCGTTCCCTTTTGATCCCCGAAGGGAACCGTCCCGTCCTCCATCCCATCGCAGCCGGGCACAGTCAATCACGCGGAAGCAGGCATCAGGCGCCTATTGCCGGAACGCTGCACCACCAGCACCGCTTTCGCTACGCGTCGCCGTGGCGGTACGTTGATCACGCAGAAGCGCGAGGACGGCTCGCATTCCTCTCCTTGCACCAAGCTGCACCACCTTCCGAGACAGCTGCGAAAACGGCTGCTCCGACAGCCTCGCCGATCGGGGTATGAAGGCCGGCGAACCAGGCGGGTTCACCGGCTTGAGGAGCGGCGACGACGATGCAGTCTGTGCCGGTACCCGACACGACCTCTCCGTGTGGCCGGTAATCTAATGCGAGAACGGCGGCCGTTCGCGCCTACGTGACAATCGAAATCGTCTCGATCAATGCCGCCTGCGAAAGGGCGCAGGATACGTGCACGAGTATGTTGATCGTGCCGAAGAGAGGAGGCGTCGATGCCTGCGAGCAGCCGACGCGCGTTGCATTCCCGAGACCGATCGTTGTGAGGCAGGTCGCCGATACAGTCCCGACCTCTGCCTGAGCAAGGTGATGACGTCGAACGTCGCGCGACGTCATCAGGGCAATTGCGTCGCCGTGCCCTGCCGCCGCCATCCGTTTTTCCAGAAAGGCGAAGGGGTCGAGGTCTTGCGGTAGGTCCGCGTCACGCACCTCCAACCAGGCAACCTTGCGACCACCTTGGAAGCCGGGTCGAATCATCGCCCAGCTCAGCAGAGTCTGAGCTTCGTGAAACGCCGTGACGAGGTAAGGCTGCTGGCAGGTGATGTGGAAGGGGAGCTTCATACGACAGTCGGGTAGCGAACGGCTTAGCCTTCCTGTCAGCGCATCGGCCGGTGGGTCAGTCAAGCGCCGAGGTCACGTCCACTATCGAGATTGAAGCGGACCTTAGATGGCATTGCGCGGAGCGTCAGCTTGGGGTCAGTAGCCCCCGCCCTGCTTCCAATGAGCTTCGAAGCCGTTGCTGGGGGGGCACGGGGGCATGCTCGACCGCGTTCAGAGCTATGCGGGAGATTGGGTGACGCGGCGGGTGTGAAGGTGGCGTATCGAGGCGGGTGTCGAGCCTGCCAGAACCTCTCATCGAGAGCGATACGCCTATGGACAGCCCTACCAACATCGTGCGGCTTCGTCAGCCCGAGGACATCGACGATCCCCTGACCGAAGTGCTGCGGGCCGGGGCCCGGCGCCTGCTGGCGCAGGCCGTGGAGATGGAGGCGGAAGCCTTCCTGACGGCGATGCAGGACCGTCGGCTGCCGGACGGGCGTGCCCGGCTGGTTCGGCACGGCCACGGGCCGGAGCGTGAGATCCAAACCGGGATCGGGCCGGTGCCGATGGCACGGGTGCGCGTCCGGGATCGCGGCGCGACGGGCGCCGAGGACCGGGTCCGGTTCACCTCGACGATCCTGCCGAAGTGGGCGCGGCGGACGCGCAGCCTCGATGCGCTGCTGCCGATCTTGTACCTGCGTGGCGTCTCCACCGGCGACTTCCAGGAGGCGCTGGCCGCGCTGCTCGGCAAGGATGCTCCGAACCTCTCGCCCGCGGTCGTGACGCGGCTCACGGCGACCTGGGCGGACGAGTACGCCCGTTGGCAGGGCCGCGACCTCTCGGCGCGCAGATACGTCTACGTCTGGGCGGACGGGGTCTACCTGCAGGCTCGGATGGAGGATCAGGCCGAGTGCATGCTCGTGCTGATCGGGGCGACGCCCGAGGGCAGGAAGGAACTGGTCGGCTTCCAGGTCGGTGTGCGCGAGAGCGCCCAGAGCTGGCGGGAACTGCTGGTGGACGTGAAGCGGCGCGGGCTGTCCATCGCGCCGGAGATCGCGGTCGGCGACGGCGCGCTCGGCTTCTGGCGGGCGCTCGACGAGGTCTTCCCCGGCACGCGCCATCAGCGCTGCTGGGTCCACAAGACCGCCAACGTGCTCAACAGGGTGCCGAAATCCGTGCAGGGCACGATGAAGGCGGACCTGCGCGAGATCCACGCCGCGCCGACCGAGACGGCGATCACCGACTTCGTCGAGAAGTACGGCGCCAAGTACGCCCGCGCCGCCGACGGCCTGATCAAGGACCGGGAGGCGCTGCTGGCGTTCTTCGACATGCCCGCCGAGCACTGGGACCACCTCCGGACGACCAACCCGATTGAGAGCGTGTTCGCCACGGTGCGCCACCGAACCGTGCGGACGAAAGGCGCCCTCTCGCCGATCACCGCCAAGCTGATGGTGTTCAAGCTCGTCATGGCGGCCGCGAAGACCTGGCGACGGCTGAAAGGTGAAAACCAGTTGCCCAAGGTCGTCGCTGGCGTCATCTTCCGCGACGGGACCGAGGTCATCGCGCGCCCAGATCACCGCGCCGCCTGACACCCTCCGTCACCCAAAACCCCGCATAGCTCCCGCGTTCAGCGAGCAGGACACATATTCCCAAGTTCTCAGAGTGGTGCCGGTTACATTAGGGCTCCGCACAGAGCGCTTCAGCCTCTCGCTTGTGCGTGACGCCATCGTATCCGGGGCAGCCGGTGAACGCGCTGTCGCGGATCTCACGCACCACGAACAGCAGCAGCAAGGCAGCCAGCAGCATCAACACGGCCCAGGCAGCGAGGTCCGACAGGCGCTCACCCGGCAGGAGCAAATCGGCTGTGCGACGCAGCCGCTGCGAGAACCGGCGAGGGTGCGAAGAGGAGCGACGGCTCTCGGACATGACCTGGGATCTGCAGTTTCAGGGGTACGACAGGGATCAGCCGAGCCAGCCACCGACCATCAGGACGAACAGGTAAGTGACCAGGACGAGGGCGACGCAGACGGCGAAGCTTTCAGGGGTCGGCTCTCGCCTCATCGCGGCGCCAGCCGCTCCAACGGAGGCTCATCGACACCGACCTCAGCTGCGGCCCCGGAGCGGTCATCCCACGAGAGCGTCGTGCGATGTCGGTGGCCCGCGATGGACATCACCATCCGTGTCGCGGTGATATCCAACGCGAGGAAGCAGCTTCGCACGGGAGAAGACTGCACTGGCAGGTGCGTTGGATATCTTCTCGCGTCGAATACCGCATGCCCGTCAACGCCTTAGCGCTGCGTTGGATATCACGCGCGGCTCGGCGAGCGCGGCGGCGCAGCGATCAGAGACAGTCTCAGAAAGTATCGAATCGCGTGTGATGGCACACATGGATCTTTACGCAGCCTCTGACCGGCGCTACACAAGCATCAATACGCCGAACAGAATTGCCAATTCTGTCGTACTTTGATCCATAACGTCTTTTCAGCTTGCAAAGGCCGAGCAGACTGCGGTATAAGCGCGGCTGTTGCATCCCACCACAGAGCGCGCCAGGCGCTTCCCAGGGCGGCGCCGAACAAAATTGGCAATTCTGGTCACACAAGCACGGGCTGCACTGCCGCGTGCGAGGACGCGCCGCCATGGCCCACACATCAGCTCCATCCGGCTTGTCGGGCCGACCGTCACGGCTCCATGATCGGCCACCCAGCCGGACTGTTTCCCACCGCGTCGCCAATCCCACTGGAATCGCGGAGAGGGACCGCTCCACCCGCTGCCCCGGTCCCGCCCGCATGTCGCTTCACACCGAGCAGGGTCGGCGCAAGTATCTCACCCCCGACGAGCGGGCCCGCTTCCTCGCAGCCGCATCCCGTCAGCAGCCCGAGACCCTCACCCTCTGCCTGATTTTGGCATGGACTGGCTGCCGCATCTCCGAGGCCCTGGCTCTCACCCACGCCGATCTCGACCAAGCCGGCTGCATCGTCAGCCTGCACTGCTTGAAGAAGCGTCGAACGGGCGTCATGCGTGACGTGCCAGTGCCCGATGGCGTGATGGCTATCCTCGACTTCGTGCACGACATCGGACCGATAGAGCAGCGGCTCTGGCCGATCAGCCGCAGTACCGCCTGGCAGCGGGTCAAGGCGGTGATGCGAGAGGCCGGTGTCGCCGCCTCGGCCGCCTCGCCGAAAGGCCTGCGCCACGCGTTTGGCGTCCACGCGCTGCGCTCCGGTGTGCCGCTCACCCTGCTGCAGCGCTGGCTCGGACATGCGAGTCTATCGACCACCGCGATCTACGCCGACGTGCTGGGAGCCGAGGAACGCGAGATCGCCGCCCGGATGTGGTAGCGCTTTTGCCGAAGAACCGCGCTCCGTCGCACCCTTCGGAGGCCGCGCGGCGGGAACGTGGGCTGAGTCATGCCGAGCATCGCGCGGTCGGCATGGCCGCTCGATCAGTCCGGCCGCGGGTTCTGAGCGATCCGAGTCTACTTGTCGGACGCCGCCCGCTTCCGTACTCGATGCCGGCGTTGCCGCTCCGCGGGCGTCATCGCGGTCGCCCCGAGCGCCCGACGCCCCGGTCTTTTCATCGTCGGCGCAACGGGAAGGCCCTCGCCCTCCAGTTGTCTGATCCAACGCATGATTACGCCGGGCGTCAAATCGTCCGGCCGCGTCATCATCAGCAGCACCACGGCCGAGAGCTTCGGAGCCTTCGTATCACGGCTCAGGCTCCGCATCAGCCACAACACGCCGGTGAGGCCGTACTCCCGGTAGGCACGCCGATGATAGACGACGACGAACGGCCAGCGCTGTCGCTCGCGATAAGTCGCGATGTTGGCTGTGACCGTGACGCTCTCTATGCCGGGAGGGGCCGAAGCTGAGTCTTCATCCCTCTGGAGGATCGACGCTCTCTTCCTGAGCCGGTTGGCCACGGCTCGCCTGTATCGTTCGCAGATCGGGTCGATCCGCTCCTTCAGGTGGCGCGCGTACTCCGATCGCATTTCGTCACAAAGGCTCTCCAGCCCGTTCTTCGTCACCGCATCGCACCGGAACGGCTTTATCGTGCCAGACAAGATGGCCTGTCTCCCTAAAAGCGAGCGTCGCCCATCTTTTGTGACCGATTCCGTGACGGGGCGCCAGGGCTGCCGCCGACCCTTTTCGTGATGCAATGCGTGACAGATCTCGGGTTCCGGCGCTGCGGCCGACACCGAAGTTTCGTGACGATATCGTCACGCGCTCGCACCCGACCGGATGATCGCTGTCGTCCTGCCCGCTGACCGTCGCGGGTCGGCAACAAGCAGCCTCGCCTGGCTGTAGGGTCGATGAGGCACGCGAAACGGGCGCGATCGGTTGCCCCGTCGCACCCGCGGCTCGCACCTGCCATAGGCCGAAGGATGGGCATTCGCTACGCGGCGACGTGGTACAGGCCGAGGACGTCCTCGATGGTGTCGCGCCTTGCCGATGTCACGCCACGGGCGCGACGGGTCTCATTCCGCAGGATGTCGTGGACGTCGTCCGGTCGTTCGGCCCAGGCGTCGCGAGCAGATCGAGCAGGACGGCCTCCAAACGCTGCCTCACCGCGATGTCGCCGTGACCGCCGCGGTGATCGCGCACCTCCGGCTCGGTGACCGGGTCGCGATCAGGACCGAACGCGTCGAGGTCGGGAACACCACATCACCCCCTGGCCCCCCAGGATCAGCGACGCGCAAATGGTCGGGGTCGGTGTACAGTGCTGGCAGGGCCGCCTGATCGTAGATCGTGGTGAGGCTCGGATCGATGCCACGGCGGGATCGTCGCGGGCGAGGTCGATGACGTGGCGGGTGACGCGCTTGGGATCGTCGGCGTTTTCGGTGAGCGCCTGCGCGTCGGCGATCAGCACGAAATAATCGTGGCGTGCTGGAGGATGACGCGATCGCGCTGGCTGCCGCAGAACTGGCCGAGATGCAGCGGTCCGGTCGGGCGATCGCCCGTGAGAATAGCAAGACACGGGTGAGTAGGGATATCAGACACGGATGGTTCGCCTAACGGGAGCCGCAGTGTCGGGAGAGCTATCGTGATTGCGAACGAGCCTGCCGAACGACAACGGTAGACTCGTCCGCTTGGGATGACATTCGGTGGCGCGCCTGGAAAGGAGCGCCACTCGAGATCGCAGGATGTCGCGGCTAGGAACGTCTTGGCCGCGTTGCCTCATGTCCGCTGCCGTGAGGCCAGGGCCGTTGCTTCATCGGCGTCAGCAGCGGGAGGCATTGATGGCAGCTCTGCCCAGGGCGGATCGCGCCGCGGGCAGAGCGATGGTAATATGATCGTTCAGAGCAGCGTGCCGGGCTCGGGCCGCACATGGGCCTGAGCATCGTCTCGCGACGGTGTCGTCGTACCGATCCCGCTCCAGGTGATGTTCGTCTCGCGCGGACGATCGACCTTCGCGTTAGCAGGTGCGGTTCGCGTCAGCATGTCGATCGACCGTCTCTGTGCCTCCGACACGGAAAGGCCGTCGATCGCCGGCGAGGCCGTGCTTTGCGGCTTCGCCAGGGCCGGACCGGCAGCCGTCGCCGGGTTCGCCATGTGGGCGGCCGGACCGGTCGGCGCGACGCTCCCCGGGGTGTTGAGCAGCGGGGCTGACAGTGGACCTGCTATTCCCCGAGCCTGAGCCTCCAAGCTGGGGCTGACCGGCGCTGCCGTCACGGGCGTGGCCGCGCCGCGTGGCGGCAGATCCGGCTGCGCGCCGGTGGGCCGTGTCGATGGGACGACGATCGGCCTATCCTGTGACCCGGCGCCTGTCGCACCCCGGTTCGCGGGCGGCGTCGGGTTCTTGGCCGTGTGACCCTTCTTCTTCGCCGCGTGCGATTGAGCTTCGGTGAGGTAGCGCTGCAGTTGCCGCGCGCTCAGCGAGCGCCCGCCGAAGATCAGGCGCTTGGCGATCTCGTCGAGCGAATGCCCCGCCTTGAGCAGCGCCCGGATCTCGGGCGCGAGTTCGGCCACCGCTTTGGCCGTTGTCATCCGCTCCGGTGGCGGCAGCGGTGTCTCCCGCTTCAGCCCGGCGAGGGCCGCGCGGTTGGCGTCCATCTCGCTCAGCAGGATCGGCATCGGTCGGGTTCGGGCTTTGGTCATCGCATGTCTCACGGGTTGGTGGTGGGGCCGGTCGGACCGCTTGGCTGCTGACCCGACACGCGTATGGTCACGCTTGTTGCAAGCTTTGGCAACGTGTCCGCAACGATTCGGTCGATAAATTTTGGTCTCACCATCATCTCGGAACTTGCGAATCGCTATTCGCGAATCGAGCATATTTGACATCAAACTTTTCCTTGCGCTTATCCTGCACCTGAACCTGCGCTGTGCCTGAAGGGCGGGCGCGAGGCGGTCGAAGCTGCGGAGTTGAGTCTGTGTCGATCTACGTAGATGCCGATGTACGCGCCCCAGGTGGGTCGATGGTGCCGGAGCAGGGCCACGGGTGCGCGGGCCGGGCCGTCGCTGTCCGTGCACGGATGGGCCGGTCATCGCTATCGCTCACCGGGTCTACCCGGAAGGACGGTCCCAGGGAGAAAGAGGCGGGCAGGATGCTCTTTGCTATCCGCGCCGGCCAAGCCGGGCGCGGGCAGCAACGAGACGGGGCCGTTCGGCGCTGACGCTTCTCACCTTCCCCTCCAGCCTGCCGGGGCGAGCCCCTGGACCCCGTTCCCTGAAGTACTCCCAGAGAGGACGCCGATGCCCGGCCAACGCGGATCAGAGACGCGGAAGCTCACTCAACAGGTCGGGATCCGGCTCACGCCCGAGCAGTTCGAGCACCTCGTCGGAGAGGCCCATGCCGCCGGCCTCACGCTCGCCACGCTCACCCGAAAGCGGCTGCTCGGCTTGCACATCACCGCGCAGGTCGATGGCGAACTGATCCGGGAGCTGCGCCGGCTGGGAGGGCTCGCGAAGCTCGCCATTCGCACGCCGGGAATGGCGGAAGCGGGACGCCTCGCGCTCGCCGACATCCGCTCGGCCATCGCGCATCTGGCCGAGCCGCCGTCGTGATCGGCAAGCGCATGCCCAAGCGCCTTGATGGCGCGCCGGTCGCTCGGCAAGTAGCTCAGCTGGCCGCATACATCGACGGTGGCACGGGCGGAGCGGAGCGCGGCGATATCCTGGCCCAGGGCCAGCTCCATCTCATCGCCGACACACGCACGGGACAGGTCGCTGAGATGATCGCCACCGCGATGGGCGCCCCCCGCGCCCGGGGCGCGATCGAGCACCTCGTGCTGTCCTGGCGGGCCGGTGAGCAGCCGACGGTCCGCCAAATCGAACAGGCACTCGCGATCATACTCGAGGAGACCGGCCTGCGCGGACACCAAGTGATTTGGACCCTGCATCTCGGCGGATCCGGCAACCAACACCTGCACGCGCTGATCTCGCGCGTCGCACCGGATGCGGACAGGCCGACGCGGGTCGCTTTCTTCCACAACGCGATCGGGCGCGCCGTCGCTCGGATTGAGCACGTACAGGGCTGGCAACGGGAGCCCTACGCGCACTTCGAGGTCCTCGAGGAACGAACAGGAGAGCAGCATGTCATCCGGTACCGGACACACGGCGGGCGGGGCACCGACGATGCCCTGGGTCGAGCGAGCGGCGCGGGAGGCGCTCGGCGCGCATTGCGAGGCCGCGGGGGCGCATCAGGACACGGGCGAGATCCTGAAGATGCTGCGGGAACGCGACGAGGAAGCGGACCCGCTCGCGGCGATCTCGGAGGGGCAACTGCTGACGATCGAGCGGCAGGCGAAGGTGCTCGATCTGCTCCGGACGGTGCTCGCGGTCGTCGGCGAGATCCGGACCGGACAGGACGGGCATGGCCTGGAGATGCAGGCCCTGCGTCTGGAGATGCAGACGCTGGGGACGCAGGTGCAGAGGCTGCAGACGCGGTGCGACGAAACCTACGACAGGCTGGTGCGGGCAACGACAAGGCCCGCGCAGTCCGCCGACTCGCCGAAGCCCGCCTGAGCCACGCCGCGCGTGTTCGGGCCGCCGCGGCACGGCAGCTCGATCCCGGTGCCGATCCGGACGTGGTCAGGGCCGAGCAGGTCATCGAACGGCTGCGCGCGGTCTCGGCACCGACACCGGAAGCGGCCCGCGCCCGCCTCGTCGCGGCGGTCAGCGCCCGGCAAGCCCACCGCGCAGCAGCGTCCGCGCCGCTGCTCGCGCGCAGCGTGGAGCCGAGCGATGCTCTGCCGGCGGGAGCGGCGAGAGCCGAAGTGTACCGCGGCGAGGAAAGTGCCGCGCGGCGGGTGATCGAGATCGCCGGTCCGATCGTGACGCGGTCCCGATCGTGGGCCGACCTGCACACGAGCCTCGCCGAACACGGCATCGCGTACGCTGCAAAGGGTTCGGGCGCGGTGTTCATCGTGGACGGGATCGTGCTGAAGGCCTCGACCTGCCGCGCGGCCAGTCGAGCCAAGTTGGAGGCGCGCCTCGGCCCGTTCCAGCCGGGCCCGGCAGGTGACGGTGCGCCACTGCCGCAGGGCCATCGCCGAGCACCGGCGGTCCCGTCGCCGCGGGCCGCCCCCGGCATCGATGCGGCGCTGTTCGCCGTCGCCCGACAGGCGCAGAGTGCGGCAAGTGCGGCGCGTGAGGCGTACGACGCGACCTATCCGGAACTGAACATCGCGCCTCTACTGAAGGCCGCTGTCGTCGGCCCGGCCCCGCGCGCCACCCCGAGCGCCCGCACGCTGGCGCAGCGGATCGGCAAGCCGCTGCCGCGCCTCGCTCCGCTGCGACAGCCGGAAGCAAGCGGCTCGAACCTGTCCGGCCTACTCGCGCTCTACCACGCCGGACTGCAAGCCGAGCGCTACCGAGCCGTGGCCGAGCGCACCCGCCCACCGGCCTCCTCCGATCAGGACGGACGGCATCGACCGGCTCCCGACCGGCTGGTGCAACTGACGCCGCGACCGATGGTCGGGATCGCCGCCGGCCGGTTGGCGCTCGAACAGGCGGCCGGGCGGGACAGTGCCATTTATCTGACGCCCTTCTCGGACGAGCGGCACCACGTCGTGCTCTCAGGGCTGCAAATCGAGGATGTCGGCCGATTGCAGGCGGCGGGCTTCGCCCCAACCCTGGTGCTGGACCGGCGGGACGGGCGCCACGAGGTCGTGCTCACCGCACCGAAC
Organism: Methylorubrum sp. POS3; assembly: GCF_043352485.1. Lineage (NCBI taxonomy): Bacteria > Pseudomonadati > Pseudomonadota > Alphaproteobacteria > Hyphomicrobiales > Methylobacteriaceae > Methylorubrum > Methylorubrum sp. POS3. The sequence goes on from NZ_JAPRBT010000001.1 coordinate 2,722,832, forward strand.
CGGAACCGGCCCTACGAAGGGGCCGCGCTGGCCGAGGCGCGTGAGCATCTCCGGCTCAGCCTCGGCCTCGGCCGCACACGCTTTGGCCTGCGCATCGACGCGGCCGATCGCCCAGGCACCGCTCTGCCCGGTGACGAGCGTCCCGCCCCCCGGATCTACGCGCAGATCGTGACCGCGACGGGGGCGACCTGCGAGCGGCTGGGCCGTCTCATCTCGCACTTCATCGCTGTGTTCGCCCGGCGTTTCGGGCTCGGTCCGGGCTCGCGCCTGGGCCGCGGCGCGGACCCGGACGATGGCACGCCGCACGCCGACGCGGCGCTGTACTGGGCTCACCGCGCCGACCTGCTCGCGCGCTGGCAGGGTCGCTGGCCCGATCCCTCGCGGGTCGATGCGCTGATTGCCCGCCGCCTACGCAGCACCGGGCACAGCGAAGCCGCGGTTGCTGCCCTCGTCACCGCCTGTGCGCCGGGGGTGCCACGCATCGGCCGTCATGTCTGGACCGGCTACGGCCGGCGCGCGGCGGCCCATGCCTTCCGCGACGAGGCCGACAGCTGCTGGGCGTTCGACCGAGCGACACCGGCGATGTGGGCCGAGCTGGAACAGGCCGTGAAGGCACGCGCGCGGCCGGATAAGCCCAAGCCTTCACCCTTACCTGTGCCGCCGTTCGCCGGACCGGTGCCTCTCCCGCCGAAGAACGAAGCCAAGTTGGGTACGACACGCAGGAGATCGAGGAACGGCCGTGGTGATCCGGACGGCCCGGGGGAGCGGTGAGATCGGCGCTCAGGGAGACTGTGGACGCGCTGCACCCGAGGCAGGGCCGGATCGAGGCGGAGCGCAACAGCGTTCGTCACTCGGCGCCGCGATGCCTTGGACACAGGCCCCCGACAGTATGCGCGCGCCTGCGTTGGATATCACGAAAAACGGGAAGAACCCGCGCACCCAAGCCGTTGCTCGGGTGCTGGGAGAGCAGGGATTGAAGGGGAAAGGGCGAAGGCACCTTCGCTGAAAATCCCGGAAAGGACGGGTGAGGCAGGGCGGCGCTGGGACAGCGTCCGCTTCGCATCGGCGAGGCTCCTTCGATCTCTTCTCCGACAATGGATCTCCCCAAATGACACATCACGACATGCCCGCCGGTGCGGACGCGGCCGCTTGCCCGCTCGAGCCCACCGGCCTCTGGGTGCGGGCCACGGCGAGCCGGCCACGGCGTCACCACGACGGCTGGTTGTTCGACCTCCAAGCGCTCGATCCGACGCGCAGCGGTCGGCTTACCGCCTTCATGTCCGCTAACTTCACCCAGCAGGTCGAACAAGCTTCGGGCATCATGCTGCACGAAGAAGATCTCGTCGGCGATCACACCGTTCTGCTGACGCTCACCGTCGATCCGCTGCTCGGCTTGACCGGGCGGATCATCGGTTTGGATCGCGGGCTGATGCTAAGGGTCTGGGCCGAGCGCGACGCGAGCGTGCGGGAGGCGCTCGACGCCAACGGCCTGTGGGAGCGACAGCGCGAGCTGCCGATGCCGCGCCGGCTACGCCGGGTGTTCCTGATCGAGCCAGATGACGGCGCGCCGCACGCGATCGCGGACGGTCTCGCTCGCTGGCACGAACTCGGGATGATCGCCCTGATCCGCCACCCGCTCGCGTTCGAGGAGCCGGGTTCGGTGGCGGCGCTCCACCGCGCTCTCGATGCCGCCCACGATCAATATGAGTGGGGCACGCTCGACGCTGTGATCGTCGAACCGGGTACCGGCTTCGCTTTCCGCGCCCTGTCGGACGCAGGCCTGGCAGAGCGGCTATGCACATTCCCGGTGCCGATCCTGGCGCGTCGGACCCGGCCCGAGACGCTGCTCGACGGGCTCGCTTTCCGCAGCTTCGACACCGCACCCGACCTCGCCGCGCTGCTGATCGAGATCCTGCATCGAGAACTGCGTGAGGCCGACCGGCCCCGCCTCGAGGCGATCGCTCGCGAACTCGAACCGGCACCGATGGCCGAGGACCGGCCGGCCGACGGGGCAGCGCTCTTCGACTGACGCGCTCCCGCCCACAGTCCCGGCGACCGCATGACGGCCGCCGGGTCGCTCGCCCCCGCCATTCACACGACGACACACGAACGGACACGATGCGACATCACCGATTCCCCGCCTGGCGGGACACGCCGCCACACCAGCCTCATCCCGGCGGCGACGCGCCACCGGGCGCCCGTCACGAACGCGGCAGCGCGCTCGAACCCGCCCGAGCCGCCGACGACGTGCACGAACTGCGCGACCTGATTGGCTGGCTGCGCCAGCGGCTGCGCGGCGAACACTGCGTGCGGGCCTGCATCCTCACGGTCGAGGCCGCCGGTCCCGACAGCTATCTCCTCTTGCTCGGCGAAGCGCAGGCAAGCCTGAGCTACGATCCACCGCGCCTGAAGGTCCGTCTCGATGCCCCCGAGCTCGCCCTAATCCGAGCGGAGCATGGCGTTGACTTCGATCCGGCCGACCTCGTCAACCGCACCGTCGAGGTTCAGTTGCGCACCGGCCTGCGTCAGCGATTCGGCCGCGGAGCCGGCGTGCAGGCCAAGCTCATGGCCCTGCTCTCGCTCGGGCAAATCCCGCTCGAAGCGGAACTCGAGCGCGAGCGCACGCTGCAGCGGTTGAGGCTCGAGGGGGCCCGTTTCGGGCCGGACAGCTGGATCGAGCCGGAGGATCCCCATCACATCGCGCTCGTCGTCTCAGAACATGGCGAGGCGCGGCGCGACGTCGAGCATGTGCTGCAGCCGCTCGAAGCGGCCGGCCTCCTCCGCCTCCACCGGATCTCCGCCAGCTTCGAGGGGGCAGGGGCCGAACGCTCCCTGGCCGAGGCATTGGCCCGCGTTACGAGCCTGCACGCCGAGTACGGCCTGTCGGCGACCCTGGTCTGCCGCGGCGGTGGGCCGATCGAAGCATTCCGTGCGCTCAACGCGTACACGGTTTCTCGTGCCGCGACAGCTGATCGGCTGCCGAACCTGATCGTCGGCCTCGGACATGCTGGCACGCCACGCACTGCCCTCGATGCGGTGGCAGCGTGCTCCGAGCCGACCCCGACGGCGGCCGCGATGCTTGTGCGCCACCTCGTCGAGCGCACCGGGCTCTGGGCCGAGCGCGCACTCGCCGCCTTTGACGCTGCGATCGAGGAGGATCTTGGGGCGGCCGGCCGCATCGCCCTGGCACGAGCCACGACCGCTTTCGACGCGGCGCTGCAGGATCTCGTCACTGCGGCCGAAGCACGCCTGCGACAGCTCGATCGGGCTGTCGAGCAGAGCCTGCTGCAGGGATTGAGCGTGGCAGTTGGTGGGATCGTGCGGAAAGAGCCGGATGCCGATCCCGTCGAGGTGGGGCCTCTCGATGACACCGAGGACGACGTCCTCCTAAGCAAAGCCCTGGCGCTGGTGATCGCGACCGACACAGGCTTCATCGTCACCCGCGTCCAGGATCTCTCAGCGGGCCTGCCGCTGCTGCTGCAATTCCCGGACGGCGCCGTACCCGTCCGGGTCGAACCCTTGTCTTCAACCACTCACTGAACACTCAACAAGGACACCGATACCATGCCCCATTCCCCCGAAACACTGAGCTTCCTGGCAGCGGTCAAGCGCATCGAAGCGCTGACCCAAGAGATCCGCCGCGATGGGCTGGCCGCCTTCGAGAAGGCTGAGGCTGCCTATACCGAGGTGCAAGAGCTACGCGCCGTACTGAACGAGCGGATCTACGAGCTACGTCGCCGCAGCGCGTAATATACAGCACAACCACCGCCGATGAGGATTCATCGGCGGCGGTTGTGCTTTGACATACTGAGAGGTCAGCTCGGGGAGCCCTGCTACATAGGCATGAGCACGGTCCAAAACCCCGGAAGCGCTAACCGCTCTGGACGAATCATCAGATCGGCATCGACAGACACATGATCCGAAGCGGAAAATCGCGAGGCTAGCTGTCGATTTCTGCACCTCCTGGCCAATCGTGGTCCGTCCTCAAAGCTTGGCAAAGAAACAGGCGGCCGTTCAGTAAAGCTCAGTTGATGGGCTCCTCGTGACCCATTGCAGACCCTTGGAAGGTCCGCTTCTATGCTGCCAAGGACAGAGGCCAGCGGCCGGGTTGAGTGGAGGCTGTGTGAAAACGCTGCTGTTCTGATAGTCTCTGCGGGACGGCGGAGGCGGCTATGGCGCGTTTTGTTTGTGGTGCTGATCGCCATCAAGTCACGTTTCTGCCGAACCGGCTAGACGATTACGTATCCGAGGACAATCCGGTGCGCGTCGTCGATGCATTCGTCGACGCACTCGATCTCGCGGCTCTGGGTTTTGACGGCGTGGTGCCGGCCACGACGGGCCGGCCCGGCTACCATCCCGCGACGCTGCTGAAGATCTACCTCTACGGCTATCTCCACCAAGTCGCCTCCAGCCGCCGCCTGGAGCGCGAGGCCGGCCGCAACGTCGAGCTGATGTGGCTGACCGGCCGCCTCGCCCCGGACTTCAAGACCATCGCCGACTTCCGGCGCGACACTGGTCCTGCGATCCAAGCCGCCTGCCGCCAGTTCGTGGTGCTGTGTCGCCAACTCGGCCTCCTGGCCGGTGGTGTCGTGGCGCTGGACGGCAGCCGCTTCAAAGCGGTGAACGCCCGTGATCGCAACTTCACCCCAGCCGCGGTCCGGCGCCGCATCGAGCAGGTCGAGGCGAGCATCGCACGCTATCTCGCCGCCCTCGACACCGCCGACCGCCAGGAAGACGAGGTCGCGCGCGTGCGCAAGGTGCGCATCGCCGAGCGTCTGGACGCCCTGCGGACGCGAATGCGCGAGTTGCAGGCGATGGAGACGCTCGTCGAGGCTGCCCCCGACCGGCAGATCTCGCTGACAGACCCGGACGCGCGGGCGATGGCCACGAGCGGTAAGGGCACGGGGATGGTCGGCTATAACGTGCAGGCGGTCGTCGACACCGAGCATCATCTGATCGTCACGCATGAGGTGACCAACGTCGGTCACGACCGCACCCAGCTGGCGCACATGAGCCGCCAAGGCCAGGTGGCGACCGGGCATGAAGGGCTCAGCGTGCTGGCCGACCGGGGCTACTTCTCGGGCAAGGAGATCCTGGCCTGCGAGCAGGCCGGCATCGCGGTGACGCTGCCCAAGCCGCTGACCTCGGGCGCCAAGGCGGAGGGGCGCTTCGGCAAACAAGACTTCGTCTACGAGCCAGAGGCGGACGCCTACCGGTGTCCGGCCGGCGAGCGGCTCTCCTACCGTTACACGAACGTGGAGGGCGGACTGACGCTACGCCGCTACTGGACGACGGCCTGCCACGACTGCGCGATCAAGGCACGCTGCACGCCGGCCAAGGAGCGGCGGGTGACGCGGTGGGAGCACGAGGCTGTCTTGGAAGCCGTACAGCGCCGGCTCGACGCGGATCCTCATGCGATGCGCACGCGGCGCCAGACGGTCGAGCACGTGTTCGGGACGCTCAAAGGCTGGATAGGGGCGACGCACTTCCGGATGCGACGGTTGAGAAACGTGGCCACCGAGATGAGCCTGCAGGTCCTGGCCTACAATCTGAAGCGGGTCTTGGCGATCCTCGGAACCGGACCTCTCCTCACCGCCCTGCGGGCGTGAGGGCACGCGGCACCTCGCACCCCGTCACCAATCCGCGCCGACACACCCAACCACGTTCTCACACAGCCTCAGTGGTTTTCTGCCAGTCGGCTTTCGAGCGTCGAACACACAAAGTGAGCGTCCAACCTACATCCGCTCCTTGATGCCAGAGCGCACCAGCCACCAGTTGATTGGGTAGCTGGTCAGGAAGCCCGCTACCATCGCTACCTGCATGGCGGCCCAAAACTCGGACGAGTTCACTGGCGCCCGGTCCCCCGTGAGGTGCGGGAACAGGTAGAACTGGGCGAGCGCCATGAACCCGTACATGCCGACCTGCCATGAAATCAGCGACAGGGTGTCCGCCTTCACCGCCGCGAACAGGCCCTTGCCCGGCGAAAGGCCCCGCATCGGCACGATAGCGTAGTACTGGAACACGATGCCGAGCGCGTAGGCGAAGACGAAGTCCAGCCCCCAGACCGCGTACATCTTCTCCTCGAACAGAGAGTGCCAGCCGAACCACACCGCTACAGCCGGCACCAGGAAAGCCAGCCACTCGGCGGCGACGTCGCCCAGCATGCAGCCGCTGCCACAATGGAGCGCGCCCTTGCCCACCATGACCGAGAACGGCGTTTGCGTCATGTTCGGGGGCTTCTCGTCCCGCTCCATCGCGTGGTGGTGCGCCTCCATCGTGGCGAGCCGCCCGTAGCGGAAGTACGCCCAGACCACGGCGAGCGTACCGAACAGGGCGCAGACCGGCCAGACGACGTTCATCACCGTCATGTGCTGCGGGTGCCGGATCACCTGCACCGACAGCAGGATCGAGCAGGCGGCCCCGAGCAGAAGGCACGCGACGGAGAGGGCATGGAGCCAGCCCAGGGCGGCGAAGGCGGCGCTCACTGGTGCACCGCCAGCATCCAGACGGCCATGGCGACCATCATCACGTTCTCGGTCAGCGAGACAAAGCCGAGCGGCACCTTGCTCGACCCGCCGACGCAGGCGCACTTGATGTCGCGTTTGTCGACGTAGACCGCTTTGAACACCGACACCGCGCCGACCGTGCCGATGAACAGCGCCACCGGGATCGAGATCCAGTTCAGGGCGCCCGCCACCATCAGGACGCCGGCGATGCCCTCCAGGAACGGATAGGCGTAGGCGTAGCGCACCCAGCGTTGTCCCAGCAGGTCGTAGCCCAGGTACATCGAGGAGAAGCTCTCGACGTCCTGCAGCTTCAGCAAGGCGAGCACGCACATGCTGAAGGCGATGAACCACTCGGCCGCGCGCATCGTCAACGGCGTGCCGTACACGGCATGGCTTGCCGCCAGAGCCATCAGCGCGGTCATCGAGAACACCGCGATGACGGGCATGTAGGTCGTGGCATTCGGGTCGTTGGCGGCCTTGCCGAAGTGGCGCTGCAGGTCGTCGAAGCCGCCGACGCGCTCGCCGTTGATGAAGGTCTGCGGCGTCGACTTGACGTGGTGCTCGGCCTTGAACCGGTCGGTCTCCGCCCGGTCGGTCAGGAGGTGGTCCTCGACCTCGAAGCCCTGGCGTTCGAGGAGGTCCTTGGCCTTCAGGCCGTAGGGGCAGGTGTGTTCGGGGGTGACCATCCGATAGAGGACGGCCTTGCGGGCGGCTTGCATAACGCTCTCCTGGCGGGGGTACATCGGGGAGGCGGGCCGGGACCACACTGACGAGCGGCCCCGGGATCGGCGGCTACTTCCCGTGCCGCTTCAGCCAAGCCTCCATGTCGGAGATCTCCTTCTCCTGATCGTCGATGATCTTCTGGGCCATTGCCTTGGTGGCCGGGTCCTTGGCGTGCTTCAGCGCGATGTGGGCCATGGCGACCGCGCCTTTGTGGTGCGGGATCATGTGCGTGCGAAAGTCGATGTCCGGGTCGCCGGTGTAGGGGACGTCCATGTCCTTCATCATCGCCATGTCGGCGGCCTTGAACTCCTTGGTCGAGGCGTTGTCCTTCGGGTCCGGCTTCATCGAGCTCATCGAGCCCATGTCCTTGCCTGACATGGAGCTGTGGTCGTGCGTGCCCTGGGCGGCGGCGGGGCCGGCGAGGCCGGCTGACAGGAGGGCGAGGACGGCGAGGGTGCGAAGGTGTGTCAAAGGTCTTCCTCTCTCGGTGGGGATCAGTTGAACTTGCCGCTGGTGGTCGCGCCGTCGGGGCCGGTGAGCTGCACGGCGCCCTTCGGGTTCGCGCCGAGGGCGATCGCGGCCTTGCCGGTCAGGCGGTTGCCATCGGCCGGCTCAAGCGGCACGCGGGCCGGCTTGCCGTCGACGACGAGGATGGCCGTTCCCTTGAAGCCCGCGGCCGGGACCGCCTTCTGGCCCTCGTCGGACAGGAACACGTCGACGGTGTCGCCCTTGGCGACGAGCTCGACGTGGAACTTACCGGCGTCCGCCACCCGGCCGCCGTGCTGGCCGGAGGTCTCGTGGGCGCACACGGTCGTCGCGGCGAGCAGGCCGGCGACCAGGGTCAGTCTCGGTAGGATCACGCTCTCGTCTCCTCTCGTGGGTCAGTAGGCCTCGGCCGGGCGCGGGCGCGCTCCGTCCGGGGATGGGAGGGCCGGCGCCTCGGCGTGGAGGGCGCGCAGCCGCTCCAGCGGCTTGCGTCCGAAGCTTAGGAACAGGACGGGGGTCAGGAAGGTGTCGAGCAGCGTCGCGCTGACGAGGCCGCCGAAGATCGTCACCGCGACCGGGTGCAGGATCTCCTTGCCCGGGCTCGCGGCGTCGTAGAGCAGCGGCACCAGCGCGACCCCGGCCGACAGAGCCGTCATCAGCACCGGGGTCAGCCGCTCCAGGCTGCCGCGCACCACGAGGTCGGGGCCAAACGGCACGCCCTCGTAGATGGCGAGGTTCAGGTAGTGGCTAATCTTGAGGATGCCGTTGCGCGCCGCGATGCCGGTCAGCGTGATGAAGCCGATCATCGACGCCACCGAGAGCGGCTGCCCGACGAGCCACAGCGCAGCGACCGACCCGATCAGCGCCAGGGGCACGTTGCCCATGATGATGAGCGCGAGCGCGGCCGAACGGTAGCGGCTGTAGAGGATGGCGAAGACGAGTGCCAAGGACAGCGCCGAGAGCGCCGCGATGGTCCGGCTGGCCTCTTCCTGCGCCTGGAAGGTGCCCTCCAGGCTAGTGAAGAAGCCGGGCGGCAGCGGTTCCTTCGCCACGGCCTCGCGGATGGCCGCCACGACGGTCGCCATGTCGCTCGCGCCGTCGGTGTTGGCCTGCACCACGATGCGGCGGCGGGCGTTCTCGCGCAGGATCTGGTTCGGCCCGTCGGTCTCGCGGATGTCGGCCACCTGCCGCGCCGGCACCCAGCCCGAGGGCGTCTCCAGCAGCAGGTCGCCGAGGCCCGCGGTGGTCCGGCGGTTTTCCGACAGGCGCAGGACCACGTCGAAGCGGCGTACGCCGTCGACCACGGTCGAGACCACCCGCCCGTTCGAGAGGCGGCTGATCTGCTCCACGACTGCCGCGGGCTGGACGCCGTAGAGGGCCGCCCGGGTGTAGTCGACGCGCACCTCAAGCTGCGGGATGCGAACCTGCCGCTCGACCTGCAGGTCGACGAGGCCCGGGATCGCGGCCATCCGGTCGCGCAGGGAGTTGGCGACCCGCCGCAGGGCGTCGAGATCCTCGCCGAACACCTTGAGGGCGATCTCGGCCCGCACGCCCGAGAGCATGTGGTCGAGCCGGTGCGAGATGGGCTGGCCAACGTTCACCGCCACCGGCAGGGCGGCGAGGCGGCTGCGGATGTCGGCGACCAGCGCTTCCTTCGGACGCTTGGCGCCGTCGTCGAGGGCGACCTCGATCTCGGAGGAGTGGACGCCCTCTGCGTGCTCGTCGAGTTCGGCCCGGCCGGTGCGGCGGCCGACCGCCTTCACGCCCGGGATATCCAGTAGGAGCCGCTCGGCGATCAACCCGACCCGGTTGCTCTCGGCGAGCGAGATGCCCGGATTGAAGGTCATGTTGACCGTGAACGATCCCTCGTTGAACGGCGGCAGGAAGGCCCGCGGCAGGTTCCAGGCCGCTACGCCCGCGGTGAGCACGGCCACGGCGACGCTGCCGACCAGCAGGCCCTTGTGCCGGAAGGCGGCCCGCAGCAGGGCGGCGTTGCCGAGCTTCAACAGCTTCAGGAAGCGGCTGTCGTGCTCCTCCAGGTTCTTCATGCCGGGCAGCAGCAGGGATGCCAGCACCGGGGTCAGGGTGATGGAGGTGAGCAGGCTCGCCAGGATCGAAATGATGTAGGCCTGCCCCAGTGGGGCGAAGAGCCGGCCCTCGATGCCCGACAGCGCGAACAGCGGCACGAACACCAGGATGATGATGAGCGTCGCGTAGACGATGCCGGAGCGGACCTCGTTCGAGGCCTCGACCACCACCTGCAACACGCTCTTCGGGTTACCCGCCCGCCGGTTCTCGCCGAGGCGTCGGTAGATGTTCTCCACGTCCACGACGGCGTCGTCGACAAGTTCGCCGATGGCGATGGCCAGGCCGCCGAGGGTCATCGTGTTGATGGACAGCCCGAACAGGTGGAACACCACCGCGGTCGTCAGAACCGAGACCGGGATGGCGAGCAGCGAGATGGCCGTGGTGCGCACGTTCAGCAGGAAGGCGAACAGCACCACCGCCACCACCAGCACGGCCTCGACGAGGACGCGCTCGACGTTGCGGATCGAGGTCTCGATGAAGTCGGCCTGACGGAACAGGACTTGGTCGGCCCGGATGCTGGCCGGCAGGGTCGGCGACATCTCCTTAAGGGCAGTCTCGATGCTGCGCGTCAGCCGCACCGTGTCGACATCGGGCTGCTTCTCGACCGAGACGATGACCGCGGGCTTGGCCATGTAGCCGGCGTCGCCCCGCTTTACCTTCGCGGCGAAGGACACCTCGGCGACCTGACGAAGGTGGACCGGCGTGTCGGCGACCGTCGCGACCACGAGGTTGCGCAGGTCGTCGAGGCTCATGGTCCGGCCGATGCTCCGGATCAGGTACTCGCGGGAATGCTGGTCGGTGAAGCCGCCGCCGGCATTGGTGCCGAACTGGGCGAGCGCCGCCTCAAGCCCGGCGTTCGTCACCCCGAGCGAGCGCATAGCGGCCGGGTTCGGGCTGACCCGGAACTGGCGCACCTCGCCGCCAATGGGGATGACCTGCGCCACGCCCGGGATAGTCAGGAGCCGCGGCCGAATGGTGAAGTCCGCGATCTCGCGCACCTGCATCGGGCTGGCGGTGTCGCTCGTGACCGCCACCAGCAGGATCTGGCCCATGATCGAGGAGACCGGCCCCATAACCGGGGTCACGCCCCGGGGAAGCTGGTCCTGCACCAGCGCCAACCGCTCGGCGACCTGCTGGCGGTTGCGGTAGATGTCCGTGCCCCAGTCGAACTCGACGTAGGTGATCGACAGCCCCACGCCCGAGACCGAGCGCACCCGGGTCACCCCTGGCAGGCCGTTCATCCGGGTCTCGATCGGATAGGTGACGAGTTGCTCGACCTCCTGGGGCGCGTAGCCCTCAGCTTCGGTCATGATGGTGACGGTCGGCTTGTTGAGGTCGGGGAAGACGTCGACCGGCAGCTTGGTCGCGGTGAGGGCGCCGAAGAGCACCAGCACCGAGGCCATGGCGAGGACGAGCAGACGGTTGCGGACCGACTGGCTGACGAGGAAAGTGAACATCGGGCCGGCCTCCTCAGCGGACCTGGTCGAGGAGTTCGGCGCCCTGGGTCACCACCCGCTTGCCGGGCCCGATCCCCTCCGCCACCAGCACGCGGCCACCGTCGAGCGGCTCCACGCGGACCGGTCGGGCCTCGAAGCGCTCAGCGGTGGTGTGCTCGTAGACGACGTCCTGTCCGTTGCCAGTGCGCACGACAGCCGAGCGCGGCAGCGCCAGGCCGGACTGCTCGGTGTCGGTCCCGGCCAGCACGGTGACGAACTGGCCGACCCGGAGGCCGGAGGCGTCGCCTTGCACCGCGAACTGAACCGGGATGGCCTGGTTGCGGTCGGCGAGCCCCGTGCCCTGGTAGGCGAGCTTCAGGGTGCGCCCGTCGGCGAACCGCGCCGTGGCGTCCTGGGCCGCGGTCAGGGCGTCGAAGCTCAGCGCCTCGACCCAGAGGCGGTTCGGGTCGACGATCTGGAAGACCATGGCGCCGGGCGCCGCCATCTGGCCCGCGACCGCAGTCGCCTGCGCCACGACGCCGTCGACAGGTGCGACCAAAGTCTCGGGCTGCTGCCGGATCTTGTCGAGGGCAACGCGGCGGTCATGCAGGCCGTTGACCTCCGCGACCGCGTCGTCGAGTTGCGTTTGGGCGACGGCGCCGCTCGTGGCGAGCTTGCGGTAGCGCTCGACCCGGCGCTCGACGATGGCGATCTGCTGATCGAGCTCGCCCTGGCGCTGGCGCATATCGGAGACATCGACAGCCTGGACCGGCGGGGTCACCATGGCGAGCACGTCGCCCTTGCGCACCTTGGTGCCCAGGCGGGGAAACAGGCCGGACGGCGGCGGCGAGAGGCGGCCGCCGACCGAGGACTGCACGACGCCGCTGGCGTTCGGGTCCGGGAAGATGCGGCCGGGCAGCTCGACCGAGCGGTGGAAGCTGCCCTGCTCGGTCATGGTGGTGCGCAGGACCAATAGGCGCTGGGTCGGCTTGGGCACGAAGACGGAGCCATCGGGCAGGCGCTGCGCCAAGTCGGAAGTCGCGGGATCCACTTGCCGCGGCTCAATCAGCGCCGCACCCAGAACCGGCGTATCGTGGTTCTCGTCGCCGTGCGCGAAGGCTGCGGTGCCGAGGACGAGAGTGAGGCCGATGGCGATGAGCGCCACGGCCGGAGCGCCCCGTCGGCCGCGGGCGAGCGCCGTCACCAGCACGCCGAGCAGGAAGGCGAGGGCGACCGCAGCCACGAGGGTCGGGTCCTTGGCGGTCAGGCGCTCCTGGACGCCGCGGGCCACCTCGGAGACGCGCGCCAGGGCGGCCTGCGCCGGAGCCGGCTTGGCGGGCGCCACGGCCTTCGGGTCGGGCTCGGTGACCGCGACGGCGAGCACGTCGACGTCCTCGCCCGCGGTGACTGTCGCGACGAGCTCGTGCCGGCCGGGCTTCGACAGCCACGGGGCCGGCAGCGCGTAGCCGCCGTCGGGCGTTGCGGCCGCGACCTTGGGACCGTCCGGCGTCTCGACCTCGATGGTCGCGCCGGGCACCGGCTCGTTCGTCCGGAAACGGTCGAGGAACAGCGTCAGGGTGCCGTTGCGCGGGATGGCGACGAGCTCGAACGTGTCCGAGAGCGCCTCGCCACGCGGGGCGATGGTCTTCGAGACGGGCGGCGGGGCGGCGCCGTGGTCGTGGCCCTCGTGGGCGTGCACGGGCCCCGCCAGAACGGCGGCAAGCAGCGCCACCGCGCCATAGGCGGCGGCAATACGGATCGGCATGAACGGGAATCCTCGCGTCGGGAAGTCCGGACGGCGCCGTTCGCGGGCGCACTCCGGGCGTCGCGCGCCTCAGGCGCGCCCTACTTCACGCGAGGGTTCGTGGGGGCTTGGGCAGGGCCTCGGGGCCGGGGCCCGAACGGCCGCCAACGTCGCGCGGGATCAGCGTGACGGTCCGGAACAGGGACAGGGACAGAACCGAGGGGCCGGACAGGACACCGGTGGCGCAGCAGGCCATCGTTCCGCAGCAGCGGGTCTGGCAACCGGGCCGGCAGCAATCGTCCCGAGTGGGGTCGATGCGCGCCGGCTCGACCGCCAGGAGCGCGACCTTCGACCAGGTCAGTGCCTCCGACCGGATCGCCGGCTTGGCGTGGGGGGGCACCGCCGCCTCGGCCGTCGCAGGGACAGCTGTGGGCTGGGACACGGCCACGTGGTGGGCGTGGTGCGCATGGCCCCCGTGGGCCTGGACGGCAGACGGCGCGACATAGGCGATGATCGCGAGGATCATCGCCGCCATCAGGCGCACGATTTGCCGGTCGAGGCTCATGGATTCAGGCTTACACTGGTTCCGGTTGCGGGACTATGTCCACGGGTGGGACGTGAATGCAGAAATGCAGGTTTGGTTGCCGACGCGCGGTTTCAGGCCGCCGCGGACAGCGTTTCGGCGGGGAAGCCGGCCGCGGCGATGGCGAGGACGAGCTGGTCCGCCTGACCTCTCGCACCCGACACGGTCACCAGCTTGGCACCCAGATCGACTTCGACCCTGGCTTTCGGCTCGACGGAGAGGACGGCGCGGGTCACCGACTTGGCGCAGCCGCCGCAACCCATCCTGTCGATCTTGAAGCGGACCATGACGCTCTCCTTCAGATGACGTCACAACGATATGGAGCTTCCAACCGTTGTAAGGTCAAGGGGCGAGATGATGCTCTTCGGCCGAGGCCTGCACGACCCGGGGCGACCGAACGATCGTAATGACCGTTGCGGATGCCCTCCCAACCGATTCAGCCATTGGCAAGGCTGACCAGCACGATCTGCCCAAGCGGTCACTGTTTTGCCTGTGAAGCGACGGAACATACGTCCGGTTTCAGGATCCGCACGGCACGCGCATGAATGACTGTGTTGTGTCGGTCGCGGAATGTGAGCTTCAGGTGGGAAGGCCGAAAGCCCGTTCTCATCGGCCAAGGACTGGGCGGAGCGGGTGAACATCGATCATGCCGTCATTCAGGCATCCGCCCATTCACCAACCTGACGCCTAGCCTCCGACCTCAACGGCTTCTGTCTCCGGAGAAACAGTCAGCGGGAATCTACAACGCTCCCTTATGTCGGCGAACTCGCAAACTCGGGTTGCTCGATTGACAAGGCTGGCTTGAGCCAAAGCACGACGTCCGTCGTTGCCGACCAAATCATCTCATCGAGCGATCAAAACAATCGATACGTTCTGTTGGAACGAACGAATGGACGCGGTCATGGTCGTGGCAGATCCAGTCCACGAGATGCACGCACCATGCCCGTAGCAACCTTTCTCCGATCACGCGCGCTTGCCCTGTCGTCCATCCTGCCCGGCCTGAGCCTTTGCCTCGCGGTGACGGGCGTCGCACTCGGGCTGGAGAGGGTCGAGGAACACGTCTTCGGCCGTGCGTGGCTGGAGGCTCTGGTCCTCGCCATTGTCCTGGGCACGGCTGTCCGCACGGCCTGGAACCCTGGTCGACGCTTCGTTCGCGGGATCGCATTCGGCGCTAAGACCGTCCTAGAAATCGCTGTCGTCCTGCTCGGTGCCTCGCTCAGCCTCGCGACGATCCTGGCCGCCGGTCCGGGCCTGCTTTTCGGCATCGCGGGCGTCGTCGTGGTCGCGATCCTGTCGAGCTACGGCATCGGCCGGGCGCTCGGCCTGCATCCGCGCATGGCGATCCTCGTCGCCTGCGGCAACTCGATCTGCGGCAACTCGGCGATCGCCGCTACGGCACCGGTGATCGGTGCTGACGGCGAGGACGTCGCGGCCTCCATCGCCTTCACCGCGGTGCTCGGCGTGCTGGTGGTGCTCGGCTTGCCGCTGCTGGTGCCGCTGCTCGGCCTGTCGCCGATGCAATACGGGGTGCTCGCCGGCCTTACCGTCTACGCCGTGCCGCAGGTGCTGGCGGCGACCGCGCCGGTCGCGGCGCTCAGCGTCCAGCTCGGGACACTGGTGAAGCTCGTCCGGGTGCTGATGCTCGGCCCGGTCGTTCTGGCGCTCTCGCTCGGTGCCAGCCGGCTGCGCGAGGAGTCCGACGAGGCCGTCACCGCCGGCGTTCGCCCGACACGCGGCAGCCTCGCAATCCATCGCCTGGTGCCGTGGTTCATCTTGGCCTTCCTGGCGCTCGCGGGCCTTCGCTCGGCCAGGTTGATCCCGCAGGTCGCCCTCGCGCCGATGTCAGAGACCGCCAACGTGCTGACCGTGATCTCAATGGCGGCGCTCGGCCTCGGCGTCGACGTGCGCAGCGTCGCCAAGGCCGGCGCGCGGGTGACCCTGGCGGTGGTCGCCTCGCTCCTCGCGCTCGGCGCCGTCAGCCTCGGCCTGATCCGCGTGCTCGGCCTAGCCTGAACCGGTCGGCTACGCTGAGGCCAAGTTAGGCACTGGCGAGGCACGGCGAGACGAAGAGCTCGCCGCGATAGGCCCCGCGTAGGGTGCGCACGGACACGACCAGCCAGAGCAGCGTCAGCAAGCCGACGAGGCCCGCTCCGAGCCAGGCAAAGCCGCTCAGCTCCGTCACCTCGCCAATTCGGAGGGTCGCCAGAGCATAGACGCCGAGGGGGAAGATGTAGCCCCACCAGCCGAGGTTGAACGGAACGCCGGCGCGCAGATAGCGCACTGTGACGGCGAGCGAGAGCAGGAACCACCAGGCACCGTAGCCCCAGAGGATCAGCGCGCCGATCAGGCCCGTGATCCGGAGGATCTCGGGCGCGGCGGGAAAGCCGCCCGCCGCGAGGATCGGGCCACCGGCCTGCCCCAGCACGAGCAGGCCGAGCGCCCCGGTTCCAAGCGGTCCGAGGGAAAGCCAGCTCGATGCGGCCATCTCCCGCGGCGGCAGGTTGTGGAGCGCCATGCGTAGCACCAGGATTGCCAGGATACTCAGCGCCAGCGGGACCGAGACGCCCCAGAGTACGAAGCTCGTGACGATGACGGCAAGCTGCTGGCTCTCGCCGACCAGAGCCGGGGCGAGCAGGCCGCCGGAGACGGCGACGACCTCGGCGGTAACCACCGGCAGCAGCCAGACGGCCGTCATCTGGTCGATGCGGTGCTCCTGGCGTGTGAACATGAGATAGGGGATCGCCACGGCGCAGATCATGGCGAGCACCACGTCGATCCACCACAGCGGCAGGGCGATGCGGACGGTCTCGGCGCCGAGATACGGTGGACCGAAGATCAGCAGCCCGTTCAGCAGCGTCGCCAGCGCCATCGGGATCGCTCCGAAAAACATCGACACCGTCGAGTGGCCGAAAATCCGCCGGGCCCCGTCGAAGAAGAAGATCCAGCGCGCGCCGTAGACCAGGCAGAAGGTGGCGAAGAGCAGGACGGAGACGAGCCAGAGACCGAGCGGGACCGGGACCAGCAGGTCATGCGTCGCCGGCAGTCGGTCGAGGGCCAAGGCGACCACACCTGTGCCCATTACCACAGTGAACCAGTTGGGCGTGAATTGCCGGATCACGTCCCGGGGATGCTGGAGGCGCGAGAGCGGCTTCAGGCCTGTGCTGATCGCCAGCAGACTGGATTCGGACACGGGGCGCTCTTGGGCTTCGGAGGGTCGACGCACAGGCTCTAGCACGACCCCGCATCACGCGCCGCCGCGATAGAAAGCAGCTCGCACGCGGCGCTATCGCATCGATAACACCGATTAGAATCAGCTGATCAAACTATTAGTAAGAATGGTTTCAGGCCGCTACCTTTTCGTCATCACGAACGGACGTGACGACCCCACCAGAAGGATATCGACCATGACCCGTACGATCGCCGCCGTCGTCCTTGCCGCCTCCGCCCTTGTCGGCATGACGGGCCTTTCGCAGGCCCAGGACCTCCGCGCGCCGCAGACCCGCTCCTTCACCAACCCATCTGCTCTGGTCTACGGCGACACCGATGGCGCCAACGCCAAGAACCCGGCGCTTCCGGCCTACGCCCGTGGCCGCGGCCAGGAGACCGGCGGCCCGGCGCGGGAA
This sequence comes from Methylorubrum sp. POS3, assembly GCF_043352485.1. Classification (NCBI taxonomy): domain Bacteria; kingdom Pseudomonadati; phylum Pseudomonadota; class Alphaproteobacteria; order Hyphomicrobiales; family Methylobacteriaceae; genus Methylorubrum; species Methylorubrum sp. POS3. Next base: position 2,740,021 of record NZ_JAPRBT010000001.1, read on the forward strand.
CTGATCGGCCGCTGAGAGCGCCCCCCTTTGGCCGCCGGGCATCCGTCCGGCGGTGCGTGAAGGCTTCGACCATCCGAATGGCAGGGAGATCCATCATGACCCGACCCACTATCGAGACCACCGACGAGGCCCGGCAGGGTGAAACCAGCAGTCACATGCGCTGGGTTCTGTTCTGGACAGTCGCCCTGACCGTCGTCGCCGTCGGAACCGCCTGGCTGACGCTCATCTGACCCGGCCGCCCGCCATTGACCGGAGATCGGAAATCTTCGGATGATCGCAATGGGAGATCGTTGAGATCTCGAACGATCATTGGATGGAATAATCGTCTCGCCGCAGCATCTCCTGCACGGGGGAACACCTTTCCGCCGGGAAGCCCTGAATCGACGACACGGGTTTCCGGCGGCGAGACCGGACCGTTCCGACCGACGCCAAGGCCGTCGACACCGAGATCCGGCGACTGGCCAACGCGGCCCAACAAACGAGTCTGGGAAGACATCATGCGCCATCTGCACGAACCGTTTAATCGCCGCCTCGTCCTGGGTGGCCTCGGCCTCGGTAGCCTCGCCGCGGCGATGCCGGCTTGGGCCGCGGGCTCGGTAAAGCTTCCGCTCCCCGGCGGCCCGGACGAGCGGGCGCTGACCACGGCCTTTCCTGGCAAGGGCGAGATGATCCTCCAGCGCACCCATCCGCCGCTGTTGGAGACGCCGTTCTCGGTGTTCGACGAGGGCGTGTTCACCCCCAACGACCGCTTCTACGTGCGCTGGCACTGGGCCTCGATCCCGACCGAGGTCGATGCTGGTACCTTTCGGCTAAAGGTCCACGGCCATGTCGAGAAGGAGCTCTCCCTCTCCCTCGACGCCATCGCCGGTCTGCCGCGCTTCGAGATCGCCGCGGTGAACCAGTGCTCGGGCAATTCGCGTGGGCTGTTCGAGCCGCGGGTGCCCGGCGCGCAATGGGCCAACGGCTCGATGGGCAATGCCCGCTGGACCGGCGTGCGCCTTAAAGATGTGCTCGCAAAGGCCGGGGTGAAGGCCGGTGCCGTGCAGGTGCGCTTCAACGGCCTCGACGCACCGGTGGTCGACGAGGCGCCGGACTTCAAGAAATCGCTCGATCTCGACCACGCCAACAATGGTGAGGTGATGATCGCCTACGCGATGAATGGTGAGCAATTGCCGCTTCTCAACGGCTTCCCGCTCCGCCTCGTGGTGCCGGGCTGGTACTCGACCTACTGGATCAAGATGCTGTCCGACATCGAGGTCTTGGACAAGCCCGACGAGCAATACTGGATGAAGACCGCCTACCGCATCCCGGACGTGCCGGGCGCCAACATCAAGCCCGGCCAGACCGGCTTCAAGACGGTGCCGATCAACAGGATGGTGCCGCGCTCGTTTGTCACCAACCTGCAGGACGGCGCCACAGTGGCGGCCGGAACGCCGGTGGCCATCCGCGGCATCGCCTTCGGCGGCGATTGCGGGGTGAAGACGGTCGAGTTCTCCGGAGACGGCGGAGCGACGTGGTTTCCGGCGCAGCTCGGCGCGGACGAGGGCCCCTACAGTTTCCGCCGCTTCGACGGCAGCCTGCCGGCGCTGGCCGCCGGGACCCACACGGTGAGGGTCCGCTGCACCAACGCCAACGGCGTCGCGCAACCGATGGACCGCGTCTGGAACGGTGCCGGATTCATGCAGAACGGCATCGAGACCGTATCTCTCCAGGCCGCTTGAGGAGACCAGCCATGATTGACATCCGCCCTGCGGCCTTGATCGCCGCGCTCATACTGTCGCCCCTGGTGGCGCTCGCCGCCCCGGCTCCCGAGCCGATGCGATTCACCTCGCAGTCGATCGAGATGCCGACTTCCGACCGAATCTTTCCGGATGGGCCGGGGGCGGAGGCGGTCAACAACAACTGCCTCGCCTGCCACTCGGCCGGGATGGTGCTGACCCAGCCCAAGCTCACGAAGGCGCAGTGGACCGAGACCGTGAACAAGATGCTCCACGTCTACAAGGCGCCGGTCGATCAGGCCGACGTGCAGACCATCGTCGATTACCTCACGGCGCTGAAGCCCACACCCTGAGCCCCCTGAACCCCGAGGCCGTCGCACTTTTTTCGCCGGCCTCGGGGAATAGACCACCCTCGCTGGCATCTCCTTGAGGCGATGTACGGCCGGACCGGTCCCGCACTACGCAAACCGACTACGAACCCGCCCTCACGGCCGGCCCCTGGCTGCCGAACGAGCGCGCATGCCCGAAAGACACGCTTCATGACCCAAATCCGCACCAGCCTGCGTGCCCTCCTTGCGGGAGCCGCCTTGCTCCTCGTCCAGGGCCAGCCCGGGTTCGCCGCCGGCTTCGACGGCGCGATCAAGAACAACGCGCTGGCCCTGAACGCCGCCGGCACGGTCGCCGCAGTGTCGAACAGCGAGGAAAGCGCCGTCATCGTCTACGACGTCGCCAAGGGCACGGTGCTGCGCCGCCTCGACGGCTTCGTGACGCCGCGCAACATCGTGTTCGCACCGGACGGCGCCCGCTTCTACGTCTCCGACAGCGGCACCGGCCGGATCACGATCTACGAGACCGCCACCGGCAAGGAGGCCGGCGTTCTCGCCGCCGGCCCCGGGGCCTTCGGCACGGTGCTCTCGGCCGACGGAACCAAGCTCTACGTCAACAACGAAGCCGCGAGCACGCTGACCGTGTTCGACACCAAGACCCTGCTGGCAGACGCCGTGATCCCCGGCTTTTCGCAGCCGCGCCAGGGCGTGAAGCTGTCTCCGGACGGCAAGACCGTGTTCGTGACGAACTTCCTCGGCGACAAGATCACGTTGGTCGACACCGTCACCAACAAGATCACCGGCGAGATCGCCGGGTTCGACAAGCTGCGGGCCATCTCGATCACCAAGGACGGCAGGACGTTGTTTGCTGCCAACAGCGGCCGCAATACCATCGGCGTGGTCGACGTCGCCGCCCGCAAGGTCACCTCCGAGGTGGCGGTGGGCAAGGATCCCTACGGGGCCGCGCTGACACCGGACGGGCGCTTCGTCTATTCGGGCAACCTCAAGGACAATTCGCTTTCGGTGATCGACACCGGCACGCTCAAGGTCGTCGGCACTGTGACCGGCCTGAACGAGCCGCGCCAGGCGATCGCGTTCTCCGCCGACAACGCCCACGCCTACGTCCTCAACCGCGACCTCAGCGTCGCCGTGGTGGATCGCGCCAAGAACGCGGTGGTCTCGACGATGAAGCCGTGACCGATCGCGCGTCGGGTGCCTTACCGGCTCCCGGCGCGTTCTCATCGACGACACGTCACGAACGCAGGACAAAGACCCCATGCTCGGCCTGTTCCAGCGCAAGGACCGCCTCATCGTCCACGGCGAGGCGCCCTACAACGCCGAGCCACCGCTCGATCGTCTGCGCGCGGCCTTCCTCACCGATCAGGCCGACTTCTACGTCCGCAGCCACGGCGACATCCCGGACCTCGACGCCGACAGCTACCGCTTGACCGTCGACGGGATGGTCGCCATGCCGCTCGATCTCTCCCTCGCCGACCTCAAGACGCGCTTCGCCCACGTGACCGTCACGGCGGTGATGCAATGCGCCGGCAACCGCCGGGCCGACATGCTGGCGGTGGCCCCGGTCTCCGGCGACCCGTGGGCGCCCGGCGCCATCGGCAACGCGGAATGGACCGGGGTGCGCCTCGCCGATGTCCTGCGCGCGGCCGGGATCGATGCGGTGGATGAGCGCCACGTCGCCTTCGAGAGCCACGACCGGATCGCGGACACGGACACGCGCTTCGGTGCCTCGATCCCGCGCGCTAAGGCGCTGGCCCCCGAGACGCTGCTTGCCTTCGCGATGAACGGCGAACCGCTCGCCCCCGAGCACGGCCATCCGTTGCGCGTGGTGGTGCCGGGATTTGCCGGCATCCGCAGCCCGAAATGGCTCGCCCGCATCACGGTGCAGGACCGGCCCTCCGACAACCCGATGCAGGCCGACGACTACAAGCTGTTTCCGCCCGACGTGACGGCCGAGACCGCCGACCCCGCCCACGGCATCACCATCGAGGCGATGCCGCTGAACAGCGCGATCTGCGAGCCCGCCCGCGGCGCGTGCCTGGCGGTCGGCCGGCACGCGATCCGCGGCTACGCCATCGCCAGCGACCGCGCGGTCGCCCGCGTCGACGTCTCGACGGATGGCGGCCGTAGCTGGGCGCAGGCCCGGATCGAGCGCGATGCCGACGCGCCCTACGCCTGGACGTTCTGGGAGATCGAGCGCGAGTTGACAACGGGCGAGCACGAACTCGCAGTGCGGGCTTGGGATTCCGCCGGCCAGACCCAGCCGGCCGCCCCCGACGATACCTGGAACTACAAGGGCTACCTCAGCGCCGCCTGGCACCGGGTGCGGGTGACTGTAGCTTGACCCTCACGCCCAGAGCAGGGCGGTGGCCGCGAGGCCCGAGATCGCGATCAGCAGGGCTGCGATTCCGATGGTGAGGAGGCGCGGCATCATCGGGATCTCGGCATGGGCGAGTCGCGCCCGGATCGCCCGGTCCCGCCACACGGCGCCGGCGAACGAGGCGAGCGCGCAGGCGATCAGCGTCAGCGACAGCACCTTCAGCGGCCAGACCGCCAGCACTTCCCGCAGGAAGCGCTGCGCGGCAAGGCCGACGCCGAGGAAGGCGAGCCCGGTGCGAAGCCACGCGACGAAGGTGCGCTCGGCCGCCAGCACGGTCCGGTCCTCGGCGAGCCTCACCCGCGGGTCGTCGGGGGGCACGGGTTTCGCGGGCTCGCTCATTTGATGTTCGCCGTCGCGATAAGGTCGAGAAGTGCGTCGGCGGCCCGGCTGCGGTAGCGCTCCTTGTGGCGCAGCACCCGGAACGGCCGGCTCGGTAAGTCGAACGCCGCCCGCACCAGGGTTCCGGCCCGAAGCGCGGCGGCTACCACGGTCTCGGACAGTACGGCGGCCCCGCCTCCGGCCTCGACGGCAGCGCGGACCGCCTCGTTAGAGGGCAGTTCAAGCGTGACCCGAAGCTGGGCGGCTGAGAGGCCAGCCGTGCCCAGGGCCGCCTCAAAGGCCGAGCGGGTTCCCGATCCCGCCTCGCGCAGCACCCAATCGACCCCGGCGAGGTTTTCGGGTTCGAGTTCGGTCGCCCCGGCGAAGGGATGGCCGGGGGCGACCACGAGGACCAGTTGGTCATGCGCTATGGTCGTGCTTGCGAGCGTCGGGTCGTCCAGTGCCCCCTCGACAAACCCGAGTTCGGCCTGCCCCGCGCGCACCGCGTCGGCGGCGTCGGTGGTGTTGCCCACTGCCAACCTTATAGCGATCTCAGGGTAGGCCCGGCGGAAGGCGACGAGGTGGCGTGGCACCCAGTCGCTGGCGATGGTCTGGCTAGCGTAGAGGGCCAGCGTCCCGCGCCGCATGCCGCTGAGGTCGGCGAGCACCAGTTCGGCGGCTTCCGCCCGGGCGAGCACCGCGCGGGCCTCAACGAGGAACACGCGCCCCGCCTCGGTCAGCTCGATCCCGCGGCCGATCCGGTGAAAGAGTTTCGTCGCGTGCCGACCCTCAATGTTGGCGATCGCCGTGCTGACCGCCGACTGGACGAGGTTCAGCGCCTCGGCCGCCCGGGTGACGTGCTGGCGCTCGGCGACCGCCACGAAGATGCGCAACTGGTCGAGTGTCATAGCGTCTCGGGCTCGGCGGGGGCCGTGGTACGGCAGGGTTCGGACACGAGCGTCACCGCGCGCCCGCGCGCTTGCCCGAGACCTGCGCATCGACCGCCTCGGCGACCCGGAGCAGCCGCGCCTCGTCCGTGCGGGCGGTCACCACGTAGGACATCCCAGCATCGATCCACGAGAAGGCGGCGACGTCGTCGGCGCGGGCGTAGCGGAACACGCCGCGCCCGCCGGTCGGCCCGGCCCGGCTGTAGAGCGTCAGGCGGGTGCCCCGGTCGTCGTCGTACATCAGCATCGCCGCCGGCTCGTCTCCGGCGGGGAGCAGGCGACCGCCCATCAACCGGAAGCCCTGCGCCCGCAGGTCCGGCACGGTGACGGGCCGGCCCAGGCGCGCGCTGAGCCATCGCACGAGGTCGGTCGAGCCGTCGGCGCGGACCTCGACCGGATGGGCGGCCTCGACCACGTAGGTGCGGAAGGCGGAGACGGCCGCCTGCGTCATTGGTTCGGCTGGAGTGCCCGCGCTCGGCACGGCGCCGCGCCCGACCCACCCGGCCGCGCCGCCGAGGGTGAGCAGGAGCGCCGCTGCCGCGGCGTTCGGCCACCAGCGCAGGATGGGCCTCCTGCGCGGACCCGCGAGGTTCGCGATGCGCAGGCGGGCGGGGATCGGCTCGTCCGCCACGGGCGCGAGGCGCGCCCGCAGCCGGTCCCGCATCGCCCGGTCGGCAGCAACCCGGGCGGCCGCCTCCGGGTGCGCGGCCAGCCACGCCTCGACGCGGGCGCAGCGACCCGGATCGAGCCGTCCGTCCACAAAGGCGTGCAGGTCGTCCTCGCCGACGGGACGCGGGTCGGACGCGGTCATTTCACCCTCCGCAGATGCCCGGTGACGATCGTGGGGGCCTGATCGAGGAAAGCGCGCATCCGGCCGCGGGCCCGGCTGAGGCGCGACATCACGGTGCCGATGGGGACCGCGAGCACGGCGGCGACCTCGGCATAGGACATGTCCTCGACCGCGACGAGGAGCAGGACGGACCGCTGTTCCTCGGGAAGTGCGGCGATCCCGTCGAGCACGTCCCGCGCCCCCAGGGCCGCCTCGGGATCGACCCCGGCCTCCGCGATCTCCATCAGCGCCTCGGGGCCGACCTCGATGCCCCGGCGGCGCCGGATGCCTTCGAGGTAGCGGTTGCGCAGGATGGCGAACAGCCACGCCCGCAGATCGCCCTCGCGGCGTTGCGGCCAGGCGCGGATGGCCCGTTCCAGCGTGTCCTGAACGAGGTCGTCGGCCGCCTCGCGCTGTCGCAGCAGCGCGGTCGCGTAGCGCCGCAAGGCCGGAATCTGCGGTTCGATCAGGACGGCGAGGTCGTCCAAGGGCGGTCTCCGGATCACGGCGACGGCACGCGCGCGCCGCCGTTCGGAACAGAGATGCCGGAAGCAGCCGAACTATTCCAAGCCTCGCCCCGGCCAATCGATCACGCATCGGTGATCGGCTTGTCGGGAGCGGCCGGGAATATCCCCGGCCCGGCCGGCATCTCTCCCCGCGTGACCTCGACACTGCGGGAGAGACCATGCGCGGAGCACCGACGGCGATCCTCATCACCCTACTCACGGCCGGAGGCGTCCTGGGCGGCGGGATGATGATGCGCGCCGGGCATGCGGAGACCGCCCCCGGCGGCTTCGAAGCGATGATGGCCCGATCGATGGCGCGAATGCACGCCGACATGGCGGTGGCGCCGTCCGGCGACCCCGACCGGGACTTCGCCGCCATGATGATCCCGCACCATCAGGGCGCGATCGAGATGGCGAAGGCCGAACTCGCCTACGGCCGCGACCCGGTCCTGCGTCGGCTCGCGCAGGGCATCATCGTCGAGCAGGCGCAGGAGATCGAGGTCATGCGCCGCGCCCTCGCCGAGCGACCGGTTGCGCAGACCCCGCCGACGCAGCCGCCGGCCCATCACCGTCACTGAGCGGATCGCCGCCCACCGTCCCGACCATCAGCGCGAAGAGACCTTCACGATGCGACACCTCATTCCGGCGACCCTGCTGCTCGCCCTCCTCGGCGGGACCTCGCTTGCGGGTCAGGCGCCGGGGCCCGCCTCGGCGCCAGACGTGCCCGTCAGCCCCCGCGACCGCTTCTACACCTCGGACCAGTTCTCCAACACGGTCTCGGTGATCGATCCCGCCGCCAACACGCTCCTCGGCGTGATCCGCCTCGGCGACACGACGCCCGCGAACCTGAGCCCGCTCTATCGCGGCCAACTCCTCGTCCACGGCATGGGCTTCTCGCCCGACCGCAAGACCCTGCTCGCCGTCTCGATCGGCTCGAACTCGGTCAGTTTCATCGACACCGCCACCAACACGGTGCGCCGCACGACCTATGTCGGACGCTCGCCGCACGAGGCGTTCTTCACGCCGGACGGGCGGGAGGTCTGGGTCAGCGTGCGCGGCGAGGACTACGTCGCGATCCTCGACGCGGGGACCGGCAAGGAGACGGGTCGGATCACGGTGCCGAACGGGCCCGGCATGACGATCTTCTCGCCCGACGGGCGTTACGGCTACGTCTGCTCCAGCTTCAGCCCCGAGACGGTCGCCATCGACGTGAAGAGCCGCGAGATCGTCGGGCGGATCAAGCAGGAGAGCCCGTTCTGCCCCGACATCGCGGCGACGCCCGACGGCAAGCAGGTTTGGTTCACCCTCAAGGACGTCGGCCGCGTCCAGGTGTTCGAGGCCACGCCGCCGTTCAAGGCGCTCAAGACCATCGAGACGGGACCGATCACCAACCACGTCAACATCGCGCGCACGAAGGCCGGGCAGTTCGCCTACGTGACGGTCGGCGGCCTGAACCAGGTGAAGGTGTTCCGCACCGACGACTTCTCGCAGGTCGCGACGATTCCCACCGGCGCGCTCCCGCACGGCCTCTGGCCCTCAGGCGACGGTTCGCGGATCTATGTCGGCCTGGAGAACGCCGATGCGGTCGCGGTGATCGACACCGGCAGCAACGCGGTGATCGCCACGATCCCGATCGGCCAAGGGCCGCAGGGGGTGGCCTACGTCCCGGACGCGGTGCCGGAGGGGGCCGGCGCGCCGAACCTCCAGCCGCTGGGCGCGGCGGGCCAGTCGAGCACGCTGACGCTGGCCGGGCCGGACGGCAAGGCGGCCACGCAGGTCACGCTGTTCGACCAGGGGGTGCTGCAGACCCTGCAGGCGGCGGTGACGGACCTCACACCGAAGAAGCCCTACGTGCTGGCCCTCTCGGCCGATCCGAAGGGCGCCGGGCCGCTGGAGCCGCTGGCCGCCTTCATGACGAACCCGGCGGGCGCGGCCATCGTCAACGCCGTGGGCCCGATCAGGCAGGTGACGCAGAACGCCGATGCGGCTGCGCGGCGCAGCCTCGTCATCGTCGAGGGCAAGCCTGGCGAGACCGGCGCCACGGTCCAGACCCAGGCACCGCACTGACGCGCGTGGGGGGCGGTCGCCGGACGGCCCCCTCGCGTCCTATCCCGATGGCTTGTCCTCACGCCCTGTAGGCGACCAGCACGGCGCCGGCGGCGATCAAGGCGATGCCCAACCAGTTTGGGGCAGCCAATCGCTCGCCCAGGAACATGACGCCGAACACCGCGACCAGCACGACGCTGAGCTTGTCCAGAGGTGCAACGCGGGCCGCATCGCCGAGCTTCAAGGCGCGGAAGTAGCAGAGCCACGAGCCGCCGGTGGCGAGCCCCGAGAGGACGAGGAACAGGTAGGTCTTCCGCGAAATCGACCCGAGCGGCTGCCATTGCCCGGTGGCGAGCAGAATCAGGCTGAGGACGCAGACGATCACGACCGTGCGGATCAGCGTGGCGAAATCGGAATTGACCGCCTCGATCCCGATCCTGGCGAAGATCGCCGTCAAGGCCGCGAATGCGGCGGAGAGCAGTGCCCAGATCTGCCAGGATGCCAGAAGGGCCTTCATGGCTCGAGCCCCGCCACGTCCTGAGGGGCATTGGCCTGCGTGATCCCGGTAGGCCCGACGCACCAGTGTTCCAGAGGCTTGTAGACGACGATCTTGTCGGTCAACAGATCGCCCTGTTGACGGCAGAATTGTTCGAGTTGGGCGCGCCGGCCGATCAACTCGACGCAGATGGTGAGCTGAGGATCGGAAAGCTCCGAACCGTCTTCTCGGATCGGCCCGTGGTCGCTGAATCCGTACTGAGCCGGGTGGGCGACCGCGTTCATCAGGCCTGCGGTCTTGGCCCGCAGGATCAGTTCCCGGTAAAGGGGCTTTGCTCCCGTTCCGAGCTGCCAGAACGAGCGCCGCCCGCGCGATGCGGCCCTGTCCGCCCGTCTGACATAAACGCGCAGCATGCCGACCTCGGCCGGAATCACGGTGTGTGCCTGCGGCATCGGCTCTCCTCAGTCCTTCACGGGTGCGACGGTGCGACGGGAAGCGGTCCGGACCGTGCGGGCCTGCCGCAGGGTGGCGCCGAGGATCGACGCATCCTGGGTGGCGACCTTCGGAACGGCGATGCGCTGCGACAGGTAGATGCCGCTATGCCCGGAGCAGAGATAGGCCACGAAGCAGGCGATGGCGGTTGGGACGGCATGGGTGGCACCGAACAGCTCGATGCCCATCAGAGTGCAGGCGAGCGGCGTGTTGGCGGCCCCCGCGAAGACCGCAACGAAGCCGAGGCCCGCCATCAGGTCGATGGGTGCCCCCAGAAGCCCCGCGAGCGCGTTGCCGAGGGCCGCCCCGATGAAGAAGAGCGGTGTGACTTCGCCGCCCTTGAAGCCGGTGGCGAGGGTCACAGTGGTGAAGAGGATCTTGAGCGCCCAGCTCCAGGGATGCACGTCCGGCCCGAAAAAGCTCGCGATGATCAGGGCGTGCGGGTCGGGCGACCACACGCCCAACCCGAGATAGTCGCGGGTGCCGCACACGGAGACCAGGCCGATGACGGCGAGGCCCCCGACGACGGGCCTCAGCGGGGCGTAGGCGATGAGCCGCTTGCACCAGCCGCCGAGCCAGTGGTTCAGCTCCGCGAAGAGCAGGCCGGCAAGCCCGAAGGCGACGCCGGCGAGGGCCACCTTGGCCAGAAGCAGCGGCCCGGCCCCGTGCGCGCCCTCCGCGAGATCATCGATGCGGAACAGGCCATGATGGATGCCCCAGAGACGGCACGTCCAGTCGCCCACGACCGCCGCGATCAGGCAGGGGACGAGGGCTGCGTACTCGACGCGACCGATCGCCAGCACCTCCAGAGCGAAGACCGCACCGGCCAGCGGGGTGCCGAACACCGCACCGAACCCGGCCGCGATGCCGGCCATGAGCATGATCCGGGCGCTCTGGGCATCGAGGCGGAACAGCCGGACGCAGGCGCTCGCCAGGGAGCCACCGAGCTGGACGGCCGTGCCCTCGCGTCCGGCAGAGCCGCCGAACAGGTGCGTGACGACGGTACCGAGGAAGATGAGCGGGGCCATGCGCAGCGGCACGCCGCCGCCGGGCTCGTGGATCTGCTCGACAATGAGATTGTTGCCGCCCTCTACCGACCGGCCGAGCCGGTGGTAGAGCAGGCCAACGGCGAGGCCTCCGAGGGGCAGTCCGAGCAGCAGCCAAGGCTGGGCGAACCGCGCAGCAGTCGCGGCGTCGAGGCTCCACAGAAAGGCGGCGCAGAGCGTCCCGACCGCCGCGGCCATCGGCACGAGGGCGATCAGCCAGCGCACGACCGACAGGGCGTGGACCCGCCTGAGTCGCAGGAAGGCGATGAGGTCGAGCTGAGAGAGAAGATTCTGGAACGAGGCGCGCACGATTCCCCCTTGTTGCGAGATCGCAAAAGGTAGGAATCATCAGCCCGAGGGCGGTTCGGCCACGATGGCCCGGCAGAAATCCATTGCCGTGCTGGCGGTGTGTCAGCCGCGGAGTTGCCTGTCAAGCCACGCTCTCCGCGCGTGCGCACGCGCGGAGAGCGGACTGCCCGTGCAACGCTTCAGTACGTCTCCGCCAGATAGGCGGCGATGGCCTTGGTCTGCGCCTCGTCGATCGGCGCGTGGTAGACCTTGACCATCTTAGTCACCTCGGACTCCCAGAAGGCCACGCCTTTGCCGGGCGGCTGCATCGCGATGTAGTCCACCGAATGGCAGACGAGGCAGTTCGTCTGGGCCGCCTCGAAGCCTTCCGCGTGCGTGCCGGCCTTCGGCGCCCGCAGGGTCGCGGTCGGTTCGGGCACCTCGTAGGATTTCGGCGCGGCGAGCGCCGCGCCGGTCGCGAGGGCGAGGGCGAGGGCCGCCGCCAGGGCGAGGGTGATACGGGTCATCGTCGTCACTCCCTCAGGCCGCGCGCACGTGGGTGGTCTCGACCACGTTGCGCAGGTACCCGGCCGGGTTCCAGCGTGGCTCCATCGGCTGGCTCGCCCCGTCGTTGGCGGTTGCCCGCGCCCGGATCGCGTGCGCCCCCGGCGATAGCTCCGCGTCGAGGGTCCACGGCCGGAAGGCGTAGGGGCCGAGATCCTGCCCGAGCCGCGCCTCCATCCAGGTCTTGCCGTCGTCGGTCGAGACCGCCACCGCCTTGATCCCGGAGCCGCCGTCGAAGGCGATGCCGCGCAAGGGGGTGCGCCCGGCCTTCACCTCCGCCCCGTCGGTCAGGTTGGTCAGGAAGGAGCGCACCGTGAAGCGGTTGATCGGCACGGTCTTGTCCGCCGCCTTGCCGGGTTCGGTGCAGGCGCAGTCGTTGTCGGGGATGCGGTAGGCCTTTTGCATCCAGAAGCCGTCGAAGGGTTTGTCGAGCACGCTGATGCTCTCCAAATGCTTGACCCAGTAGGTGCCGTAGAAGCCCGGCACGACGAGGCGCAGGGGATAGCCGTTGAGCCAGGGCAGGTCCTGCCCGTTCATGCCCCAGGCCAGCATCACCTGCCCATCGCGGGCGTGGTCGAGCTTGAGCGACTTGGCGAAGTCCGGCGTCTCCGGGATCACCGGGCCGTCGAGGCCGGTAAAGGCGACCTCCACGGCGCCCGCCTTCACCCCGGCCTTGTCGAGCACGGCCTTCAGCGGCACGCCGGTCCAGCGGGCGCAGCCCATCGCCCCGTTGGCGAGCTGCCCCCCGGCCATGCGCGGTTCAAAGAAGCCGCGGGAATTGCCCGAGCACTGGTTGACCGCGACGATCTCGGTCGTCGGCATCGCCTTCAGGTCGGCGAGCGAGAGCGAGACCTCCCGCTCGACATGGCCCTTGATCGCGACGCGGTAGGTCTCGGGATCGATCTCGGTCGGGATGTCGGCGAGATGATAGCGCACGAAGAACGCGTCATTGGGCGTGATGGCGCCCTCGTCGAACACCGAGAACGGGGTCTCCAGCTGCGGCGGCCGCGCGGTCATCTGAAGCAGCGGGCGCTTGCCCGGATAGGCCGCCAGGGGCCGCTCGCCGTGGCCGAAGGGCAGCGTGGCGGTGTCGCCCGCGAGCGCCCGCAACGACGCGAAGCTGCTGCCGCCCAGGCCCGCCAGGGCGGTGAGGCCCGCCCGCCTGATGAGATCGCGTCTGTCGAGCATCCGATTCCTCCCCGATCCGCGCAAGGCTCCGGCGACCGGGCCCGCGACGTGCGGAGGAGGAGACGCACGTCGCCCCCGGTCTATTCGCGGCGGGTCGAAATAAATCCCGCGGCGCGCGCCGGTCAGCCGGTGCAGGGGCGCTCCGAGAGGCCGGTGGCCCGGTCCAGGGCGAGCCGCAGGCGGTCCGTCTTGTTCGGTTCGGTGAGCAGCACGGCTGCCTCGGCCAGCAGGGCGAACCGCTCGGTCGGCACCATCTCGGACAGGAGGACGTAGCGGCGCCCCTCGCTGTCCCAGCGCGCCATACGCAGGCCGCCGCTCCCTTGCGCGATCTCCAGACCGGCCTGTCCGCGCGACGGTCCGCTCCAGATGGCGAGCCGGCAGCCGTGACGCCCCTCGTAACCGGCGAGGCGACCGACCGAACCATCGTCCGGGGACAGGTAGACCAAGCGGAAGCCGGCCGCCCCGAGATCGAGGGGGAAGCCAGGGGGGCCGCCCGCGAGCCGTACGTCGTTCGCGGGTGAGCCCGCCGCGCTCCAGGCCGTGAAGGCTGCGCGCGCGGAGTCGGCCGGCGCGCGAGACGACAGGGCGAGCCAGCCGGTGCCGACGAGGACGACCAGGGCCGCGGCGCACGCCCATCCGATGTAGGCGCGGGCGATCGGCGCGCGCCGGGGCGGCACGGCCGCCGCCGTTACCCCTTGCTTCACCCCCTGCTTCAGCCGGGTCAGGGTCGCGACCCGCGCGGCCAGGATCGGGTCCCGGGCCAGCGTCTCCGCGACAGCGCGCCGGTCCTGCGCGTCGAGTTCCCCATCGACGTAGGCATTTAGGGTCTCCCAGCGCATCACCGCCCCTCGCTCCCATCGGACGGCCCGGCGATCCGGTGCAGCATGATCCGCCTCGCCCGGTGCAGACGGCTCATGACCGTGCCGACGGGAATGCCGAGCCGTTCGGCGGTTTCCCGGTAGCTTAGGCCCTCGACGTCCACGCAGGTCACGACCGTCCGGCAGGGCGCATCAAGGGCGGCGAAAGCCTGGCGCACGGCGATGGCCTCGATCAGGCGGTCGTCGAACCCTTCGTCGGGCCAATCCACGAGATCGTCCTCGCGCCGGGATCGGTTCCGGCGGATGCGGTCGATCCAGGCGTGGCGCACGATCCGGAACAGATAGGCGCGGGCCGCCCGTGGTTCGCTCGGCGTCGTCCCCGTCGAGAGCGCCTTGAGGGCGCTCTGCTGCATCAGGTCGCGCGCGGCGTCAGGCTCCCGCGTCAGTGTCAGGGCGTAGCGGAACAGGCGCGGCCACGCTTCGACGAGGTGCTGGCCGATGGATCGCATCCTGACGTATCGTCCCCCCGTGCTCCTTATCATAACGACGCATGAGGAGACAGCAGCGCCATCCGTGTCGATGATTTTGGATGGTGGGAGGCCTGATATTGCCGCAGGGCCACTCGAAGCGGTGCGCAACGTTCTGCCACGCTCTCAAACGTCGCCCGGTCATGTTTTACAGTGTGTGGCAGCCGAGCCTCCGCGCCGTAGAGCCGGCCGAAGGCGGAGATCACCGGCCAGCCGGCGGTTCTCGGGCGCGGGCGGGCTACCGAGCGCCGAGCAGCGGCAGCCAGGCCGCCAGCGCCAGCAGCGTGACCAGCAGCACGGGCGGGGTGATGACCAGCCCGACCTTCATGTACTGGCCCCAGGTGATCCTTTGGCCCTTGCTATCCAGGACGTGCAGCCAGAGCAGGGTGGCAAGGCTGCCGATGGGCGTGAACTTCGGACCGAGGTCGCACCCGATCACGTTGGCGTAGACCATCAGCTCGCGGGTCAGCGGCGACAGGTCCGGGGCCTGCTGGATCGAGAGCGCCCCGATCAGCACGCTCGGCATGTTGTTCATGACGGACGACAGGATCGCGGCGGCGAAACCGGTGCCGACGGTGGCGACCCACGGTCCATGCCCGGCAAGCCAGACCAGCCCCTTCGCCAGCTCGTCGGTCAGGCCGGCGCTCCGGAGGCCGTAGACCACCAGATACATGCCGAGGCTGAACAGGACGATCTGCCAGGGGGCGCCGGTCAGCACCTTGCGGATCGGGATGATCCCGCCTCGGTTCGCGAGCAGCAGGAGCACCGCAGCGCCGGCAAAGGTCACGACCGAGACCGGCACGCCGAACGGCGCGGTGACGAAGTAGGCAAGCAGCAGCACGCCGAGCAGCGGGAACGCCGCCCGGAACACCAGCGGGTCGCGGATCGCGTCGTTCGGGCGTTCGAGCGCATCCACGGGATAGGCCGCCGGCACGTCGCGCCGGAAGTAGGCCCACAGCACCAGCAGGGTCGCCGCCAGGGAGACGAGGTTCACCGGCACCATCACGGCCGCGTACCGGCCGAAGGTCACGTCGAAGAAGTTCGCCGAGACGATGTTGACGAGGTTGGAGATCACCAGCGGCAGGGAGGTGCTGTCCGCCACGAACCCGCAGGCGACGATGAAGGCCAGGGACGCCGCCGGCTCGAAGTCCAGCCGGAGCAGGATCGCCAGCACGATGGGGGTCAGCAACAGCGCGGCGCCGTCGTTGGCGAACACCGCCGCGATGGCCGCGCCGAGAAGGACAACGAGCGGGAACAGCCGCCGGCCCCGGCCACCGCCCCAGCGGGCGATGTGAAGCGCGGCCCAGTGGAAGAACCCGGCCTCGTCCAGCAGCAGCGAGATGATGATGAGCGCCACGAACGTGAAGGTGGCGTCCCAGACGATTTGCCAGACCACCGGGATGTCGCCCGGGTGGATCACGCCCGTGGCAAGGGCTATCCCCGCACCGGCCAGGGTGCTCCACCCGATCCCCAGGCCCTTGGGCTGCCAAATGACGAACACGAGGGTGACGAGAAAGATGGCGAGCGCGAGCATCCGAGCGTTTTCTTCTCGTTAATCGGCGTGAGGCTCAGGCGGCAACGACGCGGCGGCCATGCTCGTCCATTACCCGCTCGCCGTCCTCCCTGACGAACTCGCCCTGCTGCACTGGCAGGAGATCCAGCACGGCCTCGGACGGCCGGCACAGGCGCACGCCCTTCGGTGTGACGACGAGCGGGCGGTTGATGAGGATCGGGTGCGCCTCGATCGCATCGAGCAGTTGCGCGTCGGTCAGTGCCGGATCGCCGAGGTTCAGTTCGGCGAACGGGGTGCCCTTATCCCGCAGCACGTCGCGGACGCTCAGGCCGGCACGAAGCAGGAGTTGCACCAGCAGCGCCCGTGTCGGCGGGGTTTTGACGTACTCGACCACGTGCGGCTCGATGCCGGCGTTGCGGATCATCGCCAGGGTGTTGCGCGAGGTGCCGCATTCCGGGTTGTGGTAGATCACAACATCGAACGGCTCAGGCATGGGCGGTCTCTCCGGAAGGGGGGCAGCAGGTAGCCAGCGCAGCCATCGCCGGGGCGCAGACCTCCGGGCGGCCCTGGCAGCAGTCGCGCATGAGGAAGGCGATCAGGTCGGACAGCACCGGGTAGGCGGCGCTGT
The DNA here is from genome assembly GCF_043352485.1 of Methylorubrum sp. POS3. Lineage (NCBI taxonomy): Bacteria > Pseudomonadati > Pseudomonadota > Alphaproteobacteria > Hyphomicrobiales > Methylobacteriaceae > Methylorubrum > Methylorubrum sp. POS3. The sequence continues at coordinate 2,756,669 of NZ_JAPRBT010000001.1, forward strand.
AGATGATCGAGCGGCCCTCGCGCCGTGAGGCGACCAGCCCGGCGTGGCTCAGTTCCTTGAGGTGATGGGACACGGTGGCGGCGGACACTCCGACCGCCTCAGCCAGCACGCCGGAGGCCAGCCCGTCCGGGCCGGCGCTCACGAGCGCCCGCACCAGGCGCAAGCGGTGTTCTTGAGCGAGGGCCGCGAACGCAGCGAGGGCTTGCGGTTCATCCATTTTCGATACAATATTCAAATTATTGCTTGAACGTACAAGAAAGTTGATCCTTGGACAAGCCCGCCCAGCCCTTCGCCGACGGCCTGCCGAACCTGAGCGTGGCGCATTTCGAGGTGCCGACCCGCGACCGCGTGCATTCGACCGCGCCGTTTACACATGCGCCGCGGATCCTGATCCTGTACGGCTCGCTGCGAGAGCGCTCGTTCAGCCGCTTCCTGGCCTACGAGGCCGCGCGCCTGCTGGAAGCCATGGGCGGCGAGGTGTGGATCTACGACGCGCACGGCCTGCCCCTGCCTGACGACAGCACCGCCGACCACCCGAAAGTGCAGGAACTGCGGGAGTTGTCGATCTGGTCCGAGGGGCAGGTCTGGGTCAGCCCCGAGCGGCACGGCAACATGACCGGGGTGATGAAGAGCCAGGTCGACTGGCTGCCCCTGTCAGAGGGCTCCGTCCGGCCGACCCAGGGACGAACCCTTGCCGTGATGCAGGTCTCGGGCGGCTCGCAGAGCTTCAACGCGGTGAATAGCCTACGCCTGCTCGGCCGCTGGATGCGGATGATCACCATCCCAAACCAGTCGTCGGTGCCGATGGCTTACAAGGAGTTCGACGACGCCGGTCGGATGAAGCCGGGGCCGCTCTACGAGCGCGTCGTGGACGTGTGCGAGGAGCTGATGAAGTTCACGCTCCTGACCCGCGAGCGGGCCGACTACCTGGTCAACCGCTACAGCGAGCGGAAGGAGCGCGCGCCAGAACGGTTGAATAGCATTGCTGCCGACGTGGGGTTCGCGAAGCGATAGATTGCCCGCTCCAATGCTCGCTCTGACGTTCCCGTGTAATGGTCTGAAGGCCCAATTAGGGTCGACGCCGGAAGGTTGCATACTTGCAGGTGTCGTCCGCTTCCGGGCAGTGCGCCGATGTCCGCTCATGGCGCAAATGAGAAACGCCAGCTGAGCTGCTTGAGCGCCCGCATCGGAGAAGCGGCGAGGGTCGGCTGTATGGATCGGGGCTTGCCGCATCAGGCTTCAAGTCGCGTGAAGCGACTTCTGGTCTGGCCGTGAACGGAATACCGTTGTCGGCGGAGACCGTCCCGATCCCGCGGCGTCGCCTTTACGCGCGGATGGATGCGTCGATGAAGAGGATGACGGGCGTCTTGACCGCCGTCGCCTCCCCATCACGCACTCCTTCGACGAGCCGTCCGTGATCACTGTTCCAAGAAGCGCCCAATCATACGTCCGTAGATCCCGCGTGACCTCGGGTATGGCCGCAATGGCCGTGAGCAAGTCTTCGGGTTTGAGCGTCTTCTTGTAGTTGCGCGAGTTCACCGTGGCGCCCTCATGGCCCAGCATCGACTCGCGGATCGGATCGAGCACCAAACGCCTGATCATCTCCGTATTGCCGAAATGCCGGAAGGAATGGAACGTCTTTCCCTCCTCCCGAGCCGACGGCACGGCTTCGTCCAGAACGACTGTCCAGCGCTTGTCGAACAGGTTCGACAGGGGTGTGTTCTCGCCAAGCTGTGCGATCTCCGAGAAAATCAGATCGTGTCGCCCGCCCGCTTTGGTCCGCACGAAATCCAGAAAGCCGAGGCGGATGAGCTCGGGATGGATCGGCAGCGTCCGGCGAGACACCGCATTCTTGAGACGCCGCCGGCGTGTCGGTTGGATCTTGAGCGTGCCCCGCTCCACGTCGATGTCGCCGAGTTCGAGATAGGCCAGCTCGGACAAGCGCGCGCAGGAGTAGTAGCCGAGAAGTGGCAGCCAGTAGACGGCTGCGAAGATCTGCTGCCTCCGCGCGATCCGCAGCATCTCCGGCTCCGAGGCCGTCGAGGTCCAAACGGGATGTGCGAACAGCTTCTCTACCTCGTGAGCTTCGAAGGCCGGTCGCTTCTCACCATCCCGCTCCGGGTCGATCAGCCGGAAGTCGCTCAGAAGTTCGACCTGCCCGATCGGGCGCTGCTTGGCGCGGCAGTACTTCGCGATCGTCGAGAGCTGCGTGATATGCCGGTTGACCGTCGCGGGGCTGAGCCCAACCTTCTCAGCCTGACCCGCGGCCCGCATCGTTCGTCCACGCTCAATGAGATCTGCGATCGATAGATCCGCATCGCGTGAACTCTTGCCGTAGGATTTGGGCAGGTTCGAGAGGTTCTGGACGTAGGCAGCGAGATGCGCGTGCGTGATCCGCCGCAGGTCGTCGGTCCCGGCGATGTCGCCCAGCATCCTGGCGACGGCCCGATGCTGCCGCTGGGTCTTCTCGTCCCAGGTGACACCTTTGTGGATGACGAGCTCTTCGACCATTGTCGTCAGGGAGTTCGTGATGGGCTCGGAGACGGCTTCCACGCCCGTGCTCGCATCGTCCTGAACTCGCTGTTCGTATTCAGTAGCGCAGTCGGCGGTGTCTTGAATGGCATCCTCGCCATCCAGCTCGGACCGCATATGCGATTGATCTGGAACCGCTTCTGGAGCGGCGGCCTCCGTGTCCGAAGGGTACGACGCAGGTGCTGGCGCAGCGGGCGGGTGCTTCCTAGCCGGTGCAGGACCCTCCTCGGGTACGGGATAGCGGGCAGATTCGGATAGGTGAGGGGGAGGACCGCCACCATCATCACTCGCGGTCTGCCGAAGTATCGGCGGAGCGTGGATCTCGAAGTCGCCCCATTCGAAGCTGTCGGCGCCATCGAAGTCGGACGAGGCCCAGCCTAGCTCGTCGCGTGGCATTTCGCCCCTGACGCGCATGGCAGAGAGATTGGCCCAGGCCTCACGCGGATCGCAACGGGCCTCGGCATAAGTTGCAGCGAACTCGCGCGAGACATGGCCGGAGACAGCCGCGAGGCCGCGTAGGCATCGGATCAGGCCCGCTTCGGTGACGGGCTCGTCCATGCTCATCAGCATCGCCTCGAGATAGGCGCGGGGCGGCGTGAGCCGCCCGGTCTCGTCCGGGCGTCCGAGATCGCGCAGGTAGCCATTCGTGATGCGTCGCCTGATCGCCCCGCGTTCCGTCAGGCTGAAGCCTTCCCGCTTTAGGCGAGCATCGAGTTCGCTGTCGTACCCGGCTTCGAAGCCTTCCTCGGCGGCCAGGGCCTGCAGGCGCCCGAAGATGCGGTATTCCCGGGCGCGTCTCTCCATCAGTGCGGGCCAGTCGCCGACGAGCGGATCACGCGGCGGATCGAGGTCGCGCTGCAGACGCGTCAACCGCGCGCCCCGCTCCCGGTCGACATACGCGCGCAGGTGGTCTCGGATCTGGCTGGTGGTGCGCATGGCGGGATCGTCCCGGACGCGGAGGCTTTCCGCGTTGAGCGCCCAGCCGAGTGTGCGCGCACTGGATGGGTCGGTCGTGCCCAGGCTCAGAGCGACCGTGGTGGAATTCCCCTTACCAGAGGCACCAAGCGGTCGCGTCCGCTCATCGCAACGGAATCGCCTACGCCACCAGTATACCGCACCGCGTCGGTACACGTTAGAACAAATCGTCAACGGCCTGCCCCTGTGGACAAGCGCGTGCAACAGCTCTGCGTACAATCGGCGCAGCCGCCAGAGCGGCCGAGCGCGGATCGCAATCAGATCAACGACTTAGCTGAGGCTTGGCTGGGGCGCCAGGATTCGAACCTGGGAATGGCGGTACCAAAAACCGCTGCCTTACCACTTGGCGACGCCCCATCGGCCTCGGGCCGTCGGTTCTCTAAACGGGCCGCGCGGGGCTGGCAACTGGGGAGGTGGAGCTGCGATAGGGGATCGAGAGGCGGCGAGGGGAGGGGCGGATGAGCGGCGGCGTGGCGCTGGTGACCGGGGCGGGGTCGGGGATCGGGCGGGCGGTGGCGCGGGGGCTGTCCGAGGCCGGTTGGCGTCTGGTGCTGGCCGGGCGGCGCGGGGCGGCGCTGGAGGCGGTGGCGGGGGACCTGCCGGGCGAGGTTTCGTGCGTGCCGACCGACGTGTCCGATCCGCAGGCGGTCGAGGCGCTGTTCGCGCGCATCGCCGAGCGATACGGGCGGATCGATCTGCTGTTCAACAATGCCGGCATCTTCACCCCCGCCGCGACGGTCGACGAGATTGCGGTCGAGGACTGGCTGCGGAGCGTGAACGTCAATCTCACCGGCGCCTTCCTCTGCTCCCGCGCGGCCTTCCGGATGATGCGGAGGCAGGATCCGCGCGGCGGGCGCATCATCAACAACGGCTCGATCTCGGCCAGCGTGCCGCGACCGATGTCGGCGCCCTATGCCGCCACCAAGCACGCGATCACCGGGCTCACCCGCGCCACCGCCCTCGATGGGCGTGCCTTCGACATCGCCTGCGGACAGATCGATATCGGCAATGCCGAGACCGAGATGACCCACAGCTTCGGCAGCGGCGCCCGGCAGGCCGATGGCACCATCCGGCCCGAGCCGTTCATGGAGGCGCGTCACGTTGCGGAGGCGGTCGTCTACATGGCGGGGCTGCCGCTCTCGGCCAACGTGCTGTTCATGACGGTGATGGCCACCGCCATGCCCTATGTCGGACGGGGTTGACGGCGACCGCCCGTTCGCCCCCCCGCATCGGCTTTGCGCCCGCGCCGCGGAACGCGTAGAGAAGCCCGATCCCGGATTCCTCGACACGAGTGGCCGCCCGCGGCGCGGCCGGTGCCCGCCATGCTGATGCAGACCGACCCCAAACCCGCCGACCCGAAGGCCGACCCGGTCGCGCGGCGGCGCACCTTCGCGATCATCTCGCACCCGGATGCGGGCAAGACCACGCTGACGGAGAAGCTCCTGCTCTTCGGGGGCGCGATCCAGCTCGCGGGCGAGGTGAAGGCCAAGCGCAATCGCGTCTCGACCCGCTCCGACTGGATGGGCATCGAGAAGGAGCGCGGCATCTCGGTGGTCACCTCGGTGATGACCTTCGAGTACGGCGATTGCGTCTTCAACCTGCTCGATACCCCGGGCCACGAGGACTTCTCGGAGGATACCTACCGGACGCTGACGGCGGTCGATTCGGCCGTGATGGTCATCGACGCCGCCAAGGGCATCGAGGCGCGCACGCGCAAGCTGTTCGAGGTATGCCGGCTGCGGGACATTCCGATCGTCACCTTCGTCAACAAGCTCGACCGCGAGGCGCGCGACCCGTTCGAGCTGCTCGACGAGATCGAGAAGACTCTGGCGCTCGACGTCGCCCCGGTGACGTGGCCGATCGGACTCGGGCGCAACTTCGCCGGCACCTACGAGCTCGGCGGCAACCGGGTGCGCCGCCTCGATGCGGCGGACGATGCCGGCACGATCCCGGTCTCCGGCGCCGACGATCCGCTCTTCGACGAGCTGCTCACGGAGGACGGCGCGGCCCAGGCTTGGCGCGACGAGGTGGAACTGGCCGAGGGCGGGCTCAAGACCTTCGATCTCGCGGCGTTTCGCGAGGGGCACCTGACACCGGTCTTCTTCGGCTCGGCCCTGCGCAACTTCGGCGTGCGCGACCTCATCGACGGTCTGAGCCGCTTCGCGCCCCCGCCCCGGGGCCAGGATGCCGACAAGCGCGCGGTCCAGCCGACCGAGCCGAAGATGACGGGCTTCGTGTTCAAGATCCAGGCGAACATGGACCCGAACCATCGCGACCGCATCGCCTTCATGCGCGTCTGCTCGGGGATGCTGCGGCGGGGCATGAAGGCGAAGCTCGTGCGCACCGGCAAGCCGATGTCGCTCTCGGCGCCGCAATTCTTCTTCGCCCAGGACCGGGCCATCGCCGACGAGGCCTATGCCGGCGACGTGGTCGGCATCCCCAATCACGGGACCCTGCGCATCGGCGATACGCTGACGGAGGGCGAGGAACTGGTGTTCCGCGGGGTGCCGAGCTTCGCCCCCGAGATCATGCGCCGGATCAAGCTCACCGACGCGATGAAGGCCAAGAAGCTGAAGGAGGCGCTGCAGCAGATGGGCGAGGAGGGCGTCGTCCAGGTCTTCGTGCCGCAGGACGGCTCACCGGCCATCGTCGGCGTGGTCGGCGCGCTCCAGCTCGACGTGCTGAAGGAGCGGCTTCAGGCGGAATACGGGCTCCCGATCGATTTCGAGACGAGCCGATTCTCGGTCTGCCGCTGGATCGAGTCGGATTCGGAGACCGAGATCGACAAGTTCGTCGATGCCCACGGCTCGTCCATGGCCTCGGACCTCGACGGCGCGCCGGTCTTCATGGCCACCACCGCCTTCTCCCTGCGCTACGAGGAGGAGCGCTGGGAGAAGATCCGGTTCACCGATGTGAAGGATTATCAGAAGCGGGCGGCGTGAGCGCCGCCCCCCTTCCAGCCATTCCCCTCATCCTGCGGAGCCCGCGCGCCGGGACCCTCAGAATGAGGGGGAGGGCTTGGACGAGCTGTCGCCCTCGGAAACGCTCGGTGCCAACGGTTGCTTCGCCCGTCGGGGCGGCTCACTCATAGTCGAAGTCCAGCGCCCGCTCGAACGCACCCGCGCTCATGCGCTTCCCTTTCGGATCGGACACCGCGATATCGCGGAAACCGCGGCGGGCGAGTTCCCAGGTCTTTTCCAGGGCCTGCTCGTCGGTGCCGCAGGCGAAGGTCATCTCGCGTCCCGCCGGGTCCGTCCCCGTCACCTTGTACATCGTGATACCAACTCCCGAACGGCGACGACCATACGCCCGACGCGGAAGGACCGCGAGGGCGTGGTGGGCGGCGCGATGCCGCCTCGGCGGATTGCCGATCAGGCGAGGAGCGACGCCTTGTCGACGGCGAGGGCGGCGGCCAGCTCGTCGAGAACCTTGTGCTCGCTCTCGGTGATGCCGCCCTTGTCGGCGGCGTCCGCCGCGATCAGGAAGATGTACTGGCGGTGCTCGACCGGACGGTCGGCGACGGCGGCGACCTGCTGAAGGTTCTCGAGGCGCCCGGCACGCAGCTCCGCCCGGGCCAGGGCCTCGAACAGCGCCTTTTCCAGCGTCAGCGTGTCGTAGGATTTTTCGAGAATCGGGTTGGCCCGCATGCTGACGAGGGCGGCTTCGATCTCCTCCTCGTCGGTATCGCCGTCGGCCACGATGACATTGGCCGCCGCCGAGACCGCCGCCTGCATGAAGACGGCATCGCCCGCATACGACATCACCACGCGGTTCAAGCGGACGAGCGCGTCCTGAAATATACCCATCCCGATTCTCCCGGCGGCACCCCGAAGGACCGCGCGATGGTTCCCGGCGCGGAGCGCCACCGTCAAGGTGTTCCGGGAGGTCGTCCGCGCGAGCAACGAACCCGCACAGCGACGCTCGCGTTCCGCATCGCGGGCATCACAGGTCCGAAGAGCGCCGCGACAGCTCCGCGCGCAGGTGGCGGGCCGCCTCGACCAGCTCCGCGTCCCGGCGCCGACGCGGGCGGGGCAGGGTGATCGAGACGTCGGCGGCGATCCGTCCGGGGCTGCCGGCCAGCACCACGACCCGGTCGGCGAGGTAGACCGCCTCGTCGATGTCGTGGGTCACGAACAGCACGGTTTTGCCGGTCTGCGCCTTGATGCGCTGGATCTCGTCCTGCAGCCCCTCGCGGGTGAAGCTGTCGAGCGCCGAGAACGGCTCGTCCATCAGGAGCACCTCGGGCTCGACCGCGAGGGCGCGGGCGATGGCGACGCGCTGCCGCTGGCCGCCGGAGAGCTGGTGCGGCCAGCGCCCGGCGAGATCGGCCAGACCGACGAGCTTGAGCATCGCCGCCGCACGGTCGCGACGCTCGGCCTTGGGCAGGCCGTGGCGCTCCAGACCGAGGGCGACGTTGTCGATCACCCGCCGCCAGGGCAGCAGCCGGGCGTCCTGAAACACCAGCGCCATCGGCGTGCGGGTGTCGGGCGCCGTATGGAGACCCACCGTGCCCGTGCTGGGCTTGGCGAGATCGATCAGCACCCGCAGCAGCGTCGACTTGCCGACGCCGGACTCGCCGACGATGACGAGGAATTGCCCCCGCGGCACGGCTAGGTCGAGGGCCGAGAGGATCTCGGTGCGCCGCCCGTCGCGCTCGTAGGCGAGCGACAGGCCGCGGATCTCGATGATCGGGCTCATGCGCGCCACCGCAGGAGCCAGCCCTGGAGGGCGACGAAGCCGGTGTCGAACAGGCCGTAGAGGGCGGCCATGGTCAGCATGTAGACGACGACGATGTCGGTGGAGAGGAGCGAGGACGCCTGCATCATCCGGGCACCGATGCCCGGTACGCCGAAGATCTCCGCCGCGACCACGGCCATCCAGGCTTGCCCGAGCGCGGTGCGCACGCCGACCAGGATGCCGGGCGTGGCCGCCGGCAATAGGATCTTGGTCAGCCGCGCGAACGGCCCGCGGAAGCCGAAGGCCTGGGCCACCTCGATCAGGTCGCGGTCGACGCCGCGCACGGCCCCTTGGGTGGCGAAGAACACGATCCAGAACACGCCGATCGCGATGATGAACACGGCGGCCGAGGGCTGCACGCCGAACCAGATGATGGCGAAGGGCACCCAGGCCAGGCCGGGAATCGGCCGCAGCAGCCGCACGATCCAGGCCGTCAGGCTCTCGAACCAGCGGAACATGCCCGACAGGAGCCCGAGCGCGATCCCGGCCCCCGCACCGACCCCGAGACCGACGACGTAGTGGCTCAGGCTCTCGGCGACCGCCCTCGGCCACGCGCCGCCGGCGATCTCACGGCCGAAGGCGGCGGGGATCGAGGAGGGTGGCGGCAGGAAGGCCGGATTGACGAGATCGAGCCGGGGCGCCGCCTCCCAGACACCGAGGAAGGCGGCGAGCCCGACGGCCGCGAGCCCGGCCGAGCGGAGAGCGGTCATGGGGTGACGATCAGGGCTTCTTCACCTTGTCGAAGGGCTTGGTATCGAACAGGCCGTCGGTCGGCGCCTCCTTGTCGAGGGTGCCGATCGAGACTTGGTAGGCCTGCATCGCCTTCGTCGCCTCGATGATCGTGCGCGGATCGGTGACGAATTTCGCTGCCGGCGAGGACAGGGCCTTCTGGATCGTCGCCACGTCGGTGATTCCCTTGCCGAGCGCCGCCTCAACCGGCCCGGCGGCCTTGGCCGGATCGGACTTGAGCAGGTCCGTCGCCCGGACGAGGGCCAAGACGAGCCCCTCGACCGCCGCCGGATTGGCATCGGCGAACTTGCCGTAGACGGCGACCACGGTGCCGGGCTGGTCGGGGAACATCTCGGCCCCGGTGGCGATCAGCGCGATCTTCGGGTTGCGGCCCTGGACGATGGTGAGCGCCGGTTCGCGGATCGAGGCGCCGTCGACGGCTCCGGCCAGCAGCGCCTGCTGGGTCGCGTCGATGCCCATGGCGACGATCTCGACATCGGCCTTGTCGGCCTTGGCCACCTGCCAGAGCCAGTGCTGGAGGGTGGTGTTCGGCACCGAACCCGGCGGCTGCGTGGCGAGGCGCGCCGGCCGGCCCTCCTTGGCCTTGAACTGCTTGAAGGCTTCCGCCTTGCTCGGCGCCCCGGCGAAGTAGGGCGCGAGCTTGGGGGCGGCCACGAACACCATCTCCTCGATGGCGGTGGCGGCCACGACCCGCACGTCGATGCCCTTGGTGCGGGCGACGGCGAGGGGGGCGATGCCGGCGACGTAGACGTCGATGGTGCCCGATGCCAGCGCCTGGATCATGTTCGGGCCCGATTCGAAGGTGGTGAAGGCCGGCGCGAGCCCCGCTTCCTTGAGCCAGCCCTCGCCGTTGGCGACGAAGACCGGCGCCGCGCCGATCACCGGGATCACGCCGATGCGCACCGGGACCTGCTGGGCGGCGGCGGGCCAGGAAACGGTTGTGGCGGCGAGGCTCGCCATGAGGGCGAAGGCCTTGAATAGGATGCGCATCGTGCGGGTTCCGGCAGGTTTGACCCCGCCCCATGGCACAGCGGGCGCGATCTTCCAATCACCGGTCGCAACGGGGCAGGGCGGAATGCCGCGACGGAACGGGCGTGCCTGCCCGATGTTAACGAAACCGTAGCGGCACACCGGCCGCGCGAGACGACAGGACCTGACCGCCATGAGCCTCCTCGGCAGCATCGTCAGCAAGATTCTCCACCCGTTCGGCACCTCCGAGGCCCAGGCCTCCGAGTCCAAGGCCGGCGGCGACAAGCCCGCCTCGACCGAGGCGCAGCCCTCCTCCGGCGGCGACGCCCCAGCCGCCACTGCCACGAGCGGCGGCGCGGCGTCCGGCGGCCCCGTCGATGTCGAGGCCGTGCTCAACGACATGGCGTCGAAGAACCCGCAGAAGCTGAACTGGCGCACCTCGATCGTCGATCTGATGAAGCTGCTCGATCTCGATTCGAGCCTTCATGCCCGCCAGCAGCTCGCCGACGAGCTGCACTACTCGGGCGACAAGAACGACTCCGCCTCGATGAACGTCTGGCTGCACAAGCAGGTCATCAAGAAGCTGGAAGAGAACGGCGGCAAGGTCCCAGCCGATCTGAAGGACTGATTCCTTACAGCCGCAATAGGCCCTCCTGCGCTATGCCGGGGGAGGGCGCATGGACAAGGATGGCGGCCCGCCGAGAGCCTTTCGGCGGGCCGCGTTTCATTGCGCCAAGCGATGATGAGCGAACGCGGACAAATGACACCGCTTCAGGGTTGCCCCCTGGAGCCCGCCACCCGCTCATGATCCGGCTGGCAGCCCTTGCGGATTCACCCGCGGATCCGCCCTCAGTCGCTCCACGGCCAGGTCGATGAAGGCGCGGACTTTGGCGGGCGCCCGGCGGCCCTCCGGGCTCACCACATGGATCGGCATCGGCGGACCTTCCTGCGCTTCGAGCAGCGGACGCAGACGCCCCTCGGCGATGGCAGGAGCCACTTGGTAGGACAGGAGCCGGACGATCCCCCGTCCGTCCAGGGCGGCGCTGAGCGCCCCGTCGATCGTGTTGCACGAGAAGCGGGGGCACAGGGGAACGGCCACGCGCCGATCCGAGCCGAAGCGCCACTCGTGCGCCGTCGCCTGATCGGCCCGGCCGATGATCGCGTGCCGCGTCAGGTCGCCCGGTTCGAGGGGCGTGCCGTACCGCTCCAGATAGGACGGCGCGGCGCAGACGACCGGGCGTACGCTGCCGACCCGAATCGCCGAGAGGCCTGAATCCGGCAGGGCCCCGATCCGTAGGGCCACGTCCGCTCCCTCCTCGACGAGATGGATCACGCGATCGAGAAACAGGGCACGGACCGCGACCGTGGGATAGCGGTCGAGATAGTCCGAGATCACCGGAAGCACGTAGAGGCGCCCGAACTGGACCGGCGCCGTCACGGTCAGCGTGCCGCTCGGCGTCGCCGTGGCGCCGGCCGCTACGGCCTCCGCTTCCTCGATCTCGGCCAGGATGCGGCGGCAATCCTCAAGGTAGCGCGCCCCGGCCTCCGTGAGCGCCACCCGTCGCGTGGTGCGCGTGAGAAGGCGCGCACCGATCCGCGCCTCCAACGCCGCGACCGCCCGCGTCACCGCCGGCGGGCTCAAACCGAGAGCGCGGGCCGCGCCGGCAAAGCCGCCGCTCTCGGCCACCCGGACGAACACCCGCATCCCCTGCCAGCGGTCCATGGCGGCCCTCCGATCATTCCACTTCGCGCAACAGTCGCTTGTCTAGAATGCCGGTTCTCTCGAACCGGAGAAACGGATTTCATGGGGATACCGGCCGGACGAGGGCCGGGTGCAGAGGAGAGATCCGTGAAGCTCTACGATCTGGCGCTGTCGGGCCATGCCCATCGGGCCCGCCTGTTCCTGTCCCTGGTGGGGGCGGATTACGCGACCGTTCCGGTCGATCTCGCGGGCGGCGAGCACAAGTCGCCGGCTTTCCTCAAGATCAATCCGTTCGGGCAGGTGCCGGTCCTCGACGACGATGGGACCATCATCCCCGATTCCAATGCGATCCTGATCTATGTCGCGAAGAAGCTCGGCCGCACCGACTGGCTGCCCGAGGATCCGGAGGGGGCCGCCCGGGTGCAGCGCTGGCTCTCGGTCGCCGCTGGGCCGATCGCCTTCGGTCCGGCCGCCGCGCGCCTCGTGACCGTGTTCGGCGCCCCCTTCCGCCTCGACGAGGTGATCGCCCGGGCCCACGCGATCCTCGCCCTGATCGAGGCGGAACTGTCCGCGCGCGACTGGCTCGCCGCCGCGCATCCGACGATCGCGGACGTGGCGCTCTACAGCTACGTCGTGGCGGCGCCCGAGGGGAACGTCGATCTCGCGCCCTATCCGGCGATCCGGGCCTGGCTCTCCCGAATCGAGGAATTGCCCGGCTTCCTGCCCTTCCCGAGGACCGAAGCCGGCCTCAGCGCCGCCTGAACCGAAGGGGGGCCGCCGTGGACACGTCTCCCTGGCATCGGGGCGAGATCGCCCTCCAGACGCGCGTCGGGTCCGCCGAGCGCATGGCCGAGATCGGCTCCCGGGTGATCCGCGACCGATTGATCGAGCAGCACGCCCTGTTCTATCCGCTGCTGCCCTTCGTGGTCCTCGGCACGGTCGATCCCGGCGGCGCCCCATGGGCGACCCTGCGGGCCGGCCCGCCCGGCTTCCTCCAGGCCCCCGACCCGTTCCATCTGCGGGTCGAGGCGGCCGCCGAGCCCGCCGATCCGGCCGAGGCCGGGCTGACCGACGGCGCGGCCGTGGGCCTCCTCGGCATCGAACTCGCCACGCGGCGGCGCAACCGCCTGAACGGCACGGTGGAACGGGACGACGACACCGGCTTCACCCTCGCGGTGGAGCAGAGTTTCGGCAATTGCCCGCGCTATATCCGGCCCCGGCCGTCCGAATACCTCTCTCCCCCCGGGAGCAGGCCGGCCCCGGCCGTCTCGGACCGGCTCGACGGCCGGGCGCGGGCGCTGCTGGCAGCGGCCGACACGCTGTTCGTGGCGAGCTATGCGGAGAGCGAGGGACACCGGCAGGTCGATGTCTCGCATCGCGGCGGACCGGCGGGCTTCGTACGGGTCGCGGCCGATGACACGCTCACGGTTCCGGACTATGCCGGCAACCGCTTCTTCAACACGCTGGGCAACCTCCTGACCCAGCCGCGCGCCGGCATCGCGATTCCGGACGTCGCGACCGGCGACCTGCTGCAGATCACAGGTCGAACGGAGCTGGTGTTGGATTCGCCCGAGATCGCGACCTTTGCCGGTGCCGAGCGGCTGTGGCGCGTGATGCCGGAGCGCGCGGTGTTCCGCAGTGCTGCTTTGCCCCTGCGGTTCGGTCCGGCAGCGGCGTGATCCGCGACGCGGTCACCCGGCCTTGCGGCCGCACCGGATATAGCTCGCCAATCCCTTGGGGCTCGACCACGTCAGCCGGTCCTGCTCGACCACGAGACGCACCTGCGAGGTCCAGCGCCGGCCGCGCTCGCTGCAATCGGCCGCCATCGTCCAGGCCGCGCCGTCGCGGCGGTTGTTGCGGAACCGACAGACCGTGCGTCCAGCCTTCGCCCCCTCTTCGGTGATGGTGGCGGGGAGGAAACCGCGGCGGCGCTGGCGCTGGGCACAGGCGATAGGGCTCGGCCCCCAGACGCCGACATAGGCCGCGCGCTCCAGCACCGGAGCAGCCGGCCGGGGCGGCTCGGGCGGGGCCAGCGCCTCGGGGACGGGCGCGACGGCGGCGACCGGGACGAGGCGGGCCTGAGACGGAGGGGACGGCACCCGCTCGGGCTCGGGCAGGCGCACTTCCGGCACGTCGATGCCGCCGCCATCGGCGGTGGCGTAGCGGGCTGGCCGAGCCGTGGCCTCGTGTCCGTCGTCGGTCAGCGCCAGCAGGGTGTAGGAGAACAGGGCGCCCCAGCCCGCAGCGAGGATGACGGGAATGGCGAGCCGTCGGGAGACGGGTCGCTCCCGGGTCGAAGCGGACCGTGCGGTCTCCCCTCCATCCTCCGCCATCGCCGCCATTCCCGCGCTCCGCCTCAGCGTCCGAAGATGCCTTTCAGGAACTGGGCCGTGCGGTTGCGCTTCTTCTTGCGCTCCAGCTCCGCCGCATCCTTGACCCAGGCGACCTGCACGACGCGGCGCTCGCCCTCGAACGGCTCGTGGCCGTGCCAGGAATTGTCGGCCCGCAGGAAGGCGAACATCGTGCCCATGGTCGGCGGCACCTCGACGGCGAAGGGTTCGTAGTTCTTGCCGTCGTAGAGCACCCGCAGGCGACCTGCGGCGGGGGCATCCCAGGCATCGTTCATATAGACGAGGAGCGTCATCACTTTGGACGGCCCATCGGTGTGGATCGAGCCGTATTTCGGCTGGCTCTTCTTCATGATGGTGGTGAGCCGCGGGCACGACACGAGGTCGATGCCGAACTTCTCGCCGAGGATGCGCGAGAACTCGTCGCTCTCCAGTTCGTCGATCAGGGCCTTGAAGCGGCCCTTCAGGGCGACCTCGTCCACGGTGAGGTAGCCAGGCTTGGCAATGGTCGGGAAGTCCTGGCGGATCTCGGCGATCGCGCCCTCGTTCAGGACATTGTTGCCGAGGAAGTAGGTGTAGGGATCGCGAGAGACCGGCGCGGCGCGCACGGCATCGACATTGAGGATCGAGAGGCCCGACATAACACGGTCTGTCCCGTTGCGAGGGCACGCAGCCCGACGAAACGTCCGGCGCGGCGCATGAGGAAGGGCCCAGCATGGCCCGGCCGCCACGGTAGACGGTGCGATTGCGGCAACGGCGCGGCAAGGCGTCGGAACCATCGTCTCCCTCCCGTTTCTGGAGCTAGACTTGCTCCAGTCTATGGCGATCACGGCTGAGCTTTCGCGCTGCATTCCGCGCAAGTTGCGAGAATCGATTCGGCCAGCGAATACGCTCTCGCATGCGTATTCGGGAGCCGAAAGGCCACGCCTTCGCTTTCGGCGCGATTGCTGAGCGTAACCCCTTCCCGACGCTCATGGAACCTGCCATGGTCAAGCTTGGCGGCCGCTCCCCGGCCGTCGCTCGTAACCCGCGTCATGAAACCCGTCGCCCTCGCCGTCCTCGGTACGACCCTGGGCACGACCCTCGGCATGATCCTGCCGTCGCTCCCGGCCGCCGCACAGCCGCGCACGCCGACGGTGCGATTGACCTGCGCCGAGGCGATGGCCCTCGTGAAAGCGGAAGGCTCGGTGATCCTCGGCATCGGCGGCCGGGCACCGGAGCGTTTCGTGCGCGACCGCAGCCAGTGCGAACTCACCGAAATCGCGGAACTGCGCTTCGTGCCGACCCGTGACAACCCACAATGCCCGATCGGCTACCGCTGTCGCGAGCCGGATTACGGCGATTGGAACTGGAACGCGGACTGACGACCCGATCGCGTCGACGCGGTTTCGCTCGGAATTCTCCGTCCTCGGCCCGGTCCACGGTGTCGCAGTTCGACGGATGCCCACAGGTGCTGCGCCCTCTCGCGGTCCGACATGACGGAAATTTCACGTGACAGGGGTGGGCCCGCGCCACGATCTCGCCCAGACCAGCCGCCAGGCCCCAGGCGATCAGCCGGGGCCGCCGAAGACGGCGATGTCCCGCCCGGGACAGTCCGGCCCGTGACGGGGTTGGGCCGCCAAAGCGAGAGGGAGAATTCCGCGTGGCCGCATTCAAGAGTGGGCTCGGCCTTCAGGCCGCGCTCACGGCGCTCGTCGCGCTCCTGCTCCTCGCGATGCCGGGCCTGCCCTCGCCGCCGCTCTACGTCTCGCTCGCAGGTTTCGCCATGGCGGGCCTGCTCTACGCCTCCCGCAATATCTCGGCCTATCTGAAGATCTTCGTCTCGGTCTACGGGCTCGGCTACCTCCTGCTCGCCGGGTCCAAGACGCTCGCCGCCCTCGGCGCGCTGCCCGGCGTCATCGCGGCGCTGCTGCCGCCCGACTTCGCCGCGACCGGGGCCGTGGTCTTCGCCGGCATCGTGCTCGCCATCTCGCACTGGAAGCCGATCCGCGACATCACCCTCATCGCCGATCCGTATTTCGCCAACCAGGACGCGCCGGCGCGCGAGATCGGCCTGTTCCGCTGGTTCGGGCGGACGGAGGGCGAGATCGGACGCAACCTCGTCGGGCTGTCGATCTTCGTGAACTTCGCCGACGTGGCGCTGACGCTC
Source organism: Methylorubrum sp. POS3 (assembly GCF_043352485.1). Taxonomy (NCBI): domain Bacteria; kingdom Pseudomonadati; phylum Pseudomonadota; class Alphaproteobacteria; order Hyphomicrobiales; family Methylobacteriaceae; genus Methylorubrum; species Methylorubrum sp. POS3. Next base: position 2,772,831 of record NZ_JAPRBT010000001.1, read on the forward strand.
GGCTTCAACTTCTTCTATCGCGACATGTACAACTCGCTCCAGGCGCTCGATGCACCGGCGTTCTGGTATCAGATCGTCTGGATCTTCGTGCCGCTGGCCGCGCTGAACATCGTCATCGGGATGTTCGACCTCTACGTCGACTCGGCGCTCCAGCTCCGCTGGCGGACATGGCTGACCCACAGCCTCTACGAGCGCTGGCTCGGCCAGGGCACGCATTACCGCATCCCCTTCACCGACGAGGAGGCGGACAATCCGGACCAGCGTATCCAGTCGGACGTCAACAACTTCATCCTGCAGACGGCGGGCCTGTCGATCCGGCTCCTGTCGCAGGCGGCGCAGCTCGTCTCCTTCATCGTCATCCTGTGGACGCTCTCGCGGGACTTCGTACTGCCCTTCACCGACACCGTCGTGCCGGGCTTCCTGGTCTGGCTCGTGATCGCCTACGCGGTGGTCGGCACGTGGCTCACCCACATCATCGGCAAGCCGCTGATCGGCCTCGACTTCCGGCAGGAGCAGGTGGAGGCGGACTTCCGCTTCGCCCTGGCGCGCAACCGCATCTACTCGGAACAGATCGCGCTGCTGCGCGGCGAGCGGGCCGAGGCGACACGGCTGACGACGCTGTTCCACGCGATCATCGACAACTACATCGGCATTATCTACCGGCGCATCAAACTGATCGCCTTCACCTTCAGCTACCGCCAGGCGAGCACCATCTTCCCGCTCGTCATCGCCGCGCCATCGTTCTTCGCCAAGAAGATCACGCTGGGCACGCTGCAGCAGACCTCGAACGCCTTCAGCAACGTCCAGAACTCGCTGTCCTTCTTCATCAACGCCTACACCACGCTCGCGGCCTACAAGGCGAACACCATCCGTCTCAGCGCCTTCAAGCGGGCGATGACCAAGGCCGAGGCGCTGGCAGGCGCCGGCTACGGCCTGGCTCAAGGCCATGAGCGCTCGGGCGACGTCACCGGCCGCGACCTGACGCTGGCGCTGCCCGACGGGCGGGAGATCGTGCGGGCGGCCTCCCTCACCCTGCCGAAGGGCGGCGCGACCCTGCTCACCGGCCCCTCGGGCTCGGGCAAATCGACCCTGTTCCGGGCGATCGCCGGGATCTGGCCGTTCGGCAAGGGCCGGGTCGACGTGCCGGAGGGCCAATCGGCCCTGGTCCTGCCGCAGCGGCCCTACATTCCGCTGGGCACCCTGCGGGGCGCGGTGGTCTACCCCGCCACCAGCGAGCAGTTCTCCGACGCGGCGATCCGCGACGCTCTCATCGCCGCGCAATTGCCCGCGCTCGCCGACCGGCTCGACGAGGTCGATTCCTGGGATCGGCGCCTGTCGGGCGGTGAGCAGCAGCGGCTCGCCATCGCCCGCGCGATCCTCGCCAAGCCCGACTGGCTGTTCCTCGACGAATCCACCGCCGCCCTCGACGAGGCGAGCGAGGCGTCGATCTACCGGATGCTGCGCGAGAAGCTCCCCGGCACGACCATCGTCTCGATCGGTCACCGCTCGACCCTGCACCAGCACCACGATCGCCGCATCGAGATGATGCCGGCGGGCGAGGGCCGGTTCGAGCCCCGCGCCGGGGCCCCGTTGGCGGCACCGGCGGAGTAAGGTTCACGGTCTCCGCGCCCCTCTTCGGACACTACGGAGAGGGGCGCGCGTTTGCGCAAGTCGGACGGATCGCGCGGATCAGACCCCGGCCACCTTCAGCAGCCCCTCGACCAGCCCGCGATAGCCGGCGCCGAACAGGCGCAGATGCACCAGAGCCGGCCAGAGCTGGTAGATCGCGACGCGCTCGACCTCTCCCGGTTCGGGAGCGCCGTAGGCCTCGCGAAAGCCGGGGCCGGGCCGACCGAACAGGGCGAGCATGGCGAGATCGACCTCGGCGTGACCGTGATAGCAGGCCGGGTCGATCAGGCCCGCGACGCGCCCGCCGTCATAGACGACGTTGCCGCCCCACAGGTCGCCGTGGAGCAGGGCGGGACGGGGCCGCGCCGGCAGGCGGTTCGGCAGATCGTCGACGAGTTTCTGGAGGCGCTGGACGAGGGCAGGCGGCAGATGGGGTGTGTGGCATAGCAGGCGCCGCTCGCCCCAGAAGGCGGGCCAATCCTCGCACCATGCATTCTCGATGGCCACGGGGCCGAAGGCGTAGTCGGTCCGCCAGCCATAGAGGCCCCCCCGCGCGGCATGGAGGCGGGCCACGGCGCGGCCGAGTTCGGCCGGCGCGCTGCCTCCTTGATCCGGGAGACGCTGAAGGACGAGAACCGTGTCATCGACGGCGAGGATTGCGGGCGCCGGGGCGCCGGTCGCGGCGATCGCCGCCAGCATCTCGGCTTCCGTGCTGGGGGCGGGGCCCGACTTCGCCACCGCCTCGCGCCCATCGGTGAGGCGGATCAGGAGACAATCGGAGAGGTCACCCCCGGTCAGCCGTCTGAACTGTGCCAGTTCGCTGCCCAGCAGGGCGGCGGCGCGCCGGGCGAGCGCATCGGGGCTCACGCGCCGTCCGCAATCCGGCGGACGAGGGCCCGGGCGCCGCTCGTCACGTCGTCCCAGGTCGTCGCAAACCCCTCCGGCCCGCCGTAATAGGGGTCCGCGACCGGCTCGCCCGCCCGGCCGGGCACGTGATCGAGGAGCAGGCTCAGGCTCGCCCGCGCACCCTCGGGCCGCAGGGCGCGCAGACGCTCCAGGTTGGCGTGATCGAGCGCGACGACATGATCGAACCGCTCGAAATCCGCCGGGCTCACCTGTCGGCCGCGATAGCCGGCAATGTCGAGGCCGTGAGCGCGGGCCACCGCGATCGCCCGCGGATCGGGCGGCTCGCCTACATGCCAATCGCCGGTCCCGGCGGAATCGACCGTGACGTCCAGACCGGCCCGCTCCGCCGCGAGCCGGAACGCGGCCTCGGCCAGGGGCGAGCGGCAGATATTGCCCAGGCAGACGAAGAGGATGGCGGGGCGGGCCGTCACGCCAGGGCCCCGGCGAGCGGGCTCGTCGCCGCCTCCAGCCAAGCCCGCGTCTCCCCGTCGAGATCGGGCGCCAAGCGCTCGCGCACCCGTGCATGGTAGGCGTCCAGCCAAGCGGCGTCGGCGGCGCCGAGAAGGTCCGGGACGACGAGGCGCCGGTCGATCGGGGCGAGCGTCAGGGTCTCGAAGCCCAACATCGTTCGCTCTCCGCCGGGAATCGGGCGCTCCTCGACGAGGACGAGGTTCTCGATGCGGATGCCGTAGGCGCCGGCCTTGTAGTAGCCCGGCTCGTTCGAGAGGATCATCCCGGGCTTCAGGGCCACCGTGCCGGTCTTGGCGATGCGCTGCGGCCCCTCATGGACCGAGAGGAAGGCGCCGACGCCGTGGCCGGTGCCGTGATCGTAGTCGAGCCCCGCCTCCCACAGGCTGAGTCGGGCCAGCGCGTCGATCTGCGCCCCGGTCGTCCCCTCGGGAAACACCGCGCGGGCGATGGCGATATGGCCCTTCAGCACGCGGGTGAAGCGCGCCCGCATCTCGTCCGAAGGCGTCCCCACGGCGACTGTTCGGGTGATGTCGGTGGTGCCGTCGGCGTATTGCGCGCCGGAATCGATCAGGAACAGCTCGCCGGCCTCACTCCGCCGGTCGGTGGCGCGGGTGACGCGATAATGCACGATGGCGCCGTTCGCGCCCGAGCCGGAGATCGTCGGAAAGGAGACGTCGCGCAGATTCCCGCTCTCCGCCCGGAAATCCTCCAACGCCTCCACCGCCTCGATCTCGGTCACGGGGCCTGCCCGGTCGAGCCATGCGAGGAAGCGCGTCACGGCAAGGCCGTCGCGATGATGGGCGGCGCGGGTGCCGGCGATTTCGGCGGCGTTCTTGACCGCCTTCATGGCGGTGATCGGATCCGGCCCGACATCGGCGACGCCGCCCGCCGCTTCCACGAGGGATCGCAAGGCCGCGGAACCCGTGGCCGCATCGAGGCGCAGCCGCGCGGCCCCGGCGCAGAGGGCGGCGAGCGCCCCGGGGAACGTCGTCCGGGGGCGCAGATCGGCCAGGGGCGCGAGGGCTTCGCGCAGATCCGGATCGAATTCGGGCGAGGTGAGTGCGAGGACGGCCCGATCCTCCACCGGGATCAGGGCGTAGCCCAGCGCCAGGGGCGTGTGGGCGATGTCGGCCCCGCGCAGATTGAACGCCCAAGCGAGATTGTGCGGATCGGAGACGACGAGACCGTCGAGCCCGCCCTCGCGGAGCGCGGCGCGGATCCGCGCCAGCTTGTCGGCGGCGCCCTCTCCGGCCAGTGCCTCGGGATGCACCGCGATCCGGCCCGCGGGCGGGCGCGGGCGCCCGGCCCAGACCGCATCGACCAAGTTCGTCTCGACGGCGCGCAGCGTGGCTCCGGCCTTGGTCGCGGCCCGCTCCAACCGGGCGAGCCCGTCCGGCGTGTGCAGCCACGGATCGTAGGCCAGACTCTGCCCGGCCTTCAGATGCGTGCCGAGCCATGCTTCCGGGCTCGTCTCGGCCAGCGGGACCACCGTGATCGTCCGAGTGTCCACCTGTGCGGGGGCCTGCACGGTGTAGCGCCCGTCGACGAACAGGGCGGCGCGGTCGGCCAGCACGATGGCCGTGCCGGCCGAGCCGGTGAAGCCGGTGAGCCATGCGAGCCGCTCGGCATTGGCCGGGACATATTCCGATTGATGCTCGTCGGCCCGCGGCACGACGAACCCGTCGGCGCCGATCTCGCGCAGGGCCGCCCGCAGGGCCTCGATCCGTTCGGGCCCCTTGGCGTGGCTCGGATCGTCGAAGGTCTGAAAGCGCGTGCGGGTCATGGGGTCAGGGTTACGCCGCAGGCGGAGCCGGGACAATGGCACGGGGTTCGGGGGAGGGGCGTACGGGCGTGCCCCGGATGGACCAGGCGGTGGCGGAGGCCGACCGCATATCTGCGTCGGCCGTGGGCTGATCCGCCGGATGGCGAGCCGTGGTCGTGAAGCCCCCCTCGGCGTAGTCGGGCGTTTCACAAATCGCCCCTCCATTTGCGACGCGCCCAAGCGGAGCACCCGGTGCCGGGGCGAAACGGCATACCGCATCACGGACATGAAAACGGGCGAAACCGTTCAGGACGCTTCCCGACAGGTGGCGTGGACGCAACGGGATTGCGTGGCCGATGGGCTTGCACGCGCTCATGCCTGCCAGACCAACAAGAGGTTCATTTAGAACCCGCATCTCATTTTGGGCAGGGCTGAAATCTTGCAATCATCCGAAATTCGAACATATTTAACAATATATAAACATACATTCAATGGCTATATTTCCTACATAAACTGCGGGAGACGAGTCGAATATCGCGAATTTGATTTTCTGCATACCTTGTTTTACTGAGACAGCGAGCCTTGCAAGCCAAATTTCACCTGTGTTGGCCGCGAATAGCCTGATCATACACGCCAATCAAATCAACCGAGTACATCAATATAAAGGCCGGCTGCCATGGACGTTAAAGGCCCTTCATCTGCGATCAGCGTAGATGACACTCAATCATCGGTCCCTTCGCCTAGCCGCGCGGGAAGAAATAACTGCGTTGATGTCAATTTTGCAGGTCGATCCTTCAAGCTTGACACGGCCAATGGCGCCGATCAGGTCGCTCGCGATATTGTAAAAGGCAGTTACGAAGCGCCGCTGCCGATGCTGATGATGGCAAGCCTCATTCGGATCGAGGGTGCATTCATCGATGTCGGTGCGAACACGGGTGTGTATTCCGTGATGGCAGGCGTCATCGCGCCGGGTCGGCCCATCATTGCTTTCGAGCCGTTTCCCTCGGCGCTCGAAGCGTTTGAGCGCAATCTGGACCTCAACAACCTCCGGAACGCTGTCGACATTCACACAATCGCACTGAGCAACCAGATCGGTAGAACCACGCTGCACATCCCCGATCCAGGCCACGGGCTGATCGAAACCAGCGCCTCCCTAGAAGCCGATTTCAAGAGACACACGCCGTCGGGGAGCAGCCTCGAAATCGGTGTCGCAACGCTCGACAGCATCGAAATCCGATCACCGATCAGCGTGATCAAAGCCGATATCGAAGGTCATGAGCACGCTTTCTTGGAAGGTGCCGTCGAAACCATCAAGCGGGAACGCCCCTTCGTCTTTATCGAGGTGCTCGACAAAGCGCAGAGACATCGCATTCGACATCTCGCGCGTGAGATGTCCTACATCGATTTCCGCCTACGGCCCGATATGGCGATTCATGACGGCGGCGAAGTCTTGTTCGACGCTCAGGCCTGGAATCATGCACTGATTCCGATCGAACGCCTCCTGAAATTCCAAGAGGTGTGCAGTTCATGCGGCATTCCCATGCTGCGGCGCTTCGATCTGTCGTGATCGTGGCAGTGAGCGAGAACAAGCCCGGTGTGACTCTCAGAAATGTCCGTCACATAAACAAAGAGCCGCGCAAGCCGGGCCAAACCGCTTGAAGCGGCTTCCCGGCGTCGCCCGCGGACGCTGACGTCGAGACGTTAGGCCACCGCTCTTGTTTGCATGGTGGCGTTCACGCCGGTCGTATGGGCGGAGAACTGGTCGATCGGTGCCGGCTTGCCCATCAGATAGCCTTGAGCGGACTGACAGCTCTCGGACATCAGGAATGCGAGTTCGGCCTCCGTCTCGACACCCTCGGCCAGAACGGGCAGGCCAAGTCCGCGCCCGAGGCCGAGAACCGATCGCACGATCGCCTTGGTCTGTTCGTTCTCATCGACGGATCGGACGAAGGAACCGTCGATCTTGATCTTGTCGAACGGATAGGTGCGGAGATTCGAGAGGGACGAGTAACCGGTTCCAAAATCGTCCATCGCGATCCGTAGACCCAGCGCCTTGAGCTGCCGCAGGGTCGATTGCGCACGCCCCGGATCACGGATGAGCGCCGTCTCCGTGATCTCGATCTCGAGACGCTCCGGCTTGAGACCGGTCTGGAACAGAACTTCGTGGACGAGCTGCACGAAGTGGGAGGCATGGACCTGCACCGCCGACACGTTGACGGCGACGGAAAGCGGATTTGTCCAAGTCGCGGCCTCCCGGCAAGCCTCGCGCAGGACCCACTCCCCGATCTGCAGGATCGCGCCGCTCTCCTCGGCGATCGGGATGAAGAGGGAGGGAGGGACGGCCCCGCGGTCGGGATGATGCCACCGCAGCAGGACCTCGAATCCGAGGACTGCGCCGCTCTGCACATCGGTCTGCGGCTGGTAGACGAGTTGCATCTCGCCGCGCGCCACGGCGTGTCGCAGATCGTGCTCGAGCATGCGGCGGTCGCGCACCTGCATGCCCAGCCGCGCCTCGAAGAAGCGATAGGTCCCCCGGCCTTCGGACTTCGCCTTATAGAGTGCGGTATCGGCGTAGCTCAGAAGCAGACTGCGCTCCTCGGCATCGTCGGGATACAGGGCGATGCCGACACTGGTGGCGATCGTCGGCGTGTTGGTCTCGCCGATGCCGGCGCGCAGCGCTTCGATGACCTGCTCGGCGATGCGACCGGCCTCCACTGCATGCTCGCAAGGGACCAGGATGGCGAACTCGTCGCCACCCAGACGCGCCATCATCTGCGTTTCGTTCAGGATGGCCGTGACGGAGCGCGCCACGTTGACCAACATAGCGTCACCGGTGGGGTGACCGAACAGGTCGTTGACCTCCTTGAAGCGGTCGAGATCCAGGCAGAGCACCGCGAGCTTGCGCTTGGCGGCCTGCGCCACCTTCAGCTCCTGGTCGAGTCGCTGGCGGAAGCTGGCGCGGTTGGCGAGGCCGGTCAGCGGGTCGTGATAGGCGAGGAACTGGATCTGCCCTTCGGCGCGGCGACGGGCCCGGAGGTCGCGCACGGCGACGGCATAGTGAGGACGATTGCCGTAGGTGACGGGCCGCACGATCAGTTCGACCGGAACGGTGCCGCCCGCGACGCAGACGAGTTCGGTCTCCACCGCCTGATCCGGTTGCCCGTTCGACAGCGGGCCGACGACATCCGGCAGGAACCGCGACAGCTCGATACCGGACAGATCGCCGGCCGGCAGACCGACCAGCGTGCCGAAGCTGTCATTGGCGTTGACGATCCGATTCCCCTGACAGACGACCAAGCCCTCCACGGCCGCGTTGGCGAGGCTGTGCAGCCGCTCGCGCTCCAGGCTGAAGCGGCGGCGGTCCCGGATGTCGAGGGCCAGGGCAGCGCAGGCCAGGAACAGGATCGCGAGGCTGGCGCACGCGACGCCGACCGCGAGCCAGCGGGACGGTATGGCACCGTCCGAAATATCGACGGTCGGGTCCGGCAGGATCGTGACGGCCCCCATGGCCGTGAAATGATGGCTGCAAATCGCGAGCAGCAGCAGGAAGGCGCCGAGGACGGTGCCGCGCCTGCCGCGATCCGCGAGGGCCGCCGAGAGGCCGGCTGCCCCCAGCAGACTCCCCAGGACGAGAGAGGCCGCGACCAGACTTGGATCCCATTGCACGTGCCCGGCGACCTCGTAGGCCACCATGCCGGTGTAATGCATGGCGGCGATCCCGCCGCCGAGAACGATGCCGCCCAGAACCGGGGCCGCCGGCAGGGAGCGCAGCTGGGCAAGGGTCAACCCGAGGCCGGTCAAGACGATGGCGTAGACGAGCGAGAGCGCCGTGAGGCCGAGATGATAGCCGCTCGGCAGGCCCGGCTCGAAGGCGAGCATGGCGATGAAATGCGTCGCCCAGATGCCGAACCCACCGGCCACGGCCGCCACGCCGAGCCAGAGGTAATGCAGCCGTCCCTTCGATCGATCAGCGTGGCGCAGGAGCGCGATGCAGGTTCCGGCTGCGAGCGTACAGACGAGAGCGGCCAAGCCCACAAGCAAGAGGTCATGCTGCTCGACGATGCAGCCAACAACTTTCAGCACACCAACCCCGCACGAACCCATACATTCCATGCGCCAGGTAGAAAGTGTTTCTTTCCGATCGATGAATTCGCACCGTTCACGATTACGCGAAGCGCCGCACCATTAATTTTGTATTTACGTTTTGTTTTGGATGCCGGCTCTCTGAAATCGCACTCCCATGACGACTCGGCGCTGCATCACCATTGTGCAGAGTGCCATTCGAAACCGGCATCCACTCCAATCGCTGCCTCCGTGTTCGGCGGGCGATTTGTCGGGAGCCGGTCGAGGGACCGCGTGAGGCCGGGACGGATCGTGATGCCGCGACTGCGGACCGCTTTCGAGCCGCGCGGGTTCGGTTTCCCGACGCCCGGTTCGACGCTTGTCGAGACGACGCGAAACGAAGCCGAGTTCGACCGCGAGGAACTCAGCGCGGCCGGGCCGCCGCACCGCCGCGCCGGAGCACCAGCGTGGCCCACCCCTCGATGAGCCCGGCGCGGGCGAGATGGAAACCGCGATGGCGGTAGGTCGAGAGGACGCCGGGCACATCGCGCTCGATCAGGCCCGACAGGATCAGGACGCCGTCATCGGCCACCACCGCCGTCAGCGAAGGGGCGAGGCGCTTGAGGGGCCGGGCCAGGATGTTGGCGAAGACGACATCGAAGCCGCGGGCGCGGTCGGCCAGGGCGTGACGCACGCCGGGGCCCTGGTAGAGCCGCATCAGGGGTCCGAGGCCGTTGCGGCGGGCATTGCCCCGGGCCGTTTCCACCGCTTCCGGATCGAGATCGCCCGCGACGACCGGCACGTGCAGCGCGCGGGCGGCGGCAAACCCCAGGATGCCGGTGCCGGTGCCGACATCGAGCACGCGGGCCGGACGGCGGCGCTTCAGCTCGGCGACCAGCGCCCGCAGGCAGCCCAGAGTGGTGCCGTGGTGACCCGTGCCGAACGCCAGCGCCGCCTCGATCTCGATGGCGAGGTCGTTGGGACGCACATGTTCGCGGTCATGCGAGCCGTGAACGAGGAAGCGGCCGGCCCGTACGGGCTTCAACCCCTCCAGCGAGGCTCTCACCCAATCCTGCTGGTCGATGGTCTCGAAGACCGCCGCATCCGCCTGATCGCCCACCAACGGGCGAATCAAGTCGAGGATCATCTCCGTGTCCGGCTCCTCGGAGAAATAGGCCTCCAGGCGCCAAGCCCCGGTCTCCTCGACCTCGAAGGCGGCCACCGCCGTCTCCATGGGATCGAACATCTCACCGAGGAGTTCGGTCATGGCGCGCGCGGACGGCTCGTCCGTGATCAGGCGCAGGACGTGGGTCGGACGGTGCGGCGGCAGGCCTTCGAGCATGGAGCGCCCTCTAACACCGGCCGCTTCATCCGGCCACGGGTTTTGCGGATCGGACCGCCGCCGCCCCAGGAGGAGACCTGTCGTATCGGCAGCACAGGCAAGGCATAAACCGCCTAATCCGCAGGCAACATGTTTAATTTGTAGCCGGAAAGCGCGGAACCGGTTCGGTGAAACCGCGTTCCCACCGGCCTCTCGTTCCAACACAGGCGTCCTGAGTACCGGTCGCGTCATGACACCCAAACCCACCCGCCGCCGCCGCCCGCCAATCGTGGTCAAGCAGGAGCCTCGGCCCGACCGCCGTCGCACCGAGCGGTCACCGATCCTCGATACCGGCGCCCTGGAGGCCCCGTTGCCGGGTTCGTTGCTCGTATTGCTCAGCCGACTTCATCGGGCCGAGACGCGGCTGGGGGACGATCCGACTTCCGCTGCCTGAGACGGTCGTTCGACGGAACTCCCCGCGCCGAACCGGCTTGTCGGCCGGACCCTCCCTTTGAAAGGACGAACTCATGGCTGTGGTGTCGCGGACGATCTACGACGAGGGCCGGGCCGCCAAGGCGCAAGGCAAGCCCGATTCCGCCAACCCCTACGAGGCCGGCTCGCAGCAGAGCCTGGACTGGCTCGAGGGCTTCACCGCCGGCGAGCCGGAGCCTTCCGCCACCGGGCCGGACAACAGCTGACATACGGGGCGCTGCCGCTCGGCCCTGGCAGCGTCGTTCCCATTCGGCTATAGCGCTTGCGGGTCGCCGCCACGGCGGCGCTCGGAGATCATGGCCGTGACCGTATCCCGCCCCCGCCGCGCCTGGATCGCCGGCCTCGCTCTCGCCCTCGCCGCGGGAACAGTGTCGGCGGCCCTCCCGGCGCGGGCCGAGGAGCCCGTGGTCGTCTTCGCCGCCGCCAGCCTGAAGAATGCCCTCGACGAGGCCAGTGCGGCCTGGACCAAGGAGACCGGCAAGACCAGCCGGATCTCCTATGCGGGCTCCAATGCGCTGGCCAAGCAGATCGAGTTGGGGGCACCCGCCGACCTGTTCTTCTCGGCCGATCTGGCCTGGATGGACTATGCCGAGAAGAACGGCACCATCCGCCCCGAGACCCGCATCAACCTCCTGCGCAACGCGATCGTGCTGGTGGCGCCGAAGGGGGCGAACACCAAGATTGCCCTGGAGCCGGGCGTCGACCTCGCCAGGGCCCTGGCCGGCGGGCGGCTCGCCATGGGCAATGTCGAAGCGGTGCCGGCGGGCAAGTACGGGAAGGCGGCGTTGGAAAAGCTCGGCGCGTGGGACGGCGTGAAGTCACAGGTCGCCCAGGCCGAGAACGTCCGCGCTGCCCTGTTGCTCGTCTCCCGCGGCGAGGCGCCGCTCGGCATCGTCTACGCCACCGACGCGGCGAGTGATCCGAGCGTTGATGTGGTGGCGACGTTTCCCGAGGGCAGCCATCCGCCCATCGTCTATCCGGCGGCGCTCACCAAGGACTCCCGCAACGCCGACGGCGCGGCCTTCCTGAGCTATCTGCGCAGCCCGGCCGCCCGGCCGTTCTTCGAGCGCCAGGGCTTCGTCGTGATCGGCACGGAGAAGCGTTCCTGAGCGCGCGACGGCTGACCGCGCCGTGCTGAGCGGGCTCGGTCTCACCCCGGACGAGGTGACGGCGCTCTTCCTCTCCCTCAAGGTCGCGGCGGTAGCGACCCTGTGCAGCCTGCCGCTCGGCCTTCTCGTCGCGTGGCTGCTGGCGCGCCGGCGCTTTCCCGGCCACGCGCTGCTCGACGGGCTGGTGCATCTGCCGCTGATCCTCCCGCCGGTCGTGACCGGCTACCTGCTGCTGCTCGGCTTCGGGCGCAGGGGCGTGTTCGGCGCGTGGCTCGCGGAGATCGGCATCGTGTTCTCCTTCCGCTGGACCGGGGCGGCGCTCGCCTGCGCCGTGATGGGCTTTCCGCTGATGGTCCGGGCGATGCGGCTGTCGATCGAGGCCGTGGACGGCAAGCTGGAACAGGCGGCGGGCACCCTGGGAGCGTCACCGCCGCTGGTGTTTCTGCTCGTTACCCTACCGCTGAGCCTGCCCGGCTGCCTTGCCGGAGCGGTGCTGGCCTTCGCCAAGGCGATGGGCGAGTTCGGCGCGACGATCACCTTCGTCTCGAACATCCCCGGCGAGACCCAAACCCTGCCCTCGGCCATCTACACCCTGACCCAGGTGCCGGGCGGGGAGGGGGCCGCGCTCCGTCTCACCCTCGTCTCCGTGGCGGTCTCGATGCTGGCCCTGGTCGCGTCCGAATGGCTGGCGCGGCGCATGAGCCGGCGGCTGGGGGCGGCCTGATGCGGCGCGCATCGCGATCAGGCGTAGGCATAGGCTCCGCCCCGCGCGAGCGCGCGGCTATAGGCCGGGCGCGCATGGATGCGGGCAAGCCAATCCGTCACCCGCGGCCCCGCGCCGGTGCCGCGTGCGGCGAAGGCTTCGAGGGGGAAGCTCATCATGATGTCGGCCGCGGTGAAATCCGGCCCGCAGAAATAGGGGCGCTCGGCGAGCTCCGTTTCCCAATACGCTGCGTGCCGACGCAGCTCCGGATCGACGAAACCGTCCGTAACCTTCCCGGCGATCGCCCGAACCAGCGGACGGAGCAGGGCGGGGCTACCGGGAGCCAGCCGGGAGAAGACGAGTTTGAGGAGCAGCGGCGGCATCGCCGAGCCCTCAGCATAGTGAAGATAGTAGGTGTAGCGGGCGCGCTCCGCGCTGCCCTGCGCCGGCACCAAGGCACCGCCCGCCCGTTCGGTCAGGAATTCGACGATCGCCCCGGTCTCCGCGGCGATCCGGCCGTCCGCCTCGATCACGGGCGACTTGCCCAGGGGATGGATGGCGCGCAGCTCCCGCGGAGCCCGCATCGTCGCCGGGTCCCGCTCGTAGCGCTTCACCGTATAGGCGGTCCCGAGTTCTTCGAGCAGCCACAGCACCCGCTGCGAGCGGCTGTTCTCCAAGTGATGGACGGTGATCATCGGGTCTCCTCGTGTCCCGCCGACAACGCCGCAACCGCGCCGCGGAGCCCTTAGCCCGTGACGATCGACGTGGACGTCACGCTCCATCGCGCCACCTTCTCGCTGGAGGTCGCCTTCACGGCGGGCGCCGGGCTCACCGCCCTGTTCGGCCGCTCCGGCTCGGGCAAGACCACGGTGATCGACCTGATCGCCGGCCTCGCCCAACCGCAGCGGGGGCGCATCGTCGTCGACGGTACGGTCCTGCTCGATACGGATCGGGGCGTGCGGGTCCCGGTGCATCGCCGCCGGATCGGCTGCGTGTTCCAGGAGGCGCGGCTGCTGCCGCATCTTTCCGTTCGGCAGAATCTGCGCTTCGGCCGGCTCTTCTCCCGCGGACAGGGTGGCCCGTCGCTGGAGGCGGTGGCGGAGCTTCTCGGCATCGCGGCGCTGCTCGAGCGGCGCCCGGCCGGGCTGTCGGGGGGCGAGCGCCAGCGCGTCGCCATCGGCCGGGCCCTGCTGGCGCGCCCGCGGCTGCTGCTGATGGACGAACCGCTCTCGGCCCTCGACGAGGCCCGCAAGCGCGAGATCCTGCCCTATATCGAGCGACTGCGCGACGAGGCTGGGCTGCCGATCGTCTATGTCAGCCACTCGGTCGCCGAAGTCGCCCGCCTCGCCTCGACGGTGGTAGTCTTGGAGGGGGGCCGCGTCGTCGGCCAGGGATCGGTCGATGCGGTGCTGCGCCGGTCCGACCTGATCCCCGATGGCGCGGAGGCCGGCAGCGTGCTCGCCATGACGGTGACGACGCACGATCCCGACGCCGGCCTGACCCGGCTCGTCGGCCCGGCCGGCACGCTCGACGTGCCCCTCCTGGCGCTCCCCGTGGGCCGGCGGCTGAACCTGCGCCTGCCGGCCCGCGACGTCCTGCTGGCCACCGAGGCACCGCGCTCCTTGAGCGCCCGCAACGTGCTGCCCGGCCGCGTCGCGGGCCTGCGGGAGGAGGGCGCCGCCTGTCTCGTCGAGGTCGCCTGCGGGGAGGCGATCCTGCTCGCCCGGCTCACCCGCGCCTCGGCCCGCGATCTCGACCTCGCGGTCGGCCGGTCCGTCCACGCCATCGTCAAGAGCGTCGCCCTGGATGCGGGCCTCGCCCCCGGCCTGAGCGCCCCGGGCGGGCGCATCGAGATCTGACGCCGATCCGGGATCGATCCGCGGTCCGACGCGGCAACTCTCCCGCAGCGCGCTTGAATGGGCTACGAGCATTCCGTTATGGCCATGTTGTCCCGCCTTTTCGCCTACGCCTCCGCCGCCTTCGGCCTGCCGCCCGAGACCGAGCCGCCGCCGGACGGCAGCGAGGAGCACCTCGCCGCGACCGCGCTCCTCGTCCATGTCGCCCGCGCCGACGGGGTGCTCGACGCGGCCGAGTTCGAGCGGCTGGTCCGCCTCGTGCGCGGGCGCTACGCCGCCAGCGACGCGGAGGCGGCGGCGCTGATCGAGCGCGCCTCCGTCTTCGATGCGCAGACCCGCGACCTGACGAGCCTCGTCGAGCTGATCGGCGAGGACGGCGCCCCCGAGCAGCGCGAGCGGCTGCTTGCCATGGCCTGGTCGGTCGCGGGCGCCGACGGCACGGTGCACGAATTCGAGGAGGCGTTGGTCTGGCGGCTCGGCAAGCTCCTGGGCTTCGACGAGGACGGCATCCACGCCGCCCGGCGGCGCGCCCAGAGCGGCGGCGCGGCCGCCCTCGCCTGAGACCGGCGACGATGATCATGGCTCATCGCCGGGAGCGGGCGCGATGATCGTCGGCCTGACCCTGATCCTGCTGGCGCAGCTCCTCGGCGAGGCCTGCGCCCGCGCCGTCGGCGTGCCGGTGCCGGGACCGGTCATCGGCATGGCGCTGCTGCTGGCCTTTCTGGTTCTGCGCGACCGGTGGCGCCCGGCCTCCCATCGCCTGTTGCCGCCGCCCTTGGTCGATGGCGGGCTGGAGAACACGGCCAAGGGGCTGCTCGCCCATCTCTCGATCATGTTCGTGCCGGCCGCGGTGGGCATCGTCGGCAAGCTCGACGTCCTGGCGAGCCACGGGATCGCACTGGCCATCGTGCTGTGCCTCTCCGTGACTTTGACGCTCGTCACCACGGTGCTGACCTTCGTCGCGGTCTCGCGCCTGATGGCCCGGCGGAAGGCTGAAGCGCCATGAGCGGCGATTTCGCCCTCTGGGTCTATCTCAGCCGCACGCCGCTGCTGTGGCTGACGGTGACGCTGCTGGCCTATGCCGTGGCCGACCGGCTGTTTCAGGCCGCCGGGCGCCACCCCATCGCCAACCCAGTGATCCACTCGGTCTGGATGATCGCGCTGGTGCTCCTCGCCACCGGCACGCCCTATCCGACCTATTTTCAGGGCGCGCAGTTCGTCCATTTCCTGCTCAGTCCCGCCACCGTCGCCCTCGCCGTACCGCTCTACGAGCGTCGCGAGACGGTGATGCGCGCCTTGCTGCCGATGGGGGCCGCCCTCGTCGTCGGCTGCGTCACGGCGATGGGCTCGGCCCTCGTCTTCGCGACCCTCGCCGGCATCCCCTACGAGGTGATGCTGGCCATGGCCCCGAAATCGGTGACGACGGGCGTCGCCATGGGCATCGTCGAGGCGCTCGGCGGCGATCCGACCCTCGCCGCCGTGCTCGTGATGATGACCGGTATGGCCGGTGCCGTGATCGTCACGCCGCTGATGCGCCTGCTCCACATCGAGGACATGCGCGCCCGCGGCTTCGCGGCGGGGCTCGCCGCCCACGGCCTCGGCACGGCCCGCGCTTTTCAGGTCAGCGAGGTCGCCGGCACTTTCGCCGGCATCGCCATGGGACTGAACGCCTTCCTGACCGCCGTGCTGGTGCCGGTGGCGGTGAGCTTTTTGCGATAGGGGCGGGGTGTCCGAGCCGGCCCTCACGCCGTCGCGTCGTTGGGCCGCTCCGGTAAGGCCGGCTCCGCGCCGAACGGGCGATTGACGATGGTCAGCACCTCGCTCGCGACGAAGACGCGGTTGCGCTGGTAGCCGGTCCGCTCGCGCAAAATGTTGACCGCGACGAGTTGATCGACCGCTTGGCTCGCCTGGGCGGAGGAGACGTCAAGCAACTGACCGAGGCGCTTCACCGTCAGCACCGGATGATTGGTCAGCACGTCGAGCGCGCGCGTCGAGGCCGCATTCTTCCGGAACTTGCGCCGTCCGATCCATTCGCCCTGGAGGCGCTTCAGGGCGCGGCGGGTGACCATGAGTTCATCGACGGTGCCAATGACGGCGTCGGCGAGGAAGCCGACGATTCCGGCCCATTCGAGCTGTTGCTGCGCGCCCTTCAGGGCGGCGTAATATTCGTCCTTGTGCGCGTCGATATAGGACGAGAGATAGAGTGGCACGGTGCCGTCCGCGGCCATCATGATCGGCAGCAGCAGGCGCCCGACGCGCCCATTGCCGTCGCGGAACGGGTGTACAGCTTCGAAATGAGCGTGCGCCACCGCCATTCGGGTGACAAGGTTCTGGTGGACGGCCTGCAGACCCTCGTTGCGCAGGTAATCGATCGTATCGAGCAGGCAATCGCGGACACGGTCGGGCGGGGGCGGATTCCAGGTCGAGTAGGCGATGTGGCCGCCCCCGCCTATCCAGACCACCGTCTGGCGGAGTTTGCCGGGGACATCTCTGTAGTCGCTATCCGATCGCATCGCTTCAGCATGGAGGCGCTGAATCATGTCCAGCGTGAAGATCGCGGGGCCGCGCGCCTGCGCCTCGGGAACAAGGCGGTCGAGCAGGACAGCGTAGTCGCGCACCTGCCTCACCTGTGAACGCGCATCCTCGTCCTCGGCGTCCTCGACCGCGAGGAGTTCGTCGAGGGTACTGTTCGTGCCCTCGATGGCGGACGAACTGATCGCTTCCTGGCGCTTGAGGATGCGGCTGATCTGGAAGTGGTCCTCCATGTCCTCGGCCAGCGCCTGCACGCGCCCGATTGCCTGGCTCGCCCGGCTGAGCCGGGACAGCACCTCCGTCAGAGCGATCCCGGCCTCCGGCGGGCGCGCCGGAACGACGCCGTAATGGCTGGCGTGGGGGGGTGGAAGGCGGACGAGCCGTTCTCTCACGGCATGGACGAGGTGATCGCGCTTCACGAAAAACCCATCACAAGGGCCGGACCGATCGATCCATAGGCCGGCTTTTTGCAAAAACCCATAACAAGGATGCGGAATGCCGGTCCTTGCAAAGGGTTTTCCAGCGGCGCGCCATTGGCGAGCCTGGGACATCCCGGCCGGGGCGCATACCGGTTTTCGCCGTGTTGCACCGCAGCACCTGACGTTCTAGAAGCGAGGAACTCGCCTGGACCCGGTGCAAGCCCGGGTGGCTCTTCCGGCCGCCGATCCGCCGGATCACGCATTCGAGACGCCTCCATCGCCCCGCCTCCTGTGCGGCGCCGCGTCCCCCTGCGGAATTTTCTCATGTCCCCTGTCAAGAACGCCGCCCGCGCGTGGCTCGGCTCGCCTTGGGCCGACACGCTGTCGGGCATCGTCGTCGCCCTCGCCCTGATCCCGGAGGCAATCGGCTTCTCGGTGATCGCCGGGGTCGATCCGAAGGTCGGCCTCTACGCCTCCGTCGTCATCGCCATCGTCATCGCCTTCGCGGGCGGGCGACCGGCCATGATCTCGGCCGCCACCGCCGCGACCGCCGTGGTGATGGTCGATCTCGTGCGCGATCACGGCGTGTCCTACCTGTTCGCCGCCACGCTCCTGATGGGCGTGATCCAGATCGCGGCCGGCCTGATGCGGCTCGGGCGGCTGATGCGCTTCGTCTCGCGCTCGGTGATGACCGGTTTCGTCAACGCGCTCGCGATCCTGATCTTCCTGGCGCAATGGCCGGAACTGATCGGCGTCAGTCCGGCCACCTACGGGCTGATCGCGCTCGGGCTCGCCATCATCTACGGCGTCCCCCGGATCACCCGCGCGGTGCCCTCGCCGCTGGTCGCGATCGTGGTCCTGACCGGGCTCACCGCCTGGCTCGGGCTCGACGTGCGCACCGTCGCCCATCTCGGCGCCCTGCCGACGGCGCTGCCGTCCTTCGCGCTGCCCGACGTGCCGCTCACCTTCGAGACCCTGCGGATCATCCTGCCCTACGCGCTCACGCTCGCGGCGGTCGGCCTCCTGGAGAGCCTGCTCACGGCGCAGATCGTCGACGACATGACCGACACCGGCAGTTCCAAGAACCGCGAATGCGTCGGACAGGGGCTCGCCAACATGGCCTCGGCGGCGTTCGGCGGCATGGGCGGCTGCGCCATGATCGGGCAATCGGTCATCAACGTCTCCTCGGGGGCCCGTGGCCGGCTCTCGACGCTGGTGGCTGGCGCCTTCCTGCTGGTGCTGCTGGTGCTGTTGCAGGATCTGCTCGCCATCGTGCCGGTCGCGGCCCTGACGGCGGTGATGATCATGGTCTCGCTCAACACCTTCTCCTGGCGCTCGCTCCTCGAACTGCGCACCAACCCGCTGCCGTCCTCCCTGGTGATGCTGGCCACCGTGGCCGTCGTGGTCGCGACCCGGGATCTGGCGATCGGCGTGCTGGTGGGCGTGCTGCTGTCGGGGGTGTTCTTCGCCGGCAAGGTCTCGCGGATGGCCCGCGTCACGTCCGAACTCGCGCCGGACGGGCGCACCCGGACCTACCGGGTCAGCGGACAGGTTTTCTTCGCCTCGGCCGGTGCCTTCACCGAGGCGCTCGACGCCCGCGAGCCGGTGGATCACCTCGTCATCGATGTGCACGCGGCCCATTTCTGGGACATCTCGGCGGTGGGCGCCCTCGACCGGGTCGTCATGAAGGCGCGCCGCCAGGGAATGACCGTCGAGGTGATCGGCCTCAACGAGGCCAGCGCGACGCTGGTCGAGCGCTTCGGCCGGCACGACAAGCCCGGAGCCTCGCTGCCCGCCCATTGAGGCGACGGCATCGACGCGGTCGGCCCGAGGCACACGCTCGGGCCCTCGACGGGGCGGAGAGGTGGAGGCCGGCGGGTCTGCGCCGGCCCGTCACAGAATGTGGATATCGCTGGCGTGAAGGTCGGCCAGCAGCATGTTCTTGAGGGTCAGGACATGGTCCCGGTCGTAGGCGATGGTCACGTCGCCGCCGGATTGCGCGGCGCGGCCGAGCACGGCCTCGGCGCTGCCGAAGACCGCGCGGTCGAATTCGAGGAGGTCGGCGCCCGCCGTGAAGTCGGTGATGCTGGTCTTCCCGAAGGTCGGCGCATCGAACACGAAGGTGTCCCGTCCGGTGCCGCCGGTGAGCGTGTCGCCGCCGCCGAGCCCGAGGATGATGTCGTCGCCGCCGCGTCCGTCCAGCGTCTCGGCGCGCGCGCTGCCCACCACGAGATCGTTGGCGCCCTGGCGCCCGTTGAGCGAGGTGTAGAAGCTATGGGTCGCGGCTTGGCCGGGGGCCAAGTCGCCGAACTTGATGGTGAGCGAGATGCCGACGTCGTCGTGGGCGCCGTTCGGGTCCCGCGGCGTGTCGTAGACGTTCGGGAGATAGGCGTCGTGGTTGTAGAAGCCATCGCTCGACGCCCGCGCCGCCTTGTCGAAGGCGACGAGATTGACCGACACGCCGGAATTCGGGCCGTAGGCCTGGACGACCGCGACGCCGCCCTGGTCCGTTGGGTTCGACAGGACGTCGTTGTCGGTGGCGAAATCGCCGTAACGGATCGCGTCCTGATCGGGATCGAAGCTGCGCAGGAAGCGGGCATCCGCCATCGTCGTGGCGCTGGTGTTCGTGAGCGTGACCGTGGTGCGGAAATAGGTGGCGTTCGGGTCGAGATCGATCACCTGGGTGAGCTTCAGGCCATCCGCGGTGGTGCCGATCGTCGTCGCCTGGAGCCGCCCGCCGCTCGACGTGTCGGTGGTCGTCGCCTCGAACTGGATATTGTTCGTGCGTTCGGAATTGGCGAAGCTCTGGCCGTCATGGGCGATGACGATGGCGTCCTCGGGCGTGCCGGGAATCGTGACGTCGTTGGAGGTGGTGTCCGCACCGGTGTCCCAGCCGTCGTCGTCGATCACGAAGGACAGCTGCCGCCCACCGCCCGCCTGAGGGTGGAACCCCTCCGGTGCGTCGGATTTCGAGCCGAGCGAACCGTGCTGGGCGACGCCGATCTCCATATAGGCGCCCTGCAGGAACACATCTCCGTCGATGGCCTGATGGCCGGCCCGGCCCACGATCACGTCGACGGTCGCCTGCGCGGTCAGGCCATCGGCGTCGCGGATCGTGTAGGTGAAGCTGTCGGGGCCGGTGAAGCCCGCCTTCGGCGTATAGGTGACCGTGCCGTCGGGGTTC
Source organism: Methylorubrum sp. POS3 (assembly GCF_043352485.1). Classification (NCBI taxonomy): domain Bacteria; kingdom Pseudomonadati; phylum Pseudomonadota; class Alphaproteobacteria; order Hyphomicrobiales; family Methylobacteriaceae; genus Methylorubrum; species Methylorubrum sp. POS3. The sequence continues at coordinate 2,793,277 of NZ_JAPRBT010000001.1, forward strand.
AGCACCGCCGCGCCGTGACCGGGCTCGCCGACCGCGCCGAGGGTGACGGCGCCGCCGTCGGGATCGGCATCGTTGGCAAGCACCGAGATCGTGACCGCGTTGCCGGCCTCGACGAAGGCGTTGTCGTCGCGCGCCTCCGGCGCGTCCGGGCGCGCCACCACCGCGACCTCGCGGATCACCGGTACGCTCGTCAGCCCATCGGTATCGACCACCGTGATCGAGACCGTTCGCGGCGCCTCGGATGGAGCGTCGCTGCCATTGGCGTAGGTGAGCGAGACCAGCGCCTTCGCGTAATCGGCAAGGCTCGCTTGGCCCGAGAGCGTCAGAACGCCGGTGAAGGAATCGTACGCGGCGCGGATCGGGCCGCCCTCGGTCAGGCTGACGGCGAGCGCATCCTCGCCGGCCCGGAAATTCCCGGTGATCCGTATGGTGGCGGAGCTCAGGCTGGTGCCGTCGGCGTCCCGGATCGTCAGACCCTCGGCGAGGAGGAGCGGCGCGGCATCCTCCCGGTAGCTCGCCTCTCCGCCCGGTAGGATCAGGACCGGGGGCGCCTCGACCTCGATCAGCGTGAAGGTCGCGGTCTGGTCACAGGAGCCCCCATGGCCGTCGGTGATGCGATAGCTCAGGGTGACCGTGCCGTGGGACTGCGCATCCGACTCGTAGCGGTATTGCCCGTCGCCGAGATCGACGATCCGCCCGCCGCCGCTCGCTACGGCGAGATCGGCGATGCCGAGGGTGTCGCCGTCGAGATCGGTGGCGCCCGCGCGGAGATCGGCGGCGCTCATCGCGCGAGGCTCGCCCGCCCGGCTCTCGGCGAGCACGAGCGGACGGCCGGATGTCGGCGCGTCGTTGCGCCCGGTCACATCGATCGTGAAGACGGTGTGCAGGAGCGCCCCGTTCGGGCCGCCGACGGTGACGCTGAAGGCGTCGGTGCCGACCCGCCCCTCGGAGAGGAAGGCCGCCCGATCGGCGGTGTAGGAATAGGTCCCGTCCGCGTGCAGGACGAGATCGCCGTAGGCACCCCGGAGCGACAGGCTGCCGCCGGAGAGCGGGGTGTCGGCTCCGTCCGGCCCCGTCCCGGCGCGGGCGGCGAGCACGCTGAGCGCGGCGGAGCCGGACACGGAACCCGAGCCGAGCAGGCCCCGGGCCGGATCGGTCGCGGTAAGGGCGGCGTCCTGCAACACCGGCACGGTCTGCGGCAGCACCGCCAAGGGCGGCGTCTCGCGATCCGGCTCGCCCGGCGGCGGGCCGCGGCCATCGCGATCCGGCCCGTCTTGGCCGGGCGTTCCGTTGCCGGGGGGCTCGTTCCCGCCAGGGCCGGGCGTGAAGGGTCCGCGATTGGGCTGCAGCGTGTCGGGCGGGTTGCGCGGCCCGGTCGCGTCCGGGCCGCCATCGGGCCCGTCCGGCAACGTGTTGGGCGGAACGCCCGAACCGGGCCCGCCACCGGGCGGCCCCTGGAACACCGGCAGTCGCGGCGATTCGGCAATGGTCTTGAACAGCGACTGGACGAGGTCCTTCTCCTCGGCGATCTCCGCGAGGGTCTTCTGCACGGTCTCGATCCGCGGCTCGCGCCCGCCTTCCGGATGGACGGTGGTGGCGACGCTCGGGTCGGAGACCGTGAACAGGATCTTGGAGGGATCGTTGCGGTCATAGACCTCGAAGCGACCGACCGTCCCATCGGGCTCGGTCATCACCGAGAAGCGGGTATCGCCGCCATTCGCCTCGATCTGGACATGCACCGCGGTGCCGCGAATGCCCATGGTGGCCACGGGCGTGCCGACCTTCATGTCACCGGTCTTGGCGACCTTGCCGGCCACGAACGAGATCGTGCCCTGGACGAGGTCGAACAGGGCCGAGTTGCCGGTGCCGCCCTCGGCATAGACCATGCCGTTCAGCACCATCCGTGCGTCGGCGGCGAGATTGAACAGGGTGCCGTCGAGGAAGGACACGGCGAGCGAGGAGTCACGGCCGGTCTGGAGCGCGTCGTTCTTGTAGACGAGGTCGCCGACCCGGAGCGAGACGCTGACGCCGTTGCGGATGACGGTCGCGGTGCCGGTCAAGGTCTGGACCCGGCCGATCGGCCCGGCGGGCTCCGGCGCACCGGCCTGCGCCACCTGCTCGCCGTGCGGGTGCAGGCTCAAGGCCGCGATCGCCGTCTCGCTCAGAGCGGCGCCATTGGGCGCCTCCAACCGCGGGCGCAGCTCGACGGCGAAGTAATCGTGCACGATCACGCGGTGGAAGCCGTCACCGATCACGAGATCGGCGCCGACGCGCGTGAACTCACCCTTGAACAGCAGGGCGGCATCGTCGAGGCGGAGCGTACCGCCCGATGAGGCCTCGTAGACGCGCGTGGAGAACAGCCCGCCATAGGACGAGCCGGACGCCGGCGCCGGAATATCGTCAAACACTCTCACGGCCGATCACGTCCCGTACGAACAGGCGCGCCCTTGGTCAGCAACGGTCGCGCGCCGCTGCGCATTCCAACGAGACGATCGTCGGTTCATCGAAGAAATGCGCGACACAACAGAACCCTAAAGGCGCTGACCCGACACGGTCAGGTCACGCACGTCTCTAGAGACTGAGCAGCGACATAGGGGTGCGCCCTCTCACCAGGCAAACACTCCAGACCTAAGACGTCGGCACGAGGCCAATCGTATCGCCCGCGATCGGATTGTCCGTGAAACCTTCTATGATCATCACATCGGCCCCTGTGAAACGTAGACGTCTGGCGCGTCCTCGCTCGACCATCGTCCGAAACAGAACCGATATTCAAGAAGAAATGCAGATCCGGTATCGAATCCTTGCGGATGGATAGACGAAGCAGGCGCCGGCCCGATGCAACCCGTGCGAATACGGATTCCGACCACAGACCCGCAGCACAGCTGCCGAGACCCTAGGAAAAAGACAGATATACGAGCGCTTTAACGCGCAGAGGCCGTCCGGCGCCGGGCCCTATGGACGTTCCGCGAGGGCGCGGGCGAGGGCGACGAAGCCTTCGACCGGGATCTCTTCCGCCCGCGCCGTCTCCGGCAGGCCAACGGCGGCCAGCAATGCGGCGGGATCAGCGGTGGCGCCCTTGAGACTCTGGCGCAGCATCTTGCGCCGCTGGCCGAAGGCCGCGCGGGTCACACGCTCCAGATCGGCGATCCGGCAGGGCAGGGGCTCCGATCGCGGGCGCAGATGGACCACGCTGGAGGTGACCTTGGGCGGGGGCACGAAGGCGGAGGGGGCCACGTCGAACAGGATCGTCGCCTGGGTGCGCCAGCCGCAGAGCACACCGAGACGCCCGTAATTCGCCCGGTCGCCCTCGTCGGCGACGATGCGCTCGGCCACCTCGCGCTGGAACATCAGCACCGCCGAATCCCACCAGGGCGGCCACGCCTCGTCGTGATGGTCGGCCCCGAGCCAGCCGGTCAGCAGGGGCGTCGCGACATTGTAGGGAAGGTTCGCGACGATCCGCGCCGGTCCATCGCCGATCAGCGGCCGCGGATCGAAGCCGAGCGCGTCCGTCTCGACCACGTCGAGGCGGCCGGGATAATGCGCGGCGATCTCGGCGAGCGCGGGCAGGGCCCGCGGGTCGCGCTCGATGGCGATGACGCGCCGGGCGCCCGCCGCCAGCAGCGCCCGGGTCAGCCCGCCGGGCCCGGGGCCGACCTCGACCACGGTGACGCCGTCGAGCGAGCCGGCGCCGCGGGCGATCCGACCGGTGAGGTTGAGATCGAACAGGAAGTTCTGGCCCAGCGCCTTCTTCGGCTCCAGGCCGTGGCGGCGCACGACCTCCCGCAGGGGCGGCAGGCCATCGGCGCTGACGGATTCGGTCGTCATCGATATCCCAGGACGATCAGGCGCGGGCGGGAAAGGGGGTGACGTTGCTCGCCGCCAGCCGCCGCGCCAGCCTGAGCGCCGCGATCAGGCTGTCGGGCCGGGCCACGCCCTGGCCGGCGATGTCGAAGGCGGTGCCGTGATCGGGGGAGGTGCGCACGAAGGGCAGGCCCAGCGTCACGTTCACGCCCTCGTCGAAGGCGAGCGTCTTGATCGGGATCAGGGCTTGGTCGTGGGTCGGGCAGAGGGCCACGTCGTAGGTCGCCCGCGCCCGCTCGTGGAACAGGGTGTCGGCGGGCAACGGGCCCCGGATGTCGATGCCCTCGGCGCGCAGGGCCGCGACGGCAGGGGCCAGCACGTCGCGATCCTCGGTCCCCATGGTGCCCGCCTCCCCGGCATGGGGATTGAGTCCCGACAGGACGAGGCGCGGCTTTTCGTATCCGAAGCGGGCGCGCAAGTCGGCCTCGACGATGCGGGCGGTGCGCTCTACGAGACCTTGCGTCAGCAAGTCCGGCACCTGCCGCAGGGCCACGTGAATCGTCACCGGCACCACGCTGAGCGTCTCGCTCCAGATCAGCATCACCGGCAGGGGCGCGGCACGCCCCGGCCCAGCGGCGAGGGCTGCCAGAAACTCGGTATGACCGGGATGGGCGAAGCCGACCTTGGTCAGCACGAACTTGGCGATGGGATTGGTCACCACAGCCGAGGCGCGGCCGGACCGCACCAGATCGACCGCCGCAGTGATCGATTCGATGATCGCCCCGGCATTGGCGGAATCCGGCGCGCCGGGCGTTGCCGCGATGCGGGTCCCGCCCGGCAGCGGCAGCACCGGCAGGGCCTTCGGAAACACCTCGACGGCGTCCTCCGGCTCGACTTCGGCCACGGGGACGAACAGGCCGAGCCGGTGGGCGACGCGCTCCAGGAAGTCGGGATCGCCGATCAGCTGGAACGGCGGCACGCCGCGCTCCCCCCGCAACAGCCACGCGGCGAGGGCGAGTTCGGGGCCGATCCCGGAGGGATCGCCGAGGGTGAGGGCGAGGGGGCGTTCGTCGGACGGCATGGCGGGGCTTATACAGAGATCGACGCCGGTTGCCGACGCCGCCGCCTCGCATCCGCGCTCGGCATGCTGGTGGGGAGGAAACGGACGGCCTCGCGGCGGGGCGGGCGATCAAGTCGAGCGGCGGCCCGTCACGGCCGCCACCGCCCGCCGAACCGGAGCCCCTCGAACCCGGAGACGACCGCTGAGGAAGACGGCCTCAGCGCACCGCCGCGATACCGTCCGCGGTCGTCACCGTGCCGACATTCTGGCGCAGATCCGCCTCTCCCAGCGTCTTCAGCTCCAGCCGGAGCAGGAAGGTCTGGTTGCGCTCGCGCACGCCGATCGCGGTGGCGATCGGCGAGACGATGTAGTTGAGCGAGACCGTGGTGCACTCGTCCTGGTAACCGCCGCCGAGGCTCATGCCGGAGAGGTAGACGGCGCCGGGATTGCGGTAGACCGGCGCGGCGCCGACCGGGTTGGCGAGATAGGCGTTGTAGAGGTCGCCGAAGGTCTGACGCGTGTCGAGATAGTGGGTCAGATCGACCAGCGCCGAGCCGGTGAGGAACCAGTTCGGCGTGATCCGGTAGATCGCCGAGGCGGTCAGGCCCTCGCGGCGATGGGCGAAGCCGAGGGCGGGCTGGGCCTGGTAATACGAGTAGAACAGCGATGCCTCGAGGGGCAGGAACGGCGCGAAGCGCGCTGTGACGCCGGTCTCGAAGCGGTTGACGCCGAGATCGCCCTGGCCGAGCCGGAAGCGGCTGATGAAGCTGATGTTCTGATTGGGCGAGACCTGGGCGCGGCCGACGAAGTCGGAGCGGCGGTTCTCCAGGCCGGAATCGAGTCCGACATTGGCCAGGTCGCCGCGGCGGAACGAGTTCACGCCAGCCACCTGGATCGATTCGCCGAACATGACGTTCGCGTACCAACCCGACGGCGTCACGACGGAGTATTGGCCGCCGAGATTGGCCCGCACGCCGCCCTCGACCCGGTCGTAGCCGGAGAACTTGTCCCATTCGAACAGGGAGGTGTCGTCGAAGACGAGGCTCTGCGCGTCCTCGTTGGGCAGGCGCCCGATCCGGGTCTCGGAGGGCCGCGCGATCACCTGGGCGATCGGCTCCAGGGTGTGGACGCCGAGCGCGCCGAAATCGGCGACGAAGGGATAGCGGTAATCGATGCCGATCGCCGGCATGACGCGGCCGGAGAGGCCGTCATCGACGTTGGAGATGTTCGTCACGAACTGGTTCTGGAAGCCGGACAGGCTCGGATTGAGCGAGAACAGGTCGGTGCGCAGATAAGCGAACGGCGTGATGACCTGCCCGGCATCGTCGATAAAGCTGCGCCGCCAGGAGGCCTGGGCCGAGACGCGGGTGGTGGTCCCGCCCAATCCCCGCACGACGCACCGCTCCCGCACGAAGGTCGTGCAGGTCTCGTAGAGCGGGTAGCTCACGCCGTTATAGGTCGGGGTCAGAAGGTAGGTGCCGGAGCGCGGAACCCCCTGATAATCGGTCGCCTCGCGGGTCAGGCTGGTGACGTTGGCCTGGAAGCGCGCCTCGCCGCCGAGCTTGCCCGGACCGTCGATGCGCTTGTCGTAGTCGATCACCGGGGCGACGATCGGCTGCTCCTTCTGCCAGTCGAAGCTCGACAGGGCCTTGAAGTAGTAGCCGCGCGCCTCGAACCACGAGCGATCGCCCTGGCCGATGAGGTAGCCGGTCGAGACCGCCTCGCGGAAATAATCCGTGGTGATGTTCTGGTTGCGGATCCGGTAATTGTCGAGGAACCACTTGTCGGTCACGCCGACGAGATCCCAGCCGGTGCGCCAGCGCTCGTTGATGAAGAAGCGCCCGCGCGACTCGATCGAGCCGCGGAACTCGCGGTCGGCCGCTCCGAGCGGCCCCGGCAGGAAGGCCGAGGGCGTGGATTGGAAGATGCCCGACAGACGGACATTGTACGCGCCGTTGTCGAGCCGCTGGCGATACTCGGCCTGGCCCAGAACGCCCTGGCGGGTCAGGAAAGCTGGCGAGAGCGTCAGGTCGTAGCTCGGATCGAGATTGATGAAGAACGGTGTGGACAGGCCGGAGCCGAGCGCCGTCGAGGTGATGAAGCGCGGCGTGAGGAAGCCGGTCTTGCGCTTCACCGTCGGGTCGGCGGACTCGAAATAGGGCAGGTAGGCAACCGGGATTCCGGCCAGTTCGAGGGTCGAATCCTCGTAGCTGATCGTGTGGGTCTCGTTGTTGTGGATGATCTTGGCGGCCTTGATCTGCCACAGGGGCGGCTTGGCCGGATTGTCCTTGCAGGGCTCGCAGGCGGTGTAGGTGGCGTAGTCGAAGCTCGATTGCTCGCCCGCGATTCGCTCCGCCCGCGGGGCGGAGATGCGGGTGCGCACCACCTCGCCCTTCAGCTCGACGGTCTGCTGGATGCGCAGGGCATCGACGAAGCCGTTCTTGAAATCGTCGGTCAGCTCCATCCGGTCGCCGGTGACCAGCGCCCCGGTCTCGTCGGTCAGGCGCACATTGCCCTCGGCGAAGACCCGCGAGGAGCCCCGGTCGTAGCGGACCCGGTCGGCCTGGAGCGTGCGGGCGCCGTAATGCAGCTCGGCATTGCCACGGGCCGTCACCGTGTTGCGGTCGTTGTCGTAGATCAGCTCGTCCGCCTCGACGAGCAGGCGCTGATCCCCGGAATTCTGGCCCTTCGCCCCCGCGGACGGGCCGGCGAGGCGCTCCAGACCGGCCTGGGCGTGCACGCGCGGCGCGGCGAGCCCGAGGCCCGCCGTCATGAGCGCAGCCATCGAGACCGTGACAGCGATGTCGGCGACCTTACGCAACGCGCCACCCGTCTCCCATGCAGCCCCCTGCACGACGACCCCGTCCACCCGACGCTCCCTCAGGACAACCGCACATCAGCCGTCCTCCTGGTAGAGAAGCGTGAGCGTACCGAGGAGACTCCCTACCACGGCCGGGAACCACGCCGCCACCGTCGGCGCGACCATCCCCGACGCGCCCAGGCCCTCCATGACCTGCCGCGCGACGTACAGAACGAAGCCCGCCGCCACCCCACCGAGCACCAGCTTGCCGACCCCACCAAACCGGAAGAACCTTAAGGAAACCGTTGCCGCCACGAGAACCATCGCGAGGTAGAGCAGGGGGGTCGCGAGCAGGACATCGTACCGGAGGCGGTAGCGGGTGGCATCCAGCCCGGCCCGCTCGTGCCGCGCGATGGTCTCCGGCAGTTGCCAGAAGGGCACAGATTCCGGTGGGGTGAAGCGCTGACGGAGCTGGCTGAGATCGAGGGTCGAGGCGATCAGGTAGCTGTCGTGGCTCTCGGGGGGCGAATCCTTGGTGAGGACGCGCACATCCTGCAGCTCCCACCACCCGTCGTGCAGAATCGCACGCGCCGCCTCGATCTGGGCGGTGAAGACGCCGGAATCGTCGAACAGGAAGGCGGAGACGCCCGCGAGCGTGGTCGTCCCCTCGATTGCGGTCTCGGCGCGCAGGATCGCCTGCCCGTCGATGCTGCGCTGGCGGATCCAGAAATCCTTGCCGGTGCCCGCCTTGGTGGCCTTGGCGAAGATCTTCGCCTCGATCTCGCTGGAGCGCTGCTTGAGCGCCGCCGAGAGCGGATTGTAGGCGCCGATGGCGATGACGCCGATGGCCAGCGCCACGAAGGCCCCGGGCTGGAGGAATTGCCAGGCGGAGATGCCGGCGGCGCGCGCCACCACCAGCTCCAGCTTGCGCGAGAGCTGGAGCAGGGCGGTCATGGAGCCGAACAGGATCGCGAAGGGCAGCACGCTCTCGGCGACCGCCGGCGTGCGGTAGAGGGCCAGCTGCGCCATCAGGCCCGCGGAGGCACCCTGCGTGTCGCCCGCCCGGCGCAGCAATTCGACGAAGTCGAGGGTGTAGACGAGCGCGAACACCGTGACGAACACGCCGAGGATGGTGCGCGCGAATCGCCACGCGAAGTAGCGCCCGAGCGTCGGCCCGATCAGCATGGGGCGGCTCCCCTCAGGCCGATCCGGCCTGCGGACGCCGCCGCAGGGACGCGGTCATGGCGCGCCAGCGCCGGCCGAGCCGCTCGTTGACGCCGCGCACCCGGGCGCCGCCGAAGATCAGGAGGCAGGACAGGGCTATGGCCAGGAGCGGCGCGGCATAGACCGCCACCACCGCCCCGGGACTGCGCACGGCGGCGCTGCTCGCCGCGAAGCCCGCGATGCGCAGCACCACGACGGCGATCACGGCGCAGGCCACGGCGAGACCGCGCCCCTGGCGCGTGGTGCGCGGATCGCCGAGCGCGGCGAAGGCGATGAAGGCCAGCGCCAGCGGGTAGAGCCAGGCGGAGAGCCGGTCATGCAGTTCGGCGCGGAAGCGGCCCTTCTGGAACTGGTAGTAGTTCTCCGAATGATCGGGGAAGAGCAACGCCGTCGTCGAGCGCTCGCGCGGCTTGTAGACCACCTCGGCATCGGGCGGCGTGAAGGCGGCGAGATCGACGGCGTAGCGCTCGTAGCTCACGATCGAGGAATCGCGGCTGTCCTTCTGCTGCCGATGGATGCTGCCCTTCTCCAGCACGAGGTAGGTTTGCCCGTCCGCCTCGGCGACGCGCCCGCGCTCGGCCAGGTAGACCACCGCCTTTCCGGGCTCGCGCTTGTCCTGAATGAACAGGCCCTGCAGCGAACCGTCGGCACCGCGCTCGCGGAAATGGAAGGTGATGCCGCTGTCGAGGGCGGTGAACTGGCCCTCCTTGACGACGTTGGCGACGAAATCGCCCCGCACCCGGGTCAGCACGTCGCGCAATTCCTGGAAGGAGGACGGCATCACCTGGATCGTCAGGAAGGCGACGACGATGCTGACGGCGAGGGCGAGCGAGAAGAACGGCTTGAGCAGCCGGCGCGGCGCCATGCCGGCCGCCGACATCACGATCAGCTCGGAATCGCCGTTGAGCTTGTTCAGGGCGTAGACGCAGGCGATGAACAGTGCGACCGGGGCGATCACCGTGATCAGCGTCGGCAGCGACAACCCGGTGATGAACAGGAAGACGAGCAGCGTCTGGCCCTTGGCCGTCACGAGGTCGAGCTCGCGCAGGGCCTGCGTCACCCAGATCGTACCGGTGAGCCCGATCAGGCAGGCGAGGAAAGCTCCGAGCGCGATCCTGAATATGTAGCGCTCGATCTGGCTCATCCCGTGCCCTCGCCGCGCCCTCGCGCCGTTCCCCGCCCGCTCGGGCAAGTCACTCGCCCATAACCTCCACCGCCCGGCCTAGGAAAGCCGAGCACTCACACGCAGCCGGCTCGGAGGCGCCCGGAATACGGCTGTTTCGGGGCTGGGTGGCATGACCGGACGCCGAGAGGGCTCCGATCAAAACCCAATCTGCTTGCCCCTATGAAGGGCCAATGTGAGGGGCTTGCAGTCGTTTGACATCGCATCGGCGACGGGCACCGTCAGAAGCTTCTTCGATAGAACCACCGACACCATCGAGCCTCGACCTGCCGCCGGACACGACCGCGTTCAAATAGCCGAGAGTCACAACCAGAGCGATTGAAGGCCAATTGATTCGCAAACTATGCTCTCTCAACGCAGCAACATGTCCGCCGAACGAGAACCATGCCGGAACGTGCGGGCTTCTGGCGACGTGCCATCGCCTTCGTCATCGACGGTTTGATCGTCGGCCTCGCGCTGCAGAGCGTTGCGGTCATCGCGTTTCCGCTTTCGAACGCTCGCATCCAAGCCTCGTCGGGCATCGAGCGCGTTTCCTGTCGAAACCTGACGGCGCCGCCGCCCGGCATTGCAATCCCCAGCGACTTCGGCGCCAATTTCTCAAAGGATTGCCGCTGGAATATTCTGGGCTTCGATACGGCCCACACGATTACGGTGGGTCGGTTCACGCGTGACGGAATTATCACCAAAACAGCATCAGTGACTGTTTTCGCGGACGATCAGGGCTTACCCATTCGCGGCTTTTCCCTTGATATCTTACTTGGCCCGCTGTTTATTCTGCTGCGATTGTTATCCGACGGACGCAAGGGCAGTCCGGGGCGTCGTCTGTGCAAGGTGCGACTTCTGGCAGTCTCCGGTGGTGACGACGTTCCGCCGCCACGCGCAAAGCTGACGCTGCGCTACTTCGTCTTCGCCCTACCCGGCGCCCCAAGCTGGTTGCTGAGCTTCTATGCCGGACTTTATCCGAGCTTTGCCCTCCTCCAGGGGTCATTTGTGCTGATTCTCGTCGGTAGCAGTGCGCTGGCCGGGCTTGCTTTCATCTGGGCGCTCTTCGCGATCATCCGAGGAAGAGACGCTTTCTACGATGTCGCCGCAGGGACGACAGCTCGACGTGCAGTACAATAGGTATGGATAAAGGCAGCACTCAGGTTATTGCCCGGTCGAAAAGATGAATCGTGCTAAATGACCCTGGTATTCGACCCTGCCCAAGAAAATAAATGATTTTATCAAGACGGCAATCTGGGGAGATCCGATGCGCTTTTATTGGCTAACAGTCCTGATGCTTGTAGGCCTGACACCTATTGCTAAAGCACAAAGTACAGGCTTGATTGAGAAAGTCGCATTCGCTGGGCAGGTCCAACGCCTGGGCTACATCAATTCGATCAATCCTGATTGCAGTCCCACCGCACTTCCATCAGCCTCGCTCCTGCAAGCCCCTCGTTATGGCCGCGTCACATTCAAGCGCGGCCTCAATTATTCAAACTATCCACAAAACAATATTCGATCACAGTGCAATGCACGCCGTACCAATTCGCTGATGACTTATTATCAGCCATTCGTCGACGCCTATGCCGATGATTTTTTTACGATCGAATATGTTGATCAAAACGGCAATCCACGCCGCTTTCAATATCATGTCTCCATACGCTCAAAGATGCGCTGAAGCTTTGAGTTCGAGACAAGCTCGGCCTTGTCGACGAAGAGCAACCGTGATCGTCGTCCGCACCAAAGCGGCGGTCGGCCACCCATGTTCGCATCGGCGGCTTCGCCGACCTCGACAAACGGGAGTGAGCAGCAAGCTTCGCGGATGAACGCGATCAGTGATGCGTCGGGCTTGCAGCGATGCCGCGCGCCCATCCCATCAAGCCAGGCTGCGAGCCCTCAGGCATCCGCCGCCGCGTCTTCGGCGACCCGATCCCCGACCGCCTCGGGCTCGAGCCGGTCGAGGTGCTGCAGGCGCTGAACGGCGCTCAACATTGCACGGCAATTCCGTTTTCGACTGGCCGGGCAGTCTCATCGCCGCACCCCGCCCCGCGTTGCGTTCTCCGCCTCAGCGGCTACACAGGTCGCCGGCTTCACGCGCGGGGCGCGAGGGCCGCCGGAACGACGGGTGGAAAGCGAAGAGCATCATGGCCGGTGGGATCGAAATCGCCTTTGAGCCGCTGTCGTCGCAGGGTCGCGGGGGCGACCTCGTGGTGTTCGTGGGCGACGACCTCGCCCTGTCGGGAGCGGCGACGGAAGCCCTGGGCCGCCAGGGCGCCGATCTCGTGGCCCGCGCCGCTGCCAGCGAGCGCTTCAAGGGCAAGGCGCAATCGGCCCTGAGCCTGCCGGCCCCGGCCGGTGTCGAGGCCGACCGGCTCGTGGTGATCGGGCTCGGATCCGAGAAGGACCGGGCGAAGCTCGACTGGACGGTGCTCGGTGGCTTCACCGCCGGCAAGGTCGGCTCCCGGAAGGCCCGTATCCTGCTCGACTGGCCGGGCTATGGCGGCAGCGCCCGCGACGTGGCCGATTTCAGCCTCGGCGCCCGCCTGCGCAGCTACAGCTTCGACCGCTACAAGACCAAGAAGAAGGATGAGGACGAGGCGTCCGCCGCCCTGACCTTGCTGACCGCCGACGCGTCCGCGGCGCAGAATGCCGCCCAGGATGCCGCCGCGGTGGCCGAGGGCGTGATCCTGGCGCGCAACCTCGTCAACGAGCCGCCGAACGTCCTCTACCCCGAGGAATATGCCAAGCGCGTCTCGGAGCTGACGCGCCTCGGCGTCGAGGTCGAGATCCTCGACGTCGCGCAGATGAAGCAGATCGGCATGGGCGCGCTCCTGGCCGTGGCGCAGGGTTCGGCCCGCGAGCCGCGCGTGGCGATCATGCGCTGGAACGGCGGCGAGGCGAACGAGCCGCCCCTGGCGCTGATCGGCAAGGGCGTGGTGTTCGATTCCGGCGGCGTGTCGATCAAGTCGGCCGGCGGCATGGAGGATATGAAGGGCGACATGGGCGGCTCGGCCGCCGTCGTCGGCACGCTGCACGCGCTGGCCAGCCGCAAGGCCAAGGCGAACGTGATCGGCGCGATCGGCATCGTCGAGAACATGCCCGACGGCAATGCCTACCGCCCGTCCGACATCGTCACCTCGCTCTCGGGCCAGACGATCGAGGTCATCAACACCGATGCGGAAGGCCGCCTCGTGCTGGCCGATGTGCTCTGGCACATCCAGGCGACCTACAAGCCCAAGGCCATGATCGATCTGGCGACCCTTACCGGGGCGATCATCGTGGCGCTCGGCCAGGACATCGCCGGCCTGTTCTCCAACGACGACGACCTGTCCGCCAAGATCACGGCGGCCGGCGAGGCGGCGGGGGAGAAGGTGTGGCGGATGCCCCTCATCCCCGCCTACGACAAGGCGATCGATTCGAAATTCGCCGACATGAAGAACACCGGCGGGCGCCACGGCGGCGCGGCGACGGCGGCGGCCTTCCTCAAGCGCTACGTGAACGACGTGCCGTGGGCCCATCTCGATATCGCGGGCGTCGGCATGTCCTCCAGCCCGTCCGAGATCAATCGCAGCTGGGGCGCGGGCTGGGGTGTGCGCCTGCTCGACCGACTCGTGCGCGACAATTACGAGCGCTGAGCGCTCGCCCATGTCCATGCCCGCCGCCTGGATCGTCGCAGCAGCGCCGCTCGCGGCGGCGCTGCTGGCGCTCGCCACGGCCTACGCGACGGGCTTCGACCAGCGGACGGCGATGCCGCCGGACGTGGCCAGCCGCTTCTACGGCTTCTTTCTCGATCGCTACCCGCTCTTCGCCTTCGCCCTGGTCTACGGGCTCGCCCGCATCGTCGCCGTGGCCCTGGCGCCGGGACGGGCCTCGATCGTCCGCCGGCTGATCGGCGCCGCCCTCGGCCTTGCTTTGGTGCTGGGCGTCAGCCTGCACCCGACCTTCGGCGGATTGGTGCTGCGAGCGGGCTTCGGCACCGGCAGCGGCGCCTTCCTCAACGGCACGCCGATGCCCGTGTCCTACGCCCTCGGCGCGGCAGCGGCGGCGGGCCTGTTCGGAACCGCGATGGGCCTCGGTACGACCTTGACCGGCCGCCCTGGATACCCGGTCCGGCAGGGCCGCCTGCGGGCGCTGACGCTCGGTCTCGTCGGCGCGCTCGCCGCCTTCCTCGCGCTGTGGATCGGCGCCGGGCTGATCGGCGCGGGGCGGGATGCGGGCCTCGGTCCCTGGCCGCGCCGGCCGCTGGACGGCCACGACCTCGCCCTCGCCGCGATCCTGATCGTGGCCGCGAGCCTGCCGCACGTTCTGCTGGTGGCGTTCCGCCTTCGATCCCCGCGGCGCAACGGCGTCACGGCAGCGAGCGGCGGGTTGATCGCGCGCGCCGGAAACGCTTAAGCCTCATCGGAACAGCCGGAGCCGGCGCGAGCCCGGACCGGGAAAGCACCGTCTGTGACGGGCCGGGAGGATGAGAATGGCGGAGAACCGGAGCGTGGAGCGGCCCTGGCTGTCCGCCTACCCGCCGGGTATTCCCCACGACATTCAGACAGATGCGCTCGGAACGGTCATCGATCTGTTCGATCGCAGCGTGCTGCGCTTCGCCGAGCGGCCGGCCCTGACCTGCTTCGGTGCGACTCTGCGCTATCGGGAGGTCGGCGTGGCGGCCCAAGCCGTGGCGGCCTGGCTCGCCGCACACGGCTTCGGCCGGGGCGACCGTATCGCGGTCATGATGCCGAACGTTCCCGCCTGTCCGGTCACGCTGCTCGGCGTGCTCGTGGCGGGCTGCACGGTCGTCAACGTCAATCCGCTCTACACCCCGCGGGAGCTCGCCGCGCAGCTCAACGATTCCGGCGCCCGCGTCCTGTTCGTGCTGGAGAATTTCGGTCACACCGTCGAGAAGGCGCTCTCCGAGATGCCGAGTCTCAAGCTGGTCGTCGTGACGGGACCGGGGGACCTCCTCGGCCTGAAGGGCCGGATCGTCAACACCGTGTCGCGGCGGGTGAAGAAGGCCGTGCCGCCGTTCAGCCTTCCCTCCGCGCGCATGATGCGCTTCGAGGCGGTGCTGAAGGCCGGGCGCCGGCTCGAGCGGCCGGCAATCACCGTCGAACCCGGCGATCTCGCCTTCCTGCAATATACCGGCGGCACCACCGGCATCGCCAAGGCGGCGATGCTGACCCACGCCAATATCATGGCCAATGTAGAGCAGGGCCGGGTCTGGTTCCGCGGCTCGGAGGACGATCCGGATCCGAAGGTCGCGGTGACGGCTCTGCCGCTCTACCACATCTTCGCGCTCACCGCCTGTTTCTTCTTCTTCTTCCGGATCGGAGGCTGCTGTCTGCTGATCCCGAATCCGCGCGATATCGACGGCTTCGTGAAGACCCTGAGCCGGACGCGGTTCACCAACTTGGCGGGCGTCAACACGCTGTTCAACGCGCTGAACAACCATCCGAAGATCGCCAGCGTGGACTGGTCTCGGCTGACATACGTGGTCGGCGGCGGCATGGCGGTGCAATCGTCCGTCGCCGCCCGCTGGAAGGCGATCACCGGCCAGACTATCCTGGAGGGTTACGGACTGTCCGAGACCTCACCGGTGGTGAGCGCCAATCCCCTCGGCCTGAAGGATTGGTCCGGCACGATCGGCTTTCCCTTGCCCTCGACCGACGTGTCGATCCGCGGGGCGGACGGCTCCACCTTGCCCTACGGCGTACCCGGCGAACTCTGCGTGCGCGGCCCCCAGGTCATGGCCGGCTACTGGAACCGGCCGGAGGAGACGAGGGCCGCGATGACGGAGGACGGCTTCTTCCGTACCGGCGACGTCGCCGTGATGACGCCGGACGGGCAGATCCGCATCGTCGACCGGATGAAGGACATGATCCTGGTCTCGGGCTTCAACGTCTACCCGAACGAGGTCGAGGACGTGCTCGCCACCCATCCGGCGGTGGTGGAATGCGCCGTGGTGGGCGCGCCCTGCGAGGAGAGCGGCGAGATGGTCGTGGCCCACGTGGTGCTGCGGGATGCCGCTTGCAGCCACGACGCCCTCCGGGCCCATGCCCGTGCCGGTCTCACCGGCTACAAGGTGCCGCGCAAGTTCGTGGTGCAGCAGGCACTGCCCAAGACCAATGTCGGCAAGGTGCTGCGGCGGGCGTTGCGCGACGCACCGACGGCTTGAACGCCGCCGTGTTCGGGAAGAGTCTAATGGTCCTCGGAAGGTGGCTCGCCGCGGCGTTCCGCTT
The DNA here is from genome assembly GCF_043352485.1 of Methylorubrum sp. POS3. Classification (NCBI taxonomy): domain Bacteria; kingdom Pseudomonadati; phylum Pseudomonadota; class Alphaproteobacteria; order Hyphomicrobiales; family Methylobacteriaceae; genus Methylorubrum; species Methylorubrum sp. POS3. The sequence continues at coordinate 2,809,557 of NZ_JAPRBT010000001.1, forward strand.
CTTCCGAACGGCCCTGGCGGTGCTTGGCCTGATCGTAATCGTCTCGGGCGCGGCCTGGATGCTTAGCAGATCCGATGCGCCGAGCGGGGCGCAGTGGGCCGACGCTTGGGTCGTCGAGAGCATTCCAGCTCCGGACAGGCGATACAAGGCCGTCGTCTTCAACGAGAACGGCGGCGGGGGAATCTCACCCTACTGCTTCGATTCAGTCTACGTGTCGAAGGGCGATCGTCCGGACGAACAGGCCTGGGACGACGCCAATCTCGTTGTGAACGGCGGCTGCGGCGTCCTCGTCGGCGAGTGGGGAGAAAGAATCCGCTGGACCTCGCCTACCGAGCTACGCATCGCCATCGATCCCACGGTCGGCTCACGCGGGATCGCCACCATGCGGCTCCACGGCTACGCCATGAGCGGACAGGTCAAGATCGTCTTCGCCGCGCGAAACTGACCTTGGGCAAGCCCGCGCCGACGATGGCGCGGGCAGGTGTCACATCAGCAGCTCGCGTGGCCGCAATGGCGGACGTCGTTGATGGTCTTGCGCATGGCGTCCACACCGACGGCGCCGGGCAGGATCTCGTCGCCGATGACGAAGGCGGGCGTGCCCGACAGGCTGAGTTTGTCGCCAAGGCCGACATTCTCCGCGAGGGCCGCCTTCACCTCCGGCCCCTGCGCGTCCTTCTTCAGCCGCTCGACATCGGCCCCGAGTTCCTTGCCCACCGCGAGCGCCTTCTCGGCGTTGATGCGGCCCTTGCTCTCCAGGAGCTTGGCGTGGAACTCGAACATCTTCTCGGGCTTCAGCTGGAGCTTGGCGGCGAGCGCCACCTTGCTGGCCTCCAGCGACTCGGCGCCGAGCACGGGGAAATCCTTCAGCACCACCCGGAGCTTCGGGTCGGACTTGATGAGCGCCTGCACATCGCCGAACGCCTTGCGGCAATAGCCGCAATTGTAGTCGAAGAACTCCACCACCGTGATGTCGCCCGCCGGGTTGCCGGCCACGATGCCGTGCGGCGAGTTGACGAGGGCCTCGCGCGAGTCCTTGAGCGCGGCGGCCTGGGCGAGGCGCTGCGTCTCCTGGGCCCGGCGCTCGCCCTCGGCAATCGCTTCTTGCAGCACGTCCGGATTCTTGACGAGGTAATCCTTGACGATCCCCTCGATCGCCTTGCGCTGGGCATCGGTGAAGGGGGCGGCCTCTTCCGCAACGGCCGGGCCGAGCAGGAAGATGCCGGCGAGCGCGAGGGCCGGAACGGAGCGGAACAGCTGCATCGATACCTCGATTGACGCGGGCCGCGCTCCGGCAGCGGAGGCGATCCTGGACATGGCGGCGCGCCGATTATGGCACGCGGGAGCGGCTTCGCCGATGCGACGTTTCCGGGCGCCTCCGCGCCGCTCCGTCCAACCCGTGCCCGCCCCGTGCGGCGTTTTCGCGGCGCACCCTCGCCGCGTCGCACCGAATTTTGATGACGATTACAGGCAAGGCGCGATGACCCGATTAGTGGAATCATAAGCTCCGGGCGCCACAAGTTCGTGATGAGCCGGCGGAGGAAAAGGGCGGGATGGATCGCGGCATGATCGTCGTCCTCAGCGACCGACCCGATCGAAGTAAACCGCTCGTCGATGCGATCAGTGCGGTCGCCGAATGCCGGGTTGTCGGCATCGACGAGACCTGGGAACGGATCGGCCCGTTCCGCGGCGTGGTGGCCGACATCACCCTGAGCCGTCCCGAGGCCAAGACCTGCCTGCGCCGCCTTGCGCGGCGGCCCGGACGCCAGCGCATGCCGCTGATCTACCTGACCCGCAGCAACAGCCAGTCCGCCTTCACCGAGGCGCGCAATCTCGGTGCCACAGTGTGCCTGTCGGCCCATGTCGAGCCGCGACTGGTGGTGGGTTCGCTCGTGCGCGAGGTCTGGCCCGAGAAGTCGGTGGCGGACCTCGTGGTCACCCGCGAGATCGCCCGGGCCGGGGCGACGATGACGAACCTTCTGAAGACCGCCGAGACCGGCCTGATCGACATGACGGCGGTGGAAGGCGGTGTCGATCCGGTCCTCGATGCGATCCACGACGGCGGCCTGTCGCGCTGGCTCGACGAGGTCTGGGCCTACGACGACGTGACGTTCCAGCATTGCCTGCTGGTCTCCGGCACGGTGGCGGCCTTCGCCCTGAGCCTGCGGCTGTCGCAGGCCGACCGCCAGCTCCTCACCCGCGCCGCACTGGTTCACGATGTGGGAAAATCGCGGATTCCCCACGCCATCCTGAACAAGCCGGGCCGCCTCGACGACGACGAACGGGCCGTCATGCAGACCCACGCGCCGATCGGTCACGAGATCCTCAGCGCCTCCGGCGGCTGCGATGCCGTGACCCTCGCGGTCACCCGTCACCACCACGAGATGCTCGACGGCTCCGGCTATCCCGACGGCCTCTCGGCTTCCGAGATCAGCGACCCGGTGCGGCTGCTGACGATCTGCGACATCTACGCCGCGCTGGTCGAGCGGCGGCCCTACAAGAAGCCGATGTCGACCCGCGACGCCCTGTCGATCCTCTCGGCCATGGACAACAGGCTGGAGGGCGGCCTCGTCCAGGCCTTCGCCAAGGCCGTCGAGACTGCACCGTAACTTCTTGGCTAGGCCCGACGGGCGGTGATTTCGGCTGGATTCGGAACGTCCCGTCCCAAGCGACGCGCCGCCGCAATCCAGCATTCGATGGCGTCCTCGACATTCGCCATAGCCTGCTCGACCGTCTCGCCGTCCGACATGCAGCCGGGAAGATCGGGCACAGTCGCGCACCATCCGCCACCTTCGGAGGCGGGAAGCCAGTCCAGTCTGACGTAATAGTCACGAACGAACATCGGACAGGTTCCTGACGCGATCCACGAAGGCAACGAACCGCCGGATGTAGACCGGGCGGATCGGTCACTTGAACGGCACGGTCAAAATGTCAGTCTGGCTCGGATGCGACAGATCGTAATGTGAGCCCCGGGTCGGCGGGTGGCAAGCGATCCCGAAGGCGCGGCAGACGGCCTCGACATCGGCAATGGTCCAATCGCCGAGCGGGCTGTTCCGGATCGCTTCGAGACGCTTTTCGACTCGGCCCATAAAGCTGCATTCTGAGAGAGAATCAGCAACACCCTTATCAATCCAAGGTAGCATTGTCGAAGCCTGGACCGAATCTCCCTATCGCGAGCGGGCGCAACCTTCGGCAGGCCGTTTCACATCGGCTTTCCCCTCGCTCCGCCATCTCAATCTGCTATGGGCGGCGCGTCCCGCGCCCACGGAGCCTCCCATGCGAATCGATCCCGACCCGTCGCTCTCGCGTCGGGTCCAGGCCGTCGCCCCCTTCCTCGCCATGGACGTCATGGCCGCCGCCGGCATCCGGGAGCGGAGCGGGGAGAGCGTGATCCATATGGAGGTCGGACAGCCCTCGGCCCCCGCGCCGCGGGCGGTGATCGCCGCGGCGCAGACCGCCCTCGCCGATGGGCGCATTCCCTATACCGAGGCGCTGGGAATGCCGCGCCTGCGCGAGCGCATCGTGCGCCACTACGCCGAAACCTACGGGGTCCGGATTCCTCCGGAGCGGGTCGTGGTGACGACGGGGTCGTCGGCGGGCTTCGTCCTGGCCTTCCTGGCCCTGTTCGACGCGGGTGCGAAGGTCGGCGTGCCGTGTCCCGGCTATCCGGCCTATCACGGCATCCTGCGCGCGCTCGACCTGATTCCGCAGCCGCTGATCCTGCGCGCCGAGGACCGCTTCGCCCCCACCAGCGCCCTGGTGCGCGAGGTCCACGCGGCCGAGACCCTGGCGGGATTGCTGGTGATGAGCCCGGCCAACCCGTCCGGCACGGTGATCGAGCCCGACCGCCTCGCCGATCTCTGCGCCACCGCCCGGGCTCTGCGCCTACCGTTCATCTCCGATGAGATCTATCACGGCCTCAGCTACGGCGTGCCGACGGCGACGGCCCTCCAGTTCGACCCGGATGCCGTGGTGATCAACTCGTTCTCGAAATTCTACTGCATGACCGGCTGGCGGATCGGCTGGATGGTCGTGCCCGACGCCCTGGTCCGGCCGATCGAGCGGCTGGCGCAGAACCTCTACATCTCGGCGCCCTACCTCTCCCAGATCGCGGCACTCGCGGCCTTCGACGCGCTCGACGAGATCGGTGCCGTTCGCGACGGCTATGCCCGCAATAGGGCCATTCTGCTCGACGCCTTGCCGGGGCTGGGCTTCACCGGCATCCACCCGGTGGACGGCGCCTTCTACCTCTACGCCGACATCGCCCGGCACACGGACGACGCGACCGCGTTCTGTCGGCGCATGCTCGACGAGACGGGGGTGGCGGCGACCCCCGGCCTCGATTTCGATCCGGGGGAGGGCGCCCACCACGTCCGCTTCTCCTTCGCGGGCTCGGAGGCGGCGTGTCGCGAGGCGGTGACGCGGATCAAGGGATGGCTCGGGCGGTAGCGGGGAATCGAGACCGGAGCGGGCCGAACCTTCGCTCGCGCCCTCGTCCGCCGTCGTCATACCGGGACCGCCGGATGGACTGCGCGCGCCATCCGTGACCGGCATCGGGCGTTGCCGTCGATCCTAGAACACGATGCGGAAACGTGGAATCCGGTTTTCCGGAATCGTCGTGCGACTACGAAGAGATAGAGCGTGCCGCTGTTTCCGTAGAAAAGCAGCACGCACTCGAAGAGCAGGACGGAACCCGATGGCGGAGAATCCGCCGTGCGGACCCGTTGCCGAACGGAGCCGGGAGAACCCGGCCCCGATTCTTGGGCTTACTCGCCGCTGAGCGCGGCCTTCGTGCGCGACCACCAGCCGGCCCGCTTCGGACGGTTCGGATCGGGGGGCGTGAGCACCACGGCCACCGGCTCCGGCGCCGGCTCGACCGGCGCGGCGGCCGGCGGCAGCGCGTCCGCCGCGATCGGTTCGGCCTCCGGCGCGGGGGCGACCGGCGGCGGCGCGGCGGCGGCACCGTTGCGGGCATCGATGGCGACGGTGGTCACGTCGGCGACGCTCACGGGCTCTTCCGGGCCGACCGGCAGGGCGTCGGCAGCCGTCTCCTCGGCGGGCGCTTCGGCACGGACCGACTCCGTCGCACCGGCCTGCACCTCGTCGGCGTCGGCGGCCTCGTCCTGAACGGCGTCCTGCCCATCCTCACGACCGCGGGCCCGGCCCCGGCCGCCACGGCGACCCCGGCGGCGGCGGCGGCCGTTGGCGTCACCCTCCGAAGCGGTCTCGTCCCGCTCGGCGGAAGCCTGCACGGCCTCGCCGGACTCCTCGGCGACCTCAGCGTCCTCGGCTTCGTCCCCGCGCTCGAGGGCGGCGACCGCATCGGGTTCCTCGCCGCCGTCCGGCGCACCGTCCTGGTCGCCGTCCTGCTCGTTCTCCTCGCCGCCGGCGCGGGATTCGCCCTCGCCGCCGCGTCCACCCCGGCGACGGCGACGGCGGCGGCGGCGGCCGCCCTCCTCGCTGCTCTCCGCGGCCGGACGGCTCTCGGCGGGGGCCTCCTCGGCTTCCGCCTCGGCCTCGATGACCTCGTCCTCGACGACGTCGTCCTCGAACTCCTCGGCCTCGTAGACCGGGGAGATCGCGACGGCCCGCACGCCGGTGGCCGGCCCGGCCGTCTTCGCGGCGAGGTCGCCGCGGTCGAGCTGGAACGCGGAGGTCGCGGCCAGACGCTCGTCGGCCGAGATCGTGATGGCGACGGAGAAACGCATCTCCAGATCGTAGAGATGGGCCCGCTTCTGATTGAGGATGTAGAGCGCGACCTCGGTATGGGTGCGCAGGATCAGGTTGTGCGAGGAGGACTTGATCAGGGCCTCCTCCAGCGAGCGCAGGATGTGCAAAGCCACCGACGACGTCGCGCGGACGAAGCCCGAGCCGCCGCAATGCGGGCAGGGGATCGAGGAGGATTCGAGCACGCCGGTGCGAATCCGCTGGCGGCTCATCTCGAGCAAGCCGAAGGGCGAGATGCGGCCGACCTGGATGCGGGCGCGGTCGTTCTTCAGCGCCTCGTTGAGCCGCTTCTCGACGGCGCGGTTGTTGCGCTTCTCCTCCATGTCGATGAAGTCGATCACGACGAGGCCGGCGAGATCGCGCAGGCGCACCTGACGGGCGACTTCCTCCGCGGCTTCGAGGTTCGTCTTGAGCGCGGTGTCCTCGATGTCGTGCTCGCGCGTCGCGCGGCCGGAATTCACGTCGATGGAAACCAGCGCCTCGGTCGGGTTGATGACGAGGTAGCCGCCCGAGCGCAGGGCCACATGGGTCGAGAACATCGCGTCGAGCTGCTGCTCGACACCGTAGCGGGCGAAGAGGGGCGCCACTTCGCGGTAAGGCTTCACGACCTTCGACTGGCCGGGCATCAGCATCCGCATGAAGTCCTTGGCCTCGCGATAGGCGTCCTCGCCTGAGACCAGAACCTCGTCGAGATCCTTGTTGTAGAGGTCGCGGATCGCCCGCTTGATCAGCGAGCCTTCCTCGTAGACGAGCGCCGGGGCGGTCGAGGACAGGGTCAGCTCGCGCACGCTCTCCCACAGGCGCATCAGGTATTCGAAGTCGCGCTTGATCTCGGGCTTGGTGCGCGAGGCGCCGGCCGTGCGCAGGATGATCCCCATCCCCTCCGGCACGTCGAGATCGGAGACGACCTCCTTCAGGCGCTTGCGGTCGGCCGCGCTCGTGATCTTGCGGGAGATGCCGCCGCCCCGGCCGGTATTGGGCATCAGCACCGAGTAGCGGCCGGCGAGCGACAGGTAGGTCGTCAGCGCCGCGCCCTTGGTGCCGCGCTCCTCCTTGACGACCTGCACCAGGATGATCTGGCGGCGCTTGATCACCTCCTGGATCTTGTACTGGCGGCGATAGGCGCGGGGACGCTCGGGCAGCTCGGCGAGCGCGTCACCGGCGCCGCCGACCTGGGCGACCTTGGGCTCGCCATCCTCGTCGTTTTCGTCGTCGTCCGATTCCTCGTCCTCGTCGGAATCGTCCGAATCCTCGTCGTCCTCGTCAGAATCGTCCTCGTCGGACTCTTCGTCGTCCTCGTCCTCTTCCGAATCCTCGTCGGCATCGGGGGCGACGTCACGCGCCTCCTCCGTGACGGGGGCGGAGGCCGCGACCGGCTGCGGCGTCGCCTCGGCGGGTTCGATTTCGGAAGCGGACCCGGCGTCCTCGACCGGCGGATTCGGTGCCTCGGAGATCGCGGCGATGTCGGACGGTTCGACCTTCGGCTCGGCAGACTCGGCGGCGGGCGCATCGGCGCCGGGTTCCAGGGCCGATTCGGGCAGGGCCGCGGAGGCGTCGCCGCCCGGCACGGGAATCTCCTCCGGCGCAGCACCGAACACGGCCCCCTCGCCATCCTCCTCGACGATCGCGGCACGCACGGCCTCGATCGCCACGGGCGATTCGGAATCGGCCGCCGGGCCCTCACCGGGAATGGCGGCGTCGGGGCTCACGGCCTCGCCGAACGAATCCTCGGCCGAGACGGTTTCGTCGGAACGGGCCCCCCGGGCCTCGGCCCGGCGCCCGCGCGCGCGGCGGCCCCGCGTGCGGCGCTCCTCGCGCTCGCGGTGCTCCTCCTCCTCGCGCGCCTCCGCCTCCAGCAGGGCGAGGCGATCGGCCATCGGGATCTGGTAATAGTCCGGGTGAATCTCGTTGAAGGCGAGGAAGCCGTGGCGGTTTCCGCCGTACTCGACGAAGGCCGCCTGAAGCGAGGGCTCCACGCGGGTGACCTTGGCGAGATAGATGTTGCCCCGCAGAGGCCGGCGGTTGGCGGCCTCGAAATCGAATTCCTCGACCTTAGAGCCGTGGACCGTGACGACCCGGGTCTCCTCCGGGTGCGTCGCATCGATGAGCATCTTGTTGTTGGCCATGACGTGCTTTCGACATGGCGGCCGACGTCGTTCGCCTCGCGCTCGCGCCGCTTGGTCCCGGCGGCGCCGCCCCCGGCCTCAGGGCCGGAAAGGGAAAGACGCGTGCCGGCCTCGTCACCGAGGTCGCGGAAGATGCGGGGAGGGGATTGCCGTCAACCGCCGTAAGGCGCCGGGCATCGGCGCGCTGGGGGTTGAACAGGGCCGGCACGGAGGGAGACGCGGGGCGACGCGGAAACCGCGCGCCACGAGCACGAGCAACGGCAACCGATGCTGTGCGTCCTCCCATCCTTGAACCGGCCTCGCGAAAAGAGCAGGCCGGCAAGCGGCCCTTCGGGATTTCATGGGTGCGGCGCCCCCTGAACCTTGAGGAGGCCGCAAATGCCGTGACACCCGCCCGGATGCCGGGAGGCGCCGACTGACGCTGAAGCAATTCGAGCGAGGCAGGCGCCGTCACGAGACCCGGGCGCGCCCGAGGGCCGCCGAAGCGCCAACTCGGGAATGGGGTCGATACCATTACAGAGTGTCGCGGGATGAATGCAAGGGGCTCGCGCGTTGCCGCAGGCGTCGCCCCCAGGGTGACAGGACCGCGCCCGGCTTTCCCGGGCGCCCGCGACCTCCCGGTGAGCCGGCGGACCTCCCGTGCGCTTCTCGCAACGTACAGGCGGCGAAACCCCGGCGAACCGCCTTCGGGCTCCTGCGCCCGGTGCGGAGGCTCTGGTTCTGGCCTCGACACTGGTTTACCGACATGCGCGGCGCCCGGCCCAGGCTCGGCCGGGTGCATGGGGAATCGTCGAACTCGGCCGATGACAGTCGCTCCGCTCCTCCTCACGAACGCGCAGCTCCTCGACCCGGCCACGGGCCGCGCGGGTCCCGGCGCCGTCTTGGTGCGCGACGGCCGCATCGACGACGTGGCCTGGGGCGCCGCCCCCGGCGCGCCGGATCAGGCGACCCGGATCGATTGCGGCGGGCACGTGCTGACCCCCGGCCTGATCGATCTGCGCGCCTTCGTCGGCGAGCCCGGCGCGGAACACCGCGAGACCCTGGCCTCGGCGAGCGCCGCCGCCGCCGCGGGAGGCGTGACCACCCTGGTCTGCATGCCGGACACCAACCCGGTCATCGATGGCCCGCCCATCGTCGATTTCGTGCTGCGCCGCGCCCGCGACACGGCGAGCGTCAACGTCCTGCCGGCCGCCGCCATCACCAAGGGTCTGGCGGGCCGCGAGATGACCGAGTTCGGCCTGCTGCAGGAGGCCGGCGCCGTCGCCTTCACCGATGGGCTCAAGGCGGTGACCAACGCCCAGGTGATGCGCCGCGCGCTCACCTATGCCCGCGATTTCGGCGCGCTCCTCATGCAGCATGTCGAGGAGCCGGATCTCGCGGCGGACGGCGTCATGAACGAGGGCGAAATGGCCTCCCGCCTCGGCCTGCTGGGCGTGCCCCGGGAAGCCGAGACGATCATGCTGGAGCGCGACATCCGCCTCGTGCGCCTGACCGGCGGGCGCTACCACGCGGCGATGATCTCGTGTGCCGATTCCGTCGAGATCGTGCGGCGGGCGAAGGAGGCGGGCCTGCCGGTCACCTGCGGCGTGTCGGTCAACAACCTCGTGCTGAACGAGGGCGACATCGGCCACTATCGCACCTTCTGCAAGCTCTCCCCGCCGCTGCGCCGCGAGGACGATCGGCAGGCGGTGATCGCCGCGCTGAACGAGGGCGTGATCGACGTGATCGTCTCCGATCACAATCCCCAGGACGTGGAGACCAAGCGTCTGCCCTTCGCCGAAGCCGCCGACGGCGCGCTCGGCATCGAGACCCTGCTCGGCGCCGCGTTCCGCCTCCTCCATACCGGCGACGTTCCGCTGCCCCGGCTCCTGGCCGCGCTCTCGGCCAATCCCGCGAAGCTCCTCGGGCGCGAAGCCGGCCGCTTGGCAGCCGGCGCGCCCGCCGACCTCGTGTTGATCGATCCCGATCTGCCCTACGTCCTCGACAAGAGGCAGCTCAAATCGCGCTCCAAGAACTCGCCGTTCGACGAGGCCCGGCTCCAGGGGGCGGCGGTCCTGACGGTCGTCGGCGGCCGGATCGTCCATCGCTCCGACCTGTTCGAAGTCGCCGCATGAACGCTCTTCTCGAAGCCGGCTGGCCGCTGCTGCTCGCGGCGCTCGCCTTCGGCTATCTCCTCGGCTCGATCCCGTTCGGGCTGATCTTCACCAGGATCGCCGGGCTCGGCGACGTGCGGGCGATCGGCTCGGGCAATATCGGGGCGACCAACGTCCTGCGCACCGGCCGTAAGGGACTCGCCGCCGCGACGCTACTGGGCGACGCCCTCAAGGGCACCGCCGCGGTGCTAATCGCAGGCTTATGGGGCGAGGGGCCGGCCTTGGCGGCCGGGCTCGGGGCCTTCCTCGGCCATCTCTTCCCGGTCTGGCTCGGCTTCAAGGGCGGCAAGGGAGTGGCGACCTTCATCGGCATTCTCATCGCCCTCAGCCCGCCGACTCTGCTCGCCTTCGCGGCGATCTGGCTCGGCCTCGCCTTCGCGCTGAAATATTCCTCCTTGGCCGCCCTCGCGGCCTCCGCCGCGACGCCGCTGGTCCTGTGGGCCCTGGGACACGGAGACGTTGCAGCGCTCTTCCTCGTTCTCGCGGCTTTGCTATGGTGGAAGCACGCTCCCAATATCCGCAGGCTCGCCGCGGGCACCGAGGGGCGGATCGGGCAGAAGGGCTGACACCGACTCCCGGACATGGGGGTACGCGATGCAGCTCACCGACGCGCAGCGCCTCGATTGGCTGCGTCTGATTCGCACGGAGGGGGTCGGTCCGCGCACCTTCCGCGGCCTCATCAACCGCTTCGGCAGCGCCGCTGCCGCCCTCGATGCCCTGCCGGACCTGACCCGGCGCACGGGCAAGCCGACCGTGCCGGCCTCGAAGACCCTGGCCGAGCGGGAGATGGCCGCCGCCGCACGGCTCGGCGTGCGCTACCTCGCCATGGGCGAACCGGACTATCCCAAGAGCCTGCACGCCACCGATACGGCGCCGCCCCTGATCGCCCTGCGCGGCGAAGTCGGTGCGATCCTGAAACCGTCGGTCGCCCTCGTCGGCTCGCGCAACGCCTCGAGCGCCGGCCTCGCCTTCACCGAGCGGCTCGCCCGCGGCTTGAGCGAGGCGGGCCTCGTCGTCGTGTCCGGTCTCGCCCGCGGCATCGATGCCAGCGCCCACCGTGCCTCCCTCGGCGGCGGCACCGTGGCGGCGCTGGCGGGCGGCCACGACAAGATCTACCCCGACAACCACAGGAGTCTCGTCGAGGAGATCCTCGGGGCGGGCGGGGCGCTCGTCGCCGAGATGCCGATGGGCTGGGTGCCGCGCGGGCGCGATTTCCCCCGGCGCAACCGCATCATCTCGGGACTCAGCCTCGGCACCGTCGTGATCGAGGCGGCGCGGCGCTCCGGCTCGCTCATCACCGCGCGCTTCGCCCTCGAACAGGGGCGGGAGGTGTTCGCCGTACCCGGATCGCCCCTCGATCCGCGGGCGGAGGGCACCAACGATCTGATCCGCCAGGGCGCGACGCTGGTGGCGGAGGTCGAGCACGTGCTGGCCGTGATCGAACCGCTGATCTCCGGCGGTACGGTACCGGGCGGCGGCGTCAACGACCGACCGGAGGCAGAACCGCTGGATTACTGGGACGAGATCGACCTCGACGGCGGCGACCGTCGCCCCGCCCATGGCGCGCTGTGCGAGGAGCCGCCCTCCTTGACGGCCCTCGATGCATCTGGACCCTCCGAAGCCGGCGATGCCCATGCACGCCTTCTCGCGGCCCTGAGCCCAACCCCCGTCGGCACCGACCTGCTCGCCCGCGCCACCGGACTGCCGGTGCGGGTCGTCCAGTCCCTGCTCATGGAACTCGAACTGTCGGGCTGGATCGAGCGTCACGGCAGCGGCTCGGTCTCGCTGCGGTCACGGGGGTGAGCGGGCTCCGCCCCGGCGGCCCGGTGCAACACCCATTTTGCGCACAATTCACATTAGGGGCAGTTAACCTTTGCGCAATTTATTTCATTTGCCCGGATCTTGGGCCCTCCGTTAAATCCCCACCGGAGCAGGGGATCGGCGTCGTGGGCACCGGTTCCAACGGTCCCTCCGGGCCGGCCGCGATCTTCCCGCTCCCCAGAACCGGGCGATATCGCCCCGGACCGGCCTGCCGCAGGCGCAGATCGGCTTCCGCATCTCTCGGCCTGCCGGTCGCCCAGGTCTTTGACCGGACGCCGTGGGGTGCAGGACGTCGCGACCGTGATGCGGATGCTCTTCGGAAATCGGGGCCGTCCCGCCGGCCAGCGGCTCACGCGGGCGGCGATCTTCGGGCTCGCCCTCAGCCTGTCCTCCACCGCCGTCCTCGCCTATGCCGACCTGCTGCCGGCCGGTCTCGACCTCGGCCTGTTCGACGACGAGCCCGCCCCCGCCCCGGGGAGCCTGCCGCGGGTGGCCCGCCGCATCGCCGCGGGCGAGCCGTTGCGGATCGTCGCCTTCGGCTCTTCCTCGACGGAGGGGATCGGCGCCAGCACCCGCTCGGCCTCTTATCCGGCCCGCCTCGAGGCGCTGCTGCGCCGCGCCCTGCCGCAGCTCGCCGGCGACATCCTCGTCGACAATCGCGGTATCGGTGGCGAGGCGGTGGACGAGATGCTGGCTCGCCTCGACCGCGACGTGATCACGCCCGCGCCCGACCTGGTGATCTGGCAGACCGGCAGCAACGATCCCCTGCGCGGGATCTCGCTGGCGCATTTCCGCGAGGCCACGGAGGCGGCGGTGGCCCGCATCCGCGCGGCCGGCATCGACGTGGTGCTGATGGAACCGCAATGGTGCCCGACGCTCGATGCGACGCCGGGGGCCTACCGGTTTCGCGATGCCGTGCGGGACATCGGCGCGGAACTCGGCGTGCCGGTGATCCGCCGCTCGGACCTGATGCGCGGCTGGATCGCCCAGAGCCGTCTCACCCGCTCCGAACTCTTCGCCAAGGACGGCCTGCACATGGCCGATGGCGGATACGCCCTGCTCGCCGAGGCCGCCGCCGCCGAGGTGGTGCGCGGTGCCGACGCCGTGGTGGAGGTGGCGGAGGCGGGACCGACGGTCGTGGAGTAGGCCGGCTCGCCGACGCGACCGAAGCCAACCTGTCATCCGCCTCTACGCGGCCCTCAGCCTCGCTGGGTCCGCCGAGTCTCGGCATCCGCCCACTCCCGAACGGCCGACGGATAACTGCAACCAAGCTTGCACCAGCGATGTCATAGGCCGGCCGCTCGAGGCGCTGTCGGCCACGGAACCCCGTGGCCAAGCTCGTCACAGGGGGCGATGTGGCCCCCGACATCACCTGCACGCCGCCGAACGGGATCAGGCGGGGACCCACGGGCGATCGAGCGTCCGCGTGGAGATGCACCGCCCCCTTCGATGCGGGCCGGCCCGGAGCGGGCGGGACCTACCACCACCGCCCCAGGGCGCTGCGGCTTGCCGCTGATCCGCGCACCACGGACGCGATCCGGCCGACCGCATCGTCCGTGCGATGATGGGGCGGACCCGAGACACGCAAAACCCCGCCGCGGAGGTCCGCGGCGGGGCGATACGGGAATGTCCAGAGCGAAGGGCCGGGCTCGGCGCTTACTTCGGCGCGGCGCTGGGCGCCGGAGCGGCGGGAGCGGGGGCTCCACCCTGCTGCTGTTCCAGCTTCTTGCGCATCTCGTCGCTGCGCTTCTCCATCTCGGCCTGCAGCTTCTTCTGCTGCTCCTCCAGCACCTTCGGATCGATGGCCGGGCCGTCGAAGGACTTGCCGAAGCCGGCGAGCGGCACGGCGAACACGACCTCGCGCTGGGTCTGGTTCTGGACCGAGACGTTGAGCGTGGTGCCCTTCTTGAAAGCGGCGAGCAGCTCGGGGGAGATGCTCGGGGCCTCGGCGAAGCAGCCATTGGGGAAGCAGACGGCGAACTTGCCGGCGGTCGCCTCCTTGCCGTCCACGCTGAAGCGGATGCCCGGGGCGAGCATCAGGCCGAGCGGGAGGAGGAAGCGGACGACCTTCACCTCCTGCTTCGCCGCCGCGTTCTTCATGTCGTAGAGCGCGACCGCCATCACCGGCTGGCCCGAATCCGACACGAAGTCGCGGGTGGTGTAGCAGACGTCGGTCCCCGACCCGTTGTCCTTGCCGCAGACCTTGGTCCAGTCGGCCTGGCTCGGCTCGGACTTCACGTTGATGATCTGCGGGCCGGTCTGCTGAGCCTGCTGCCCGGCGGGCGCCGCCGGCTGGGCCTGGGCGGGGGCCGGCGTCGGGGCAGGGGCCGCTGGCTTCTTGGCAGGCGCCTGCGCGAAGGCCGTCGCGCCGAAGCCGGCCCCGAGGCCCGCCATGGCGAGGAAGGCGGCCACGCGAAGCGGGCGCGCGGAGGGCTTGGCCATGGAAGACTTGGCAAGGAACATCGGCGTTATGACCCCTTTGACGGATGGCGCCTGGAACGTTGACGTAGCGCCTTTTGAAGGATGCGCACCGGTCTTACGAAAATGCGGCCCGGCTCGTCGCGGCGACGGGACCCCGCGGAGCCCCTTGTCCGAACTGCGCCGCGCCGCGCAAGGCGGGCCCGGCGCGATCCTCGTCCGGACGAGCGGGCGGCCTGCTTTCCCCTCGAATGAGGCGAAGGCATGACGCTTGCGCCGTACACGCCTCGACGCGGCGGCTCAAGCGGCGGACGAGGCTCCCCTCCGGGTGGGGCCACGTCACCGCCGGCATCGCGACCTCAGAACCGCGCCGAAACGCCGCCCATGATCGCGCGAGGCGTGCCCGGCGTGGCGTAGCGGTTCTGGAACGCGCGGTCGTAATAGACCTTGTCGAACAGGTTCTCGACGTTGAGGTAGATCTTCACCTCGGGCGTGATCCAGTAATAGGAGATCAGGTTGACCGTCGTGTATTCGGGCAACCGGAAGGTCGACGCCACCGTCGCGGCGTTGCGGGCGCCGACATAGGTCACACCGCCGCCGAGCCCGAGCCCGCGCAGGGCGCCGCCCTGGAACTCGTAGACGCTCTGCAGCCCGAGACTGTTCATCGGCACGTTCGCCAGCCGGGTTCCGACCGGGATCGTGGTGTCGCGGGTCACGGCGGCATCGACATAGGCGTAGGTGCCGATCACCCGCCAGCCCGGCGCGAGATAGCCCGCGACGCTCAGGTCGAATCCGCGGCTGCGCACCTCGCCTGCGGCGACGGAGAAATTCGTGTTGGTCGGGTCGGTGGCTTGAACGTTGGTGCGCCGGATGTCGAACACGGCCGCATTCAGGTTCAGGCGCCCATCGAGAAGCGCGACCTTGGCGCCCGCCTCGATGCCTTCGCCCCCTTGGAAGGGCAGGGGCTGCGCGTTCCGGTCGACGCCGTTGTTGGGCCGGAACGAGCGGGCGTAATTGCCGTAGACCGAGACGGCCTCGGTCACGTCGTAGACGAGGCCGAAGCGCGGTGTCGCGACCGTTGCGTCGCGGCTGGCCGGGTTGGTCCTCTGGGTGGCGGGCGGGTTGTAGGTGGTGGTGGAGAGCTCGAGCCCCTCGACCCGCACGCCGACCAGCGCATGCAGGCGCGGCGTGATGTCGATCTGATCCTGGATGTAGCCCGCGAAGCTCTCGGTGTGCTGGAGGAAGTTGGTGACCGTGTTCGTGATCGGCGGAAGGGTCTGGCCGTAGCTCGGCGACAGCAGGTTGAGCCTGAACGGGAAGTTGTTCACGTTCGACCGTGTGAAGACTTCGCGATAGCGGAGGCGGTCGTATTCGAGACCCGCGAGCAGGGTGTGGCGGAACGGACCGGTCTCGAACTTGCCCGCAAGGTTGAGCTGCAGGTTGATGTCCGACCAAGTCAGGTCACGGAATTCGTAGGCGCGGTTGACGACAGGCTGGGTCAGGAACCCACCGAGCGTCCCGACGGCGTTGCCGCGAATGTTGCCGCCGAGGAGCTGCGCCCCGGCGGTGACGACCCAGTTCGGGTCGATCTTGTGCTCGACGCGCAGCTGGCCGAGGGCGTTGTCGTTGTAATTCGGCCCGATGGCCGGCTCGCCGATGAAGCGGTTGCGCGGCAGAACCCGGATGTCGCGGTTGATCGGCACGACGCCCCGGTCGAGGGGCTGGGCGGTGCTGAGGAACTCGCCCTCCAGGGTGATCGTGGTGTCGGCGCTGGGTTTCCAGGCGATGACGGGGGCGATGTAGTAGCGGTCGCTGGATACGAAGTCGCGGAAGCTGCCATTGTCCTCGAAGGCGCCGGTGATGCGGGCGAACACCTGCCCGTTCGCGTCGAGCGCGCCCGTGCTGGCATCGAAGGTGGTGCGCTTGCTGTTGAAGCTGCCGATCTGCTGGCCCACCGTCAGCGAGCGCTCGGGCAGCGGCTGCTTTGTGACGATGTTGAACGTGCCGCCGGGATCGCCCCGGCCGTAGAGGAAGGCGGACGGGCCCTTGAGCACCTCGACGCGCTCGATCGACACGATGTCGGGCGAGTTCGCGTAGCCACGATTGATCGGGAAGCCGTTGCGGTAATACTCGCCGGTGGAGAGGCCGCGGATCGTGAATTCCGACAGGCCGAGACCGCCGAAATTGTTGGCCCGGCCCACGCCGGCGAGGTCGAGCGCGCTGTCGATGCGCGTCGCCGCCGCATCCGTGAGTGTCTGCGCCGGCACGACGACGACCGTCTGCGGAACCTCGCGCAAAGGAGTCTGCGTGCGCGTCGCGCTCACGCTGTCCCGCGCCAGGTAGCCGTCCGCCTTCAGCCGCGGAACGCCCGCCCCGCTGCCGGCCCCGACACCCGCGCCGCGACCATCGCCAGCGACCGCGAGCTCTTCGAGCTGGACTTCCTGGCTAGCATCCGCGGCCTGCTGGGCCAATGCCGCCGTCCCCGACACGCCGGCTCCACCACCGACCACAACCGAGAGAAGTATTGAATTTCCAAATTTTTGGATTGTTTTCTTCTTGTTTTTACAAATCATGTCCGCAGTCGCTCGTCTCGGCACGTCACGAGAACGGCCGCTACGACGCAGTCTGATCGACCGTCAAGCTTGTGCCATAATAGGGCGCGGATGATTGATTATAATAATTTTAAACTCGACCTGTATTACACTTTATTGGTTCTAAACTTACGGGCGAAGGCGGGGGATTGTGGCAACGACGCCACAGCCTCAAATCGCCGCGGCCAGCGGCGGCATGGCCCGGATGAGAACGCGTCAGCGGACACCGCCCGCCATCGGCCGCACGGCGCGGCAGGAATGCCTCGGACCAATCATCGCTCGTGCCGTGGCGTGACGCGCAGCGCTTCCCCGCCACTCGGGCGACGGGGGACAATCGAGGGAGGACGCGCGGCCGACAGGACCGGCAGGGCGGTCCGATATGGTGCGCCCGCGGATCCGGATCGTCCGCGGGCGCCGAACGATCAGTCCTTGACGACCACCTTGGTGCCGACGCGGACGCGATCATAGAGATCGACCACGTCCTTGTTGGTCATCCGGATGCAGCCCGAGGACACGGCGGCGCCCATGGTTTCCGGCTCGTTGGACCCGTGGATCCGGTAGAGCGAGGAGCCGAGATACATGGCGCGCGCACCGAGCGGGTTGTCCTGGCCGCCGGCCATGTAGCGCGGCAGATCGGGGCGGCGGGCGAGCATCTGCGCCGGCGGGCGCCAAGCCGGCCATTCCTTCTTGCCCGTCACCGTCTTGGTGCCGGACCACGAGAAACCCTGCCGCCCGACACCGACGCCGTAGCGGATCGCCGCGCCGCCGCCGAGCACGTAGTAGAGCCGTCGCTGCGAGGTCGAGACCACGATGGTGCCGGGCTTCTCCTTGCCGGCATAGGCGACCGTTTCCCGGGGAATGGCCTGGGTCTTGAAGACGTTGATGAAGTCGGCGAGCGGCCCGCTGTCGAGCGGGTTGGCGCGGGCCGGCATGGCGGCGGCGACGGCGCCGCCCAGGGCCAGCAACGCGGCGAGGTGCGGCAGTCGCGAATGACGGTTCGGCAAGTCGATCCTCCTCGAAGGGTCGGTCCGACCCCGCTTCAGGGGGGACCATGCCCGGTTCTGGGCCGCGGGACGGGGCAGGAGGAAGGCGAAAGCGTGGGAATCGGGCAACACCCGCCGCGAATGGGACACCGCCATGCGCGGGGACGATGACGTTCCGTTTACCGGCTGCGGCGATGCTGAGCCGGCAAGTTCATGCGTTCCCATGTCATTCCGGAGATGGTGCTTCTCTCTCGACCCACTCCGGCCAGAATGTCGCAGGCGATTGAACGGAACGGAATCCTCCCCCACACTCGGGTCACCGTGACGCTTTTCAACAGCACAGCCCGTTCCGGCCGCGCGACCGCAGGCCTTCCGACACGCCTCGTCCTGTCCGCTCTGGCCGGGCTCCTGGGCCTGCTCGTCGTCCTGGCATCGCCGGCCAACGCGGCCTTCGGCGTCGGAGGTCACCGTTACGAGACCGCCTTCGAGCAGCCGAACGCGGCCGAGCCGTCGACGGGTTCGCGCATCGATCACGCGGCGATCGACCTCGACGAGTCGGAAACGCATCTGCGGTTCGGTCCGTCGCTTCCGAGCCCGGTGCCGACTCTGTCGTCCGCGGGCGGTCGCCCGCGCTCCGACCATTCGCCCGATGGGACCGACCATCCGCTCCTCGAGCGTCCCCCTCGCGCCTGAGCGATCGCCGCGCGGCGTCGTTTTCGGACCCTTGGCCTCCCCGCCCGTCGTGGGAATGCCAAACTTCGTCCTCAGGATGCCCTCGGCCGTGACCGGCTACGATCGGTGGCCGTCTTTCACGGATGCCCCTTGGCATCCATCCGTACGGGCCACGAGGCATGCGCCTCGCGCGATCATCCCGTGATCGCCCCCCTTGATCGCCCCTTGGCCCGGCGATTGCCACGACCGACCGCCCCCCTTCGCGGCCGGCCGTGATTCCTAAGACGAGGCGCCTCCCGTTCGGCGGGAGACGGCGCGCGTCGAGCGTATCGTAGGAGCGACCCCATCGTGACGCCGTCCCCCCAGACGCCCGAACTCCTCTCCGGTCCCGCCGGGCACGAGGCCGGACGCCTCCGCTCCCGCTGGACGATCCCGGCCACCCTGCTGGTCAGCGCCGTGATGGTCGCGGTCTCGGCCTGTAACGAGCAGAAGACCGCCGCCGCGGTACCTGCACCGCCGCCCGAGGTGAGCGTCGTCACGGTCAAGCCGCAGCCGATCCCCTACGTGCGCGATCTGCCGGGCCGCGTCGCGCCGATGCGGATCGCCGAGGTGCGCTCCCGCGTCTCCGGCCTCGTGGTCAAACGGCTGTTCGAGCAGGGCAGCCAGGTCAACGAGGGCGACATCCTCTACAAGATCGATCCGGCCCCCTATCAGGTCGAACTCGCCAGCCAGGAGGCGACGCTCGCCAACCGCGAGGCGGCGCTGGTGCTCGCCAACCAGCAGGCCGAACGCCTGGAGACCCTGCTCGCCCGCAACACCGCGAGCCAGGCGCAGTACGACACCGCCTTCGCCGGCAAGAAGCAGGCCGAGGCGGAGGTCGCCGGCGCCCGGGCCGCCCGCGACCGGGCCAAGCTCAACCTGTCCTGGACCGATGTGCGGGCGCCGATCTCGGGCCGCATCGGCCGGGCGCTGCTCACCGAGGGCACGCTGATCGAGTCCGGCTCGACCGGCGTTCTCGCCACCATCCAGCAGCTCGATCCGATCTATGTCGACATCACCCAGTCGGTCGGCGAGCTGAACAAGCTGCGCCGCGACATCGCCTCGGGCGAGTTGTCGAAGCTGTCCCACGACACCGCCAACGTCCATCTGATCATGGATGACGGTACGCTCTACGGCTCGGCCGGTCGCCTGCTGTTCTCCGACGTGACCGCCGATCCGAGCACCGGACAGGTCACCCTGCGGGTGCAGTTCCCCAACCCGCACGACGAGCTGTTCCCCGGCATGTATGTCCGCGCGCGGATCAAGCAGGGCATCGATTCCGACGCCATCGCGGTGCCGCAGCAGGCGATCCAGCGCTCCAACGACGGCAAGCCCGAGGTCTGGGTGGTCAAGGACGACAACCGCGTCATGCTCCAGCCGGTCGAGGTCGGCCCGGTGGTGGGCGGCAACTGGCTGATCCGCGAGGGCCTCGAATCCGGCCAGAAGGTCGTGGTCGAGGGCTTCCAGAAGATCGTCGCCGGCACCGAGGTGAAGCAGGTCCGCTGGAAGACCGAGGCCTCGCCCGACGCCGGCAAGCCGATCGATGCCGACAGCCACGACACCGACGGCCAGGAAAAGCTGAGCGACAAAGAGGCCGCCACCGGATCGGTCGCCCGGCCGGTCGCCCATCAGTTCCAGGACTGATTCCCTTTCGCGGCTATTCGTCCAATGACCTCCCACCCATTCCCCTCATCCTGAGGTGGCGACGCGAAGCGGCGCCCTCGAAGGAGGGCTCCAGGAATCGCTGCGACTTCTGGAGCCCTCCTTCGAGGCTGAGCTGACGCTCAGCACCTCAGGATGAGGCGGAGTGGATGGAGGAATGAGCGCCCTCGGCGGACCCACGGGTCCGCCGCTCTGGAAAAAATCGACAGGACGCACCGAGCCCCATGGCCCGCTTCTTCATCGATCGCCCGGTCTTCGCCTGGGTCGTCGCGCTGTTCATCATTCTGGGCGGCGCGCTCTCGATCCCGATGCTGCCGGTGGCGCAGTATCCGGTGATCGCCCCGCCCTCGATCGCCCTGTCGACCGCCTTCCCCGGCGCCTCGGTGGAGAGCCTCTATACCGGCACGACCCGCCTCATCGAGGACGAGCTGAACGGCGCGGCCAACATCATGAGCTTCGAGTCGACCACCGACTCGTTCGGCTCGATCAACATCACCGCGACCTTCCAGCCCGGCACCGATCCGGCCCTGGCCTCCGTCGAGGTGCAGAACCGCCTGAAGCGCGTCGAGGCGCGCCTGCCCGCGGAGGTCCGCCAGAACGGCATCCTCGTGGAGGAGGCCTCCGCCGCGACCCTCAACATCATCACCCTGGTCTCGACCGACGGGAAGATGGACGAGATCGGGCTCGGCGACTTCCTGATGCGCAACGTGCTGAACGAGATCCGGCGCATCCCCGGCGTCGGCCGCGCGACGCTCTACTCCACCGAGCGCTCCCTGCGCGTCTGGATCGATCCGGACAAGCTGCGGGGTCTCTCGCTCACCCCCGACGACGTGACCGACGCGATCCGCAACCAGAACATCCAGATCGCCTCCGGCGCCGTCGGCGCCCAGCCGAGCCCGGTCGATCACGCGACCTTCGCGCCGATCATCGTCAAGGGCCAGCTCAGCACCGTGGACGATTTCGGCGCCATCGTGCTGCGCGCCAATTCCGACGGCTCGAACGTGCGCCTGCGCGACGTCGCCCGGATCGAACTCGGCGGCGACGCCTACCAATTCTCGACCCGCCTGAACGGCGGCGAGGCCGCCGGCATCTCGGTCACCCTGGCTCCCGACGGCAACGCGCTGGAGACGGCGGGCGCCATCCGCGCCAAGATGGAGGAGCTGTCCCAGTTCTTCCCGCCGGGCCTCAAGTGGGACATCCCCTACGACATCACCCCCGCCGTGAAGGCCTCGATCAAGAAGGTCATGATGACCCTGGTCGAGGCGGTGGTGCTGGTGTTCATCGTGATGTTCCTGTTCCTGCAGAACATCCGCTACACCCTCATCCCGACTATCGTCGTGCCGATCGCCCTGATGGGCACGGTGACGGTGATGCTGCTCGCCGGTTTCTCGGTGAACGTGCTGACCATGTTCGGCATGGTGCTCGCCATCGGCATCCTCGTCGACGACGCCATCGTCGTGGTCGAGAACGTCGAGCGCATCATGGCCGAGGAGGGGCTGCCGCCCAAGGAAGCCACCCGCAAGGCGATGGGTCAGATCACCGGGGCGATCATCGGCATCACGCTGGTGCTGGTCGCGGTGTTCATCCCGATGGCGTTCTTCCCGGGCTCGGTCGGCATCATCTATCGCCAGTTCTCGATCGCGATGGTGACCTCGATCGGCTTCTCGGCGCTGCTCGCCCTGTCGCTGACGCCCGCTCTCTGCGCCACCTTCCTGAAGCCCATCGAGAAGGGTCACGGCCACGCCAAGAAGGGCTTCTTCGGCTGGTTCAATCGGATCGTCGACCGGGAGACCGCCCGCTACGGACGCGGCACCGCGTGGTGCATCAAGAAGTCCGGTCGCGTCATGATGATCTACGTCGCGCTGGTCGCCGGCACCGCCTTCGCCTTCCTGCGTCTGCCGGAAGGCTTCCTGCCGGTGGAGGATCAGGGCTTCTTCACCGTCGATATCCAGACCCCGCCCGGCGCCTCGTTCAACCGGACGCAGGGGGCCGTGCGCAAGGTCGAGGAGCATCTGATGGCGCAGGAAGGCGTCGCCACGGTGACGATGCTCAACGGCTTCTCGTTCTCCGGTCAGGGCCCGAACCTCGCCCAGGCCTTCGTCACCCTGAAGCCCTGGTCCGAGCGCAACGCCTCCAATTCCGCCGCCGCCCTGGTGGCCGGCACCAACGCGGCGCTCGGCGGCTATCGCGACGCGGTGATCGACGCCCAGGAACCGCCGCCGGTGGACAATCTCGGCAACGCAGCGGGCTTCTCGTTCCGCCTGCAGGACCGCGCCCAGAAGGGCTATTCGGCCCTCACGGCAGCGGAGGCGCAGTTGCTCGCGCTCGCCAAGCAGAGTCCGATCCTGAAGGCGGTGAAGATCGAGGGCCTGCCGCCCACGCCCCAGGCCGAACTCATCATCGACCGCGAGAAGGCGGCCGCCCTCGGCGTCAAGTTCGAGGACATCAACGCCGCGATCCAAGTCAATCTCGGCTCGGTCTACACCAACGACTTCCCGAACCGCGGCAAGATGCAGCGCGTCTACGTTCAGGCCGAGCAGTTCCAGCGCATGCAGGCGACCGATCTGCTGAACTACGCCGTGAAGAACAGCCAGGGCACCATGGTGCCGATGTCCTCCTTCGCCGACCTGCGATGGAGCATGGGGCCGAGCCAGATCGTCGGCTTCAACGGCTATCAATCGGTGCGCTTCACCGGCGAACCGCGGGCCGGCTACACCTCCGGCGACGCCATCGCCGAGATGGAGCGGCTGATGCAGCAACTGCCCAAGGGCTTCGGCCATGTCTGGACCGGCCAGTCGCTGCAGGAGAAGCAGGCCGGAAGCCAGGCCTCGCTGCTGCTGGCGCTCTCGGTGCTGATCGTGTTCCTGTGCCTGGCCGCGCTCTACGAGAGCTGGTCGATCCCGTTCTCGGTGCTGCTCGTGATCCCGCTCGGCGTGATCGGCTCGGTGGCGGCGGTCTATCTGCGGGAGATGCCCAACGACGTCTATTTCAAGATCGGACTCATCACGATCATCGGTCTCTCGGCCAAGAACGCGATCCTGATCGTGGAATTCGCCAAGGATCTCTGGAAGCCCGGGACCGACATCGTCCACGCGACGCTCCAGGCGGCGACGCTCCGCTTCCGCCCGATCGTCATGACCTCGCTCGCCTTCATCTTCGGCGTGGTGCCGCTCGCCATCGCCACCGGCGCCGCCTCGAAGAGCCAGCAGGCCATCGGCACCGGCGTGATGGGCGGCATGATCTCGGCCACCGTGCTGGCGGTGTTCTTCGTGCCCGTCTTCTTCGTGGTGGTGATGCGTCTCTTCAAATCGAAGGAGGTCGCCGCGGGCGAGAACGCGGAGGCCGCGCCGGGCGCGACGCATGTGCAGGGTCACGGTCATTCGGTGCCGGCGGAATAGCGAAAATAGTTGCGCACGAGGCGGTTGGCGGCGCGCGTTAACGAAACGGGTCAGATCCGGGGCTTGGAGCCGTGTTTTCGATTCCTGGATCGAGGATGCGGCACCAAGCCTTTGTTCTGCTTCTGTATTTCCCCTGCGAATCCCAACCCGTCCCCCTCATCCTGAGGTGCGGAGCGAAGTCTCGAAGGAGGCCTCCTTCGAGGCCCGCTCGCGCGGGCGCCTCGGGATGAGGGAATTGCCGGGATGAGGGGGATGGGCAGCAAATGCCGGTGTCGGCCGGTTGGCCATGCGCTAGAACGCGACCCATGTCGCGCTCCCCGATCCCCGCCACCATCGACGCCCTCAGCGAGGAGGCGGCCAGCGCCCGCCACACTGCCCTCTCGGAGGAGATTGCCGAGGCCGATCGGCTCTATCACGGCGAGGATGCGCCCGAGATCTCGGATGCGGAATATGACGCCCTGCGTCGGGAATTGGAGCTGATCGAGGCCCGCTTCCCGGCGCTGGCCGGCACGGGCCGGGCTAGTGCCTCCGTCGGCGCCAAGCCGTCGAGCCGCTTCGAGAAGGTCCGGCACGCGGTGCCGATGCTCTCCCTCGGCAATGCCTTCGCCGACGAAGAGGTGGAGGAATTCGTCGCCCGCGTGCGCCGCTTCCTCAACCTCGGGGCCGACGAGCCCGTGGCCTTCACCGCCGAGCCGAAGATCGACGGGCTGTCCCTGTCGCTGCGCTACGAGGACGGCAGGCTCGTCACCGCCGCGACCCGCGGCGACGGCGAGGTCGGCGAGAAGGTCACCGCCAACGCCCTGACCGTGAAGGACATTCCCGAAACCTTGTCCGGCTCCGGCTGGCCCGCGGTGCTGGAGGTGCGCGGGGAGGTCTATCTCTCGCACGCCGACTTCGCCGCCATCAACGCGCGGCAGGAGGCGGAGGGGCTCGCGACCTTCGCCAACCCGCGCAACGCCGCCGCCGGCTCGCTGCGGCAGAAGGATGCCGCGATCACCGCCTCGCGTCCGCTGCGCTTCTTCGCCTATGCCTGGGGCGAGGTGTCGGAGCCCTTCGCCGACACGCAATCGGCGGTGCTGGAGCGGTTCCGGGGCTGGGGCCTGCCGGTGAACCCGCGCACGAAGCTGTGCCGAAGCGCCGCCGACATGATCGCGCATTACCGCGCGATCGAGGCCGAGCGCGCCGATCTCGGCTACGACATCGACGGCGTCGTCTACAAGGTCGACGACCTCGGCTTGCAGAAGCGCTTGGGCTTCGTCTCCCGCGCCCCGCGCTGGGCGCTCGCCCACAAGTTCGCCGCCCAGGAGGCGATCACGCAGTTGCTGGCCATCGACATCAATGTTGGGCGCACCGGCTCGCTCAACCCGCTGGCGCGCCTGAAGCCCGTCACCGTCGGCGGCGTCGTGGTGTCGAACGCCACGCTCCACAACGAGGGCTACGTGCAGGGCGTCGGCGGCGACGGCGAGCCGATCCGCGAGGGCCGCGACATCCGCGTCGGCGACACGGTGATCGTCGTGCGGGCCGGCGACGTGATCCCCAAGGTCATGGACGTGGTGCTCGACAAGCGCCCGGCCGACGCCGTCCCTTACGTCTTCCCCGAGACCTGCCCGGCCTGCGGCAGCAAGGCGGTTCGGGAGCTGAACCCGCGCACCAAGAAGATCGACGCGGTCCGGCGCTGCACCGGCGGGCTGATCTGCCCGGCGCAGGGGCTGGAGCGGCTCAAGCACTTCGTCTCGCGCAACGGCTTCGATCTCGAAGGGTTCGGGCAGACCTATATCGAGGTGCTGTTCGAGGCCGGTCTCGTGAGACAGCCCGCCGACCTGTTCCGGCTGGAATTCGAGCCGCTGAAGGCCGCGATCGTCGCCCGGCGCGAGGCCCTGTCGGCCCAGCGCCGCGCGGAGGGCGAGCAGGCCCCGAAAAAGGCCACCAAGAAGAAGGGCGAGGAGGAGGACAAGGCGATCCACAACCTCCTCGCCTCGCTCGACGCGCGCCGGAAGATCGCGCTCAACCGGTTCCTGTTCGCCCTCGGCATCCCGCAGATCGGCGAGTCGACGGCCAAGGCGCTGGCGAAGCGCTTCCCCGACATGCAGGCCCTGATGGCGGCCCTCGACGCCGGCGCCCAAGCCCAGGCCGGCCGCGACTGGCTGGAACTCTCGGCCCTGCCGCGGATCGGTCCCGGCACCCGCGACAAGCTGTTCGAGGCCCTCGACCCGACACCCGGCGAGCAGATCGAGGGGCTCAGCCTCGGTGCGCGCCTGCGGGCGCGGCTGACGCCGTCCCAGCGGGAGGCGGTGCTCGCCCATTACGGCAGCGAGGCGGACGCGGAGGCCGCCCTCGAACGGGCTTCAGGCCAGAAACCGGGCGAGGCCTACCGGGTCTTCGCCGATGACGGCGAGGTCGGCCCCGTCGCCACGGATTCGCTGATTCAGTTCTTCTCCGAGAAGCACAACCGGGACGCGGTGCTGGCGCTCCTCGAACAGGTCGAGACCACCCCGCTCGAAACCGCCGCCTCGGCCGCGGCCTTCGCCGGAAAGACCGTGGTCTTCACCGGCACGCTGGAAAAGATGACCCGCAGCGAGGCCAAGGCCACCGCCGAACGCCTCGGTGCCAAGGTCTCGGGCTCGGTCTCGGCCAAGACCGATCTCGTCGTCGCCGGCCCCGGCGCCGGCTCGAAGCTCAAGGACGCCGAACGGCACGGGGTGACGGTGGTGTCGGAGGACGAATGGCTGGGGATGCTGGCGCAGGCTTGACCCCGGCCGCCGCCCGGCGCAAGTCCGGCGCCGGATCAGCCGGCCGGGCAGCCGCTCCGCGTCATGCGGGGAGGAAAGTCCGGGCTCCATGGAGAGGCGGTGCCGGATAACCTCCGGCGGGGGCGACCCCAGGGACAGTGCCACAGAGAGCAGACCGCCTTGCAGGGGTTCACCCCACGCAAGGTAAGGGTGAAAGGGTGCGGTAAGAGCGCACCGCGGACGCGGCAACGTGGACGGCACGGCAAACCCCACCGGGAGCAAAACCGAATAGGGGCGACACGCTTTTCCCGCTAGGGAAGGGCAGGCCCGCTCTCCAGGCCCGTCGCCCGGGTTGGTTGCTCGAGGCGGTCGGCAACGACCGTCCCAGAGGAATGGCTGCCACGTCCGGGCGACTCCTCGAGTCGCTCGGGCTCTACAGAACCCGGCTTACAGGCCGGCTGATCCACCCCTCCGAAACGGGAAGACGCGTTCTCGCACCGTCTCTCGACCGGCGCGGCGCAGGGCCCGCCCCGGAGAGCCTCCGGTTTTCCATCCGTCATTGACGCTCGGTTAACCTTGCTGAGGTCTGATCCGGGTCGCCCGCAAGGCCGAGCTCGTTGACGCGTTTCGAGGGCCTATGTTACCCCGCGCCATCCCGTTGATGCCCGATACCGGATCGGCCGACACTCGCTCAGGTTGCCTGACGAGGGTTCGTGCGCGTGTCCTGGGCCGACGAACCGGCAACGCCAACATCGTCCGGGCCGCGGCTGTGTGGTCCGTCCACGCAGCAGGCCATCATGCATTCTCCCGAGCCGGAGACCGTCGGAGCCGCTCACGGCCCCCGCGCACCACGACTCACCCTTTCCGTGGAGGCCTGCCGATGAGCCGTCCGCCACGCCGGCCGCAGGGCGATCATGCCCGCCACGTCCCCGTCCTCCTCGCCGAGGTTCTTGCCTCGCTCGATCTGAGCCGCGCCGGCCTCGCCGTGGACGGCACCTTCGGGGCCGGCGGCTATACCCGCGCCCTGCTCGACGCCCAGCCCGACTTACGGGTCGTCGCCATCGATCGCGATCCGACCGCCATCGCCGCCGGAGGCGATCTGGTGCGGACCTCCGCGGGACGGCTTCGCCTCGTGAGCGGCCGCTTCGGCGATATGGACGCGCTGCTCGCCGGAATCGGCGAGGCGCAAGCCGATTGGGTGGTCCTCGATATCGGCGTGTCGTCGATGCAGCTCGACCAGGCGGAGCGCGGCTTCTCCTTCCGCCAGGACGGCCCCCTCGACATGCGCATGGGCGGGGACGGCCCGTCGGCGGCCGATCTCGTCAACGAGGCGGACGAGACGACGCTCGCCGACATCCTCTATCATTTCGGCGAGGAGCGCCGCTCCCGCGCGGTCGCCCGCGCGATCCTGGAGACCCGCCGGCGCGGCCGGATCGAGACCACGGCGCAGCTCGCCGACCTCGTGGCGAGCGTGGTGCGGCCCGAGCCCGGCAGC
The DNA here is from genome assembly GCF_043352485.1 of Methylorubrum sp. POS3. Lineage (NCBI taxonomy): Bacteria > Pseudomonadati > Pseudomonadota > Alphaproteobacteria > Hyphomicrobiales > Methylobacteriaceae > Methylorubrum > Methylorubrum sp. POS3. The sequence goes on from NZ_JAPRBT010000001.1 coordinate 2,837,368, forward strand.
CCGATCCATCCGGCGACCCGCGCCTTCCAGGGCCTGCGGATCGCGGTGAACGACGAACTCGGCGAGCTGGTGCGCGGCCTGCACGCCGCCGAGCGGCTCCTGAAGCCCGGCGGGCGGCTCGGGGTGGTGACGTTCCACTCCCTTGAGGATCGCATCGTCAAGCAGTTCTTCTCGGCCCGCAGCGGCCGTGCGGCACAGGGCTCGCGCCACATGCCGGGCGTCGAGGCGCCCACGCCCAAGAGCTTCCGGCTCGTCACCAAGGGCCCGGTCCTGCCCACCGAGGCGGAGACCGAGGGCAATCCGCGCGCCCGCTCGGCGAAGCTGCGGGCGGCCGAGCGGACCGAGGCGGCTCCGCCCCCGCCGCTCTCGGCGATTCAGGCGCTGGCGAGCCTGCCGGCGGCGCAGAAGGGAACGCGGCGGTGATCCGGCTTCTCAACGTGCTGGCCATCGTCGGCCTGATCGGCTCGGCGATCTACGCCTACTCGATCAAGTACGACACGCTCTATCAGGCGGGGCAGGTGTCGAAGCTCAAGAGCGCGCTCCACAAGGAGCGGCAAGCCATCGCCGTGTTGCGGGCCGAGTGGCAGCTCCTGACCCGACCCGACCGGCTTCAGGCAGCGGTCGAGCGCCATCTCGCCCTGGAGCTGATCGGCGACGAGCACCTCGCCCGCCTGTCCGACCTGCCGGCCCGGCCCGACCGCGGCGACGAGATCGGCCGGCTGCTCGCCTCGACAGCGACGCCGACCGCGACGCCCAAGGACAAACCGCTCAATGCCCGCGACGAGCCGCGCACGACCGGCTCCGTCGCCACCCGCACCGTTTCCACCCGCCCGCCGGCTTCGAGGTAGCGTCCCGTGTCGCACGAGTCGTCGCGAGAGTCTTCGCAGGAATCCTTGGAAGAGCCGTTGCAGGGATCGGTGCAAGAGGCATTGCCGGAGGCTTCGCCGGAATCGGCGCAGGCCGGGAGTGTCGGCCCCGAGCGGGTGATCGCGAGCGAGCCGCCGGCCTCCGCGCTGACCCGCTTCACCCGGACGATGCTGCGCCTCGCCATCGAGCGCTCGCATTCCCGCGTCGCCATCGTCGGCCTCGCCTTCGCCGCGGTGTTCGGGGCGATCTCCCTGCGCTTGATCGTGGTGGCGGCGACGCCCGCCAACAACAGCGACGATCACCGGGTGGCCGCCGCCGCGACCACGGCGGTGCGGCCCGACATCATCGACCGCAACGGCGAGATGCTGGCCACCGACATCCGCACCGTCTCGGTCTTCGCCGAGCCGACCCGGATGGCCCGCACCTTCGACAAGGACGAGGCGGTCGAGCTGCTCACCGCCGTGCTGCCGGAACTCAACGCCGCCGAATTGCGCGCCAAGCTCTCGTCGAAGAAGGGCTTCGTCTGGATCAAGCGCGAGATCACGCCGAAGCAGCAGCTCGAAGTCCACCGCCTGGGCATCCCCGGCGTCGGCTTCCTGCCCGATCACAAGCGGGTCTACCCGAACGGCACCGCCGCGGCCCACATCCTCGGCGTGACGAATCTCGACAATGTCGGCATCGCCGGCATCGAGAAATACATCGACACGCAGGGCAACCGGGCGCTCAACGAGTTCGGGCTGGCCACCAAGCAGACCGATCTGAAGCCGGTCCAGCTCTCCATCGACCTGCGCGCCCAATTCGCCGTGCGCGACGAGCTCGTGAAGGGCGTCGAGCACTTCAAGGCCAAGGCCGGCGCGTCGATGATCATGGACGTGAACACCGGCGAGATCGTCGCGCTCGCCTCCTACCCGGATTTCGATCCCAACGAGCCCAAGGACGCGCTCTCGGACGACCGCATTAACCGGATGAATGTCGGCGTCTACGAGATGGGATCGACCTTCAAGGCGATGACGCTCGCCATGGCGCTCGATTCCGGCAAGTACAACGTCAACTCGACCTTCGACACCCGCGGCGGCGTGCTGCATTGGGGCCGGCAGAAGATCCACGAATACCACGGCACCAACCGGGTCATCACCATGCCGGAGGTGTTCACCCACTCCTCCAACATCGGCTCGGCCAAGATGGCGCTCGGCGTCGGCGTGCCCGGCCACAAGGCCTTCCTCAAGAAGATGGGCCTGCTCGACCGGCTGCGCACGGAACTGCCGGAATCGGCCATGCCGATTATCCCGCCGCGCTGGACCGAGATCAACACGATCACCATCGCCTTCGGCCACGGCCTCGCGGTCGCGCCGCTCCAGGCGGCGGCGGCGGTGGCCGCCATCGTCAACGGCGGCGAGCTGATGACGCCGACCTTCCTCAAGACCACGGAAGCCGAGGCCCATGCCAAGGCGACGCGGGTGATCAAGCCCGAGACCAGCGAGGCGATGCGCTTCATCATGCGCCTCAACGCCGTCGAGGGTTCGGCCAAGAAGTCGGCGATCCCGCTCTACTACGTCGGCGGCAAGACCGGCACGGCCGAGAAGGTCATCAACGGGCGCTACGTCAAGAACCGCCTGTTCACGACCTTCACCGCCGCCGCGCCGATGGACAAGCCGAAATACCTCTTCGTCACGATCATGGACGAGCCGCAGGGTCTGCCGGAGAGCGGCGGCTACGCCACCGCCGCCTGGAACTCGGGCGTGGTCACCGGCAAGATCATCGAACGCACGGCTCCGGTGCTGGGCCTGCCGCCGAAATTCGAGGCGCCGGCCAAGCCGTTCCCGCTGATGGTCAAGCTCGGGGCGTATCACGCCACGCAGGTCGGCGGGCCGTAAGCCCTGGCCTTGCCCGAAACACAGGAACCCTTCATCCCACCCATGCCCTCATCCTGAGGTGCCGGAGCGCAGCGGAGGCCTCGAAGGAGGGCTCCCGTTCGCCCTGCGGGACCGGACCCTCCTGCGAGGCCGCTGCGCGGCATCGCGGGGTGAGGGCCAGGGATGGAGACGCGACAGGCAGCGGGAGCCTCGCATGAGCCAGCCCACCCTCGGCCACCTCTTCGGGGACGCCGCAACCGATCACGCGGGAAAGCCCGTCGCCGGCCTCACCGCCGATAGCCGCAAGGTCATGCCGGGCGGCGTGTTCGTCGCCGTGCCCGGCACCGTGGCCGACGGACGGCTGTTCGCCGCGAAGGCGTCCGAGGCCGGGGCGGTCGCGGTCGTCGGCGAGGGCGAGCGCCCGGCCGATCTGCCGGACGCCACCGCCTGGATCGCCGTGCCCGACGCCCGCCGCGCCCTGGCGCTCGCCGCCGCCCGCCTGTCGGGTCGCCAGCCCGGGACCGTGGTGGCCGTCACCGGCACGAGCGGGAAGAGTTCGGTCGCCGATTTCGTGCGCCAGATCCTGTCGCGGATCGGTTGTGACGCCGCGAGCCTCGGCACGGTGGGCATCGTCACGAATCGCGGCGCCGCCTACGGCTCGCTGACGACGCCCGATCCGGTCACCCTGCACCAGACGCTGGCCCGCCTCGCCGACGAGGGCATCACGGATCTGGCCATGGAGGCCTCGTCCCACGGCATCGAGCAGCGCCGGCTCGACGGCGTCGTCCTGCGGGCGGCGGCCTTCACCAATCTCGGCCGCGATCATCTCGATTATCATCCGACCATCGAGGATTATCTCGACGCCAAGCTGCGCCTGTTCACCACCCTGCTGCCGAAGGGATCCCCCGCCGTCGTCAATGCCGACGGCGCCTATGCCGAGCGGGTGATCGGCGTCGCCGACGCCGCCGGTCACGCGCTGCGCACCACCGGCCGCAACGGCGACTTCATCCGCCTGATCGAAGCCCGGACGGAGGGCTTTTCGCAGGCTCTGACGCTCGTGCACGGACGCGACACATACGCGGTGCGGCTCCCGCTCGTCGGCGGCTTCCAGGTCGAGAACGCTCTGGTCGCGGCGGGCCTCGCGCTCTCCACGCCGGCGGGTGAGAAGGACCCGGCCGCGGTCTTCGCCGCCCTCGACCATCTCACGGGCGTACCCGGCCGGATGGAGCGGATCGGCGAGGCGAAGGGGGGCCTGTGCCTCGTCGATTACGCCCACAAGCCGGAGGCGCTCGAACACGTGCTGACGGCGTTGCGGCCCTTCGCGTCCGGGCGGCTCGTCGTGGTGTTCGGCTGCGGCGGCGACCGCGACCGAGGCAAGCGCCCGATCATGGGCGCCATCGCGCAACGCTTGGCCGACCGGGTCATCGTCACCGACGACAATCCCCGCACCGAGGCGGCGACGGCGATCCGCGCCGCGATCCTGGCCGCCGCACCGGGGGCGGAGGAGATCGGCGATCGCGCGGAGGCGATCCGCACGGGCGTGCGCGGCCTCGCCGCCGGCGACGTGCTGGTGGTGGCCGGCAAGGGCCATGAAACCGGCCAGATCGTGGGGACAAGCGTGCTCCCGTTCTCGGATCACGAGGCCCTGCGCGCCGCGATCGCTGAGGTGAACCGATGACCGCCCCCCTCTGGACCCAGGCCGAGCTCGAAGCCGCCACCGGCGGACGCCTCATCGGCGCGGCGCGCCCGATCGAGGGCGCCTCGATCGACACCCGCACCCTCCAACCGGGCGACCTGTTCTTCGCGATCCGGGGCGAGGCCCGCGACGGCCACGACTTCGTGCGCACCGCCCTCGAGAAGGGCGCGGGAGCCGCCGTGGTCGCGCAATCGCGGGCCGACGAACTCTCCGCCTTCGGCCCGGTTCTCGGGGTGCCGGAGGGCTCCGACGATCCCGTCCTCGACGCGATGCGCCGCATCGGCGCCGCCGCCCGCGCCCGCACGAAGGCGGCCATCGTCGCGGTGACAGGCTCCGTCGGCAAGACCGGCACCAAGGAGGCCCTGCGCCACGTCCTCGGTGCGCAGGGGGAGACCCATGCCTCGGTCGCTTCCTACAACAATCACTGGGGCGTGCCGCTGACGCTCGCCCGGATGCCGGACACCAGCCGCTACGGCGTGTTCGAGATCGGCATGAACCACGCCGCCGAGATCCTGCCGCTCACCGCCCAGGTACGACCGGACGTGGCGCTGATCACCACGGTCGAGCCGGTTCATATCGAGCACTTCCCCTCGCTCTCGGCCATCGCCGACGCCAAGGGCGAGATTTTTGCCGGGCTCAGTCCCGGCGGGGTGGCCGTGATCAACCGCGACAACCCGAATTTTCCCCGCCTCCTCGCCCATGCCCAGGCCTCGAAGGCCGGTCGGGTCATCACCTTCGGCGAGCACGAGGACGCGGATGTGCGGGCGCACCGCATCCTGACCCGCCCCGACATGTCCGTGGTGGACGCGACCGTGATGGGCGTGCCCGTCACCTACCAGCTCGGGACGCCGGGCCGGCACGTCGCCATGAACTCGCTCGGGGTGCTCGCCTGCATCCACGCGCTCGGGGCCGACCTCGCCCGCGCCGCCCTGTCCCTGGCGGGGCTGAAGCCCCCGGTCGGGCGCGGCGAGCGCACGGCCCTGCGGATCGATGACGGCGACGCCTACCTGGTTGACGAGAGCTACAACGCCAACCCGGCCTCGATCCGGGCATCCCTCGCCACGCTGAAGGGGATCGATACCGGGGCGAAGGGCCGCCGCATCGCCGTGCTCGGCGACATGAAGGAGCTGGGCGAGGCGGGCGAGAGCCTGCATCGCGACCTCGCCGAGGCCGTGCGTGCGAACGGAATCGATCTCGTCTTCACCGCCGGGCCGCTGATGCGCCACCTGTTCGAGGCGCTGCCGATCGAGAGCCGCGGCGTCGCGGCGCTGAGCGCCGACGAGCTGACCGACGCCGTGGTCGCGGTGCTGCGCCCGGGCGACGCCGTGATGGTCAAGGGCTCGAACTCCATGCGCATGGTTCGGATTGTCGAAGCGGTCAAAGCCCGCTACGCGCTGCCCCCGGACCAGCGCGACGCCTCGCTCAGGGCGGTTCGCTGAGCGTCGTCACGGTCGGGCCGCTTCTCGCCCACCCCACGTGAGACCGGCCGCACCCGACGCGGCCGATGCCGAAGAAGATTTTGCCGCGGGCGGACCAACGGATGCTCTATCTCCTGTCGGAACTGAGCGGCACTCTCACGCCGCTCAACGTGTTCCGTTATATCACCTTCCGCACCGGCGGCGCGCTGTTCACGGCGGGCTTCTTCGTGTTCTGGTTCGGCCCCTGGATCATCTCGCTCCTGCGCATCCGTCAGGGCAAGGGCCAGCCGATCCGCGAGGACGGCCCGGCCACCCACCTGACCAAGCGCGGCACGCCGACCATGGGCGGGCTCATGATCCTCGCCGGCGCCGTCGTCTCGGTGCTGCTCTGGGCGAACCCGCGCAACCACTATGTCTGGGTGACGCTCGCGGTCACCCTGGGCTTCGGCGCGATCGGCTTCTACGACGACTACCTCAAGGTCACGAAGCAGTCGCACAAGGGATTCTCGGGCAAGTTCCGCCTTCTGCTGGAAGCCGCCATCGCGGGCTCGGCCTGCCTGCTGATCTCGATCTACTCGCCGGTCGCGCTCCAGAACCAGCTGGCCTTCCCGGTCTTCAAGGACGCGCTCCTGAATCTCGGCTGGTTCTGGGTCCCGTTCGCCGCCTTCGTGATCGTGGGGGCGGGCAACGCGGTCAACATCACCGACGGGCTCGACGGCCTCGCGATCGTCCCGGTCATGATCGCCTGCGGCACCTTCGGCGTCATCGCCTACCTCGTCGGCAATTCCTTCACCGCCGGATACCTGCAGGTGAACTACGTTCGCGACACCGGCGAACTCGCCGTGGTCTGCGGCGCGGTGATCGGGGCGGGACTCGGCTTCCTCTGGTTCAACGCGCCGCCCGCGCAGATCTTCATGGGCGACACCGGTTCTCTGGCGTTGGGCGGCCTTCTCGGCACCATCGCGGTCGCCGCCAAGCACGAGATCGTCCTCGCCATCGTCGGCGGCCTGTTCGTGCTGGAGATCCTCTCGGTGATCATCCAGGTCGCCTCGTTCAAGCTGACCGGCAAGCGCGTCTTCCGCATGGCGCCGATCCACCACCATTTCGAGCAGAAGGGCTGGAAGGAGCCGCAGGTCGTGATCCGCTTCTGGATCATCGCCGTCATCCTGGCCCTCGTCGGGCTCGCCACGCTCAAGCTGCGCTGAGCTGTGTTAGGAGGCGCGTCGCAACCTCGTCCCGATCCATCCCCCTCATCCTGAGGTGCCGCGAAGCGGCCTCGAAGGAGGGCTCCAGAGAGCACTGCGATCCCTGGAGCCCTCCTTCGAGGCTCCGCTTCGCTTCACACCTCAGAATGAGGGAGATGGATGGGCCAAGCGTCGCGTCGTCGTGAAAGGCCGTTCGCCATGACCCCAGCCACCACTTTCGCCGGTCAAAAGGTCGCCCTGTTCGGCCTCGGCGGCTCCGGGCTCGCCACCGTCCGCTCGCTGCTGGCGGGCGGGGCCGACGTGCTGGCCTGGGACGACAATGCGGCGAGCCGCGACCGCGCGCGCGCACAGGGCATCACGGTGGCCGACCTGCGCGAGGCCGATTGGACGGGCTTTTCCGCGCTGGTGCTGGCCCCCGGCGTGCCGCTCACCCATCCCGAGCCCCACTGGACGGTGCCGCTGGCGAAAGGCGCCGGCGTCGCGATCATCGGCGACATCGAGATTTTCTGTCGCGAGCGCGCGGCGCTCGCGCCCGACGCGCCCTTCGTCGCCATCACCGGCACCAACGGCAAGTCGACCACGACGGCGCTGACCGCCCATGTCCTGCGGGAAGCCGGCCGCGACGTGCAGATGGGCGGCAATATCGGCACCGCCATCCTCTCGCTGGAGCCGCCCGCGCCGGGCCGCATCCACGTCATCGAGCTCTCGACCTTCCAGATCGATCTCACGCCCTCGCTGGCCCCCAGCATCGGCATCCTGCTCAACCTGACGCCGGACCATCTCGACCGCCACGGCAGCATGGAGAACTACGCCGCCATCAAGGAACGGGTGGTCTCGGGGGCCGGCCTCGCCGTCATCGGCGTGGACGACGCCTATTGCGCGGCCATCGCGGATCGGCGGGGTGCACCGCGGGTGCGCATCCATGTGGAGGGCCACGGCGAGGCGGCGGGCGACCTGATCGTGCAGGGCGCCCGCATCGTCGAGGCGGGCGGGGCCCAACGCGCCGATCTGACCGGCATCGGCTCCCTGCGCGGCGCCCATAACGGGCAGAACGCGGCGGTGGCCGTGGCGGTGGCCCGCGCCCTCGGGATCGACGGCGCGACCCTCGCGGCGGGGCTGACGAGCTTCCCGGGGCTCGCCCATCGGATGGAGGGCCTGGGCCGGCGGGGCCGGGTGCTGTTCGTCAACGATTCCAAGGCCACCAACGCCGACTCGACCGAGAAGGCGCTGCTCGCCTTCCGCGACATCCACTGGATCGTCGGCGGCAAGGCCAAGGAGGGCGGCATCGAACCCTTGAGCCCGCTGTTCGACCGGGTCGCCCATGCCTATCTCATCGGCGCGTCGAGCGAGGCCTTCGCCGAGATGCTGGACGGGCGGGTGCCGTACACGCGCTGCGGAACCCTCGAAGCCGCGACCGAGGCGGCGGCGAAGGCGGCCGCCGCCTCCGCCGCGCCGGAGCCCGTGGTGCTGCTGTCGCCAGCCTGCGCCTCCTACGACCAGTTTCCGAATTTCGAGGTCCGCGGCGACCGGTTCCGGGCCTTGGTGCAGGCGCTGCCCGACGCCCCCGCCTGATCCCGTCGGACTTTCGCCCGTGATGGCAAGGCGGAGCTTCGAACGATCCGTCGGCCGGTGATCGGGCGAGGCGCCAGCCTCTCGCGGCTGGCGCGAGCCTGCGCGATCGAGCCAGCAACTCCCTGAACCAGATCGCGCCTTAATCCTACTGCCGGCACAAGGAAGCATATTTCTCGAGCGATCGTCCCAGCAAGGCAACGATGTGCATCGAGAGGGATCAAGACCGGATCCTGATCAAATCTGACGGAATAACACGTCCTGCTTGAGCGTTGGCTTAGAAGATCGGGCCTCGTCTCACCCTGATCGTTCCATCCCGCATCAGGCCAAGGATGATGTCTTGAAACGATCCGTGCTGCCGGCGTGCCTGCTCGCCGCCGTCATCCCCAGCCTCGCCATCGCGCAGAGCGGACCGATCTTCTCCGCGGCGCCGACCAAGCCGCGCTTCCTCCTCCACGAAGCATTGGGCAGCCCGGCGAACCTGCGCATCAGCGGCTCGTTCCGGCCGCGCGTCGAGGGGATCGCCGGTCAGTTCCGGCCCGAGACCTTCGCCCGCAACGACATTCTCAACGCGTACCTGACCACCCTTTTCGTCGAGTACGAGACCGGCCCCCTGCGGATCGGCGGCGAGTTGTTCGACAGTCGCGGCTATTTCCAGCAGCGCAACTCCTCGGCCTTCACCACCGAGATCAACGCCCTGGAGCCGGGGCAGGCCTATCTCGCCCTCGACCTGGGCGACGGGGCCGGGGAGGGCACCAAGAGCAGCCTGACCGTCGGCCGCTTCACCAAGAATATCGGCTCGCGCCGCCTCGTCTCGCGCCAGCAGTTCCGCAACACCATCAACGCCTATACCGGCCTGTCCTACGACTGGCAGAATGCCGGGAAGGACCGGCTCACGCTTCTCTGGGCCCTGCCGCACACGCGGCTGCCCGACGACACGCCGGGCATCCTCGACAACGCGATCGCCTTCGACCGCGAGAGCCTCGACCTGCAGCTCTTCGGCGCGTCCTACACCAAGGCGGGCGTGCTCGGCGGCACCTTCGAGGTCTACGGCTACGGCCTGATGGAGCGGGATTCCGGCACCGGCCTGCGCTCGGTCCAGACCCGCGACCGGCGCCTGTTCACCCCCGGCGTCCGGCTGGCGCGGGCGCCGAAGACCGGCGCGTTCGATTACGATCTCGAGGCCATCTACCAGACCGGTCGCGCCCGCGAGACGGCGGCCGAGACCGACCGGACCGACCTGAACGTGGCCGCCTATTTCCTCCACGCGGAGGCCGGCTACACCTTCGACGCGCCGTGGCGGCCGCGGGTCGCGCTGCAATACGACCATGCCAGCGGCGACGGCCGCAATCCGAACCGCTTCAACCGCTTCGACACGCTCTTCGGTGCCCGGCGCTTCGATTACGGCCCGACCGGTCTCTACGGACCGGTGCAGCGCGCCAACCTGATCTCGCCGGGCCTGCGCCTCGAAGTGACCCCGAGCCCGATCTGGGACGCCTTCGTGGCCTATCGGCCGCTCTTCCTAGAGAGCCCCACCGACAGCTTCGGGGCGACGCTGGTCCGCGACCGAAGCGGACGCTCGGGCCGCTATGCCGGCCAGCAGATCGAGGGCCGGATCCGATACTGGATCGTCCCCGACGCGATGATCCTCGATACCGGCGTCGCCTACCTCATCAAGGGCGACTTCTTGCGAAACGCCCCCAACGCGCCGGACACCGGCAACACCTTCTACGGCTACCTCAACACGACGCTGTTCTTCTGACGGGATCCCACAGGACGAGTCCTTTGGCGGGGTGCGGGGCGGAGCCCCGCTTTCTTCCCAGGGCTCCGCCCTGGACCCGCGAAAGGACGCGTCCTTTCGAAACCTCGGACGGGCCGGAGCGGCTTACGCCTCCTCGTCGGGGTCCTCGGCCTCGGTCTGGCCTCGGAAACCGGTGGCCAGAACGTAGAGCTCGCTCGAATCCGCCCGGCTCGCGGCGGGCTTCACGTGGCGCACGGTCGCGAAGTCGCGCTTGAGGTCGGCGAGCAGGCCGCCCTCGGTGCCGCCCTGGAAGACCTTGGCAAGATAGGCGCCGCCCGGTGCCAGGATCTCGCGGGCGAAGGCCGCCGCGGTCTCGGCCAACCCGATGATGCGCAGGTGGTCGGTCTTCTTGTGGCCGGTGGTGTTGGCGGCCATGTCCGACAGCACGAGGTCGGCCCGGCCGCCCAGCAACTCGGTCAGCCGCTCAGGCGCGGACGGGTCGAGGAAGTCGAGGGTGATGAAGGTCGCGCCCGCCATCGGCTCGATGTCGAGGAGATCGATGCCGACGACCCGGCCGGTCTCGCCCACCGTCTTGACCGCGACCTGCGCCCAGCCCCCCGGTGCGGCACCGAGATCGAGCACCTTCTGCCCCGGCTTGAGCAGCTTGAAGCGTTCGTCGATCTCCACGAGCTTGAAGGCCGCCCGTGAACGGTAGCCCTCGCGCTTGGCGCGGGCCACGTAGGGATCGTTGAGCTGACGCTCCAGCCAGCGCTTCTGCGAGAGCGTGCGCCCGCGCCCGGTCTTCACCCGCTGCTTCAGGTCGCCGCGCAGGCCGCCCGATCCGCCTCGCCGGTCGCTCATCGCCGTTCCTCTCTCGACCCGTCCCGAAGCCCCGTCGCCGGCCCGATCGAACGGGCAGCGCCTCGGTGGCGATGGTCCAGGCTCTTGTTTTCGCGTCGTCTTTTCGAGGGCCGGCCCGCCTCTCGCATGACGATGCTCTAACCCGCCGCGCGAGGCCCGTGAAGCCGCGCAGGACGCGGACCAGCCGCAACACGCGGATGACGGATCCAAATGAAACGTTATAACATTATTGAACGCCCGATCCGATGCGGCCCGACAGGCCCCAGGACAGCCCGCGGTCGGCGCTGACGGGATCGGGCATCTTCCTTTTCAAAGAGGCGAGCATGAACTTCGACGACCTTCCGACGATGCGCTCCGAAACCGAAGCTGAGACGATGCCGGAGCGGGACGCGGCGTCCTGCCTGACCGAGGCCGGAAAGGTGCTCCTGCGCTGGGCCGAGACGATCGGAACCCGGGACGTCGATGCCGTGCTGGCGCTCTACGCTCCCGACGCCATCCTGGTCCCGACCATGTCGGACGACGTGCGGGGGCGCGAGGACGACCGGCGGGCCTATTTCGAGAGCTTCCTGGCGAGCGAACGCATCCGCTGCGGCATCACCGTCCAGAAGAAGCGGGTGAGCCGGAAACTCGGCACCGTCGTGATCGGCGGGCTCTACACCTTCACGATGCTCAAGGACGGCCGGGACGAGGTGGTGCCGGCCCGCTTCCTCTTCACCTTCGAGGAGATCGGCGGGCGCTGGCTCATCACCGGGCACCATTCCTCGAAGGCGATCGAGGCGGTCTGATCCGTGATCGGCGGCGCCCCCACACGGGCGCCGTCAGCGGGAGCGTCCCCGGCGCCAGACGCCGTCCTCGCGCATCATGTTCATCAGCAGCCCCTCGCGCAGGCCGCGATCAGCGATGCGCAGGCGCTCCGACGGGAAGACCCGGCGGATCGCCTCCAGGATGGCGCAGCCGGCGAGCACGAGGTCGGCCCGGTCGCGGCCGATGCAGGGATTGTCGGCCCGCTGCTCCAGGCGGGTGTCGAGCAGATCCTCGATGGCGTCGCTGACCTCGAAATCGCTCATCCACAGACCGTCGACCCGGCGCCGCTCGTAGCGGGCGAGGCGCAGATGCATGGCGGCGAGCGTCGTCACCGTGCCGGAGGTCCCGAGCAGGTGGAACGAGGGGGCGGTCGCGGCGGCGGCCGCCCGGATGGCGAAGGGGGAAATAAGGTCGCCGACCTCCTCGACCATGCCCTCGAAGGTCAGCCGCGTCACCTCGGTGCCGCCATGGCGCTCGGCCAGCGTCACCACGCCGACGGGCAGCGAATCCCAGGCGCGGATCCGGAGCGTCGGGTCGGTCGAGGGGTTGGCCGCCGCGCCGTCGAGCCACGCGATCTCGGTGGAGCCGCCGCCGATATCGAAGATCACCACCGATTCCGCCCGCGGATCGGCGAGCGCCGCGCAGCCCGTGACCGCGAGATAGGCCTCGGTCTGGCGGTCGACGATCTCGAGATCGAGGCCGACCTCGGCCCGCACGCGGGCGACGAACTCGGCGCCGTTGACGGCGAGCCGACAGGCTTCCGTGGCGATGACCTTGGAGCGGGCCACGCCCCGGGCCTTCATCTTGGCCTTGCAGATCCGCAGCGCCTCCACCGTGCGCTCGATGGCGGCCTCGGTCAGGCGGTTCGAATTGCCCAGGCCCTCGCCGAGGCGAACGATCCGCGAGAACGCGTCGATGACGCGGAAGCCGTTGGGCGTCGGCTCGGCGACGAGCAGGCGGCAATTGTTGGTGCCGAGATCGAGGGCGGCATAGGCATCGCGACGCCCGCCGCGGCCCGGCTCGTAGCGCTCCGGATAAGGCTCGATCGATCGGCCGCCCGTGACCGTGCGGGCGCCATCCCGCGGGGGATGCGGGTCGGCGGCGGGGCGGGCCGACAAGGCGGCGGCGCTCTCATCCCTCATGGACGCTGCCGGGCTTCCTGAACGCACGCGGTCGCGGCGACACGCCGGACCATCGTGGCACCGAAGCTACAGGCGTTGTCGGGCAACTGCAAAGGCTCGATCGTCGGCGCCGCACGATTTGCCGCAAGTTCGGCGGGCGTCCGAGAACGTGGGCCCGCGCGTCACGAGCCCTGGTGGGGCGGGCTGCCCGGCGGGGCGAGGGGATAGCGCCGCCCCTTCCACACCGATGCCCCGGCCCGGTCCGGGCGCAGCAGCGCGTTCCACTGGATCGCCAGGGCGGTGCAGATGGTCGCCGGATGCAGCGGCACGGTCGCGGCCGGTTCGCGGACCACGAGGGTGATCGCGGCGCGCGTGGCGAGCGAGACCAGGGCCGCGCCCGCCGCGACCCAGGCCGCCGGCCTGTCGCCGACGAGCAGGGCGAGAACCAGCAGGAGCCAGGGCAGCACGTGGCCGCCGAACAGGAGCAGCGTCCAGACCGGGAGGGCCCGAGACGTGGCCATGCCCTCGCGGGCGTTCTTCGAGAAGCCGGCCCAGCTTTGCCGGAAATCGCGGTACATCCGGCAGGTCGCCAGGGCGTGGCCGGCGACGAGATCGGTGCGCAGACCTTGCTCCCGGAACAGACGCGGCAGGCGCACGCCGTCATGGAGCGAGGTGCGGATCGCCCCGTGGCCGCCACTGGCGGCGTAGCTCTCGGCCCGCATCAGGATCATCTGACCGCAGGCGGCGCCGAGCGAAGGATCGGGCAGGAGCCGCATCAGCGCCATGGGCAGATAGCCGATGAGCAGGAAATCGATCATCGGCACGGTCAGGCGCTCGCCGAGGGTTCCCATCGTCTGACGCGGCACGCCGCTGACGAGATCGGCGCCCGAACGCCTTGCATGGGCCGCGAGGCCGGCGGCGCCGTTGGGCGCCAGCGTGACGTCCGCGTCGAGGAAGAGGAGCCGGTCGCCGCGGGCCTCGCGGGCGAGCACGGAGCAGGTGTGGTTCTTACCGGTCCAGCCCTCCGGCAGGTCGGGCACGGTCACGAGGCGCAGACGCGGATCGGCCGCGGCGATGCCACGGACGATGGCGGCGGTGTCGTCGGTGGAATGATCGTCACCGACCAGCACCTCGATGGCGATCCCGGCGCTCGCCAGGGCGGCCCGAACCGTCCCCTCGATCACCGCGGCCTCGTTGCGGGCCGGGATCAGGATCGAGACGAGGCCGGGCTCCTCGGCCTCCGGCTCGGGGGTCCGCAGGATCCCGAGATTGACCGCCGCGAGGCAGGCCGGGAGCAGGGCCAGCGCCAAGCAGAGGAGGGCGAGCGCCAGCATCACGTCTCGGGCTCCTGGCGCGGCAAAGCGCGCTGCAGTTCGGGGCGATGTCCGGATTCGAAGCGCTGCCCGGTCAGCATCGACGCGAATCGCCGCCAACCGTCATAGACCCCGCCGATGCCGCGCCGGCCCGAGACCAGCGTCTCGAACCGTCCGGCGTCACGACTGATGACGTCGGCGGAGAGCCGGTCGAGGGTGTCGGTCAGCGCCGTCTCCATCCGGGCGAGGCGCTCGTGGCGCGGGAGGGCGAGGAGGTCCGCGGCCGGGATCGGCGCGCCGAAGGCGCAGAAGGCTTCCGCCCCCCGCTCCTCCCAGAAGGCGTATTCGAGAGCGAGCGGCAGGAACAGCGTCGTCGGGGCGATCTCCGGCAGCCGGACGATACCGGGCTTGAGACCGAGCGGGCGGGCACGGGAATCGCTGAAGCGCCCCTGCGCGGTGATCCACAGGGCGCGGCCCGGTCCTGCGAGGATGGCCCGCGAGGCGGCCAGGAACTGCGTCGCGCCCCGGCGGCTCTCCAGATCGACCGGGAAGGCGCCGATGCGACGGAAGATGCCGTAACGCTCCAGCATGGCCGCGTCGAACGGCGCGTAGCAGGCTCTGTCGGAGAACAGACGGTCGCCGATCACGATGAGGATCGCCGCGTCCCACCAAGCCGGATGATTGCAATAGACAACGAGCGGGGTCCCCGCCTCGATCCGCGCCGGAACGCCCCAGCGGGCGAGACGCAGGGCGTTCATATGGCGGCGCACGAAGCGGTCGAGATAGCGCGCCATGAAGCGCCAGACGAAGGGCGAGCGCTCGGGGAGAACGGGTGCGGGCGTCACGGGGCGACCTTCCGGCCGATGCCGGCTCTGAATGGCACGGATCGCCGGGCGACGCTGCCCGGGCGAGAGGGCGCGCGGGCTTCCTCCGCCTCGGGAGGAGCGATCGCGTTGCGGGTCGGGACACCGCCGGGGCGTCCGCTCCGGCGCCGGCCGTAGGCTTCGCCCCGCAAGGGCGAGACGGAAGCCGGCATCGCCCGAGCGATCCTGCCCGCGCGCATCGCGGAATCACGCCCGGAGGGTTCGCCGACGGCGATCTCGGGCGGCGTCACGCGCTCGCGCGCAGCTCCGGGGCGGCCCGGCTCCGGGCATCCTGATCGAGGGCGTCCGCCGCGATCCAGCCCGACATCATCACCATCGGCATGCCGGGCCCGGGATGGGCGGCGCCGCCCGCGAGGTAGAGGCCGCGCACCTCGCGGGAGCGGTTGCCCGGCTTGAAGGCGCCCATCATGCGCCCGTGCGAGGCCAGTCCGTAGATCGCGCCGTTGAGGACCTTGTAGCGGTCGTGGATGTCCTGGGGGGTGAGGTGGCGCTCGACGACGATGCGCTCCTCGAGATCTGGCATGCCGCCGGTACGCTTCAACTTCTCCAGAATGGTCCGGCGATAGGCCGGAAACATCTTCGACCAATCGTGGTGCGGGCGCAGATACGGCGTGTGGACGAGGACGTAGAGCGCCTCGCCGCCCTCCGGTGCGACGCTCGGATCGGTGGAGGACGGCGCCGCGAGATAGGCGGTCGGGTCGGGGGCCGGCTCGCCCTTGCGGTAGATGAAGTCGAACTCCTCCTCGGGATCGCGGGAGAAGACGAAATCGTGGTGGGCGAGGTGCTCGTAGCGCTTGTTGAGGCCGAGATAGAGGACCACGCCGGAACAAGCCGGCTCGAAGCTCTTCTTGTCGTAGGTCTTGCCGACATCCCCGCCGACGAGTTCGCGGTAGGTGCGCACCGCGTCCATGTTCGAGATCACGGCATCGAAGCGGTCGGTGCCGCTCGCCGTCCGCACGCCGCGGATCGCGCCGTCGGCGATGTCGAGGCCGGTCACCTCGTCGGAGGATTTGAGGATCGCACCGAGTTCGGTCGCGAGCTTCATCAGCCCTTCCGCCACCGCGCGGGTGCCGCCCATCGGGTACCAGACGCCCTCGGCGGTCTGCATATGGGCGATGGCGCAGAGCACGGCGGGGGCGCCGTAGGGCGAGGAGCCGACATACTGGACGAAGTGGTCGAGCATCTGCGCGAGGCGGGCATCCTTCACCTTGCCGCGGATGGTGCTCGCGACGGTGGCGTGCATGCGCAGGGACAACACGTCGCGCAGGGTGCCCGGATTCATGTTGGCGCGAATGTCGATCGTGTCGAACAGGTCCTGCACGGCCTTCCAGAAGAAGAAGCGTTCCGAGACCCCGTGCAGATGCTCGGAGACCGCGATGAATTTCTTGTACCCCTCGCCGACGCCTTGGCCGGGCGCGAAACGGTCCATGGCCGTGGCCATGGCATCGACATCCTCGATCAGGTCGATGCGGGAGCCGTCGTCGAAGAAGCAGCGCCACTGCGGATCGAGGCGGCGCAGATCCATGTAGTCATGGACCGACTTGCCGGCCTCGCTGAAGACGCGCTCCAAGACGCGGGGCACCGTGAGGATCGTCGGCCCCATGTCGAAGCGGAAGCCGCCCTCGTGCAGCACCGCTGCCTTGCCGCCCATCCAGGCGTTCTTGTCGTAGACGGTGACGCGATGCCCGCGGGCCGCCGCCACGCAAGCGGCGGCCAGCCCGCCGAGCCCGCTGCCGACCACCGCGACCGAGGAATCCTGGCTCATCGAAACTGCATCTCCGCCGGGCTGAGGCGCCGGCCTTCACGGCGAAGCTAGATGCAGCACGCATCGGGTCAACGTGCCACCCCGTCGCGCTCTCCCGCAAATGTGTGCCGAAGCGTGGATAAGTGTGCCAGGAAATTCGCGATCTCTCGGCGCCGCTGGCCGGCCTCGAGCAATTCGGCGCCGACACCGTGGCGCCACGCGAGGCGTTGACGGGCGTTCGGATCGGTCTCACCCAGGGCTCGGATCTCGTCGGCATAGGCCTCGACCTCGGCACGGTCCGCGGCCAGACCCGCGTCCACGACTCCCTCGGCGCTGAGCGTCAGCATGGCGGCGAGTTCGTCGGGGTCGACCTCCGGATGATACTGCGTGCCCCAGAACAGCCCGTTCCCGTGGCGGATCTCGATCGCCTGAACGTCGAGGACCGAATTGGCCGCCAGCACCCGCGCCCCGGGCGGCGGCTCCAAGACCGAATCGGTGTGGATCGCGGGCGCATCCCAGGCTCGACCGCGACCGGCGAGCAACGGATGGGCCGCACCCTCGGAGGTCGCGGCAAGGCGCCGGGCGAAGCCGTATTCGGGGCCGCGGGGATTGGCCCCGACCCGACCACCCGCCGCCGCGGCGGCGACATGGATGCCCCAGCAGGATCCGAAGGTCGGCAGCCCGGCCGCGAAGGCGGCGCGCATCAGGTCGAGCTGGCGCTCGACCGCGGGCCCACCTTCGGTCAGGCGGAGGGTCGAGCCGGTGAAGAGCAACCCGTCCGCTTCGTGCAGCCCGAGACCCTTGGGCAGGCCGCCCTCCGCATCGGCGGGCTCGATCAGCACGCATTCCGCCGAGGGGGCCAGGGCGGTCACGACGGCAGCGAAGGCTTGCGCGGTGGTCCGCCCCAGCGCCTCGCGGCGCTTGTCGCGGCCGGCGCGGTCGTTCCCGTCGGCGATCAGCAGGCGCGGCATCGCATTCGTCATCCGGCTCGACCGAGCGCGGAGGGGCTCGGCGGACGGCTGTGGCAGATCCTCCCGCCCCGGTCGCGGGGGCGGGCCGCCGCAGGGCGATACGCCTCACGCGCGACCGCCGCCTCAGCGCGTCCGCCGCCCGACCAGCGCCAGCGCTCCACCAAGCCCCGCCAAGGCGAGCCCGAAAAGCACGCCCCAGGCCGGGAGCGCGGCGGCGGCCCCCTCGCCGAGGGCGGTCTGATAGGCCTCGATCGCCCAGGCGTTGGGGGTGAGCCATCCGGCCTGCTGCAGCCAGGGGGGCATGAGGAAGCGGGGCACCATGCTGCCCCCCACCGCCGAGAGAAGCAGCACGCCGAAGGTTGCGGCGAGATGCGCCTGCTGCCGGGTGGAGGACAGGGCACAGGCGGCGAGGCCGAGCCCGGCCGCCATGGCCGAGACCAGCGCCGAGGTGACGAGCCAGCCGAGCCAGTGGCCCGACACGTCGACGCCGTGGAGCAGAGCGGCCGCCGTGAAGATCAGACCGGCCTGCACGACGCCCTGCAGGAGCAGGAACAGGAATTTGCCGAGCACGATCACCCGAAGGCCGCCGGGGCCGGCGGCGAGGCGGTCGGCGAGCCCCCCCTCGCGCTCGTCCACCAGGGAGAGGGCGCCCTGCATCGCGGCGAAGAGCAGGAACACGGCGGCGATCGCGCCGGCATAGTAGCTGATGCGCTCGTTGCCCCGGCCCGAGGCCGCGCTGCGGGTCTCGACGAGGTTGGCGAAGGAGAACGGCTCCTTCTTCGCGCGCTGCTCAGCAAAGGCCTCGTCGAGGAACGCCCGCTCGTCGGCGCCGATCTTTCCGGAGCGCTCGACATCGGCGACGATGCGCGACAGCACCACGTCGGGCAAGGCTCCGTTCAGCGCGCGCTGGAGTTGACCGAGGGCGATCGGGCTGGCCAGGGCGCGGGCCGGGCTCTCGACCAGCACCACCGGCTGGTCGGCGGGCGCGGCGCCGGTCTGCGCGGCGAGTTCACCCCGCAGCACCAGCGCGACATCGACGTCGCCGCGGCGGACGGCGGCGACCGCGCCCTCGACATCGGCGACGCGCAGCAGCTCGACCCGCAGGCTGGGCTCCGCCTCCAAAGCAGTGACGAGGCGCTGGGTCGTGGCAGTCCGGGCGAGGTCGGCGAGCCCGAGATGGATGCGGACACGGTCGCCCAGGGCGCCGGAAAAGATCGCGGCGAAGATCGAAAAAATCACCGTCGGCAGCACGAAGGCCATGGTCAGCGCCGCGCGGTCGCGCAGGAGCGAGAGCCACATCACCCGGAACGCCGCCGCGATCACGCCGCGGCCCCCGCCGATCCGTTGAGGGCGTCGCGATAGAGCGTCTCCAGGCCGGGACGGCGCACGCGGATCTCGCCCGCGGGCACGCCTCGTCCACGCAGAGTCGCGAGGAGCGCCGCACCGTCGAGCCCGCCCGCGGCGCCGTGATCGGCCCGCCAGAGCCGTGGATCGCCCGCCTCCGGCGCGAAGCCCGCTTCGCGGAGCGCCGCTTGCGCCTCCGGGTCGGGAACCCCCTCCAGCACCGCCTCGTGCTCCGGCGGGGCGGCGGCGAGCGGGCGCATCAGCGCGGCCAGATCCCCCGCGAGGCGCAGGCGGCCGTCGCTCAGCACGGCGACGCGATCGGCCAAGCGCTCGGCCTCCGAGAAATCGTGGGTGCTGACGATCACGCCCGCGCCCGCCGCCCGCAGGCTTCCCAGCACCGTGTGGATCGCGGCGCGGGCGTCGAGATCCACGCCCTGGGTCGGCTCGTCGAGCAGGATCAGGTCCGGCGCGGCCAGCAGACTCGCGGCGATGTTGGCCCGGCGCTGGTAGCCGCCCGAGAGCGTGCCGACCGGCCGCCGGGCGACCTCTTCGAGGGCGCAGCGCCCGACCACCGCCTCGACCGCCGCGCGGCGGGCGCCGCGCCCGAGCCCGGCGAGGCGGGCGAAGACATCGAGGTTCTCGGCCACGCTCAGTCGCGGGTAGAGCGCGATCTCCTGGGGCACGTAGCCGATGCGGCTCCGCACCGCCCTGTCGGCATGCGGATCACCGCCGAGCACCCGGACACGTCCGCCATCCGGGGCGAGGCGCCCGGCGAGCAGGCGGATCAGACTGGACTTGCCAGCCCCGTTCGGACCGAGCAGCGCGAGCGTCGTGCCCGCCTGGACCGTCAGGTCGAGGCCGCGCAGGGCCGGCCGACCGCGAAAGGCGAGGGCGGCCCCTTCGACATGGACGAGGGGCGGTGGAGCGCTCACGGACCGGGTCAGCGCCGGGGCAGGGCGCGGGCGAGGCGTACCCGCACGGTCGCGCCGGGCTCGGCGAGCAGGAACCCTGCCTCGCGGAATTCGGGCCGGGCGCGACGCCCGACCGCGCCGGAAAAGCCGTAGGGCTCCAGCGGCAGTCCGAGCGGCGTGCGCCCGAGCCGGCCGTCGCCGTCCAGATCCTGGTACGCCGCCACGGCCCAGGCGCCGGGGGGCACGTCGCGGAACAGGAAGCGCTGGCTGCCGCCGCGCGCCGGCGCGTCCTGGCCGAGGCGACAGCCGGTCTCGGTCAGATTGTTCTGGCAGAGCGTGACGTAGACCGCACCCGCGCCGGGCTCGGCCCCCTCGATGACGACTTCCACATTTGCCGCCTGGGCCGATCCAGCCAGAGCCACCAGCCCGACGACGAAGGATGCGGCGCGGAGGGGCGCACGCATCAATGGGGCTCGCCCTGCGTCGCGAGCGGCGAGGTGGTCGGCAATTCCGCCAGGATCGCGGGTGCCTTCTCGCGGGCCAGATCCTCGATCAGCAGGCGCGCCGAGATGCGCGCACCCTCGTAGATCACGGGCAAGCCGGATCCCGGATGGGTGCCGCCGCCGACGAGATAGAGGCCCGGCCCGAAGCGATTATGCGGCCGGAACCACAGCATCTGCAGCAGATCGTGGGCGAGGTTGAAGGTCGCGCCCTCGTGCACCGCGAAGTCGTCGCGCCAGCCGCGGGGATCGATCACGCGCTCGTAGCGGATGCGGTCCTCGATGTCGTGCAGACCGAGCAGCTTCAGCCGCTCCAAAATCAGCCGGCGATAGGTCGGCGCCACGCTTTCCCAGTCGATGCCCGATTTCAGGTTCGGCACGGGCACCAGCACGTAGAGCGCGGTGTGGCCGGGAGGCGCCATCCCGCCATCGGTGAAGCCCGCATGCTGGACGTAGATCGACGGCTCCATCGGCAGGATGCCGCCGGTGATCTCGTTGATGTTGCGCTCGTATTCCTTGGACAACAGGATCGTGTGATGGCCGAGGCTCTCGGGCATTTTCCCCTCGATGCCGAGATAGAGCATGAAGGTCGAGCAGGAGAGCCGGGCCTTGTCGATCTTGGCGTCGCGCCAGCGCGGGCGTCGCTCTTCCGGGACGAGCTCGCGGATGGTCTTGGCGAAGTCGCCGTTGATCATCACCGCATCGGCCTTGAGCGTCTCGCCCCCTGCCACCACGCCGCAGGCGCGCTTGCCCTCGTAGAGCACCCGCTCGACGGATGTGTTGAGGCGGATATCGACGCCCATGCGGCGGGCCAGACCCGCCATCGCCTCCGAGACGGCCCCGCATCCACCGACCGGATGGTAGACCCCGTGCTCGTATTCGAGGAACGACAGGATGGTGAACAGGCTCGGGCAGCGGAACGGGCTCATTCCGAGATATTTGGTCTGGAACGAGAAGGCGAGGCGCACCCGCGGATCGGCGAAGTAGCGCCGGAGGTCGCGATCGACGCTGCGGCCAGGATGGAGATGGGGCAGGGCGGCGAGCATCGCCGGGCTCGCCATCGACAGGAAATTGTCGAAGGGCTGCTCCAGAACCGGCTTGAAATAGTCGAGCTTGGTCCGGTTCTCGGCGAAGAACCGCTCGACGTTCTCGGCATCGGCCGGCGCGAGACGGGCGATCTCCTCCTTCAGCCGGGGTACGTCGCCGGTGGCGCGGATCTGTCCGGACACGCCGTTCTCGCCCTCGAAGACGAGATGGTATTGGGGGTCGAGCCGTTCGAGCTTGACGTGGTCCTCCAGCCGCTCGCCGCAGGACTCGAAGATGTCGGCCAGGATCTGCGGATAGAGGAAGAAGGTCGGGCCGATATCGAAGCGGTAGCCGCCCGGCGCCTCGACGGTCTTCGTCCGGCCGCCGACCACCGGATCACGCTCGATCACCGTGACATGCAGGCCTGCTTTCGCCAGCAACAGGGCGGAGGCAAGACCGCCGGGACCGGCCCCGACGACGACGACGCGACGCCCAGTCAGCGCCCGCAAACCATCCCGCGACTGAAGCAACGCCCTGCGGCTCCCATACACCGTATCGTGCCGGCAATCTTGGCCTTATCCGCCCAGCCGGCAAGGGGTGCGGATTGTCGCGCGCCGTCCGGCCGTGCGCCGTCCTTAACGTCGCCGGAGCGGCACCACCGCGGCGGCGCCGATCTGCGGCCCGGTCTCGGCGTCGAGATCGGGCACGGCGATGATCGGCGCCCCGCGCAGGTCGCGGCGCAGCACGATGGCGCCCCGCTCCTCGAGATAGGCGAGCATCCGCCGGGCGCGGCCCGCCGAGGAGGTGCCGTAGGCCTGGGCCAGCGACGCGTCGGAGGGGCAGGGGGCACCCTCGATGGCGGTTCGCGCGATGAGCAGGAACAGGCCGGCAAGGTCATCGGGAAGCGTCGCCGCGATCGCCTGCGCCCGCTCCCATTCCGGCCCCTCGGCGGTGGCACCGCCGACGCCGGCCCGCGCCACCGCGAGCCGCCGCTTGAACTCGGACAGGCTCATCGCCTCGCCGCCGATCCGGCGGATGCGGCAGCGAACCGTGAAATCTTGATAGAGCGTCGCCGGCGTGCAGGCGGCGGCGTCGGAATCGGCCAGGACCGAGGCGAGGATCTCAGCCATCGCCGCCTCGCGCTCCGCCGGATCGAGGGGCTCGGGCTCGGAGAAATCCTCGCGCACCGGCGGACGATAGCTCGCGAGCTGGACCAGCACGTCGGGGCTCGCCGGTCGGGCGGGCTTGGGCCGCGGCGCGGGCAGGGGCCTGTCCTCCTCGCCGGGGGCGGCGGTGAGGATCAGGGCGCGGGCCGCCTCGCCCATCTCGGGCAGCGGCAGCAGGGCAGGGGCCGCGTTGCGGCTCTCGGTCTCGGTCGCACCCACCGCGATCGGCAGCGGCCGCTTGGAGAGGGCGGGGCCGAGGCCGACGAAGTGGCCGCGGGGGAGGTCGCGGAACATCTCGGCCTGGCGGCGGTCCAGGCCCAGAAGGTCGGCGGCGCGGGCCATGTCGATGTCGAGGAAGGTGCGGCCCATCAGGAAGTTCGAGGCTTCCGCCGCGACGTTCTTGGCGAGCTTGGCCAGACGCTGCGTGGCGATGATGCCGGCCAGTCCGCGCTTGCGGCCGCGGCACATCAGGTTGGTCATGGCGCCGAGCGAGAGGCGGCGGGCCTCGTCCGAAACATCGCCCGCGGCGGCCGGGGCGAAGAGCTGCGCCTCGTCCACGACGACGAGCATCGGGTACCAGAGCGAGCGGTCGGCATCGAACAGCCCGCCGAGGAAGGCCGCGGCCGCGCGCATCTGGTCCTCGGCGTCGAGACCTTCGAGCGACAGCACCACCGAGACGCGGTGCTCGCGCACGCGGGCGGCGATGCGCAGCAGCTCGCTCTCGTTGCCGTCGGCCTCGACCACGACATGGCCGTAGCGCTCGGCGAGGGTGACGAAATCGCCTTCCGGATCGATGATCGCCTGCTGCACGAGGCCAGCGCTCTGCTCTAGGAGGCGGCGCAGCAGGTGCGATTTGCCGGAGCCGGAATTGCCCTGGACGAGGAGGCGGGTCGCCAGCAGCTCGGTGAGGTCCATCATGGCCGGCCGCTCGCCGGCCCGCCCCAGGTCGATCTCGTAACCCATCCCATTCCCCGCTGGCGGCGTCCTGCTCCCTTAACACGCCGACGGAACGATCGGTCGCCGGAAGAGCGCCGCCGTCCACAGGCGGGCGTCAGGTCCGAGCCAACCGGTCCCCCGCCAGCCGATGCAGGGCGATCGCCCCGGCGGTCGCCACGTTGAGCGAGTCGAAACCCGGCGCCATGGCGATGCGGACGCGGCGCGCCCGTTCCATCACGGCCTCCGGCAGGCCGGGCCCCTCGGTGCCCAGCAGCAGCAGCGCGCGGGCAGGGGGCTGCAGCGTCTCCAGCGCCTCGCCGCCGCCGGGGGTGAGGGCGAAGGGGGTCAGCGCGTGGCGCTCGGCGAGGTCGAGCAGGGCCGCGCCGCTCCCGGTGCGGGCGAAGGGCACCGTCAGTGCCGCGCCCGCCGAGACCCGGATCGCCTTGCGGTAGAGCGGGTCGCAGCAGGCGGAATCGAGCAGCACCGCGTCGGCGCCGAAGGCGGCGGCGTTGCGGAACAGGCCTCCGACATTGTCGTGGTTGGTCAGGCCGACCAGGCCGAGGACCAGCGCCGGGGCCGGCGCGGGCGGGATCAGCGCATCGGGCTCGGGATCCCCGCCGCGCAGCCCCACCGCCAGCACGCCGCGGTGGATCGGAAAGCCCGTCACGGCGGACATCACGTCCTTCCCGGCGAGATAGACCGGCGGGGCGTCGTCTCGGTCGGTCCCCCGGAGGAAGGGCTTCAGCCCCGGCCAGCGCTCCGGCGCCAGCAGCACCGATTCCGCGCGGAAGCGCGCGCCGCGCGAGAACAGCAGGCGCAGGGTCACCTCGCCCTCGACGATGAAGCGGCCCTGCCGCCCGACGAGGTCGCGCTCGCGCATCGCCCGGTAGGGCGCGAGGCGCGGGTCGTCCGCGTCGTCGAGGAGGAGCGGCCCAGCCAAGTCCTCAGGCCGGACGTCCGCCGCCCATGCGCATGGCGAGCGGATCCGCTTCCTCCTTCTTCGGCACCTTCACCAGGGCCTCGCCGTCGAGCACCACTTCGGCGCCGACGGAGCAGGTGCATTTCAGGCGGGCGCGGCGGCGCTCGGGGATCAGCTCCGCAACTTCGACCTTCACCTCGACGGTGTCGCCGATGCGCACCGGCGCGCGGAAGTTCAGCGTCTGCGAGATGTAGACCGCGCCGGGGCCCGGCAGGCGGGTGCCCAGCACCGCCGAAATCAGGCCGGCCGTGTAGAGACCGTGGGCGATGCGGGTGCCGAAGGGCGTGCGGGCCGCGAAATGCTCCGAGAGGTGGATCGGATTCCGGTCGCCGGTGATCTCGGCGAAGCCCACCACGTCGGACGAGGAGATCTCCTTCAGCAGGATCTCGGTCAGCCCGACTTCGAGATCCTCGAAATAGAGCACGCGCAGTTCGGGCAACATCTGGAGCCTCCTCAAGGTCCGGCCACGATCCGGAGCGCCGCGCGACGGACGGCGCGGCAAAGCTTTCGCCTTGCACAGGCGCGCACGCAAATCCAGATGCCCGTTGGGCGGAGGCGTCGCTCCGGAACCCTGGGGTGCCCCTCGACAGCGCGCGAGCCGCGGGGCAATCAGCGCCGTCGCCGCCGACCAGGGAAACGCCGCCCGGTGCCTCGTCCGCTTCCCGCCCCGTCCCTTCGCCCGGTCGTCGCCCGCGTGGCGGCGCTGAATCTCGGCTATTTCGGGGTCGAAATCACGGTGGCGCTCGCCATCGGCTCGGTGGCGCTCATCGCCGACAGCCTCGACTTCATGGAAGACGCGGCGATCAACCTGCTGATCTTCGCCGGGCTCGGCTGGAGCCTGCGCAACCGGGCGCGGCTGGGCACGGGGCTGGCCTTCATCATCCTCGTGCCGGGCCTCGCCACCGCCTGGGCGGCCTACGAGAAGTTCGCCGATTTCGTCGCCCCCGCTCCGGTTCCCCTGACGGTCACGGGGCTCGGCGCGCTTCTCGTCAATCTCACCTGCGCCCTGATGCTCGCCCGCCACCGCGATGGCCACGGCAGCCTGACGCGGGCCGCCTATCTCTCGGCCCGCAACGACGTCGCCGCCAACGTGGCGATCATCCTTGCGGGCCTCCTCACCGCCGCGACCCTCTCGCCCTGGCCCGATCTCGTCGCAGCCCTCGGCATCGCCGTGATCAATGCCGATTCCGCCTTCGACATCCTCAAGGCCGCCCGCCGCGAGCGTCAGGCGGCGGCCGAGATCCGCGCCTGACATCCTCGACGGACTTTTCGCGTTGCGCCTCTTCCCCCTCTCCGACCTGCATCTCGAACGCCGCCGGCCCGAGGCGATCCCGCGCCCAGAAGGGTCCTTCGACATACTGGTCTGCGCCGGGGACCTGCACGAGGGCCATCCCGAAAAGGGGGTGGATGTTCTCCTGTCGCTGGCCGACGGGCGGCCCATCGTGCTGGTGCCGGGCAATCACGAGCATTACGCGCCGACGGGCGACGGGCGCACGGCACCGGAACTGCTCGCGGCGCTCGAACGGGCGGTCGCCCGGCGCAACGGGGAGGGCGCGCGCATCCACCTGCTCCAAGGCGGACAGGCGGTCGTGATCGACGGCGTGCGCTTCGTCGGCACTACGCTCTGGAGCGACTGGTCCCTTGCCGGCCGCTGGCTCACCGCCGACACGCCCGACCGACCCGCCGACCCGGTCGCCTACGCGGCGGCGCGGATGACCGATCCGGTCACCGGCTCGCGGGAATATCGCGGCTCGATCCGCCGGGCCGACCGGTCGGCATGGTCGCCCGAGGACGCCATGGCGGCGCATGCGAGCGAGAAGGCCGCCTTCCTCGCGGCGCTCGCACAGCCCCATGCGGGTCCGACCGTGGCGGTGACGCATCATCCCCCGAGCCCGCTCGCCGCCGACGCCTTTCGCGATGCGCCCGGCGTGCCGTGGTGGGTGCCGGCCTTCTACGCCACCACCGTGCTCGACGATCTCACGGACGCGGAGCGGCCCGACCTCTGGTTCTCGGGCCATTTCCACGCCGGGCACGACATGCGGATCGGGCGCACACGCTGGATCGCCAATCCGGTCGAGGGAACAACATTTCGGAACGACCTCTTCGCCGAGGTCGGCTGAAACCCGGATGCGCCTCCGCGCGTAGAACTGTCCGACCCGCCGAAGACGGGTTTCAACGACAAGAACCCGGAGGTCGTCCCGTGAGCGTCTTCATCGCCGTCGTCCTCGTCTGCGCCAATTCCGTGCCGCAGGAGGCCTGCACCGACGACCGGGCGAGCGAGGTGCGCAAGGTGCGGGTGGCGAACGAACTCGGCTGCACCAGTGGCTGGCAGGAGATCATCGCCCGCACGGATCTGCGCGACGAGGTCGGCAAGACGAGCTACCTCAAGACGGAATGCCGGCGGGTGAAGGACGCGCCGTAGCGGTTGCGGGGCGCGCGTCGCCTCCTCCCACCCGCTCCCCTCATCCTGAGGCACCTGCGTGAGCGGGCCTCGAAGGAGGGGTCCCGTGTCCCTCGCGCGATCCCTTGAGCCCAGCTCCCAGACTCCGCGACGCTCCGCACCTCAGGATGAGGAGGCTCGGTAGCGGGTCTATCGGTCGCCTCTCTCTCAGAATCTGCTATTCAGGCGGTCACGGCCCCGCGGGGCCGATCCGATCGTGCCGTTCGAGAGAGAGATGCGCCCGAAACCCGGTCCCGGCCTTGCCGCCATGCCCATCGTTCTGGGCATGCTGGCCGCTCTTGCCGCCGCGGAGCCGGTGCGCGCCGCCACACCGCCGGGGCAGCCCGCCGAAGGTCCGGGCGGCGTCGGCGACAAGGCCGCGACCATCGTCAAGCGCGCGGTCGGACGGGCGAGCGCACCGACCTACCTGTTTCACAAGGCCGGGCCGGCCCCCTCGGGCGGACGTCCGGTGGCGGTGTTCCTTCATGCCTGGGGCGCGCCCAATCCGCAGGCCTACGGCGCCTGGATCGACCACCTCGTCCGCAACGATTGGCTGGTGCTGTTCCCCCGCTTCCAGGAAGTGAATCGCACTAAGCCCTCCGACGCTCCGGCCATCGCCGCGCGCCTGATCAAATCGGCGCTCGCCGAGCTCGCGGCCGATGCCGACGCCAAGCCCGATACCGGCCGCACCGCCCTGATCGGGCACTTGGCCGGCGCACCGCTCGCGGTCCACATCGCCGCGGACGCCGCCGGCACCGGCCTGCCCGCGCCGAAACTGGTCTTTGCGGTGATGCCGGGCGGTATCGCCCAGGACGCCAAGTCCCGCGGCATCCCGCTCGGCGAGCTCGGGACGATCGATGCCGGGACGCTCCTCGTCACCATGATCGGCGACAAGGATGCCCGCGCCGCCGACGCCGCTGCGCGCAAGATCCTGCGCGACGCGAGTTCGGTGCCACCGGAGCGCAAGCTGTTCGTCCGCGCCCTCTCCGACGATCACGGCTTCCCGGCGCTCACCGCCACGCTGACCTCTCCGGCGGGGCTCGACGCAGCCTACGATTCCGGGCCGATCAAGCTGCCGCCCGACCCGCCCGGCGAGAAGCCGCCGCCGTTCCGCTGGTCGGCCGACATGGCGCTCTCGGGCGAGCAGACGCAGTTGGTCGCCCAGATCAACAATGCCCGCACCGACAGCCTCGATTTCCTCGCCTATTGGCGCAGCTTCGACATGGCGGCGGCCGCGGCCTTCACCGGCAAGGACGCGGCGAGCCTCAAGGCCAACCCGGCCTTCAGCGACATGCAGCGCTGGAGCGATGGCTGGCCGGTGAAGCGCCTCGGCGTCGAAGTGCCGAAAGCGCACAGCCCGGCGAGCCCCGCCGCGGCCGGAAGCAATCCCGTCAACGCCGCCGGCAATGCCGCCGCGCGGCGCTGATACATCCCCCGTTCGCAAACGAGTTCCCGGTCGCCGATGAAGCTGTTCCACTCGCACGCCTCGCCCTTCGTCCGGAAGGTGATGGTCGTCGCCCATGAACTCGGGCTGGCCGAGCGCATCGCACTGCTGCCGAGCAAGGTGCATCCGGTCGAGCGCGACCGCACGGTGCTGGCGCAGCACCCGCTCGCCCAGGTGCCGACTCTGATCGACGCCGATGGTCAGGCGCTGGCCGACAGCCGGGTGATCTGCGAATATCTCGATGCGCTGGCCGGCGGCGGGATGTTTCCCCGGGAGGGTGCCGCGCGCTGGCGCGCCCTCAACGAGCAGTCGGCGGCCGACGGCATCCTCGATGCGGCCCTGCTGATCCGCTACGAGTTGACCGCCCGTCCGGAGGCCGAGCGCTCCGCCGCCTGGATCAAGGGACAGACCGCCAAGATCGAGACCACCCTGGCGTGGTTCGAGGAGCGGGCCGGAGATCTCGGCGAGCGCATCGATATCGGGACGGTCGCGCTCGCCTGCGCCCTCGGCTATCTCGACCTCCGCTTCTCCGACATCGCGTGGCGCGACGACGCGCCGGAATTGGCCGTCTGGTTCGCCCGGATCGGCGAGCGTCCCTCGATGGTGGCGACCCGCCCGCCGGCAGGCTGACCCAGCCCTCGACCATCCTGAGCCGCATCGGCCCAAAAACCGGAACTCACCTTTCGGGCCGATGCGCGTCAGGGCGGCAACGGCGAATCTGGTCCGCCCCTTGCTAAGCTTTGCCGGCTCCCGTCGGAGGCTTCGCCATGCCCGATTTCGTCGCCGCCCTCCTCGCTTCCGCCCTGTTCTGCCTCGCGCTGCTCGCCCTCAACGCCCTGACCCGCTTGGCCCTGCAAGCGCATCTGGCGCCCGACAGCCTCGCGGAGGGCGGGTTTCTGCAATATGGCGGCGCCCTGATGGTGGCCGGCGCCACCTATCGTCGGGCGATCCGGCACCGGCCTGTCACGGGCGAATAATGTGATCAGCGCCGAGGCCCCGGTGGCGTCTCGCGCTCCGGGCGGTGGCAGCCCAGGTCCCGCCGCGTGAAATGAATGAAACCTTACATTTCGACGGCACGGGATACGGCCTCGGACGTTGGCTTATGACATTCACGAACCGGTGAGGTTCAGAAATGTCTCCTTCCACCATTCCCTACAAAATCTCGGCCGCCTGCGGGGGCGAACCCCGCACGGCGACCCGTTGCAATCCGGCGAGCGCCATGTGCCTCGCCGACGACTGGGCGGAGGACGGATGCTCGGACATCCGCATCGAGGACCAGCACGGCGTCCCGCATTCCCCCGATTCGTTCCGCGCCAACCTGCCCCTGCGCAAGCGGGTCGAGCGGCTTCGGCTCGGGATCTGGATTCCCTGACGCAGTTCGCATGCGTCCCGCCATCCTGCGCCGAGGGTCGGCACCGCCGTCCCATGCGACGAAGGTGGGCGGCCGAACGCTCGATCCTTACCCCTTGAACGATCCGCCGACCGAGGCAGCATCCGTCACGACGAAATCGAGCCTGAACAGGATCAGCCCGCGCTCGTCCGTGACCTCCATGCGCCATTCCTCGCCGAGCGAGACGACATCCGCGTCGTTGTCGAGATATTGCCCAGAGATGCGAATCGCCTTGCGACGGGCTTCGCTCGTGTCGGCGAGCACCATCCCGTCCTTGTCGATGATCGAGTGGCCGTCATGGATGTGGAAGTAGTATCGCGGCATCGCGCGCCTCGCTTCCTTGCGTCGGGCGGGAGCGCACGGGCTCTCAATCACAGGCGTGCCGGGCCGAAGTCCTGCGATTGTGCACTATCGCACAGAATATGACGGCTGACCGCCGTCACCTTTGATGGTTCGCTTCGGCCATCAGGGGACCCGCACGAAAAAAGCGTGCCCCGTCTCCAGGGCACGCTTCGAGATTTGCGCGGAAAGTCGCGTCCGGTGATCAGAAGTACGACTTCAGGACACCGCGGCGGCGCACGTCGAGCGTGGCGCAGTGGAACGAGCCGCCGAACGGGCCGTAGCTGAGGAACGGCGCCGGGATCGGGTCGAAGCCCCAATCCTTGAGAGCCTTGATCAGGGTCGGCTGGCTCTGGTCGACGACGATCTTCTTCTCGTCGATGGCGAGCACGTTGATCGAGGTCCAGGGCGAGCACATCGAGATCTTGCTCATGAAGCCCGTCACTGGGTCGGGGCGTGGCGCAATCAGCACGTCCCACTTCTTGAGCACCGCCGGAAGCTTCTCGACATCGATATAGTCGGGATTGACCAGCACCTTGCCCGGCGCCAGCGGCATGAACGACGAATCGATGTGCATCGGCTGCGGGCAGCGGCTCTCGATCTCGTGAATGCGGAAGCCGGGGCCGAGATGGCGGCGCAGCCACTCGATGCCCATCAGGTTGGTCACGTTGGAGCGGGTCACGAACAGGTCGCGGCCGCAGCGCACGAAATCGGCCGCGTCGAAGACCGGCTCGAACTCGTTGACCGTGAACTGCATCGGCTCGCCGGCCTTCAGGTTCGGCACCCGGTAGTCGTAGTTGTAGAGATCGTCGGTCAGCTGCGGCCGCGGAGCCGAGGTCCAGCGGGCGCCGGCGCGGAAATATTCCTTGAACAGCGAGCGGTAGGCGTCGCCCTCGAAGTAGCGCGAGCGCCAGCACATCGGGCTCTCGATGATCTCGTCGCCGATGACGAGGTAGGGGTCGCGCGGACAGGCGACGCAGAAGCCGCGGGAGGTCCAGCGCGGCGCCTTGAACTTCTTGGAGAAATCGACCGTGTCGGGGCGGCGGACCTTCACGCCCTCGCCCGCCAGGATCGAGATGAAGTTGTCCAGCTCCTGCTGGGCCAGCTTCTTCATGAACTTCGGGTATTTCCAGCCGGAGGCGAAGCGGTAGAACGGCTGGGCCGCCCGCGGCAGGTTGAAGATCACGGTCAAGTGGTGGGTCGGGATCGTGGCGCCGTCGAGCGAGCCGACGATGACCTCTTCCAGCGGGTCCCACTCGTTCCAGGCCATCACCGGGCTGCGCGGGGCGGGGGCGCCGCCGCCCGTTCCCTGGCCGTCAAAGCCCCGCGTCGACGGGTCGTCGATCAGGGCGGATTCCGCCGTGATCTGCGGCTCGCGATCCATTCTCGGCTCCATAGAAGCGGCGTCCGGCGACAATCGTCGCTCACGTCCACCGCGGGCGCCGCTTTGCTCCCCGGTGTGTCAATCGGGTGATAGACAGGGCAGGGTAAAGCTGCAACCTGCCGAGACACTTCCTGCTGCCGCCACGCTTTCAAAGTCCGGACGCGGTGGGATTTCGACAACACAAGCCCCTCGACGAAGATCGCGAAGGTCGAAAGAGGCTGATGAAGCGTCTCACCACATTGGCGTCGATCGTAGGACTGGTCACGGCGCTGGCGCTGTTCCTGTCCTCCGGCGTGACGGACGTCGCCGGCGCCCTCGTCGGCGCGGGCTGGGGCGCGCTCGCCGTCGTGGTCGCCCGCTTCGTCGCGGTCGCCTGGGCGGGCTTCGGCTGGCACGTCGTCTTCCCCCGCGGCGCCGGCCCGACCCTGCGCGACTGCATCTCGCTGCGCTTCGTGCGCGAGGGCATCAATACCCTGCTCCCCGTGGCGCAGGTCGGCGGCGACCTGATCGGCGCGCGCCTGCTGACGCGGCGCGGCACGCCCGGCGGCATGGCCGGCGCCAGCATGTTCGTCGACCTGATGACGCAGGCGCTGACCCAGCTCCTGTTCACGGTGGCGGGCCTCGCGCTCCTCGTCCACTTCACCGGTGACGGCCCGGTGGTGCGCACGGTGGCGGGCGGCGTCATCATCGCGATCCCGGCGCTCGCCGCCTTCTACGTGATCCAGCGCAGGAGCGGCCATCGCCTGATCGAGGCGGCGCTCTCGCGCTTCGCCGCCGCCCGCGAGTGGCGGGCGCTCGGCGCCATCGACGTGCTCTACGACAACCTGCGCCGCCTCTACGGCAACCGGGCGCGGGTGAGTGCCGCCATCCTGATCCATCTCGTCGGCTGGATCATCGGGACGCTCGAGGTCTGGATCGCGCTCAACGCCATGGGTCACCCGGTGACCTTCGTCGAGGCGTTGGTGATCGAGAGCCTCGCCCAGGCCGTTCGCGGTGCCGCCTTCGTGGTGCCCGGCGCCATCGGCGCGCAGGAGGGCGGCCTGATCGCGCTCTGCGCCCTGTTCGGCATCCCGGCGGAGGCCGCGCTCGCGCTTTCCCTGGTCAAGCGCGTCGCCGACCTCGCCGTCGGCCTGCCCAGCCTCGCCCTGTGGCATGGGATGGAGCGCGGCACGCCCGCCGCCACGGACACCGTCGCCGCCGGTCTCGGCGCGATCCGGGCCCGACTTGGCCGGCGGACGGACCAATCCGTGCCGGCCGCCGCACCGATTTCGGCTCCCCTTGCTGCGCCGCTGGCGACCGCCTACGGCTTCCCCGGTGGCCGCGCGGCCGCCCTCGCCCCCGACAACGAGCCTGGAGCGTTCCAGAAGTGCGCCTGAACCGCCGCACCCTCCTCGCCGCCGCCGCGGTGCTCGCCCTCGCCGGATCTCCGCGCGACGTGCGGGCCGCCGAGGATCCGGCCGTGGCGCCGATCACCAAGCTCTACGCCAAGTTCGAGGATGCGCTGAAGAACGGCGCGGGCGACCTGAAGACCCGGCTCGCCGCCGTCGGCGACACCCTGGCGGCCACCTTCGATACGCCCGCCATGGTGGCCACCGCCGTCGGCCCGAAATGGAAGACCTTCAAGCCGGAGCAGCAGGCCGCCCTCACGGAGGCGTTCGGCCAGTACTTCGTCACGCTCTACGCCAATCGCCTGTCCCAGGCCGCGGGCGGCAAGTTCGAGATCAAGCCACAGAGCGAGGTCAAGGGCCCCAACCGCGTGGTCTCGACCCGCGTCTCCAACAAGGACGGCGACGATTCGGACGTCGACTACGTCGTCAACGCGGAGAACCGCGTGCAGGACGTGCTGCTCAACGGCAATGTCAGCGAAGTCGCCTCCCTGCGGGCGGGCTTCGCCGAGCCGCTCAAGACCGGCGGGGCCGACGGCCTGCTGAAGTTCATGCGCGAGCGCACGGACGGCATGCTGGCCAAGGGCTCCAAATAGGCACCCGCCGAGAATCGGGCCTCGCGGCTCACGACACAACTCCGCTCCGGCGGCCCATAACGAACGACAAGAGCGACGGCGCGCCATGGACCTGACCGAGATGACGGCCTGGATCTCGTCGCTCTTCCTCGTGCCGGCGCTCGCCGGCTGCCTCTATGCCGTGCTGGCCGCCATCCTCGCCGGCCGCTTCGCCGCCCGCACGCCGCCCCGGCTCGCGCCCGACGCGCCCCGCCCCGGCGTGAGCATCCTCAAGCCGCTCTGCGGCATCGAGCCGGACCTGTACGAGAACCTCGAGACCTTCTGCCGCCAGACCTATGCCGGGCCGATCCAGGTGGTGTTCGGCGTCCAGAACGCGGCCGATCCGGCCATCGCCGTGGTCGAGCGCTTGGCGGCCGCCTATCCGGGCTTGCGCCTCGACCTCGTGATCGATGCGAGCCAGCACGGCTCGAACCGCAAGGTCTCCAACCTCATCAACATGTCGGGCCTCATCGCCCACGAGACGGTGGTGCTCGCCGACAGCGACATGTCGGTGCGGCCCGACTACCTGGAGCGGATCGTCGCCGAGCTGTCCCGCCCGGGCGTGACCGGCGTGACCTGCCTCTATCACGGCGAGCCGGCAGAGCGGGGCCTGTGCGCCCAGCTCTCGGCTTTGGCCATCGACGTGCAGTTCATGCCCAACGTCCTGGTCGGCACCAGCCTCGGCCTCGCCAAGCCCTGCTTCGGCTCCACCATCGCGATGACCCGCGAATCGCTGGAGCGGATCGGCGGTTTCCGCGCCTTCAAGGACGATCTCGCCGACGATTACATGATCGGCGAGGCCCTGCGCCGGGATGGCGGGATCGTCGCGATCCCGGCCTTCACCATCGGGCATGCCTGCGTGGATACCGAGCTGTCCGGCCTATGGCGGCACGAGCTGCGGTGGAACCGCACCATCCGCAACGTCGATCCGGCGGGCTATGCCGGCTCCTTCGTCACCCATGCCTTTCCGCTGGCGCTCATCGCCGCCCTGTTGCCGGGCGCCGGAACGGCGGCGCTCGCGGTGGCCGCGCTCGCGCTCGCCTGTCGCATCCTGCTCTGCCTGCGCATCGAGCGGGCCTTCGGCCTGGCGCCCCACGCCTACTGGCTGTTGCCGATTCGCGACATGCTGACCTTCATCAACTTCACCTGGAGCTTCGTCTCGGGTGCGGTGACATGGAAAGGTCACGATTACCGTGTGGTTGCGGACGGTACGTTGATCCCGGAGCACGGCCTCGGCCACGAGACCGGCGCGACCTCGGTCTGAGCTTCGCTCCATTCGCCCCTTTACTGATTCAACCGCCCGAGCCTTGAGGCCTTGAACCCCATGCGCACGCTCTTCCTGCAGGCCCCCACCTTCGACGGCTTCGATGGCGGCGCGGGCTCCCGTTACCAGGCCAAGCGCGAGATCAAGTCGTTCTGGTACCCGACCTGGCTGGCCCAGCCGGCCGCCCTGGTGCCGAATTCGAAGCTGATCGACGCCCCGCCCCACAACATCAAGCTCGACGAAGTCGTGGCGCAGGCCAAGGATTTCGACCTCGTGGTGCTCCACACCTCGGTTCCGTCCTTCAAGTCGGACGTGAAGTGCATCGAGGCCCTGAAGGCCGCCAACCCGAAGCTCATCGCCGGCCTGATCGGCGCCAAGGTCGCGGTCGACGCCGCCGGCTCGATGGCGCAGGCGCCGGTGGTCGATTTCGTCGCCCGCAACGAGTTCGACTTCACCGTGAAGGAAGTCGCCGAAGGCGTGCCGATGGCCCAGATTAAGGGCCTGTCCTATCGTGATGCCAACGGTGTCGTGGTCCACAACGAGGACCGCGAGATCATGACGGACATGGACCAGCTGCCCTTCGTCACGAGCGTCTACAAGCGCGACCTCGAGATGGAGAAGTACTTCATCGGGTACCTCAAGCACCCGTACATCTCCTTCTATTCCGGTCGTGGCTGCAAGAGCCGCTGCACCTTCTGCCTCTGGCCGCAGACGGTCGGCGGCCATACCTACCGCACTCGCTCGGTCGCCCACGTGATCGAGGAGATCAAGTACTGCCTGAAGGAATTCCCGCAGACGAAGGAATTCTTCTTCGACGACGACACCTTCACGGACAACCTTCCGCGCGCCGAAGAGATCGCGCGCGAGCTCGGCAAGCTCGGCGTGACTTGGTCGTGCAACGCCAAGGCCAACGTGCCGCGCGAGACCCTGAAGGTCCTCAAGGAGAATGGTCTGCGCCTGCTTCTCGTCGGTTACGAGTCCGGCAACCAGAAGATCCTGAACAACATCAAGAAGGGCATGCGCGTCGAGGTGGCCGAGAAGTTCACCAAGGATTGCCACGACCTCGGCATCGCCATCCACGGCACCTTCATCGTCGGCCTGCCGGGCGAGACCAAGGAGACGATCCAGGAGACGATCGCCTTCGCCAAGCGCATCAACCCGCACACCATTCAGGTGTCGCTGGCCGCTCCCTATCCGGGCACCTTCCTGTACAAGCAGGCGGTCGAGAACGGCTGGCTCGACGTCGAGAACGCCGAGCTCGTCGACGAGAACGGCGTGCAGATCGCGCCGCTCCACTACCCGCACCTGTCGCACTCGGAGATCTTCTCGGCGGTCGAGGAGTTCTACAAGAAGTTCTACTTCCGCGCCCCGAAGATCGCCTCCATCGTCAGCGAGATGGTGCGCTCGCCCGACATGATGAAGCGCCGCCTGCGCGAGGGCGTCGAGTTCTGGCACTTCCTGCGCGACCGTAAGGCCGCCGCGTAACGCTTGCAGCGCGGCATTCGCGCGACGAAGACGGCCGGGCGCGAGCCCGGCCTTCTTCGTTTTCAGGGCTCCGCCCTGGACCCGCGAGAGGGCTTGCCCGCTCGACACCCATGACGGGGGATGGCGCTTGAAACGATTGGTCGTGACCGCCGACGATTTCGGCCTGAGCCGCGAGGTCAACGAGGCCGTCGAGCAGACCCATCGCGACGGAATCCTCACCGCCGCGAGCCTGATGGTCTCCGCGCCCGCCGCCGCCGACGCCGTCGAGCGGGCGCGCCGGATGCCGTCCCTGCGGGTCGGACTGCATCTCGTGCTCGTCGAGGCGTGGCCGACCCTGCCCGCAGCGGATTTGCCCGACCTCACCGATGCGAACGGCCTGATGCGCGCCGATATGGGTCGCCTCGGCTTCGATCTCGCCGCCAAGCCCGCCGCCCGCCGCCAGCTCGCCGCCGAGATCGCCGCGCAGTTCGAGGCCTATCGGGCGACGGGCCTGCCCCTCGACCACGTCAACGCGCACAAGCACTTCCACGTGCATCCGCTCATCGCGGGCGCGGTGCTGGCCATCGGCGCCCGCTACGGCATGAGGGCGCTGCGCGTGCCCCGCGAGCCCCGTGACCTGCTGCGTCGCGCCGAACCCGGCACCCGGCCGCGCCCCGCCCTCGATATCGCCCCCTGGTCGGCGCTGCTCGCCGTGCGCGCCCGCCAGGCCGGCCTCCTCATCCCCGACCGGACGCTCGGCCTGGCTTGGTCCGGGGCGATGACGCCGGAGCGCGTCGCGGGCCTCCTGTGTCATCTGCCGGAGGGATTGACCGAACTCTACACCCATCCCGCCACCGCGGGCGGCTTCCCCGGCGAAGCCCCGGGCTACGCCTACGCCGCCGAGCGCGACGCGCTGGTTGCCGTGGCGACACGGGATGCGCTGGCACGCTCCGGCGCGTCGAGCGGCGGCTTCTCCGACTTCTCGGCCTGAACCGGGCCCAGGACGGACGACATCATGGTATCGGGGCGATGACTGGTCGAAGTCGCGCCTCATCAATCCTGTCCGGTCGCTATCCGGATCATGTCCGAAATGTAACGCAACACAGTCCTTCCTGAACTGTTCTTTCGTCAGAGCCGAGGCCGACGATCACGCAGTGGGACCGCCGAAGCCGGACAGGCTCTCATCAGGAGATCCGGTCATGACACGTCATTCCCTCCTCGCCGGCATTCTCGTCGCCACGACGGCCCTCGGCGGCGCGGCCTACGCCGCCGAGCACGCCGCCCCGCCCATGACGGCGCAAGCGCCCCTCACCGAATCTCCGGCTCAGAAGTCGGTCGACCGGGATGTCATCAAGCTCTCCGCCGATGGCGCGGCGGCCTACCGCGATATGGGCAGCGCACGCCTGGCCCTGTTCGAGGTCGAGCCGAGCCGGGCGAAGACGTTCATCGAACGGGCGCAGTCCGCCCTGGCCAAGGCCAAATCCGACGACGCCGTCTTCACCAGAGCCGAGGCCGCCCTGCACCAGCCCGCGAACGCCAAGGCGCGGACTGAGACGCGGGACACGACATCGGACAGCGCCGAGAAGGCCGTCGCGTGGCTGCCCGTCGACAGCCAGCTGACCCTCGGCGAGGATTTCGTGCCCACGCCGGAGAAGAACGCCGCCATCGCCGATGCCGATCACAGCCTCCGGAGCGGCGACCGGAAGGCCGCCACCGAGACCCTGCGGCTCGCGGGCATCAACGTGAACACCACCGTCGCGGTCCTGCCGCTCGCGAAAACGACGGAGGATGTGCAGCGCGCGGCCGGTCTGATCGATCAGGGCAAGTACTACGAGGCCAACGCCGTCCTGAAACAGGCCGAGGACCGGATGCGCTTCGATGTGGCCGATCTCGCGATGGTGCCGGACACGGCCGCGGCGACGGCGCAGATGGCGACACCGTCGAAGCCCGAGGCGGGCCGCGTCGCTCCGACCAAGGACACCCAATCCCACCCGGCGGCGGCGATGGACGGGATGAAGTCCAATCCGGGCACAGCCGCTGCGCCGCAGCCCGTTCCGGCGCCGGCCAAGTCGGCCTCCTGATCTCTCACATCGCTCGGGTCGGCCGACACGACCCACGGCCCTGAACATCGCCCCGAGGCCGGCTGTCCGGCTTCGGGGCGACGCTGTTCGAGCGGCCTACTTCACCGCCGCGGCTTCGCGCGCCACGTGACCCGTCGCGGGCGCCGCATGGTCGCCTTCCGGGCGATTGGCATCGGGGCGCTTCGGCGGCGGCCCGAGGAAGGCCGGCACCACGAAGAACGCCGCGATCAGGGTGAAGAACAGCGACAGCGCGAGCAACTCGCCCATGCTCGCCGTACCCGGATGGCTCGACAGCATCAGGGAGCCGAAGGCCGTGCCCGTGGTGAGCGCGGAGAAGAAGATCGCCCGCGTCAGGCTGGAGGCCAGCATGTCGACCACGCCCGCCCGCCACGCGATCACGTAGTAGATGTGGAAGGCCACGCCCACCGCGAGCATCAGCGGCAGCGCGATGATGTTGGCGAAGTTGAGGGGCATGCCAATGATCTTGAGCGCCATCAAGGTCCACAGGGTCGCCAGCACCAGCGGCCCGAGGGTCATCGCCACGTCCCAGGGTTTGCGGAGCGCGACCGAGAGGATGATGAAGATCAGGACAAGGGCGGTGATGCCCGCCTGCACGAAGGCGCCGAGGATCGTGTAGCTCGATTCGGTCGTGGCGATGGGCGCACCGGTGGCATGCGGGTCCACCGTCTGCACCTCCTTGGCGAAGCGGCGCAGCACCTCGTCGTTGTTCGAATCGCCCTTCGGATGCACCTCGATGCGGGCGCGTCCGTCGGCGGTCACCCATTCGGCCTTGAGCTGCTTGGGCAGGTTGTCGAGGGTGATCTTCTTCGGGTCGAGCAGGCCGCCGAGGCGGCTGATCAGCGTCTTGAGATCGGTGGTCAGCGCCACGCTCGCCGCCTCCCGCTTCTCGGCCGGAGCCGAAGCGAGGGTTTCCAGGGTGCCCGAGAGCTTGTCCGCCGCCTTGTTGCCCGGCTCGTTGCCGCCGGCGACGGTCTTCAGGGCCGCGGCGGTCTCGCGGATCGCCTTCACGTTGTCGGCGTCCGTCGGCGGCGGCGGCTTGCGTCCCGGATTGAGCGCGGGCGCCAGGAGCTGTGCCGTCTCCTGAATGGTGGCGAGCTTCTGGTCCTGATCGCGGGGCACGAAGGTGTCGATGGAGTGGACCCTGGCCACCGTGTCGAGCTTCAGCAGCCGGTCGGTCAGGGCCGGCACGGCGGCAACGTCCGGGGCCAGCACGTCGATGGTGTTCGGGCTCGTCGCCGGATCCTTGATCAGATCGAGATAGGTCGCGATCGACTCCACCTTCGGGCTGCGCAGGTGCATCGGGTTGGAATCGAAGGGCAGCTTCAGCAGGAGCGGGATGCCCGCGAGCGTCAGCAGCCCGACGCCGATCAGCACCCATTTGCGGTGCTCGATGATCCAGTGATCGACGCCGGCCATCCACGTCGTCTCGACCGCGCGCTTCTCGCCGCGCGGGTTGAACACCGCGATCAGCGCCGGCAGCAGCGTCAGCGAGAACAGGTAGGCGACGATCATGCCGACGCCCGCGATCAGGCCGAGCTCGGACACGCCGCGGAACTGGGTGGGCAGGAAGGCGAAGAAGCCGGCGAGCAGCGACACCGCCGCGAGCGTCAGCGACCAGCCGACCCCGCGGGAAGCGGCGCGGATCGCGCTCTCGACCTCGCCGGTCTCGTAGCGATCGGCCCGGTAGCGCACGGCGAACTGGATGCCGAAATCGATGCCCAGCCCGACGAACAGGGCGGCGAAGGCCACCGAGATCGGATTCAGCTCGCCGACCATCGCTAGGCCGAGCGCGGCGGTGACGACGAGGCCGGCGAAGGTCGTGATCAGCACGGCGACCACCAGGGGGGCCGAGTGCAGGGCCAGCCCCAGGAACAGCACGATCGCGGCGGTCGTCAGCGAATAGTTGAGGAACGCGTCGTCGGCCAGCGTCGCGAACTCGTCGTCGGCCACCGCCACCGGGCCGGTCAGGCGAATGCGCAGGCCGTGGGCCGAATCGATGTTCTGCTCGGCGGCGATCCGACGGATCAGCTGGGTCGCCTCGCGGCCCGGCTCCAGGGCGTTGTAGTCGAGAACCGGCTGGATCATCACGAACTTACGGGTGTCCGTGACCTCAGTCTTGCCGCCGGCCAGCAGCGTCTGCCACGACATCCGGGCGCGCTCGCCATTCAGGACCTTGCGCAGGGTGTCGTCGATCTGGGTCATCGGCTCCGCCAGATCCTCGATCTTGGCGTCGCCGCTCTTCACGCCCTTCACGCCGAGGCTCAGCACCCGCATCACGCCGCGCAGGGAGGGGTCGGCGGCGAGCGGCCCGAGCAGGCCCTGCTGCTGGACGAGGCGCTCGGTGGTCTGCTCCAGTTCCTGCTGCGACATCAGCAGCAGGCCGTTGCGGTCGAAGAACGGGCCGCCATCGGGGCGATAGACCGTCTCGATCTCCGAGCGGTGGGTCTTGAGGGCGTCGGCGAAGCGCGCGGCCGCCTCCTCGGCGATCTCGGGCGTCTGCCCGTCGATCACCGCAGCGACGAGGTTCGTGCGCTGCGGGAACGCCTTCTCGAAGGCGATCTCGTCCTTGCGCCAGGAGACGCTCGGATCGATCAGCCGCTCGACATCGGTGTTGATGCGGAACAGGTGGGCCGCGGCCGCCACGCCCACGATCGTGAGGATTGCCGCCGTGATCAGGACCAGCCAGCGACGCCTGACGGAAAACGCGACGAGACCTTCGATCACGTAGAACCCTGCCTGCCCTGACGATCCGGGCCGCGCCCCTCCCGTAACGGTGCGGGAAGCGTCCTGCGTTCCCGGCAGGCGGCGTTTCCGGATCGAGTTCGGTTCGCGAGCTCCGTACGAGCCCTCGGAATGGAATGACCGGGCGGACCCGGTGGACACGAACGGGATCCGATGGCGTGCCGCCGGACATCCGTGCCTTTGGGGCGCTTCGTACCGGCCCTGGTCCCGGAATGCAACGCGAGCGCAGAATCACGCCACGATGCGAGCCCGGCGCCCCATGCGGTGCGATACCGCACCGCACCCCAAGTCGAGGATGAAACAAGACCTCGAAACGGCCAAGCAGCCCAACATCCGCCGCAGAGCCGCGAAAACAGCAGGTCTTCCTCGTTCCGCAGACTGCACGCGGGCGTCCTCCCCCTCACGCATGGGAGGATGGAGAAACCGGCTTGCCACAGTCAGGTTTTTTACGTTCCGCGTGGCGCCAAATCCGAACGGTTCCAGCCTAGATCACTGGAATTCCAGTTCTTCTTTCGCTAAGCAACCCGGCAAAGTCTGGGGCCAGAACAAAGGAGCCGCGCCTTGGGAATCCCCATCCGGTATGTCGCGAAAATCGGCGGCTACATCCTCAAGCAGCACCTCACCGGGCGGAAGCGCTACCCGCTCGTCATGATGATGGAGCCGCTGTTCCGCTGCAATCTCGCCTGTGCCGGTTGCGGAAAGATCGACTATCCCGACGAGATCCTCAACAAGCGCCTGCCCGTCGAAGACGCGCTCGAATCCGTGCGCGAATGCGGCGCGCCCGTGGTGGTGATCGCGGGCGGCGAGCCGCTTCTCCACAAGGATCTGCCGCAGATCGTCCAGGGCATCATCGCGCAGAAGAAGTTCGCGATCGTTTGCACCAACGCGCTGCTGCTTGAGAAGAAGATCAAGGACTACAAGCCGTCGCCCTACTTCACGTGGTCGATCCATCTCGACGGCGACAAGGAGATGCACGACCAGTCGGTCTGCCAGCGCGGCGTCTATGACAAGGCCGTGGCGGCGATCAAGAAGGCCAAGGAGATGGGCTTCCGGGTCACCATCAACTGCACCTTCTTCAACAACTCCTCCGCCGACAAGATCGCCGATTTCTTCGACTCGGTGACCCGCATGGGCATCGACGGCATCACCGTCTCGCCGGGCTACGCCTACGAGCGCGCGCCGGACCAGAAGCACTTCCTCAACCGCAAGGCGACGAAGGACCTGTTCCGCGGCGTGTTCCGCCACGGCAAGGAGAAGGGCCGCGAGAAGTGGACCTTCCAGCAATCGGGCCTGTTCCTCGACTTCCTGGCCGGGAACCAGAGCTACCATTGCACGCCCTGGGGCAACCCGACCCGCACCGTGTTCGGCTGGCAGAAGCCCTGCTACCTGCTGGGCGAGGGCTACGCGGCGACCTTCAAGGAGTTGATGGAAGAGACCGATTGGGACGCCTACGGCACCGGCAACTACGAGAAGTGCGCCGATTGCATGGTCCATTCGGGCTACGAGGCGTCCTCGGTGGTCGATTCCGTCCGCAAGCCCTGGAAGCCGCTGGTGCACGCGATCCGCGGCATCAAGACGGAAGGCGACATGGCGCCGGAAATCTCCCTCGAGAACCAGCGCCCGGCGGAATTCGTCTTCTCCCGCAACGTCGCCCAGAAGCTGTCCGAGATCAAAGCGTCAGGCGTCGACACCAAGCGCGAGACCCAGAAGCGCGCGAGCGCGGCCTAAGGACCGGAACGCCTCGCCCGAATCCCGGGCGAGGCGGACCAAGGCGCCGATCCCGGCCTCGCGCCGCAAAAGGGCGCCGAGCACCGCCCCGATATCCGGATCGCCGTTCGGCTTGAGGGCCTTGGCCGCGAAGGCCGGCAGGGCCCGTTCCGCCGGATCGCACACCACACGGAGCGCCGCGAAGGGCAGTTCGTGGGCCGCCGCGTAGGCCGCCGCCACCTGGCTTTCCATATCGACCGCCGCCGCCCCGGTGCGGGCCCTCAGCGCGGCCTTGGCCTCCGGCGTCATCACCGCCGCCTCGACACCGGCGAGATCGGCCACGACCACCCGTGATCCGAGGCCGGACAACCGTGCCCGAAAGCCGGCGATGATGGGCTCGGAGGCGGGCAACCGCCGGGGCCCCGCCCCGGATTCCGTCCATATGCCGGCCGCCACGACGACATCGCCCGGCACCAGAGCCGGGTCGAGGCCGCCCGCGATACCGAAACTGACGATGGCCCGCACGCCGTCGACGGAACGTCCGTCGAGGAGCGCCCGCAGCCGGTCCGGCCGGCCGCCGGCCTGAAGCGCCTCGACGCCCGGTCCGTCGGCGATGCGGGCCTCGCGCGCGAGGCCCGCCACCGCGAGCACGACA
The DNA here is from genome assembly GCF_043352485.1 of Methylorubrum sp. POS3. Classification (NCBI taxonomy): domain Bacteria; kingdom Pseudomonadati; phylum Pseudomonadota; class Alphaproteobacteria; order Hyphomicrobiales; family Methylobacteriaceae; genus Methylorubrum; species Methylorubrum sp. POS3. The sequence goes on from NZ_JAPRBT010000001.1 coordinate 2,881,207, forward strand.
GCCTCGGCTCGGGGCGACACGGCGATTACCGCGTGACGGTGTAGATGGAGGCGGCGGATCCGACGGGGGATGCGATGGTGGAGACGACGCTGAGCACCTTGGCCACCTCGGAGAACGGCGCGCTCGACACGTAGAGCAGGTCGCGGTTGCTCGGCGTGGTGATCGGGCGCGCTTCCGAATACTTCGACTTCTTCGTGTTCGGCATCGCCTCGGTGCTGGTGTTCCCGAAGGTGTTCTTCCCCTTCGCCGACCCGCTCACCGGCACGCTCTATTCGTTCGCCATCTTCTCGCTGGCCTTCATCACCCGGCCGATCGGCTCGATCCTATTCATGAGGATCCACGCCCGCTACGGCCGCGGCGTGAAGCTCACCAGCGCCCTGTTCCTGCTCGGCGGCTCGACCGCGGCGGTCAGCTTCCTGCCGAGCTACAACTCCATTGGCCAAGTATCGATCGAACTCCTGGCCTTCCTGCGCATCCTCCAGGGCCTGGCGCTGGGCGGCGCCTGGGACGGGCTCGCCTCGCTGCTCGCCCTCAATGCCCCGCGCGAGCGGCGCGGCTGGTACGCCATGATCCCGCAGCTCGGCGCGCCGATCGGGTTTATGGTGTCGAGCGCCCTGTTCTCCTTCTTCGTCGTCAACCTGACGACGGACGACTTCCTCGACTGGGGCTGGCGCTTCCCGTTCTTCTGCGCCTTCACCATCAACGTCGTGGCACTGTTCGCGCGCCTGCGCCTGATCGCGACGCCCGAATTCACGCGGCTCCTCGACAAGGGCCATCTCCAGCCCGTCGGCATCGTCGATCTCGCCCGGCACCATGCCCTCGATGTGTGGATCGGCGCCTTCGTGCCGCTGGCGAGCTTCGCCCTGTTCCACCTCGTGACGATCTTCCCGATCGCCTGGAACACCCTGCACAGCGATCGCTCGGCGGGCGACTTCCTGATGGTGCAGTTCTCCGGCGCCATCATCTGCGCCGGCGCGGTCGCTGCCTCGGGGCTGATCGCCGATCAGATCGGACGGCGCAACATCCTCATCATCACCGCCGGCCTCATCGCCGCCTTCGCCTTCGGCTCGATCCTGGCGCCGCTGATCTTCGGCGAGAACGCCATCGGCCAGACCATCTACGTCAATATCGGCTTCATGCTGCTCGGCCTGTCCTATGGTCAGACCGCGGGCGCCGTGACGTCGCGGCTCGGCACCCGCTACCGCTACACCGGCGCGGCCCTGACCTCCGATCTGGCCTGGCTGTTCGGCGCGGGCTTCGCGCCCCTGGTCGTGCTGTATCTCTCCAACGAGTACGGCCTCGCCGTCGTCGGCGTGTACCTGCTGTCGGGCGCGCTCGCGACGCTGCTGGCGCTGTCCCTCGACCGCTCCGAAATGCGGCAGATGTGATGATCCCGTCCCGGCCCTGGCGCCGGGACGAACCGAACGCGGTCGCCGCGGCGCGACCCATGAGATGGAACGAAGACCCGTGGCAGGACCCTCGGTGATACCCTCGGCCATGCAGACTTCCCGCCGCCCCGGACGCGGCGCCCGTCGGCTCCTGCGCGGCCTGCTGCTGCTGCCGCTGCTGCCGCTGCTCGCGGGCTGCAACCTGCAGGTCATGTTCCCCTCGGGCGACGTGGCGATGCAGCAGCGCAATCTCGTCGTGGCCTCGACCGGCCTGATGCTCCTCATCATCCTGCCGGTGATCGCGCTGACCCTGCTGTTCGCGTGGCGCTATCGCGCCTCGAACACGGCGGCCCGCCACGATCCCGATTGGGACCACTCGACCGCGCTCGAGGTGGTGATCTGGACCGCGCCGCTGATGATCATCATCGCGCTGGGCGCTCTCACCTGGATCAGCACCCACACCCTCGATCCGTTCCGGCCGCTCTCGCGTCTGGAGCCCGGCAAGCCGGTCCCGGCCGAGACCAAGCCGCTCGAGGTCCAGGTCGTCGCACTCGATTGGAAATGGCTGTTCTTCTACCCAGAATACGGTGTGGCGGTCGTCAACGAGGCGGCGGCGCCGGTGAACCGGCCGATCACCTTCAGGATCACCGCCTCCTCGGTCATGAACGCGTTCTACATCCCCGCGCTCGCTGGCATGATCTACGCCATGCCCGGCATGGAGACCAAGCTGCACTCGGTGATCAACAAGGAAGGCGAGTATAACGGCCTGTCGTCGCACTATAGCGGCACGGGTTTCTCGCGGATGACCTTCAAGTTCCACGGCCTCGAAAACGATGGCTTCGACAAGTGGATCGCCAAGGTGAAGAGCGAGGGCAAGGACCTGTCGCGCGATGCCTATCTCGAGCTGGAGCGCCCGAGCGAGCAGGTGCCCGTGACCTACTATTCCTCGGTCGCCGACGGCCTATTCGGCTCGATCCTCGGCATGTGCGCCATCCCCGGGAAGATGTGCATGCACGAGATGATGGCCATCGACGCCAAGGGCGGTGCCGGCAAGGACAGCCGCGAGAACGTCGAGCGGCTGCAATACGACAACCGCCACGCCGAGCGCGGCGACGAGGCACCGGGTGCCAACGGCCCCGCCTCGCACCACGCGCCGCGCAGCGACAAGCCGTCCGAATCCAAGGACCACGGTCCTCACGGCAAGGGCGAGAACTCGCCCGCGCCCAACCAGCTCAACAACTGATCCGTCGGCGACGCCAAGTCCCCTAACGAGACGATCCCATGTTCTCTGACACGGACCTCCAGAAGCTTCTCTTCGGGCGCCTGACGCTCGCGGACATCCCGTATCACGAGCCGATCCTGCAGGTGACCTTCGCAGGCGTCGCCGTGGGCGGCCTCGCGGTGCTCGCCGCCATCACCTATTTCCGGTTCTGGGGCCCGCTCTGGCGGGACTGGCTGACCTCGGTCGACCACAAGAAGATCGGCATCATGTACGTGGTGCTGGCCCTCGTCATGCTGCTGCGCGGCTTCGCCGACGCGATGCTGATGCGCGCCCAGCAGTCCGTCGCCTTTGGGGCCAACGAAGGCTTCCTGCCGCCGCATCACTACGATCAGATCTTCACGGCCCACGGCGTGATCATGATCTTCTTCGTGGCGATGCCGTTCGTCACGGGTCTGATGAACTACGTCGTGCCGCTGCAGATCGGCGCCCGCGACGTCGCCTTCCCGTTCCTCAACAACTTCTCCTTCTGGATGACGGTCTCGGGCGCCGTCACCATCATGATCTCGCTGTTCGTCGGTGAGTTCTCCCGCGCCACCTGGCTCGGCTACCCGCCGCTGTCAGGGGCCGACATGAGCCCGGGGGTCGGCGTCGACTACTGGATCTGGGGCCTGCAGATCGCGGGTGTCGGCACGACATTGTCGGGCATCAACCTGATCGCGACCATCGTGAAGATGCGCGCGCCCGGCATGTCGATGATGAAGATGCCGATCTTCACGTGGTCGTCGCTGTGCACCAACGTGCTCATCGTCGCCGCCTTCCCGATCCTCGGCGCCGTCCTCGTGCTGCTGACGCTCGACCGCTACGTCGGCACGCACTTCTTCACCAACGACCTCGGCGGCAACCCGATGATGTACTTCAACCTCATCTGGATCTGGGGCCACCCGGAGGTCTACATCCTCATCCTGCCGGCCTTCGGCGTGTTCTCGGAGATCATCTCGACCTTCTCCGGCAAGCGGCTGTTCGGCTACACGTCGATGGTCTACGCGCTCGTCGTCATCACGATCCTCTCCTACCTCGTGTGGCTGCACCACTTCTTCACGATGGGCTCGGGCGCCAACGTGAACTCGTTCTTCGGCATCACGACGATGATCATCTCGATCCCGACGGGTGCCAAGCTGTTCAACTGGCTGTTCACGATGTACCGCGGCCGGATCCGGTTCGAGGTGCCGATGCTGTGGGCCGTGAGCTTCATGGTCACCTTCACCATCGGCGGCATGACAGGCGTGCTGCTTGCGGTGCCCCCGGCCGACTTCGTGCTCCACAACTCGCTGTTCCTGATCGCCCACTTCCACAACGTGATCATCGGCGGCGTGCTGTTCGGCATGTTCGCGGGCGTGAACTATTGGTGGCCCAAGGCCTTCGGGTTCAAGCTCGATCAGTTCTGGGGCAAGGTCAGCTTCTGGTTCTGGACGATCGGCTTCTACGTCGCCTTCATGCCGCTCTACGTGCTCGGCCTGATGGGCGTTACCCGCCGCTCGCAGCACTTCGACGATACCTCGCTTCAGCCCTGGTTCCTCGTCGCGGCGCTGGGCGTGGGCCTGATCGCGCTCGGCATCGGCGCGATGATCGTGCAGTTCGCCGTCTCGATCAAAAATCGCGAGGCCCTGCGCGATGTGACCGGCGACCCGTGGGGCGGCCGGACGCTGGAATGGTCCACCTCCTCGCCGCCGCCGGACTACAACTTCGCCTACACGCCGGTCGTGCATCAGCTCGATGCGTGGTGGCAGATGAAGGCCCGCAACTTCCGGCGGCCGGTGACGGGCTTCCAGTCGATCCACATGCCGAAGAACACCGCCACCGGCGTGATCCTCGGCGTGATCAGCATCGCCTTCTCGTTCGCGATGATCTGGTACATCTGGTGGCTGGCTGCGCTCACCTTCGCGGCGACGCTGGTGGTCTCGATCGCCCACACCTTCAACTACAACCGTGACTACTACATCCCGGCCGAGACGGTCGTCCGCACCGAAGGGCAGCGGACCGATGCGCTGGCCGTGGCGGGACGGACCTGATCGAGATGGCGACGTACGCAACCGACGCGCTGCACCGGGACCCGGTGGCGGAGGCCGACGAGCTTTCGTTCCAGGACATGGGTCACGAGCATCACCCGGAAGGGAGCACGATGCTCGGCTTCTGGCTCTACCTGATGAGCGATTGCCTCATCTTCACGGTGCTGTTCGCGACCTACGCCGTGCTCGGCCGCAACTACGCGGCCGGGCCCTCGCCCAAGGACCTGTTCGACCTCAGCCTCGTCGCGGTGAACACCGCGATGCTCTTGTTCTCCTCCATCACCTACGGCTTCGCCATGCTGGCGATGGAGCGCGGCGACCAGAGCAAGACGCAATTGTGGCTGGCCGTCACCGGCCTGTTCGGCGCGGCCTTCATCGGCATCGAACTCTACGAGTTCGCCCACCTGATCCACGAAGGTGCCACGCCGCAGCGCAGCGCCTTCCTGTCCTCGTTCTTCACCCTGGTCGGCACCCACGGCCTCCACGTCACCTTCGGCCTGATCTGGCTCGTAGTGCTGATGCTGCAGGTGCAGCAACGCGGGCTGATCGTCGAGAACCAGCGCCGGCTGATGTGCCTGTCGATGTTCTGGCACTTCCTCGACGTGATCTGGATCGGCGTCTTCACCTTCGTCTACCTCATGGGAGTCCTGCAATGAGCGGCGCGAGCGGTCACGCCGCAAACCACGGTCAAGCTCACGGTCACGGTGATCACGGACACGGCGCAGTACACGGCCACGGCTCGTTCAAGGACTACGTGACAGGCTTCGTCCTGTCGGTGATCCTGACCGCGATCCCGTTCTGGCTGGTGATGGGCGGCGTGATCGCCGACAGCCTGATCACCGGAATCGTCATCCTCGGCTTCGCCATCGTGCAGATCATCGTCCACATGATCTACTTCCTGCACATGAACACGAAGTCGGAGGGCGGCTGGACCTTCCTGGCGCTCATCTTCACCGTCACCATCGTCGCGATCACCCTCAGCGGCTCGATCTGGGTGATGCACCACCTCAACACCAACATGATGCCGATCACCGCCGACGACGCGCGCCACGCGCCGTAAGCCGGGACCGATGTCGCGAGGTGTCAATGTCCGGCGGGCCGTCCTGGCGCTCGCCGGGCTCGGCCTCGTCGGCGTCTTCCTAGCGCTCGGCACGTGGCAGATCCAGCGCCGGGCGTGGAAGCTCGACCTGATCGCTCGGGTCGAGGCACGCCTGCACGCGGAGCCCATCGCACCGCCCCCGCCCGCCGAATGGGCGCATCTCGACCCGGATAAGATCGAGTATCGCCGGGTCCGCCTCTCGGGTCGCTTCGCGCACGATCGCTCGGCCCTGGTCCAGGCTCTCACCGAACGCGGCGGCGGCTTCTGGGTCCTGACTCCGCTCGTGCAAGCCGATGGCACCACCGTGCTGATCAATCGTGGCTTCGTTCCCGGCGACCGCAAGGAGCGGGCCGATCGGGCCGTCGGCGAGACGACGGACGAGGTCACCGTGACCGGCCTGTTGCGTCTGCCGGAGCCCGGCGGCGGTTTCCTTCGCCACAACGATCCGGCCAGCGACCGCTGGTACTCGCGCGACGTGGCGGCCATCGCCGCCGCGCGGGGCATCGGTCCGGTCGCGCCCTACTTCGTCGATGCGGACGCCGCCCCCAATCCCGGCGGCCTGCCGATCGGCGGCCTCACGGTGGTCGCTTTCCGCAACGACCACCTCGTCTATGCTCTGACGTGGTACACGCTGGCCCTGATGAGCGCGGCCGCATCAATCTACGCCCTGCGGCGACCGCGCCCGGAGGTCTGACCGCCCTTTTGCTCACGGCGTGTCCCACGCCAAGCGTAATCTGCAAAGAAGTTTTCCAGTCGTGCTGCCTCCGAGCCGGTACACCACCGTGCTTGGCTGTTATTCCTAAATTGCGGTTATCGATTCGCAACGGGCGCCGGGATCGCGCCCTGCGATGAAAAAATGTCCAAGAAATCCCACCGTTCAATCACGGAATGGGAAACCGTCGGACGATCGGGGGTTTGGCTCAGTATCCTCATCGAGCGGAGCAGACATGCACGTGCCGCCTGCCCGAGACAATTCGAGTCCGAAGCCGGCGGATCTTTCGCTTCGTCCGGCGGGCGATCGGTCCAGTCCCGTGCCGGCTCCTCTGGCAGGGCTGATCGTCAGCATGGATCGGACGCTCGCCCGTCTCGCCGACGAAGGGGGTGGGCGCGCCGAGATGCACGCCCTGCGCAATCATCTGTCCGACCTCTGTGTGCTGACCGAGGAAGCACCGCGCATCCTGCGGGCGGTCGATCGGCTGGTCTGCGCGGGTGATCGGCTCGGCGAGGCCGTGCTGGCGACCCGCGGCCGCGATTGGCGCGCGTCCCGGCTCGTCAAGGCCAGGGCGGCCCTGGCGGCCCTGGAGCGGACCTTGTCCGGAGCCCGCCCGAGCCGGATCGCCACCCGCCTCCAGCGGGATTGGTGAGGCGGCCCGTCGCATCCCGATCCGAACGCGGCGGAAGGTTCTTGCGCCACATCGGCGTTTTTCCGAAAGCCGGCTCCCACCTTTCGGGCCGATGCTTTAGAGCCGGGCTACGATCGTTCCGCGTCCCGAGCCTCCGAGCCGCCCCCTCATGGACAATGCCCGAAGCTGGGTCCGCACCGGGCTCCTGACCGGCGCCGCCCTGGCCGTCTGCGTGGGTGCCTGGATCCTCCTGCCGGTCGAGGACTGGCTGCGGGTCTTCTCACGCTGGGCCAACGGCTTCGGCCCCTACGGCCTCCTCGTCTTCGGCGTGCTGTTCTTCCTGGCGACGCTGCTGATCGTGCCGGGGACGCCGCTCACCATCGCGGGCGCCGTCGCCTATGGCTGGGCGGTGATGCCGGTGATCCTGGTCTCGGCGACTCTGGGCTCCTGGCTCGCCTTCTTCGCCGCCCGCCACCTGTTCCGCGAGCGGGTGCGGGCCCTCATCGCCCGCAAGCCGGGACTGAAGGCCACGGTGGAGGCGGTGGGCGACGGCGGCTGGCGGCTGCTCACCCTGATGCGGCTGAGCCCGTTCGTGCCGTTCAACGCGCAGAACTACGTCCTTGGGGTGACGGATGTCCGCACCTCCGCCTATCTGGTCTCGACGGTGATCGGCATGCTGCCGGGCACGGTGGTCTGCGTCTATCTCGGCGCCATCGGCCGCCGGGCCGGCGGCGACGAGCCGACCCACTGGATCACCCTCGGTCTCGGGCTCGTTGCCACCGTCGTGGCGGTGGAACTGACCCGGCGGCGGGTGAAGGCCAAGCTGGAGAGCGCCAAGATGGACGGAGCGAAGGGCAGGATGGGCAAGGCGGACGGGACCGGCGCGGGCGCATGAGACGGGACATCGAGGCGGGGGAAGGCTCCGCCGCACCCGAGGGCTGGCTGAGGCCGGGCGTGACCTGCTGGCGGCGGGAGCGGGCGCATCGCGCCGCCGTGCTGCATGACGGCGCCGCCTATTTCGCGGCCGCCCGCGGCGCCCTGGTGAAGGCGCAGAAGACCATCACCCTCATCGGCTGGAGCTTCGATCCGCGGGTGCGCCTGCTGCCGTCCGCGGGCGATCCCGATTCCGACCAGACCCTGGCGGATCTCCTGCGCGCCCTGAAGGCGGCGCGGCCGGACCTGACGATCCGCATCCTGATCTGGGACATGCCCTGGCCGATCTCGGCGGGCAACGACCACACCCCGGAGAGCGTGCGCGCGAGCCTCGGGCCCGGCATCGATTTCCGCATCGACAACACGCTGCCCTTCGGCGCCTGCCAGCATCAGAAGATCCTGGTGATCGACGACGCCGTCGCCTTCTGCGGCGGCAGCGATTTCGAGGTGAACCGCTGGGATACGCCGGCCCACCGCGACCGGGACCCGCGGCGCCGACTGCCCTCGGGCGAGGATTACCCGCCCCGTCACGACGTCATGATGCTGGTGGACGGCCCCGCCGCGGGGGCGCTCGCCGACCTCGCCCGCGAGCGCTGGCGCCGCGCCACCGGCGAGGTGCTCGCGCCGCCCACCCCCGCCGAGAGGCGCGTCGATCCTTGGCCGGAGACGGTCGCGCCGCTGCTGACGGAGGTCGAGGTCGCGCTCTCGCGCACGGAGCCCGCCCAGGATGGGCGCGACGCCGTCGCCGAGAACGCGGCGCTCTACCTCGCGACGATCCGCGGCGCGCGGGAATTCCTCTATCTCGAGAACCAGTACCTCGCCTCGCCGGTGGTGGCCGACGCCCTTCGGGCACGCCTCGCCGAGCCGGACGGCCCCGAAATCGTGATCGTCCTGTCCGAGCGAAGCCCCAACGGCTTCGACCAGTTGACTATGGACAGCGCCCGCCGCGGCCTCATCAAGGGCCTGCGCCGGGCCGACCGGCACGGGCGCCTGCGGATCGTCGCGCCCCATACTCCGAAGGGTCAGCCGATCCTGATCCATTCGAAGGTCGCGATCATCGATCACCGCTTCCTGCGGATCGGCTCGACCAACCTCAACAACCGCTCTTTCGGCTACGACACCGAGTGCGACCTCTCGATCGAGCTGCGCGCCGACGATGCAGCGGGCCGCGCCGCCCTCGACCGCGTGCTGCACGCGCTGCTCGGCCATCACGGCGGCTGTCCCTCGGACACCTTCGCGCAGGCCTATGCCGAGCGGGGCACGCTCCGCGCCGTCATCGACGATCCCGCGCTGATGCCGTCGCCGCGTCTCTGCACGCTCGTCCCCTCCCACCGTGGCCCGATTGCCCGCTTAGTCGAAGCGTACCATCTCGGCGACCCGGCCGGCTCCGAGGACGCTTGGCGCCCGTGGCGGCGGCGCAAGGTGCTGCGCCGGGCGCGCGCGGCGATAGCGGTGGAGACGGTGCCCCCGGTGAAAACGGTGGAAGCGTGATGGATTTGGGGGGAAGTCCTCAGCTTCGTATCTAGGATGCTTCCCCAAGCTCCTGTGATTCTTCGATTTCTTCCCGAAAGCCGACACCCACATCTCGGGCCGATGCCCTAGGTTATTGTGATGCATCGGCTTTTTCCGAAAGCCGGGCCCCCACCTTTCGGGCCGATGCGCTAAGCCTCCGGCCAGCGCGCCGAGATCACCCGGTCCGTCACCGCCTCCGCGGCCACGCCAATGGCCGCGCCCACCGCCACGTCGACGGGGAAATGGGCACCGCGCACGAGTTGCACCGCGACGACGCCCGCGGCGGTCGCGTAGGCCGCACCCGCCAGTTCCGGCCGGGACCGGGCCACCGCGCGGGCGACCGCCGTGCTGAGCGCGGCATGGCCCGAGGGAAAGGATTGCCACGGCCCGTCGTTTGGCCCCATCGGGCCACGGACATAGCGGCCGGTATCCATCAGGACGTTGGGCCGGGTGCGGTGGAGCGTGCGCTTCAGGCTGGTCTTGACGAGGCTTGCCAGCGTCCCGGCGGCGAGCATCCGCCCGCCGGTCGCGGCGAGCGCGCGGTCGCGCGTGAGCAGGCCCCAGGCGAGGGTGCCGGCGGACATCGCCAGCAGCGCCTCCCAGCTGCCGACCTCGCCCGCGGCGATGACCGTGGGCATGATCGGATGATCCTTGGCTCCCGCCAGCGCGACCCCGGCGCGGATATCCGCGGCTTCCATCGCGCCGACGGAGTCCGCCGCCCGTTCGGTCGCAGTCTTGATGTCGTTGCGCGCAAGCATGGCCCCCAACGCGCGAACCGAGCGGATCGATGCTTGGCCATTCTCCGCCAGCTCCACGCGTCCACAGCCACGTCCACAGGCGCGTCCTCGGCCTACCGTGTTCGCTCCGCGCCCAGCGATCCGGTGCCGTCGCTCCTGCCGGGCGCTGGCCGCCTCAGCGGTCGAACAGGGCCTGCAACGCCCCGCGGTCCTTGTTGGTCGGCAGGGCGATCAGCGTGAGGATGCGGGCCTTGTCCGGGGTCAGGTCACCCGCGAACACGGCCCCGGCCTTGCGCAGGGTGCTGCCGCCGCCCTTGAAGCCGTAGACCGGCAGGGCGCGGCCGTCATAGACCTTGGTCGCCACGACCACCGGCACGCCCTTGGCGATGACCTCGGCGATGGCATCGTGCATCTCGGCGTTGACGTTGCCCCAGCCATAGGCCTCGACCACGATCGCCTCGGCGCCGCTCTCGGCGGCGTGGCGGACCTGGGAGCCGTCGGCACCGGCATACATCGCCACGAGATCGACCCGCGGCATCCGCTCGGGCAGGGGCAGCGTCTGCCGCCGCAGCGACTTGCGGCTGAATACGACCCGATCCTCGTCGACGTAGCCGAGGATGCCGGCATCGCCGGAATCGAAGGTCTCGACATTGCTCGTATGGGTCTTGCGCACCTCGCGGGCGGCGTTGATGCGGTGGTTGAGCGTCACCGTCACGCCCATCTCGGCGGCGCCCTCGGTCAGGATCTGGCGGGCGGCGTTGAGGAGGTTGCGCGGGCCGTCGGCATCGGCGTCCGAAGCGTTGCGCTGGGCGCCCACCAGAACCACGGGCTTGGTGCTCGTCAGGGTCAGGTCGAGGAAATAGGCGGTCTGGTCGAGGGTATCGGTCCCATGCAGCACGATCGCGCCGCGGATCTCGGGATCGGCCAGGATCGCGTCGAGGCGGCGCGCCAGGGCCGGCCATCGGTCGGGCCCCATATAGTCGCTCGGCACATTGCTGAACTCGGTCACCTGAATCGTGGCGATGTCCTTCAGCTTCGGCACCGCCGAGACGAGATCCTCGCCCGAGAGCGCGGGCACCGGCGCATGGGTCTGCGGGTCGAGCTTCATCGCGATGGTGCCGCCGGTCGCGACCACGGCGATCTTCGGCGGCGCGGCGGCGGCGGGCCCGGCGCCGAGGGTGGCGGCGGCCATCAGGCCGAACGCGGTCAGGTTGCCGATCGTCTTGGTCATCGTCGCAGTCCCGTTCACGGTCGCACGGATCGCCCGGTATAGCGATCCGGGTCGCGAAAGGGATCATTCCTTTCGCGGATCCGGGGCAGCGCCTGGGGACCCCGTCACCGGTCGTCGAGACGGATGTCGGCGAACACCGGCAGATGATCGGAGGCGCGGCGGGGCAGGGGGCCATCGACCACCGCCAGGCGCTCGACGGTCAGCCCCTCGCCGACGAAGACGCGATCGAGGCGCAGCAGCGGGAAGCGGCTCGGGAAGCTCGCCCCACCGCGGCGGCCCTCATTGCGTCCGGCAATGCGGCGCGCGTCGGTGAGGCGGCGGGTGAGACGGTGATAGGCGCGGGTCCAGCTCGTGGCGTTGAAGTCCCCGAGCAGAACGGTGGGGGCGCGGCAGGCGGGATCGCCGAGCCAATCGGCCCCGAGCAAAGCCTCGGTCTGCGCGATGCGCTCCGCCCCGAGCAGGCCGAGATGGGTGGTGACGACCTGCAACCGCAGGGCGCCGACCGCGATCTCGACCCAGAGGGCACCGCGGGGCTCCAGCCCCGGGCGCCGGACGAGGCCGGGCAGGGGACCGGCCCGCATCAGCCGCGAGGGGAGGCGGGTCAGGATCGCGTCGCCGTAGCGCTCCTCCTCGATATGCAGCGCCGGGTGAAAATGCGGGGTCATGCCCAGCAACCGGGCGATCTCGTCGGCCTGATCGAGGCCGCCGGTGCGCGCCCGGCCGACATCGACCTCTTGCAGCGCGACGATGTCGGCCCCCGTGGCGGCGATCACCTCGGCCACCCGCTCGGGCGCGACCCGCCCGTCGGTGCCGCGGCAATGGCGGATGTTGTAGGTGAGGATCCGGACTCGGCTGCCCGCCACGGTCGCGGGCTCCGGCCCGGTCCCGGCGGCGCCCGCCCGTCCTTCTACGATTGCCCCCTGATCCACGCGCGCTCCCGATTGCCCCCGCCACCGTGCGGGGCCGCGCGGACCGAACGCCGTGGGACGCGAACCGATCCCTCGCGCCAGCCCTCACACCAACCCTCGCGTCTTGGCCCGGCCGCGCCATATCCGGGCGGACGCGGCGGCGCGGGATCGTGCGGCGGCGCGGCGACTTGTTGGGACGTGAGGCCGAGGACGGGCCGGTTGGACGGGCGAGGGTGACGGGAGAATGAGGACCGAGGACGCCAGTGCCCGCTACGCCGATCTCGACGCCTGGGCGGGCGGCGACATCCTTCAGGCGTTGTGGGAGGGACAGCTCGCCGCCGTCGCGGCGGTGGGTCCCGCGCTTCCCGCCATTCAGGCGGCGGCCGCGGCGGCGGAGGCCGGCCTGCGCTCCGGCGGCCGCCTCGCCTATGTCGGCGCGGGCACTTCGGCCCGCATCGGCGTGCAGGACGGGGCCGAATTGCCGCCGACCTTCGACTGGCCGGGCGAGCGCCTGGCCTTCGCCATCGCGGGGGGCGAGGGCGCTCTGCTCAGGGCCGTGGAGGATGCCGAGGATTCGGGCGAGGCCGGGGCCGCCTGGGTCGTCCGCGCCGAGATCGGACCGGGCGACGTCGTGGTGGGACTGGCCGCGAGCGGCACCACGCCGTTCACCCTGGCGGTGCTCGCCGCCGCCCGCGCCCGCGGGGCGGTGACGGTGGGCATCGCCAACAATCCCGGCACGCCGATCCTGGAGACGGCCGAGCACGGCATTCTCGCCGCCACGGGCGCGGAGGTTCTGGCGGGCTCGACCCGGCTGAAGGCCGGGACCGCGCAGAAGGTGATCCTCAACCTGTTCTCGACGCTGCTGATGATCCGCCTCGGCCGGGTCTATCGCGGGCGCATGGTGGCGATGCGCTCCACCAACCGGAAGCTCCGGGCCCGCGGCATCGCCATGGTGGCCGAACTCGCCGGCTGCGACGCGGGCGTCGCCGAGCGGGCGGCGGCGGAAGCCAACGGCGACGTGAAGCTCGCGGTGCTGATCGCGGGCGGCGCGAGCCGCGAGCGGGCCGAGCGCCTGCTCGCCCGCCACGACGGCAACCTGCGCCGGGCACTGGCCGAAAGGGGCGGGGAATGACCGCGACACCGACCTTCATGGCGCGGGAGATCGCCGAGATCCCGCGGGCCGGCGAGCGCCTCCTGGCGGCGGGGGACGCGGCGCGCCTCGCCGAGGTCCTGAAATCGCGGGAGATCCCGTTCGCGGTGATCTGCGGGCGTGGCAGTTCCGGACATGCCGGCGTGGCCCTGCGCTACCTCATCGAGACCCGGCTCGGCCTGCCGGTCTCGGCCTCGGCGCCCTCCGTGGTGACCGGCTACGCGCGACCCCCACTGGTCGCCGGCGCGCTGTTCGTCGTCGTCTCGCAATCCGGCCGCTCCCCCGATCTCGTGGCCGCGACGGAGGCCGCCCGGGCCGGCGGCGCGCTCACCCTGGCCCTCGTCAACGATCCCGATTCGCCGGCGGCACGGGCGAGCGATCTCGTCCTGCCGATCCTGGCGGGGCCCGAGAAAGCAGTGGCCGCGACCAAGACCGTGACCAACTCGATGATCGCGGGCGCCGCCCTGGTCGCCGCCTGGGCCGGCGACCGGGACCTCGCCGCCGGCCTCGCCGCCCTGCCCGGGCGTCTCGACGCCGCGCTCGCCCTCGACTGGTCGGATTGGGGCGCCGATCTCGACGGGGCGCCGGCCGCCTTCGTCACGGGGCGCGGCCATGGGCTCGGCACCGTGCGCGAGATCGCCCTGAAGCTCGCCGAGACCCTGCGGCTTCCCGCCCTCGGCTATTCCGCGGCCGAACTGCGCCACGGGCCGCGCGCCTCGGTCTCGGCATCGACGCCGGTGCTGGCCCTGCGCCAGGCGGATGAACTGGCCGAAGGCATCGATGCGCTGGTGCGCGACCTGCGGCGCGACGGGCTGCGGGTCCGGGCCTGCGGCGGGCCGGCGGGCACGCTTCCCTGGCTCGGCGACGGGCATCCGGCCTGCGATCCCATCGCCATGCTGGTGCCGGCCTACCGGGCCATCGAGGCGCAGGCCCGTCGCCGCGGCCTCGATCCGGATGCGCCCGTGGGCCTGACCAAGGTCACGGAGACCCTGTGAGCGAGGCGCCGGACCATGCCATCGCCGCAGCGCGCGTCTTCGACGGCGAGACATTCCTGAACGACCGCACGGTGCTCCTGCGCGGCGGCCGGATCGCGGATGTCACCGCCGATCCGCCGACGGGCATCGCGACGACGCGCCTGCCGCCGGGGGCAATCCTGGCGCCGGGCTTCGTCGATCTCCAGGTCAATGGCGGCGGCGGCGTACTCCTCAACGACGACAGCAGTCTCGCGGGCATCGGACGCCTCGCTGCCGCCCATCGCCGCGGCGGCACCACCGCCCTCCTGCCGACGCTGATCACCGACACCCGTCCCGCGATCGCCCGCGCCATCGAGGGGGTCGCGGCGGCGATCGCGGCGGGCGTACCCGGCATCCTCGGGATCCATCTCGAAGGGCCGTTCCTGAGCCCGCACCGGATCGGCATCCACGATCCCGCCCGACTCGCCCGCTTCGGCGAGGGCGATGCGGCGCTCCTCGCCGGTCTCGGCGCGCGGGGCCTCACCCTCGTGACGCTCGCCCCGGAAGAGGTGCCGCCGGGCGCGGTGGCCGACCTCGTCGCCCGCGGTGTCCGCGTCTGCGCCGGCCACACCGCCGATGACGGGGCGGCGATCCGGCGGGCGCTGGCGGAGGGGCTCACCGGCTTCACCCACCTGTTCAACGCCATGTCGCAGATGGGCCCGCGGATGCCCGGGGCCGTCGGAACGGCGCTCGGCGATGGACATGCCTATGCCGGCATCATCGCCGACGGCCACCATGTCGGCGATCTCCAGCTCCGGCTGGCGCTGACCCTGCTCGGCCGCGACCGCCTGATGCTGGTCACCGACGCGATGCCGCCGGTGGGCGATCCCGGCGGCAGCGACGGGTTCACCCTGTTCGGCCGACGCATCCGCCGCGACGGCGACAGGCTCAGCGGCGAGGACGGCACCCTGGCGGGCGCGGCCATCACCATGGTCGAGGCGGTGCGCCACATGAGCGGGCGCGGCGGCGCCACATTGGCCCAGGCCCTGGCGATGGCCTCGCTCACCCCCGCCCGCTTCCTCGGGCTCGACGGCCGGATGGGCCGGATCGCACCGGGATACGATGCCGACCTCGTGGCGCTGGGGCCGGATCTGACGGTGGAGGAGACGTGGATCGGTGGCCGGGTCTCGGCAGCGGGCCGACACGGGAACACCGTCGGCCCGGCGCGGTTCGCCCCTCGGTAAGCTCACAGACCCGTGATCGGAGAGCGCCCCGATGCCGAACCCGAAACGCTTCTTCCCCCTCGCCCTCGCGGCGGGGCTTCTCCTCGGCGGGGCCACGCTCGCGCCGGCCCAGGACGGCAACGCCAATGCCGGCAGCGGGCTCTCGCCGGGGGCGAGCGCCACCGGCAACGACCGCTCGGCCGGCGTGAACAACGGCAATTACCGGCCGCCGGGCAGCTACGGCACGCGCCGCTCCCTGCGCTCCGGCTTCCATCGCTCGCGCCGCCTCGCTCCGCACCGCCGCCGTCACCGCTGACGGGCGCCGGACACGCCCGGGTGTCGCAGGGAGCAACTTGGCCTCATTCCGAACGTTGCCGCGCCGCGCAACCGGGACGAGGCCGTGACGGACAGACCTATCGCCGACTACGCCGTGATCGGCGATACCTGCACCACCGCCCTCATCGCCCGCGACGGATCCCTCGACTGGCTGTGCTGGCCCCGCCACGACGGGCCGGCCGTGTTCCTGGCACTGCTCGATCGTGACGCGGGCGGCGCCTGCCGTCTCGTCCTCGACGGGCTCACCGGCACCGAACGCCGTTATCGCCCCGGCACCAACATCCTGGAGACCATCCTCACCACGCGGACCGGCCGGGTCGCGCTGATCGACTTCATGCCGATCGCGCGCCACGAGCCGGTGCCGGAGGAGGGGCCGGACGGGCATCCCGAGGGCCGGGTGGTGCGCCGCCTCGTCTGCGAATCCGGAACGGTCTCGGGGCATTGGCGCGTGCGGCCGACCTTCGACTACGCCCGCGCCGCGACCGAGGCGACGGGACAGGCCGATGGGAGCATTCTGTTCCGCGGCGGCGGCGACGCGATGCAGGCGGCCGCGTCGATCCCGCTGACGGTCGGGGAGGGCGCGGCCGAAGGCGGGTTCGCCCTCTCCGACGGGGAACGGGTCGACCTCGTCCTCGCCCATGGCGCGGAGGGCGCGGCGGGGCTCGACCGGGTCGAGGCCTGGCTCTCGGCGACGGAGGATTACTGGTGCGAATGGTCGGGCCGCTGCACCTATCGCGGGCCCTACCACGAGACGGTTCTGCGCAGCGCGCTGACCCTCAAGCTCCTCACCCACGCCCCCTCCGGCGGCATCGTCGCCGCCGCCACCATGGGCCTTCCCGAAGCGGTGCCGGGCAATCGCAACTACGATTACCGCTATGTCTGGATGCGGGATGCGAGCTTCACCGTCACGGCCTTCGTCAATCTCGGCTACGATCGCGAGGCCGCGGAATTCCTGCGCTTCATGCGCGACGCCGATCCCAGCCGGGGCCGCCATCTCCAGCTGATGTATGCCCTCGGGGGGCCGATGCCGGAGGAGACGCTCCTCGATCACCTGCGCGGCTGGCGCGGCACCCGCCCCGTGCGCCTCGGCAATGCCGCCAGCGACCAGCGTCAGTTCGACATCTACGGCGAATTGCTCGTGGCCCTGCACCATTATCTGGAGGCGGTCGCGTTCGATCCGCCGGTCAAGGTCAACGACCATCTGCCGGAGGTCCTGGCCCACCTCGCCGGTCACATCATGGATGTGCGCCATGAGCCCGACCACGGCATCTGGGAGCTGCGCGGCCCCATGCGCCAGATCCTGCACACCAAGGCGATGCTCTGGGTCGGGCTCGATTGCGCGGTGCAGATCGCCCGCTCCGATTCCAGTCACCGCCTCGCCGCGCCGGACCAGATCGCGCGGTGGGAGCGCGAGGCGGAGAGCATCCGGGCCGAGTATCACGCCGAGGGCTGGAACGCCGACTTGGGCGCCTACACCATGGATTACGGCTCGACCGATCTCGACGCGGCGGTGCTGCGCGCCGTGCTGTTTCGCGCCTTTGACGGGCATGCGCCGCGGGTCGCGGCCACGCTGGATCGGGTCGGCGAGCAGCTCGGTGCGGGCGACCTGCTCTACCGCTACCGCCTCGACGACGGCCTGGAGGGACAAGAGGCGACCTTCACCGCCTGCGCCTTCTGGCGGGTCGGCTGCCTCGCCATTGCCGGACGCCAGGACGAGGCGACCGCGCTGTTCGAGCGGCTCGTCGCCCGCGGCAACGATCTCGGCCTGTTCGCCGAGGAGATCGACGCCGAGACCGGCGAGCAGCGCGGCAACGTCCCCCAGGGCTTCACCCATATGGCGATCATCAACCACGCGGTGCGCCTGGCGCAGACGCAGGTCACGGAACGCTCCCCCGCGGATACCTGAAAACCTCAGGGGTCATCCTCGGCGGTACGCCGCTTCGCGGGGTCGCGGGCGGGTCCGGCTCCCGCCGGAGCCGCCGCTCTGCTAACCTCCGGCGGACCGGCCGAGGCGTCGGGGCCATCAAGAACGCGACATGCTCCGCCTGCTCCTCCTGGTCCTGCTCCTCGCCGCCCCCGGCCTCGCCGCGGCGCAGGGAGGCAAGGCGCCGAAGGATCTGGTCCGGGCGCGCCTCGTCGCCGAGGCCGCCGCCCTCACCCCGGGCCGCACGGTGACACTCGGCCTCCATCTCGCGATGAAGCCGGGCTGGCACGTCTACTGGCGCAATCCCGGCGATTCCGGGCTACCGCCCGAGATGGCGTGGCGCTTGCCCGAGGGGTTCTCGGTCGGGCCGACGCAATGGCCGGCGCCGGAGCGCATCCCGGTCCAGACCCTGATGAATTTCGGCTACGAGGGCACGGTCACCCTGCTGGTGCCGCTCCATGTGCCCGAGACGCTGCCGGAGAGCCTGCGCGCGGGCGGTCGCGTGCCCCTGTCCGGCACGCTGTCCTACCTCGTCTGCGAGGAGATCTGCATCCCGGGGACGGCTGAGCTCGCCCTCGAGATGCCCCTCGTCTCCGATCCGGGCGCGGCCCCCGAGCCCGATCCCGCCCAGGCCCGCCTCTTCGCCGAGGCCCGCGCCGCCCTGCCCGTGCCGGCGCCCTTCCCCGTCCGCGCGGTCCGCGAGGGCGAGACCCTCGCGCTCCAGCTCGATCGGCCGGACGGCGCCCCGCCGATCCGCGACGCCGCCTTCTTCCCCTACGCGGAGAGCGCCCTCGACAACGCCGCCGAGCAGAACCTTCAGGGGGAGGCGGGCACCCAGCGCCTGCTGCTGAAGCCCGGCGAGGCGGCGGTGGCGCCCGAGGCCCTGGGCGGCGTCCTCACCTTCGACGAGGGCGGGACCCGCAGGGCCTACGCGGTCGGCCCCGAGCCCGCCGTGACCCCGGCCGCCGTTCCGGCCGCGGCGCCCTCCGCCACGCCGCCCCCCGCGCCCGCCACGGCGACGGCGGAGGCCGAAACCCTGACCCTGTGGAGCGCCGCCGGACTCGCCCTGCTCGGCGGCCTCGTCCTCAATCTGATGCCCTGCGTCTTTCCGGTTCTGTCGATCAAGGTGCTGAGCCTCGTGAAGCAGGCGGGCGAGGCGCGCGGGCGGGTACGCCTGCACGGGCTCGCCTACACCGCGGGCGTGGTGGCGAGCTTCCTGGGTCTCGCGGGCCTCCTCATCGCCCTGAAGGCCGGCGGGGCCGGCATCGGATGGGGGTTCCAGCTGCAATCCCCCGTCGTCGTGATCCTGCTCGCCTACGGGCTGTTCGCCGTGGGCCTGAGCCTGTCGGGGGCCGTGCATGTCGGCGGGCGGCTCGCCGGGCTCGGCGACGGGCTGACCCGGCGCTCCGGCTATCAGGGCTCGTTCTTCACCGGCGTGCTGGCGACCCTGGTCGCCACCCCCTGCACCGCGCCGTTCATGGGCGCGGCGGTGGGTTTCGCGCTGACGCAGCCCGCCTGGGTCGGCCTCCTCGTCTTCGCCTGCCTGGGCCTCGGCCTCGCCCTGCCGTTCCTGGCGCTCACCGCCTTTCCCGGCGCGCTGAGCCTGCTGCCGCGGCCCGGCGCCTGGATGGAGACGGTCAAGGGCGCGCTCGCCTTCCCGGTCTACGCCACCGCCGCGTGGCTCATCTGGGTGCTGGCCCAGCAGGTCGGGCCCAACGGGCTGCTCGGCGCGCTCGGCGGCCTCGTCCTCGTCGGCCTCACCGCCTGGGCCTGGGAACGGGCGCGCGCCGCCGGGCGCATCGGCACAGGCCTCGGCCGGGCCACCGCCGTCCTGGCCCTGGCCGGCGCCCTGGCGCTTGCCGCCGCCCTCGACGGACAGCGGGGCGGAGCCGCGGGCGTGCAGCTCGCCGGCATCGAGGAGCCCTTCACGCAGGCGCGCCTCGACGCGCTCCGGGCGGAGGGGCGCACGGTGTTCGTGGACATGACGGCGGCGTGGTGCATCACCTGCCAAGTCAACGAGCGGATGGTGCTGTCGCGCGAGGCGGTGCAGGCGGCATTCCGGGCGGGGTCCGTCGCCTATCTCAAGGGCGACTGGACCAACCAGAACCCGGAGATCACGCGCCTCCTGGAGAGCCACGGCCGCTCCGGGGTGCCGCTCTACCTCGTCTACAAGGGTAAGGGCGAGGCGCGGCTGCTCCCGCAGATCCTCACCGAAGCCCTGGTGATCGCCGAGGTCGGCGGAGACAGACTCGCCGCGCGGTGATCATCCCGTCGCCCGGCCAGGATCGGCCGCGATGACCCGGAAGAACACGGCGAGGCCGGTGACGAACACCGCGAGCCCGAGCGCCGTCGCGTAGGGCTCGAAGCCGGGACCGGCGAGGGCGAGCGCCGCGCTGCGCCCGGCGAGCGTATCGCCGGCCGCCAGCACGACGCCGACGAAACTCTCGCCGACGAGGAAACCCGAGGCCAGCAGCACGCCGCGGCGGCGCGCGCCCTCCACCGCCTGCGCCTCGTCCGCCTCGCCGCGCGGGCGTGCCCTGTGCCGCAGCCGCCGTTCCGCGAGCCAGGCCAGCACGCCGCCGATGGCGATCGTCATCTCGACGGCGAGCGGCAGGTACATGCCGATCCCGACGGTCAGCGCCGGGAAGGTGAGCCCGCTCCTGCGCAGCCGGGTCTCGACCGCGACCAGCACGCAGCCGAGCCCGGCGCCGATCAGCACCATGGTCCAGGGCAGGGTCCGGTGGACGATGCCAACGGCGATCTGCGACGTCAGCGCCGCCTGGGGCGCCGGCATGGCGTTGGCCG
Source organism: Methylorubrum sp. POS3 (assembly GCF_043352485.1). Classification (NCBI taxonomy): domain Bacteria; kingdom Pseudomonadati; phylum Pseudomonadota; class Alphaproteobacteria; order Hyphomicrobiales; family Methylobacteriaceae; genus Methylorubrum; species Methylorubrum sp. POS3. The sequence goes on from NZ_JAPRBT010000001.1 coordinate 2,902,037, forward strand.
CCTCCATGCCCTCGCGGGGCAGCGCGCCGACGAAGCCGTAGGCCTCGTACAGGAGCGACAGCAGCGGCCCGATCACCGCCGCGCCGACCAGCACCCCGGCGATCAGGGCGACCTGCTGGCACCAGGGCGTCGCCCCGACGATCCGACCGGTCTTGAGGTCCTGGAGATTGTCGTTGGCGATGGAGGCGGTGGTGACGATGACGGAGGCCACCAGCAACGCCGCCGCGATCACGAAACGGTCGCCCTCCGGACCGGCAGAGGTGCCGATGAGCAGCGGCAGCAGCACGGCCGCCGCCATGGTGGTGAGGATGCCGATGCCGGAGATCGGGCTCGACGAGGAGCCGAGCAGGCCCGCGAGATAGCCGCAGGTCGCCGCCATCAGGAAGCCGAAGACGATCGCGAACACGGTGAGCGCCGCGACCATCACGGTGTGCAGGCCGCCGAGTTGGGCGCTCCCGGAAAACATCCAGAACAGGCCCGCGAGGGGGGCCGCCAGCACCAAGGCCGCGCCCAACACCCAGGTGATCGGCAGATCGCGCTCCGCCCGGGGCTGGTCGTCCCCCGGCATCCCGGAGCCGCTGGCGCGCGCCGAGGCCAGGGCCGCGCGGATGCTCGTGACGATAGGGCGGGCGAGCGAGCCCACGGTCCAGAGCCCGCCCACCGCGATGATGCCGGCCCCGATCAGCCGAACCTGGCCCGACCACACCGACTCGGCCAGCTCGGACGCCGTGGCGCCCTCGCCCTGGCCCAAGTAGGTCAGGAGCGGTACCGCGATGCCCCAGGCGATGACGACGCCGGTGAGCAGGGCGAGGCAGGCGCCGATGCCGACGAGGTAGCCGACGCCGACCAGCGCCAGCGAGAAGCCGGTGCCGAGGCGGAACGCCGCCCCGCCGAGAGCGACCGCCCCGTGCAGACCTTCGCCCAGAACCCGGAAGCCGGTGGTGGCGAGCCCGATCGTTCCGGCCGCGGCCGCCGCCGTGAGAAGATCGCGCAGGCCCCGCGCGCCGGTCTCCCCCTGGCCGGTGCGCAGGACCTCCGCGGCGGCGACGCCCTCCGGGTAGGGCAGTTCCTCGCCGGAGACGAGAGCCCGCCGCAGGGGGATCGAGAAGGCGACGCCGAGTAAGCCGCCGATGCCGCAGACGGCGGTCGTCTGCCAGAACGGGAAGCCCTGCCAATGCCCGATCAGCACGAGGCCGGGCAGGATCAGGATGACGTTGCAGAGCGTGCCTGCGGCGGAGGCCTGGGTCTGGACGATGTTGTTCTCGAGGATGCCCGACCCGCCGAAGAGCCGTAGGCTGCCCATGGCGATCATCGCCGCCGGGATCGAGGACGAGAACGTCATCCCGGTCTTCAGGCCCATATAGACGTTGGCCGCCATGAACACGACGGTGATGGCCGCCCCGAGCAGGAGCCCGCGAAGCGTGATCTCGACATGCCGCGAGGGCGGACTGGGCGCGTGCATGGCGGGCTGGATCCTGCGCGGCGCGCTCCGGCCGGGCGCGCCGTGGGTGGGAAACTTTGCGGCGGCTACGGTCTTTCCCTGCCGCGGCAACGGATGCCGCGCCACCCGGAGACGCCCCTCGTGCCGAACCGCTTGATGTGCCCCGAAGGACGCGCGCGCTGAGATGTGCGGCCGTCATCGGATTGAGCCGCGCTCCGGCGTGGCGTTCACCCTGAACCGCGGCCAGCGGCTCACCGTGATCGACCCGGAGGGCGAGCAGGTCGCCGATCTCGTGGCCTTCGTGCGCGATGACGTCGACGAGGTGATCTCGTCGGGCCGTACCATCGACTACGCCTCGCGCCTGTTCCTGACCAAGGGCGACCCGATCTACTCGAACCGCTCCAACGTGCTGCTGGAGATCGTCGAGGACACGGTAGGGCGCCACGATTTCCTGCTCACGCCCTGCTCGGCCGACACGTTCCGCATCATCTACGGCGACGAACACCCGCACCGGGGCTGCTTCGGCAATCTCGCCGCCGCGCTCGAACCCTACGGCATCGGGCCGGACCGCATTCCGGTCGCCTTCAACGTCTTCATGCACGTCGCCATCGATGGCCAGACGGGCGAGATCGCGGTGAAGCCGCCCCTGAGCCGGGCCAACGACCGGGTGGTGTTCGAGGCGAAGACGGATCTCATCGTCGGCCTCACCGCCTGCTCCGCCCTGCAATCGAACAATTTCTCGTTCAAGCCGATCGTCTACGAGATCGCCAACCCGGCGTGAGGATCTGACGCTTCCCTGGCTCCTCCCACCCGACACCCTCATCCTGAGGTGCTGAGCGCCCGCTCAGGATGAGGGGTCGGGTGGGATGCGCGCTGTTGCGGCACACTCGGACGCCGTCTCGCGTTTCCCCTCTGTTCCCCGCGGCCGCGCTTGGCTAAACGGCCGCCATGCTGCGCCTTCGCGAGTATCAGCGCGCCGCCCTCGACGCGCTCCACCGGCATTGGGACGCGGGCGGCGGGCCCGGCCTCGTCGTGCTGCCGACGGGCGCCGGCAAGGCGCTCGTCATCGCGGCCCTGGTGCGCGCGTGGCTGGAGCGGAGACCCCGGGCGCGGATCTGCGTGCTCGCCCATGTGCGCGAACTGGTGGCGCAGAACCACGGCGAGTTGCTGGCCTACTGGGCGGAGGCGCCCGCCGGCATCTTCTCCGCCGGGCTCGGGCGGCGCGAGAGCGCGGCACCCGTCACCTTCGCCTCGATCCAGTCGGTGCGCGACCGCGCCGCCCTCTTCGAAGGAACCGACCTCGTCGTCATCGACGAGGCGCATCTCGTGCCGCGCTCGGCCGAGACCGGCTACGGCCGCTTCCTCGCGGGGCTGCGCGCGGCCAACCCCGATCTCAAGGTCGCGGGCTTCACGGCCACGCCCTACCGGCTCGATTCGGGTCGCCTCGACGAGGGCGAGGGGCGGGTGTTCGCGCGCATCGTCCACGAATCCACCGTCGGCGACCTGATCGGCCAGGGCTACCTCGCGCCGCTGATCTGCAAGGCCACCGCCCTGACCCTCGACGTCTCGGGCGTGGGCAAGCGCGGGGGCGATTACATCCCCTCCGCCCTCGAAGCGGCGGTCAACCGCGACTGGATCACCCGCGCGGCGGTGGAGGAGATGGCGCGCTACGGCCGGGACCGTCGGGCCTGGCTCGCCTTCTGCGCCGGAATCGATCACGCGGCCTGCGTGCGCGACGCGGTGCGGGCGGAAGGGTTCACCTGCGAGACCGTAACCGGCGAGATGGGCCGGCGCGAGCGCGACCGGATCCTGCGCGCCTTCCGCACGGGCAAGATCCGCTGCCTGACCTCGGTCGGCGTGCTCGCCACCGGCTTCAACGTGCCGGAGGTCGACCTGATCGCGCTCCTGCGCCCGACCCAGTCGGCGGGCCTCTACGTGCAGCAGGTCGGTCGCGCCCTGCGCCGGGCGCCGGGCAAGTCGGACGCCATCGTCCTCGATTATGCCGGCCTCGTGCGGATGCACGGGCCGGTCGATGCGGTGACCGCCCGCAGCGTGGCGCTGGGCCCCGCCCTCGGCGGCGCGGCGCGCGCCAAGCCCTGCCCGGGATGCGGCGCGCTGATCGCCCTCAACGCCAGCACCTGCGAGGCCTGCTGGGTCGAGCCCGAGGCGGAAGACGCCGAGGCGCCCCATGCCGCGAGCGCCGAGGACGCGCTGCCGATCCTGTCCGAGACCGTCGCCGGCTGGCGTTCGGTGACGGGCTGGACCCTCGGGCAGGGTCCGGGCGGCCACGGCCCCGACCGGCTGGAGGCGGCGTTGCGCTGGCCCGGCGGCGGCTGCCGGGTCGAGGTCTGCCTGGAACATTCGGGCCATGCCCGGGAGCGGGCGGTGGCGTGGTGGCGCGCCTGCGGCGGGGCGGAGCCGGTGCCCCTGACCGTGGCGGAAGCTCTGGAGCGCCGGGACGAGCTGGAGCGTCCGGATTCCGTGCGGATCGAGGCTGCGGGGCGCTTGTCGGAGAGCGTCGAGCTGCGCTTCCCGGATGGACGGCGGTTCCGCGACCTCCGGCGCTGGGGCGGGGCCGCAGCCTGAACGCCGCCGCACCGAGGATGGGGGCGCGCAGACCCGACTTGTATTAATTTCGCCACACTGTCGTGGCCCTGCATCAGCGATGCTGCTCCTGTCGCGACGCAACCGAGAGACGCCGTCCGACGCCCCGTCCGTAGAGGACGGCGCGGCCGCCCTGTCGCACCGGTTCGACGCCCCGCCGCGGGGGCCGGGTTGGATCGGCGCGGCGGTCGTCGTCGTCGCCCTGGTCTCGGCGAGCGTCACGTTCCTGATCCTGGCGGGGCTGATCAAGGTCACGCCGTCGCAGAACACCGGCATCACCCTGCTGGCGATCAACATCGCCCTGGTGCTCTGTCTCGTGATCGTGATCGCCTGGGAATCCCGCGTCTTCCTGCATGCGCGCCGGGCGCACGCGACGGTGGCGCGGCTGCACACCCGGATCGTCGGCCTGTTCAGCCTGATCGCGATCCTGCCGACGATCCTCCTCGCCATCGTCGCGACCGTGACCCTCGACCGCGGCCTGTCGCTCGGCTTCACCGACCGGGTGCGCGACGTGGTGCTCAAATCCGTCCAGATCGCCGACGCGCATCTGGAGAATCAGTGCCAGTCGCTCGCCCGCGAGATCCGCATCCTCACCGACGACCTGACCCGGGCGCGCCCGCAATTCGACGTGAACCGCGAGTGGTTCGAGTCGTTCATGACCACCCGCGCCCAGGCGCTGGGCCTGCCGATCGCCAAGATCATGCGCGGACCCAACGACGTGGTAGCGCGCGCCAATATCGACGTGCTCAAGCAGACCCGCCTGCCCTCGGCCGCCGCCTTCGAGGATGCGGCGAAATCCAGCGATCCGATCTGCCTGCTGCCAAACGAGGGAAGGGTCTTCGCCGCGCTCCTGCGGATGCCGGCCTACGACAACGCCGTGCTGCTGGTGCAGCGCGAGGTCAGCCAGCTCGCCATCGACTTCCCCGGCGTCTCTCGCGCGGCGGCGGCGGAGTACCTCGCCTTCGACGACCTGCGCTACTCGATCCAGGTCACCTTCGCCTCGGTCTTCGTGCTGATCGCGCTGATCACCCTGCTCTCGGCGGTGTGGTTCGGGCTCAACTTCGCCAACCGCTTCGTCGCGCCGATCCGGCGCCTCATCAACGCCGCCGACGAGGTCGCCGCCGGCAATTTCTACGCCCGCGTTCCGGCGAGGAAATCGGATGGGGATCTCGCGCATCTCGGCGAGAGCTTCAACACGATGACGCAGGAGCTGCGTCGCCAGCACGACGGCCTGCGCGCGGCGAGCGACCTGATCGACCGCCGCCGCCGCTTCACGGAAGCCGTGCTCTCGGGCGTCTCGCCGGGCGTGCTCGGCGTCGATGCGGGCGGGCTCATCACCATCGCCAATCCGAGCGCGGAGAAGACCCTGGGCCTGACCGCCGCCGACCTGGTCGGCCGCCCGCTGACCGAGGCGGTGCCGGAGATCGCCGCCCTGTTCCCGGAAGCCGAGGGGCGCCAGCGGGCGCTCCAGCAGCAGATCCAGCTCGTGCGCGGGGGCCGGGAGCGCACCATCGCGGTGCGGGTCACCAGCGAGCAGGCGCAGGGCGAAGCCCGCGGCTACGTCGTGACCCTCGACGACATCACCGACCTCGTCGCCGCGCAGCGCACCTCGGCCTGGGCCGACGTGGCGCGCCGCATCGCCCACGAGATCAAGAACCCGCTCACGCCGATCCAGCTCTCGGCCGAGCGCATCCGGCGCAAGTACGGCAAGGTGATCGTGACCGACAAGGAGGTGTTCGAGCAGTGCACCGCCACGATCGTGCGCCAGGTCGACGAGATCAAGCGCATGGTCGACGAGTTCTCCTCGTTCGCCCGGATGCCGAAGCCGGCCATCACCCAGCAGGACCTCGCCGAGATCGCCCGCCAGAATCTCTTCATGCTGCGCATGGCGCATCCCGAGATCGAATTTCCGTTCGAGACGACCGGCGAGGACGAGCGCGGCCGCGTCGTCGCGGCCTTCGACGTGCGTCTGTTCAGTCAGGCGCTGACCAACATCCTCAAGAACGCCGTCGAGGCGGTGCAGGCCGTGCCGGAAGACGTGCTGACGGCCGACGGAGGCAAGGGCCGGGTGGCCCTGCACCTCGCGGTCGAGGGCGGGTTCGTGACCATCGACGTCACCGACAACGGAAAAGGCTTTCCGGCGGAGGGGCGCCAGCGCCTGCTCGAACCCTATATGACGACCCGCGAGGGCGGGACCGGCCTCGGGCTGGCGATCGTGTCGAAGGTGCTCGAAGAGCATGGCGGCGGGATCGAGCTCAACGACAACCCGGAGGGGCGCGGCGGACAGGTTCGCGTGCGGCTGCCCCGGGAGGTCGGCGAGGGCGCCGGCTCGGAACGGGACCGCCCGGCGGGTTCGCCGCGTGACGGGACGACAATGGACAAGAACAGGGAGGGCGCCATGGAAGCGCGACGCGTCGCGGAGATGCAGCCATGAGCGCCGACATCCTGATCGTCGACGACGAGGCCGATATCCGCGACCTCGTGGCCGGCATCCTCGACGACGAGGGCCACCGCACCCGCACCGCTGCGGGCTCCGACGAGGCGCTCGCCGCGATCGAATCGCGGCGGCCCCATCTCGTCTTCCTCGATATCTGGCTCCAGGGCTCGCGCCTCGACGGGTTGCAGGTGCTCGACCTCATCAAGACCGGCCATCCCGACCTGCCGGTGGTGATGATCTCGGGCCACGGCAACATCGAGACCGCGGTCGCGGCGATCAAATCCGGCGCCTACGACTTCATCGAGAAGCCGTTCAAGGCCGACCGGCTGATCCTCGTGGCTGAGCGCGCGCTCGAAGCCTCCCGCCTCAAGCGCGAGGTGCGCGACCTCAAGGTCCGTTCGGGACAGGCGAGCCGGATCGTCGGCGGATCGGTGGCGGTCAACCAGCTGCGCCAGACCATCGAGCGCGTGGCGCCGACCAATGCCCGCGTGATGATCTCGGGGGCGCCCGGCGCCGGCAAGGAATTGTCGGCGCGCACGCTGCACGCGGCCTCGGCGCGCGCCAGCGGTCCCTTCGTCGTGATCAACGCGGCGACCATCACGCCGGAGACGATGGAGGCCGAACTCTTCGGCGTCGAGGCGGGCGAGGGCCGGGTGCGGCGCGTCGGCGCCCTGGAGGAGGCCCATGGCGGCTCCCTCTACATCGACGAAGTCGCCGACATGCCCAAGGAGACGCAGAGCCGGATCCTGCGCGTCCTCGTCGACCAGAACTTCCAGCGGGTCGGTGGAACGGCCCGCGTCCATGTCGATGTCCGGATCATCTCCTCCTCCTCCCGCGACCTGACCGAGGAGATCGCGGGGGGACGCTTCCGCGAGGATCTGTTCCACCGCCTCTCGGTGGTGCCGATCCGCATCCCCTCGCTCGCCGAGCGGCGGGAGGACGTGCCGGAGCTGATCACCTTCTTCATGGAGCAGATCTCGGCGGCCACCGGCCTGCCGCGGCGGCGCATCGCCGAGGATGCCATGGCGGTGCTGCAATCCCACGATTGGCCGGGCAACATCCGTCAGCTGCGCAACAACGTCGAGCGGCTGATGATCCTGACCCAGTCGGATCCGGAGCAGGAGGTCACCTCCGAGATGCTGCCGACCGAAATCGGCGCACTGGTGCCGACGACGCCGACCGGGGCGGGCGGGGAGAAGCTGATGAGCCTCGCCTTGCGGGAGGCCCGCGAGATCTTCGAGCGCGAGTATCTCGTGGCGCAGATCGCCCGCTTCTCCGGCAACATCTCCCGCACGGCCGAGTTCATCGGCATGGAGCGCTCGGCGCTGCACCGGAAGCTCAAATCCCTCGGGATCGGGCCCTGATCCCGTCCACCGCGCGCCGTATGGGCGGGGACGGGCAGTCCCGCTCCTGCGGCGGATGTCAGCCCCGGCGACGAATCCTCGCAGGGGTATCACCCCCGACAGGATGGGCACGGCGTGATGCCGATGCGAGGAAACGCTTGCGTCCGGAGAAGCTTCGCCCTGTAATAAGGTAGGCTTGGGGAAGCGGTCTTCGGTGATGCGGGTGGTTCGTCGCCCGGCATCCTCCGAGACGGGATACGACCTCCCGCGGTGCCGGTAGCGAAGCAAGGATAAGAAAAATGGCGGGCGAGCGCGCTCAGAACCTCCAGGACACGTTTCTCAACCATGTCCGCAAGAACAAGATTCCGCTGACGATCTTCCTCGTCAACGGCGTCAAGCTTCAGGGCGTGGTGACGTGGTTCGACAATTTCTGCGTCCTGCTGCGCCGCGACGGGCACTCGCAGCTCGTCTACAAGCACGCGATCTCGACGATCATGCCGGGCCATCCCGTGCAGCTGTTCGAGCCGGACGAGACCGCGCCCGAGAAGGCGTGAGACGGCTTCCTGAATTTCCAGCCGTCATGACGAGGCGGAGCCGTCCACGGCTCCGCACAGGCCGGTTCGATCGCGCCCGCTTCGATGCCGTCTCATCACGTCGCGCGTCCGGGTGGACGCTTGTTCGGCGTGCGCCCCCCACCATCTGCATGATTGCGCCGATGCCTCACCTTGAGGCGTCGTGCTCTGGATTGCTTCGGCTTCGCCTCGCAATGACGGAGGAACGCCCCCGCGCGTCGTGGCCGACGGCGCGATCGTTCACCGTGTCTTCGAAGCGTCCGCTGCGTCCGATCGAACACGGAGCCGGCTTCGCGGTGGCGAGTTGACCGGCGAGAGGCCCGAATGACCGAACTTCAAACACCCGGCGAAGCGCGACTCCAGCGGCAGGCCGCTCCCGAGGGCGACATCGCCGCCTCGACCCGCACGCTGGTGGTCGGCCCCTACCTCACCCGCGCGGCCCAGCGCTTCGCCCCCGGCCAGCCGGAAAACACCCGCTCCGACGATGCGCGCCTCGACGAGGCGGTGGGCTTGGCCGCCGCGATCGATCTCGATGTCGCCCAGGCGATCGGCGTGCACGTCCAGCGCCCGCGACCCTCGACCTATCTCGGCAAGGGCCGGGTCGAGGAGATGGCCGGTCTCGTCAAGGCAGAGGAGATTGGCCTCGTCGTGATGGATTGCGCCCTGTCGCCGGTGCAGCAGCGCAACCTCGAGAAGGCCTGGGGCAGCAAGGTCATCGACCGGACCGGCCTGATCCTCGAGATCTTCGGCCGGCGCGCCTCGACCCGCGAGGGCACGCTGCAGGTGGAGCACGCCCATCTGGCCTATCAGAAGTCCCGGTTGGTCCGGTCATGGACCCACTTGGAGCGGCAGCGCGGCGGCTTCGGCTTCCTCGGCGGCCCCGGCGAGACGCAGATCGAGGCCGACCGCCGGATGATTCAGGAGCGGATGACCAAGATCGAGCGCGATCTCGACGCGGTGGCCCGCACCCGCGGCCTGCATCGCAAGAGCCGGGCGCGGGTGCCGTACCCGATCGTCGCCCTGGTCGGCTACACGAATGCCGGCAAATCGACGCTGTTCAACGCGCTGACGAAGGCCGAGGTCAAGGCGCAGGACATGCTGTTCGCGACCCTCGACCCGACGGCGCGCGCCACCAAGCTGCCGCATGGCGAGACGGTGATCCTGTCCGACACGGTGGGCTTCATCTCGGATCTGCCGACTTCGCTCATCGCCGCTTTCCGGGCGACGCTGGAGGACGTGATCGAGGCCGACATCCTGCTCCATGTGCGCGACGTCTCGCACGGCGACACGCAGGCCCAGGCCGAGGATGTGGAGCAGGTGCTGCGGGAACTCGGGATCGAGCCCGATGCCGAGCGGATCGTCGAGGTGTGGAACAAGGCCGACCTGCTCGACGAGGGCGAGCGCACCCGCCTCCTCAACCTCGCCGCCGCCCATCGCGGCGCGGGCCCGGCGCCGATCCTGGTCTCGGCCCTGACGGGGGAGGGGCTGTTGGCACTGTCCGAGCGGATCGAGGGGCAGGTGGCCCGCGCCCGCTCGACCTTCGCCCTGACCCTGCCGCCGGAGGACGGGGCGGCGCTCAACTGGCTCTACGAGAATGCCGAGGTGCTCGACCGGCAGGCGCAGGACGGCGGCGACATCGCGCTGACGATCCGCATCGCCCCGGAGAAGGAACCGCGCTTCCTGAACCGTTTCGAGGCCGCCCGCCGGGTCAGCACGCCGTAAGGGGATCCCGAAGGGCGAGCCCTTCGGCGGGTCGTCAGGGCAGAGCCCTGACACGAAGAAGGCCGGTATCGCGGGGCGATACCGGCCTTCTTCCTTCCCGATCGAAAAGATCAGTCCTTCGGCGCGGCGTGCGCCGCCATGGCGAGGCTGTTGCGGAGGCCGCCGCCGCCGCCGACCACCTCGACCCGGGCGCCCGTCTTGGCGCGCCGCGCCGCCCATTCCTGGATCATCTCCAGGCAGGTGTGGTCGACATGGTGCAGATCCTGCGCGGCGAGCCGCACGGGGGTGCCTTCGGGGGTGCGCTCCAGGGCCTCGTTGAGATGGGGCAGCTGGAGGAAGGTGGCCGAGCCCGAGAGGCGCAGCTCCGGCACGGCCCGCAGGGTTCCGCCCTGCAGCGTCTCGGCGGCACCGCCCTCGATCTTGAGCCGCCCCTTGAGGAGGTGCGGCACCACCTGGACGAGGCTCAGGGCGAGACCGATCAGCACGCCGGTGAGCAGGTCGGTGGCGACCACCATCACCAGGGTGACGAGCCAGATCGCGGCGGTGGCGAGACCGTAGCGGGCGTGCAGGTGCAGGGCATGGGCCGGGCTGACGAGGCGCCAGCCGGTGACCACGAGGATGCCAGCCAGCGCCGCCGTCGGCACCAGCTTGAGCACCATCGGCAGGATCAGCAGGAAGGCGAGGATCCAGCTGCCGTGCAGGATGGTCGAGGCGCGGGTGGCGGCGCCCGCCTGGACGTTGGCGGAGGAGCGGACGATGACGCCGGTCATCGGCAGGCCGCCGGCGAGACCGCAGAGCACGTTGCCGACGCCCTGGGCCCCGAGTTCGCGATTGTACTGCGTCCGCGGCCCGTCATGCATCCGATCGACGGCGGCGGCCGAGAGCAGGCTTTCGGCGCTGGCGACCACGGCGAGCGTGAGGGCCATGACGATCATGGTCGGCTCGGCGAGCCGGCTCCAGTCGCCCGCGCCCGGCAGGGTCACGGCCGAGAGGATGTTTTCGGGGACTTCGACGCGCTTGACCGCGAGGTCGCCGATCACCGCCACCAGCGTGCCCGAGACCACGCCGACGAGGGCGCCGGGCAGGAGCTTGAGCCGGGCCGGACGCAGCTTCTCCCAGCCGAGCATCGTCACGATGGTGGCGAGGCCGACGAGGATCGCGCCGAAGCGATTGCCCTCGCCGGTGACGAAATTGAAGAAGGCCGCGGGGATCGCCACGAGATTGTCGACGCCGCTGGCCTTGGGCAGGGCGTCGGTCAGCACGTGGATCTGCGCCAGCACGATCAGCACGCCGATGCCGGCGAGCATGCCGTGCACCACCGCGGGCGAGATCGCCCGGAACCAGCCGCCGACGCGCAGGGCCCCGGCGAGCAGTTGGATCGCGCCGGCCAGCACGAGAACCGGCCCGAGGGCGTCGATGCCGTGGGTGCGGACGAACTCGAAGACGATGACGGCGAGGCCCGCGGCCGGGCCGCTGACCTGGAGCGGCGCGCCGGCGAGGAAGCCGACGACGATGCCGCCGATCACGCCGGTGATGAGGCCGCGCTCGGCGGGCACGCCGGAGGCGATGGCGATGCCCATGCAGAGGGGCATCGCCACGAGGAAGACCACGAAGGAGGCGGGCAGATCCCGCGCGAGGGTGGGCGGCAGCAGCCGCGAGAGCGAGGCACGCATTGCGATACGCCTCACTCGGCCGCGACGGCGACGCGCGCCATCTCGGGCGCGGCGATGCGCTGGGCCGGGCTATGGGCGACCGGCATGGCGTCCGCCTCGTCGATCGGCACGAACCGGCCGGCCTCGCCGCAATAGGCCAGGACCTGCCCGCTCTCGATCTCGAAGAACCAGCCATGCAGGCGCAACTGGCCCTTGGCGAGGCCCGCCGCGACGCTCGGATGGGTGCGCAGGTTGCTGAGCTGAACGACGATGTTCTCCAGCGCCAGCGCCCGGTGATGATCCTTCGGGTCCATCCCGGCCGGATAGGCCTCGCAGACGATCTGGCTCGCGGCGTGGCTGTGGCGCAGCCAGGCCGCCACGTTCGGCATCGAGGCGAGGGCCTCGGGCTTCATCAGGCCCTTCATCGCGCCGCAATCGGAATGGCCGCAGATGACGATGTCGCGCACGCCGAGCGCCATGACCGCGTATTCGATGGCCGAGGAGACGCCGCCGTTCTGCTGCGAGAAGGGGGGGACGATGTTGCCGGCATTGCGGCACACGAAGAGATCCCCCGGGCCGGATTGGGTGATGTGCTCGGGCGAGACGCGGGAATCGGCGCAGGCGATGATCAGCGCCTGCGGATGCTGCCCGTCCCGGACCAGCCGCTGATACATCTGCTGCTGCCCCGGAAACACGCTTCCGCGGAAGTTCGAGATGCCTTGAATGATATCGTCCACGCCGATCCTCGTTCTTCAAGGTCGTTCGCACGCCATCCGTGCATCGAACGACTGAGATAGTCGGTGCGGCAGGCCGGTGTTGTCCCGCCGCAGGCGGCTTCGACTGGTCTAGAGCTGCGCCCGATACACTTGGAGCCGGACGTCTCTTCCGCTCTTTGGTTGGGCCACGCCCTCTTGCGACGAGCCGGATTCCCCATCGTCGGAATGGGTTCCGAGCGCGAGAACGGGTCGCTCGCGCCCCGCTTCGGAGGTTCGGGCGGCCTCGAACCGCCCGGTGGGAGGCGGCCGGCACCGATTCCTCCCTCGCTGAGAATCCAGGCGCCGCCTTCCGGGCAGGCGGCATCGCGCCGCCCGCCGAGGCGGGGACGACCGGTGAGTCGATGAGGGCGGCGCGGTCGTTCGGCCGCGCCGTCCGGTTCGTCGGGCCGCTCGGGAGGCCGACGCGGGACGGCGACGTCCCGCGTCGGTCGAAGTCCGAACCCCGCGTCAGCGGTGGGCGCGGCGCTTCTTCGTCACGCTGCCCGTCGTCGCCCAGCTCGGATCGACATCGCCGCGGCGGATCGCCGAGCGGACCGGCCCGCCCTTGGCGCCGGCGTTCTCGCTCAGCATGGGTGCGCCGAGGATCTGGCCGGTGCCCGCGCGCTGCGAGTGGAGCGAGCGGGGGTCATGGTAGGGGTCATCCTGGTAGCTGCTCATGAAGCCGCCGCCGGCGGGCTGACGGCTGCCGCCGCCGGAATCCGCCTGAGCTGCGAGCGGCAGACCGATCATCGCGAGAACACTGATAACAACGATGCTCTTCATGACGCGCTCTTCCTCGTTAATCCCTGAGACTTGAACTTTTTTGTTCGAATTTCTCTGACAGGAGGAAGGTATTTCTTCGAACTGTATTTTGGAAGTGCGTTTTGTCACGCAGTTTTATTTAAAAAATAATCCGCAGCGGTTGGCCCTGCGGGTGCGCCATGTCACCCGGCGGTCCAAGTGGCGCCCGTGTCGCGGGATGTATTCAGTAATGCGCAGAAAGTCGGAAAACCGGACGGGCGTGCCCGCACATGTCCCGTCACCGGCACTCGGAGCGATGGGCACGATCGCGGCATGGCCGTCGGCGCGTGCCCCGACCCGACCGAACCCTGCCGGCGAAGGAGGGCAACCGGGCGTCCCGGCCCTACTCAGCGCGGCTCGTCGCGATCGACCAGGAGCTTGAGGTTGTATTTCTCGCCCAAGGCGATCAGTTCCTGCGGATCGTCCGGGTACCAGTACGCCTCGATGCCCTCGACGCCGAACCGCCGTTCCAGGGATTGGCGCGTCCAAGTCCAGAGATGCCGCCGGGAGCTGTCCCAACCGGATTTCCACTCCTCGAAATGAGGCAGACGGGGATCGGGTTGGGTTGCCACTCGGCGATCGATTTTCGCCGTCCGATAGAAAAGCTGCGACATCTGATAGCCCTGTTGCAGCCTTCCGATGCCGTCGAGAAGCTTTTGCCGCGGCGTGGGCTCGGCTTCCGGCGCCCCATGCCAAGCCAGGATGGTCGAGGGCGCCAGATATTTGCGATGTCCCGCGAGAAAGATGTAATTCGCACAGGCCGATAAGCAGGAATCGTAGGCCGCAACATCGATACGATTTTCGAGGATGAAAATCCCGATGATAGCAGCGGCCGCGGCATCGCCACCAAAACTATTGACTACAAAAATTTTGTTTTTCCCATCCAATTTTTTGACAATTACTTGTTCCGCCAGGCCTGTGATGCGGCCCGCAAAACAGACTGCCGACTTTGTTTCAAGCAACATCCCTCGGTTAGGCTGCGCAGCTTCAGCTGCTTTGCATTCAGCGATTGCCTCGGAAAAGCGTGATGGGGTCGATTCACCGTTCAGAGCTTGCGCAGACCACGCAGCAACGCTGATCAAACAAAATATGGATCCGATCAATGCAAAAAAATACATATCACCTCCATAATCTGCTTTAAGCAAAATATCCCGAATAAGTCAGACAGATCAATCTTGCTTTTCAGCAAAAATCTCAGACAAGCGACAGTTTATTCGAAATAGTAAAAATAAGATCTGCTCTTGATCGCTCGCAGCGAAAGCCAGGGTCGAGCCGCGCAGCACCATCGCGCTCAACGCCATCGCTTCGTTCTGTTACGGGCTCTTGCGCCCGCACCGCTTGGCCCCGAACGTCCGAGACCGATGAACGCCCCATCCGCCCGCCGCATCCTGATCGCGAGCTTCGTCGGCACCGCGATCGAGTTCTACGATTTCTACATCTACGCCACCGCCGCGGCGTTGGTGATCGGCCCGATCTTCTTCCCCGCGGGCGCCCCCGGGGTGCAGACGCTCCAGGCCTTCGCCACCTTCGCCATCGCGTTCCTGGCCCGGCCTGTCGGGGCGGCGGCGTTCGGGCATTTCGGCGATCGGATCGGGCGCAAGGCGACGCTGGTCGCCTCGCTGATGATCATGGGCCTCTCCACCGTGCTGATCGGCTGCCTGCCGGGCTACGCCGCCATCGGCTGGTGGGCTCCGGCGCTGCTGTGCCTGCTGCGCTTCGGCCAGGGCCTCGGCTTCGGCGGGGAATGGGGCGGGGCGGCCCTGCTCGCGGTCGAGAACGCACCGCCGGGGCGGCGCGCGCTCTACGGCATCTTCCCGCAGCTCGGCGCGCCGGTGGGCTTCGTCAGCGCCAACCTGCTGTTCCTCGGGCTCAGCGTGGCGCTCAGCCCGGAGGCCTTCGAATCCTGGGGCTGGCGCCTGCCGTTCCTGGCCTCCGCCGCCCTGGTCGGGGTCGGGCTCTACGTGCGGCTGAAGCTCACCGAGACGCCGGCCTTCCGCGCGGCCCTGGCCGAGGCGCCGCCGGAGCGGGTGCCGCTCGCCACCATCTTCACCCGGCACCTGCGCGCGACCCTGCTCGGGACCTTCGCCATGGTGGCGGCCTACGCCGTGTTCTATCTCTCGACCGTGTTCGCCCTAAGCTACGGCACCGCGAGCCTCGGCTACCCGCGCAAGACGTTCCTGCTGTTCGAATGCGTGGCGATCCTGTTCATGGGGCTGGCGATTCCCCTCTCCGGGCTCGCCGCCGACCGGTTCGGCCGCCGCCCGGTGATGCTGTCGGGACTTGCGAGCACCGCCGCCCTCGGCGGACTGATCGGCCCGATGCTCGGCAGCGGCGAGCCGGCCCTCGTCCTCGGCTTCCTGTGCCTCGCGCTGTTCGCCATGGGCTGGATCTTCGGGCCGATGGGGGCGCTCCTGCCGGAACTCTTCCCGACCCGCGTGCGCTACACCGGTGCGTCGGTGACCTACAATCTCGCCGGCATCGTCGGGGCGGCCGGGGCGCCCTTCGCGGCCCAATGGCTCGCGGCCCAGGGCGGGATCGGCCTTGTTGGGCTCTACCTCGCCGCCGCCGCCGGCCTCAGCTTCGCCGCCGTACTGGCCATACCCGAGACCGGAGGGCGGCTCCGAGGAGGGGTAGCCATGCATGAAGAGCATAGCGCGCAATAAATAGATTGCGCGCAATCGATCGATTGTCTATCCCTGCCGCCAAGCCGAACGGATCGGCTCCCCGACATCCGAGCCACGAGGATACGACCATGACCGTCGACGTGAAGTACCGCACCACCGCCTCCGCCACCGGCGGCCGTGACGGCTCCGCCCGGACCGAGGAGGGCAATTTCGAGGTCAAGCTCTCGACCCCGAAGGAGCTCGGCGGCGCGGGCGGCTCCGGCGCCAATCCGGAGCAGCTGTTCGCGGCGGGCTATTCCGCCTGTTTCCTCGGCGCCCTGAAGGTGGCCGGCGGCCAGCTCAAGCTGAAGGTCCCGGCCGAGACCACCGTGACCGCCACCGTCGGCATCGGCCCGCGCTCGGAGGGCGGCTTCGGCATCACCGCCGATCTCAAGGTCGATCTCCCCGGCCTCGACCGCGCCGATGCTCAGCGCCTCGTCGACGCCGCCCACCAGATCTGCCCGTACTCCAATGCCACCCGCGGCAATGTGGATGTCGGCCTGACGCTGGCCTGATCGGCGTCGCTGCGCTCCCCGATGCGAGGGCGCTCCCGGCTTAGGCCGGGGGCGTTTTTTTATGGCCGGGACACGCCCCCCCGGAGCTGGCCTCGACACCGTCACCGTCCTCTCGGGGCGTCGCCTATCACGCCACGCGCAGACAAGGGTGTAGGGTCAGGCCGGTTGAGCCCTCAATCGTCCGGAGCGGGCGGATCACGGCGCGTCGATCGTCCGCTTCTGCACGCCGCCCTTGGCCATCACCGGTTTTTTCGCGGAGATGATCCGCGAGTTCACTCCGGTCCAGCCGATTTCGCCCGAGAGCCGCCCGTACTCGATCTTCGGACAGCGGTTCATGATGACCGCAACGCCCGCCGCCTCGGCGCGGGAAGCCGCCACGTCGTCGCGCACGCCGAGCTGCATCCAGATCACCTTCGGTCGCGTCGGCAGCGCCAGCGCCTCGTCGACCAAAGGCCCGGCCGCGGCGGAATTGCGGAAGATCTCGACCATGTCGACCGGGCCGGGCAGGTCGGCGAGGCGGGCCACGACGGGCCGCCCGAGCAGGCTCTGGCCGGCCAGGCCGGGATTGACCGGAATCACCGTGTAGCCGCGTTCGGACAGGTACTTGAACACGATGTAGCTCGGGCGGGCCGGGTTGGCCGAGGCGCCCACCAGCGCGATCGAGCGCGTCGCCCTGAGGATCTCGCGGATCCGCGCGTCGGGGTAGCGGTCGTGCCGGGTCGCAATGCCCTCTGGGGCGCCGTCGAGGGTCGGGATCATGGCAGCCCTTGTCGGCCAAGGCGCGCCGTGCTGCAAGGCGGAGCATGAGCACCACCGCGATGACGCTCGAGGACACGATCGCCTTCCTCGACCGGGACTTCCCGCAGATGAACGCCGGAACGCGCGCCTATCACCTGGAGGCGGTCGGGCCGCTCTCGGCGCGGATGCGGCTCGACGGCGGGACGCAGCATCTGCGCCCGGGCGGGACCGTCTCCGGCCCCGCCATGATGGCCCTCGCGGATTACGCGCTCTACGCCGCGATCCTGGCCAATATCGGCCCGGTGGCCCTCGCGGTCACGACGAATCTCGCGTTCAACTTCCTGCGCCGTCCCGGCCCCGGCAGCCTCGTGGCCGAGTGCCGCCTGCTCAAGCTGGGGCGCCGCCTCGCGGTCGGCGAGGTGGCGATCCGGAGCCTGGGCGCGGACGAGATCGTCTGCCACGCCACCGGCACCTACTCGATCCCGCCGGAGCGGTGAGCTACTCCGCCGGAACCGCGGCGGGGGTGGTCGGGCGGCTCTGCGTGCCGCCCTTGGTGCCGCCTTTCGGCTCGTAGCCGTAGGTCTCGGGCATGAACAGCAGGTAGACCACGAAGCCCGCCGCCGCGATCGAGGCGAGGACCAGGAAGGCCGCGGAATAGCCCGCGCCGACGATGATGACGCCGGCGAGCGTCGCGCTGAAGGACGCGCCGAGACCCTGGGCGGTCGCCACCGCGCCCTGCGCGACGTTGAACCGCCCGGTGCCACGGGTCAGGTCGGCCACGATGATCGGGAACAGCGCGCCGAAGATGCCGGCGCCGATGCCGTCGAGGCACTGCACCGCTACGAGCCAGAACGGGTTGTCCGAGAAGGTGTAGAGCACCCCGCGCAGAGCCAGGAAGCCGAAGGCGGCCAGGAAAATCGGCTTGCGGCCGAAGCTGTCGGCCTTGCGTCCAACCATCACGGCGATCGGCACCATGACGAGCTGGGCCGCGACGATGCAGATCGCGATGAGCGAGGTCGCATAATCCTTGCCCACCACCTTGGTCAGGAGCTGGCCGACGGAGGGCAGCATCGCCGCGTTGGCGAGGTGGAAGGCGGCGCAGAGGCCGGCGAACAGCATCAGGTGGCGGTTGCGCAGGAGCAGGCTGAGACCCGAGGGCTGCTCGCTGCCCTGGTCCTCGGCCTGGTCGAGGCCGCGAGCGAGGTCGTCGTCGATCTCGCTGGCCGGCACCGTCAGCATCGCGGCGATGGAGAGCGCGGCGAGGATGCCCATCAGCCAGAACACGACGATCGGCCCGAACAGGTAGGCGAGGCCGCCCGCCAGCATCGCCGAGACGGCGTTGCCCGCGTGGTTGAAGCCCTCGTTGCGGCCGATCTGCTTGGCGAAGTATTTCGGTCCGACGATGCCGAGGGTGATGCCGGCGAGCGCGGGCGGGAAGATCGCCCCGGCGATGGCCGAGACCGACTGGGTCGCCGCTACGAGGAAGAATTCCGAGATCCAGGGCAGGACGAGGCAGCTCAGCGTCACGGCCACCGCTGCGGCGATGACGATGGCGCGCTTGTTGCGGCTGCGGTCGATGAAGGCGCCGGCCGGGGTCTGGGCGATCAGGCCGGCAATGCCCGCGATCGTCATGACGAGGCCGATGGTCGCCTCGTTCCAGCCCTGCTCGGGACCGCGCACCGCGAGCAGATAGATCGCGAGATAGGGTCCGAGACCGTCGCGTACGTCGGCGAGGGTGAAGTTGAGCATGTCGAGGCCGCGCAGGGCCGCGCGCGAGGGCTGGCGCTCCGGAGCGGAAGCAGGAGGCGAGTCGGGCACCATCGGCGGTCTCGAGGTTGGAGAAGCGATTCGGGTGGGGCCCGATCATGCTGCGCCGCGCTAAACCCCCCATCCGCAGAGGGTTCCGCGCGAACCGCCTTCGCAATCCCGCACCGGTCTTCACGTTTTCGTGTCTTCGCGCAACGCGGGTTCGGCGCCGACCGCGGTTCGACCGACAGCCAGCGATTGCAGGTGTCGCACCGGCACAACAGCGACCGGGCAACCGACCGGGACGCGGTGAGGAACGGTTAACCATCCCGGCCGTATCCCGTATCGGAGGCTCCCGGAACCCTGGCCGACCGATGCAGCCGCGCGCCCGCACCTTTCGCTTCGGACTTCTCCGCTCCCTCCGCGTCGCCGGGAGCCTGGTCGCGCTCGCCCTGGGCCCGGCCCTGATCGCCGGCCCCGCCCCAGCCCAGGATGGGATCGGCGCCGGCCCGGCTCGCAACGCGGCGATCGCCATCGCGGCCGATCTCGCGAGCCAGGGGGGCACGACCAAGCTCGTTCTCACCCTCTCCAAGGCGGTCGAGGCCCGCGCCTTCGTGATGGAGCGCCCCGACCGGGCGGTGATCGACCTGCCCGAGGTGAATTTCCAGCTCGGCAGCGAGGCCGGGCGTCACCGCGATGGCGTCGTCGCCTCCTTCCGCTACGGATTGTTCGCGCCCGGGCGCTCGCGGATCGTCGTCGATCTCGCCGGCCCGGCGGTGGTCGACGCGATCGAGACCACGAAGACCCGCGGCGGGGCGACCCTCGTCACCATCCCGTTCCGCCGGGTCGAGCGCGACGCGTTCCGCAAGGCGTCCGTCGCGGGCGATCCGAATCCCTCGGCCGCCAAGGCGCCGCCGCCGCGGGAGGCCGCCGATACGCGCCCGCTCATCGTGATCGATGCCGGCCATGGCGGCATCGATCCGGGCGCCATCGCGGCCACCGGCGTCTACGAGAAGGACATCGTGTTCGGCTTCGCCCAGGCGCTCGTGGAGCGACTCGAGGGGACGGGGCGCTACCGGATCGCCATGACCCGCGACCGGGACGTGTTCGTGTCGCTCTCCGAGCGGGTGCGCATCGCCCGCGAGGCCAGGGCGGACCTGTTCGTCTCGATCCATGCCGATTCGATCTCGGCGGCGCCCCAGGTGAAGGGCGCCACGATCTATACCGGTTCCGAGAAGGCGACCGACGGCGAATCGGCCCGGCTCGCGGAACGGGAGAACAAGGCCGATGCCGCGGGCGGCGCCGATTCGGGGGAGGGCGCCACCGATGTCGCCGACATCCTGCAGGAACTGACGTTGCGCGAGACCCGCGGCTTCTCGTCGGGCTTCGCCGCGAAGCTGATGGGCCAGCTCTCGCCCGTCATGGAAATGAGCGCGAAGCCCCACCGCGAAGCCGGGTTCCGCGTGCTGCGCTCCCCCGACGTGCCCTCCGTGCTGGTCGAGCTCGGCTACCTGTCGAGCAAGAGCGATCTGGAGAAGCTGCTCTCCGAAGAGTGGCGCACCAAGGTCACGGGTTCGATGGCGAAAGCCATCGATCTGTTCTTCGCCGGCCGGGCGACGCTCTCCCGCCCGACGCCGACGCCGCCGCGCAAGGCGGCCTCCATCGCCCCAGTTTCACCATAGAACCGGTGTCGATACGGGGCCTTCACGAGAGACCCCCGCCCGCCCAACACCGCGCGGATCGCGCGGGGTCTCGACACGAGCCCTGAGCCTCGGCCGGCCCCTGGTGCCGAACCCGATCTCAATCGTGCAGCGGACGAGCGACGGACGGACACCGGATGCGTTTCATCCTGCGATTCTTCGCTTTCCTGTTCTCGGCCGGGGCGGTGCTGTTCTGCGTCGCGGCGGCCGTCGGCGCGTTCTTCTACTGGAAGTACAGCCAGGACCTGCCGGACCACGCCGCGCTCGCCAATTACGAGCCGCCGGTGATGACCCGCGTGCACGCGGCGGACGGCTCGCTGCTCGCCGAATACGCGCATGAGCGGCGTCTCTACCTGCCGATCCAGGCGATGCCCAAGATCGTGGTCGCCGCCTTCCTCTCGGCGGAGGACAAGAACTTCTACAAGCACGGCGGCATCGACCCCGAGGGCATCGTCCGCGCGATCCTGACCAACGCGCAATCGGGCAAGAAGCAGGGTGCCTCGACCATCACCCAGCAGGTGGCCAAGAACTTTCTGCTGTCCAACGAGCAGACCTACGACCGCAAGATCAAGGAAGCCCTGATCGCGCTGCGGATCGAATCGGCCTACTCCAAGGACAAGATCCTCGAGCTGTACCTGAACGAAATCTTCCTCGGCACCATCGTGCCCGGACGCAACCTGCACGGCGTCGCCGCGGCCGCGCTCGACTATTTCGGCAAGTCGGTCCACGAGCTGACCATCAACGAGGCCGCCTACCTCGCCGCGCTGCCGAAGGGGCCGAACAACTACCACCCCTACCGCAAGACCCAGGCGGCCCTCTCGCGCCGCAACGAGATCATCGGCCTGATGGCCCAGAACGGCTACATCGCCCAGGACGAGGCGGTGGAGGCCAAGAAGCAGCCGCTCGGCGTCAACCCGCGCGTCGCCTTCCCGAACGCGGCCAACGCCAACTACTTCACGGAAGAGGTTCGCCGCGAGATCTCCGAGCGCTACGGCCAGACCAAGCTCTACGAGGGCGGCCTGTCGGTGCGCGCCACCCTCGATCCGAAGATGCAGTCCTGGGCCCGCAAGGCGCTGGTGGACGGGCTGGTCCGCTACGATCAGGGCCGCGGCTGGCGCGGCGCCGAGCGGCAGGTCGATCTCGTCGGCCGCGATTGGGGTCTGGCCGTCTCGGAGATGCCCGCGCTCGGCGACATCGCTCCCTGGCGGCTCGCCGTGGTGCTGAGCACCTCCGGCGGCGTGGCGCAGATCGGCCTGCAGCCGAAGCGCGAAGCCTCCGGCGCCGTCTCCAAGGAGCGCGAGACCGGCTCGATCACCGCCGAGGGGGTGAAGTGGACGGGGCGCCCGGTCGCCACCGCGCTCAAGGCCGGCGACGTGGTCTATGTCGAGCCGATGGATGCCGGCCGCGCCCTCTATCGCCTGCGGCAGAAGCCCGAGGTGTCCGGCGCCATCGTGGCGATGGATCCCTATACCGGCCGCGTCCACGCCATGGTCGGCGGCTTCTCCTACGACGAATCCGAGTTCAACCGCGCGACCCAGGCGATGCGTCAGCCGGGCTCCTCGTTCAAGCCGATCGTCTACTCGGCGGCGCTCGACAACGGCTACACCCCGTCCTCCGTGGTGCAGGATTCGCCGATCACCATCGAGGCCGGTCCGGGCCAGGAGGCGTGGACGCCCTCGAACTACGACGGCAAGTCGGGCGGTCCGCACACGTTGCGCTACGGCATCGAGCACTCGAAGAACCTGATGACGGTGCGGCTCGCCAAGGATATCGGCATGCCGCTCATCGCCGAATATGCCCGCCGCTTCGGCGTCTACGACGACCTGCTCCCCGTCCTGCCGATGTCGCTGGGTGCCGGCGAGACCACGGTGATGCGCATGGTCACCGCCTACTCGATGCTGGCCAATGGCGGACGGCGCATCCGCCCGACGCTGATCGACCGCATCCAGGACCGCACCGGCGAGACGATCTACCGCCACGACAACCGCAAATGCATCGGTTGCGACGCCGAGAAGTGGTCGGGTCAGGACGAGCCGAAGCTCGTGGACGAGTCCGAGCAGGTGCTCGACCCGCTGACCGCCTACCAGATGGTCTCGATCATGGAAGGCGTGGTCCAGCGCGGTACCGCCACGCTCCTGAAGCAGATCGGCAAGCCGCTCGCCGGCAAGACCGGCACGACCAACGACGCCAAGGATGCGTGGTTCGTCGGGTTCTCGCCGGATCTGGCGGTCGGCGTCTATCTCGGCTTCGACAAGCCGCGTTCGCTCGGCGACCGGGCGACCGGCGGCGGGCTCGCCGCGCCGATCGTGCTCGACTTCCTGAAGGTCGCGCTCAAGGACAAGCCGCCGACGCCGTTCCGCGTGCCGCCGGGGATCAAGCTGATCCGCGTCAACGCCTCCTCGGGCACCCGCGCCGGCTCAGGTGAGGGCGGCGGGACGATCCTCGAGGCGTTCAAGCCCGGCACCGCACCGCCCGACGCCTACGTCGCCGCGCCGGCCGGCCCGCCCGCCACCGTCCCGCCGGATGCCGGCGCCGCCGCCCAGGCCGGCGGGGTCTACTGAGCCGGATCACCACGCCGACATGAAGGAGCCGCCCCCGCCGGGGCGGCTCTTTTCGTTTCGGCCGACCGATTCAGGGCCGTCCGAGCCGCGGCAACGAGATTCTTCTCCCTCTTGCGAAGGGGGAGGGGGCGGCGGGAAGGAGCGTCGCAGCGCCACCTGCATCGGCCCCTGCGTCCGTTTTCGCTGCGCAAGGCGCGAGGAGAGGGGGCCGTTCACGCTCACCGGCCGATTGACGGCATATCGTATTCAGAAAAACGATTGCCGTATCGCCTTCGTCTTTTAAAGAAAGAACTTTCGCTTCGGCGCCGAAAAACGCCGGATCATTCCTTTGACGAAGCGCAAGCGCAAGGCGATGATTTCAGGACGCGAAGACGAGATCGGATCACTATTCCGATATGACCTTCGCGAATTCAGACCATCATCGAACCTGAGTGACGACGCCATGTCCCTGCGCGCCTCTTCCGAGCCGATCCGCTTCGCCTACTGGGTGCCGAACGTCTCGGGCGGTCTCGTCATCAGCAAGGTTCCCCAGCGCACCAGCTGGGACGCCGCCTACAATCGCAAGCTCGCCCAGATCGCGGAGGAGGCGGGCTTCGACTACGCCCTGACGCAGATCCGCTTCACCGCCGGCTACGGCGCCGAGTACCAGCACGAATCGGTCGCCTTCAGCCACGCGCTGGCCGCCGCCACGACCCGCCTCACGGTCATCGCCGCGATCCTGCCCGGTCCGTGGAATCCGACGCTCGCGGCCAAGCAGATCGCCACGATCTCGGAACTGACGGAGGGGCGCATCGCCATCAACCTCGTTTCGGGCTGGTTCTCCGGCGAGTTCCGCGCGATCGGCGAACCGTGGCTCGATCACGACGAGCGCTACCGCCGCTCGGAGGAGTTCCTTCGCAGCCTTCGCGGGATCTGGACGCAGGACAACTTCACGTTCCGCGGCGATTTCTACCGCTATACCAACTACACCCTGAAGCCGAAGCCGGAGCGCCTCCCCGAGATCTTCCAGGGCGGCTCCTCGCGGGCGGCCCGCGACATGGCGGCCCGCGTCTCCGACTGGTATTTCACCAATGGCAATACGCCTGAAGGCATCAAGGCCCAGGTCGCCGACCTCCAGGCCAAGGCGCGCGAGAACGGTCATTCGGTCAAGGTCGGCGTCAACGCCTTCGTCATCGCCCGCGAGACGGAGGAGGAGGCCCGGGCCGTCCTTCAGGAGATCATCGATCACGCCGACCCGGACGCCGTGAAGGCCTTCGGCCACGAGGTGAAGAATGCCGGCAAGGCCTCGCCGGAGGGCGAGGGCAACTGGGCGAAATCGACCTTCGAAGACCTCGTCCAGTACAATGACGGCTTCAAGACCAACCTGATCGGCACGCCGGATCAGATCGCCGAGCGCATCGTCGCCCTCAAGGATGCCGGCGTCGACCTCGCGCTGCTGGCCTTCCTGCACTTCCAGGAAGAGGTGAAGTATTTCGGCGACGAGGTGATCCCGCGGGTGCGGGCGCTGGAGGCGGCCAGGGCCGAGCGCGCCGAGGCGGCGTAAGCCAGCTCCCCCGCCCATTCCCCTCATCCTGAGGTGCGTCGCGAAGCGAAGCCTCGAAGGAGAGCTCCAGCTTGCGCGCGATCCCTGGAGCTCTGCTTCGAGGCCCGCTCAGGCGGGCACCTCAGGATGAGGGGGATGGGTGGGACTTCGCACCTTCCCCCCACGACGGAGCCTCTCATGACCATCGCCGTCAGCCCCACCACCGCCGAAACCGGCAGCCGGCCGCAGGGCACGCCCGGCCCCGCCCGCCCGCAGGAACCGGCCCACGTCATCCGCGACGATGCGGAGGCGATCCGCGTCGCGCAGCGCCTCGCAAAACAGTTCCGCGCGGGCGCCTCGGAGCGCGACCGCACCAGCGCGCGCCCGCTCGCGGAACTCGACGCCTTCTCGCAGAGCGGCCTGTGGTCGATCAACGTGCCGCGGGCCCATGGCGGGCCGGACGTGTCGTACCGGACGCTGGCCCAGGTGATCGCGATCATCGCGGCGGCCGATCCCTCGATCGCCCAGATCGCCCAGAACCATCTCGGCATCGTCGCGTCGATCCGCACCGTGTCGGATGCGGACCAGCAGGCCGAACTCTTCGCCGAGGTTCTGGCCGGCACCCGCTTCGGCAACGCCTTCTCCGAGAAGGGCACGAAGCGCGCCGCCGAGTTCGAAACCCGCTTCACCGACCATGGCGACCACGTGATCGTGCGGGGCCGGAAGTTCTACGCGTCGGGGGCACTGCTCGCCCATCTCGTGCCGATCGTTGCCAACGACGCGGAAGGCCGCGCGTGGTACGCCATCGCGGATCGCGACGCGCCGGGGCTCACGGTGATCGACGATTGGTCGAGCTTCGGCCAGCGCGGCACCGCGAGCGGCACCGTGATCATCGAGGACGTGCGGGTGGAGCGACGCCGCCTCGTGCCGGCTTGGCGCGGCTACGCGCATCCGAGCGCGGACGGGGCGATCTTCCAGATCATCCAGGCGGCGATCGATGCCGGCATCGGCCGGGCGGCGCTCGACGACACGATCGCCTTCGTGCGCGAGAAGGCCCGTCCCTGGATCGACAGCGGCCAGGACAGGGCCTCGGACGATCCCTACACGATCCGCGCCGTCGGCGATCTGACGATCCGCCAGCACGCGGCGGAAGCCCTGCTCGACCGGGCCGGTCTCGCCATCGACGCGGCGGTCGCGAACCCGACGGCCGAGAGCGTCGCGGCCGCCCAGATCGCGACGGCGGAGGCCAAGGTGCTGACCACCGAGGTGGCACTCGCGGCCGCCAACACCCTGTTCGAATTGTCCGGCACCCGCTCGACGCTTGCCGAGCACAATCTCGATCGCCACTGGCGCAATGCCCGCACCCACACCCTTCACGATCCGGTGCGCTGGAAGATCGCGATCGTCGGCAATCACGCGCTCAACGGCGTGAACCCACCGTTCCACGCCTGGAGCTGACGGCCTTCGGGCCGCCCCGACCGCGTTTCGGGCAGCTGCGCCATACGGGCGCGGCGGAACGCCGGATCAACCCGGCCCTCCGCCGCGTTCTGCCTTCCGGATTTCGATCAATTCCAGACTGGCCCCCGGTGGCCCGTCGCGGATGAGCGGGACGGCAAGGCATGACAGCAGGCTCGACCAGAGACACGCGCTTCGATCCGACGCGCCGGGGAGTGATGGGGGGATGCGCGGCGCTCGCGACCCTCGGTGCGACCTTGCGCGGCCAAGCGGTCGCCGCCCCGGCTGCCGGGGATCCGCAGCCCCAGACCATGCCGGTCTCGCTGACGATCAACGGACAGCGGCACGACCTGACCCTCGACACCCGCACGACCCTGCTCGACGCCCTGCGCGAGCATCTCGACCTGACCGGCTCGAAGAAGGGCTGCGATCACGGCCAGTGCGGCGCCTGCACGGTGCTGGTGAACGGCCGGCGCATCAATTCCTGCTTGAGCCTCGCGGCCATGCACGAGGGCGACAGCGTCACCACCATCGAGGGGCTGGCCCAGGGCGAGACCCTGCATCCGCTCCAGGCGGCCTTCCTGCACCATGACGGCTTCCAGTGCGGCTACTGCACGCCGGGCCAGATCTGCTCCGCCGCCGGCATGCTGTCGGAAATCGAGGCGGGCTGGCCGAGCCACGTCACCGATGACCTGACGCAGACGGCGTCGCTGACCGATGAGGAAATCCGCGAGCGCATGAGCGGCAATATCTGCCGTTGCTCGGCCTATCCCAACATCGTCGCGGCGATCCGCGACGCCTCCACCAAGATCTGAGGGCTGAGCCGATGAAAGCCTTCGCCTACGAGCGCCCCACCACCGTCCAGGACGCCGCACGGCTCGCCAGCGAGCGACCGAACGCGCGCTTCATCGCCGGCGGCACCAATCTGCTCGACCTGATGAAGCTTCAGATCGAGACGCCGGCAACGCTCATCGACGTGAACCGCCTGCCGCTCGCCGAAGTCTCCGACACGCCCGAAGGCGGCCTGCGGATCGGCGCCCTCGTGCGCAATTCCGACCTCGCCGCGCATCCGCGGGTGCGCAAGGATTACGCGGTGCTGGGCAAAGCCCTGCTCGCGGGCGCCTCCGGCCAGTTGCGCAACAAGGCGACCACGGCCGGCAACCTGTTGCAGCGGACCCGCTGCTACTACTTCTACGATACGACCCAGCCTTGCAACAAGCGCGAGCCCGGCTCGGGCTGCTCCGCCATCGGCGGGTTCAACCGCATCATGGCGGTGCTCGGAACGAGCGAGGCCTGCATCGCGACCAATCCGTCCGACATGAACGTGGCGATGCGGGCACTCGACGCCACCGTGGAGACGACAAATCCGCAGGGCCAGTCGCGGACCATTCCGATGGCCGATTTCCATCGCCTGCCCGGCGACACGCCGCAGGTCGAGACGACTCTGAAGCCCGGCGAATTGATCACGGCGGTGACCTTGCCGAAGCCCGTCGAGGGCGTGCACCTCTACCGGAAGGTCCGGGATCGCGCCTCCTATGCCTTCGCCACCGTGTCGGTCGCGGCGATCATCGCCAGGGGTGACGGCGACAAGCCGCGACTGGCCAAACTGGCCTTCGGCGGGCTCGCCCACAAACCGTGGCGGGTCGAGGCGGCGGAAGCCGCCCTCGTCGAGACCGGCTCGGCCGACGCCGCCGCCGATCGGGTGCTGGAGGGCGCCCGCGGTTACGGTTCGAACGATTTCAAGATCCCGCTGACCCGCCGGACGCTGCGCGCGACCATCGCCGAAGCCCTGCGCGCTTAGGGACCGCGAGCCGCGCTCCCGAACTCCTTTCAAGGTCGGCTTTCCTAGAAGGCCGACCCCCACCTTTCGACTCGATGCTTCGAGGACACCCGCCATGGACATGAACCAGCCGATCGGCACCACGCCGCTGGACCGGGCGGACGGCCTGGTCGGGCGACCGATCGACCGCATCGACGGCCGCCTCAAGGTGACCGGCCGGGCCCCCTACGCCTACGAAGTCCGCGATCTGGCGAAACCGGCCTACGGCTTCATCGTCGAGGCCTCGATCGCCAAGGGCACGATCCGCCGGCTCGACACCGACGCGGCGCGGCGGGCGCCGGGCGTGCTGCTCGTCATGACCCACGAGAACGTGCCGGAGCAGGGGGAGAAGAAGGAGCAGGTGTTCCCGCAATTGCAGGGCACCGAGATCCGTTTCCGGGGCCAGCCCATCGCCTTCGTGGTGGCCGAAAGCTTCGAGCAGGCCCGCGCGGCGGCGGCTCTCGTGAAGGCCGATTACGCGGTGCAGACCCCGCAGGCCTCGCTCCGGGACGCCAAGCCCACGGCGTTCGAGCCGAAGGCGATGCAGACGCCGCCGGATTCGAAGCTCGGTGATTTCGACGGCGCCTTCGCCGCCGCACCGGTGAAGCTCGACGTGGAATACACCACGCCGGTGCAGATCCACGCCCAGATGGAGCCGCACGCCACCATCGCCTCGTGGGAATCGGGCCCGGACGGCGAGCGGGTGACGCTGTACACGGCCAACCAGATGCTCAACCGCGGCCAGGCCTCTCTGGCCCAGGTGCTGAAGCTCGACCCGAAGAACGTGCGCCTGATCTCACATTACATCGGCGGCGGCTTCGGTTCGAAACTGCAGCCGCAGCCGGAAGCGACGCTCGCGGCCCTCGCGTCGCGCAGCCTGCGCCGCCCCGTGAAGGTGGCGATGACGCGCCAGCAGGAATTCCACGTCGCAACCCACCGTTCGGACACGATCCAGCGCATCCGCCTCGGGGCCGACGCGAACGGGCGGCTGACCGCCATCGGCCACGAATCCTGGTCGGCGGCCACCCCGGGCGACGGCTTCTACGAGACCTCGGCCAACGTCACCCGCGCGCTCTACGCGGCGGAGAACCGCATCACCCGGCACCGGCTCGCCAACCTCAACAAACCCGTCGCCTCATCGATGCGGGCCCCCGGCGAGGCGGTCGGGCAGCTCGCCTTCGAATGCGCCATGGACGAGTTGGCCGAGCAGCTGAAGGTCGATCCGATCGAGCTGCGCATCCGCAACGAGCCGGAGCAGGACCCGGAGAAGAAGGTCCCGTTCTCGACGCGTCAGCTGGTGGCCTGCATGCGCGA
The DNA here is from genome assembly GCF_043352485.1 of Methylorubrum sp. POS3. Taxonomy (NCBI): domain Bacteria; kingdom Pseudomonadati; phylum Pseudomonadota; class Alphaproteobacteria; order Hyphomicrobiales; family Methylobacteriaceae; genus Methylorubrum; species Methylorubrum sp. POS3. The sequence goes on from NZ_JAPRBT010000001.1 coordinate 2,931,397, forward strand.
GGGCGCGCAGCGCTTCGGTTGGGACAAGCGCGGCGCAGTCGGCGCGACGCGGGACGGGCGCTGGCTCGTCGGCATGGGCATGGCCGCCGCGGCGCGTCTCAACCCGCTGATGCCCTCGCAGGCGAGCGTCCGGCTGAATCCCGACGGCACCCTGACGGTGCGCATGGCCATGACCGATATCGGCACCGGCACCTACACGATCCTGGCGCAGATCGCGGGCGAGATGATGGGCCTGCCGGTGGAGCGCATCCGTGTGGAGATCGGCGACACGGCCTATCCGAAGGCGGCGGGCTCCGGCGGCTCCTTCGGTGCGGGCTCGGCCGGCTCGGCGCTCTACGTCGCCTGCGACAACCTCCGTCAGGCGCTGCTGACGCAGGCCGGCCTGAACACGGAGGGCGCGACATTCGCCGAGGGGCGTGTCGTCTCGGGCAACCGTTCCGAGGCTCTGACCGATCTCGCCGGCAAGGACGGCGTCGAGGCCAAGGGTGAGATCAAGCCCGGCGCGATGAAGGAGAAATACTCGCAGCACTCCTATGGCGCGCATTTCGCCGAGGTCGGCGTCGACGCGGACACCGGCGAAATCCGGCTGCGGCGCATGCTCGGGGTGTTCACCGGCGGGCGCATCCTCAACCAGAAGACCGCCCGCTCGCAGGCGCTCGGCGGGATGATCTTCGGCATCGGCGCCGCCCTGATGGAGGCTGCCGAGATCGACACCCGCACCGGCCAGTTCGTGAACCACGATCTCGCCGAGTACCACGTCCCGGCGCATGCCGACGTGCCGGCCATCGACGCGGTGTTCCTGCCGGAACTCGACGACAAGTCGAACCCCCTGAAGAGCAAGGGGCTCGGCGAGGTCAGCATCTGCGGCGCGGGCGCGGCTCTGGCCAACGCCGTCTACAACGCCACCGGCGTGCGCATCCGCGAATACCCGCTCACCCTCGACAAGGTGCTCGAGGGCTGGGACGAGCACGAGGGCCACGCGCAGCGGCGGACCTGAGGCAGCGGCCGGAGAGCGTTTTCCAACCCTCTCCCTCATCCTGAGGCGGCGGCGTGCAGCGCCGCCCTCGAAGGAGGCCTCCAGGAATCGCGCGGCGGTCTGGAAGCCTCCTTCGAGGCTACGCTTCGCTCCGCACCTCAGGATGAGGGTTGGGTCGGACGAGCAAGTGACGTCGCCGAACGATCTATCCGCGGATCGCCCCCTGATCCGGCGCGACGACCGCAAACAGATCGGCGAGCGCCGCGAGGCTTGCCGATTGAACCGCGGCGGCCGGGACGGTGGCGCCGTCCGGCCCCGGCAGGGCGCGGGTGGCGGTCGCCGCGGCGACGACGGTCGGGCGGAAGCCGAGGCTGAAGGCGCTGCGGGCGGTCGAGTTCACGCACATATGGGTCATGAAGCCCGCCACGATCACGTCCTCGACGCCCGCGGCCTTGAGCTGTGCCTCGAGGTCGGTGCCGACGAAGGCGCTCGGATAGGCCTTCGTGACGATCGCCTCGCCGTCCTTCGGAGCGACCTCGTCGCTGATCTGGCCGATCGGCGCCGTGATGTCGTAGGGCGAGCCCGGCCCGGCATCGTGGCGCACGTGAAAGACCGGGATACCAGCGGCGCGGGCCCGTTCCAGCAGCGCCGCCGCCTCGCGGATCGCCGGCTCGACGCCCTCCAGCTGCATCACGCCCTCGCGGTAGGTGTTCTGCAGGTCGATCATCAGCAGGGCCGAGCCCTTCAGCGCGGCGGGCTCCGGCGGCAGGCCGGAGAGGCTGCGAAGGGTCTTTAGATCGGTCATGAGGCGTCTTTCTCGGTGAGCGTTTCCGGCGGGATGTGAGCCGAGACCGGGCGCGAGCGCAACCGGCCGAAAGTCGGACGGACGATTTGAACCCACCCTCGCCCTCATCCTGAGGCGCCCGCGCAGGCTGGCCGCGAAGGAAGGCTCCCGATGTCTCAGAGCCGGCTCGACCGGCTCGTCCCATCAGATCCCCTCATCCTGAGGTGCCGCGAAGCGGCCTCGAAGGAAGGCTCCCGATGTCGTCAGCGATCCCTGGCGCCCTCCTTCGAGGCTTCCGCTGCGCTTCCGGTGCCTCAGGATGAGGGGAGGGTGGGATCAGCGTTGCGCCGAATGCGTCGGCTTTTCCGGCTGTGGTGCGATCCGGCCGCCTTCCTTCAGATCGGAAGGAGGGCTCAGCACGAGGCGCTCTCCGCCGGCCAGACCCTGATCGACCTCCACGGTCGTACCCTTGTCGCGGGCGATGTGGACATTCGCCCAGGTCACGGTGTCGTCCTCCCGGGAGAGCGCCACGCGGGTGCCGCCCTGGTTGAACACCAGGGCCTCCGCCGGCACCGCCACCGTCGGGGCACCGGTGCGGGGAATGGCCAGGGTCACGTAGACGTAGAGGCCGGGCCGCAAGACCCGGTCGGGGTTGGGTACGTCGACCTGCGCCGTGAGCGTGCGCGAGGAGGCCAGCAGCGCCACCGAGGAGCGTTCGACCTTGCCCGAGAAGGTCCGGTCCGGCATCTGCGGCACCTTGATCTCGGCGGCCACACCCGGGCCCACGCCGACGGCCGCGTTCTGCGGCACGTTGACGGAGATGCGCAGCACGTCGTCCCGGTCCATCGACAGGAGCGGCGTGCCGGAGCCCGCATCCGCCTGGACGAGATCGCCGACATCGACATTGCGAGCGGTCACCACCCCGTCGAAGGGCGCGGTGACGATCTCGAAACCGGTCAAGGCCTTGAGCCGCCCGACGGTGGCTTCCTGGGCCTTGATATTGGCCTCGGCCACCTTCACGTCGGCCTCGGCCGAGGCGAGGTTGGCGGCCTGCGACAGCACCCCGGCCTGCGTGTTGTCGGCGTTCTGCTTCGAGGCCCAGCCCTGGCCGGCGAGCGTCGAGGTGCGCGAGTTCGTCACTTGGGCGAGGTTCACGTTGGCCTTGGCCTGATCGACCATCGCCTTCGCCCGCAGGAGCTGCGCCTGGAGCTGGCCGAGCTGCGCCTCCGCCTGCATCAGCTGCTGATCGAGGTCCGGGGCGGCAATGCGCAGGAGCACGTCGCCCTGCTTCACCCGGGAGCCGAGATCGACCCGTCGCTCGGCGATGTAGCCGGTGGCGCGGGCAAAGATGCGGGCGGTGGCGAAGGGCTCGGTCTGCCCCGGGAGGGTGAGCGAGGCGGGGCCTTCGAGGCGCTTGGCCTCCACGGTCCGGAGCTTCGGGACGAACGTGTTCTGCCGGCGCTGCGTCTCCTCGGCGCGCGCCGCCCGCTCTCCGTGACCATGCGCGCCCCAGGCGATCAACCCGGCGGCGACGAGCGCCGCGAGGACGAAGCCGCGCTTGCGCGGCGGCGGCGGGATTTCGGCTGCGGGCTTGTGCTCCGACGCGCTCACCGGCCGATCCTGGGGTCGCGGCAGCCCGCCGCCGTCTTCGTCGCGAACATCATACATAATCCTGAAGCGGTTTGACCGCGCCGCGACGCAGCAGGGTGTAGAGGAAGGGCACGAACAGCAGCGTCGAGGGCGTGCCGAGCGCGATGCCGCCCATCACGGCGCGCGCCAGCGCCGCGTTCTGCTCGCCGCCCTCGCCGGTGCCGAGCGCCATCGGGATCAAGCCGAGGAACATCGCCCCCGCCGTCATCAGCACCGGCCGCAGCCGGGTCTCGCCCGCGGCGATCGCCGCCTCGAAGGAGGAGCAGCCGGTCGCCTCGCGGTGCTCCTTGGCGAAGGTGACGAGCAGGATCGAGTTCGCGGAGGCGATGCCCACCGACATGATCGCCCCGAACAGCGAGGGGATGGAGAAGGCGGTGTTGGTGATGAACAGGCTCGCGACGATGCCGCAGAAGGCGATGGGCAGGGCCGCCAGAACCACGAAGGGATCGCCCCAGCTCTGATAATTCACCGCCATCAGGAGGTAGACGGCGACGAGCGCGATCGCGAGCCCGATGCCGAGCCGGAAGAAGGCCGAGCGCATGTTCTCGATCTGGCCGCGCACGACGATCTTGTCCGGGGCGGGCAGCGCCTTCTGTTCCTCCTGAACGATCCGGTCGATCTCGCGGGCGACGGAGCCGAGGTCGCGGTCCTGCACCGCGGCGTAGACGTTGAAGGTCGGCTGCGTGTTGACGTGGTTGATCACCGTCTGGGTCGGCTGGCGGGTGATACTGGCGACACTCGACACCAGCGTCAGCGCGCCGGGCCCGAAGCCGCCGGTGGCGGAGGCGCGGGCGAAGAGCGGCGTGTTCTGGAGCGCGGTGAGCGAGTCGTTGCGGTATTCCGGCGTCTGCACCCAGAGCTGGTAGGGAATGCCGGTCTTCGGATCGGTCCAGAAGTTCGGCGTGACCTGGAAGGAGCCCGACAGGGAGACGTTGAGGCTCTGGGCCACCTGCTGCTGCGTCAGCCCCAGTTCGGACGCGAGGCGCCGGTCCACGTCGATGAAGAATTGCGGCACGTCGACGATCTGGTGCAGGTGCACGTCGACGAGGCCGGGCATCGCCTTGAGCCGTGCCTCGATCCGGCGGGCGGCGGCGAGATCTTTCTCGAGGTTGCGGCCCGAGACCTGCACATCGATCTGCGAGATGACGCCGAAATTGAGAATTTGCGTGATGATGTCGGAGGGCTGGAAGTAGACGATCAGGTCGGGAAAGCGCTCGTGCAGGACTTCGCGCAGGCGGCGCGTGTAGTCCGCCACGGACCCATGCCCCTCATTCAAATCGATCAGCATCTGCCCGTCGTTGTAGGAGACGAACGAACCGTCGGAGAAGGCGAAATTGTAGTTGTTCGACGGCAGGCCGATATTGTCGAGGATCTGCCCGATCTCTTCCTCCGGGATCACCTCGCGCACGGTCTTCTGCACCTCGGCGAAGACCTGCTCGGCGGTCTCGATGCGCATGCCGGGGCGGGTGCGCAGGTGCAGCGTCATCTGGCTCGATTCGACCTGCGGGAAGTAATCCTGGCCGGTCTGGACGAAGAGCACGCCGGTGCCGGCGAACAGCAGGGCGACCAGCGTGACGGTCGCGACGCGGCGGCGCAGAACCACGTGCAGCAGCCCGACATAGCCGCGATGGAAGCGGACGAACCCCGCCTCGAACCGGCGGCGGAAGGCGCCCGCGAACCGGAACAGCGGCCGCGTCAGCCAGATCGCGGCGCGGGCGATCCGGCCCTGGCGCGGCGCCTCGTCCGCGCGCCCATGGTGCTGGAGGTATTCCCGCTCCACCAGCACATCGATCATGACCGGCACCAGCGTGCGCGACAGCAGGTAGGAGGTCAGCATCGCGAACACGACCGCGAGCGCCTGCGGCGTGAACAGGTATTTCGGCGTGTCGGTGAGCGCGAAGACGGAGACGAAGGCGGCACAGATCGACAACGTCGAGATCAGCGCCGGCTTGGCGATGCCGGCCGCGCCCTCGACCACGGAATTGCGGAACGGGCGCCCCTCCTCGAATAGGCGGTAGGTGTTCTCGATCGCCACCGTCGCGTCGTCGACCAGGATACCGACCGCGAGGGCGAGGCCGCCAAGCGTCATCACGTTGATGGTCTGGCCGAGCGCGGCGAGGATCGCCAGCGAGGTCATGATGCAGAGCGGGATCGAGACCAGCACGATCAGCGTCGAGCGCCACGAGCCGAGGAACAGCAGGATCGTCAGGCCGGTGAGCGCGGCGGCAATGGCGGCTTCGTGCAGCACGCCCTCGATCGCCGCCGAGACGAAGACCGACTGGTCGAAGAGCGGCTTGATCTCCATCCCCTCGGGGGCCGCCGCGCGGATGTCGGGGAGCGCCGCCTTGAGGTTGTTGACGACGTCGAGGGTCGAGGCGGTGCCGTTCTTGAGCACCCGCATCAGCACCGAGGCCTGCCCGTCGGCGCGCACGATGTTGACCTGCGGCGGCCCGCCGTCGCGGACATAGGCCACGTCGCGCACCAGCACCGGCTGGCCGCCGACGACCCGGATCGGCATCTCGTTGAGGCTCGCGATCGCGTCGGGCGTCGCGTTCATCTGCACCGGATATTGCTGCTCGCCGATCTTGGTGAGCCCGGAGGGAATCGTCAGGTTCTGCTGGGTGACGGCGTTGGTGACGTCGAGCGGCGTGAGCCCGAGGGCGCGCAGGGCGTGCAGGTCGAGATCGACCATGATCTGGCGCGGCGCGCCGCCGAACGGGGAGGGGAGCGTCGAGCCCGGCACCTGCGTCAGCCGCTGGCGGATGCGGTACTGGGCGTAGTCGTAGACCTTGTTGAGGCTGTCCTTGGTCGAGGTCAGGGCGAGCTGGATCACCGGCACCGAGGAGGCGGAGAAGCGCACGATCACCGGCGGCTGCACGCCCGGCGGCATCAGCGCGCGGATCGAGTTCGTCGAGGAGACGATCTGCGCGATGGCGAGATCGATGCTGACGCTCTGATCGAAGTAGATCTTCATGATCGACGTGCCCTGCAGGCTCGTCGATTCCATCCGGGCGATGTTGTTGACGTTGTTGGAGATGCCGAACTCGGAATAGGTCGTGATCCGCTTCTCCATCTCCGGCGCGGACAGGCCCGTATAGGTCCAGACCACGACGACGACCGGGATGTCGACGGTCGGCAGCACGTCCTTCGGGGTGACGACGATCGCGCCCAGGCCGCCGAGCATCATCAGCACGGCGAGCACGTAGGTCGTGATGCGGAATTTGAGGGCGTACTGAACGAGACCCATGCATGCCTGCGTGATGGGCGGGACGGGGCGCATCGGACCCCGGCCATGTTTCCATTCTATGTCCGGAGACGATGCGGAACAGCGCCGCGCTGCGATGCCGCAGCGATTTGTCCGGCCGGAACGACCGTTGTGCTCAGCGTCGACTCACCACGCGTGACTGTAGACCATCAGAGGTTTCGCCGTCCGCGCCTCCTTTCGACCGATCTGTACTGATTTCGCGAAGTGTTGCGAAAATCCCACGTCGGACGATTTCTGTCGTGAAGCTTCGCCATTCGCGGGACGATCGGAGCGACGCAGCCTATAGCGGAGAGGTTCGCGCATCGGATGCTCCGTCGATGACTCCTCTGCGACCGGCGATGATCGTGCTGTTCGGTCTGGGCTCGGGATCGGTCGCGCTGATCGTGCCCGGCTCCGCGCAGACAATGCCGCGGCTCGGGCTATCCGGGCCCGAGGTCGGAATGGATTTCGCCGCTCGTCCGCTGCACGGGGGAGGGGCCCGCCGCCCCGAGGCCGACGCGGTGATCCGCCCACCCATGGGGCCAGGCCGCAACCGCACCCTCGCCATCGGCGTCCCCGAGGACATCGACCGCCCGGCCGCCGATACCGGGCAGGGCGACTGGCCGATCGACCTGCGCCGCTTCGCGCCCCCGCCGCGCGCCGCGGCGGTCGAGCCCTGACTCCGGTGTCCATCGCGATGCGCACCGTCTCGCCCCCTCGAACGGCCTCCCCGCAGGCCGGCTTCACCCTGCTCGAAACCGTTCTGGCTCTGGCGCTGATCGGCCTCGTGGCGACGCTCGCCCTGCCCCGCGGCTCGCCCCGCGACAGCGGCACCTCCCTGCGGATCAAGGCCTACGAGATGATGGCCCTGCTGCGGGCCGACCGGGACGCGGCGCGATCCGGCGGCGTTCCGGTGGTGGCGCGCGTCGATCTCACGGATCGCATGCTGCGCTCCGGCGCCTCGGACCGTGCCGTGGCGTTGCCGCCCCGGATCGCCATCCGGATCTCGGAAGGGTTGGCCGGCGGGGTCCGCTTCCTCCCCGACGGCACCGCCACCGGCGGCGAGATCTTCCTGGCCCGCCCCGGCCTCGGCGCCTTGCTGGCGGTGCGGATCGACGGTCTGACGGCGGCGATCGATCTCGACGAGGGCCGCTCGTGAGGGCCGGCGCGCGTCTTGGCCGTGCCCCCCGGCTCCGCCCTCGCCGTTCCCCGCGCGACGCGCGCAGCGGCTTCCTGATGGTCGAGGCGCTGGCGGTGCTGGCGATCAGCGCCGCGATCCTGCTGGCGCTCGGCTCGCTGACGCGGCTGATGCTGCACCAAGCCGACAGCCTCGCCGGGCGCACCGCCCGGCTGGAGCGGACCGAGCAGGGCCTCTCGGCCCTGGCGCGGGACATCCGCCGGATGGCCCGCGCCCGGTGGGACGGGCCGGACCGAGAGCGCTTCGTGTTCGCGGGCGGCCCCTGGCAGCTTCTCTTCGCCCTCGACCGGCCGGTGGCCGAGGGCAGCCCCCTGCGCGAGACCGTGGCGGTGCTGCTGCGCAGCGAGGGGGACGGAACGGGTGGACGCCTGACCCGCGCGGAGGCCCCGCTGCCGCCGGACCTGCCCGGCCCCGGTGCGCTCGCCTTCGGCCCGGACCAACTGCTCTACGAGGGCCCGGCCCGCATCCGGTTCGCCTACGTGGCGCCCCGCAGCGACACGACCCCGGAGGTGATCGTCGATACCTGGCCGCCGGCCGGGCCGCCGCCGGTGGCGGTGCGGGTCGGTCTCGCCGATCCGGGCACCGGCGACGTGGCCGCATCGTTGCGCGTGCCCGTGCGCGCCGAGGCCGAACCCGGCTGCGTGCGCCCCCGAACGCATTACTGCAGCCGCACGGAGGAGGGCGCGGGCGACGACGAGGCGGCGCTCGGCGCCATCCTCAACGCGGTGACGCAGGACCGCGCCGCCCAGAGGCGGAACTGAGCATGCCGAGGCGCGTCGCCGGAGCGAGGGGCGAGACCACGGGCACCGGCGCCAGCGCCAGCATGGCGGCGCGCAAGGCCCCAGGCCGGGACGGACGCGGCGGCTTCATCCTGGTGGCGGTGCTCGGCGTCATGGCCCTGTTGGCGAGCCTGCTGGGGGGCACCACCGTGCTGGTGCGCGCGGCCTTCGAAGGGGTGCAGGCGAAATCCGACGACCTCGCCCTGGACGGCCTGGTGCAGGCCGGGCTCGACCTCGCGGCCTACGAACTCTACGGCCTCAAGCTCGCCCCGGCCCAGATCGACGGACAGGAGATCCGCCTCGATTCCGGCACCGTCACCCTGTCCGTGAGCGACGAGGCGGGCCGGATCGACCTCAACGGCGCCGATCCGGCGCTGCTGGCCTCCGCCTACCGCGCCGTCGGCGGCCGCAGCCTCCGGCCGGAGGAGTTCGCCGCAAGGGTGGTGGCGTGGCGCGACCGCTACGAGCCGAAGGATGGGCAAGGGGCCAGCAAAGGGGCGCTCACCGCCGCCCCGCCCCGGCCCGACGACGGCGCGCGCCCCCATCGCCGCGAAGGGTTTCGTCAGGTCGGCGAGTTGCGCTGGCTGCCGGGCGTCGATCCCGCCGAGGTCGAGGCCCTGGCCGGGCTTCTCACCGTCAACAATCCCGGCGGCAAGGTCGACGTGACGAGCGCTCCGCCGCCGGTGCTGCTCGCCTTGCCCGGCCTGCAGGCAGCGCTCGTCCAACAGATCCTCGCCCTGCGTCGCCGCCCCGACGGGCCTGACCGCCTCCTCTCGCTTCTGAAGGGGCAGGAGCGCTTCGTCGTCACCAAGGGCGGCAGCGCTCACCGGGTTCGCTTGGAGGCCCGACGGGGCGCAGGCGTGACGCGGCGGGCCGAGGCCGTGATCACGCGCGCGCCGGCCAAGCTGGCGCCGTACTTCGTGGTGGAGTGGTCGGGATAGGAGGCGCGACGGGCAGGACGCTTGCCAACCGCAGGAACCACAAACGGACGCGCCAGCACCGGATTCCCATGGAATCCGGACGGACCCTATTTTTCTTCATTCATCCGAACAATACATTTATGTACCTGGTAGAGACGAACGAACCTGGACAATTTTCAATCCAGCCGATGCGATGAATATTTGCGTGAATACATTTGCGTGATACCCATTCGTCGATCCGCAAATATTCGATTCGCGGATACGGCTCCTCGGAGCCCAACAGGGGGTTGGGGAATGTCACATTCGAAGCATAGGCTCGGGACGGTTACAGTCCTGGGAGGCGCAGCCCTGGTCGCAATGCTGATGTCGAGCGCCGCCTGGGCCCATGAAGACGCAGAGAGAAATCCGGGCGGCGGTCCGTCATGCCCGGTGAGCCATGGACAACTCAAAGCCGCCGTGACGCAAGCGGCGGCCGCCGATTCCACGGGACTCAACAACGATTTCTGGGCCGTCGCGGTGACGCGGTCGGGCCAAGTCTGCGCCGTCGCCTATTCCGGCGGGAACGTCTACGCGCAATGGCTCCTGAGCCGCCAGATCGCGGCGGCCAAGGCCTACACCGCCAACGGCCTGAGCCTCGACGCACCGAAGGGCCCGCTCTCGACCGCGCAGCTCTACGGCTTCGTGCAGCCGAGCCCGAGCGGTGGCAACCCGCTGTTCGGCCTGGAGGGCGGCAACGTCCTCGACGCCAGGGCGGCCTATGACGGCAACGTCGCCGAGTTCGGCACCCCGCGCGACCCGATGATCGGTCGGCGCGTCGGCGGCACGATCACCTTCGGCGGCGGCCTCGCGCTCTACGACGGCAAGCGCGCCATCGGCGGCGTCGGGGTGTCCGGCGACACCGCCTGCGCCGACCATTCGGTGGCGTGGCGCATCCGCTCCATCCTGAAGCTGGTGCCGCCGTCGCCGACCGACACCATCACCCTGACCGCGGGCGCCACCCCGGCCACCGGCGGTCATCCGCGCTGCCCGAACGACACGGGCACGCAGGGCCAGACGGCGACGAACTGAGCTGTCCGCGCCGCTCAGCGCGGCGCGACGGACACGGATGCGTCCTCCTCCCGGCCCGCCGGGGGGAGGGGGCTCTCCGGGTCGCTCGCGGCTTGCCGGGCCGCCTGCGCCCGTCCGAGCCAGAGCGCGTTGGCAAGCCACGCCGCGGACAGCGGCACCGCGACGATGGCCGCCGCGTGGCCGCCATAGCCGAGGGCGCCGAGCCCGGCATAGGACCACGCGCCGACCTGATCGCCGAGGCGGTAGACCACCGTGTCGATGAAGCTCTTGGCCTTGTAGCGATCCTCCCGCGCGACCACCGTGAACAGCACTTCGCGGATCGGCCGGGCGATGGCGAAGTTGCCGGCCCGGCGCAGGACGTAGACGACGACCACCACGCCCACCGTCGGCGAGAGGGCGAGCGCGGCGAAACCGACGATGCTCGCCGCCGGCAGCAGCGCCAGCGTCGCGCCGACCCCGAGGCGCCGCACGATCCGGCCGGTGAAGAACAATTGGACGCCGAGCGTCAGGGCGTTCACCGCCAGGTCGACGGTGGCGAAGAAGGCGGTCTGCGCCCCCCGGTCGGGGAAGCTGCGCTTGGCCACCGCCGCCTGCTCGAAATACAGGAACGTCGCCGTCACCGAGAACAGAGCCAGGAACAGCGCGATGTTGAGGAGATAGGGCGCGGACACGGTCCGCTGGATGCCCGCCAGCACGCCGCCGCCGATGGTCTCACCCGCGCGGGAGGCTTCCGGCACCGCGTGCAGGCGCCCGATGATGCCGGCCAGCCCGCGCATGGCGAAGACGGCGGCCTCCAGCAACAGAGCCGCCGCGACGAGCAGCACCCAAGTCGGCACGTCGCGGGCGAGTGTCGCGGTCACCGCCGAGCCGCAGATGGCGCCCAAGGTCGCGCCTGCGGCGATGAAGCCGAACAGGCGCTTGCCCTGCTCGGTGGTGAAGACGTCGACGATCGTGGCCCAGAAGATCGAGACCACGAACAGGTTGAAGATCGAGAGCCAGACGAAGAAGGCCCGCCCGACCCAGAGCGCCGCCTCACCCTCGGTGACCGCGATCAGCCCGGCGAAGACGAGGATGTTGAGGATGAAGAACCGGTAGGTGAGAGGCACGAACCGCGCCCGCGGCAGGCGCTTGACCAGCCACGCGAAGGGCAGGTTGAGGGCGAGCATTCCGACGAGGGTCGCCAGGAACAGCCATGGCAGGTTCTCGAGCCCGCCCGCCACGCCCATCTGGTCGCGGATCGGGCGCAGCACGTAGTAGCTCGCCAGCAGGGCGAAGATGTAGGCCCAGGACCAGGCGAGCGCCGGCCCCTCGCCCGGCCGCACATCGACGAGGCGCGCGAGCCGGGCACGCAGGCTCAAGGCGCGACCCCGAGCTTCGCCCTGAGTTCCGGCGCCGACAGCTCATGACCGAAGCCGGGGGAGCCCATCGCGAAGGTTTTGGCCGCATCGAGTTCGCCCACGACCACCGGATCGAAGCCGGCATCGGTGACCAGCGTGCGGGCGGTCTCCAGCGCCTTCGGGTCGTCGCCCGCGATCGGCACCGCCATGCGCGGATCGGGCCGGGCCGCATTCTTGAGGAAGATCTTGTAATTGGCCGCATTGAAGGCGCGCACGATCCGGGCGCCGGCGAGGTACTTGGCGGAGACGGCGCCGATCCCGTCCTTCTCGACCTCGTCGTAGATCGCGCCGTCGCGGGTCTTCACGGCATTGCCCGCATCGATCACCACCTTGCCCTTGAGGGCGGCGGCATTCTCCTTCCCGAGTTCGGGATAGGCCTTGTAGGGCACCGCGATCAGCACGGCGTTGCCGAAGGCGATCGCCTCCGCCGGCGTGCCGGCCCGGGCCTTGGGACCGAGTTCCTCGATCAGCGCCTTCAGCTCCTCCGGATGACGGGAGGAGAAGAACACCTCGTAACCGGCCTTGAGCCAGAGCCGCCCGAGCGTGCCACCGATATTCCCCGCCCCGACGATCCCGATCCGTCTGGGACTTTCGGATTGTGCCATCGCCGGGACGGCGAGGGTACAGAGCAGGACCGCGAGGACGCTGCGTCGCGCAAGACGATCAAACCGCATCGATGAAGGCCTCCATCTTGCGCCGCTCGGCGGCGTCCGGCAGGCGCCCACGGGCGGCACCGAGGTTGTCCTCGACATAAGCCGCCTTGGCCATGCCGGGGATCGGGCAGGTCACCGCCTCGTTGGCCAGCACGTATTTGAGGAAGAACTGCGCCCAGCTGGCGCAGCCGAATTCCCGCGCGAAATCCGGCACGGGCTTCCCCTTCACGGCGGTGAACAGCCGGTCGCGGCCGAACGGCACGTTCACCATCACGGCCACGCTCCGCTCCTGCGCCAGCGGCAGGATGCGCTCGGCGGCCTTGCGGCTGTCGAGGGCGTAGTTGACCTGGAGAAAGTCGAGCGTCTCGCGCTTCAGGACCGTTTCGAGTTCCGGAAACTGGTCGTCGCGCCAGACCGTGACGCCGACGGTGCGGATGCGCCCCTTGTCCTTGAGGCCGCGCAGGATCGCGAGGTTGGATTCCGTGTCGATCAGGTTGTGCACGGCGATCAGATCGATCGTGTTGGTGCGCAGGCGCTTGAACGAGCGCTCGATCTCGGCCTCCGCGGCGGCGCGGCCCGTCGCGGCGACCTTAGTGGCCAGGAAGATCTTGTCGCGAAGCCCTTCGAGGATCACGCCGAGCACGTCCTCGGCGGTCCCGTAGCTCGGCGCGGTGTCGATGACCTTGCCGCCGAGCGCCACGAAGCGCTCCACCGCCTCGCGCAGGGGCGCCGTCGCCTCCGGCGTCACCGCGACCTCGTAACGGCGCGAGGTGCCGATCCCCATCGCCGGCAGGCGCTCGCCGGTGGCGGGAACCGTCCGGACGATCAGCGGCTCGTCGGCGGCGCGGGCGGGCGGGATCGCCCTGAATCCGGCACCGGCAGCGGCGATGGCCGCTCCGTGCAGGAGGGTTCGGCGGGAGATCGGCATGGGGCCTCCTTCGGGCGTGCCCGAGGGAGATAGGGCGGCAGGCCGATGACGCGACCCGGCGCAGGCACCGGGCTGCGCCTCAACCCTCGAAGCGCCCGATGGTCACGACCGTCTCGCCGTAGGCCCGCCGCTCCAACTCCGAGACGCGATCCGGCAGAACCGGACCGGCGCTCACCACCTCTTCGACGAGGACGAGGGCACCGCCCGCGAGCCAGCCGCCCTTGGCCGCCGCCGCGAGGGCGGCGGGGGCGAGACCCTTGCCGTAGGGCGGATCGCAGAAGACCAGCGTCGCCGGCGTGTCGGCGGTGGGGCCGAGTCGGGTCGCGTCGCGGCGGATGAGCCGCGCGCGGTCGCCGCAGGCGAGGGCCGCGATGGTGTCGCGGATCAGGCCGCCGGCCTCGCGGCCGTCATCGACGAGGAGCGCGCTGGCGGCACCCCGCGACAGCGCCTCGAAGGCCAGGGCACCGGTCCCGGCGAACAGGTCGAGCACGACGGCGCCCTCGACCGCGTCGTCGTAGGCATGGGCCAGCACGTTGAACAGGGCCTCGCGCAGGCGGTCGGAGGTCGGGCGGATGCCCTCGCCCTTCGGGCCGGCGAGCCGGCGCCCGCGCCATTCCCCGCCGACGATCCTCACGCTTCACCCTCAGCCGACTGTGCGGCCAGCCGCATCAGGCGCCGCCGCGCGGCGGACGGCCTCCACCGCGGGACCCGCCGGGCTTGCCGCCGGGGCGGCCCCCACCGCCCGCACCGCCGGGACGACCGCCGCCGCCGGGCCGCGCACCGCCGGACTTGAACCCGCCGCCCGGGCGACCGCCGCCACCGCCGCCGCCGCCGGCCTTGAACCCGCCCTTGAAACCGCCCTTGCCGCCGTCGCGGGCCTCGCCCTGGCGCGCGCCACCCTTGAAGCCCGGCTTACCGCCGCCGCCGGCAGGCCGGCCGGCGCCCTTGAAGCCGCCGCTGCGCTCCGGACGACCCTCCTGCCTGTTCTCGAAACGCCCCTCGCCGCGCGGAGCGCGGGGCGGGCGCGCGTCACCGCCCGAACGGTCGGGCCGCGGCCGGTCGCGCGGAGGACCGCGGCGCTCGGGGGCACCCGCATCGAACGACCGCTCGCGACGGGGCGCGCCCTCGCTGCGCTCCCGGGGGGGACGGCCCTCGCCGTCGGTCCGGTGCTCGCGGGGCGGCCCACGGCGCTCGGCACCACTGTCCTCGTCGCGGCGGCGGGGGCGGGCATCGCCCGCGGGCGCCCGGCGCGGCGCGGCCGACCGTGCGTCGCCGCGCTCCGAATTGCGCTCCGGACGATCCTCGCGCGGACGGCGGTCCTGCCGCTCGGCGCCCTCCTCGTTGTTGCGGAAGCGGACGCGGCGATGCGGCTCGGCGGCCGGGGCCTCCGGGGATGCCTGAAGCCGCTCGACCAGCACCCGACGCTCGCCCACCGCCTTGATGGCGCCGACGCGCTCGCGGCCGCGCTCGGCCGCCGCCGCACGGGCGGCCTTGGGATCGCCGCCCCGGCGCGGCACCTTGGCGGCGCGGGGCCGCTCCTCGTCGTCGGCCCGCCATACGGTGGGGGAAGGCGCCCGCGCCGGCGCCATCGACGTCTTGGCCGGAGCCCGCTCCGCGCCTCTCGGAGCGGAAGCCGGTCGCGCGGGGTCGCGCGGCGGACGGCCCGCGCTGCGGGCCTTCGGGGCACCGGAGCGCTCGCCCTCCTCGGCGCCGCGGGTCGCGACCTTCGCGGCCTTCTTGGGGCTGCCGAACGGGGCGATCGCCTCGCGCACCGGGCTCTCGAAATCGACGCCGGCCTCCTCGGCGAGGGTCTTGCCGAGCTGCTCCTTGAGCACCTTGGTCCGGATCTCCTCGACGAGCCCGACTTCCAGGTCGCCGAGCTGGAACGGCCCGAACGAGAGGCGGATCAGCCGGTTCACCGACAGACCGAGATGCTCGAGGATGCGCTTGACCTCGCGGTTCTTGCCCTCGCGCAGGCCCAACGTCAGCCAGACATTGTCGCCCTGCGCCCGGTCCAGCGTCGCCTCGACGGGACCGTATTCCATCCCGTCGACGGTCACGCCCTTCCGGAGCTTGTCGAGATCGGCCTGGGTCACATCGCCGAAGGCGCGCACGCGGTAGCGCCGCAGCCATCCGGTATCCGGATGGGCGATCACTTTGGCGAGGCCGCCGTCATTGGTGAGCAGCAGCAGGCCCTCGGTGTTGATGTCGAGGCGCCCGATGGCGACGACGCGGGGCAGTTCGTCGGGCAGCCCGTCGAACACCGTGGCGCGACCTTCCGGATCGCGGGCGGTCGTGACGACGCCGCGGGGCTTGTGCAGGATCCAGAGCCGGGTGCGCTCACGGGCCGGCAGCGGTTCGCCGTCGATGACGATCCGGTCCACCTCGGTCACGTTGATGGCGGGCGAGGTCAGCACCTTCCCGTTCAGGCTGACGCGGCCGGCCTCGATCATGGCCTCCGCGTCGCGTCGGGAGGCAATGCCGGCGCGGGCAATGGCCTTGGCGATGCGCTCGCCCTCGGGCGCGGCGGGGGCCTCCGCGGGCGCGGCCTGGGTGGGGTCGGTGGTGTCGGTCATCCTGGCCCCTTAGCAGAGCGAGGGGCCGCGCAAAAGGAAAAGGCGGCCCTCAGGACCGCCTCTCCTCGATCGGGCCCCTTAAGGCCCGAAGCGATACGACGTCAGAGTCGCGGCGAGCGACCGCGCACCGCGCCCATCACCGCCGAGATCAGGAACAGCGCGATGGCGACGAAGAAGACAATCTTGGCCGCTTCCATGGCGGTGCCGGCGATGCCGCCGAAACCGAGCAGCGCGGCAACCAGGGCGACGACGAGGAAAGTGACTGCCCAACCGATCATGGTATCCTCCTGAAAGGTCCGTTCTGGCTTGAAGAATTGTCAAGCTGCCCGGTTCGTTCCGTTGATGGTCCGGAAAACGTCTTCCGGGCAAAACGGTTCGCCGACGCGGGGGCGATCCCGTGCCGGCGAGGCCGGATCACTCCGCGATCAGTGCTTGCCCTTGATCGCGTCGGCGGTGTCGTTCACGGCCTGCTTGGCGTTGCCCTTGAGCTGCTGGCCCTCGCCCTTCACCTCTTGGGCCTTGCCCTCGGCCTGAAGCTTCTCGTTGCCGGTGGCCTTGCCGAGACCCTGCTTGACGTTGCCGGCGGCCTCGTTGGCGAGGCCCTTCACCTTGTCGGCGGTGCTGCTCATGGCGCGTCTCCCGTATCCACGGCCCGTCCCGACGGTGGCGTCGGGCTCGGGGGGACGGACGGCAACGAAAGCTCCCGTGCTCATGTTCCGTCGATTAACATTGCCCCGCGGATCGGAAGGCCCGCTCCGAGGAGCCATCCGGCCTCTCGTCAGATCACGGATCTAGGCCACCCGGGCGACCGGCCCGGCCGTTTCATCCTGGGCAATCAAGAGAGCGGCGATCTCGCCGGCGGGCCGCGGCGGGCTGAACAGGAAGCCCTGCACCTCCCGGGCGCCCTCCGCCCGGATGGCGGCGAGCTGCGGCTCGGTCTCGACCCCCTCGACCAGCGTCGTGATGCCGAGGCTGGTCCCCAGGCTGACGATGGCCCGGATGATCGCCCCCGCATCGGGGTTGCCGGCGCAATCGCGCACGAAGGAGCGGTCGATCTTGATCTTGTCGAAGGGGAAGCGGCGCAGGTAGCTGATCGAGGAATAGCCGGTGCCGAAATCGTCCATCGAGATCCGGATGCCGAGCTTGCGCAGGGTGTGCAGCGTCTCGAGATTGGTCTCGGTGTCGTCGAGGAGCACGCTCTCGGTGATCTCGAGTTCGAGCCGCGTCGCGTCGAGCCCGCTGGCGGCCAAAGCGGCGACCACCGTCTGCGCGAAGCCGCGATGGCGCAGTTGCAGCGGCGAGACGTTGACCGCGACGCTGATGTCGCCGGGCCAGCCGACGGCGTCGCGGCAGGCCTGCCGCAGCACCCAATCGCCCAGCGGCACGATCAGGCCCGTCTCCTCGGCCAGGGGAATGAACAGGGCCGGGCTGATGAGGCCGCGCTCGGGATGGCGCCAGCGCACCAGCGCCTCCATGCCCTTGATGCGATTGTCGGAGAGATCGACCAGCGGCTGGTAATGCAGCTCGAACCGGTCGCCCTGAAGGGCCTCGCGCAGCTCGCGCTCCAGGGCGAGCCGTTCGCGAGCGACCTCGTCCATCTTCGGCTCGAAGAGACGGAAGGTGCCGCGCCCCTCGGCCTTGGCCTCGTAGAGAGCCATGTCGGCTTCCTTGAGCAGGCGCTCGATATCGCCGCCCGGCGTGCCGGGAGCGGCCAGCGCGACGCCGACGCTCATGCCGATCTCGGCGGTGACGCCGTCGAGCCGGTAGGGGGCGCTGACGACCCGGATCAGGCGCTGGGCAAGGGCGGCCGCCCCTTCCGCGTCGTCCACGGCGTAGAGCACGGCGAACTCGTCGCCGCCGAGCCTCGCCACCACGTCGCGACCGCGCACCTGCGCCCGCAGACGCGCCGACACCGCCTTGAGCAGACCGTCGCCAACCGCGTGGCCGAAGCTGTCGTTGATCGGCTTGAACCGGTCGAGATCCAGGCACAGCACGGCGAGCCCGCCCATTCCGGCTTCGCGCGCCTCGCGCAGCAGCTCGGCGCCGATCTCGCGCAGGGCCGTGCGATTGGGCAGGTCGGTCAGCCCGTCATGGCGGGCCATGTGGATGATGCGGGCCTCGTTGCGGCGGCGCTCGGTGATGTCCTCGAAGGTCGCCACCCAGCCGCCGCCCGGCATCGGCCGGTGTGTCGCCGCGATCACCCGCCCGTCGGCCAGTTCGCGCAGCAGCGATTTCGGGCCGTCGGCGGCGAGCGACGTGCGCGTGCCCTCGCTGACGGAATCGACCGTCGCCCCGCTCCGGTAGCACCCGAGACGGACCAGGCGTTCGATCACCGCCCGCTGGCTCATGCCGACCTGCAGCGCGTCGGGTTCGAGCCCGAAAATCTCGAGGTAGCGCCGGTTCCAGACCAGCAGCCGCTGCCCGGCATCGAACAGGCACAGGCCCTGGCTCATGTTCTCCAGCGCCGCGTCGAAAAGCCGGTTCTGCTCCGACAGCTCCGCATGAGCCCGGACCAGGGCATCGCGGGTGCGGTGCTGTTCGGTCACGTCGCTGCCGACGCCGCGATAGCCGAGAAATGTGCCCTCCGCGGAATGGCGCGGGCGCCCGCTGATCTCGAACCAGCGGGGGGCGCCGTCGGGGTGGCGGTAGACGTAGGTCAGCTCGCGGAACGGTCGCCGGGCATCGAGCGCCGCACGATAGACCTGCAGCCCCTCGGCCTCCGTCTCCCAGGCCAGATCCGCCCGCGCCGCGCCGACGAGCGCCGCGGCCGGGCGCCCGAAGAACCGCTCGGCCTCGGGCGAAAGGTGGCAGAACCGCCCGCCGACATCGGTTTCCCAAATCCAGTCGGCAGCGATTTGAGCAAAATCTTCGAGGGGCGTCATCGTCATGTCGAAAGGCCCAAGTCGTGACGGCGCTCACCGTGAAGCGTCGTCATGAGGCCGTCGGAGTGGATCCGGGGCAGAACAACTGTGTCGCCATCGAAGGTGACCGATAAGTCTTAATTTTCATCATGCCCAATACATAGGCAATATGCTGAGGCATTGATCGAACAACGAAACTCCTCCTCAGCGGCCTGTGGGCATAGATGTCATCGGAGCCTTCGCGATCCGGCGCCGTTGTCACCGACCCTTGGACGCCCTGCGAGGACCCTGTCGATGGCGGACGGCGACGACCTGTTTCCCGGCTTCGAATCGCTCTGGATCGATGGCCCATCCGGGCGCTGGTTCGCCCGGGCCGGGGGCCGGGAGGACGCAGCACCGCTCCTGCTGCTGCACGGCTTTCCCCAGAGCCACGCGATGTGGCACCGGCTGGCCCCCGCCCTGGCGCGGACGCACCGGGTGATCGCCCTCGACCTCAAGGGCTACGGCTGGTCGGCCGCCCCCGACTCGGAGGGTGGAGCGGCTTACGCCAAGGCCCAGGTCGGGGCCGAGATCGTCGCGGTGATGGAGCGGCTCGGCCATGTCCGCTTCGGGCTCGCCGGTCAT
The DNA here is from genome assembly GCF_043352485.1 of Methylorubrum sp. POS3. Lineage (NCBI taxonomy): Bacteria > Pseudomonadati > Pseudomonadota > Alphaproteobacteria > Hyphomicrobiales > Methylobacteriaceae > Methylorubrum > Methylorubrum sp. POS3. Next base: position 2,951,055 of record NZ_JAPRBT010000001.1, read on the forward strand.
GATCGCGGCGGGCGCGTCGCCTACCGTCTGGCCCTCGACACGCCGGGCCGGGTCGAGCGCCTCGCCCTCCTCGACATCGTGCCGACCTTCGTCCAGTGGGAGCGGATCGAGGCGAATCCGGGGATGAACCCGCACTGGCCGTTCCTGGCGCGCCCCGCGCCGGAGCCGGAGCGCGAGATCGGCCGCGACCCGGACGGCTATTTCGAGGGTTTGCTGCGCCAGTGGAGCGCGGCCAAGGATCTGTCGGCCTTCGACCCGCGCGCCCTCCGGCTCTACGCGCAGGCCTGGAACGTTCCCGAGCGCATCCACGCGATGTGCGAGGATTACCGGGCGGGCGGCGCCGAGGGGGCGGACCGCGCCGCCGATCGCGCAGACCTGGCGGCGGGCCGCACCCTGCCGATGCCGGTCCTCCTGCTGGCGAGCCGCGATTACCTCGACCGGGACAAGCCCGAACCCGCCCTCGACGTGTGGCGGCGGAGCTTCGCCCCCAAGGCCGAGGGCGTCTCGATCGCGAGCGGCCATTTCATGGCCGAGGAGGCGCCGGAAGCGACGCTGGCGGCGCTGGAGGCGTTCTTCGCAAGGTGAGCGAGCGGCTTCAGAACCGCTCCACCCAGGGCCGCACGGCGACCTCGTCGCTCCAGGCACTGCGATCCTGGCGCAGCAGCGCGAGATAGGTTTTGGCGATCGCCTCCGGGTCGAGGGTGGCGTCGGGCGCGTCCTCCGGATCGGGGCGGGTTTCGGAACGGATCGCGCCGTCGACGATGATATGGGCGACGTGGATGCCCTTCGGCTGCAGCTCGCGGGACAGGCTCTGGGCGAGGCCGCGCAGGGCGAATTTGCCCATGGCGAAGGGGGCGGAGCCCGAGAAGCCCTTCACGCTGGCCGAGGCGCCGGTGAACAGGATGGCGCCGTGGCGGTGGGGCAGCATCCGCCGCGCCGCCGCCTGAGCGACGAGGAATCCGCCGGTGGCCGTGACCGAGAGCGACCGGGCCACCGCTGCGGGATCGAGATCGGCGATCCCGCCGCGCAGCCGGGCGCTGGCATTGTAGACCACCACGTCGGGCGAGCCCCCGAGCGCCGGTTCGAGACGGGCGAACAGCGCCTCGACCGCGTTCGGATCGGTGGCGTCGCATGCATGGAGCGCGGCGCCTGTCTCGGCCGCGAGCCGCCCGAGCTTCTCGACGTTGCGCGCGGCGAGTCCCACCGCGAGCCCTTCCGCGGCGAAGAGCCGGGCCAGGGCCGCGCTCAGGCCCGGTCCGGCGCCGACGATCAGGGCACGCTCATAGGTCGGGACCATGGGACGCCTCCACGTGCGACGGGTCGATCGAAGGGCAGAAACCGGACCGGGGCGGCTTGTTCCGGCCGGGTCGCGGAGCCGAGGGGCGATGCTTCAGGCCGCCCGCTCCTGCACCAGGGCGACGATGTCGTCCCAGCGCGAGAGGAAGGCCGCGACGCAGGCCGGATCGAAATGACGGCCGGCTTCCGATTCGATATGGGCGCGGGCCTTCTCCAGCGGCCAGGCCGCCTTGTAGCTGCGGGCCGAGATCAGCGCGTCGAACACGTCGGCGACCGCCACGATCCGCCCGGACAGGGGGATCTCCTCGCCCTTGAGGCCTCGGGGATAGCCGGTCCCGTCCCAGCGCTCGTGATGGGTGAGGGCGACCTCCGCCGCGATCTGGAGCAGGCGCGAGGGACTGTCGTGCAGCATGTGGTAGCCGCGCAGGGCGTGCTGGCGCATCTCGGTCCACTCCTCCGGGGTGAGGGGGCCGGCCTTGAGCAGGATGTGATCGGGCACGCCGATCTTGCCGATGTCGTGCATGGTCGAGGCCAGCGCGATGTCGTCCGCCTCCGCTTGGCTGAGGCCGAGGCCCTCCGCCACCGCGATCACGCCACCCGCCACGCGGGTGAGGTGGTCGCCCGCCTGATCGTCGCGGAACTCGGCCGCCAGCATCAGGCGGCGAATGATCTCGCGCTCGCGGGCCGAGGTCTCGGCAATGGCGCGGGCGGCGTCGCGGCGCATGGCGAGCGCCCGGCGCTCGCTGTCGGCGCGGGCCTGGGCAAGGGCGATCAGCACGCCGACCCGGTCCTGAAGCTCCCATTCGTCGAAGGGCTTGGCGACCACGTCGCTGGCACCGACCTCGCGGGCGAGGCGGCGCAGGGTCCGGGGGGCTCCCTCCGCGACCAGCAGCACGGGCGTCCGCGCCAGATCCTCGCAGGCGCGCAGGGCGCGGATCAGGGCCGGGGCATCGAAGCGCGCGGGCTCGGCCTCGACCACGATCACGTCGGGGGCCTGCGCGATCAGATCCTCGATCACCCGGGCACCGACCGCCACGATGCCGGTGGCACAGGGCAATCCGTGCAGCGCCAGAACCAGGGGCGCGGGCGTGCGCGCCGCCACGATGGCGACGAGGGCGCGGCTCTGATCGGGGCCATCGACGTCCGGCGGTTCGGCCCGCCCGGCCGGGGCGGGATCGGACAGGCGGGCCAGAGGCGGCACCGGCTGAACCGGATGTTCCTCGCCCGCCGGGAGCAGGCGCCGGGATTCGAGCGCCGCGCCGAGCCGGGCGAGAACGCGCTGGACGGGCGCCGGGATCATCGCGTCTCATGCTCCGCGGCGGAGGGACGACGCGGACTTTTGCGGGTCCCGCTCGCCACCTTTCGAACCCGTGCGCTAGATCCCCCCCTCATGAGCGAAGACTTCTCCCTCGACCCGCGGCTGATCGCCGACACCCACGCCGTCGGCGACCTCGCCCTGTGCTCGGTCCTGCTGATGGACGACGCGCGCTTTCCGTGGCTGATTCTCGTACCGCGCCGGCCTGCCGCGAGCGAGCTGACCGATCTGAGCGACGCGGACGCGGCGACCTTGACCGGGGAGATTCGTTTGACCATCAAGGTGATACAAGCGCTCGCAAAGCCCGACAAGGTGAACGTCGCGGCGCTCGGCAACGTGGTGGCGCAGTTGCACGTCCACGTGATCGCCCGCTTCCGTTCGGACCCCGCCTGGCCCGATCCGGTCTGGGGCCGCGGGGAGCGCAAGCCCTATCCGCCGCATGCCCGCGCCCAGATCCTGGAGCGCGCCGCCCAGCTCTTCGCGGACGCCTGATGGACCGCCGGGCAACGAGCGGGCGCGCGGCCCTCGCCTATGTTCAGAATCGCCTCGTGCGCCATTCGACGGAGGCCGGGGCCGCCCCAGCCCTCGCGGAGGCGGAGGCGGGGGCCGGGCTGGTCCTGATGGTCGGCGAGCAGGTGATCCTGCGCGCCACCCCCGGTCCGGCGACGGTGCTGCTCGACCCCGGCGAGGGGCGACGGGTCGGCCCCCTCAGCCACGAGGTGTTTCTCGGGCGGTTCGAGGACCGGCCGGTCTTCGCCGCCGCGGCACCGCCGGAGGCCGCGGACCTGTTCGCCGAGCCCGACCACCGGGCGGTCGACCTGCGGGCGCTCGCCAGCGAGGGACAGGTGGCGCCGGCCGAACTCGGCCTCGCCGCCACGGCGAAATCGCTGCTGGCCTGGCACGCCCGGCACGGCTTCTGCGGCCGTTGCGGTAGCCCGACCGATGTCGGGGCCGGCGGCTTCCGGCGGGAATGCCCGCAATGCGGCCTGCACCATTTCCCCCGCACCGATCCGGTGGCGATCATGCTGGTGCGGCGCGGGGATTCCTGCCTGCTCGGGCGCAGCCCCCACTTCAAGCCGGGGATGTATTCCTGCCTCGCGGGCTTTATCGAGCCCGGCGAGACCATCGAGGACGCGGTGCGCCGCGAAACCGTCGAGGAGACCGGCATCCGGGTCGGCGCCGTCGCCTATCACGCCTCGCAACCCTGGCCGTTCCCCTCATCGCTGATGATCGGCTGCATCGCCGAGGCCGTCTCCGAGGACATCGCGATCGACCCCGCCGAACTGGAGGACGCGCGCTGGATCACCCGCGACGACGCGGCCCGGATGCTGGCGGGCACGCAGCCCGACGGCCTCAGCCTGCCGCCGGCCACGGCCATCGCCCACCTGCTCGTGCGCGACTGGGTGGAAGGCCGGATCTGAGCGTCGGTCGACCAGCGCCCAGGCCTGGCGCCACTCGTTGCAAAAATCAAGAAAAAGCGGGGAATAAACGTACATCTCGAACGTACGCTCACGCTCCAAGTGAGCATTGAACAGCACACCCTCAGTCGTTTTTGAGAGACGACCACGGAAGCCCATAAAAATCTTGATGAAAAAACCGATTCCGGCCCCTCCGGCCCTCTTCTTCCTTAGAGCGTGTTGACATAGCGTCGCCGTGCACCACGAGCGGTGTCAAAAAAACAAGTTCAAGACCTGGAGGAACGCCGGATGGCGACAGCAGCCGCAATACCGCGGACGGACGCGGACGTCAGACCGATGACCGGAAACGAGAAGAAGGTCATTCTGGCCTCCTCCCTCGGCACGGTCTTCGAGTGGTACGACTTCTATCTCTACGGCTCCCTGGCCGCGATCATCGGCGCCCAGTTCTTCTCGGCCTATCCGGAAGCGACCCGCAACGTGTTCGCGCTGCTCGCCTTCGCGGCAGGCTTCCTGGTCCGTCCGTTCGGTGCGCTGGTGTTCGGCCGGCTCGGCGATCTGGTCGGGCGTAAATACACCTTCCTCGTCACCATCCTGATCATGGGCATCTCGACCTTCTGCGTCGGCCTGCTGCCCTCCTACACCACCCTCAACGCCTACGGCGTCGGCTGGATCGCCCCGGTGACGCTGCTGGCGCTGCGCATGCTTCAAGGCCTCGCCCTCGGCGGCGAGTATGGCGGCGCGGCGGTCTACGTGGCCGAGCACGCGCCGAAGGGCCGGCGCGGCTTCTACACCGCCTTCATCCAGACGACGGCGACGCTCGGCCTGCTGCTGTCGCTGATGGTGATTCTGTTCACGCAGATCTACGTCAACGCCAACTACGCCCCCGTCCCGGTCACCGCCGCCGACGGCAGCGCCTCGACCATCACGCCATTCGCCGCCTGGGGCTGGCGCATCCCGTTCCTGGTCTCGATCGTGCTGCTCGGCATCTCGGTCTGGATCCGGATGCAGATGCAGGAGAGCCCCGCCTTCAAGAAGATGAAGGAGGAGGGCACCGGCTCCAAGGCGCCGCTCTCCGAGGCCTTCGGCCAGTGGAAGAACGCCCGCTGGGCCCTGCTGGCCCTGCTCGGCCTCACCGCCGGCCAGGCGGTGGTCTGGTACACCGGCCAGTTCTACGCCCTGTTCTTCCTGCAATCGATCCTGAAGGTCGACCAGTTCACGGCCAACGTCCTCATCGCGTGGTCGCTGATCCTGGCCACCGGCGGGTTCCTGTTCTTCGGCTCGCTCTCGGACAAGATCGGCCGCAAGCCGATCATCCTGGGCGGCTGCGTGCTGGCGGCGCTGACCTTCTTCCCGCTGTTCAAGGCGCTGACCGCGGCGGCCAACCCGGCCCTGCACGCGGCCCAGCAGAACACGCAGGTCGTCGTGAAGGCCGACCCGGCGGATTGCTCGTTCCAGTTCAATCCGGTCGGCACGGCCAAGTTCACCAACTCGTGCGACATCGCCAAGGCGCTGCTCGCCCGCGGCGCGGTGAACTACACCACGGAGAACCAACCGGCCGGCACCAAGGCGACCGTGAACGTCGCCGGTAAGGAGTTCGCCGCCTCCGACCCGACCTTCGCCAAGGATGTCGGCGCGGCGCTCACCGCGGCGGGCTACCCGGCCGCGACCGATCCGGGCATCGTCAAGATCGCGATCGATCCCAAGGACGGCCTGTCGAACTTCGCCAAGGTGGTCGACATCTTCTCCGCGCAGAAGCTGACGATCATCGCCATCCTGACGATCCTCGTCCTCTACGTGACGATGGTCTACGGGCCGATCGCGGCGGCGCTGGTGGAGCTGTTCCCCACCCGCATCCGCTACACCTCGATGTCGCTGCCCTACCATATCGGCAACGGCTGGTTCGGCGGCCTTCTGCCGGCGACCGCCTTCGCCATGGTGGCCCAGACCGGCGACATCTATTTCGGCCTCTGGTACCCGATCGTCATCGCGCTGATGACCGCCGTCATCGGCCTGCTCTTCGTCCCCGAGACCAAGGACCGGGACATCTTCGCCGACGATTGATCGTCGCCGTCACAGCGAGAAGAGAGGAGGGGGCTCCGCCGCGAGGCGGAGCCCTTTTCCGTTCGGACGCGTTCGGCTGTTCGCGGGCCCCGGCTTGGCTTATGGCCGGGGGCGGCGGCAGGCCCCATGACGGCGCGGCGCGCCTCGGCACGATTCTGGGTAAGGCACGGAGCGGCGGGCAGACAGTGGAAGAGGCCCTCACCCGTTGGCTCGTCTATCCCGGCGTGCTGCGCGCGGACCTGCTGACGGCGGCGGGCGTCCTGATCTCACTCGGCGTCAGCCTCCACATCCTGATGCGCAAGCGCGTCGTCGGCTCGGCGATCGGCTGGACCGGTCTGGTGTGGCTCTCGCCGGTCTTCGGCACCGCGCTCTACCTCACCTTCGGCCTCAACCGGGTCGAACGCCGGGCGCGCAAGCTCAAGCGGCGGCCCTCCCAGCAATATGACGAGACGCCCCAGGCGCCCGCTTCCGTGCCGGAGGCCTACGCGCCCCTCGACCGGGCGGTGCGGGCGATCACGAACCTGCCGACGGTCGCCGGCACCGACATCACCGTCTACCGCAACGGCGACGAAGCCTATCCGGCGATGCTCGAGGCGATCGCGGGGGCGCGAAGCAGCATCGCCCTGTCGAGCTACATCTTCCTCGACGACGAGATCGGACAGACCTTCATCGCGACGCTGAAGCAGGCGATGGACCGCGGCTGCCAAGTTCGCGTCATCCTCGACGGCATCGGCAGCGGTTACTTCTACCCGGCGGCCTGGCGTCGGCTCCGGCGCTTGGGTGTGCCGGCAGGGCTGTTCATGCACTCGGTGCTGCCCTGGCGGATGCCGTTCCTGAATCTGCGCACCCACAAGAAGCTGCTGATCCTCGACGGGCGCGTGGCCTTCACCGGCGGCGTCAACATTTCCGACGGCAACCGCGTCGCACGCAAACCCAAATTCCCGATCCGCGACACCCATTTCCGGATCGAGGGGCCGGTGGTCGAGCAGCTCACCCAGGCCTTCCTCGTCGATTGGGCCTTCGTCTCCGGGGAGGAGTTGGAGGGCGAGGCGTGGATGCCACGCCTCTCGCCTGCGGGACATCTCACCGCCCGTATCGTCACCTCGGGGCCCGACGCCGACATCGAGAAGATCGCCACCGTGGTCCTGCAGGCGATTGCCTGCGCCCGGACCTCGATCCGACTGACGACTCCCTATTTCCTGCCGAACGACCTGATCGTCAGCGCGCTCTGCCTCGCGGCGGCCCGCGGCATCGCCGTCGACGTGGTGATCCCACGCCGGAGCGACCACCGCATCGTCGATTGGGCGACGCGGGCCCATATCGATCCGCTGCTGGAGAACGGCGTCCGGGTCTGGCTCGACGAGCCGCCCTTCGACCATTCGAAGGCGCTCTCGATCGACGGCGAATGGTGCTTCATCGGCAGCGCGAACTGGGATTCCCGCAGTTTCCGCCTGAATTTCGAACTCAATGTCGAGGTCTACGATCCGGGACTGGCCCGCCGGCTCGACACGTTCATCCTGGACAAGTGCGAGACGCCGCTGACCCGGGCCGACCTCGACGCCCGCCCGCATCTCGTGCGCCTGCGCGACGCAGCCGTGCGACTGCTTCTGCCATACCTCTGAACCGCCCGCCGTCCATGCCCCCCTCCGGCGCGGGCGAGAGCCGCACCGCGATCGGATGATGGTCGGACAAGCCGCGCGGCAGAACCGTGCGCTCGTGGCAGACGAGGCCGCGCACGAGGCAGCGATCGAGACGCAACGGCAGCACGTCGACCATGGCGTGGGTCGCCCGCCGCGGGCCGACATCGCGGAAGCCGGGCAAGAGGGCGGGGCCGACGATGTTGTAGTCGCCGAGCACCGCTGCCCGCGCCGGCAGGTGACTCTCGATGCGCCGGAGCTGGCGGCGGTTGAGCACCTGCCCGTGCGAGAGATGGACGTTGCCGACGCCGAAGCCGCCCCAGTCGAGCACTTGGCAGACCCGATCGATCAAGACGCCCGGCGGCAGGGGAACGATCGCGGGCGGACGCTCCCACGGCGTCGGGCTCCACATCGCCAGCCCGTGAATGCGCCCCGGCAGTTGCGCCCAGGCATAGACCCCGCCGACCCGTTCCGGCAGGGCGCCGATCTCGCGGGTCGCCTCCTGCATCAGCAGGAGGTCGGGCTGCTCCCGCTCGATCAACTCCACGAGGCAATCCACCGCCGCGCCGGTCCGGCGCAGCAGGTTCCAGCTCACGATCTTCTTCGCGTTCGGGCCGGGCTCGGGGAGGGGAGGGCGTCGCAGCAGCATGGGGTCCGTTCGCGAAGACTCGTGGCGGCCCGGAGCGCGTTTCGATGCGGCGGGCGCCGCTTCGTCGCCGGAATGCGCGTCAAAACCAGGGCCTCGGGATAAGCCCCAAATCGGCCCGATGAGATGGGGCGCGGCGACGCCCCCTCCGAACCGTTCGAACGCACATACGATCCGTCCGGCCACCGAAGGTGTCCGGACGTCGGCGATTCAGCGCATGCCCGACAGCCTGCCGGGCGAGAGCATCGTGCCGGATGCTCTTCCGCTGCGATGTCTCTCAGCTCTGGCGCCGCAACGGCACCTTCCTCAGGCCGGCATCTCTCCTCGCGGCGATGCTTCGAGCCGTGCGCCTGTCCGGCCGATCAGCACGAGAGGCGTCGGCCTTCGCGGCGACCGAACACTTGGTAATGCACGATGCCGGATTCCATCTGGCCCCGACGGACGGCGCGACGGACGTCCGGATTGCAGCGCAGGTACTCGCGCTCATCGAAACCGTAAGCGCGGTCATAGCCACGATCGTAGCCGCGATCATAATTGCGATCGTACCCCCGGTCATAGCCCCGATCGTAGCCGCGGTCGTAGCCACGACCCTCATATCCATAGTCACGGCCGCCATAGGGTTGAGCCGAGACTGAGGCGATGGTGCCAAGCATGGTCAGGCCGACGGCCGCCACTGCAAACACTGCCTTCATGACGGGTATTCTCCTCGTTAGGAGCTAGGAACGCGACGGAAGGATTTTGGTTCGGCTCCGTCGCGGCACGGCCAAGCATGATCCCCAGAATTCTCGTCAGGTCGAGGGGGTCACGCGCACGGCCCGCGCGACCCTACCGGATGCGGGCGCCCCCGATCGATTCGCGAAACGCGCTAGAGCGTGCTGCATTTCTACAGAAACAGAGGCACGCTCTATCTCTTTGTGATCGCACGATGATTCCGGAAAACCGGATTCCACTTTTCCGCATCGTGCTCTAGCGCCCCTTGCGGGCGAGGAAGGCACCGATGCCCTCCTCCGCCGCCCGGGCCAGCATGTTCTCCGCCATCACCCGGCCGGCATGGGCGTAGGCGTCGGCGAGCGGCATCTCGATCTGCGCGTAGAAGGCGCGCTTGCCCACCCGCACGGTGTCGGGGCTGCGGGCCGCGATTCCCCCCGCCAGATCCTGCGCGGCGGACAGGGCCGAGCCGGGCTCGGCGACGTGGCTCACCAAGCCGAGGGTGCGCGCGTCCTCGGCCTCGATCATCTCGGCGGTCAGCAGCATCCGCATCGCCGCCTTGCGCGACAGGTTACGCGAGAGCGCCACCATCGGGGTCGAGCAGAACAGACCGATCTGCACGCCGGGCGTGGCGAAGCGCGCCTGCCCGCCCGCCACCGCAAGGTCGCAGGCGGCCACGAGTTGGCAGCCGGCGGCGGTGGCCACGCCCTCCACCGCCGCGATCACCGGCTGGGGCAGGGCGGGGATCGCCATCATCACCGCCGAGCACAGATCGAACAGCTCCGCGAACTTGCCCGCCCCGCGGTCGGCTTCGCCGCGGTAGCCGGTCATCTCCTTGAGGTCGTGCCCGGCACAGAATGCCGGCCCCGACGCCGCCAGCACCACGGCGCGCACGGATTCGTCCTCCGCCAGCGCCGCGAAGGCGTCGCGCAGGGCCTCCAGCAGGGCGAAGGACAGCGCGTTGCGGGCCGTCGGCCGGTTGAGCGTCAGCGTCGCGACGCCGTCCCTGTCCTCGTGCAGAAGAAGAGGGGCCGCGGCGGATTCGATCATGGGCGTCTCCTCGCATTCCGTGGGGGCCGGATCACCCAACGCCGCAATCGGCCGCACCGGCGCAATGCGCGTCGAAGCTGCGGGCAAGTTCCGCGAGGCTGATCCGGCCGAGCCGGGCGATCAGCAGCGCCTCGGCCTCGGCCAAGGCCTCCTCGATCGCCGCATTGACGACCTTCTCGACCGCACAATCGGGATGCGGACGATCGTTGCCGATCGCGAAGATGCGTGGTCCGCCGACGGCGCGGTGGATATCGAGGAGCGACACCGTGCCGAGGTCGGCGGCGATCGCCCAGCCACCGCCATGGCCCTTGTCGGAGCGCACGTATCCCGCCTCGCGGAGGCCTGCCATGGTGCGCCGGACCACCACGGGATTGGTGCCCAGCATCGCCGCGATCGCCTCCGACGTCATCGGCCCTTCGTGCCGCGCCATGTGAAGCAGCACGTGGAGCATCCGGGAAAGGCGGCTGTCGCTTCGCACACCGCGATCCTTCGCAGGACGGCCACGATTGGCAAGTGGCGGCTATCACGATACTCTAGATGTTACGTGACTGGAGGATCGGCGATGCGCGATTTCGAGGATCCGGGCCGGTGGGATGCGGCGGCCCGCCATTACGCCACGACGGCCCATCCCTTCACTGCGCGCTACGCCGAGGCGGCCCTGAAGCGGGTGCCCCTGGGCCCGGCGGATCGGGTCCTCGACGTGGCGGCCGGCACCGGCGCCCTGGCCCTGGCGGCGGCGCGGACGGGTGCGCAGGTGCTGGCGATCGATTTCTCGCCCGGCATGGTCGCCCGGATCGCCGAGGCCGGGCTCCCCACTATCGAGGCCCGCGTGATGGACGGTCAGGCGTTGGGCCTGCCCGACGGGAGCGTCGATGGCGGCTTCGACGCGGTCTTCTCGATCTTCGGCGTGATCATGTTCCCCGACTGGCGCCGGGGGCTGGCCGAGATGGCGCGGGTGACCCGGCCCGGCGGTTACGGCGTGGTCGCCACGTGGCGGCGTGAAGGCGCGGCGACGTTCCTGCTGCTGAGCGAGGTGCGCCGGCGGCTGTTTCCCGGGATCGAGGGGATGGCGATGCCCGACGGCGTGATCGGCCTGAGCGATCCGGAGGCCTTCGCCGATGCGCTCGTCGAAGCGGGCTACCGCGATCCGTGCATCGAGGTGGTCACGTACGATTACGCGCTCGAGGTCGCCGCCCTCGCCGACCCCGAGGCCTTGTTCGGGATGTCGCAGGACTGGGCGCGTCTGACCGAGTCGCAGCGCGCGGCGATCATCGGCGAGATCCGCCGGATGGCGAAGGGGCGCCCGGTCCTCCCGGTCCCCTCGACCGCCCTGATCGGCGCGGCGCGGCGCTGAGGGCCGGCTGCCGCCCGATCAGGCAACGGGCGGGATGCGCGCGATGACCTTGATCTCGAAGTCGAAGCCCGCGAGCCACGTGACTCCGACGGCGGTCCAGTTGGGATAGGGTGGGGTGCCGATCACGGTGTCGCGCACGGTCATCATGGTCTCGAACTGCGTCTCCGGATCGGTGTGGAAGGTGGTCACGTCCACCACATCGTCGAAGCTGCAGCCGGCCGCCGTCAGCACCGCGTCGAGCCGCTCGAAGGCACGCCGCACCTGGGTCGCGTAATCCGGCTCCGGCGAGCCGTCCTCGCGGCTGCCGACTTGGCCGGAGACGAACAGCAGGTCGCCGGAGCGGATCGCGGCGGAGTAGCGGTGCCGGTCGTAGAGCGCCTGTCGGCCGGGCGGAACGATCGCGTCGCGCTTCGCCATGATCTCGTTTCCTCCATTGCGCACCGGGGTCTCTTCCCCGACGCTGCGACGCGCTTCATATACGCGCCGTATGCCGCGAGATTGTCGACATACGGCGCGTATGTCAATTCGCATACGCGATGTATGCGAATATTCGAGGATGACGATGACGGTTGGACAGCGCGCGCGCATGATGGAGGAGACGCGGGCCAAGCTTCTCCGGGCGGCGCGGGCAGCCTTCGCCGAGAAGGGCTACGCGGCGGCATCGATGGACGAGCTGACCGCCGCGGCCGGGCTGACGCGCGGGGCGCTCTATCACAATTTCGGCGACAAGAAGGGCCTGCTGCGCGCGGTGATCGCGCAGCTCGATGCCGAGATGGTGGCCAAGGCACGGGCCGCGCGCGACCGGGCGGCGACGCCCTGGCTCGGCTTCCTGGAGGAATGCGTCGCCTATATCGAGTTGGCGCTGGAGCCCGAGATCCAGCGGATCATGCTGCTGGACGGACCGGCGGTGCTCGGCGACCCCTCGCAATGGCCGGAGCAGACCGCCTGCCTGCGCACCACGACGGAGACGATCCAGACCTTGATCGAGTCGGGCCTGCTGCGGCCGGTCGATGCCGAGGCCGCGGCCCGGCTGATCAACGGCGCGGCCCTCGACGCCGCCCTCTGGGTCGCCGCGGCGGACGAGCCCCGCGCCGTCCTGCCCAGGGCCGTCGACGCCTTCCGCTGCCTCGCTTCCGGTCTGCTCAGGACAGACGGATAGGGTGAACGACGCCACCCTTTTGCACCGCACCGCGCTCTGCCCTACCTCTTGGCACGGCGGCGCCCGGCGGCGCCGGTCAAGACAGGAGACCGCGCGAAGGTGACGACCGAAACGGACCGCCCGACCACCCGCACACCGGACCACGCCATCGATCCGCTCTTCGTCGAGCGCTGGTCGCCCCGGGCCTTCACCGGCGAGGCGGTGCCGGAGACCGATCTGATGCGGATGTTCGAGGCGGCGCGCTGGTCGCCCTCCTCGTACAATTCGCAGCCCTGGCGCTTCGTCTACGCCCTGCGCGACACGCCCGATTGGGCGGTTTTCCTCGACCTGCTGGTGCCGGGCAACCGCAAATGGGCGGTGGACACCGGGGCGCTGGTCTTCCTCGTCTCCAACAGCCGGATGAAGGTCGGCGACGAGTTGAAGCCCTCCGCGAGCCATTCGCTCGACGCGGGCGCGGCCTCGCTCGCCTTCGCGCTGCAGGCCAACCGCCTGGGCTGGCATGTCCACGGCATAGGCGGGTTCGACCGGGACCGGGCGCCCGGCGTTCTGAACGTGCCCGAGCATCACCGGATCGAGGCCGCCTACGGGGTCGGCCGCGCTGTGCCCTGGGCCGAATTGAGCGAGGAGCAGCGGGAGAAGGAGCGCCCCAACAGCCGCCGTCCGATCACCGATTTCGTCCATGCCGGCGGCTTTCCGAAGCCGGGGGCGTAAGCCGAAGGTACGGATTGCGGCGGGCCGGCTCGCGCGGCGAAGAGACGGCCCGCTTCGGATGAACGGGAAGGCGCGGGGTCCGGCGACGCGGGCGCCCCGCCGGGATCGAGGAATATCGCGGTGCTGAAGCCGGCCGCCACCTACGAGGCGCTGACCGAGAATTTCCGCTGGGAGATCCCCGAGCGCTTCAACATCGCCGGCGACGTCTGCGATCGCTGGGCCCTGACGGAGCCGGAACGCCCGGCCATCCTCGAAGTCGGCCACGACGGTACGGTCGCGACGGTCACGCAGGGAGATCTGCGCGCCCGCTCCCTCGCCCTCGCCGCCGGCTTGGCCGCCCGCGGTGTCGGGGTGGGCGACCGCATCGCCGTGCTGCTTCCGCAATCGGCGCAGGTGGTGGTGGCGCATCTGGCGGCCTACCGCCTCGGCGCGGTGGCGCTGCCGCTTGCCGGCCTGTTCGGTGCCGAGGCCCTGCGCTACCGCCTCGGCGATGCCGGGGCGCGGGCGATCGTCACCGACGCCGCCGGCTTCGCCAAGATCGCGCCCCTGCGTGCCGCCCTGCCGGACCTCGCCCTGGTCATCCGCGTCGACGGTCCCGCCGATGGCGCCGAGAGCCTCGCCGAGATCGAAGCGGCGGGAAACCCGGACAGGTTCGAGACGCGGGCCACCGGGCCGGACGACCCGGCCCTGATGATCTACACCTCCGGCACGACCGGCCTCGCCAAGGGGGCGCTGCACGGGCATCGGGTGCTGCTCGGCCACATGCCGGGCTTCCTGATGATGCACGATTTCCCCGGGCCCGGGGACGGGCCGATCTGGACGCCCTCCGATTGGGCCTGGGCCGGGGGCCTACTCAACGTGGTGATGCCGAGCCTGAGCCTCGGGATGCCGGTGGTGGCACGCGCCGTCACCCGGTTCGAGCCGGAGGCCGCGTTCCGGCTCATGGCCGATCTGAGGGTCAGCCACGCCTTCCTGGCCCCGACCGCCCTGCGAATGCTCCGCGCCGTGGCGGCACCCCGCACGCACTTCGACCTCTCGGCCCTGCGCAACGTCGCCTCGGCGGGCGAGGCCCTCGGGCCGGAGACCTTCGCCTGGGCGCAGGAGGCGCTCGGCCTGACCATCGGCGAGGCCTACGGGCAGACGGAGTGCAACCTCGTCCTCGCCGCCTGCCGCAGGGCGGGCATCGCGCGCCCCGGCTCGACCGGGCGGCCGGTACCGGGCCATCGCGTCGCGGTCCTGCGAGCGGACGGGAGCGAGGCGGATATCGACGAACCCGGCGAGATTGCCGTGAGGGCTCCCGATCCGGTGCTGTTCCTCGGCTACTGGAATCAGCCCGAGGCGACGGCCCGGAAATTCCGCGACGGCTGGTGGCTCACCGGCGACACGGCCCGGCGGGACGCGGACGGCTACGTCCATTTCGTCGGCCGCGAGGACGATCTCATCACCTCGGCGGCCTATCGCATCGGCCCGACCGAGATCGAGGATTGCCTCCTGCGCCACCCGGCGGTGGCGCTCGCCGCAGCAATCGGCGTGCCCGATCCACTGCGCACCGAGATCGTGAAGGCCTTCGTCGTTCCCCGCGACGGGGTCGTCCCCTCCGAAGCTCTGGCAAGCGACATCCTGGCCTTCGCCAAGCGCCATCTCTCGGGCCACGAAGTGCCCCGCAGCCTGGAATTCCGCGACAGCTTACCGATGACGACGACGGGCAAGATCATTCGCCGGGCCCTGCGCAACGATCCGACCTGACCCGCGCTTGCCGTCGAGAGCGGCGCGCCGACTCTTGGCTCAGAGTTGGGTCACCCGGTGCCTCGCGGCTGACCGCGACCGGGGCCGGAGGGGGCGGGCCGACCATGCGCTCGATAGCCGCGATGCCCGCGTGAGAGCCTCGAACCCGCCGCAGCGCGGTGCCTCATCCGGCATCGAGAAAGAAGCGCTCGCGACGCTGGCGCTCGCTCCAATGACTGTCCGGCAACCGGTAAGAATCATGGGCGTACAGAGTGAAACCGGAATCGCCGTTGTTTTTCATGAAATGGACGGCGACCCGATTCTGGAGTTCGGTCTTGATCTGCGGCCGAGGCGGCCTGTGATCGAAGAAGGCGCTGACGATGAGTGCAGTGCCGGTCACGTGGAACAAGTCATACGGCACGTAATCGTCCGTCACGGCTTCCTTCTTCTCCTGCTCGAGCACGTTGTGGATCAATTGATCGATGATCCCGTCGAGCTCGCGGGCGCCGCGCCGGGCTGCCATGACCGTGTTCATCAGATCGAAATCCGTCTCCGTCTTCATGGCCCAGCCCTTGCCGAAGACGATGATGTCGCGATGATCGAGATCGCGCATCGTCTCCACGAGCTGCTGCGGTGCCGCCGGCCCGACATGCGCATCCACGTAGAGTCCGCCATGGGCCCGCAGCAGGAAAATCCGCGCGATGTCCGATTTGGCCGAAGGCAGCCGAATCGACGTGAAGACGGGAACGAAGTCTTCGGGCAGGAGCGGAATGACGTCCCGATCGGTGAAGACTTTGAACTTCGGATAGAGAGCTCTCCAGGCCTGGGCCCCAGGAGGCTCCGCGAGGTCCTGGCTGGTCCAGTACATGAAGATTGCGGCCTCCTCGACGAAGGCTCTGAGCGGCCCCTCGAACTGATCGATGGGGAAGCGCGGAGCCGGCGGGGGCAAGGCCGGATCCTTCTGCCAGCCCGTCCGCCCCGCCGACAATCCGATCTCCAGAAAATGCGTCAGCGGGTCGGACCCGCTGCCCCGGGCATCGGGATTGGCGGCGAGATAGCCGTTGCTGCTGAACCCGGCGCTCGGATCGCGGCCTTCCCTCCAGCCGAACAGGCGATAATGCTGCAGCGGCGGTCCGGGGAACCGCTCCACATCGGGATAGGCCCGCAGATAATAGGCCTCGTCGAAGCCCGGCATGCGGTGCGGTTCCGGCGCGGGGCGTCGCTTCCGGAAGAGGCGCGGCAATCTCATGAGCGACGTCCTCACAAGGTCTTCGGCGAAGCGAGGGCCGCCGCGCCACGAGTACCGCCAGAACTGGGCCGAGGGCGCGGCCCGGCCCGAGGCGGGCGGGTTACGGCTCTAGGGCCTGAGCGCGACCCGCACCAGCCGGCCGATCGTGACGGTTGTCCTGAACCGCAATGCCGGCAAAACGCATAAAGACATCTTTATGTCTTGATTGCTCCATAGCCAGAGCCCTGCTACAGGAACGGCCGACCCGGCCGGGTTCGCAGACCGGCCGAAGCGCCGGGTCGCCGCACGCCGCAGGCGCGGCGACCGAGACTGAAGAGGGACACCATATGGCCGCTGCCAACGATTACATCGTCCGCGACATCGGGCTGGCCGATTACGGCCGCAAGGAAATCTCGATCGCCGAGACCGAGATGCCGGGCCTGATGGCGACCCGCGCCGAATACGGCGCGAGTCAGCCGCTCAAGGGCGCGAAGATCGCCGGCTCGCTGCACATGACGATCCAGACCGCGGTGCTGATCGAGACGCTCAAGGCTCTCGGCGCCGACATCCGCTGGGTGTCCTGCAACATCTACTCGACCCAGGACCACGCCGCCGCCGCCATCGCCGCCGCCGGCATCCCGGTCTTCGCCGTGAAGGGCGAGACCCTGACCGAGTACTGGGACTACACCTCGAAGCTGTTCGACTGGCATGACGGCGGCATGCCGAACATGATCCTCGACGACGGCGGCGACGCCACGATGTTCGTCCATCTCGGCCTGCGCGCCGAGAACGGCGACACCGCCTTCCTCGACAAGCCGGAGTCGGAGGAGGAGGAGATCTTCTTCGCGCTCCTCAAGAAGAAGCTCGCCGAGAAGCCGAAGGGCTGGTTCGCGGGTCTCGCCGATTCGATCAAGGGTGTCTCCGAGGAGACCACCACCGGCGTGCACCGCCTCTACAACCTCGCCAAGGAGGGCAAGCTGCTCTTCCCGGCGATCAACGTGAACGACTCGGTCACCAAGTCGAAGTTCGACAACCTCTACGGCTGCAAGGAGTCGCTCGTCGACGGCATCCGTCGCGGCACCGACGTGATGATGGCCGGCAAGGTCGCCATGGTCGCCGGCTTCGGCGATGTCGGCAAGGGTTCGGCCGCCTCGCTCCGCAATGCCGGCTGCCGCGTGATGGTCTCGGAGATCGACCCGATCTGCGCGCTCCAGGCCGCGATGGAGGGCTACGAGGTCGTCACCATGGAAGACGCCGCGCCCCGCGCCGACATCTTCGTGACGGCTACCGGCAACAAGGACATCATCACGATCGAGCACATGCGCGCCATGAAGGACCGCGCGATCGTGTGCAACATCGGCCACTTCGACAACGAGATCCAGGTCGCCGGCCTGAAGAACCTCAAGTGGCAGAACATCAAGCCGCAGGTGGACGAGATCGAGTTCGCCGACGGCCATCGCATCATCCTCCTGTCGGAGGGTCGTCTGGTGAATCTCGGCAACGCCACCGGCCACCCGTCCTTCGTGATGTCGGCCTCCTTCACCAACCAGACGCTCGCTCAGATCGAGCTCTGGACGAACCCGGGCAAGTACGAGAAGCAGGTCTACACGCTGCCCAAGACCCTCGACGAGAAGGTCGCGGCCCTGCACCTGGAAAAGATCGGCGTGAAGCTCTCCAAGCTCCGCCCCGATCAGGCCGCCTATATCGGCGTCTCCGAGACCGGCCCGTTCAAGCCCGAGCATTACCGCTACTGATCGGGGCGTCGCCGGCCTAGTGCCGGCGATTGATCGACGCGATCCTGGGAGCCCGGCCGCTTGGCCGGGCTCTCTTCGTTTGGCCCGAATCGTTCCGCGCCCTGGGTTCGGCGTGCAGGCAGGGGCCAGCGCTCGGAACAGGCGGCGCCCACCGCCGTCCGGATGGTCGGGCGCGCCCCGCTGGGGTCCGAACGTGAACCGGGGCGCCGCGCGACGCGGGATATCGACGCTGAGGCCCAAGCGGGGATTGAAGCCGGGATTGACGCCGGGACCGACGCGGCACTGTGTCTTTTCTGCGCCCCGCGTCATCCGAATGCGACCCGGTCGCCCTCCGAACCACAAAGGCGCTTTCAGCCGGAATCCCGCCCGCGTTAGGATGGGGTGATTGGTACGGAGCGGATGCCCGACGCCCCGGTTGCAAGACCGGGCGTGTCGGGAATCCTTTGCCCGGACGGCGGCGCTCGCCTGCCGTCCGGCCGGGTGTTCGAAGGGCTTGAGGATGGGTCTGGAACGGGCGGCGCGCGCCCTCGCGCGTGTCGGCGTCCTCGTGATCGCGGCGCCGCTTGCGGCGGCCGCGGAGGGCGCTCCGTCCGGTGGCGCGGGGTCGATGCTGGGGCCGATGCACACGCACAACGTCGCCGGCCTCGCCGTGCTGATCGGGCTGACCGTCTTCGCGACGATCCTCTCCCTGCTGCACATGCGCGAGCGCGCCCGCTGGATGCGCCGCGAGCGCGCGTTGCAGGACGCGCTGGCCGGCCTCAGCGGCGCCCATGACCGGGCCGAGATGCTGCTCCATTCCGAGCGGCAGGTGCTCGTCACCTGGACCGGGCGCGGCGAGCCGGCGGTGGAGGGCGATGCCGGCTTCGCGCAGGATCTCAGGGCAGCGGAGCTGCGGGCGGGCGATCTCCGCGCCGCCGACCTGCGCGGCACCCAGAACGGGACCCGGCGGCTCCTCGCTTTCGGCACTTGGCTCGCGGCCCAGGACGCGCACCTCCTCGACGGCGCCGTGGCCGCCCTGCGCGAGCGCGGCACCGGCTTCCGGATGAACCTGCGCAGCCTCGCCGGCCGCTATATCGAGGCGCAGGGTGGAGCGGTCGGCGGACGCGCCCTGCTGCGACTGCGCGAGACCACGGAAGAGCGGCGCGAGCTGATCGAGCTGCGCGGCACGCTCGACGAGACCAAAAGCGGCCTCGCGGCGCTCGCCGGGCTTCTCGACGCCATCCCGCAGCCGATCTGGCACCGCGCCCCGGACGGGCGCCTGGACTTCGCCAACGCCGCCTACGCCGCCGCCGTGGAGGCCCCGGGCCGCGAGGCGGTACTGGAGGGTGGGCTGGAATTGCTCGACCGCGCCGCCCGCGAGCAGATCGCCCGCCGGCCGGTCGGCGCCGCAGCCCGGGCACCGGCGCAACCCCTGCGCCTGTCCGCCGTGGTCGCGGGCGCCCGGCGCATCCTCGATGTCTGCGAGACCGCGACCGAGACGGGACGCGTCGGCATCGCCGTCGACGTCTCGGAACTCGAGAGCGTGCGCGCCGACCTGCAGCGGCAGATGGATGCCAATGTCCGCACCCTCGACCAATTGCCAACCGCCGTCGCGATGTTCGACGCGCGCCAGCGCCTGATCTTCCACAACGCCGCCTACCAGCGGCTCTGGGGCCTCGATCCGGCCTTCCTCGACGCCAAGCCCCTCGACGGCGAGATCCTCGACCGGCTGCGCGCCGCCCGCAAACTGCCGGAACAGGCCGATTTCCGCTCGTGGAAGACCGAGGTGCTGGCCGCCTACCGGGCCGTGGAGGCCACCGACACGCCCTGGTACCTCCCCGACGGGCGGACGCTGCGCGTCCTGGCCGATCCCAATCCCCAGGGCGGCCTGACCTATCTGTATCAGGACGTCTCCGAGAGCATGAAGCTCGCCTCGCGCTACGACGCGCTGATGAAGGAGCAGGCCGAGACCTTGGAGGCCCTGAAGGAGCCGGTGGCGGTGTTCGCCGCCGACGGACGCCTCACGGTGGCCAACCGCGCCTTCTCGGTGACGTGGCGGGTCGATCCGGCGACGCTCGCGGGCAAGCCGCATGTCGATGCCGTCATCGCCGCCTGCCGGGCGCTCACCCCGGATCAGGGGCCCTGGGCCGGCATCCGCCAGGCGATCACGGGCCTGTCGGAGACCCGCAGCGGGCATTCCTGCCGCCTCGACATGAGCGACGGCACGGTTCTCGATTGCTCGGCCCAGCCGCTGCCGCTCGGCGCGACGCTGCTCACCTTCATCGACGTGACCGCGAGCGCGAATGTCGAGCGGGCGCTCACCGAGAAGAACGATGCCCTGGAGCGCGCCTCGCAGCTGCGCGACACCTTCGTGCACCACGTCTCCTACGAGCTGCGCTCGCCGCTCACCAACATCATCGGCTTCACCCAGCTTCTCGGCGATGAGACGGTCGGGGCTCTGAACGAGCGCCAGCGCGAATATTCCGAGCACATCATGCGCTCCTCGGCGGCGCTGCTCGTCATCATCAACGACATCCTCGACCTCGCCTCGATCGATGCCGGCTCCCTGGAATTGCAGCGCGAGACCATCGACGTGCGCGCCACGGTCGAGGCCGCCGCCCGCGGCATCGAGGATCGGCTCGCCGAATCCCACATCACCCTCGACCTCGACGTGCCGGAGGGCGTCGGCAGCGTGTTCGCCGACGGCAAGCGCGTGCGGCAGATCCTGTTCAACCTGCTGTCGAACGCCGTCGGCTTCTCCGAACCCGGCCAGCATGTCCGCGTCGAGGCGCGGCGCCAGGGCGGCGCGCTGACCCTCGCGGTGATCGACCAGGGCCGCGGCATTCCCACCGAGGTGATCGATCGGGTGTTCGACCGGTTCGAGAGCAACACGCTGGGCACCAAGCACCGCGGCGTCGGCCTGGGCCTCTCCATCGTGCGCTCCTTCGTCGAGCTGCATGGCGGCCGGGTCGAGATCAGCTCGGCGCCGGGCCGGGGCACCCGGGTTTCCTGCCTGTTTCCCGCCGAGCCATCGCCGGGCGGCGGCCGGCTTCCCGGCCCGCCCGCGGAAGCCGGGACCACCCGCGGACATCCCGACGGAGCGAAGCCGAACGGGCGGGCCGATTCAGGTCTGGAGGCCGCCGAGTAGGGCGGGCCGAGCGCCGAAAGCCGCGGGTCCGCCGGGACTTGGCCGAGCACGGGACTTGACCCGGGACTTGGCCGGGGAAACGCGGTTTTCGCCTGCGGCGTCGATTCCGGTTAAACATCCGCTGCTAGGATCGATCGAAATCGTCGGATCGGGCGTCCGGCGATGCGTGCGGAGGGTGAGGCGTTGAGCGAGGATTCAGACGGCACGGCCCGGGATTCCTCGCCGAGCGCATCGGAGATGCCCGCGCGGCGGCCCGCCTGGGAGGTGCTGCTGCCGGAGGAGGGCGCCACCGAGGACATGGCCGCCTTCCTCGCGGGCTTCCTCCTGCCCGGTGACCTCGTGGCCTTGTCCGGCGGTCTCGGCGCCGGCAAGACGACCTTGGCCCGCGCCCTGATCCGCGAACTCGCCGGCGATCCGGACCTCGAAGTGCCGAGCCCGACCTTCACCCTGATGCAGCCCTACGAGTCCCGTACCGGCCAAGCGGTGATCCACGCCGACCTCTATCGCCTGCGCGGACCCGACGAGCTGATCGAACTCGGCTTCGACGAACTGGCCGAGACCGCCATCACCCTGGTCGAGTGGCCGGAGCGGCTCGGCCCGCGCGACAACGAGATCCTGTCCGTGGATCTGTCGCTGAGGGCCGAATACGGCGAGGGCGCCCGCCTCGTGCGCATCGACGGCACGGCGGGCATGCGCGAGCGCCTCGACCGCGCCCGCGCGGTGCGCGCCCTCATCGCCCGCACCGGCTGGGACGAGGCCGACCGGGTGCCTATGCAGGGCGACGCGTCCTCGCGCGCTTACGAGCGGCTGGTGAAGCCCGACGGCGAGACCGCGGTGCTGATGATCGCCCCGCCCCGCCCCGACGGCCCGCCGGTCAAGGACGGGAAGCCCTACAGCGCGATCGTCAAGCTCGCCGAGAGCATCCACGCCTTCGTCGGGATGGACCGCGCCCTGTGCGGGGTCGGCATCTCGGCCCCCCGGATCCTCGGCGAGAATCTGAAGGCCGGACTGCTGATCCTCGAGGATCTCGGCGCCGAGCCCGTGGTCGAGAACGGCGCACCGCGGCCCGAGCGCTACGCGGAGGCCGTCCGGCTGCTCGCCAAGCTGCACGCCACCGATCTGCCCGACCGGGTGCCCGTGGCGGAGGGCATCGAGCACGTCCTGCCACCCTACGATCTGGAGGCGCTGCTGTTCGAGGCGGAGCTGATGCCGGAATGGTACGCGCCGGCCATCCGCAGCACCCAGCTGCCCGCCGAGGCCCGCCGGGACTTCCTGTCGCTCTGGAGCGACGCGCTCAGGGACCTGCTGACGGAGCGCCCGACTTGGACGCTGCGCGACTACCATTCCCCCAACCTGATCTGGCTGCCCGCACGCGAGGGGCTGGAGCGGGTCGGCGTGATCGATTTCCAGGATGCGGTGATGGGCCACCCGGCCTACGACGTCGCCTCGCTGCTGCAGGATGCCCGCGTCGATTGCAGCGCGGATTTCGAGCTGCGGCTGCTCGGCCTCTACATCCGCGAGCGCCGCGCCCGCGATCCCGGCTTCGACCTTCAGGCCTTCGCCCGCTCCTACGCGGTGCTGGCGGCGCAGCGGGCCACGAAGATCCTCGGCATCTTCGCCCGCCTGGACAAGCGCGACGGCAAGCCGGGCTACCTCGCCCACCTGCCGCGGATCGAGGGCTATCTCGCCCGCAATCTCGCCCATCCGGCGCTCGGCGCCCTGCGGGCCTGGCACGAGACTCGGCTTCCGAGCCTCGTGAACCCCGCCGCCTCCTGACCCATCGAGCGAAGCCGCCATGAGCGACGCACCCGAACACCCCAAGAAAATCACGCGCGCCTTCGTGCTGGCGGCGGGCCTCGGCAAGCGCATGCGGCCGATCACCGCCACGGTCCCCAAACCCCTGGTCGAGGTCGCCGGCAAGGCGCTGATCGACCATGCCCTCGACCGGGCGGCGGAAGGCGGCGTCGAGACCGCGGTGGTGAACGTCCATTGGCTCGCCGACCTGATGGAGGGGCACCTTTCCCACCGGACCGGCGGTCCCGCCCTCGTCGTCTCCGACGAGCGCGACGCGCTCCTCGAGACCGGTGGCGGCATCCGCAAGGCGCTCCATCATTTCGGCGCCGACCCCTTCGTGGTGTTCAACTCCGACTCGTTCTGGCTGGAGGGCCCGCGCCCGAACCTGCCGCGCCTGATCGAGGCCTGGAATGCCGAGACCATGGACATCCTGCTCCTCGTCGCCCCGACGGCGACGAGCCTCGGCTACGAGGGCGCGGGCGATTTCGACATGGACGCCGATGGCCGCCTCGCCTGGCGGGGCGAGCGCGAGGTCGCGCCCTTCATCTATGCCGGCGTCGCCATCCTGAAGCCGGACCTGTTCGCCGACACGCCCGAGGGGTCCTTCTCGCTCACCCTGCTGTTCGACCGGGCGGCCAAGCGGGGGCGGCTGCACGGCCTTCGCCTCGACGGCCAGTGGCTGCATGTCGGCACGCCCGAGGCGATCGAGGCCGCCGAATCACAGGTTCGTCGGAGCGCCCAAGTGCCGTGAACCGAACGCCGCACGGCGTGTTGAGGCGGTTCGGGGAGACGGCGGGGTTCGGAATGGGATTTCTGTTGGAGACGGTGGAGCGGTTCCGCCGCACGCTGACGGCCTATGCCGGCGACGAGAGCCTGATGCAGGGGGCGGTCTCGGCCTGCGCCAACGTCGCGGTCGCCGATGGCGAGCTGATGAGCGAGGAATTCGAGACGGCTCTGGCGGGCCTGCGCGCCAATCCGATCCTCGAGAAGGGCTACGACAGCCTGATGCTGGAACATGCCCTCTACGAGGGCCTGGGCCGCGCCCGCACCCGCGCCGGCCGGGCCGAGAACCTCGTGCGCATCGCCGGCCTCGCCGACCGGCCCGAGGAGCAGCGCCGCAACGTCTTCCTGATCGCCGCCGACGTCGCCGACCACGAGGGCATCGGCCCGCAGGAACAGGCGGCGCTCGCCGAGATCGCCGAAGCCTTGGGGGTCGATGGCGCGGGGCTGCTGGCGCGGTTCGGGCAAGGAACGCTTCATCGGGCCTCCCCCTGACCCGCGGCAGCGCTTACATTCGCGCGTGACGCCCGGAGGTTGTCATGGACGTGAAGGAAGCGGTGGCGAAGGCGAAGACGTATGTCGCGGAGGCTTTCGCCGGGGAGAGCTTGAGGGATCTGGGCCTCGAAGAGATCCGCTTCGAGGAAGAGTCCGATGCTTGGCTGATCACGCTCGGCTTCTCCCGCTCCTGGGATGCGCCGAAGATCGTCACCAACCGCCTCGGGCGCGATCTCGACCTCAATCGTACCTACAAGACGCTGCGGATCGCCGATCCGGACGGGCGGCTCCTCGCGCTGGATGACCGGGTGCCCCTGATGGCCGATGGGTGATGCGCGCATGCCTCCTCGACACCAATCTGCTGGTGTTGCTCGCCGTCGGCCGCGCCTCGCCGGCTTTCGTGGAGGTGCATAAGCGGACGCGCGGCTACCGGAGCGAGGATCTGCCGCTGCTCGAAGCGCTCCTGGCACGAGCCGCCCGGCTCGTTACGACGCCGCACGTGTTGTGCGAGACATCGAACCTGATCAGACAGTTTCAGGAGCCCGGGCGCGGGAAGATCGTCGAAGCTTTGCGGAATTTTGCCGCCAGGGCCGATGAAATCCATCTGCCCTGTATGACAGCGATGGCACGGCCGGAGTTTATCCGCCTCGGACTGACCGATGCCGGCATTCTGGTCGCACAACGCGACGATGTCGGCCTCGTCACGGACGATCTCGACCTTTATCTTGCGAGTGTCGCCGCCGGGCTCGACGCAATCAACTTCACGCATGAGCGCGCCCGCCGTTTCGGGTGACGGCCAAAAGCGAAATCCATGTCTGCCCCCCGCGTTCTCACCATCCCCCCCGGTGCGCCGTTCCTGCCGACGCTCGCCGATGCGCTCGTCTCGGGCCGTCTCGTCGGTCCGCTCGGCGACGACCCGTTCGCGCTCGCCTCCGTGACGCTCTACCTGCCGACGCAGCGCGCGGTGCGGGCGCTCTCGACCGTGCTGGCCGAACGTCTCGGCGGCGCGGCCCTGCTGCCGCGGATGATCCCGCTCGGCGAGGCCGACGAGGCCGAACTCGACCTCTCGGCCAACGCTCTGCTGGAAACGCCGGAAGAGCTTTTGCATCCGGCGGTCGCGCCGCTGGAGCGGCGGCTGATCCTCGCCCGCCTCGTCCAGAAATGGGCCGAGACCGTCGACCGTGAACTCCTGCCCATCGACGACGAGGTACCCTTCCTCGTGCCGTCCTCGCCCGCCGATGCGGTGGCGCTCGCCGCCGATCTGGAAGGCCTGATGGATGCGCTGACCGTCGAGGGCCTGCCGTGGAACGAGATCGGCGCGGCGGTGGAGGCCGAGCATTCCCGCTATTTCGGCCTCACCCTCGATTTCCTGCGAATCGCCGCCGAGAATTGGCCGGGCATCCTCGCCGCCCGCGCGTTGGCCGATCCGGCGGTGCGCGCCCGCCGCCTCGTGCTGGCCGAGGCCGACCGGCTCTCCCGCGAGCGGCCCGGCGATCCGGTGGTGGTGGCGGGCTCGACCGGATCGGTCCCGGCCACCGCCCGGCTGATCGCCGCGGTGGCGCGCCTGCCCCGCGGCGCCGTGGTGCTGCCCGGCCTCGATCTCCATCTCGACCCGGAGGGCTGGGAGGCGATCGACGGCGGCGGCAATCCCGAAGAGGTGGCCCACGGTCATCCGCAGGCGATCCTGCGGCAGCTGATGGGTCGCTCCGCGCTCGGGGTCGGGCGCGAGGCGGTCGCGCCGCTCGGCGCGCCCTCGGACGAAGCGACCGCGCGGGAACGATTGCTGTCGCAGGCCCTGCGCCCGGCCGAGACCACCGATGCCTGGGCCGCCCTCGCCCCCGACGAGCGGCTGGCGCTGGCCCGCGACGGCCTCGCCGGCCTCACCGTCGTCGAGGCCGCGGACGAGCGCGAGGAAGCCCTGGTGGCCGCGCTCGCCCTGCGCGAAACCCTGGAGACGCCCGGAGCGACCGCGGCGCTCGTGACCCCCGACCGGGGGCTGGCCCTCCGGGTCTCCGCCGAACTCGCCCGCTGGGGCATCGTCGCGGAGGATTCGGCCGGCCTCGGGCTCGCCCGCTCGCAGGGCGGACGCTTCGCCCGGCTCGTGGCGGAACTGGCCGCCGAGCCGTCGCCGTCCCGGGTGATCTCGCTGCTCGCCCATCCCTTCGTGCGGCTCGGGCTCACCCGCAGCGAGGTGGTGCGGGCGGGCGCCGCCCTCGAGATCGGGGGCCTGCGCGGCCCGGCTCCGGTTCCGAAGAACAGTTTCGAGGGCATGCGCGTCGCGCTCGAATTCCAGCGCACCACCACCGGGCGGGTGCCGCGCGCCAAGAAGCGGCTCAAGCCGATCGACTGGGAACTCGCCGCCGCCGTCCTCGACCGGCTGGAGATCGCCCTCGGCGAATTCCGCGACGATCGCCAGCCGGCGGTCGGCAATCTCGTCGCGCTCGCCGCGCTTCATCGCGAGGCCTGCGAGCGGATGATCGCGGGATCCGAGACGTCGCCGGAGCCCGAGATCGAGGATCCGTCCCTCGACACCCTAGATCAATTGTTCGACGATCTCGAAGCCGCCGCCGACGAGGACTTGCCCGGCCGTTTCGGCGATTACGCCGCCGTCTTCACCGCTCTGGCCCGCGATCGCACCGTGGCCTGCGCACGTGACACGGCGCATCCGCGGCTGCGCCTGCTCGGGCCGCTGGAGGCGCGGCTGCTCACCGTCGATCGGGTCGTGCTCGGCGGTCTCGACGAGGCGGTCTGGCCGGTGCGCCAGACCACCGACGCCTTCCTCAACCGGCCGATGCGGGGCCAGGTCGGCCTGTCGCCGCCCGAGCGCCGCATCGGGCAGGCGGCGCACGACTTCGTGCAACTCCTCGGCACCCACGACGCCGTGCTGACCCGGGCGGCCAAGCGCGAGGGTTCGCCGACCGTGCCTTCGCGCTTCCTCCAGCGCCTGCGCGCCTTCGGCGGGGAGGGGCCCTGGGAGGCGGTGCTGGCCCGCGGACGGCGCCTGCGCGGCCTCGCGGCGATCCTCGACCGGGGCCGGGAGCCCGCGCCGCCCCGCCTCGTGCGCCCGGCGCCCCGGCCCGATCCCGCCCTGTTTCCGCGTCGCCTCAGCGTCACCGAGATCGAGACGCTGGTGCGCGACCCCTATTCGATCTTCGCCAAGCACGTGCTGGGCCTGGAGGCGCTGGAGCCGGTCGCCGTGGTGCCGGGTGCGGCCGAGCGCGGCACGCTGATCCACGCGATCCTCGGCGATTTCGCCACCGCCCATGCCGGGCCGCTGCCGCCGCGGGCGGACGAGCTGCTCTATACCATCGCCCTCGAAGCCTTCGGCCGTCTCGAGGACCAGTATCCGGAACTCTACGCCGAGTGGTTCCCCCGCTACGAGCGCATGGCGATCGAGTTCCTGGAATGGGAGCGCGCCCGCCGCCCGGATCTCGCCGGGATCCACCCGGAGATGTCGGGGAAGTGGGTGATCCCGCTCGGCTCCGAAACCTTCACCCTCACCGGCCGGGCCGACCGGATCGAGCGTCGCACGGATGGCGGCTTCTGCATCGTCGATTTCAAGACCGGCACGCCGCCCTCCAACCGCACCGTGTTCGCCGGCTTCTCACCGCAGCTGACGCTCGAGGCCGCGATGCTAATGCACGGCGCCTTCGAGGGTCTGAAGTCGGAGGCCGTGCCGGACCTCCTCTACGTGCACGCCTCCGGCGGACGCGAACCGTTCCGGCCGATCCCGATCAAGCCGCCGCCGGGGGAGGGACGGGCGGTGGACGCGATCGTCGCGGAGCACGTGACCCGACTGCGCGGCCTCATCGCCCGCTACCTGACCGGGGAGGCGGCCTACGTGTCGCGGCCCTTCCCGCAATACGTGCGCGCCTACAGCGACTACGATCATCTGGCCCGTGTCCTCGAATGGTCGCTGGCGGGCGAGGGAGAGGGGGCGTGAGCGGCTTCATCGTCGACGAACGAACGAAATCGGCCCAGCTTCAGGCGGCCGATCCGCGCCTCTCGGCCTGGGTCTCGGCCAATGCGGGGGCGGGCAAGACCAAGGTGCTGACCGACCGGGTGTTGCGGCTGCTGCTGGACGGGGCCCCGCCGGGGCGCATCCTCTGCCTCACCTTCACCAAGGCGGCCGCCGCCAACATGTCGATCCGGGTGTTCCAGCGCCTCGGCCGCTGGGTGACGCTGGACGATGCCGCGCTGACGACCGAGCTCACCGCGCTCACCGGCGAGCGCCCCGCGCGGGCGACGCTGCGGCTCGCCCGCCGCCTGTTCGCCCGCGCCGTCGAGACGCCGGGCGGCCTGAAGATCGAGACGCTGCACGCCCTCTGCGAGCGGCTGCTGCACATGTTCCCCTTCGAGGCCAACGTGCCGGCCCGCTTCGTCGTGCTCGACGAGACCCAGGCGCGCGACATGTTCGAGATTGAGACCGACAACGTGCTGGCCGACGCGTTCCTCGGCGGCGACGAGAGCCTGTCGCGGGCGCTGGCGATCGTCGGTGCGGAGGCCTCCGGCGACACGCTGCGGGATGCGATCCGCGCCGCCATGCGCACGCGGGCCCTCTTCTCCGACCACCGGGCCCTCGGCCCCGCGCTCGCCCGCCTGCCGCGGGCCCTGTCGCTCAAGGACGGCGCCAGCGTCGAGAGCATCGAGGCCGAGATTCTGGAAGGCGGCGACCTCGGCGACTGGTCGGCGCTCGCCGCCAAACTGCGCACCGGCAAGGCGACCGACGAGCGGCTCGCCGACGCGCTGACCGAGGCGCAGACCCTTCTCGAAGTCGGCAAGGCGCTCGATCCCTATCGGTCGGTCTTCTTCACCGACAAGGACGAGCCGCGGGCCGAAAAGTCCCTGGGCACCAAGGCGGTGCCGCCGGAGGTGAAGCAGGCGCTCCTCGACGAGCAGGCCCGGCTGATCCCGCTGTTCGATGCCTTGCGCGCCGCCCGCGCCCTTGCCCGCACGGAGGGGCTCTACCGGCTCGCGGCCGAGATCCACCGCCGGATCGAGGCGCAGAAGACGCGGCAGGGGGCGCTGGATTTCGACGATCTGATCCACAAGACCCTCGATCTGCTCTCGCGGGTCGGCGCCTCATGGGTACTGTACAAGCTCGACCGCGGCGTCGATCACGTGCTGGTCGACGAGGCGCAGGACACCAATCCGCAGCAATGGGAGATCCTGCGGACGCTCACCGCCGAGTTCGCGGCGGGCGAGGGGGCGAGGGGGCTGCGCCGGACCCGCTTCGCGGTGGGCGATCCCAAGCAGTCGATCTACAGCTTCCAGGGCGCCGATCCGCGCGAGTTCGAATTGACCCGGCGGGCCTGGGGCAAGGCGGCGGCGGACGCGGCGATCGGCTTCGCCGATGTCGGTCTCACCCTCTCGTTCCGCACCGCCTCCCACGTCCTCGCGGCGGTCGACGCGGTGTTCCGCATTCCCGAGCACTTCGCCGGCCTGTCCTTCGAGGACCGGGCGATCGGCACCGTTCACGCCTCCGCCCGCGGCGGCGTACCGGGCGCCGTCGAACTCTGGTGCATCGAGGAGCCCGCGGAGGCGGAGGAGCCCGATGCCTGGGCCGCCCCGGTCGATGCGCCGGAGGCGAACGCGCCGGCCATCACGGTGGCCCGCCGCATCGCCCGCGCGGTCAAGGCCTGGACCACCACGGGCGATGCCTGCGGCCGGGTCTGGCGGCCGGGCGACGTGCTGATCCTCGTGCGCAAGCGCTCGGCGGCCTTCGAGGAGGTGATCCGGGCGTTGAAGGGGCTCGGCGTGCCGGTGGCCGGTCAGGACCGTCTGGAGGTCGCCGGCCATATCGCCGTGCTCGACCTCGTGGCGGTCGGCCGCGCCGGGCTCCTCCCCGCCGACGACCTGACGCTGGCCACCGCCCTCAAGACCCCGCTGGTCGGCCTCACCGACGACGACCTGACCCGCATCGCGTCCCGCCGTCCCCTCGCAGAGACGCTGGAGGATGCCCTGACCCGCCACGCCGAAGCGGGCGACGCGGCCGCCATCCGCGGTCGCGATGCGCTGGCCCTCTGGATCGGGCTCGCCGCGACGAACGGCCCGTTCGGCTTCTACGCGGCCCTGCTCGGGGCCCATGGCGGGCGCAGCCGCCTGGTGGCGCGGCTGGGCGGCGAGGCGGGCGACGCCATCGACGTCTTCCTCGCCCAGGCCGCGGATGCCGAGGCCGGCGCCGATGCCGCCCCCTGCCTCGACGCCTTCCTCGCCGATTACGTGACGCGCCCCGGCCGCGGGCGCACCGGCCTCTCGGTCAAGCGCGACCTGGAAGCCGGGCGCGACGAGGTGCGGGTGATGACGGTGCACGGCGCCAAGGGGCTGGAGGCGCCGGTCGTCGTGATCATCGACGGCTGCGAGCCGCTCGGGCGCAACGACCCGCCGCTCCTGCCTCTCGAGAGGCCCCCGGACATGCCGGTGGACGGTCCGCTGCCGCCGGTCTGGACCGGGGGGCGCACGCAGGATTGCGCGGCGACGTTCAACGCCCGGCAGGCGCTCCAGGCCCGCGCGCGAGAGGAGCACAACCGCCTCCTCTACGTCGCCATGACGCGGGCGGCGGATCATCTCGTCATCGCCCCCTATCGCGGCGCGACCCGCGAGACGCCGGCCTCCTGGTGCGAGATGGTGCGCCTCGGACTGGAGCGGGGCCTCGGGCCCGGCGAGAGCCTGGAGACGGCGCACGGCCCGGCCACGATCTGGCGCGAGGGCGGGGCGCCCTCTCTGGCGAGCGCCGAGCCCGAAGTCCTGCCGGAGCCGGAGGCGGCGCCGGATTGGCTGTTCGCCCCGGCCGCCCCAGAAGTCGAGGCCGCGCCGCCCTTGAGCCCGTCGAGCGCGCTGGGCGCTGCGGACGGGCGGCGCGAACCGCGTCGGCGCCAGGGCGATGCCGAGGCCCGCCGCCGCGGTGCCCTGATCCACGCCCTGTTGGAGCACCTGCCGCGGATCGACCCGGTCCGCCGAACGGAGGCCGCTGCCCGCTTCGCCGGGGCGAGGGCGCCGACACTGGATGAGGGCAAGCGCGGGGAGTTGGTGCGCGCGGTGCTGCGGCTGATCGAGACGCCGGATCTGGCGCCTCTGTTCTCCCGCGAGGCCCGGGCCGAGGTGGCGCTCTCGGGTCGTCTCATGATCGACGGCGTCGAGCGCGACGTGACCGGCCGCATCGACCGCCTCGTCGTCGATGCGGACACGGTGACCCTCTGCGACTTCAAGACCGGCCGCCCGCCGGAGGAGGGCGCCCCAATTCCGGAGCGCGAGGCGGCGCAGGTGGCCCTCTATGCCCGGCTCGCCGCCGCAGTCTGGCCGGGCAAGCGGATCACATCGCTGCTGGTCTGGACCTCGGGGCCGGTGGTGCGGCGGCTCGACGGGGCGGCGATGGGGGACTGACCGTCATCCCATCTAGACCCTCATCCTGAGGCGCCGCGAAGCGGCCTCAAGATGAGGGGATTTGCGATGGGGCGCGGGAGCGTCCTCAATTGCTCTTCTTCGGCGTGAT
The DNA here is from genome assembly GCF_043352485.1 of Methylorubrum sp. POS3. Classification (NCBI taxonomy): domain Bacteria; kingdom Pseudomonadati; phylum Pseudomonadota; class Alphaproteobacteria; order Hyphomicrobiales; family Methylobacteriaceae; genus Methylorubrum; species Methylorubrum sp. POS3. The sequence continues at coordinate 2,982,805 of NZ_JAPRBT010000001.1, forward strand.
CTTCACGATCTGGCCATCGTCTTCGGTGAGCGCGTAGACCGCGCCGTCCGGACCGACCTTCACGTCGCGGACGCGGTGGTCGAGGGGGACGCGCTCCTCGGTAACGACCTTGTCGCCATCGACCTTGAGCACCACGAGGCCGGTGCTGACGAGGCCACCGATCAGGAACTCGCCCTTCCAGTCCGGAAACAGGTCCTTGTCGTAGAAGGCCATGCCGGACGGGCCGATGACCGGATCCCAGTAATAGACCGGCTGCACCGTGCCGCCCGCCTGGGTCTGCCCGTCGCCGATCTTCTCGCCGGAATACTCGATGCCGTAGGTCACCACCGGCCAGCCGTAATTGAGGCCGGGGCGAGGCCGGTTGAGTTCGTCGCCGCCCCGGGGGCCATGCTCCACGGTCCAGAGCCGGCCCTGTCCGTCGAGGGCCGCGGCCTGGACGTTGCGGTGGCCGTAGGACCAGATTTCGGGCTTGGCCTTGTCGCCGCCGACGAAGGGATTGTCCTTCGGCGCGTTGCCGTCGGTATCGATGCGGAACACCTTGCCGAGCCCGCTCGACAGGTCCTGCGCCTGCACCCGTGTCTGCTTGTCGGAGCGCTCACCCACCGTCACGAACAGCTTGCCGTCCCCCGCGAAGACCAAGCGCGAGCCGAAATGCTTGTCGCCGTCATAGGTCGGCATCTGGCGGAAGATCACCTTCACATCGTCGAGGCGGGCCTTGCCGTCGCTCTCGATCAGCTTGGCCTTCGCCACCGTGGTGCCGTTGCCCTTGTCGCGCGGTTCGGCGTAGCTGACATACACCGTGCGATCGGCGCTGAAGCTCGGGCTCAGGGCGATGTCGAGCAGGCCGCCCTGGCCCCTGGCATCGACCTTGGGGACGCCCGCCACCGGCTGGCCGGGCGTGCCGTCCTTGGCGACGATGCGGATCTTGCCCGCCTTCTCGGTCACGATCACGCGGCCATCGGGCAGGAATTCCATCGCCCACGGACTGTCGAGTCCCTTGGCGAAGACCGCGCTCTCGATCTGCGCCTTCTGGGTCGGCTCGGGCGCCCGGGTCTGGTTGGGCAGGAGCGGCTTGTACTCGGTGTTGGGCGGACCCTGCTCCGCGGTGGTCGTGCCCGCGCTCGGGGCGGCCGGCGCCTGGAACGCTTCGCCCTCGACGCGGGAGGGGCGCGCCTCCTGGGTCGCCTCTTGCGCCGCAGAAGACCGAACGAAGGCCGACGCGTCGAGGCTGAGGGCCGCGACGGTGGCGAGCAGCAGGGGGAGGGTGCGCGTCACGTGGTAGGTTCCTTGTCCGCCTGTCCCGGCATCTGCCCGCCAAATGGGGCGCGGAGCCGCCATGGCGAGGGCGAGCGGCCCAGCATCGCGGGGATCCGAGCCGCGCGGCGGCCCGATCCGCGGCCGGCGCGGCGGCCCCTTACGCCTGACGCCGTCTGTCTTCCAGTCCGCCCTCCCCGCCTGTGAAGTGCTGTTGAACACCTATGCTCAACCCGCGCCTCAGACCCGTGCGGACTTCTCGGACGGGGCAAGGCGCCTTGACCGCCGCGGGGGGCGTGGCCAATTCTCCGGTCAGCCTGGAGGCGCCGACCCCGCTCCCCGGTGCCCCCGAAGGATTACGTGTCGAAAGGACGTTGAGATGGCGACGGTGAAAGTAACCGACGCGAGCTTCGAGCAGGACGTGCTGAAGTCCGCCGAGCCGGTCGTGGTGGATTTCTGGGCGGAGTGGTGCGGCCCCTGCCGTCAGATCGGCCCGGCCCTCGAAGAGATCTCCGTCGACCTGCAGGGCAAGGTGAAGATCGCCAAGGTCAACGTCGACGAGAATCCGCAGATCGCCTCGACCTACGGCATCCGCTCGATCCCGACCCTGTTGATCTTCAAGGACGGCAAGCTCGCCAGCCAGAAGGTCGGCGCCGCCCCGAAGGGCGATCTCTCCCGCTGGATCCAGGCGAGCGCCTGATCCGCGGCCATCGGATCGGCTCGACCGACTGACGACGAAGCCCGGCCCATCGGCCGGGCTTTTTCGTGCCCGAACCGACCTTCGCGAGCGATGGGCACCGTCGGTGGGCGGGCAACGGACAAAAAGAAAAGAGCCCGGCCTTGCGGCCGGGCTCCCTCGGTTTCGAAACCCTTATGGGTTCGGCTTAGTAGCTGCCGAACTTGTAGTTCAGGCCGGCGCGGACGACGGCGAAGTCGTTGTCGCGGCGGGCGAAGTTGGTGACGAGCACCGAGGTGCTGCTGATCGGGCTGGCGGTGACGATGGTGCCGTTGGCGTTGGCGAAGCCGCCGCGGCTCTGGTTGCCATCAAAGTTCACGTACAGACCTTCGATCTTGAGCGTCACCGCCGAGGAGCGGAAGAAGTTCAGGAACGAGTCGGTCGGGAGGGCGTACTCGACACCGCCGCCGACGGCGTAGCCGGTCTTGAAGTCGTCGGTGTCAACGGCGCGGCCGCCACCGAAGCTGCCGTAGGCGAAGCCGCCGGTGCCGTAGAACAGGACGCGGTCGAAGGCGTAACCGATGCGGCCGCGGACGGTGCCGAAGAAGTCGAGGCCCTGGAGACCGGTCGGGTTGATCAGCGTCACGCCCGGCTGGAGCACGCCACCGGGGGTGAAGACGCAACCGATGCCGGCGGTGCCGCAGGTGCCGTCGCGGCCGTTGCGGCCACCGAGGTCGGCGTACTGAGCGTCAGCCTCGATACCGACGACGATGCCGTTGCCCGGGGTGAACTGGTAGTTGTAGCCGATCTGACCACCGCCGACGAAGCCATCCTGGCGGCCGCCATTGCCGAACAGGAAGGCGCCGACGGTGCCGGGCGGGCCGTTGATGACGCGCTGGTCGATAGTGTTGACCTGCGTCACGCCCAGCGAATCCTGCACGCTGAAGCCGTAACCGGCGTTGAAACCGGCGTAGAAGCCCGTCCAGGTGAACACCGGAACCGGGGTGAAGACCGGCGGAGCGGCGCGACGCGGAAGGTCGGCAGCGGAAGCGACGGTGGTGAGCGCCGTGAAGGCGGCGAGCGATGTCAGAAGCTTTTTCATTTTTTGATCCCCAGCAGAGTGCCCGATCGCCATGAAGCTAGACCATTTCCGCCCCCCAGGATGTAGCCGCCAAGCCACACCCGCTGATGGCGTTTCGGGCAATCGCGGGGGTCGAAACCGTCTCGGACGGGTCGGCCTCCCCTGAACCTCAGGTGGGAATCGTCCCGTTCGCCTCGAGGACGGCGCCGGCGAGGTAGAGCGAGCCGCAGATCAGAACTCGGGGCGGGCGCTGGAACACGGTGTCGGCGAGGGCGGCGATCGCCGCCTCGACGCTATGGGCGGTGCCCGCCTGCAGGCCGACGGAGCGGGCGATCTCGGCCACCTCCTCGGCGGGCCGGGCCGCCATCTGGCCGGAGATCGGCACCGCGACGAGGGAGCGGGCCAGCCCGACGAAGTTCTTCAGGAAGCCCTCCGCGTCCTTGGTGCCGAGCAGGCCGACGATCAGCACGAGCGGCGCGTCGCTGCGCTCGCCGAGATCGGCCATGGCGGCGGCGAGGATGCGCCCGCCATCGGCGTTGTGGCCGCCGTCGAGCCACAGCTCGGCATCCCGCGGCATCCGTTCGGCCAGCGCCCCGCGCTGGAGGCGCTGGAGCCGGCCGGGCCAGTCGACGCTGCGCAGGCCCGTCTCGAAGGCCGCCGTGCCGAGATCGCCGAAGCCCGCCGCCCGCAGGGCCGCGATGGCGGTGCCGGCATTGGTGAGCTGGTGACGGCCGGTGAGCTTCGGGCGGGGCAGGTCGAACAATTCGGTCTCGTCCTGATAGACGAGCCGGCCGCTCTCCTCGTGGACGGAGAAGTCCTGGTTTCCGACGCGCACCGGGCTCGCCCCGACCCGCTCGGCGGCGCGGCACAGCACGGCATCGGCCTGGGCGTAGTCCTGGGCGGCGATCACCGCCGGGCAGCCGCGCTTGAAGATGCCGGCCTTCTCGGTCGCTACCGCCTCGACGGTGTCGCCGAGATACTCGGCGTGATCACGTCCGATCGGCGTGACCACGCTGCAGGCGGGCCGATCGATGACGTTGGTGGCGTCGACCCGCCCCCCCAAACCGACCTCGAGCAGCAGCACGTCCGCCGGGCATTCCGCGTAGAGAAGCAGCGCCGCGGCGGTGGTGATCTCGAAGACGGTGATCGGCTGCGACTTGTTGGCCGCCTCGCAGCGGGCGAAGGCGTCGGCGAGACGGTCCTCGCCGACGAACTGTCCGCCGCCGATGCCGCCGAGGCGGATGCGCTCGTGGAAGCGCACCAGATGGGGCGAGGTGTAGACATGGGCGGCCAGGCCGCCCGCTTCGAGGATCGCCCGCATGAAGGCGATGGTCGAGCCCTTGCCGTTGGTGCCGGCGACGTGGATCACCGGCGGCAGGCGCCGCTCGGGATGATTCAGCGCGGCCAGCAACCGCTCGATCCGCCCGAGCGACAGATCGATCGTGCGCGGATGCAGGGCGAGGAAGCGCGCCATCAGCGCGTCGGACGATTCCATCTCACGCTCGAACCTTCGGCGGGGGCGTTTGTCCGACGGGGTGGATACCGGTTCGCCGGAGGCAAGCGCGTCAGAACAGGGGTCCGGAGCCGTGATCCGATCCGGGGCGGTCGGGTCCGGCTCCGAGGGGCGGCTCAGGCCGCGTCGGGCAGGGCTTCTGGGGCTTCCCGGCGCACATCCATGAGAAGTCCGCAGAGGCGGCCGATCGTGTCCTTGAGCTGGTGCCGGTGCACCACCTGATCGACCATGCCGTGCTCGCGCAGATATTCCGCCCGCTGGAAGCCGTCGGGCAGCTTCTCGCGAATGGTCTGCTCGATGACACGGGGCCCGGCAAAGCAGATCAGCGCGCCGGGCTCGGCCAGATGCACATCGCCGAGCATGGCGTAGGAGGCGGTCACGCCGCCGGTGGTCGGGTTCGTCAGGACGACGATATAGGGCAGCTTGGCCGCGTTGAGGCGGCGGACCGCCACGGTGGTGCGCGGCATCTGCATCAGGGAGAGGATGCCCTCCTGCATCCGGGCGCCGCCGGAAGCCGCGAACAGCACGTAGGGGGTGCGCTTCTCCAGGGCGGTCTCGGCGCCGCGGATGAAGGCCTCGCCGCCGGCCATGCCGAGGGAGCCGGCCATGAAGCTGAATTCCTGCACCGCGAGCGTCATCGGCAGGCCGCCGACGCGGCCGAAACCGACCTTGAAGGCGTCGGTCATGCCGGTCTTGGTCCGCGCCTCCTTGAGACGGTCGACGTAGCGCTTCTCGTCGCGGAACTTGAGCGGGTCGGCGGCGACCTCGGGCAGCGGCACGTCGATCCAGGTGCCCTCGTCGAACATCATCTTGAGGCGCGCCTGGGCCCCCATCTTGAGATGGTGCTCCGAGCCGGGAATGACCCAGTGGTTCTGCTCGACCTCCTTGTGGAAGACCATCTGCCCGGTATCGGGGCACTTGATCCAGAGGTTCTCGGGCGTCTCGCGCTTGAACAGGGTCTTGATCTTGGGGCGCACGACCTCCGAGATCCAGTTCATCGCCTCGACCATGTCGCTCCGCTCCTCACGCCGTGACACGCTGATATCGGACCGCCGCCGCCGCTCCGCCATGGGCAGGGCGGCCGGGGCGTCGGGAAGACGGATCCGACCGTCGGCCCCTCTCGGTCCCGGTCAGCCCTTCGACACGCCGCGCACGCCCGCGGCGAGCTCGCGCACCAGCCCGGCGACCGCCTCCACCGTGCCCTCGCTGCCGCGCCCCTCGGTGTCGAGGGTCCGGGCGAGGGCATCGACGAGCGCCGAGCCGACCACGACGCCGTCGGCGCCCCGCGCCACCGCCGCGGCGTGTTCGCCGGTCCGGACGCCGAAGCCGACCACGACCGGGAGATCGGTCTGCGCCGAAATCCGCGACACCGCCTCGGAGACCTTGCCGAAATCCGGCGTCGCCGTTCCGGTCACGCCGGTGATCGACACGTAGTAGACGAAGCCCGCCGTGTTCGCGAGCACCGCCGGCAGGCGGCGGTCGTCGGTGGTCGGGGTGGCGAGCCGGATGAAGGCGAGGCCGTGCTCGCGCGCCGGCAGGCACAGTTCGTCGTCCTCCTCCGGCGGCAGGTCGACGACGATGAGGCCGTCGATGCCGGCCTCGCGGGCATCCGGCAGGAAGCGGTCGACGCCGTAGGTGTGGATCGGGTTGTAGTAGCCCATCAGCACCACGGGGGTGTCGGCGTCGCGCTCGCGGAAGCGGCGCACCAGCGCCAGGGTGCCCTTGAGATCCTGGCCCGCCTTGAGCGCCCGGAGGCCCGCGGCCTGGATCGCCGGTCCATCCGCCATCGGGTCGGTGAAGGGCAGGCCGAACTCGACGATGTCGGCGCCGGAAGCCGGAAGCGCCTCCAGCACCTTCAGCGAGGTCTCGGGATCGGGATCGCCCGCCATCACGTAGGTGACGAGGGCGGCCCGCTTCTCCGCGCGGCAGCGGGCGAAGGCGGCGTCGATGCGGGCGGTCATCCGTCGTACTCCCGGGCGGCAAGGCCGGGATTTTCGCGACATACGGGGCCGTGCGGCTCCGCAGTTCCCAGACCAGGGGCGCGCCTACACCATCCGCTTGCCGAGGTGAAGCACCGGCGGATCGGGTCGGCTCCCGGCACTCGGCGAAATGCGCAAATCCCCCCGTTTTCGGTGACGCTCCCCTAACCGCCTTTCTCAAGTCCGACTTCACGCGCGCCTGTCAGGGTCGCCACCGACCGGCCGCCACATCCGGCGGCCCAGGAGCGGCGTACCGAGCGATGAACCTCGCGCTGACCATCATGGGCCTGAGTGCCGTCGTCGGGCTCGCGGGTCTGATCGTCGCGGGGTGGCGGCGGCGTGCGACGCCGGTGACGGCCTTTCCGTCGGAATCCCTGCAGGACCGGCTCTGGCAGGTCGCCGAGAGCGAGGAGCGCTACCGGGTGCTCGTCGAGGCCACCACCCAGGCGGTGGTCCAGCGCGACGGGCAGGGGCGGATCACCTTCGCGAGCGAGGGGTTCGCCGCCCTGCTCGGGACCCAGCCGCTCGATCTGATCGGTTCGACGCTGACGCCCCAGGTGCTGGAGCGCGGCCCGGTGCAGGTGCGCCCCGACGGCGTGCGGCAGGTGGAGGAGCGGCTCGTCCCGGTCGACGGCAAGCCGCGCTGGTTCTCCTTCGTCGAGCTGCCCGCCGCGGGCAGCGAGGGCGGCCCGAACTGGCTCCGCGCCGGCAGCGACGTCACCGAGCGGGTCGAGGCGGTGCGCTCGCTCGACGAGGCCCGGAGCCGCGCCGAGGCCGCCAACGTCGCGAAATCCCGCTTCCTGGCGACCGTCAGCCACGAGTTCCGCACGCCGCTCAACGGCATCCTCGGGATGGCCGACCTCCTGCTCGACACCTCCCTCGACCCCGAGCAGCGCACCTATGTCGAGGCGCTGCGCACCAGCGGGAAGGCCCTGCTGACGCTGGTCGACGGCATCCTCGATTTCTCGCGGATCGAGTCCGGACGGCTCGACCTCGCCGCCGAGCCGTTCGACGCCGCGCTCCTCGTCGAGGGCGTGGTGGAACTCCTGGCGCCGCGCGCCCAGGACAAGGGCCTGGAGATCGCCCTCGACATCGCCGACGACCTCGTGCCCCTGCGGGTCGGCGATGCCGACCGGGTGCGCCAGATCCTGCTCAACCTCGCCGGCAACGCCGTGAAGTTCACCCAGGCCGGCGGCGTCGGCGTGAGCCTGACCCGCGAAGGGGAGGGGATCGCGCTCACCATCGAGGATACCGGTCCGGGCATGGCCGAGGACCGCATCCCGATCCTGTTCGAGGAGTTCGAGCAGGGCGACGGCAGCGCCAGCCGCCGTCACGAGGGTACGGGCCTGGGGCTCGCCATCACGCGCCGCCTGGTCGAGCGGATGAACGGGACGATCGAGGCGCGCTCGACCCTCGGGCGCGGCTCCACCTTCCGGGTCGTTCTGCCGCTTCCCGCACCGGAGGGCGCCGCCGCTTCGGCCACCACGCCTCCGCTCCAAGCCCGGCGCGTGCTGATCGTGGCGGATTCCCCGTTCCAGGCGCCCTATCTCGCCCGCCGCCTGACCCGCTCCGGCGCGGCGGCGGTGGTGGTCGGCAGCGTCGAGGCCGGGCTCGACGCCCTGGCGGCGGCCTCCTTCGATGCGGTCATCGCCGACCGCTGGCTCGGCGACGCCCCCGTGCGGGCCCTGGCGGCGGAGGCCGGGCGCTGCGGCGTGCGCGCCCGCCTGATCCTGCTCTCGCCCTTCGACCGGCGCGAATTCGGCGCGGTGAACGCGGCGGGTTTCGACGGCTACCTGATCAAGCCGGTGCGCGCCCGCTCCCTGTTCGACCGCCTGCTGGAGCCGGGAGCGCCCCCCGCGGAAGCCCCTGCGACCGCCGGATCTCCCCCCCGACCGGTCGCCCTCGTCCGCACCGACGCTCCGGTCGCGAGCACCGGCCAAGGTTCCGGCCAAAGCATCGTCTCGGCCTCCGCCGGGGGCGCGGGCCGCCGGGTGCTGCTCGCCGAGGACAATCCGATCAACGCGCTGCTGGCCACCAAGGCCCTGGAGCGGCTCGGGGCGCAGGTGACGCTCGCCCGCGACGGCATGGAGGCGCTGGCGCTCGCGGCCGCCGAGGCGCCTTTCGACCTCGCGCTGATCGACATCCGCATGCCCGGCCTCGACGGCCTGGAGACCGCCCGGCACCTCCGCGCCCGCGAGGCGGAGACCGGAGCCGAGCCTCTCCACCTGGTGGCGCTCACGGCCAATACCGGCCGCGAGGATATGGATGCGGCCCATGCGGCGGGCTTCGACGGCTTTCTCGCCAAGCCGCTGAACCTGCGCGCACTGCCGGGGCTCCTGGAGGGGCGCAAGGCGGCGGCCTGACGCCCACCGGGGGCGCCGAGCCACGGTGAATTCGCGTGGACGCTCCGCGAGATGCCGCGTGGCGCTTGGGGAAACAGAAGATCCTTCCTCTCGCCCTGGCGCGGTTTCTGCCTCATGGTCCCGCCGGGAGCCGATGGGGAGAGCATGACGCGACACGCCTTGGGGGGCATCTCGGGAGATGCCTTGCGACCCGTGCGGGGATCCGTCCCCTCCGAGCCGGGGAGGGTCGGCCCGTGACGGCTATGCGATGGCTCGCCCTGCTGCCGCCCGCGGGCATGCTGCTCGGCCCCTACTTCCTCAACCGGGTCGAGCCGATGGTGCTCGGCATGCCGCTGCTGCTCGCCTGGCTCGTCGCCTGCACGGTGGCGACCTCGGCCATCATGGCGCTGATCTACCTCACCGATCCGGCCAACCGCGATTCCGGGGACGGCGCATGAACGCGGCGCTTCCCGTCATCGCCCTCGCCTTCGCGGTGGCTCTCGGCCTCGGCCTCTGGGCCCGCGCAGGCCACGACATGGACATGGAGCAGTGGAGCGTCGGCAAGCGCGGCTTCGGCACCCTGCTGGTCTTCCTGCTGATGGCGGGTGAGATCTACACCACCTTCACCTTCCTCGGCGGCTCGGGCTGGGCCTACGGCAAGGGCGGGCCGACCTACTACATCCTCTGCTACCTCACGCTGATCTACGTGATCTCCTACTGGCTGCTTCCGCCGGCCTGGGCCTTCGCCAAGCGGCACAACCTGTTCTCGCAGCCCGATTATTTCGCCGCCCGCTACGACAGCAAGCCGCTCGGCTTCCTCGTCGCCCTGGTCGGCCTCGTGGCTTTGGTTCCCTACATGGTGCTCCAGCTCAAGGGGCTCGGCATCATCGTCTCGACCGCCTCCTACGGCGCGATCCCGCCGACGCTTGCGATCTGGATCGGGGCGGCGGCGGTCACCGTCTACGTGATGGTGTCGGGCATCCGCGGCTCGGCCTGGACCGCGGTGGTCAAGGACATCCTCATCCTCGCCGTGGTGGTCTTCCTGGGCCTGTACCTGCCCTACCATTATTACGGCGGCATCGGCCCGATGTTTACGGCGATCGATCAGGCCAAGCCCGGCTTCCTCGCCCTGCCCGAGCGGGGCCAGAGCGCGACGTGGTTCGCCTCGACCACGGTGCTGACGGCGCTCGGCGGCTGGATGTTTCCGCACATCTTCGCCTCGATCTACACCGCGAGCGACGCGCGCACCTTCCGGCGCAACGCAGTGTTCCTGCCGCTCTACCAGCTGATGCTGCTGTTCGTGTTCTTCGCCGGGTTCAGTGCGGTGCTGCAGGTGCCGGGCCTGACCGGCCCCGACGTCGACCTGTCGCTGTTCAAGATCGCGCTCGAGACCTTCCCGCCGTGGTTCGTCGGGGTCATCGGTGCCACCGGGGTGCTGACCGCCCTGGTGCCGGGCTCGATGATCCTGATCGCGGGGGCGACCCTCATCGCCCAGAACCTCTACCGGCCGCTGGCCAAGGACGCCACCGATGCCTCGACCGGGCGCCTCGCCAAGATCATGGCGCCGGTGCTCGCCCTCGCCTGCGTCGGTTTCACCCTCTACGGCGGCGAGACGATCGTGCAGCTGCTGCTGATCGGCTACGCCGTCGTCACGCAGCTGTTTCCGGCCTTCTTCTTCAGCCTGTGGCGCAAGAACCCGCTGACGAAGGCCGGCGCCATCGCGGGAATTCTCGCGGGCGTCGCCGTCGTCTCCGTGACGGTGGTCGGCGGCTACACGCTGGCGAAGCTGTTTCCGGGTCTGCCGGGGCCGATCCAGGATCTCAACGCGGGCGTCGTGGCCCTCGCGCTGAACCTCGCGGTCGCCTTCGCGGTGAGTCTGGCGGGCCGGGGGGCGCGGACCGCAGCCCGGTCCGCTTGATGGTGACGAAAGCCCGCCCCCTCATCCTGCCGGCAGGACGAGGGGGGACGGGCCGTCGAACGGTCGCCGCGCCGGGTGCGCGGCTGCGCCGGACGATCCGGCGCGGAGGATGTCAGGCCCGCGCGGTACGTCCGCGGGCGAGGGCGCCCTTGAGGGCGGTGACGGGGAGAAGCACCGTCTTCACGACGGCCGTGACGGCCAGGACGGCGAGGACCGGCAGGATCGCCACGCAGATTCCGCTGACGCGCATCGGTTGTTTCCTTGAGCGACTCGGGCGGCCTCGACCGCCGGCTGGAGCACAGTCCGCCACTCAATCGCGGCAAGACCAAGGTGAATTCGGTCCGTGAATGCGACAGCCTCACGGGTTTGTCGTGCCGGCCAACCGTCCGGCACGGGGATGGGCCGCGTCGAAGGCACTCATCAGGCGCGCCGCATCGACCTTCGTGTAGAGCTGCGTCGTCGAGAGCGAGGCATGGCCGAGCAATTCCTGGATCGCGCGCAGTTCCCCCTGGCGGGCCAGGAGATGGGTCGCGAAGGAATGTCGCAGGGCATGCGGCGTCGCGCTCTCCGGCAGGCCAAGGGCGCCGCGCAGGCCCGCGACGGCGTATTGCACGATCCGCGGCGAGAGCGGGCCGCCCTTCGTTCCGACGAAGAGCGGGCCCTCCGGATCGAGCGGGTGCGGGCAGAGGGCGAGATAATCGGCCACGGCCGCCGACACGGCCGGCAGCACCGGCACGTCGCGGACCTTGCCGCCCTTGCCGATCACCCGCACCGCGTCGATCCCCGGCACCGGCGCGTCGCGGGCGGACAATCCCAGGGCCTCGGAGATGCGCAGGCCCGAACCGTAGAGGAGGGCGATCACCGCCGCGTCGCGGGCCAGCACCCAGGGCTCCCGCGTCGCATCGGGGCGGGTCTCGGGCAAGGTCATCGCCACGGCGGCGGTCACCGGCAGCGGACGCGGCAGGCGCCGCTCGACCTTGGGCTGGCGCACCGCGCCGAGCGCCGCGATGCTGCCGTGCCCCTCCCGCTCGAGATGGCGGGCGAAGGAGCGAAGCCCCGCGAGCATCCGCATCAGGGAGCGTCCGGAGATGTCGTCGGCGCGCCGGGCCGCCATGAAGGCGCGCAGGTCCCGCGGCTTGAGGGCGATGAGGATCGGTATGGTCGGCGTGCCGGAGCGGGCGTCGAGATGGGTCAGGAACTGGCGCAGATCGCGCTCATAGGCCTCGACGGTGTTGGCGGCCATGCGCCGTTCCTGAGCCAGCGCCCGGCGCCAACTCTCGGCGGCGGCGCGGAGCGCAGCGTCGCCGGGGAGAAGGAGCGGATCGGCATCGGCCTGTCGGGCGCTCGGGGACATGCGGCGAGCAAGCACCGCCTATGGTTGACGATCGGTTAAACCCCCTTTTCCCGAGGACGGACTGCGCCATCTGGCCGCCCATCATCCCCGAAAGAGAGCCCCGATGGCCAAGCCCGTTCACAGCATGATCCGCGTCCGCGACGAGGCGCGCTCGCGCGACTACTATTCCCGCGCCTTCGGCCTGGAACCCGCCGACCGGTTCGATTTCCCGGACTTCACCCTGCTCTACCTGCGCGACCCGGCCTCGCCGTTCGAGCTGGAGCTGACGGTCAACAAGGATCGCTCCGAGCCCTACAATCTCGGCGACGGCTACGGCCATATCGCCTTCGTGGTCGACGACGTCGAGGCCGAGCACGCCCGCTTCACGCGTGAGGGCTTTCCGGCCACCGACCTCAAGACGCTCAAGCACGGCGACACCCTGCTCGCGACCTTCTTCTTCGCCACCGACCCGGACGGCTACAAGATCGAGGTGATCCAGAAGGGCGGTCGCTTCGCCTGAGCGGGGACGCCCTCATCCAACCCATCCCCCTCATCCTGAGGTGGCGGCGCGAAGCGTCGCCCTCGAGGGGAGCTTCAGGGATCGCTGAGCGAACTGGAGCCCTCCTTCGTGGCCGCTGCGCGGCACCTCAGGATGAGGATGAGGGCGAGACGTAAACCGAAGATAATGTCGTGCCTTACGGCGCCGTCTTCTCAAAGCGCTCGAAGGCCGCGATGCCCTTCTCGCAGGCTGCGGGCGAGGGGGCCGGCAGGCTGGTTTCCAGGCGCATGGCGTCGTCGAGGGAGAGCAGGTAGCGCTCGTCGGTGAGGGCGCGGCCGACCGCCGCCTGCATCCGAGTCCGGCCGGCGGTGATCGCCGCATCGACCCGCTCGCGCGGTACGCCGCAGGCGAGCGCGCGCCCGAAGACCTTGCCGTGCCGCTCGCCCTCGGCCTGCGGGATCACCAGGGGCCTGCCCTGCGGCAATTCCTGGGGCTTGTCCTGAGGCCTCTCCTGCGCCGCGGCCGAAGCCGACCACAGCAGCGGGGCCAGACACAACGCCGCGCGCATCCGCATCACCACACGTCCTCCCTTTTGATGGCGTCGTAGCCGGCCCGGGGCGGCGCCGTCACGTCCCGGATCAGGCGCCTCTGGGCTTCGCCCGCCGGGTCGGCGCCTCGGCCAGGGGATCCTCCGGCCAGGGATGGCGGGGATAGCGCCCGCGCATCTCCGAGCGCACCGCGCTCCAGGAGCCGCGCCAGAAACCCGGCAGGTCGCGGGTGATCTGGATCGGGCGATGGGCCGGCGAGAGCAGGTGCAGGACCAGCGGCACCCGCCCGCCGCCGAGCGCGGGATGCCGGTCGAGGCCGAACAGCTCCTGCACGCGGACCGCCAGGAACGGCTCGGGGCCGGATTCATAATCGACCGGGATGCGCGAGCCCGTCGGCACCTCGACATGGCTCGGCGCCTCCTGCTCCAACCGGGCGCGCAAGGGCCAGGGGAGCAGCGCGTGCAGCGCCTGGCCGAGATCGTCGGCGGTGATCGCCGCGAGGGTGGTGCGCCCGACGATCCCCGGCGCAAGCCAATCCTCGATGGATGCCTCCAGCGCCTCGTCCGAGAGGTCGGGCCATTCCGCACCTTGCGCCGCGCGCAGGAAGCGTACGCGGGCGCGCCACTGCGCCAGCGCCGGCGTCCAGGGCAGGCGCTCGAGGCCGAGCCCGGCGACGCCGCGGGCCAGAGCGCGCGCGGCATCCGCGTCGGCCGGGACGGGAAGCGTCCGCTCGTCGAGGCTGAGGGCGCCGAGGCGGCGGCTCTCCCGCGCCCGCAAGCCCCGCGCCTGCGGATCGAAGGCGACGCTGCGCACGGTCGCGATGGCTCCGGCGAACAGGGTGTCGATGGCCTGCGGCGCGATGGCGGCGGCGGCGAGGATGCGGGCATTGGCGGCGGTGCCGGTCAGGTCCGCCACCACGAGGAAGGTCTCGCGGGCGAGGGCGCTCGCCGGGTCGAGGAGCCCGGCCCGGCCATTCGCCATCAGCACCGCGCCCTCGCGACCGCGCGCCCTGGCGACCCGGTCGGGATAGGCGAGCGCCAGGAGCGCGCCGGGCTCGGCCAGGATCGGATCGGGTTCGGGAGGGGGCGTCCCGGCGGCGCGCTCGGCCTGGCGCGCCCAGCCCTCGGCGAGGCGGCGCATGTCGGCGGCCCGCCCGCCGCGGTCGCGCCCGAACCGGTCGAGGCGCTCCGACAGATCGACGGCATCGCCCCCGAGGCCGCGCTCCACCAGCACGGCGGCGAGGTCGGCGGCCCTGCGGGCATGCCCGGCCTCGGCGGCGCGGGCCACCATCCGGGCGAGCCGCGGCGGCAGCGGCAGGGCCCGCAGGGTCCGTCCGGTGGCGGTGAGCCACCCATCGGCATCCAGCGCACCGAGATCGGCGAGCAGGGCGCGGGCCTCCGCCAAGGCGGGCGCGGGCGGCGGATCGAGGAAGGGCAGGGCGGTCGGGTCGGCGAGCCCCCAGGCGGCGCAGTCGAGGACGAGACCGGCGAGGTCGGCCGACAGGATCTCGGGGCGGGCGAAGGGCTCCAGCGCCGCGGTCGCGGCCTCGGGCCAGAGGCGCCAGCAAATCCCCGGCTCGGTCCGCCCGGCACGGCCCCTCCGCTGGTCGACCGAGGCGCGGGAGGCCCGCGCCGTGACGAGGCGGGTCATGCCGTTGCCGGGCTCGTAGACCGGCACGCGGGCGAGCCCGGAATCGACGACGATGCGCACGCCCTCGATGGTCAGCGAGGTTTCGGCGATCGAGGTCGCGAGCACCACCTTGCGCCGGCCCGGCGCCGCCGGGGCGACCGCCCGATCCTGCTCGCCCTGAGTCAGGGCACCGTAGAGGGGTGCGAGATCGGTGTTTTCGGGCAGGCGCCCGTCCAGCCGCTCCGCGGTCCGTCGGATCTCGGCCTGCCCCGGTAGGAAGGCGAGCAGGGAGCCCGGATCGGCCCGGAGCGCCCGCAGGATCGCGCCGGCCATCGCGTCCTCGATGCGCTCGTTGGCGGCCCGATCGAGATGACGGGTCTCGACCGGATAGGCCCGGCCCTCGGATTCGATCACCGGGGCATCGCCGAGGAGCCGCGCCACCCGCGCGCCGTCGAGGGTCGCGGACATCGCCAGGATGCGCAGGTCCTCGCGGAGCGCGCCCTGCGCATCGAGGGCGAAGCCGAGGCCGAGATCGGCATCGAGGGATCGCTCGTGGAACTCGTCGAACAGCACCGCGCCGATGCCGGCAAGTTCCGGATCGTCGAGGATCATGCGGGTGAACACGCCCTCGGTGACGACCTCGATGCGGGTGCGGGGCGAAACCTTCGAACCCAGCCGCACCCGGAGGCCCACCGTGTCGCCGACCCGCTCGCCCAACGTCTTCGCCATCCGCTCGGCCGCGCCGCGCGCGGCGAGGCGGCGGGGCTCCAGGAGGATGATCTTCCGGTCCCCGAGCCAAGGCTGGTCGAGCAGGGCGAGCGGCACCCGGGTGGTCTTGCCGGCGCCGGGCGGAGCGACGAGCACGGCGGCGTTCCGCGCCGCCAGGGCCGCGCGCAGGGCGGGGAGGGCGGCCTCGATCGGAAGAGGGGCGGGGTCGGTCGGCATCGACGGGGAGGTGACCCGGTTCGGCTCGGCGCGCAACCCATTGTCACCGCACGCACAAGGACCGCGGAACAATCCGTTTAACCCCTGATCATCCTTATCAAACATTTTTTACTGGATTTCGTCCCGGTTTGCGGAACGGCCGCGCTCACGCCGACTTGAGGGCTCGACGTGCCGCACGGGCACGGACGAACCACGGACGGACGAGAGACTATGCGGATTGCCCTCACCCTCGCAGCCGGTGCGCTGCTCTGCGGCCTCGGCGCCGGCTCGGTCTCGGCCGCTCCGGCCATGCCCGCCCCCGGAATCGTCGCCGGCGACGCGGTCGAGACCGTGGTGTATGGCGGCCGGCACCATCATCGCGGCTATCACCGCCACCATCGCACCACCAAGATGGAGCGCCGCGCCCGCCGCTACAACACGATGCGCCACGGCAACCCGAACGCCCGCAACCCGGAGCGTCCCGGCTACCAGCAGCAGCTCGGCAACACCACCAACGGCCCGCGCTACTGAGCGAGTTCGGGGATCGGCGTCCGCACGGACGACGATCCCACGAGACGACGGATCGGACAGCCCGCCCGGCTTCGTGCCCGGCGGGTTTTTCATGCGCGGGGCCGTCGCCTTGCGCCGCCTGGGGAGAGCGCACACTTGTCCACGGTGTTCGCTTTCCGTCTCCGGTGCCGCGATGCGGTGGGGCTGCTAGCCTCCTCCCCATGCGTTCCAGTCCCCAGCGTCCCAAAGCCCTCGAACGTCGCGCGAGCCCGGCGGATTCGGTGACCTCCTCGCCCGTCACTCCCCCCATGACCTCGCCGCTCGACACGCCCGGCGCCACGCCGATGATGGCGCAGTACATCGAGATCAAGGCCGCCAATCCGGACTGCCTGCTGTTCTACCGGATGGGCGACTTCTACGAGCTGTTCTTCGAGGACGCCGAGATCGCCTCGCGGGCGCTCGGCATCGTGCTGACGAAGCGCGGCAAGCACGGCGGCGCCGACATCCCGATGTGCGGTGTGCCGGTGGAGCGCTCCGACGATTACCTCCACCGCCTGATCGCGCTCGGCCACCGCGTCGCGGTCTGCCAGCAGACCGAGGATCCGGCGGAGGCGAAGAAGCGGGGCCCCAAATCGGTGGTGCGGCGCGAGGTGACCCGCCTCGTCACGCCGGGCACCCTGACGGAGGATCGCCTGCTCGATCCGGCCCGCGCCAATCTCCTGCTCGCCATCGGCCGCCGCAAGGTCTCGGACGCCCGCGAGGCCTACGGCCTCGCCGCCATCGACATCTCGACGGGGCGCTTCGCATTGAGCGAGGTCGAGGGCGCGGAACTGGCGGCGGCCATCGCCCGGCACGAGCCGCGGGAGATCGTGCTGTCGGAGGCGATCCATGCCGACCCGGCCCTGGCGCGGCTGTGGCGCGACACGCGCGCCGCGGTGGTGCCGCTGGCGGCGGCCGAGCTGGAGCCGGCCTCGGCCGAGCGGCGCATCCGCGAGCAGTTCGGCGTCAAGACGCTCGACGGCTTCGGCAGCTTCTCCCGCGCCGAGATCGCGGCGGCGGGCGCGGCCCTCCTCTACATCGAGCGCACGCAGTTCGGCGCGAAGGTGCCGCTCTCGGCGCCGTCCCGCGAGGCGTCCGGGGCGACGCTCGCCATCGACGCGGCGACGCGGGCCAATCTCGAACTCACCCGCACGCTGTCGGGCGAGCGCAAGGGCAGCCTGCTCGACGCCATCGACCGGACCGTCTCGGCGGGCGGTGCGCGGCTGCTCGCCGAGCACCTCGCCGGTCCGCTGACGAGCCTGCAGAAGATCGCGCGGCGGCACGATGCGGTGGCCTTCCTGGTCGAGGACGGTTCCCTGCGGGCGCACTTGCGCGACGCGCTCAAGGCCGCACCGGACCTCGCCCGCGCCCTGTCGCGCCTCGGCCTCGGCCGCGCCGGCCCGCGCGACCTCGCCGCGCTCCGCGGCGGGCTGGACGCGGCGCTCGCCATCGCCGAGGGCCTCGGCGGGGCCGAGCTGCCCGAGGGCCTCGCCCGCCTCGTACATCGCCTCGACGCCGCGGATCGGGATCTCGCCACCGAGCTCGGGGCCGCGCTCGCCGACGACCTGCCGCTCCACCGGCGCGACGGCAATTTCGTGCGCGAAGGCTATCATCCCGAGATCGACGAGGCCCGGCTGCTCGGCCAAGACTCGCGGAAGGTCATCGCGGCCTTGCAGGCGCGCTACGCCGAGGCCACCGGCTGCCGGACCCTGCGGATCAAGCACAACAACGTGCTCGGCTACTACATCGAGGTGCCGCAGGCGGTGGGCGAGGCCTGCCTCAAGGGCCTGATGCGGGAATTCGTGCATCGCCAGACCATGGTCGATGCCATGCGCTTCACCAGCGTCGAGCTGGGCGAGCTGGAATCGAAGATCGCGGGCGCCTCCGACCGGGTTCTGGCGCTCGAAGCGCAGGTGTTCGACGGGCTGAGCCAAAGGGTGATGGAGCAGGCGGATCGGATCGCCGACATCGCCGACGCGCTCTCGGCGCTGGACGTGGCGGCAAGTCACGCCGAACTCGCGGTCGAGCTCGATTGGACCCGTCCGCAGCTCGACGAGAGCCTCGCCTTCGCGATCCAAGGCGGGCGCCATCCGGTGGTGGAGGCGGCCCTGCGCAAGGCGGGCGAGGCCTTCATCGCCAATGCCTGCGACCTCTCGGGCGAGGAGGCCGGGCGCATCCGCCTCGTCACCGGCCCGAACATGGGCGGCAAGTCGACCTTCCTGCGCCAGAACGCGCTGGTCGCCGTGCTGGCGCAGATGGGCGCCTTCGTGCCGGCCCGCGCCGCCCATCTCGGTCTGGTCGATCGGCTGTTCTCCCGCGTCGGCGCGGCGGACGACCTCGCGCGGGGCCATTCGACCTTCATGGTCGAGATGGTCGAGACCGCCGCGATCCTCAATCAGGCGACGCGCCGCTCGCTGGTCGTGCTCGACGAGATCGGGCGGGGCACCGCGACCTTCGACGGCCTGTCCATCGCCTGGGCCTGCCTGGAGCACCTGCACGAGAAGAACGGCTGCCGGGCGCTGTTCGCCACCCACTTCCACGAGCTGACCGCCCTGTCGAAGCGCCTGCCCCGCCTCGACAACGCCACCCTGAAGGTCGCCGAGCATCGCGGCGACGTGGTGTTCCTGCACGAGGTGGTTCCGGGCGTGGCCGAGCGCTCCTACGGCCTTCAGGTCGCCCGCCTCGCTGGATTGCCGGCGAGCGTCGTGGCGCGGGCCGGCACGATCCTCAAGGGCCTGGAAACCTCCGAGCGCGAGCGACCGGCCCGCGCCCGGATCGACGATCTGCCGCTCTTCGCGAGCCTCAGCGAGATCGCTCCGCCCCCGCCGGAGCCCGCGGCGCCGGAGCCCGACGACACGCTGGGGCGTCTCCTCGACACCATCGACCCCGACAGCCTCACCCCGCGGGAGGCGCTCGATGCGCTCTACCGGCTGAAGGCGGAGCGGGCGGGGGGCGGCCGAGGCTAACCCGCCTCCGTTGGTACGTTGGAACCGTCCCCCGACGCCGCCGCTTCGGGGCTGTCACCTCGGGTTGACGGTGAAACGCGAGGGTCGTGCCCCGATCGCCGGGCCGATCTACCCGGCGGTCCCCGGCGCCAGACAGAACCCGTCGAGCGTCTCCGTCGACGGGACGTGGCCGGAGCGGAAGCGGGCGACGTAGTCCAGGGCGCTCGCCACGGTGCGCTCGGAATAGGGCTTGGCGATCACCCCGACGGCGCCGGCGAAATCCGGCGGGATCCGCTTGGCGTTCGCCGTCATGAACACGACGGTGGTGCGCGGGTCGGCGCTGAGCGCCCGCGCCACCTCGACGCCGGTCGGTCCGTCGGTCAGGTGGATGTCGACCAGAGCCACGTCCGGCGCCGTGCTCCGGCCGAGGGCGATGGCCTCCGCCGAAGCGCCCGCGACGCCGACGCTGACATGGCCGAGATCCTCCAGGAGGCATTCGAGCTCGAGGGCGATCAGCACCTCATCCTCGACCACGAGGATGCGCAGGGCCTCGCCGGAGGCCGGCTTCACCTCGGGCATCCCGCGCCTCCGTCCCACCCGTCTCGCGGCCCCGTCGACCCGCCTTCGTTCCATGCCACGAAGCGGCCGCCCGCGATACGGTGGGTCACGGCAAGCTGTTCCCCACGAGCGGTATCCGGATCGCGACCCGGGTCCCGGGACGCCCCTCCGACCACGCGATCGTGCCGCGCAGCTGCCGCACCACCATCTCGACCAGCATCCGCCCGAAGCCCGCCGGGTTGGGATGGGCCGCCGCCATCCCGATCCCGTCATCCTCGACGGCAAGCTCCATCCCGTCATCGGCGCGCCGCGCGCTCACCCGCACCCGGCCGGTCCGCGCATCGGGAAAGCCGTGGCGGAGCGCGTTGCTGGCGAGTTCGTGCAGCATCAGGGCGAGCGGCGCCGCCATGGACGCGGGCAAGGCCAGCGCTTCCACCTCCGTCTCGACCCGCGCGCCGCAGGCTTCGTGCCCGGCGGCGATGTCGGCGATCAGGTCGTCGGTGAAGTCGCGGAAATCGAAGCGAGCCGCGTCGCCCTCGGAATAGAGCATGCGGTGGGCGGTCGAGAGGGCACCGATGCGGTCGGCCATCGCCTGGAGCGCGTCGCGCGCCTCGCCCTCGGGGGTCCGGCGCGCCTTCAGCAGCATCAGCGAGGAAATGACCTGGAGGTTGTTCTTGACCCGGTGATCGACCTCGTGGAGCAGCGCCGTCTTCTGCTCCAGGGCCGAGCGCAGGTCGGCGGTGCGCTCGCCCACTTCCCGCTCCAGCGCGCCGTTGGCGTCGCGCATGGCGATCTCGAGCCGGTGCTTGTGGGTCATGTCGGCCTGGGCCGAGAAGAAGTAGAGGATTGCGCCATCGGCATCGCGGACCGGATTGACCGTCATGCCGTTCCAGAACGATGTGCCGTCCTTGCGATAATTGAGCAGCTCGCACTCGAACGAACGGCCCTGCGTGATCGCCTCGCGCAGGGCGTCCAGCGTGGAGCGGTCGGTGAGCGGGCCCTGGAGCCGGCGGCAATTGTGCCCGTAGAGCTCGTCGCGGTCATAGCCGGTCAGGGCCATGAAGGCGCCGTTGACCCAGACGACCGGATTGTCCGCCCGCCGGGGATCGGTCACGACCATCGGCGTCGGGCTCGCCTCGAAGGCTGCCGCGAAGACATCGACCGTGAAACCGGGCGGGAACGCCGTCACCTCTGTGGGAAAGCCCGTCATCCTCACGCCGACACAGGTGGGCCGCGTCGATGCGGCCCGCGAACCAGGGAATTTCGACTCCGCCTGCGGGCGGCCGGTCTACCCCCCAACGGGTCCGGCACGCTCCCGTTCCGGCGACATCTTCACGCTTCCGTCAAGCTTGCCTATCCCGAGGGCGGCAAGGATGCCATGGGCAAAGAGTTCCAAACTCGCGCGCCCGCCGCAAGGGGGCGAGCCCATCGGGCTGTGGCCGGTGGCCCTCAGCCCGCCGCGATTCCTGCGCATAGGCCCGGTGGAACGGCGAAGGGGTAGGTGATGGCGGCAGCGAAGGGCCGGAGGGGCTTGCGGCCCCGGGACGTGGTGGAGGATCCCCGCCTCCTCCTGATGCTGGCGCTCGGCTTCGGCTGCGGCCTGCCGATCCTGCTGGTGTTCTCGACCCTCTCCGCGTGGCTCGCCACGGCCGGGATCCAGCGGGCCAGCATTGGCCTCCTGTCCTACGTCTCCTTCGCCTACTCGCTGAAGTTCATCTGGGCGCCGGTGATCGACCGGGTCGATCTGCCGGTGCTCGCGCGGCTCCTCGGGCGGCGGCGGGCCTGGATGCTGCTGGCGCAGATCGGGGTGATCGCCGGACTCATCGGCATGAGCTTCGGCGCGCCGAACGAGGATCTGTTCTTCATCGTGGTCTGCGCGCTCGTGACCGCCTTCGCGTCGGCCACGCAGGACATCGTCGTCGACGGCTGGCGCATCGACGCGGCCCCCACGGAACGTCAGGGGCTGATGCTCGGCAGCTACCAGCTCGGCTACGCCATCGCCCGGGCCTTCGCCGGAGCCGGCGCCCTCTACATCGCCCAAGGATACGGCTGGCAGATGGCCTACGAGGCCATGGCCCTGCTGATGCTCGTCGGCATCGTCGGCTGCCTCGCCGCACCGCGCCAGGACCCGGTGGATCAGGCGGCGGGGCCGCGCGGCGTCGGCGAGACCCTGCGGATCGCCGTGGTCGAGCCCTTCGGCGACCTCATCCGCCGCAAGGGCGCACGCCTGATCCTGATCCTGTCGCTGATCATGCTCTACCGGCTGCCCGACATCATCTCCGGGGTGATGGCCCAGCCCTTCTACATCGAGCAGGGCTTCTCCCTGGTCGAGATCGCCAACGTCACCAAGGTCTACGGCGTGATCGTCGGCCTCGCCGGGGCGCTCGCCGGAGGCTGGGCGGTGATGCGCTTCGGCATCCAGGCCTCGCTGCTGTTCGGCGGGATCGTCGCGGCGGCCTCGAACCTGATGTTCGCCTGGCTCGCCGTCAGCGGGCACGATACGGCGCTCTTCGTCGCCAGCATCTCGATCGACAACTTCTCGGGCAACTTCGCCGGCACGGCCCTCATCGCCTACATGTCGGGCCTGACCTCGCCGGCCTTCGTGGCGACGCAATACGCGCTCCTCTCCTCGCTCTACGCCCTGCCGGGCAAGTTCATCGGCGGCTTCTCCGGCTTCATGGTGGACGCGCTCGGCTACCCCCAGTTCTTCGTCGCCTCCGCGCTGATCGGCATTCCGGTGGCGCTGCTCTGCCTCGCGCTGGCCGCCCTCGGCGAGGGGCGGGAGGAGGCCGCAGCCGCCCCCCCGCCGGAAGAGGAAGCCGTGGCGGCCAAGGCTTGACGCCGTCACGCGTTTTCGCGCTCCCGGCAGGAGGGGGACGGCGGGGGCGGACAGGCATCGGCACCCGGGCCCGTCCGGCCGATCCGGGCCATGTCCGTCGATCGTTCCGGAACCTTCCCGGCGGCCTCCGTTTTGCTCCTGCCTACGGGCGGGCGACCCCGTCCGGACGAGGCGTTCCAAACGACACGGTCTCAACGACACTGCCAGGAGATCCTTGACGTGAACTCAATCGCGCTGAGCGGCGAGACCCTGCCGGTTCCGGTCGCCCCCACCGCCGTCCCCCCCCTGTCGGAGGCCGATCGCGCGGCTCTGCGCCGGGCGGTCGACGTGCTGGAGCGCCCGGGGCTCGCGGCGCGGCTCTCGGCGGCGGCGGGGGCGCCGCTCGACATGATCGGCCGGGCGCTCCCGGCCCCCGTCACCGAGGCGGTGGGCCGTTCGACGGAGGCCGCGATGCGGACGGCCCTACGGATCGCGCTGGCCACCCTGCCGGACAAGGACGTGGCCCCGGCGGGCTCCGCCGTGGAGCGGATCGAGGAGGGGACGGGCCGTGGGCTCAGCCGCCTCATCGGCTCCAGCGAGACGCGCCACAAGGCCCTCGCCGCCGTCTCCGGAGCGCTGGGCGGCGCCTTCGGGCTCGCGACGGTGGCGATCGAACTGCCGCTCTCGACCACGATTATGCTGCGCTCCATCGCCGAGATCGCCCGGGAGGAGGGTGAAGATCTGAGCGATCCGGAGGGCGCGCTGGCCTGCGTGCAGGTCTTCGCGCTGGGCGGACGCAACGGCAGCGAGACGGCGCTCGCGGAGAGCGGCTATTTCGCGGTGCGGGCGGCGCTGGCCAAGACCATGGCCGAGGCGACCCGCTACGCCGCCCAGCGCTCCCTGCTCGATGCGGGCGCGCCGCCGCTGGTACGGCTCACCGCGCAGATCGCCTCCCGCTTCGGCATCGTCGTCTCGCAGAAGGTCGCCGCCCAGGCGGTGCCCGTGATCGGCGCGCTCGGGGGGGCGGCCGTCAACACCGCCTTCATGAACCATTTCCAGGGCATGGCGCGCGCCCACTTCACCGTGCGGCGCCTGGAGCGCGCCCATGGCAAGGAGACGGTGCGGACCGCTTATCTGGAGGAGAAGGCGGCGCTCGGCATCGCCTGAGCGTCAGACCGGCAGATTCGACTCGACCAGCACCGTCTCGGTCTCGAACCGGGCGGCGTGCCAAGTGCCCGCGGGGAAGTGGAACAGGCTGCCCGCCGCGAAGGCGACGCGGCCCTGATCGGTCTCCAGCGTGCCCGACCCTTCGATCACCTGCACGAACTGCTCGTGGTCGTGGCTGTGGCGCGGCGCCTCCGTGCCGGCGGGGATCGTCACCCGCACGAGGCTCGCGCCCTTGCCCTCGAGGCTGCGCTTGCCCACCCCCGACGGGGCACGCGTCTCCGGCAGGTCGGTCCAGGGCAGGCAGTGGCGGGTGGTCATCCTGGGCTCCTCGAGGGGCTCCGACATCGCCCGCGAGGTAGGCGCAGGCGGCCTCAGGGCCAGACCTTGACGGCCACCGGCCGGCGCACGAGGTCGCGATCCGAGGTGACCGTGCAGCCCTCGACCCGGAGCGTCGCGTAGGTGAGGAGCGCCCGCTCGCCCACATCGTCGAAATTGCGACCCGTCGCCTCCGGATCGAGGAGCGAGGGATAGGCGACGAGCCGCGGGCCCGCCTTGCAGGGATCGTCGTAGAGCGTGGCCGAGGCCATCAGGAGACGGGGCACGTCCCAGGTCAGGAGGTCGCGCGAGGCCGTCCAGTAGAAGCCCGATTCCGCGAAGGTCCCGCCCTTGGCCGCCATGAACACCGCGATCCAGGCCCCCGTGCCGCGCTGGCGCACCAGGGCTCCGACCGGGCCGGGGAACGGCCCGACCGGCCGGCAGGAATCGGCCAGCTTCGGCGCCTTGCGGTAGGGATCCGGGAAGGCGGCGGTGAAGCTGGTGCCGGTCCAGGCCCGCCAGCGGCCGGGATCGGCCGGATCGTCCGAGCGGAACAGGCACACCCCGGCGGGCTGATCGCTGCCGGGCCGGTCCCAGCCGGTGGTCGAGGCCAGGAAGTAGCGCCAGCGCCCGTCGCCGACGATGTTGGAGGGGTTGAAGAAGCCCCGGTGACGGCCCTGGCCCTCCTCCTGCCGGAACGGTGCCCCGGCCACCACCGCGGGCGGGCTCGACCGGGCGAACTGCGCGCCGCCGTCTCGGGAGGCGGCGGCGGTGATCGTGTTGTACCAGCACTCCATGTAGACCTTCGAGCGGCAGCGGCCCTCGTGCTCGTTGGCCTGGAACTCGTGATGGACCAGGGCCGCCACGCGGGTGCCGTCCTCGGTCCAGGTTGCGGTGATCCAGGAACGGTCGTCGTAGAGCGCCGGATCGCTCTTGCCCCCGGAATCGAGCACCACCCGGCAATCGATCTTGAGATGATCGAGATCGGGCCCGCGCAGGGCGCGGTTGCGGTAATGCAGGCCGAAGACGGCGAGGCCGCCCGTTGCGTCACGGAAGGCCCGGATCGGCGCGTCGGGTACGTCGGCCCCGTCGCAGGCATCGCGCGTCGCGGAGAAGATCACGCGCTCGGGCCCCGTCACGGTCAGGGCCGAGAGGGGTGGTTCGGCGGCAAGGCTCCCGCAGGGCCAAAGCCCCCCGAGCGGCACGAGGCCGCACAGGAGCGTGAGCGCCGCGCGGGACGGGCGGGTCAGCCTGGACATCGCCGCAGGTTTACGTTTTGAACCGTTATAAGAAGCTTGTCCCGGTCCTCGGGCGCTCGCGTCGTCCACAGGTCGCCCCCATGCTCGTCCTGATCCTCGGCCTCGTGCTGTTCCTCGGCACGCATGCCTTCTCCATGGCCAGGGCCAAGCGGGCCGAGGTGATCGGGCGCCTGGGCGAGCAGCGATACAAGCTCGGCTACACCCTGCTCTCGATCCTCGGCCTCGCGCTCACCGCCTATGGCTACGGGCTCTACCGGCAGGAGGGAATGATCCCGGTCTGGTCGCCGCCGGTCTTCACCCGCCATCTCGCGGTGCTGCTGACGCTGTTCGCCTTCATCAGCCTGGCGGCCACCTACCTCCCCGGCCATCTTCGCGCTCGGCTGAAGCATCCGATGCTGCTCGCCGTGAAGATCTGGGCCACGGCGCATCTCCTGGCCAACGGCGATCTCGGCTCGATGCTGCTGTTCGGCGCCTTCCTGGCCTGGGCCGTGGCCGCCCGCATCAGCGCCAAGCGGCGCGCGCTGACGGCGGGGCAGGTGGCGGCGCAGCATGGCGGGCAGGCCGCGCCGGCCGGTTGGCGCAACGACGCCATCGCCGTGGTGGTCGGCCTCGTGGCGTGGTTCGTGTTCGGGAAGTATCTGCACCCGCTGCTGATCGGCGTCGCGGCCTGGCCGGGGCAGGCCTGAGGCGGCGGCCCGCGGCCCGCGTCTTTCGAACATCGCCAAACCCGAGGGGCTGTGCTAGGCGCGGGCTCGACGACGACAGGCGAGGCGAGGGCGGCCCGCGAGGGGCGCTTGGATTGAGATGGCCGAGAACAACGAGTTCTTCCGCGAGGTCGACGAGGATTACCGCCGCGATCGGTTCATCCAGATCTGGAAGCGCTACAACGCCCTGATCATCGCGGGCGCGATCCTGCTGGTGGCCGGCGTCGGTGGCTGGAACTACTGGCGCCATGCCGAGCTGGTGCGCGCCGAGGCGACCTCCGCGCGCTTCGACACCGCCAACCGCCTCGCCAAGGACGGCAAGACGGCGGAGGCCGAGCGCGACTTCGCCGCGATCCAGGCCGACGGCCCGGCGGGCTACGCCCTGCTCGCCCGCTTCCGGAACGCCGCCGAGACGGGCAAGCGCGACGCCGCCGCAGGGGCCGCCGCCTACGATGCGCTCGCCGCCGACAAGGGCGCGGGCGATGCCCTGCGCGACCTCGCCCGCCTGCGCGCCGCCCTGTTGCGGCTCGACGGATCGGAGGCGGATGCCGCACTCTCCCAGCTTCAGGGTATGGCGAGCCCGACCGGCACGTTCCGCCATACCGCCCGCGAGATGCTGGGCCTGACGGCGCTCCGCAAGGGCGATATCGAGGGCGCCGGCCGCTGGTTCGACCAGATCGCGGGCGACAACGACACGCCCCAGGGCCTGCGCCAGCGTGTCGAGATCTACGCCGCCCTCGTCGCGGGCGGGGCGGTCACGGTCACCGAGGCCAAGCCCGAGAACGCCGCGCCGCTCCCGCCGATCACCCGCTGACGCCTTCCGCCATCGCGCGAGCGGAGCGATCCGGCCGCGCGACCATTCCGGAACGAGGCGGCGCCGCGATCGGCTTCGCCTCCCTCGGGCGATGTTCGCTCGCACCGGAATGTCCTATCCTCACGAAGACCCGCGCGTCCCCTCGGCCGCGCCCAGAGACGTAACATCATGGACCTGCCGACCGTCGCGATCGTCGGACGCCCGAATGTCGGCAAGTCGACCCTGTTCAACCGGCTCGTCGGGCGCAAGCTCGCCCTGGTGGATGACCGCCCCGGCGTGACCCGCGACCGCCGCGAGGGCGACGGCTCCATCGGCGACGTCACCTTCCGGATCATCGACACCGCGGGGCTGGAGGAGGCGGATGCCGATTCTCTGCTGGGCCGGATGCGCGCGCAGACCGAGGCGGCGATCCTCGAATCCGACGCGGTCCTGTTCGTCATCGATGCCCGCGCCGGCGTGCTGCCCGCCGACCGTCCGTTCGCCGAACTGGTGCGCCGGGCCGGCATCCCCGTCATCCTCATCGCCAACAAGGCCGAGGGCGGGGCCGGCATGGCAGGCGCCTACGAGGCATTCTCTCTGGGGCTCGGCGATCCCATCCCCTTCTCCGCCGAACACGGCGAGGGCCTGGGCAGCCTGCAGGACGCCCTGCGCGAGGTACTGCCCGAGCCTGACGAGGAGGAGGACGAGGGCGGGGAGGGCGGCAAGGGCCTGCGCGTCGCCATCGTCGGCCGCCCGAATGCCGGCAAGTCGACCCTGATCAACCGGATGATCGGCGAGGACCGCCTGCTCGTCGGCCCCGAGGCCGGCATCACCCGCGACTCGATCTCCCTCGACTGGGAGTGGCGCGGGCGCAAGATCAAGCTCCACGACACCGCCGGCATGCGGCGGCGCGCCCGCATCGACGACAAGCTGGAGAAGCTCGCGGTCTCGGACGGGTTGCGCGCGGTGCGCTTCGCCGAGGTGGTGGTGGTGCTCCTCGACGCGACGATCCCCTTCGAGAAGCAGGATCTGACCATCGTCGATCTGGTCGAGAGCGAGGGGCGCTCCCTGGTGATCGGCCTCAACAAGTGGGATCTCGTCGCCGACCAGCCGGGCCTGCTCAAGACCCTGCGGGAGGATTGCACCCGATTGCTGCCGCAGGTGCGCGGGGTGTCCGTCGTGTCGCTGTCGGGTCTCGGGGGCGAGGGCATCGACAAGCTGATGCAGGCGGTGGTGGACGCCTCCGAGGTCTGGAGCCGACGCGTCTCGACCGCCCGGATCAACGCGTGGCTCACCGACGCCCTCCAGCGCAACCCGCCGCCCGCCGTGTCGGGCCGGCGCATCAAGATCCGCTACGGCACCCAGGTGAAGAGCCGCCCGCCGCATTTCGCCCTGTTCGGCAACCAGCTCGACGCCCTGCCGAAATCCTACACCCGCTACCTCGTCAACGGCATCCGCGAGGCCTTCGACCTCCCCGGCACGCCGATCCGGCTGTCGCTGCGCACGACCAAGAATCCGTTCGAGAAGAGCTGAGCCGGGGCTTCCCAGTCCCACGATCGTGCCGAGGCCTTTCGAACCATCCGGCCGCGCCGGGAGCCGCCGGAGGCGCTGGCGGGCGCATCGATCGCCGCGCTCAGTACCTACGGCCTCGCGAAGCGGCTGATGTGAGAAGCTGTTCGACCGGTTTCCTCCGATCCAATCCCCTCATCCTGAGGTGCCGCGCCAGCGGCCTCGAAGGAGGGCTCCAGGGATCGCGCGATACGCCGGAGCCTCCTTCGAGGCTTCGCTACGCTCCGCACCTCAGGATGAGGGCGGAGGGTGGACGGGCCCTGAAGGGAGGGCCGATGCTTTAACCCGCCCGCGTCGTCTCGGCGAGCCAGTCCACCACCGCGTCGAGCGCTTGGCGGTTGCTGGTCTCGCCGCCCCGGGCCGCCTCGAAGGCGGCGATCTGGCGCTCGGCGCTGGTGCCCTCGGCGACGATCCGACGGGCATCGGCGACCTCCTCCGTGCAGCCGAGCGCCTCCGCATCCTCTGCGATCAGCGAGAGCAGCGTGTCGAGGGACGCGGCGAAGGGGAAGGCCTCTTCCGACGCCTCGTCGATCAGCTCCGCCTCGGTGCCGCTCCGCTGGGCCCGCCACAGGTTCTCGGCGGCGATGGCGCGGGACACGCCGGTGAGCCCCGCATGGATGTCCGGCCGCCGCTCGACGAGGCGCACGAGGCACCGGAACAGGGCCGCGATGACGATGGCGTCGGCAAGCCGCGTGCAGGAATCGGCGATGCGCAGTTCGAGGGTCGGGAACTTGATCGAGGGCCGCAACGACCACCACAGGAAGCTCGCATCCTGGATCGAGCCGGCCTTGGTCATGATGCGCACGTAGCGCTCGTAGGCGGCGGCATCCCCCATCAGTTCGGGCAGGCCGGTGCGGGGCAATTCGCCGAAGGCGCTGAGGCGATAGGCGGAGAGCCCGGTCGGCTTGCCCTGCCAGAACGGCGAGGAGACCGAGAGCGCGAACAGCAGCGGCTGGAACGGCAGCAGCCGGTCCATCAATCCGACGCGGGCCTCCGGATCGGCCACCTCGACATGGACATGCATGCCGCAGATCAGGCTGCGCCGCCCGGCGAGGCCGACATCGCGCAGGATGCCGCGATAGCGGTCGCCCTTGGTCGGCAGTTGGCGCGCCCAGTCGGCGATGGGATGGGTGCCGGCGGCGAAGACGAGAAGGCCGTGCTCGGCCCCGATCTCGGCCAGTTGCCGACGCTGTTTCAGCAACGCGGCATGGGCCTCGGGGAATTCGGTCGAGGGCGGGGTGCAGACCTCGACCTGACATTGGAGGAGCTCGCGGCCGATCTCGGGCAGGCGCTCGCCGGCCTCGACATGGAACGGTTTGACGGACCGCCGGGGCGTGCCGCGCGTCTCCGCATCGGCGAGGAAATACTCCTCCTCGATCCCGAACCGGTACGGGACTTCCGAGGATTTCCGGGCACTCATCCGCCGTCTCCGAACCATGGCCGCGGACCGCGCGGGTGCCCTAATATGGTGCGGAAGGCGCGAGCGTTCCCTTGGGCGCGTTCGACGCAGCATCGAGCCCGGGCATGCGCCGGGCGATCCGGTCCGAGATTCGCCTCTCCGAACGGGATGGTTCGATCCGGCGGGCGCTTACGCCGTCCGCAGCGGCCCACCGACCAGCCAGGCCGGATCGAACCAGCGATCCGCCTCGCCGTCATAGGGCAGGCGGGTGACGTCCCAGTGCTGGATGTACTTCGCGTAGACGTTCCACACCGCGATGCCGCCGCCGACGAAGATGCGCCGGCCCGGATAGCGCTTGAGCACGTCCTCCGGATCCTCGTGCGAGCGGATCACGTCGATGGTGCGGTCCTTGAACGCGAATTCGGGCACCGAGGCCACCGTCTTCGGGCCGGCGATCAGCACGTGGCCCATGGTCAGCGCGAAGAACCGCGTCACGTCCTCCACGAAGAGCGGATCGGTGTTGCCCTCCCAGGGCAATTGCCCGTTCAGGCCGAGCTGGCCCCGCTGGCCGATGGCGCAGATGCAGCGGACGTCGATCATCGCGAACCTCGAAGAGAAACCGGAAGCGATGACCTCACATCATCGTCTTCTGCCCGCGCGACGGCGCGGCGGCGGTCATCCACCGGACGCGTCGGTTTCGGTCGAAGACCGGGACCGACGCAATAGGGAACAGCGGGCTTGGCCCGAATCCCGCCGGGGCCTGAGGCCCCGGCCCCCCGTCACTCGGGGGCGCGGAAATTCAGAACCCGATCGCTCGGGAAATCGTAGAGGCGGCCGGTCTCGTTCCATGCGGGGGACGAGAGGCGCACGAAGTGGGGCGCCAGTTCCTCAGGCGTGCGCAGGGTCTCCGGATCCTCGCCCGGCATGGCGGAGCGGCGCATCGCCGTACGCAGGGGGCCCGGATTGACCAGCATCGCCCGGATCGGCGTCGTCTCGGTCTCGGAGGCGTAGGTGCGCACCATCGCTTCCAAGGCCGCCTTGGTGACCGCGTAGGGCCCCCAATAGGCCCGCGCCTTGTGGGCGGCGCCCGAACTCACGAAGATCGCCCGGCCGGCATCGGACCGTTGCAGCAGCGGATCGAGCGAGCGGAGCAGGCGCCAATTGGCGGTCACGTTCACGTCGAGGGTCTGCTGCCACACCTTCGGGGTGATGTGGGCGAGCGGCATCAGCGCGCCGAGCACGCCGGCATTGCCGAGCAGAATGTCGAGCTTGCCGAAGCGCTCGTTGAGCGCCGCACCGAGCCGGTCGATGGCGTCCCAGTCGGTCAGGTTCAGCGGCACCAGCGTCGCGGAGGAGCCCGCCGCGCGGATCGCGTCGTCGAGTTCCTCCAGGGCGCCCTGGGTGCGGGCCACCGCGACGACATGCGCACCGGCCTCGGCCAATGCCAGGGCGGCCGCCCGACCGATGCCGCGCGAGGCGCCGGTGACGACCGCGACGCGGCCGTCGAGGACCTTGTCGGCCATCTTGCTCAATCCGCCTCGGCCAGCATCGCCAGCCGCTTCGGCCCGGCGATGGCGAGATCCGTCAACGCCGTCGGGTACTGACCGGTGAAGCAATGGTCGGTGTATTGCGGGCAGGCCTCGTCGCGGGCGTCCTCGCCCATCGCCCGGTAGAGGCCGGGGATCGACAGGAAGGCGAGCGAATCGGCGCCGATATAGCGGCGCATGCCTTCGAGATCGTGAGTCGCGGCGAGCAGCTTTTCGCGCTCGGGCGTGTCGATCCCGTAGAAATCCGGGAAGGTGATCGGCGGCGAGGCGATGCGGAAATGCACCTCGCGGGCGCCCGCATCCCGCATCATCTTGACGATCTTCACGGAGGTGGTGCCGCGCACGAGGCTGTCGTCGACGAGCACGATGCGCTTGCCCTCGATCGCCGCGCGGTTGGCGGAATGCTTCATGCGCACGCCGAGTTCGCGCACCGTCTGGGTCGGCTGGATGAAGGTGCGGCCGACATAATGGTTGCGGATGATGCCCATCTCGAAGGGCAGGCCGGCCTCCTGGGCGAAGCCGAGCGCCGCCGGCACGCCGGAATCCGGCACCGGCACGACGATGTCGGCCTGCGGCGCCGCCTCGCGGGCGAGTTCGCGACCGATGGCCTTGCGCACGGCGTAGACGCTCTTGCCGTTCACCACCGAATCCGGCCGGGCGAAGTAGATGTACTCGAAGATGCAGGGGCGCATCGGCCGCTTCTCGGCAAAGCGGATCGACTCGATCCCCTCCTCCGAGATCACGATCACCTCGCCGTTCTCCACGTCGCGGATGAAGCGGGCGCCGATGATGTCCAGCGCGCAGGTCTCGGAGGTCAGGATGTAGCGCCCGTCGAGTTCGCCGAGAACGAGGGGGCGGATGCCCATCGGGTCGCGGGCGCCGATCAGCTTCTTGTTGGTCAGCGCGACGATGGCGTAGGCGCCCTCGATCCGCTGCAGCGCGTCGATGAAGCGCTCGACGATGCGGGGTTTGCGCGAGCGGGCGGCCAGATGCAGGATCACCTCGGTGTCGGAGGTGGATTGCGTGATGGCGCCGTCCTGCACCAGTTCCCGGCGGATCGAGAGGGCGTTGGTCAGGTTGCCGTTATGCGCGACGGAGAGCCCGCCGCCGGCGAGTTCGGCGAAGAGCGGCTGGACGTTGCGCAGGATGGTGCCGCCGGTGGTCGAGTAGCGCACATGGCCGATGGCCGAGCGGCCGGCGAGGCGCTCGATCGTGCCGCGATCGGAGAAATTGTCGCCGACCAAGCCCTGACGGCGCTCGGAGTGGAACACGCCGTCGTCGTAGGAGACGATGCCGGCGGCTTCCTGGCCGCGGTGCTGCAGGGCGTGGAGCCCGAGCGCCACGATGGCCGAGGCGTCGTCGTGCCCGTAGATGCCGAAGACGCCGCATTCCTCGCGAAGCGTGTCGCCGTCGATGTCCCAGTCGTGGGCATCGGCGCTCGCGCTGACTGCTGACATGTCGCTCTCGAAATCCTGGCGGCGCGGGCGGCTTGCGCGGCCCCGCATCCGGCACGGCGGGAACGGTCGGGACCGGACCGTTCGGGTCCGGGACCGTCGTGAAACCGTTACCTATGCGGGGATCGCACCGCAACCAAGAGCCATTCCAGCATATCAGCGTTTCGGCGCAGGCGCCGTCGGACCCGCATCGCTGCGGCGCTGGGCCGGCAGATCGGTCTCGGGCGGGGGCTCCTCGGCGGGGGCATCCTTGGGTTTGCGCAGCTGCTTCAGGAAGCCTTCCGGATTGTCGGGAAGCTGCGCCACCAGCGCCTCGCCCGAGCTCTCGAGCAACGGCTTGCTCTTCGCCTGAGCGGCCCAATCGGGCACCTTGCCCTGGACGAGCCAGGCCAGGAACACCCAGCCGATCACGCAGATCAGGAAGCCCCGGCCCGCCCCGAAGACGAAGCCGAGCGAGCGGTCGACCGCGCCGATGCGCGAATCGAGCACGAGATCGGACACCTTCACGGTGACCAGGGAGACGACGATCAGGGTGCCGATGAAGATCGCGCCGATCGAGGCGACGAGCGCCACGGTGTCGCTGGAGACGTGCTGCTTGACGGTCGGCAGCAGCATCGGATGCAATGTCCAGGCAAGGGCGGCCGCCGCCACCCAGGCGATGATGGCGAGTACCTCGCGGGTCACGCCGCGCACGGCGGCGAGCAGCGCGGATACCAGCACGATGCCGAGCACCACGAGGTCGAGGACGGAGAACGGCATCTGTGGATACGCTGGTCCGGGGCGGAAGACGAAGGCACGGCCGCGACGGCTCCCCCGGACCGCGCGCCCTCAGTCGTTTGTACCGATATACCCCGGCCGCACACGGTCGTCACCTTCGCTCCGGGTGCCCTCGCGCGGGGATCGCTAGGACGTGGATCTTCCCTCCGCCCCGCCCATCACCCCGCCCCGTTTCCTGGTGCCGATCGCCGGTCTGTTCAGCGGGGTCCTGATCATCTCGCTGATCCTGGCGGGCAAGATCGCCGAAATCGGCGGGGTCACCTTCACGGCGGCCGTGATCGTCTTCCCGCTCTCCTACCTGTTCGGCGACGTCCTGACCGAGGTCTACGGCTACGCGAGCGCCCGCAAGGTCGTCTGGGCGGGCTTTGCCGTGCAGGTGATCTGGATCGTCAGCTACGGGATCGCCGCGGCCCTGCCGCCGGCGCCGTTCTGGACGCATCAGCAGGCCTTCGAGACGATCCTGGGTGCGACGCCGCGCCTCGCACTCGCCGGCATGGGCGCCTACCTCGTCGGCGAATTCCTCAATGCCTACGTGCTGGCCCGCCTCAAGCTGGCGCTGGCGGGCCGCTTCGTGGCCTTTCGTCTCATCGCCTCGACGGTGGTGGGACAGGCGGTCGATTCGGCCCTGTTCCTGACCTTGGCCTTCGCCGGCACCCTGCCTCCCGCCGAGCTGGTGCGGCTCGGGGTCTCGGTCTGGCTGCTCAAGGTCGGTTGGGAGATCCTGGCGCTGCCGCTCAGCCTGCCGCTGATCGCTTGGCTCAAACGGGAGGAGGGCCTCGACGCCGACGACCGGGGGACGGATTTCAACCCGTTCCGGCTGCGCGCGTGACGAGGCCGCGCGCCGTTCCGGTCCTGGAGCATCGGCTTTCCGGAAGCCGGCTCTCACCTTTCGGGCCGATCCTCCAGGCCGTTCCCGTGATAACCCGGTCTCTCCGCGATCATGGGGCGACGATGCCGATTTCGAACGACACCCTCCGAACCGGTCCCGGGTTCTCGCTCCGCGGATGGTGCGGCCTCGGCCCTGCCGCGCTGGCCTTGTCGCTCGCATCGCTTCCGCTGCGCGCGGAACCGTTCAGGCCCGTGCCGCGGGGCGACGGCGCCCCCCTCGAGGTGCTCGACGGTCCCATCCCGGGCCGGATCCGCGACGGCCTCGCGATCCTGACGCCGGGGGGCATCGTGATGTCGAAGGGCCTGTCGCCCTTCGACGCGTCGATGGCCGGCATCAAGAATCCCGACGCCATCATGCTCGGCGTCGGCAACCGGATCTCGTTCTGCCCGGCCCTGTCCTGCATCCGGGGGCCGGCCGACGGGCGGATCGATCCGGCCTTCTTCGATCACCAGCGCACCTCCCTGCTGATCTCGGCCCGGACGAAGCTCGACAACGCCGCCGAGGAGCAGACCCTTGCGGTCACGACGACGATCGGCACCGGCCGGCAGAAGGCCTGGGCTGCCAGAACGCCGTTCGGCCTCGGCGACAACGTCTCGAACGGCAACGCCACCTACCGGGTCGTCCAGGCCGGAACCTCGGGACCCCGGAATCCGCTGCCCCCGTCGCGTCCCGCCTCGGCGCCGTTCACGGTCACCGACGGATCGGTCACGTGGCTCTGGATCAACGATGCGCACATCGCCGCGAAGGTGGGCAGCTACTTCGAGACCGAGGTGGTCGAGGGGGCGGGCGCTGCCTGGAACGCGGCGTTCAACTACCACCTGCTCACGCCGCCGATCGTGGGCGGATTCTATCCCAACGTGGAGTTCGACTACGGCAACGATTCCGGCCGCGACTGTCCGCTCGGCATCGATTGCACCAACCTGCGGGTGGCCGCGAGCGGCAAGTCCATCACGACGAACCTCGCCATCGTCGGCAACGAGACGGCGGCGAACGGGTATTCGACCCTCTGGGGAATGCGCCTGAACGGGGACGGGCTCGCCTCGCAATCGGCCATCGAGGTCGACGCGGCCTCGCCCGTCGGGATCGGCTTCGGCCTGTCCGGGCTGGGGGGACAGTCGCACGCGATCGCGACCATTCAGGACAGTTCCACGGGTCCCGTTTCCTACCTCGTCTCCGGCGCCCACACGACGGCGAGCTTCCTCGACGATTCGTCCGCCCCGGTCTCGCTCAGCATCGGTGGCGCGAAGTCGGTGGCCGGCATCCGCGAAGGCTCACGGAGCCCGACCGGCATCGCCCTGCAGGGCAGCTACGGCGTGGCGCAGATCAGCGGGAACGGCTGGTCGGTCGATCCGCGCGGGCGCATCACCACCCGGGGCGGCGTGGTGGAGAGCGCGCCCGCAACCCCCGCCAGCAGCGCGGCTCCCTGCACCGTCGGCGAGCGCGCCTGGGACGCGCAGTTCGAGTATCGCTGCGTGGCCGCCAACCGGTGGAAGCGGGCGGCCCTGCAGGATTTCTGATCCGCGGGCGCCCCGCCCCCTACATCTCGTCGTCGTGGCGCACGGCCCGCGGCCGCCCGCCCCCCCGCCGCGGCGCGCCGGAGGCGATGCCGGCGACGAGATCGGCGATGTGGCGGAGCGCATCGGTCGGCAGCGCCCGGTCGCCGGTCTCGCTGCGCCCCTGCGGCGTCACCGCCTTGCCGAAGCCGAGCTTGAGCGCCTCCTTCAACCGGGCTGGCGCCTGCGAGACCGGACGCACCGCCCCCGACAATCCGAGTTCGCCGAAGAACACCGAGTCGGAGGGCAAAGCCGCCCCCGACAGCGAGGAGACCAGGGCGGCGGCGACCGCGAGGTCGGCGGCGGGCTCGGAGATGCGCAGGCCCCCCGCGACGTTGAGATAGACGTCGTGGCCGCCGAGGCGGATGCCGCCATGGGCCTCCAGCACCGCCAGCACCATCGACAGGCGGTTGGGATCCCAGCCGACCACGGCGCGGCGCGGCATGCCCAGCGACGAGGGCGCCACCAGCGCCTGGATCTCGACGAGGAGGGGCCGCGTGCCCTCCATCCCGGCGAAGACCGCCGTGCCCGGCGCGGCGTGATCGCGACCGGCCAGGAAGAGGGCGGAGGGGTTGGGCACCTCGGCGAGCCCCGCATCGGTCATCTCGAACACGCCGATCTCATCGGTCGGGCCGAAGCGGTTCTTGACCGCGCGCAGGATGCGGAAATGGTGCCCCTGGTCGCCCTCGAACGAGGCGACCGCATCGACCATGTGCTCGACCACCCGCGGTCCCGCGATCTGCCCGTCCTTGGTGACGTGGCCGACGAGGATCACCGCCGTGCCGGTCGTCTTGGCGAAGCGGATCAGGGCCTGGGCGGACGAGCGCACCTGCGTGACCGTGCCGGGGGCCGATTCCACCGTCTCGGTCCACATGGTCTGGATCGAGTCGATGATGGTGAGCGCGGGCGGGTGTCCCTGCGACAGCGTCTCGACGATGTCCTCGACATTGGTCTGGGCCGCCAGCTCCACCGGATATTGGGCGAGCCCCAGCCGCTCGGCCCGCAGGCGCACCTGCCCGACCGCCTCCTCGCCGGAGATGTAGGCGACGCGCGCGCCGGTCTTGGCCATGGCGGCGGAGGCCTGCATCAGCAGGGTCGATTTGCCGATGCCGGGATCGCCGCCCAGCAGGATCACCGAGCCGCGCACGAAGCCGCCGCCGGTGACGCGGTCCAGTTCATTGATGCCGGAGGCCGTGCGCGGCGCTTCCTTGGCCTCGCCGGTCAGCCCTTCGAGGGGAAACACCCGGCCCCGCGCCCGCGACGGACGGGTCGCGGCGGGCCCGGATTGCGGGCCGGCGGCGGCGACCTCCTCCTGGATCGTGTTCCAGCCGTTGCAGGCCTCGCAGCGCCCGCGCCAGCGATTGTAGACCGCCCCGCAGGACTGGCAGACGAAAGTCTGTTGGATCTTGGCCATACGGGGCTCGGGACGGAAATTCTTCGAACCTCCCATCCATCCCCCTCATCCTGAGGTGCTGAGCGTCGCTCAGCCTCGAAGGAGGGCTCCAGAACACGCGCGGCTGGCTGGAGCCCGCCTTCGAGGCCTCCGCTTCGCTGCGGCACCTCAGGACGAGGGGGTGGGTGGGAGAGTTCGATCACTCTACATAATTACGAACATAACGAGAACCCAGACCGGTCAGGATCTCGTAGCCGATCGTGCCCGCCGCCTGTCCGACCGTATCGATGTCGAGCCGATCGCCGATCAGCGTCGCCGTGCCGCCGCGGCGGGCGGCGGGCGCGTCGGTGACGTCGAGGATGATCAGATCCATCGAGATCAAGCCGAGGATCGGGCAGGGCACGCCGCCGACGAGCGCACGGCCCCGGCCGCTCGCCGCGCGGGGATAGCCGTCGGCGTAGCCGAGGGAGAGGGTGGCGAGGCGGCGCGGGCCGGGGGCGGTCCAGCGGGCATTGTAGCCGCAGGTCTCGCCGGCCTCGACATGGCGGATCTGGAGGATCGTCGCCTCCAGCCGCACCACGGGCCGCATCGGGTTCGGCCGGCCCGGCTCCGGGTTGCCGCCGAACAGGGCATAGCCCGGGCGCAGCAGGTCGTGGCGCGTATCGCCCGCAAGCCAAGTGCCCGACGAGTTGGCGAGCGAGGCGCGCGCGCGCGGGAATGCCGCGCGAAGACGAGCGAAGTCGGCGGCCTGCCGGACGTTGATCGGGTCGGCGGGGCACTCGGCACTGACGAGGTGGCTCATCACGAGGTCGATGCCGGCTTGGCCGATCACCGGATCGCCCGCGAGCTCCAGCGCTTGCGCCACGGACAATCCGAGCCGGTTCATGCCGGTATCGACATGGAGCGCCGCCAAAAGGCGCCCGTCCGAGACGGCGGCCCATTCGGCCAGTTCCTCCCGGTCGCCGAGAACCGGGCGCAGGGCGTGCCCGGCGAAGGCCGCTCCCGCGCCGGGGGGCAGACCGTTGAGCACGTAGATCGCCGCCTCCGGCAGGAGCTTTCGCGCGGCGATCCCCTCGGACAGGTGGGCGACGAAGACGGTGCGGCAGCCGGCCCTGGCCAAAGCGGGGGCAACCGCCGACAGGCCGCAGCCATAGGCATCGGCCTTCACCACGGCGCCGCACTCGGCGTGCGGGGCCCGGGCCGCCAGCGCGCGCCAGTTCGCGACCAACGCCGCGAGATCGACCGTCAGGCGCGCGCCGTGACCGGGGGACAGGTCCGAGGCGATGATCAGGCCTCCCCGCCCGGGAGCGGCCAGGGCACCGGCCGAGTCATGACGTCATCGAAAGCGTAGGGGCACTCGGCGGGGAAGATGCTCTCGTCGAGGCCGGTCTCTCCGGCCGCATCGATGCGGGCACGACGATACGCGTTGGCAACGGCACCGGGCACCCTGCGGGAGAGACTCGGATGGCGCTCCAAAACGTCCTCGATGTCGAGACGGCCATTGCGAATCGATAGATGCCAGCTCCTGCTGCGCCGCTCCGGCTGATACTCCCACTTCAGAAGATGCATCAGCGTGATCCGCAGCGCGCTCTCCATTCGGTTGTAGATCGCGCCGCCCAAGTCCTCGATCTCCTCGGCCAGATTGAGCGCGTCGAGGGCGGAGAACTGCCCGCGCCGCAGGGCGAGGGCCTGCTCGTAGGCCCAGGCATAGAGATCCCGGTCAAGATGATCGGAACCCGAACGGGCGTGAGCAGCCTCGGCGAGCCGACGCGCGAGGGGCTCTGCGAACGCTGAAGAGGGAGCCTCTGAAGCAAGTGCGATGAGATAGCGATTGGCTGGACCACCGTCCGGCGCGACATCACTGACCTTTGGCAAGACCGACACAGGCGAGACGGGGCGCCCCTCTTCAAGGAGGCGGCCCACAACCTCGAACACGCCGCGATGAAGGTTCTGGGTCCAATCCTCGTCGCGCAGGATTGCCGCGATCCGACCATGGGTCGTCGGATCGGCCAGCATCAGGCCCACAAGCATCCGCTCGGCCTCGAAAACCTCGTTGAGCGTCGGCGGCGCGGGCGGGCGCGCCTGCGTTGCGAGAGCCA
The DNA here is from genome assembly GCF_043352485.1 of Methylorubrum sp. POS3. Taxonomy (NCBI): domain Bacteria; kingdom Pseudomonadati; phylum Pseudomonadota; class Alphaproteobacteria; order Hyphomicrobiales; family Methylobacteriaceae; genus Methylorubrum; species Methylorubrum sp. POS3. Next base: position 3,022,289 of record NZ_JAPRBT010000001.1, read on the forward strand.
CGGGCTGCTCCGATCGATCAGGACCGAACGATCCTATCACATCTGCTCGGGCATCCGATCACTCTGCGCCAGGTTCGAGAATCGGGTGATGTTAGCGTCGAATTGCAGTTCCACCGTGCCGGTCGGGCCGTGGCGCTGCTTGCCGAGGATGACCTCGGCCTTGCCGTGGACGCGCTGCATCTCCTGTTCCCAGGCGAAGAACTCCTCCGTGCCCTCGCGCGGCTTCTTGTTGCCGACGTAGTATTCCTCGCGGAACACGAACATCACGACGTCGGCGTCCTGCTCGATCGAGCCGGATTCGCGCAGGTCGGAGAGCTGGGGTCGCTTGTCGTCGCGGTTCTCGACCTGACGGGAGAGCTGGGACAGGCCGATGATCGGCACCGCCAGCTCCTTGGCGAGCGCCTTCATGCCGGTGGTGATCTCGGTCATCTCCTGCACGCGGTTGTCGCTCTTCTTGCCGGAGCCGGAGAGCAGCTGGAGATAATCGATGATCAGCAGGTCGAGGCCCTTCTGCCGCTTGAGCCGCCGGGCGCGGGCCGCGAGCTGGGCGATGGAGATGCCGCCGGTCTGGTCGATGTAGAACGGGATGGTCTGCATGTCCCGCGCGGCGTCGGTGATCTTGTAGAAGTCTTCGGGCCGGATGTCGCCGCGGCGGATCTTGTAGGAGGGCACGCCGGATTGCTCGGCGATGATGCGGGTGGCGAGCTGCTCGGCCGACATTTCCAGCGAGAAGAAGCCGACGATGCCGCCGTTGACGGTCTGCATCGTGCCGTCGGGCTGCTTCTCGCCGCGATAGGCCTTGGCGATGTTGAAGGCGATGTTGGTCACGAGCGAGGTCTTGCCCATGGCCGGGCGTCCCGCGAGGATGATGAGATCCGACGGCTGCAGGCCGCCCATCTTGGCGTCGAGATCGGTCAGCCCCGTGGAAATGCCCGAGAGCTTGCCGTCGCGCTGGTAGGCCTTGGCCGCCATGTCGATGGCCGCCGTGAGCGCGTCGGAGAATTTCTGGAAGCCGCCGTCATACTTGCCGGATTCGGCGAGTTCGTAGAGGCGGCGCTCGGTCGCCTCGATCTGGTCGCGGGGCCGCGACTCGACCGGGGCCTCGTAGGCGCCGTTGACCATGTCCTCGCCGATGGTGATGAGGCGGCGGCGGATGGCGAGATCGTAGATGGTGCGGCCGTACTCGCCCGCGTTGATGACGGTTGTGGCTTCCGCCGCGAGGCGGGCGAGGTACTGCATCGGCGTGACGCCGCCGAGATCCGCGTCGCCCAGATAGGTCTTGAGCGTGATCGGCGTGGCGAGCTTGCCGGCCTTGATCAGCGTGATCGCGACCTCGAAGATCTGGCGGTGGACCGCCTCCATGAAGTGCTCGGGGAGCAGGAAGTCCGAGACGCGGTAATAGGCGTCGTTGTTGACCATGATCGCGCCGAGCAGGGCCTGCTCGGCGTCGATGTTGTGCGGCGGCACCCGGTACTCGGCCTGGACCGCTTCGAGCTTGGCCGCGAGGGCGTTGGGCAGGGCCATGGCGTCTCACGCTCCGTTGCCGCGGCCGCGATCGGCCGCTGGTTTCCATGCCCGCCGGACCATGCGCCGGGGTGGTGAATTTTTCTTGAGAATCATCTCGGATCTCGGATCCAAGACGATTCTCTCGGTCTCTGTGCCGCATCGGCCTGTCCGAAAGCCGGTCCCCACCTTTCGGGCCGATGCTCTAAGCCACCGCCTGCGAGACGACTGCAGCACACGTGCCACGGTCCCTCAAACGCACGACGCCCGCGATTCCCGGTGAGGGAATCGCGGGCGCCATGCTGGAACGAATTGAGAACAAGTCAACGCCGAAGCCCGGCGCATCCCCGTTCTCCACCGCCGAACGCATCGGTTTCGAAAGGACAAGTCCTTTCGCGGGTCCAGGTCAGAGCCCTGGCTTGAAGGGAGACCGGGGCTCTGCCCCGATCCCCACCAAAGGGATGATCCCTCTGGAAACCCGAACTTAGCCGCGGTCGTCGGCGCCTTCGCCGGCATCGGCGAGGGCCTGGCCGACTTCGAGGCCGAGATCGTCGAGGTTGAACTGCTCGCGCTCGGTGACCGACTCGCCGCGGGCCTGACGCTCGGCCTCTTCCGGCGAACGGGCGACGTTGACGGTGACGTTCACCTCGACCTCGGGGTGCAGCGTGACCGGCACGGTATGCAGGCCCAGGGTCTTGATCGGCTGGTTGAGCACGAACTGGCCGCGCTCGACCGAGAAGCCCTCCTTGGTGACGACATCGGCGAGATCGCGGGTCGAGACCGAGCCGTAGAGCACGCCGGTCTCGCCGGACTGGCGGATCAGCACGAAGCTCTGGCCATCGAGCTTCTCGGCGACGGTCTGGGCCTCGTTGCGACGCTCGAGGTTGCGGGCCTCGAGCTGGGCGCGCTGGGTCTCGAAGTGCTTCTTGTTGTTCTCGGTCGCGCGCAGGGCCTTGCCGCGGGCGAGCAGGAAGTTGCGGGCGTAGCCGGGACGCACGTTCACGGTCTCGCCCATCTGGCCGAGCTTGGCGACGCGTTCGAGCAGGATGACTTCCATCTGACTTCTCCTTGAGTGGGTTGGAAGCTGGGGGTCTCAGGCGCCGCTGCGGGGTTGCGGGCGGCGCCGGTCGAGGGCGGTGTCGGCGATGCCGAACAGGACGAGCGCCAGCATGGCGATGCCCTGGGTCAGCAGCAGCACGACGTAGAGGCCGATCAGCAGGCCGAGCCGGCCCGGCCGGCCGCGGCTGCGATCGTGAAAGGCGGCGAGCCCCTGGAGGGCGAAGGCGGCGGAGAGCGCGCCGATCAGGGCGATGCCGAGCACGCCGACGAAGCCCGGCGCCAGCGACAGCGCCAGGGCGCCGACGAGGACGAGAAGCACGCTTCGCGGCATCGCGGTCGCGGGGATGTCCGGCCAGGGGCGGGGCAGGCGCCCGGAGATCTGGACGATGCGGGCGGCGGCCCAGAGGTAGAAGGTAAAGAGCACCGCGAGGCCCTGCGCGGCCAGGGCCGGGGCGAGGGTGGCCAGCGCGTCGGCGACCTCGCCGGCGAGATCGTCCGCGGCGGGCGGCGCGGCGTCGGGTGCCTCGGCTTTCGGCGCGTCCGACTTCGCGGCATCCCCTTCCGCGGCGTTGCCCTGGGCGGGCGGCGGAAGGCGCCCGCGCTGGACCTGCACCTGCACGACCCGGCGGCTCATCTGCCCGATCTGGGTGCGGAAGGTGTCGTAATCGGGCGAGGCGATGACCGCGATGGCCACGAAGGCGAGGGCGGCGGTACCCGCGACCCAGGCCAGCAGGCGGCCGGTCGGATACCATTCGAGGGTGCCGTCCCGTCCCGGCCGGCCGAGCATCGCCAGATAGGCGAGCCACCAGGCGGGGATCGCCAGATAGGCCGCGAAGGCCAGCCCGAGATAAGGAGAGACGATGAGGGCGAGCGCGACGGCGCCGCTCGCCACGGCGGCGAGCCCGGCCCGATGGCTCCAGCCCAGGCCGACGATCAGGATCGGCAGGGGGGCAAGCAGGTAGAGAAGGATGGCGAGCGCGCTGGCCTTCAGCAGGAGGCCGAACAGGAGCGCGGCCACGAGGCCGGCGCCGACGCCGATACCGATGTCCTTGCCCATCAAAACCAGTCCGCTGTCCCGCTGCGTCAAGCAGGGTTAGAGGCGCATTCCGGCGCCCCAACGATCGGACGGCCCGCCAATCGGGTCGCCCTCACGAGATCGACCGGCCCGCCTGAGCGGGCCGGCGAAGAGTCCTACTTGATGACGTAGGGCAGCAGGCCGAGGAAGCGGGAGCGCTTGATCGCCTGGGCGAGCTCGCGCTGCTTCTTGGCCGAGACCGCCGTGATGCGCGACGGCACGATCTTGCCGCGCTCCGACACGTAGCGGGAGAGCAGCTTCACGTCCTTGTAGTCGATCTTCGGAGCATTCGCGCCCGAGAAGGGGCAGGTCTTGCGCCGACGGAAGAACGGACGACGGCCACCGCCGCCGCCACCAGCACCGAAAGCCATGATCAGTTCTCCCCGCCGAAGTTGCGCTCGGGCCGGTCGCCGCGATCGCCACGGTCACCGCCGAAGCCGCCGCCGAAATCGTCGTCGCGACGACGCGGACGGTCGCCGCGGTCACGATCCTTGCGGTCGTCGCGGTCACGCTTCTGCATCATCGCGGAAGGCTCGGCCTCCAGCTGCTCGACGCGGACGGTCATGAAGCGCAGCACGTCCTCGGAGATCTGCATCTGGCGCTCCATCTCGGCCAGGGCGGCCGGAGGGGCGGAGATGTTGAGGAGCGTGAAATGCGCCTTGCGGTTCTTCTTGATGCGGTAGGCGAGGGACTTGACGCCCCAGGACTCGATCTTCTCGATCGTGCCGCCGCCCGCCTCGATGACACCCTTGTAGGTCTCGACCATGGTCTCGACCTGCTGGGACGTCACGTCCTGGCGCGCCAGGAAGACGTGCTCGTAGAGAGGCATTTTCGGGCCTTATCCAACGACAAAGGAGGCCCGCACCGCGGGTTCAGCGGAGTCGGGCCGGCTCAACTCGCATCCTCTCGGCGCCAAGCCCTTCGAGCCGTTGTGATGGCCCGAGCGGTTGATCGAAGGCGGAGACACGGGACGACGGGTTTTTTGGAAGAACCCTGTGCCCAAAGAGAATGTCTCTTAACGGCACCGTCCGTTCAGCCCCCGGCCGGAGCGGATACGGAGGCCGGGCCTTTAGGGGGTTTTTAGCGCGAGGGCAAGAGCGAGCAGCTAGATCGAGATAAGGTAGGACAAAACCCGCTCGGCAACCGACGGTAACAACCACTTCATCGATACTCGTTAGGCTCGACGAATCCCACCAGACGGGCGGATTCGATGGCGGCACCCGATCTCAAGTCGTTGGCGAAACATATTTCTGCGGACGTTCTATCCGCCATGTCCATTGGCTTGACTGCGCCAATCACCATGATGATCCGCCACGAGCCCGGATCGAATACCTACTGTCTTGTTTGGGATGCAAGCAAGATCTACGCTTCGATGGTCGGCATATCGATATTTCTTGCTATTCTCATCGTCGGTCGCTTGCGCAAATGGAAAAATTTACAAAAATCTAAATATAAATTAGAAAATACCCCTATATATTAGATCTGTAGTGATATATTATGCTCTTATTACACATCATAATTCAAATAAATCCGGCATCGAAAATTTTATAATAATGCTCAAGCTCATAGATGCGACGCATTTGATCAATTGCGAAGGTGATTTGCATCGTACGAAGTCGGGCTGCCAGCCTTTCGAAACATCGGGTTGGGCTTCAAGCACCCCTCCGGGCTCGCCTTCACCCCCCTCTGCATTTGAGATGCCGATACATGGGTTCGCGCTTTGCCACGGACGGGCGGCGCGGAACTGATCTCGCTCCCCCCGAAACTTCCGCCGGGCAAGCGGCGAGGCAAGGCGCATGAAAACTCTGATCGCCGGGCCCCGCTCTCAGGGCTGTCTATTTCAGCGAGCCGGCGATCGCCTGCTGAATTCCCAAAATATCGGCGCCGCGCTTGAGCGTGCGCTGGATCGGATCGGGCCGCCCCGAAACCCAGATCTTCAGCTCGGAATCCATGTCGAAGCTGCCCGCCGTCTCCACCGAGAAGGAGGTGATGGCGCGGTAGGGGACCGTCAGGTACTCGACCTTGCGGCCGGTGACGCCCTGGCGGTCGACGAGGATCAGGCGGCGATCGGTGAAGACTATGAGGTCGCGGATGACCTTGAAGGCGACGCGCACGCTCTCGCCCGGTGCGAGCACGCCCGCGAGCTGCTGATCGACCTCGCCGGCCGCGAGATCGCTGCCATGCCCGAGCAACCCGTCGAGTAGACCCATCGTCGTCCCCTCCCTGTGGCGCCCGGCGGATCCGACCGCGGGCGATCCGCCGGGATGTGGGAATGGCTGCGCTCGCGCGCGAGGGGTATGGCGCGCCGCGGCGTGAGCGGCGAGCGATCCTCGCCTTCACACCGCGGCCGGCTGCTCGATCCGGCCGGCGCGCAGGGACACGGTGCGGTCGCACAGGCGAGCGAGGCCGGGATCGTGGGTGACGAGGACGAGCGTCGCCCCGCGGTCGCGCTTCAGGCCGAACAGGAGCTCGACGATCTGGCGGCCGGTGGCCTCGTCGAGATTGCCGGTGGGCTCGTCGGCCACCAGGATCGCCGGATCGGGGGCGAGCGCCCGGGCGATGGCGACGCGCTGCTGCTCGCCGCCGGAGAGCTGCGCCGGGTAGTGGCGCAGGCGATGGCCGAGCCCCACCGCCTCCAGCTCCGCAGCCGCCCGCCCATGCGGGTCGGGCGCGTTCGCCAATTCCAGCGGCAAAGCCACGTTCTCCAGGGCGGTCATGGTCGGCACGAGGTGGAAGGCCTGGAACACGATGCCGATGTTGCGCCCGCGGAAACGGGCCAGGCCGTCCTCGTCGAGGCCGGAGAGATCGGTATCCGCGATGGTGACGCGGCCGGAATCCGGCCGTTCGAGCCCGGCCATCACCGTGAGCAGCGTCGACTTGCCCGAGCCCGAGGGGCCGACGAGCCCGACCGCCTCGCCCCGCTCGACATCCAGCGAGATGCCGCGCAACACGTGGACCCGGGCGGGGCCGCGGCCGAGGCTCAACTCGATCTGCGACAGGGAGACGGCCTTGTTCGACATCGGGGAGGGACCGATCTTGGATCGAGGACGGACGGGACCGAACGGAGGACGGCGGCCTTGCGCAGCGCGAACGACACCCGGAACGCGGCGGGCAGGGGCTTTCCGTCCCGGCTCGGCCGGGTTCTGCTTTCGGGGCGGCTTGTCCCACGGACGCGCCGGGCGCGCGAGACCGCGCGCGGGCTCGATATGGGGGGCCTGCGGGGCTTACGAAGGGTCGCCATGATGGTCTTGCTCGCCGCAGCCGCGCTCGGTGCCCCGGCCGCCCGGGCGGCCGAGCCGCCGCTCAAGCTCGTCGCGCTGGGCGACAGCCTCACGGCGGGCTACCGCCTGCCCGCCGACGCGGCCTTTCCCGCCGTGCTGGAGCGGGCGCTGAAGGCGAAGGGCCGCGCCGTCGAGATCGCCAATGCGGGCGTCTCCGGCGACACCACCACGGGCGGGCTCGACCGGCTCGACTGGTCCGTGCCCGACGGGACCGACGGCGTGATCCTCGAACTCGGCGCCAACGACATGCTGCGCGGGACCGACCCGGCGGTCGCCCGCAAGGCGCTGGACACCATCGTGGCTCGGTTGAAGGAGCGCGGGATCCCGGTCCTGCTCGCCGGAATGCTGGCCGCGCCGAATCTCGGCACCGACTACCGCGCCCGGTTCGACGCGATCTATCCCGATCTCGCCAAGGCGCACGGCCTCGTCCTCTACCCCTTCTTCCTCGAAGGCGTGACGGGCAACCGCGCCCACACCATGGAGGACGGGCTGCACCCGAACGCCAAGGGCGTCGAGACGGTGGTGGCCGGCATCCTGCCCACGGTCGAGACCTTCCTGGATCGGCTGAAGCCGCGCGGAAACGGAGGACGCTGAGGCGATGCCGCGCCTGTTCACCGGTCTCGAGATCCCGTCCGGGATCGCCGAGCGCCTGACCCTGTTCCGCGGCGGCCTGCCCGGTGCCCGCTGGGTCGAACCGTCGGATTACCACATCACCCTGCGCTTCCTCGGCGAGGTCGACGGCAGGCTCGCGGCCGACCTCGACGCGGGCCTCGCCGAGGCCCGCGCCCGCGCCCCCCTGACCGTGACCCTCGACGGGCTGGCCAGCTTCGGCGGCGACCGGCCGCGGGCGGTCACCGCCTCGGTGCGACTCACGCCGGACCTCGCCGACCTCCAGGAGGAGCACGAGCGTATCGCTCGCCGGGCCGGCGCGGAGCCGGAAAGCCGACGCTTCACGCCGCACGTGACGCTCGCCCGGCTCAACCGCGAGGCGGATGCCGGGGCGGTGGCGCGCTATCTCACCGAGGCGGGCGTGTTTGCGCCCCTCACCTTCACGGCCGAGCGGGCGGCGCTCTACTCGGCCCGCACCTCGCGGGGCGGCGGACCCTACCTGGTCGAGGCGGCCTATCCCTTCGGGCTCGGCGACGGGCTCGGCGACGGGCTGGACGAGGATGAGGATTGACATCCGATCGAGCGGGTCAGGCGCGGGACCGTTTTCGACGCCTCGCAGGCCCGACTAAGGTTCGCTCCGCAGGTGTCCCATGGGGTAGGAACGAAGACCGCCCCCGCCCGAATCAAACGACCGGCAACTCGATCCGGCACCGCACGCCGTCCGGCTCGAAGGCGTAATCCGTTCGTCCGCCGAGGGCGTAGGCGAGCGCCTGCTCGATCAGTTCCCGGCCATAGCCACGCCGTGTGACGGTCTCCGGCGACACGGCCACGCCGGTTTCGATCCAGTTCAGAGCCAAGTGCCGGCCGCCGTCTGCTCCGATCAATTCCCAGGTCACGGAGAGGCGGCCGGTCTCGTCCTTCAGGGCGCCGTACTTGACCGCGTTGGTGGTCAGTTCGTGCAGGGCCAGGGCAAAATTCTGTACCTGTTGCGAGGTCAGCAACACGGCCGGTCCGTCGATGACGATGCTGTCGGGGGCGTTGTCGGCGTGTGCAGCGAGTTCTGCGCGCACCAGCGCCTCGACCGCGACGCTGTCGGACCCGCCCTGGCTCAGCAGGGATTGAGCCCGGCTCAGCGCCTTCAACCGGACGAGGAAGCTCTCGGCGGACGAGCCCCGGCCCACGGTCCGGTTGGCCATCGAGGTGACGACACCGAGCAGGTTGCGCGATCGGTGCTGCAACTCGTTGACCAGAACCTCGAGACGCGCCTGCAGCATGCGCCGTTCGTTGACATCGATGTTGACGCCCGCCCATTTGCGGACCGTTCCATCATGGCGCGTGATCGGCACGACGCGAACGTTCGACCAGCGCCAGGACGCGGTCGCTGCGTGCCATAAGCGATATTCGGCATCGACCGGGCGCCCCGCGGCGACCGCCGCGCGCCACTTGCTCTCGGTCGCCGCCCGGTCATCGACGTGGATGGCGTCGAGCCAGCCAGTGCCTCGCCATTCGTCCAGGCACTGACCGGTGAAGGCGCGCCAGCCCGGACTGTCGGCAACGATGGACCCATCCGGCTCCGCCTCCCAACTGAACTGACCGAACCCCTCGACCAGCCCCCGGAACCGTTCCTCGCTCTCACGCAGCCGCTCCTCTCCGAGCCGTTCGGCCGTGACATCGAAGCTGACGCCATTGATGATCCAAGGCCGCTCCGACTCGGCACGGCCCCGCCAGCGCACCCAGCGTCCGCTGGTCGGGCCGCTGACAACCGCGAGCTGGCCATCGAACTCCTCGCCCACCGCGATGGCCCGCATGACTATGTCGGCCATCTCCGTCTGCCCCTGCGGGGACATCCGGTCCGTGAAATCGGTAAAGCTGCGCGGGCTCTCGGAGGGCGGGAAACCCCACAGCTCCATGAATGCGGCATCGCCCCAAGTGAGCTTGTTGTTCAGGTCCGAGCGCCACGTGCCCATTCGGCCGCCTGTGATCGCGACGCGGCGCAGCTCTTCGCTCTCACGAAGCGCGATCTCGGCTTGCTTGCGGGCATCGATGTCGATGTTGACCCCGGCCCATTTCTCGACTCGACCACTCGCGTTCACCACGGGAGCGGCGCGAACGTTCGTCCAGCGCCACGTGCCATCGGGTGCGCGTAAGCGGAATTCGGCATCCATGAGGTCGCGCGCCGCGACCGCCTCTCGCCATTGCCGCTCGGCATGGACCCGGTCGTCGGGATGGATCGCGTCGAGCCAGCCGTAGCCGAGCCACTCCGTCAGCGTCTGGCCGGTATAGGCCCGCCAACTCGGACTGTCGGCGACGACGACGCCCTCGGCATCGGTCTCCCACTCGGCCTGTGCCCAGCCCCGGATCAGGAGGCGATGCCGCGCCTCGCTCGTGCGAAGGGCCTGCTCCGCCCAGCGCTGTGCCGTGGTCTCCTTCAGGCTCCAGAGGACGCCGGCGACCGCCCCGGTCTCGTCGCGGACCGGCGCATAATCCACATCGAACCAAGCCTCCCCCAACTGACCCTGCCGGAGCACGGGATAGGGCTGGCCCAGCAACCGCACCGATCGCCCGGCCATGCCGGCCACGATATCGGCCTCGAAGACGTCACGCGCTTGGGCGAAGGTCTCGTAGGCCGACCGTCCCAGCGCCAGGACGCGATGCTCCCGAAGCAGTTCGGTGAAACGGTCGTTGTAGAGGAGGATCGCGTCCGGCCCCCAGACGAGGCTCGTCATGCTCGGCGACGCGAGCATGAGATCGACGATGGTCTTCAAGCTCTGCGGCCAGCGCAGGATCGGTCCTAGGGACGTCGATGCCCAGTCGAACGAGCGGATCCGTTCGGCCATCTCGCCGCCGCAGGGCCAAAGAGTGCCGACCTGTGCCATCGCTCCACGGATAGGACGAAGCAGCACCGGTCAATTGCTCCAAGTAAATTTTCGTCCGATTAAATCCCCGATACGGAGGTCTGCTTGCTGCCCACCTGAAATCGGCTGCAAACCATCCTCAGCAGCCGTTCTGCAATCCACCGAATTGTGTTGTGCCCCAGGCGGAACGCGTCCCCCTCCGACGCGTCCCCGTCTTCTCGAGACGCCGCCTTCGGCGAAGACCTCCGTGGAGGCCCCGCCGACGCTGGATCCCGGAACGAGGAAGCCGGCAAGGACAGCAATTCTCAGGATGCGGCCGGAGGGGGCGCGGCCTCCTCGGCATCCGCCCAGCCGGTGCCGGTCCAGACCCGCACGGTGACGATCGCCCGCCCATCCTCGATGCGGATGCGGTTATACGCGTTCGGCTCGTTGCCCCGCAGCCGCGTCGAGGTGGCCGAGCCGGCCTGGACGGCGAGCAGGCGGGTGCCGTGGGCGCGGGCGGTGCCGCGGTCGACGGCCTCCGAGTCCGGCTCGGCCCCGGTCTCGGGCGCCTCGACGAAGCGCGCATAGTGGCGGTGGAGATGGCCGGCGAGCGTCAGGCCGACGCCGTGGCGGCGGAAGGCGTCGAGCGCCTCGTCCGCCCGGCCGACGAGGCGGGCCTCCGCGTCCCAGGGCGGCGGCATGAACGGGTGGTGGCCGACCACGATGCGGAAGACCTGCCCGGGCAGGGCCGCGAGCCGCGCCTCGGTGCGGGCGATCTGGGACCGGGTGATCTTGCCCTGCGACCAGTCGGTCTCCGGGGCCCATGTCCGCACGGTGTTGAGACAGATGACCCCGATCTCGTCGTCGAGGAAGGTCGGCTCGGTCTCGGCGTGGATGAAGTTCCGGTAGCGGCGGAACGGGTGGAAGAAGCGCGAGAACAGCTTGAAATGGGCGATGTCGTGGTTGCCCGGCACCGCCACCCAGGGCGCCGAGAGCCGGGCCAGGAAGGCGCGGGCCTCGGCATATTCCCGGCGCCTCGCGCGCATGGTGAAGTCGCCCGAGGCGATGATCAGGTCGGGCGGGGCGCGGTTCAGCTCGTCCACGAGCCCCTCGACCACGGCCGGGTCGGTGCGCCCGAAATGCAGGTCGGAGATATGCGCGATCCGCCTCACGGCCGGTTCTCCTCAGGGGTCATGGTCGGCACCGTGTCGGTCATTTCGGCGGGCACGATCACGGTGAGCGCACGGGGCCGCAGCCGGTAGCGCAGAGGCGAGGCGATCAATCGGATTTCTCCATCGTTCATCACCCGTAACGCTCGACGGCCCGCCGAGATCGCCAATCCCGAGGCCTCGTGCCGTTCCAGGCCCGGCACGCCGCGCCAGGTCCCGGTGGCGAAGCCGAGGGCCAGCCGCGCGAGGCGCCACGGTGGCAGTCGGCGAGCGATGTAGAGCGTGAGCCGCCCGCCATCGACCCGTTCCCGTTCGAGGATTTTACCGGGCGCCTCCGCGTAATCGTTGTTGACGACGCAGAGCAGCCGCAGCCGCACCCGCTCGCGCCGCCCGCCGAGGGTGACCGTGCTGCGCAGGCGCGGATAGGGGCCGAGATGGCGCAGGGTCGCCAGGGCTAGGCGCAGGAGCCCGAGCGGGCCGAGGCGCCGCCCGCGTCGCCCCTCGCGGTGGCGGGCCATGCGCGCCGGCATGCCGATAACCGAATTGATGAGGAAGACCGCGCCGTTGACCTCGCCGACATCGACGGCGCGGGGCCGGCCCGTCCGCAGCAGAGCGATCGCCGCGTCGAGATCGCGCGGAATGCCGAGATCCTTGGCCAGCAGGTTCATGGTGCCGAGCGGCAGGATCGCGAGGGCCACGCCGGTGCCTGCCAGGATTCCGGCGGCGCAGTTGAGCGTGCCGTCCCCGCCCGCCACGGCAACGACGGTGACGCCCTCGGACCGGGCGGCGCGCGTCAGGCGTTCGGGCAGGGGCAGGTCCGGATCGGGTTCGGGCGCGAGGTTGAGTCCCGCGGCGGCGAGCCGGGCGCGGATCGCCTCGGGGCTGAGCCCATCGTGGAACGAGCCCGACGCGGCGTTGGCGACGAGGGCGATGCGCATGGGGGAGGGGGTCCGGACGAGAGCGACGCCCGGACATGGCACAGGCCGTTCTCGGCCCTGTGACGGTGCGCTCTTCAGCCCCGCGGCGGTCGGCGCTCGACGATGCGCGCCTGGAACCAATCCCGCAGCACTTCGCGCTCGTAGTAGAAGGTCTGCCCGGACGAGGAGCGGGCATAGCGCATCAGGAAGTTCAGGTCCGAGACCGTCTCCTCCGCCGCGAGCAGCGTGCGCCGACCCTCGCGCAGGACGTAGGCCAGGCGGAAGCGCGGCGGGGTGACGTCGTTGACCACCCGGAGGCCGAAGGGAACATTCGCCCCCGGCTGGTCGAACCCGGCAAGGTCGATGTCGAGCACGTCGATGTCGAGGCTCTGGCCCGGCCCCAGCACCCGGTTGCCCAGGCTCTCGAACAGGCGGCGCATCTCGGCCAGCGTCACCCGCAGGGACAGGCCGGACCCGAAGCGGTTCTCGGCATCGGTGTAGCGCTCGGGGGCGACGAAGCGGACCTGGACCTGCGCCAGGGCCGGAACCGGCGCGGCGAGCATCGCCGCGACGGCCACGGCTCCGAGCCATCGCCTCATTGCTGCGAGCGCTTGATGATCGCCTGCAGCGCCCGGGCCACCGGCTCGGTGATGGTGCGTCGGTACTTGCGGTGGACCAACTGACCGTTGTGGTAGATGTCCTGCTCGACGTAGAGCCGCTCGCCGTCCCAGCGCACGATGTTGTCGGATTCCGTCGTCTCCTCGACACCCAGATCCTGGCGGAGGATCGGTGCGCCGGATGTCGTTTGCATGGAACGCCTCGCGTCGGGGTCTCGACCCTGTCGTCTTTAAGCCCTGCGGCGGCGGGGCACCAGTCGGGACGGACGCCTCCCCGAACAGCGAAGCCGCGTTGACGCCGTTCGCTGTCGCCGTCGCGGCTCGGCCGCCGCATCATGCCGACCGCAGCGGCGGTCGGACCGGTCAGCGCACGGTCACCTGATCCTTGATGCGCTGATAGGTGGCGCGGTTGAGCACGCGCTTCGACAGGAGTTGATCGACCGAGGCGTAGGGCCGGTGCCCGATGATCGCCCGGCCGATCGCACCGCCGCCCTTGAGCCCGTTCAGTTCGGCCAGCGTCGCGGTGTTGAGATCGATCAGGGCCACGGCGGGCGGCGGGGCGTTCTCGGCCGCCACCTCCGCCGGATCGGGCGCGGCAGTGGGCGGCGAGGGAAGCGTCGCGGGGGCGGCCGGTGCGACGGGAGCGGGCTCGCGGCGGGGCAGGGGGGTGACCGGGGCGGGCGGCGCCTCGGCCGAAGCGGGTGGTGCGGGCGCGACCGGCGCGGGCTCCGCGGGTTCCGGTGGCGGTACGGGCCGGCTCGCCTCGGACCGCGGCGCAGGGGCCACGGGCGGGGATACATCGGTGGACACGGCCGATCCGGGGGTGCCGCTCCGTGTCCAGACGAATTGGACGATCCCCGCGATGCCCGCCGCCGCCACCAGGACGAGGAGGACGCGCAGGATCGTCGAGCCGCTGAGCATCCGAGCCCTCCTCCTCCGATCCCGGACGTTCGGCCCGGCGGGAACCGGCGCGACCCGCCGTGTCGCGCTTCTTCAACAATCTTAGGACGTTCCGCCGCGACGGACATACGCCGGAAGCTTAGAAAAGCCGGCTGTGCACAGGCCGCTTGCGCACAATCGAGGCGACGGCCCTCGCCGGAACGCTGTGATCCGCCCGCACCACAGCCCAAGGGGTTGCGCGCGTGACGTGCGGGAACGCGATACGGCCAAGCTCGTTCTGTGATAAGCTGAGCCGTTCGCCCGGGCTCATGGGATCCGACCGATGTCTCCTCGTTCCCGCTGGTCCCGCCTGATCGCGGCCGTGCTCGTCGCGGGCCAGGCCGCCGCCTGCTCCTCGCTGCCGCGCACCGCCTACACGAAGGCCGAGGCCGAGGCGGCGTCCGTGCCGGGGATGGTCGGCGTGCGGGCCTATGCCGACGCCTCCGCGGCGGAATTCGTCACGATGGCGGCCTCGCCCGAGCGCAAGCGGCAGGCCTTCAGCTACCTCGCCCTCTCGGGCGGCGGCGGCGACGGCGCCTACGGCGCGGGGGTGCTCAACGGCTGGACGGCATCGGGCACGCGGCCGGACTTCACCATCGTCTCAGGCGTCTCGACCGGCGCGCTGATCGCCCCGTTCGCCTTCCTCGGACCGGCCTACGATCCCTATCTCACCGACATCTACACCAGCGGCATCGCCGGCTCGCTGGTGCAGAGCCCGAGCCTCGCCAACGTGCTGTTCGGTTCGGGCCTGTTCGGCGACGGACGCCTGCGCGACCTGATCGCCCGCTACGTGACGCCGGACCTCCTGCGCGCGGTGGCGGAGGAGCATGCCAAGGGGCGGCGCCTGCTCGTGGTGACGACGAATCTGGATTCGCAGCGCGCCGTCATCTGGAACATGGGCGCCATCGCGGCGAGCGGGGCGCCCAACGCCGTCTCGCTGTTCACCGACGTGCTGACGGCCTCGGCGAGCATCCCGGCGGTGTTCCCGCCGCAACTCCTCGACGTGCAGGCGGAAGGCCGCGCCTTCCAGGAGATGCATGTGGACGGCTCGGTGGTGACGCCGGTCTTCACCCTCCCGCAATCGTTCCTCGTGCGCGACGGGCGCATCAAGAGCGCCGGCAAGGCCGACATCTTCGTCGTCATCAACGGGCGGCTGGAGCCCGAATTCGACGTGACCCGGAACAACACGCTCTCGATCGTCGAGAAGTCGTTCACGACGGCGAGCCGGGCGCGCTCCCGCGCCACCCTGGTGGCGACCGACGCCTTCGCGAGCCGCAACGGCATCGGCTTCAACCTGACCTATATCGACGAGCGCGCCCCCCAGGCCAGCACGGCCCGCGGCTTCGACACCGGCTACATGCGCAGCCTCTACCAGTTCGGCTACGAGACCGGCCGTACCGGCCGGTTCTGGCACCGGGACGTCCCGGCCGCCCCCCTCGTGAAGGACGTGGTGCAGGAGGCGGTGGCCGGGCGCTGAGGACGCGGGAACCGCGTCAGAGCGCCATCGTCAGCGGCTCGAGGCTGAGGCGCACCGCGCCGTCCCGGCGGCCGGTCTCGGCGGCGGCGTAGCGGATGGCCGCCTCACGGCTGCGGAACAGGCCGCCGCCGAGGCCGTGGCATTCCAGAGCGACCCAGCGCCCCCGACAATCCTGCCCGACGACGTAGCTCAACGCGATGCGGGCCGGGGGAGGCTCGACGAGCGTCGGGGCAGCGGAAAGCGATACGGACATGATCGTGCGGGGGTGACGCGGTCGGGGAAGCGGACCGCGTCGGGAATGTGCGGGCGCGGCCGTGAGGATTCGAGCGGGAAGACGGGCTGGTGAAATGAGGAAATCATAAGCTCGGCCCGAGAGTACGGTGCCACTCGCGCCCTTTCCCGACGTCGTCTTCCGCTGCGTCAAGGCGGACGGGATCCCGTCACCATGCCAAAGTCGAGCGCTCCCTGGACCGCAGCCGAGCTGCGGGCGCGAAAAGGGGTATATCGGCGCAGCGCACCCCACCGAACGCAGACGGGCAGAGGCCGCTCGCATCAACGAACGACCTCTGCCCGTGGCGAAACTTCCCAAAAATTATTTGCGAAGGATCTTGGTCACCAGACGACCGATCGAATTGCTCGATCCGGCGTTGCGGTCGTCGCGCACGACCGGGCGGTCCTCGGTGCCGAGGATCTTGGTGACGAGGCGGCCGATCAGGCTCATGGCGGGCTCCGCGTGCGAGGGGGAACGGTGCAGCTTCTGCCGTTAACGGTCCGCCCCGCCGCGGCGTTCCGTCAAGCCGGTCGCCGCCACAGGCTCGTCGCCACCGGGAGTGCGAAGGCCACGAACAGGAGGGCGAGCGCCCCAGCGAAGCCGTGGGGCGGGGCGAGATCCATGCCGCCGCCGACGAGGGGAGGCCCGAGCATCAGCCCGACATTGTAGAGCATCACGAAGGCGGCGTTGGCGCCCGCGAGATCGGGCCCCCGCAGGGATGCCCCGAGATGGGCGAGGCCGACGGTGTAGAGCGTGCCGGCGATGCCGCCCCAGGCGAAGATCAGCGTCGCGAGCGCGGCGAAGGAGCCGGAGGCGGCGGGGATCAGCGCGGCGCCGAGCGCCCCCAGGAGGCTCGCACCGAGCATCACCGCGCGGCGGTCGACCCGATCGGCGAGGAGACCCACGGGGATCTGGAACAGCACGTTGCCCAGGGCCGCCGCGCTGACCAGGCCGGCCGCGGCCCGGGCGTCGAGGCCGATCCGCAGGCCGTAGAGCGGGAGGATCGCGAAGGCGCCCGCCTCGACGGCGCCGTAGAGTGCGGCGGCGAGCACCGCCACGGGGGCCAGCCGCAGATAGGTCGCGAGCCGGCCGCCCTCGCCATGGGCCAGAGCCGGCGAGAGCGTGCGGGCCAGGGCGAGCGGCAGCAGCCCGAGGAAGAACAGGCCGGCACCCGCGAGATAGGGGGCGAAGCCCTCCGTTCCGAGCAGAGTCAGGAGGGCCGGCCCGACGGCGAAGCCGAGGGCCAGCACCGTGGCGTAGATGCCCATCACGAGGCCGCGCCGCTCCGGCGGCGCCGCATCGTTGATCCAGAACTCCGACAGCACGAACAAGGCCCCGAGCGTCGTCGAGAAGACGAAGCGCAGGGGAAACCATAGGGCGAGATGCGGCAGCAGCTTGAAGGCGACGAGGCAGAGGCCGCCGAGCCCGATCGCCAGCGCCAGCAGGCGCACCACGCCGAGCTTGGCCGCGAGCCGCGGCACGAACGGCACGGTCAGGATCGCGGCCAGACCCGCCACCGCCGTGTTGAGGCCGATGACGACGCTCGAGGCGCCCATCCGCTCCATCTCGAGCGAAAGCAGCGGAATCGACAGGCCGAGCCCGATGCCCACCACCGCGACACAGGCGATGGCCGCGGACATCGCGCCGAGGCGATCACGGTCGGAGGGAGCAACGAGGACGGACATGCGACTTCGGGCGAGGGGAGGACGCCTGCCTGAGCAGCCTTCCTTCCCGCCGGCAACCCGGGTCGATCAGGCGGCGTGCCGATCCGCACCCGCGCCGAAATGGCCGATGTAGCGCGCCGCGATCGCCGAGACCGGCAGCACCACGAACACGTCGGTGGTGCCGAACTGCCGGTCGATCACCGCGCCGTCGCCGAAGGTGGCGCCGACCCGCAGATACCCCTTCATCAGCGGGGGCAGGCTCGCGAGGGCGGCCTTGGGATCGACGGCCTCGCGGGCGAGCCGATCCATCGGCACGTAGCGCTCCGGCAGCGCACGGGCCCGCCACGCCTCGGGGGCGCGGGCGTGGTGGTGGAGGAAGCTCAGGGGCAGCGCGAGGCGGTCCGGATCGGTGCCCTCCAGGCTCGCGCAGCCGAGCATCGCGTCGATGCGGTGATGCAGCACATAGGCCCAGATGCCGTGCCACAGCAGCTCGACCGTGCGCTTGGTGCGGTAGGGCTTGAGCACGCAGGAGCGGCCGAGTTCCAGGAAGCGTTTGTCCGGATGGCGCTCGATGAGCGGGGCGAGGTCGTATTCGCCCGCCGAGTAGAAGCCGAAATGCGCCTCCGCCCGGGCCTGGCGCAGCAGGCGGTAGGTGCCGACCACCTTGGGGCGGGGCTTGCGGAAGGGCTTCGCCTCGGTCGCCGCGTGATCGATCACGAGGAGATGGTCGCAGACCGCGTCGTAGGCATCGATATCCCGGCGCTTGAGCGCGGCGAAGCCCGTCGGCACCGCCGACATCTCCTCGTAGAACACGCCGAAGCGCAGGCGCTGGGCCCGGCGGATCTCGGATTTGGTGGTGGCGAGCCGCACCTCCAGTTGGCCGATCCGGCCGAGGCAGGGATCGAGCCCCGGCTCGGTCAGCAGCGCCTTGCGGCGGGGCTTCAGCAGGATCGGTGCGCCGCCGGGCAACACGATGTCACCCCCCTCGAAGGTCTGACGAAAGCGGGCGAAGGGCGCCTGCACCTTCGCCTCCCAGCCGGCCTTCCACGCCGCACCGGCCTCGCGCGGGGAAAAATTCGGCAGCATCGGCACAGATCCGTCCCGTCGAGGCGTGGCGAACGCGTCCGCGGCCCCTTCAACGCGCGGCGACAACACCACGAAGGCCGCACGCTTTTATGACGGAGGAATCGTTTGCCGGACAGGGGCTTGCGCGAGGAAGCGGGGCGCCCCGCGCAAGATCGGGCGATGAAGCCGGCGAAGAAATCCGGCTCACGATTTCAAGCCCTTGCCGAGCGCGTTTCGCGGCTCACACGAACTGGTTCAGGCCGGGGATGGAGGCGACGATCGGGCCCATCGTGTCCTCGCCCACCGTCTCGCGGCCATAGGCGAACAGTTCCTGGCCGAGCGGCTGCATCTGATTCATCGGCACGCCCGCCGAGATCAGTTTCTGGCCGAGCGCCATCACGCCGCCGCCGCCCATCATGCCGCCGAGCATGCCCATCAGCCCGCCCCCGCCGCCCTCGGCGGCGTTCGCCTCGGCGATGGCGGTCTCGGAGCCGGGGAGGGCGGCGAGCAACTGGCTGACCTCGGTCGCCGGCCCCTCCTTCTGCAGGAAGGCTAGGATATGGCCGATCGCGGTCTTGGCGGTCGCCGCGTCGAGTCCCGTGCGGTTGGTGACGCGGGCAATCAGCTCTTCCATGAACCTCGTCCTTCTCGGTGCGAATCGTCTGTCCGATGTGGCCGCCGCGAAATCAAGGGTTGCCGAGGCCATCGCCCCGCTTCCGGCACGGCCTCACGCGCCCGTGGCCGCCTTCCGCGGCCCGAGGTCGTTCGCTCCGCGCGGCCCCCTGGATCATGACGCCCTGCGGCCTTAACCTCGGCCGTCCGGGACAGTCGCAGGTCGGTCGGGGGACATATGAGCGCGGATACGGGCACCATCCTGGTCGGCCGGAGCACGGGCTCGAATCCCAAGCCCGAGGTGCTGACGCTGCGGCTGGCCAACCGGCACGGCCTCGTGGCGGGCGCGACCGGCACCGGCAAGACCGTGACGCTCCAGGTGTTGGCCGAAGGATTCTCCAATGCGGGCGTCCCGGTCTTCGCCGCCGACATTAAGGGCGACCTGTCCGGGCTCGCCGCCGCGGGCGAGGCCAAGCCTCACTTCGTCAAGCGGGCCGAGGAACTGGGCATCGTTTACGAGCCCGACCGGTTCCCCACCGTGTTCTGGGACCTGTTCGGCGAGCAGGGTCACCCGATCCGCTGCACGATCACCGAGATGGGCCCGCTGCTGCTGGCGCGCCTGCTCGAACTCAACGACACCCAGGAGGGCGTGCTCAACATCGCCTTCCGGGTGGCCGACGAGAACCAGTGGCCGCTCATCGACCTGAAGGATCTGCGCGCGCTCCTCACCTTCCTGTCGGAGAACGCCAAGGCGCTGTCGGCGACCTACGGCAATGTCTCGTCCGCCTCGATCGGCGCGATCCAGCGGGCTCTGCTCGTGCTGGAGAACCAGGGCGCCGACAAGTTCCTGGGCGAACCGGCGCTGAACCTGTCCGATTTCATGCGCACCGACCGGGAGGGGCGGGGCTTCGTCAACATCCTGGCCGCCGACAAGCTGATGCAGCGGCCGCGCCTCTACGCCTCGTTCCTGCTGTGGATGCTCTCGGAGCTGTTCGAGCAGCTGCCCGAGGTGGGCGACCTCGACAAGCCCAAGCTCGTGTTCTTCTTCGACGAGGCGCACCTGCTGTTCAACGACGCGCCGAAGGCCCTCCTCGACGCCGTGGAGCAGGTGGTTCGGCTGATCCGCTCCAAGGGCGTCGGCGTCTATTTCGTGACGCAGAACCCGCTCGACGTGCCGGAAACCGTGCTGGGCCAGCTCGGCAACCGGGTGCAGCACGCCCTGCGCGCCTTCACCCCCCGCGACCAGCGCGCCGTGCGCGCCGCCGCCGAGACCTTTCGCCAGAACCCCGGCTTCGACGTGGCCAAAGCCATCACCGAACTCGCCGTCGGCGAGGCTTTGGTGAGCTTCCTGGAGGCCAAGGGCACGCCTTCCATGGTCGAGCGGGCGCTGATCGCCCCGCCGCAGGGGAGGGTGGGCCCGCTGACGCCGCAGGAACGCGCAAGCGTCATTGCCGCCAGCCCCTATCGCGGAAAATACGACGAGGCGGTCGACAACGAGAGCGCCTACGAGATGCTCGCCAAGCGCAAGGATCTCGACAGCGCCCCGGCGGAAGCCGCCGCTCAAACGGAAGGGGGCCTCGGCGGCATGCTGGGCGGCTGGCTCGGCTCCGTGCTGGGCAGCGGTGCCGAGGCGCCCAAGGGCAAGGGCCGGAGCCGCCGCCCGCCGCCGAGCCTCGTCGAGCAGGTTTTGGGGAATGCCGCGCGCTCCATGGCGCGCAAGGTCGGCACCGAGGTGGGCAACGCGATACTTCGCAACGTGCTCGGGGGGCTGACGAAGAAGTAGGGGGCGCCGCGAGCGGGATGGCGCGGCCTTCGACTTTTCGTCACCGAGGCGGGCGGATCGATGTCGGCTGATCAGACAATGTCATCGTCGCAACCGTTTATTACTGGATTAATGCGCGAATTGCGGCGATAAGATAGTCTTTTCATACGAATCTCCGATGTCTTATCTGCATATCGCCTTCGATCCATCCGCGCGAGCCTCGCTTCGGCAAGCTTTCCCTGACGATCGCACCCTCGCCTTCTGGGACGACCTGAGTTTCGGGTCGATCGATTCGCCCGATCCGCGGCGGCGTGCCGAGGCGATCGAACGGGATTTCGGCTTCGCATGGCAGGGAGTGGCCGATCAGGTGGCAGTCTGGGACGCGATCGAGACCGAGATCGGGGCGGGAGCGACGGACTGCATCGCTTGGTATTCGCGCAGATCGGTGGTCGAGTTCGCCAACTTCCTGGGCTTCAACGAATGGATGGGGACGCGCCCGTTCCGCGCGGTCGATCTCACGGACGTCGAGGTTCCCCCGGCGCATCGGACCCCGACGCAGCCGGATCGAATTCCCGTCAGGGCCGTCGGCTGCCTGAACGCCGAGACGATCCAGCGGGAACGATTGACCGAGCGGGCCACCACCCTCTCGCCGGAGCAGCGGGCGGCCGACAGGCTCCTCTGGGACACGCTGCGAGCCGAAATCGCCCCCATCCGGATCGTGCGGCAGGGCACCCTCGTGTCGGCGGGAATCGACGTCTTCGACGGAATGCTGCGCGCGTTCTGTCCGCCGGACTGGCGCGGCATGGCTTATCCGGCCGGCTGCGTTATCGGCGCTCATGCGGAGGACGGCGTCGATCAAGCTCGCGATCTGATCCTGGTCTCCCGCCTGTTCGCCTTGATCGATGCGGGCATCATCGAAGGGCGCGGCGGCTTCACGTCCGTCCACGATACGCAGATCAGGGTACGGCCGGCCACATTGGGCGAGCCGCCCTCCCACGCCCTAGCCGGGGACCCGCCACGATTGACAGACCGCCCGATCACACTTTAAGGCAGCCGCAACGCGCGGCTTCCTCGACGAAGTCCGCGCGTTTCGCGTTCGCGCCCACGGCCCAGCCGGACGAGGCGCGGATGACCTGAACAAGAAGACGGCCCAGGCTCCTCGCGGCGCCGGAGGCCGGCAGAGAACACGAGAGACAACGATGTTCGCAGTCATCAAGACCGGCGGCAAGCAGTATCGCGTTGCCGCCAACGACGTCATCACCATTGCCACGCTCGAGGGCGAGGCCGGCGCCTCCGTCACCTTCGGCGACGTGCTCCTGTTCGGCGACGGCGAGGCCACCCAGGTCGGCACCCCGCTCCTGTCGGGCATCGGCGTGACCGGCGAGATCGTCCAGCACGGCCGCACCCGCAAGGTCATCGCCTTCAAGAAGCGCCGCCGCCAGAACTCGCGTCGCCGCCGCGGCCACCGTCAGGACTTCACCGTCGTGCGCATCACCGAGATCAGCGCCGGCGGCAAGTCCTCGAAGGCCGAGCCGCGCAAGGCGAAGAAGGCCGAATCGGCCGAGCCGGCACCTGCCGCCGCCGAGTAAGCCCGAACGCTGATTCCCAGAGACATTCCGGAGCAATCCCATGGCACATAAAAAAGCAGGCGGCTCGTCCCGCAACGGCCGCGACTCCGCCGGCCAGCGCCTCGGCGTGAAGAAGTTCGGCTCTGAGGCCGTCATCCCGGGCAACATCATCGTGCGCCAGCGCGGCACGAAGTGGCATCCCGGCACCAATGTCGGCATGGGCAAGGACCACACCCTGTTCGCGCTCGTCGAGGGCAAGGTGCAGTTCGAGACCCGGCGCGGCCGCGCCTTCGTAGCGGTCGTACCGCTGGCCCAGGCCGCGGAGTAACGGCGGACAGTCTCGTCATCGACGAAGCGAGCGTCCCGCCGGTGTCCCACACCGAACCGGCGGACGGTCGCGGCTTCGATGGAGCCGAGGATCGGAACACGGGGGAGGATGGGCCACCATCCTCCCCCTTCGTCGTCCCGCACGGTCGCTGTCAGCCTGCCTCGCACATCCCCCCGGTCGCCGCCGCTCCCGTGCGACGGCGCGGCGGGAACCTTGCGAGGCAGGCGCGGCGCCGGACCCGAGAGCGGACGCGGATGTTCCCCGATCTGACCCGAGACGACGTCTTTCGCATCGAGACCCGGCGGCTGTGGCTGCGCTGGCCGATGGCCCGCGACGCCGACGCCATCGCCCGCCTCGCGGGCGATCCGGCGGTCGCCCGCAGGACCTCAGTGATCCCCACGCCGTTGCCCCAGCACGAGGCGGAAAGCTTGGTGCTGCGGGCCCGCGCCGGCAACGCCGCCGGGGAGGGGCTGGTCATGGCGCTGTGTCGCCGGGCGAGCCCCGGTCACGCCGTCGGCATCATCGGGATCGAGTCGCGGCCGGAAACCGACGCGCCGACGGACGCACCGCATCTCGGCTACTGGCTCGGGCGGCCCTGCTGGGGCGAGGGGCTGATGCGCGAGGCGGCCGAGGCGATGGTCGAGGCCTTCTTCGCCTATGCGGGCGGGCGGTCCCTCGCCTCCTCGGTGATGCTGGACAATCCGGCCTCGCGGCGCATTCTGGAAGCCTGCGGCTTCGTTCCGGACGGGCGCGGGGCGTTCTTCTCGGTGGCGCGGGGCGAGACCGTGGCGGCCGATTCGTTCCGGCTCGATCGGGCGGGCTGGCTCGACCGGCGCGGACGATTGGCGGGAGGCTCAGCATGAGGACGCGCATCGTGGCCGGTCTCGGCGCCGGCCTCACCGCGGTCGCGCTCACGGCCTTCCTGGCCTCGATCAGCCGCGATCCGGCGCCGCCGCCGCGGCCGGCTCCCGCGGCGGAGGCGCCGAAGGCGGCGGCGGAGGCTCGGCTCTACTGCGAGTTCTACAACTTCGCGAGCCGTCATCCGAAGGTCGGTTTCTATTTCACCGCCCCGACCGGCGGCAGCGAATACGCCCAGATCTTCCAGCAGGAGGCCGACGGGGCACAGACCATCTTCGAGCCGCGCCCGGCCTGGACCTATGACCGGGACGGCGAGGAGCCGACGCTGAACTCGCCCGACGGGGCGATCCGCATCAACCTGTACGGGGATGCCAAGAACGCCACCCGCCCGGCCTCGGCCGCGTCGGGCGGCTGGTTCGAGGCGGGCCTGCGCAGCATCCAGTACCTCAACCTCGAAGGCCAGTGCCGCCGCACGGCGACCTGAGCCCAACCGAAAGACGCCGTACCGTGAAGTTCCTGGATGAGGCCAAGGTCTACGTGCGCTCCGGCGACGGCGGTCCCGGCTGCGTCTCGTTCCGTCGTGAAAAGTTCATCGAGTTCGGCGGGCCGAACGGCGGCGACGGCGGACGCGGCGGCGATGTCTGGATCGAGTGCGTGCAGGGCCTCAACACCCTGATCGACTACCGCTACCGGCAGCATTTCAAGGCCCGCAAGGGCGAGCACGGCATGGGCTCGAACTGCCACGGCGCCAAGGGCGACGACGTGGTGCTGCAGGTGCCCGCGGGCACGCAGGTGCTGTCCGAGGACGGCGAGACGCTGATCGCCGACATGACCGAGGTCGGCCAGCGGGTGCGGCTCGCCAAGGGCGGCAATGGCGGCTTCGGCAACGCCTATTTCACCACCTCGACCAACCGGGCGCCGCGCCACGCCAATCCCGGCCTCGAGGGCCAGGAGATGTGGGTGATCCTGCGCCTCAAGCTCATCGCCGATGCCGGCCTCGTCGGCCTGCCGAATGCCGGCAAGTCGACGTTCCTCGCCACCGTCACCGCGGCCAAGCCCAAGATCGCCGACTATCCCTTCACCACGCTGCATCCGGGCCTCGGCGTCGTGCGCTCGGATGCCCGCGAATTCGTGCTCGCCGACATTCCCGGCCTGATCGAGGGGGCCCATGAGGGCGTCGGCCTCGGCGACCGGTTCCTGGCCCATGTCGAGCGCTGCCGGGTGCTGCTCCACCTTGTCGAGGGCACGAGCGAGCATGCCGGCAAGGCCTACAAGCTGGTCCGGCGCGAACTCGAAGCCTATGGCGGCGGCCTGGAGGACAAGCCCGAGATCGTCGCCCTCTCCAAGGCCGACGCGCTCGACCCGGACACGCGCAAGCAACAGCTCGCCCGGCTGAAGCGGGCGGCGGGACGCAACGCCATGGTGCTCTCGGCGGCCTCCGGGGAGGGCGTGCAGGAAGCCCTGCGGGCGATTCAGGCCAAGCTCGATGCGGGCGATGCCGCGGAAGCCGAGACCGCGGAGCCGGCCGCACCCTGGCAGCCCTGAGGCGCAGCGTCGTTACGCCTCAGCGCCGCCCCTGACCCATTCTCGGCAGCCGGGGTAGCATGGGACCATGCGCCGCCCGCTCCTCCTTCTGCCCCTTCTGCTCTGCGCGAGCGCCGCCCGCGCCGAACCGTCCTGCACCGACCTGATCGACCGCGTCACCGGGGCGACCGGGGCGCGGATGGCCGAGCGTAGCGCCGATTTCGCGCGCTTCGATGCCGGCCCGGACACCTCGCTGACGCTCTCCTGCGGCGGGATGCACCCGTCCTCGGTCGGAGCGCAGCACCGGGGGGCGAGCCCGCCGGACGCCTATTACGATCTGTTCGCCAAGGCCGGCTACGCCGTGACGGGAATCGCGGCGGACCTGCTCCGCGATGCCGCCAAGCGCGCGCGGGACGGCGCGGAGCGCCTGCGCCACAGCAATGTCGAGGCCGGGGGCGCGCTCGTCACCTGTTCGACCATGACGAAGGATCAGGCGCCGCTCACTCTCTGCGCGGTGATCGAGCGCGCCGACCGCTCCTGATTTCCTCACACCAATCCCCCTCACGCTGACCCGTGCAAGAGGGTCGGCGCGGGGTCGGCGTCGTCCAGGGTGCGGGCCACCGCCCGGGCGACGGTGAGGAGTGCCGTGACCATCGGGGTCGCCGGATCGCGACGGGGCGCGACGAGGCCGATAGCGTGGCGAAGGTCCGGGTCGACGATGGGGATCGCCCGCAATCCCTCGGTGGGACCCAGCGCATCGGCGAGGATCGCCGGCATCACGCTCGCCCATTGCAGCGTGCGCACATGGGTCATCAGCACCACCATGGAATTCGATTCGAGCGTCGGCGCGGGTTGGCCGCCGGCCTTGCGGAGCTGCTCGTCGATGATCCGGCGATTCTGCATGTTGGGCGTCAGCAGGCAGAGGGGAATTTGTGCCAGTTCCGCCCAGGTAACGCTGGCGCGCTCGGCATAGGGGCCGCCCGCCGCGGTCAGCAGTTGGTAATGCTCCGTGTAGAGCGGCACGGTGGTGACGCGGCCGAGGGGCTCGTTGTCGATGTAGGTCAGCCCTGCATCGGCCTCGAGGTTGTCGATCAGCGAAAAAATGTCCTCCGAGGTCGTCGAGAACACGCTGAAGCGCACGTTGGGGTAGCGCACCCGGTAGGGGGTGGTGAGCGCGGCGACCATCGGCAGGGCAGTCGGCACCGCGGCGATGCGGAGATGGCCCGACAGGCCGCGGCGCAGCGACGCCACGTCGTCCTGCATGGCACGGGCATCGCCGACGATGCGCCGGCCCCAGGCCAGCACCCGATCACCCTCGGGGGTGAAACCCTGGAAGCGTGAGCCGCGCTGGACGAGGCGCACGCCGAAACGGTCCTCCAGGCTCTTCACCCCGGCCGACAGGGTCTGCTGGGTCACGCCGCAAGCTTCCGCCGCGCGACCGAAATGCTG
The DNA here is from genome assembly GCF_043352485.1 of Methylorubrum sp. POS3. Taxonomy (NCBI): domain Bacteria; kingdom Pseudomonadati; phylum Pseudomonadota; class Alphaproteobacteria; order Hyphomicrobiales; family Methylobacteriaceae; genus Methylorubrum; species Methylorubrum sp. POS3. Next base: position 3,048,873 of record NZ_JAPRBT010000001.1, read on the forward strand.
CTCGCGGGCGAGCGCCAGCAGGAATTCCAGCTTGTCGATCACGCGGCACGATCCCGGCGGCCCGCGGGGAGGGGCCTCGGATCGTGGTAGGACGGGGCGGAGACGGGCTCAAGCGGAGCGCCGCAACGCGCTGGACGGCGTCGGTTTTCGGGGCTTCCGACGACCCAAAAGAAAAGGGCCGGCTCTCGCCGGCCCTTCCCCAAGTCTCGCCAGAAAGGCGCACGCGCGAAGCCGTGCGCCCAGTCCGAAAAGATTAGTCGTTGATGGCGGCGACGACGCCGGCACCGACGGTGCGGCCACCCTCGCGGATGGCGAAGCGCAGCTTCTCTTCC
>NZ_JAPRBT010000001.1:3049304-3217281 GCF_043352485.1 Methylorubrum sp. POS3
TCTCGCTCTACACCGGCACCGGCTACGCCTTCGACCCGACCATCCCGATCCGCTTCAACTCGTTCTTCGGCGTGCTGCTCGAGGCGCCCGACCAGAGCCGGCCCAACGACACCTACGGGCTCAAGGTCAACTGGCAGCGCCTGAACGAGAACTACACCCAGTTCCTGGCCGACGCGAACTTCATCGCCGGCGGTTCGGGCGCGCCCTACTCGCGCGACAAGTTCATCTTCGAGGCCAACGCCCATCTCGACATCGGCAAGGGCGTGATCCTCGAGCCGGTGGTCCAGTACGTCGTCAATCCCAACTCGTTCTGGAACCCCTACACCCCCCGGCGCGCCAAGGACGGCTTCTACGGCGGCTTCACCCTCGTCGTTCCGCTGGGAACCCTCCTCGGCCTCGCCCCAGGCTGAAGCCCGGCCGCAGGGCTGTGAAAGCGGCATCGGGACATGTCCCGATGCCGCGATCCGTTCTCCGCACCCGGCTTCGATCATCGTCGAAGCCGGGTGAATCCGTTCCGCCGGTTTTTTCGATGACGGCCCGGCGGAACGGCATTCTGGCCGGAGCCTTGCTCCCGAAGCGTGCCGCTGCGAAGACCGCTCGTCCCTTGCGGCCGAGCAGGCGATCATCGCGGCACAATGGCCCCCAACGGGCACGAGGAGTTGGCGTGACGCTTCCCACGATTCTGACGCTCACCAGCCTGCGCGATCTGTACGCCTCCGGCGCGGTGACGCCGGTCGATGTCGCGGAGGCGGTCGCCGACCGCATGGAGGCCTCTGCCGATCCGGCGGTCTTCATCGCGCCCGTTCCGCGGGGCGATCTCGTCGCCGCGGCCCGCGCGCTGATGGAACGGCATCCCGAGCCGAACAGCCTGCCGCTCTGGGGCGTGCCCTTCGCGGTCAAGGACAACATCGACGTCGCCGGGCTGCCGACGACCGCCGCCTGCCCGGCCTTCGCCTACCGGCCGGACGCGGACGCCCATGTCGTCGTGCGGCTGAGGGCGGCGGGCGCCCTGGTGACCGGCAAGACCAACCTCGATCAGTTCGCCACCGGCCTCAACGGCACCCGCTCGCCCTACGGCGCGCCCCGCAGCGTGTTCTCGTCGGCGCATATCTCCGGCGGATCGAGTTCGGGTTCGGCCGTCGCCGTGGCGGCGGGTCTCGCCGCCTTCGCCCTCGGCACCGACACCGCCGGTTCGGGGCGCGTGCCCGCGGCCTTCAACAACCTCGTCGGCATCAAGCCGACGCCCGGACTCCTGAGCGGCTCCGGCCTCGTGCCGGCCTGCCGCAGTCTCGATTGCATCAGCGTCTTCGCATCCTGCGTCGCCGACGGTCTGGCGATCCGCCGCGTGGCCGAAGGGGTCGATCCGGCCGACGCCTTCTCCCGATCCATCCCGCCCGTGGCCCTGTCGAACGCGCCGCGCTTCGGCGTGCTGACGGGCGCCGAGCGCGAATTCTTCGGCGATGCCGAGACCGAGCGGCTCTACGACGCCGCGGTGGCGCGACTCGAAGCCCTCGGCGCCACCCCGGTGCCGTTCGATTACGCGCCCCTGCGCGAGATCGCGGCACTCCTCTATGGCGGTCCCTGGGTCGCCGAGCGGCTCGCGGCGGTGGAGGCGTTCTTCGCCACCCATGCGGAGGATTTCGACCCGAGCGTGCGGGCGATCATCGCTTCGGCGAAAGATTTCAGCGCCGTCGATGCCTTCCGCGCGCGCTACCGCTTCGAGGCGCTGAAACGGCGTGCCGAGGCGATCTTCGCCAGCGTCGATCTGCTGCTCCTGCCGAGCGCGCCGACGATCTACACGGTGGCCGAGATGCGCGACGACCCGATCGCGCTCAACAGCCGGCTCGGGCTCTACACCAACTTCGCCAACCTGCTCGGCCTCGCCGCCATCGCCGTGCCGGCGGGCTTCCGCCCGGACGGCCTGCCGGCCGGCGTGACGCTGATCGGTCCGGGCGGCAGCGACGACGCGCTCGGGCCCTTCGCCGACGCGCTCCATCGCGGCGCCGCCTGCGGCGCGGGCCTCGACCGGGCGGCGCGCTTCCCCCCGGTCCCGACAGCCGAGCCGGACCGCATCCACCTCGCCGTGGTGGGCGCCCATCTCTCCGGCCTGCCGCTGAACGGCCAATTGCTCGACCTCGGCGCCGAACTCGTCGCGCCGGCCCGCACGGCGGCCGATTATCGCCTCTATGCCTTGCCGGGGACGCGCCCGGCCAAGCCCGGCCTCGTCCGCGATCCCGGCTACGACGGGCCGGGGCTCGCCGTCGAGATCTGGGCCTTGGCGCCGGCCGCCTTCGCCCGCTTCGTCGCCGCGATTCCCGCCCCCCTCGGAATCGGCCGCATCGCCCTCGACGACGGGCGGGAGGTCAGCGGCTTCCTGTGCGAGTCACACGCCGTATCGGGGGCCGAGGAGATCACCGGTTACGGCGGATGGCGGGCCTATTGTGCCGCCGGCACGGTCGCATGAGGGCCGCCCATACCCAGTCCGCTTGATCCCTTCGGAATGGCGGACGGGGGCTTCGCCCCCGCGCCGTGCGGGCCCTCCGATCCGGCGACCGCTTCCATCGGGCGGAAGCCGGATCAGGCTTCCCGGCGGCGAATGCCCGACGCCTTGGCCTGCGCGCCCGCGAGGACCAGCCGCAGCACCGAGCGAACGACGTTGGTGACCTGACGCATCGGCCCAGCCCCTTCCCGGCGGCGCCCCGCCGCGAGGACGGCGCGGCAAGTCCCAGGCCAGAAGAGGCCGTTCCGGCGGCCGTTACGGTTCGAGGACGGCGACGAGATCGCCGCCGCGCAGCGTGCGGCCGGGTTGGGTCCGGATCTCCCGCACGCGTCCGGCGACCGGGGCGGCCACCGGCACCTCCATCTTCATCGATTCGAGGATCGCCACCGTCTGGCCTGCGGCAACGGTCTCGCCTTCGCCGACCAGCACCTTCCAGACATTGCCCGGCACCGTCGTCGGCACGCCCTGGCAGCCCGGCGGGATGTCGCCGGCCTCCGCCGCCGGACCCTCATCGGTGACGAAGCTGTCGAGGCCTTCCGCTTTCCAGCGCTCGCGCTCGGCCTCGAAGGCGGCCTGACGCCGGGTGCGGGCGGCCTCGATCGCCTCGGCGTTCTCCGCCAGCATGGCCCGGTGCGCGGCGTAGGAGAAGGTCTCCTCCTCGATCCGCACCGGATAGGCCCCGTGCGGGAAGGCGGCGCGGGCTTCCGTCAGTTCCTCGTGGGAGACGGGGAAGAAGCGGATGCGATCGAACGGCCGCAGCAGCCAGGGATGGCCGGGGGTGAATTCGCGCGTCGTCCGCCACGTGTTCCAGATCTGGATGGTGCGCCCGAACAGCTGATACCCGCCCGGTCCCTCCATGCCGTAGATGCACATATAGGCGCCACCGATGCCCACCGCGTTCTCCGGCGTCCACGTGCGGGCCGGGTTGTACTTCGTGGTGACGAGGCGGTGGCGCGGATCGACCGGCGTCGCGACCGGGGCGCCGAGATAGACGTCGCCGAGGCCCATCACGAGGTAGCGCGCATCGAACACCGTGCGCCGCACCGCCGCCTCGTCGGGCAGGCCGTTGATGCGGCGGATGAACTCGATGTTCGAGGGGCACCAGGGCGCGTTCGGGCGCACCAGTTCCTGATACTTGCGCATGGCGAGCTCCGCCTGCGGATCGTTCCAGGACAGCGGCAGGTGAACGATGCGGCTCGGGACGCTGACATCCTCCGCCGCGGGCAGAGCGGCCTCGATCTCGCGCAGGAGGCCCAGCAGGCGCGGGCGGGGGAGCCTCGCGCCGTCGTAGTGGATCTGAAGCGAGCGGATGCCGGGCGTGAGATCGATCAGACCGGGCAGCCGGGCGGCGCGGACGGCCTCCGCCAGCAGATGGACCCGCAGCCGCAAGCCGATGTCGAGGGCCATCGGGCCGTACTCGACGAGGAGATTGTCGTCGCCCTGGCGTCGATAGGCCACCGGGACCGGGCCGGATTCGTCGCGGGCCAGGATGGGAGAGCCCGGCAGAGGACCGACGCGTCCGATCACGCCGGGCGCGGCCTGCGCGAGCGCCGCATCCTCCGGCCTCGGCACCGGCCGGAACCGGACGGTATCCCCCGGCCGCAACTGGCCCATCTTCCACAGCTCGTCCCGGGCGATCACCGCCGGGCAGACGAAGCCGCCGAGACTCGGGCCGTCGGGGCCGAGCAGGATCGGCATGTCGCCGGTGAAGTCGATGGCGCCGATGGCGTAGGCGTTGTCGTGCAGGTTCGACGGATGGAGCCCGGCCTCGCCCCCGTCGGGCCGGGCCCAGCGCGGCGTCGGGCCGATCAGGCGCACCCCGGTGCGGGCCGAGTTGAAGTGGACTTCGTACGAGGCCGAGAAAAGGTCGTCGATATCCGCCTCTTGGAAGAAGTCCGGTGCCCCGTGGGGGCCGTAGACGACGCCGATCTCCCAATCCTGCGCGAGGGGCGCGGGTTCGGGCACGGAAGCCTCTGCGTACGGCGCGTCGCCCAGATGGAGCACGTCGCCGGCCTTGAGCACGCCGGTGGCGTGACCGCCGAAGGCGCCGAGGGCGAAAGTGGCGCGGGAACCCAGCACGACCGGCGCGAAAAAACCGCCGCGGAGCGCGAGGTAGGTGCGCTGGCCCGGCCCCTCGATCGAACCGACGGCGAGCGTCTGCCCCGCCGCGACCGCGAAGGCGCGGCCGTGCGGCTGCACCTCACCGTCGAGGGTCGCCCGCATGGCCGCACCCGAGAGCGCCACCACGGCGTCGGTGTGGAAGCGAAGGGTCGGGCCCGACACCGTGAGTTCGAGGGCGCAGGTCTGTTCATCGTTGCCGACGAGCGCGTTGGCGTGGCGGAAGGAGCGCGCATCCATCGGCCCGCTCGGCGGCACGCCGACCTCCCACAGGCCGAGGCGGCCGGGAAGTTCCTGCAGACTCGATTGCGGGCCCGGCAGCAGCACCTCGATGCTGCGCGGGCGATAGGCGAGGTCGCGGAGCGCCGTCGTCGCGACGCGCCCGCTCGCGAAAAGGTCCGAGGCCGCGATGGTGCGCAGGTAATCGAGGTTGGTCTCGATGCCCGACACGGCGGTCTCACCGAGCGCCGCTCGCAGCGCCGCGATCGCCTGCCCCCGGTCGGGGCCGGTGACGATGATCTTGGCGAGCATCGGATCGTAGTACGGCGTCACTTCGGTGCCGGTGGCGATCCAGCCGTCGATGCGGGCGGATTCGGGAAAGCGCACCTCGGTGAGGAGGCCGGCGCTCGGGGCGAAATTGGCGTGCGGAATCTCCGCGTAGAGCCGCGCCTCGATCGCGGCCCCCTTCGGGGTGAGGGCGCCCGCGTCGCCGATCGGGTCCTCGCCCGCGGCCTGGCGCACCATCCACTCGACGAGGTCGATGCCGAATACGGCTTCCGTCACCGGATGCTCGACCTGGAGCCGCGTGTTCACTTCGAGAAACGAAAAGTCCTCGCGCTGCGGATCGTAGATGAACTCGACGGTCCCGGCGGAGGCGTAGGCGACGCTCTCGGCCAGAGCCACCGCCGCCGCGTGGAGGCGGGCGCGGACCTCGTCCGGGAGACCGGGGGCAGGGGTCTCCTCGATCACCTTCTGGTTCCGGCGCTGGAGCGAGCAGTCGCGCTCGCCCAGAGCCACGACCCGACCCTGCCCGTCGCCGAAGATCTGCACCTCGACATGGCGGGCCTCAGCCACGAAGCGCTCCAGATAGACGCGGGCATCGCCGAAGCTGGCGCGTGCCGTGCGCTCGACCGCGGCGAAGCGCTCGGCCAATTCCTCGGCCGAATGGCAGAGCTGCATGCCGATGCCGCCGCCGCCCGCCGTGCTCTTGAGCATCACCGGATAGCCGATGGCCCCGGCCGCGTTCAGCGCCGTCGAGAGATCGGGCAGGAGATCGGTGCCGGGCAGGAGCGGCACGCCGCTCGCCTTGGCCAATTCGCGGGCGGTGTGCTTGAGGCCGAAGGCGCGCAGGTGCTCCGGGCGCGGGCCGATGAAGACGATGCCCTCCGCCGCCAGCCGCTCGGCGAAGCCGACATTCTCCGACAGGAAGCCGTAGCCCGGATGGACGGCCTGGGCCCCCGTCGCCTTGCAGGCGGCGATGACGGCCTCGACGTCGAGATAGCTCTGCGCGGCCGGAGCGGGCCCGAGGCGCACGGCCTCGTCGGCGGCCAGCACGCCCGGCGTGAAGCGGTCGGCATCCGAGTAGACGGCGACCGAGGATATGCCCATGCGCCTCAGGGTGCGCACGACGCGGGCGGCGATCTCGCCGCGATTGGCGACCAGGACCTTGCGGAACATGCGGCTAGCCCTCGCGCACCGTCACGCGGATCGGCGTGGGATTGAAGCCGTTGCAGGGGTTGTTGATCTGCGGGCAATTCGAGATCACGCAGATCACGTCCATCTCGGCCCGAAGCTCGACATAGTCGCCGGGCGAGGACACGCCGTCGACGATGGCGAGACTGCCGTCCTGCTCGATCGGCACGTTCATGAAGAAGTTGATGTTCGGCACGATGTCGCGCTTCGAAAGGCCGTACTTCGCGACCTCGATCGCGAAATTCTCGCGGCAGGCGTGGAGATACTTGGTGGCGTGGCCGAACCGGACGGTGTTGCTCTCGCATGAGCAGGCCCCGGCGGAGGTGTCGTGGCGTCCGCAGGAATCGGCGGTGACGGTGAGCATCACCCGGCCCTCGTTCGACATCACCCGCGTGCCGGTGGTGACGTAGGCCGCGCCCTGTTCGCGCACGGTGTCCTGGGAGGAGTAGCGCTCGGTGAGGTCGTCGGCACGGTAGAACAGGGTGTCGACGGCCTGGCACCCCTCGATATCCTCGATGCGGATGATCTGGCCGGCACGGACCAGCGTGGAGAACGGGGCCTGCGCGGGCACGACTTGATCGAAGAGCGCGGTCACGGTGTCGGTCATGGCGGTCGCTCCCCTCAGAGGCCGGCGAAGGCGTTGTTCTCGAAGCCGCGCACGGCCTCGACGGTGGCGGTGCGGCAGAGATCGTCCGCCGCAGGAACCGGCGCGCGGAAGCGGGTGACCGCGACCGGGTTCGGCGCGTAATCGGGCGCCGGATCGAGGGGGTGCGGGCAATTCGAGAGGGCGATGATCAGATCCATCTCGGCGCGCAGGTCCACGAAGTCGCCCGCCGCGCGACCAGCCTCGTTCCAGGCCAGCCGCCCCTCCGGCCCGACGCTCACGGGGGCGAAGAAGGTGATGCAAGCCGGGATGTCGCGCCGCTCCAGCCCACATTTGAGGGCGGCGAGCACGAGGTTGTCGCGGGTGTTGCGGTGGGGGGCGTCACCGTAGCGCGCCGCGTTCGAGGCGGCGTTGGAGCCCCCCATCAGCGCATCGTGCGCGGCGCACGAATCCTCGACGAGCGAGAGCATGACCCGGCCCATGTCGGAGAACAGCACCCGGCCCTTTCGAAGGGCCGCGGTCCATTGCACCTTCACGGTGTCGGCGTAGTTCAGCCGCTCGCTCGGATCCGTGGCCGACCACGCCACCAGGGCGACGCTCGAGGGGCCATGGTCGAGGGCGAGCCGCAGGGCCTCGCCGGCTTTCAGCGCGGTGGTCCAGTACCAGCCGCCGGGAATCGTCTCGCGATGGAGGATCGTTGCCTCGTCGATCGGCACGCCGCCGCGGGGGCTCGGGCCGGGCAGGGCGCGGGGGGCGTGGCCCTGGCCGGCGCGTTTCAGCTCTTCGTAACGGCGGCGGTTCTCGGCGATGACGCTCGCTTCGTCCGACATGCGCGTGTCTCCGATGGAGGCCGGGTCGTCCCGGCGCAGGAGCCCTGTCGCGGCCGGGCCGTCCCGGCAGGCAGTTTCGGGGTTTCGACGATTCTCGACCCACCCGCTCCCCTCATCCTAAGGTGCCGCGTCTGCGGCCTCGAAGGAGGGCTCCAGGGATCGCATGGCTGGCTGGAGCCCTCCTTCGAGGCTCCGCTTCGCGGAGCACCTCAGGATGAGGGTGTGGGTGGGAGGATCACGGAGCCGCTGGCACCTCGTAGAAGGCGAAGAGCTTGCGGGCGGGCTCGACGATCTCCCAGGTGCCGGTGAAGCCGGCGGGCGAGACGAAGGTGTCGCCGGCCCGGAACGTCGTGCGCTCGCCGGCCTCGTCGGTGACGACGATCACGCCCTCCAGGAGATGGCAGAACTCGCTCTCGGTGAAGACGACCCGCCACGTCCCCCGCTCCGCCGCCCAGGTGCCGGCGGAGAAGCGCCCATCCTCGCTGGTGAAGTGGAGCGTCGCGGTCTGGGCCGGATCGCCGGCGAGGATGCGCTCCGGGGCCGGCCGGTAGGTCGAGGACGCGGCGGAAGATGTCGCGAAGGCGATGACTTTTTTCATCGAGGTCTGCGCCTAGAACAGGTGGCTGTAGCGCTCGATCTCCCACGGGCTCACCGTGAGATGATAGGCGTTCCACTCGTCGCGCTTGTAGCGGATGAATTCGTCGCGCAGGCCCGCCCCGAGGGTCGCCTCGACCAGCGGGTCGGCGGCGAAGGCCTCCACCGCCTCCTGCAGGGTCTGGGGCAGGAAGGCGATGCCGCGGTCCTTCCGCTGGGCATCGGTGAGTTCGTAGAGGTTGTCCTCGTTGGGCGCGCCGGGATCGATCCGCTCGCGCACGCCCTCGAGGCCCGCGGCGAGCACCAGGGCGGCGGCGAGGTAGGGATTGACCGCCCCATCCGCGTTGCGGCTCTCGCAGCGCCCGCCGCCGGCCGGCACGCGAACCGAGTTGGTGCGGTTGTTCGAGCCGTAGGAGTTGAACACCGGCGCCCAGGAGAAGCCCGCCATCGCCCCCTGGCGCACGAGGCGCTTGTAGCTGTTGACCGTCGGCGCGAAGGCCGCGCAGAGCGCGCGACCGTGGCGCAGCACGCCGCCGATGAAATGATAGCCGGTCTCGGTCAGCCCCAAGCCCCGGGGATCGTCGCCCGGCGCGCAGGCGAAGAGGTTGCGGCCCGTCTTGGCGTCGGAGAGCGACATGTTGAAATGGGCGCCGTTGCCGGTGCGGTCGGCGAAGGGCTTGGGCATCATCGTGGCGATCAGCCCCTCCTCCTTCGCGTAATGCTTCGTCATCATGCGGAAGAAGGTCAGCCGGTCGCACATGGTCAGCGCGTCGGAATAGTTGAAATCGAACTCAAACTGGCCGTTCGCGTCCTCATGGTCGAAGGAATAGAGGTCCCAGCCGAGATCGTTGATCGTGGTCGCGACCTTGTCGAGCCAGGAGAAATTGTCGACGAAGCCGCGCACGTCGTAGCAGGGCTTCACCAGCTTATCCTCGGGGACCGGCGTGTGCAGCGAGCCGTCGGCGGCCTGGCGCAACAGGAAGATCTCGCATTCGATGCCGAGGTTGAAGCCGAAGCCCATGGCCTCGGCCTGCTTGAGCACGTTCTTGAGCGCGACGCGGGTCGAGAGCGGGTAGGGCTTGCCCTGGAAGGTGAGGTCGGCGGGCGCCCAGGCGAGCTTGCTCTCCCAGGGAAGCTGGATCACCTGCGACAGGTCGGGGACCGAGGCGAGCTCGTCCTCGTTCGGGGCTTGTCCCAGGCCGTCGAGGGCGTAGCCGGTATAGCGCTCGGAGCCCGCCGCCATCTGCGGCAGGTGATCGAGGGGCACCACCTTGGCCTTCTGCGCGCCGTGGATGTCGACATAGGCGCCGATGACGTATTTCACGCCCTTGGCGCGCAGGTCGTCCTGCACGGCGCGGACGGCCGGATCGATATCCTTGGTGTGACCCATGGGTCAGGCTCCTTGAGGGGCGACGGCCGGGCCGTCGTAGGAATGGGGAAGGGGCGGGGTCTCGGTCAGGCCGCGCCGGACGAGGGCGGCGAGGTCCTCGACCATCCAGGCGAACAGCTCGGCGCCCTCGGCGGCATTCGCCTGAGACGGCGAGCCGGTGACGCCGTTGCGGCTGGTGCGGTTGACCGGGTGGGCGAACACCAAGCCCCCGGTGCGGTCGGGATCGTCGGCAGCGGCGATGCAGTCCTCGCGCACCAGGGCCGGGGCCAATGCCTGCATCAGCGCGGTCTCGGCCCGGTTGGCATGCCAGTCCTCGGCGTCGGCGAAATGGGCGGCGCGCACCCGCTCGCTGACGGTCGCGGTGTTGACGAGCGCCACCATCAGGTCGTCGTGGGCGGCGCGCAGGAGTTCGAGGGCGCAGCGCAGGGGGGCGGCGTTGGTGACGTGCGCGTTGACGAGGAACAGGCGGCGCACGCCCGAGTGATAGGCCTGCTCTCCGACCTGGCGGACCAGATCGGTCATCAGGATCGGATCGAGGGCGATGGTGCCGGGCCAGCGTCGCGAATGGCCGAGCGAGCAGCCATAGGGAAGGGTCGGCAGCATCGGCACCGACGTGCGGGCCGAGACTTCGCGGCAGACGGCGTCGGCCAGCACGAAATCCATGCCGCAGCCGAGATGCGGCCCGTGCTGCTCGGTGGCGCCGACGGGGAGCAAAGCGGCCTGCGCGGCGCCCCCGAGATCACCGGGGATCTCCTCCCAGGTGCGCTCGGACCAGAGGACGGGGACGCTCATTCGACCTCGTCCCCCACGCTCGCCATGCGGGTGACCATGTCGAGGCCGCCGAGATCGGTCGGTCCCTCGGCCTCGGCTTCCGCCGGGTGGATCAGCGCGTCGAGCCGGGCGCGGGTGGCGCGAAATTCCGGCGTGAGCATCTGGCTCGGATGGCGCGGCCGGGGCACCGGCACCTCGATGAGCTCCTCGATCTCGCCGGGATGGGCCTTCAGGACGAGGATGCGGTCGGCCAGCGTCACGGCCTCGTCGAGATCGTGGGTGATGAAGACGATGGTGATGTCGATCTTGCGCCAGATCTCGATCAGGTAGGCCTGCATCCGGGCCCGTGACTGGGCGTCGAGGGCCGAGAACGGCTCGTCCATCAGGAGGATGCGGGGCCGCATGGCGAGCGCGCGGGCGATGGCGACCCGCTGCTTCATGCCCCCCGAGAGCTGATGCGGATAGGCGTCGGCGAAGCGCTCCAGCCCGATCAACGCCAGCCATTGCAGGGCCTCGCGCTCGGCCACGTGCCGGGATTCGCCGTTCTCCTCCAGCCCGAAGGCGACGTTGCGCTTGACGGTGAGCCAGGGGAACAGGGTGTAGCCCTGGAACACCATGCCCCGGTCGGCGCCGGGCCCCGAGACCGGCACGCCGCCGACGCTGACGGTGCCCGACGATTGCGTCTCCAGGCCCGCCAGGATCCGCACGAAGGTGGACTTGCCGCAGCCCGAGGGGCCGACGACGCAGAGGAACTCGCGGCGGTGGGTGACGAGATCGATGCCGCGCAGGGCCACCGTCTCGCCGCCATCCGCGTTGCGGAACACCTTGCCGAGGCCTTCGACTTCGAGCGCCACCTCGCGGGCCTTGAGCCGGTCGAAGCGGGCGCGGACAGGCTCGCATTGCGTGCGGTAGTCGCACGGCGCGCCGGTCATCGGGATGGGAGCCGGCGCGCTCATGCCTCGGCCCTCGCATAGGGGAAGAGCCGGCGGCCGAGCAGCGCCAGGGCGATGTCGGTGGCGATGCCGACGAGGCCGATCACGAGGATCGCGGCGTAGACGTTGTCGAAATGCTGGTAGCGGGCCTGCTGCGTGATGAAGAAGGTGATGCCCGAGGAGGTGCCGATCAGCTCGGCGACGATGAGGTAGGTCCAGGCCCAGCCGAGCAGGATGCGCTGGTCGCGGTAGAGCTGCGGCAGCACTGCCGGCACGATCACCCGGCGGATCAGGCGCAGGTTGCGCGAGCCCATGGTGAGCGCCGCCTCGATCAGCAACGGATCGACCCGGCGGGTGGTGTTGGCGATGACCAGCACCTGCTGGAAGAAGGTGCCGATCACGATGATGGCGATCTTCGGCCCGTCATAGATGCCGAGAATGGCCACCATCAGCGCGCCGAAGGCGGGGGCCGGCAGGTAGCGCACGAACTCGATGACCGGTTCGGTCAGCCGGGCGATGGTGGGCTGCGCGCCGCACAGCACGCCGAGCGGCACGCCGACTATCGACGAGAGGGTGAACCCCCAGAAGATGATCTGGATCGAGTGCCACAGGCTGGCGGGCAGCCAGATCGCGTCGCGCTGGGGCGGGGCGGCGGTGAGCGTGGTCCAGAAGGCCACGGCGACCTCGTGCGGGGCCGGGAGGTAGACCGGGTTGGCGGGCCGCCCGACGGGCACCTCGGTGCCCGCAGTTCCGGCCGCCGCGACTTCCTCCGCGAAGGCGGCCTTCGGCACCCGCATGCCGGGCTCCATCCAGGCCACCTCGCCGGGATTCACGACTTCGACCAGCGGGTGCCAGAGGAAGGGCAGGTAGGAGACCGCCGCCCAGAGCCCGAGCGGCAGCAGGAAGGACAGGAGGGTGAGCGCCAGCCGCCGCCGCGGCGGAAGCGGCCGGGCCACACCGATCCAGGAGCGGGTTCGAGGGCGGCGCGCCCGGCCCGCCGGAGCCGCCACCCCGGCCACCGGCGGCAGCGGAGCGAGCCCAGCGGGGCCGACGTCGCCGTCGGCGAGGGGGGGAAGGGGCCGGGCGCGCATCCTCACCGCCTCACTTGCCGTCGGTGAGGGCGGGATCGATGTAGCTCTTCACGTCCTGCGCGGTCTTGTAGACCTCGAACTTGACGTTGAAGGCGTCGGCGTGCCGGCTCGATCCGTAGAGGGAGCCGAACCCGTCCGCGTCCTTCATCACGGCCCGGCCATCGGCGAGCCGCATCAGCTTCGTGCCCTTGAGGAAGCGGGTGAAGACCGCCGGCTCGATTCCGACCTTGGCGGCCATGATCGCCACCGCGTCGGGCTGCGTCTTCGGGTTCTCGATGTAATCGACGACCCGGTCCCACAAGCCGACGAGCTTGATCCAGTCGGCCCGGCGCGCCGCGAGGCTCGCGGGCGTCACCGTCACCACGTCGTAGATCAGGCCGGGCCGGTCGGCGGAGGTGTAGAGCGGTCGGGCGCCCGCCGCGCCGCGCATCGCCTGTCCGGCGATCGGCTGCCATGCGCCGATGGCCGCGACGTCGCCGGAGGCCAGGACCTGGGGCGTCTCGTTGGTCTTGGCATTGACGAGCGTGACGTCGCTCTCCTTGATCCCAGCCTTCTGCAGGCCGTCGATGAGGAGAAGGTGCTCGACGAGACCGACCTCGAGGCCGACCTTCTTGCCCTTGAGATCGGACAGCGACTTCACGCCCGGCTTGCCGACGATCATGTCGTTGCCGTTCGAGTAGTCGGTGAGCATGATCATGACGTTCTTGGCGCCGTTCCCGCCCATGACGAGGGCGTCGCCGTTGGTGCAGGTCACCGCGTCGAGTTTGCCCGCCGAGAACGCGTCCATCGAGGCGGAATAGTCGAACCACTCGAACTTGGCCTCGACGCCCGCTTCCTTCAGCCAGCCCTTGTCGATGGCGACCTGCCACGCCACCCAGCCCGGCCAATCGCTGTAGCCGATCCGCAGCGGCTCGGCGGCCAGGGCGGGCGCCGCCATCAGGCTCGCGGCCAGCGCCAGGGCGGACAGGCCGCGCCGGGCACCGGTGAGACAGCCGGAGATCAGGGTCGGGATGCGCATGTCTCGTCTCCAAGGGAGCCGCTCGGGGCTCGGGTTGACGGGGAAGCGGACTCGGGCCTGACGCCGCGCGCTCAGAGCCCGGCCGGGAGGCCGGGGCGCGGCGGGACCTGAATGGGGGCGCGGCTCTCAGTTCTCGTCGTGCCGCGCAGTCTCTCGACGAACCGGCTCCCGCTTCGTCGGAATGCGCTCGGGAGGATCGGCTCGAGAGGCGATCGACTTTCGGAGAAAGCCGACGCGGCACAGGGCTCTAGGCAGCGATGCCGGGGCGCTGCGGGGCGACGATCGGCACCGGCGTCTCGCGCCGCCGGATCGCAGAACACATCGTTCGAGAGGGCAACATAGATTCCCTTCCTGCATGAAGGGATTGCACAAGACCACCGCCTGCCAATCCCTTGGCCAGTGAGGTCTCCCGGGCTTTTATCCCGCCGTGCATCCGGGCGGATGTCTCCCGCCGCGGCGACCGCTCTCGGACCATTCACACCGAATTCGATGCAGGAACCCTAGCGGTCAACTCGTCATGATTGGTACTCTTCGCTGAAGTGCAGGGTCAATCAGGCGCTGCTTCAAGCTTGCATCATTTTTCGTCGGACGATGCTGAAGTTTTAGTCCGGCTGCGAGCGCTGGCGGCAAGGATTTTCGCCAAGTCTGTGAGCCTGTTGTTTCTTCAATCGTAGGTCTCCGTCCCCGAAGGCCCGGGGTGACGCGTCCCCGCGCCTTCGTTCGACGCTGCGTCCTCCGCATTCAATCCAGGCGCAGAAGCGGTCGCTGGGCGGGAACGAGCGCATTTCGAGCCTGAGGCGCACCCCAAGACGAGACACGGGAGGTCGAGAAGAGGCCTGACCCCGCCGGCAATCGGACGCATTCGCGTCCGGGAAAGGGATGTCCGGCCCGGGTTCCGTCGTTGACAGCGGACAGGCGCTGTTCGCGGGACCCCGTCGCAACACGCTCTCGCCTGCATAGGACCAACAGGGGTGGAGCGCTGAGCAGAGCGTCGAACCACGGAACCCAAACACGCTGCCGAGCCAAAGGCAGGGAGCATCGCGCGTTTTCGGAATGTAAGGCGCATGCAAAAAAACGCTTCCACCGCTTGCGTCGTCGCGTTTTATAATTCAAAATTCAATTGCTTCACATCAGGCGTCCCGGCCTCGCCAACCGGTGCCTGTCGTTGATCGGTCGCTCATCGGAACATGGATCGATGAGGGACGCTCCGCATAAGGAGCGACCTCGCGGTGCAGCCAGGGCGTGATCGGTCTTCGATGCGTGAACAACACGATCGAGTGCTGAAACGAGCACCGCAAGGGGAAGCGCTATGAAGAGTGTCGTGCCGACCGTGATCGCGACCGTGTTGCTGCCCATCACGGCAGCGCAGGCATGGGAGCCGACGAAGCCGATCGAGATCATCGTTCCGTTCGCGCCCGGCGGATCCTCCGATCAGATGGCCCGCACGATTCAAGGCGCCATTCAGAAGAACAACCTCGTCAAGCAGCCGATCATCATCGTCAACAAGCCCGCCGCCACCGGCGGCGAGGCGATGCTCGACATCCAGAAATCCGCCGGCGACCCGCACAAGCTTATCACCACATCGAGCGGCATCTACATGACGCCGCTCTCCACCAAGCTTCCGGTGAACTGGAAGGACTTCACGCCGATCGCGATGCTGGCGCAGGACGTCTTTGTGCTGTGGGTCAACAGCGCCAAGCCGTACAAGACCGCCAAGGACTTCATCGAGGCCGCCAAGGTCGCGAGCCCCCCGCTCAAGACCGGCGGCAACGGCTCGAAGCGCGAAGACCACCTGATTTCCGTGATCATGGAACAGACGTCGGGCGCGAAGATCACCTACGTGCCCTATCAGGGTGGCGGCCCGGCTTCGGTGCAGCTCGCGGGCGGCCATATCGACGCCAACATGAACAATCCGGCCGAGGAGATCGCGAACTGGCGCTCCGGTGCGGTCAAGCCGCTCTGCGCCTTCTCGCCCAAGCCGATGGAATACACGCAGAAGATCACCGCCGACATGGCGTGGTCCGATATTCCGACCTGTGCCTCACAGGGCCTGGACGTCTCGTATCAGATGCTGCGCGGCATGTTCATGCCCGGCAAGGTGACGGCGGAACAGCAGACCTTCTACGTGGACCTGTTCAAGAAGGTCATCGAGACGCCGGAATGGAAGACGTATCTCGAGCGCAACGCGCTGGTGCCGGATTTCCGCTCGGGTCAAAGCTTCGTGGATTTCCTCACCGAGGATGAGCGCAAGCACAAGGAATTGATGACCAAGGCCGGGTTCATCGCCACCAATTGAGGCATCCTCCGCCGAGACAAAGGCCGGTTGAGCGAAAGATGCACGGCAGAACAAGGATTTGAATAATCGGCCCGGTTCAGCGTGATCGGGTCGTGACTTCAGGTCGCTCCACCGTCTTTCGACATGCGTCCGGACCCTCGCCCGTCATCCCGATCGACGGACAAGGCTTCGAGCGGCGCCTCCGGTTGAGACGAACGCCTGTTCTGGATGAGCCTGTCATGACCGAAGCTTCTCCCCCGCTCGCCGAGCGCGGCCTGTCGCGCCGCGCCGTCGAGATCGTCGTCGCGCTCCTCCTGCTGGGAATCGCGGCGCTGGGTCTGTGGGATTCCTACGGGCGCGGCGCGGGCTGGGACAACGGGCCGGAGAACGGCTTCTTTCCGGCTCGCGTCGCCGCGATCCTGGCCATCGGGGCGATCTTCGCGCTCGTGAGCGCGCTGCGCCGGGAGGACAGCGTCTTCGTCACCTACGGCCAGCTTCGAATGGTCGCTCAGGTCTTCGTGCCGCTCTTCCTCTACGTGCTGGGGATCGCCGTCCTCGGCATCTACCTCGCCTCGGCCCTGTTCATGGCGCTGTTCATGCTGACCCTCGGCACGTTCCGGTGGTGGCAAACCGCGCTCGCCGTCGTGCTCGTGCCGCTCGTCACCTTCTGGGTGTTCGAACTGCAGTTCCGGGTTCCCCTGCCGAAGGGGCCGATCGAGGCCCTCCTCGGCTACTGAAGCAGCGGCCCGAAAGGTGGGCGCCGGCCTTCGGAAAACAGCCGATGCGGCGACACGGCCGCGATGAAGATCGAGAGCCTCGTCATCCGAGGATCGCACCAAGACCATGCATCGACGCGACGGCACCCCGAACCGCGATGCCCTCGCCTGAAGACGTTTCGATACGGCCGGCCCGCGGCGGAGTGACCCGATGGAAGACCTCAACCAGCTCCTGCTCGGCTTCCAGGTCGCGCTGACATGGCACAACGTGCTGTTCATGGTGGTGGGCGTGCTGCTCGGCATCGTCGTCGGCGTGCTGCCGGGCCTCGGCGGGCCGAACGGCGTCGCGATCCTCTTGCCGCTGACCTTCGGGATGGACCCGACCTCGGCGATCATTCTGCTGTCGTCGATCTACTGGGGCGCCCTGTTCGGCGGCGCGATCACCTCGATCCTCTTCAATATTCCCGGCGAGGCGTGGTCGGTGGCCACAACCTTCGACGGCTACCCCCTGGCCCAGCAGGGCCGGGCCGGCGAGGCGCTGACGGCGGCGTTCACGGCCTCCTTCATCGGCGCGCTGTCGGGGGTGGTGCTGATCACCTTCGTGGCGCCGCTGGTCGCCAAGTTCGCCCTGCGCTTCGGGCCGGCCGAATTCTTCGCGGTGTTCTTCCTCACCTTCTGCTCGTTCGTCGGCATGGGCCGTGAGAACAAGGCCAAGATCGTCGTCTCCTTGTCGCTCGGCTTCCTGCTCGCGGCGGTGGGCATGGACACGATCTCGGGCGACCTGCGCCTCACCTTCGGCTCGACCGAACTGATGAAGGGGTTCGACTTCCTCGTCGTGGTGATCGGGCTGTTCGGCGTGTCCGAGATCCTGCTCACCATCGAGGAGGGGCTGCATTTCAAGGGCAAGCGGGCGGTCATGGATCTCGGCGTGGTCCTGCGCACCTGGGCCTCCCTGCCGCGCTACTGGGCGACGCTGATCCGTTCCTCCGTCGTCGGCATGTGGATGGGCGTCACCCCCGGCGGCGCGATCGCAGCCTCGTTCATGGGTTACGGGCTCGCCCGGCGCTTCTCCCGCCAGCCGGAGCAGTTCGGGCGCGGCGACATCGAGGGCGTGCTCGCCCCGGAGACCGCGGCGCACGCCGCCGGCACCTCGGCCCTGCTGCCGATGCTGGCGCTCGGCATTCCCGGCTCGGCGACCGCGGCGGTGCTGCTCGGCGGATTGATGATCTGGGGTCTCCAGCCCGGCCCGATGCTCTTCGTCGAGAAGAAGGAGTTCGTTTGGGGCCTGATCGCCTCGATGTATCTCGGCAATCTCGCCGGCCTGCTGATCGTCCTGGCGACCGTGCCGGTCTTCGCCGCGATCATGCGCATTCCCTTCGCGCTGGTCGCGCCGATCATCCTGGTCGTGTGCGCCATCGGGGCCTACACGGTGGCCTCCTCGAGCTTCGACATCTGGCTGATGCTGGCCTTCGGGGTGGTCGGCTACGTGTTCAAGAAGCTCGACTATCCGCTCGCGCCGCTGGTGCTCGCCCTCGTCCTCGGCGACCGGGCCGAGGACGCCTTCCGGCAGGCCCTGCTCGGCTCGGGCGGCGACCTGTCGATCTTCTTCTCCAACGGCCTAGTCTCGACCCTCATGATCCTCGCCGTGCTGCTCCTGTTCTGGGGGCCGCTGAGCGATCTTCGCAAGCGGTTCGGGCGCAAGACTGATCTGACCCGGCCCTCGCCCCTCTCGCCCTGAGCCGCGACCTTGCCCAGATGCGCGTCGCGGGTCCTCGTCTCGAGCCGGCGCCGCGATGGCCGAGAATCTGAGCCCGGCATGCGCAAGCGCCGCCTGCGAAGCGGCGCTCCGCCCCCGTCATCCGATCCGGACCTTCCCGCGATGCTGGTCGCCGGAGCCTGTTCCTGAGAAAGGCCCCGACAACGCAGAGCAGTTGCCGTCGAACGCTCAGGTGATGTTTTTGGTTTTCACTTTTGCATTGTCCGTGGGCGCATTTCGTTAAGCTTTGCCGCATGAGAGTGAGGGTCCGCGCAGGACTGTAATACACTCATGTTCCGCACCATCGTCTGCCTGACGGAACAGCATACCGCCTGGGTCGTGCCCCTCGCCGCCCTCGTCTGCTGGGTCTCTGTCCACACTGCCTTGCGCCTCGTCCGGCAGTCCCGCGAGGGGCGCGATGTCGGCCGCTGGATGTGGCTCGCGGCAGCCGGTTTTTCCGCCGGCGCCGGGGTGTGGAGCACGCATTTCATCGGCATGCTCGGCTACGACCCGGGCGTCGTGCTCGGCTACGATCTGCGCCTGACGGTGGCCTCGCTGTCGGTGGGCGTCGTGACGGCGGCGGGGACGCTGACCCTGCTGAGGAGGGCCGAGGGAACGGGGCAGGCGGCGATCGCGGGGTTCTGGTTCGGGCTCGGCGTCGGGGCCATGCATGTCACCGGGATGGCCGGGGTGGACGTCCCCGGTGCCCTCGTCTGGACCTGGCCCCTCGTCCTCGCGTCCCTCCTGAGCGGAAGCGCGATCGCCGCCGCGGCCTTCACGGTTTTCGCGAGCCCGCAGATCCGGCACGCCAATGCGATCGCCGCCACTCTCCTGACCGTCGCGATCGCCGGTCTCCACTTCACCGCCATGGCAGCCGTCGAAATCGTCCCGGACTTGGCCCACCCGGGCACGGATCGAGGCCTGCCGCGCCTCACGCTCGCCTTCGGCGTCGCGGCGGTCATGCTCACCATCCTGGGATTCGCCATCCTGGCCCTGTTCGCCGACCGGATGCGCCGGGCCAACCTGGCCTTGAGCGCCAGTGAGCAACGCTTCCGGCTGCTCGCCGAGAACACCACCGACGTCATCATCTGGTGTCATCTCGACGGGACGCACAAATACGTCTCGCCCGCCGCGCCGCGGCTGCTCGGCTACGAGCCCGACGAACTCGTGGGAACACCGGCGCTCGACTCGGTGCATCCGGACGAGACCGAGGATTTCCGCAAAGTTCTCGATGATCTGAGGCACGGTCGCATCGAGCAGACGACGTGTCAGATGCGCTACCGACGGAAGGACGGCGGGTATGTCTGGGTCGAGGTGTCGATCAGCCGGACGAAAGGTCTCACGACCGATTGGCTGAGCGGCTGGGTCGCCTCCCTGCGCGACGTCTCCGCGCGCAAGGAAGCCGAATTGCAGATCGCGCATATGGCGATGCACGACGCCCTGACCGGCCTGCCCAACCGCCTGCTGTTCCGCGACCGGCTCAACCAGGAACTCGCCAATGCGCGGCGCTACGGCGGCAGCTTCGCGGTGCTCGCCTGCGACCTCGATCGGTTCAAGTCCGTCAACGATACGCTCGGCCATCCGGCCGGTGACGCGCTGCTGCGCATCGTCGCCGATCGGCTGATCTCGGTGGTGCGCAACGTCGATACGGTCGCCCGGCTCGGCGGCGACGAATTCGCCATCATCCTGTCCTGGCTCGACGAACCCCAGGCCGTGAATGCCGCGGCGGAACGCATCATCGAGATCGTGGGTGCCCCGATCGACCTCGACGGCAGCCACGCTCGCATCGGTGTCAGCATCGGCATCGCCCTCGGAACCTCGGAGACGGAGGACGCCGATGGCCTGTTCAAGAACGCCGACATCGCCCTCTACCGGGCCAAAGCCGCGGGACGGAACACCCTGAGCTTCTACGAGCCCGGCATGGACGGGATCGTCGCCGACCGCACCGCCCTCGAGCGCGACCTGAGCAACGCGGTGCGGGAGGGCGGCTTCGTCCTGTACTATCAGCCGATCATCAACCTCGCCGCCGACAGGCCCTGCGGCTTCGAAGCGCTGATCCGCTGGCCGCATCCCAGCCGGGGTATGGTCTCACCGATCGATTTCATCCCGCTCGCCGAGGATACCGGGCTGATCGTGCCGCTCGGAGCTTGGATCTTGCAGGAAGCCTGCCGGGAGGCGGCGGGCTGGCCGGGTGATCTGCGCGTGTCGGTCAACGTGTCGGCGGTCCAGTTCCAGAAGCCCGGCTTCGAGCAGGCCGTCATCGGCGCGCTCGCGGCCGCCGGCCTCGCGCCGCAGCGGCTGGAACTCGAGATCACCGAGAGCATCCTGATCGCGGATGCAGAGGCGGCGATCACCTGCCTCCACCGCCTGCGGTCGCTCGGCGTGCGCATCGCCATGGACGATTTCGGCACGGGCTATTCCTCGCTGAGCTACCTGCGCCGCTTCCCCTTCGACAAGATCAAGATCGACCGATCCTTCATCCGCGACATCACCGATCCGGATGCGGCGGCGATCGTGAAGGCGATCGTCGGGATCGGCACACAGCGCGGTGCTGTGATCACGGCCGAGGGGGTCGAGACAGAGGAGCAACTCGCGTGCGTGCGCCAGGAGGGCTGCAGCGAGGTGCAGGGTTACTACTTCAGCAAGCCGCTCCCGGCCCAAGAGGCGCTCGATTTCGTCCGCAAGCCGGCCCGAGCCGCCGCGTAACGGCGCGTCCCCGGCAGGGCTTGGTCGTGAGGGGGATCGGCCGGGCCGCAGCCTCCTGACGGTCTTTCCCCTCCGGATCTTCGTTGGACGACCCGTGCGATCCTTCATGATCCGAGGCTTGAGGCCGGCACAGGCTCGCGGAGCCGCATGCGGGCCGGTTCGCGTCCAAGATCGCTGGGCCGCTTGTGCCGCCGCAGGATCAGATCGGCTTGCCGAGAATGCCGGCCACGCGCTCGGACCTCGCAACGCCGCGGGCCGCCAGCCCCAGCATCACGTTCCCCCGGACATTGCGCCGGTGATCAAGCCTCGGGACCTGGAACACGAGGAGCCGGGACCAGTCGGGTCCGGCGACCCGCTGCCCATTGATGGCGCTGTGGCTCGCTTCTAGCGGCTCATGTCTTACGACCAGGCGAACCGAGGTGGGCTTGCCGCCAGGATCTTCATTTCCCCCGCTCGGCGGCGTTGCGCGAGCCGCCCAGTTGGGCCACTCACGGAACGGCTCAGCACCCGTAGCTCAGCTGGAGAGAGCGTTGCCCTCCGAAGGCCCAAGCCTCAGCTCTCCAGCCCGCGAAGTGCCTCCTGCAAAATCAAAAAATTAGCTCGATGCTGATCGACGTCTACGGCGCCGGGAGCTCTCCGCGGCGCAATTGGGCCGCATCGGCGAGCGGTTGGGTGTAGGAAACAGCAACCCGATCACGGCACTCCTTCGGCGCATGCGGACGTGGAGTTCGCGCGGCACATCCGATCTGAGCTCGGACAACGCGGGTCGAAGGGCGGAGCGAAGTCTTAGAAAAACTGCCGGTCCGGCAAGGGAATGCCTTCCGCGCCCGCGAGCTTCGTCGCGCTATCCTCGGCGCATCCTCACTTCGTGACGACGAGATGGACTGGCTTCCGGTCTCATGATCGGCACGTAGCCCTGGTCGATGCGGGTCGTGACGATGCGTGCACTTCAAGTCGGCACCGGCACCCGGAGCCGTCGAGAGTGTTGTCGAGCGTAAGCATCCCGCGTGGGTGCCCGACGCTGAAAGCGACGCGAAATTCGATGATCGAAAAAGCCGAGCGGACGACCGAGGATGCCATCGACAGCGATGGGTTCGTGGCCCGGGCCTACTTTCCGGGGCACCTGAAACGAGGTCACTCTGACCACGGCCTCGGGCCCCTGGCGACGATCATGGAGTCATTTCTGGCTCCCGGCACGCATATCAAGCTCCACGAGCACGTGCAGGACGAGATCGTCTCCTGGGTCCCTGCCGGCGTCATGCGCCACGACGATCCGCAGGGCGAACATCTAACCGTCGATGTCGATCACCTGATGGTCATGAATGCCGGGCGCGGCTTCCAGCACGAGGAGCGCACACGCGCCGACGACCCACCGCTGCGGATGCTCCAGATCTTCGTGCGGCCCCACGCCGCCGATCTCGAACCGCAGATCCAACACGGGCGCCTGCCCGAGCCCGACATCAACGTGTGGCGTCACGTCTTCGGCCCGAGCGGGGGCGGAGCGCGGTTCACCGTGCGCAACGCCGTCCACTGCCACGACATCCGGATGGGGTCGGGCGACATCGCCGTCTTGCCGGCCCGGCCGGGCTGGCAGACCTACTTCTTCGTCTTCTCCGGCTGCGTCGAAGCCGAGGGGCAGACGTTCGGCGAGGCCGAGAGTGGTCTCTGCCCGGACGGTGCGGAGGTCCGTCTCCACGCCACCGCGGCGTCCCTCGTCGTGGCCTTCGTCGTCGATCCCGCCGCCCCGATCTGTCGCGGCGGCACCGTCGGCGACGGCGAGACGGTTCAGCGTATGGCCGCCCGAGCCCGGTCATAGTTTGTCCGGGCAGCCGCCGATGCGCGAGCGCGCATCGGCGGCTGCCCGTCTCACCACGGCGATGATCGACCGCGCACGGCCAGGATTGCCCGACGCATCGTGCCTCTAGAGCATCGTGTCGGATATCGGATCCGGCACGATGCTCTCGGTTATTGTGACGCATCGGCTTTTTCCGAAAGCCGGCTCCCACCTTTCGGGCCGAGGCTCTAGCGCGGGCCGCCGCCACGGCGCCGCGCGATCTCCTGCCCTTCCTCGTTGAGTGCCCCGGACGGCGCTCTCGTGTCGTCGGCTACGGGGTGCATGCCGCGGCTCGAGGTTCGCGACATCGGGCGGTTCGCGGCGGGATCGCCCGCGGCCCGCTTCATCGAGAGGGCGCGACGCGCGTGGGAGGCCGTCGTGCTGCGGCGGCGCTCGCGCTCCTTGCTGACCCGCTTCACCGCCGCGGCCAGGAGCGCCGCCTTCTCACGGGTGCCGCTGTTGTCCGAGGCTGGACGAGCACCCGAGGGAGCCGCCTTGCCCCGCACCTCGCGGCGCTGGCGGCGCGAGACGTCCCGGGCACGGTCGCGCCGTTCACGCAGAAGCCTGATCAACTCGGAGATCTGCGCATCATCCGCGGCCGAGAGGTCCGGCCGATGCGAGCGGGCGACCAGTTCGGCTTCGTGGGTGTCGAGAAGTCGTTGCTCACGGCGTCGCGATACGGACATGCATCCTCCATCCAGTCATGCTGATGCCTCGCCAACAGCATCATGGGCCGGATGTTGCGTCTCGCCGGCGGCCGGGCGGCACCATCGTGCCCATGCGCACGACGGCACGGGTGTGTTGGGATGAAGCGGCCCGTTCGACCGTTCATCTTCGCTCGCGCGGCAATCCACCGGATCATTCCACTAGTATCGCGGCGGCCACCTACGGCCCAATGACGCAGGCAGGATGAATTGCGAAATCTGATCGTATAATCTCGGCGGCAACGCATGCAGTAAACGACAGTGAATTTGCTGGAACCTAAATCAAAAGCGCGCGTCAACGCTCGCAAATCCAGCAAAAGGTTGTCGCGTTGGCCTCTGCCCCGTCGATCCAAGTTTTAGACCTGAGCCGTTGCCATCTCGGCGAGGGCCCGAGCTACGATCCGGCGACCGACACGGCATGGTGGGTCGACATCCTCGACGCACGTCTGTTCGAACGATCCCTGCACGGGGATGACGGCCCGGCCCGGATCCATACGCTGCCCTTCCTGGCCAGCGATGTCGCCGCCATCGACGCGCGGCGGCAACTGCTCTCCGCCGAGGACGGGCTCTATGTCCGCACGATCGCCGACGGCGCCCTGAGCCGCTTGTGCCCGCTCGAGGCGGAGAACACCGGCAATCGCTCCAACGACGGCCGGGTCCATCCCTCCGGCGCCCTGTGGATCGGCACCATGAGCCGAGAGGCCGAGACCGGGCGAGGCGCGATCTACCACGTCGCCGGCACGCGGGTGACGCGGCTCTACACCGATCTCACGATCCCGAACGGCATCGCCTTCTCGCCGGACGGGGCGACGGGCTACTTCGTCGACACCGAGGAGGGCGTGCTGCGCCGCGTCGCTCTCGATCCGGCCACCGGCCTGCCCACGGGCGAGCCCGAGACCCATTACGATCACAGCGGCGGCGAGGGCGGGATCGACGGCGCCGCCGTGGATGCCGACGGGCTGGTCTGGACCGCGCGCTTCGGTGCGGCCTGCCTCGACGCCTACAGCCCGGACGGCGAGCGGGTGCGCACCGTGCCGGTCCCCGTGCACCAACCGACCTGCCCGACCTTCGCCGGGCGCACCCTCGACCGCCTTCTGGTCACCAGCGGCTACGAGGGCATGGACGCGGACGAGCGCGCGGCCGACCCCGAGCATGGCCGCACCTTCCTCGTCGATGTCGGCGTCCGAGGCCTGCTGGAGCCGGCCTTCCGCCTCGACGCCTGATCCGTCCCGAACCGACGATTGAGAAGGGCGGCCGAGTGTGCCGCCGGAGGAGCCTGCATGCCTGCCGCGGAAGACCGCCCGTATCAGCCGATCGAAGCCTACGCCCTCCTCAGCAATTGCGAGGGCTGCGCCCTCGTCGCCCGCGATGGAGCGATCGACTGGGCCTGCCTGGAGCGGTTCGACGCCGACCCGTCCTTCTCCCGCCTGCTCGACCGGCAGCGCGGCGGCCACTTCACGATCCGGCCCGAGGGACGCTTCGAGACGGCGCGGCAATACCTGAGCCGCAGCAACGTGCTGGAGACTACTTTCACCACCGAGACCGGCTTCGTCACCCTGCACGACTTCATGGTCGGCGCGGAGGGCGGCGCGGGTCGGCCACGCCTCGTGCGTCTCGTCACCGGCATCTCCGGCCGCGTGGCGATGATCGCCACCTATCGCCCCCTCGCGGGCTTCGCCGAGAGCTTCGCGCCGCTCAAGGTCGATGGCGGGCGCGTCACCGCCCCGGACTGCCCCGGCCTCGTCACGAGCGTGAACCTCTCGCTCGACGGTGACCGCGCGGTGGCTCGCTTCAGCGTCGAGGCCCTCGGGGAGCAGAGCTTCGCCCTCTACCTCGCCGACAGCCTCGATGCCTTGCCCGACACTCCGCCGGACGCCCGCGCCCTGATGGAGGAGACGCGCCGCGCCTGGGCGCTGTGGACGCAGGACGCCGCCTATGTCGGGCCGCTCGCGGGCGAGCTGATGCGCTCGGCCCTCGTGCTCAAGGGCCTGACCTACGAGCCGACCGGGGCGATCGTGGCCGCGGCCACGACCTCGCTGCCGGAGGAGATCGGCGGCATCCGCAACTGGGACTACCGCTTCTGCTGGATTCGCGACGCCTGCCTGTCGTTCTACGTCCTGAAGAAGTTCGGCATGTCGCGCGAGGCGGAGGCCTTCTTCGGCTTCGTCTCGGCCCTGTGCGAGCGCGAGGAGGGGCAGCTCAAGCCGCTCTACAGCATCGCCGGCGAGGCCGATCTCTCCGAGCGCAAGATCGCTCACTTCGAGGGCTGGCGCGGCAGTGCGCCGGTGCAGCACGGCAACGAGGCCGCCGAGCAGCATCAGGCCGACGCCTACGGGCAGGTGCTCGACCTGCTCTACCTCTACGACCGCCTCGGCGGCACGCTGTCGGACGACATGCGCCGGCACGGCGCACGGCTGGCCGACATCTCGGCGGCCCACTGGCACGAGCCGGATGCCGGGCTGTGGGAGCCGCGCAAGCCGGAAGAGCGCTACCTGCACGCCGCGATCATGAACTGGGTCGCCCTCGACCGGGCGATCCGCCTGTTCGGCGAGCGGCTGGACTGGTGCCGCGAGCGCGACCGGATCGTCGCCTTCGTCAACGGCGAGGCGGTGCACCGCGACGGCTACTATCCGCAATATCTCGGCACGGACGCGGTCGACGCCGCGCTTTTGATCGCACCGATGGTCGGCTTCCCCGTGGACGAGGCGGTGTTCGCCCGCACCGTCGATGTCGTGATCGAGCGGCTCGGCCACGGCCACCTCGTCTACCGCTACCGGAACGACGACGGCTTGCCGGGCCACGAGGGCACCTTCCTGCTCTGCGCCTTCTGGCTCGTCGACGCCCTGCTCTGGCTCGGGCGCGAGGAGGACGCCCGCACCCGCTTCGAGGCGCTGCGGGCGATGCGGAACGATGTCGGCCTCTATGCCGAAGAAGCGGCGGAGGACGGGTCCTTCCTCGGGAACTTCCCCCAGGCCTTCAGCCATCTCGGCTTCATCCACAGCGCGCTGATGCTCGATCTCTACGAGCACGGCGGGCGCGCGGCGGTGCAGGGCACCTATGCCGACCGCTCCCTGCGCGAGACCGACGACCGACGCGCGCCCTGCATCGCGGGTGGCGCAGAGTGACGAGACCGGAGACGAGCATGGCACGCATCGGTTACCACGCCTCGCACGAGCAGCACGCGCCCTCGGCCCTCCTGCGCTACGTGCGGGCGGCGGAGGCGGCGGGCTTTGCTTGTGCGATGTCCTCCGAGCACTTCAAGCCGTGGAGCCGGGTGCAGGGCCATTCGGGCCATGCCTGGTCTTGGCTCGGTGCCGCGATGGCTGCGACCGGCCTGCCGTTCGGCATCATCACCGCACCGGGCTACCGGCATCACCCGGCCGTGCTTGCGCAATCGGCCGCGACCCTGTCCGAGATGTTCCCCGAGCGCCTGTGGCTGGCGCTCGGCAGCGGGCAGCGCCTCAACGAGGACATCACCGGCCTGCCCTGGCCGGACAAGGCCGAGCGCAACGCCCGGCTCGCCGAGTGCGCCGGCATCATCCGCGCCTTATTCGAGGGCGAGAGCGTGACGCACCGCGGTCGCGTCACCGTCGTCGATGCGCGCCTCTACTCGCGCCCGCACAAGGCGCCGCTGCTATTGGGCGGCGCCGTCACCGCGGCCAGCGCCCGCGCGGTCGGTGCCTGGGCGGACGGGCTCGTCACCGTCGGGATCGAGCCGGACAAGCTGCGCCCCGTGATCGAGGCGTTCCGCGAAGGGGGTGGCGAGGGCAAGCCGGTCTTCCTCCAGACCAAGGTGTGCTGGGACCGCGATCCGGCCCGCGCGCTGGCGGAAGCCCACGCCCAGTGGGCGAGCAACGCCATCGAGGGCGACGTGAACTGGGAGCTGCGCCGCCCGGAGGAGTTCGAGACTGCTGCTCGCTTCGTCCGCCCCGAGGATATGCATGCCTGCGTGCGCATCTCGCACGATCTCGGGCAGCACGCGGCGTGGCTCGACGACCTCGCCGCCTTGGGCTTCGCCGAGATCATCGTCCATCAGGTCGGCGCGAGCCAGGAGGCCTTCATCGAGGCGTTCGGGCAACGCGTGCTGCCGCAGCTCGCTCTCTGACAGACATCAGAGCGCGACCGGGAGCTTCTATCTATCAGGACAATCACACCCCATCGCGTATCCAGTCGATCATCGATTGGCCGGTTGCGCACGTTCACTCTCGCGCTGCTGGCTCCTGAAGCCGTGACAGGGGCACGTAGGGCTCGCCATCCACTGTCTGTTCCCCGTAGGTCTGCTCGAGTGCCTTGAGCACGTCGCGGCGACACGAGAGATGATCCGACCGCGGCTCTCGATCCGTTTCCGGTCGGCCCGGAATGGAATGCGCGTAGAAGATCATGTCGCGTGCTTCCGGAGATCATCTGCCTGCTACGGCGTCACGATTCGTGTTGCGTCCACATCCAGCCCCTGCAGCACGCTCTGCCGGCACAACAGCGGCACCCGCCGCGCACCGCATCAGCGCCGCGACGCCTATTCTCCCGTGCTCGCAACCCGTTCCCTTGATTGACCGGCGCCACCCGACACGAATCGAACATGTGACCTTTGCTTGAGGAGGGCTACGCGTCCCTTGGAGCGATCAGGGCATCTGTTCCTGCGGCGCGGATACCTTTGCCTGCCGAACAACTTCCTCGGGCGTCGGGGGATTGGCCGGATGATAGGAGAGGCAAATCGGCGTGCGCAGTTTGGCCGGCCGTCCCGAAGCCTCGGTGGCGAAGTAGAACTCGCCCGCACCCAGCTTGCCGATATCGGCAGCCGTGCCCCCGTTGGCGGCGATAATCTCCTGGGCCGCCGCGATGGTGGCGGGCGCGCTCTGCCGACCGAAGAATTGCGTGGTGCAGTTCGAGACGACCTGATTGTGGATGCCGCGGGGCACCTGCGTCGCCACGATCATCCCGAGACCATACTTGCGGCCCTGCGCCACGAGTTTGATGCCGCTGCCGAGGCTCGGCGAGGCTCTCTGAGCCGGCAGGAACGTCTGGGCCTCGTCCAGCACGTAGAGCATGCCGCGCGGCGACGGGTTCTTCTTGATCCAGCCGAACAGCGTCATCTGGAGGCGGTTCACGAAGTCCTCGCGTGCCGCCTCCGAGCCGAGCCCCGACAGATTGATGACGGAAATGCGCGTGCGGGCCGGGTCCGGTCCGAAGAACAGATGGCGCGGGTCGAGCACCGTGCCTGCCACCTTCAGAAGCGGGTTCGTCGCCACGGCGGCGTGAAGCTGATCGGCCATGCCGGCCCCGAGCTTCGCCGCATTGCCGATCTGGCTGATTCCGTCGGGCAGATCCGCCAGTAGGGCGATGAAGTCGGGCAGCTTGCCGCCGCCTCGGTTGGCGAAATGCTGGAGCGCATCGGCGAGCACGCCGCGCAGCAGGTTCGTCTTGGCGCCCGCCAGCGGCCCGAGCGTCTCGGCCGCCATCTCGATCGCCTGTTGGCGCTCGTCGCGGTCCGTACCCAACTCCGAGAAGTCGGGAAGGATCGAGAGGAACAGCGGATTGCCGGCATGCACGCCCGGCGTCCACACCACGACCTCGACCGCCGCACGATAGGTGGCGGCCTTGCCCGCGTCCTCGTCGGAAAATCCCTTCGGCCGCTCGGGCCAAGGCGTGCCGAGCCGCGAGAGATCGTTGTTGGGATCGATCACGATGGCCGGGAGCCCGGCCAGCGCGGCTTCCTCGACGAGGCGGCGCAGGAGAACGGTCTTGCCCGACCCTGAGCCCGCGATGATCGCAGTGTGCCGGGGGAGCAGGCGCAGCGGCAGGCTGACGCCGGGGGCGTCGGGCGTCAGGCGGTGCCCGACCGGGATCGCCTCCGGCCTGATCGCGGGCATCGGAGATCCGGGGGAAGCGTGGGGCGCGCTCCCTGACTCGGGGCTGCGCGCCGTCGCTTTCGGCGCGCGCGGCGCGTCGGCGGAAGGGACCGGTGCGTTCTCTCGGACAGGGTCAGCCGAAGCCGGGACTTCCAGCGCCTCATCCGGCCTGCCGCCGCTCGGGCCGTGGGCGAGACCGGCGGCTCGAAACAAAGAAGTGCGTACGACCGGCTGCTCCGCGCGGAGCCAACTTTCGAACCGATCGGAGGCGCCCTCTTCCTGCGCCCGCGCTCGAAGATCGCGCAGGGCCACAAAGACCTGCAGATCTTCCTCGGACGGGTCGATCAGCAGACCGCCCGCAGCCGTGAAGGCATCGAAGAGCTGCTTCGTCTTGGCCCCGCCGGGCATCGGCCCGCGGCGCACCAGCAGCAGCGCCCGGTCGGGGATGCGGGCCGAGATGCCCGAGGCCGTCAACGCCGCGCGCAAGCGGGCCTGGAACGCGATGGCGTTCTGATGCTGGAGCGCCCGATAGCAAACGTGTCGCTCGCGGTCGTTCTGATCCCGGTGAATGAAGATCAGCCGGCCGTGCAACGGCGGGATCTTCTGGTCGGGCTCGCCCTTGCTCGCGACGTCGAGGGCATCGTCGGGGTCGTCCTCCAGGGCGTAGAGGTCGAAGGCGTCGCGTAGCACTTGCCCGAGCCAGTGGTCCTCGTCGCTGCGGATGTGGGCGATGTCGGCCCGCTCACAGGCGGCGGCAAGGTCGAATTCGGCAGTCGGGGGTGGGGGCGCCGCGGCGCCTGCTGTTTCGACCAAGCTGTTGCAGATGGACACCGTGCCTGCCGCGAGGCAGCGGCGGCGGAAGGCATCGCAGCGCATCAGCAGCGTGCGCGGCATCATCGCCGACTCCGACGCCTCCGCGATGGCACGCTCGCTGAACGGCCAGGTCGGGGATGGCGGCGCGAAGCTCGCCTCCGCATAGGCCGGCTGTAACCGGCCGGCGACCAGCGCGATGGCGGCGGCTTGCACGTTCATGCCGATCAGACCCGCCGCCTCGGTGAAGCGCTCGCGCATCGGTGCCATGGCCCGCGCTGTGAGACGTTGCCAGGATTCCTGAAGACAGGTCACGACGGTCATGCTGCGGTCGCAGACGACGTGGAGTTCGAGAAGGCCCGCGGCGAGCACCTCCGAGAGGCCGGCTTCCGCCTCGATTCCGTCCTCGGCCGCGAGCCGGCTCGTCTCGATGAGGCCGTCGATCTGATCGACGGAAATGAGGGTCGGCCCGCTGAGCGCCATGATCCAGCACATGCCGCGCACCAGTTCGACCGGGGCCGGCGGAGGCGTCCGGAAGCCCAGCGCGGCCCGCTCTGCCGGATCGGCCTCGTAGCCCTGCAGCCAGGCATGGGCGAGCCCGACCACACCAAAATCTTGCGACCGCAACAGGCAGAGCGCGCGGAAGACATCGAGATGCTTGAGCGCGCGGGCCGCGTCCACGCTCATCAGCGCGCGCACCAGCACGTCGACGATCCGGCGCGCATCCATGTTCGGGGTGTTGAAGGCAGCCTCGACCTGCATCTCGACGCCGAAGCGGCGCGCCACACCGGCGAGCACCGCATCCGATTGCCGCCGCCCGTCGGGCATCGTCTGCAAAAGGGCGGTGACGAAGCTGAGTGCGGCGCTCCGCCAGAAATCCGTGAGGCCGAGGACATCGAGGGGCACGAACCAGCCGCCGCGACGCCACGCTTCCTGCCGGAGTTGCCCGACGAGATGGGTCTTGCCGACGCCGGATTGGCCGACGAGGACGCGGCCCATCGCCCGGTCGGAGGGCTGACGGGCCCTCTCGTGCAGGTCGGCGACGATCTCCGGCACCAGCCGCTCGTTCGGGCCGCCGGTCGGCGGCGTGTCGAGCCAGATGCTGTCGAGCGTGCGCACCCAGTCGAAATCGACCCGGCGCAGGGCGTCGAGGGCGTCCGTCATGACTGGATCCAGAGAATGTGGAAGGGCTCGCCCGCCGGGCTGAACGCCGCCGCGCGCTCGGCCGCGTCAAGTGATTTCGGGTCGCTGAACTGGCTCAGCCGCGCCGTCCTGTCGCCACGCAGGATGGCCGCGAGCCCGGCATCGACCGTCGCGCGGTCGAGGTCGCCGAGATGCGCGCGCAGGGCGCTCAAGCGCACGGCCTGCGCCCGCTCTCCGCCCGTCAGCGCGAGATAGGCGTTCTCGATCCGGGCCCGGAGCTGCTTCGGAGTGGGCGGTTTTGTGCGCTTGGGGGCAGCCTTGCGCGCGGGTGCCGCCGACGGCATCTCGGGTGGGGTCCCCACGAGGTCGGCAAGCGTCCGCCCGGTCGCGGCGAGATCGGCCTGCAGCCGTTCAAGCCAATCTTGCAGCACGCGGAAGTTCGGCGGCAGGGGCTCGCCCATATGCGCGCCGGCCCAGGCCCAGCCCCGGTCGGTGACGGTCAGGAGCAGCGAGCGGCCCTGCTTCTCGGCCTCGAGGTAGCGGGCAGCGATCAACGCCTCCCGATCCGCCCGATCGATGCGCGGCACCAGGGTGCTCTGCAGGGCGCTCCCGTGCCGACCGAGGAGACACCAGAGGATCAGGGCCTGCTTGGATGTCGGCGTCCCGCTCATCGCTCCTCCTCGGTCGTGCCACGCCGCAGACGGACGACGGCGCGTATCTTCTCGATCGCCAGCGGCAGGTCGGCAGCCACCTGATCGTTGGTCAAGCGCAGCACGAGATAGCCCGCGGTCAGCAACTCGTAATCGCGGTGGCGGTCGTTGCTGAACTTCGGTTCGCTCCGATGCTCAGGCCCGTCGAGTTCCACGACGACGCGATGGGTGCGGCAGAGCAAGTCGACCCGCGGTCGCACGCCCCAGTCTCCGACCGGCACCGCCGCATTGCAGGCGAACAGGCCTGCGAGTTCGGCGTCGAGTTCCAGGGCGGCAGCGACCCGCCTCTCGATGGCGCTGGCAGGGTGCGTTCCGGCCGGCGCGATGAAGCGGGCGACGGCTGCAGGCTCCGCGCGGACGAGGTCGACGGCGCCGTAGAGGATGCGGTCGTAGGGTGTCGTCTCGGCCGGTGGCACGGTCAGGGCCACCACGAGGGCCGCCCCATGCCGCGTGCACCATTCGAGCGCCTCGATCACCGGACGTGCCCGCTGGGTCGAGGCGGGATCGACCTCCCAGATCAGGACGATGCCGGCCGGATCGATCACCGTGAGCAAGCGAGTGAATTCGAGCTCCCGTGCCAACCGATGGAAACGCGGCAGCCGGCCTAGCCGGGCCCGCTTGGAGGCGGCCTTCAGCCAGGGGGCTTCTGCGATCGGCTCGGCATCCCCGACCGGGGCCGGCCAGTGTGGCCACCGAGCGAGTGCTAATTCGGCCAAATCATCGAGCAATCGGTCGATGATCGCCTGGGGAGCGAGAGGTTTCTCACCCGAGACGAGAAGCGCGCTGCGGTCGCCATCGACCGCTTCCGAGACGAGGGCACCGACGCCCTCGCGGTCGATCCCCACGACGACCATGCGCTGCCCCGGCCGGAGGCGGACGATGCCTCGAACCAGATCGCTCACCGTGATCTGCGGCCGCGCCGCATCGTCAGGATAAAGGGATGGTCGCAAACCGAAGCCGTGGAGCGGAGGGCGGCTACCGTTGAGCCATCGCCGGGCAGCCATCGCTCTCGGCACTTCATCACAGGCATATGATCCTGGCTACTGAATTCGCATCCTCAGGTTGCTTCTGATGCGAGCGTTGATGAGTGCCCCAGCACTTCAGTCAGATGTCTTGGTTGATCCACCCCAACGGCGGATGGACAAACTGGAGTGCCTGGCTCGCGCTGTTCGTCGAGGGCTACTGACGGCACGATAGCGGCACACGCCGCGTGCCTCACAGCGCCGCACCGAACTTGTCTCCGCTTGAGCGTCCCCACCGCCGTCTTCCGGCGCACCCGACACGATTCGACCGTGTGACCTTTGCCTGAGGAGGGCCACGCGTTCATCCCCTTGAGCGATCGGGATCTTCATTTCCCCCGCTCAGCGGCGTTGCGCGCGCCGCCCAGTTGGGCTACTCACGGAACGGCTCAGCACCCGTAGCTCAGCTGGATAGAGCGTTGCCCTCCGAAGGCAAAGGTCACACGTTCGAATCGTGTCGGGTGCGCCAATCATTTCATTGACTTAGCTGGTATCCAGCCATACCCGTGAGGGGTTTGCGGATGCTCTGCGGAAGCAGCGCGAGCCTTCACGCCAGAGAGTGCGGCCGAGCGACGCGTGGCGGTCGGCGGCTATACCAGCCTCGCCGCAAGCCTCATCACCATCAACCAGGTCAGACGGTTCTGTTAGGCGCTCTAAGTCACGGATCTCGGTCGGTAGGCGGTTCCAGACTCGGCAGGGGCGGGATGGACGGTCGGCCCGCGCCTCGGGGCCGCCACCCTGGTCGGCGTCGTACCACCGGTAAAACGGCGCGCGGGTGATGCCGAGCTTCTCCAGGGTGGCGAGCACCAGGAGATGGGATGGCTCGACCAGCCGGATGATCTCCCGTTTCTTGTGAGCCGGATACCTCATGCCTCGTCGCACCCAAGCCCTGCTCATGCTTGTTCGAGCAGGCGGTTTTCGAGAACGAGGTCGGCCACGACCTCCTTCAGCGCACCTGCCTCACGATGCGACTCCTTGACTTCGTTGGCGGTGACGGCTTGAGGCGTGGCACCGGAAGGCCGCCTCTTGCCGGCTTCCAGAAACTCCTTGGACCAGCCGTAGTCCATCGAGCTGCCAATGCCCTCGCGCCGGCACAGTTCGGCGATGCTGTCCTCACCGCGTAGGCTTTCCAGCAGGATGCGGATCTGCTCCTCGTCCGTGAATTGCCGACGCGTGGCTCGGCGGATGTTCTTGATCACGGCTTCGACCCGCTTGCGTGCCGGAACGTCCCTCAATCCACGACCTTCAGGTCGTTTACATTCACATCACCATCCTGGGTGGTGAAGCTCGGTGCCCGGCCGTTCGATTGAGAGACGCCGCTGATGCGGTGGTCGCCGCTGTCGTAATTGGCCAGCTTGCCGTCGGTCTCGACGAGGAGCCGCTGCTGATCGGGGAAGAACGCGTAGCGCATACCGTCCTGGCCACCGCTGGTCGAGGGTTGGCCGAGTTCCTGCGGCCACCAGGGCTTTGAGCCCTTCATCGGCTCCATCGGCTTCATGGGTTTCATCGGTTCCATCGCGCTCGGTCCTCTGGCAGGATGCCTAAAGCCAACGCTACGCTCGAAGCGCCGAAAGGTTTCCCAAAAAGCCAGGACTACGAAGTGTGCTGTTGAGCTTGTCGTCGAGGACGTTGAGATCGGCGCCGGGATCGCTGAGGAAGCGGGTGAGTTGGGTTCGGGCTTGCCTGAGGATGTTGAGGGATCGGCGTAAGGCTTGCCATTTCTCTAGGTCGAACCGTTCACCCAAGAAGCGACCTTGAAACGGCAAGGATCCACTTTCTCGGTAATTATGGTCTGATCGGTAGCTCCGTAGTCGCTCATACGGTTCGTAAGACTGCGCGGAAGCGGCCGCAGCGAGGGCCTGCTTTGAGTGGTTCGCGGACGTTACGGGGGTTGCACGTAGAGAACCGCCTGACTGTGGCTGACCCGTCATAGCGCCACATTTGTTCGATGGCGGTTTCTCGCCTGAAGCTGTTTTAACCTCAGATTGATGCCAGAGGTGTGGGGAATTTTTACTCGTAGTGGCCCCTACCTCATGGGCTTGTACGACAACGATCTTCATCCTGGTGTCACTTTATGCGTGCTGCATACAATCGCGGTACAGAAAAATGCTTTGAGATATTTTATAGCCCACATCGACGGGCTATATTTCTTTAAAAAAGAGTTTGAGAAAAATAATTGGCTTCATGCGCAGACAGGAGCGCGGTTTGCGCGTTGTCTGCATGACACCTATTAAATAAGATGTGTTTCTTTACGAGTGTCATTTGGTCATGGTCAGGCAATGAATCTTAGCAAATCCGCAAACGCTTGTACGGATTGATCTGCATGCATTATTTCTTGTCATGTAAAAATGCCAAAATGGCAGGGAGTAAAGGAATGCACTCCATCTGATACGGGTGGAAAACTGCCGCTCAACATTCTGCCCGCTGAACGACCGCTGCGCGCTTTTTTTAGAAGCGTCGTTCCCCTCGCGCGACCCCTGTTGCTGCAGTGACCACGCTCCCCCGCAGAGGAGGGACATGCGCTGGCCCCTCACTCGTATGTTGCGGCGATCCTTGCACAAGCGAGCGGAAGCGAACGGGCTACCGCCCCAAAGCCAGGAACCGCTCCGCCGTCCGCAGCGCCAGCGCCATGATCGTCAGGGCCGGGTTCGCGGCGAGCGAACTCGGGAAGGTTGAGCCGTCGCTGATCCAGAGGTTGTCGATCTCGAAGCTGCGCCCGTGCGGATCGACGACCGCCGTGTCGTCGTCGTGGCCCATCCGACAGGTGCCGAGGGTGTGGGCGACGCGCTCCAGGACCCAGATGTCCGTGGCGCCGGCCGCCTCCCAGAGGTCGCGCATGACCTTCGTGGCGTGGACGTTCAGCCGGTTCTCGTTGGTGCTGTAGCCGAAATCGATCCGCGCCTTGCGCATTCCGCGGGCGTCGGTCTCGTCGGAGAGGGTGAGCACGTTGGCGTCGCAGGGCAGCGTCTCGCCGTTGATGCCGATCCCCGCGAGGTGGTTGTAGCGCCCGAGATAGTCGAGGAGCGGCTGCCCCCACAGGCCGCGGCCGCGGGCGACGGCGTTGGCGAAGGTCACGGGAACCACGCCGAGACTCTGGATCAGGTAGCCCCCCGCGAAGTCCGCGTCCTTCGGGCGGATGAAATCCTCGGTGATCAGGGAGGAGGGGTAGCCCCGGTTCATCCGCACCTCGTGATCGAAGGTGCCCCAGACCTGCGTCGCAACATGGCCCATGTAATTGCGGCCGACCTGCCCGCTCCCGTTGGCGAGGCCGGTATGCAGCAGGAGGCGCGGCGTCTCGACGGCCCCCGCGCAGAGAAAGACCGCCCGGCAGCGCTGGCGGCGCTCTCGCCCGTCCCTCGTGTACAGCACCGCCGCGATGCGGCCGTCCCGATCCCGCTCGAATCCGTGGGCAAAGCTCTCCGGCCGGATCTCGGCGCCGTGGGAGACGGCGAGCGGCAGGTAGGTGACGTCCATGCTCGCCTTGGCGCCGGTGCGGCAGCCCTGGTGGCAGAAGCCGCAATTGATGCAGCCCTGGCGCATCGGCCCGCCCTCGGACTCGAAATCCCGGGAGACGACCGCCGCCGGCGCGTCGGCCCAGCGGATGCCCCGGGCCTTGCAGGCCCCGGCCATCAGCTCGGCCGGGCCGTTGCGACGCACCGGGGGCAGAGGATAGCGGCGCTCGGCATCCCACGGGTAGCTCGGCGGCCCTGATACGCCGAGGAACGCTTCCACCCGCTCGTAGAACGGCCGCAACGCGTCATGCGAGATCGGCCAATCGACGCCCTCACCGCTCTCGGTGTGCAGCCGCAGGTCGCGGGCATCGGCCCGGGGGACGAAGGCGCCCCAGTGCAGCATCGAGCCGCCGACGCCGGTGCCGCTGTTGTTGCCGCCGAACGCCTCGGGCGTGGAGCCGCCGCTGAGACGCTCCTCCGTCCAGTAGATCTCATCGGCCAGGGTCTCGTCGAAGGCGAATGTCTCCGGCGTGAAGTTCGGCCCAGCCTCCAGGGCGACGACCTTCAGGCCCGCCGCCGCGAGGATGGCGAGGACGGGCGCGCCCCCCGCCCCGGTGCCGATGACGACGGCATCGACCGTCTCGTCCTCGGAATGGATCCGCATCGTGTCGAGATTCATCGTGCGGACTCCTCGGCCAAGGGCTTCCAAGGCTCGGGCTCCCAAGGCTTTGGCTCCCAAGGCTCGGGCGTATCGAGGCTCGTATTGGCAAAGCCCCGCAGGCCCTGGGCGATGGGATCGGGGCTGTCGCCCCCCGCCCCGATGCCGGAAAAGCCGAGCCGCGCGAGGGCGGCCGGGTGGGACAGGTAAAGGCGGGCGGCATCGGCCCGGGCATCCTCGAACCAGAACCGCATCCGGTCGGCGTCGAGCCTCCCACCGAGGGAGGGCGGCACCGTGAGCTTGCCCTTCTGCGCGAGGGTCAGAAGCGCGTCCTGCCGATCCCCGGCGAGGACGACGAAGGGGCGCTCATGGGCGGCACGGGCGGCGGCATCGAGGGTGCGCAGGGCGGCGGGATACGCTTTGTCGTCCGCGGGCAGGGCCATGAATCGCCAGCCGTCGCCCCCGCCGGCGGCGAGGCGTGCATCGACCCGCGCCGCGACATCGAGGCCGGCGACCGGCAGGACCCGCGCGAAGACCGCCCGCAGGATGGCGAGTTCCACCGGATCGAGGGCCTGCGGGGTATAGGCCGGGTCGTCGGCCGCGGCCCGCTCGTTCAGGGCCGAGCGCAGCCGGGAATTCACCCGGTCGCTGGCGATCAGGTCGGCGTAGCCCGGGGGAATCGCGGGCGGGGCCGCGCGGGGCTCGCGAGGCTTGGCGGCATGATCGAGGATCGCCCGCGCGAGCGCGTCCGGCTGTTCGAGCGGGAGCAGGTGGCCGACGCCATCGACGGTGACGAGGTGGCCGTGGGCGAGGTGGGGCAGGGTCAGCGCCGCCTGCGCGTCGGGGCCGAGATCGGCATCCTCGCTGCCGGCGAAGACCAGCGCAGGCGTACGCAGCACGCCGACCCGGCGGCAGAGATCCTCGTCGGCACCGGAGTTGAGCCACGCCTTCCAAGCCGCGGGGGCGGCCCGGAGCACATCGTCCGTCGCCAAATTTTCGAGGTCAGACGGGAGGGAGCCGCCGACATTGGCCCGAACGAAGGTGCGGGCTTCCCTGGCACGGGTCTCGGGATCGGCATCGATCCACGACAGCATTTGGTTACGCCGGTCGTCCGGGATCGGCTCCGGACTCGGCGGCGAGCCTGAGACCAGCACGAGGCCGCTCAGCCCGGCAAGGTTTGGATCTCCATCTTCCGCCCGGCGGGCGAGGATGAGGGCGACCTTGGCGCCCATGCTGTGGCCGGCGAGACGATAGGGGCCGGATTGGGCAGCGATGGCCGCGGCGATCCTGTCGGCCATCGCATCGACGCTGTATCCGCCTTCTTCGCGGGCGTCGCCGAAGCCGGGCAGATCGAGGGGGACGACCCGCATGGTCCCGGCCAAAGCCTCGGCGAGAGGCGTCCACGTCCGGGCGCTTCCGCCGAGAAAGTGAAGGCAGAACAGTGTGTCGGGGGCGCGTTCGGTCATGCGCCGGACATCGCGCGAGCTTAACTTAGTTCAAGCCAGTGCGACATCGCAGGCGGGATGAACCGCGGCGGATGCAGGGTGGTGCCGCCTTCGCGTGGGGCGCGACGACTCCGTTTTCCCGGCCCGAGGCCTGAACCGCCGTGGGCGTCACGCCTGCAGAGCCACCGATTTCTCAGGGATCGTGCCTCAGCTCCCTATCGGCGCCAAGCGCCCGGCTCTTGCGCGCGTGGCAGACGCTCCGGCCTGGACCCGCCTGCTGGGCCTGAACCTCAAGCCCGCAGCGCTCCCAGAGTTGCGATCGGAATTGCTCGCATGGCGGGAGTACTCCGAGCGACAAAGATGCCGCCAAGCTTGCCGGGTGACGGATCGGCCGCCCGGCGAGCGCGGGGTCAGAAGTTGGGGCTGCGGGCAGCGCCAGCGGGGCCTTCTCCTTCGGCCGGTCGGCCACCAGTGCCTCCGTCATCACGAGCAGGCCCGCGACCGAGGTAGCATCCTGGAGCGCGGTGCGCACCACCTTGGCGGGATCGACGATGCCGGCCTCGACGAGGTCGCCATGTGTCTCGGTCTGCGCGTCTAAACCAGAGGGCTCGGATGGATTTCCGAGCACCCTGGACACCACGATCGAGCCCTATGACGAATGGCCGAAAGCATTTCCGGCATCTTGCGCGGCGCCGCCGGATGGGTCGTTACCGGTCGGCCAAAGCCGGCGCTCGCACCGCTCGATCGACTTGCCGGAAGACATCGAGCGCGCGCCAAGGTTTGCCCAGAAAGACAGCCCGGTCAGGCAGTTCGGCGATCCGATGGCCCATGCCGCCGGAGGTGACGACGAGATGAACGTTCGGCCACGAGGCGTCGGTGAGACTCGCGAGGTCGATGCCGTCTAGGGCACCGGCCAACTGGATATCGGTGAACAGCATGGCGATCTCGTCCGCATGCTGGCGCATGATCGCGATCGCCTCCTCCGCCGAGGCGCAAGCGAGGACGTCGAGAACGGTTTCCTCCAGCATCGCCACCGTCAGCTCTCGCACCGTCGGATCATCTTCGACCACGAGGACGAGCTTCGATGGCAAGGACGACACCGTGCCGTCGCCCTGCCGCTTCCGGCTGACCGCGTCGCGCTGGTGAAGCAGGAGCACGAGCGAGGCGATGTCGTCGGGAAGATCGGCGTCGATGAGGCCGGCATAGCTGTCCGCCAACCCGTCGGCGACGCCGTGAACGGTGAAGCGGGCAGGCCCAGGGCTGCTGAGCTGAGGAATCTGATCGGCTCGACGCATAGCTCCTCCCTGCCTGAGAGCGCGCAACATTACGGCTCAGGTTCTCGGTTAATCCATGTGAGTCGCTTGTGTTTTGAACGTAGTCGAAAGGATCTAGTTTCGGCCAAGCTGAGAAGAAATCCGTATCAGGGCGCGGATGCCCCGAATCTGTTCGGGCCATGTGCGCACCGGGCGAATGTTGTCGGCAACAACATCGTCCCATCAATGGAGATCCGTTCACGAGCGCGGGCGAAGACCGATCTTTTTCTCAAGCTGTCTTCTTGAGCGCGAGAGGGCCGACCGATGCGAGATGCCTTCTTCGCCGT
The DNA here is from genome assembly GCF_043352485.1 of Methylorubrum sp. POS3. Classification (NCBI taxonomy): domain Bacteria; kingdom Pseudomonadati; phylum Pseudomonadota; class Alphaproteobacteria; order Hyphomicrobiales; family Methylobacteriaceae; genus Methylorubrum; species Methylorubrum sp. POS3. The sequence goes on from NZ_JAPRBT010000001.1 coordinate 3,089,519, forward strand.
CCCGGCTGGCCCAGTTGCCGACGTCGAGGGCTGCTGTGCGACACGCAGTGTTCGATGCTGCCGCCACACATCAGCAGTAAGGATGCGCCGATCAATGTAATTGAATAATTCAAATTTGTTTTTGATGATTGCAGCATGACATTTGACGAGTCGTATGATTTTGGAAGATAGTCTGATCAACCAGTATAAAGGTTGATGCGGCGCTTCTCCGCCGTGGCTTCGATCAAATTGGGCGGAGCCCTTGCGTGGAGCCCACCGCTATCGATGGCGGCGATCCCGCCGCTGCAGGGACCGACACTCGATGATCCGACATCGCGGTGCAGGCAATCGTCCGCCAGCGCTCGGCTATGGACGCGCTCGCGCAATGAGCGTGGTGATCCGCTCCGCAAGCCGATGCATGCCGCGGCGTAACGCTCGTGCCGACGGAAATCGCCCTGGTGCGGGGGCATCGTCGGCGGCCACGGGTTCCGTTCCGGCGATCCGACCATCGATCGCCGGGTCGCATCGCGCGACTGCAAGGCCCGGCCTCACAGCGTCACCGCCTGAGCTTTCCACGGGTCGGAGGCCCGGCGGGCCACCGGCAGCGTCCATCGGCGCGGTCATCCGCTCCACCGGATGCGGCGGCTCTGCCATTCGTAGAATGTTCTCGAAGGGGTTCCATGGCTGAAACGGCTTCATCTTCGACATTCGTTCGGGACGCCGACCATTCGCCTTCGCCTTCGCCTGCGGAGGCGTTCGCGATGCGGCGTGCGAAACCGATCCTCTTCCTCGGGATTTTCATCTGCTATCTCGGCATGATGGTAATCCTGCCGATTGTCTCGCCGCTGGTCCGCCAATTGGGGCTGTCGGAGAGCCAGGGCGGCTGGATGATCTCGATCGGTGCCGCCACCATGGTCCTGGCGAGTGCGCGTTGGGGCCGCCTGAGCGACAAGATCGGCCGCCGGCCGGTGATCCTCGCCGGATTTGCCGGTCTCGCAGCGAGCTATGCGGCCTACACGGCCTGCGTCATGCTCGGTCTCGCCGGCGCCTTGGCCGGGACCACATTGCTCGCGGCCCTGATCCTCGGCCGAGCCCTGATCGGCGTGTTCATTCCGGCCGTACCGACCGCGTCGCAGGCCTACATGGCGGATGTCACCGACGAGGCCGGTCGCAGTGCGGGGATGGCGCTGGTGAGCGCGGCCAACGGCATGGCGCTGATCCTCGGCCCTGCAATCGGCGGTGTGCTGCTGCTCGGAGGCCTGCTTTGGCCGCTCTATGCCGCCACAATGCTGCCGCTCATGGGCCTCGGCGCCATGCTCCTGGTGCTCCGGAGCACGCGGCCGAAGCCGATGGGCGCGCAGGAGCCGCTGCGGCCCTGGCACCCCAATTTATGGCCCTGGCTGCTCGTGGGCCTCGGTGCCATGACGGTGATCGTCACGCTGCAGATCAACGCGGGCTTCTACCTGCAGGATCGGTTGGGATTGTCGGCGCTGGAGACCGGCAGGACGCTCGCCATGGCGCTCACCATCACCGGCCTCGTCCTGCTGCTGGTTCAAGTCGTTCAGGTCAAGCTGCTGCGATGGCAGGCGGGCCGCATGGTGACGGTTGGCATCCCCGTCTTCGCCGCCGGCATCCTGATCCTGCTCATGACGATGTCGCTGTGGAGCTACTATGTCGCTTTCGCCCTGATCGGGGTCGGAGCGGGCTTGCTCCTGCCGGGCTTCATGTCGGGGGCCTCCCTGGCGGTGCCGGGCACCCTGCAGGGCTCGGTCGCGGGCCTCGTCTCGGCCGTGCAGGGTGGGGGCGCGATCATCGCGCCGGCCCTGACGACCTCGCTCTACGAATACGATCCGGCCCTGCCGTTCTGGTTCGTCTTCGCGATCCTGGCGGTGCTTCAGATCCTGTGTGCCGTTGCGCTGCCGAAGCGCCCCGTCACGCGTCGGTGAGCCGGAGGCGGCCGGCATGCCGGCAAGGCCTCACTACGGAAAGGCCTGAGGTTTCCCCAAGGATGCCGTCCTCACTCGCAAGCCCGCAGGGAGTCGTCGGCGCCGGCCAGTGAAGACGGACGGCTCCTCTCTCCCACGACATGGGCCGCACGGCTTCATCGAACCCGGGCCTTGAGCGGGGCGATGCCGCCGAGCGTCGATCCCTTGCCATGGCCCCCTGCATCGGGCGGCGCACCGCTCGTCTCCGCGGGCGGCGCGGGTTATCCCAGGCTTCCCTTTTCGGGAGCGGATGCATGTTCACCCACGTCATGATCGGCAGCAACGACTTGGAGCGCGCCCGGAACTTCTATGACGCGACCTTCGCCGCGCTGGGGGGCAAGCCCGGCGAGAGAGATGCCAGGGGTCGGCTGATCTACGCCCATGAGGGCGGCCGCCTGATGATCACGACACCGATCGACGGCAAGCCGGCGACCGCGGCCAATGGCGGGACGATCGGTATCGCCGCCGCGAGCCGCGACCATGTCCTGGCTTGGCATGAGGCCGGCATCCGGCACGGGGGCATCGCCATCGAGAGCCCGCCCACGGAGCGCCCGAACGGGGCATTCGTCGCCTATCTGCGCGACCCCGATGGAAACAAGCTGACGGCACGGACGCCGCCGACGCGGTGACGGGGCTCGCCCATCGCCGCAGGCGCACGGGCCAACCGTGACGGGCTGATCGGGGAGGGCGCCGTAGTTCGACCTCTACAGCCGTGCGATGGACCGTTCCCCTCACGGCGGTAGGCGATCCGGGTCGCGCTCTCTGCAAAGGGCCGGCGCGAGCCCGAGCATGAAGTCGGCTATCCAAATCTTCGATACGGACATTTCCCCCGCCACGACGAATGCAACGCCGTTATGAGGGCCGTGCAGGCCATCGTGGTGCAACGGGTTCGTCGGACAGCGACGAGCGGCCGGGCTTTCCGATCAAGCGCAGCGACGCCGTGCAGCGGCTCTCTCGGCCGACCGTCATCAAGGCCGCGGCCCTCTGCGGCTCGGTCCGCGGCCCGGCATCCACCGAGCGCGAGAGGCCCGCCCAACGGAGGATTCCTGACGAGATGGGACGGACCCGGCCAGGGTTGCCGTCAAGCCGGACGGGGTGTGCTGCGCATGGGAGTTTCCGTTGCGGCGCGGCGACCGTATCTTGCGAGCTGACACGATGCGCTCAGCGCAGCGATGGCAGGAGGCTCGTTGGACATGCCGGGAGAAGAAGATCTCAGCGGGTGTACGGTGCTGGTGGTCGAGGACGATTACTTCATCGCTTCGGACACCGAGCGGGCCTTGCGCGAAGCGGGTGGGCAGGTGATCGGCCCGGTTGGGCACGAAGACTTGGCGCTGACCTTGCTGGAGACCGAGCGACCAAGTTGCGCCCTGGTCGACATCAATCTCGGCCACGGCATCGGTTACCGGATCTCGGAGGCGCTGCAGGACGCGAACGTGCCGTTCGTGTTCGTGACAGGGTACGATGACGAGGAGATCCCGGCGCGCTTCGACCATGTCGAGCGGTTGCGCAAACCGGCGGACTTTCGCCAGCTCGTTCGCACCGCTGCGCGCCTGTGCACCGCATGACCTTCCGCCTCGCCCGGCGCGAAGTCGGTGCGCCTGTCTGCGAGAACGCCTGACGCGCGAGGATCAGGGCCGGGGCGGGGACGCTGCGGCGCCGGCTCCGACGACGCTCTGCGCTTGGAGAAACGCGATGATGTCCGCCCGGTCGAGGGGATCGGCGACCCCACGAAAGGTCATGCTCGTGCCCGGTGCCATCTTGGCCGGGGCGGCAAGCCAGCGGTCCATTCGGTCCGGCGTCCAAACGCCTCCGAGGGATCGGAGCGCCCCGGTATAGGCGAAGCGCCGGCTGTTCCCGGCGACGGGCTTGCCCATCACGCCGTAGAGGCCCGGGCCGTTGCGGTCGCCGGCACCCATCCCGATCGTGTGGCACGCTGCGCAGGCGCGGAACAGGCGTCCGCCTCGCTCCGCGTCGGCAACCCGTATGGCGTCGCCGAAGCTCGGGTTCTCGCCCAGGGCACGGCGACGCTCCGGGGCGTCGTCGGAGCAGGCCGCGACGAGGAGGGTGAGCGCGAACAGCCCAGCGCGTGAGGGCCGAGGGGACCGGCGTGGCACCGATGAAGCGATCTGCATGGACATCCTGGCTCGGCGGCCAGCGTCTGTTTGCACCGGCGCATCGCCCGTCCCTTTCGGGCATGGCGTGAAGCGGGCCAACGCTTCTTTCGACCTAAAGCATCGGCCCGAAAGGTGGGAGCCGGCTTTCGGAAAAAGCCGATGCGCCACAATAACCGAGAGCATCGTGCCGGATCCGATATCCGACACGATGCTCTCGGCGACAGTTCAGATATAGGTCGAGGCGAGCGCCGGCGAGCCTTCGAGGGCGTGGGCCAGCACTTCCAGGCCATGCGTGATCTGCTGCCGGGTCGAGGGACCGCCGAGGCAGAGGCGCACCGCCTCCGGCGGGGTCCCGGCCACACAGAAGGGGTCGCTGCCGACGACGCCGAGGCCGGCCGATCGCCCCTGGCTGGCGAAGGCCGACCGGGTCCACCCCTCGGGCAATGTGATCCAGGCATGGAAGCCGTGCGGGTCGGCGGTGTAGCTCCCGGCCGGGAGCAGCGCGGCGGCGATGCGCTGGCGCGCGCTCGATTCCTCGCGGACGAACCGCACGATGGCCTCCGCCGTGCCGTCCATGATCCAGCGCGTCGCCAAGGCGGTCGAGATCGGGGAGGCCATGACGGTCGCGGCTCGCAGCGCGCCGCCGAGGGGCAGGGCCGATCGGGGACTCGGGGCGACCAGGAAGGCGAGGCGAAGGCCGGCGCCGAGGCACTTCGCCAGACCGGCGACGTAGTAGGTGATCTCCGGCGCCAGTTCGGCGAAGCTCGGTGGCGGCGTCGGGCAGATGCGCGCGTAGGCGTCGTCCTCGATGATGCTGACGGCGTAGCGCCGCGCCACCGCGATGATGGCCTCGCGCCGCGTCCGGGGCAGGGTCGCGGTGGTGGGGTTCTGCAGCAGCGGATTGAGGTAGATGGCCTTCGGCGCGACCTTGGTGCAGGCGGCGGCGAACGCATCGGGATCGACCCCGTGCCGGTCCATGGGCAGGCCGACGAGGCGCAGGCCGAGATGCGCCGCCAGGGCCCGGATGCCCGGATAGGTGATGCGTTCGGCGCAGATGGTGTCGCCGGCCCGGGCGACCTGCCCGAGTACGCTGGACAGCGCGCTGTGGGCGCCGGGGCAGATCAGCAGGCGCTCCCGCGGCGCGGCGATCCCTCGGCCGCTCAGCCAGTGCAACGCCGCCGCCTTGTCCTCGTCCGTTCCGCCGAAGCCCTGGTAGCGCAGCAGGTTGTTGAGGTGTCCCGACAATTCCGCGAACGAGGCCTGCATGGTGGCCTGCAGGGCCGGGGCATCCGGCTCGGGCGGCAGGTTCATGGTGAAGTCGACCGGCCCGGTCCGGGCCGCGCCCTCGACACCGCCCGAACGCGCCGTCCGGGCCGGATCGACCACGAAGGTGCCCTGGCCGACGCGCCCCTCGATCAGGCCGCGCTTGTGCGCCTCGACATAGCCGCGGGACACCGTCGTGAAGTTCAGCCCGAGCGCCTCGGCCAGGGCGCGCTGCGTCGGCAGGCGCGTGCCCGGCGTCAGGCGGCCCGTCCGGATGTCGTCCGACAGCGCTTCGGCGATCGCGCGGTAATGGGGCTTGCCCCAGCGCTTCAGGTCGGGCGCCCAGCCCCCCGGCCCGCCGCTCCGACCATCCCCGCGCAGGTCTCGATCCATCGACCCCATGCGATCCGCACCATCACCATACGATCAATGTCCGATTGTATGGTCTGCAAATGGCGTACCGCACCGTAATTCCTGGGATTCCCGGACGAAATCCATACAATTCCAATAATCTTCGCCACCGCATCGGGCATCCGATGGCGCTCATTTGCGCATCCGGCGCCGATGTAACCATGCGCCTGCGAATGATCGACATCGCAAGAGTGATGCGAATTGATCGTATATTTGTATGTATTCTATTCGAAGAGATTGATCGGCGCATTGATCGGCGGGGAATGGCACATCGCTTGCCACGATCGACCCGCGATCGCCGGCAGGTCCCCGTGCCGCGGTCCGTCCTCCAAGGAGCGAGAGCCATGCCTGCCGTGAACCGCGAACCCCACAAGAAGGGCGACTTCCTGGTCGATTACGAGGAGAAGGTCTTCGAGGACGTGAAGGCCGAGCCGGGGCAGAAGGCGCTCGTCACCTTCCACACGGTGGCGTTCGAGGGCTCGATCGGCCTCGTGAACCTGCTTCAGGCCACCCGTCTGCAGCGCAAGGGCTTCGACACCTCGATCCTACTTTACGGCCCCGGCATCACGCTCGGCGTCCAGCGCGGCTTCCCGCGGCTCGGCGACGAGGCATTTCCGGGCCACCTGAACTTCAACAACCAACTGGAGAAGTTCATGGCCGAGGGCGGCAAGGTCTATGCCTGCCGGTTCTCGACCCAAGCCCTGTACGGCCACGGCGAGGCGGCCTTCATCGAGGGGATCCGCATGATCAACCCCCTCGACGTCCTCGACTGCATCCTCCTGCACAAGCGCGACAACGCGGTGATCATCGACACCTGGACGGTCTGAGGAACCCGCAATGCTTCCGGCGGCCGCGCACGGCCCGGCCGCCGTCTCAAGCCGGAGGTTCATCCATGTCAGAGAGCCGGATCGTGCGGGCCGCCGCCGTCCAGATCGCCCCCGATCTCGACCGGCCGGACGGCACCCTGGAGCGGGTGCTGAACGCCATCGACGAGGCCGCGGCCAAGGGCGCGCGGTTCATGGTCTTCCCCGAGACCTTCGTGCCCTACTATCCCTACTTCTCCTTCGTCCTGCCGCCGGCTCAACAGGGGGCGGAGCATCTCAAGCTCTACGAGCGCGCGGTCGCGGTCCCGGGGCCGGTGACGCAGGCGGTCTCGGCGGCGGCGCGCCGCCACGGCGCCGTCATCGTGCTCGGCGTGAACGAGCGCGACCATGGATCGCTCTACAACGCCCAGCTGATCTTCGACGCGGACGGCGCGCTGAAGCTCAAGCGCCGCAAGATCACGCCGACCTATCATGAACGCATGATCTGGGGGCAGGGCGACGGCGCCGGCCTCGCCGTAGTGGAGACGGCGGTGGGCCGCGTCGGGGCGCTGGCCTGCTGGGAGCACTACAACCCGCTCGCCCGCTACGCCCTCATGGCCCGCCACGAGGAGATCCACGCGGCGCAGTTCCCCGGCTCGCTCGTCGGCCAGATCTTCGCCGACCAGATGGAGGTGACGATCCGCCACCACGCCCTGGAGGCGGCCTGCTTCGTGGTCAACGCCACCGGCTGGCTCACCGACGCGCAGGTGGCGCAGGTCTGTCCCGACGAGCGCCTGCGCGGCGCCTGCCGCGGCGGCAATTGCACCGCCATCGTCTCGCCGGAAGGCAAGCATCTCGCCGATCCTCTGGGCCCCGGCGAGGGCCTCCTGATCGCCGACATGGACCTCGCCCTCGTGACCAAGCGCAAGCGGATGATGGACGCCGTCGGCCATTACGCCCGGCCCGAACTCCTCAGCCTGGTCCACGACGACCGTCCGGCCCCGTTCGTGCACGGCCCGATCCGTTCTCAGACTCCTGCCCAGACCTCTGCCCAGCCCCCTTCCCCGCCCCCTTCCCGGAGCCTCGACCATGAGCAGCACTCCGCTTCCGATGAGCCCTCCCTCGCTGCCGGCGGTAGCGGCGGGCTTGGTCGGGATGCCGACGGAGCGGCTGATCAACGCGTTGCAATCCTACGGCGTTAGGCTCGCCGACACCCGTGCCGGGGCGCCGAGCCGCCGCGGCGGCGCGGGGCCCTCCGACCACAAGGCCATGACCATCGCGGGGCGAACCGTGATGGTGCCGGTCCATACCGAGACCGCCTTCGAGTCGCCCTTCCTCGTGCGCCGTCCCGATGCGGACGGCGTCGCGATCATCGAGCATGAGGGCGTGGTGATCGGGCGCGCCACCTTTCCCGGCAAGCCCCGCTTCTACGCCCTCTCGACCTTCGACGGCGTGCCCTATTCGAAGATCGCGGTGCTGCACGGGCGCGACGTGCTCGCCACGACGGTGCTCCAGACCTGCATCCGCTATCAAAGCCGCACCAAGACCTGCCAGTTCTGCTCCATCGGCCAATCGCTGGCCGCCGGCCGCACCATCGCGCGCAAGACGCCGGAGCAACTGGCCGAAGTCGCCCGCGCCGCGGTGCTGCTCGACGGCGTGAAACACATGGTGATGACCACCGGAACCCCGAACGCGACCGACCGGGGCGCCGCCCTGCTGTGCGAGAGCGCCTTCTCCGTTAAGGCGGCGGTCGATCTGCCGATCCAGGCCCAGTGCGAGCCCCCTGACGACGACCGCTGGTTCGAGCGGATGAAGGCGTCGGGCATCGATGCCCTCGGGATGCATCTCGAGGCCGTCACCCCGGAGGTGCGTGCCCGGATCATGCCCGGCAAGGCGAGCGTGCCGCTGGAGCGGTACGCGGCGGCCTTCGAGGCGGCGGTGCCGGTCTTCGGGCGCGGCCAGGTCTCGACCTACATCCTGGCAGGCCTCGGCGATGCGCCCGAGGCCATCCTGGCGATGGCCGAGCGCCTGATCGCGATGGGGGTCTACCCCTTCGTCGTGCCCTTCGTGCCGATCTCCGGCACGCCGCTGGAGAGCCATCCGGCGCCCGCGCCGGACTTCATGCACGCCATCCTGCAGCCGCTCGCGGACATGCTGGCACGCGCCGGCCTGCGCTCGGGCGACATCAAGGCGGGGTGCGGGCGCTGCGGTGCCTGCTCGGCGCTCTCGGCCTACGAGCGCACGGGGGCGGCATGATCCTCGAACCCGTTCCGCCCTACCGCCCGAACCATTTCCGGGTGAAATTCGCGGTCGCCCCCTGGGAGCGGCGCGCCTGCGCGGCCCTGCGCCGGCAGGTCTTCTGCACGGAGCAGGGCCTGTTCGAAGGCGACGACCGGGACGCCATCGACGCGCGGGCCATCCCGATCTGCGCCCTCTCGACGTTGGGCGGCGACGTCGACGCCGTGGTCGGCACGGTGCGCATCCACGAGGTTCCGGAGCGCCCCGGAGAGTGGTGGGGTTCGCGCCTCGCGGTCGCCCCGGCCTTCCGGGGCACCGCCGCGCTCGGGGCCGGGCTCATCCAGGTCGCCGTCGCCTCGGCCCATGCCCGCGGATGCACGCGCTTCCTTGCCCATGTTCAGGAGCGGAACGTGCCGCTGTTCGAGGCCCTGCATTGGGCGAGCCTCGGGACGGTGGACCTCCACGGCCGGCCCCATCATCGGATGCAGGCGGATCTTGCGGCCTATCCGCCGATGCACGATCCCGAGCGGGGGCTCATCACCTTCCGCAAGGCCGCGTGATGACGGTGGCCCTCGATCTTCCGGCGCTGGCCCGTCAGATCCGCGAGGCGCGCGGGGTCGCCCATAAGCGGGACATCGACGCCGTGATCACGCGGCTCGGCCTGGGCAGCCGACACGACGCGATCCCGGTCGGCGACGATTGCGCCGCGATTCCGGACGGCGACGGGCACCTGCTCTTCGCCATCGAGGGCTTCCTCGACGGCTTCGTCGCCGCCGATCCCTACTTTGCCGGCTATTGCGGCATCATGGTCAATCTCAGCGACGTCGCCGCCATGGGCGGTCGCCCGCTCGCCGTGGTCGATGCCCTCTGGAGCCGCGACGCCGCGGCGACGGATCCGATCCTGGCCGGATTGTCCGACGCGGCGGCGCTCTACGGCGTTCCGGTCGTGGGCGGCCACACCAATACCCGCGCGACCTCCGGCGCCCTGGCGGTGGCCGTGCTCGGCCGGGCCGGTGGGCGCCTCCTGACGAGCTTCGACGCGGCACCCGGCGACGATCTCATCGCGGCGATCGACCTGCGCGGACGCTTCCGCGAGCCGCATCCCTATTGGGACGCCTCGACCGGCGCACCGGGCGAGCGCCTGCGCGGCGACCTCTCCCTGCTTCCGGGAATCGCCGAGGACGGCTTGGCGGCGGCGGCTAAGGACATCAGCATGGCGGGCGTCGTCGGCACGGCGCTGATGCTGCTCGAATGTTCGCAGGTGGGCGGCGTGATCGATCTCGCCGCGATCCCGCGCCCCGCGCCCGTGCCGCTCGCCCGCTGGCTGTCCGCCTTCCCGAGCTTCGGCTTCCTGCTCAGCGTGCGCCCGGACCGCACGCCGGCCGTGCTCGCCCGCTTCGCCGAGCGCGGCATCGCCAGCGCGCCGATCGGACGCCTCGATGCGAGCCGTGTCGCCCGGGTCCGCAGTGCCGCGGGCGAGGAAGCCGTGGTCTGGGATTTCGCCGCCGGGCCGCTCATCGGCTGCGGACGCGACGCCGGGCCCGACGCATGAGGCCGCTGCGCATCGCCATCCTGACCCACTCGACCAACCCGCGCGGGGGCGTCGCGCATTGCCTCGCGCTGGCCGAGGCCCTGTGCGCGCTCGGGCACGAGGCGGTGGTTCACGCGCCGGATCCCGACGGAAACGGCTTCTTCCGGTCCGCCGCCTGTCCGACGGTCCCGGTCGCCGCCAGGACCATGGCCGACAAGGCGGCCGCCGGTACGACGGCCGAGCGCGTGCAGGCCCGCATCAACGATTATCTCCGTCACTTCGCGTCGCCGGCGGCCTGCGACTTCGATGTCTTCCACGCCCATGACGGGATCGGCGGCAACGCGCTCGCGACCCTCAGGCACCGGCGCCTGATTCCCGGCTTCGTCCGCACGGTCCACCACGTCGACAGCTTCGCCGACCCGCTGCTCGCGGAATGGCAGGATCGGTCGATCCGCGAGGCCAAGCGCCTGCTCTGCGTCAGCCGGGTCTGGGCCGACTGGATCCGGGACGACCTCGGCACCGAGGCCGACATCGTCGGGAACGGCGTGGATCTGTCGGTGTACCGCCCCGAGCCGGCACGGACGGATCCGGGCATCCGGGAGCGCTGGGGCCTCGGTCCGGGGCCGATCGTCCTCGCCGTCGGCGGGTTCGAAGAGCGCAAGAACACGGCCGGCATCATCGCGGCCTTCGCGCGCTTCCGGGAGCGCCACCCGGCGGCCCAGCTCGTGGTCGCGGGCGGGGCCTCCCTGCTCGATCACGCGCCCTACCGCGCCCGTTGTCGCGCGGCCCTGGCCGCCGCCGGGCTCGCGCTCGGGCCCGGTGCCGCCGTGATCGAGACGGGACCCGTCCCGCAGGGCGACATGCCGGGGCTCTATCGGATCGCCGACATGCTCGCCTTCCCCTCGTGGAAGGAAGGTTTCGGTCTCTGCGTGCTGGAAGCGATGGCCAGCGGCACGCCCGTGATCGTCTCCCGGCTCGCGCCCTTCACCGAGTATCTCGCCCCCTGCGACGCCCTTTTCGTCGATCCGGCCGAGTCCGGCGGCATCGCCGACGCGATGGACGCGGTGACGATGCCGGACCGACGCAGCCGATTGCGGGCCGCCGGCCTCGCGCGGGCCGCCGCGCATTCCTGGCGCGCCTGCGCCGAGCGCCACCTGCCCGCCTACGCGGCCTGTGCCCGCCCCCGACAGGAGCCGATCCATGCCTGAGATGCGCTTCCACGTCCGCTGGCCCGACGGCCGGCGGGAGGCCTGCTACTCGCCCTCCCTCGTGGTGAAGGATTTCCTCGCGCCGGGAGAGAGCTATTCCCTCGACGATTTCGTCGAGAAGACCCGCGCGGCCCTCACCATCGCCAGCGAGCGGGTGCGCGAGAAATACGGTTTCGCCTGTTCCTCGGCCCTGGATCAACTTGCCCGGATCGAGGCCACGGCGAAGCGGCACGAGCCCGGCGGCCGGGTGACGGTCGAGACCTTCGAGCCCTGAACCCGAAGCCCTTCTCCCGCATCACGGAGTGAGCGCCATGACCGCCACGCCTCGCCATGTCCCCGTCGTCGTCGTGGGAGGTGGGCAAGCCGGCCTCTCGGTCAGCTACCACCTCAAGCAACGCGGCATCGCGCATCTGATCTTCGAGAAGGAGACGGCCGCCCATACCTGGGCGACCCAGCGCTGGGACACGTTCTGTCTCGTCACCCCGAACTGGCAATGCGACCTGCCGGGCCATCCCTATGACGGGCCGGATCCGGACGGTTTCATGAAGAAGGACGAGATCGTCGCCTATCTCGCGGCCTTCGTGGCCAAGGTGGCGCCGCCGATCCGCGAGGGCGTCGCGGTCACGCGGGTGACGCGGCGGGCGGACGGCCTCTTCGACGTCGCCACGTCGGAGGGCGACTGCATCGCCAACGAGATCGTCGTGGCCTCGGGCGGCTACCACAGCCCGATCATCCCGCGGATGGCCGAACGGCTGCCGGGCTCGGTCGTCCAGATCCATTCGAACCAGTACCGCAATCCCGCGCAATTGCCGGAGGGCGAGGTGCTGGTGGTGGGCTCGGGTCAGTCCGGCGCGCAGATTGCCGAGGATCTGCATCTCGCCGGCCGCCGCGTGCATCTCGCGGTCGGGGACGCGCCCCGCTGCGCCCGGTTCTATCGCGGCCGCGACGTCGTCACGTGGCTCGCCGACATGGGCTATTACGAGAAGACGGTCGAGGATCATCCGCTTCGCGACGGCGTCCGCGACAACACCAATCATTACGTGACCGGCCGGGACGGGGGACGCGACATCGACCTGCGCCGCTTCGCCACCGAGGGCATGCGGCTCTACGGCGTGCTCGAGGATTACCGGCAGGGTAGCCTGCACTTCCGCGACACTCTCAAGCGCTCGCTCGACGGAGCCGACCGGACCTACAACGGCATCAATGCGGCGATCGACCAGCACATCGCCGAGATGGGCATCGCGGTGCCGGCGCAGGCCCCTTACGCCCCCGTCTGGGAGCCGGGCGAGCCGGTCACCCGCCTCGCGCTCGAAGGGTCGGGCATCACCAGCGTCGTCTGGTGCATCGGCTTCACGCCCGATTTCCGCTGGCTCGATGCCTCCGTGTTCAACGGTGCAGGCCAGCCCAAGCACAAGCGGGGGATCACGAACGAGGACGGCGTGTCCTTCATCGGTCTGCCCTGGCTGAACACATGGGGCTCCGGCCGCTTCGGCGCGGTCGGGCGCGACGCCGACTATCTCGTGCAGGTAATCCAGAAGCGCCTCGGCGCCGAGCGGCCGGCCCTGAAATTCGCGGTCTGACACCGACGCGGAGACCGGTCGGGCCTTCGGTGCCGGATCGGGGCGGGCCGATCCGGATCGTGTCGCGCCGGTGCGGCACCGTTGTTCGCCGCGCCGACAAAACCTGTGCCGATCTTGCAACAAGCACTTGCTGCAAGCAGAGTCCAAGCAAGTTCTGCTCGACTCTTCGATTTAACGGTGCAGAATATAAGCATTGATGGAGATCCATACAGATTGTATGTATTTCCATGCAATCAAGACAATCCGAAATAACATCACGCTAGTATCTGCGTTGCGCCGATCCTCTTCGGCGAACGCGTGCGGCTGGCCGATGCACAGACCGGAAAGGGTCCGACGATGCTGAAGAAGTACGCGGCCGCGGCGGCGGGATTCGCCGCCGTGACGCTGAGCGCGACCGCCGCCACCGCCCAGGCCACCACCATCCCGGGCGAACAGGTCGGTCTCGCCGTCGGTGCTCCGCTGCCGGAGGGTATCTACGCCATCGACACGTTCATCTACCGCCGGAACGACACACGGTTCTCGACCGACACGGCGATCAACGTGCCGGTCCTGGTCTGGTCGACGGGCTACAAGATCTTGGGCGCCAATATTCAGCCCCTGATCGCACAGCCGACCGTGTTCGGGTTTCCCAACAACCCGGCCGGGGTGCCGAACCGTGACTTCACGATCAATGTCGGCACCCTGATAGGGTCGATCTTCGCCTGGGATCTCGGCCAGGGCTTCGGTGTCAGCTATCTCGCGGCGGTCCATCTGAACGACCTCGATGCCGGCCGGGGCCTGCCGCAATTTTCCTCCAACACCTATCGCCAGGGTTTCGCGGCCAGCTACACCGCCGATGGCTGGAACCTCACGGCCAACCTGACCCACAATTTCTACGATTCGCCGGGCCGGTTCGAAGGCGCCGCCGGCCGGGCGATCGGCCCGCTCTACCTTGCCGACGCACTCCTGCTCGACCTCACGGCGACCCGGAAGTTCGGCAAGTTCGAGATCGGCGCGGTGGCCTACGGCGTGACGGACCTGCCGTTGAGCGGTCGGGATTTCGCGCGCGCGACGGCGCAAGGCTATAGCCGGGCCGGACGCTTCGCGATCGGCGGCTTGGTCGGCTACGATTTCGGGCCGTTCACCGCGCAACTCATGGTCGCCCGCGACGTCGCCGTGCGCACCCCCGGCACGGAATCGACGGACGGCTTCATCCGTTTGGTCGCGCCGCTCTACTCGCCCCCGAAGGCCGCCGCGATCGAGCCGGTCGCGCTGATGCGCAAGTACTGATCGACGAATCCCGCGCTCCGGCTTCTCACGCGATGTGACGCCGGGATGCGGCTCGGATCGAAGCCACTTCCTTCCCAAGGATCATGCTTCGACGGGGACCGGGTGGCCAAGTCTCGACACCGACGCCGCCCGGTCCCGCTCCCCATCGACGAGAGCGTATCGAAACCGCTCTCTGGCCGCTCTCGGGGCCTTTTTGACGTATCGGCAACATGTCCGACGTTCGGCCTGCAGCTTTCTTCGAAGCCTACTTCCTGATCCCGTAGGCCTTCATGCGGGAGGCGAGCGTCGTCGGGCGCAGGCCGAGCAATTCGGCCGCCCCGCCCGGCCCGAAGATCTTGCCGCCGCAGAGGCCCAGGGCCTCGACGATCTCGGCACGATCGCGGGCGCGGCGCTCCGTCTCGTTGCGCGGGCGGTGTCCGGGAACGGCGACCGTCAGGCCGTCGCCGGCGGCTGCCTCGCTCGGGCCGGTCTCCTCCCGTTCCGGCAGGTCGAGGCGAAGGCGCCCGCGTTGGGCCAGGATGACGCCGCGCTCGATCACGTTCTCCAACTCGCGCACATTGCCCGGCCATCCGTAGCGGAGGAGACCGCGGACATCGCCCTCCGTCAGGCGCGGCTCCGGCACGCCGAGGCGATGCGCGGCGCCGGTGAGCATGTGCTGGGCGATCAGGGGAATGTCCTCCGGCCGCTCGCGCAGGGGGGTCGCGCCGATCGGAAAGACGTTGAGGCGGAAGTAGAGGTCGCCGCGGAAGCGGCCGCGCCGCACCTCCTCCTTCAGGTCGCGGTTCGTCGCCGCCACGAGGCGCACGTCGACCGCGCGGGTGCGCTCCTCGCCGACGCGCTCGAACGAGCGTTCCTGCAGCACGCGCAGGAGCTTGCCCTGCAGGTCGAGGGGGATCTCGCCGACCTCGTCGAGGAAGAGGGTGCCGCCATCGGCGAGCTCGAAGCGCCCGACCCGGTCGCGCAGGGCCCCCGTGAAGGCGCCGCGGGCATGGCCGAAGAACTCGCTCTCGAACAATTCACGCGGCACCGCCGCACAATTCACCCGGATCAGCGGTCGGTCGCGGCGGCGGCTCGCCTCGTGGATCGCGCGGGCGATCAGTTCCTTGCCGGTGCCGGACTCGCCGGTGACCAGCACCGTGGCGTCGGTGCCGGCCACGAGATCGATCTGGCGCCGGATCACCTCGATGGCCGGGCTCCGGCCGATGATGCCCTGATGGTGGCTGCCGGCCCGGATTTCCTCCTTCAGATAGGCGTTTTCCAGTTCGAGGCGCTCGCGCAGGGACACGACCTCGGCGAGCGCCTGGCGCAGGCGCTCGTCCGCCTCGCGGCGCTGGCTGATGTCGCGAAAGACGATGACGGCGCCGACGAGCGCGCCGCGGTCGCGGATCGGCGTCGAGGTGTACTCGACCGGGAAGGCGGTGCCGTCGCGGCGCCAGAACACTTCGTTGTCCACCTGATGCACGGCCCCGTCGCGGAAGGCCGCGTAGATCGGGCAGTCCCGGTGCGGATAATGGCAGCCGTCCGGATGGGTGTGATGCACGGAGGCGTGCATGTCCCGGCCGACGAGGTCGGCGGCGGACCAGCCCAGCATCCGCTCGGCGGCCGGGTTGAGGAAGGTCGTGACCCCCTCGGCATTGACCCCGTAGATGCCCTCGCCCGCGGCGCGCAGGATCAGCTGGTTCTCCCGTTCGATGTCGCGAAAGATCCGCTCCATGCGCTGCCATTCCGAGAGGCCGGCGCGCATGTGGCGGTCGGCCTCGCGGTCGACCTGGCGCTGACGGCGCTCGTCGAGATCGAACAGGGTGACGAGGACGAGCCCGCCGGGCAGCACCGTGCCGACGGCCTCGACGTTGAGGGCGCGGCCCGCCCCATGCCGGGGCGTGAGCGTATGGGTCCACCAGCGCCCCTTGGCCTGGACGCCCTGGGTGAACACGATCAGGGCCGGGACCTGGCCGGGATGCAGGGCGCTCGCCGCCATGTCCCGCAAGGCTTCCCTCGTATGGCCGAGCAGACGGGCCGCGGCATCGTTGGCATCGACGACCCGGTCGGCGGCCGGATCGAGCACCAGCATCGCCTCGACCCCTGCTTCGAAGACGGGCCCGAAATCAGCCCTGAGATCGGGACTTGCCGCTCCGTCCGACTCCGCTCCAAGCATCACGAGATCTCGTCGTTGCGCTACGAAACTTCGTTTTACACGAGATGTCGTAGTTTGGCACGATCATGACAACTCTCTGACAGATAACGATTTTGTATAAATTTCACGCTTGGCACACCCCTTGCCAATCTGGTGGCGTCCCGAATTTCGCGAGGCGCTGATGGCCCTGTTCGACAATCCCTTCGACGCGAAACGCCGTCTCGCCCGCGGCGGCTGCTCCTGCGGCGCCCATGCCAGCCAGGCCGCCCACGATGCCGAGCAAGCCGCCGCGCCCGAGGGCGAGGCCGCCCTGGAGCGGGCCGTCGAGGGCGCGGTGATGCGCGCGCTCTTCCCGCACGATGCCGAGCGGCGCGCGTTCCTGAGGAGCGTCGGGGCCGCCACCGCGCTCGCGGCGGTCAGTCAGTTCTTCCCGACGAAGTTCGCCGCCGAAGCCTTCGCGCAGGCGGGGAAGCCGGAGAAGACCGACCTGAAGGTCGGCTTCATCCCGATCACTTGCGCCACGCCGATCATCATGGCCAAGCCCATGGGCTTCTACGAGAAGCAGGGCCTGAACGTCGAAGTGGTGAAGACCGCCGGCTGGGCGGTGATCCGCGACAAGACCCTGAACAAGGAATACGACGCCGCCCATATGCTGGCGCCGATGCCGATCGCGATCTCGCTCGGTCTCGGCTCGAACCCGCAGCCCTACACGATGCCGGCGGTGGAGAACGTCAACGGCCAGGCCATCACCCTGGCGATGAAGCACAAGGACCGGCGCGACCCGAAGGACTGGAAGGGCTTCAAGCTCGCCGTGCCCTTCGACTACTCGATGCACAATTACCTGCTGCGCTACTACTTGGCGGAAGCCGGCATCGATCCGGACACCGATGTGCAGATCCGCGCGGTGCCGCCGCCCGAGATGGTCGCGAACATGCGCGCCGACAACATCGACGGCTTCCTCGCGCCCGATCCGGTGAACCAGCGCGCGGTCTATGACGGCGTCGGCTTCATCCACATCCTGTCGAAGGAGATCTGGGATCGGCACCCGTGCTGCGCCTTCGCGGCGTCCGAGACCTTCATCAAGGAGACGCCGAACACCTACGCGGCGCTCCTGCGGTCGATCATCCAGGCGACCGCCTACGCTTCCAACAAGGAGAACCGCAAGGAGATCGCCGCCGCGATCGCCCCGGCGAACTATCTCAACCAGCCGCTGACCGTCGTGGAGCAGGTGCTGACCGGCACCTTCGCGGATGGCTTGGGGCAGGTGCGCAAGGTGCCCGACCGCGTCGATTTCGACGCCTTCCCCTGGCAATCCTTCGCGGTCTGGATCCTGACGCAGATGAAGCGCTGGGGTCAGCTCAAGGGCGAGGTCGATTACGCGGCGGTGGCGCGGCAGGTCTACCTCGCGACCGACGCCGCCAAGCTGATGAAGCAGGACGGCTTCACGCCGCCCGAGGCGACCAGCAAGACCTTCTCGGTGATGGGCAAGACGTTCGATCCGTCCAAGCCGAAGGAATACCTCGACTCCTTCAAGATCAAGCGGGCCAGCTGAGCCATGACGCGTGCCATCAATCTTCGCGCTGGCGTCCTTTCGCTGGCGCTGCTCGCCGCGATCCTGCTCATCTGGCAGGTCGCGGTGAGCGGCACCGGCAAGACCGAGGCGATGGACCCGGAATATGCCGCGCTGATGGGCCAGACGGCCACGACCGGCAAGTCGGCGATGCCGGGCCCGCTCGACGTGGCCGCCACCATCTGGGGCCACCTGAAGGACCCGTTCTACGACCGGGGGCCCAACGACAAGGGCATCGGCATTCAGCTCGCCTACTCGGTCGGGCGCGTGGCCCTGGGCTACGGCCTCGCGGTCATCGTGGCGATCCCGATCGGCTTCCTCATCGGCATGTCGCCGCTGATGAGCCGGGCGCTCGACCCCTACATCCAGATCCTCAAGCCGGTCTCGCCGCTCGCTTGGATGCCGCTCGCCCTCTACACGATCAAGGATTCGAGCCTGTCGGCGATCTTCGTGATCTTCATCTGCTCCATCTGGCCGATGTTGATCAACACGGTGTTCGGCGTCGCCTCGACCCGCAAGGAATGGCTCAACGTCGCCCGCACGCTGGAAGTCGGGCCGTTCCGCCGGGCCTTCACGGTGATCCTGCCGGCGGCGGCTCCGACGATCCTCACCGGCATGCGCATCTCGATCGGCATCGCCTGGCTCGTCATCGTGGCGGCCGAGATGTTGGTCGGCGGCACCGGCATTGGCTACTTCGTCTGGAACGAGTGGAACAACCTCTCGATCACCAACGTGATCACCTCGATCCTGGTGATCGGCCTCGTCGGCATGGTCCTCGACCAGCTGCTCGCCCGCGCTCAGCGCCTCGTCACCTTCCCCGAGTGAGGCATCGGATGAGCACGCTCCTTCCCTTCCGTCGGCGCGCACAGGCCGCCGCCCCCGACCAGGCCGCCGGGACCAGCCGCATGTCGAATTCTGACAAGTTCATCTCGATCGAGGGCATCGCCCGGCGCTATCCGGCGCCCGGGGGCAAGACGACCACGATCTTCCAGAACCTGTGGCTGCCGATGCGGCGCGGCGAGTTCGTCTGCATGATCGGGCATTCCGGCTGCGGCAAGACCACGGTGCTCAACATCCTGGCGGGGCTCGAGGCCCCCTCCGAGGGCGCGGTGATCGTGGACGGACAGGCGATCGCCGGCACCAGCCTCGACCGCGCCGTGATCTTCCAGGGTCACGCCCTGCTGCCCTGGCGCACCGTGCTCGGCAACGTCGCCTACGCGGTCTCGTCGCGCTGGCGGAAGGCCCCCAAGGCCGAGATCGAGGCACGGGCCAAGAAGGCGATCGCCACGGTGGGCTTGGCCGGCTCCGAACACAAGCGGCCCTCCGAGCTGTCGGGCGGCATGAAGCAGCGCGTCGGCATCGCCCGTGCGCTCTCCATCGACCCCAAGATTTTGCTGATGGACGAGCCGTTCTCGGCCCTCGACGCGCTCACCCGCGGCACCCTGCAGGACGAGGTGCGCCGCATCTGCGTCGAGACCGGGCAGACCGTGTTCATGATCACCCACGACGTCGACGAGGCGATCTACCTCGCCGACCGGATCGTGCTGATGACCAACGGACCGGAGGCGAAGGTCGCCGAGATCGTCGAGAACCCGCTGCCGAAGAACCGGGACCGCACGCAGCTCCACCATGCGCCGGGCTACTACGCCCTGCGCAATCACCTGATCGACTTCCTGGTGTCGCGCTCCAAGACCCTGCGCGACGCGATGCCGGCCGATTACGACCCGCGTCACCCGCCCGTCATCCGGCCCTCCCTCAGCGAGGCCGATGCCGAGGCGATCGCGGCCTCGACCGCGCCGGCCCCGCGCCGCGCCTGAGGCCGCCCGCGCGGCGCCACCACCCCGTTCCGCCGCGGCCTGGTCCTCTCGAGGCACGGGCCGTGGGCGGGATCGCCGTCCGGACCGCATGCCCCCAGCGTCCGGACGGCTGATCGCCCTCGTCGAAACCGCTCAATCCACAGGAGCCGAGCATGAAGCGCGAAGACCTCACCGAGAAGCTGCTCGACATCAAGCGCGAGAAGGGCTGGACCTGGAAGTATATCCAGGAGGAGATCGGCGGCATCTCGCCGATTCTGATCACCGCCGCCTGCATGGGCCAGATGAAGCTGCCGAAGGCCCAGGCCGCGAAGGCCGCCGCTCTGTTCGGCCTGTCGACGGCCGAGGAGCGGATGCTGAACGAGGCGCCCTATCGCGGCTCGATCCCGCAGATGCCGCCGACCGATCCGCTGATCTACCGCTTCTACGAGCTCGTCATGGTCTACGGCACGACCTGGAAGGAACTGATCCAGGAAGATTTCGGCGACGGCATCATGTCGGCGATCGACTTCAACATGACCATGGAGCGCGAGCCCAACAACAAGGGCGACCGGGTGAAGATGAGCCTCTCGGGCAAGTTCCTGCCGTACAAGTACTACGGCAACGAGGACGGCGTGCCGGAATACGGCTTCAAGGAAGGCTGAGCCGATCCTCCCGGCCGGTGGATGGCCACCGGCCGGGCCTGTGCCTTGCTCTGTGAGCCGGCCGATTCCGCCGCGGAGCGCTCAAGCCTCGGGTGAGGCGCGGTGCCGGAGATCGGGGACTTCAACCCGAGACCGATCCCCGACGGCAACGGAAACGGGGAAGTATCGGCTCCGCGGGGCGTCGGATGGTGTTGGTACCTGCTCTCGGAATTGCGTTCTCAAGAGTCGGCCACAAGTGTCTTATTCGAGAACAGGGTATCGATGGAGCTGCCCCAAGATCTGAGGCTTGAATGATGAGTTTGGTGGGTTGGATGACCTCAAGGTTCAGATCGAGATACAGTCGATATTAATTCCGCCTGCCACTTGGAACGCTGTGATGTATTCCAGTATCTTTTGTGTAAAATTTTGCGCTCGATTGCAGAATGTGCAGTGTTTTAAATTTTGAAAAATTAATTTTCCTAAATCATTAACTTGGTTTCAAGCAATTGATGAGCCCATCGTTAGATCGATTGGGACCTATTGCAGTGACGAAATCATCGTACGACATCGAAATTGACGGATACATTCAAGATGACAAAAATCAGAGTTATTTGCACATAGGCGCTTTGATCTGGGCGAAGATTGAAAGAGCCGGAGATTTCTTTTTGCAGATTTTGTTGGTTGAGTTGCGCAAGGATATGCCTATCCACCTCGCGACCCTGCTGTATCTGTTTTCGTCGGTCTTGTTGTTTTCTCTTTCCGGGGAGTTGAGTTGGTTTGCGCCAACCGCCTATATTTTTCCCTGGATTAAATCGGCTGCTTTGGGAATCCTCATCTATCTATTGGCCGTCGAAATTCCCATCTCAGCCCTCCGTCGTTCTCAGCGTCCTCTGACCGACGCCGTCGTTCGACTATGGGCTCACATCCAATATCGCGCTTTTCCGGTCGTTCTGCTCATTTTCAGTCTAAGTATTTTCTATGGCGTATTTACATCGAACAAAAACATGCTTCCAATCCTCAGTCCGACATGGCGGGATGAATCCATCGCGAATTTCAATCAATCGCTCCATCTCGGCTACCTGCCGTGGAAGTTGGTTCATGGCGTAACGGGATACCACCCGGTGACGCGGGTTATTGAATTTCTCTACCTGCCTATTTGGTTGTTGATCCTGGTCGGGTTTCCGGTCTTTCTCGGTGCGCGGCGCGATCTCGCGAGCTTGCGCGTTCGCTATGTCCTGACGATGTTTCTATGCTTCATCGTCCTCGGTAACTTCATGGCGGCACTTGGGATGTCGGGTGGGCCAGCCTTTTATGCCAAGGTGACGGGGGACCATGAGCGATACAAGGACCTGATCGACTATCTCACATTCAGCCACGGAATGCTGTTTTCGGCTTGGGATATTCAGCAATATTTGTGGGCATGTTTCGAGGCAAAGACCCCTCAGCTTGGATCCGGGATTTCGGCATTTCCAAGCCTGCACGTTTCCATGGCAACTCTTTTTGCCTTGGCGGGACGACATCTGTCGCTGTGGCTGGGGCGAATGCTGATGCTGTACGGCGTGGTGATCTTCATAGGATCGGTTCATCTGGGCTGGCATTACGCGGTCGATGGCTACGCTTCGGTGATCGGTACGGTTCTCCTATGGTCCTTGGTGGGAAGGGCGACAAAGACCGTCCAAGCGATGCCGACATCCAGCCTTCGGCGTAACCCGTGATGCTGTCGCTGTTTGGTCGAGATCATTGAACTCTGAACCTGAATAAAAGCGTCATGGACACCGCTCGGCTTCTGCTGATGCGCGTGAATGTCCGTTATTCAGGGATGTTCCGAAGTGGAAGGTGAGTGCCCGTACGGGCTCGGAAAGTCAGAGTGTTCCCCCCTCGGGCGCCGCGCGCAGCAAGTTGTGGCCACACTGGCGCGTGAGCCCGGACAGAACCCCATCGGGGCGGGCGGACAATGTCACGCGACCATGCCCTGGCTCTCGTTGAACGCGGCGAAAACATCGTACGGCGCCATTCCCCGCGTGATCCGGCACGCCACGCGCGGAAACTGCTTTGGCCCGACGCCGACGACAGCCAGTGCCGGTGGCTGGGACCGATCCTCACAGGATAAATTCCATGGATGTCGGCAGATCGCGCTACGGTTGAAGCACCGGGCAGGATGATGACAAGCGCGTGAACGTGTTGGCCCCCCGGAACAAAATTCGAGCCCGGTCGGATCATATCGAGAGCCACCGCCGAACGTGGCCGGCGGAAGTGCGCAGGCGGATTTGCCCATTTCATAGAAGGCGTATGACCATACGGAGAGGTGACCGAACAAATTTGGCAATAGGAACGATTATGAAGTCGAGGATGTCGGTCTTATGCCAGTATCGCTGCGTCTATTTGAGATCAGAATACGATCTGCCCGTGATCGAATTCAAAAAGTGCTGCGGTCGTCATCTGGCCAAGCACTGAGCCGCGTGATGCGCGCTGGGTCGGCGACACGTATCCTCACGCGGGCTGGTGCGGTTGCTGGGGCGGTCTATTCCCTGACCGGCTGCCAGAACTACAACCTGTTCGACGCCAAGGGTCCGGTCGGTGCGGCGGAAGCCAATATCCTGATCATCGCCAGTGTGATCATGCTGGCGATCATCGTCCCGACGATGATCGCCACGATCGTCTTCGCCTGGTGGTACCGCGAGGGCAACACCCGCGCGCAGTACCGGCCGAACTGGGCCTTCTCCGGCCGGATCGAGATGGTGGTGTGGTCGGTGCCGCTGCTCACCATCATCTTCCTCGGCGGCATCGCCTGGATCGGCGCGCACCGGCTCGACCCGATGACGCCGCTCGATTCGGACAGGAAGCCGATCGAGGTGCAGGTCGTCTCCCTCGATTGGAAGTGGCTGTTCATCTACCCCGAGCAGGGGGTGGCGAGCGTGAACCGGCTCGTCATGCCGGCCGCGACGCCGGTCCAGTTTCGGCTGACCTCGTCGAGCGTGTGGAATTCGTTCTTCATCCCGCGGCTCGGCAGCATGATCTACACCATGCGCGGCATGACCACCCGGCTCAACCTGATGGCCGACCGGGAGGGCGAGCTCTACGGGCTCTCGACCCATTTCAGCGGCGACGGCTTCGCCGACATGAATTTCCCGGTTCAGGTCGCCTCGGACGAGGGCTTCGCCGAGTGGGTCCGGCAGGCGAAGGCATCGAGCCTCACGCTCGATGCCGCCTCCTACGCCGCGTTGGCCAAGCAGAGCACCGGCGACAAGCCGCGCCTCTACGGCACGGTCGATCCGAAGCTGTTCGACGGGATCGTCGCCCAGACCGTCCCGCCCGGCCCCGGCCCGTCGGCCCCGGGCGGCGTCGAGGCTGTGCGGCCCAAGGGCGGAAGCTAGAGGTGGGAATCCTGAATGCTCGGCAAGCTCACCCTCGACGCGATCCCCTTAAGCCAACCGATCCCGCTGATCGCCGCTGCCGTCGTCGGTCTCGTCCTCCTCGGCGTAATCGCCTGGACGGTCATCGCCGGCCACTTTCCCTATCTGTGGCGGGAGTGGATCACGAGCGTCGATCACAAGCGCATCGGCGTGATGTACTGCATCCTCGCCCTGGTGATGCTGATCCGCGGCTTCTCCGACGCGATCTTGATGCGATCGCACATGCTCTTCGCCTACAAGGCGCCGGGCTACCTGCCGCCGGAGCATTACGACCAGATCTTCTCCGCCCACGGCGTGGTCATGATCTTCTTCGGCGCGATGCCGTTCATGATCGGCCTGATGAACTTCGCCGTGCCGCTCCAACTCGGCGTGCGCGACGTCGCCTTCCCGACGCTGAACTCGGTCAGCTTCTGGCTCACCGCCTCCGGCGCGCTGCTCGTCAATGTCAGCCTCGTCGTCGGCGAGTTCGCCCGCACCGGCTGGTGGCCGGCCCCACCGCTCTCGGAGGCGACCTACTCGCCGGGCGTGGGCGTCGATTACTACATCTGGGCGATCCAGATCTCCGGCATCGGAACGCTGCTCTCAGGGGTCAACCTCGTCACGACGATCCTGAAGGTGCGGGCGCCGGGCATGAGCTATCTGCGCATGCCGATGTTCTGCTGGACCGCGCTCGCCTCGAACCTGCTCATCGTCGCGGCTTTCCCGATCCTGACGGCGACGCTCGCGATGCTGGCGCTCGACCGCTACCTCGGCTTCCACTTCTTCACCGATTCCCAGGGCGGGAATTCGATGATGTTCATGAACCTGTTCTGGGCTTGGGGGCATCCGGAGGTCTACATCCTCGCGCTGCCCGCCTACGGCGTGTTCTCGGAGGTCATCTCGACCTTTTCCGGCAAGCCGCTCTTCGCCTACCGGTCGATGGTGATGGCGACGATGGCGATCTTCATCCTGTCGTTCATGGTGTGGCTGCACCACTTCTTCACCATGGGGCCGGGCGGCGACGTCAACGGCGTCTTCGCCATCACCTCGATGATCATCGCCGTGCCGACCGGCGTGAAGATCTTCGACTGGCTGTTCACGATGTATGGCGGGCGCATCCGCTTCCACACGTCGATGCTGTGGTCGCTCGGCTTCATGCTGACCTTCGTGGTCGGCGGCGCCACCGGCGTGCTGCTGGCGATCCCGCCCGCCGATTTCGTGCTCCACAACAGCATGTTCCTGGTCGCCCAT
The DNA here is from genome assembly GCF_043352485.1 of Methylorubrum sp. POS3. Taxonomy (NCBI): domain Bacteria; kingdom Pseudomonadati; phylum Pseudomonadota; class Alphaproteobacteria; order Hyphomicrobiales; family Methylobacteriaceae; genus Methylorubrum; species Methylorubrum sp. POS3. The sequence continues at coordinate 3,114,684 of NZ_JAPRBT010000001.1, forward strand.
TTCCACAACGTGATGGTCAGCGCCGTGCTGTTCGGGGCGTTCGCGGGCTACGCCTACTGGTTCCCCAAGGCCTTCGGCTTCCGGCTCGACGAGTGGTGGGGCAAGGTCGCGTTCTGGTTCGGCATCTCCGGTTTCGTCGTCGTCTTCGGCGCGTTCTACATCCTCGGCCTGCTCGGCATGACGCGGCGGATGCAGCATTACGACGTCGCCGATTGGCGGCCCTGGATCCTGATCGCCGGCTTCGGCGTCGTCCTCATGCTCGTCGGCGTGGTTGCCCAGGTGGTCCAGCTCGTCGTCTCGATCCGCCGCCGCGAATCCCTGCGCGACGAGACTGGCGATCCCTGGGACGGCCGCGCCCTCGAATGGGCCACGGCCTCGCCGCCGCCGGTCTTCAACTTCGCCGCGATGCCGCAGGTGCACGGCGAGGAGGCCTACTGGACGATCAAGGCCGCCGCCCGCGAGCAGCTGAGCCTGCGTAACGAGCCCGATTACGCGCCGATCGAGATGCCGATCAACAATCCCACCGGCGTGGTCTGCGCCTTCTTCGCCACGCTGATCGGCTTCGCCATGATCTGGCACATCGGGTGGCTCGCGGTCCTGGGCTTCCTCGGGGCGTTCGCGACCTTCGTGGTGTTCGCGTGGCGCGATAAGGCCGAGTACGAGATCCCGGCCTCCGAGGTGCAGCGGATCAACCGGGCCAACCGCACGACCCGGCTCGAAGCCCTGCAGGGCGTCGGCCGCCGGAGGGCCGCATGAGCGCCACCGCCTCCCCCGGCCTCGCTCCGGGCCACGATCCGTACCATCTCGGCGGCAGCCGCGACGGGCGCGGCGATTCCGCCGCCACCGGCCGCGGGGCCGGCGGCCCGGCGCCGAAGCGCATCGTCGTCGCCTACGGCTTCTGGATCTTCATCCTCAGCGACATCGTGATGTTCGCGGCCTTCTTCGCCGCCTACGCGGTGTTGGTGGGCGGCACCGCCGATGGCCCGAAGCCGCAGGAGCTGTTCGACCTCACCGATGTCGCGCTGGAGACGGGGCTGCTGCTCCTGTCGAGCTTCACCTGCGGCGTGGCCACGCTCGCGCTCACGGCCCGCCGCATGGCCCTGTTCCAGGCCATGATGGCGGTGACCTTCGTTCTCGGCGCGGGATTTCTCGCGCTGGAGCTGAAGGAATTCGCCGACCTGATCGCGCGCGGCGCCGAGCCGTCGCGCAGCGCCTTCCTGTCCTCGTTCTTCACCCTCGTCGGCTGCCACGGCCTGCATGTCGGCATCGGCCTCCTGTGGCTCCTGACCATGATGGCGCAGGTGCTGACCAAGAGGTTTCGCGACGACATCCTGCGCCGCACCGCCTGCTTCGCCCTGTTCTGGCACGCCCTCGACATCGTCTGGGTCGGGGTGTTCAGCGTCGTCTACCTGCTCGGAGTGATCGCATGAGCGCCGCCGACCAAGCCGCAGAACGCTCCAAACGGCATCGGGCGGACGTCGCGCCCGGCGAGGCCTACCCGGAAGAGGATATCGCCAAGGGCATCCGCGGCTACCTGATCGGCCTCGGCCTCGCCGTGCTGCTCACCGCCTGCTCCTTCGCCGTGGTGCGGATGAATGTCATCTGGGCGCCCGCGATCCCCGTGGCGGTGATCGTCTTCGCCATCGCCCAGATGGGCGTGCACCTCGTATTCTTCCTGCACATCACCACCGGGCCGGACAACACCAACAACGTCCTGGCTCTGGCCTTCGGTGTGCTGTTCGTCGTACTGTTGATCGGCGGCTCGGTCTGGATCATGGCCAACATGAATCACAACATGATGCACAGCCCGTCACCGGCGCCGTCGCACGCTCACCACTGACCGGCCGATGGGGCGGTAGGCCTGAACCCACCGTTCAATCGATGGTTGTCACAGGAGCTGCCCTCACGCCTGCGAAGCTGGGTAACGCGGGTGGGTGCCAACGCATCCCATGGCGGTAAAATTGGCCAATCTTGCAAATCAATAGAAATTAATACGTCTTCCTATGCAATGAGAGATATCATCCGATTCTATTATGCGCGTTTCCCTGCGTTTCAACCGGCACGAAGCTCTTCACACGCTCTCAGTGGTCGTCGCCCAGTCCGGCAACCTCTGGCATGGTCATCTCCCACAGCCATGTCTTTTCTCAAATCAGGCTTGCCTCACGCTGACTTCCTAATTCCCCACTACAGCCTAGATAAATGTCGGTCGTACTCTGCTCTACAGCATCAGCCACATGTTCGATTGGAACGATCTGACCTTCTTCCTGGAAGTTGCGCGCCACGGTCGGCTGATGCCGGCCGCACGCCGGCTCAAGGTCGACAACACGACGGTCAGCCGCCGGATCGCCGAGTTGGAGAGAAGCCTGGACACGAAGCTGTTCCAGCGCTGCTCCGACGGTTTTCTGCTGACCGAAGGCGGTGACAAGCTGTTCGTCATCGCGGAGGTCATCGAGCAGAAAATGCTCGGCGTGCCGGAGGCGCTTGGTTTGCAGGATGGGACGCAGCCGGTCGGGCGCGTGCGGGTCGCCAGCATGGAGGGCATCGCGGCGTTCTACCTGTCGGCCAAGTTCGCCGAGTTGGCCGCGACCGCGCCCGGCCTCGTCGTCGAACTCGTCACGGAGCGGCACCTCATCAACCTGACGAAGCGGGAGGCCGATATTTCGGTGTCCTTCGTGCCGCCCCAGGGACCGCGCCTCAAGGTTCGGCGGGTCGGCGAGTTCCGCTTGGCCCTGTTCTCGTCCGAAGCCTATCTCGCCCGGCGCGGTCGGCCGCGCTCGCGCGCCGATCTGCAGCAGCACGACTTCGTGGATTATGTCGACGATCTCGTCGCCATCGAACCGGTGCATTGGCTTCTCGAAGTCCTGAAGCCGAACAACGTGGTCTTTCGCTCGACCAGCATGGCCGCTCAGCAGGCCGCGACTGCGGCGGGGGCGGGTATCGCCCTGTTGCCGCTTTTCTCGGCAAAGACCAACCCGGCCCTCGTGCCGGTCTTGCCCGACGAGATCGTCGTACGCCGCGAGCTCTATCTCGGCGTCCACGAAGATATCGAGCATGTCGGACGCGTCCGCGCGGTCACGCGCTTCCTGACGGAGCTGTTCATTCAAGAGGCAGATCACTTGAACCAATTCTGAGCAGGTCGCCGCACGATTGCAGCGACCCTTGCGGATTTTAGACCTTCGCGACGTGCGTGGCTTCTGTTGCAAATGCGGCATCCAACATTTGGAGCCGCACCGATGACCGCCCCCTATCCGCAGTTCAAAGCGGCCGCCTGCCATGTCGCCCCGGTTTTCCTGGACAGCGCCGCCACGGCCGAGAAGGCGGTTGCCCTGATCGGCGAGGCCGCCCGCGCGGGCGCCGGGCTCGTGGTGTTCCCCGAGGGCTATATGCCGGGCTTTCCCCTCTGGGTGGCCCTCCGTGCCCCGATCCACAACCACGATCTGTTCAAGCGACTCGCGTCCGAATCCGTCCGCCTCGACGGGCCCGAGATCGGCGCGGTGCGCGCCGCCGCCCGGCGACACGGCGTTCTCGTCTCCCTCGGCTTCAGTGAGAGCACCGAGGCCAGCCTCGGATGTCTCTGGAACTCGAACATCCTGATCGGGCGCAACGGGGCCATCCTCAACCATCACCGGAAGCTCGTCCCGACCTTCTACGAGAAGCTCGTCTGGGCGAACGGCGACGCCCGGGGCCTGCGCGTGACGCCCACCGAAATCGGACGGGTCGGCATGCTCATCTGCGGTGAGAACACCAATCCTCTGGCCCGATATGCCCTGATGGCGCAGGGCGAGCAGGTCCATATCTCGACCTATCCGCCGGCTTGGCCGACCCGCCCGCCGGGAGAGAGCGCGGCCTATGACCTGAAGCGCGCGATCGAGATCCGGGCCGGAGCCCATGCCTTCGAGGCCAAGGTGTTCAATATCGTCTGCTCGGCCGTCCTCGACGGGGCCGCGAAGGAGATCCTCTGCGGAGGAGACGCCGCCCTCGCCGACATCGTCGAGCGGACCCCGGCGGGCGTGTCCATGGTCCTCGATCCGACCGGTTCGCACGTGGTGGAACCCCACCAGGGCGATGAGGGGATCGTCTACGCCGATATCGATATCGCGGCTTGCGTGGAGCCGAAGCAGTTCCACGATGTGGTCGGCTACTACAACCGCTTCGACATCTTCCATCTCAACGTCGATCGCACGCCGCGCGAGCCGGTGAGCTTCGACGCGCCCGGCCAGACCATCGCCGCCCGGTACGCCGCCGACCGCTTCGATGGTCCGGATGCGACGGGCCTCGGCGCCGACACGGCGCATCCGGCCTTCGGTGAGATGACGGCCGATGCGCCGCGCCGCGGCGGCCATTGAAGATTCGCGCGGCCCGTCCCCGAGGCGGGCCGCACCGATTTCGGGAATGCCGGTCTCACCAAGATATCTCGCTCATCCACACCACCTCGATCGGAGGCGCAGCATGCTTTCACCGGACAAGATAGACCTTCGCGACGATGTCTCGGAATTCGAGGCGATCTCTCGAAACAAATCTCGCGTTGCAATCTCGCTGAGTGCCGTGATGATCGCGATGTATTTCGGCTTCATGTCGATGTTCGCTTTCGCGAAGCCGTTGATGGGAACAATCCTCGCTCCGGGATTGTCGCTGTGCATCCTGCTCGGTGCCAGCGTGATCGTCGGATCGTTCCTTCTCTGTCTTGTCTACGTCGTCTGGGCAAACCGGTTCTACGACCCGGCCGTGCGCCGCATCACGGGCTGAGGAGAGAACCATGCAGGCAGCGAACAACCCCCTGGCGGTCACCTTCTTCTTCGTCTTCATGGCGCTGACGCTCGGCATCACCTACTGGGCGGCGCGGAGGACGCGCACCACGGACCAGTTCTTCGCCGCGGGCGGCGAGATCACGGCCTGGCAGAACGGCTGGGCCCTCGCGGGCGACTTCCTCAGCGCAGCCGCGCTTCTGGGGATCGCCGGCATCATCACGTCGAACGGCTTTGACGGCTTGATCTACTCCATCGGCTTCCTGGTCGGCTGGCCGATCATCTCGTTCCTGATCGTCGAACCATTGCGCAATCTGGGTAAATTCACCTTCGCGGACGTGGTCGCCTACCGCCTGCGTCAACGGCCCGTGCGCGTGGCCGCCGCCATCGGCACGCTGACCGTGATCCTTCTGTACTTGATCGCCCAAATGGTCGCGACGGGCTCGCTGATCAAACTTCTCTTCGGCATGCCCTATACGGCGTCGGTCATCGTGGTCGGAACGGCGATGCTGATCTACGTGATCTTCGGCGGCATGCTGGCGACGACCTGGGTCCAGGTCATTAAGGCCGTCCTCCTCTCCCTCGGGGGGCTCGTCCTGGCACTCCTCGTGCTGGTCCATTTCGACATGAATCCCCTGCGCCTGTTCGCGGCGGCGGCCGACAAATACGGCGAGCGCGTGCTGCAGCCCGGCTCCAAGGTCGCCGGCAGCGGGTGGGATGCGATCTCGCTGGGTGTGGGACTGATGTTCGGGACGGCGGCGCTTCCGCACATCCTGATGCGCGCCTTCACGGTCCCGGACGTCAAGGAGGCGCGGATGTCGATCCTCTACGCCACCGGCATCATCGGCTCGTTCCACCTGCTCGTCTTCGTGATCGGCTTCGGCGCCATGGTCCTCGTCGGGCCGGAGGCCGTGATCAAGGCCGGCGGCGGCGGCAACATGGCGGCCCCGCTCCTCGCCCTCACGGTCGGCGGCAACGGCTTCTTCGGCTTCATCTGCGCGGTCGCCTTCGCGACGATGCTCGCGGTCGTCGCCGGGCTGACCCTCTCCGGGGTTGCCACGGTCTGCCACGACCTCTGGGTCAACGTGGTGCGCAACGGGGATGCGCCGGAGCGCGAACAGCTCACCGTCGCCCGGATCGCCACCGTCGCTATTGCCGTCCTGGCGGTGTCCCTCGGCATCGTGTTCGAAGGTCAGAACGTCGCCTTCATGGCCGGACTGGCCTTCGCCGTCGCCGCGGCGGCGAACTTCCCCGCGCTCCTGCTCTCCATCGTGTGGAAGCGCTTCACGACGTCGGCCGCGGTCGCGAGCATCCTGGTCGGCACCTTCTCGTCCCTCCTGCTGATCTGCCTCTCCCCGACGGTTCAGGTGGACGTGCTTGGCCGTAGCCTCGCCGCGGTCTCCCAAGAGTGGTGGTTTGTCCCGATGAAGAACCCGGCTCTCATCAGCATGCCGCTGTCCTTCCTCGTCGCCATCGCCGTCTCGCTCGTCACCCAGGAACAGGGTGCGGAGAGCAGCTTCCGGGAGATGCGGCGGCGGATCATGTTCGGGGCCGCGGGAGCGGTCTGCCCCGAACGCTGATCCCGGATCGGATCCGAGAAGGACGGGACGGGATCACTCCGTCCCGTCCTTCCGCGTTTCGAATGGGACGCTGGAGCGAGCGCGTCCGAGAATCCTGCGGCGAGGAGAAGCCGTCTCGTCGAACGAGACGTCGAGGCGGAACCGGCCTACCGAGCTTGGTGGCGACGCGGCGTGCGGTCACCGCCCGGCCGTGGGTGATGGTCACGGGATGATGTCCGGTCCGGCCGACGCTGCCTGGTGCGGTCAGGGGCCGAGCGAGCGCCCGGGCGTGTCGGTCGGCGTCCACGCCCGCCGCATCACGGATCTGCCGAGACAGTCGGTCGCCCGGCCTAGACACCGGGCGGGATCGTCGGGCCGATCGCAGGATCGACAGCGGAGCGTCGCGACGCCCCATCGGGGCCGTCCCCAGGGGCGTCATGCGCCCCCGTGTCGCCCGCACCCTGTGTCGGAAACCAGTTGCCGTGGAAGCCCGGCGGGATCCGGTGGCCGAGGCGGATACGGGCCACGGGCGGATCTGCGAACGATCGCGCGTCGAGGATGACGAATTCCGTCGTGTCGTGCGCGGTGTCGATCACGAGACCGACGAGCCAGCCCTCATTCTCGCTGGCCCCGGGGCGCGCCGGCACGAAGACGAACTCCCCTGGGATGCGGTCGGCACCGAACGCGTGGACCTGCCGCTCGCCCGTTTCCAGGTCGTGCTTGTAGATCTGCGTCGCGCCGGCAAGTTGCGTGTTGCCGTCTTCCGGGACGCTGACCGTGTAGAGGTAGCGGTGATGCTGGCCGAACAACCGCTCGTCGATGCGCGGGAATTCCTGGGCCGCGGAATCCAGCACCCGCCGTTCGACGCGCCGCGTCGCCACGTCGAGCGTCCAGCGTTCGAGCTTTCCTGGGGTGTCGAGGCCGCCCTCGGCCGAGGCAAACACGGTTTCGTAGGCGATGACGTCGAGGATCACCCGCCCATCCGCGTCGTCGTAGGCGTTGGCGACGTGGAACACGAAGCATGACGCGACCTCGCACCAGAGGATGTCGGCGCTCTCGCCCTGCCTGGGAAGAAGGCCCACCCGGGCCTTGTGGTCGGTGTTCCAGCGGAACGGGAAACGGTAGCCGGCCAGGACGGCCCTGAGTGAGAACGTCACCGGCAGATCGAGCACGATGATGAAGCGCGCCGTGATCGCGCAATCGTGGATGCAGGGGCCATGCTCGACCGCGATCGGCATGTCCCGCACGACCTGCCCGGTCGGTGCGACGACGACGTGGCGGACGCGGTCCCAGATGCGACCGTCATAGGCGATGGCGTGGGTCTCTCCGGTCAGCGGGTCGCGATGCGGATGCCCGGTGAAGGAGCCGGCGAGCGTCCCCTCGAACGGGTTGTAGCGCTGCTCCTCCAGGCTTCGCGACAGTTCGACCGGGAAGCTGCCCGCCTCGACGACTGCGAAGATCCGGCCGCCGATCTCGACGACATTGGTGTTGACGGTGTCGTTGCCTCCCCGCCGCGGTCCGGGCGCGGCGGGTCGCTTGAGCGCCGCGGCGGCCGTGCGGGAGGCGATCCAGCGGTTGCGGTACCACAGCGCCCTGCCGCCCTCGATCGCCAGACCGTGCACCATGCCATCGCCGAGGAACCAGTCGTGGCCCCGCATCGCCGGGCGGACGGGATTGGCCCCCATCTTGAGATAGAGACCGTCGAGGCCCGGCGGGATCGCCCCGGTGACGGGCAGGTTCTCCAGGGTCAGCTCTTCGCGCATCGGCTCGTGGACACCGACCACGAAGGGGTTCCGCGTTCCCGGCAAGCGCAGTCGATTGCAGGCCGCCAGCAGACCGACGCCCATCTCGGCGGCAGCGCGGATGGCGGATTGGATTCGGTTCGACATGGGCAGCGATCCCCGCATCAGGTGGACGGCCATGACGTCAGCGTGGCGGGGCTGCCCGCTTCCCGACCGCCGAGGGGAGGGGGCGCGGGATGAGCGCGGCGCACCAGCGTGCCTCGATCCCGACGCCGCAACGGCGCGGGCGCTGGATCCGTCATCGAGGATGCGCAGGAACCAGGGTGGGTCATGGAGATTGGCTTGCCGGGCTGGCGCTCATGCCGGGCGGGAGGATGACATGTCCGAGGATACCGAAAAGCACCGTGCCTTGCTGAGTGCCCTCAGGGACGCACAGGGGAAGAACGACGGCGCGTTCGAGCAGGCCGTCCTGAACGCCTTCGAGCACGTCTTCGAACATCTGGGACGCTTGAACGATCACGTCGCCCTGACCGGCCCCGATGGGAAGGATCCCCATTTGAAGCCCGGAGAATCGCCGACCCTGCGATAGGCCGGGAGGCCCTGTTCGGGCAGTCTGGTGGGGAGCACGCGACGTTCACGGCGCTCAACGGGTCGATCCCGAACGCTCGCATGCTCTCGGCCACCCTCGCCGAGGCGGCTTCCATCGTCTCGATGTCGGCGATGCCGCCGGCGGCTTGATCGCGATCCGTCTCGGGCCCTCGCCGGGTCCGCCGTGGCGGGTCCAGATCGATCGGGCCATTGATTGCGGATTCCGGCTGCCTCAGTTCGGCTCCTGCTCGATGACGCCCCGCCAGCCAAGGCCGCGATAGGTCTCGTAGCCGGGCGTGGCGTGGAAGGCGACGAGCCGCCCACCCGCATCGACATAGGTGCCCTGCGCCGCACCGTCCGTGCGCAGCGGGTAGCGCTCAGACAGGATGCCCTTGCCCTTCGAGCAGGCAATCACCCGGTTCTCGGCGTCGAGGAGCAGGACGCGGCTGCGGGTGCGCTCGTCGGCGGCGAGGCGCACGCCCTCGACCACGGCCCGCGCCTGCGGCTCCCAGTCGAAATGGATCGCGAGGTAGCCGAGGGGGCGCCCCGACGCCTCGCCGTTCTCGCGCACCGAAGCCGCGTAGGTGGCGGTCTGCGCGCCGTTGAGGCCGGCACAACGTCCGACATCGGCCACCGCGAACTCGTCGCCGGAGGCGAGGCGCCGCGCCCGCTCGAACCAGGGCTCCGCCCGAACGTCGCGGTCGCGCACGTGGAAGCGGTCGGGGCGCCCGTTGGCGATCACCCGACCATCGAGGCTGCACAGCCAGAGATCGAGATACACCGTGTAGGAGGAGAGGATGACGCCGAGCCGGTGGCTCGCATGGGCCCGAGCGTCCTCGGTCGGGTCGGCGGCGCAATCGACCACGGCGGCGTCGGTGGCCCACCAGCGCACGTCGCAGGTGCGCTCGTAGAGGTTGCGGTCGATGATCTCGATGGCATTGAGGGCGAGATCGACGCAGCGCTCCGACCGCGCCTCGGCGGCGAGCCGTCCCACCGCCTCGGTCAGGGTATCGACGCCGCTCCCCAGATTGGTGGCCAGCGCAGTGGCGAGCTGTTCGATCTCGCCCGAGACGTTGCGGACCTCTTGAGCCACCACCGAGAAGCCAGCGCCGTGCACCCCGGCGTGTGAAGCCTCGATGAGCGCATTCAGGGCAAGAAGGCGCATTCGCTGTGTAATGGTGTTGATGCCGCTGAGGCTGCTGAGCGTGCTCGCCTTGAGGGATGCGGTCGAGGCACCAACGACAGCGTTAAGGCCCGTTGCTTGGTAGCTCTTTGTAGCCTGAGTCATCTATGATGGACCTGATTGATACTTTGATTTTATGAATTTGCTGATTAAAAATTCGTAAATTGAGTTGTCATGTGAGTTTTTTGAGCAGAATGAACTGGGGCCGGGCATGCTCTGCCGACAAACCGAACGTCTTGATGATTGGCTCGCCATCGTCGGCCGGCGCGCGCCTGCGAGCGGCCCGTTCCGCGGCTGTTCGCGGGTATGCCCTGGCGGGGGGCGAGCGCGGGCAAAGGGCAAGCGCGCTCCGGTGCAGTCCACTCGCCAGCAAAACGCCGAGCGCAGGGCCGGCCGAGGCGTACGATTCAGGCGACGGCCGTGTCGATCGGGGGCTGGGCCTAACCCGTCTGCTCCAAGTCGCGCATTCGGGCCGTGGCAGGCAGAGGGCGTGAGCGCTCCTCCGATGCCATTCTAAGAGATTAGACGCCTATATTGTCGTCTCGATCGACGAATTGGCCGAAGTGAAGGTATATCGAGCGTGAGCGTGCGCGCTCAGCTCGCCTGTGCCTGTTCTATCGCGGCATGATAGGTCTGCGCCGTTCCCTTGCGACGGCGCTTGGCGGCGTAGAGGGCGGCATCGGCCTGACGCAGGAGCACGTCACGGTCGTGCGCGACCGGGTCTGACCAGGCGATGCCAATGGTCCCCGTCACGCGCGCAATGTGCCCCTGGCCATTTGCGACGATCTCGAGATCATGGAGAAGGCGGCGAACCAGTCGATCCACCTTCTCGCGACCGAGCGAGGCGGGGACGAGCACCGCAAACTCGTCGCCCCCCAGCCTTGCCGGAAGACACGGCGCGTCGCAGGCAGCCCGCAACCGATCGGCGACACGACGGAGCACCGCATCGCCCGCCGCATGCCCGAGGGCATCGTTGACGCCCTTGAATCCATCGAGGTCGATCAAGAGCACGACGACGTCACGTTCCTGCGCATGTATTTCATGTAACCGTGCGTCGAGAACGCGGTGAAATTCCGCTCTGTTGGCCAATTGCGTCAGATCATCGGTGCGAGCTTGGTGCCGCAGACGTTCTTCCAAGTCATGCTGCTCGGTGATGTCTTGGATCAATCCGATCAGGGCGATGGGTCTGCCCTTCGCCAGTTCGATTTCGCAGGAGCATCGGACGCGTCGGGCATTGCCTTTGGCGGTGATGAAGTTCGCCTCCATCTCGAAGGGCTCACCCGTATCCAGGGTGCGCATCACGGCATCGATGAATTTGGAGCGATCAGGCTCCGGGAAGTGATTCATGATGTCCTGGGTCGGCACGCCACCGATGACGGGCAGTTCGTGAATGGTGAAGACACCGTCGGACCAAGTCGTCGCCTGCTTCTCGATATCGTAACGGTACGATCCCATATTGGCCATCCGTTCAGCCTGCTTGAACTGACGGCGTTCACGCTCCAATCGTTCTACGGTGACAAGGTGTTCGTCGGCGCACTCGGCGGCGCGAAGGGCCGCGGCACGGGCCTCGATGAGGGCTTCGGCAACGCAGGCCAACTCCTTGAGTATTTCCAAATCGTCGTCGCTCTCCGCGCGCGCGCGCTCGTCGAGGACGCACAGCGTTCCAATCGTGACCATGTCGCCATCGGCGCGACGGACGCGAATGGGAACGCCGGCGTAGTAGCGGATATGGGGCCGGCCGACGACGAACGGACTCGCCACGAAGCGGTGGTCGAGTCTGGCATCGGCCACGATGAGGGGCCGCTCGGTCTCGAAGACGACCGGGCAGAACGCCTGCGCTCGCGCCGTCGCGGCAGCGAGTGGCCCGCAGCGCGCCTTGAACCACTGGCGCTTCGCATCGACCAGGGTGATCGAGGACATGCTGGTGCCCGCCATGCGTTGTGCGAGCTTGGCAAGGGCATCGAACTCGCGCTCGGGTGGCGTATCGAGCAGAGCGAGTTCCATCAGGGCTGTCTGGCGCAATGCCTCGCGCTGAGGGTCCACCATGGTTCGCTCACTGATCACGAGGATGCCCCGGCACAGGCGACGAGGCCATGCCTATAAGAAAAAAGGTATAAGGATGCGTATCGCGCCAGTCAGAGAATTGGCCGTATCGGTATCCGAGCCGTTTGTATTAAATTTGATGGGTTGAGGCCTGCAACTTGCCATTGCCGGTTGCAATGTAATGGAGTCTGCAGACATTATACAATAATCAGTACGCATTGATATTGATTAAATTTCTTGCGCTATATAGCATAAGTTCCAATTCACTTGATTTTTACGCAGTATTTTAAGTTTGCGATATTCGTTGGTACGAAATGTGATAGCTAGATTTGCCGGTCGCCGTTTTGCTGCGGATAATTGCTTTGACGATATAATCGATTTGATAATTGTTCGATTTGCTTGATTGCTGGGTCGCAGCGATGTGGTGGAAAATGTTTCTGTGCCGGCAGATCTGAGTCGAGGCGCATGATCGGGATAGGTATCGTCGTATGATACCGCCGCGCCCGCTGTCACGACGAATGCCGCCACGAAGCATCCAGCTGTCTTCAACGGGGCGCTGGTCAATCGGTGACACTCGACGGGCCAAGTGCACGAGCAGCGGCAGAAATCAGCTGGTCGTCCTGCGGGGGCCGAACCGCGCGAAGTGAGCGATGGATTCCATCGATCGGGCCGATTTCCGTCGAATGGCGACACCGGCTTTTGCAGCCATCGCGGCGATGCCGCTCGTGCCTCGGCAGGTTACGAAGCCTTCGCCTGAAGCGAGCGGTCGACGACGTTCCATTCACGGATCGTCATGATGGCCGCCTCGAGCGGCGCGGGACGACCGAACAGGTAGCCCTGGCCGAAAGCACAGCCCATCTCGGTGAGGAGGTCGGCTTCCTCCGCATGCTCGATGCCCTCGGCGACCACGGGTATCTCCAGTTCATCGGCCAAGCGGAGAACGGTTTGAACGATGCGCCGACTCGTCTGATCGACCAGAAGGGTCCGGACGAAGGCGCGATCGATCTTGAGCGTCGTGACGGGCAAGGTGCTGAGGTAGCTCAAGCTGGAATAGCCGGTGCCGAAGTCGTCGATCGCGACCCCGAGACCCGCCCGTCGACACCCCGCCAACGCCTCCGCAGCCCGCTCGGGATCTTTCATGAGCAGACTTTCGGTCACCTCGATCTTCAGGCTGCCCGGGGCGATGCCGGTCTGCGAGATCAGATCGGCGATCATCTGAGGGAACGAGGCCGCGGCGAGGTCATGCCCCGACACGTTCACACTGAGGAACAGCGGACCATCGATGTGACGCGGATTGTGCAGCGCGCCCAGCATGAGCTCGGGCAGGACCCGGCCGACCTCGGCGAGCGCGAAGCCGGTGAGATCGCCGATCAGCCCCGACGATTCGGCCACCGGAATGAACGCGCTCGGCGGCACGAGCCCCCGTTGCGGGTGGCGCCAGCGCATGAGCGCCTCGAAGCCGGCCAGCCGCCGGGAGGCGAGGCGAACGATCGGCTGGAAATGCATTTCGAACTGCCCGTCCGCGACGCCGGATCGGATCTCGCGCTCGAGAACGAGCGTGTTCAGGGCCGCGGCGAAAACACCGTCGGTCGCCGATGGACGTAACGCCGGGACAGGCATCGGCGAAGCCGCGCCCTTCATCTGTTCGAGCAGAGCGACGGTCTCGCGGTAACGCTCCAGCACGACCCCGAGGCACATGCACAGGATGGGATCGGTTTCTGCGATGCGATGGGCCAGCTGCTGCTCGGTGACGGCGACGAGTGCGCTGTCTTCCAAGGCCCGGACCGAGGCCGAGCGGGGGCGTCGATCGAGGATCGCCATTTCCCCGACAATCTCACCCGGACCGCGATGGGCGAGAACGATGTCTCCCTCCGGTCGCGCCAGAAACACCTCGAGGCGTCCGCCAACGATCAGATAGGCGGCATCCCCCGGCTCACCGGCGGAAAACAACAGCGACCCGGCCGGAACGAGCGTGCGGTCGAGGGACGTGTGCAGTGCGTTCACCGTGCGGGACCCTAACTCGGCTTCTCAGCCGACGGTCGATCCCTAAGGTGCGACCGTTAAGGCGCAGCAAAGGCTGCGTTAAATTGGCAATTTCATCGTCCTATCCTTAACCGTCCTTCAGCTTTGCTGTGCCAACACCCGAGTTGTCGCACCGATGCATGGAAGCGAAGAGGCAATGGTTGGTTTCCAGAGTGCTCGCCGGATCGCTCCGTCTCTTCGGCAAGCGGCACCCGGCATCGCCGGTGGCGTGGCCCTCCTCGCACTCCTGTTGCTGCATGCGGTGTTGCCGAGACCGTTCGAACGTCTCGAACTCTTCGGTGCGGATACCCTGCAGCGGATGACGCCGCGTGGCGCTGGCGCGGCACCTGTCCTCGTCGTCGATGTGGACGAGGAGAGCTTGGCCCGTCATGGACAATGGCCGTGGTCGCGCACGACCGTGGCCGACTTGGTCGCGGCCCTCCAGGATCTCGGTGCCAGCGTCATCGCCCTCGACATGGTCTTCGCCGAGGCCGACCGGACATCGCCCGCGCGCCTCGTGCCGGAATGGCGGCAGCGCTTCGGCTTCGGCGCTGTGCCGCAGGATGCCCCTTTGCCGGATCACGACGCGATCCTGGCCAGCATCTTCGCCCGAGGCCGGGTGGTGGCGGGGTTCGCGCCGGTCGACGACGCGATCGGCCGGGCACCCGACGGTATCGCGCCCTTCGCCGTCATTGGCCGCGCCTCACCCGATCGGCTCCTCCGTTTTCGCGGAGCGGTGACGAACCTGCCGGAACTCGATGCCGCGGCTGCCGGGCACGGCAGCTTCTCGCTGAAGGCCGGCACCGACGAGATCACGCGCCGAATGCCGATGATCGCTCGGGTCGGAGATCGTCTCGTCCCATCGCTCGCGCTGGACGCTGTCCGCGTTCTTCAGGACGAGGATACGATCAAGGTACGCGCGGACGATACCGGCGGCATCACCACCGGGTACACGGTCCGCATCGGTGACATCGACCTGCCGCTCGATGCCGAGGGAGCGTTGCGGCTGCGCTTCCCCACCGCGCGATCGACCGCGACCCTGGCGGCTTGGCGATTGCTCGATCCGGTCAAGCGCGCCGAGCTTCAGGACAGGGTGCGCGGCGCCGCGATCTTCATCGGGACGAGCGCGGTCGGCCTGTCGGATCTGAGGCCGACCCCGATGACGGCCTTCGAACCGGGCGTCGATCTGCACGCGATCGCTCTGGAGCAAATCCTGACCGGCCGCCATCTGATCCGCCCGGCCTGGGCGCCGGGCGCGGAGCGGGTGACCACGCTCCTGCTCGGCCTCGGCGCGGCTTTCGTCTGCCTGCTCGCGCCGCTCGCCGTAGCGGTGCCGGTGGCCGCCTTGCTCCTGTTGGCTCCGGCGGTCGGCGCCTGGGTCCTCTTCGCGCAGGCGGGGCTTCTGTTCGATCCGACCTTGATCGGTCTCGGTATCCTGGTGGCGTTCGCGGCGGCGGCCCTCGTGCGTTACGCCGGCGTCGAACGCGCGTCACGCCGGTTGCGCTCGGCGTTCACCCATTACCTCTCACCCGATCTCGTCGCAGCGCTCGCGAGCGACCCGGATCGGTTGAAGCTCGGGGGCGAAGCGCGCGAGATGTCGTTCCTGTTCACCGACCTCGAAGGCTTCACGGCCATGACCGAGGCGACCGGCGCCGAGGCACTCGTGCAGTTGCTGAACGCGTATCTCGACGGGATGTGCTCGATCGCGATGGAACACGGCGGGACCGTCGACAAGATCGTCGGGGACGCCGTGCACGTCATGTTCAACGCACCCCTCGATCAACCGGATCATGCCGAGCGGGCCGTGACCTGCGCGCTCGCCCTCGATGCGTTCGCGCTGGGCTTCAAGTCACGCCAGAATGCGAGCGGCGTGGCGTTTGGAACGACACGCATCGGCGTGAACACCGGAACGGCGGTGGTGGGCAATTTCGGCGGGAAACGCCGTTTCGACTACACGGCGCACGGCGACGCCATCAACACGGCGGCCCGGCTGGAAGCGGCGAACAAGGCGCTGGGGACGCGGATCTGCGTCGCGCGCGCGACGGTCGAGAAGGTGACCGGCCACGCCTTCCGGCCCGTCGGAACGTTGATGCTGAAGGGGAAGTCCGTCGGGGTCGATGTCTTCGAACCCGTCCGGCATCCATCGGCCATTCACGGCGCCTACCTAGACGCCTTCGATCGTTTGGCCGTCGGCGACGAGGCCGCCACGCACGTGCTCCTCGATCTCCACGCCGCCGACCCGCACGATCCGGTCCTGGCCTTGCACGCACGCCGCATCCGCGTCGGCGAGCGCAATGTGCGCATGGCGGCTTAGGGCCGCTCCGTCAGCCCGCGAGTTCCATCAGCCCAAGACGAGGAGGACGACGAGGCCGACATTCGTGACTTGGTGCAAGAACTGGTCGAAGCCCATCAGCCACCAGAAGCGCGGATCGGTCATCGGGAACCGGGTGCGCTGAGCGATCAGGGATTTGCCGCGATCGATCAGGCCGTGAACTGCAAGATCGACGAGGGCGATCCACCACAATGCCGGCTTGAACAGAAGGGCGATGACGAGAGTCGCCAGAGCGTGAGAGCCGGCATGTACGGCGAGCGGCGCTTGCCAGCCCGTGACGCGTTCCTTGCCCCGGGCCATCCACTCCGTCTGGGCAACGAAATCGATGGCGTAATGCTTCGCGGCCATGAGCACGAGCAGCAGGCTGAACGTCGAGACGGGCACGACTGTGTTGAGGGATTGCACCGATGCATCCTCTGAAATCGGGGGCGGCAGCATCGACGAGGATCAGCCAATAAGCCGCTAACGAGGCTCCGTCCGGCCTAAAAATCAAATAAAGGTGATACATTCTCAAATTAACCGATCGTTGATGTTTGTTCATAATAACATATAGCATGCCTGCACTGATGGGCAGTCGTATGAGATGCTTCCAGCCAACGAGGCGGCGAATTGCTGTTTCGTGGATCGCCCTGATCCGACTCAGAGATGAGCTTGGTCCGCCTTGCGCGATCAAGTGCGTATCTCGTTCGAAAACAAAGCTGTCCGCAGGTCGAGGCGTGCCAGTGTCGGAGGTTTTTAAGGTCCGGCTGATCTCTCGGGATCTTGTATCCTGCGGGAAGCAGTCCTGGCGCCGCGATCGCCCCATCGCTGCTTCGTTTGGGTGAAGGGGTCAGCGTCCGTCCCGGAACGTCGAACGCACGGACAGGGCCATCCGCCCTGAAGGCGGAGCGGCAGGCACATCTCGGTTCACGACAGAATTCTCTCCGTCGAATTTGACTTCGCCATGTCGTCTGCTCATCCCAAGGGACTGACCATGAAATATTGTGTGCTTGCCTGCACTGCAGCCGCTCTGGCGGGTGCGGCATCCCCCGTCCTCGCCGCGCCGAACACCATCGGAGCCGTCGAGAAGGTCCAAGCCGAGGCATCGGCCACGCAGGACACCACGACCCGCCCGTTGGCTGCCACCGCACCGGTGCTGTTCAAGGACAAGCTCCGCACCGGCCCCGGCGCGAGGCTGGAGGCCAAGCTCGATGACGGCACCGTGCTGACGCTCGGCGAGAAGGGCCGCATGACCGTCGACGAGTTCGTCTACAAGCCTGGATATCTCGGCGGTGCGATGAGCGTGAAGGTCGCGCAGGGCGCATTCCTGTTCGTCGGCGGCAAGATCGAGGGGCCGACCGGCGGCAACGTCGTGATCGAGACCCCGGTGGGGACGCTGGGCGTTCGTGGCACAACGGTGTGGGGCGGCCGCATCGACGGTGGCTACGGTGTGCTGGTGCTCGACGGAGAGGTCGAGGTCCGCACGAAGCGCGGCGCGGTGCTGCTGAAGAAGGGTCAGGGCACGATGGTCTATGACGGCAAGGCCCCGGCCCAGGCCGGTGCGTGGCCCGAAGATCGGACGAACCGGGCCGTGCAGACGATCAGTTTCGCCAAAGCGCAGTAACGAGACCGGATTGTTTCCTGACTGCGATGCTGTCACCGGAGCGCCTGCGGGCGCTCCCTGGTCAGCATTCCGACGAAGGGGAAACCGGTTCGTCGCGAGAATGCGCGGCGATATGAGCGAACCCGGGACGCGTTCTGGCCCAACAGGGTCGGGCGCCGCTCACGCACCCCGCAACATGGACTGCACCGCAGCCTCCAGCGCCCGTGCGGCGGTGCCCGCCGCCGGGGAGTTGGCACGGGCGAACATCACGATCTCCGAGGGCGGCAGCGCGGGAAGGCCGTAGCGCGCACCCGCGTCGCTCATCCGCCCCGAGGCGACCGCCCCCATCGGGGCGATGCCGAGACCGGCCCGCACCGCAGCGACCAATGCGCTGCAAGAGCCGCCGACGAAGGCTTCGCGCCAGGGCCGATGGGCGGCATCGAGATGGCGCACCGCCATCGAGCGGACCCCGCAATTGGGACCCAGCGTGACCAGGGGGATCGGCCGGTCCGGCGCAACGACATCGTCGTCCGTGGATCGCCAGCCGAGGGGGTCGAGACCCAGCACCTCGCCGTCCGTGCCCCCCGCCTCGCGCCGGATGATCACGGCGTCGAGTTCGCCCTCGTCGAACGCCGTGCGAACCTGCTGCGACAGGCCCAGGCGCAATTCGACCGCGCTGCGGAGGGGCAGGGCGGCGCGCACGTGCCGGATCACGTGCTCCAGCCCGGTGCCCAGAGCGTGGTCGCTCGCCCCGATGACGAAACGCACCGTCGGCGCGTCGTCGAAGCGCATGGCGTCGTCATGCGCCGCCAGCAGCGCCCGCGCCTTGGCGAGGAAGGACAGCCCGTCCTCGGTCGGTCGCACGAAACGCGGCGTGCGCTCCAAGAGCTTGCGGCCGAGCGCCGCCTCCAGCCCCTTGATGCGGGCGCTCACCACGGGCTGCACCGTGCCCGCAGCCTCCGCCGCCCGCGTCAGGTTTCCGAACTCGACCGCGAGAATGAACAGGCGCACCGAAGCGAGATCGAGCATGATATGATTCTGCTATGGTAAGGACAGTAGATCATAGCGTTCTACGTTGATGCGACAACGGCCAGATTGCTCCTGCGATTCACGCCCAGGAGGCTTCCATGCCGATGATCATCGTCCGCTACGTCACGCCCACGCCCCGGCCCGAATTGCGCGCCCGCATCGCCGAACTGGCCGCACGGCTGGGCGCGGAAAAGCTCGGTAAGGATCCGGGCGTCACCGCCATGCTGATCGAGGAGGCCGACCCCCAGGGGTGGTTCATCGGCAACCGGCATCCCACCGACGAGGGTCTTTCGGCCTTCTGGATGGACTTCAAGATCACCACCGGCACCAACACCAAGGACGAGACCACCGCGTTCGTGAAGGCGGCGTTCGAGGGGATGGAAGCTCTGCTCGGGCGGCTGCACGAGGAATGCTACGTGCTCGTCCATGCCGCCGACGGTGACGCCTACGGTTACGGCGGCCGTACGCAGAACGGCCGGTGGGCGGTGGCCCATCCGGGCTGAACCCTCATGCTCCCGCTCAGCCGACGCGACGCCCTCGCGGGCGCCGCCGCGCTCGCCCTGGCAGCGGGCGCCCCACTCCCACCTCTGCGCGGAGACGCCGCCATGTCCATCTCGACCGACGACGATCCGACGCTGCCCGGCCTGCGGCAGCGCCGCCTGCACGATATCGAGGGGATGAGCGTGCGGATCCTGGAGGCCGGGTTCGAGACGCCCGGCCGTCCCCTCGTCCTGCTGCTGCACGGCTTTCCGGAACTGGCGTGGAGTTGGCGCAAGGTGATGCCGGCGCTGGCGCAGGCCGGCTTCCACGTGGTCGCGCCGGACCAGCGCGGCTACGGCGGCACCACCGGCTGGGACGCCCATGCCGATCCGGCGACGTTCCGCACCCACGCCCTGGCCCTCGACGCTCTGCGGATCGTGTCGGCGCTGGGTTACCGCTCGGCGGCGGTGGTCGGCCACGACGTCGGCGCGATGGTCGCGGCCTACGCCGCCCTCGTCCGCCCGGATGTGTTTCGCTTCCTGACGATGGTGAGCTTCCCGTTCGACGGACCGCCCGCGCTCCCCTTCGACGATGCCGACCATGCGGCCAACCTGCCCGGCCCATCGCTCGCGGAAGAGCTCGCCGCGCTGCCGCGTCCGCGCAAGGACAGCATGGCGTTCTTCGCCTCGCCCGAGGCCGAAGACGACATGCTTCACCCGCCGCAGGGCCTGCACGCATTCCTGCGCGCCTATTTCCACGTGAAGAGCGCGGATTGGCCAGGCAACCACCCGCATCCGCTCTCCAGCGGCTCCGCCGAGGAACTCGCGACACTCCCGACCTACTACATCATGGACCGGGCGCTCGGCATGGCGGCGACCGTCGCCCCTGACGCGCCGAGCCCGGAACAGGCAGCGGCCAACCGGTGGCTGCCGGATGCCGATCTCGCGATCTACGTGCGGGCGTTCCGGCGCACGGGGTTTCAGGGCGCGCTGAACTGGTTCCGCAGCCATACCGGCGCGATCGGGCGGGCGGAGATCGCGTTGTTCTCCGGTCGGAGGATCGAGGTGCCGACGCTCTTCATGGCAGGCACCGCCGATTGGGGCAGCTACCGCAAGCCCGGTGCGCTCGAACGCCTGCGGACGACCTACCCGAAGCTGATCGGCACGACCTTCATCGAGGGGGCGGGCCATTGGGTTCAGCAGGAGCAGCCCGAGCGTTTCACGTCCCGGCTCATCGATGTCCTCCCGAGGTGAGGAAGGGGGATGAAGTCCCGATGCCGGGACATCCTGTCCTCGCCGGTCCGGTCATCGCATCGATCTTCTGCGGCGAGGCCGAGCCGTCCGCCCCGATCACGTCGAGGTGCTGTCGACCGGCCGTGCGTCGGATCTCGATCGGGATCGCCGCCATCGTCATCCTCCGCGGCAGGAGCGGTTCCCACCAGGGCCTGACCGACATCCGGCGTGAGACAGCCGGGTCGAGGACGCGTGAGAAAACAAAGTGCCTTGCCGCTTTGGGCGCTCCGCCTCTGACGACCGTCTCGATGAGGGCCAGCACCTGCCCGAGATCGATCGGGCGGCGCCGTGAAAGGGCGTGGTTGTGGCCTCCGCCGGCAATACCTGCCAAGGAGGGGGGCCACGCACTCGATCGAGAGGGGACCTGTTGCAGGATGCCGATCAAGGCTCTGAACGACCGTAAGAAGCTGTCGAGCGACTTCAACGAGGCCAACGATGCGTTCATCGATGCGGTGCTGGGCGCCCTGCAGGCGGGCCAGATCCCGCTCGATCTCGCCCGGGCCTACCTCGCGCATCCGGTGGCGATGATGCAATCCGATGGCGCGCAGGCGGTCGCCAACTACTTCGAGCGGATCCTGTCGCAACGCCCCAACATTGACTGGACCCCGGGAGGCTAAGGTTGCGGCTTGCAGCCTCTCTTTCCTGTTCTTCGGCACGCCGCGTTGGTTCAGCGGTGGCGTGACGGCAATCCTTAGAGTGGGTCGCGGTCACCCGCAGACATGCCGT
Organism: Methylorubrum sp. POS3; assembly: GCF_043352485.1. Lineage (NCBI taxonomy): Bacteria > Pseudomonadati > Pseudomonadota > Alphaproteobacteria > Hyphomicrobiales > Methylobacteriaceae > Methylorubrum > Methylorubrum sp. POS3. The sequence continues at coordinate 3,136,007 of NZ_JAPRBT010000001.1, forward strand.
CCCGCGGTTTCAGGCAGCGTCGCTTCCGAGCGTTTGCATCACTGATGCCGCGGGCCGGGTGACGCTGGCTGGGAGCCGGAACGCGCCGTCGGACCATTCGGTACCGGTCGGCGACCGCTTCATGGGCGCCAACATGTCGTGTGCCGCCGCCGCCTCGGACCCGGTAACATTCCTGCTCGGGACGGGTTCACCGCCCTTCGACACAGCAGGGAACGCCCGAACGGCGCGAAGTACGGTTTGCTTCCATCATTCATCGAGCGGCTTCGCAGAGCAGCCGCGGCACGGATCGGTCCGCTGCGGCACTTTCCGGCACTCTTCCGGCTCGCCTGGTCGACGAACCGCACCCTGACGCTCCTCAGCATCGGGCTGCGCATCGCCCGCGCCGCGGTGCCTGCCCTGACGCTCTACGTCGCCAAGCTCGTCGTCGACACGGTCGTGGCCGGGCAGTCCGATGCCGCGGCCCAGGCGGGCGCCGCGGCCTGGGTGACCAGTCCGCTCCTGCGGCAGGTCGCCTTACTGATCGGGGCCGAACTCGCGCTCGCCCTCGCTTCTGACCTGCTCGGGCGTGCAACGAGCCTCGTCGATGGGGTGTTGGCCGAGATGACCGGCAACGCCACCACGCTTCGGCTGATGGCGCATGCCGCCACCCTCGATCTCGCCCAGTTCGAGGACCCCGCGGTGCAGGACGGGCTGGAGCGCGCTAGGCGCCAGGTCGCTTGGCGCGCGAACCCGATGGGCCAATTGCTGGGCCAGCTTCAGGATGGGCTCACGGCCCTCTCGCTGGCGGTCGCCGTCGTCGCGTTCCTGCCGTGGCTCGTCGTCCTGCTCGTGCTCGCCCTGATCCCGGCCTTTCTCAACGAGCTCCATTTCAACCGCCAGGGCTATCGCCTCGCCTATCAGCGCTCGCCGGACCGGCGCGAGGGCGACTACATGCGCCAGCTCGGGGCGGGGGCCGAGAGCGCCAAGGAGGTCAAGCTCTTCGGCCTCAGCGGCTACCTCGCCGAGCGCTTCGGCGGACTCGCCGCCCGGGCGCTGCGCGAGAACACCCGCCTCGCCCGTCGCCGGGCCGTCGCCGGTGGACTCTTCGCCAGCCTCGGCACGCTCGCCTACTATCTCGCCTACTTCGTGATCGTGCTGCGGACGGCCACCGGCACGTTCAGCCTCGGCGATCTGACGTTCCTGGCGGGCGCTTTCCTGCGCCTGCGCGGGCTGGTCGAGGGATTGCTGCTCGGCCTCTCCCAACTCTCGGGCCAGGCGCAGTATCTCGACGACCTGTTCGCGTTCCTCGCGCTCCGGCCCCGCCTGTCCGCGCCGGAGCATCCCGCGCCGTTCCCGACGCCGATCCGCGACGGCTTCGTGTTCGAGGCGGTGGGCTACCGCTATCCCGGCGCGGAGCGATGGGCGGTGCGCGACCTGTCCCTGACGATCCGCGCCGGCGAGGTCGTAGCGCTGGTGGGCGAGAACGGCAGCGGCAAGACCACGATCGTCAAGCTCCTGGCCCGGCTCTACGACCCGACCGAGGGGCGTATCCTGCTCGATGGGCGGGATCTGCGCGATTACGACCCCGATCTCCTGCGAACGCGCATCGGCGTGATCTTTCAGGACTTCGTCCGCTTCGATCTCACGGCGGGAGAGAACATCGCGGTCGGACGCATCGCCGCGCGGGCGGATGCGCCCCGCATCGAGGGCGCGGCGGCGCGCGCCCTGGCCGATTCCGTGGTCGGGCGGTTGCCGGCGGGCTACGATCAGCGGCTGGGGCGGCGCTTCGAGGACGGGGTCGATCTGTCCGGGGGCGAGTGGCAGAAACTCGCGATCGCGCGCGCCTACATGCGCGAGTCCGAGGTCCTGGTCCTGGACGAGCCGACCGCGGCGCTGGACGCGCGCGCCGAGGCCGAGGTGTTCGCCCGCCTTCGCGCGCTCGCGCTCGGCCGCACCGCGCTCCTGATCTCGCATCGCTTCTCGAGCGTACGCCGCGCCGACCGGATCGTCGTGCTCGGGGACGGCCGGGTGCAGGAGGCCGGCACGCACGAGGAGTTGGTCCGCAACGGCGGGCGCTACGCCGAATTGTTCGAGTTGCAGGCGGCGGCCTACCGGTAGGCCGCCGCCCCTCGCTCATCGAGCGACCGGACGCGGAAGGTCGTCAGGATTTCAGGGGCACGCCCTTGGTGGTGAAGCTCTGCCCTCCGCCGGGGCGGTACACGGGGCGCGGCTGACCGCGCCCCTTGCCCGCCCCCTTGCCTGCGCCCAGGCCTGTTCCCGGCGGCTGCGAGGACGGCACGAGCTGGTCCGGCCTCGGCCCGATCAGATCGGCGCGGCCCATCTCCCGCAGCGCCTCGCGCAGCAGGGGCCAGTTTTCGGGGTCGTGGTAGCGCAGGAACGCCTTGTGCAGCCGGCGCTGCCGCAGGCCCTTGATCGCCTCGACCGGCTCGCTGCCGCCGCGCCGCACGCCTTTCAGCGTGTTGACTTCGGTGTGGTACATCGCCGTCGCGGTCGCCATCGGCGAGGGCAGGAAAGTCTGCACCTGATCGGCGCGGTAGTCGTTCTTCTTGAGCCAGAGCGCGAGGTGCAGCATGTCCTCGTCGGTCGTTCCGGGATGGGCGGCGATGAAGTACGGGATCAGGTAATACTTCTTGCCGGCCTGCTTGGCGGCCTCGTCGAACATCTCCTTGAAGCGGTCGTAGGTGCCGATGCCCGGCTTCATCATCAGGTCGAGCGGCCCGCGCTCGGTGTGCTCAGGCGCGATCTTGAGACGGCCGCCGACATGGTGGGTCACCAGCTCCTTGACGTATTCGGGGCTGCGGACCGCCAGATCGTAGCGCACGCCGGAAGCCACCATCACCTTCTTGACGCCCTCCACCTCGCGAACCTTGCGGTAGAGTCGGATCAGGTCGTCGTGCGAGGTGTTCAGGTTGGGGCAGATGTCCGGGAAGACGCAGGACGGCAGCCGGCAGGCCGCCTCGATCTTCGGATCCTTGCAGGCCATCCGGTACATGTTCGCGGTCGGACCGCCGACATCCGAGATCACGCCGGTGAAGCCCGGGGTCTTGTCGCGGATATGCTCGATCTCCCGCAGGATCGAGCCCTCCGAGCGGTTCTGGATGACACGGCCTTCGTGCTCGGTGATGGAGCAGAAGGTGCAGCCGCCGAAGCAGCCGCGCATGATCGTCACCGAGAACTTGATCATGTCCCAGGCGGGAATCTTCGCATCGCCGTAGGACGGATGCGGCGCGCGGGCGTAGGGCAGGTCGTAGACCGCATCCATCTCGTCGCTGGAGAGCGGGATCGGCGGCGGGTTCAGCCACAGATCGCGGTCGCCGTGGCGCTGGACGAGCGGGCGCGCATTGCCGGGATTGGCCTCCCGGTGCAGCACCCGCGAGGCGCGGGCATAGGCCTCCTTGTCGTCCTTCACCTCGTCGTAGGCGGGGAGCCGGATCACCGTGTCGCCGGGCTTGCGGGCGGCGGCCTCGTCGGTGGAGTCGAGATCGTCGGCGGGCAGTTCGGTGTAATGCTCGGGCACGCGACGGAACAGGGCGACGCCGCGGACCGAGTCGAGCGCGCGCGGTGCCTCGCCGGCCGCGAGGCGGTGCGCCACCTCGACCACGGCGCGCTCGGCATTGCCGTAGATGAGCAGATCGGCCTTCGCATCCGCCAGGATCGAGCGGCGCACCTTGTCCGACCAGTAATCGTAATGGGCGATGCGGCGCAGCGACGCCTCGATGCCGCCGAGCACGATCGGCACGTCCTTGTAGGCCTCGCGGCAGCGCTGCGTGTAGACGATGGTGCAGCGATCCGGCCGGCGACCGCCCTCGCCGCCGGCGGTGTAGGCGTCGTCATGGCGCAGCCGGCGGTCCGCCGTGTAGCGGTTCACCATCGAATCGAGATTGCCGCCGGTGACGCCGAAGAACAGCCTCGGCCTTCCCAACGCCTTGAACGGCTCCGCCGATTGCCAGTCCGGCTGGGCGATGATGCCGACCTTGAATCCCTGCGATTCGAGCAACCGGCCGATAATGGCCATGCCGAAGCTGGGGTGATCCACGTAGGCGTCACCGGTCACCAGAACGATGTCGCAGGCCTCCCAGCCGAGCGCCGCCATCTCGGCGCGGCTCATCGGCAGGAACGGCGCCGCCGCTCCCGAGGGGGGCGGTTTGCAGACCAACGGGGATACGGGAGCCACGGATCGTTCGGCAGAAGAACAGAGTGCCATGGGGCCACTGCATAGGCCAATGGGGCCGCAAGCTCAACGAAGGTCGAGGGGCTGAAGATCGCAGCTGGCCTGTCACGGCTGAGCTTCGCGTCCTGCCTGAGCCGGGAGCAGAACCGGGACAGCAGCCGAAAAGCGGATTGTTTCTCGGGGCGCCCTCGCACGCGAATTCATCGATCGGGGCCGATCTTCGCCCGACATCGAAACTTGCCGGAACGGGCAACGCCTTCGTTCGCCGGAACGCGACGGGATCCGCCTCAGCGGATGCTCGCCATGGCGGCCTTGAGTCCGTCGAGCGAGGTCGTGAAGGCGATAGGTTGCCCCCCCTCGGCGGTCCCGTAGTGGATAGCTGCGGTCGCGCGCGACCGGATCCCCCGCACGAGCCGGGCGTCGAGGGGCAGGAAGCCCAGGCACAGCTGGGCGTCGCACCGGTCGAGGCGGATCACGCTCCGGGTCGCGTCGACGGTGATCGCCACCGTGCGGGGCGCGGCATCTTTCACCGGTGCGCGCAGGACGAAGACGGGCTCGCCCCCCGAGGTCGCCGCCAGCGACCAGCTGAAGACGAGCGAGCCGTCCCCGGCGAGGATCGTCTGCGAGACGTTGCAGACGCGGGTGCGCTTGGCCTCGTCGCAGATCAGGGTCCAGCCGGAAAAGGTCTGGATGACCCGGCGGATCCCCGGCTCGGCCGAAGCGCCCTCGGCCGGCTTGATCCGGAAGTCCGGCTGCGGCGCGGCGGCGGCGTCGCCGTCCGGCAGGCGGCCACGCAGCTGCGCCGCCGCCGGCGCCGATGCCAGCAGCGACGCGGCGAGGATCAGGCCCGCTTTCCCGCTCACGCGGGAGAGCGGGCGCCGATGCCCTCGGGACGACCGATCCACGCGCGGCGCCTCAGTTCAGGGTGAAGCTGGCGCCGGCACCGACGCCGAAGTCGCGTCCGGCCGTCACGCCGGTGGCGTTCACGCGCGCCGAGCCGTCCGGTAGGGTGTAGCCGAGGCCGAACGAGGCCGCCGATTCCCCGCGCCAGACGCCCCCGCCCGCCGCGACGCTGAGCTTGCCCGGACGGTCGTCGAACCGCAGCGCCGCCGCCGCGAGCCCGATCGCCGCCCCGCGCCGCGCCTCGGTGCGGACATCGCCGATCTGACGGTTGAGATCGGCGAGCTGGCTGCCGAAGCCCGCCATCTGGTTCTGCAGCGGCGCCACGCGCTGGTCGGTATAGGTCGCGGCGGCGGCGAGCGTTTCCCGGGACTTGGCATCCGTGTAGGCGACGCTCTCCCCCTTGGCCCGGATCACCTGTCCGAAATTGGCCGCCTCCGTCGTCGCGATGCCGTCGGCGACGTTGCGGATCAGGACGGGCTTGTTCGGATCGGCGCCGGCCAGGGTGAGGGATTGCCCCCGCCCGCCGGTGGCCGGGTCGACATCGTAGGCGACCGTATAGGTGTCGAGCGCCCCCAGCGCCGCGCCGACATTGTCGTAGCTCTTGCCCTGCACCGCGTAGCGCGGCTGCGTCAGACGCCCGTCCGCCCCGAATCCCGAGCCGCCACCGAGCACGGCCGCAAGCTGGTCGCCCGTCGATCGGAGCTGGCGGAGATTGACCGCGTCGGTCTCGGCCGTGCCGCCCGCGACATGGGTGATCTGCCGCTCGCCGCCCGCCGTGCCGACCGAGACCGCCCCGGCCGCCGACGCGACGCTCGTGCCCGAGAAAGCCTCCCGGCTGCCCCGCAGGCCCGCCCGATCGGCGACCGCGCCGGAGCCGAGGGCGACACCGCCCGCCGCGCTGGCGACGGACCCGGCTCCGACCGCCACACCCTCGCTGCCCGTCGCCCGTGCCACGTTGCCGGTGCTGTTGACCGCGACGTAGCGGCTGCCCGAGCTGGTCATGTTGGTCACGGCGGTGTCGAGCGTGCCGAGCGCCGAGCCGACATCGCCATAGGTGTTGCCCTGCACGGTGTAGCGGGGGCCGATCAGGCTGCCATCGGCGCCGAGCCGGGCACCGCCGCCGAGCGCGGTTGCAGTGGCGGACAGTCCGACCTGAAGCTGCCCGCCATTGATCGCTTCCTGGCTGCCGGCGGCGATGCGGCCGTTGCCGACGCCCGTCAGCGTGCGGGCTTGGCCCGTCCCGCTGGCGAAGCCGACGGTGGCGCCGTCTGTGCTGGCGCCGACGGTCAGGCTGCGGCTCGCCACGTCCTGGCGCACGAGACCCGTACTGCCCGATCCGATCGCCAGCGAAAGGTCCGCAACGGCCGCGTTGGTCGCGGAGAGTTGGCCGCCATTGACGGCGTCGGTCGAGCCGGCGACGACGCGCCCGTTCGCCACGCCTTGCAGCGCCACCGGGCCGCCCGGGCCCCTGCCGGACAGGTCGATTCGTCCGGTCGCCACGCCATTCACATCCGGCACGTACTGAACGGAGAGGGCGTTGGTGGCGGCGAGCGCCGAGCCGACATCGCCGTAGAGGCGACCGCCGACGCTGTAGATCGGCGCCGTCACGGTGCCGGTCACCGCATCGAGGGCTGCGCCGCCGCCGAGGCCTCGCACGAGGGCGCTCCCGCTCAACCGCAGCTGGCCGAGGGTCGCGGCGTCCGAATCCACCGTGCCGCTGGCCAGGCCCGACAGGCGGCGGTTGCCCGCAAGGCCGGTGATGTCGATCTGGGTGCCGGCGCTGGCCGAGGCGATGGTGACGGTGCGGCTCGTCGGATCCTGCTGAACGAGGCCGATGCTGCCGTCGATGATCGTCCGGCGCAGGCCGGACAGGTCGGTCGTTGCGGCAGCGATGGTGGCGGCATTGGCCGAGAGAGCCCGATCCGTGGCGCCGAACGCGTCGCCGGCGCTGCCGTGGCCCGTGCCCTGAACGACGTAACGGGGCGCACTGATCGTTCCGTCAGCGGCGACGGTGGCGCCTCCGCCGAGCGCGGTGGCGGTGCTCGCCGCCGTTCCCAGGAGTTGACTGCCGAGGATCGGGTCGGTCGCGATCACGTTCACGCCCGCCGCTTGCGCCCATGCCGGCGCACAGCACAGCGATCCGAGCCCGAGCGTCAGTGCGGTGGTTGCCAGCAGGTCGCAGCCATTCGGCCGAAAGCGCAGCAGGTGGGAAAGCCGAAACAGAGCAGACATGCGGGCAAGTCCATTCAACACGGCGTTGACCGCAACGCCGCGGCAATTCGAGGCTATCGAGGGCGTCTTGTTCGGCCCAAGATCGGTTTCTGGGTATATCTAAAGGTGGGTTCGCGACGTCTATTGCGGCTAAGGCAATACGGTGCTGGATGATTTTGTTGCATGGCGTCTTGGATCGAGGTTCGCCAAGTAAAGTTAATGGGCAATTAATCGAGTCAGTATTTCGGATTGGCGGCCAAAAACCGAGAAACATATTCCAGATTTCGATGGCATGATTGCGAAGTTTGTTGAGAGGGACTTTTGCGAATTTGTATTCAATGGCTGCGGTGACAGGGAGGAAGACGTTCGCAACGAAGCCTCGGCCTGATCGAGCGTGACTCCGGATCGGCTCTCGGGGCATCGGTCGGAGACGCTCGATTCCCGTTTTTCGTCTCATCCGGATCTTCGGGGACAGCCTCCTGAGCCTTCGCCTTCGAGGCAAGACTTCGGAGAGGGGGAGCGGGCTGGCTGCCCGAATGGGCGTGGCCGGGTGACCCGTCTGTTGGCGGATGTCACGACGGCGTGCGTCGGATGTTGCCCCGCCCTCAGGGACCCTACACCGGAGGACGGGCACCCTGCGCTATCAGGCAACGGACCATCTCAGAGCATAGTATGATGATGGCATCTTCTCAGATCGCCTCATCATGTCTGAAGCGATCATCATGATTGCAATAAAGCGTGGAGTGCTGCGATAAGATCCTGTATAGGATCCGGATAGCGCCTTGCAGGGGCGCGATAGTCTCAATACCGGTTCTCAAATTTCTTGATCGTGGCGTTATTTGAATAATCCGCTCTGAGAGATGGCTGTGGCGGTCATTCGCAGAGACATTTCTCAATTAGAATAAATACAAAATATTGTTCTTGCTCGTCAATTTAAGTTCCGCATAGCTAGAGAGATCGTCGAGCAGGACCCTTCCGGAGCGGCGCTTCCCCGCGAACACGACCTGAGCGGAACTGAGATGATGGATGTCGGGGCGCACCCAATCGGCTCCCTCTATGCGGCCGAGCGCGGACGGCTCTCCCAATTCGTGCGCCGGCTTCTGAGAGGCGGCGCCGGTGCGGAGGACTTGGTGCAGCAGGTGTTCCTGCGGCTTCTCGTGAGCGGCAGTCCCGGGCACGGTCGCGCGACCTTGATGGCGGCCGCCCGCAACCTCGCCCTCAATCATCTGCGCGACCTGCGCCGACGGGGGGAGACGGTCCTGTCGGACGAGGCCTTCGCCCAGATCGCCGACGCCGCCCCCTCGCCCGAAGCGGTGACGCTCTATCGCAGCGAGTTGCGTCGGCTTCTCGAGGCGGTCGCGGCCTTGCCGCCGCGGCGGCGCGACATCTTCGTGCTGAGCCGCTTCGAGGGCCTGTCACACGCCGAGATCGCGGCCCGTCTCGACATCGCGCCGCGCACCGTCGTCAACCAACTCGTCGCCGCGCTCGCTTCCCTGGATCGGACCCTCGGCCCTGCTTGAGCGAGCGGAGCCGCGCGGCGGGAAACGCCAGCGATGTCTCATTCCGGAAACGCCGTGCGCGATGGGGCGCGGCCCCCGCCCGAAGCGGCGGATGATGCGCGGATGACGACCGCGCTGGAGTGGTTCGTCCGCATGCAGGATGACAATGCGAGTGCCGAAGACCGGCGTCGCTTCGCCCGGTGGCGCGACGCCGATCCGGCCAACGCCGCCGCGTTCACCCGCGCCAAGGCGTTATGGGACCGCTTCGACGTCGTGTCCGAGCAGAAAGAGGGACGACGCGGCGTCCGGCTCGACCGGCGCAAGCTTCTCCTCGGCGGCGTCGCGGCGGGACTCGCGGCCGGCGGCGGTGCCGGGCTCGCGAGCCGGCCGGACCTGTTCGCGGATCACCGGACCGGGATCGGCGAGCGCCGAACCGTGCCCTTGCCCAACGGCGTGCGGGCGGAGCTGGGCACCGACAGCGCGCTCTCCCTCGACGGGCCGACGGAAGGCGGGCGGGTCGTGCTGTTCCGGGGCGAGGGATTCTTCGACGTCCCGCTAGGGCAACCCTTCACGGTATCGGCCGGACCGGTCACGGCGCAGGCGCGCGGCACGCGCTTCGACGTGAAGCGGATCGACGATGCAGTCACCGTCACGGCCGAGGCGCAGGCGGTCTCGGTCGAGGCACGGGGCTTCGCGCCGCTCACCGTGGCGCAGGGCTGGCAGGCGCAATGCGACCCCGCCCGCCCACCCGTGCTGGCGACGGCCGACCTTGCCACCGTGGCGGCCTGGCGCCAGGATCGGATCGTCTTCCGTGACACGCCGCTGCCGCGGGCCGTGGCCGAGCTGGAGCGCTACCGGCGGGGACGCATCGTGCTCCTGGGTAGCGACCTCCAACGCCATTCCGTCACCGCCGCCTTCGATGCGCGCCGGGCGGACGCGGCCCTCGACATCCTGAGCGAGGCCCTCCCGATCCGCGTGACGCGGTTGACGCCGCTGCTCACGCTGGTCCGGGCCGCCTGAGGCGTGCCGCGCCGAAAAATCCGGCCGTCCCGATAGTCCTTCCGCGCGTGCCGGGGGTCCTCCCTGATGGAGGGTCCTTCGCGGCGCCCTCCCGACAATCGGCGGACCCGCACAAGCGGGCAGGAAGACGGTGGGGCTATGGGTCGGATCAGGATGGAGAGCGGGCAGCAGAGCGGTCTGCGCAAGGCGTTGTGCCAGAGTGTCGGCACGCTCGCTCTGGCGCTGGCCCTGGCGAGCCTGTCGGGGCCGGGCGGAGCGCTGGCTGGGCCTGCGGACGCGGCGGCGCGCACCCGCTTCGACATCGCCGCCCAGCCCCTCGCCGATGCGCTGGTCCAGTTCACCGCCCGCACCGGCATCCAGTTCTTCGTCGATGGCCGGCTTGCCCGTGACACCCGCTCCGCCGGTGCGCAGGGCGCGCTCTCGCCCCGGGAGGCGCTGACCGCGCTGCTCGCCGGCACCGGCCTCACCTACCGTTTTCGCGATGCCGACACGGTGACCATCGGCCCCGTCGATCGCACGGGCGCGATCACGCCCCCTGAGGCGAGCGAGACAGTCCTCGACGAGATCTCGGTTCAAGGTCAGAGCCCGACCTTCGGCACGACCGGCTTCGTGGCGCGGCGCTCCACCGCCGGCATGAAGAGCAACACCTCGATCCTCGACACGCCCGCCGCCGTCAGCGTCATCACCCGCGAGGAACTCGATGTGCGCGGCGTCCAGGATATCGAGACGGCGGTGGCCTATACGCCGAACGTGAAGGCGACGGATTATCCCGGCGGCCAGGGCTCGCAGACTTTCACCATCCGCGGCTTCCGCAGCATCGGTTTGCAGAACGTCTACGAGGACGGGTTGCGCGCCGGCTTCAACGCCTTCAACCAGCAGCTCGAGCCCTACGCCTACGAGCGCATCGACATCATCAAGGGGCCGGCCTCGGTCCTCTACGGTCAGGGCCAGCCCGGCGGCATCGTCAACCTCGCCTCGAAGCGGCCGAGCTTCACCCGATCCAGCGAAGTGTCTCTCCAGGGCGGCTCCTACGGCCGGGTCCAGGGGGCGTTCGATCTCACAGGGCCGGTCGAAGGAAGCGAGCAATTCGCCTACCGTCTCACCGGCCTCCTGCGGAAGGCCGACACCCAGGTCGCGTACTCGCCGGACGACCGCGTGTTCCTCGCGCCCGCCCTGACCTGGCGGCCGGATGCCGACACCTCGCTCACCGTGCTCGCCAAATACGGCCGCTCTGACCGGGGCGGCTCCGAGCAGAGCACGCCGTTCCTCGGCTCGCTCTATGCCGGCCCCCTCGGCCGATTCCGGCGCGACCTGTTCCTCGGCATACCGAACTTCAACAAGGAGGCAATCGAGACCAAGTCGATCGGCTACATTCTCGACCATACCTTCGCCGAGAACTGGATTGTCCATTCCTCTGCCCGCTTTACTGATACATCCAGTGATTTCGAGCTCGTCGGTGCCGACAACGGAAGTGTCGTGAAAGATCGTCTGTATCAGATATACCCCTATAAGCGCACACAGGCTTCGCAGGCGATCCTGATCGATAACCACGTCTAAGGCCGCGTCGATCTGCTCGGTTTTCAGCACAACATCGTCGCAGGCGTCGACTACTGGCGCTATCGGGGTCGTGACCGACGCACGTTTAACGACGATAATATTTACATCGATCTTTATAGTCCAGTTTACCCAACCAGTGTTTCGTTTCCCGTTGCACCGAGTGTCGTGAGCGACGGACGGCACTCGCAACTTGGTTTTTTCATCCAAGATCAGATCAAGTTCGGCGGCTTCATCATCACGGGAAGCGTCCGGCAGGATTACGCGAAATCCAAATCCACCGATAAGCTGACCGGCATTCCGTCGAGCAACAACCCTGACGCGCTCAGCTATCGCGCCGCGCTCGGTTACCAGTTCGATGCGGGCATCGTGCCGTACCTGTCCTACTCGACCTCCTTCGCCCTTAACCCCGGCAATCGCCGCGACGGCAGCGTGCTCGATCCGTCGGAGGCCAAGCAGATCGAGGCCGGCGTGAAGTATCAGCCGCCGGGCGGCAACATGCTCTACACGGCGTCGGCCTTCGAGATCACCCAAACCAACGTGCCGACCATCGATCCGAGCGCACCGGGCTTCCTGATCCAGACCGGCGAGGCGGTTTCGCGGGGGTTCGAGATCGAGGGCAAGGCCTCCCTGACCGACGGCCTGAACATGACGGCGGGCTACGCCTATCTCGACACGAAGGTGACCAAGGACAACGTCAATCCGTTCACCGGCCGCAGCAATCTCGGCAACCGGTTGCCGAACGCGCCGCGCAACACGGTCTCGCTGTTCCTCGACTACGCCTTCCCGAGTTCGAGTGTGCTGGCGGGCCTGCGCGCCGGGGCCGGCATCCGCTATGTCGGCGCGGCTACGGACATCACCAATATCGACCGCCTGCCGGCTTATGCCCTCGTCGATGCCTCGATCAGCTACGATCTCGCCCGCCTCGATCCGAAATGGAGCGGCGTGACGCTTTCGGTCAACGCGCTCAACCTGTTCGACCAGCGCTATTTCTCGGCCGGCTTCTACCAGGGGACCGGCTTCGAAGGCTTCCGCCGCACGATTTTCGGGACGGTGGCCTATCGCTGGTGACGGGTTTCGCTGGATCGGGCCGGGGGGCTGCGCGCGCCGCAGCCCCGTTCGATCGGCCATAGCCTCAGGCGGCCCGCCGATCACGGTTCTAACGGGATGCCGACCGCGAGGCGATCGGAGAGCGACCTGCCTTCGACCCGCGCGCGCTGATCGCGTCCCGCATTCCCCCGCCGCCATCGCTCAAATCCTCGCGTCGAACGCGCTCAGCGGCGCAGTCTCGCGTCCGGGAAGCGGGGGCGTCGCCCGCCGCCATCCCCGACCGCACTGTCCCACGATGGCGCAGGGGATCGGCATAAGATCAAATATAGAATGCATAAAAACTGATATAGAATGATTACATTTATAGATTTGTCGAGAGATCTTGCGTGAAGACTTGACGTGAACTAGTCCTGAGTCAGAGGGCCGATGCTCAGGCTGTCCGCCCCAGCTCCAGCCGAATCCAAGTGCCGCTTGGGTGCCGCGATGGAAGATGTGCCGTCCTTGAAGATGTCCGACACACGATATGGGCTCTACGATCCCGCGCGCGAGACGAGCAGCTGCGGCGTCGGCTTCATCACGCGCAAGGACGGGCAACAGACTTTCGATGTCTTGCGCAAGGCCCACGAGGCGCTCTGCGCCGTCCCGCATCGCGGTGGCATGTCATCCGAAGGTGTCGGCGACGGGGCCGGCATCTCGATCGACCTCTCCCTTGCTTTTTTCCGTCGGCTGACGGGCCGCCCCGACCTTGAGAACGGCCGGTTCGGCGTCGGCAATTTCTTCATGTCCCATGATGAGAACCAGTCCAGGCGGGCCGAGCGCATCATCGCCGCGGCCCTGGCCGAGGAGGGGCTGGACATCCTGCTGGCGCGCGAGGTGCCGGTCGATCCGGCGGCGTTGCGCCCGGCGGCTGTGCGCCATCAGCTCGCGATCCGCCAATGGGTCTTCGCCGCGCCGGCGCGCTGCACGACGCTCGCCGCTTTCGATCGGGCGATCTACCGGGCCCTGTTGGTGATCGAGGCCGAAGCTTTCACCGATCCGTCGCTGGAGGGCTTCTATCCGCTGTCGTTCTCGGCGCGCACGCAGGTGCTGAAGGGGCGGCTCAACTCGAACGAGGTCTTGCCCTACTTTCTCGATCTCGCCGCGCCGGACCATTGCGTCCACACGCTCTACTTTCACACACGCTTCTCGACCAATACCGACCCGCATCCGTCCATGGCCCAGCCCTTCCGGCTGATGGCCCATAACGGCGAACTCAACACCGACAAGAAGAACCGCCTCTCCGAAGCCGCGATCGCCCGCGCCCGCAACGGCCGCATCGTCGCGCCGAAGGGGCAGTCCGATTCCTGCCGCCTCGACCAGACGCTGCAGAGCCGGATGATGCAGGACGATCTCGACCTCGTCACAGCAGTGGTGTCGATGATGCCGCCGGCCTGGGAGAACGACGCGACCCTGTCGGATCCCGTGCGGGCGATGCTCGAATACTTTTCGCTCTACGAGGAGAAGAACGACGGTCCCGCTGCCCTGATCTTCGGCGACGGCGAGATCATCGGCGCGCGGTTGGATCGTCTGGGATTGCGGCCCCTGCGCACCGTCGAGACGGCGGAGTACCTCTGCGTGATGTCGGAGGCCGGGCAGATCGCCTTCCCCCCCGAGACCGTGCTGCGACGCGGCCGGATCGAGGCGGGCGGCATGCTCTACTGGGATCATCGCGAGAAGCGCGCCTACGGCACCCTGGACGCACTGGAGATGCTGGCGGCCCGGCGCAACTACGCCGCACTCCTGCGCGCGGCGCGGGTGGAACTCGCCGCCTTGCCCGAGATCCCCGCCGAGGGCCAGGGATCGCCGCTGCGCTACAACGGCGACCTCGCGCGGCATCAGCGCTACGTCGCCTATTCCCACAATCAGGAAAGCTTTCGCTTCCTGATGGACCCGATGCTGGACAACGGCGCCGAGCGCATTTCGGCGATGGGCTACGGCAATGCGATCAATGCGCTCTCCGACCAGGAGGGCGGCGTCGCCAAGTACTTTTCCCAGCGCTTCGCCCAGGTCACCAATCCACCGCTCGATTCCCTACGCGAGGCCGACGGCATGACGTTGCGCGTCGCCCTCGGGGCCAAGCCGAATATCGGCGCGCCGGCCGCGCCCCAGATCGTCGTCGCCTCGCCGATCCTGACCCATCTCGACATGCTCAAGATCCGCGAGCAGACGGCGACGCCCTATCGCCGCTTCGAGATCCTCTACCGGCCCGTGCTCGACGATGCCGCCGTCAATGCGCGCGCCATCGAACGGGCGATCGACGATCTCGGCGAGGCCGTCTCGCTGTTCGCCCGCGAGGAGGGTGGCATCGCGGTGCTGACCGACCGGCATGTCGCCCGGGAACGCGCGGCGCTGCCGCTGATCATCGTCGTCTCGGCGGTCAATCAACGGCTGATCGCCGAGGGCCTGCGCCTGCGCGTCTCGCTCATCGCGGAGAGCGGGCAGATCGCCTCGTCACACCACGTCGCGACGGCGCTCGGCTTCGGCGCTGCGGCGGTTTATCCGCTCGGCGTCCAGTTCCGGGCCGAGGAGATGCACGATAGTCTGCTTTAAGCGTATGTCCGGGTGTTCACACGTAACCGTAAAACAATCGTCCTTTCAGTACCTTGGAGCTTTCAATCGGGCGTAGGCTCGGTGCTCTGTGCTATGATCCTACGCTTCGATTTGAGGGATTTGTGACTGACGGTGTGACCAGATTGTGACCGGACCTAGTGAAAGGTTCGGTCGGCTCGAACTGATTCTGCCTTCGGAGGGACGCTGAACCAAGCTCACTCAGAAGTTAGGCAATCATCCCGTTCCATAATCACGTGTATAATAAAAGAGTTGCCGGTCCAACATACGTCGATAGCGTCAAAGGATCGAGTATGTGGATCAAACTTCATATGAATCACGACAACGATGTTCGAGAATTTTCATTAGTCCCCAAAATAAGGTAGTGAAACGTAGAAAAACGCAAGACCAACGATACATTAATGCAACGGGGACGGCTACCAGCAGAAACAAATTGATAGCCAAGTACAGAACCTGCCTTAGTACGATCAGTCTATGGACCCAAATTGTATGAGCTTAGTATTTCGTGAGGCAAGCCCCGGAATAAAATTAAGCGATCAGTTTGGAGGGTCTCGCTGCGCCAGCTCCTTTGCCGGCGATTGCGTGCATCTTTGAAATGCATGGAACCAGATTCGATAATATCAATATTGATTTGTTTTTTCAGCATAGATCCTCATAAATTCGAGCAATACCATTGTTATCCTATGAGATTTCTCGCGTGGATCATACCAGTGGAAAACCTCAGATAAGCTAAGGTTGTAAGTGGTTTGCTGTGCGATTATCCTGGCGCAACTAGATACTGCCGCCTGAAAGGGTATGACGTGAGCAGCAAGCGTCGAACTAACGACAACAACAAATCATCAGATTCGACGACGATTTCGTCACTTCGTGCACTCTACCGTGTCATTCACAAAGACAAGAAAAATATTGCGTTCAATTTATCTCAGAGTCGCCGCCTGATCTCGCCAGAGGCAGCAATAGAGATAGCGCGTGGCGTTATTGGAAGCGGATATTACCGCAATTTATTTTATCGCGATTTATTTCCTAAGACAGTAGATAACATGAAAAAGCAGCTCCGTATGGCGACGGCGCCAGATTTTATCGAACTCGCGTGGGCTGCCGCCGTCGTTGAGCACCATGCATCATCAATAAATGATTATATAATCTACAGAGACATGTACCATGCGGCTATGCTGAAAGCAGATTATGCAAACGCTGAAGCCTGTCTCAATGAAATCAAAAGTGTGTTTGGCTACTCATTATGGTATATTCATTCGTCACTCGCACTTGCCCAAGCGCATGGCGGTATAGGAGCTCAAAAAGACGCCTTATCGAACATCATAAATGTTACCGGAATCCACCCATTAGTAGCGTATCTTGCTTACTTTATGAGTTATTCATTAGAAGACAATGTAAGTTACCAACAGATACGGCGCGAGACATTAGACGACACAAATGATATCAAAGATTACATTACATATCATTTACTTCCCGCCGAATTGAGCTCACTACGTAGTATAAATCACTGCCTTTCTAATGAGTCTAATTCGCCATTGATTGATATATACGAGAATTTCGTCGTAATGCTTCAGCTAAGTTGCCAACCTCTTATGAAATCAGGTCAATTGAAACAGCTAGCGCTGATGGTCGAGTCTGTTGATGATCTAAGGCTGCGGAACATACTTACATTATCAGGACACAAGCAAATAATGTCTACCGATAATGCATTTTTGGAAGCTTGCGACCAATATACATTGAATGAAAAGTCATTGTTGCACTCATCACTAGAACGCAACTTAGTGAATTCTCCATTGAAAAATTGGTGGTATGAGCTAACTGTAAAATCAGCTATCGATTTGAGTGTTGTCGCTGGAGAGGAAACGCTACTTTATAGATTACTCAATGAGATGAGGTCATTTATAAATTTATCATCCGACCTAGAAAACTCCCGCTCGAACCTTCGATTATTGTCATTTCAATTCCGATACACATCAACTGCCATTCTGATAGCGGCGCTTCTCGATCGCGTATTAGAACCACAAGCGTTATACGAATATAGAACTAGTCAGTTGTTGTGGGCTTTATCATGCACACTGCATCAGCCGCAGAACTACACAATATTGAAACATTATTTCCCTGACTTATTTAGCTACATGGTCAATATTCTAGCGGGCAGTGCTTCGACAACAGATAGATTGCAATTATTTTGCGCTGACAGGGATAAGTTCGGATGGACCTCAGGTGTCCTTGAGCGCGTTCCAACTATCAGACACGCAATATATAAATCCTATGCCGCTTTCAACGCTGGTGAAGTGGCTGTCGCACTGCAGATCATCGAGTCTATGTCCTCCATGGCAGAACAGCAAAATCCGCGCATTGGAATATATCGGCACGCAATATTTTGGCGATTAGACGATATTGAGCAGGCGCTCCGAGCATTCGCTGAAGCATATATTTCGAACAATCGCTGTTATGCCCTATACGATATAAAGCAGTTCGTATCCTGGGCAGTCGATAAGGCTGGAGTTAATTCTTCTGCTTTATATAGATGCGTTCTATTACATGTCTATTCGACCTACTATTCCAGTGATCGTGATGGAGATTTGTCCGATGCGATGGAGGATACCCTAGATTACTATCATATCGACCATCCGAGCGAGATGCTATCGACACAAAAATCGCCGTTCATGATTTACTTCCTCCGACACATTTGTACCTCAGCTCGGATTGAAGACACTATTAGATTCGATACCGTCGATGAAATCGAAGCTGACCGGATCAAGGTGCTGCAATGGTTAGTGACGAATGACGCTGACAACAAAGGCGTGTACACCCAAGAGATTTCAGCCATAACGAAAGATCAGCAAGTAGCACGTTTATCTTTGCAATTTGAAAGAAGTAAAATCTACATTCACGAGGAAGGTATCCGACGAATATTTGAGACAGAGCTCAGGCCTTTATTCAATAAGTATATTGAGATACTTACTGCACCGCATGTTGCGGAGAAGACCGGACAACTAGAGCAAGTTTTGAGAAAATTACTCAAGGGTGAAAGCGAATATAATTATCTGATTATCCCGTCCTCCGAGAGGGACTCAATTTTCTTGTCGATCGCCCACCGCTCGTACGATTTGTACGTGTCTGAGCCTAATCATGGGTTCAAAACGTATCTTACAACCCGCATCTTACATGCCGTCCTTGAGGGCGAACTGCAGTCGAGTTTTGTTGCCGAAGAGTTACTGATCGCCCAGGACTCAAAAGACCCGCAAGCCGACTTTGACAGGAATTGGGGGCATCTTCTCCTGGATGTAACCAAACGCCAAATTACTTTGATAGCAGCAGCGGTAGCAGAGTTTTCGTCCAGGGTAATCGATCTTACTAATGAGATTAAAGACAAAAAAATCAGAGTTTACTCTGAGAAGACGCCAGACGGTCTATTTCGGTTCGCTATATCGAACCAGTCCTACAAACACCTTCAACGCAGTATCACCCCGAAAACACAGTATGACGAGTTTTTAGACAGATTGTATAGTCATTTTCTTGAAACATTAGACAGCAGGCTGTTGGTCGTTCGCAGCGAATTAGACACAGTATTTAAGTCCAAGATTATAGTGCAAATCGATGAGTTGGAACGATCAATCAGAGCAGCTTGCTTCCCCTCTCCACCTAGTGCCTTACTTGACGCTATCACAAGATGTCGTTCGGCCTTTTTGATCAACCTGCAGCGTGTGTCTGGCTGGTTTATCCGCGCCGGCAACCAGTCCAATGAGCCATTTCAGCCATCAACGGCGATCGCAGTTGCAATGTTAATCACGAATAACTGTTACCCGAGGTATCCCCTTGCCGTAACATCGGACGTTGACGATAGTATTTTCATCAGGGGAGCTTATCTAAGCCCTCTTGTCGACTTGCTTACTAACTGCTTTCAAAATGCAGCGGAACATTCTGGATTCACAGATCGCGCTCCAAGCGTTTCCGTGGTTATATCAGTCGACCATAAGTCATTCATAAAAATAACCGTTTCCAGTGAACTGTCCGGCAGCATTGATATCGAAGAACGGCGGAATGAAATTAGTTTGTTGCGGGAAAGCAGCGATTACAGCGCGGCGGCTGACGGCGTAGAGGGCAGAAAGACCGGTATAAAAAAAATGAAACGGATATTAAGGTATGATCTGCCATACAGCGGTGGGCTTATGACTGACGTTAACGAAACAGACGGTGTGGTCATATCTTTTCATTTGAACATAGGAGTTCTTGATGAAAGTGCTGCTCATTGAGGATGAAACGCAAAAGGCGGATCGTGTTACCGCTGCTTTGAACGACTTGCCGTTCGAAATCACAATCGAGCTGCGCCGATCGTATCAGAGCGGCCTCAAATTTTTTGAGAACGGCGTGACAGTTGATTGTATCATTTTAGACATGAGCCTTCCGACCTTTGACGCCACAATGAACACGCGTCACGGTAGACCTCGACCGCTTGGAGGTTATGATCTTATGCGTAAGCTCCGCCGATCTGGCAACAAATCTCCAGTAATCGTGTTGACTGCTTACGAAAATTTCGGATTGCTCGATGAGCAACTTACGTTTGACGAGTTGGGAGACGTATTAAGGTCTGAATTTGGCTATCAGTTTGTTGATATCATTTATTACAGTCAATCCCGTTCCAGTTGGTACGCTCAGCTTCATAACTCTCTTACGGAACTCTCGAAATGAATATCCTTGTTGTTGAAGACAGTCACCATAAGTGCGCAAAGATTGTGAAAGCTCTCCGGGGCGTTCCTTTCGAGACCTCAATTAAAACTGTTACAAATGCGGTTGATGCTAAGAGACATTTGACACTGTCTAAAGTCGATTTCATGATACTTGATATGCATTTGCCTCGTAGTGCGTCCGGAGACGCAGACAAAAATGGAGGTTTGGAAATCATCAGGTGGCTAAAGGCCAGAGGCGCCAAGCATAGACCAGCCTGCGTAGTAGGCATGACCTCTGATATGGAAACTTATCGTCATGTTGAAGAAAATAACGATAGTCTTGTATGGCAGGTCCTTCAGTACGATCATACGTCGGATGATTGGCAAAATAAGCTTGTTCAATCTGTTGTGGATATAAGGCCAACACTGAACCCTCCATATTTATCCGATGGTGCAACACATCGAGTTGATATATTGGTTGTGACGGCTCTAAGAGATCCTGAGTTAGATGCAGTACTTGCGCTTCCATTCGATTTTAAAAAAATCGATATACCTCATGATGCAAGTGATTATTATCGTGGAACAATCAAGTCTGGGCCATCAGCAGCGTCTATCGTAGCGGTTCACGCGTCTGACAAGGGTTTGAGCGGAGCTGCTATAGCAACAGTCAAAGGTATTATGACTTTTTGGCCACGTTACGTTTTTATGACCGGCATCACAGCCGGGGTAAAAGGAAGAACGCGTATCGGAGATGTCATATTCGCTGACCTTACATGGGATTGGGGTAGTGGTAAAATTAAAAGTGTCAATGGTGAGGACGTATTTTTGCCGGCGCCATACCAGCGACGTCTGGATGAAACGTTGTCTCGCAACGTGAAAGAAATGTCGAGCGATGGTCAAATACTGAAGCAAGCTCATGAATCGACGTCAATGATCAAGCCTAAGATATTGCCCGTCGTCAAAATCGGCGTTATGGCTTCTGGCGCATCGGTACTTCAGAGCCAACCAGCTGTGCAAAAAGTTATCGATCTACACAAAGATTTACTTGCCGTCGAAATGGAGGCCTTTTCTGTGATGTTCTCGGCGCAAACTGCACCGCAGCCGCGACCACTCGTTATTGTCGCAAAGGCGGTTTCGGACGCTGGTGATAAAAAGAAGAATGATCACTATCAAAAATATGCTGCCTATACTTCGGCGCAGGCGTTTAAGATCTTTGCCGAAAAGTATCTAATGGGACATTTGAGTAGCGAAACAGATTAAGCACAGTCTGTCGCGGTAAAGCCAGATACTGCTAACGTCGTTCAGACTTGGCAACGACGTAAGAACCTAGGCTGACAGCATCGGCATCTCAGGGATGGAGTGAATGACGCTCGGTATGCGGCATCATACGCTTGCCGCCTGTGAGCAAATCCGAGGAAGCTGTTGGCTGAGTTCAGGGTCTCAAAGACGAAGGGGCGCCTCAGCAAAGCGGGCAACTATATCTTGTCACGGGTACCGCCAGCATGACGATCTTCTGGATCACACGACTTTGCGAGAATGCCTTGAGAACAATGCCGTGTGATGCCACCGCCTAAATCCGCACCACCTGGGTGTACCCTAGGGTGACGTAACATCGCCGCCGATTCTCCCTAAGCGCAAGCGTAACATCAGGATTGCCTTGTCCCCGGTGTTACGGCATTGTCACCGAGTCTAGAGCTTGGAGTGACAGTTGGCGAGAATCGGCTACGCGCGGTGCAGTTCGGAGGATCAGTCCCTCGACATTCAGATCGAACGGCTCATGGCCGAAGGATGCCAGCCGATCCGGTCAGAGAAGGTCTCTGGTGCCTCTCGTGATGGTCGCACGGAACTGGCCGCCATTCTCGACTTCATCCGTGAGGGTGACGAGTTGGTCGTAGTTCGCGCTGACAGGCTTGGCCGTGACACTCGCGACGTTCTCAACATCGTCCACGAACTCGACCAGCGCGGCGCATATCTAACCGTTCTCGACCCTCACGTCTCAACCCGTGGCGAGAGTGGACGCATCGTGCTGACCGTCCTTGGCATGGTGAGTCAGATGGAACGCCGGTTCATCCTCGAACGTCAGCGGGAAGGAATCGAGGCCGCGAAGGCGAAGGGTGTCTACAAGGGTGGGACACGGCGGCTGGATCGAGAGAAGGTGTTGGCAATGAAGGCTGATGGTCATGGACCCGCATCCATCGCCAAAGCGCTCGGATGCTCGCGGATGCAGGTTTACCGGATCATCGGCTCGGAGACGCAACCGTAGCAGACCGGCTTCAGGCCGTTGCGACACGTTTCGATCAGCCGTAATGCCCCTCTAAACACTGATGTACATCGATCACAGCGACACCTACGCCATACGTGTTGCCACTATCCGATAAGGTGGCGGCTGTCTTTTGATAACATATTGGAAATCTCAGCGCGAAGTCATTTAGTGCATAAGTCAGCATTTCCATACCTTGGGGGTACTGAGGGCAAACCACTACATATCCACCAATGGGGCGATTATTGATAAACGCGACTGATTGAACTGCTTCTATCATCTTCTTTATTCTACGAATATCTTTTGTTGCAGCATATCTATTTGTCCAACGCTTAAATTCAATCAACATGTCGAGTTGTTGTACTGTGGCATCATTTCCGGATATGAAAGCTGCCATATCCACGCGGAACGAGCCTAGCCCGCTTAATTGAGCAGGCTGTACTCCCCATTCGCGTGTGAAAACCCGCATAGGCAGTTCGACTGTAACTTTGCACGCCGTTGACTGATGGTAGACTTGAGCGGTTCGATCTCGGATGAAACTTTCAGGAGCGTCAGGACGTCCAGAAATACTGTTGTAATATATTATTGATTGAAAGGCAATGTCGCCGATGAGTTGGCAGTTGTGTTTTACCATCTCGCCCTCACAGATGCGGCCGCCGCGTCACCGCCGCCAACAGCCTACGTTATGAGTTTAAATTACCGTTTGAGTCTGCGAAACTCCGTCCGAAGGATTTTCTCCAACTGTTCCTGAATGGTAGTAGCAACGGACGCGGTAGTAGACCGATCATCTACTGTCTAACGATCACTGATGCGATTGGCCGATATGTCGCTTAGGCCAACCACTGTGAGTGCTCCCTCAGGTGTGAAACAATCGTGCGGTATAGGAATCTAACTTGAAGCCTGTCCCCTAACTGCCTGTTACGAATTCAATCTCCTATCGTACCGTGGGGAGATCATCGATGCGCGTCGTGTAACGGGGCGAACGCATATCGAACTAGGTGGACCATAATCGGGCCTTAGCCCATCCCGACGACGCCAGAACCACGCTTAATCGTCCGTGGCAGCCGTTGCAGTCGTCCAGAGCTTTCATCGGCGAATGACCACGCTTTTGATCCAGACTTCCGGTCCAGGCTCGCTGTGACGCATCAAGAGCCATCAGGTCCGTGGTGATATCAAGACCGCATGAGTTTCTTGAATGATAGCGGGCACAGCCTCTCGAATTGCTCTTGTATTGAAGGGCCCCCGGTTGCTGTTACGGAGCCGACATCCTCTCGTTGAGAATTTAATATTCTGGCTGATCCTGTACTCGTCACGGCAACAATCGTATACATTCCGCCGAAATGTGGGGTGATCGTGCGAGAAGTACAATTGGCCTTGGAAACATATGTCTTTGATCCTTCAATCGTCATAGTTTCATCAATACACTTCTTCAACGCTTTCGGTTTCAGTCCCTCACCGTTCGTAGAATTTCGTTGACACGACTCCTCGGCGTCGGCTCGGGTTACCTTTCCTGTCATTGTTGCGTTCGATGTGTCTGGATCGGCAAGGGTAACGATTGTCGCGCTATAACCATGGCTCGATAGGCTGAACGAGCCAGATTCGAAGGATTTCAGAGTCTTAATTGATGCGTCGCTTGTCGGTTTGGTTGTCTTTCCATTATCACAGCGCACGTAGTTGACAGACTTCTGCTTTCCCTCCTTCCAGATGATACGGTCGGAGCTTATCATGTCGACGCTAACGGTGCTTTTTATTCGTTCACCTTCCGAGGCGCAGGTGTTGCGGAAAGTCAGCCGCGATCCAGTTCGCTTGATCGAAGAAGCAGAACAAGAGCTTTCAACTGATCCGTTTTGACCGTCAGTTTTGATGTGGAGTCGCTCGTCATAGTCAGGCAAGGCTCGATTGCACATCTCCCGATCCCAAGCCCATATACCGACTATGGGGCCAAATTCGGAGTTCTGCGCGTGAGCTATACAGGTCAGATACAGGCTAGCGATAGAAACAGTCGCGACAGTGATGGTCGGTAGGCTCATTGGAATCGAATCTGCCATTGACATGATTGCGCAACAGAACGTGCACTATCAGATTCTATGACCTTACGCACTAGCTTGCGCCTATATTGATTTGGGATGGTTAGGGGCGCGAAACAGCAACATTGTCGCAGCCCCCTTTCAAAGCAAGTGGAAGATCGTCTTTGGAGTTATTGCAGCTATTGCCAGTGAGCCTATTGAACAGACAGACATTGAATTACATCTGGTTTCCGCATAGATGGGTGATGGGAGCAATCATACTATGCGAGAGGACACCTACCACAAATTCGAAGCGGTTTTCGGTCGTAACAGTCAGCCTAAACAACGAACCAGCCTGACGCATCCACTTGAGATCGCGTCACTATCGGCTGGTGATGGGCTCGGGAAGATCGGCGTCACGTTCTGTCCCGGCAAGGTTCAGACGGACGGGGCCACAGGCTGCTGGAACCGCGCTCTTCCGACAGACATTCAGGCGATCTCCGATTGGGGCGCGACAACACTAGTCACTCTGATCGAGAATCACGAGATCGAGGCCCTACAGGTTGGCGGGCTTGAGGCGGAATGCCAGCTTCACGGTATCGATTGGCTTCACCTTCCAATCCCTGATGTTTCGACTCCTACCGATGAGTTCGAAGCAGCATGGATGACGGTCGGTGAAGGGGTCCGGTCACGCCTTCGGAACGGCTTAAACGTCCTCGTCCACTGCAAAGGTGGCCTCGGACGTGCGGGAACCATAGCGGCGAGGCTCTTGGTCGAGCTTGGCGCCAATCCTGAGAAGGCCATTCAGAGGGTCCGCGAGGCCCGTCCTGGCGCTATCGAAACGGTAGAGCAGGAACGCCACGTTCACTGTATCCAGCCGATCCCTGAACGCCTCCCATCAACGACTCTAGACGCGATTCGGGATCGTGCCCTTGGTGCACTGTTCGGCTTGGCCCTGGGTGACGCTATCGGGACCACGGTGGAGTTTCGGCAGCGCGGCAGCTTCGATCCCATTACAGACATGGTCGGCGGTGGTCCCTTCAACCTCAAGGCGGGTGAATGGACCGACGATACCTCGATGGCCTTGTGTCTCGCGGACAGTCTGATCGCGCATGACGGCCTCAATGAACGCGACCTTCTTGAACGTTTCTGCCGATGGTTCAGGGACGGTGAGAATTCTGTCAGGGGCCATTGCTTCGATATTGGCAACGTAACCGCGACGGCCCTTACCCGCTTCGAACAGACCGGGGACATCCACGCTGGTCCGACGGATAAGATGACGGCCGGGAACGGGAGCTTGATGCGTCTGTCACCAGTCGTACTACGCTATTTCAATGATCCCGACCGCTTGAAGGATGCAGCGCGACGGCAGAGCTATACGACCCATGGTGCTCAAGAGGCCGCGGATAGCTGCGAAGCCTTTTCCACGATCCTTGCCGCTGCGATCCAGGGAAAGCCTCTCACGGACGTTCTGAGCCCATCCTACGACCATCCTCTCTGTGATGGTGTGCAGGCGATCATCAACGGATCATGGAAGGGGAAGCACCGGGACGCCATCCGATCCTCCGGCTACGTTCTCCATTCCCTTGAAGCTGCCCTATGGTGCGTGGGATCGTCAGGCAGCTTCTCGGAGGCCGTCCTCAAGGCGGTGAACCTTGGCGATGATGCTGACACTACGGCGGCGATCACGGGCCAGCTTGCCGGTGCGTTCTACGGTCTGTTAGGCATTCCCGAACGATGGCGGCAGATGCTCGCCTGGAATGATCGGATCGAAGGGTTGGCGGATCGTCTCTTCACGGAGACCCTGCGATGAGTGACGAACCCTTCATCCCCTATGCCGTGATCGAGACTGCGAATTGGCCGCCCACGTCACTCATGACGATATGGGCGCTGGGCGCGGCGAACCTGAAACGCATCGACCTAGATCTGTCGCAGCCGGAAGACTCGTACATCGATCAGGCTTTGGTAGGACTACAGGCCAAGCTTGCTCGATATGGAGGCCTGGAACTCCCATCGTTCGGACGACCGGTTTCAATCATCATCAACCTTGCTCCGAATCGAGGTATCCGCATTGGGCTAGATGGCACTATCATTGAGAAATTGAATTGGACGATGACAGTGGGACCTAGCTCGTTGAGATTGGCACAGTAATTTCTCAGTTTTGGTAGGGTTGTAGTGAATAAGAAGGGCACTTGTCAGGGTCTAACTTACAAGCGCCCGTCTTTGCAATTGGTCATATCATACACACGCAGCACATAGACCAATTTATGTCTATTCGTTTTGACGTAGCTCTAATGGATTCCGTAGGTTGATTGACTGAAATCAAGTAATTCAAATGTCAAGAATACTCGTTCTCAGCAATCAACCATAAGCGGCTTACCACATTAAATGTGAGTAATTTCAGTTATATTCGTGCAAATACAGATAGCTTTCCGCACTGTCATCTAAACACTGAGCTTCTTCACAAGTATTGAGGTATCTGTCTGCCTCATAGCTAAGATAGCTTTCTAGAATTTTATCATCTGTACCCCACCGTAGACCAGCTAATTCATGAAGAAACTTGCTGTATCTGAGTGGACTGATGGATTGAGTAAGCCTATCCACCGAATCGTAATTGCGGACAATTTTTTTGAAACACCAAAGGTCCAATAGGAGACTCCCGTTTTCTGGCTCGAGTTGCCCACGTCGCTTATCGTCTTCCAACATATTAATCGCCCTTCCGATTGCACCCGCAAGCATATCAATATTGATGCCTTTATCAGTATTGATTTTTACTTTAATGGTTGTCATTTTACATCCTTTCAACGTTTTGATTTCGATATTAGGGTGGTTGTCATCGTCGGCATCCAAGACTATTCGTTTAATTGCTCTGCGATACCGACAATCACTTTATACAGACATTATGGTAACGAAACAATGCTAGTTAAACCGACAGCTTCGATTGGACGATATTCCAAGGATGCCAGTCCAAGTAACTGATTTGTCAGCTACGCTTTATCCGCATCAATCTTGCGCTGTCAGCCAGACGATCTTTCGGTGAACGGCTCGACAACGCTGCTTGGGTTAGGGTCACGTCCCGAGATGCGTCATCTACACCGCCATCAAGCAGTGTAAAATTGAGCTTTCTCAATTCTTTATGGCTTTTACCTTGTACGACCGTCTCATCTCGAAAGCGTTGCAGGGCCGTCTCGCATAGTTGAGCGTGATCAGCCGCAACATCATTCGCCGACACTTGAAGTACCGCGTCCGCTACACCATTCTCATCGAAGCGTGTTGGAAAAGAGTTGTTGCACCAATCCAACACATCGAGCGGCTTTCGGCCACTATGATAGTACATGAAAAACCCGTCACCATCAGCAGGCTGGCAAGGGAGATAGAACAAGTCGGTTAGATAAGGCTTGCGGTCAATCCCGTGCACTTTCTCCTTGGGGTTAAATCCGTCTTTAAAATCCTTCTTGTAGCCGTCGAGTTCTATCCTTTCGCAAATCATGTTGTAGATTGCTGTATACATTTCAGGTGACATGATCGTATCAGTTAGAAAAACAGCGCGATACCGGGGAATTTCCCTAGTATGACTATAGGAACTATAGACAATCATCTCAATATCTGGGAAGATTTTCGATAATTGCCTATGCGTCAAAGTTCCATTGTCGATGTCAAGGTAGACGTTCTTGCCACAGTAAGCGTTGGTCTTACTTCGACGTGAAACAGCCCCATCCTTATCGATGAACAACGCAGGGCTAATGAGCTTGTTCTGCTCTTTCGATTCGAACTTGCTCATCGAGAATTTTTTCATAGTTGATACGAACATCTTTTTGTCGCAAGCAAGCATCATGGATTCGCTATCCTTCTTATGTTCAATGATAGAACCTTGAAGGGATGTCACACATGTTATTGTATTAAAGGAATAGCCGTGACAGTCGTCGATTATGTATTTTTTCTTCTTGGATTTCACAGCTTCTACCAAGCCACTCATGATCTCATTTTGTCTCTCTTCCAACCTATCCCGTTGAGCCCTTTTTCGATCTGCTGCATTGGCGTAAAGCTTGTCCGGACGCGTTTTGACTGCATCTCTCGAGTCAATGCCCAAGGGAATGATCTCTGATCCGGGGAACCGTTCGCGCTGCCAAGCAGCGTTCTGCCGGTCAGGCAGAATTACAATTTTTTTAGAAGTATTCATAGGATCACGCACGGAAGTTCGATTATATGTCTGATAGGAACTATGGTATGACAATGCAATGCGCTGCTCGTCAGGACCGATGCAGCACAAATTTGTCAGAAAACCTCCTTCGTTTCTGCTGAAATTCAATGCCGATATGATAACAGCCCTATCGATGTGCTGGTACTGATTCAATCCGTGCGGGCTATGTCCGACGTTATGGGCGTGTGATAAACCGGAAAACGACTCTTTCTCATTTACAACATTGTCCTGCCATACAAACTCGTTCTCCCCAAATAGCGATTGCACGGACTTTAGAAACTTGGGCCTAAATGAAGGATCATTGATCTGTTCCGTCTTCGACCAGTTTCTTTCAGACGCATAATAGAACTGGATCAAATGACCATTTTCGTGCTCCTGATAGCGAAGCTTGCTCATTAACGCATCGTCTTTGATGAACGTCACACCCTTCTGCTCGAACCACTTATACAAGATCGTCTCTTCTGCACGTGCACCAGCCAACAATGCGGACTTGAAGCCGAGGAATACAGATGGATTAAGCATCGAGTACGTTGTTAGGTATCGGTCATCTTTGCTGCCGTTCAGAAGTCCATTGTAGGATTTACGGTCGACATAGGTGGAATAACGCCCGTAGTGAATGCGTTTTGCCAAATCATTCACTAGTCCGTTGAATGCGTCCTGGTTCCTATTTTCCGCTATCTTACGTACAGCGCCAGGATTGTCGGCTCTCACAAGTCCATAGATCGGCCCGACCTCCTTGATCCCTAAGGCATCGGTCAGCAAACTATGATTGTCAGGAAGACGAACACGCTCAGGCACGAATGCTGTAGGAATTTCGTCGCAGATCAAATGGAAGCGTTCAGCACGATCAAAATGGGGAAGCATCATGAAAGCCGCCCATGTAGTAATAATCAGATGAGAGCGATCCGGCGGGTTTCTCAGGTGCTCAGACAGTCCAACTACAGTTTTCTGCCCGCACGTATCCTGATTGAAGACTTCCACATGGACATCGGGGAACCGTACAGTCATTTCGTGCGCGGTCTGATGGCACAGGTTCTTGGACGGTTGGGTCAAGATAACCGTCTCACCGCATCTTACATGCTCGGCCACTCGTGCTTCGATAGCGTAGGTTTTACCTGCCCCCGTAGGTGCAGGACAGTAATAAATCTCGTTCAGTGACATTTACAGAAAAATCTCTTCTAATCGCCCTCGCTTGAAATGCGATTCAAGACGATGTGTGGTTCTTATTGAGTACCAATCTGACAAAAGCATCTTAAATCAACGCTTATCTTGTATTGGCGGTTAGATGTCGGTCGTGAGTGAGCCCCCAACCGACATCCGGACGATAGCACCGTCATGTTCACAATAGAACGCTGATTAACCTGCGAAAAGCGAGAGAGGTTTGCGATAGAAAAAGCTGCTAATTTACATCTGTATTGTATAGTATTCACCGGATTTGCTTAGTCAAACATCAAGCTTGTACGATAAAGGCATTCTATTAGGATTTAATTATTTGCCTCCGCCGCGATCTCCGCAAGTTTCTTACTAACGTTCTCGGGCCTAATATGCGTATATCTCATAAGCATCTTGGTATCACGATGGCCGCTGATTAGAGCAACTTCCGGTATGCTGAGTCCCAGCTCAAAAAATCTGCTTATAGCTTCGTGGCGAAGGTCGTGATATTTCAAGTCTACAAGACAACAACGACGAATAACTCGGCGCCAAGCCATCTTTATTGCAGCTTCTGTTGTCGGAAAAATGCGGGAGACCGAATGATGCTTTATCGACCGTTGCGCCTCGATAATTTGTAGTGCTCTGGGTGTGAGTGGGATTGTTCGAGCGTGACCATTCTTCGTTATTGGTATAAGAAGAGTTTTCTTGTTAAAATCGATGTCCTTCCATTGGAGGGATAATACTTCGCCCCGTCGCATTGCAGTTTCAATACCTAGTTCCACCATAGGCAACAACTGCACGTTCCCAGATCGTGCGCACTCATCTCGCAGGCATTCCCATTCGCCCGCCTCTAGTCGTCTAGTTCTGCTTTCTGCGGCCTGCGGCTTCTTAGACATTGCGACTGGATTGGATTGTAAGGGAAGCTCCCATTCGTTGCGAGATACTCCAAGTGCATGTTGTAGTATGCTTAGTTCTCGGCGAACTGTTCCCGGTGCAACGGTAGCTAGACGCTGCTTAATGTATTTATTTACGACCGCAGCTGAGAGGGATGATAGTGTTGTCTTGGATATGTCCGATCTTAGCATTACCCGAATGGCAACGTATTCTCTTACCGCCCCACGTTTATTTGGAGTTATCTCATCGCGATATCGGATAAGGATGTGACTTACGGTCATTGAATCGAGAACTTTCAACCCGACCGGCAGTCCACGTCGAACGGCTTCTGCTTCAAGGGACCGACTCCAAGCTTGTGCATCTGCTTTTGTCAGGAACGTTCGCGATAAAGCCCCTGAACCCTTGATACGGACCTGGGCCTGCCATTTGCCGTTACGCTTTCTGATCGTAGCCATCTGCCGTCCGTTGTGACCCAAGTGTGACAGGACCGTCGAACAATCGTTTTCACTAGCTTCGTGTGTGCGTTGTGCATATGCCCAAGCCTATGATTAGTAATGGTTTTTAGCGACCGCGCTCGGCTTCGGCGCCGCGGCGGTCTATCCGCTCGGCGTCCAGTTCCGGGCCGTGGAGATGCACGAGACCCAGACCCGCCAGCGCATCGACCGCCTGCTGGCGCTGATGACCCCGCTGGTCACCGTGACGGTCGGCGGCCTGATCGGCGGTCTGATCATCTCGGTGATGGGGGCGATCACCAGCGTCGGCCAACTGGCGCAGTAGGTCCGAAGAGACGGTCCTTCGGTGTTTGGGTCTCGGGCGTCGGGATCAACCGCGCACGGCTGGTCGGAGCTCGAGGGCGACGGAGCGTCAGGGCACGTGTCCCGCGAGCAGGGCGGCGTGCAGCCCGATCGCCAGAAACGGCCCGAACGGCAAGCGGAACGTGCGGGTCACGCGCCGGCCGGCAAGGGCCGCTCCGGCCAGGGCAACCAGGGCCGTCATGCTGGCGATCAGGATCAGGAAGGGCAATCCGCCGAGCCCGATCCAGGCGGTCGCGGCGCCGACGAATTTCACGTCGCCGAAGCCGAGGCCGGTCCGGCCGCGCAGCCGGGCGTAGAGGGCGCGCAGGCCCCAGAGCAGCAGGAACGCCGCCGCAGATTGTGCGACGCAGGCGGCCAGAATGCGCGCATCCGGGTTGCGCAAGGCCGCGATGGCGAGGCCGAGACTGAACAGCAGGAGATTGAGGGGATTGGGGAGGATCCGGCGACGCAGGTCGATCAGGCTCAGCGCCAGCGTGATCGGCAGCGGCAGGAAGGTCAGAAGAAGGGCGCCGGGATCGAGTGTCATGCGCGGGGTTCAGCGTCGGCCGATGAGGACGATGCGGCTCTCCGGCACCTGGGTGAAGGTCATCGGCACCGCCCGCATCGGATGGGGCGGGGGCGTATCGCCGAAATCGAGCGGGCGCGAGTCGGGGGAGGGCTTCGCCATCTCGCCGCGGGCGCTGCGGGCAAGCAGGTACTGCCAGAACGCGAAGGCCCCGAGGGCGGCGGTGACGACCGCCACCAGCCAGAGGGCGAGCAGCAGCCCGGTGGAGACGCGACCGTTCAGCTCGCGCATCAGCCCGAGGGCGAAGGCCGCGTACCAGGAGACGCCGGAGACCGCCCCGGAGACGAGGAACACGATGGTGGTCAGGTGCGACACGCCCTCGAACATCGGCCGGCTCACGTCCCGCAGGACGCTCGGCAGGACGAGGGCGTGGATCAGCAGGCCGTTCACGGTCAGGACCAGAACGATGATGAATTTCGCCAGGAGCTTGGGGTTCGACAGCTTCTCCGGAGATTCCACGCTGTAGAGGGCCAGGAAACCGAGGCCGGAGATCCAGAGCAGGACGATTCCCACCGAGACGACCTTGCTGACGAACAGGAAGGTGCGGGCAATCTCCGGCGGCAGGCCACCCCAGCGCATCCACCGCAGGATCCAGAAATCGAGCATCGTCGCCCCGCCGAGCCCGAAGCACAGGCCGATCAGGTGGAGGCCGACGAAGAGGGTCAGGACCCGGATCGGCGGGAACGGCGCCGGCAGGGGAAGGGTCAGGACTTTCGGTGCCGCATCGGCCGCGCCGGCCGGGACGGCGACCAGCAGCAGCGGCAGGGCGAGCGCGACCACCGCGACGGGCCGGATCCAACGCTTTGGTTGCGGATGCAGGGCCGATGACATGAGCGCTCGCACGGGCGCGGGGCGCAGCCCGCCGGTTCGGTCGGGACCGTCGCAGGAATCCGATAACAAATATCAAATATCAAGAAATCCAGGGGAACGGCGAGCCGTCGGCTCTAGTCAGGGCTTGTTTGGAAATCGTCGCCATTCTGCCCACGGACGGGAGCGGGATTGATGATGACGGACGACGCGACTCGGGACGACCAATGTATCGTCACGCGGTCCGACGCTGACCAGGCAGGGTTCTCACTGGTCGAACTGTTGGTGGTGCTGGCGATCATCGGGATGATCGCCACGATGGTGACGCCGCAGGTGCTCGGCTATCTCGGCCGCGCGCGCGGCGATACGGCCCGCATCCAAGTCAAGAACATCGCCCAGGCGGTGGAACTCTATTATCTCGATCAGGGCACCTATCCGACGGGCCAGCAGGGGCTGCAGGCCCTCGTCCAGTCCACCGGCGCGGGGTGGCGTGGCCCCTATCTGCGGGATGCCCGCGGCCTAATCGACCCGTGGAACCAGCCCTACCTCTATCGCTCCCCCGGCTCCGGCGGAAAACCCTACGAGATCTATTCCCTCGGCAGCGACATGAAAGTCGGCGGCACCGACGACGCCAGCGACGTCACCAGCAATTGAAACCTATTCCGATCACACCCCGTCATCCTGAGGCGCCGAGCGCAGCGTCGCCTCGAAGGAGGGCTCCAGGGATCGCGAGCAGACTGGAACCCTCCTTCGAGGCCCGCTTCACGGGCACGTCAGGATAAGGAGGATGGGCTGGGGAACCGGATCGCGCACGTCCGGCCGGCATTCACTCCGTCGGGCCGGCCGGCTCCGGCTTGCGCCAGGATTGGGGCTGGTCGTCGGCGCCGGAGCCGAGCGGACACTGCACCATCACGCTGTCGCTCCAGCGCCCGTACTTGTAGCCGATGGCCGGGAGATAGCCGACGCGGGCGAACCCGCAGGCTTCGTGCAAGCGCAGGGACGCTTCGTTCTTCGCGTCGATATAGCCGATCATCTGCCGGTAGCCGCCCGCCGCGCAGGCCTCGATCAGCGCCGGCAGGAGGCGCCGGCCGATGCCCGCATGCAGGTGGTCCGGGTGCACGTAGATCGAGTGCTTAAGGGTGAAGCGGTAGGCCGGGCGCTTGCGGAACGGCACCGCATAGGCGTAGCCGGCCACCTGCCCGTCCCGCTCGGCGACGAGATGGGGCAGGCGCTTGCTGCGCATGTTCTTGCGCCGCCGCTTCAATTCGTCGGGCAGGAGGCGCTCCTCCTCGAAGTCGCCGGTATCCCCGACGCCCTTTCGGATGTGGCGCTCGTAGATCGCGATCATCGCCGGCACGTCGGCATCCGACGAGGGCCGGATCACGATGTCCGGCCAATGGGCCGGACAGCCCCGCTCCATGAGCGCCGCCGCCTGTGCCCGTTCGGCCATCAGGCCCCCTCGCGCAGAACGTAGGTGTGGAAGCGGATGCGCCCATCCGGATCGACCTCGCGGTAGACCCCCTGGATCTCGGCCTCGAAGCCGGGGAACAGGTTGGAGGCCGCCTCGAACATCTTGAAATAGTCGAGCATGGGCTTGGCCCGCGCGTCCAGGCGCTCGCCCGGCAGCACCGTGCCGATGCCGGGGGGATAGACCAGCATCAGGGTGGTGGCGATCCGTCCCTCGGCCTCCGCGATCGGCACGTAATCGACCTTGTTGCGGGTCAGCATCTGCGCGGCGGCCTTCGGCGGCATCACCATCTCGGGCAGGTGCTCGGGCATGAACTGCTTGCGCTGGAGCGCGGAGGTGCCCGATTCCCGGTGGAAAGCGTGATAATCGGCGCAGAGGTCGCGCAGGCGCACGCCGCGATAGCGCTTGGGCCGTGCCCGCACGAATTCCGGCATGGCCTCCTCGAGCAGCACGTTGTCGTCGTGGAATCGCTTGAAGGCGACGAGCCCCGAGATCAGCGTGCCGGCCTTCGAGGATTCGACGCCCGGCGTCAGCAGGAAGAGCAGCGAGTTCAGATCGTTCTTCTCCGGTACGATCCGGTTCTCACGCAGGTATTGCGCCACGATCGGCGCGGGCACGCCGTGATCGGCGTAGGCGCCGGTCTTCCGGTCGAAGCCCGGGGTCAGCACCGTCAGCTTGTTCGGATCGGTGATGGCGAAGCCCGGCGCCGCGCCGTCCCGCCCCAGGGGGCCGACATGGGTGAAGCCGTGCCACGCCGCGCCCGGCGTCAGCTCCCAGTAGCGGGCATCCGCCGCGAGGAGGTCGGTCGGAACCGATTCCCAGGGCGTCACGGTGCCGTCGGGGCCGGTCACGACATCGGGCACGAAGGGGTCGAAGAACCAGCGCCGCTTCGGATCGGCCTCGCGCTCCTCGAACTCCTTGCGGATGGCCCGCGCCTTCTTGCGCCACTCGATGCCGAGCCGGATCGTGTCGTCCCACAGGACGACGCCGGAGCGGCCCTTCATCATCTGCGCGCCGACATCGAGCGAGGCGAAGATCGGATAGAACGGCGAGGTCGAGGCGTGGACGAGGAAGCTCTCGTTGAGGCGCTTGTGCTCGACGCGGCGGGTCTGGCCGCGGATATGGCCGTCGCGGGTATGGATCTGCGAGGCCTGGGAGAAGCTCGCCAGCTGCTTGTGGGTCGATTGCGTCGCGATGATGCCCGGCGAGGTCTCGTCGAGCCCGGTCAGGCCCATGGCGAAGCGGCGGGCATAGAGCGGGTGGAATTTCATGAAGCCCGCCCAGGCTTCGTCGAACAGGATGTAGTCGCACAGGTGGCCGATCCGCTCCACGAGCGCCTGGGCGTCGTAGATCGTGCCGTCATAGGTGCATTGCTCGATGACGGCGCAGCGGAACGGGCGCTCCTTCCGCCACGCCTCCTTGTCCTTCACCAGCGGGTTGGTGCGGATCTTTTCGCGGATCCGGTCCTCGTCCAAGGCCTCGTGGTAGATCGGGCCGATCAGTCCGTAGGCATTCCGGTCCGTTTCCAGAAAAATCGGGATGCCGCCGGCGAGCAGCAGGGCGCCGTGATGGGCGGCCTTGTGGTTGTTGCGGTCGAACAGGACGAGGTCGTCCTCGGCCACCAGCGAGCCCAACACGACCTTGTTCGAAGCCGAGGTGCCGTTGAGGACGAAGTAGGTCTTTTCAGCCCCGAAGATCTGGGCGGCCTCCTTCTGCGCCTTCAGCGCCGGGCCCTCGTGGGTCAACAGATCGCCGAGATCGAGGACGGAGTTGTCCAGATCATCGCGGAAAATCGCTTCCCCGAGATGCTCCACGAAGATGCGACCGATGGGGGAGCGATTGTAAAAAATGCCGCCGTTATGGCCGGGGCAGGTCCAGAGCTGGTTGCCCTCCTCGGCATAATCGACCAGCGCGCCGAAGAACGGCGTCTTCAGCGTGTCGGCGTATTGCGTGACGCGGGAAACGAGGCCGCGGGCGATGAATTCGGGGGTCTCTTCCGCCAGGAAGATGTAGCCGTCGATGAAGTCGAGCAGCTCGACCGGGATGTCCTCTAGCCGCTTGCGGCGGACCATGATGACGATCGGCATCTCCAGGCCGCGCTTGCGCATCATGTCGATGAGGGCGGCGGCCTTGCCCTCGAGGCCACGCTTGCCCCAATCGACCACGAGGCAGCCGACCGCGGAATCGGTCTGGACGGCGATGGCCGCGTCCTCGACCCGCCGCGCCCGCACCACCTCGAAGCCGCGCTGCTCGACCGCCGCCACGATCTGATCGACCCGCGCGCCTTCGAGATCGCCGGCTTCGAAGTGGGGCGTGCACATCAGCACGGTGAAACGGCGGTGAAAATCCATGGACCGTGCTCTCCTCGCAGGGGTCTGACCCTGCCTTTCCGGCCCATCCGCGACGATTCGATGACAGCCCGACCATCTCCGTAGCCGGCTGCGTCGGGCGTCATGTCACAGAAACGGGCCGGGACCGGTCGGTCGCTCCCGATTCCGGCGTCGGCGCCCCTTGGGGCAGTCTTCGGGGCCGGTCAATCGCGGCGGGGGCCGAACGGCGTTGCGCGCGGAAGCGACGCAATCCCGGCGGCGAGCAGGCCCGCGCCGAGGCTGGTCTCGAACGGAGACGCGTCGCCGACCCGCTCAAGAGCGGTGCCGGCGGACGTGATCGTCACGTCGACGAGGAGGGGAAGCAGGATGGCCGGCAGAGGTTCATGCCGGCGAGCCCTGGGGCCGTTCGCTTGCGCGGGCGTGATGGACGGCCGCGCTCAACCCTCCTGCGAGGGAATCGCGAGGCGCGGCGTTTGCTGATGTTGCACCACGCGCCATTCTTCGTGCGACAGGCGACGATAGGTCGAGGTGCAATGCGCCTCGTAGGTCTCGCCGTCGCGGGAGGCCTTCACGCCGTAAGCGATGACGATCAAGCCTTCCTGCGGACGGGCGATCCGGCCGTCCTCGATGACGACATCCGTCCAGCGCGGCGTATCGGCCACCGCCTCGATCGCCTGGGCGCCGCCGAGCACGTAGGGCGGATGCGGCAGGGCCATCAGGCATTCGTCGTCGACGAGCTCGCGGTAGCGGTCGGCACCGCCCTCCCACAGGCTCTTCTCGAACGACCAGACACGATCATCGTCCACGGCACTCTCCCGATCCGGCGGCGTCACGAGAGAAGACGCATCCCCACCGATCGTTCCGGCTGCGGCGATCCGACTGAGAACGCGAAAAGCCGCCCTGGTGACAGGGCGGCTTTCCGAAAAGCGCTCTGATCGCGTAAGCGAGAAGCTTACTTGATCTTGGCTTCCTTGAACTCGACGTGCTTGCGGGCGACCGGGTCATACTTCTTCATGACCATCTTCTCGGTCTGCGTGCGCGAGTTCTTCTTGGTGACGTAGAAGTAGCCCGTGTCGGCGGTCGAGACGAGGCGAATCTTGACGGTGACGGCCTTGGCCATGGCTGGCGCTCCAGATCGGGTTGTCGGACACGATTCGCGACCGTGACGGCGCCGACGCGAAACGCAAAAGGCCGGGAAGCCCCGGCCGAATTCCGTGGGGTGAATGCCCGACGGACCGGGCTTCGTCAAGCCGATGCGTTGATTCGAGGCAGGCGCGCGGCCTATAAGCGGCGCCTCCGACACATCACCGCCACATCCCCCGCGCGGCGTCGAGGATCCCGACCGACGGGAGCCCTCCGCCCGGGGCGAACAAGAAAAGGTCACGCCATGGCCGGCCATTCCCAGTTCAAGAACATCATGCACCGCAAGGGCCGCGTCGACGCGGTCCGCTCGAAGCTGTTCAGCAAGCTCGCCCGCGAAATCACCGTCGCGGTCAAGCTCGGCACGCCCGATCCGGCGATGAACCCGCGTCTGCGCGCCGCCGTGCTCGCGGCGCGGGCCGAGAACATGCCCAAGGACAATATCGAGCGCGCCATCAAGAAGGCGACCGGGGGCGAGGGCGAGAACTACGAGGAGATCCGCTACGAGGGCTACGGCCCCGGCGGCGCCGCGCTGATCGTCGAGGCGCAGACCGACAACCGCAACCGCACCGCCAGCGACGTGCGTTCGGCCTTCACCAAGTCCGGCGGCAGCCTCGCCGAGACCGGTGCCGTGGCCTTCATGTTCGACCGGGTCGGCGTGATCGCCTTCGCGCCGGACGTGGCCGATGCCGACACGATGCTGGAAGCCGCCATCGAGGCGGGGGCCGACGACGTGCGCTCGGATGCCGACGGTCACGAGGTCACCTGCGCCCAGGACGCCTATGGCGAGGTCTCCAAGGCGCTCGAGGCCCGCTTCGGCGAGCCCCGCCGCACCGGCCTCATCTGGAAGGCGCAGAACACCGTCGATGTCGATGACGAGACCGGCGAGAAGCTGATCCGCCTCGTCGAGGTGATCGAGGATCAGGACGACGTGCAGAACGTCTACGTCAACTTCGCCCTGTCCGAGGCGCTGATGGAGAAGATGAGCGCCTGATCGCTTCCGCCGGCCCGGTGCTCGGACGCGTCCGTGCCGGTGTTCCTGAGCCTCGTATCGATCACGAGCCCTACGCGGTTCGTGGCCTTGGATGCCGGGCGGGGATGACCGGCGCTGTCCTCCCGCCGGGGCCGCATCGGTTCAAACCGGATCGTGCACAATTTGTCGCGCATCGGTGTGACGACCTGCGCGTTATCGGCTTATCCTGCGGGATCCTGACGCGCGAAGGCTCACCCACTCCCTGCGATGCACGACGATCCGGTCATCATCGGCATCCACGGGCTGGCCAACAAGCCGCCCCGCGAGGAGAAGCAGAAGTGGTGGCGGCAGGCGATCGAGGAAGGGCTGCGGCGCAATCTCGGCCGTGCCCCGCCGGATGTGCCTTTCGAGTTCGTATACTGGGCTGACCTGCGTTACGAGGCGCCGGTCGCCTCCGCGTCCAATCGAGAGCCCTATTATCCGGCGCGTGGCCGGGGGCCGTTCCCGAGTCCGAACGGGAAGCCGCCGGGGCCGACCCTGACCGACCGGTTCTACCGCGTCCTCGAATGGATGCAGGAGAAGACCGGTCGCCTCGTGGTGGACGACGTCCTCATCGAGTACCGCCTCGACGATCTGTGGGGCTACTACAAGGATGCCGCCTTCCGCGCCGATGCCCGGGACCGCCTGCGCGCGGTGCTCGAACGCTACGAGGGGCGGACGCTTCTGCTGGCGGCCCACTCGATGGGCGGCCTGATCGCCTACGACGTGCTGCGGCTGATGGAGCGGCAAGGCCCGCTGCCGCGGGTGACGCATTTCATCACCATGGGATCGCCCTTGGGGCTCGCCGAGATCAAGCACCGGATCACGGCGGAGCACGGTGATCTGCGCGTGCCTGCGGCGGCGGCACGCTGGACCCATCTCGGTGACCGCGATGACATCGCGATCGTCGGGACCGACCTAGCCGAGGCCTACGCCCCGAACCCGGACGGGGTCGGCGTCATCGAGTGCCCGGTCATCAACGCCTATCGCCGTCCGCAGGGGAGCCGCAATCCTCACAAGTCCTACGGCTACCTGCGCACCCCTGAATTCTCGCGGGCGGTGGCCGATGCCCTCGACCACGTATCGGCCCCGCGCGACGCCAAAGCCGATGCCTGCGCGTGAGAGCAAAGGCCGAGCTTCCTCCGGCGTGGTTGCGGAGATTCACAGGTCCGGAGGCGGAAACATCGAACGGGCCGGCCCGTTGAGATGGCAGGGTTGCTTCCTTTCCCAATGCTGCTCGGTCAACCTCATGGCCTAGAGCGCACCGGATCCATGCGCTTGGGACTGCCACGTGCCCGCGCACCGTTGTGACGTGAACGATCCGAACAAAGTCACGATGATCATTGAAGAAATCCGATTTCAGGGTGCCGGTTCGCACGAAAAGACTAATTTTATATCGGGAGCATTCGGGAACTTAATTTTCCTTAATCGCTTTCCCCGGTCGGACCGGTCGCTGAACCGGTAAGACAATCCCGGAGGAAAGCATCGTGACGCTCGCGAAGACCCTTGCCGCCGCCACCGCCATCGCCTTCATGGCCGGTTCCGCTCTCGCCGCTCCCTGCAACACCGGCAGCACCGCCAAGGCGCCCGATTCGTCCTCGGCCCCCAACAGCAGCACCGCGAACGGCGCCGATGCCGGCTCGAAGAATCTCGCTGGCGGCCAGCAGCCGGCCTCGCCGGGCACCGTCGGCGCGATGAACAATGTCGGCGCCGGTCAGGGCGTGGGCGACAAGCCGGGCTCGGAGCAGACCGCCATGGCCAAGAACAACGCGGGCGGCAACCAGCCGGCTTCGCCGGGCACCGTCGGCGCGATGAACGCGACGGGCGCCGATCAGAAGCTCGGCGAGAAGGGCGGCAACGACTGCTGATTTCCCGCCATATCCGCGACGGAATTTGACCGGTCAGCCCTCGCACCCTGCGGTGCGGGGGCTTTCCTTTTGGGTCATGCCGTCACTTCTCTTCGCCGTTTCCACGGAAGAGTTGGCCCGCCACGTCGTTGACCGTGGGCGGGGTGGCCCGCACGAAGGGAAGGGGGCGGCAGACCGCGACGGCCGCGAGGCCGAAGCGGGCCGTCATCAAGCCGTTGAGCACGCCCTCGCCGAGCTTGGCCGAGACCCTCGCGGCAAGCCCGAGTCCGAGCACCTGATGCAGCATGCCCTCACCCACGGCCATGCCGCCGGTGACGGTGAGATGGGCGAAGGCCGCCCGCGCGAGGCGCAGGAAACCCAGCAGTCCCGGACGTCCGCCGTAGATCGCGGCGATCCGGCGTAACAGGCGAGCGGCGGAGAAGACCACGAAGGCGACATCCACGATCGCCCGCGGGCTCAACGCGGTCACGGCCGAGACCTGGCTCGCGGCCTGCGCGATGGCGGCCTTGGCCTGCCGGTCGAGGGGAGCGAGCAATTCGCCCTCCGCGAGGCCCAACCGATCGTCCACGTCGAGGATCGCGTCGCCCACCGCGTCGAGCCGCTTGATGCCCGCGCTCAGGGCCGGGCGATCGGCGTAGAGGCCGCGCAATTCCTGCACCACGCCCTGCGCTCCGGTATGATCGCGCGCCGTCATCGCCGCGAGCGCCCGCTCGCGCAGATGCTCGATCTTGCGCTCGCGCCAGACGCCCAGGGCCTCGCGACCGACGATCGCCGCGAGGGCCACCCCGGCCAGGGCGACCAGGCCGAGGGCGACCCAGCCGAGCCAGGGGGCGGTGGCGAACAGGTCGGCCACCAGCCGCTCCAGCGACAGCCCGACCGCGATGGTGACGAGGCTGCCGAGCGCCCCGAGAAGGATCGACACCCAGGGCGGCCCGCGCCGGGTCGCCACCGGCACCGGCACGCCGTCGGCGGCATCGACGATCTCGTAGGGCTCATCGACGAAGCGCACATCCGGTCGGGGCGGTGCCTGCCGCGTCTCGGTCTGCGGTGCATCGGGGCGCGAATCCGGCCCGGCTGCGGGCGTCGGCTCGGCGGCGGGGATGCGGAAGGCGCGGGGCCTTGGGCCGGGAGGTGTCGTCACGTCAGCTTGTCCCCAAGCAGGAACTGCATCGCCCGGTCGAGCCGGATCTGCGGCAGGTGGCCGGGCCGGCCGAGCGCATCGGGCCGCGCGAGGGGCGGGCGAAAGCGCGGAAAGCGGAACGAGCCCGGCGGGATCGCCCCGTCGAGCACGGCCTGCGCGTCGCTCGGCAGTTCGCCGGGAAAGATCGCCGCTTCGGCGAGACCGTCGAAGGTGTCGTCGCCGATCGTCTCCCCCGCCTCCGGCGTGCCGGAGACCGC
Source organism: Methylorubrum sp. POS3 (assembly GCF_043352485.1). Lineage (NCBI taxonomy): Bacteria > Pseudomonadati > Pseudomonadota > Alphaproteobacteria > Hyphomicrobiales > Methylobacteriaceae > Methylorubrum > Methylorubrum sp. POS3. The sequence goes on from NZ_JAPRBT010000001.1 coordinate 3,177,608, forward strand.
GCGCAGCACCTCGCCGCCATCGTGGACGGTGGTCTCCCGGGTGGCCCGCACGGAGGCCAGCGCCACGGTGCCGACCCGCGCGCCCGCCGCTTCGGTCCGGCGCATGGCGCGGGCCACGAGGAGGCGCAGCAATGCGTCCAGCCGATCATGGCTCGACTGGTGAAGGTGGTCGGCCTTGGTGGCCGCGAACAGGATGCGGTCCGCCCGCGGCGCGAAGAACCGCGTGATGAGGCTGTTGCGCCCGACCCGGAAGGAGAGGAGCACCGCGTCGAGCGCCTCCTCCAGTTCGGCGAGGGCGGCCGGCCCGGCATCGACCGCCGAGAGCACGTCCACCAGCACGATCTGGCGATCGACCCGCTGGAAATGCTCCCGGAAGAACGGCTCGACCACCTTGGCCTTGTAGGCCTCGAAGCGTCGCTCCATCAGCGCGCCGAGGCTGCCCGGGCTCTGCGTCTCCTCGAGCCGGTCCAGGGGGGCGAAGGTCAGCATCGGCGAGCCGGCCAGATCGCCGGGCATCAGGAAGCGTCCCGGCGGCGTCGTGGCCACCGCCTCCGCGCCCGCGCGAAGCGCCGAGAGATAGGCCTTGAAGGCGTTGGCGGCGCGCTCGGCCACCACCTCGTCGAGGGGCGCGGCCGGATCGAGTTCGGCCATCGTGGCGAGCCAGGGCGCGGCGATGGCCGCCCGGCCGGTCCGGCGGGTGCCGAGGATGGTGGCACGCGACCACGCCACGTAGCTCTGGTCGAGGAGCGCGAGGTCGAGCAGCCACTCGCCGGGATAATCGACCACGTCGAGCATCAGGGTGCCCGGCCCCGTGCGCCAGCCACCGGCCCGCTCGTACTCGATGGCGAGCCGCAGCTGGCTGATCCGGTCGGTCGAGCCCGGCCAGCGGCGCGCCTCCGTGAGTGCGGAGAAATTCTCCTCGAAGGGGAAGCGCGGCACGTCGTCGTCGGGCTGGGGCACGAGGCGGGCCCGGCGCAGGCGGCCGCCCTGCGCCGGCTCGAAGGCCGGCAGCGCGTGGCCCTCGACGAGATGGTGGACCAGCGCGGTCGTGAACACCGTCTTGCCCGACCGCGCGAGGCCGGTGACGCCGAGCCGAAGGGTCGGCTGGATCAGGAGATCGCTGGAGGCTTCGGCGAAGGCCTTGATCGCGGAACCCGCCTGGGCGGCGTAGTCGAAGAGGGGCAAGGGGGGACTCGGCGGGAAGGCGTCATCGGAACGAGGCCGCTCACAGGTGGCGCACAGCGGGGCCGATCTCAAGGGTAGGCGGCGATGGGTCGACGTCTGCGTAGGCGCGATGCGTTTTTTGCTCCAGGGTCCGGCCCTGGACCGGTGAGGCCCCCGAACCCGGCCCCGATCAGGGACGCCAGCGCCGCGGGAGAGAGGAGGATCGCTGCGCGCCCGTGCTCACGCCGCCCGCAATTCCTGGATCATGCTCAACGTGTCGCGGCGCAGGGCGGCGAAATGGTGGATCAGGGGCAGCACGTCGCCGCCGCTGCGGCAGGCATTCTCGATCTCCCGGCAGAGCGCCGAGAGGCCGACGAAGCCGAGGACGCCCGCCGCCGCGACCATGGCATGGGCGTCGTAGGCGAGTTGGGATCGATCGAGGTCGGCCTCCCGCGCCGTGGCGGCGGAGAAGCGCAGGTTCAGCTCGGATTCTAGCAGGGTTAGCAGGGCGAGGATGCGTTCCCGGCCCATCATATCCCGCACCGAGGCGTAGGTGTCGTGGTCGAGGATGGGCACGGCGGGCGTCGGGGCGATCCCGCTTTGTCCGCGGCGGACGACGCCCTCGTCGCACCAGCGCTCGACCGTGGCGAGCAGATGTGCGCGCTTGAACGGCTTGCCGACGTAATCGTCCATGCCGGCCGCGATCAGCTCCTCGACCTGGCGCGACAGCACGTTGGCCGTCATGGCGACGATCGGCACCCGCGCGGCGGAGCCGGGCAGGGCGCGGATGCGACGGGTCGCGGTGAGCCCGTCCATGCCGGGCATCTGCACGTCCATCAGGACGAGGGCGAAGGGATCGGCGCCCTCTGCCTTCAGGGCGGCGATCGCCTCGGCCCCGTCGCTGGCGATGTCCACCCGGTAGCCCTGCGCCTCCAGCACGGTCCGCGCCAGCTCCTGATTGATCGGCACGTCTTCGACGAGCAGGAGTCGGGCGGAGGATCTGGACGGTTCGGAGCGCCCGACGCCCTCCGGCACGCTCGCGGCGATCGCCTTGCTCCGGGGTAGCGCGAGGGTGAACCAGAAGGTCGAGCCGGCGCCGGCCTGACTCTCGACGCCGATCCGCCCCCCCATCAGGGTGACGAGGTCGCGACAGATCGCGAGACCGAGGCCCGATCCGCCGAAACGCCGGCTGATCGAGCCATCGACCTGACTGAAGCGCTTGAACAGGCGCCCCTGCTGCGAGGGCGCGATGCCGATCCCGGTGTCGGTCACCTCGAAGCGCATCGCCTCCGCCGCCTCGCCCGAGGGCAGGCGCACCGGCCCCTCGTAATGGACCGTGAGGGTCACGGACCCGGCAGGCGTGAATTTGACCGCGTTGTTCAGCAGGTTGAACAGCACCTGCCGCAGCCGGTTCGGATCGCCGTGAAGCGCCTCGGGCAGGCGCGGATCGAGGCGCGCCTCGACGGTCAGCGCGGTCTTGAGGGCCGCCCCGCGCATCATCGCGACCGCGTCATCGAGGAGGGCACGCACCGAGAACGGAATCGGATCGAGCTTGAGCTGTCCGGCCTCGATCTTCGAGACGTCGAGAACGTCGTTGACGACGGTGAGCAGGGCCTCGCCGGAGACGCGGATCAGTTCCAGGTGGCGGCGGTCTTCCGGATCGTGATCGGGGCGTCCCAGCAGCAGGTCGGTATAGCCGAGGATGCCGTTGAGGGGCGTGCGGATCTCGTGGCTGATCACCGCGAGGAACTCGCTCTTGGCCGCGCTCGCCCGCTCGGCCTCCGCCCGGGCGGCCTGGGCCTCGTGGGTGACGGCGCGCAGGGCCGCTTCCGCCGCCTTGCGCTCGGTGATGTCGAGGTTCAGCCCGATCATCCGGTAGGGGCGGCCGGCCTCGTCGTAGAGGGTCCGGCCGCAGGCATGGATCCAGCGGGGGCCGACCCGGAACTCGGCACTGAAGCGGGCGCGGTCGTCGATGGCGCGGTGGACGCGGTTCCAGGTCTCGATGATGTCGTCCGGGTGGACGCAGGCGGTCCAGGTGGCCGTGCTCAGGCCTTCGGCCTTGCCGGATTCGGGCAATCCGTAGAGGCGCAGGCTCTCCGGCGAGAGCGTCGTCACCCCGGTGCGCATATCCCAGTCGAAGGTGCCGGCACCCGCGCCCTCCAGGGTGATGCTGAGCAGGCGGCGCGCATCCTCCTCGGCGAGGCGGGCCGTGACGATGTCGTCGATATCGAGGGCCGTGCCGATCCACTCGATGACGGCGTCCGGGGCGGAGGGAGGCCGGACCGGGGTCATCGACATCTTGTGCCAGCGATAGGATCCGTCCTTCGCCCGCAGGCGCCATTGCCCCTCGTAACCCCGTCCGGAGGCGCGCGCGTTCCGCCAGGCGGCGTCGAGGATCGGCGCGTCGTCGGGATGTTCGCGCCCCACGGGATCCGCTCGCCCGCTGCCGATCGGGCCGTAATCGGCCTCGAAGCGGGCGTTGGCGTAGGTGGCCTCCCCGGTCGCCGGATCGAGGGTCCAGACCTGCAGCGGCAGGGCGTCGGCAAGGCTGCGGTAGCGCAACTCGCTGCGATGGATCTCGGCCTGGATCCGCAATCGGTCGGTGGTGTCCATCAGGATGCCGAACAGCCCGATGGTGCGGCCCGCCTCCCGCTTGCAGGTCCCGCGGACCATCACGTCGCGCAGGCTGCCATCGGGGCGGACGAGGCGCGCCTGGACCTCGAAATCGCCTCCATCCGCGACCGCGGCTCTCATCGCCGCCTCGACCGGCGGCTGGTCCTCGAGCGTGAAGAGGTCGGAGAAGGACGGGTGCTCGGCGGGCGCTGCCGCCGGGTCGAGCCCGGCGATGCCGAGCAGGCTGTCGGAGTAGAGTGGCTGAGGATCGGCGAAGTTCATCCGCCAATGGCCGACCGTGGCCATCTGCTCGGCCATGCTCAGGAGCGAGTTGGCCGCCGCCCGCTGCTCGATCTCGGCGCCCTGCCGGTGGATCGTGCTCTCGTGGAGCCGGCGCAATTCCACTTCGCGAGCGAGAGCGCCGTGGTTGTGGTGAAGCCGAAGATGGGCGGTGACCGTCTCGGCAAGGTCGCGCAGGGCCGCCTCGTCCTCGGGGGAGAAGGCGCGGGGGTTCGGATCGACGAGGCAGAACGAGCCGAGACGCAGGCCGGGGGCCAGGCTGAGGGCCACGCCCGCGTAGAACACGATCCGGGAGGTGCCCTCGCCGAGATCGCCATCGGCGAAGCGCGGATCGAGGCGGGTGTCCGGGATGATCAGCACGCCGTCCTGCTCGATCGTGTGCGCACAGATCGAGCCGTCGCGGGGCCGCGCGGGCGGCAGGCCCATCGAGCCGGTGCAGGCCTTCAGCCATTGGCGCTCGGCGTCGAGCAGCGCGACATAGGCCGTCGCGACGCCGAACAGACGCTGTGCCGTCCGGCAGACCGCATCGAAATGCGCCTCCGGATCGGTATCGAGGATATGCAGCGCGTTCAGGGCCGCGAGGCGCTGGGCCTCGCTTACCGACGGTGTGTTCACGGACTCACGATTTCCTACGGCTCGCCGCGCCGTCGGGGCTCAGCGGCGCACCATCATAACCTGCGCCGTATCGGTCGTCCCGTCCCAACCGCGTGTGTACCGGAGGCCGGTCGTGGCCCCGCCGGGAGCCCGTCGCCCAGCGCAGCCGGGCGGCTTCCAGCGCCCAGACCATGCCGAGCATCATGTAGACGTGCCGCCACTTCTCCACGTCGATCTGCATGGCCTGGACGAAGAACATCAGCAGGGCCGGAAAGATGATCTGCGCGTAGGGCCGGAAGGGCGAGGCCCGCGTCATCAGGCGAAAGCCGACCACGCTGGTCGCGATCACGAGGACGATGAACACCGCCCCGCCGAGCCAGCCGCCATTGGCGAAGCTGCCGATGTAGGAATTGTGCGGCTCGAGGCTGAAGATCTGGCGCCAGCGCAGCGGGCCGAGGCCCAGCGGCTCCTCCAGCAGGATGTTCATGCCGCGAATCTGATTGCCGAAGCGCCCGGTCTCCCCCTCGTCGTAATCCTGCGTGACGGTCGCGCGCGTTTCGAAGGTCTTGGCGACGCTATCGATCGACAGGAGCCCGACCAAGGCCGCCGCACCGAGGCCGGCGGTGACGAGGCCGATCAGCACGATGCGCCGCCGCAGGGCCCGCGACCCGCTGGTCATGAAGACGAAGCCCGCCATCAGCGTCGTCGAGACCAGGGTGGCGCCCCAGGAGCCGCGGGAGAAGGACAGGAAGGTGCCGGCCAGGATCACCAGCAGGCAGGCCAGCGCCAGCACGGGACGGCGCCCGCGTCCCGTCAGCAGGCCGTGCGTGAGGCTGAGCGTGCCGAGCATCAGGTAGGATCCGAACACGTTCGGATCCTGGAAGGTGCCCGAGGCGCGGCCGTAACGGGAGAACAGGTCCTCGATACCGAGCAATTGCAAGTAGCCGATGATGCCGAGCGTCGCCGAGAGGACGCAGCTCGCCGTATAGGCCTTCAGCGCCAGATCGAGCCGTGCCCGCGTATCCTCGGCATAGAGCATCGCGAAGAAGACGGCGGTGATGACAAGGTAGCCGAGCTGGATCGTCCAGGTGAGGGGCAGCGGCTCGCTGACATAGGGCAGGAGCGCCACGACGATCGCCGAGAGATAGAGGGCGAGCAGGAAGACCAGCGGCAGCGCCCCCCGGTGCAGCCGGATGCCCAGTGCGAGCCACAGCAGCATCGTCGGGAGGGCGATGATGTCGTAGGGCGAGGCGTCCGAGAAGGCGAAGCAGGCGAAGAAGATGAAGGCGGCGTGCAGCGCGCCGGCGAAGCCGTGGATGACCCGGATCGCCGGGATTCCGGCCCAGGCCCCCTCGCGCCAGCGCGGGAGTCGGGCCGCCGTGGCGCCTGTCTGGCTCGGGGCGATTGCGGAGATCATCGAGGCCAACGCAACTCCCGGCGAGGGCCGCCCACACCACCCATCGCGCCGCCACTGGCCGGCCGACGGGATTGCGACCCCTCGTCGGTTCAGAGGAGACCATCGAAAGGTTGAGGTTTGCCGAACGGAGCGGATGGGCTTTGGCTGAAACCGGCGACGCAACAGGATGGCGCGTGATCCAAGTCTCACCCAATGCGATGACAACCCGGTGTGATCGCAACCCTACGAGCTGCGTTGTAACTTCGTGATCCACGTATGGCCGGGGTGCATATCATCCAGCCAGATCGTCAATTGCTGCCTCTCTTCCGCAGACAGTTTGGGCAGAGAAAGATCGAAATCTTTTTGGTCTTTTTCCCTGCAATATTTGGCTTTGAACAGCAGCACTTGGATGGGCGAAAGGTATGGGATGCCCGCCTCGCTGACACGGACGGCATCGGAGCGTGCTGTTTGTATCATCCGATTGCGCTTGTAGATCCATCGATCCGGCGTGCCCGACTCCATCATCATATCCACGCGCCAACACCCTTGCCGCATGTCTGCCCCCCATAGCTGCCAGACATCGCTGGGCAGTTTGGCCGACGGGGGTAGATATTCGACGGCTCCACTATGGACGGTAAAGAAGTCCAGTTCATTGAAAGTGACGCGAAAATAATTCGCGTCATTGCGCATCACGACAAATTCCAAATCCTCGTGCTCGCGCGTTTGCCTGCCATGCCAGATGTCCAGAGCCCATCCGCCTGCGATGTACCATGGATGGATTGCGTTTCGGAGACGCTGGCCAAGTTCGCGGGGAGACCAAGCGGCCCAGGCGTCGTCGTCGAGAGGGGTCATCTCGTTGTCCGTCAAGTTAAAATGTAGATTTGCATGCATATAAATAATTTAGTAGCTCAAATGCAGTTTATAAAATCTAGATTTCATGTATAATTTAAGTTGAGGCGCAGATTGATGCGTGGTGGATCGTTCGCCGCGCGGCTGAAAAGCAGGCTTCTCGTGGGGCGACAAGCGTCGAGCGCGACGACCCCGTGGTCGATGGGATCGAGTTTCACCTCCTAGGCAATCGATTGAATATCGGATCGATAGCCATGATCCCGCCCTAAGAGGCACCTGGTATCGATTTTCAGCGAAAAATTTAATCCGCGTCGGCGCGTGCGGGGAGACACGTCGTGGCGGCGACAGGCTTCCCATATTCAGTTCATCGAAGACGAAACGGCCCGGATGATCGGGTCGGCCTCTGACCGGAGACTGATAAACCATGAAGACCCGTATTGCCGCCGCCGTCGCTGCCCTCGTTCTCGCCGCCGCCCCGCTCTCCTCCGCCATGGCCCAGAACTGGGGCGGTCGCTACACCGGCTACGCCGCACCGTACGAGGTCGAGACCACCGGTTCGCTCGGCTACGTCGCCGGCCCCACCTACGCCGCTCCCAGCTGCCCGCAGAGCTCGGCCGCGGAAGGTAACGCCAACCAGCAGCACTTCCCGGTCAAGCAGTACGGCCAGACCTCGGGCGGCTACCGCTGCTAATCCGAGACCGAGTCGAGACAGGAGCCGAAGCCATGCTGATGAAAGCGTTCTCCTACGCGATGATCGGAGTCCTGGCGTTCGGTCTCGCCACGACGGCGGTCGGGACGGCCAGCGCGTTGATGAACCCCTGACAATCGAGCATCCGTCGATCGACACGAAAAAGGGCCGCCGGGAGGCGGCCCTTCTGCGTTGCGGAAGCGGCAGCCGGCGCGCGAGGCGCCGCTACGGCCGAGCCGGTTCAGGCCTTGCAGGCGTAGAATTCCTGGCGGATGGCCTCCGGGTCGAGATTGCGGCCGATGAAGACGACGCGCGAGACGCGCGGCTCGTCGGCGCCCCAATCGCCCTGCACGTCCCCGTCGAGGATCATGTGCACGCCCTGGAACACGAAGCGCTTCGGCTCGTCGGGGAAGGCGACGATGCCCTTGCAGCGCAGGATGTCCGCCCCCTGGACCTGGGTCAGGTTCGACAGCCAGGGCATGAACTTTTCCGGATCGACGGGGCCGTCGATCTTCGCCGAGACCGATTGCATCTGGTCGTCGTGGTGGTGGTGATGGCCCTCTTCCAGGAAGTCGGGCTCGATATCGAGGATGCGCGACAGGTCGAAGGCATTGCGGTCCAGCACTTGGTCGAGCGGGATCGTGCAGCGCTCGGTGCGGTGGAGCCGGGCATAGGGGTTGATCGCCCGGATCTGACCCTCGACCCGGTCGAGATCGTCCGCCGAGACGAGATCCGCCTTGTTGAGCAGGATCACGTCGGCGAAGGCGATCTGGTTCTTGGCCTCCGGCGCGTCGGAGAGGCGGTCGGAGAGCCACTTGGCATCGGCGACGGTCACCACCGCGTCGAGGCGGGCGGCCTCGCCGACATCCTGATCGACGAAGAAGGTCTGCGCCACGGGCGCCGGGTCGGCGAGGCCCGTGGTCTCGACGATGATCGCGTCGAACTTGCCGCGGCGCTTCACCAGACCGTCGAGGATGCGGATCAGGTCGCCGCGCACGGTGCAGCAGACGCAGCCGTTGTTCATCTCGAACACTTCCTCGTCGGCGCCGATGACGAGGTCGTTGTCGATGCCGATCTCGCCGAACTCGTTGACGATCACGGCGTAGCGCTTGCCGTGCGGCTCGGTGAGGATGCGGTTGAGCAGCGTCGTCTTGCCGGCGCCGAGATAGCCGGTGAGCACGGTCACCGGGATCTTCTGCGAGGCGGCGAGGGGAGAGGCGTCGGACATCGGAGCGCTTGTTCTATGAGGGCGGTCGGGCTGTTATATTGTATCAGCGGCGCCTGATGGAAGGTCGAGGGCCGGCACGAGCGCACTTTACGACGAAGCGGGACGATGTAGCGGGCCTGGGGGCGCGCCGAGGCCGGTGCCCGACGGATCTGCCGAATGCCACCACGCCGCGAGGAGCGAGGCCGGCTGCGCGTATTTGCCCCAAGCCATCCGCCGTTTCACCGGCACTTCGGAGCCTAATTCCCAGCGTACGGACTGTTGCGGGAAGCTTTCACCTTCGCGTCGGCCGGCGCTTTTGCTGCCGTCAGCGCTTCTCACGGTCCATCGTGCCGTTTCAGGTCAATTGCAGCCCGAGGTTATCGCAATGCGCTTCCTTCTCGTCGGAGCCGTCTGCCTGTCATCGATGGCGACGCCTGTCTTCGCCCTCAGCACCGGGGACACGATGCAGGCATGGGCGGCCGCATCACCGACGGAAAAAGACGATCTGTTGCGAAAGCTGGACGCGTCGAGCGGCCCATCTTCGTCCAAAGGCGGGGTGCGTTCCTGCCTCGACGATACGGCGAAAGCACCCGGCCACTCGAATTTGCCCATATCAGAAATTTTCAAAGCTTGCTCGGAGCAGGCTGGACGGGAAAATATCTAATGGAGATCCGAGAGGGTGCGAACACGAGGCGAATGAGTCACGTCAATCTGTCCGTTCCTGACATTGAGGAAACGCATTGATTTCTTGAGGTCTGTCGCGAGTGGCGCTTTCTGGCTGCGCCAGGGGGGGACAAGATCGTCGTGGCTCTCAATGAGAACGATATCCTGATCGCTCAGTGATCTCAGCGACAGTAACGAATTCAATTATTCGGCCGCAGTCCCGCGCTCAGCGCCTTCAGCGCCTGCCCGAACCCCTCCGGTCCCGCCAGGAAGCGCTCCAGCAACAGCGCGCCCTCCAGCGTCGCCACCACCATGCGGGCATGGGCCTGCGGATCGATCTCCGCTCGGATGCTGCCGTCGGCCCGGCCCTCCGTCAGCACCCCGGCGAGCCAGGCGATATGCTTGTCGAAGAAGGTGCCGATCCGCCGCCGCAGCCCGTCGGGCAGGGTTTCGAGCTCCACCGCGAGCGCGGCGCAGAGGCAACCGAGCCCCTGCTCGACGCCGCCGAGATAGAGCCGGGCATAGGCCTCGATCCGGGCCACCCCGTCCGCGGTCTGACCGAGGATGTCGGCCAGGGCCGCGTCGTAGCGCGCCTCGTAGGCCTCGATCAGGGCGCCCGCGAGGTCTTCCTTCGTGCGGAAATGGTGATGAATGCTCGCCTTGCGGATGCCCACCGCCTCGGCAAGATCGGCGTAGCTGAAACCCGAATAGCCCCGTCCGCGTACCAGGATCTCGGCCTCGCTGAGGAGCGACGCGCGCGTGTCTCTCATCGTCCGTCCGTCATCGTCCATCGGGGGCCGATCACGCGATCGCGAAGGCCCGAACAGCTCCGGCGGCATCCTTGCACTTGACGCCCTGGAAATCTACCTACTAGATGGTTGGCAATATATCACCGAGCAATCGGGAGGAATCGGCGTATGGCGGCGTGGGCCAGCCAGGGAGGGGTCGGTCGAGCAGGCGCCATCCGGGCGTCCGCCGCGACGCGTCGGCAAGCCCTGTTCGGCGGGCTTTGCCTGTGCTGCCTGCCGCGGCTCGGCCGTGCCGCCGAATCCTTCGCCCTGGACGAGGTCGCCCCCGGCATCTTCCTGCGTCGCGGCCCCGATGCCGAGGCGAGTCCGGACAACAACGACGCCATCGCCAATATCGGCTTCATCGTCGGGCGCGATGGCGTGCTCGTCACGGAATCCGGCGGTAGCCTCGCCGACGGGCAGTGGCTGCGCGCCGAGATCGGGAAGCGCACGGACAAGCCGATCAAGTACGTGATGCTGACCCACGTGCATCCCGATCACGTGTTCGGTGCCGCCGCCTTCCAGGGCGACAACCCGATCTTCGTCGGGCATGGCAACCTCCGCGGCGCGCTCGATGCCCGGGGCGAATTCTACCGCCGGCGGCTCGTCGAGATCCTCGGCGAGGGCAGGGCCGGCTCGGTGGTCTACCCGACCATGGACGTGAAGGAATCCGCCGAGATCGATCTCGGCGACCGCACGCTCCGGCTCACCGCCCACGGCACCGCCCATACCAATTGCGACCTGTCGATGCTCGACACCGGCAGCGGTCTGCTGTTCCCCGCCGATCTCCTGTTCGTCGGCCGCATCCCCTCGCTCGACGGCAGCCTCCTCGGCTGGCTCAAGGAGATCGAGCGCCTCAAGGCGATGGGTGCCACCGATGCCGTGCCGGGTCATGGCCCGACCCGCGTCAAGCTCGCGCCGGCTTCGGCCGATCTCGCGCGTTACCTCACCACTCTGCGCGACGAGACCCGTGCGGCGGTGGCCGAGTCCCGGCCGATCGAGACGGCGGTGACGACGGTGGCGCAGGGGGAGAAGGACAAGTGGGCCCTGTTCGACACGTATAACGGCCGCAACGTCACCCAGGCCTACCAAGAGCTTGAGTGGGAGTGACGACGGACCGATGATCCGGGAAGGAGACCGACCATGAAACGCCTGCTGCTCGCCCTCAGCCTCACCCTCTCGGCCGCGGCGCTCGCCCCGGTCCCGGTCCGGGCCGGCGCCACGGATTCCGACGAGGAGCGCGCCGCGCGCTGGACCGAGATCAAGAAGACGATCTTCGGCGACCGTGCGGTCGAGGTGAACGACGCGGCGGTGAAGATCGACGCGCCGGTTCGGGCGCTCGACGCCTCGCTCGTGCCGATCGGCCTGACGCTCGCCGACAAGGACAACGTCAAGGGCCTCTACTTCATCATCGACGACAACCCGTCGCCCTACGCGGCGCACTTCACCTTCGGCCCGGCTGCCGACCCCGGCGAGATCAAGATGCGGGTGCGGGTCAACAACTACACCAATGTCCACGCCGTCGTTGAGACCAAGGACGGCAAGCTCGTCGAAACGGCGAAGTTCGTGAAGGCCTCCGGCGGCTGCTCGGCCCCCATGGGCATGAGCGACGAGGAGGCCATGAAGGGCATGGGCGACATGCGCATGAAATTCTCCGACGGCCAGGGTGGCAAGCCGGTCGAGGCGACGCTGATGGTGCGCCACCCGAATTTCTCGGGGATGCAGATGAATCAGGTCACCCGCGACTACACGCCGGCCCGCTACGTCGACAAGCTCGACGTGACCCACGGCGACCAACTCGTGTTCCACCTCGACGGCGATATCTCCATCGCCTCGAACCCGGTCATCCATTTCGGCATCAAGCCGGATGGCAAGGGCCCGGTCACGGTCGCGGCCACCGACAACCAGGGTGGACGCTGGGAGCACAAATTCGAGCTGCCCTCGGCGAGCAACTGACGCCATGCGCAGACGCGCCGGAAACGCCGTCCACTTCGCCCTCGGCCTGATGATCGGGGCGACCGCTGCGGCGGCGGCTCCGGCCGATTCACCGGTGAACGTGCCGGAGCCCGAGGGGCTCTATACCGGGCCCCCGCACGGCTACACGCCCGCGACCCTCAAGGGCGCGACGGTGATCGATCTCAAGGGCCTGGAGGCGCTCCTGCCCGAAGCGCCCGTGCTGATCGACGTCGTCCTCGCCGACCGTCGGCCGGCGGGCTTTCCCGCCGACCGGCCCTGGCTTCCGACCCATCGCTCGATCCCCAAGGCCGTCTGGCTGCCGGGGGCGGGCGAGGCGCCTCTGCCGCCCGACCGGGAGGCCGCGTTCCTCGACCGCGTGGCGGCGCTGACCGGCGGCGACAAGGCGAAACCCATCGTCACCTTCTGCCGTCCCGAATGCTGGGGCAGCTGGAACGCGGGCAAGCGGCTGGTGGCGGCGGGCTATACCCGCGTTCACTGGTATCCGCTGGGCGTTGAGGGCTGGCAGGACGACCACGAGACCACGACCGTCAAGCCCGATCCGCCATGGGTCGCGGTCAATGGCAGCCCCGAACGCTAGAGCGTCGGCCCGAAAGGTAGGAGCCGGCTTTCGAAAAAAGCCGATGCAACGCAACCACCGAGAGCGCCGTGCCGGACCCGATATTCGGCACGGTGCTTGAAAGCTTTTTCCGACGAAGGGGATGCCGGTTCGTCGGACGAAAGCGCGTCGAAACAGGAAGTGAGAGGCGTGACCCGGCCCAATGGGGTTGGGCACCGCTCTCGACAGCAGGCCGAGGATTCCCGATGCCGACCCGCCGCCACGCCCTCGCCCTCGCCGCGGCCCTGATCCTCGCCGGACCGGCGCGGGCCGCCGCGCCGGTTCCGTTCGACCCGCAGGCCTTCGAGGCGGCGCAGGCGGAAGGGCGACCGATCCTCGTGCAGATCTCGGCGCCCTGGTGCCCGATCTGCCGGACGCAGAAGCCGATCCTGGCGACGCTCGGCGCCGAGCCGCGCTTCAAGGATCTCGCCGTCTTCACCATCGACTTCGACAGCCAGCGCGATCTGGTGCGCCGGTTCGAGGCCCGGACGCAGAGCACGCTCATCGTCTTCAAGGGGAAGGCCGAGGTCGGCCGCTCCGTCGGCGAGACCCAGCCGGAATGGATCGAGCAGCTTCTCGAGAAGGCGCTCTGAGCGCGACCGTCACGGATCCCGGCTGGACGCGCCGCATTTTCGTCAAGATTCCGGCAAAGCTCGAAATTCGAGCAATTTCAAGAGTCTCACGGTCGAGCGTGGCGGTTGACAGCGGGCAGGATGTGGCGGAAAAACGGCACGCCCGGAGGCGGACCGAAGTCTAGGGAGGAAACGCCCGAAAACGGGCAGTGCGGGGCGGCAAACGCCACCGCTTCAGGAGGCCGGTGCCTCCGGGCCACACTCTCCCCATCCGATCGGGCCTTGCCCATATGAGCAGGCGCGGGCCGGCGCGAACGCGATTATAGGCGGGCCCGCATGACGGTTCCGGGTCCGCCCGGTCCCTCGGAACGCCAGCCTTCGGATCGTTGAGCCATGTCGCAGCACGTCCAGTCCCGTCGCCTCAGGGCGATCGACGTGGCCAAGCGCAAGGCGGAGGGGCGCAAGATCATCGCGCTGACCGCCTACCACGCCCACACGGCGGGCATCCTCGATGCCTATTGCGATTTCATCCTGGTGGGCGACTCGCTCGGCATGGTGATGCACGGCATGGAATCGACCCTGCCGGTGACCCTCGAGATGATGATCGTCCAGGCTCAGGCGGTGATGCGCGGCACGTCGCGGGCGCTCGTCGTCGTCGACATGCCGTTCGGCTCCTACGAGGCGAGCCGGGAGCAGGCCTTCCTCAGCGCTGCCCGCGTTCTGAAGGAGACCGGGGCCGGGGCGATCAAGCTGGAGGGCGGCGCCCGCTTTGCCGACACGGTCGCCTTCCTGACCGAGCGCGGCGTGCCAGTGATGGGGCATATCGGGCTCACCCCCCAATCCGTGAACACGATGGGCGGCTTCAAGGTCCAGGGCCACGGCGCGGGCGACGAGGCGCGGCTGCGGGAGGATGCGCGGGCGATCAGCGAGGCCGGCGCCTTCGCCATCGTGCTGGAGGGCATCGTCGAGCCGGTGGCCCGCGCCATCGCCACCGATCCGGCGGTGACCGCCGCCACCATCGGGATCGGTGCCACCAGCGCCTGCGACGGCCAGATTCTCGTGCTGGAGGACATGCTGGGCCTGAGCGAGCGGGCGCCGAAATTCGTCAAGGGCTACGGCTCGCTGCGGGCCCATATCGAGGGTGCCGTGAGGGCCTATGCCGAGGAGGTCCGCGAGGGCCGTTTCCCGGCGGACGAGCACACCTACGCACCCCGCTAAAGCCCGAGGAGGGCCCCACGATGAGCCTGCGGCGGATCGGATGGACCGGCGTTCTCGGCGCGCTCGCCGGCCTGGTGCTGTTCCCCCGGCCCGCTCGCGGCCCCGGCGTCAAGGCCGATCCGCCCGCTCGGGTGCCGGGTGACAGGCCGCTCGGTCACACCCCACCCGGTGACACGCCGCCGAGCGGCTGACGACGGGGCCCGCGCGACAGGCGTCCCCTCGGGGATCGAAGGCGGCAAGGCGGGCCGGCTTGACCCGAGCCGTCGCCGGAGGGCGACGGCTTGCGAGGGGGCGGATCATCGGCGCAGGATCGGCGCCTTCACGGGGATCTCCGGCCATGACGCCCTCGGTTCGTATCGCTCTCCTCTGCGCGGGTCTCTTCGCGGCGCCGTCCATCGGCGCCCTCGCGCAGACCGGACCGTTCCAGGAGGTGCCGCCGCTCGCCCAGCGGCCCTTCGCGCCCGGGCTCACCTGCGGGGCCCTGCGATCGATCGTGGCGCATCGGGGCCATGTCGTGGTGGCGTCGAGCCCGACCGCCTACGAGACCGTGCATTTCGAGAGCGGCGCCTGCCAGAACGAGGTGTCCTCCGCGCCGGCTTTCGAGCCGACCCTCGACGAGCCCTATTGTTTCGCCGGCTATCGCTGCGTCCAGCGCAACAACGGTGAGAACTCGGTGCGCTAGAGCATCGTCCCGGGCGGTGGGAGCCGGCCTTCGGATATAGCCGATGCCGCGCAGGAACCGAGAGCATCAGGCCGAATCCGATAGCCGACACGATGTGCGAGCCGAGGCGCCATCCACAGCCTTCCGAAGGACGCGCCTCGACCGTGGCGCGCGGTGCGTGCGAGTCTTCGCACCGTGCAAGCTTCTCAGACGCTTTCGAAACAACGCCTCGCCGATCTCGTCCTCGCCGCCCACCCTCTGGCGGAGCGTGACGTCATCGCCGCCTTCGTGAGCGATGCGGCCACCCTCTTCGGCAGCAACCCGTTCTCCGCCACCAGCGCCGGATCGGCCCGCCATACCTGGAGCGGGCAGGCCTTCGAGTTCCGCGTTCTGGGCATGGCCGCTGCCGGCCTGACCAGCCTCTTGGAAGCGGTCGCCGCTTTGCCCCCCGCCGAGCCCTTGGTGCAGGAAATCCTGTCCGCCGGGCCGCATCGCTGCTGCGTCCTGCTCGATCCGGGCCGAACCCGCGTGGTCGGCGCGGTCCTCTACGCCAAGCCCGGTGTCCCGCTCCCCGATTGCCCGGCGCCGCCGAGTCCGGTTCCGGCCTCGCCCTCTGCCCCCTCGGCCCGTCCGCGCCGTCGCGCCCGCGCCGCAGCCCTGCAGCTCGACCTCTTCGCCTGAGCGGCCCGCCTCACGGCGACGTGCGGGAACGCCGACTCCCGTGGGTCGAAAGTTTCCGCTAGGTTTCGTGTCACCATCCGGTTGGCCGGGGGTGGGACGCGATGCGGCGCCTTCTCAAGTTCCTCCACACGATGGGGGCGATCGGCCTCATGGGGGCGATGGCCGCCCTGCTCGTGTTGCTCGAACGTGCGCCGTCGACGACGGCCCTGGAAGGCTACGCCCTGATCCGCGGGGCGATGGGCGCCGTGGCGACCTGGCTGTTCCTGCCCGCGCTGGCGCTCACGCTGCTCGCCGGCCTGCTCTCCATCGCCCAGCGCGCCTTCCACAGCGCCGGCTGGGCCTGGGCCAAGCTCGCCACCGGGGTGGTGATGTTCGAATGGGGCTTCGTCGGCGTGCAGGGCCCGATGCAGGAAGAGGCGCGCCGCAGCGCCGAGGCCCTGGCCGGCCGGATCAACCCGGCGACGTTGGGCCAGGATCTCGGCTCCGAGCGGGGAACGCTCTGGGTGCTGCTCGCGGTGGCGACCCTCAACGTCGTGTTCGGGATCTGGCGTCCGCGATTGATCCGCCGTCCGCAGCCCGCGGTCTGAACGGTTCGGCGTGGCGGGCCATCATCCCGCATCCCTAAGGGATCGGCCCGACAGCTCGGAACCAGCTTCCGGAAAAATCGATGCAGCACGAGAACCCAGAGGATCGTACCGGATCCGATATCCGGCACGGTGCCCTAGCCCCGCGCCGCGCCCCGGCCTCCCTTGCGGCGATCGGGCTCGCGCGGCGCCGATCGAGCGCCTAGAGCATCGGCCCGAACGGCATCTGCCGGCCCTCGGCGGCAACGGCACGGCGGCTCGGGCCGTGATCCGGTCGCGCCCGAGGGCTCTGCCCGATGCCACCCGCTTGAGCGAGACCCATGACCATCGATCTGCAGACGGTTCCGGTCGGCTCCCGTCTCGTGCCGCCGGTGCCGGTGCCGCCGGAGCGGGAATTGTCGACCCTGCGCTTCATCGCCACCATGCGCACCAACGGCATCGGCTGCTGGCCGGCCTCGGCCTACGAGGTGCCCCTGCGCCGCCGCCGCCTGCTCGGCAAGGTGCGGCTCACCGTGAGCGATCCGGAGGCGGTGCGACGGGTCTTGGTGGAGAACACCGGCAACTACGCCCGCACGGCGATCTCGATCCGCGTTCTCCGGCCGATGCTCGGCGACGGATTGCTCATCAGCGAGGGGAGCGCGTGGCGCCATCAGCGCCGGGCTCTGAGTCCCGCCTTCACGCCGCGGGCGGTGGAGACGCTGGTGCCGCACATCCTCTCGGCGACCGACGAGGCGCTGACCGCCCTCGAAGGGCCTGCCGCTGCGGGACCGGTCGATCTCTTCGCCGCGCTCCAGCATCTCGCCCTGGAGATCGCCGGGCGGACGATGTTCTCGGTCGGCATGGCGCGTCACGGCGAGCGGCTGCGCGGTTATCTCGCCGCCTATTCCGAGCGTCTCGGGCGTCCGCACCTCACCGATGCTCTCGTTCCGCTGCGCTTCGCGACGCCGCTGGACCGGGCGCGGGCCCGGTTCCGGCGCGACTGGGTCGCCTTCCTCGACACGGTGATCGCCGACCGGGCGGAGGCGCGCTCCGGCCGGCCCCGCGACCTGCTCGACCACTTGCGCGCCGCCCGCGATCCGGAGACCGGCGACGGTTTCACCGCGGAGGCTTTGCGCGATCAGGTCGCCACCATGATCCTGGCCGGGCACGAGACCACGGCGCTAACCCTGCTCTGGGCCTGCACCCTGCTCGCCCTCGATCCGGATGCGCAGGAGGCGGTCGCCGCGGAGGCGGATGAAGCGGAGAAGCCGTTCACCCGCGCGGTGATCGACGAGACCCTGCGGCTCTACCCGCCCGCCTATATCATCGCCCGCTCGGCCCTGGGGCCGGACGTGCTCGCGGGCCAGCCGGTCGCGCGCGGGGACAGCGTGACGATCTCGCCCTGGCTGCTGCACCGGCACCGCCGGCTCTGGCGCGATCCCGACGCGTTCGATCCGGGCCGCTTCCTGCCCGGCGCCGAGCCGGTGCCGCGCTTCGCCTATATGCCGTTCGGGGCAGGCCCGCGGATCTGCATCGGGGCGGCCTTCGCACTGACCGAGGCGACGCTGGCGCTCAGCCGCCTCGTCGGGCATTTCCGCATCGCCCGGGCGGACGAGCGTCCGGTCCTGCCGGCCGCCGTGGTGACGACCCAGCCCGACCATGCGCCGGCGTTCCGGCTGACCGTGCGGTAGGGGTGGCGTATCCGGATGATCGATCCGGATACGCGCTCAGGCGCTGGCGCGCTTCTTGACCAGCGGGGTCTCGACGGGGAACTCGATGTCGACACCCAGGGTCGACACGCCTTCGCCGCGCTCCAGCTTGATCTGCACCTTGTCGCGCTCGACCTCGATATGCTTGGCGATCACCGCGAGGATCTCCTCGCGCAGCGTGATCACCAGGTCGGGGCGGCTGCTCTCCGAGCGCTCGTGCGCGAGGATGAGCTGCAGGCGCTCACGGGCGACGGAGCCGGAGCCCCGTGGCTTGAGGAAGGTCAGGACACTCATGCGGCCCTCCGGGTGAACAGCTTGTTGATCAGGGACTTGCGGTCGGACGGGATCGCCATCGGCACGGTCTCGCCCTTCAGGCGGCGCACCGCGTCGATATAGGCCCGGGCCGGCGCGCAGAGCGGGTTGTTGAGCGTCACCGGGCAGCCGACATTCGAGGCGCGCAGGACTTCGAGGCTCTCCGGGATGATGGCGAGCAGCGGGATCGAGAGGATCTCCAGCACGTCGTCGACCTTGAGCATGTCGCCGCGATCGGCCCGGGCGGGGTCGAAGCGGGTCAGGATCAGGTGCTTCTCGATCGAGTCGCCGCGCTCGGCCCGCACGGTCTTGGAATCGAGCAGCCCGATGATCCGGTCGCTGTCGCGCACCGAGGAGACTTCCGGGTTCGTGACCACCACGGCCACGTCGGCGTGGCGCATGGCGAGCTGGGCGCCGCGCTCGATGCCGGCGGGGCTGTCGCAGACGATCCAGTCGAACTTCTCGCGCAGCTCGCCCATCACCCGCTCGACGCCCTCGTCGGTGAGCGCGTCCTTGTCGCGGGTCTGCGAGGCCGGCAGCAGCGCGAGGTTCTCCAGGCGCTTGTCGCGGATCAGCGCCTGCGGCAGCTTGGCGTCGCCGTTGGTGACGTTGATCAGGTCGTAGACCACGCGGCGCTCGGCGCCCATGATCAGATCGAGGTTGCGCAGGCCGACATCGAAATCGACCACGCAGACCTTCTCGCCGGCCTGGGCCAGCGCCGCGCCGAGCGCTGCCGTCGTGGTGGTCTTGCCGACGCCGCCCTTACCGGACGTGACACAAAGGACCTTGGCCATTCTCGTTTCCCCTTAACCCAAGGCTGCGATCTTGATCGCGCCGCCGTCGGACCAGATCTGGACCGCTTGGCCGCGCAGGTGAGTGCCCATGTCCTCGGCCGTGCGGACGAGGCGGTCGATGCCGAGAAGCTCGGGCTCGAACTTGCGGCAGTAGATGCGTGCGCGAGGGTTGCGGGCGGCGCCCGCGATGGCCCGCCCGCGCAGGGCGCCGTAGACGTGGATGGAGCCGCCCGCGAGGATCTCGGCGCCCGAGGACACCGATCCCATCACGGTCACGTCGCCCTCCGGGTGGACGATGCTCTGCCCCGAGCGCACCGAGCCCTCGATGGTGAGCGAGGAGACGCCCGGCTTGTCTTCCGGACCTGCCGGGGCTTCCAGGGTGTCGCCGTGCGGGCGACCCCCGACGAGGCGCGGCGGCAGGTTCGAGGGCAGTGCGGCGTCCAGGCCCTCGATGCCGAGGATGCGAAGGCGCCGGGTGGTCAGTTCGGCGATCAGGCTCTCCAGCTCGGTCGCCGAGGGTTGCAGGTCCGCGAGATCGAGGATCACGGCCTTGTCGTCGAACAGCGTCGGCGAGCGCTTCAGGGCGCCGTCCAGGAGGACGAGCCATTCCGCGGCCGGAGCTTGCGGCGCCAGCGAGACGGCGCGGAACACGCGGCCTCGAAGGGGCAGTGCGGGATGAGGTGGAGCGGGGCTGGTCACGGGCGTTGACGTTTCCTTACCGACGCACCCATTGATCGTCGGTAAGGTTACCGGGCGGTTAATTTTTGCCTCTCAAGCGGCAAGAATTGCCGGCTCGGCCATTTTTGCCGACCGGCCCCCCGCGCGGGAAGATCGCTGCACCGCCAAAGCGTTGCCGGCCGGCTCAGGACCGGAACAAAAGTTAAGCCGTCCTATGTTCGCCGGATCCGGTGATCCTGTGATCGAAGAGACGCACCGGCGATGGGTCGAGACCCGCTCAACTCCTGCGCAGGGCCTTCGCCTTGAGGCGGCGGTCCTGGAACGTCACCGTCGCCGAGCCGGATTGATTCGGGGGCGACCAGACATAGACCTCGAAGGTGCCGACGCCCTCGATCGCCGTGGCGCTTTCGAGCCGCCCCCGACATCCGAACACCGCTTCGACCTCCATCGGCGTCATGCCGGCGCGGATCCGCGCGAATCGCTCCCGCGTCACGGCGCAGGGTTCGGGCTGTCGCTCGCCTGGGCCGGCCAGGCTCTGGAACGCCGCTCCGGTGGACCTGACCGTGTCGCTCGCCATCGACGGTGCCGCAGGGCGCGCAGCGGAACCGGCTGCGGAGACGGCGCGCGGAGTCGTCCCCCGTGCCGGTTCCGGAGCGGTCCGCGACTCGGTGGGCGGCTCGGACGCTGCAGGGGGCTCCGACGGTGTCCAGGCGCTGGCGCGGGGCGGCGTGCCTCGCCCGTGATCGGCCACTGCGCCGGTCACCGTCGCCGCGCGAGACGTATCCGCCGGTGTGAAGGCCGGCCGTGGGCTCCGACGGCCGGTCAGAGCCGCGGCGCTCCGTCCATCGTCGTTTTCGGGGGAATCGTCGGGGCCTGGGGGGGCGCAATCGGGGCTTGGCTCGGTCCTTGGGCAGACTGCGTGCTCAGGAGAACCGCCCGGCGCATGGACCGGGCGAGGTCGTCCAGCCGTTCCACGAGACGGGGCTCGCCATCCTCGGCGAAGTGGCGGCCTCCGGTTTCCTCGCAGGTCCGGATCACCGCAAGGAGGTCGCGGATATCCTCCTCGGTCCACGTCGCGGCGCGCTTGCCGAACAGGGTGAGCGAAGCCGGCGCGTCGCCCGCGCGCCTGCGCTCGAAGCCTGCGAGTTCCCGTTCCACCAGGGTGCGGCTGCCGGCACAGCCGGTGTGTGCCGCGACGTAGTTGGTCAGGTGCGCCCGGAAAGAATCGCCCGCGGTGGCGGAAAGGGGGATGAGGGCGATGAGGATCGCCAGGGCAGGCACGTGCATGGGACAACGCTTCCAGGAAGCCGCTGCCGCAGAGAGACGCCCGATCCCGTGAATCGACCGTTCCGCCGATGCCGGAAACGTGAGCGGGCCTGCCGATAGCTGTGGACAGCGTCGGGCATGGGCGTCGTCCAGCCCGTCAGGGCGGGGGCGAATCGGCCCTCGGCCGGACCGAACCGCCTCAGTCCAGGCTCGAGATCACGATCGTGTCCCCGTCGAGCCGGGCCTGGACGGCCTGGCTGCGGCCGGTCCCGCCGAGGTCGTCGGCGGTCTTGTAGAGGCCGTCGATGGCGATCAGCTCCGGCTCGAACTTCCGGCAGAGGATGCGCGCATTGGCATCGCCCACGGCACCGGCGATGGCCCGGCCGCGCAGGGCCCCGTAGATGTGAATCGAGCCCCCCGCGATCACCTCGGCACCGGAGGCGACCGATCCCATCACGGTCACGTCGCCGTCGAGATGCTGGATCACCTGCCCCGAGCGCACCGGCTGGTCGAGGACGAAGGAGCGGGGCCGGGGCGGGGCCGGGGCGGCCTGCCCCTGCGTGGATCCCTGCGCGGGGCTGGGTGACGATCCTTGCGGAGCCGGCGCGGCGCCGGCGGGCCATTCGGCGCCGGGCTCCGGCGCGGAAAAATCGTCGATCGGCTTGCCGCCTACCAGCGGTGGCGGGAAGCCCGGACCCAGCGAGGTCGGGCCGATTCCCTCGATGCCGAGGATGGTGATCGAGCGCTTGTTCAACTCGGCGCAGAGGTCGAGCAGGTCGGAGCGGTCGAAGGACAGGCCGGTCACGTCGAGGATGATCGCGCGGACCGAGAAGAAGGCGGGCGCACGCTGCTTCAGGGCATCGAGTTCGGCGAGCCACTGGTCGATCGGCGGCACCGGGGCCAGGACCATCGCCAGGAACGAGCGGCCGCGGAAGCGGATCGGGGGACGGGCGGTCACGGGAGGATCGGGAGCGGACGGGTCATGACGAACAGCTTATGGCAGATCGCGGCGCCATCCGCCCAGGGGCGAGCCTTCCTCAACAGCTATCCGTGCGGGATGCAGGCCGCGCGCTCGGCGGCCCGGATCGCCGACGCGTCGCCGCCGAAGGCCGGTGCGAGGGCCCTGAGGCGCGCCTTGTCGGCCTCGAGGGCGAGGGCGGCCTCCGCGCGGTCGAGAGCCATGCGCGACTGATGCCGCGCAGCTTCCGCGAAGGCGGCGTCCCCGACGCGGCTCAAGGCCGAGAGACCCTTCTGGATGCGCAGCTGCACCTCGATCAGCCCGGCCCCGTCGCGGGCCATCAGCATGAAGGCGTCCTCCAGGAGGTCGGCCGCCGTGAGCGGCGGGACGTGAATCTGGGGATGCGTCGGCTCCTCTTCGGGCCGGTCGGCACTCTCCCGCGCCCACTGGCTCAGCAACCGGATCGAGCGCCCGATCACGTCGATGGCGGTGCCGGGATCGTTCGTCGCGGGTGACAGGGCGCGGGAACCGATCTCGCTCAGCACCGCGAGGCCGAAGCGCGGATCCTGATCGAACGAACGTTCGTTGCCGATCGCGAACATCCGGGCGGCCTCCTGCGCGAGGTCGGTGAGGGCGCCGCGGTCGGTCTCCGCCCCCGCCCGACCGATCCAGGCGACCGGGGCATCCGGATAGACGAAGGCGCCCGGCAGAGCTCCGACGTAGAGCTGCGCCGCCTGCGCCGCGCACAGCTTCGACAGGGCCGGCATGTCGATATGCTGGACATAGCCGATCGTCCCCGGCCTCACCGGGACGGCATCGGGCGGGATCGCGCCCTCGGGCAGCCGCCGGCCGCCGAGATAGGGCTCCCGCAGCCGCGCCTCGATCGCCTGGCGGGCCGCGACCTCGACCCGATCGGTCGTCTCGCCGACGCGGCCGAGACGGGTCAGGTGGTTGATCCAGCGCAGGAGCGTGACGACGATCAGGGCGATGACGGCGATCGTCACCGCGAAGAGGATGGCCCGTCCCTGCTCGCCATAGGCTCCGGTCTTCGACACGACGAGGCCGACGATGCCGAACAGGAACGAGCCGAGGAAGGTCGAGAGGACGGTCTGGGTCAGCCCGTCCTCGATGAGCAGCGTGGTGGCCCGCGGCGTGACGTTGCTTGTGGCCGAGCCGTAGGCCGAGACCGTGATGCTGAGCGAGAACGTGGTCACCGTCAGCATGCTGGAGGCGATGACGGTGAGGATGCTGTCGAGGGCATCGGTGCTGATCGTGCCCGGCATCTGCCAGGGCAGGTAGCCGTCCACCACCGCCGCTAGCATCGCGGCGAGCACGCCCGCCAAGCCGATCAGCGTCGCCCGCACCCAGAGGCGTCGCGTCCATTGCGCCATCAGCCATCGCCAGCGCGGCATCACACTCCCCCTGCAGCCTGCCGCCCCCATAGCAGATCGCGGCCTTTGCCGGAGGCGCCGACCCCCTCCGCGCGGCATGCCCTTGCCGGATCGGTCCCCAGCTTATATTGCGACGCGATACCGCCCGATTCGTATCTTGGCGTCACGACCGTCGACCACGGCCCGCGACACGCCGCCTTATGGCCGGGTTTTGTCCGCCCCCTTCGAGAACCCCGATGAAGCTGCGCAACATCGCCATCATCGCCCACGTCGACCACGGCAAGACGACGCTGGTCGACAAGCTGCTCCAGCAGTCCGGCACCTTCCGCGAGAACCAGCGGGTCGAGGAGCGGGCGATGGACTCGAACGACCTCGAGAAGGAGCGCGGCATCACCATCCTGGCCAAGGCGACCTCGGTCGTCTGGAAGGACACCCGCGTCAACATCGTCGACACCCCCGGCCACGCCGATTTCGGCGGTGAGGTCGAGCGCATCCTCTCGATGGTCGACGGCGTGATCGTGCTCGTCGACGCCGCCGAGGGCCCGATGCCGCAGACCAAGTTCGTGGTCGGCAAGGCCCTCAAGATCGGCCTTCGCCCGATCGTCGCCATCAACAAGGTCGACCGCCCGGATGCGCGGATCAACGAAGTCGTGAACGAGGTGTTCGACCTGTTCGCGGCCCTCGACGCCACCGACGAGCAGCTCGACTTCCCGATCCTCTACGGCTCGGGCCGCTCCGGCTGGATGAACACCTCGCCCGACGGCGACCAGTCGGAGGGTCTGGCTCCCCTGTTCGACCTCGTGCTGGAGCATGTGCCCCAGGCGAAGGTCGAGGAGGGTCCGTTCCGCATGCTCGGCACGCTGCTCGAGGCCAACCCGTTCCTCGGCCGCATCATCACCGGCCGCATCGCGTCGGGTACGGTGAAGCCGAACCAGTCGATCAAGGTGCTCTCGCGCGACGGCAAGGTCGTGGAGACCGGCCGCGTTTCGAAGATTCTCGCCTTCCGCGGTCTCGAGCGCGCGCCCATCGACGTGGGCGAGGCGGGCGACATCGTCTCCATCGCGGGTCTCCTCAAGGGCACCGTGGCGGATACCTTCTGCGATCCGGCCGTCAACGAGCCGATCCAGGCCCAGCCGATCGATCCGCCGACCGTCACCATGTCCTTCATCGTCAACGATTCGCCGCTCGCCGGCACCGAGGGCGACAAGGTTACGAGCCGCATGATCCGCGACCGCCTGTTCAAGGAGGCCGAGGGCAACGTCACGCTCAAGATCGAGGAAGCCGCCGACAAGGATTCGTTCTACGTCTCGGGCCGCGGCGAGCTGCAGCTCTCGATCCTGATCGAGACCATGCGCCGCGAGGGCTTCGAGATCGCCGTCTCCCGGCCGCGCGTCGTCCTGGAGAAGGGCGAGAACGGCGAGATCCTTGAGCCGGTCGAGGAGGTCGTGGTCGACGTCGACGAGGAATATTCGGGCGTCGTTGTCCAGAAGATGTCGGAGCGCAAGGCCGACATGATCGAGATGCGGCCGTCCGGCGGCAATCGTCTCCGGCTCGTGTTCCATGCCCCGACCCGTGGCCTCATCGGCTACCAGGGCGAGCTGATGACGGACACCCGCGGCACCGCGATCATGAACCGGCTGTTCAAGGCCTACGAGCCCTACAAGGGCGAGATCGCCGGCCGCCGCAACGGCGTGCTGATCTCGAACGACAAGGGCGAGGCGGTGGCCTACGCCATGTGGAACCTCGAGGATCGCGGGCCGATGATGATCGAGCCCGGCGCCAAGGTGTATCAGGGCATGATCGTCGGCGAGCACAACCGCGAGAACGATCTCGAGGTGAACGTGCTCAAGGGCAAGAAGCTCACCAACATCCGCACCACCTCGAAGGACGAGGCCGTGCGCCTGACGCCACCGATCCGGATGACGCTCGAGAAGTCGCTCGCCTGGATTCAGGACGACGAGCTGATGGAGGTCACGCCGAAGTCGATCCGCCTGCGCAAGGCCGTGCTCGACCCGAACGACCGCAAGCGCGCCGAGCGCGCCAAGGACGCCCTCTCGGCCTGATCCTCTTTCAGAGCCGGAGCCATTGAGGCCACGGGACGCTCAGAGCGTTCCGTGGCCTTTTCGTTGCGCGTCAGCCGGCATGCGCGCTGAGGAAGAAGCCGAGCGCCGCCGCGAGCAGCAGGCCGGCGATGCGGGCGAAGGTCACGGCGCCGACGCCGTCCTCTTGGCTGCGCAGGTGGGCGACCTGCGCGAAGATCGCCGCCCAATAGGCCGCCCACAGGCTCAGCACCGCATTCATCGTCGGCACATGGGTGTCGGGCCTTGCCCCGGGAAGGCCCTGACGCGTCCGGTCATGGCTGCGCGAGGGCGGCGCGCAGGCCCTCGTCCAGGGTCAGACGGGGGCGAAAGCCGACTTCGCTGATCAAGCGTTCGATCTCGGCCTCGATGCAGGCCGGCTCCGTCGGGGGGAGGGGGCGCGCACCGAAATCGATCAGGTCGCCGCGGCCGGTCAGCCGGCCGAGGGTCTCCAGGATCGCGCGCACCGGCACGGCGCCGCCGGATCCGATATTGACCGGGCCTTCGACCTCGGAGTCCAGCAGGGCCGCGAAGGCCTCTCCCGCCTCCGTCACGGACAGGAAATCGCGGCGCTGGCAGCCTTCGCTGGTGGCGAAGCGCCGGCCGGCCAGCAGGGCGCGGGCCGCATCGCCGACGAGGCGGCCGGGCGCCTCGCCGGGGCCGTAGAGATAGAACAGCCGCCCCCAGGCCAGCGACAATCCGGCGCTCGCGGCGTAAGCCGAGACGACGCGGCGCAGGCCATCCTTGGCGGCGCCGTAGAGCGTGGCCGGGCGGCATGGAGCCGATTCGCCGAAGCGGCCGTCGATGGCGCGGCCCGCGCCGCCGGAGAGCGGAGACGCCGCCGTCCAATCATATTCCGCGCAGGTCCCCGCCACGACGGCGCGTGTGCCCCCGGCCTCGCGAAAGGCGCGCACGAGGTCGAGGCTCGCCGCCGTCCAGTCGAGATTTTCGGGAGCCTGCCAGTAGCGGCCCGGCTCGGTCACCCAGGCGAGATGCAGGAGATGGCTCGCGCCGGCGGCCCGCACGGCGGCGCGGCGGGCGGACGCGTCGAGCAGGTCGGCGGCGTGGACCGCGTGGGCACCCTCGGCCGGGCGACGGCCGACGGCGTGGACTTCGAAGCCGCGGGCGATCAGCGCCGCCACCGCGGGCCGTCCGACGAAGCCGGCCCCGCCCGTGACGAGGACGCGCCTCACCGGCCGGTCCAGTCGGGATAGGTGCGATCGCGCTCGGAGATCACCGTCACCGGCGCGGGCCATGTCAGGTCGAGGGCGGGGTCGTCCCAGCGCAGGCCGTCGGCGGCGCCGGCCATGAAGGGCCGATCGATCATGTAGAGGACCTCCGTGGCGTCCTGCAGCGCCTGGAAGCCGTGGGCGAAGCCCGCCGGGATGTAGAGCGCGTGCCGGTTCTCCGCCGAGAGCGTCACGGCGAGCGCCCGCAGATAGGTCGGCGAGCCGGGCCGCAGATCGACCGCCACGTCGTGGATCGCGCCGGCGGTGCAGCGTACGAGCTTGGTCTCGGCGTGCGGGTCTCGCGCGAAGTGCAGGCCGCGGACGGTGCCGCGCTTCGCGTTGAACGACACGCTCGACTGGGCGAACCGGGCCGTGAGGCCGTGCGCGGAAAACTCGTCCTCGCAGAAGGTGCGGGCGAACAGGCCGCGCGCGTCGGCATGCGGCTCCGGGCTGATCCGGTAGAGGCCGGGGAGTTCGAGGGGCTCAAAGATCATGCGAACCGCCCGCGGCGAAGGCCGACCCCCCCCACCCCCTCATCCTGAGGTGCCGCGAAGCGGCCTCGAAGGAGGGCTCCCGTTCGCGCGCGATCGCTGGAGCCCTCCTTCGAGGCCTCCGCTGCGCTCCGGCACCTCAGGATGAGGGGGAAGGGGGGATCGAGGGGATGGATGAGCGCCATCCTCAGAACACCGTCAGTTCCGGAATCGCCACCGCGAAGCGTCCGCCCCATTCGCGGATCGCCGCCATCTCGTCCGCGATCTCGTCCTTGAGGTTCCAGGGCAGGATCAGCACCGTATCGGGGCGCATCGCCAGAAGCGCGTCCGGCGCGACCACGGGAATGCGGCTGCCGGGAAGCCACGTGCCCTGCTTGTGCGGCGAGCGGTCGGCGACCGCGCGGATCAGTTCGGGGCCGATCCCGCAATAGTTGAGGAAGGTGTTGCCCTTGGCCGCCGCGCCGTAGGCGCAGACCGTTCGGCCGGCCGCCCGCTCCTCGATCAGGAAGCGGAGCGCCGCGCATTTGATGTCGGCGACGGCGCCGCCGAACGCGGCGTACCCGGACGGGTCGAACAGGCCACCCGCCCGCTCCGCCTCCAGCACGCGGGCGACCGCCGCGCCCGTTTCATGGGTGGCGGCCTCGCGGCAGGCGAAGACGCGCAGCGACCCGCCATGGGTCGGCCATTCCTCGACATCGAACACCCGCAGGCCGTGGCGGGCGAGGATGCCGGCCACGACCCCGAGCGAGAGATACGAAAAATGCTCGTGGTAGATCGTGTCGAACTGCCGGCTCTCGATCATCCGCAGGAGATGCGGGAACTCGAAGGTCGCAACGCCTTCGGGCTTCAGAATCTCCGAAAAGCCCGCCACGAAATCGTGGATGTCGGGAACGTGGGCGAGCACGTTGTTGGCGGCCGTGAGGTCGGCCCGATGGCCGGCCTGCGCGAGGCGATGGGCGGTCTCGCGGCCGAAGAAGGCCACCTCGGTCGGCACGCCGCGCGCGCGGGCGGCGCGGGCGACGTTGGCGGCGGGCTCGACGCCGAGCACGGGCACGCCGCGGGCGACGAAATATTGCAGCAGATAGCCGTCGTTGCTCGCGACCTCGACGACGCGGCTGTCGGCCCCGAGGCCGAACCGCTCGGACATCGCCGCGACGTAGCGCTCGGCGTGCCGCAGCCAGCCGGCGGAGAAGCCCGAGAAATAGGCGTAATCGGAAAAGATCGCCTCGGGGCTCTCGAAGGCTTCGAGCTGCACCAGCCAGCAGGCCTCGCAGACATAGGCGTGGAGGGGATGGAACGTCTCGCCCCGATGCCGATGCTCCGGCGTGACGTAGGCATTGGCGAGCGGTGACAGGCCGAGATCGCAGAAGGTGCGGGTCAGGGCGGCACCGCAGGCGCGGCAGGTCGGGCGCGTCACGGTTTCGCTCCGGGCGCGTCGAGGGCCTCGTAGCGGGCGATCTGCGCCTCGGTGAGGGCGCGCGGATCGGCCCCGGAGACCGCCTCGCGGTACCACGCGGCGGTCCAATCCAGTGCCGTATCGAGGTTCAGGCGTCGGTCCCAGCCGAGGCGGGCACGGGCCTTCGAGGCATCGACCTTGAGATAGGTCGCCTCGTGCGGGTGGGTCCCTCCCGAGAGGTGCCACTCGGCCGGCTTGCCGATCGTCCGGCCCCAGCCCCGGCTCAGCCGCTCGACGAGGTAGGAGACCGGACGGCAATCCTCGTCCGCCGGTCCGAAATTCCAGCCCTCCGCGAAGGCGGCTCCGTCCCCGCCCGCGAGGCATTCCGCCAGCCGCAGGTAGCCCGCGAGCGGCTCCAGCACGTGCTGCCAGGGTCGAATCGCGTGCGGTGCGCGGATCTCGACCGACTCACCGACCTCGAAGGCGCGCACCATGTCGGGGACGAGCCGGTCCTGCGACCAGTCGCCCCCGCCGATGACGTTGCCGGCCCGCGCGCTGGCGATCCGGGCGGGGTGACGCTCTCCGCCGAAGAATGAGGCGCGGTAGGCGGCGGTGACGAGTTCGGCGCAGCCCTTCGAGGCGCTGTAGGGATCGTGGCCGCCCATCGCCTCGGTCTCGCGATAGGCGTAGGGCCATTCGCGGTTCTCGTAGGCCTTGTCGCTCGTCACCACCACGACCGCGCGCACGTCGCGGGCGGCGCGCACCGCCTCCAGCACATGGACCGTGCCCATCGTGTTGACCGCGAAAGTCCCGACCGGATCCAGGTAGGAGGGGCGCACGAGCGCCCGGGCGGCCATGTGGATCACGATGCTCGGCTGCGCCATCGCGAAGGCCGCCCCGAGCGCCTGGGGATCGCGGATATCGCCGATGCGCGAGGCCTCCGGGGGAAAGCCGATCCGGTCGAACAGGTTCGGCCGGGTCAGGGCCGGCAGGCCGAAGCCGGTGACGCGGGCGCCGAGCCGTTCCAGCCAGAGGGAGAGCCAAGCGCCCTTGAATCCGGTATGGCCGGTGAGCAGCACGCTGCGTCCGGCCCAGAAGGCGGGATCGGGATTCAGGCTCCCCATCACCACACCTTCCACGGTGCGTCGCCCCGCGCCCACAGCTCTTCGAGATGCTTCTTGTCGCGCAGCGTGTCCATCGCCTGCCAGAAGCCGGTATGCTGGTAGGCGTGGAGCTGTCCCTCGCGGGCGAGGCGTTCCAGCGGCGCGTTCTCCCAGACGGTGGCGTCGTCCTCGATGTAATCGAGCACCTTCGGCGACAGCACGAAGAAGCCGCCATTGATGGTGGCACCGTCGCCCGCAGGCTTCTCGCGGAAGGCGCGGACCGCGTCGCCCGCGAGGTCGAGGGCGCCGAAGCGGCCCGGCGGCACGACCGCCGTCAGAGTGGCGAGCCGGCCATGGGCGCGGTGGAAGGCGTGGAGCGCGGTGAGGTCGATATCGGCGACGCCGTCGCCGTAGGTCATGAAGAAATCGTCGTCGCCGAGATAGTCGCGCACCCGCCTCAGACGCCCGCCGGTCATGGTGGCGTCGCCGGTCTCGATCAGCGACACCTGCCAGTTCTCGGCGGCCGAGCGGTGGAAGCGCACGTCGCCGCTGCCGAGGTTGAGCGTCACGTCGCTCAGGTGCAGGCGGTAATTGAGGAAGAATTCCTTGATGACGTAGCCCTTGTAGCCGAGGCAGATCACGAACTCGGTCACCCCATGGGCGGCGAAGATCTGCATGATGTGCCAGAGGATCGGCCGACCGCCGATTTCCAGCATCGGCTTGGGGCGCACCACGGTCTCTTCCGAGAGCCGCGTGCCGAGTCCACCCGCGAGGATGACGGCCTTCACAGGGCGCCTCCGGTCTGTTCCATCGTCGCGGTCATCGCCACGCCTCTACCATGCCTCGCGCGGCTTGCGGAAACCGCTCGGCGTCGAGCCGGAAGGCCGGTGGCCGGACGCCGAAGACGGCGGGATAATACGGGTCTCGGGCGACCTGGGCGCCCCAGCGGCGGCGGAAGCGGGCCTGCTCCGACGGATCGACCACGGGAATGCGATTGCGGCTCTCGTAATGATGCAGGCGGGCCTCGGCGCAGTAGACGACCCGCAGGGATCGCTCGCGCAGGCGCAGGCACAGGTCGATGTCGTTGTAATTGACCGGATAGGTTTCGTCGAAGCCCTGGACCGCCTCGAAATCGGCCCGCCGCACCATCATGCAGGCGCCCGTCACCGCGAGGTAGTTGCGGTTGGCGAGGCTCGACCCGTGATCGCCGGCATCGTCGCCGGGGAAGCCCCGGCGGACATGGTTGGGAAAGCCCTCGCCGAAGACGACCCCGACATGCTGGAGGCTGCCGTCCTCGAACACGAGTTTCGGGCCGACCACCCCGACGCCGGGGATGGCGAGCAGTGCCAGCATCGCCTCGATCCAGTCCGGCGTGATGACCTCGATGTCGTCGTTCAGGAAGACCAGCACCTCGCCGGACGCCGTGCGGGCTCCGAGATTCATCTTAGCGGCGAAGTGGAAGGCCGGATCGGCATAGACGACGCCGCGGGCTCCGTGCCGGGTCATCGCGGCCTTCGCCGGCTCGGGCAGGACGCCGTGCTCGACGACGACGATCTCGATCGCGTCGTAGCGGGTCCGCGTTCGGATCGAGGCGAGGCAATTGTCCAGGAGATTGACGCGGTTTTGGCCGATCAGGCTGTCGCGCCCCGCTGTCGGGATCACGATCGAGACCAGCGGGCGCTCCGGCAGCGCCCGGCGCAGGGCATAGCTTCCCTCGGCGAGGCGGCGCGCTTCGCCCGTTCCACCGGTGCGGGCCACCCGCGCCTCCAGCGCCCTGAGGGCCGCCGCGTCGTCGAGAGCCGCACCCGCGGGGCGGTGGCAGAGCACCTGTGCGATATGGCCGATGCGGGCACCGTCCTCGGCGAGGCGCAGGGCGAGATCGTAATCGAGGGCGCCCGCGCATTCGGGGCGGAAACCGCCCACCGCCCGCACTCTGTCAGTCCGATAGAAGGTGGGGCGGCCGAGATAGAAGCCGGCCTCCAGCGTCTCGGGCGACCAATCCGGCTTGAAATACGGATCGGTGCGGGCACCGTCGGGGCCGAGCCGATCCTCGTCGGCGTAGAGGCCGTCGAGATCGGGCTCGGCGGCGAGCCGGCGGGCGAAGGCCAGGAGCGCGGGGGGCGCCAGCACGGCGCCCGGCTCCAGCACGGCGATATGGGTCCCGCGCGCCGCCGCCAGGCACGCCTGAAGCGCGGCGGTCTCGCCTTGGCCGTCGGGGATGCAGGGCCGCAATCGCGGCTCGTCGGCCGAAGGGGAGGGGGCCTGCGTCGCGAGGCACAATTCCCAATCGGGATAGATCTGCGCCTGCAGGCTGGCGAGGCTGGCGCCGACACGCGCCCCGTCGCCCGCTCCGGCCGCCATCAGCACCGAGAAGGTCGGGCGGTCGGGCAGCGCCTCGACGAGCCTTCGCATCGTCTCCGCCGAGGGAAGCGACGGGACCTCCACCGCGGCGATCCAGTCGGCATAGAGCGCGGGCGGGGCAGCGGTCGCGGCGGCGCGGGTGAGGCGGCGGAGGATCTCGCTGGGCGGTACGGTTCGGAGCAGGCCGAGGGCCCGGCGCAGCAGACGCAGGGGCCTGCGCTCCTGGGCCGGCAAGCGTTCGACGATCTTCCGGGCTCGGAACAATCCGGCCGCCGCCCGGCCGACGGGCTCCACGGCAACCGCATCGAGCCGGAACCGCTCGCTGCCCGGCTCGATCTGCAAGGCGCGGGTGGCGGCCGGGAGGCGGATCAGATCGTCGGTGCCGGGCTCAGCCGCGTGCGGGGTCAACCGGTAGCGGCGCGTTTCCATTCCCTCGGCCTCGACGACGAGCACGGGCGACGCGCCTTCAGGGCGGCAGCGGATCCGGACCGTTCGCCCCGACAGGGCGGCCACCGCCGCAGCGGGCCCCAAAGTGAGCGCCGGATCGGGTCCGGTCGCGATCCAATCGCCCGCCGATAGGGCGCGCAGGTCGCGCAGGGGCGACAGGCCGAGCGCTCCGCGACCCCGCATCACCGGACTCCGCCGCGCGCTTCGGGGGCAGGGTTTCGGAACCGGTGCCCGGGGCAATGCCCCTGGCGAATCCGTATGAGCCGCATCCGATATCCTCGACCGCGAGCCCGTCCGACGCCGGGCGTTCCACCGCCGGCGCCGTGCATCCTCCGTCGGAACTTGTGAAGCAAGCCCGCCCGAACGGGCGTTCTGTCATCGAAGCTTCATCGCAAGGCTTCAGATGCTGCCGCGCGGGCCGCCGCTTCGGGGCGGTCTCCCGGCTCGCGCCGTGTCCGAAGGAAACCAGACCATGTCCGCGACGGCAAACGAGGCTTTTGCCGCGTCCGGCAAGAACTCGGAGAAGAGTTCGAAATCGGATCAGGGCAAGAATCCCGACAAGGCCACCGTCAAGCGGCTGCGCCCGCCCGCGGCCAAGAGCGTCGGCTGGGCGCTCGTCCAGGCGGCGCGGCTGCATCGATCCCGCGTCGGCGACCGGCTTGCCGCCCTCGACCTCTTCGCCGGGCAGGAGCAGGTGGTGCAGGCGCTCGCTGCCGCCGGCAGCATGACGATGGGCGATCTCGCCGCGACCCTGCGGGTGCGGCCGCCGACCGCCTCCAAGACGATCTCACGCTTGGCCGCCCTCGGTTTCGTCGAGCGTCGGGCCGAGGCCGGTGACGGACGCATCGTGCGGGTGCGCCTGACGGAGACGGGCCTCGCCAAGGCGGCCGCGATCGAGCGGATCTGGGACGAGGTCGAGGCCGAATTGCTGGAAGGCTTCGACAACAAGGAGCGGCGGCGCCTGCGCAAGCTTCTGCGCCGGGTGGCCCGCAGCCTGGCCGAGGCCGCGGGCGTGACCGGTCACGAGGCCGATCACGAGATGGACGCGGACGGAGAGACGGACGACGACGAGGCCGAAGCCCTGCTCGGCCCCGCCGCCGCCGACGCCGTGGCGACGACCCCGTAGAGAGGATCAATCCTCGTCGTCGTCCTCGTCGATCTCGTAGACCCGGCGGACCGAGCGACGCTCGATGACCCGCACCGGACGCTCCTCGATCTCCTCGACCCTGCGGTACTGCCGCACGGGGCGATAGCCGTCGTCGAGAGCACGGACGCAGCCGTAGCCGACGCAGGTGCCCCCGCCCCAATCATAGGCCTGGGCCGGGCCGGCCAGCAGGGCGGCGGCGCTGGCGCCGGCCAGGATCACGGCAAGCTTGCTCATGAGCTTCGTCTCGTCAGCTTCGATGGGGCGGAGAACGGCCGTTCGGCGGAAACTGTTCCGTCGCCCACCCTGTCGCCACGCATGGGCCGACGACGATTGCGTCCGGGCCGGAATCGGTCTGCGCGGCCTTTCTGACGCATCGGCATTGTCGGAAAGCGGGTACTCACCTTTCGGGCCGATGCTCTAGGACGGCCCGGCTGAGCCGCAGGGAGACACCGAGATCGTGGGCGCGGAACCGGGCTCGGAGAACGGGCGAGCTGACATGCGCGATCCGCGCCGGCTCGTGGGCATCGCCCTGATGTGCGTGGCGCCGATCCTGTTCGCGAGCCTCGACGCCACCGGCAAGTGGCTGGCGGGGGCGGGCGTCGATCCGCTGCTCACCACCTTTATGCGCTACGCCGTCAACGTCGCGCTGGTCACCGCCTTCCTCAACCCGGTCACGCGGCCCGGGGTGGCGCATTCCCGCCGCTTGCCGTTGCAGGTGGTGCGCTCGCTGCTCCTGTTCGGCTCCACCGCGTGCAATTTCCTGGCGCTCCGCTCGCTGCAACTGGCCGAGACGGTCTCGATCCAGTTCGCTGCGCCGCTCGCCGTGGCCCTGCTGGCGGGCCCGCTGTTGGGGGAATGGTCCTCGCGCCTGCGCCTCGCGGCGGTCGCGGCGGGCTTCGTCGGCGTACTGGTGATCGTGCGGCCCGATACCCTCGCGGCCAAGCCCGCGATGCTGTTCAGCCTCGGCAACATGCTCTGCTACGCGCTCTACGTGCTCGTGACGCGCAAGCTCGCGGCCTATGATTCGAGTGCCACCACGATCTTCTATACCGGGCTCGCCGGGCTCGCGCTGATGGCGCCGCTCCTACCCTGGATCTGGACGGCGCCGGCCTCACCCCAGGTTTGGGGGATGCTCGTGGCGGTGGGCCTGTTCGGCACCGCCGGACATTGGCTGCTGGTGCTGGCGCATGCGCGGGCGCCCGCGAGCCTGCTCGCGCCGCTGATCTACACGCAGATCCTGTGGTCGGTGCTGCTCGGCTACGGCGTGTTCGGCGATGTGCCGGGGGCGTGGACGCTTCTCGGCGCGCTGATCATCGTCGGATCGGGCCTCGTTCTCATCGCCGAGGATAGCCTGATCCGCCGCAGCAAGCGGCGGCGCGCGGAGCGACGGCAGCTCTGATCTGCCGCCCCTCCGCTTCGTCGTCTCAGTGGCGATGACGGCGGTGACGGTACTCGCGGTGCGAGCGCATGCGGGTGCGGTAAGCGCGCCGGCCCGGATCGATCCCGAGGACACCGTTGACGCCACCGACGGCGCCGCCGACCGCGCCGCCCACCACGGCGCCGACCGGCCCGGCGACCCGATTGCCCTCGGCCGCGCCGCGCTGCATGCCGCCCGGAACGCCCTGGGCCTGAGCCTCGCCGGCAAGCGGCAGAAGGCAGAGCATCAGCCCTGCGGCGGCGGCGAGACGGATCATGTCGGCGTTTCCTCTATCCCTGTCAGCCGGGTCTGACGGCGCCGCACGGCGACCGTTCCCGGACAGGAAGCCAACGAAGCTTGAGCATTCCGGTTCCGCGCGAAACGGCGGCCGGTGAGGATATGTTTGGGTTGCGTCGAGTGATCGACAGCACTCACAGATAGTGAGGCGGGCCGTCCCGATGTTCCGCGAAATGGGGTGCCGGCGTGCTTTCGTGCACGCGATCCCTGGTGCGGGAGGGGGATCCATCCGGCAGCGGCGTCTGCGTTCGGAGCAGGGCGCCGCCGGATCGGTCTCAGGTCTGCTGGTTACGGCGAGGGCGGACCTGCCAGCGTTCGAACGCCTCGGTGACCTCCTCGTCCCGGCCCGATTCCTGCGGATTGCGGATCGCCGCGCCGAGCGCCTTGGACAGGCTCTCGATCACGTCGTCGATCCGGGCATCCGGCGGCAGACGCTCGTCGCCCGCTGACGCCGCGATGGGAGCGGCCGCCGGAGCGGCTTCGGGCGCCTTCGCCTCGGCAGGCTTCGGAGCCTCGGGGGCTTTCGGCGCATCGCTCGCCTTCGGGAGTTCCACCGCCTTAGGAGCCTCGGCGGCTTTCGGGGCCTCGGGCGGCGGGGCGGGCTTCGGCGGCTCCGCAGCCTCGGCCGGTTTGGCGGGCTCCTCGGGCTTGGCCGGAGCGGCCGCTTTTGGGGTTTCAGTCGGGTTGGTCTCGGCCTTTGTCGGCTCGGCCGGCTTCGGCGCCTCTGCCGGCTTCGGGGCTTCCGTGGGCGTGGAGGCCTCAGCGGGCACCTGCGCCTCGTTCGGCTTGGCGGGCTCCGCCGGCTTGGCAGCGGCCGGCCCGGCCGAGGTGGTCGCGGCCGGAGCGGGCCTCGAAGCTTCCGGGGGCCTGGGCGGTGACGCGGCGGGCGCGGACGGGCTGGCCGGCCGGGGCGGCGGGACCATGGGGCGTCCACCGCCGAAACGCGGCTCGATCAGGTCGAGGACCGCGTCGAGGGCGGCGTTGGAGAGTGGCACCTCGCCCACCGACGGCGCACCGCTGAGGGCGATCGATTGGCCGTCATAGGCCTGATCGGCGGTGACTTCGGCCCCGAACCAGACGGGCGGCGTGAAGGACTGGGCGGCCTCGGCCTGCTCGAAGACCAAGCTGACGAGGTCGAGCCCGGCGGGGCGCGTGAAGCGGTCGATCAGGGCTTCGGCGCCGCCCAGTCCGATCGCGGTGCGTTCGTAGATCGCCTTGCCGGCGCAGACGTCGAGCAGCGCGTCGCCGTGGGCGCGCGGCACTTCGGTGCGCTCCTCGGAGGAAGCGCCTTCGGCCCCGGTCACGAGCACGAGGAAGCAGTTATTGCCCTGGAGCCTGACGAACGAGGTGCGACCGGCCTGCGGTACGAAGTAACCCTCGGTGATGCGGGCCCCACCGCGTTCCTTGCGCAGCAGGCGGACCAGCGAGGGCGCCACGAGAAAGCGGCGAACGACACTCATACACTTCCCTCCGGGACCGGCTCGCAGCCGGCGCGGCCCGCATCCTGTCGGGGCGGACGGCGCCGACGGTCCCGAGCCTTTACCAAGTCTTGACCATGGCCTTCGTAGGGAAGTGATGGCGCGCAAATACCCACACGGCAAGCCTCGGCGGCGAAAAGCCGTGGAATTTGCGGGGGTCCGATCGAAAACCCGGCGCCGGATCTCAGGTGGCGGGTTCGAAGTCGAGGGCGACGCCGTTCATGCAGTAGCGCAGGCCGGTCGGGGCCGGGCCGTCCTCGAACACATGCCCGAGATGGCCCTTGCAGCGAGCGCAATGGACCTCGGTGCGGGTCATCCAGTGGCTGCGGTCGACCTGCGTCTCGATCGCACCCTCCAGCGGCGCGAAGAAGCTCGGCCAGCCGCTGCCCGACTCGTACTTGGTGCCGCTCTCGAACAGCGGCGCGCCGCAGCCGACGCAGAAGAAGGTGCCGGCGCGCTTCTCCCCGTTCAGGCAGCTCGTCCCGGCGCGCTCCGTGCCGTGCTCGCGCAGGACGCGGTACTGCTCCGGGGTGAGGCTGGCGCGCCACTCCTCTTCCGTACGGGTTTCGGGGGAGCCGAGCGTATCGGATCCGGCCATGACGTCCTCCGGTCGTTTTCTGCTGGGTCAGGTAAGATCGTGCCGAGACTCGCGCGAGTGCGGCCCGTCGGCGCGGTGTCTGGCATACCAGATTTTCGGACAGGCAACCCGTTCGAAAACCGGTCGATCCGGCAGCTTCGCAGCCGAAACTCCCTGCCTGCTTTGTGCCGAGAGGCTCGGTGCAGAACGAGCCGATGTCGTCGGACGATGCTCTACGCAGCGGCGCCGACCGTGTCGGCCATGCGGGCGCCGCGCTGGCCGAGGGGCCGGACCGGGCGCGTGGTCGAATCGCGGGCGGTCTGATGCTCGATCTCGGCGTTGATCTCGCCACCGACGAGCACGATGATCGCCGAGATCCACATCCAGGTCATGAAACCGATCACGCCGCCGAGCGTGCCGTAGGTCTCGTTGTAGTTGCCGAAATTGGCGACGTACCAGGAGAACAGCAGGGAGGCGATGAGCCAGAGCACGCCCGCCACGGCGCTGCCCGCGCCGACCCAGCGCCAGCGCGCC
Source organism: Methylorubrum sp. POS3 (assembly GCF_043352485.1). NCBI lineage: Bacteria > Pseudomonadati > Pseudomonadota > Alphaproteobacteria > Hyphomicrobiales > Methylobacteriaceae > Methylorubrum > Methylorubrum sp. POS3. Next base: position 3,215,800 of record NZ_JAPRBT010000001.1, read on the forward strand.
CGCTCGCGGCTCGGACCGTAGCGGTAGAGCACGGCGAGGCCGCCGAGCAGAACCGCGAGGAGCGCCGGCCAGCGGGCCAGTGCGATCAGCCGCGCTCCGTCGCCGAGCCCGAGGAAGTTGAACACCACCGGCAGCACCACGATGGCGCTGAGCGCCAGGATGACGAACAGCAGCGCCCCCGCCGTGAAGGTGAGCGAGCGGACGTTGAGCCAGAAGAAGTTGCGCTTCTCCTCCTCCTCGTAGACGACGTTGAGCGCGTCGAACATCGCCTTCATGGCGGCGTTGGCGCTCCAGAGCGACAGGGTCAGGCTGGTGAAGAAGGTGATGCCCAGCGTGCCGCCACCCTTCGCGGCGATGCGCTTGACCTGTTCGCCGATGATGTCGAGCGCGCCCGACGGCAGCACGCCGTGGAGCAGGGCGAGATGCACGTTGATGGTGCTCACGTCGGCGATCAGGCCGTAGCAGGTCACCAGAGCGGCGATGGCCGGGAACAGCGATAACAGCGAGTAGAAGGTGACGCCCGCCGCCACCGACATCACCCGGTCCTTCAGGAATTCCTGGTAGACGCGCACCGCGATGTCCCACCAGCCGGGCGCGGGAATGTCCGTCGGATGATCGGCGTCGCGACCTCGTTCCGGCTGCGTCGCCGCCACCCAGCGGGCGGCCCGGCCCTCGTGCGAGTGGGCGCCGCCATTGCCGATCGCCTCGGCGCGGTCGCGACGGGCGTTCGGGTCCTTGCCGCCCGTCTCGTCGTCCAGCGGAACGGAGGCGGGCCGCCGCGGCGCGGCGGCGAGCGCCACGAGCGCGACCCCCGCGAACACGGTCCAGAGAATGGTGGCGGCGGGCGGGGAAGCCGTGGCGTCGGCCTCTCCGGCCGGCCGGGATCTGGGGCTGGGGGAGGCGGACATCGCTGGGGCGGTTCGGTCGACGGGGATGGCCCGGTTCAACGTGGCTCAGGCTTGGCCGTTCCCGAACCCCGCGACCATCCGGTAACCTGGGGCGGCACCGGCGCGTTGCCGGGGTACGACGCGAGGGACCGGACGGAGATTCATGGCAGATCAGACAGCAGCCGGGCCGCGCGCCCTGATCGTCGGGGCCTCTCGCGGGCTCGGGCTCGGGCTCGCGGAGCAGTTTGCGGAACGGGGGTGGAAGGTCACCGCCACGCAGCGCTCCGCCTCGCCGGATCTGGGGAGTCTTGCCGGAAAGGGCGTGCGGATCGAGACCGCCGATATCGACGACGACATGTCGGTCGCGGCCCTGCATCGGCGGCTCGACGGCCAGACGTTCGATCTCGTCTTCGTGGTGGCGGGCGTGGCGACCGAATCGGACAAGCCGCTTCACGCGGTCTCCCGCGCGGTGAGCGCCCAGGTCTACCTCACCAATGCCGTGAGCCCTATCCTGTTCGCCGAAGCCTTCGCCGACACCCTCGCACCCGGCGGAACGCTGGCCTTCATGTCATCGATCCTCGGCAGCGTCGCGCTC
>NZ_JAPRBT010000001.1:3217381-3320768 GCF_043352485.1 Methylorubrum sp. POS3
ACGGAGACGGCGCCGACGGCGCTCCGGCGACGCTCGGCGCGCTGATGGATGCCCTGGCCGCGGTGCCGGGCCTCCTGCGCCTGCGCTACACCACCAGCCACCCGAACGACTTCGCGGACGACCTGATCCGCGCGCATGCGGTCAACCCGCTGGTGATGCCCTACTTGCATTTGCCGGTGCAGTCGGGCTCGGACCGCATCCTGCACGCCATGAACCGGCGCCATACCGGCGACGCCTACAGGCGGCTGATCGACCGCATCCGTGGGGCGCGGCCCGACATCGCGCTCTCCTCGGACTTCATCGTCGGCTTCCCCGGCGAGACCGACGCGGATTTTGCCGAGACCATGCGTCTCGTCTCCGATATCGGCTTCGCGGCGGCGTTCTCGTTCAAGTACAGCCCGCGGGCCGGCACGCCCGCGGCCGAGCGCGAGGACGCGGTGCCGGAAAGCGTCAAGACCGAGCGGCTGGCCGCGCTTCAGCAGTTGCTCGACGCGCAGCGCCACGCCTTCAACGAGGCGTCCGTCGGCACCGTGACGGAAATCCTGGTCGAGAAGGCCGGGCGCCATCCGGGACAGGTCGCGGGCAAGACGCCGCATCTCCAGGCGGTTCAGTTCGATGCCCCGGCCTCGACCATCGGCACGCTGGTCCCGGTGCGCATCGTTCGGTCGGGCTCCAACAGCCTGTTCGGCGAGATGCTACCCGATGCGGCCGCCGCCGCATGACCTATATGAGTGGCACAACGAGGCAGGAATCCTTGCGTGCCGATTGACGTTGCGTCCGCCCGCGGCCCCACCGGCCGTGGTAAAAGTCCCTCCGCCGGGCGCCCCGGCCTCGCCGAAACCGTCGAGGTTTCGCTGACCTTCGACGACAATCGCCTCGCGAGCCTCGTCTTCGGACAATACGACCAGAACGTCGCGCATATCGAGCGGCGTCTCGGCGTCACCGGCACGGCGCTCGGCAATCATCTCGTCCTCAAGGGTGTGCCCGATGCGGCCGAGAAGGCGCGGCGGGTGTTCGAGCGGCTCTATCTCCGCGTCCAGAAGGGCGGGACGCCGCTGACGCTCGGCGATGTGGACGGGGCGATCCAGGAGGTCACCGTTCAGGGCAACCTGTTTCCTTCGGCCGAGATCACGGCGGATCCCGGCCGGGAGCATTTCGAGCAGATCGCCACCCGCAAGCGCGGCGCCGTGCGGGCCCGCAACGCGGCGCAGAGCGAGTACATCAAGCTGCTGCGCGCCAACGAACTCGTCTTCGCCGAGGGGCCGGCGGGAACGGGCAAGACTTGGCTGGCGGTTGGCCACGCCGTCTCGTTGCTGGAACAGGGCCACGCGGAGAGACTGATCCTCTCGCGTCCCGCGGTGGAGGCCGGCGAGCGGCTCGGCTTCCTGCCGGGCGACATGCGCGAGAAGGTCGATCCGTATCTGCGGCCGATCTACGACGCGCTCTACGACTTTATGGAGGCGCGCCATGTCGATCGCGGTCTCCAGACCGGCATCATCGAGATCGCGCCGCTCGCCTTCATGCGGGGGCGAACCCTCACCAATGCCGTGGTGCTGCTGGACGAGGCGCAAAACACCACGTCGATGCAGATGAAGATGTTCCTGACGCGGCTGGGCGAGAACTCGCGCATGATCATCACGGGGGATCCGAGCCAGATCGACCTCCCGCCGGGGCAGAAATCCGGCCTCGTCGAGGCCGTCAATGTCCTGGACGGCGTCGAGGGGATCGGCCGTGTGCGCTTCCGTGACGTGGACGTGGTCCGCCACGACCTCGTGCGCCGCATCGTCACTGCTTACGAGAAAGCCTCCCACGGCGAGGGGGAGGCCGATCGCAATCCCAATCCGCGTCGTCGGCCCCTGGCCTGAGACGCTCCTTAAGGGCCTTCCACCCCTGGCCCACGTCCTGAGTAGGAGCGGGACGGGCGTGGCCGAGCTCCAATGGCTCGGCCTAGCATCTGTCAGCGCAGCGGCGGCGAACGATAGGCCGGGGCCAGCATATAGGTCTCGGAGTTCCGGCGCGGACCGTTCGGCGTCAAGACCTTCATGTCGTTGTAATAGTCGTTTCCGGTCATGCCGAAGCTACGGCCGTTCATCACGGTCGGGACCGGCACGGCGCCGATCGCGCGCAGATCCTGGCCGTCCTTGCCGATCGGCGGGCCGGGAAAGCGGCTGATGTCCGGATCGACCTCGAGAACCTGCGGCCCGCGCCCGCCGCCATAGAGCAGATCGTCCACGCCCTGGGCGAGGGCGGTGTCGGCGATCGTCAACCCGAGCAGGGCGGCGACGAGGAGGCGAGCATGGGCCAAGGGCGGCTCCTGATCCGAAGGGCGTCTGTCTCGGCGCCCCTGTCGAGGGGAGGGGGCGCTGGCTGTCGGCTTCGATCGAACCCGAAACCTGACAAAGAAAGCTTGATGCCTCAGCCCTTCGACTGGAGCACCGTGCGCCGCTCGCGCAGGCGTTGCTCGCAGCCGGTCCGGTAGGCGTTGAGCAGGAACGGCGTGGTGCGGCAATCATAGGCCTCGTCGGGGGACGGGGCCGGTACCGGGTCGCGGGCCACGATCGGGTGGGGCGCGCAGGCTCCGGCGGCGGCGACGAGCGCCAGGGCGGCGAAGAGCTTCAAGCGGCGCATGCGGATCCTCGGGACGCAACCCGGCCACCGGGCACGAAGCCCGGCAGCGGGACGGAAGACGACCCTGCGGACGGACGGCCCCACTGACAAGCTTCCCGACGCCGTCAGGACGAACCGGGCAGCCGATTGCGCAGGGCTGTCGCCCGCCCGCCACATGTGATCGACCCGCGCCGCATCGCTGCCGATCCGTCCGAGGGTGAGGGCCCGGCACCGTTGAGGCGGACGGCGATGAGATCTCCCCATCGCCGTTCCCGGATCAGACGGCCTTCTGCATCGGCACCACGTTGTGCAGGGTACGATCGGAATTGTCGAAGAAGCGACGGATGTTCCGGGCCGCCTGCCGGATGCGCTGCTCGTTCTCGACGAGGGCGATGCGCACGTAATCGTCGCCGTGCTCGCCGAAGCCGATGCCCGGCGCCACCGCGACGTCGGACTTCTCGAGCAGCAGCTTGGAAAATTCCAAGCTCCCCAGCGGCCGGTACTTTTCCGGTATCGGCACCCAGGCGAACATCGAGGCCTGAGGCACCGGCAGCTTCCATCCGGCCTTGCCGAAGGACTCGATCAGCGCATCGCGGCGCTTCTTGTAGGTCGCCCGCATCTCCTTGATGCAGTCGTCCGGTCCGTTGAGCGCGGCGGTGGCCGCGACCTGAATCGGCGTGAAGGCGCCGTAATCGAGATAGGATTTCACCCGCGTCAGCGCCGCGAGCAGCCGCTCGTTGCCCACCGCGAAGCCCATGCGCCAACCGGCCATGGAGAAAGTCTTCGATAGGGAGGTGAACTCCACCGTCACGTCGATGGCGCCGGGCACCTGCAGAACGGACGGAGGCGGGTTGGCGTCGTCGAAATAGACCTCCGCATAAGCGAGGTCCGACAGCAGGATCAGCTCGTGCTTCTTCGCGAAGGCGACGAGGTCGCGGTAGAAATCGAGGCTCGCGACATAGGCGGTCGGGTTCGAGGGATAGCAGACCACGAGCGCGACGGGCTTCGGGATCGAGTGGGCTACGGCCTTCTCGAGAGCCGGGAACATGGCCGGGGTCGGCTCGGCCGGCACGGAGCGGATCACGCCGCCGGCCATCAGGAAGCCGAAAGCGTGGATCGGGTAGCTCGGGTTGGGCACCAGCACCACATCGCCCGGCGCAGTGATCGCCTGGGCCATGTTGGCGAAGCCCTCCTTGGAGCCGAGCGTCGCCACCACCTGGGTGTCGGGGTTCAGGCTCACGCCGAAGCGGCGCTGATAGTAGCCCGCCTGGGCGCGGCGCAGGCCGGCGATGCCCTTGGAGGCGGAGTAGCGGTCGGTGCGGGGCTTGCCCGCTGTCTCGACGAGCTTCTCAATCACGTGGCGCGGCGCGTCGAGATCGGGATTGCCCATGCCGAGATCGATGATGTCGGCCCCCTGGGCTCGGGCGGCGGCCTTGATCCGGTTCACCTGCTCGAAGACGTAGGGCGGAAGGCGCTTGATGCGGTGAAAATCGGTCATGGCGGGATCTGTCCGGTGTCGCGGGACCTTCCCTCCGCATGTCGTTGGCGGCAGGGAATCGGGCTGTTTACCATCGGCACGGCCGCACGCCGATGGTTTTTTGTCATTCTCGACGGCCTCGAGCGCCGGCTGTCGCATCCGCGACTCTGGCGATTGCGCCGTCGGAGCCGAGGCTGCTGCGCGGAGCGCTCTTCGCGGTTGGCTTCGCGATGCGGGCGCACGAGCGGCCAATAAGGCCAACACGCCCCTTCCTCGGTGGAGCGATCCGCAGATCGGCGCTCATTGCGGCGGCGCCAGCCCTTGCGCGGTCGCCTTGGCCGCGCCCTCGGCGGCGCGTCCCCGGGCCTCGTTGCGCGTGCGGGCACCTTCCAGCTCCGATTGTAGAGCCTTCTGACCCTCGGCATTGCGGGCGCGGGCAGGCCTGGGGGCCGATTCGCCCACCGGCATGTAGCCGGTATCGGCCTTGCGCGAAGCGGCCACGAAGTCCGGCGCTTCGATTTCCTTGGGGCCGTAGCCCGCCCCGGTGAAGGCCGTCTTCAACGGGCTCACATCACCGGAACAGCCGGCCACGAGCGCCAGAACCGGCACGGCCAGGGCGATGGCGCGGAGAATACGGCTCACGAGCATGACAACGGTCTGAAAATGGGACCTGCGGACGGCGACATGTCCTGCCTGGAGCGTTAAATTGTCGGAAACGAGGCCTACCGCGCTCCTTCGGGGTGGATGGACGGCCCGGAACGGGAGGATGGACTCGCGTGGCCACGGAGCGGACCAGCCCGGCAGCGCCGGATTTCGAGACGATTGCCCGTAACGCCAACCAGCTCGCCGAGAGCTTTCGGCAGTCGGCCGCCGCCTCCCTCCAACCGTTCGAGCGGATGGGCCAGGGCGGTGCGGTTCAGGGCACCGACGAAATCGACGAGATGACCCGCACCCTCACGAAAGTGGCGGAGACCTGGCTCGGCGATCCCGAGAAGGCATTGCGGGCTCAGACCCGGCTGACCGAATCGTTCGCTGCCCTATGGGCTTCCACCGCCGCGCGTATGCAGGGAGGCGAGGCGCGTCCAGTCGCCCAGACCGATGCGAAGGACAAGCGCTTCGCCCACGAGGATTGGACCAAGAATCCCGTCTTCGACATCATCAAGCAGAGCTATTTCATCCTCAGCCGATGGGCCGAGGAAATGGTCGAGAAGGCGGAGGGGATCGACGACCACACCCGTCACAAGGCCGAATTCTACCTTCGCCAGTTGCTCTCGGCCTATTCACCGTCGAACTTCGTGATGACCAACCCGGAGCTGCTGCGGCAGACCTTGGAGGAGGGCGGCGCGAATCTCGTACGCGGGATGAAGATGCTGCAGGAGGACATCCAAGCCGGCGGCGGTCAGTTGCGGGTGCGCCAGACCGATCTCAACGCCTTCACCTTCGGCGAGGACGTGGCGGTGACCCCCGGCGAGGTCGTGTTCCGCAACGAGCTGATGGAACTGATCCAGTACGCACCCAAGACCGAGACGGTCCTCAAGCGTCCGTTCCTGATCGTGCCGCCTTGGATCAACAAGTTCTACATCCTCGACCTCAACCCCCAGAAAAGTCTCATCGGCTGGATGGTCAGCCAGGGCCTGACCGTCTTCGTGATTTCCTGGGTGAACCCGGACGAGCGCCACCGCGACAAGGATTTCGAGTCCTACATGCGCGAGGGGATCGAGACCGCCATCGACATGATCGGCGTCGCCACCGGAGAGAATGAGGTCGCGGCCGCCGGCTACTGCGTCGGCGGCACGCTGCTCGCCGTGACGATGGCCTATCAGGCCGCCACGGGGAACCGCCGCATCAAGAGCGCGACCTTCCTCACCACCCAGGTCGACTTCACCCATGCGGGCGACCTGAAGGTTTTCGCCGACGAGGAGCAGATTAAGGCCATCGAGGGTCGGATGGAGGAGCGCGGCTATCTCGAAGGCGCGCGCATGGCCAACGCCTTCAACATGCTTCGGCCGAACGACCTGATCTGGTCCTACGTCGTCAACAACTACGTGAAGGGCAAGGCGCCCCAGGCTTTCGATCTTCTCTACTGGAACGCCGATGCCACGCGGATGCCGGCCGCCAATCACTCGTTCTATCTGCGCAATTGCTACCTCAACAACACGCTCGCCAAGGGCCAGATGGTGCTCGGCAACGTGCGCCTCGACCTGAAGAAGGTGAAGGTACCGGTCTTCAACCTTGCCACCCGCGAGGATCACATCGCGCCCGCGCTCTCGGTGTTCGAGGGCTCGGGCAAGTTCGGCGGTAAGGTCGATTACGTGCTGGCCGGCTCGGGCCATATCGCCGGCGTCGTCAACCCACCCGGCAAGAAACCGAAATACGGCTTCCGAACCGGCGGTCCCGCCAAGGGCCGGTTCGAGGAATGGATCGAGAATTCCACCGAGCACGAGGGCTCGTGGTGGCCCTACTGGTTCCGCTGGATCGAGGAACAGGCTCCGGAGCGCGTACCCGCCCGGATTCCCGGTGAGGGTGCCCTGCCGTCCCTCGGGCCGGCACCCGGCACCTATGTCCGCATGAAGGCGTAGGGGCCGACCGGCGGGAACCATCGGCGCAAAGTCGCGGCCCCATCCGAAGGGCCGCCGAGGCATGGGCGTGAGCGACTGACGTCCGTCGTCCTCACCTGGGCCGCGATTGCGATCAGGGATCGGGCCGCCGCAATCCTGCCCGTCCCCATGCCAGATCTGACGCTGGGGCGGGCGCGCTTTCAGCCCTCCATCGAGTGGCTCCGCCCTCATTCGAACCGCCCGGACGACCCGCTTGGAGCGACAACCGCGCCTCCCACGAGGCGTCGTGATATTCGTCGCGGCTTAGTCTACAAGGGCGGAGAGGCGTCGATTGCACAGCGCGCGATCAGACCGTGCATCATATTACGTCATTTTGCCGAAATTGCTGCCGATGCTGCAACGCGGCAAGAGCTTCTTACGCTAAACTTCCACTCATGTCGGAGTCGCGGAAGAAAGTGTCGCAGGCGGACAAGCTCCGGACTGCGGCAAGGCTAGCTTTTCATCATCATAGATTAAGACATTCACTGCCGCGGGCGCCAAGCCGCGAGTGGCGGGATGCGCTACTCCGAAGAGGTTGAAGCACATGGGCCGCATCACCTTAGAGAATGTCAGCAAGATCTTCGGCTCTAACCATGCCGAAGCTGTCGATCTGATCTCTCGGGGGAAGCGCAAGGCCGAAGTCGCCGAAGCCTGCGGTGCCGTTGTCGGGCTGTGCGACATCTCCTTCGACGTCCGTGAGGGCGAGATCCTGATCCTGATGGGGCTTTCCGGATCGGGCAAATCGACCTTGCTGCGGTGTATGAATCGCCTCGTCGAGCCGACGGTCGGGCGCATTCTGGTCGATGATGTGGACGTGACGCGGCTCGGCCGCAAGGAGCTGCTCGCCTTCCGCCAGAAAACCTTCGGCATGGTGTTCCAGCATTTCGCGCTGCTGCCGAACCGCACCATCCTGTCGAATGTCGGGTTCGGCCTTGAGATCAAGAACGTACCGGTCAAGCAGCGCACGGACGCCGCGATGCAGGCGATCGAGCTGGTCGGTCTCAAGGGCTGGGAAAGCAAGTATCCCCATGAGCTGTCGGGCGGCATGCAGCAGCGGGCGGGCCTCGCCCGCGCCCTGGCCGCGGACGCCGATATCCTGCTGATGGACGAGGCCTTCAGCGCGCTCGACCCGCTCATCCGCCGGGACATGCAGGCGGAGCTGCGTGAGCTGCAGCGCAAACTCAAGAAGACCATCGTCTTCGTCTCGCACGACCTCGACGAGGCCGTGGCGCTGGGTGGCCGCATCGTCCTGATGAAGGACGGTGAGGTGGTTCAGATCGGCCAACCCGAAGAGGTCGTGGCACGGCCGGCGACCGAATATGTCCGTCGCTTCGTCGAACATATCGATCTCGCCGCGGTGATGCGGGCCGAGCAGGTCGCGGATCGTGCGGCGATCGTCCTGTCTCCGACCGACACCGTGGCCGAGGCGCGGCTGCGCACGGCGGCGGGCGGCAGCGATGGTTGGCTCGTCGCCGACCAGGACGGGCGCTTCGTCGGGCGCGTGCGGGCGGAACGCCTGGTCAATGCCCGTGTCGGCGACACGGTGTCGGGCCTCCTCGATCTCGATCCCGGCGTCGTTTCGGCGGGCACCCGCCTCGATGCGGTGCTCGGTCAGGTCGCCGAAGGCGGCGCTGTGGCGGTGGTGGCGGAGGACGGGCGGTTGATCGGCCCGATCACGAGCCGCGACATCGTCCGTGCCCTCGCCGCGCGCCCGAACGCGCATCACGACCACTCACCGACACAGACCAAACCGGCAGGAGCGGAGCGATGGACTGGAACATCCCAAAATTCCCCCTCGACACGCTCAGCGACGACGCCCTCAACTGGCTCACCGAACATGGCAGTTGGCTGACCCGCGCCGTCAGCCGTACGGTCTCGGACTGGATCGAGGCGCTGACCACGGCCCTCGTCGCGGTGCCGCCGTGGCTGGCCATCGCCGTCGCCGCACTCGCCACCGCGAAGATCGGCGGCCGCAAGGTGGGCCTGCTGACATTGGCCGGCCTGCTGTTCCTCTGGAACCTGCGCCTGTGGCAGGCCACCGTCGAGACGCTGGTGCTCGTCATCCTGGCGACGCTGGCGGCCCTGGTGATCGGTATCCCCGTGGGCATCTGGTTCGCCCTGAGCCGGCGGGCATGGCGGACCTTCTCTCCGGTCCTCGACATGATGCAGACGCTGCCGAGCTTCGTTTACCTGATCCCCGCCCTGCCGTTCTTCGGGCTCGGTGCGGTGTCGGCCTGCTTCGCCACCATCGTGTTCTCGGTGCCGCCGGTGATCCGGCTCACCGCCTTGGGCATCCGCAACGTGCCGTCCGAGCTCGTCGAGGCATCCGATGCCTTCGGCAGCTCGGCCACCCAAAAACTGTTCAAGGTGCAGCTGCCCCTGGCGCTGCCGACGATCATGGCCGGCGTGAACCAGACCATGATGCTCGCCCTCTCCATGGTGGTCATTGCGGCGATGATCGGAGCGGGCGGTCTCGGACGCGCGGTCTGGCAATCGATCCAGCGCCTTGAGGCCGGCGCCGGGTTCGAGGCCGGGATCGGCATCGTGATCGTGGCGGTCATCCTCGACCGGGCGACCCAGGCGCTGGCCGCCCGCGCCCGGCCTCACGGCTCCGCCTGAGCCTTCTGCACGGTCTCCGGCGGTACGCCGCCCGAGACCCGCTGCAAGCCTCACACAACCCTCATCCTTTTGTTTGTTTCCTCCTGACGACGAGCCGACCATGCGCGCACATACGCTAGGTGCCCTTCTCTGCCTTGCCCTGACCCAGACGCCGGCGGAGGCCGCGAGCAAGCAGGTCCGGATCGCCTATGTGGAATGGGCGGACGCCGTGGTCGCCACCAACATCCTCAAGCTCGCTCTTGAGGAGAAGGGCTACGAGGTGAAGACGATCCCGCTCGCGGCCGCGGCCATGTGGCAGGCGGTGGCGACAGGTGACGCCGATGCCAGCGTCGCGGCCTGGCTCCCGGTCACCCAGGGCGCCTATTACGAGAAGCTGAAGAACCGCCTCGAGCTGATCGGCCCCAATGTCACCGGTGCGAAGATCGGCTGGGCGGTGCCCGCCTCCTCGCCGCTCAACTCGATCGAGGATCTGAAGACCAAGGCAGGGGATGTCGGCGGACAGGTGATCGGCATCGATCCCGGCGCCGGCATCATGAAAAGCTCGGAAGCCGCGATCAAGGCCTACGGCCTGCCGGTCAAGCTCGTGGACGGCAGCGACGCAACGATGACCAGCGCCCTCAAGGATGCGGTGCGGCAGAAGAAGGACATCGTCGTCACCGCCTGGACGCCGCATTGGATGTTTGCGCGCTACGAGCTGAAATACCTCGCCGACCCGAAGAAAGCATTCGGCGAGGACGAGAGCGTCAACACGCTCGCCCGCAAAGACCTGAAGGACGATATGCCCGAGGTCTACGCGATCCTCCAGAAGTTCAAGCTCTCCGTGAAGGATGAGGAAGCCGTCATGGCCGCGAACGAGGAGAGAGGCGCCAAGCCGGCCGAGACCGCCGCCAAATGGATCGCCAATAATCGCGCCACGGTTGATGGCTGGATTAAATAAAGATTGGGAACAATCCCAACAAATGGTACCGTTTTTGGGTCGAATCATTCAATAGTGAAGTAGACGCTGGGGGCGACATGACGACGAAAAGCTTGGTGGCCACCCGCTTCGGGTGCGCCGCATGGGTCCTGCTGTGCGCATCGTCGGCGCTGGCACAGGGACGGGGTACGGTCGAGCTCGACGCCGAACCGAGCCGGGTGAACCGGGTTCAGCCCATCGCAGTCCCCGATCCGACCTACGAGCCGGAGAGCGCCAAGCCCGCCAGCAACTTCGATCTCGGCCCGCCGAAGGGGAAGACCGATATCGGCACCTTCACCTTCGGCGGCGCCATCCGTGCGCGCTACGATTGGCGCTTCAACGATGTCGGCCTGGGCGGCCAGCGTAAGGCCTCCGAGCATTTCGATTTCGACACGCTGTCGCTCAAGGCGGCCTACGATTCGGACACGATCTTCGGTGCCGCGCAGTACCGCTTCTACGGGGGTAGCTCGATCTACGGGCCGCGCAACGGCTATCGCGGCTATCCGGGCGAGGTCAGCTTCCCGATGTGGGCCTATGTCGGCTACAAGCTGACCAAGGAAGACAGCATCACCGTCGGCCTCAACCAAGCACCGTTCGGACTGACGCCGTATTTCGGCACCAGCTTCATCGAGACCCTCGGCTTCGCCATGGGCCTCGAAGAGGTCTACAATTTCGGCGTGAAGTATTCACACGTCGAGCCGGACCTGAACTATCAGATCGGCTACTATCCGGGTGCCAACCCGAACGCGATCGGCCTGAGCCTCGACAGCGCCCGCTACTCGACCAACATCGTCCGGGCCGATTCCTACGTGCCGTTCGGCAGCAACAATGCCGAACAGAACATGTTCATCGGCCGGGCCGAGTACTTTTTCCTCAAGAACGACCTCGCCTCGTTCGCCGTCGGCGCCTCGATCTGGCATTCCGACCTCTACAACTTCGACACCCGCCAGACCGGCACCAAGCAGCTCGAAGGCGTGCACGTGCTCGGCACCTACGGCCCTTGGGGCTTCAAGGGGATCTATGTTCGCCAGGACATCGATTCGAAGAATCCGCTCCGCAACGATCTGATCAGCATCGGTGGCTTCGACTTCTCGAACAACATGGCCACCCACGGCAATTTCGTCTCGGCCGAAGTGACCTACAAGGTTGCCGATCCGATCGGCCCCTTCACGGTCGTGCCCTATGCGGGCTACAGCGCCTACTTCAAGGATAAGGCCAGCTTCCAGACCAGCGAGCGCTTCATTCTGGGCGGCGCTTGGACGCTCACCGCCGATCCCAACCTGATCGTCTATACCGAAGCCGTGATCGGTCGGAACGACCCCTATGTCGGCGCCGGACAGTTCGTGAACGGTCTTGCCCAAGGCGGCGACAACCGCTGGAAGTCCCGGTTCATCATGAATATCGGCTACTACTTCTGAAACCCTCCTATTCCATTTCGGGGCGCGGCTTCGGACATCGTCCGGCGTCGCGCCCTGAAGCGTTGCCGATTCAGACATATAAAATTTCTGCCATTGCCTGGGGCAAGCAAATCCGCTTTGTTTGAATGTTCCAAAGTAAAACAGAGTCGATTATCACCGGTTTTTACTGAAATATAACGCTTATGACTGATTTTCCGGCGTCTATCGTTGGACCCGGATCGTCATGAGCATTAAGTACGGGCTATCTAGGAAACTGATGGCCGTCACCGGGACGGCCGTGACCGTCGCCTTGATGGGCTTCCTCGGCGTCACGGCTTGGCGGAATGCCGAGCGGGTCCGGGCCGATGTCATCGAACTGGCTATCAAGGAAGCATCCAGCGCCTCCGGACAAGTCGGTATCCAGCTGACGGAAGCCGTGTCCGCGGGTACCGCCATGACGGCCGGCATTTCGGGCATGATCGAGACGGGCACGGCGCAACGGGCCGAGATCGTATCCATGACCCGGGCCACCGCCTTGCGCTACCCGAACCTCTACGGCGCCTGGATGTGCGAGACGGTCGACCGCCTTCTGAACAGGGCGCTGCCCGGCACGGAGGCGGTCAACGACAAGGGGCTTTTCACGCCCTACTGGACGAAGAACGCGGCCGGAACGCCCGAATTCTCGACCTTCGCGTTCGACGGTACCGAGCAATGGTACCAGGCGCCGGTCGCCAACGGCAAAAGCCTCGTGACCGAACCTTACCTGACCACCCGCGGCGACTTGGTCACCTCGATCACGGCACCGGTGATGCTCGACGGCCGCGTCGTCGGCGTGGGCGGCGTCGACATCAAGCTCGACATGCTGCCCGGGATGCTCGGCGCGCTGCGCCCCTTCGGGAGCGGGCGCGTCATGCTCCTGTCCCAGGCGGGCAAATGGCTGGCACCGCCGGCCGAGGGTCTGGAGATGAAGCCCTACGAAGGGGCGGAAGTCGGGGATGTGCGGGCGGCGCTGTCCGACGGCCAATGGCGTGTCCTGACGGTCGGTCCGGAGGATGGCTTGCGGCTGATCTACCCCTTCTCGGCGCCCGGCATGAACACGACCTGGGCGGTGGTGATGGACATACCGGCTCAGGTGATCGCGCAGCCGGTCTACCGGCAACTTGCCGAGGTCGCGGCCGGCGGCGTCCTCCTTCTCGTCGTCGTCCTGATCACGATCTACGCGGCAACGAAGCTGCTGATCGACCGGCCCCTCACACGCTCGGTACGCACCATCGAGAACCTGATCGAGCGCCGCTACGAGACCGTCATCGCGGACAAGGAACGCAAGGACGAGATCGGCGCGATCGCCCAGGCCCTCGAGATCTTCCGCGACAAGGCACGCCAGGCCGAGAGGCTGGCCGAGGAACAGGAGGTCCGGCAGCGCCATCAGATGTCGCGCGCCGAGACGATCCGCAGCCATTCGCAGCTGTTCGACAGCAAGGTTTCCACGCTGACCGACACCGTGCTGAATCTCGTGGGCGATCTCGACGCGGCCTCGTCGACGCTCAAGGGCGGAGCCGAGGCGACGAGCCTGCGCAGTGCCTCCGTGGCCGCCGCATCGGAGCAGACCTCCGCCAATGTCGGCGCCGTGGCCTCCGCCGCGGAGGAACTTCTCGCCTCCGTGGGGGAGATCGACCGTCAGATCGATCTCTCCACGCAGATCGCCGCGAGCGCCGTCGCCCAGGCCGCGGAGGCACGGACCAAAGTCGATACCCTGGCCGGCGCGGCCCATCGCATCGACGCGGTGATCAGGCTCATCCATTCCATCGCCGCCCAGACCAATCTGCTGGCGCTGAACGCGACGATCGAGGCCGCCCGGGCCGGGCCGGCGGGTCGTGGGTTCGCCGTGGTCGCGACGGAGGTCAAGCAGCTTGCCGATCAGACCACCCGCGCCACCGAGGAGATCGCCCTTCAGATCGCCGCGGTGCAAAACGGCACCGGGGATGCGGTCGCGGTGATAGAAAGCATCTTCGATACGATCGAGCGGATGAGTGCGATCGCGCAGACAATCCGCGAAGCATCCGCACAGCAGGGCTTGGCGATGCACGAAGTCGTCCGCAACATCCAGGAAGCGTCTGCCGGCACTCATGAGGTCTCGGCCAGCATCGCCGCGGTCTCGCAAGCTGCAAGCGAGACCGGCGAGACGGCCAAGGTGGTGAGTTCCGCCGCGGTCGTGCTGCAGGACAAATCGAACGCGCTGCGCAGCGAAGTCCTGACATTCCTATCGAATGTCAGGGCCGTGGGCTGAGAGTTCGGCCCGTAGGGCACCGGGCCGAACCTTCGCGACACTCATTGCTCGGATCGATGTGACGAATAAAAAGGGCCGCCTTGGGGGCGGCCCGAGTTCTTGGGAGGAAACACCTACGGGACCGCGGCACCCGCTGAGGACCGCGACCTGCAACACAGGGTGACGGATCCTCGACACACCGTCTTACACGAGCGCGACCATTTCTTGCGCAGGCAAGACAACAGAGCTGCGCTGCAAACAAACGGCAGGTCGTGGAGCGCCGTGAGCTGTTGTTGCGCAAATCAAGCATATCCTCAACCAAGAGGATGAGGCGCGGCGTACCAATGTGTCCCCGTACAACGCCGCTGCCTTATCCACGGGCATTGGTGCGCGGCCAGCTCTCCATTCGGTCCATCGTCGCAGGGAATGGACGGATGTGCGCGATGCTCAGCTCCGCCCGAACGTTGGGGATGGCTTACCCTTCCGCTCCGCGCTTGGCGGCTGGCCGAAGCAATCGAGATAGGCCTTGGAGAAATGCGAGGCCGAGGTGAAACCGCATTCCATCGCCACCGAGAGCAGCGGCATCGCCGTCTGACGGATCAGGTCGCGGGCATGCTCCAAGCGAATGCGCAGGTAGTGCTTGGCCGGTGAGCGGCCGAGATATTTCAGGAACAGCCGCTCCAGCTGACGGGTCGAGAGATGCACGGCATCGGCGAGTTCCTGGCTGCCGAGCGGCTCGGCGAGCGAGGATTCCATCAGGCCGACGACCTTCAGGAGCTTCGGATGCGCCACGCCGAGGCGCATGCGCAGATCCATCCGCTGGCGCTCGCCGGATTCGCGGATGCGGTGATGGATCAGCTGGTCGGCGACGTAGGAGGCGACGCTCGATCCGTGCTCGCGCATGATCAGCGAGAGCATCATGTCGGCGGCCGCGGTGCCGCCCGCGCAGGTGAATCGATTGCGGTCGATTTCGAACAGATCCGAGCCGATCTCCATGCCCTCGTGCTCCGAGACGAGACCCGGGAGATTTTCCCAGTGGATCGTCGCCCGATAACCGTCGAGGAGGCCCGCCTTGGCCAGAACGTAGGTGCCGGTGCAGACCGCTCCGATGGCGCTGCCGCGGGCATTGGCCCGGCGCAGGGCCGCATGGAGGGCACGATGGTCCGCCCTCTGGATGTCGAGGCCGCCGCACACGACAAGGATGTCGAAATCCTGCACATCGCCGAATCGACCCGAAACCCGGACCTCGATCCCGTTCGAGGCGGTGCAGCGGGTCCCGTCCTCGGACCAGAGGGAGAAACGGTAGAGGTCACGCCCGGCCGCACGATTGGCGAGCCGCAGCGGCTCGATTGCCGAAGAAAAGGCGATCATCGAGAAGCGCTCGACCAGCATGAATCCGACGGTGATCGCCCGATTGGCGGTCGTCTCGCTGGGCACCGTATCGCTCACCGGGCACGCTTCCGTGAACGTGATGTTCCTGTCCATTCCGACCACCGTCTGCCGGCCTGCATCGCGGCGTGAAGGGCAAGATGCGCACCACACCAATTCCAACACCGAATCGGGAGCTGCTCCGATCGCAACCGGTGCCGGGAACCGCGCGGTGCGTCCGCCCAAGGCGGCGCCCATGACGAATGTTAATCTCCGATCGCGGTCGAAACGCAATAGAATAATTCTCGTTAGAGATGCCGAGTCCTTTCAGGCCGCTATAGGCCGTGTCGACTTGATGTCCCGGTGCAGCCCCTGCCCATGCTGCAAGTGCGGTCGGTTTTGGTCCGGAACGCCGGGTTTTCGCGCAAAGTCGTAAAATCCAAACTCGCGGTCGCCGTCGATCAAGCCCCCTTGCGTGACGCGGACCATGATCCGTCAACACCGCGAGGTCGACCGATGCGCCGCTTCTCCCTCACGTCGCTGCTTTCCGAATCCATGCGGGGCCATACCGGCTGGGGGCGCCAATGGCGCGCGCCCGAGCCGAAGCCCCGCTACGACGTGGTCATCGTCGGTGGCGGCGGCCATGGCCTCGCGACCGCCTATTATCTCGCCACCGTTCACGGCATCACCAATGTCGCCGTGCTGGAAAAGGGCTGGATCGGTGGCGGCAATACCGGCCGCAACACCACGATCATCCGTTCGAACTATCTCTACGACGAGAGCGCGGGCCTCTACGAGCATGCTCTGAAGCTCTGGGAAGGCCTGTCCCAGGAGCTGAACTACAACGTGATGTTCTCGCAGCGCGGCGTCCTGATGCTCGCGCACAACATCCACGATGTTCAGAGCTTCAAGCGCCACGTCTACGCCAATCGCCTCAACGGCATCGACAACGAGTGGCTGTCGAAGGAAGAGTGCAAGGAATTCTGCCCGCCGCTCGATATCGGCGGTGGTCTGCGCTACCCCGTCCTCGGCGGCGCGCTCCAGCGCCGGGCCGGCACCGCCCGCCACGACGCGGTGGCCTGGGGCTACGCCCGCGGCGCCGATGCCCGCGGCGTCGACATCATCCAGAATTGCGAGGTCACCGGCATCCGGCGCGACGCTTCGGGCAAGGCCGTGGGCGTCGAGACGAGCCGCGGCTTCATCGGCGCGGGCCGGATCGGCGTGGTCGCCGCGGGACACACCTCCACGGTCATGTCCATGGCCGGCGTGTCGATGCCGCTGGAGAGCTACCCGCTCCAGGCACTGGTCTCGGAGCCGGTCAAGCCCGTCTTCCCCTGCGTGGTGATGTCGAACGCGGTCCACGCCTACATCTCGCAATCCGACAAGGGCGAACTCGTCATCGGCGCGGGTACGGATCAGTACACCTCGTACAGCCAGCAGGGCGGCCTCCACATCACCACCCATACGCTGGACGCGATCTGCGAACTGTTCCCGCAATTCACCCGGATGCGGATGCTGCGCTCCTGGGGCGGCATCGTCGACGTGACGCCCGACCGGTCGCCGATCATCGGCAAGACCCCGGTCCAGAACCTCTTCGTCAATTGCGGTTGGGGCACCGGCGGCTTCAAAGCGACGCCGGGATCCGGCCACGTCTTCGCCCACACCCTCGCGACGGGCGAGCCGCACGCGATCAACGCGCCCTTCACCCTCGACCGCTTCCGCACCGGCCGCCTCATCGACGAGGCGGCGGCGGCAGCCGTCGCGCACTGATCCGATCTGCCTGGAGCCCGACCCATGCTGCTGATCGCCTGCCCCCATTGCGGCAACCGCCCCGAGACCGAGTTCCGTTGCGGCGGCCAAGCCCATATCGCCCGGCCCGAGGCGCCGAGCGCCCAGAGCGACGAGGCCTGGGCCGAATACCTGTTCGTGCGGAAGAACCCGCGCGGGGTTCACGCCGAGCGCTGGTGCCACGTCCATGGCTGCGGGCGCTGGTTCAACGCCCTGCGCGACACGGTCAGCGACAGCTTCATCGAGATCTATCCGATGGGCGCACAACCGACTTCCGAACTCCAGAGCGAGGCGAGGGCGTGAGATGGCACAGCCGTTCAGATTGTCCCGTGGCGGCCGTATCGACCGCTCGCGCCCCATCGTCTTCGAGTTCAACGGGAAGCCGATCCACGGCTACCAGGGCGACACCGTCGCCTCGGCGCTGATCGCCAACGGCATCCATCACGTCGGACGCTCGTTCAAGTATCACCGCCCCCGCGGCATCCTCAGCCACGGCCCCGACGAGCCGAGCGCGCTGCTTTCGGTCGACCGCGGCCCCGGCCGGGTCGATCCGAACAACCGCGCCTCCGTGGTCGAGGCCCGCTCCGGGCTGCGCACCCATTCGCAGAACCATTGGCCGTCGCTGGAATACGATATCGGCGCGGTCAACGACCTGCTGTCGCCGGTTTTCGTCGCCGGCTTCTACTACAAGACCTTCATGTGGCCCCGGAAGTTCTGGGACAAGGTCTACGAGCCGTTCATCCGCGCCGCGGCCGGTCTCGGCAAGGCGCCGACGCAAGCCGATCCGGATCGCTACGCCAACCGCCACGCCCATTGCGACGTGCTGATCGTCGGCGCCGGCCCTGCCGGCCTCGCGGCGGCCCTGGCCGCCGCCAAGACCGGCAAGCGCGTCATCCTGGCCGATGAGGGGCCCGAGCCGGGCGGCTCGCTGCTGCACGATCCGAATGCCGAGATCGATGGCCGCCCGGCGGCGAGCTGGCTCGAAGAGACCTTGGCCGATCTCGACGGCCGCGAGAACGTCATCCTGCTCTCCCGGACCACCGCATTCGGCTACTACAACCACAATCACGTGGCCCTGGCCGAGCGCGTCACCGACCATCTGCCGACCGCGTCGGGTCAGGCACCGCGGGAGCGCCTGTGGCAGGTGCGGGCGGGCGAGGTCGTGCTCGCCGGCGGCGCCCATGAGCGCCCCCTGGTCTTCGCCGACAACGATCGGCCGGGCATCCTCCTCGCCGAGAGCGTGCGGGTCTTCCTCAACCGCTACGGCGTCGCGCCGGGCCGCACGCTCGTCTTCGCCACGAGCGGCGCCTCCGCCTACACGGCCGCCCTCGAGGCCAAGCAGGCCGGCCTCGCCGTGACGATCGTCGATCTGCGCCTCGAGGCCGATTGCGGGCCGGAGGTGGCTCGCCTGCGCCAAGCGGGCTGCGAAGTACTGACCGGCCACACCGTGGTCGGCTCCAAGGGCCGCAAGCGCGTCACGGGTCTCATCGTGGCGCCGGTGGGGAGCGACGGCCGGTGCGGCGGCCGTCGCGTTCTTCCCTGCGACGCGGTCGGCATGTCCGGCGGCTGGACGCCCGCCGTCCACCTGTTCTCGCAATCCCGCGGCAAGCTCCGCTACGACGACCGGCTCGACGCCTTCGTTCCGAACATCTCGGCGCAGTCCGAGCGTTCGGCCGGCGCCTCCAAGGGCACCTACGATCTGACGGACTGCCTCGCCGAGGGGTTCGCCGCGGGCGCGGCGGCGGCGGGCTCGGACGAGCGCAGGACCTTCTCCGCCACGCCGACACTCACCGGCTTCCAGCCGGTGCGGGTGATGCCGACCGATGACGATCCGAAGAAGGTGCGCGCCTTCATCGACTTCCAGAACGACGTGACCGCCAAGGACATCAAGCTCGCGGTGCGCGAGGGCTTCCAGTCGATCGAGCACGTCAAGCGCTACACCACCACCGGCATGGCGACCGACCAGGGCAAGACGTCGAACATGAACGCCCTCGGCATCGTCGCCGGGCAGCTCGACAAGCCTCTGCCCGCCGTCGGCACCACGACGTTCCGCCCGCCCTACACGCCGGTGACCTTCGGCGCCCTGGTGGGTCCCGCGCGCCACGCCCTGTTCGATCCGATCCGCACCACGCCGATCCACGGCTGGGCACAGAGCCACGGCGCCACCTTCGAGAACGTCGCCCTGTGGCGGCGCGCCTGGTACTTCCCGAAGCCGGGCGAGAATCTCCACGCCGCGGTGGCCCGCGAGTGCAAGGCGGTGCGCGAGCATGTCGGCATCTTCGATGCCTCGACGCTGGGCAAGATCGAGGTCGTCGGCCCCGACGCCGCCGAGTTCATGAACCGGATGTACGTGAATCCCTGGGCCAAGCTCGCCAACGGCCGGTGCCGCTACGGGCTGATGCTGAAAGAGGACGGCTACATCCTCGATGACGGCGTCGTCGCCCGCGTCTCGGACACCTGCTTCCACGTCACCACGACGACGGGCGGGGCGGCGCGCGTCCTCGCCCATATGGAGGATTACCTCCAGACCGAGTGGCCCGATCTCCAGGTGTTCCTGACCTCGACCACCGAGCAATGGGCGGTGATCGCGCTCCAGGGCCCGAAGGCCCGGCAGGTGATCGAGCCGCTGGTCGAGGGCATCGATCTCTCGCCGCAAGCCTTCCCGCATATGGCCATGCGCACCGGCACCATCTGCGGCGTGCCGACCCGACTGTTCCGGGTCTCGTTCACGGGCGAGCTCGGCTTCGAGATCAACGTACCGACCGACCACGCCCTGGCGGTGTGGGAGGCGATCTTCGCGGCGGGGCAGCCGCACGGCATCACCCCCTACGGCACCGAGACGATGCACGTGCTGCGGGCCGAGAAGGGCTACATCATCGTCGGTCAGGAGACCGACGGCACGGTGACGCCGGACGATGTCGGCTTGGCCGGCATGATCGCCAAGACGAAGACCGATTTCGTCGGCAAGCGCTCGCTGGCGCGCCCCGACGTCATCGCCACCACGGGCCGCAAGCAGCTGATTGGTCTCATCACCGAGGATCCGAAGACCGTCCTCGATGAGGGCGCTCAGATCGTCGCCGATCCGAACCAACCGATCCCGATGCGCATGCTCGGCCACGTCACGTCGAGCTACTGGAGCCCGAATTGCAACCGCTCCATCGCGCTCGCGCTGGTGGCGGACGGGCGCTCTCTGATGGGGCGGACACTCCACATCACCACGCCCGACGGCTTCACCCGCGCGACCGTGAGCGAGCCGGTCTTCTTCGACACGACAGGAGAGCGCGTCAATGCTTGAGGTCCGTTACCGCACTGCCCGCGCCCTGCCACTCGGCCGGGCCGAGGCCCGCTCCGCCGGCGTCACGATCCGCCCCGCCGACGCCGAGGCACGGTTCGTCCTGCGGGTACGCTCCGCCGAGGGCGAGGTCGCCGGACTGCCCCTGGACCGGCCGATCAATACGGTATCGGGCGATGATCGCCGTTGGATCGCCCGCCTCGGTCCGGACGAGTGGCTGATCGGCGCCCCCGAGAGCGAGGCCGATCTGGTCGCGAATTCGGTGGCGAGCGATCTCGGCACTCGGGCGCATTCCCTCGTCGACGTGTCGCACCGCAATGTCGGGATCGATGTCGAGGGCCTCCGTGCCGCCGAACTCCTCAATGCCGGCTGCCCGCTGGATCTCGGCGAGACCGCTTTCCCGGCAGGACGCGCCACCCGCACCCTGCTCGGCAAGGCTGAGATCGTGCTGATTCGCCGCGCCGGCCCGGGGGCACGCTACCGGGTGGAATGCTGGCGCTCCTTCGCCACCTACGTTCATGGCTTCCTCAAGGAGGCGGCTTTCGGGATCGGCGAGGGATGATCAGCGTCTTCGACCTGTTCAAGATCGGCATCGGACCGTCGAGCTCGCACACGGTCGGCCCGATGATCGCGGCCCGCCGCTTCCGCGAGCGGCTCGCTGGACAGGCCGGGATCGCCCGGATCAGCGCGGAGATCTTCGGGTCCCTCGCCTGGACCGGCCGCGGACACGGCACCGACGTGGCGATCTTCCTCGGCCTGCTGGGTCAGGATCCGGCGACCGTCGATCCCGACCGCGTGCCCGATTACACGCGTGCGCTGACCGAACGCGGCGCCCTCGATCTTCCGGGGGATGCCGGAAGCGTCACCTTCGAGCCGGCCCGCGACCTCGTCTTCAATTTCACCGAGATCCTACCGCGCCACACCAACGGCATGCGCTTTCGCGCCCATGACGCCGGCGGAGACGTGCTGGCCGAGACGGTCTGCTACTCGATCGGTGGCGGTTTCGTGGTGGACGAGGGCGAGGCCGAAGGCGGCGCACATGACGGCGTCGCCGTGCCCCATCCCTTCGCCAGCGCCGCCGAACTCCTGGCCGTCTGTGCCGAGACCGGTCTGAGCATCGCCCACGTGCAGATGGAGAACGAGCGGGCGCTCCGCTCCGAAGCCGAGATCGAGGCCGGGCTCGACGCGATCCGCGATGCGATGCTCGCCTGTATCGAGCGCGGGCTTCGAATGGATGGCGAGCTACCCGGCGGTCTCAAGGTGCGTCGCCGCGCCAAGCGTCTCTACGCCCAGCTCCAGGAAGGGCGGCTCTCGAACAGCCGTCCGGCCCATGAGGTCATGGACTGGATCAGCTTGTTCGCCCTCGCGGTCAACGAGGAGAACGCCTCCGGCGGCCGGGTCGTCACCGCGCCGACCAACGGCGCGGCGGGTATCGTGCCGGCGGTCCTCCGCTACATCGTCGAGTTCTGCCCCGGCTGGTGCGATGCCCACGGGCGCGACTTCCTGCTCACGGCGGCAGCCATCGGCGGCCTGATCAAGCGCCGCGCCTCGATTTCCGGTGCCGAAGTCGGCTGCCAGGGCGAGGTCGGCTCGGCCGCCGCCATGGCCGCCGCAGGCCTCGCGGCGGTGCTGGGCGGCAGTGCCCTGCAGGTCGAGAACGCCGCCGAGATCGCGATGGAGCACCATCTCGGCATGACCTGCGATCCGATCGGCGGGCTGGTCCAGATCCCGTGCATCGAGCGCAACGCCTTTGGGGCCAACAAGGCGGTCGCCGCCGCCTCCCTGGCCCTGCGCGGCGACGGCATTCACTACGTGACCCTCGACGAGGTCATCGAGACGATGCGCCAAACCGGCCACGACATGCAGGACAAGTACAAGGAGACCTCCCTGGGAGGGCTCGCCGTCAACGTCGCCGCTTGCTGACGGCACAAGCCGCTTGGTTCCGATCCAAGCGCTGTCCAAATCTACAGCCCCCTCTTCCACCCGGGAGAGGGGGCTTTTCGTATTGGGAAGGTGCCGGGAGGGTGTCGGCCGTTCGAAGAGGAGGCGGTCTTCGAAAAAGCCCGTATCGGGCAACCCTGGTCACGGCAGGACGATTGGATCGAGCGGGGAGGGAGCGAAAGCCCCACCGTGCTTGATATGCATCAAAACGCGCCACCCTGCTCCGATTGATCACATTCTGCCCAATGCATGCGCGCCGAGCGCAGCTGATCTTCAGAACCGACGCTCCTCCCGCACCGCAACAAAGGTCATATTCGGACTGTGTCGAGCCGCTGAGTTCAAGTCGAGCGGCCACGGGTTCGAGGTTAATACAATGTTCATCAAGATTACGGAAAGTGTTCTCTCCTACCTCCGCACCAAGGAGATGGAAGTCGCACTCGCCGACTTGAGCGACGCGGCTCTCGACGATATCGGCCTGACCCGCGTCGATCTCGGTCGCCTGACCGTGACGGAGGAGATCGTCCTGCCGGAGATCGCTCGCTCGTC
Source organism: Methylorubrum sp. POS3 (assembly GCF_043352485.1). Taxonomy (NCBI): domain Bacteria; kingdom Pseudomonadati; phylum Pseudomonadota; class Alphaproteobacteria; order Hyphomicrobiales; family Methylobacteriaceae; genus Methylorubrum; species Methylorubrum sp. POS3. The sequence continues at coordinate 3,240,235 of NZ_JAPRBT010000001.1, forward strand.
CGCGCCGCTGTACGAGATGCCCTTTCGCCCCCTTCTGCAGGCGGCCTGATCGCTTCAGGCCACGGCTGCGGGCTCGGCGCCGGCCTCCGGCAGGGCGAAGGCCGTGGCCTCGTGACCTTCGGCGCGGAGCGCCGCCACAAGGTCGCCCGGCGCGAGGTTGAGGGTGCGGGTGCTGACCAGCGGGTGAATGTTGACGCGGGCCGCCGACAGCAGGCTGTCCTGAATGAAGACCCTCACGGTGCCGGGTTCCGCGTTCAGCGCGGCCAGGGGCGAGACGGCCCCGCTCTCCACGCCGAGCTGCTCGCGCAGAGCGTCCGCGCTCGCGAAGGACAGTCCACCGCGAGCGCCGAGCACGGATCGGAACGCCTTGAGATCGACGGCCGCGTCGTGGTGGAGGGTGACGAGGAAGTAAGTCTTCTTTCCGTCGCGCAGGAACAGGTTCTTGGTGTGCGCCCCGGCAATGTCGCCGCAGACCGCCATCATCGCCTCGACGGTCAGAACTGGCGGATGCTCGAACAGCGTATAGGCGATGCCGTGCTCGCGCAGGCGGGTCAGGAGGTCGTCGGAAGTCAGGGGCATTGCGTTCGTCTCACAGGGTTGGTGTCGAAGCGTCGCTCGACGCTCCGCTGGAAGCGGCCAGCACGCCGATCTGGCGCAGGTAGGCCAGGATCTCGCGCGCGGCCTCCTCGGGATCGGGCTCCACGAGGAGACGGCCCTTGGCGGCCGAGCCCGACTCGCCGGTCGCCGCTTTCAGCCGCTCCGCCGCGGAGCCCCCGGTGGGTGCGCCCTTCACGAGCTTGGGACGACGCCGATACGGCCGCTCCTCGACGGCCATATCCGGGGTCGCGGTGAGGGTCGGGGCGGAGCCGAGGCCGTCGATACTGCCCCGGCGAGCGCGGCCATAGGCATAGGCGAGGGGGGGCGGCGCATCCGGATGCACCGTCGCGAGGACCGGTCCGCGCAGGCTCACCCGGCGCAGGGCACCGCGGCCGAGGCTCTGATCGAGGGTCAATGTCCCCGCCTCGTCACCCGACGTCACCGCGATGACGTCGGGGATGAGCAGCAGGTCGAGCGCATCGGCCAGCGCGTAGGGGACGATCCCGCTCTCCGCACCACCCTGACCGCGCCGCCCGGCCAGGACGAGATCGGGCGCCAGCGCAGCGAGCCGTGCGATGAGGGCGGTCACCGGGTCGCCCCCCTCCGGGATTGCCACGTGCTCGATGCGGGCGAGGCCGAGACCGAGGGCCTCGCGCACCGCCGCGGCATCGGGCCCGGCATGCAGGCCGATGGCCTCGCCCAAACCTGCGGCGATGCGGATGGCCTGCGCCTCCATCCGCGGTAGGACCGCCGCTCCGGACACCGGGTGGCGCCCGGCGGAGAGCAGAACCGCGATCTTCAAGGCGTGTCTCCCGTTTCCTGTGCCAGCAATCGCAGGAGCGCCGGCATCACGATCTGCGCATCCTGTACGATGGCGAGGCCGGCACGCTCGAACATCGCGGCATGCAGGTCGGTGTTGACCGCCACGACGTGCTCACAGCCGGCGACGCCCTGAAGGTGCTGCGGTGCCCCGGAAATGCCGAGGGCAAAGTAGCAGGTCGCGGCGAGCACTGTACCCGAGGCGCCGACCTGGGTATGGCGCGGCATCAATCCGGCGTCGCACAGGACGCGGCTCGCCCCCGGCGTGGCGCGCAGAGCCGCAACGAGCATCCGGAAGGTATCGAGATCGGTGATGCCGTTGCCCGCCGAGGCCACGAACTCGGCGAGCGCCAGGGGCACCGTGGCCGGATCCGCCGGAACGCGCGCGGCCGCCAGGATTTGCAGTTTGGCCGGACTCGCGGCTTCAGTCTCGACCGCCACGGGACGCGCCTCCCGCGGAGGGCCGGCATAATCGGCCACCGCATCCGGCGCGACGGTCGCGAGCAGGCCCGGCGCGATGCGCTGCTCGACCCGGCGTCCCTTGGCCGGGCGAACGAGACCGTTCGCGGCAACCACTTCGGCATTGGTGAAGAGCGGCTCGCCCATGCGGACCGCGACGCGGCGGGCGAGGTCGCCCCCGTCGAGGGATTCGGGAAAGAGGATGTGGCGGGGCTTCACGCCACCGAGCGCCGCCGCGATCCGGGCGGCCCGGCCGGCGGGATCGTACGCTTCCGTGCCGTCGTCGAGCCGGATCCACCGGTCGGCACCGGCCGGGCCGGGGCCTTCGCAGGCGCCGAGGGTGAGGAGCGCCACCGCGCCCTCGCGGCCGGCCAGGGCCCGGGCGGCACCGAGCACCTGCCGATCATGGGCCGAGAGCCGCCCGCCGGGAGCGTCCGGCACCACCGCGACGAGGAAGGCCGGATCCTCGAGGATGAGGATCTTGGGGGGCGCCGGCGTTGTCGTTGCCCGCGGCTGCGTGTCGGCGATCACCGGCCCTTCGACGCGGATCACTTGGCTGAGATCGAAGCGCGGGCGCGCCTCGCCAACGACGCGCTGGCCGGCGCGCTCGGCCCGCGGATCGCGGCGCGGACGTCCGCTGCCGCTGCTGCTGCGGCGCGCGGTGCGGTCGTAGCGGGGGCGGGCGGCGCCCGCGACCTGGATGGCTGTCCGCTCGGCCCGCGGATCGCGGCGCAGGCGGGTCATCGGCCGGCCTCCACCGCCTGAAGCAGCAATTCGGCGATGTCGCGGATCTCGGCCTGGCGACCGGTGACGCCCTCCAGCATCGCCGTGCAGGACGGGCAAGCAACGGCGACGATGCCGGCACCGGTCTCGGCGGCCTGGGCCATCCGCAGATCGGGGATGCGCCGCTCGCCTGGAATGTCGCTGACGGGAGCCCCGCCGCCGCCGCCGCAGCACATCGCCCGCTTGCCGGAACGGGTCATCTCGCTGCGCGTCACGCCGATCGCGTCAAGCACGGCGCGGGGCGCCTCGGTCTCCCCGTTATAGCGAGCAAGGTAGCAGGGGTCGTGATAGGTCACGGAAAGGTCGGACAGACGACCGGGATTGAGCTTCCCGGCGCGGATCAACTCCAGCAGGAAGGCGGTGTGGTGGATCACCGTGAAGCGACCGCCGAGGGCCGGATACTCGTTGCGCAGGGCGTGCAGCGCGTGGGGATCGGCGGTGACGATCCGGGCGAAGCGATATTGGGCCAGCGTCGCGATGTTCTCCCGCGCCAAGTCTTGAAAGGTCGCCTCGTCGCCGAGCCGACGGGCGAGATCGCCGGTGTCGCGCTCCTCCGCGCCCAGCACCGCGAAATCGACCTGCGCCTCGCGCAAGAGGCGGATCAGGGCGCGGAGCGAGCGGCCGTAGCGGAGATCGTAGGCGCCCTCGCCGAGCCAGAGCAGGATCTCGGCGCCACCCCGCTCGGACATCACCGGCAGCTCGACCCCGGCGGCGAAATCGGTGCGGGCGGAGAGCGGACGCCCGCCGGGATCGCCGGATTGACGCAGCTCGGTCACCGGGCCGACCGCTTTCTCAGGAAGCGCCCCGCGCTCCAAGGTCTGGTGACGGCGCAACGAGACCACCGCGTCGACATGCTCGATCATCATCGGGCATTCCTCGACGCAGGCGCGGCAGGTGGTGCAGGACCAGAGCGTGTCCGGGTGGATGCGCGCGTCGGGCCCGATCAGGCGGGCCAGGGCGCCCCGCTCGCCTTGCGCCGCCCGCCCCCCCGGATAGGGCGCACCGGCATAGGCGGGTTCGGCGGGTGAGAGGCCGGCGACGAGATCCTGGACCAGCTTCTTCGGGTTGAGCGGCTGGCCGGCGGCGAAGGCCGGGCAGGCGGTCTCGCAACGCCCGCAGCTGACGCAGGCATCGTAGGAGAGCAGCCGGTTCCAGGTGAAATCGGCCGGCATCTCGGACCCGAGCCGGGGGGCATCGAGATCGAGGGGCTGCAGGGCGGTGTCGGGCCGGCCCTCGAACCGGCCGGGCCGGGGATGGGCGACGAGATGGAGCGCGCCGGCCGCCGCGTGCCGCATCGGCCCGTGCCGCACCTCGAAGGCGAGCCCCAGCCCGCCGGCGGCGGCCAGCGCCAGGGCGAGGGGGGCGAACAGCCCTTCGATCCGCAAGGCGAGCAACAATGCGGTGATCGTGCCGCCGACGGCGTAGGCGACAAGGAGGAACGGCAGGATCTGGAAGCGCCCGGCGGAGAGGCGCTTCTGCTTCGCCGGGTAGCGGCGGGCACCGACCAGCAGGGAACCGATGGCGGTGACCCCGAAGGCCAGGGCGACGACGAACCAGTAGGGTCGGAAGCCGGCGAGCGGCGGCAGGATCGCCAGGGCAGTCAGGATCGAGGCCGCGAGCAGGCCGCCTGCGACCACTGCGTGCATGCGCGAGGCGTAGGCATCCCGGGCCACGACATGGTGGACATCCACCAAGTAGCGCTTGGGTAGCTTGGCGAGCCCGTCGAGCCACGCCACGGGCGCCGCAGCGCCGACCCGCCAGAGGGCCGCACGGCGCAGACCCTGAAGCAGAGCGAGCGCCGCCATCAGCCAGACGAGGCCGGGAAACACCGTGGTCAGGGGCACGAAGCTGGTCATGACGGTGAGTCTCAAGGATGGGCGACGGTGCCGGGCGCGATCGCGGGCGGGGACGGCATGGAGGAAGCGCACAGCCCTGCGCGCCGATCGCCTGATCGGAGGCCACTCCTGCCGCGAGCGGCCGGAGTGGCCGGTGAGGGTCGTTCCGGAAGGATCGGGGCCGTACCTCCGTCCCGCCCCCGCCCCTGACTCCGCCCGCGAGGGCGGAGATCGGTCTGTTTCAAAGATCCTTGCAGAGCCGCAGGGCGTCGTAGATCGCCGCGTGAATGTTGCGCCCAGCCACCGCATCGCCGATGCGGTAGAGGGCATACCCCTTCGACAGGTCGTAGGGCTGCGGCTCACCGCGGATCATCGCTTCCTGATCCGTCTGGCCACGGTTGACGGAGGCCGCCTTCAAGCTGTGGTAGAGCCCCTCGACCGGCAGGGTGCCGTGCTCGACCACGAGGCGGTCGATGACGCGCTCTTCCTCGGCATCGGTCATGGTGTTGCGCAGGGCCGCCACCAGTCGGTTGCCCTCGGGGTAGACCTCGATCAACTCCATGTTCGGCGTCATCACCACGCCGAGCTTGTAGAGTTCCCGCAGATGGATCGGCTGGTTGGTGGTGCCGACCTCTTCGGCGATCATGCGGTCATGCGTGGCGATCTCGACGAGGCAGCCGCGCTTGGCGAGCAGTTCGGCGACGGAGGCCGCATTGTGCTGGCCCATCTCGTCGTAGAGCAGCACCGACCCCGTGGGCTCGACCGCGCCGGCCAGGACTTCGGCGGTGGTGACGGCATGCTGCTCGGCACCCTTGGCATGGCCGCGGAACGGCGTGCCGCCGGTCGCGACGATCACCACGTCGGGCTTCTCCGCCAGAACGGCCTCTTCCGTGGCCTCGGTGTTGAGGCGCAGATCGACACCGAGCTTCGTCACCTGGGCCACCAGCCAGCGGGTGATCCCCGACATCGCTTCGCGCCAGCCGGCCTTGGCCGCGAGCCCGATCTGGCCCCCGGCCTGGGCGCTCTTCTCGAACAGAACCACCGCGTGGCCGCGCTCGGCGCAGACGCGGGCGGCCTCCAGGCCGCCGGGGCCGGCGCCGATCACCACGACCCGGCGGCGCACATCCGCCCGGCGGATCTCGTGGGGCATCGTCGCCTCGCGGCCGGTGGCGGCGTTCTGGATGCAGAGGGCGTCGCCGCCGACATAGATGCGGTCGATGCAATAGCCCGCGCCGACGCATTGGCGGATGTCGTCGGCGCGTCCCTCGGACAGCTTCTTGACCAGATGCGGGTCGGCGATGTGGGCGCGGGTCATCGCCACCATGTCGACATGGCCCTCCGCGACGGCGCGGGCGGCGGTCGCCAGATCGGTGACGCGCTGGGCATGGAAGACCGGCACGTCGACCTCGCGCTTGATGGCGCTCGGCAGGAACAGGAAGGGGGCCACCGGGAACGACATGTTCGGGAGCGAGATCGCGTGGGCGATGTGGTCCCGCGCCTGACCGCCGAGGATGTTGAGGAAGTCGACGAGACCGCGCTTGGCGTACTCGCTGGCGATCGTCACGCAATCTTCCTGGGAGAGGCCGTCGGCGATCATCTCGTCGCCGGACATGCGGATGCCGATGACGTAGTCGTCGCCCGCTTCCGCGCGCATCGCCTCCAGCACCTCGATGCCGAAGCGCATCCGGTTCTCCAGGCTGCCGCCGTACTTATCGGTGCGCTGGTTGACGCTCGGCGACCAGAACTGGTCGATGAGATGGCCGTGAGCGGCGGAGACTTCACAGCCGTCGAGGCCGCCCTCGCGGCAGCGGCGTGCGGCCTGGGCGAAGCTCTTCACGACGCGGGCGATGTCCTCCTCCTCCATCTCCTTCGGGATGGTCCGGGAGGCGGGCTCGCGGCGGGGCGAGGGCGAGACCGTGGGGAGCCAGTGCTCCGTGTCCCACTTGGTGCGCCGGCCCATATGGGTGAGCTGGATCATCAGCTTGCCGCCATGGGCGTGCACCCGATCCGAGAACTGGCGGAAGAACGGAATCACCGAATCGTCGGCGACCGAGATCTGGTTCCAGGGCGCGGCCGGGCTGTCGACGGCAACGGAGGACGAGCCGCCGAACATGGTGAGCCCGATGCCGCCCTTGGCCTTCTCGGCGTGATAGAGCTGATAGCGCTCCTGCGGTTTGCCGTCCTTGCCGTAGCCGGGGGCATGGCTCGTCGACATCACCCGGTTGCGGATGGTGAGCCCCTTGATGGTGAGGGGCTTCAGAAGCGCGTCGGCATTGGCGATCACGGGACGACTCCCCAAGGCGTGAGCGATGAGCTGTTCGGGACGCTGAGGGCGCGCCCGGCCGTTTCGGGTCAGGCGACGCCGCTCGTTTCTCGTTGTGCCGCGCGGTCTCTCGACGAACCGGCGGCGCTTTCGTCGGACGGCACCCTGGGCCGCGCTCAGCGCTCGACCACGAGGTCGCTCGTCGGCTTGGAGCAGCAGAGCAGCGCCATCCCGGCATCGATCTCACGCTGGCGGATGCCGCCCGCATGGGTCATCGAGACGGTGCCGGCGGTGACCTTCGACTTGCAGGTGCCGCACAGGCCCTTCGCGCAGGACGAGGGCAGGCGGATGCCCGCCTTGCGAGCGGCGTCGAGCACCGTCTCGTTCTCGGGGCATTCGAGGACGCGGCGGGTCTTGGCGAACTCCACCCGGAAGACGCGCACGGTCGATGCGGGGGCGGCGTCGAGAACCTGCTCGGCCTGCTCGGCGGCTTCCTTCTCGGCCTCGGGCAAAGCGCCGAAATCGAAGCTTTCCTCATGGTGCCGGGCCATGTCGAAGCCGGCATCCTTCAGCATCGCCTTGACGGCGTCCATGTAGGGCTTGGGCCCGCAGACGAAGACTTCCCGCTCCCGGAAATCGGGCACGGCCGCCTGCAAGATGTCGAGGGAGAGCCGGCCCTTCGGACCGTTCCAGATCTCGCCGGCCGAATCCGCCTCACAGACGGCGTGAAATCGGAAGGCCGGATCGAGGCGGGCCATCGTCTCGAGTTCGCCGCGGAACACGATGTCGGCGGGGGACCGGGCCGAGTGGACGAAGGCCACGTCGCGAGCCTCGCCGAGGTCGTGGAAGGTGCGCGCCATCGACATCATCGGCGTCACGCCGCTGCCGCCCGACAGGAGGAGATACTTGCGCGCCGGGTTCTGGAAGCAGGTGAAGTCGCCCATCGGCCCGAGCGCTCGGACGGTGTCGCCCACCTTCAGGGTGTCGTGCAGCCAGTTCGAGACCGGGCCGCCGGCCACGCGCTTGACCGTGAACGAGACGGTGTGCGGGCGAGTAGGCGACGAGGAGATGGTGTAGCAGCGGTGGATCGTCTCGCCGCCGATCTCGAAGGAGAAGGTCAGGAACTGACCCGGCGCGTAGGCGAAGAGACGGGGCGTCCTGGGCGCCAGGACGAAGGTCTTCACGTCGTGCGTCTCGTCGCGCACCGCGAGGCAGACCAGGGCGTCGTCGGCCTCCGCATCCCAGAACGCGGAAGCCTTGAGGCGTTGAGCGGCCGGTTCGGCGGGGGCCGGCACCATGACTCAGCGGCCCAGATGCGCGGTCATGCGACCGACATACCAGTTGCAGAACTTCTCCACGAGCATCTCGGTGTTCGGCGAGTAGGGGCCGGGCTCGTAGGCGGGCGAGCGCGCACCCTGCTGGCAGATGCCGACGAGTTCGCTGTCCTGATCGTTCGTCGCTTCCCAGACGCTGATGAGGTTGGCGAGATCGTAATCGACGCCCTCGACGGCATCCTTGTGGACGAGCCACTTGGTGCGCAGCAGCGAGCGCTCGGCATCGAGCGGCAGCACCGAGAAGGTGACGATGTGGTCACCCAGGAAATGGTGCCAGGAATTCGGCTGGGTCCAGACCGAGAGGCCGCCGAGCTTGGCGTTGGTGAAGTTGCCCAGGAGCTTCTTGCAGGCCGCCTTGGTGTCGATGGTGTGGGACTCGCCCTCGCCGTCGAGCGGCAGCCGCTCGGTGCGGAAGCCCGTCACCATCGTGTCGAGCTCTTCGATCTCCCGCGAGGGCAGGCCCTCCGCCTCCCACTCGCCGTGGCGGGTCTTGAGCAGGCAGCCGTAGCGCTCGGCATTGGCCCGGTCGTGCTCGTCCATCTCCTCCGGCGCGAAGCCGAAGCCGTAGGCGAAGAGCGGCACGGTCAGCTCAGGATGGTTCGCACCGCAGTGGTAGCACTCGCGGTTGTTCTCCATCGTGAGCTTCCAGTTGCCGGGCTCGATGATGTCCTTCTGGAAGGCGACCTTGGTCCCGCGCACGTTGTGCGGCTCGATATACGGGCCGAGACGGGCAGCCATCTCGTCGAAATCGGCGGGCGGCTCGGCGGCGAGGCAGATGAACAGCAGGCCCGCCAGGGACCGGACATGGACCGGCTTGAGGCCGTGGCAGCCCTTCTTGAAATCCGGCCCCATATGCTCGGCATGGATCAGGTTGCCGGTGAGGTCGTAGGTCCAGGAATGGTAGCGGCAGACGAGATTGCCGACGGTCGACTTCTCGTCGTGGACGAGGCGGGCGCCGCGGTGGCGGCAGACATTGTGGAAGGCGCGGATCTCGTTGTCGTCGTCGCGCACGATGGCGATGGAGGTCTTGCCGATATCGACGACCATGACGTCGCCGGCCTCCGGCACGTCGGGCTCGACGCCGACATAGATCCAGTGACGACCGAAGATGACCTCCATATCCGCCTCGAACACCTCGGGGCTGAGATAGAAGGGCGCCGGAAGACTATAGCCGCGGCGGCGGTCGCGCAGGAGGCGCTGCAGAGGAGTCGGCGTCACGTCGAGCATGGGGCCTCCGAAGCCAGATGCCGTATCAGGCTTCATCACTATCGCGGCTGCGCCGTCCGTCCGCTGCCATGGCAGCGACATTCGCTTGACTCGCCGCGACGTGTCTTGCGCCTTGTCGGGCCTCCGAAGGGTTGTCCCCGCGGCCCCTTCCGGCCTGCCGCCGGGCGGGGGGCGCCAGCGATGAAGCGAGTCGATCGGCGGCGCGGCGTGGCGGCGGGTGCGGGTCGGTAAAGCGCGAATCGGAAGAACGACTTAACGGGTGACGTGCGGCACACGCTGTTTTCCCGGGTCCGACGCGAGTGCGGACAAGGGCGGAAGAATTGCTCTAAGGAACCATCGGGGCGACCGACGCTCCGAGGGACGAACTCGCGTTGCAGCACGCCACCGGACTCATCTCGATCATCGCGCTGGGATTGGTCTGCGCCTTCATCGGCGGCATGGCGGCGCAACGGTTGAGACTGCCGCCGCTGGTGGGCTACCTCGTGGCGGGGATCGCCATCGGCCCGTTCACCCCCGGCTTCGTCGGCGATGCGGCCCTCGCGGCCCAGCTCGCCGAACTCGGCGTCATCCTGCTGATGTTCGGCGTCGGCCTGCACTTCTCGGTCAAGGACCTGATGGCGGTGCGCACCATCGCCCTGCCGGGTGCGGTCGTGCAGATCGCCGCCGCCACCGCCATGGGGGCCGGCCTCGCCGCCGCCTTCGGCTGGGGCCTGGGCGCCGGCATCGTGTTCGGGCTGGCCCTGTCGGTGGCGAGCACCGTCGTGTTGCTGCGCGCGCTCGAGGGGAGGGGTCTCCTCGACAGCGACAAGGGGCGCATCGCCGTCGGCTGGCTGATCGTCGAGGATCTCGCCATGGTCCTGGCGCTGGTTCTGCTGCCCGCGCTCGCGCCGTCCCTCGGCGGCGAGCTGCCCCAGGGCGGGGATCACGCGGCCGGGCATGCGGTCGCCCAGGGCGGCGCGTCGGCCTACGGGCTCTTGACGACCCTGGGGCTGACGCTCGCCAAAGTCGGCGTGTTCATGGCCGTGATGCTGATCGGCGGGCGCCGCTTCGTGCCGTACCTGTTGGGGCTCGCCGCCCGCACCGGTTCGCGGGAGCTGTTCACGCTGGCGGTGCTGGCGAGCGCGGTCGGCATCGCCTTCGCCTCCTCGGAGCTGTTCGGCGTCTCCTTCGCCCTCGGCGCCTTCTTCGCCGGCATGGTGCTCGCCGAATCCGACCTCAGCCATCAGGCCGCGGCCGATTCCCTGCCATTGCAGGACGCCTTCGCGGTGCTGTTCTTCGTCTCGGTCGGCATGCTGTTCGACCCCGGCATCCTGATCCGCGAGCCGCTCTCGGTCCTGGGCGTTCTCGGCGTCATCGTCATCGGCAAATCGCTCGCGGCCATCGCCATCGTGCTGGCCTTCGGCCATCCGGTCGGCACCGCGCTGACCATTGCGGCGAGCCTGGCGCAGATCGGCGAGTTCTCCTTCATTCTGGCGGGGCTCGGCATCTCGCTCAAACTCCTGCCGGAGCCCGGACGCGACCTGATCCTCGGCGGTGCGCTGCTCTCGATCACCCTCAACCCGCTCTTCTTCGCCCTCGCCGAGCGGATCGACGCTTGGCTCGGCGAACGGCCCGATTGGCGTCGGCGCCTGGAGCGGCGGGGCGCGGTCCCGCCTCCGGTGGGCGGGCACGAGCCGGGCATGCGGGGCCACGCCGTCCTCGTCGGCTACGGCCGGGTCGGCAGCGCCATCGCCAAGGCCCTCGCCGACTGGAATCTGCCCTATGTCGTGGTGGAGCGCGATCGTCGCCGGGTCGAGGAATTGCGGGCCGAGGGCGTGCCTGCGGTGTTCGGCGATGCCGCCGCGCCGGGTATCCTGGACGCCGCCGACATTGCCAGCGCCCATCTCCTCGTCGTCGCCACGCCGGATTCACACCAGGGCCGGCGCCTGCTGGCAAAGGCCCGCGGGATCAATCCCGGGATCGACAGCGTGGTGCGCACCCACAGCGATGCCGAGCGTCGCCGCCTGGAGGAAGACGGCGTCGGCCTCGTGCTCATGGCCGAGCGGGAACTGGCCCTCGGCATGATGACCTACGCGCTCCGGAGCCTCGGCGTGCGCGAGGGCGAGGCCCGGCTGTTCGTCGATACGAGCCGCGCCGAAAGTCAGGTCGCCCCGGCGACCGAGCCGGAGCAGCCCGCCCCTGAACTGCGACAGCGCCGGGACGAGACCGAGTAGATCTCCTTGCCCCTTCAGGGCTGACGACATTCCATGGCGGCAGTGGCCTGCGTCACGCTGAGCGCCCGGCGGCGGGTCTCGAGCGAAACCGACGGATCGTCCGAGACTGCGGTCGCCTCCCGACGCAGGGTCGCGTCGCAAGTGCAGGAACTGTAGCCGGCGGTGCCGTAGCAGGCATCGTGGCGCATGCAGGCGGCATCGAGCGCGTCGATCGGCGCGAGCCCTTCGCCGCGCTGGCCCTTCCCGCAATAATTGCCGTGAAACAGTTCCCGCCCGGCGACCACCCGCTGGAGATCGCCCTTCGGCGGCGCCGGGGCCTCGGCGCGACCACCGGGATTGAGTTCGTTGGCGGGGCCTCCCGCCTTCGAGCCGGACGCCCGCAGGGACTTCGGAATTCCGGAGCTCTCGTCGGGCTCGTTCAGCGCCGTGCCGGCGCGTGCATTCGGATCGGCGAGATCGGGAAGGGGCGGGGGCGGGCCGGGACGCGCGCCCGTCTCCTCGCTTGCCGGCACCTCCTCGATCGAGGGCTGCGCCGACACCGCCTGCAGCGGAACCAAGAAGATCAGTCCAATGAGGAGGAGGGCGGGACGCACGGCGTTCTCCTGTGGGCGGGCCTCTCAACGCGAAGCTTCACGCACCCGTTCCGGCCTCCGTAATCATCCGCGCCGTGCAACGATTTGCCGGTTCGGCGACTTTCTCCACGGTTTTTCTCGAAGGTTCGGAATCACATCATGTCGGTACGTCTTCTCCTGTCCGCCGCTCTGCTCGTGGGCCTCGCTCCGGCGGCCCTCGCCGCGCCGATGTCGGACGACGAGAAGGCGATCCTTCAGCAGCAATGCATGGGCGACTTCACCACCTTCTGCGCCGGCCTGCCGCCCGAGGACGGTCCCGAGACGCAGGCATGCTTCCAGAAGAACATGGCCAAGCTCTCGCCGGGATGCCAGAACGCCATCCAGAGCTTCAAGAAGGGCACCAAGGGCTGACGTTCAGCCCAGCTCTACAAGGTGACCACGCGCGCGATCCCGCTGAGGACGAGGGGGATCGCGGCGAGCGCCAGGAGGGTCTGCACCGCGATGATGCCGGCCATCAATGACGCGTCGCCGCCGAGCTGACGCGCCATGATGTAGGCGGAGGACGCGGTCGGCAGCACCTGAAAGACGAGGGCCACGGTCAGGGCCGGGCCGCTCAATCCCAGGGCAAGCGCGCTGAGCATCGTGGCGAGAGGCATCGCCGCGAACTTAAACAGGGACGCGACCGCGATCGGTCCCGTCCAGAGACGCGCGGCGCCGAATTCGAGCGCCGCGCCGATGCAGAGCAATCCAAGGGGCAGCGAGGCGGCCCCGAGCGTCCGCAGGGCCGGTTCCAACCCCGACGGCAGCCCGAGACCGGTGAAGCGGAAGGCGATGCCGGCGAAGGACGAGACAACCAGCGGATTGGTCAGGATCTGGCGGGTGATGCCGCGCCCATCGAGACGGGCCGAGCCGTAGCGGGCGAAGATCACGACGCAGAGGATGTTGACCGTGGGCACGATCGCGGCGTTGCAGATCGCGGCAAGCGCGATACCCTTCGCCCCGAACAGGCCCGCGGCGAGCGTCACGCCGACATAGTTGTTGAACCGCACGCTTCCCTGGAACACCGAGGTGAAGGCCGGCCCGTCGATCCGCATCAGGGGCCGCAGGGCCACCACGCAGGCGGCGACCGCGACGGTCGCGACGATGAGCGTCAGGGCAAGGTCGAAGACGGGCAGCGCGTCGAGCTGCGCCGTCGCGAGGCCGTGGAAGAACAGGCACGGCAGGAGGACGAAATAGGCGAGGCGTTCGGCCTGGGGCCAGAACCGCTCGTCGAGAAAGCCGCATCGCCTCAGTCCCATCCCCAGGGCGATCAGCAGAACGACCGGCAGCAATGCCAGGACGACCGGGCCGGTCACGGTCGCGAGGGGCGCGCCGTCAATGCGCCCGGGCGATGCAGAAATCGACCGCCTGCAGAAGCGCCGCCTTGACTGGGCCATCGGCGAACGGGGTCAGCGCCGCGCGGGCGGCGTCGCCGTAATGGCGGGCCCGATCCATGGTGTCCTCGAGGGCTCGATGGTGTCGCAGGATCGCGAGAGCCTGTTCCAAGTCGCCCTCTTCCAGCTCCTCCCGCTCCAGGGTGCGGCGCCAGAACACCCGCTCCTCGTCCGAGGCGCAGCGCAGGGCCAGCACGATCGGCAGCGTGATCTTGCCCTCGCGGAAATCGTCGCCGACATTCTTGCCCAGGGCGGCGCTGGTGCCGCCGTAATCGAGCACGTCGTCGATCAGCTGGAAGGCGATACCAAGATTCATGCCGTAGGCACGGCAGGCCGCCTGCTCGGCTTCGGGCCGCCCCGCCAGAACCGGGCCGACCTCGCAGGCCGCGGCGAACAGCTCGGCGGTCTTGCCGCGGATCACGGCGAGATATTCCTCCTCGGAGGTCTCGGTGTTCTTGGCGGCGGTGAGTTGCATCACCTCGCCCTCGGCGATCACGGTGGCGGCGGCCGACAGGATGTCGAGGGCGCGCAGCGAGCCAACTTCGACCATCATGCGGAAGGCCTGCCCGAGCAGGAAGTCGCCCACCAGCACGCTCGCCTCGTTGCCCCACTTGATGCGGGCAGCGACGCGCCCGCGGCGCATGTCGCTCTCGTCGACCACATCGTCGTGCAGCAGGGTCGCGGTGTGCATGAACTCGACCGCCGCGGCGAGCTTCACCGCGCCGTCGCCCCCCGCGTAATCCGCGAGATCGGCGCAGGCGAGGGTCAGGATCGGACGCAGGCGCTTGCCGCCCGAGGCGATCAGATGGTTGGCCACTTCCGGAATCATCGCCACGTCGGATCCGGTGCGGGACAGGATCGTGGCGTTCACCCGTTCCATCCCGCCCGAGACGAGGCGGACGAGGTCGTCGAGGCTCGCCTCCGGTTCGGTGCGGCCTTCTTCCAACGGTACGACGACGCCCAAGCGCGGAGCCTCCGGAACCCAAGCCGGCGCGGTGCCGGACCCTCTTCCCCGTGGCGCCCCCTCTCGCACGGGGGCGCCCGCATCGCAACACGCGCCCGCGACGCGCGGCCCCGCGCCGCGACTCCCCCCGAGCCATGATGGTCACCGGTCGCGCGGATCGCACGCTGCCGGATCAGCCGATGGGTCGGCGCCCGGGCCAGCCTGCCCTTTTGCGCGCAATGCTGTAGGGAGGAACCGAACCGAAAGGCCGGGAGGCAGGTGCGGCGCCGTGACGGAACTCATCCGCAGCAATGACATCGTCCTGATCGGATTCGCCCGCTCCCTGCTGGAAGGCGCGCAAATCCCGCTGCTCGTCGCCGACGAGCATATGAGCCTGCTGCAGGGCTCGATCGGCGCCTTCGGGCGGCGCCTGCTGGTGCCGGACGACCATGCGGCGCAGGCCCGCCGCATCCTGACCGATGCCGGCCTCGCCTCCGAACTGCGCGATGACGGACGCGGCTGATCCCGACCTATTTTTCGGCGGCGCGCTGCGCCTGCGCCAGCCGCCCCACGGGGCCCACCGTGCCGGCACGGACGCGATTCTGCTCGCCCGGTTGATGACGCCGGAACCGGGCGCCGTCGTCTACGATCTCGGTGCCGCGACCGGGGCTGTCGGCCTCACCGTGGCCCATCTCTCGCCGGGGAGCCGCGTGGTGCTGGTCGAGCGCGACCCCACCCTCGCGGCGCTCGCGCAGGACAATATCGCCGCCAACGACCTTGAGGAGCGGGTCTCCGTCATCGCGGCGGACTTGCTGGCTCCCGGCAGTGCGCGCCATGCGGCGGGGCTCCTGCCCGGCAGCGCCGATCTCGTGCTGACGAACCCACCCTTCTTCGAGGGCAGGGGTCACCGCCCGTCGCCCGATGCCGGTCGCGCCGCCGCGCACGCCTTCCCGGAAGCGGGCGGGCTCGACGCCTGGATGCGATCCTGCGCCGACCTCGTCCGGCCGGCCGGCCGGATCGGGCTGATCCACCGGGCCGACGCCCTGCCGGCCTGTCTGACCGTGCTCGAAGGACGTTTCGGTGAATGCGCGGTGCGGCCGGTTCACGCCCGGGCGGACCGGCCGGCGATTCGCGTCCTGATCTCGGGACGGAAGGGCAGCCGAGGCCCATTCCGCCTGCTTCCTCCGCTGGTGCTTCAGGATGCGCAGGGGCGTTTCACGCCGGAGGCGCAGGCGCTGCACGGACGGGCGGCAATGGGCCAATAAGCAAGGCGGCTGTGCTCCATTGGATCGCAAACCGGCATCCTGATAACGAGACGGTCCTTCCAGGCCGCGGCGCTCCACGCCGCCGCCGAGACGCTGTCGAGCCCTTCCATGCCGCTTCGCCTGCCCGACCGGTTGCGCTTCCTCCTGCCGCGTCGCTTTCGCAAGGAAACGCCGCGGGTCGCGGTGGTACGCCTGAGCGGGGTGATCGGCGCCGTCTCGCCGATCCGACCGGGCCTCTCCATCGGTACCGTAGCTCCGAGCCTCGAGCGGGCCTTCGCCATGCCGCGCCTCTCGGCGGTGGCGCTCGTCGTCAACTCGCCGGGCGGGTCGCCGGTGCAGTCGCATCTCATCTACAAGCGCATCCGGGCGCTTGCCGAGGAGAAGAACCTCAAGGTCTACGCCTTCGTCGAGGATGCCGCCGCGTCGGGCGGCTACATGATCGCCTGCGCCGCCGACGAGATCGTGGCCGATCCGGCTTCGATCGTCGGCTCCATCGGCGTCGTCTCGGCGGGCTTCGGCTTCGACCGCCTGATCGAGCGCATCGGCATCGAGCGCCGCGTCCACACGCAGGGCGAGGCGAAAGCGATGCTCGATCCGTTCCGCCCCGAGAATCCGGACGATGTCGCCCGCCTGAAGGACTTGCAGGCCGACGTCCAGGACCTGTTCACGACGCTGGTGCGCGGCCGCCGGCCGAAGCTGGATGCGGATCGAAACCTGTTCACCGGCGCGGTCTGGACCGGGCGGCAGGCCGTGAGCCTCGGCCTCGCCGATGCGGTCGGCGATCTGCGCGGGACGCTGCGGGAGCGCTACGGCGAGAAGGTCGAGCTGCATCTGGTCCCGGAGACCCGCGGCTCGCTTCTGGCTCGGCTGTTGCGTCGCTCGACGCCGGGTCAGACCGCGGCCTCGTTCTCCGAAGGTACCCTCGCGGCGATCGAGGAGCGTGCCGCCTGGGCGCGGCTCGGCCTGTAGCGCGGCGCCGTCACCCGGCTCGCTTGCACGATCGCAGCATCGTCTGTACCGATCGGTCCAACCTTGACCGAACGGTACGGAGACCGTCATGTCGCGCCCGCCGCTTCCGCCCTTCACCGCCGAGACCGCCGCGCAGAAGGCGCGCATGGCCGAGGATGCCTGGAACAGCCGCGATCCGCAGAAAGTGGCCGGGGCCTACACCCCCGACAGCGTGTGGCGGAACCGGGCCGAATTCATCCGCGGTCGCGAGGAGATCGCCGCCTTCCTCACGCGCAAATGGGCGCGTGAGCTCGACTATCGCCTGATCAAGGAGGTGTGGGCGCACCAGGGCAACCGGATCGCCGTGCGCTTCGCCTATGAGTGGCGCGACGACAGCGGACAATGGTTCCGCTCCTACGGCAATGAGAATTGGGAGTTCGACGAGGCCGGATTGATGGCCCGCCGCGTCGCCTCGATCAACGATCTGCCGATCGCCGAAGCCGACCGAAAGTACCACTGGCCCCTCGGCCGCCGGCCGGACGATCACCCGTCCCTGAGCGATCTCGAGCTCTGAGTTGGCCCGCGCCATCGCCGCGCGGGCCGACCTCCTGCCCGCGCTCGCGGAGACCTTTCGGGAGCACGGATACGAGGGCGCGAGCCTGTCGCGGATCTCGCAGGCGACGGGGCTGGGGAAGGGCAGCCTCTATCACTTCTTCCCTGGGGGAAAGGCCGAGATGGTCGAGGCCGTGCTGGCCGAGATCGAGGCCTGGTTCGCCACCCACGTCTTCGAGCCCCTGCGGGAGGCGGGCGACCCGGAAGCGGCGATTGAGGCCATGTTCAAGACTGTGACCGACTATTTCCGGTCCGGTCGGCGCGTCTGCCTCATCGGCGCACTGAGCCTGAGTGATGCCCGTGATCGCTTCGCAGAGGACTTGCGGCGCTATTTCGCCCTCTGGGTGGAGGCTTTGGCCGGAGCGCTCTCCCGCGCCGGGCATCCACAGGGCACCGCGACGGCACGCGCCGAGGATATCGTCGGCGGCATCCAGGGGGCGGTCGTACTGGCCCGCGCCCTCGACCGACCGGAGACCTTCGATCGCATCATGCTGAGTCTGCGGGCGCGGGGTCGGCTGTCCCCGTCGCCCTGATCGGCCTTAGCGGCACTGGGCCGGGGCGGCGCCGTATCCGGAATAGACGACGCGGACCTTGCGGGTGCAGGTTTCGGCCACGGCAGGGGCGGCGACGGGGGCAATCTCCACCGGCGTCACCGCCACCTTCGTCTCGACGGTCTCGGTGCCGTCCGAAGTCGCGCGAGCGGACGCGCCCATCACGATCGGCGTGGCCGCCAGCGAGGTGGCGACGAGGGCGGCGAAAACAGTCAATCCCTTGCGCATGATCTTCCGGGCCGTTGTGAGCGCTTGCTCGGGGGCAAAGCGTGGCTGTTGTTTCGCGGTATTAACTTGACGACAACCTTTGCCGTTCCCGGTCTCGACGCTTCGGGGAAGAAAATATGTGCCGGGCCACACGCGCGGCCGCCATTCCGGCGTAAGGACGCCCTGCGCAGCAAGTCTCGGCCGGAAGGGACGCCGGCGCTCGATGCGACGAGCCCGCCAAGCGACCCTTCGCTTGACACCCCGCCCCCCGCTCTTAAACGAACCGCACCCCTTTCCCGCCATCGGACCTTGAGATGCCGAGCGACGCCGATCTCTCGCCCACACGCTCGTTCCAGGGCCTGATCCTGACGCTGCAGCGCTTCTGGGCGGCGCAGGGCTGCGTGATCCTCCAGCCCTACGACATGGAGGTCGGCGCCGGCACGTTCCATCCGGCGACCACGCTCCGCGCGCTCGGCCCGAAGCCCTGGAAGGCGGCCTATGTCCAACCCTCACGCCGGCCGAAGGATGGGCGCTACGGCGAGAACCCGAACCGGCTCCAGCATTACTATCAGTTCCAGGTCATCCTGAAGCCGAACCCGGCCAATCTTCAGGAGCTCTACCTCGCCTCGCTCGACGCCATCGGCGTCGATCTCAAGCTTCACGACATCCGCTTCGTCGAGGACGATTGGGAGAGCCCGACCCTGGGCGCCTGGGGCCTCGGTTGGGAATGCTGGTGCGACGGGATGGAGGTGAGCCAGTTCACCTATTTCCAGCAGGTCGCGGGCTTCGAATGCGCGCCGGTCGCGGGCGAGCTGACCTACGGTCTCGAGCGCCTCGCCATGTATGTCCAGGGCGTCGAGAACGTCTACGACCTGAACTTCAACGGGGGCGAGGGCGCGGACAAGGTCACCTACGGGGACGTTTTCCTGCAGGCGGAGCAGGAATATTCGCGCCACAATTTCGAGGCGGCCGATACCGCGATGCTGTTCCGCCAGTTCACCGATGCGGAGAAGGCCTGCCGCCTCTACCTCGATGCGGGCGCGCCGACCGAGGCGTCCGGCCGCCACCGCATGGCTCAGCCGGCCTACGACCAGTGCATCAAGGCGAGCCACGTCTTCAATCTGCTCGATGCCCGCGGCGTCATCTCGGTGACCGAGCGCCAGAGCTACATCCTCCGGGTGCGCGAGCTGGCGAAGGCCTGCGGCGCGGCCTGGCTCAAGACCGAGAGTGGCGGCGCGCCGGCGTGACCCTTCGGCGCGGGCCCGCGCCGCGTCATCGAAGCGACATCCGACGGGAATAGGCGGCGGGGCTTCGATCGACGCCCCGCGATGAGCCCGCGATGTCCGACCTGCCCGCCGCCCCCAGCCTCGACGCGGTGATCGTCCGCCGCTTCTCCCGACGCGATCTGATGCGCGGCGCGGGGGCCGCAGCCCTCGTGGCCGGCCTCGGCCCGGTGCCGGCCGCCTCCGCCGAGCCGTCCGCCTTCGATTTTCCCGAACTCGCCGCGGGAATCGACGAGCATCTCCACGTGGCCGAGGGCTACGAGGCGCAGGTTCTGCTGCGCTGGGGCGACCCGCTCTATGCCGATCTCCCGGCTTTCGACCCCACCGCGCAGAGCCCGGAGGGGCAGGAGAAACGCTTCGGCTACAACAACGACTTCGTCGGCTTCATCCCCCTCGACGGCGATGCGAACCGCGGTCTGCTCGTGGTCAACCACGAGTACACCAATGCCGAGTTGATGTTCGCCGGCCTCGGCGCCACCGACCGCAAGGGGGTGATCGCGGCGCTCTCCGCCGAGCAGGTCGCGATCGAGATGGCGGCGCATGGCGGCTCGGTGGTGGAGATTCGGCACCGGGACGGAGGCTGGGCCCCGGTGATCGGCTCGGCCTTCACCCGCCGCATCACCGCGCGCACGCCGATGGCGATCACCGGCCCCGCCGCCGGCCATCCCCGCCTCGCCACGGCGGCCGATCCGGAGGGGCGGCGGGTCGAGGGCATGATCAACAACTGCTCCGGTGGCGTGACGCCCTGGGGCACGTGGCTCTCCGGGGAAGAGAACATCCACTACTATTTCCAGGGTCGTTTGCCGGAGGGCCACGCGGAAGCCGGCAACGCCAAGACGATGGGTCTGGGGACCCCGCAATACGGTTGGGGCCGCTTCCACGAGCGGTTCGACCTGTCCAAGACGCCCAACGAGCCGAACCGCTTCGGCTGGGTGGTGGAGATCGACCCGTTCGATCCGGCCTCGACGCCGAGGAAGCGCACGGCGCTCGGGCGTTTCAAGCACGAGGGGGCGGCGGGCGTGACGGCGGGGGATGGGCGCTACGTCGTCTATCTCGGCGACGACGAACGCTTCCAGCACGTCTATCGCTTCGTCAGCGCGGGGCGCGTTGCGGCGACGCGGGCGGAAAATGCCGATCTTCTCGATTCCGGCACCCTCAGCGTCGCCCGCTTCGAGGCCGACGGCACCGGCCGTTGGCTCGCCCTGACGCACGGCGCGGGCGGGCTCGACGCCGCCAACGGATTTGCGAGCCAAGCCGACGTGCTGATCGAGACCCGCCGCGCGGCGAAGCTCCTGGGGGGCACCCCGATGGACCGGCCGGAGGATATCGAGGCCAACCCGAAGACCGGCCGCGTCTACGTGATGCTGACCAACAACACGAAGCGCACGCCCGAGCAGATCGATGCGGCAAATCCCCGTCCCCTCAACGCCTTCGGCCACGTGATCGAGCTGAGTCCCGAGGGCGGCGATCACAGCGCGGAAACGTTCCGCTGGGAGGTGCTGGTCCGCTGCGGCGATCCGGCCAAACCCGAGGTGAAGGCGAGTTTCTCGGCGCTGACCACCGCCGATGGCTGGTTCGGCATGCCCGACAATTGCGCCTTCGACGGCAGCGGCCGCCTCTGGATCGCCACCGACGGCAACAACCGCCGTGCCACCGGACGCGCCGACGGCATCTGGGCGATGGAGACCGAGGGCCCGCGCCGGGGCACCTCGCGCCATTTCCTCCAGGTTCCGGTGGGCGCCGAGATGTGCGGCCCGTGCTTCGCCCCGGACGATCGCACCTTCTTCGTCGCGGTTCAGCATCCCGGCGAGCCCGACGAGGAAGGCGGCCTCGGCTCCTACGAGAAGCCCTCGACCCGCTGGCCGGATTTCTCTCCCGATATGCCGCCCCGGCCCTCGGTGGTGGCGGTGACCCGCAAGGGGGGCGGGCGGATCGGGTAAACGATCTCGACGCGGCCGGAGCGGGCCGCTATTCCCGCGCGCATGCCTGACCTCCTCCTCGAACTCCTCTCCGAAGAAATCCCCGCGCGCATGCAGCGGCGTGCGGCCGAGGATCTGAAGAAGCTCGTCACCGACGCGCTGGTGGAGCGCGGCTTCCTCTACGAGGGCGCCAAGGCCTTCGCGACGCCGCGACGCCTCGCGCTGCACGTCGCCGGGCTGCCGGTCAGGGGCGAAGCGGTGCGGGAGGAGCGGCGCGGTCCCCGCGTCGGTGCCCCCGAGGCCGCCGTGCAGGGCTTCCTGAAGGGCGCGGGTCTGACGAGCCTCGACCAGGCGCAGACCATCACCGACCCGAAGAAGGGCGAATTCTATCTCGCGGTGATCGAGCGGCCCGGCCGCGAGACGCTCGATGTCCTGGCCGAGATTTTGCCGGGCATCATCAAGGGCTTTCCCTGGCCGAAATCGATGCGCTGGGGCGCGGCCTCGGCGCAGCCCGGCTCCTTGCGCTGGGTGCGCCCGCTCCAATCGATCGTCGCCACCTTCGGCCCCGAGACCGAGAATCCCGAGATCGTGCCGTTCTCGGTCGACGGGATCGCGGCCGGGACCACGACCCGGGGCCACCGCTTCCTGGCGCCGGAGCCGTTCGAGGTGCGCCGCTTCGACGATTACGCGCAGGCGCTGGAACGCGCGCAGGTCATCCTCGATGCAGACCGGCGCAAGGACATGATCCTGCACGACGCCCGCGACCTCGCCTTCGCCCGCGGCCTCGATCTGGTCGAGGACGAGGGCTTGCTGGAGGAGGTCGCCGGCCTCGTCGAGAAGCCGGTCGTGCTGATGGGCTCGTTCGACGAGCGCTTCCTCGAGATCCCCGCCGAGGCCATCCGGGCGACCATCCGCGCCAACCAGAAATGCTTCGTGCTCCGGAAATCCGGCACGGAGGCGTTGGCCCCAGCCTTCCTGCTGGTCTCGAATCTCGTCGCCACCGATGGCGGCGCCGCGATCACGGCGGGCAACGAGCGCGTGGTCCGCGCCCGGCTCTCGGACGCGAAGTTCTTCTGGGAGACCGACAAGGCCACGAAGCTGGAAGCGCGCCTCCCGAAGCTCGACAGCATCGTTTTCCACGAAAAGCTCGGCACGCAGGGCGAGCGCGTTAGCCGAATCGCGGCCCTTGCCCGGGACATCGCGCCGCGGGTCGGCGCCGATCCGGCGCTCGCCGAGCGTGCGGCCCGGCTCGCCAAGGCCGACCTCGTCACCGAGATGGTCGGCGAGTTCCCGGAATTGCAGGGTCTGATGGGCCGCAAATACGCTGCGCTCCAGGGCGAGCCCGAGAGCGTCGCCGCGGCGATCGAGGAACATTACAAGCCGGTCGGTCCCTCCGACCGCGTGCCGACCGATCCGGTCTCCATCGCGGTGGCGCTGGCCGACAAGCTCGACACGCTGGTCGGCTTCTGGTCGATCGACGAGAAGCCGACGGGCAGCAAAGACCCGTTCGCGCTCCGGCGGGCGGCCCTAGGGGTGATCCGCGCGGTGATCGAGCGGTCGCTTCGGCTGTCGCTGGTCGCGCTCATGGCGCCTCGCTTCGCGGAGAGCGGCGCCGAGCGCAGTGCCGATCTCCTCGCCTTCTTCGCCGACCGCCTCAAGGTCTATCTCCGCGACCAGGGCGCCCGGCACGACCTGATCGACGCCGTGTTCGCCCTCCCGGGCCAGGACGATCTTCTGCTCGTCGTCCGCCGGGTCGAGGCTTTGGGCGCGTTCCTCGGAACCGATGACGGCCGGAACCTGCTCGCCGGCTACAAGCGCGCGGCCAATATCCTGCGCATCGAGGAGAAGAAGGACGGGCGCGCCTACGACGCGGCCCCGGATGCCGCCCGCGCGGCGGCCGGGCAGGCGGAGGAGCGGGCACTGGCGGAGGCCCTCGACGCCGCCCGACAGGAAGCGTCCGCGGCGGTGGCGGCCGAGGATTTTGCCGGGGCGATGCGGGCGCTGTCGCGGCTGCGCGCGCCGGTCGACGCCTTCTTCGAGACCGTCACGGTCAATGCCGACGATCCGGCGTTGCGCGAGAACCGCCTGCGCCTGCTCAACGCCCTGCGTGCGGCGACCCGCGAAGTGGCGGATTTCTCACGGATCGAGGGCTGAGCGCGGAACCGGCCCGCCACCGGGCGGGCCTCTCACCCGGGGCTTCGGCGTTCCGCCACGAAGGCGGCGCGCACCAGATCCCCAGAGCTTTCATCGCACGGCGTTTGTCACAATGACATCGAGCTTGCGTTGGGACGGGCCGTCGAGGCGAGGTCTCGGCACCCGCGCCTGAGGGATATCGGGAGTATTCCCCGGTTATCGCCGCAGCCGCCCTCGCATCCGAACACTGATCAACGCTTTCCATCCACCGCTCGGTTAATCCTCGGAACTGACATCACGGACGATCCGTGCAATCCCATGCGGATTGCATTGAGAATTGCCGAGCGATGCCACGTTTCGACCCGTCCACCCTGATCGATGCGTGCTACGCCGCCGCCCTCGATCCGGAGCGATGGCCCGAGACGCTCGATGCGATCGCCGACGCCGTCGGGGCTCGGGGCGGGTTGATCGTCTCCCACGATCCGCAGCGCACGCCCGTGACGCTCCACTCGGAGAGGCTCAACGCGGTCGACCACGACTACCGGATCGGCGGCTGGTGGCAGTTCGACACGCGCATCGCCCGCGTGACGGCGCTCGGTCTCGCCCCCGGGACGATCGTCTGTGACGCGATGTATTTCTCCACCGACGAGAAGAGCCGCGACCCCTTCATCCAGGATCTCTTCGGCCGCCACGGTCTCGACGATCTCGCCGCCTGCCTCGACGCCGACCCCATCGACGGCACCGGTTTGTCTTTCAGCGCCCCGCGCGACGCCGCCCGCGGCCCCTTCGAGCGCCACGAACTCGAACGGCTGCAGTGGCTCGGCCCGCATGCCACGCGGGCGTTCAAGCTCACAATGATCCTCGGGGCTGCGCAGCGCGAAGCGGGTCATCTCGCCGCCGCCCTGGATCGGATGCGCGCCGGGATCGTCTGCCTCGACGGGCAGGGTCAGGTTCGAAGCGTCAACCCGGCAGCGGAAAGCCTTGTTTCAGGCCATCTCGTCCTACGCCCCGGCCGCGAGCCCGAGGCGGCGGAGCCGGCCGACCGTGCACGGTTCGGCCGTTTCCTGGCCGAGCATTTGCCCGGCCCGGCCCAGGCGCACAACGCCTCGATCCTGCTCCGGCGCAAGGGCGGCGGCCGCCCGCTCTTCGTCGAGGGCCTGCCGCTCCACGCGTCCGAAGCCTATCGGGCGCTGACGCGGAGTCGCGAGGGCGGCGTGATCCTTCTGGTGCGCGATCTGCTGGCGCCCGCCGCCCGCGCGATCGAACCGCTCTTGGAGCCCCTCGGTCTGACGGCGGCGGAGGCGCGGGTCGCCGCCCTGATCGGCCGGGGCTCGACGCCGCGGGCGGCCGCGGCGACCCTTGCGATCGGGGAAAGCACGGTCCGCACGCATCTGAAGGCGATCTACGCCAAGCTCGACATTCACCGGCAGAGCGAGCTCGCCGTTCTGGTCACCCGGCTGAGCAGCGTGTGAGCGCTCGCCCCTCTCGACCACCTCCCGGCTTCGTCGATCGGGAACGGTGATCCCGGTCCGGCGAGGGGTATGAGGCCCGACGGGTAAGGCTCCGGCCTGGGACCATCCTAGGCCGGGCGTGCACAGCCCCGACGCGAAGGGTTCGATCAGAACGTGTGGGGATCGGGCACGGATCGGCTTTCGCGATGCGGGACAGAGACTTGCATCCGTTTACGGGCGACGTTCGGTCCTTCGCGGCATCGTTCCGCCCCTTTCGTTCAGCCTTCCTTTACCGCGTCTGGACGATCCTCTGGGGACGGTCGGAGCGTGGTGTCCGACCCCAGTGAGCGTGATCCCGACGACCCCGCTTCCCGCGGCCGGAGGGAGCCCTGTGGCGTAGGCGGGAAGCGGGCGGGCAGCATGGCAGGTGTCAGGACGGTCGGATTTGATCCGGCGCAGCGTTCCCTGCCGGTCGCGCGTCTGCTGGCGGCCTGCGCGGTGGCTTTGCTCACCGCCAATTGCGCCAACAAGCCCCCGCAATTCGGCGGCGGGGTTTCGTCTTCCGGCAGCGAGATCGACCCGAAATACGGCGTGCGGGCGAGCAAGCGCGTCTACAACGAGGGCGACGTGATTCCGAAGGGCGGCGGGCGCCGCTTCTCGGGCAAACCCTACGTCGTGGCGGGCAAGACCTATGTGCCGCGCGAGGATGCCCGCGGCTATGTCCGCGAGGGTCTGGCCTCGTGGTATGGCAGCGCCTTCCACGGTCGCGTGACCGCCAACGGCGAAGTGTTCGACCGCCATTCCATCGCCGCCGCCCACCCGACCCTGCCGCTGCCGAGCTATGTCCGGGTGACCAATCTCGACAACGGCTACTCGATGATGCTGCGCGTCAATGACCGCGGGCCCTATCATGCCGGCCGCGTCATGGATGTCTCGGAGGAAGCCGCCCGCGCCCTCGAATTCCATCGACGGGGCACCGCGCGGGTGCGCATCGAATATGCCGGCAAGGCTTCCATCGCCGGCAGCGACGATCGCAAGCTGCTCGCCACCCTGCGCACCGACGGCAGCCCGGCCTCGATCGGCCGCGCGCCGGTGATGATGGCCGATCTCGGCCCCTCCGAGCCGGAGCAGGCCGCGCCCGAGCGGTTCGAGCGTCCCGCCCGCGCGCTCGCCTTCAAGCCGGCGGAGGAGCGCGACGACGCTCCCGAGGCGGCCCCGGCCCCGCGTCCGACCCGGGCCGCGCCGATCATGCTGGCGAGCACGGCGAGCGTCGCGGTGCCGGCGGCGGTGCAGCCGACCGCCGCCCGCGCTGCGCCGTTCCGGCCGTCCGTCGCGACCGCTCCCTCGGTCGCCACCGCGTCCCGCGTGGCGGATCGGTCCCATCCATCCCGCGAGCCGCACCGGGCTGTCGCCGAAGCCCGGAGTGCGGCCCCCGCCGTCCATCGCGACGCGCCCCTGCGCTTGGCACCGCCGCCGTTGCGCCTGGCCGCCGCCTCGCCGAAGGCCGCTCCGATGCAGGCGGTCGCGCCGGCGCGCACCGCGACCGTCCCGGCCATTGCCGTGAAGACGGCCGGGCGCCCCGCCGCACCGGAGCCGTCGGCGCGGATGGCGGCGATGCCGTCCTCCTCCAAACTCGCCATCGCCCGCTTGGCCGCAGTCTCCGCGACCTCGGCGAAATCCGGGCCCGCCGCGACGCCCGACAAGGGCCCGGCCAAGGCACCCGCGAAAACCTCTTCACGCTCCAAGGTGGCCGGCGTCTACTGAGACGGAGCGGCCGCGGTCACGGCGCTGCCCACAGGCCAGCATCGGGCAGCGGCTCTCCGCCTCGCAGGCGGCGGGACCAGCGAGGCGTGCCACCCTTCACGGTGATCACGCCTCGACGGATTGATGGAGTTCGGAAGGGAACGGCGCAGTCTAGGCCGGGGTCACCCATCGGCTCTGCCGAGATTCGATCAGCGTGCAGACGAAATCGGCGAAGGTCTGCACATGACGGCGCGGATCGCGTTCGACACCGTGCAGCACGGCTTCGAGCGCCACCACGCGCTCGCTGGGCTTGCGATAGGCGCGCTCCAACTCGTCCAGGGCCAAGCCGAGACGATCGACGAGAGCATCCTCCGCCATCGCGGAGAGATGATGGACCTTGCGGAGGCAGCGGTTCACGGGCGTCATGACGCGGTGGTAGGCCATCCGCCGATGGAGTCGAGCCGGATCGGCCGGCTTTCCCCGTATACCCCAGTGCGCATCACGCACAGCTTGACGGTGGATGGTGCGACCCCGACGCGGGGCGCGCGACCATCGAGGAATGGGTCAGGCGACCTGCAACGCCGCCTCGAAACGGGCGCGAGCTTCGGCAACGTCGAAACGATCGGTCTCAGCCAAGCGAGCGAGTGCGGTCTGGGCGCGACGGGCCGGGATACCGGTGAGATGCGGCGTCGCTTCGACCACGCCCCGCATCTCGTCCATGCTGCCATTGCAGTGGAGCACCACGTCGATTCCGGCGGCGAAGGCTGCCTCGGCCCGATCGCGGAACCCGCCCCGCAGGGCGTGCATCGACAGGTCGTCGGTCATCAGCAGGCCGTCGAAGCCGATTTCCCCACGGATGATCTCCCGGATCACCGTCGGCGAGAGGGTGGCGGGCCGCTCCGGGTCGATCGCGGTGAAGACCACATGCGCGCTCATGGCGAGCGGGAGATCGGCCAGCGCCCGGAAGGGGCGGAAATCGCTCGCCGACAGGCTCTGCCGGTCGGCGGCGACGACCGGCAGATCGAGATGGCTGTCGCAGGTCGCCCGCCCGTGGCCGGGCATGTGCTTGATCACCGGCAGCACGCCCCCTGCCAGCAGACCTTCCGCGACCGCGCGGCCGGTGGCGATCACGGTTCCCGGATCCGTCCCGAAAGCCCGGTCGCCGACGATGTCGTCGGAGCCGGCGACCGGCACGTCGAGCATCGGTGCGCAATCGACATTGATTCCGACCTCGGCGAGATCCTGCGCCATCAGACGGGCCCCGAGGCGGGCGAGATCGGTGCCGAGGGCGCCGACCCGGCGACCGGCCGGATATTTCGGCCAATGCGGCGGCCCCATGCGCTGCACCCGTCCGCCCTCCTGATCGATCAGGATCGGCGCATCCGCCCGGCCCACGGTCTCGCGAAGGGAAGCGGTGAGGGCGCGCACGGCGTCCGGCGTGCCGATATTGCGCTTGAACAGGATGAAACCCCAGGGCCGCACGTCGCGGAAGAAGGCGGTCTCCTCCGGGGTCAGGGTGGTGCCGGAGCAGCCGAGGATGACGGCGCGGGCATCGGAAGCGGAGGTCATGGGCCGGCGTCCTGAAAGGCAATGGGTTCGCGGCAAGAGCAGCGGGATGCGATCATTCTATGAGCTGGAAACGACGAATGCCGGCCCCTGCGCCGACGTCCTTGTCGAAGAGACGGGCGCCGGTCCGCGAGGCATGGCCGGTGAGCGGCGACGATCGGGACCAGCCGCGTCGGCGCCTCGCGCACCGCTCCCGTCGCCTTTCCCTTCGGATTGCCGAAGCAGCAGCCCCGAACGGACTGGAAACCAGACGCGAGAGGCCGAGCCTCTTCCGGCGAAGCAGCTGATCCTGGGCGGGGCAACCGAAACGGGGTTCGGTCGCGTCCCTACCGGCCTCGGCCGCTGAGGCCGCGGCGCATCAGTCCTTGAACACTTAGTTCTTGGCCACGAAGCACTGACCGCCCGCACCCTGCAGCTCGGTGCAGAGGCTGGAAGCCTCGTTCTTGGCCAGCGGCCCGACGCGGACGCGGTAGATCGTCTTGCCGTTGACTTCCGCCTGACGGATCAGTTCGGGCTTGCCGGAGAGCTGGCTGTACTTGGCCTGCATCTGCTTGAGTGCGGCGCGGGCCTCGCTCTCGCTGCCGCGCACGCCGAGCTGGACCGAGAAGCCGCCGACGCTGGCCTGAGCCGCCGCGGGGGCCGGGTCGGCCGGAATGGCCGCGGTGCTGGACGTGCTGGCGGTGCTCTCCGGAGCGACCGAGGCCACGCGCTGGGGCGCCTTGCGGGGCGCCACCGGTGCCGGCTCTGGCTCGGAGGGCGTGGTGGCATCGGCCATCGGCATCGGCGTGGCGCTGGCCACCGCGCGCGTGGTCCGGCGCGGCGTCGCGGCGGGCGTCGAGCCGCCCGCAGTGTCGGGCAGCGTCATGGTGGGGATCGGCGAAGCCGGCGCGGCCTCAGCCTGCGCGGCCGGAGCCTGCTGCGGTGCCGGGGGCGGGGTGTCGGGCTTGACCGCAACGGTGCGCACCCGGCGCGGCTCGCCGAGGGAATCGGTCAGCAGGCCGCCCTGACCCGGGGTCGCGCCGTTCTGCCCCGCTGCGTTCTGGCCGGGAGCGCCGTCGTTGCGTGATGCGGCGCTCCGGGCTGCCTGATTCACGTCGAGGGGCTGCTCCTCGCGATTGACGATCTTGATCTGCCCATCCTTGGCGTTGCGATCGTAGATCTGCTTGTTCTGGTCGGGGATCTCGACGCCGTCGGTCGCCGTCGGCTGCACCTTGAGCGGCGTCTTGTCGGCGAGCACCGTGATCGGCCCGGAACTGCCGCCGTGGGAACCGCGCCAGGCGAGGGCCCCGCCGACACAGACCGCCAGCACCGCGAGGCCGGCACCGACCTGAATCATCCGGCCGCGCTGGCGCGGACGCTCGACGGGACCGGCGCGATACCCTTCCTCGGCTTCGGCGAACACGGCCTGATCCGGGTTCTGAGCGCCGGCGTAGAGGCTGTGCTCGACCGAGGCGAGGTACTGATCGAAGGCGTCGGCAGGGTTGGTAGCGGGCTGGCCAGCAGCCGGTACCGCGGAATCGGGCGAGGATGGTGTGGCGGAGGTCATGGCGCGTCGTCCCTGGGCAGTCGGATCGTCCTGCGCCGGGGAGGGCGCGTCGAGGAAGGTCGGCTCGACCCGGCCCGGCCGGGCCTCGGCGCCGGGACCGGCGGCGCTCTTCTCCCGCGCCTCCAGGAGCGCCCGAAACGGATCGTCCTGCCCGACGATGCGGGCGAGCTCGGCCAGTGGATCGGCCTTGGGGGCGGCCGGAGCCGACGCCTTGGCCGCCGGATTCTCACCCGCGCTCTGACGCAGCTCGCGCTCGAAGGCATCGAAATCGACCGTCGCGCGCGATGCGTGTCCCGTCATGGCCTCTTCCTCATCAAACGCCTGCCGGCGTCACCGCATCTCGTCGGGCGCGGAAACACCCAGAACCGCGAGGCCGGAAGCGAGCACGCCGCCGAGGGCCTCAACGAGGGCCAAGCGGGCCCGGGTGGACTTTCTGTCGGTTGGATTAACAATCCGTAATTGCGGCAAGTCTTTGCCCTTATTCCAGAAACTATGGAGCGAACTTGCGGTCTCATAGAGGTAGAACGCGATTCGGTGAGGTTCATGGGCCGCCGCCGCCGATTCGAGCACGCGCGGATACTGAGCAATAAGCCGCATCATCTCGATCTCACCGGGATCGGTCAGCACCGACAGGTCCGCATCGGCGAGCAGGGACTGTGCCGAGACATCCTCGCCCGGCATAGCCTCGCGGGCCTGCCGCAGCACCGAGAAGCGGCGGGCATGCCCGTACTGCACGTAGAAGACCGGGTTGTCCTTCGATTGCTCGACCACCTTGGCGAGGTCGAAATCGAGGGTCGCGTCGTTCTTGCGGTAGAGCATCATGAAGCGGATCGCGTCGCGTCCGACCTCGTCGATCACGTCGCGGAGCGTCACGAACTCGCCCGCCCGCTTTGACATCTTCACCGGTTCGCCTGCGCGCAAAAGCCGCACGAGTTGGCAGAGCTTCACGTCGAGCTTGGCCTCGCCGTCGCTCACCGCCTGCACCGCCGCCTGCATCCGCTTGACGTAGCCGCCATGGTCGGCGCCGAGCACGTCGATCAATTCCGAGGCGCCGCGCAGCCACTTATCGCGGTGATAGGCGATATCGGACGCGAAGTAGGTGTAGGATCCGTCGGATTTGAGCAGCGGCCGGTCCACGTCGTCGCCGAACTGGCTGGACCGGAACAGGGTCTGCTCGCGGTCCTCCCAATCCTCCGGGAGCTGGCCCTTGGGCGGGGGCAGGCGGCCCTCGTAGACGAGGCCCTTTTCCCGCAGCGCCTCCAGCAAGGCGGCGACCTTGTTGCCGCCGTCACCGCCCTGAAGCGTCGCCTCGGAGAAGAACACGTCGTGCCGGATGCCGATGGCGGCGAGATCCGCACGGATCGTGTCCATCATCGCGTCGATGGCGAAGCCGCGCACCAGCGGCAGCCACTCGGCCTCCGACTTGTCGAGGAGAGCCCTTCCATGGGCCTGCGCCAGGTTCTCACCGACCGGCTTGAGATAATCGCCCGGATAGAGACCCTCCGGAATGGTGATCGTCTCACCCAGGGCCTCGCGGTAGCGGAGGAAGGCGGAGCGGGCGAGGACGTCGACCTGCGCCCCGGCATCGTTGATGTAATATTCCCGCGTGACGTCGCGGCCCGCGGCAACCAGAAGATTCGCCAGCGCATCGCCGAACACCGCCCCGCGCCCGTGCCCGACATGCATCGGCCCGGTGGGGTTGGCGGAGACGTACTCGATATTGACCTTGCCCCCCGGCATCCGAGCCCGGCCATAGGCCTCGCCGTCGCGCAGGGCCGCGCGGATCACCTCGTGGAAGATCTCGGGGGCGAGCCGCAGGTTGATGAAGCCGGGGCCGGCCACGCTCGCCTCGACGATGCGGGGATCGGCGCGAAGCTCCGCGGCCAGCGCCTCACCGAGAGCCTTCGGGTTCTGCTTGGCCTCCTTGGCCAGGACGAGGGCGGCGTTGGTGGCGAGGTCGCCGTGGCTCGGATCGCGCGGCGGCTCGACCAGAACCCGCGACAAATCGAGCCCCTCGGGCAAAGTGCCGGAGCGGATCAGGGCTTCGAGGGCCTCCCGCACGCGGGTCTCGAACAGGGCGAAGATGTTCATGGGGCTCTGCGCATTCCGCTGGCGCGGCCGCGCGGCGAAGGCGTCGAGCGGCCGAAGTGTCAGGGCCGGGGCATAGCAACGGGCGCCGGGGGTGTCACGGCGCCTCGCGCTCCGGCCGCGCAAGTCCGGCCAGCACGGCCCGCAGGCGTTCCGGCAGCGGCACCGGTCGACGCGTCCGGCGGTCCACGTAGACGTGCACGAAATGTCCCTGGGCGGCAGCCTTGTCCTCGCCCGCGGCGAAGATCGCGATCTCGTATCGGACGCTGGTACGGCCGAGATGGGCGACGCGCACGCCCGCCGTCAGGGCATCGGGAAAGGCGACGGGAGCGAAGTAGCGGCAGCCGGTCTCGACCACGAGCCCGACGACCGCGCCCTCGGCGATGTCGAGGGCGCCGGCCTCGACGAGGAGGCCGTTCACCGCGGTGTCGAAGAAGGCGTAATAGACGACATTGTTGACGTGGCCGTAGACGTCGTTGTCGCCCCAGCGCGTCGCCAGCGGAACGAGGCGCGGATAGCCGGCACGGGTCTCGCGGGGGGCACGGAGCTCGTCGGTCACGCTGTGTCTCCTGCCGATTCCCCCGATCCCGGCCGGGGCGGGGGGCGGGCGATCAGGAATTTGCCGCCGATCCACGAGAAGCCGTGCGGCGCCTCAAGGCTCCGTCAGCGGCAATCCGCGACTCGGCGGGCTCCAATGAAGGTTGGGCGTCTCGGCAAACAGGCGTCCATGCTCCAGCACCGCGTAGGTGTCGGTCATGCCGGCGATGTAATCGGCCACGCGGCGCGCCAGCCGGGCCTCGCTCGCCTCGGCGAGCCCCTCCGACCATTCCGGTGGCATCCGCGTCGGGTCCTCCCGGAAGGCGCCGAACAGATCGGCCACGATGGCATTGGCCTTGGCCCGCACCGCCATCACGCCCGGATGCCGATACATCCGCGCGTAGAGGAAGCGTTTGATCGAGGCATCGGCCTCCGCCATTCCGGCCGAGAAGGCGATTACCGGCGCATCCGCCCCGCGGATGTCGGCGACGTTGGACGGCGTCAGGGCCGCGAGCCGGGCCTCGCTCTGGCGGATCACGTCTTCGACGAAGCGGGTGATGACCCGCCGGGCCAGCTCGTGGATCTTTCGGGATGCCTCGAGGCCGGGATGGAGACGGTCGATCTCGTCGAGCAGCCCTTTCAGAAACGGTACGGTGGCCAGATCCGCCAGGTCGAACAGGCCGGCCCGCAAACCGTCGTCGAGATCGTGCGCGTCGTAGGCGATGTCGTCGGCGAGGGCCGCCGCCTGCGCCTCCGGCCCGGCGAAGCGCGACAATTCCAGATCGTTGATCGCGTTGTACTCGGTCACCGCCGCCGGAATACCGGTGGCGGCGTAGCGACGGACGGGGGCACCGGAGGCATCCAGCAGCGGCCCGTTATGCTTGACCAGCCCCTCCAGCGTCTCCCAGGTGAGGTTCAACCCGTCGAAGCCGGCATAGCGCCGCTCCAGCCGCGTGACGATGCGCAGGGCCTGAGCGTTGTGGTCGAAGCCGCCATAGGGGGCCATGCAGGCGTCCAGCGCGTCCTCGCCGGTATGGCCGAAGCAGGTATGGCCGAGATCGTGGCTGAGGGCGAGCGCCTCGGCGAGATCCTCGTCGAGCCCGAGCGCGCGAGCCAGCGCGCGGGCGATCTGGCTGACTTCGAGGGTGTGGGTCAGCCGCGTCCGGTAATGGTCGCCCTCGTGATGCACGAAGACCTGCGTCTTGTGCTTGAGGCGCCGGAACGCGGTCGAGTGAATGATCCGGTCGCGGTCGCGCTGAAAGTCGCTTCGGGTCGGCGAGAACGGCTCCGGGATCAGCCGGCCGCGGGTCGCGCTTGGATCCGTGGCGTAGGGCGCCCGCCAGCGCTCGCCGTTCTGCCCCACTGGCTCACCCTTCCGCGACCGACCGCGTTGCGGCCCACCCTCGCACCTCATATCTTGTGTGAGGCCCGCCCGCGGCAATCGCGGCGGCCGCACGACACACAGGTTCGAGACGGGACCTTGACCGCGATGGCCGACATCATCCTTTCCGCCCGCGCCGCCAAGCGCATCAACGAGATCATGGGCAGCGAACCCCCAGGGTCGTCGCTGCGCATCAGCGTGAACGGCGGCGGCTGCTCCGGATTCTCCTACGCCTTCGACATCACCCATGCCCGCGAGGAGGACGACGTGGTGATCGAGCGCGACGGCGCCACCGTGCTCGTCGACCCGGTCTCGCTCGAATACATG
The DNA here is from genome assembly GCF_043352485.1 of Methylorubrum sp. POS3. Lineage (NCBI taxonomy): Bacteria > Pseudomonadati > Pseudomonadota > Alphaproteobacteria > Hyphomicrobiales > Methylobacteriaceae > Methylorubrum > Methylorubrum sp. POS3. Next base: position 3,274,270 of record NZ_JAPRBT010000001.1, read on the forward strand.
GGCGGCTCGACCATCGATTTCGTGAACGACCTGATCGGCCAATCCTTCAAGATTGAAAACCCGCAGGCCACGGCGTCCTGCGGTTGCGGCACGTCGTTCGCAATTTGAGTCCGATTAAGAGCCTCTCCCCCAAGCCGTGGCGGCGGGCGCGATGAGCGCCGATGGCGAGACGTCCGGCCTCGGCGAGGGGTGATGCCGCGGGATCGGGCGGTACGCGGTTGCGCGCACCACCGTGCGGCATCGACGATCCCGGCCGGAGAGAACAGCCTCCCGTGGCGCCCGCGCAATTGCCTCGCCTGTGGAAAACCGGCAGGGATGGTGCCCGCACACGGCTCCCTTCCCTCGACAGCCTCCGATCCGATCGACCCATGACGCTTCCGACGCGCCGTCCCGTTCTCACGCGGGCGCTGCTCGCCCAAGCCTGCGCGGCGGCCCTGCTCGCCGCCCCGCTGCCCTCGCCACTCGTGGCGCCCGCCGCGGCGCAGGAGGCCGCGTCCGCCGTTCAGGATCTCGTCCTCGAAAACGTCACGCTCTCGTTCGGTGAGACGAGCGTGACTGTACCGCGGGTCGCGGTCAGCGGCACGCGGCTGTCGAAGGAGGAGCTGCTCGCGATCTTCCAAGTCGACGCGAAGGAGGGATGGGCGACCCGCCTCCAGCGCCTGGACGCCGGAAGCCTGACGATGCCCGAGCTGCGGGTCGAGCGCCGCAGCGCCGACAAGCGGCAGATCGTGACCTATCGCGACGTCACGGCCCGCAACGTCCATGGCGGGCGGATCAGCGAACTCACCTCGGCGGGTGCGACCCTGTCCGTCGAGGGCGCCGTGGGGCAGCTGGCCAAGGCCAGCGGCAGTTACGGAAAGATCCGCGCGGAGGACGTCGATCTGACCGCGCTCGCGCGCCTCTATGCCGAGGCCGGCAGCGCCCGCAGCGGCTTCCAGCGCCTCTACGCCACGATCGCGGCCGAGAGCATCGCCTTCATCGACGAGCGCGGCACCACCGTCTCGATCGCGCGGCTCACCGGCCGCGACCTCGCCGGCCGTCAGACCCCCGCCACGTGGTCCGGCGCCGTCGAATCCCTCTCGACCGCCGACCTCTCGCAGCCCGATCCGGTCAAGCGCGCCCGCGCCGCCGGGCTCATCGCCGACCTCGCCGAATCGGTCTCAATCGGAGGCCTTGAGGCAAGCGAGATCGCCGTGAAGGAGGTGAAGGGCCCCGATCCGTTGAATTTCGCCATCGGCAGGCTGTCCTACACGGGCAACGGCGCCGAGGCTGGAGTGACCCTCAGCGACGTCGTCTTCGGTTCGACGGAGGCGCGCGGCAAGATCGGCCGGCTCGCCCTCACCGGCTTCTCGCTGGAGCCGACCATCGCCACCCTGCGCCGGCTGGCCAAGGCGGTGCCGGTCGCGCAGGACAAGCCCGGCGACAGGCCCGCCGATAAGGCCGCTCCGCCACCCGGGGTCTCCGATCCGGCGGCGCAGGAGGCGGAGCTTCGCCGCCTCACACCGGTCATCGGCACACTGACCCTGTCCGATCTCGGCCTCGATCTGCCGGGACACGGCACCGAACCGGCAGCCAGACCCGAGGCGAAGCCGGCGGTGAAGACCACCACGATGCATGTGGGGGTGCGCGGCGGCAGCATCACCTTTGGACCGCCCAAGGACGGCGTACCGACCGCGAGCCGTCTGTCGCTCTCGGGCCTGACCCTACCGGCGACGGCGGTGGAAAGCGTTCCCGGCCTCGGCTCCCTCGGCCTCTACGGCTACCGCGATCTCGATCTCGACGTGATCGCCGATACCGCGTGGAACGACGGCACGAAGGAGTTGTCCCTTAACGAAGTGTCGCTGACCGGCAAGGATATGGGCCGCCTTCGCCTCAACGCGACGTTGGGCGGCATCGGGCCCGATGTGTTCGATCCCGACGCGGCGGTCTCCGGCTTCGCCATGCTCTCGGCCACCGCCAAGGCGCTCGACCTGACATTGGAAAACGGTGGGCTGTTCGACCGTTTCATCACCGCCCAGGCCAAGACGCTGAGCCTCAAACCCGACGAACTGCGCAAGGAATACGTCACCGCGAGCGTGATCGGGGTCCCGGTCATTCTCGGCAACTCCGCCGCCGCCAAGGCGATCGGCGCGGCGATGGGGAAGTTTGTCACCAAGCCGGGCACCCTCTCGATCAGCGCCAAGGCCAAGAACGGCGATGGCCTCGGCATGGTCGATGTCAGCACCGCCCCGACCCCGGCCGCCGTGCTCGACAAGCTCGAGGTCAACGCCAAGGCTGAGTGACAGCGACTTCCGCTGCGGGATTTCTCTTGTGCCTTCGCGGCGCGAGCGAAGTCGTCGGAGCCCGACCGCCGCAGGCTGCGGCGGCACGGTCACGATTGACCGCCTCAGCCCGTCAATACGTCCTTTGTCCCGCCCGCGTCCTCCTGTGCTGCTTGTGTTCCTGCGGGGCGATCCCTAGGTTCGCCCCAATTCAAGGGTTCAGGAGAGGCGCCGCCGCCAGGAGAGGGCCGCGGTGCAGGAGAGGTTGCCATGGGCAGCATGAGTGTCTGGCATTGGGTCATCGTGGCGGTCGTCGTCATGCTGCTGTTCGGCCGCGGCAAGGTGTCCGAACTGATGGGCGACGTCGCCAAGGGTATCAAGGCCTTCAAGAAGGGCATGGCCGACGACGAGACGGCCCCCGGCGCCAACAACGCCGTGCCGCCGCCCTCCGCCGGCGAGCCGATGCGCACCTTGCCGCCGAACCCGGCTCCGGGCGCGACCCATGCCGGGCCGCAGCAGACCCACGTGCCGGCCGGCGACCACAAGGCGGTCTGACGGATCACGCGCCACGGCCCGACGCCGATGCGGTCGGCGCCGGGCAGGATGGCGCGGACGGCGCGACCGTCCTAATCAGGCGCGGACCCGCGGGACGGACGCTGCAATGCTGGATATGAGCTGGGGCGAGGTGATGCTGATCGGCGGCGTCGCCCTGATCGTCATCGGACCCAAGGACCTGCCGAAGGCCCTGCGCACGCTGGGTCAGGTGACGACGAAGGTCCGCCGGATGGCGGGCGAGTTCCAACACCAGTTCAACGAGGCGATCCGCGAGGCCGAACTCGACGAGGTTCGCCGCGACGTCGAGGGCGTCAAGCGCACGGTCGATGCGGCAAAGCCGGGCTTCAATCCGGTCGATACCATCCGCAACGAGATCCGCAGCGCCGTCGAGGGTCGCACCGGCGCTCCGGCGGGGACCTCCACCACCACGCCATCTGATACCGGCAGCTTCGACGTGCCGCGCCCGGCCTCCGAACCCGCGGCCGCGCAGGCGGCCTCTCCCGCAACGGCCAAGCCCGAGACCGGCAAGCCCGAGACAGGCCCGACTTCATGACCGACGAGCGTGACGAGGCCGAGATCGAGGCCTCGCGGGCGCCCCTCCTGGAGCACCTGATCGAGCTGCGCTCGCGACTGATCAAGTCGCTGATCGCCTTCATCGTGATGTTCTTCGGCTGCTTCTTCTTCTCGAAGCAGATCTACAACATCCTCGTTCACCCCTACGTCTCGGTGGTCGGCCCTCAGAACGCCGAGCTGATCGCGACGCATTTCCTCGAACAGGTCTTCACCAACATCAAGCTCAGCGTCTTCGGCGCGGGCTTCCTGGCATTCCCGGTGATCGCGACGCAGGTCTACGCCTTCGTGGCGCCGGGCCTCTATCGCAACGAGCGACAGGCCTTCCTGCCCTATCTCGTCGCCACCCCGATCTTCTTCGTGCTCGGTGCGCTCGTCGTCTTCTTTCTGGCGATGCCGCTGCTGATCCAGTTCTCGGTGTCGCTCCAGCAGATCGGGCAGCCGGGCGAGGCGACGATCAAGCTGTTGCCGAAGGTCGACGAGTATCTCTCGCTGATCATGACGCTGATCTTCGCCTTCGGACTGGCGTTCCAGATGCCGGTGATCCTGACGCTGCTCGGCCAGATCGGCGTCATCGATGCCGCGTTCCTGCGGGAGAAGCGGCGCTACGCCATCGTGCTGGTGTTCGTCGCCGCCGCGATCCTGACCCCGCCCGACGTGATCTCGCAGCTCTCGCTCGCGATCCCGATGTTGCTGCTCTACGAGGCCTCCGTCTTTTCGGTCGCGCGCATGGACAAGGTCCGTAGCGCACGTCGCCAGGCGCAGGGGCTGGAGGACTGAAGGATAAAATAAGATCGCTTGTGCATCACTGTGTCGCGCGCAAGCTGGATGCGGCGGGTCACCGCCCCATAACTGCCTCCGATCCCAACCGGAGGAATCACGATGAAACGGACGATGTGGACGGCGCTCACGGTCGCGGCGATGACGACGCTGGCCGGCAGCGCCTACGCGGCGCCCGAGCTGCAGCGGGTGCGCGGCACGGTCGAGAAGAGCGATGCCGGTACGCTCACGGTGAAGACCAACGAGGGCACCACGCAGACGGTGCAGATCGAAGGTGCCACCTTCGCCTGGGTGGTGAAATCGAGCCTCGACCAGATCAAGGATGGCGTCTTCATCGGCACCGCCACCAAGGGCGACAACCCGCCGACCGCCCTGGAAGTGGTGCTGTTCCCCGAGGAGATGCGCGGCACGGCCGAAGGCCACTATGCCTGGGACGCGATCCCCGACCAAACCGGCGGCGGTTCGGTGGTGAAGAGCTCGATGACCAACGGCACCGTCAAGGCCGGCGGCGCGAGCGGTGCGGCGGGCGGCGCTCCGAAGGTCAAGAGCTCCATGACCAACGCCACGGTGACCGGAAACACCGCCAGCGGTGCCTCGGGCGAGCGCACGCTCACCGTCACCTACGACAAGGATGGCTCGAAGACGATCGTGGTGCCGCCCAAGGCCCCGATCGTGGCCTTCGAGAAGTCCGACAAGTCGGTGCTGACCCCCGGCGGCAAGGTGTTCGTGGTCGCGGCCAAGGATGGCGACAAGCTGACGGCTAAGCTGGTGGCGGTCGGCAAGGACGGTCTCACCCCGCCGATGTGATCCCCCGCTGATCCGCGCCCGCCCCTTGCCTTCGCATCGGGCGAGCGCTCTCGACGTTTCAGGACCGTCCCTGAGCGAGGCTCAGGGACGGTTTTTCCTTGCCCCGGAGCACCGCGGTGGCCGCGAGGCCGAGGCCGAGGAACGAGACCGCCGCTGCAAGTATCGGCAGTTCGCGATAGCCCGCCCCCAGCGTCAGCGCCGTGCCGCCGAGCCAGGCACCGGTGGCGTTGCCGAGGTTGAACGCACCCTGGTTCAGGGTCGAAGCGAGGTTCGGCGCATCGCTCGCCGCCTCCACCACCCAGACCTGGAGCGGGGAGACCAGCGCGAAGGCGAGGGCGCTCCACAGCACCAGAACGGCGAGCGCCGGCACCGCGTGCGGCGCCACCAGAGCGAGGATCAACAGCATCACGACGAGCGCGGCGAAGCTGCCGAGCACCGTGCCCATCAGGCTGCGGTCGGCGAGCCAGCCACCCGCGAGATTCCCGACAGTGAGTCCCACGCCCGCGGCGAACAGCGCGCCCGTGACCCCGCCCGGTGTCAGCCCGGTGACGCCGGTGAGGAAGGGGGCGATGTAGGTGAAGACGGTGAAGAAGCTCACCGAAGAGAGGGTGGAGACGAGCATCGGCCGCAGAACCGGCCAGCGCCCCAGCGCCCGGAACTCCTTCGCGAGCCCGCCGCGCGTACCGGGCATGCCGCTGGGCAGGGCGAATGCGATGGCTGCGCCCGCCGCGAGGCCGATGCCAACCACCGCCCAGAATGTGGCGCGCCAGCCGAGAGCCTGTCCGAGCGCGGTGCCGAGCGGGACGCCGAGCACGTTGGCGAGGGTGAGCCCTGCGAACATCAGCGAGACGGCCTGGGTGCGCTTCTCCTTCGGCACGAGGTCGCGGGCCACGATGGCGCCGATGCCGAAGAAGGCCCCGTGGGCGAAGGCGGTCGCCACCCGCGCCGCCATCAGCGGCCAGTAGGCCGGCGCCAGGGCGCAGGCGAGGTTGCCCAGGGTGAACACCGCCATCAGCGCCAGCAAGGCCGTCTTGCGGGGCAAGGGCGCGGTCGCCATGGCGACGATCGGCGCGCCGATCACCACGCCCATGGCGTAGCCCGAGACGAGATGCCCGGCCTGGGGAATCGTGACGGCGAAGTCGCGTGCCACCTCGGGCAGCAACCCCATGATGACGAATTCCGTGGTGCCGATGCCGAACGAGGCGACAGCCAGCGCGAGGATGGGAAGCGGGAGCATGGGGCTCCTTCCGGAGATGATCGGGAAAGCGCGCTTTTGTGCGCTGCGGTAAACCGGAAACATGGCGGCCTCCGCCCCCAGGGGGACCGCGGTTGCGCGGGAGGCTGGCCTGCGCGCTGGGCAGGGCTGCGGCTTCCCGGCGGGGCGCCGATGCCGTAAGTCCGCGGCGAATCCTCAGACACCCGGGCCCGCGGACGCCATGATACGCCTCGACAAGATCGGCAAGCAGAACGGCCGGCAACTCGTCTTCGTCGAGGCCTCCGCTGCGCTGCAGAAAGGCGAGAAGGCCGGTCTCGTCGGCCCGAACGGGGCGGGCAAGACCACCCTGTTCCGGATGATGACCGGCGAGGAGCCGCCGGATGAGGGGCAGGTCTCCACCGATCGCGGCATCACCATCGGCTATTTCAGCCAGGATGTCGGCGAGATGTCCGGCCGCACCGTGGTCGCCGAGACCATGGCCGGCGCCGGTCCCGTCAGCGTCGTGGCCGCGGAGCTGAAGGAGATCGAGGCGGGCCTCGCGGACCCGGATCGCGCCGACGAGATGGAGGCGCTGATCGAGCGCTACGGCGAGGTGCAGGCCCGTTTCGAGGAACTCGACGGCTATGCGCTGGAGGGCCGGGCCTACGAGGTTCTGGCGGGCCTCGGCTTCTCCCAGGAGATGATGGACGGCGATGTCGGCAAGCTGTCCGGCGGCTGGAAGATGCGCGTGGCTCTGGCCCGTATCCTCCTGATGCGGCCCGACGTGATGCTCCTCGACGAGCCGTCGAACCACCTCGATCTCGAGAGCCTGATCTGGCTCGAGGATTTCCTGAAGAACTACGACGGCGCCCTGATGATGACCTCGCACGACCGCGAGTTCATGAACCGCATCGTCACCAAGATCATCGAGATCGACGGCGGCAGCCTCACGACCTATTCCGGCGATTACGGCTTCTACGAGCAGCAGCGGGCCATGGCCGACACGCAGGCCCAGGCGCAGTTCGAGCGCCAGCAGGCGATGCTGGCCAAGGAAATCAAGTTCATCGAGCGCTTCAAGGCGCGGGCCAGCCACGCGGCCCAAGTGCAAAGCCGGGTGAAGAAGCTCGACAAGATCGAGCGCGTCGAGCCGCCCAAGCGCCGCCAGACCGTGGCGTTCGAATTCCAGACCGCCCCGCGCTCCGGCGACGACGTCGCGATGCTGAAGGGCATCCATAAGAAGTACGGCAGCCGCATCGTCTACGAGGGGCTCGACTTCTCGATCCGGCGCAAGGAACGCTGGTGCGTGATGGGCATCAACGGCGCCGGTAAATCGACCCTCCTGAAGCTCATCACCGGTACCGCCACGCCCGATGCTGGTTCGGTCACGGTCGGCGGCAGCGTCAAGCTCGGCTACTTCGCCCAGCACGCCATGGACCTGCTCGACGGGGAGGCCACCGTTTTCGGCGATCTCGAGGCGAGCTTTCCTCAGGCGGGCCAGGGGTCGCTGCGGGCGCTGGCCGGCTGCTTCGGCTTCTCGGGCGACGATGTCGAGAAGCCCTGCCGCGTGCTCTCGGGCGGCGAGAAGGCCCGGCTCGTCATGGCCAAGATGCTGTTCGACCCGCCGAACTTCCTCGTGCTCGACGAGCCGACCAACCACCTCGACATCGTCACGAAGGAAATGCTGATCGGCGCGCTGGCTCAGTACGAGGGAACGATGCTCTTCGTCTCCCACGATCGCCACTTCCTCGCCGCGCTCTCGAACCGCGTGCTGGAGCTGACGCCCGACGGCGTCCATCAATACGGCGGCGGTTATACCGAGTACGTGGCACGGACCGGCCAGGAAGCGCCGGGATTGCGGGGGTAGGGCGCTCGCGCATCCTCCAGCACATCCGAACCGTGACCCCGTCCCGCCCCGAAAAGCCGACAGGGACGGGAGAATTCGTGCCGCGCTGAAACCTGCGCGACCCGTCTCTGCGCCTTGGCCGAGGGAGGGGAAGCGCCCGCGCCGTCGATGCCCCACGCACCCGACCCGCCTTCGTTCGGCTCAGCGAACGAAGGGCGTCAGCCAAGAACAGGCAGCCTTTCCTCGTGGCACAGAGCCGATGAGAGGCACCGCGGAGAACTTTCCCCGCAAGCTTAGAACTGCAGGCATTTCTTTTCCATCTCGGAGGAACAACGCAAGATCGATCCGTTGATCCGAGGCCCCTGCATTCATTACATTCCCCTCCAACAAAACATCTTCATCCCGCACAACGAACGGCATCCTTTCCGGCGGACGGCGCGCTCTCGCTCCGTCCGACGGGAGAGTCGTGCCGCTCGCTTGCCGGACGAGCCAGCAGGACGGACGCACCCATGCCCACTCGTATCGTCGCCTTCTCGGGCAACACGCGCCGCCCCTCGCGCACCCGGACCCTGGTCGAGGCCGTGGCCTCCGAGGTGGCGCGGCTGCGTCCGATCGAGCTGAAGATCTACGATTTGGTCGATGCCGGCACCGGGATCGCGGTCGAGAGCCGCTCGGCCCTCCCACTCCCGGCGGCCCGTATCGTCGAGGCGATCGAGGGAGCGGATGCGCTGATCATCGGATCGCCCGTCTACAAGGGCAGCTATTCCGGTCTGTTCAAGCACCTGATCGACTTCGTCGGCCCCGAGGCCCTGATCGGTAAACCGGTGGTGCTCACCGCGACCGGCGGTGGCCCGCGCCATGCGCTCGTGGTCGAGCATTCGTTGCGCCCACTCTTCGGCTTCTTCTCGGCCCAGACCGTGCCGACCTCGGTCTATGCCGGCGACACCGAGATCGCCGACGGCCGCGTCGCCGACGCGCTCGTCCGGGCCCGCGTCGCGCAGGCCGCCGGTGAACTCGCCCGGCTGATCGATGCGGCGGCCCCCAACGAGGCGCTGCCCCGCGCCGCCGCGGCGCGCTGAGGCCGTCAGCGATGCTCCACCGCCGCCACCTCATCGCCGCCGGCCTCGCGACTGCGCTGGCGCCGCGCCTCAGCCGCGCCGCCGAGCCCGGCGTGCTGCGCATCGGCTACCAGAAGAACGGCATCCTGGCGGTGGCCCGCGAGCAGGCCGCCATTGAGGCGCGGCTGAAGCGGCAGGGCGCCACGGTGCGCTGGGTCGAGTTCTCGTTCGGCCCGCCGCTCCTCGAAGCGCTCAATCTCGGGGCGATCGATTTCGGCCAGACCGGCGACGCACCGCCGATCTTCGCCCAGGCCGCGGGCGCCAACCTCGTCTACGCCGCCGCGCAGCCGAAAGGTGGATCGGGCGCGGCGATCCTGCTGCCGAAGGGTTCGACCATCGGTTCGCTCAGTGAGCTGAAAGGCAAGCGGGTCGCCTTCGCCAAGGGCTCCTCCTCGCACAACCTGATCGTCGCCGCGCTGGAGAAAGCGGGGCTGACCTATCGCGACATCACCCCCGTGCTGCTGGCGCCCGCCGATGGCGCCGCCGCGTTTGCCGGCGGCACCGTCGACGCCTGGACGGTGTGGGATCCCTACTTCGCCATCGCCGAGCAGGGGGAGGGGGTGCGCGTGCTGGCCCAGGCCTCCGAGATCACCCCGACCAACAACTTCTTCCTCGCCAACAAGACCTTCGCCGAGGAACAGCCGGCCCTGCTGGACGGCGCGCTCGCGGCGTTGGGCGAGGTCGCCGTGTGGTGCGAGGCCAATCGCGGCAGCGTCGCCGCCAGCCTCTCCCGCATCACCGGCGTTCCGCTCGCCGCGACGCGGCGGACGGTCGACCGCATCCGCTACGTCATCGCCCCGATGGACGAGGCCGTAACGGCCGAGCAGCAGCGCATCGCCGACCGCTTCCACGCCCTCGGCGTCATCCCCCGTCCCGTCCGCGTCGCCGACATCGTCTGGCAACCGCGCAACACCAACAACGGATGAGCCCGACCATGGCCGATTCCGCCGCCATCCGCTCGCTTCCGGGCCGCGCCCCCGCCGCCGAGGCCGCTCCGAAGCCCACCGCCCGCACCTCGCTCGACGCCGGGCGCCTGCTTCCCTGGCTGCTGCCGACCCTGGTCATCGTCGGCTGGCAGGCGGCCGCCTCCCTTGGGCTGGTCTCGACCCGGTTCATGCCCGCCCCCCTCGACGTCGCCGCCGCGGGCTGGCGGCTGGCCCTGACGGGCGAGCTGTTCGAGAATCTCTGGGTCAGCTTCGCCCGCGCCGCGTCGGGCTTTCTGATCGGCGGCGGGATCGGCCTGTTCTTCGGGCTGGCCAACGGCCTCTCGCGCCTGTCCGAGCGGCTCACGGATACGAGCCTGCAGATGGTGCGCAACGTGCCCCACCTCTCGCTGATCCCGCTCGTCATCCTGTGGTTCGGCATCGACGAGGAGGCGAAACTCTTCCTCGTGGCTTTGGGCGTGTTCTTCCCGATCTATGCCAATACCCTGCACGGCATCCGCTCCGTCGATCCGCAGCTGATCGAGATGGGCCGGGTCTACGGCATGAACCGGCGCGAGCTGTTTTGGCGCGTGGTGCTGCCCGGCGCGCTGCCCTCGATCTTCGTCGGCGTGCGCTACGCCCTCGGCATCATGTGGCTGACGCTGATCGTGGCCGAGACGATCTCGGCCAATTCCGGGCTCGGCTACATGGCGATGCAGGCGCGCGAGTTCATGCTGGTCGATGTCGTGGTGCTGGCGATCCTGATCTACGCGCTGCTGGGCAAGATCGCCGACAGCCTGACGCGCGCCCTGGAGCGCGCCTGCCTTAGCTGGAACCCGGCCTACCGGAACACGTGAGGGGGCTCGACGCCCTCCCGTCCATCCCGCCCTGTCCCTCATCCTGAGGTGCCGGAGCGAAGCGGAGGCCTCGAAGGAGGGCTCCAGCGAATCGCGCGATCTCGGGAACCCGCCTTCGAGGCCGCTGCGCGGCACCTCAGGATGGGTGGGATGAGCGAGACGCCCCGAACCCCGAAGCTCGGACCCGATCGATGACAGCCACCCTTCGCCTCCCCGAGACATCCGACCGCCGCGCCGACCGCGGCCTCGGCATCCAGATCCGCGGCCTCTCGAAGTCCTTCGAGGGCGGCCCGTCCGTGATCCGCGGTCTCGACCTCACCATTCCCGCCGGCCAATTCGTCGCCGTGGTCGGCCGCTCGGGCTGCGGCAAGAGCACCCTGCTGCGTCTCATCCTCGGCCTCGAGGAGCCGAGCGCCGGCCGCATCGCTCTCAGCGGCGGCGAACAAACGAAGAGAATCATGTTCCAGGAGCCGCGTCTGCTGCCCTGGGCGCGGGTCGCCGACAACGTCGCGGTCGGCCTGTCGCGGGACATCGGCAAGGCGGATCGTCGGGCACGCGCCCTCGACGTTCTCGGCGAGGTCGGCCTGTCGGAGAAGGCCGGGCAATGGCCCGCCACCCTGTCCGGCGGGCAGCGCCAGCGGGTGGCACTCGCCCGCGCCCTCGTCAGCCGCCCGGCTCTGCTGGCGCTCGACGAGCCCCTCGGTGCCCTCGACGCCCTAACCCGCATCGAGATGCAGGCCATGATCGAGCGGATCTGGGAGGCGCAAGGCTTCACCGCGATCCTCGTCACCCACGATGTCGGCGAGGCGGTGGCGATGGCCGACCGCATTCTCGTGATCGAGGAGGGCGCCATCGCCCTCGACGTCGATGTCGACGTGCCGCGCCCGCGCCGCCGCGGCGACCCGGCGCTCGCCGCGCTGGAGGGCCGCATCCTCGACCGCCTTCTCCGCACCGGCGCCTGACACCCTTTCGAGATCTTCGGAGCGTAACCCCATGAGCACCCCGACCGGCCTGCCCAGCAACCCGCCCACCGACGGCAAGACCGATGTCCTGTGGTTCCTGCCGACCCACGGTGACGGGCGCTATCTCGGGGCCTCGGAAGGGGCCCGCGACGTGTCGCTGCCGTATCTGCGCCAGATCGCGCAGGCCGCCGACGAACTCGGCTATTTCGGCGTGCTGCTGCCGACCGGGCGCTCCTGCGAGGATTCCTGGGTCATCGCCTCGGCGCTCGCGCCACTGACCCAGCGCCTGCGCTTCCTCGTTGCCGTGCGCCCCGGCCTGCAGGAACCGTCGGTGGCCGCCCGCATGGCTGCGACCCTCGACCGGATCTCGGACGGGCGGCTCCTCATCAACGTCGTGACCGGGGGCGATCCGGTGGAGCTGAAGGGCGACGGGGTCTTCCTCGGCCATGACGAGCGCTACGAGGTCACGGACGAGTTCCTGCATATCTGGCGCGGGCTGATGGCCGGCGAGACGGTCGACTTCGAGGGCAAGCACCTGCGCAGCGAGGGCGGGCGCGTGATCTTCCGCCCGGTCCAGGCACCTTATCCGCCGCTCTATTTCGGCGGCTCCTCGCCCGCCGGCATCGAGGTCGCGGCCGAGCATTGCGAGGTCTACCTCACCTGGGGCGAGCCGCCCGCGGGCGTCGCCGAGAAGCTGGCGCGCGCCCGGGAAGCCGCCGAGAAGAAAGGCAAGACCTTCTCCTACGGCATCCGGCTGCACGTCATCGTGCGCGAGACCGAGTCCGAGGCCTGGGCCGAGGCCGAGAAGCTGATCTCGCGGCTCGACGACGCCACCATCGCCCAGGCGCAGGCGACGCTGAAGCGCCAGGATTCCGAGGGCCAGAAGCGGATGATGGCGCTGCACGGCGGCGACCGGAACAAGCTCGTCGTCTCGCCCAACCTCTGGGCCGGCGTCGGGCTCGTGCGCGGCGGCGCGGGCACGGCGCTCGTCGGCTCGGCCGATCAGGTCGCCGACCGGATGAAGGAGTATATCGATCTCGGCATCGACCGCTTCATCCTGTCCGGCTACCCGCATCTCGAGGAGGCCTATCGCTTCGCCGAGCTCGTCTTCCCCAAACTGCCCCTGCGCGCCACCACCGGCCGGGCGCCGAGCACGGCGCGCAACAACGGCCCGTTCGGCGAGGTCATCGCCAACGACATCGTCCCCACCCGCCGCGTCAGCGCGCATTGAGGAGGCGAGAGATGCCCGCCCGATCCCACCCGAAATCCCTCGCTCCGACGCTTCTGCCGCGCCTCTGGCTCGCCCTCGCCGCGCTGATCTTCGCAAGCCTGACGCTGGCCGCCCACGCCGACGACAAGGTGGTGCGGATCGGCTACCAGAAATACGGCACGCTGGTGCTGCTGAAGGGTCGCGGCAATCTCGAGCCGAAGCTCAAGGCCCTCGGCTACCGGGTGCAATGGTCGGAATTTCCCTCCGGACCGCCGCTCCTGGAAGCGCTGAACGCGGGCGCGATCGATTTCGGATCGGCCGGCGAGACCCCGCCGATCTTCGCCCAGGCGGCCAGCGACGCGCTCACTTACGTCGCCCACGAGCCGGCGGCGCCGAAGGGCGAGGCGATCCTCGTGCCGAAGGCGAGCCCGGTGCAGTCGCTTGCCGACCTGCGGGGGAGGAAGGTCGCCCTCAACAAGGGCTCGAACGTCCATTACCTGCTGGTACGGGCGCTCGAATCCGCGGGGCTGTCGCTGGCCGATATCACGCCGGTCTACCTCGCGCCGGCCGACGGGCGGGCGGCGTTCGAGCGCGGCGCGGTCGACGCCTGGGTGATCTGGGATCCGTTCTTCGCCGCGGCCGAGGCCGGCGGCAACGCCCGCGTCCTCGCGGATGGCAGCGGGCTCGTGCCGAACCATCAGTTCTACCTGTCCTCGCGGGACTTTTCCGCGAAGAACGGCGCGGCGCTCGACGCCATCGTCGCAGCGGTCGCCGAGGTCGATGCCTGGGCCAAGGACAACACCGACGCGGCGGCCAAGGAACTGTCGCCCTCCGTCGGCATTCCGGCGCCGATCCTGGCCGCCGCGCTCCGGCGGCAGACCTACGGCATCCGCCCGCTCGATGCCGGCGTCACGGCGGAGCAGCAACGCATCGCCGACACCTTCCACGGTCTCGGGCTTGTCCCGAAGGCGATCGACATCGCCGGCGCCGTGCGCAAGCCGGGTAGCTAGCGCCTTCCGTCCATCCCACCCAACCGCCTTATCCTGAGGTGCCGAAGCGAAGCGGAGGCCTCGAAGGATGAGGGGATTGGGTGGGACGAGCCAAAAACCCGACCCTCACGTCACCTCGTACCGGTAGTCCCCCCGTGATCCGCTCCCTTCTCGCCGCCCTCGCGCTCGTCACCGCCGCCATCGCTCCGGCCGCGGCGCAAGACGCCTCCACCCTGCGCATCGGCTACCAGCGGTCCTCCACCCTGATTGCGCTCCTGCGCGAGGACCGCACCCTGGAAACGGCGCTGAAGCCGCTCAACGTCGAGGTCTCCTGGCACGAATTCACCTCGGGCCTGCCGATCATGGAGGCACTGAATGTCGGGCGCATCGATGTGTCGGCGGACGTGGCCGACACCGTGCCGGTCTTCGCGCAGGGGGCGAACGCCAAGATCACCTATTTCGCGCAGGAGGCGGCCTCACCGACCGCGCAGGCGATCCTCGTGCCGGGCGACTCGCCGCTGAAATCCGTGGCGGATCTGAAGGGCCGCAAGGTCGCCGTCACGAAGGGGGCGGGCAGCCACTACCTGCTGCTCGCCGCCCTCAAGGCGGAAGGCCTTCCGTTCAAGAGCATCACCCCGGCCTATCTCACCCCCGCGGACGGTCGCAGCGCGCTGGCCGGCGGCAGCGTCGATGCCTGGGTCGCCTGGGACCCCTTCCTCTCGGCGGCGGAGGTCCAGGCGGGCGCCCGGGTGCTGAAGGACGGCACCGGCCTGTCAGGCTACAAGCGCTACTATCTCGCCTCCGACGACTACGCCGCCAAGCGCGCCGACGTGCTGGCACTGCTGTTCGGCAAGCTCAAGGAAACCGGCGCCTGGGTGAAGGCCCATCCGGACGCCGCCGCCGAGCGCCTCGCCGCCCTCTGGAAGATCGATGCGCCGGTGGTGCTCAAGGCCAATGCCCGGCGCAGCTATCAGGTCGAGCCGGTGACCCGCGACGGTCTCGCCGAGCAGCAGACCATCGCCGACGCCTTCCGTGCCGAGGGATTGCTGCCGCGGGCCGTCGATGCCGCGGCCCTGCCGGTCTGGGCGCCGCCGACCCGCTGAGACGGAGGGGATCAGAGGAAGGACGTCGACGATGACCCGGGCAAGCCTGCCGCCCGTCGCCGTGATCGGCGCGGGGTTCAGCGGCACCATGGCCGCGCTGCAACTGCTCTCGACCCTGCCGCCGGAGCGTCCGGTGCTGCTGTGCGAGCGGGGCGGCAGCTTCGGGCGCGGGCTCGCCTACGGCACCGGGAATCCGGCCCATCTTCTCAATCTGCGCGCCACGAACATGAGCGCCTTCCCGGACCGGCCCAGAAATTTCGAGGAATGGCTCGGTCGTCTCGGGCCGGAGGAGGCGGAAGGGATCCGGGCGACCCCCGCCGGAACGTTCGCGGCCCGCGGCCTCTTCGGGCGCTACCTCACCGAATTGTTGTCCGAGGCCGTCACCCGATTGCATGCCGGCCGCCTTCAGCTGCTGCCGGACGCCGTGACCGATCTGGAGCCGCGCGGCGACGGCTTCCGCCTTCACACCGAGGGCGGACAAAGCTTCACCGTCGCCGGCGCGGTCCTCGCCATGGGGAATCTCGCCACCGCCCCGTCGCGCAGCCGCCACAGCCTCGATCCGTGGGACACGGAGCATTTCGGCCGGCTGCATCCGCACGCCCCGGTGCTGATCCTCGGCACCGGGCTCACCATGCTGGACGCCGTGGCAAGTTTGCGCGCCCACGGCTTCGCGGGCGCCATCCTGGCCCTGTCACGGCGCGGACTCGTGCCGAACGGTCATGCCCCGGCGAAAACCTGGGCTGCACCGGATTTCACCCCGGCCGAACTGGCCTCGTTGCCCCGGCTGCTGACGCGCATCCGGACCGAGGTGGCGCGGGCCGGCGCTTAGGGGATCGGCTGGCATAGCGTCATCGATGCGTTGCGCCCGCTCACCGACACCCTGTGGCGCAGCCTGCCGACGGCGGAGCGTCGCCGGTTCCTGCGCCACCTGCGCCCGTTCTGGGACGTGCATCGCCACCGTACGGCCCCGCCCGTGGACGCGGCGATCCGCGACGAGATCGCCTCCGGGGGCCTGACGGTGCGGGCGGGGCGCCTTATCGACATTGCCGACGACCCGGCGCAGGCGGTGGTGACGTTGCGCCTGCGCGGCGCGGAACGAACTGAACGCCTCGCCGTGCAGGCGATGATCGACGCCACCGGCTTCGGCCATCTGGCGCAGAGCCAAGATCCCTTGCTGCGCCGCTTGCTGGAGCGGGGACTCGTGCGCCCCGAGCCCTTCGGCCTCGGACTGGAGGCCGGGCCCGATTATCGGGCGCGGGGAACGACCGCCGCCCGGCCGCTCTGGCTACTGGGTCCGCTCCTGCGCGGCGTGCTGTGGGAATGCATCGCGGTGCCCGACATCCGAAACGAGGCGGTGGAGTTGGCCTCCCTGGTCGCCGCCGACCTGGACCGGGCCGCCGCAGCGTAAGCCCAGGGGAACACCGGGCCGATGCCTTAGGCGAGCGAAAGCCTCTCGCCATCGGCTAGAGCGTGCTGCATTTCTACGGAAACAGCGGCACGCTCTATCTCTTTGTGGTCGCACGATGATTCCGGAAAACCGGATTCCACTTTTCCGCATCGTGCTCTAGGGGCGATGAGCGCCGGACGAACGAGGCGTCACCGGCGCACTTCCATACGCGTGATCGGGTGCCGGTTCCGGAATGGAACGCGCACCGTGGCCGGAGACGGACTCCAGGCCGCGACCCTCGGCAACGATCGCGATTATTTCCGAGCCAGCGAATCCAGCCGGGCCTGCATCTCGGCCATCTGCTTCTTCAGCTCGTCGAGATCGCCACCGCCGGACGTCGTGGCGGGGGGCGTCGCGCTCTGGACCGGGGGCGGGGCAGGAGGGCCGAAGCCGCCGGTGAACATCTTCATGGCATCGCCGAAGAAGGTCATGTTGGCCCGAACCTGCTCCTGCACGGCCTGCTGGAAGGCCGAGGGTCCGAAGCTCTGCGACAGCTTCTCGCGCAGACCGTCCTGATCCTTCGCGAAATTCGCCATGGAGAATTCGAGGAAGCTGGGCACCATGGTGCGCATGCTGTCGCCGTAGAAGCGAATCAACTGCCGCAGGAAGGCCACGGGCAGGAGGTTGTCGTCCCCGGCCTTGTTCTCCTGCTCGAAGATGATCTGGGTCAGCACCGAGCGGGTGATGTCGTCGCCCGAGCGCGCGTCGTAGACGACGAAGTCTTCGCCGTTCTGGACCATCGTCGCCAAGTCTTCGAGCGTGACGTAAGTCGAGGTGCCCGTATGGTAGAGGCGCCGGTTCGCGTATTTCTTGATGACGGTCTGATGCGCCCTGCCGCTCTCGGCCATTGCTGAGACGCCTCCCGCTTCGCTCATGAGTCCGCGCAAAGCTCACCGCTCCGCTTGAATATCGGTCGCCCGCGCCCGGGGGCGGGTTTTTGTTCGTCCGCGTTCGACCTTAAGGCACTCGCTCAACGTCGAAAACAGCAATTTATCTCTTGTCCCGCAGAATCCGGGTCCGTCTCGACGACGTCACTGCGACGATCGAGCGTCGTTGTCCACGCTTCGGCTTGACTTCGCCCGATCCGCGCTCTTCATCCGGAGAACGGCAGGCCGCGCGCCGGACGATCCCAGTCCTCATGATCGCGCCGCCGGAACGAGGAGAACGCACGATGGCAGCCAGCGAAGATATCGTCATTGTCGGGGCGGCGCGCACACCGGTCGGCTCGTTCGCCGGCGCCTTCGGCAGCGTACCGGCGCACGAGCTCGGCGCCGTGGCGATCAAGGCCGCGCTGGAGCGGGCCGGCGTCTCCCCCGACGACGTGGACGAGGTGATCTTCGGCCAAGTGCTCACCGCCGCCGCCGGACAGAACCCGGCCCGGCAGGCCGCCATCGCGGCGGGCATCCCGGAGAAGGCGACCGCTTGGGGCCTCAACCAGGTGTGCGGCTCGGGGCTGCGCACCGTTGCGGTCGGCATGCAGCAGATCGCCAATGGCGACGCCACCGTGATCGTCGCGGGCGGCCAGGAATCGATGTCGCTCAGCCCCCACGCGCAGTACCTGCGCGGCGGCCAGAAGATGGGCGACCTCAAGCTCGTCGATACGATGATCAAGGACGGCCTGTGGGATGCCTTCAACGGCTACCACATGGGCCAGACCGCCGAGAACGTGGCCCAGGCCTTCCAGCTCACGCGCGAGCAGCAGGACCAGTTCGCGGTCCGCTCGCAGAACAAGGCCGAGGCCGCCCGTAAGGAGGGTCGCTTCAAGGAAGAGATCGTCCCGGTCACCGTGAAGGGCCGCAAGGGCGACACCATCGTCGACACCGACGAGTACATCCGTGACGGCGCCACCGTCGACGCGATGGCCAAGCTCAAGCCCGCCTTCACCAAGGACGGCACGGTCACGGCCGCCAACGCGTCGGGCCTCAACGACGGCGCCGCGGCACTCGTCCTGATGTCGGCCTCCGAGGCTGAGAAGCGCGGGATTAAGCCCCTGGCGCGGATCGTGTCCTGGGCGACCGCGGGCGTCGATCCCAAGGTGATGGGCACGGGTCCGATCCCGGCCTCGCGCAAGGCTCTGGAGAAGGCCGGCTGGAAGCCGTCCGATCTCGACCTGATCGAGGCGAACGAGGCCTTCGCGGCCCAGGCGCTCGCGGTCAACAAGGACATGGGCTGGGACGACGAGAAGGTGAACGTCAACGGCGGCGCCATCGCCATCGGCCACCCGATCGGCGCCTCCGGCGCCCGCGTCCTCATCACGCTGCTGCACGAGCTGAAGCGTCGCGACGGCAAGAAGGGCCTCGCGACCCTCTGCATCGGCGGCGGCATGGGCGTCGCCATGTGCGTCGAGCGCGTCTGAGCACAGCGTCGCACGTTGCGGGAGGGTCGACCGGGCCCCTCCCGACTCGAGAAGGATTTGCGCAAATCCGCTTTGGCTGCGGCTTAAACTTTAATGCCATGCCGCGCGCGGGAGAACCAGGCTAGAAGCCCGGCACCGCACCGGCTCAACCAGAACAACGATCGACATTCACGGAGGAAATCATGGCTCAAGAACGCGTCGCCCTCGTCACGGGTGGAACGCGCGGCATCGGCGCCGCCATTTCCAAGCGTCTCAAGGACAAGGGCTACAAGGTCGCGGCCAATTACGGCGGCAACGACGAGGCGGCCAACGCCTTCAAGGCCGAGACTGGCATCCCGGTGTTCAAGTTCGATGTCGGCGATCTCGCCAGCTGCGAGGCCGGCATCAAGGCGATCGAGGCCGAGCTCGGGCCGATCGACATCCTGGTCAACAACGCCGGCATCACCCGCGACGGCGCCTTCCACAAGATGACGTTCGAGAAGTGGCAGGCGGTCATCAAGACCAACCTCGACTCGATGTTCACCTGCACCCGTCCGCTGATCGACGGCATGCGCGCGCGCAATTTCGGCCGCATCATCATCATCTCGTCGATCAACGGCCAGAAGGGCCAGGCCGGCCAGACCAACTACTCCGCCGCCAAGTCCGGCGTGATCGGCTTCGCCAAGGCCCTGGCGCAGGAGAGCGCCTCGAAGGGCATCACCGTGAACGTGGTGGCGCCGGGCTACATCGCCACCGAAATGGTGATGGCGGTGCCGGAGGACATCCGCAACAAGATCATCTCGACGATCCCCACGGGCCGCCTCGGTGAGGCCGACGAGATCGCCCACGCGGTCGAATACCTCGCCAGCGACGAGGCCGGCTTCGTGACCGGCTCGACCCTCACGATCAATGGCGGTCAGCACTTCGTCTGATCGGCGCCCGACCGCCTGAAACACGATACCGCGAGCGAGAGCCGCCGATCCGGGAACGGGTCGGCGGCTTTCCTGCTTTCAGCACAGGGCGCGCCGGGAGGAATCGGCAAGCGGACAGCCGTGCAGCTTGGCAATGCGTCCGGATACGATATGGAGAATGCCGTATTCGCTCTTGCCGCGGGCATGGTACTGGTATCGTTGAACCATGCCCGCTGGTATCCATCCTGTCCTGTTTTTCCCTCGATGACCCGACCGTGCTGCGCCTCGCGCTGATCCTCCGTCGCAACCTGCCGCGTCTCGCGGGCTTCGCGACCGTTCCCCTGATCCGAGCCCTGTTCTGGCTCGCCCGCGCGCTCGGAACCGATCGGGCGAGCGCGATCGGCGGATGGATCGCCCGCACGGTCGGCCCGCTCCTGCCCTCGCACCGGACCGCCATGGCCAATCTGCGGATGGCCTATCCGGGGGGCGACGATCGGCAGCTGCGGGAGATCGCGCTGGGGGCCTGGGACAATCTCGGCCGCACCGGTGCGGAATACGCCCATCTCGACCGGATCTTCGACGTCGATCCCGACGACGCGGCGACCCAGCGCATGGAGGTGCGCGGGATCGACCAGTTCAACGCGATCCGCGACGACGGCAAGCCGGGACTGATCTTCTCGGCCCATCTCGCCAATTGGGAGCTGCCGGCGATCTGCGCCCACAAATTCGGGCTTGAGACGACGGCGGTGTTCCGCCCCCCGAACAACCCGGCGGCCGCGCAGCTGGTGCAGGAGGTGCGCCGCAAGACCATGGGGGGGCTCGCCGCCTCCGGCCCCGGCGCGGTCTTCGCCATGCAGGGCGCGGTCGAGCGGGGTGGGCACCTCGGCCAACTCATCGACCAGCACTTCACCCGCGGGGTGGTGGTGCGCTTCTTCGGCCAGCCGGTGCTGGTCAATCCCCTGCTCGGGAAGCTCGTCCGCCATCACGAATGCCCAGTCCACGGGGTGCGCGTGGTGCGCAAGGCCGGAGGGCGCTTCCTGCTCGAATTGACCCCCGCCCTCGACCTGCCCCGCGGCCCGGACGGGCTGATCGACGTTCAGGGCGCGATGCAGGCGATGACGTCGGTCGTGGAAGATTGGGTCCGCGAGAATCCCGGCCAGTGGCTGTGGATGCATCGCCGCTGGCGCCCGGCGATGCTGCCGAAGGCGGTCGCGCTGCCGAGCGTGACGGGACGTGCCCCCGAGGCCGTCCTCGACGGGGCGCGGGGACGCTGATGCGGGGCGCGCGGGCGGCGGTTCTTGCGGTGGCGGCGTCCCTCGCGCTCCTCGCTCCGCCCGCCATAGCCGGCCCCGAGACGGCACCGCCGGTGCGCGCGGTGGTCGAGATGTTCACCAGTCAGGGCTGCTCGGCCTGCCTCCCCGCCGACCGGCTGACAGGGGAATTCAGCCGCGAACCCGGACTGCTCTCGCTCACGGTGCCGGTGACCTATTGGGATTATCTCGGCTGGAAGGACACCCTCGCCGACCACGCATTCGATGAACGTCAGCGGGCCTATGCCGTCCAGAACCGGCTTCCTCAACTCGCCACGCCCCAGGCCGTGGTGAGCGGCCGGGATCTGATCCCCGGCTCCGACCGCTTGCGGCTGTCGCGTCTCGTCGCGGAATCCGGGCCGCTGCCGGTGCGGGTGAAGGTCTGCGAGCGCAACGAGCGGATCGTCATCGATGTCGAAGCGCAGGCGACCGCGTGGCCGGCCGAGATCTGGCTGGTGCCCGTCGCCCGCAGCCGACCCGTCGCGATCGGGCGCGGCGCCAACGAGGGCCGCGTCGCGGTCTACGCGAATGTCGTGCGCGGCTTCCATCGGGTCGGCACGTGGAGCGGCGCCGCGATCCGCCTCGAACTGTCCCGCGCCATCACCCATGTCAACGGTGCCGACGGTTACGCCGTGCTGCTGCAGACGGGCGGCGTGAGCCGGGCCGGGCGGATCATCGGGGCCGCCAAGGGCCCGGGGCTGTAACGGTCGAAAAGGTGGCGAACGGCTTTCGGAAAAAGCTGACGCGGCGCCGGAAGCGAGGGGATCCCCCGGAGCTTGAAACCGGGACGATTGCCTAGACCCACTCGCCCCGGCGCATCACCGGCACGGCCTCGCCCGTTTCGGAAAGACCGTCGACGTCGATCTCGGCCGATCCGATCATCCAATCAATATGGATCAGGCTGCGATTGGCCCCGCGCTCGGTCAGATCGGCCTCGCTCAGGCCCTCGCCGCCATTGCGGAAGCATTTCGAGTAGGCCTGTCCGAGGGCGATGTGGCTCGCGGCGTTCTCGTCGTAGAGCGTGTTGTAGAACAACAGCCCGGACGCGGAGATCGCCGACGAAGCGGGCACCAGGGCGACTTCGCCGAGCCGGGCGGCGCCCTCGTCGGTTTCCAGCACCTTGGCGAGCACGTCGGCGCCGGTGCGGGCGGTCGCCTCGACGATACGGCCCTCGGAGAACCGGACGCGAATGCCGTCGATCAGGGTGCCCTGGTAGGAAAGCGGCTTGGTGCTCGTCACAAACCCGTCGACCCGCATCCGGTGAGGCGTGGTGAACACCTCTTCGGTCGGAATATTGGCATTGCAGACGATGCCGTTCTTGGCCGTGGTGGCGCCGCCGCACCATTCGTGATCGTCGGCCAAGCCCACGGTCAGATCGGTGCCGGGGCCGACGAACCGGAGCGCCGCGAAGCGGGCGCCGTTGAGCCGCTCGGTGCGCTCGCGCAGGTCCCGATTGTGCGTTTCCCAGGCGGCGACCGGGTCGGGCCCATCGATACGAGAGGCGGCGAAGACCGCGTCCCACAGCCGCGCCAGCGCCTCATCCTCGGGCAGGTCCGGAAACACGGTTCGGGCCCAAGGCGTGGTCGCCGCCGAGACGATGGTCCAATTGGTGGAGAAGCCTGCGATCAGTTCCAGGGCCGGCACGTAGGCCCTCGACCGCGCGCGGTTGGCGCGGGCGACCTTGGTCGGGTCCTGGCCTGCCAGAAGGGAGGGGTCGTCGCCCGAAATGGCGAGCCGCGCTGCGCCGCTGCGATAGGCGTCGGCCATGCCCGCATAGAGCCAGCCGGCCGCGTGATCGAAGGCTTCGTCGGGGGCGTGGCTGAACCGGGCGAGGGTCGCGGCATCGTCCGCGTAGAAGGTGGAGACCAGCGAGGCGCCGGCCCGATAGGCGTGCTCGGTGATGGCGCGGGCGAGCGCCACCGCCTCCAGGGGCGCCGTCATCACCAATTCCTGACCGGGTCGAAGCCCGAGGCCGACCCGGACCGCAACCTGGGCGAGCCGGTCGAGGCGGTCCGCGAACGAAGCGGCGGAGGCCGGAAGCGTGGAGGGGCCGGTCATCGAAGAGCCTTCCTGCGGATCGTCCCGATGCGCGCCGGCCGGTTCAGGGTCGGATCGAGGGCCGGGGCCTGCTCAGGCCGCGCGCGACCACGTGATCTCGCCCAGATTCTCCCGGAAGGCAAAGCGCAGGAGATGATCGGACACGACATTCTCCAACCGCGTCAATCCGGCCGGGTCCGGCGTGGCGACCCGCATCAGCAGGGCATCGGGGCTTGCCTCGAAGGTGCAGATCCGGTCCTCGCCGAAAGGAACGCGACCGTGGTCGTCGCTCGCCTCGACGGGAAACTTGTGGCTCCAGTGGCGGCAGAGCTGCTTGAGGTAGCGGCTCGCTTCCGCAGTGGGGACACGGGCCTGGGACGTGGGCATGTCGGTCTCCTTCGGAACGTTCATCGGCCGGAT
The DNA here is from genome assembly GCF_043352485.1 of Methylorubrum sp. POS3. Taxonomy (NCBI): domain Bacteria; kingdom Pseudomonadati; phylum Pseudomonadota; class Alphaproteobacteria; order Hyphomicrobiales; family Methylobacteriaceae; genus Methylorubrum; species Methylorubrum sp. POS3. Next base: position 3,297,903 of record NZ_JAPRBT010000001.1, read on the forward strand.
CGCCGGTTCGGCACATCGGGATTCCCGGGCCGCATATGGGTCGCCCCCGCGCCGGCCGGGATGCGGTGCGGTACGTCCCGGTGGGGTCTCAGCATCGCAGCGCAGCATGGGGGTGCGGGGTAAAAGTGTCATGCGACGAAACCGAGGCGGCAGGGTCCGCCACGCATCGCCATTGCAGGCGATTGTCGGGTCGCAATAGTTAACGATCCCATCATCCGGGATGCGATTCCGGTTGTGCACAAGGCTGATTCCCCGCGCTTTCGGCGGGGATGATGCCGTTTTCTTGTGCGTCGCACAATAACGAGCTGGCAACCGGATGTGTTCCGGAATGCGCCGCGGGCGCGCGATCACGCCGACAAGAATACGTAGTCAGACCGGCAGGGCCGGGGGCGGATCGGCGGAGAGGGCGACGACCTTGCCGGGGTTGAGCAGATCGTGCGGATCCAGGGCCGCCTTGAGGCGGCGCATCAGGTCGAGACCGACCGGATCGGCGGTGCGGGCGAGTTCGTCGCGCTTGATGAGGCCCACCCCGTGCTCCGCGGCGATCGAGCCGTCCATCCGCTCGACGATCCCGTGGACGATGTCGTTGAAGCGAGCCCAGGCGGCGAGGAACGCGGCTTTGTCCATGCCAACGGGCTGGGTGAGGTTGAAGTGGATGTTGCCGTCCCCGAAATGCCCGAACGGGCAGGGGCGCAATCCCGGCATCGCGGCACGGCAGGCGGCTTCCGCCTCTTCCAGGAAGTCGGCGAGGCGCGACAGCGGCAGCGACACGTCGTGCTTGATCGAGCCGCCCTCCGCCTTCTGCACTTCGGGCAGGAGTTCGCGCAGGCGCCACAGGGCGGCGTCCTGCGCCGCGCTGCCGCCGATGGTCGCGTCCTCGACCAAGCCCGCCTCCATCGCCTCGGCGAGCAAGGCCTCCAGCTCGGTGCGGGTGTCGGCACCGGGGCGCGGGGATGACAGCTCGACCAGCGCGTAGGCCGCGTGCTCGCCTTCCAGGGGCGCGCGCACGTCGATGCCGTGGCGCAGGACGATTTCGAGACCGAAGCGCGGGATGTATTCGAAGGCGGTGAGCCCCCGATCCGCCCCGGACCGCAGCCGTTCGAACAGCGCGAGGGCCGCCCGCGCGGAGGGAAGGCCGACGAAGCCGACGCTGCGGGACAGGACGCGCGGGAACAGCTTGAGGGTCGCGGCGGTGATGATCCCGAGCGTGCCCTCGGATCCGATGAAGGCGTGCTTGAGATCGTAGCCCGCGTTGTTCTTGCGAAGGGCCTTCAGCCCGTTCCAGACCCGACCGTCGGCAAGCACCACCTCCAGTCCGAGCACGAGATCGCGGGCATTGCCATAGGCCAGCACCGCGAGCCCCCCGGCATTGGTGGCGATGCCACCGCCGATGCGGGCCGTCCCCTCCGCCGCCCAGGAGAGCGGAAACAGCATCCCGGCCTCTTCCGCCGCCGCCTGCACATCCGCGAGGATCATACCGGCCTCGACCGTCATGCTTGCCCCGAGGGGATCGACCGCCCGCAGGCGGTTGAGACGGTTGAGCGACAGCACGATCCCGCCGAAGGGCACGCCGCCGCCGACGAGGCCCGTGTTGCCGCCCTGCGCCGTCACCGGCACGCGCGCCTCGGCACAGGCCGCGACCACGGCGGCGACCTCCTCGGTGGTACCGGGCTCCACGAGCGCGAGGGCGTGACCGCGATAGAGGCCGCGCGATTCGACGAGATGCGGCGCCAGCGCCTCCGGATCGGTCCGCACGTGACGCGCGCCGAGCCGCTCCGTGAGGGTGGCGAGCAGGCGCGCAGGGGACGTGTCGGGCATCGGGGGCAGGGGGCTTGGTGGGTCGGGTCTCGATGATAGGGGGCGGCGACCGGTTTTGCACGGAGGTCCGTGCTTCCATCCGAGAGGCGCTCGGCGGTGATCGCGGCGCGGTGCAACGCGGCGAGACCTGGGATACCTGTCTTGCGACGACATCGACCCGAGGCCGCTGAACGCCATGCTGTCCGTGATCCCGAATCCTCCGCGTCCCGCCCTGCCGATCCACGGCAGCACCGATCTGTTCCCGGTGCGCCGGGTGTACTGCGTCGGGCGCAATTACCGCGCCCATGCCCGCGAGATGGGCGCCGACGAGCGCGACCCGCCGTTCTTCTTCCTCAAGCCCGCCGACACCCTGCAGGTCGTGCCCGAGGGCGGCCGGGCGGAACATCCCTACCCGCCGCGCACCGAGAACTACCATTTCGAGGTGGAGCTGGTGGCGGCGCTGGGTCGCGGCGGGCGGGACATCCCGGTCGAGATCGCCGGCGCGCATATCTACGGCTACGCGGTCGGCCTCGACATGACCCGGCGCGATCTCCAGGACGAGGCCAAGCGCCAGTCGCGCCCCTGGGAGATGGGCAAGGCCGCCGATCTTTCCGCGCCGATCGGCCCCCTGCATGCGGCTGGCGATATCGGCCATCCACAAGCGGGCGCGATCACGCTGCATCTCGACGGTGAGGAGCGCCAGCGCGGCGACCTCTCGGAGATGATCTGGTCGGTGCCGGAGCAGGTGGCTCTGCTCTCGACCTATTTCGAGCTGCATCCGGGAGACCTGATCTTCACCGGAACGCCCTCGGGCGTCGGGCCGATCGCCCGCGGACAGACGCTGACCGCCCGCATCGAGGGCGTCGGAAGCTTTTCCCTCGCAGTCGCCTGAAAGGGCGCAACGGGCTCGTCGCACATCATGCTCAGTCTCGACCGTCCCTGGCTGTATGGCCTCTTCATGCGCGCCGGCCTCCTCACCCGCGGCATGACGCTCGGTGTGCGGGGGGTGGCGATCGACGGGGAGGACCGGGTCTGCCTCGTCCGTCACACCTATGTCGGCGGCTGGCACCTGCCCGGGGGGGCGATCGATCCCGGGGAAAGCGCGCCGGAATCCATGCGCCGGGAATTCCATGAGGAGGCGAGGATCGCCGTTCCGCCGGACGCGCCCCTGCGGCTGCACGGTTTCTTCCTCAACGCACGGGCGCCCCGGCGGGACCATATCGCGGTCTATGTCGCGCCGACTTTCGCGGTGGTCGGACCGAAGCGGCCCGACCGGGAAATCGCCGAATGCGCCTTCTTCCCCCTCGAATCCCTGCCGCCGGAAACCACCCGGGCGACCCGGGCACGCCTCGATGAGATCCGGGCGGGACGCCCCCCCGCAGAAGAATGGTGAGCCCCGACAAGAAAAAGCGAAGGTCGCACTTGCAACGCCCGTCGGAATGGTGTTTAGAACGCCCACCGACGGCGAGCGCCACGGCGGCGCCGGACGGAACAAGAGAGCGGGTGTAGCTCAGGGGTAGAGCACAACCTTGCCAAGGTTGGGGTCGAGGGTTCGAATCCCTTCGCCCGCTCCAGTTTTCCCAACCACATTATCACAGGCGCGGCCGTCACAAGACGGGCTGCAAACTGCGTAGAACTCGCCGGAATGGCAAGTCGGACGCGGTTTGGCCCTTGCGTCAACGGCATTTCGCTGTCTACGAACATCGGGATGCGGTTTGTCCGATGCACTGGGCGTTCGCACACGAACCGCGCCCTTTGGTCTTTCGTTAAGGCCGCGTCTCCATAATCAACGTGTCGGCCGGACTGATCCGGCCCGGAAGTCTTGCCACATGCGCAATAGTTCTCGACGGTCCTTCACCGTCGAAGTCAAATCGGTTGGCCGCCGATCCTCGACATTCATCCCGACCCGCGTGAGTGCGCCCCCTGAGCTCGCGTCTCAGACCGTTTTCTCGACCCCGGTGGTCAACCGGGAACCGATGACGGAGAAGCGGCGGGTTCTCCCCAACCTGATCGAGCCGGAAGTGCCGGCGATCGAGCCCGCAGCGCTGCCCATGGCCGAAGATGTGCCGCCGCGACGCCCCCGTGGCCGCCCACGCAAAGTTCTGCCGGCAGCGACTGCGCCGGTGGCCGCCGAGGCCGAGCGGGCCATCGTGGTCGAGCCTGTCATCGTCACCGCCCCCGTCCCGGCGCCCGTCGCCGATCCGGAGGGCCCCGAGACCGAGCGGTCGGCCCCCTTGCTGCGCAAGCGCAAGGACATTCCGGCCGCCGAACTCCCCCGTGGCGAGCGGTGGAAGCTCCGTCGGCTCGGGCGCTGGAGCCGGTAGGGCGAAACGGGGCACCGACACTGAGGGGATACTCCCGGATTTCGGATCCGAGACGGTCGTCCTCGCGATCGGATGGTTCGACGCGCACCACCGCCCGAGCTGTCCGGAAACCATCTCCCGTCAAATGGGCTGCGCTCCGGGCGACGATCGGTCAAAGGCCGCGTTGTCGGCTTCAGCCGATCTCGACTGGAGCCCGCCATGATCACCCGCGCCGCCGCCCTAGCCCTGCTGTGTCTCGCTGCTGCCCCGGATGCCCGGGCGGCGGCCTTTGACGATCTCAAGGCCGACCTTGCCGTTTGCCTGCGTTTCGAACTCGACGGGGCTCGGGGGCAGCGCGGCGCGGCCGGATACGCTCTGCGCCGATGCGCCGTCGAAGTCGAACGGCTGGACCGGGCCGATCCGCGCCGCCTTCCCGGCGACCACGGGCTCAGCCCATCCACACGATCGGTGATCGACGCGGTCCTCCGTTCCGGCGGCCGGACGGACTCCCGCCGGGCCCGTTGACCGAAACCGGTTTGGTCCTGCCATCCTTGCCGCCTTATCCTCGACCGGGTCGCGGCGGAACGAGGATGCCATGCCTACGGTCAGCACCTGCCTCTGGTTCGAGCGAGAGGCCGAGGCGGCGGTGAACCGCTACGTCTCCCTCATTCCCGATTCGCGCATCGAGCTAATCCAACATGCGCCCGGTCCCTGGCCGGGCGGGCAAACGGGCGACGTGATCCTGATCGCCTTCACGCTCGGCGGCCAGAACTTCCAGGCTCTCAACGGCGGTTCGCGGATCGCGTACCAGACCGCGGCCTCGATCTCGGTTCCCTGCGCCGATCAGGCGGAGGTCGACCGGTTATGGGCGGCGCTGGCGGACGGCGGAGAGGAACTCGCCTGCGGCTGGCTGCGCGACCGCTGGGGCGTGCCGTGGCAGATCTTTCCGGAAACGCTGCCACGCTTGCTGACCGACCCCGATCCGGCGGTCGCCGCCCGCGTGTTCACCGCCATGCAGGGGATGGTGAAGATCGACGAGGCGGCCCTGGCACGCGCCGCAGCCGGATGAGGACACCGCGCCCTGGGCCGCCCTAACGATTGGCTCACCCTCCCGGGATAATGTCCTCGCTAGCCTCTTGGCTCGGACCTGAAGGAAGCGCCCACCATGAGCAGCGGCATCGCCCATTCGCCCGCACGGCTGTCGGAGGTTTCGCGCCTCGCCACCCTGCTGGCCGATCAAGCGCTCGACGCGCAGATCGAGCGTCGACCGATCCCCGATCTTCAATTGCGCGCCCTCGTCGACGCTGCCGAACTGCTCGACGCCTATGGGCAGGCCCTGCCGCCGCTGCTCGGCCAAGTGATGCACGAGATCAATATCGGTTCGGACCGGGCCGACCCGCGTCGAACGGGCCGCGACGACGAGATCGGACGCCTCGCATGGATGCTGCGTCCGTTCCGCCATCGGGCACAGGAACGGAACTGACCCCCGCGGATATCAGTCCGTCCCGGGACGGGGAGGGGGATCAGGCCCACCCGCGCTCGGAAAGTTTCGTCTCGAACGCCGTGATGGCCGGAGCCCGCTCCAGCGTCAGCCCGATCTCATCGAGGCCGTTGAGCAGATTATGCTTGCGGCCCTCGTCGATGTCGAAATGGAGCGTGCCGCCGTCGGGCCCCTTGATGGTCTGGGCGGCGAGGTCGATCGTCAGGGTCGCGTTGGCGCCCCGCTCGGCGTCGAGGAACAGTTTTTCCAGATCCTCGGCCGAGACCACGATCGCCAGGATGCCGTTCTTCGCGCAATTGTTGAAGAAGATGTCCGCGAAGCTCGTCGAGATCACGCAGCGAATACCGAAATCGGCCAGTGCCCAGGGCGCGTGTTCGCGCGAGGAGCCGCAGCCGAAATTGTCGCCGACGACGAGGATCTTGGCATTGCGGTAGGCCGGCTGATTCAGGATGAAATCCGGATTCTCCGAACCGTCGTCGTTGTAGCGCATCTCGGAGAACAGGCCCTTCCCGAGGCCGGTGCGCTTGATCGTCTTGAGATACTGCTTCGGAATGATCCGGTCGGTATCGACGTTGATGATCCGCATGGGCGCGGCAACGCCCTCCAGGGTCGTGAACTTTTCCATGGCTCTTCTCGAAATCGTCGCGCGGACGGGCTATGCTGGTCCCGTTCCGATGTCCGGCGCGTTCTAGCAGCGAGGTCGCCGCGCCGGAAGGCGTGCGGACGGAGCACGCTCCGGCCTCGGCCTTGCGTGGTCCGCCACCGGGACACCAGGGAGACGCTGCGAGACATGGCCGAGCCGTCCGATACCTTCAAGAAGGCCCCCAAGCGCAAGCCCGCCAAGGGTAAGAGCGTGGCGGTCTCGCCCGAGATGCGGCAGGCCTATGCCGACCTCATCAAGGAACGCGAGGCGAAACAGGAGACCTACGGGCGCCACCTGCCGCAGGATCCGACCCGCGGGCGCTGATCCGCCGGACTTCGCGGCCCGTCCCACCCGGATCGCTTCAGGCGCGGCTCGCAGCTTTCGTCGTGCCGCGCATCCTCTCCCGCACGTTCGCGGCGCGCTCAGCGCTTGCGCACGAATTCCGTACGCAGGACGAGGCCCTTGATGGTCTCGTGACGACAATCGATCTCCTCGGGATCGTCCGTCAGGCGGATCGAACGGATCACCGTTCCCTGCTTCAAGGTCTGGTTCGCGCCCTTGACCTTCAGGTCCTTGATCAGGACCACGGCATCGCCGTCGGCGAGGACGTTGCCGGAGGCATCGCGGGTTACGGACGCGGCCGCCTTGGCCGCCGCCATCTCCGAGGCCGGGCGCCATTCGCCGGTCGCCTCGTCGTACAGGTAAGCGTCGTCGTCGGTGGTCAAAGTCCGTTCCTCGGCTGTGGAAGCGATCGTTCTGCCATCACAGGTCGGCTGGGCAAGGGGGGCGCAAGCAGGGCTGTGCCCCGCTCGATCGGTTCGCCGACCGTCAATCTGCCAGCGGTCGCGTTCTCGCCGCTCGCTTGTACCGCCCCCCTGCATTGACTACCCCTCGGCATCGGAGCGGCCACGGCGCCGCGTCATGCCAGGAGCATTCATGCATCGTCGTCTCATCGGTCTCGCAATGGCCACGGCGTTCGCCGCCAGCGGCACAGGTGGTCAGGCGGAGACGATGCCGGCCCGGAAGGCTGGCCTGTGGGAGAGCACGACGATCACGGCGGACCAGAATGTGACCGCCCGCCAATGCATCGATGCCAACACCGACCAATTCGCGCAGGGCGTCTTCGGTGGCGGACAGAATTGTTCGAAGAACACGCTCACGAAAACGAGCGCCGGTTACGAGGGTGCGAGCGCGTGCACGATCGGTACCGTCTCGGCCATCGCGAAGAGCATGATCACCGGCGACTTCGACAGTAAGATCCATATGGTCGTCGACACGACGCTGACGGGGCTCCCCGGCGCGAAGGAGCCGGTGCAGCGGCAGATGGTGATCGATGCGACCTATCTCGGCCCCTGTGAGACCGGCCAGAGCCCCGGCGACATCATCCTCCCCGGCGGCAAAGTCGTGAAGATGCCCAATCCGGCAGCGCGGTGATCGTCGTCGCGTAGGGCGACCGCCGGTCGGCTGCTTCCTCGGCGCGCTATCGCCGGGCGGAGCCGTAGACGATGGCCGATGTGGCGACGAGGAGGGGCAACCAGAAATGCCTCACCCCGACGCCGCTCCACACGGTGAAGCGTTCCTGGCAGCCCGTCGTGTTCATCGCGCAGCCCAGCGGCACGACGTAGAAGAACCAAAGGAAAGTCGCGGCAGCCAGGATCAGACCCAGGATCACGGCCGCGATTCTCATTCCTGATCCCCCGTCACGAGCCTGTACCGACGCTCAGCAGGCGCCGGAGACGAATGAAGCCGCCGATCCATCCGGATCGGCGGCTTCACGTGGTCCATTGGCGTCCCGGCGCGATCGTTCGCGCCGGGACGATCGGATTACATCGCCTTGAGCGGACCGGCCTCGATCACGTCCTCGACGGTGCGCAGGCCCGCCCGCGTGGCGTTGACGAGCACCGCCATGTTGCCCGGCGGGTGCTGGTTCTTCCACATCTTGGTGTGGGCGGCCGGAATCTTGGCCCAGGGCAGGACCTCGCTCATGCAGGGGTCGATCCGCCGGTCGATCACGAACTGGTTCGCCGCCGAGGCCTGCTTGAGATGGGCGAAGTGCGAGCCCTGGATACGCTTCTGCCGCATCCAGACGTAGCGGGCGTCGAAGGTGATGTTGAAGCCGGTGGTGCCGGCGCAGAACACGATCATGCCGCCGCGCTTGGCCACCAGGGTCGAGACCGGGAAGGTCGACTCGCCCGGATGCTCGAACACGATGTCGACGTCGTTGCCCTTGCCGGTGATGTCCCAGATCGCCTTACCGAACTTCCGGGCTTCCTTGAGCCAGGTGTTGTATTCGGGGCTGTTGACCTTCGGCAGCTGGCCCCAGCAATCGAAGTCCTTGCGGTTGATGACGCCCTTGGCGCCCAGGCTCATGACGTAATCGCGCTTCGACTCGTCCGAGATCACCGCGATGGCGTTGGCGCCCGACGCCGCGCAGAGCTGCACGGCGAACACGCCGAGGCCGCCGGACGCGCCCCAGACCAGCACGTTCTGGCCCGGCCGCACGGTGTGCGGCGCGTGGCCGAACAGCATGCGGTAGGCGGTGGCGAGGGTGAGGGTGTAGCAGGCGGCCTCTTCCCAGGTGAGATGCTGGGGCCGCTTCATCAGCTGGCGCGACTGCACCCGGCAGAACTGTGCGAACGAACCGTCGCCCGTCTCGTAGCCCCAGATGCGCTGCGAGGGCGAGAACATCGGATCGCCGCCGTTGCACTCCTCGTCGTCGCCGTCGTCGCGGTTGCAGTGGACGATGACTTCGTCGCCGACCTTCCAGCGCTTCACCTTGGCGCCGACCTTCCAGACGATGCCGGAGGCGTCGGAGCCCGCGATGTGATACTCGCCCTTGTGCACGTCGAACGGCGAGATCGGCTCGCCGAGGCCGGCCCAGACGCCGTTGTAGTTGACGCCCGCGGCCATGACGTAGACCAGCACCTCGTCATCGCCGATGTCCCACACCGGCAGCACTTCGAGCTGATGCGACTGCTCCGGCGGCCCGTGGCGCTCGCGGCGGATCGCCCAGGCGTACATCTTGGCCGGCACGTGGCCGAGCGGCGGAATCTCACCGAGTTCGTACAGGTCCTTGGCTTCCGCCGTCTGCCCGGTCCAGGCCGGCGCTGCGCTCTCCGCCATCGTGGCACTCCCTATTCTGTCGCTGGTTCGCGGGCGCAAACGCCGCAGCGAACTTGGCGGAAGCTATATGCATGATGTTCCAAGCCTTCCAAGTGGCCTAAAAGACGAGGATTCCCTCGTTACGCACAAAAAATAGGCGTCGGCCTATACCGACCCCGGTGAATGCAAAATAATCTTTTGTAGGACTCCCAATCGTGTCTCTCCCCATGCTGGGAACGAGACTCGAGAGCGGTGAAAGGCGCCTCCGGTCCAAACCGGGCGGGGCGGTCCGCCCCCCGCCGAAACGCATCGCATCGTTCTTTCTGAAATAATCCCACAGAACAAATCGAAATATTTTCGGATTAATATCCAATTTTACTTTTGTGACTTAACGCACATCTCCAAAACAATCGCTCAATGAAGGTGCGGGTGCTGTTCGTTTGATCAGCATCTGTCACTTTTCGGAGCAGAATCTTGCCGCGCTTTCTCGCCCTCGCCGCACTCTCCCTCGCTCTCGTCTCCGCAACGGCCCTGCCGTCCGATGCGCGCCAGACGTCTGGTCAAGGCCGGCACTCCAAATCCACGACCGTGAAGACGAACAAGGTCACCAAGTCCACGTCGAACTGGTCGAGCATCGCGCCCGATATCGATCAGGTCGGCTCGCTGCCCGCGCCGGGGCGGATCGTCACCGCTCCGGCCGTCGGCGGCATGCCGACGATGCCGTTTCCCGGCTGGGGCAGCGGCGGCGGGCAGCGCTGCGATATCGTCGTGAAGCGCCCCGGCGGAAACCCGACCCAGGACATGACCGGCTCGATCGGCCACGCCAAGAGTCACCAGAGCAACGGCGGCGCGGGCCGCATGCGTGTCTGCGGCGCAATGCGCTAACCGCGAACGGCCCGTCCGCTCCGGCGGGCGGGCCGACTCCAAAATTCCGCTTCTCCGACTCATCAAGTTTTTCAAGGCTCTGGCACCGATCCTCGACTTTTCTCCCAGATGACGCGCCGCCGCACGTTCGCTACGGTGCCGCTCACATCGCGCGCGGGACGCGCACGCCAATAAGACGTTGAGGGAGTCGAGCCGGATGAGCGCCACCGCGAGCGTCGCCGAGATCAAGAACGACAAGCCCGAGCGGGACAAGCCTTGGCTGATCCGGACCTATGCCGGTCACTCCAACGCGGCGGAATCGAACAAGCTCTACCGCGGTAACCTCGCCAAGGGTCAGACCGGCCTCTCGGTCGCCTTCGACCTGCCAACCCAGACCGGCTACGACCCGGACGACGAGCTCGCCCGCGGCGAGGTCGGCAAGGTCGGCGTGTCGGTGGCGCATCTGGGCGACATGCGCACGCTGTTCGACCAGATCCCGCTGGCGCAGATGAACACGTCGATGACGATCAACGCCACGGCCCCGTGGCTGTTGTCGCTCTACCTCGCGGTGGCCGAAGAGCAGGGCGCGCCGATCTCGGCGCTGCAGGGCACCACGCAGAACGACATCATCAAGGAGTATCTCTCCCGCGGGACCTACGTGTTCCCGCCCGCTCCCAGCCTGCGGCTCACCAAGGACGTGATCCTGTTCACGACCAAGGAAGTGCCGAAGTGGAACCCGATGAATGTCTGCTCCTACCATCTGCAGGAGGCGGGGGCGACGCCGGTCCAGGAGCTGTCCTACGCGCTCGCCATCGCCATCGCGGTGCTCGACACCGTGCGCGACGACCCCGATTTCGACGAGGCCAACTTCTCGAACGTGTTCAGCCGGATCTCGTTCTTCGTGAATGCCGGCATGCGGTTCGTCACCGAAATCTGCAAGATGCGGGCTTTCGCCGAGCTGTGGGACGAGATCGCCCAGGAGCGCTACGGCATCACCGACGCCAAGAAGCGGATCTTCCGGTACGGCGTGCAGGTGAACTCGCTCGGACTCACCGAGCAGCAGCCGGAAAACAACGTCCACCGCATCCTGATCGAGATGCTGGCCGTCACCCTGTCGAAGCGCGCCCGCGCCCGCGCGGTCCAGTTGCCGGCCTGGAACGAGGCGCTCGGCCTGCCGCGGCCCTGGGACCAGCAATGGTCGATGCGCATGCAGCAGATCCTCGCCTTCGAGACCGACCTGCTCGAATACGATGACATCTTCGACGGCTCGAAGGTCATCGAGGCCCGGGTCGAGGCCCTGAAGGAGCAGACCCGCGCCGAGCTCAAGCGCATCGCCGAGCTGGGTGGCGCCGTCACCGCGGTCGAGGCGGGTGAGCTGAAGCGCGCGCTCGTTGAGTCGAATGCCAAGCGCATCGCCGCCATCGAGCGCGGCGAGCAGATCGTGGTCGGCGTCAACAAGTGGCAGAACGGCGAGCCCTCGCCGCTGACGGCCGGGGAGGGCGCGATCTTCACCGTCTCCGAGACGGTGGAGATGGAGGCCGAGGCCCGCATCCGCGACTGGCGCGCCAAGCGCGACGACAAGGCCGTGGCCAAGGCCCTCGAAGACCTGGAGCAGGCCGCCCGTTCGGGTGCCAACATCATGCCGCCCTCGATCGCCGCCGCGAAGGCCGGCGTCACCACCGGCGAGTGGGGCGGACGCCTGCGGCAGGTGTTCGGCGAGTACCGTGCCCCCACCGGCGTCACGCTTCAGACGGTGTCGTCGGGCGCGGCGGAGGAGGCCAAGCTCCTCATCGCCGATCTCGGCGAGCGGCTCGGCGAGACGCCGAAGCTCGTCGTCGGCAAGCCGGGCCTCGACGGCCACTCGAACGGCGCCGAGCAGATCGCGCTCCGCGCCCGCGATGTCGGCTTCGACGTGACCTATGACGGCATCCGCCAGACCCCAACCGAGATCGTCGCCAAGGCGGTCGAGCGCGGCGCGCACGTCATCGGCCTCTCGGTTCTGTCGGGCAGCCACGTGCCGCTGGTGCGGGAGGTGAAGGCGAAGCTGCGCGAAGCCGGGCTCGACCACGTGCCGGTCGTGGTGGGCGGCATCATCTCGCCCGAGGACGAGCTGGTGCTCAAGAATATGGGCGTGACCGCCGTCTACACGCCGAAGGATTACGAGCTCGACAAGATCATGGTCGGTCTCGCCAAGGTGGTGGGTCGCGCCCTCGACAAGCGCGCCGCCGACAATGCGGACGCCGCCGCCGGCGTGCCGGGCGCCCCGAAGGGCAATGGCAGCGCCGCGCAGGTGTTCTGATCAACGCCGCGCGGCCTCCCCTCTCCCGCTGCGGGGAGAGGGGAGGCCGCACCTCACGCACTCTGCGCCAAGACCGATTGGCGCTCGAACAGCGATCGATAGGCGCCGTTCGGGCGGTGCATCAGGGCGGCGTGCGGGCCGTCCTCGACGATGCGACCGCGATCGAACACGAGGATGCGGTCGAGCGCCCGCACCGTCGAGAGGCGGTGGGCGATCACGATCGCCGTTCGCCCGCGCATCAGCCGCTCCATCGCTTCCTGCACCAGGGCCTCCGATTCCGAATCGAGGCTGGAGGTCGCTTCGTCGAGAATCAGGATCGGCGCATCGGCAAGGAAGGCGCGGGCGAGCGCCACCCGCTGGCGCTCGCCGCCCGACAGCTTGACCCCTCGCTCGCCCACCGGCGTGGCGTAGCCCTGGGGCAGCCGCGCGATGAAGTCATGCGCATTGGCGAGCCGCGCCGCCCGCTCGATCTGATCCGCCGAGGCGCCGGGCCGGCCGTAGGCGATGTTCTCGGCGAGGCTTCGGTGAAACAGCACCGGCTCTTGCGGAACGATGGCCACCTGCGCCCGCAGACTGGCCTGCGTGGCACCGGCCACGTCCTGCCCGTCGATGGCGATGCGCCCGCCCCCCACGTCGTAGAGCCGCTGGATCAGCTTGACGAAGGTGGTCTTGCCCGAGCCCGAGCGGCCGACCAAGCCGATCCGCTGGCCGGCCGGGATCGTCACCGACAGATCATCGTAGAGCGGCGTGCCGTGGTCGCCGTAATGGAAACGCACCTTCTCGAAGCGGATCGCCCCGCCCGAGACCTGAAGCGGCGCGGCACCGGGCCGGTCGGCGACACCGGCCGGTTCGGCCTCGAGCGCGACCAGTTCCTCCATCTCGTTGACCGCCCGCTGGAGGTGGTTGATCTGCCCGCCGATGTCGCGGAGGTAGCCGTGCACCACGAAGTAGGTGGTGAGCACGTAGGCGACTTCGCCCGGGCTCGCCTGCGCCACCCACCACAGCCAGAGGGCGGTCGCGACGATGGCCGTGCGGAAGGCAAGCAGCAACCCGAGCTGCGCCGTCCCGCTCCAGGTGACGATCATCCAGGTGCGGTGCGTGCGCCGCCGCCAACGGCCGAGGATGCGGTGGAGACGTGCCTCCTCACGCCCCTCCGCCCCGAACGCCTTCACCACGGCATTGTTGCCGATGGCGTCCGACAGGGCGCCGCCGAGCCGGGTGTCGAGCGCGTTCGAGAGCGTGGCGGCGGGCGCGATCACGCGGGTCGCCAGGAACACCGATGCCGCGACATAGATGAGCGCGCCGATCCCGACGACGGCACCCATGGCCGGCCAGTGCAGGCCGAGCACCAAGGTGGTCCCGGCGAGCACGACGACGGAGGGCAGCAGCGAGAGCAGCAGCACGTCGTTGAGGCTGTCGATCGCCCACATGCCGCGCGAGATCTTCCGCACGGTCGAGCCCGCGAAGGTGCTGGCGTGCCACTCGGTCGAGAAGCGCTGCACGCGGGCGAAACTGTCGCCGAGCACGTCCGACATGGTGCCGAGGGTCAGGGGCACCACGAGACTCCACGAGATGTGGCGCAGGCCCACCGCCGCGAGGCTCAGGAGCGTCATCGCGGCAAAAGCCGGCATTGCCGCGTGGAACGCCGCCGCACGATCGGAGCCGGCGAGCGCATCGACGAGACGGCCCGCATAGATCGGCAGCATCACGTCCGCGAGGGTGGCGAGCGTGACGGCGCCGACGAGGCCGGAGACGACGGGAAGCCGTCGACGCCAACCACGGGCGACGAAGGCGACGACGCGACGGACCGCATCCGTGCGCCGGGGAGAAGACAGGGACATGCAAGCGCCCGACGACCGAGCGTCGGCTCCGGGAGGCACGGACGCGCGCGACCGAAGCGGCGCGGACCGGTGGGTTCAGTTCGGGGAGGTCGAAGAGAGCCGCGGGACCGTCAGGCCGGGCGGCTCGGGAACGCCTAGGCGCGTCGGTTCAGACGACCGATCGCGAGGGCTTCCACGGGAGAAAAGACGGGCATGGCGCTCATACGATCCTCTCCCTGTTCGCGTGCGACCGAAACGAGAAGTAGGCGCAGGAGATGCGATTCGCAACGTGGGGCGGCGGAGGTCGGCCTGCGGCACCCGCCGCGCATCCTTAGCAGGGCTGGGAGGAGTGAGCTCAGGCTCCCTCAGAAAGCCCCTTCCAGCAGCGCAAGCGCCTGCTCGACCGACAGGCGCCGGATCTCCGCCCGGCCGAGATCGCCGAAGCGGCGCTCGATATGGCGGGTCGGCCCCCCCGTGGCGGCGAGGGCGAAATGCACGAGGCCGACGGGCTTGTTCGAGCTGCCGCCGCCGGGTCCGGCGATGCCGGTGATCGAGACCGCCGCGTCCGCGCGCGAGCGACCGAGCGCCCCCTCCGCCATGGCGCGGGCCACCGGCTCGCTCACCGCGCCGTGTGCGGCGATCAGGTCGGTCGGCACGCCGACGAGGTCGGTCTTGGCCTCGTTGGAATAGGTGACGAAGCCGCGTTCCAGCACGGCCGAGGATCCGGGCACGGCGGTGAGCAATCCGGCGACGAGGCCGCCGGTGCAGGATTCGGCGGTCGCGATCCGCCGGCTCGACGCCGCGTAAGCCCTGACCAGCGCTTCGGCGCGGGCGAGGAGCGCGGCGTCGTCGATCACGAGCGGCGCTCGGCGGTCTCGGTGCCGGTGTCCACCTCGACCTCGGGCAGGCGCACGGTGGCGGCGGCTTGCGCCGCGAGACCCTCGGCCCGGCCGACGAAGCCGAGCTTCTCCGTGGTCGTCGCCTTGATGGAGACTGCGCTGAGCGGAACGCCCGCGATCTCGGCGATGCGGGCCCGGATCGCCTCGCGATGGTGGCCGATGCGCGGCGCCTCCGCCAGAACGGTGATGTCGAGATGGTCGATCTTGCCGCCCTGCGCCCGCACCAGCGAACAGGCATGGGCGAGGAACTGATCGGAGGACGCGCCGCGCCACTTCTCGTCGGAGGGCGGGAAATGGGTGCCGATATCGCCGTCGGCGATGGCGCCGAGCAGCGCGTCGGTCAGGGCGTGCAGCGCCACGTCGCCGTCGGAATGGGCGAGCACGCCGCGGTCGGCGGGGATCTTGATACCGCCGAGCCAGACATGGTCGCCCTCGGTGAAGGCGTGGACGTCGAAGCCGGTGCCGAGGCGGGTCACGTAAGTGGTCATGGGAGCCTCAGATATCGCGGGTGCTTCCTTCGAGAAAGCCCGATCCGCCTCGATCAGGTCCGCGGCCTGGGTGATCTTGCGGTTTCTGGCGTCGCCCTCGAAGACGACGACGGCCAGGCCGGCCCATTCGGCGAGAGCGCCGTCGTCCGTGAAACCGTCCCGGCCCTCGGCCACCGCCCGGCGATGCGCGTCGAGCAGGGAGCCGAACCGGAAACTCTGCGGGGTCTGCACCGCGCGCAGGTTCTCGCGGGACGGCGTCTCGTGAACGCGGCCGATGCCGGGGGCGATCGTCTCCACCAGCTTGATCGTATCGGACACGGCCACGCCGGGTACCGCTGCGCCGTGCTCGCTGCCGGCCTCGATGGCGCGGGCGATCAGGGCCTCGTCGACGAAGGGGCGGGCAGCGTCATGCACCAGCACCAGATCCGGCGCGCCGGACCGTGCCAGCCCTTCGAGCCCTGCCGCCACCGATTGCTGGCGGGTCGCACCGCCCGGCACCGGCTCCGCCAGTTTGTTGGCGAGAGCCGGCTCCAACTCGGCGACACATTCGCGGAAGAAGTCGGTCGCGTCCGGAGCGATCACCGGCTGGATCCGGCCGATGCGCGGGGAGGCAGCCAGAGCCGCCAGCGTGCGGGTCAAGACGGCGCGCCCGCCGACGCGGCGATACTGCTTGGGCAGATCGCCGCCGACGCGCAGGCCCTTGCCTGCCGCGACCACGACAGCGGCCACTTTCGGCCGCGCGGCGCTGTCGGACATCGTCGAACCTCGAAGTGCATTCAGTTGGGGACAGGCGGGATGTCCGCGCTCATAGGCGGCCGAATGTTCGAAGGCAAACGAAGGCGACGCTTGCGCTTCGCCCGGGTTTGGCTACTTATTGTGCAGAATGAGACCTGACCATTATTTGAGCGCCTTGCGCTCCGGGGACGGACGGCGTGCCGACGCGCCCCCCGTTCTGCTGGCGCCGCTCTCGGGCGTCACGGATCTGCACATGCGCCGCATCACGCAGAGGCTCGGGGCGAGCGCGGTCGTTTCCGAGATGGTGGCGGCGGCCGAATTGGCCCGCGGCGATGCCGAGTCGCAAGTCCGGGCGGAGGGCGAAGGGGTCGAGCCGCATGTCGTGCAGCTGGCCGGCTGTGCGGAGACCCCGATGGCCGAGGCGGCCCGCATCGCCGTCGACAACGGTGCCGATGCCATCGACATCAATATGGGCTGCCCGGCCAAGACCGTGACCGGCGGCGAGGCGGGCTCGGCGCTGATGCGCGATCTCGATCACGCCGCCCGTCTTCTCGGTGCCGTGCGGATGGCGGTCGCCGTGCCGGTCACCGTGAAGATGCGCCTGGGCTGGGATCATGCCAGTCTGAACGCGCCGGAACTCGCCCGCCGCGCCGAGGATCTGGGCCTGAACGGCGTCACCGTCCATGGCCGCACCCGGCAGCAATTCTACAAGGGCCGCGCCGATTGGTCGGCGATCCGCGCCGTCGTCGCGGCGACGCGCCTGCCGGTCATCGCCAACGGCGATGTGACGAGCCTCGACGACGCCCGCGCCTGTCTCGCGGCCTCCGGCGCCGCGGGCGTCATGGTGGGGCGGGCAGCCGTGGGACGTCCCTGGCTCGTCGGCGAGATTGCCGCGGGCCTCGCCGGGCGCTCTGTCACGCCGCTCTCCGCCGAGGCGCGGGCCGCGGCGGCGGCCGAGCATTACGAGGGACTGATCGCCCTCTACGGGCAGGCCATGGGCGTACGCCACGCCCGCAAGCATCTGGCCGCCTATGCCGATGCCGCCGGATCCGGCGCCCTGAGCCCGGCCGACCGGCGGCGCCTCGTCACCACCTCGGATCCGACCGAGGCCCTCGCCCTGCTGCGACGGGCCTTCCTCGATCCGGCGGGCCTCGAACCGGACGCTGCCGGCACGACGATCGGCGAGGCCGCATGAGCCCCGGGAGCCACACCATGAGCTTCACCGGCGAAGAGCCCGATCCCGCCTCTTTGCCGGCAGCCGAGGCGGTTCTGAACGCCCTGCCGCTGCCGGTGCTCACCATCGGGCCGGACGAGCGTATCTTACGGGTCAATCACGCCGCCGAACTCTTCTTCGATCTGTCTTCCAAGGTGATGCAGCGGGGGCGACTGCGCGACATCATCCCCTTCGCATCGCCGATCATCGCGCTGGTGGCCGAGGTGCGCCGCCGCCGCTCCTCGGTTGCCGAGTACCGGGTCGAGCTGATCCAACCCCGCTCGGGAGCCGAGCGCAGCGTCGACGTCTTCGCCACGCCGCTACGCGACGAGGACGATTCGGTGGTGCTGATGCTCCAGGAGCGCACCATCGCCGACAAGATGAACCGCCAGCTCACCCATCGCGGCGCGGCGCGCTCGATGATCGCGCTCGGCGCGATGCTGGCCCACGAGATCAAGAACCCGCTCGCGGGCATCCGCGGTGCCGCGCAATTGCTGGAGCAGGAGCGCGACGACGAGGACCGGCTGCTGACCCGCCTGATCTGCGACGAGTCGGACCGGATCGTCCGCATCGTCGAGCGCATGGAGCTGTTCGGCGAGGAGCGGCCGGTGGAGCGGGGGCCGGTCAACGTCCACGGGGTGCTCGACCAAGTCAAACGCTCGGCGCAGTCGGGCTTTGCCCGTCACATCCGCTTCATCGAAAACTACGATCCGTCGCTGCCTCCGGTGCTCGGCAACCGTGATCAGCTGATTCAGGTGATCCTGAACCTCGTGAAGAACGCGGCGGAAGCCATCGGCACCGATACGGTCGAGGGCGAGATCACCCTGTCGACCGCCTTCCGCACCGGGCTTCGCCTGCAGGTGCCGGGCTCGCGCGAGCGGGTCAGCCTGCCGATCGAGGTGGCCGTGCGCGACAACGGGCCGGGTATCCCGGCCGACATGCTGTCCGACCTGTTCGATCCCTTCGTCACCACCAAGGCGCAGGGCTCCGGCCTCGGACTTGCATTGGTGGCCAAGATTGTGGGGGATCACGGCGGCATCGTCGAGTGCGACCCCGTTCCCCGCCGAACCGCTTTCCGGATCCTGCTTCCCATGTCGAGCGCCCGCGACGGGCGCGAATCGGCCGCGGAGCGCTGAGTCGAGTAGCCATGCCCAACGGTCACATCATCGTCGCGGACGACGACGCAGCGATCCGCACCGTGCTGAACCAAGCCCTGTCGCGGGCCGGCTACGAGGTCCGCACCACATCGAATTGCGCCACCCTCTGGCGGTGGGTGGCGCAAGGGGAGGGGGATCTGGTCATCACCGACGTGGTGATGCCCGATGAGAACGTGTTCGACCTGCTGCCGCGCATCAAGCGGGTTCGGCCGGAACTGCCGATCATCGTCATGAGTGCGCAGAACACCTTCATGACGGCGATCCGCGCCTCGGAGCGCGGCGCCTACGAGTACCTGCCCAAACCCTTCGACCTCAAGGAGCTGACGGCCATCGTCGGTCGCGCCCTGTCGCGCCCCCGCGGCACGGCGCCGGCCGGGGCCGGACCGGAGAACGAGGACATTCCCCTCGTCGGTCGCTCGCCGGCCATGCAGGAGATCTACCGCGCTCTGGCGCGCCTGATGCCGACCGACCTCACCGTGATGATCACCGGCGAATCCGGCACCGGCAAGGAACTGGTCGCCCGCGCGCTCCACGATTACGGCCGTCGCCGCACCGGGCCGTTCGTTCCCGTCAATATGGCGGCGATCCCCCGCGACCTGATCGAATCCGAACTCTTCGGCCACGAGAAGGGCGCCTTCACCGGCGCGCTGTCTCGCTCCGCCGGGCGGTTCGAGCAGGCCGAGGGCGGCACCCTGTTCCTCGACGAGATCGGCGACATGCCGATGGAGGCCCAGACCCGGCTGCTTCGCGTCCTCCAACAGGGCGAGTACACCACCGTCGGCGGACGCGTGCCGATCAAGACCAATGTCCGGATCATCGCGGCCACCAACAAGGATCTGCGGGTCTCGATCCAGCAGGGCATCTTCCGCGAGGACTTGTTCTTCCGGCTGAACGTCGTGCCCCTGCGCCTGCCGGCCCTGCGCGAGCGCGCCGAGGATGTGCCGGACCTGATCCGCCACTTCTTCGTTCTGGTGGAGCGCGAGGGCCTGACCCGCAAGACCCTCGACGGCGACGCCATGGAGCGCCTCAAGCGCTACCGCTGGCCGGGAAACGTGCGCGAGCTCGAAAATCTCGTGCGCCGGCTCGCCGCCCTCTACCCGCAGGAGACCATCACCGGCCCGGTCATCGAGGCTGAACTCGACACCCTGCCGCTCGCCCAGCCGGCGGCGGCGAACGGGGCGCCCCGCAAGAACGGCGCCTCGGAGAGCGAGACCCTTTCGGGCGCTGTGGAGCGGCATCTGGCCGACTACTTCTCCGGGTACCGGGATACGCTACCCCCGCCCGGCCTCTATCATCGGATCCTGCGCGAGATCGAGGGGCCGCTGATCGGCGCGGCGCTCGCTGCAACTCGTGGTAATCAGATCCGGGCAGCAGAGCTTTTGGGGGTCAACCGCAACACGTTGCGCAAGAAAGTCCGCGATCTCGATCTACAGGTGTTCCGCACCTCCCGGTAATGACGCGGTGCCGGGGCTTCAAAAGGGGCAGCTGTAATATCGAATTGGCGATAGTGTTGTGACAGCTATGAGAGAATTGCAGAGGCGCTTTATCTCTTATTAAAATTTACCCTCGTATTCCCTGGAGGTCTCTCTCAGCACAGGCCGCCAATGCTCTCCCCCTCGAAACTCAGCACACGCCTGCCCGCCGCCATGATCGGGTTGGCCCTGCTCAGTGCGACGGCCATGGGCGGCTTCAGCTGGTATTCCGCCAAGGCCGGCCTGTTCGACGCGGCGCGCGAGCGTCTCCAGCTCGCCGCATCCCTGCGCAAGGACAGTGTCGAGCTGACGGCCGATCGTCTCCGTACCGATTTCGAGGTCGCGGCGGCCAACCCGCAGATCGCGTCGAATTTCCCGGATCTGATCGAGAATCTCGATCCGGCCAAGCCCGAGACCGAGAAGGTCCTGCAAGCGATCCGCGACCTGCCGAATGCGGAAGCACGGCTCGCCTTCGATGGCAACGCGACCAATACGATGTACGGCCGCCGCCACGCCAAGGTTCAGGAGGTGGCCCGTAAGATCGTGGCCCAGGCCGGTTACGCCGATCTTCTGTTCGTGGATGAGGGTGGTCGCATCGTCTACACCACACTCAAGGATCAGGACTTCGCCCAGACTTTGGGCGAGGGGCCGTTGCGCGCCACGGGGCTCGCCCGCCTTGTCGAGCGGCTGAAGGCCGGCGACCCGAACAGCGTGCTGTTCGAAGACTTTGCGGCCTATCCGGCAGGGGAGGGACCCTCGGCCTTCATCGGTCGCCCGATGACCCGGCGCGCGAATGTCGCCATGGGCACGGCGCAGGCCGCCGAGCGCATCGGTTTCGTTGTGATGCGCGTGACGCCCGCCCTGTTCGACCACTCGCTGATGAAGCGTGACGGACTTGGGCAGACCGGCCAGGTCGTTGCCGCCGGTTCGGATGGGCTCCTGCGCAGCACGCCGCTGATCGGAGGCGCCAAGGCCGGCGAACCGCTCGCGGCGCTCGGCATCGGGCCCACGCAGATCGCGCAGGGAGCGAGCTTCGATTACGCGGCGCCCGCAGGCCGGAACATGGCCGCGGTGGCGCCCGTCTCGGTTCTCGGCGCCCCCTGGACGATCATCGCCGAGCAGAGCGAGACCGAGGCGGTGGCCGCCGTGCGGACACTGTCGCTGACCCTTGCCGTGATCGCGCTCATCGTCCTTCTCGGGACCGCGGTGATCGGGCTGTGGCTCGCCCGCTCGATCGTGCGTCCCCTCGGCGCCCTGACCCGGGCGCTCAACGGGCTCGCTGCACGGCAGACCATCGACGAGGTGCCCGGCAGCCGTCGCGCCGACGAGATCGGCGACATCGCCCGCGCCGTGGCGACGATCCGGGACGTCTCCCTCGAGGACGCGGCACAGCAGCTCCAGACCACGGAGGCGCTCCGCCTGCGCGAAGAGCAGGCTCGCCGCGCCATGCTCCGGGACCTTGCCGGCCGGTTCGAAGCGACCGTCGGCGGGATCGTCGACCGTCTCTCGGGGGCCGTGGGTGAACTCCAGGCCTCGTCCGGCATCATGCGCGGAACCGTCGAGGACACGTCGCGACGCTCGACCAGCGCGGCGAGCGCCGCGCACCAGACGGCGGGCAACGTGAACACCGTCGCTTCCGCGGCCGAGGAACTCGGCGCCACCGTCGAGGAGATCGGACGTCAGGTCGAGCAAGCCGCGGGTCTGTCGGCCCGCGCGGTTCAGGGTGCCGCGAGCACGGAGCAGACCATGTCGGCGCTCGCAACCGCCGCAGCCCGCATCGGCGACATCGTCGATCTCGTGTCGACCATTGCCGGACAGACGAACCTCCTCGCCCTGAATGCCACCATCGAGGCCGCACGGGCCGGGGAGGCCGGTCGCGGCTTCGCGGTGGTGGCCGCCGAGGTCAAGGAATTGGCCAGCCAGACGGCGCGGGCGACGGGCGAGATCGCCCAGCAGGTCGGAGCGATCCAAGCCGCGACCCAGGGGACGGCCCAGGCGATCCAGGCGATCACCGGGGAGATCGAGGCGATCAACCGGGTCACCAACAGCATCGCCGCCGCCGTCGAGGAGCAGGGGGCGACGACCCAGGAGATCGTGCGCAGCATGGTCCAGGCCTCGACCGGCACGAGCGAGATGACCGACGACATCGTCGCCGTCGCCCGCGCCGCGGACGAAGCCGGACATGCCGCCGCGAGCGTCGCAGGCGCGTCGGATCAACTGGCACTGCAATCACAGCAGCTGCGAAGCGAGGTCGACGCCTTCTTGGCCAACGTTCGCGCTGCCTGACCTTGGCGATTGGTCTCCGGGCAACGCGCCGTCTCGGAGAACAAGACCGACCTGCAAGCTACAGAAGCGACGAGCGATCCGCATTCGAGCCTTGCGGCCCGCCAACGGTAGGGGAGGGGACATACCCCAGGCACGAAGCGCTCCCTCATCGCGCCAGGATGTCCTGTGGCGGGCGTTTTCGCATTTCTCCGCATTTTCCGATTGACGTGGGCTGGGGCGTCCCGTAGAAGCATTTTCACCGACGGGGCGCGGCGGTCCACCACCTGGTGGTTCGGGGCTCCTGAGGG
>NZ_JAPRBT010000001.1:3320868-3661673 GCF_043352485.1 Methylorubrum sp. POS3
CGGCTTCTACGGCGGCTTCACCCTCGTCGTTCCGCTGGGAACCCTCCTCGGCCTCGCCCCAGGCTGAAGCCCGGCCGCATTCGGGGCCGCGGGCGAACCGCGGCCCTCCCAACCATCAGTTCAGCGTGGAGGAACATGCCATGATGCACGGCGACATCTCATCGAGCCAGGATAGCGTCGGCGTAGCCGTCGTGAACTACAAGATGCCCCGCCTGCACACGAAGGCCGAGGTACTTGAGAACGCCAAGAAGATCGGCGACATGATCATCGGGATGAAGGCGGGTCTGCCCGGCCTCGATCTCGTGATTTTTCCGGAGTATTCGACCCACGGCATCATGTACGATGCGGGCGAGATGTACGAAACCGCGTCCAGCATCCCGGGCGCGGAAACGGACATCTTCGCCGATGCCTGCCGGAAGGCGAAGGTCTGGGGCGTATTCTCGCTCACCGGCGAGCGGCACGAGGAGCACCCGCACAAGGCTCCCTACAACACGCTCATCCTGATGAACGACCAGGGCGAGATCGTCCAGAAATACCGCAAGATCATGCCCTGGACGCCGATCGAGGGCTGGTATCCGGGCGACCGCACCTACGTCTCGGATGGCCCGAAGGGGCTCAAGGTGAGCCTCATCATCTGCGACGACGGCAATTACCCCGAGATCTGGCGCGACTGCGCCATGCGCGGCGCGGAACTCATCATCCGCTGCCAGGGCTACATGTATCCGGCGAAAGAGCAGCAGGTTCTGATCTCGAAGGCGATGGCCTTCGCCAACAACACCTACGTCGCGGTCGCCAACGCGGCCGGGTTCGACGGCGTCTACAGCTATTTCGGCCACTCGGCGATCATCGGCTTCGACGGCCGCACGCTCGGCGAGTGCGGCGAGGAGGAGATGGGCATCCAGTACGCGGCGCTCTCGAAGTTCCTGATCCGCGACTTCCGCGCCCACGGCCAGTCGGAGAACCACCTCTTCAAGCTGCTCCACCGCGGCTATACCGGCATGATCAACTCGAAGGAGAACCGGCACGGGATGTCGGAATGCCCCTACGACTTCTACCGCCGCTGGATCGAGGACCCCGACGCCACCCGCGACGCCGTGCGCGCCATCACCCGCTCCAGCGTCGGCACCGAGGAATGCCCGATCGAGGGCATCCCCTTCGTCGGCAAGGGGGAGGGGCCGCCCGACCCGCGCTGAGGCGCGAAAGCGCCCTCTCACCCACACCCTCATCCTGAGGTGCCGCATCAGCGGCCTCGAAGGAGGGCTCCAGACGTCTCAGCGATCCCTGGAGCCCTCCTACGAGGCTCAGCCTTCGGCTGAGTACCTCAGGATGAGGGGGAGGGGTGGGAGACGACGTTGTTGCCCGGCGGGCGCATCCACGCCAGGAAGGGCCGAACGCCCGCCGCGAGAGTCCGACCATCCACGCCGTCCCATCCCCTCCCGCCCCCCCATCGCGGCAGCGCTCGCGCGGCCAGGTCGATCTCCATGTCGGCCCGGCCACGGCCAACGGGCCGACGCGGCTGAAGGATCTTGCGGAATCCGGCCCCTCGCGGCTGCGCTTCCCCCGGGAGGCCGGGACGATGGAGGGTATCCTCGTCAACAACGCGGGCGGCATCGCCTGCGGCGACGCCTTTTCGGTATCCGCCCGGCTCGATCCGGGCGCCGCGCTCGTCCTGACCACGGTGGCGGCGGAGAAGGTCTACCGTTCCGACGGCCCGGTGAGCCATGTGCACAACCGCCTCGACCTCGGGGCCGGCGCTAGCCTCGCCTGGCTGCCCCAGGAGACGATCCTGTTCGACCGGGCGCGCCTGCGCCGGCGCTTCGAGGCGGATCTGGCCGAGGATGCCGGCCTCCTCGTCGCCGAGATCGTCGCCTTCGGCCGCGTCGCCCGGGGCGAGACGCTGCAGGAGGCCTTGTTCGAGGATGTCTGGCGGGTGCGCCGGGGCGGACGCCTCGTCTACGCCGACACCGTGCGGCTCGAAGGCCGGGTCTCGGACCTGCTCGCCCGCTCCGCCATCGGCGGCGGCGCGCGGGCGATGGGCACGATCCTCGATCTCTCGCCCGGCGCCGAGGGCCGGATCGAGGAGGCCCGCGCCTGCCTCGAGGCGGCGAATCCCGGCGTCACCGAGGCCGCGGCGAGTGCCTGGAACGGGCATCTCGCCCTGCGTTTCCTCGGCCCGGAAGTCGGCGCCCTGCGCGGGCTGGCCGCGCGCTTCCTGACCGCCTATCGCGGGGTGCCGATGCCCCGCGTGTGGCAGACCTGATACGGTGGCGCTCTCGCACGCCCCGTGCATGATCCGCGCGAGACCGTATCCAGACGACTTCGGAGAGCGCCCGTGCTCCTGACCCCCCGCGAGAAAGACAAGCTCCTCGTCGCCATGGCGGCGCAGGTCGCGCGCAACCGGCTGGCCCGGGGCGTCAAGCTCAACCACCCGGAGGCGGTGGCGCTCATCACCGATTTCGTGGTCGAGGGCGCCCGCGACGGCCGCTCCGTCGCCGAGCTGATGCAGGCCGGTGCCCATGTCCTCACCGCCGATCAGGTGATGCCGGGCATCGCCGAGATGATCCACGACATCCAGGTCGAGGCGACGTTTCCCGACGGCACAAAGCTCGTCACCGTCCATCATCCGATCCGCGGCGCCCCCTCCGACGACGTGCCCGGCACGGTGACGACGCTGGCCGGCGAGATCGCGCTCAATGCGGGCGCCGCGCGCACCGTGGTCTCGGTCGCCAATACCGGCGACCGGCCGATCCAGGTCGGCTCGCATTACCATTTCTACGAGGTCAATCCCGGTCTCGTCTTCGACCGGGAGAAGGCCCGCGGCCAGCGCCTCGACATCGCGCCGGGCACGGCCGTGCGGTTCGAGCCGGGCTCGACCCGGGAGGTGACCCTGGTGCCGCTCTCCGGCACCCGCACCGTCTACGGCTTCCGCGGCGAGGTGATGGGCCGGCTGTGACACCGGCCCACACGCTCCGCCGCGTCAGGGGAGGGCGCGCCCTACGGCTCGATCTCCGGCAGGATGAGGTCCTCCACGCTCCAGGCCATGCCGAACAGGTCGCGCACGGCCTCGACCCGGCCCTCGCTGCCTGCCGCGTAGATCAGCATCGCGCCGATCGCGCCCCGCGGGTCGCGTCCGTCATAGGCGTCGAACGCGGCCTTGGTCAGGCGCTTGTCGAAGCGCCGGAAGGCGAGGGCGGCGTAGTCCTTGCGGGGCAGGCCGCAATGCTCGGCCGCGAAGGCGCGGATCGCGGCTTCATGCGCCGCGGCGCTTGCTTCGACGGTCGCCTGATAGGCCAGGAGCCGCGTCGACACCGCCTCGGGCAGGATCGGCACGACGTCGTCGACGGCGCCGGCCGCGACCCAGGCCAGCACGGTCTTCTCCTGGCGCACGCCCGAGAGCGTGCGGTGGCGCAGCACGTAGCCGTCGGTCTTGAGCTTGAGGCGGTGCCCGTCCTCGAAGGCCAGCACGTAGCCCTCGATGCCGGCCTCGCATCGCGCGCGAGCGACGAAGTCGGCGGCATCCGCGAGCGGGCCTGCGGCGCGCACCACGGCGACGCCGAAGCGCGCGCCGAGCCGCACGAGTTCGGCCTGTGGCAGATAGGCGCCGCTCACCATGTCCCGCGCCGCGAGCAGGGTGAGCGCCGGCCGCTCATAGGCGACGACGATCCGGTTGTCGGGCGAGGTGAACTCGAAGATCGGCGTGAGGCCGCCCGCGAGCAGATGATGGGCCAGATCGAGGACACCCGCCCCGGCCTGCCGCTGCGCCGTCGCGGCCTGCGCCGTGGCGCCCATCCGGGTCATGAACACCATCGCGCCCTCGAGAAGGACCGGATGCACCATCGATCCGTCGAGCTTATCGAGCACGTGATGGGGCGCCGACCAGTCGATCTGCTCGATCCTCTGGCGCTCGCCGAGATTGAAGAATTTGTGGAACGGTCGTCCGATGAGCCGTCCATCGCGGTCGAATTTCAGGCCGCGGCACTCCAGAGCCATGGCGGAGCTGAAGGTTTCAGGGCCGGCAAAGACGTAATCGATCACCGTGTGGTCGGGGCGACGCGAGACGACGAAACCCTGATCGAACGAAATGTGCGGCGTGACTTGGTCGAGATGCTCGATTCGAGGAAAGATCATGTCCGTATCGCTCCCCAATCACGACGACGCGCGGAATTGACGCTCATGCCCATGAAATACGGGCGGCAAAGTCGGGTCGTTGCAATGTTGAATTTAGGCATGACAATCTCCTTGGCCGACAGATCTGTCGGTGATCGGACTATCATCCGGACCGGGCATGAAGGACAAGCGATCCTTCACTGTGATCGGCCACAAAGGGATCGGTCGTGAGTTATTTCCCGAGCTGGCGTCTTAGGACCTTCGGCGAGGTCGCGCCCGACGAGCGGTTGCCCACGGGGCAGACGGTGGTGCTCGGGCTCCAGCACGTCGTCGCCATGTTCGGCTCGACCGCGCTCGCGCCGATCCTCATGGGGTTCGACCCGAACACCGCGATCCTGTTCTCCGGCATCGGCACGCTGCTCTTCTTCGGGCTGACGGGCGGGCGGCTGCCGTCCTATCTCGGCTCCAGCTTCGCCTTCATCGCCGTGGTGATCGCCGCCACCGGCTATGCCGGCAGCAGTCCCAACCCGAATATTGGCGTGGCGCTCGGCGGCATCGTCGCCTGCGGCGCGCTCTACGCGGCGATCGGGCTCGCCGTGCACCTGTCGGGCACCGCCTGGATCGAGCGGCTGATGCCCCCCGTCGTCACGGGCGCCATCGTCGCGGCGATCGGGCTCAACCTCGCCCCCGTCGCCGTGAAGAGCCTCTCGGGTACCGGCGTCGACACTGCGATGGGGCTGGTGACGGCGCTGCTGGTCGGGCTCGTGGCGGTGCGCGGGCGCGGGATGGCGCGGCGCCTGCCGATCCTGATCGGCGCGGCCATCGCCTACGGGCTCTATCTCGGGCTCGCCAACGGTCTGGGCCTCGCCAAGCCCATCGACTTCGCCCGGCTCGGCGAGGCCGCCTGGTTCGGCCTGCCGACCTTCGCCGCGCCGGTCTTCTCGGGACCCGCCATGGTGCTGATCGCGCCGGTCGCCCTCATCCTGGTCGCGGAGAATCTCGGCCATATCAAGGGGATCGCGGCGATGACCGGGCGCGACTACGATCCCCTGATCGGCCGCGGCTTCCTCGCCGACGGGCTCGCCACCATCCTGTCGGGACTGGGCGGCGGCACCGGCGTGACGACCTATGCCGAGAATATGGGCGTGATGGCGGTCACGCGGATCTACTCGACGCTCGTCTTCGTCGCGGCGGCGGGGTTTGCCATCCTGCTCGGCTTCTCGCCGAAATTCGGCGCCCTGGTGCTGACGCTTCCCGTGCCGGTCGTCGGCGGGCTGGCGCTCGTGGTGTTCGGTCTGATCGCCGCCACCGGCGGGCGCATCTGGGTGCAGGACCGGACCGATTTCGCCGAGGCCCGCAACCTCGTCACCGCGGCGGTCGCCCTGATCGCGGGCGCGGGCGACCTGACGATCCGCCTCGGCGATTTCGCCCTCGGCGGCATCGGCACCGCCACCTTCGGGGCGATCCTCGTCTATCACCTGCTCGGGGCCGGGCCCCGCCAGGACCACGAACGGGGGTCTCGCGCCGACCGGTCGCCGCCGGGCGAGATGACTCCCGCCTCCGTCTCGGATAGGCGGGCGGCGTTGCGCGCCGATGCGATGGGCAAGCCGTGACCCTGATCGAGACCAAGGCGGACGAGGACGCGGCCCAGGACGCAGGTCAGGGGCCGCTTTCGGCGGGCAAGGGCAAGCGCGGCATCTGCGCCATCAGCGGCGTCGCGATGAACCGGCGCAATCTCGTGCCGGTCGCGACCCTGAGGCCGGCCCTCGCCGTCCATATCCGCGCCGACTTCCCCGGCCTGGGCGACGACGCGCTGATCGGCGTCAACGAACTCGCGCGATACCGCACCCGCTTCGTCGCCGAGCTCCTGGCGGAGGAGCACGGCGAGTATTCCGACCTCGACCGGCAGGTGGCCGAGAGCATCGCCGCCCAGGACACCATCGCCGAGAACGTCGAGGAGGATTACGACGAGCATCGCAGCTTCGGCGAGCGGGTCTCGGACGGACTCGCGGCCTTCGGCGGCTCCTGGGCCTTCCTGATCAGCTTCGCCGTGGTCCTGTTCGCCTGGATGCTGGCGAACGTCGCCATCGGCGAGGCGAAGGCGTTCGATCCCTACCCGTTCATCCTGCTCAACCTCGTCCTGTCCTGCCTCGCGGCGATCCAGGCCCCGATCATCATGATGAGCCAGAGCCGGCAGGACAAGAAGGACCGCCTGCGCTCGAACAACGACTACCGGGTCAACCTGAAGGCCGAGCTGGAAATCCGGCATCTGCACGAGAAGATGGACCACCTCGTCACCAAGCAGTGGCAGCGTCTGGCCGAGATCCAGCAGATCCAGCTCGAGATGCTTCAGGAGATGCGCGCCCGCGTCGCCCGCAAGCCCACCGTCAAGGTGAAGAAGGTGGTGCGCCGCAAGCGTCCGAAATCCGCCCGCGCGGGCGCCGCGCCCGCGACGACCGAACCGGAGGAGGCCGGCATCCCGCCCGACACGCCCCGCGCCCCGGACTGAGCGGAAGCCCGCTTCCGTCGCCCGCGGCACCGTCCCTGCTTGCCCGATCCCGCCCAGTCCCGACGCGAGTCCTGCCCATGTCCGCCCGCCTCCCCCGAAGCGCCTACGCCGCGATGTTCGGGCCCACCACCGGCGACCGCATCCGCCTCGCCGATACGAGCCTGGAGATCGAGGTCGAGCGCGACCTCACCACCTACGGCGAGGAGGTGAAGTTCGGCGGCGGCAAGGTGATCCGCGACGGCATGGGCCAGAGCCAGGTGACGAACGCCGCGGGCGCCGTCGACACCGTCATCACCAACGCGGTCGTGCTCGACCATTGGGGCATCGTGAAATGCGATGTCGGCCTGAAGGGCGGGCGCATCCTGCGCCTCGGCAAGGCCGGCAATCCAGACATCCAGCCGGGCGTCGACATCGTGATCGGCCCCGGCACGGAAGTGATCGCGGGCGAGGGCAAGATCCTGACGGCGGGCGGCTTCGACAGCCATATCCACTACATCTGCCCGCAGCAGATCGAGGAGGCGCTCTGCTCCGGCGTCACGACGATGCTCGGCGGCGGCACCGGGCCGGCCCACGGCACGCTGGCTACCACCTGCACGCCGGGCCCGTGGCACATCGCCCGGATGATCGAGGCCGCCGACGCCTTCCCGATGAACCTCGCCTTCGCCGGCAAGGGCAACGCCTCCCGCCCCGATGCGCTGGAGGAGATGGTGCGGGCGGGCGCCTGCGCGCTCAAGCTCCACGAGGATTGGGGCACCACGCCCCAGGCCATCGACACCTGCCTCACGGTGGCGGATGCCCACGACGTGCAGGTGATGATCCACTCCGACACCCTCAACGAGGGCGGCTTCGTCGAGGACACCATCGCGGCCTTCAAGGGCCGCACCATCCATGCCTTCCACACGGAAGGGGCGGGGGGCGGCCACGCCCCGGACATCATGAAGGTGGCGGGCCTGCCGAACGTGCTCCCGTCCTCGACGAATCCGACGCGCCCCTACACCAAGAACACCATCGACGAGCATCTCGACATGCTGATGGTGTGCCATCACCTCGATCCGTCGATCCCCGAGGATCTCGCCTTCGCCGAGAGCCGCATCCGCCGCGAGACCATCGCGGCGGAGGATATCCTGCACGACATCGGCGCGCTCTCGATGATGTCCTCCGACAGTCAGGCGATGGGCCGGGTCGGCGAGGTCGTGATCCGCACGTGGCAGACCGCTGACAAGATGAAGCGCCAGCGCGGGAGCCTGCCCGGCGACGCATCCGGCAACGACAACCTGCGCGCCCGCCGCTACGTGGCGAAATACACGATCAACCCGGCCATCGCCCACGGCGTCTCGCGCCATATCGGCTCGGTGGAGCCCGGAAAACTCGCCGACCTCGTCCTGTGGACGCCCGCCTTCTTCGGCGTGAAGCCCGATCTCGTGCTGAAGGGCGGCATGATCGCCACCGCCCCGATGGGCGACCCCAACGCCTCGATCCCGACGCCCCAGCCGGTGCATTACCGCCCGATGTTCGGCGCCTACGGCCGGGCACCGTTCGCCACGGCACTCACCTTCGTGTCGAGGGCCGCGATCGAGGACGGACTCGCCGCCCGGCTCAGGATCGGCAAGGAGCTGGTCGCCATCGAGAACGTGCGGGGCGGCATCTCGAAGAAGAGCATGATCCTCAACGACGCCACTCCGACCATCGAGATCGACCCCGAGACCTACGACGTGCGCGCCGACGGCGAATTGCTGGTCTGCGAGCCGGCCGAGGTGGTGCCGATGGCCCAGCGCTACTTTTTGTTTTGAAGAGCGGCGCGCCGTGTCCCGGCTCTCACCACTTAAACCTCTCCATCCTGAGGTGCCGCGTGAGCCGCCTCGAAGGAGGACTCCAGCGGATCGCGCGATCCCTGGAGCCCTCCTTCGAGGCTTCGCTTCGCTCCGCACCTCGGGATGAAGGCGCGTGGGGACCGAGGGTCGGCGACTCGGCTGTCGCATCGACCGCAGCCTGCGATAGGATGGCGACGGGATGACCCGGAGGCCCGCGATGACGAAGGCCGCGCTGAAGCCGCCACCGGCGGCCGATCTGTACGACACGGATTTCTATGCCTGGACCCAGGCGCAGGCCGAATTGCTGCGCCAAGGCCGCTTCGACGCGCTCGACCTCGGCCATTTGATCGAGGAGGTGGCGAGCGTGGGGGCGAGCGAGAAGCGCGAGATCAAGAATCGTCTTGCGGTGCTGATCGGGCATCTCCTGAAATGGATGGTCCAGCCGGGCGCCCGGTCGAGCAGTTGGACCGGCACGATCACCGAGCAGCGGCTGCAGGTACACGACGTCTTGGAGATGAGCCCGAGCCTGCGGCGCTATCCGGCGGAGGTGTTCGCGCGGGCCTACCACTCGGGCCGCGTGCTCGCCGCCAAGGACACCGGCTTCGATTTTGCCCTGTTTCCCGAGCAGCCACCCTTCACCGTCGAGCAAGCACTCAATCTGGACTTCCTGCCCGCCGAGCCCGGTCGCCTCACCCCATGATCCGCGCCACTCGCGTCATCCGCCGCGACGCCCTCGCGAGCGGCGAGATCGTCGATCGCGTCGTGCTCGATCACGGCGAGCGGCATCGCCGCCGCATCGCCATGCGCGGGGTCGGCGGCACCGCCTTCCTGCTCGATCTGGCCCAGGCGACCGTCCTGGACGACGGGGACGCGCTCGTCCTCGACGATGGCCGCCTCGTCTGGGTCGAGGCGGCCCCCGAGAAGCTGCTGGAAGTCCGGGCGCCCTCCGACCATGCCCTCAAGCGCCTGATCTGGCATATCGGCAACCGGCATATCCCCGCCGAGATCGGCGCCGAGGCGGTCTGGATCGCCCAGGACCACGTGCTGGCCGAGATGGTGCGGGGATTGGGCGGCAGCGCCGAACCGGTCGAGCGCCCGTTCCGGCCCGAGGGCGGCGCCTATCAGGGCGGCCACGGTCATCCGCACGATCACGGGCACGGTCATCCCCACGATCACGCGCATCCGCCGCACCGGCATGATTGAGGCGCTGCGATTGATGGCGTGGCTGTCGCCCGCCTATCCGGTGGGCGGCTTCGCCTATTCCCACGGCCTCGAATGGGCGGTGGAGACCGGCGACGTCGCCGACGAGGCGAGCTTCTCGGACTGGCTCGGCGCCGTGCTGGAGCGGGGCTCCGGGCGCAACGACCTGATCCTGGCGGCGCACGCGCATCGCGCCGCAGGCAACGGCGCCGCCCTCGGCGCCATCAACGATCTCGCCTTGGCGATGGCGCCCTCGCGCGAGCTTCACTTGGAGACCAGCCAGCAGGGCCGCAGCTTCCTCGACGCGACGCTCGCGGCCTGGCCCTGCCCGGCCCTCGATGCCGTCGCGACAGCCCTGCCCGGGCCGGTGGCGCTGCCGGTGGCCGTCGGCGCGGCCTCGGGCGCCCACGGCATGGGGCGCGGGGCGATGCTCGCCGCCTACGGCCTCGCCTTCGTCCAGGCCATCGTCTCGGCGGGCCTGCGCGTCGCGCCGATCGGGCAGGGGGCCGGCACCCGCATCGTCGCCTCCCTCGCTCCCCGGGTGGCGGCGCTCGCCGAGGCGGTCGAGCCGCTCGGCCTCGACGCGCTGGGCTCGGCCACGCTCAGGGTCGATCTCGGCTCGTTCCGGCACGAGACCCAGTATTCGAGGATCTTCCGATCATGAGGACGCCATGGCATCTGTGAACGGTCCGCTCCGCGTCGGCATCGGCGGCCCCGTCGGCTCCGGCAAGACGGCGCTGATGGAGCAATTGTGCAAGCGGCTGCGCGACACCTACGACATCTGCGCCATCACCAACGACATCTACACCAAGGAGGATGCCCGCCTCCTGACCGTGGCCGGGGCCCTGCCCGAGGAGCGGATCATGGGCGTCGAGACGGGGGGATGCCCCCACACGGCGATCCGCGAGGATGCCTCGATCAACCTCGCGGCGGTGGCCGAGATGCGCCGCCGCTTCCCCGCCCTCGACGTGGTGCTGATCGAGTCCGGCGGCGACAATCTCGCCGCGACCTTCTCGCCGGAACTCGCCGACATCACCCTCTACGTCATCGACGTGGCGGGCGGCGAGAAGATCCCGCGCAAGGGCGGGCCCGGCATCACCCGCTCGGACCTCCTCGTCGTCAACAAGACCGATCTCGCCCCCCTGGTCGGCGCGGATCTTGCCGTGATGGAGTCCGATACCCGCCGCATGCGGGGAGAGCGGCCCTACGTGTTCTCGTCCCTGCGCGAGGGGCACGGGGCCGACGCCATCGCCCGCTTCGTCATCGAAGCAGGGGGGCTCGCCCAATGACGTCTGACATCGTGACGCTGTCCACGATGCATTTCCGGAGGACCCGTATGATCTCTCGTTCGATGGCGCTCGCGACGGCGCTCCTGCTGGTGCCCGGCGCGGCCCTCGCCCATCCGGGCCACGGCGAGGCGGCGGGCTTGGCCGCAGGCTTCGCCCACCCGATCCACGGCACCGACCACATCCTCGCGATGGTCGCGGTGGGGATCATCGCCGGCCTCGTCGGCGGGCGGGCGCTCTGGCTGCTGCCGGCTTCCTTCCTCGGCATGATGACGATCGGCGCAGCCCTCGCCATGGCCGGCCTGGATCTGCCCTTCGTCGAGCCGGCCATCCTCGCATCGGTTGCCGCCTTCGCCGTGATGGCGGCCTGCGCCCGCCTGATCCCACTGGCCGCTCTGGCCGGCCTCGTCGGTGCCTTCGCGGTGTTCCACGGCGCGGCGCACGGGGCCGAGATGCCCGAGACCGCCTCGGGCCTCTCCTACGGGCTCGGCTTCCTCGCCGCGACCGTCGGCCTCCACGCGGCGGGCCTCGTTGCCGGCCTCATGCTGACGCGGTGGCTGCCGCGATCCGGTGGTGCCCTGCGCCAGGGTGCGTGACGACCGGACGACGCGCCGCCGCCCTGCGGCGAGCCAAGGGGCGGCGGGCGCATCGGCCCGAACGGGGGACCCGGCTTCCGGGGACAGCCGCTGCGGCGCATGGGCCGACCGAACCGTCCCGGATCCGGTCGCCGCGTGGGGCCGCGATCGGGCCGCCATCTCGGGTCGGCCGGGTGTCGCCGTTCGGGCACGGGCGTATTGATTCGCCCTTCGCCCCCGGACCGCGCGTTGACGGCGGAGGCGGCCGCCGTGCTAACCGTGGTGGCGACGGTTCCCCTCGGGGATCAAAAGGGAACGCGGTGAGGGCCTTCGGCCCGAGGCCGTGGCTGCCCCCGCAACTGTGAGCGGCGAGCCTTCCGCCACCATGTCACTGGATGGGCCTCATCCGGGAAGACGGTGAGAGGGCAGCGACCCGCGAGCCAGGAGACCTGCCGTCAGTCGTGGTCACACGCGAGGCGTGTCGGGCGGGGTGCACCGATGGGTTGCCGGGGACGGCACCGATCCTGCTTTAGGGTCGGGCAAGTCCGCGGCCTCGTTCGCGGTGACGTGCCACTGCCGTTGCCCGAGGCTGTTTCGCCCGTGTCCCCTGCTCATCCCTCGACGGTCCTCCGTCTGGCGGCGCTCGCCGCCGCGCTCGCCGCTCCCCCGCTTCCCGCCACGGCCCAGGAGTCGGTCACCCTGGAGGAACTCTCCGTCGGGGGCGAAGCTCCGCGGCCACCCGCCGCCTTCTCGGCCAGCGCCGGCGCTGTCGGCGGTGTGACCGGCATCGGCGGCGCACTTCAGCCGGTGGCATCGGCGAGCGGCGGGATCGTCTCCGGTGCGCAGATCAATGCGAGGCCCGTCACCCGTCCCGGCGAGGTGCTGGAAGCGGTGCCGGGGCTGATCGTCACCCAGCATTCGGGGGAGGGGAAGGCCAACCAGTTCTTCCTGCGCGGGTTCAACCTCGACCACGGCACCGACATCGCGCTCTTCGTCGACGGCATGCCGGTCAACATGCGCACCCATGCCCACGGCCAGGGCTATGCCGACCTCAACTTCCTGATCCCCGAACTCGTCGGCGCGGTGGAGTTCCACAAGGGCCCCTACTTCGTGCGCGACGGCGACTTCGCCTCCGCCGGCTCGGTGCGGATCGATTACCTCGACGCGGTCGCGAAGAACGTGGCGCTGACCTCGATCGGATCGTTCGGCTACAAGCGCGCGCTCACCATCGCCTCCGCCCCCCTCGGCGCGGGCACGCTGCTCGTGGCGGGTGAGGCGCAGACCTATGACGGCCCCTGGGACGTGCCGGATCGCCTGAAGAAGCTCAACGGCGTCGTCCGCTACAGCCAGGGCACGGCGCTCGACGGCCTCGCCGTCACCGGCATGGCCTATTGGGCGAAGTGGAACGCCACCAACCAGATCCCGGAGCGTGCGGTCGCCGAGGGAATCATCGGCCGCTTCGGCACCCTCGACCCGTCCGACGGCGGCGATACCGGCCGCTTCTCCCTCTCGGGCCGCTGGAGCCACACGGGCGAGGCCGGGCTCAGCCGGGCCAATGCCTATCTCATCCGCTACCGGATGAATCTCTGGAACAACTTCACCTACTTCCTCAACGATCCCGTCAACGGCGACCAGTTCCGCCAACTCGACGACCGGGTGCTGGGCGGGGCCGAGGCCAGCCACGTCTTCTCCGGGGACCTGTTCGGACGGCCGATGGAGAACGAGATCGGCGTCCAGACCCGCACCGACGCGATGCGGGTCGGCCTGTTCAACACCGTGAACCGGCAGTTCCGCTCGAGCGTGCGCGACGACCGCGTGCTGGAGACGAGCGCGGCCTTCTACGCCGAGAACCGGGTGCGCTGGACGGATTGGCTGCGCACCAGCGTCGGCTTCCGCGCCGACGGCTACTGGGCCGATGTCCGCTCCGAACTGCCCGCCAATTCCGGCCAAGCCCGCGACGCCATCGTGACGCCGAAGCTCGGCCTCGTGCTCGGGCCCTGGGCCGAGACCGAACTCTACCTGAATTACGGCGGCGGCTTCCACTCGAACGACGTGCGCGGCGTCACCGCGACCGTGGATCCGTCGAGCCCGCTCTTCGACGTGGCGCGCTCCCCCTTCCTCGTTCCCTCGACCGGCTACGAGATCGGCCTGCGCAACCGCTCCATCAGGGGCCTGGAGACCGCCCTGGCGCTGTTCCGCCTCGACTTCGCCTCGGAGAACCTCTTCGTCGGCGATGCCGGCACCACCGAGCCGAGCCGCTCGACCCGCCGCTTCGGCCTCGAATGGACCAACCGCTACGCCCTCACGCCCTGGCTCCAGCTGGAGGGCGACCTGACGGTGACGAATGCCCGCTTCGCCGATCGCGATCCGGCGGGCGGACGCGTTCCCGACGCGCCGACCACCATCGCCTCGGCCGGCATCGCCTTCGGCGACGGGGCCGGCTGGTTCGGATCCCTGCGCTTCCGCTATTTCGGTCCGCGCCCCCTCATCGAAGACAATTCGGTGCGCTCGCGGGCGACCGCCCTGCTCAACGGCCGGATCGGCTACGCCTTCGAGAACGGCGTCAGCCTCTCCCTCGACGTCCTCAACCTGACGAACGCGAAGGCCGACCAGATCACCTACTACTACGAGTCGCGGGTCGTCCCTCAGGGCGAGGCGCGGGCCGATCGCCACTTCCACCCGGTCGAGCCGACCGCCGTTCGGCTGACGCTCGCGGGCCGGTTCTGACGCGAGGTTCGGCGCATCCTCGGATCGACCCCGCTGACCGACGGTGCGCGCTTCGCAGAAATAGAATGATAATTCTATTTACCCTCCGAAACCGACTAGCTGTCCATCATTTAAGAACTATATGCCCGGACCTCGTCACAGGAGGCCGCCGTGAGGAAGCCGGAGAAGCCAGGCACGAAGGACAGCAAGACGCAGGAGGGCGGGGCGCTCGGCAATATCGACGAGCAGACGGGCGATCCCGGCAAGGGCACGTCGGGGGCGACGATGCGGCCGGAGGACAATCCCGACCCGTCGAAGGACCCGAAGCCCGAGACGCCCGGCGACGCGGACAAGCCCGGCTAGAGCCTCGGCCCGAAAGGTGGGGACCGGCTTTCGGAAAAGGCCGATGCGGCACAACAGCCGAGTGCATCGGCCCGAAAGGTGGGGACCGGCTCTCGGACTCTGCGGCGCCTATTCCGCCGCCCGGAGGGGCGTCTCGTCGCCCCCGAGCCAGACGGCGAGGTCCGCCCGCGCCCGGTCGGTGAGCGCCCGCTTCTTCAGCGCCGCCTTCTCGGGACCGCGCAGGCGCCGGCCCGTCTCGTTGCGCGGCATGCGATCCAGCGGCGGGAACAGGCCGAAATTCACGTTCATCGGCTGGAACGAGCGCGGCGCGTTGGCCTCCGCCTCGATTCCCGCCTCGATGTGGCCGCCGGTGATATGGGCGATCAGCGCGCCGAGCGCGGTGGTCGGGGGCAGGGGGGCGAGGCTCTCCCCCCGCGTCTCGGCGAGGGCGTAGCGGCCCGCCATCAGCCCGACGGCGGCGCTCTCGACATACCCCTCGCAGCCGGTGATCTGACCGGCGAAGCGCAGGCCGGGCCGGGCACGCAGCCGCAGGGTCGCGTCGAGGAGGCGCGGGGAATCGAGGTAGGTGTTGCGGTGCAGGCCGCCGAGGCGGGCGAACTCGGCGTTCTCCAGCCCCGGGATCGTGCGGAAGATGCGCACCTGCTCGGCATGGCGCAGCTTCGTCTGGAAGCCCACCATGTTGAACAGGGTGCCGAGTGCGTTGTCCTGGCGCAGCTGAACGATGGCGCAGGGCTTCACCGTCGGATCGTGCGGATTGGTGAGCCCGACCGGCTTCATCGGACCGTGGCGCAGGGTCTCGGGGCCGCGCTCGGCCATCACCTCGATCGGCAGGCAGCCGTCGAAATAGGGAGTCGTGGCCTCCCATTCCTTGAACGAGGTTTTTTCGCCCGCGATCAGCGCGGCGATGAAGGCATCGTACTGCGCCCGGTCCATCGGGCAATTGAGGTAATCGGCCCCCGTCCCGCCCGGTCCCGCCTTGTCGTAGCGCGACTGGAACCACGCCTTGCTCATATCGATCGAGTCGCGGTGGATGATCGGGGCGATCGCGTCGAAGAAGGCGAGGGATTCCTTACCGGTCAGCGCGGCCACGGCCTCGGCGAGCGCCGGGGAGGTGAGGGGGCCGGTGGCCAGGATGGTCGAGCCCCATTCCTCGGGGGGAAGGCCGGCGACCTCCTCGCGCACGATCCGGACGTTGGGATGCGCCTCGAGCGCGGCGGTGACCGCCTGCGAGAAGCCGTCGCGGTCGACGGCGAGGGCCCCGCCCGCGGGCACTTGGTGGGCATCGGCCGCGCGCATGATCAGCGAGCCCATGCGCCGCATCTCCTGATGCAGCAGGCCGACGGCGTTGCCGTTGGCGTCGTCCGAGCGGAACGAGTTCGAGCAGACGAGTTCGGCGAGCCCGTCGCTCTGGTGGGCTTCGGTGGCGCGGTGAGGCCGCATCTCGTGCAGCACGACGTGCCCGCCGCCCTGCACAATCTGCCACGCGGCCTCGGAGCCGGCCAAGCCGCCGCCGACGATATGGATCGGATCGGTCATCCCGCCGGGATAGAGCCCCCGGCGCCCGCGATCAATGCGACGCGCGCCACCGGCGGGATTTCGCGACGCGGCGGGAGGATCGCGTGGCCGCGCCGGACGAGGTCCGAGAGCGGGGGCCGCATCAGGCGGCGCGTCCGATCCGCGGCGGGAAATGCTCCATGAAGCGCACGCCGTCCCATAGCTCGGTGGGGGCCGTACCCGATCGCTGCCGCGCCACCGCCACCGCTTCGGTGTCGCTGGCCGCCGCGATCGGCTCGTTCACGAGCACGCGACCGCTCGGGCTCAGGACCAGCACGCGATAGGCGGCGGGCAGTTCCGGGCAGATCGGCGGTCCGACGAAGAGGGGCAAGACCCGTCTCCCTGTCCGTTCGGGCGGGAGCACGACGGTCTCTCAGCCGCCGGCGCCCAGGATCCCCCTGCCGACGATGACCCGAGATTAAATCCCGAAGACCCGAATGCAAGCGTGGGTGGGCGCAGGGCCATCCCTACGGATGGGCACGAACCCGCTCAGTGGAGCTTCGGCCCCACCAGAAACCGCTCGCGATCGACCGAGGTCAGCGAGAGGCGCAGCGAGCGGCCGTCGCGGTTGATCGTCAGCGGCACGC
Organism: Methylorubrum sp. POS3; assembly: GCF_043352485.1. Classification (NCBI taxonomy): domain Bacteria; kingdom Pseudomonadati; phylum Pseudomonadota; class Alphaproteobacteria; order Hyphomicrobiales; family Methylobacteriaceae; genus Methylorubrum; species Methylorubrum sp. POS3. Next base: position 3,337,567 of record NZ_JAPRBT010000001.1, read on the forward strand.
GCACCCCCGCCTCGCCCAGCGCCCAGACCTGCCGGAAGAAGCCGGCCAGATCCGCCACCGGCTCGCCGGCCACCTCCGCCAGCAGGTCGCCGGGGCGCAGATCGGCGGCCTCCGCCGGGCCCTTGTCGGTCAGGCCCATCACCACGACGCCGTCCTCCGACTCGGTGGCGTAGAGGCCGAGCCAGGGCCGGGGCGGACGGTCGGCCCGGCCGCGCGTCTCCAGGTCGGCGAGGATCGGCGGCAGCAGCTCGATCGGCACGACCATGTTGATCGCCCGCGCGCCCGCGCTGCCGCCCTGCTGCAGCTGGAGCGAGCCGATGCCGATCAATTCGCCCTCCGGCCCGATCAGGGCGGTGCCGCCCCAATGCGGATGGGCCGGCGCCGTGAACAGGGCCTCGTCGAGGACGTATTCCCAGTAGCCCGCGAATTCCTGGCGCCCGACCAACTCGACCGCGAGGCTGTGGCCGCGTCCGCCCGCGCCCGCGATGACCGCCCGGTCGCCGATCCGCAGGGCGCTCGAGCGGCCGAGCCGGAGGGCCGGAAGGCCGAGATCGCCGAGCGCCTGGACGAGGCCGAAGCCGGTCACCGCGTCGTAGCCGACGACATGGGCGGGAACGAAGCGCCCGTCATGGGTGGTCAACCAGACGCTCTCCGCCTCGATCACGAGGTAACCGACGGTGAGCACGAGGCCGTCCTCGCGGATCACCACGCCGTTGCCGGCCCGCTCGGTGCCGAGGGTCTCGGCGGTGAACGCCTCCGCGGGCACGCGCGCCGAGAGCGAGACCACCGAGGCGAGCGTCCGATCGAGATCATAGGCGTAATCGCCGGGCTTCGGCTGCTGGGCGGCCGGGATCCTGAATTCGCCGTGCGCGGCCATGCGATCCCTCTCTCGCGATGTCCCGAAGCCGATCCGCCCCGATTGGCGGGCATCCGGCATCCCGCAGAACATAGGCGGCGAAGACGTCCTCGACAGCCGCCGCCCTCCGACCATCCGACATGCACCGAAAGCTTCGCCCGGGACGATGGCGCCCGCCCCTCGCCTCCGATAGGTTGCCCGCAATGCTCCCGCCAGACGGACGCCCCGTGCCCGCCCGCATGCTCCATCCGACCCGGATGCCCTCCACCGCGCCGATCGAGACGGGAGCGAACCGTGACGTCGCATGAGGGGGCCGATGACGGCGCCGACGCGTTGCTGGCAAACCTGCTGGCGCGGATCGCCGGCGGGGACGAGGCGGCGCTGCGGGCGCTCTACGATCAGACCGCCGCGAAACTTCTCGGGGTCATCCTCCGTATCCAGCGCGATCGGAGCTTGGCCGAGGACGTGCTTCAGGATGTCTATCTGCGGATCTGGCACGCCGCCGGATCCTACGTCCCCACGGCGGGAGCACCGCTTTCCTGGCTGTGCGCCATCGCGCGCAACCGGGCCATCGACGGCGTTCGTCGCCGAAGCGAGGTCACGATGCCGTCGGGGGAATCCGGTGAGGCGTATTGGGAACGGTTGACCGCACCGGGCGGCGGCGAGGACGCGATCCTCGACCGCGACGCCCTGGTCGCCTGCCTGTCGCGCCTCGATCCGACCCAGCGCGACTGCGTGGTGCTGGCCTATTGCGAGGGCTGGTCGAGGGAGGAGCTCGCCGCGCGCTATGATCGACCGGTCAACACCGTGAAGACTTGGCTGCACCGCACGCTGGCGTCCCTGAAATCCTGCCTGGAGACGATCGCATGAGCGGCGGTCGGCCGGTCGGAGACGGCGCGGGCGGGGAGCGCGACCTGCGCGCCGCCGAGTACGTGCTCGGCACCCTCGACGCGCGCGAGCGGGCGGCGTTCGAACTGGAGCGGACGGTCGATCCGGCGACGGAGGCGGCCCTGCGCGCCTGGGAGCGGCGGCTCGGCCCCCTGACGCGGGCGGTGCCCGCGATTCGGCCCAGCCCCGAAATCTGGGCCCGGATCGCCGCGGCTTTGCCGTCGGGCGGCGCGGCGGCGCAAACGGAAGCATTCGCCGGGCGGGGAGACAGGCCGGCGGGCGGGCGCGACGAGATCGCCTCGGGCACGGCAGGAGGGGCCGCCGCCAACGACAATCGCCTGCGCGACCTTGCCCGGCAGGTCCGGTTCTGGCGCCGCGCCGCGGCGGGGGCGGGGAGTGCGGCGGGCCTCGCCGCGGCGGGCCTCGCGCTGGTGCTGACCGGTTGGCCGCAACCTGCAGCGGTTCCGAGCCCGCGCTCCGTGGCGGTGGTGACGAGCGGCGGCGACCTGCCGGCCCTGATCGTCAGCGTCGATAGCGCGAGCGGCACCGTGCAGGTCCGCCCCGTCGCCGCCCAAGCCCCGGCCGGCCGGAGTCTGGAACTCTGGTATATCGGCGCGGGCGCCGCACCGCGGCCGCTGGGCCTCGTCGGCACAGAGCCGGCCCGCCTCGCCCTGCCCCCGGGAACCGGGAGCGGCGCCGGCGCCACCCTCGCGGTTTCGGTGGAGCCGCCGGGCGGCTCGCCCACCGGCCAGCCGACCGGCCAAGTGGTCTATTCGGGCAAGCTGATCCCGGAATAGCTTCGGGCGCTGGATCTATAATTCCAATTTTCGCAGCGACTTGGCGGCCGGAGCGAAGACTCCGGGCGAGGAACTCTGTTCCCTGTGCGGCGAGCATCGACCCGAATGGGGATGGCGGTTTTCGGAAAAAACGATCTCCGGTCCGCATTCGACCAACCGCTTGGATCCGACAACAAAAAACCGTCCGGCCTCGCGGCCGGACGGTTTTGCCCGTGGGGGCTTGGGGACGCCGCGAGCGGCGTCCCCGGTTCGGATCAGTACTTGCGCACCAGCGGAGCCGGGGCGACCGCCACCGGAGCCGGCGGGGAGTAGAGCGGGGCCACGATGCGGAACCAACCCTCGGTCGAGTCGAAGGAGTCCGCGGTACGGGCGACCGTGCGGGCCACGTAGAACTGCGTGGTGAAGGCGCCGAAGTCGTAGCCGACGAGGCCGCCGAGGAGGAAGCGACCACCGCGACCGATCCGGCCGCTGCCGATGTCGCCGACGCGGTTCAGCAGGTTCGGGTCGAGGTTGACCGTGCCGTAGCCGATGGCGCCGATCTCGAACTTGCCGAACTTCTTGGTCGCGGTCAGGTCGAGGTTCATCGCGTCGGAGATGTTGAACGGCCCACGGGTCCCGAAGGTGTTGTTGCCGCTGAACGTCGCCGGAGAATCGTAGAAGTTGTAGGTCAGGTTGGCAGTCGCGTTCCAGCCGTCGCCGGTGTAGCTGCCGGCCACGCCGAAGCGGTAGGTGTTGGAGGCCAGGAACGGCAGGACCGGGTTCACAGCGACGGCGCCGCTGTTGAAGCGAGCCACGCCACGATCGCCGTTCGCCTCGTTGAGGTAGACACCGCCGAGCAAGCTGACGCCGAAGTTGCCGCCGAGGTCGAACGCCCAGATGCCACCGACGAAGGTGCCGACGTTGACGGAGAAGTCACGGATGCCGCCCGGGCCGCTGTTCTTGCCGAACGCGAACACGGTCGGGGGAGCGACGACGAACTCGAGACGGCCGCCGAGCGGAACCCACGGGGTCGCCCAAACCAGGATCGGAATGTTCACGCCGACGTCCAGCGCGCCCTGATCACGACCGCCGTAGGTGAAGGTGTTGATGGCGTACACGCCCTCGGGCAGCGGGGCGCCGACCGCGAGGCCGACCTGCTCGCCGGGGACCGTGGTGGTCTGGGCCTGCGCGACGGTCGTCGTCATTCCGGCCGTGAGCGCAATCGCGCCCGCAGCGAGCCAATTCTTCATCATTTTCTCGTTCCTTCCCAAGGATTTCAGGCGTCCGCCCCGTAGCCCCCGCATCTTCAGACCGTCATTCCGCTCTCTGGAGCAGGTTCAACTGGCCCGATGCCGACGCCCCCTTACGGCCGCACCTCAAGTCTCGACGACGGGAACTATTCTACAGACCGCTCCCGAAAGACAGGGGATTGCCTTCAATCTCAGCAGTTCGGGTCACACCGTTGCGCAAAAGCCGCATTTTCGCTGCAGAGCAACGGAATCCTTAACGATATCTTACCAGTGGGTCCGGTCGCCCAAGACGAGCCGCGCCCCTGAATTACGAAGCGTCCTCAACTCGTTGGGCCTCATCGACGGCCGGGCATCTTCGGCAGGGGCATTGGGCCGATTGCGCAAGAATGCCCGGGCCTCTCGCAGCGCAGCAAGAGCGCGCGGAGGCATCGGCCGGGAGAGGCCGAAGGGTCGGCGACGAATCGTTCCGTTGCTCCGAGCCCCGCCCCCATTTCACGGCGAGGGAGGGGCCCGTGCCGGCGGCTACTCGGCCGCCTGACGATTCCGGCCCGTGCCCGGCCCGCGCCGCGCGGCGGTCTTGTCCGCTGCCTGTGGAGCAGGCGACGCTTTCGCCGTCTTGGCCCCTACTTTGGCGGTCGACTTGACCGTCGACTTGGCGGTCGGGGCCGGTCGGCGGGCCAGCACCTCGCGCAGGAAGCGCCCGGTATGGCTCGCCGTGCTGGCGGCGATCTGTTCGGGCGTGCCCTGCGCCACCACCTTGCCGCCGCCGTCGCCGCCCTCGGGTCCCATGTCGATCACCCAATCGGCGGTCTTGATGACCTCGAGGTTGTGCTCGATCACGACGACCGTGTTGCCCTGGTCGACGAGTTCGTGAAGCACCTCCATCAGCTTGGCCACGTCGTGGAAATGCAGGCCGGTGGTCGGCTCGTCGAGGATGTAGAGAGTGCGGCCCGTGGCGCGCTTGGACAGCTCCTTCGACAGCTTTACCCGCTGCGCCTCGCCGCCGGACAGCGTCGTCGCCTGCTGGCCGACGCGGACATAGTGCAGGCCGACGCGGGCCAGCGTCTCCATCTTCTCGCGGATCGAGGGGACGGCCTTGAACAGGTCCGCCGCCTCCTCGACCGTCATGTCGAGGACGTCGGCGATGGACTTGTTGCGGTAGCGCACCTCCAGCGTCTCGCGGTCGTAGCGCTTGCCCTTGCACACGTCGCAGGTGACGTAGACGTCGGGCAGGAAGTGCATCTCGATCTTGATGACGCCGTCGCCCGAGCAGGCCTCGCAGCGCCCGCCCTTCACGTTGAAGGAGAACCGCCCCGCCTGATAGCCGCGGGCCTTGGCCTCGGGAAGCCCCGCGAACCAGTCGCGGATCGGGGTGAAGGCGCCCGTATAGGTCGCCGGGTTCGAGCGCGGCGTGCGCCCGATCGGCGACTGGTCGATGTCGATGACCTTGTCGAGATGCTCCAGCCCCTCGATCGCGTCGAAGGGCGCGGGATGCTCCAGCGCGCCGTTCAGGCGCTTGGCCGCCGCCTTGTAGAGCGTGTCGATGACGAGGGTCGACTTGCCGCCGCCCGACACGCCGCTGATGCAGGTGAAGGTGCCGAGCGGGATTTTGGCCGTGACATCCTTGAGGTTGTTGCCCCGCGCGCCAACCACGGTGAGCATGCCGCGACCGGGATCGCGCCGGACCTTGGGGGTGCGCACCGAGAGCTCGCCGGTGAGGTACTTGGCGGTGAGCGAGGCCGGGTCCTTCAGCAATTCCTGCGGCGTGCCCTGGGCGATGATCTCGCCCCCGTGGATGCCCGCGCCCGGCCCGACATCAACCACGTAATCGGCCTGCAGGATCGCGTCCTCGTCGTGCTCGACCACGATCACCGAATTGCCGAGATCGCGCAGGCGCTTGAGCGTGCCGAGCAGGCGCTCGTTGTCGCGCTGGTGCAGGCCGATCGAGGGCTCGTCGAGGACGTAGAGCACGCCGGTGAGCCCCGAGCCGATCTGCGAGGCGAGGCGGATGCGCTGGCTCTCGCCGCCGGACAGCGAGCCGGACCCGCGGGCGAGGGTGAGGTATTCGAGGCCGACATCGACCAGGAAGGTCAGCCGGTCGCGGATCTCCTTCAGGATGCGGACGGCGATCTCGTTCTGCTTGTCCGTGAGTTTTTCGGAGATTTCGGAGAACCAGCGATGGGCCTCCCGCACCGAGAGAGCCGTCACCTCGCCGATATCCTGCCGGTCGATCTTGACCGCCAGCGCCTCGGGCTTGAGCCTTTTGCCGCCGCAGGATTCGCAGGGCGTGGCGCTCATGAAGCGGCCGATCTCCTCCCGGCTCGCGTCGCTCTCGGTCTCCTTGTAGCGCCGCTCCAGATTCGGGATCACGCCCTCGAACGACTTGTTGACCGAGTAGGAGCGCAGGCCGTCATTGTAGTCGAACCGCACCGATTCCGTGCCGGTGCCGTAGAGGATCGCCTGCTTGGCCGTGGCCGGCAGCGTCGACCACGGGACGGTGGTCTTGAAGCCGAAATGGCGCGCGAGCGCATCCAGCGTCTGATCGTAATAGGGCGAGGTGGATTTGGCCCAGGGCCCCACCGCACCGCGCTTCAGCGAGAGCGCCGCATCCGAGATCACGAGCTCCGGATCGATGCGCATCTCGTGGCCGATGCCGCCGCAGGTCGGGCAGGCGCCGAACGGGTTGTTGAACGAGAACAGCCGCGGCTCGATCTCGGGGATCGTGAAGCCCGAGACCGGGCAAGCGAAGCGCGACGAGAAGGTGATCTTCTTCGGGGCCTCGCCCTCCGGCGTGTCCGCGAACTCGATGTCGGCGATGCCGTCGGCGAGTTCCAGGGCCGTCTCGAACGAATCGGCGAGGCGCGCGGCGATGTCGGCCCGCACGACGATGCGGTCGACCACCACGTCGATGTCGTGCTTGAGCTTCTTGTCGAGCTTCGGCACGTCGTCGATCGGGTAATACTCCCCGTCGATGCGAAGCCTCTGGAAGCCCTTCTTCTGGAATTCGGCGATTTCTTTTCGATATTCGCCTTTTCGCCCTCGGACGACGGGGGCGAGCAGGTAGAGCCGGGTCTTCTCCGGCAGCTCCAGCACCCGGTCGACCATCTGGCTGACGGTCTGGCTCTCGATCGGCTCGCCGGTGGCGGGCGAGTAGGGGATGCCGACCCGCGCCCAGAGAAGACGCATGTAATCGTAGATCTCGGTGACGGTGCCGACCGTCGAGCGCGGGTTCTTCGAGGTCGTCTTCTGCTCGATGGAGATGGCCGGCGAGAGCCCGTCGATCTGATCGACATCGGGCTTGGACATCATCTCCAGGAACTGCCGGGCATAGGCCGAGAGCGACTCGACGTAGCGGCGCTGCCCTTCAGCGTAGATCGTGTCGAAGGCGAGCGACGACTTGCCGGAGCCGGACAACCCCGTGAACACCACGAGCTTGTCCCGCGGGATGGTGAGATCGACGTTCTTGAGATTGTGCTCGCGGGCACCCCGCACGGAGATCACGCGCGTGTCGCGCGCCGAGGGCGCCGCGGCGTCGAACAGGGCGGCGAGGCGGGCATCGGCCTGCTTCTCCGTTTCGACCCCTTTGCCGGCCGCGGTCGCGGCTTTGCGGGCTTTGGCTGTGGCCATGGGCGACGAATTCTCTCGCGGTCGTGCCGAAGTCACCGCGCCGATGCGCCGTCGAAGCGTTGGGCGGGTGTGCTGCGCGGGAACAGGTTTCGAAAACGCAGATGGGTTCCGCGCCGCGCGAAACCACTAGAACGGAACGGGTACGACGGCAACGCCGATCAAGTCGGCAAGGTGGCGCGGGCGCCGCAGACTCCGCTCCGCGCAGACGCATGGCCGAGATCGGCGGTTCCGCAGGGACGTGGCCGCTGTGCGGGCAGGGGGCACCGACAGCCGGCGTGACGGACCCGCAGGCCGCATCGGCTTTCTCCCGTGAGCCGGCAACCCCCGTCCGGGCCGATGCTCTAAGTCCCGCCGCCCTCCGCATTGCGCGCCATGAAGGTCGCCGGCGTGCCGTCCTCCGGATTCACGAAGACGATGTCGGTCGGCGCCCGGCGCGGGGTATCGACCGAGAGGAAGACCAGCGGCTCTTCGAGGATCTTCGGCAGGGCGTGGACCGTGCCCCGGTCGAACAGCAGGAGATGGCCCGGGCCGAACTCGGCCTCGCCGGAGGCATCGCCCATCCAGAAGGTGCCGCGGCCCGAGACGCAGTAGAGCGCCTCGTCGCAGGTGGCGTGATAATGCGGCGGCGTCGGACGATAGACGCGGAAGACCCGGACGCTCGCCGCCGCGCGGTCGGACAGATAGGCATCGACGAGGAGCGTCGCGGCCTCCTCCGGCAGGCCGCGGGCGATGGCATGGATGTCGAAGCGCCCGCCCGCCCCGCTCTGTCCCTGGTCGGATGCCGTCATGCTCGTCCTCCGGTTCGCGCCGCCGCGCCTGTATCGCAAGCCTGCGATCCAAGACGGCCGGTCTCGTGGGGTTCCGCCGGTGGGGCGAGGGGATGGAGTCGGTCGGAGGCCGGACGGCTGGTACCGGCGGATGAACCGCCACCCAGGGCCCGGAGGGCGATACCGCGCCCGCCCAATTTATGATCCCGCCGCACAAAAATTATACAAATTGCCTAATTTTGATCAATAAATACAGAAGACAACCGATTGTTTACGAACAGAACGCATGCCGCATCCCGCAAATACTGAACGATGGCCGCGCGATGCTGAACTCATCCATTCACGGACAATCCGGTTCGCCCATGACCGGACCGAAGATGTTCGGCTCGTTGCGGGGGCGCATCGTCGCCGTGGCGCTGATCCCGTGTCTCGCCTTCGCCGGAGTGGCCGGGGAGGCGGCCTACGGACGGATCGGGGAGGGCCGGACGATGGCCCGGATGGAGTCGCTCGTCGGCCTGTCGGCGCGGATCAGCGCCCTCGTGCACGAGGCGCAGAAGGAGCGCGGCGCCTCGTCCCTGTTCCTCGGCTCGAAGGGCGCGCAATTCGGTCCCGAACTCGCCGCCCAGCGGCAGCTGACCGACGGCGCCCGCGCGGCGCTTCTGGTCGCGCTCGATGCCATCGCCCCGGCGGCCGAGCCGGTGGAGGCGGGCGAGGGCGTCGCCGGCAAGGCCGGCGCCCTGCGGGTGGCCCTGGGCCGGATCGAGCCGCATCGCGGCGCCGTCGACCGCCTGGAGACGGCCGTGCCGGCCAATCTCGCGCTCTATTCCGGGGTCATCGCCGAGGCGCTCACCCTCGTGCGCGAGGTCGGGCAGGTCGCCGCCGACCCGGCGGTGGGCGCGCGGATCGCGGCCTATTCGGCCTTCCTGTCGCTCAAGGAAGTCGCCGGCCAGGAACGGGCCGCGGCCTCCGCGGCCTTCGCCGCGGGCAGCCTCGACCTGCCGGGCTACCGCAGGCTGGCCGGCCTCGCGGCCGATCAGGACACCTACGAGCGACTGTTCCGGGCCGCGAGCCCGGCCGAGGACGTGGAGAGCCTCGACGCGGCCAATGCCGCCGAGCCGGCCCGCGCGGTCGCCCGCATCCGCGGGATCGCCCTCGGCACCGTGCCGGGCCAGGCGCCCGCCTTCACCGATGCCAAGGGCTGGTTCCGGCTGGCGACCCAGCGCATCGACGGGCTCAAGGCGATCGAGGATCGGCTCACCGGATCGCTCGGCCGGGAGGCGGGGGCCGCCCGCGCCCGGGCCGAGCGGGCCGCCGCCCTGTGGTCCGCCGGATTGCTGGCGATGCTGGCCCTGTCGGTGGCGCTCGCCTTCGCCCTCGGCTCGGCCATCGCACGGCCCCTGAGCCGCATGGCGAAGGCCCTCACGGCGATCGGGCAGGGCGACACCACGGTCGAGGTGCCGGTGAAGGGCCCGCACGAACTGCGCGCCATCGCGGCGGCGGCGGCGGCGTTCCGCGACAGCGTGGCCGAGCGGGCCCGCACCCGCGCCGCCCGGGAACAGAGCACGCAGGAGGAGGCGGCGCGCCGCCGCGCGGCGATGCTGGACATCGCCGACGGCTTCGAGGCCCGGGTCGGCGGCATCGTCGAGGCGGTCTCGACGGCGGCCCAGCAGCTGGAGGGCGCCGCCCGCGCCATGAACGCGGCGGCGGACGAGACCTCCGCCCTGAGCGCGGCGGCGGCGGCGGCCTCGGAGAAGGCGGCGCGCGCCTCCGACACCATCGCCGCGGCGACCGAGGAGCTGTCGGCCTCGATCCGCGAGATCGGCGGGCAGGTCGTCGCCTCGGCCGGCGCCGCGGCCCATGCCGAGGCGGACGCCGCCCGCACCGCCGCGGAGGTCGAACGGCTGGCGGGGGCCGCGGGCGGCATCGCCCGGATCGTCGGGTTGATCTCGGACATCGCCGGGCAGACCAACCTCCTGGCGTTGAACGCCACCATCGAGGCGGCCCGGGCCGGTGAGGCGGGGCGCGGCTTCGCGGTCGTCGCGGCGGAGGTGAAGGAGCTCGCCGGTCAGACCGCCCGGGCGACGGAGGAGATCGCCGGGCGCGTGGCCGAGATCGCCGCCTCGGGCGAAGCGTCGGTCGCCGGCATCGGCGGGGTCGGCCGCACCATCCGCGCGCTGGCGCGGATCTCCGGCGACATCGCCGCGGCGGTCGAGCAGCAGGGCGCGGCCACCGTCGAGATCGCCCGCACCACGGTCGAGACATCGCACGGCACCCGCACCGTCTCCGACACCGTCGCGGGCGTGGCGAACGCCGCCGTCGGCGCCAGCGCCGGCTCGACCCAGGTTCTGGGGGCGGCGAGCGACCTCGCCCGTCAGGCATCGGCCCTGAGGCGGGAGGTCGGCGGGTTCCTGGAGCAGGTGCGGGCGGCCTGACCCGCGACCCGGCTCAGGGCGTGTCCAGCGCCACGATCCCATCGTAGGGGCCGGTCCCGCCGAGGGTGGCCTCGACCGCCGAGTTGATGGCGGCGCTGACCAGCAGGAGGATGGCGAGCAGCAGCACCGCCTCGGTCAGCACGCGGGCCAGGGCCGCGGCATGGGCGCGGGCGGCATGGATCAGGGCGCAGCCCAGCACGAACACGAGGGCATGCAAGGCCGGCATGGTGAGAAGCGTCATCGTCCCTGTCTCGCTCCTGGTCTCGCGCGTGTCCCGGTGGGAACGGCCGGGGCTGCGCGCGCGGTCCGCGCCGCAAGACCCGGACCTCGCTCTCCCCTGACGATCGGCATCAATGGCGCGCCTCGCCGGCGGCGGGCGTGTTCTCGACGGCCTTCACCGGCTCGCTCACCCGCGGCTCGACCTTCAGGTTCTGGCTCAGGCTCTGGAGGTGATCGACCACAACCCGGGTGCCGGGCTTGAGGCCCTTGAGCACCGCGGTCCGGTCGCCGTAGGCATCCCCGACCTCGATCGCGGTCATGTGAACCGTGTTCTGGTCGTCCACCGTCCAGACTACCTGCTGGTCGAGCTGGGCCGACAGCGCGATGGTCGGCACCAGCAGCCGCTCCTGGCGTCCGACCTCGATGCGGGCGCGCACGAAGCGGCCGGGCAGGTAGCGCTCGTCGGCATTGTCGAGCCACGCCTGGATCAGCCGGCGGCCGGTGCGAGGATCGAAGCGGTTGTCGAGGCGATAGATCGTGGCCTCGCGCACGGGCTCGCGCTGCACGTCGAGGAGCTGGACCTTGGCCCTCTTCTCGGCCAGCGCCACCCGAACGGCTTCCGCGTCCTCGGAGGAGAGCGCCATCTGCACGTCGATCGGGTTCACCTGCACCACCGAGACGAGCCGGGTCTGATTCTCGATCACCATGTCGCCGATATTGGTGAGCGACAGCGACGAGCGCCCGTCGATCGGCGCGCGGATCACCGCGTAGTCGAGGTTGAGCTTCTGCCGGGCGATGGCGGCTTCCGCCTCGTTGAGCTTGGCGGTCGCGGTGGCGAGGTTCGACTGGTTCTGCTGGGCGCGCTGCTCGGTGGCGAAGCCCTTGTCGGCGAGCTGCTCGGTGCGGTTCACCTCGGCCTGGGCGAAGTCGAGGGTGGCCTTGGCCTGATCGCGGAGCGCGGTCGCCGATTGCAGCGCCACCTCGAAGGGCCGCGGATCGATCCGGAACAGCACCTGGCCCTTCTTGACGTGGCCGCCGGGCTCGAAGGCGCGCTCCACCACGATGCCGGTCACCCGCGCCTGGAGTTCCGCGTCGCGGGGCGAGACGATGGTGCCGGTATACTCGAAGGCGACGGGAACCTCGGCCTGCTCGGCCGGCACCGCCTTCACGGCGAGCGCCGGCTCCTCCTTCTGCTTGGCCTTGTTGCGCTGATCCACCTTGAGATGGTGGGCGAGGAAGCCCGGGATCGGACGGCCCATCCCCCACCACGCGCCGCCCGCGATCCCCATCGCCCCGATGACGATGCCGGCGATGACGAAACCGACGCCTGACCGCACGAAGCCCCCCTTCCCGGCGCCGCGGGCCCGTCCCGGCGGGGCGGCGCGGCAGGTGGGGGAACACGCTGAAGCCCAAGACGTTGCACGCGGACTCTTCGCTGCCTCGTGTAAAACAATTCCGGAGACGCGCCCGGCCCATGTTCGCCACGTTCGTCGACCGGCCGATCCTCGCCGCGGTGATCTCGATCATCATCACGACGATCGGCGTCGTCGCCGGGCTGACCCTGCCAGTGGCGCAATATCCGGAGATCGCGCCCCCCGTCGTCAACATCCAGGCGACCTATCCGGGCGCCTCCGCCCAGCAGGCCTACGAATCGATCGCGATCCCGCTGGAGCAGGAGATCAACGGGGCGCCGAGCCTCATCTACATCCAGTCGACCTCCTCGGCCGATGGCAGCGTCTCGGTGGACGCCACCTTCGAAGTCGGCTCGAATCTCGATGCCGCCGCCGCCGAGGTGCTGACCCGCTCGAGCCGGGCGGAAGCCAAACTGCCCCAGGCCGTCCGCGACCAAGGTCTGGAAATCCAGAAGTCCTCGCGCCAGCGCCTCGGCAACGTCGTGCTCTACGCCGACGAGGGCACCGGCTTCGACGAGCTGTTCCTGGCCAATTACGCCGAGACCCAGGTGATCAAGCCCCTGCGCCGGGTCACCGGCATGGGCCGCATCCTCAACTTCTCGAACATGCGCTATGCCATGCGCGTCTGGCTCGACCCGGCCAGGATGGAAGCGCTCGGCATGGCGACCGAGACGGTGCTCCAGGCAATCCAGGCGCAGAACGCGCAGGTGACCACCGGCTCGCTCGGCAAGCTGCCGATGGACCGGGCGACGCCGTTCGAGCTGCAACTCGTCACCAAGGGCCGGCTGGTGAAGCCGGAGGAATTCGCCAACATCGTCCTGCGGGCCAATGCCGACGGCTCGGTGGTGCGCGTCGCCGATGTCGGCCGGGTGGAGCTCGGATCCGAGCAATACGGCGTCACCTCGAACTTCGACGGCAAGCAGGCGGCGACGCTCGGCATCTTCCAGAACCCCGACGCCAATGCGGTCGACGTGATGAACGGGACGCGCGAGACCATGGCGGATCTCGCCAAGCGGTTTCCACCGGGCCTGCACTACAAGATCGCGCTCGATTCCACCGAGTTCGTCAAGGAAGCGATCTACGAGGTGGTGCGGACGCTGATCGAGGCGATCCTGATCGTCACCGTCGTCACCTATCTGTTCCTCCAGAACTGGCGCGCGACGCTGATCCCGACCATCGCCGTGCCGGTGGCGCTGATCGGCACCTTCGGGCCGATGGCGCTCCTCGGCTTCTCCTTCAACACCCTGAGCCTGCTCGGCCTCGTGCTGGCGGTGGGGCTGGTGGTGGACGACGCCATCATCGTCGTCGAGAACACTGAGCGGCTGATGGCGGAGGGGCAGGACCCCAAGCCCGCCGCGCGGGCGGCCGTCAACGAGGTCGGCGGGCCGGTCATCGCCACGACCCTGGTGCTCGCGGCGCTCTTCGTGCCGGTGGCCTTCATCCCGGGGCTGACCGGCCAGCTCTACAACCAATTCGCGCTCACCATCGCGATCTCGGTGCTGATCTCGGCGATCGTCTCGCTCACCCTGACGCCGGCGCTCTGCGGGCTGCTGCTGCGCCCGCACGAGCACGGATACCGGCGCCCGTGGTGGCAGCGCCCGCTCGACTGGTTCAACACCGCCCTGGAGCGGATTGCGGGCTTCATCGTCGCGTCGATCGGGTTCCTGTCGCGTCGCGTCGTGCTGACGCTCGTCGTCTTCGCGCTCTTTGCCGGGGCGACGGCGCTGCTCCTGATGCAGCGCCCGACCGGCTTCGTGCCGGAGGAGGACCAGGGCTATCTCTACGCCGAGGTGGCGATGCCGCTCGGCGCCTCGGTCCAGCGCACCGAGGCGATGAACGCCCGCTTCGGCGAGGTCTTGCGCGCCCGCGACGATGTCGACCACACCATCGGCGTGTCCGGCCGCTCGTTCCTCGCCGACACGGTGGCCCCGTTCTACGGCTTCAACATCCCGGTGATGAAGCCCTGGGACGAACGCACGACGACCGTGAACGACCTGATCCGCGACATGGAGGAGCGCTTCAAGCACGATCCCGACGGGCAGGTGCGCATCGCCAATCCCTCGCCGCTCCCCGGCCTCGGCAGCCGCGGCGGCCTGACGCTCGAAATCCAGGACCGCTCCGGCAATGGCGGCCTCGGACTCGCCAAGACAGCCAACGCGTTCATCGAGAAGATCAAGGCTTTGCCCGGCGTCAGCGGGGCGACGCCGACCACCGAATGGGGCGTGCCGCAGATCCGCCTCGACATCGACCGGGCCAAGGCCGAGCAGCTCGGCGTGCCGCTCTCGCGCTTGTTCGAGGCGCTCGGCACCTATGTCGGGTCGAGCTTCGTCAACCTCTTCAACCGCTTCGGCTTCGTCTACCAGGTCTATGTCCAGAGCGAGGCCTCGGGCCGCCGCGTGTTCCAGGATCTGGAGGCGCTGACCGTCCTGAACGCCGAGGGGCAGCCGGTGCGCCTCGGCTCGCTGGTCCAGGCGAAGTTCACCACCGGACCGACGGCGGTCCTGTCCTACAACACCTATCCGGCGATCGAGGTGGCGATCACCATCGAGCCGACCTCCTCCTCCGGCACGATCCTGGAGGCGGTCGAGCGCCTGTCCTCCGAATTGCCGCGCAACTTCTCGATCGAGTGGACCGAGGTGGCTTACCAGGAGAAGATCGCCGGCAGCTTCGCGCCGCTCATCTTCGGGCTCGGCGTGTTCATGATCTTCTGCTTCCTCGCCGGGCAGTACGAGTCGGTGCGCCTGCCCCTCGTGATCCTGCTCGCCACGCCCCTCGCGATCTTCGGCGCGATCGGCTTCCTGGCCCTGCGCGACATGCCCCTCGACGTGTTCGGGCAGATCGGGCTGCTGCTCCTCGTCGGACTGGCCGCCAAGAACTCGATCCTGCTCGTGTCCTTCGCCGAGGAATTGCGAGCCAAGGGCGAGGACGCGCTGGAGGCGGCCAAGCACGCCACCCGGATGCGCATGCGCCCGATCCTGATGACCTCCTTCGCCTTCATCCTCGGCGCCGTGCCGCTCGCCATCGCCAGCGGGGCGGGCGCCAATGCCCGGCTCTCCATGGGCACAGTGGTGATCGGCGGCCTCGTGGTGGCCACCATCCTGACCCTGTTCGTCACGCCCGTGTTCTACATCGCCGCCGAGCGGCTGCGGGGCGAAGCGAAGACGGCAGAGAGCGGGGAGGGGCGGCCGGTCCCGGCGGAGTGACGTTCGAGGGACTTCACCGCAGCGCCATCCCACCCCCCCTCATCCTGAAGT
Source organism: Methylorubrum sp. POS3 (assembly GCF_043352485.1). Classification (NCBI taxonomy): domain Bacteria; kingdom Pseudomonadati; phylum Pseudomonadota; class Alphaproteobacteria; order Hyphomicrobiales; family Methylobacteriaceae; genus Methylorubrum; species Methylorubrum sp. POS3. Next base: position 3,353,048 of record NZ_JAPRBT010000001.1, read on the forward strand.
GCGCAGCCGAAGGCGGAGCCTCGAAGGAGGGCTCACAAGGGATCGCTCAGCGAGTTGGAGCCCTCCTTCGAGGCCCCTTGCCGAGGCAAGGGGCAGCTCAGGATGAGGGGGTTGGGGGGCGAGCCGGTCAGACGGTCTCTCGAATCCTCGCCGTCATGTACCGGGCACTGTCGCCGTAGCTCGACAGCTTCGCCCGCAAACCCGGATCGTCCCGCACCGTGAAGCCGAGCCCCGCCCACAATCCGACGGTGCCGTAGACCGAGACGCAGGCGAGATGCGCGATCCCGAAGACGCGCGCCTGCGCCGTGAGGCTGGCGATGTAGTGGGCGGCGGCTTGCCGGCCGCGCGCTTCGGAAAGAATCGCGACGTCGTGGACGTAGAGGCAGCTCGGCGACGGCGGCAGCGCGGTCAGGAATGCGTCGAGCGGCGGCACATCGTGCAGGATCCACGGGTGAGCGAGCCCGTATCCGACGATCGACCCGTCGAGCACGAGCTTCAGGCAGGTGGCGGGGGAGAGGTCGCGCTTCTCCGCCAGCACCGCGGGCCGCTCCGGCAGACCGGCATGGATCTGCCCCGCGATCGCGTCGACCCGCGCCATGTCCGCCGCCCGCAACGGCTGCCACTCCGCCGACGATGTCACTTCGATCACGGGGATCCGCTCAGGGGACGTCCTAAGTTCCGTCTCTGGTACCGCCCGGCGCCCCGAAGCCGGCGTCTCAGCGCGGTGAGGGCGCGACGGAGGATGTCCCTAACCCGTCCCGGATCGCCTGCGCGAGCGCCGCCGTCAGGGGTTTGGCCGCGAAGCGCACGGCGCGGGGGAGGGCGTCCGGCTCCGGTGCCGGACCCGCCGAGACCGCGACGAGGACGAGGCGGGGCCGGCGATGGGCCACGGTGTGGACCAGGGCGAAGCGTCCGTCGGGATCGGCGAGGTCGGCGTCGATGACGACGAGGCGCAGGTCGGGATGCCGCTCGATCTGGCGCAAGGCCGTCGGGCCGTTCCACGCCTCGATCACCGCGAAGCCCGCCGCCGCCACGCAATCCACCGTTCCCATGCGCTGGATCGCATCGCCCTCGACGATCAGCGCGAGCGGACCCGCGCCGTCACCGCGGGGCGAGGATTCGGCAGGGGAGGCGGTCTCGTCCATCGGGGTTCCTCGGGCCGGATCCCTGCGACAAGCGGCGAGACGCCGGTTCGTTGCCGCGCGAGCGTGGAAATACCGCGCCGGCCCGGGGCGCCGGGCCCCTCATTCCTTCTCGAGGAGCCCTCCGAGCGGCGCGGTGATGCGGCAGACGACGCCGTCGGGCGCATAGTCGGTCCGGGTCTCGCCGCCGACGGCCCCGGACAGGCCGCGCTCGATCAGGCGCGACCCGAAGCCCTTGCGCGACGGCACCGCGACCGGGGGGCCGCCGCTCTCGGTCCAGACCATGCGGACGAGGGCGTCGGGGCCTGCCCTGCCCTCCGGCCCGGTCTCGATGGTCCATTCCAGGCCGACGCGCCCGCCGGGCACCGAGAAGGCGCCGTACTTGGCGGCGTTGGTGGCGAGTTCGTGGATCATCAGCGAGAGCGACAGCGCGGCCTTGGGGCCGACCTCGATCGCCGGCCCCGACAGGCGGATGCGGTCGGGCTCGCCGTCGTCGTGGATGGCGAGCGCACCCGCGAGCACCGCTTCCAGCCCCGCCCCCTCGCCCTCCCCCGAGAGCAGGATGTCGTGCGCCTTGCCGAGCGCCACGAGGCGGGCCACCAGCGCCTCCTTCACCGAGCCGACATCGGTGACGTTGCGCAGGGTCTGCGAGGCGATGGCCTGGGCCATGGTCAGGGTGTTCTTGAGGCGGTGGCTCAGCTCGCGGTTGAGGACGCGCTGCTGCTCCTCCGCCTGGAGCCGGCTCAGGGTCGCCCAGACCCGGTCGGCCACTTCCCGCACGAAGCCGATCTCCCCCGGCTCCCAGGTACGGGGCTCGGCGGCATGGGCGAAGAGCAGGCCGACGAGTTCGCTCCGGCGCAGCAGCGGCACCTTGATCTGGGCGCGGGTGAGGAGCCCGGCATAGCTCGTCGCATCCGGCGCCAGGGCCGGATCGGCGGCGACATCGGCGATCACGAGGATCTCGCCCTGCCGCAGGCGCGCCATCGTCGCCGGGACGAGATCGAGGGGATGGCTTCCGGCGAGGCTCGACGCCCCGTCGGTCCAGTCGCGCTCGATCCGAAACCGGCCGGTGGCCGGCTCGATGGCGGAATAACCCGCCCGCGACAGGCCGAGCGTGCGCCCGAGGATCGCGGCGGCGATGCCGGAGACCTCGGCGGCGTCGGAGGCATCGCGCAGGCGGTCGCCGAGCTCGATCAGGGCCCGCTGGCGGGTCTCGACCCGCTTCTCCTCCGTGATGTCCTCGATCATCGCGGTGGTCAGCAGGGCGTCGCCGTTCACCTGCGAGACGAGGTTGACGCGGCCCCAGATCAGGCGCCCGTCCTTGCGGCGATAGCGCTTCTCCAGGGTCTCGCGCATGATCTCGCCCGCCGCCAACCGACGGTGCAGGCGGTCGCGCTCGTCCGTATCCTCCAGCGGCGTCCATTTCGCCACCGAATGGCCGACGATGTCGGATTCCTCCGCGCCCCAGATCGTGCAGAGCTTGGCGTTCACCTCCAGCGCGACCAGCGTGCGCGGGTCGATCTGGACGATGCCGACATTGGCGCCCTCGAACACCGCCCGGAGCTGGCCCGAGACGCGGTTGCGCTCGGTCAGATCGAGCATGGCGCCGATCATCCGCAGGGGCTCTCCCCGGGCGTCGCGCACCATCGAGCCGCGGTCGAACACCTCGGCATAGGTCCCGTCCCGACGGCGGAACCGGTATTCGTGGCGCCAGTCATGGCCGGTCCCGTCGATGATGGAGCGGATATCGGCCTCGATTCGGGCCCGGTCGTCCGGGTGGATGCGGTCGAGCCACCAGCGGCCGGTGGGCTCGACCGTCTCCGGCGTCCAGCCATAGGCCACCTCCAGCGCCTCGTTCCACATCACGTGGTCCGCGACGAGGTCCCAGTCCCAGATGGCGTCGTTGGTGGCCCGGGTGGCCAGCCGCAGCCGCTCCTCGGTGGCGGCAAGCGCCCCCAGGGCGGCGCGCTGGGCGGTCACGTCGCGCACCGTGCCGACGAAGCGGAGCGCCCGGCCCTCCTCCGCGACGAGGGCGCCGCGGGCGGCGACGCGGTGGAGCACCGTGCCGTCGGAAGCGATCGTGCGGTACTCGCAATCGAACCGGCCGGGGCCGTCGGGATCGAGGGCGGCGCGCACGGCGGCGTCGGTCCGCGCCCGGTCCTCGGGGTGAATGCGCGGCAGGAAGCTGCCCTCGTAGCTCACCGGAACGTCCGGGCCGACCCCGAACAGGGCGCGGGTGCGCCCGTCCCAGCGCAGCGTGTTCGCGGTGAGGTCGTAGTCGAAGGTGCCGATGCCGGTCGCCTCGACGGCGAGCCGCAGGCGCAGCTCGCTCTCGGCCAGCGCGGCGATCTCCGCCCGGCGGGACAGGGCCGCCCGGCGCAGCTCGAACTTGGTCATCACCGAACGGGCGAGCGCCGCCAGTCCCGCCTTCTGAGCCGGGCTCAGGCCCTCGGGCCGGGGCACCACGTCGAGCACGCACAGGGCTCCGATCGCGACATTCTCGGGCGTGATCAGCGGCGCGCCCGCGTAGAAGCGCATCCCCGGCGCCCCCGTGACCAGGGGGTTGGTGCGGGTGCGGTCATCCGCGGCGAGATCGGGGATGATGAGGACGTCGCGCAGGCCGAGCGTGTGCGAGCAGACCGAGCGGTCGAGGCCGGTCTCGGGGGCGCTGAACCCGAGCCGCGCCTTGAACCATTGCCGGTCCTCGGTGACGAGGCTGACGAGGGCGGTCGGCGCGGCGCAGAGCTGCGCGGCGAGGGCGACCGCATCGTCGAAATCCTGCTCGGGCAGCGTGTCGAGGATGCCGTAGCGCGCGAGCGCGGCGCGCCTCTCGGCGAATCCGGCCGCGACGGAGGCGTCAGGCAAGGGGCTCATCGGCGTGGACGGGCTCGCTGCATGTCACGACCTCGGTCATGACCTTGATCCTGGCCTCGATCATGGTCGCGGTTCGCCCCTTCATCCCGTTCGCCGCGGGCTCGGCGACCCGGCTCCTGTTCGCAACGGCCGCCGCGCGCGAGATGTTCGTCCGACGGCTGCGTCATCCCGGCAGGCAGCGCTTTAGGTGGGTGGGTCGATCGCAACAAGGCGACCATTTGGAGCATAGACCGCACCCAGCACCGTCTCGAAATGACGTTTGACGCAGGAATGGCACTCGCAGGCCACCGCTTCGGTCTCGGCCCGGTCCAAGATGGTGATGCGCCCGCGCCCGACCTCGATCAGTCCCTGCTGTTGCAGCATCCTGAGGATGCGCGTCAGGTAGGTCCGCTGGACCCCGAGCATCGCCGCCAGCGATTCCTGGGTGATCGGCAGAACGTCGCTCGCCAGCCGATCCTGCAGGGTCAGCAGCCAGCGCAGGCAGCGTTCCTCGATCGGGTGGAGGGCGTTGCAGGCCACCGATTGCAGCACCTGCGCGAGCAGGCAATCCGAGTAGCGGGTGAACAGGTTGCGCAGGCTCTCGGAGCGCCTTTTGGCCTCCTGGAGCCGGGCCGAATCCATCCGCAGCACCGGACCGGCGATCTGCACCAGGGCGTGGGTCGAGGCGGGAAGGCCGCCATTGCTGACCACGCCGCCGACCGCCCCCTCCCGGCCGATCGTGGCGGTCTCGGCACTGCGCCCGTCGATCATCGAGATGAGAAGCGTCACGACCGTCTGGTCGAGGGGGAAGCTGATGAAATCGACCTCGCGCCCCGCCGCGAACAAAGTGGCGCCGCGGGGATATTCGAGCCGCTCGGCATGCGGCAGCAGCAGGGCGCGATCCTCGGGCTGCAGGGATTTCAGAAGGAGGTTGCCTTCGAAGCAGCGCTCCAGGGCCGAAGGCATGAACAGGCTCGAGTCCGTCGGGGGATGCGGCGCTCCTAGCGCGAGCCCCGCCCCGACGTCTGTCTACAAGTAGACAAAATCTTCGCCGGACGCGAAAAATCCCGCGCTGCACCGCCTCATCGCATTCGATAGGCCCGCGATCACGCCCGGCGACAACATAGGTTGACGTCCGGGCATCCGCCCCGACGTCCCCCGTCGCCCGCGTCGGGCGCGCAGCCGACCGCGCCCGCTTTCTGCCCTACTACTTCTCGGTGCACAATCCCTGCGAGGCGAGATGCCGGTGGTCGCGCGGATCGCAATCGGTGGCGAGGAAGGAGGCCCATTCCTTCGGGCTGCCGTAGAAGGCGTTGCGGTCCACGTCGCCGCGCACGCCGGGCACCCGGCCGGTCGAGGTGAACTGCCACAGCATCCACTTGCGGTTGGCGTAACGCTGCTCCGGCTCGGCCGCGGTGGAGCGGACCCAGTGGGGATAGTCGGGCAGTTCGTCTTCCAGCACGTCCTTGTGGAAGGTGATGTCGGTGTAGATGATCGGCCGCTTGCCGGTGTAGCGCTCCATCTCCTCCAGCATGTAGCGGGTCATGGCGAGGGCCTGGGCCTTGGGCAGCTTCTTCGGGCACTTGGCCGAATGCCCGTTCCACTCCACGTCGAGCACCGGGGGCAGGGCGGTCGGATCGTTCGGCACGTTCTTCTTGAACCAGGCCATCTGGTCCTCGGCCGAGCGGCACCAGAACACGAAGTGATAGGCGCCCCGCGGCACGCCGGCCCGGCCCGCCCCGTCCCAGTTCTCGCGGAACCGCTCGTCGACATGGTCGCCGCCCTCGGTCGCCTTGATGAAGGCGAACTGCGTGCCCGCGCTCCTCACCGAGGCCCAATCGATCGGGCCCTGCCATTTGGAGATGTCGATGCCCTGGATCGGGTGGTTCTTGGCCTTGGCCACCCCCGGATGGGGCTTCACGTCGCCCTTGGTGGGGTAGAAGTCGTTCTGCGAGGCGCAGGCCGCGAGCCCGGAGAGCAGAAGGGCGGCAAGCCCCCGCTTCAGCCAGGTGCGGGAGGCCGCACGGCGTTCAGAGGTATACCCGGTGTCCTGCGACATCGACGGCCCGCCACTTCCCGCGTGCGAAATCAATGGGTATTCGATGCCCTGCGGGCGGTTAACAGAGCTTTGCCAGCATTGCGGCGGATTTCCGGAACACGTTGCAAGCCGGGCACATAGGCCGGTACGAGCGGCCCAGGACGGGGCGATGCTCCGGCTTAATTCATTGCGCCCTCTGATTTTTCGAGCCAGCGTCCCATGCGCTACACTCTGTTTACCATCGGATACGAAGGCCTCGCCCCGGAGCGGCTGCACGCCGCGCTCAAGGAGGCGGGCGTCGCCATCCTCGCCGACGTGCGCGCGGTGGCCAATTCGCGCAAGCGCGGCTTCTCGAAGGGCGCGCTCAAGGCGGGCCTGGAGGAGGCCGGCCTCGGCTACGCGCATTTCCGGAGTCTCGGCACCCCGAAATCCGGTCGCGAGGCCGCCCGGGCCCACGATGCCGGGCTGATGCGTCGGATCTACTGCGAGGAGGTGCTCGACACCGCCGATGGCGGGCTGGCCCTCGACGGGCTGGCCGAACTCGCCGCCCGCGCCCCCACCTGCCTGCTCTGCTTCGAGCGCGACCCCGCCCGCTGCCATCGGCGGGTGCTGGCCGAGCGCCTGCGCGAACGGGGCTTCGAGACCGTCGATCTCTACGGCGATTTTCTGTGACCCTCGCCGCCGGTGACGGAGAGGCCGGGATCCCGGACCCTCACCGCATCAGCCGGGGCGCTCCGAGCCGCGGCTGCACGCCCTCGCGCATGACGAGGCGGCGCAGGGGCGCGATCGAGGAGAGGACGACGAGGCCGAGCCCGCGCAGGGCATCGACCGGCACGAGATCGGTGAGCAGCGAGCGGTTGAGCATGTCGACCGCGGCCCCGCGCAGGCGGGCATCGATGCCGCGGCCCCGGGCGAAGCCCGCGAGCGCGGCGGCGGTGCCGGGATCGCGCCCGGCCTCGCGGGCGGAGAGGACGGCGTCGCGCAGGGCGGCGGCGTCGCGCAGTCCGAGATTGAGCCCCTGCGCGCCGATCGGCGGGAAGACGTGGGCGGCCTCGCCGATCAGGGCGAGCCGCTCGCCCACCGGGCTCGCCACCGAGAGCCCGCGCATCGGCACGAGGCCGCGCGGCCCGTCGATCCGCATGGCACCGAGCATCGAGCGGGCCTGATGCTCCACCGCCGCCGCCAACGCCGCGTCGTCGAGGCCGGACAGGCGCTTGGCCGCCCGCTCGCCGGTGACCCAGACGAGACTGGAGCGGTGCCCGCCGGGCAGGGGCACCAGGGTGAAGGGCCCGTTGCGGGTGTGGAACTCGGTGGAGACGTCGCGGTGGGGCCGCTCATGCGCGAGCAGGGTCGTCAGCGCCGCCTGCGGGTAGGACCATTCGCGGGTGCGCAGACCCGCCGCCTGCCGCAGCGGCGAGCGCCCCCCGTCGGCCGCGACGACGAGCTGGGCCGCGAGGCTGCGCCCGTCCGTCAGGGTGAGGATCGCCGCGTCCGGTCCGGTCTGCATCCCGGTGGAATCCGCCTCGAACAGGGTCAGGCCGGGGGTGGTGCGGGCCTGCCGGCGCAGGGTCTCGACGAGGCGGGCGCTCTCGACGTTCCGGCCGAAGGCGTCGAGGCCGATCTCGGTCGCGGAGAAGCGGGCGGGCGGCGGGCGGAACAGGCTGCCGGTGTCGTCGATCAGATGCATCTCGGCGAGCGGCGCCGCGTGCGGGGCGATCTCGGCCCAGGCCCCGAGCGCCGCGAGCAGCCGCACCGAGCCGTCGAGCAGCGCGACGGTGCGCCCGTCGGCGACCGGAGCGTGGCGCCCGACCAGGGCGGTCGCCACCCCGTCGCGGGCGAGCGCCAGGGCCGCGGCGAGCCCGGCCGCCCCGGCGCCGACCACCGCCGCCTCGAAGCGGGGCGGGACGGCGGGGAGGGCGCGAGTCTGAACCGGGACCGTCACGGCGACAGGGCTCCTTGGGGCGGCGCAAGAGGGCGGCAAAGCCGGCAACGGGGGAGGGTGGCCGCTCCCTTCCTAACAGAGGTTGCGCACCGGCCGGGTCAAGGGCGCGCGACCCCCGGACCGAGAGCGCCGGCGAGGCCGCGGCGGCGACAAGACGACGCGACGCGATGAAACCAAATCCGCCCGGGCGAATTGGCAACTTATGTTGTCGGCTCGCCGGAAGCGGCGACCCGGGCCGGACGACACAGCGGAATCGCGCGCGACACAGGGCGCGGAGCAGACGTCTGAGGGGGCGTAACCGTGCGGACATTCATCACTGCCCGGCCCGAGGTCACCTCGGCCGATTTCGGCTCGCCCTACGATCCCGTGCTCGTGGGCGTGGCGCAGGGCCTGTCCCACCTGTTCCCCCCGGTCCGTCAGGTGCGCCCGCCCCGGGACGACGGCTCCGATGCGGCGGGCGAGGGCCATGCCGAGGCACGGCCGACGGCCTCGGCGGGCGGCCAGGGACGCGGATGAGCGGCATCAGAGGAGCGACGCCCGGCATGCGGCCAGATTTGATCGAGCAGCACATCGCGGCGATGACCACGGCGAGCACCAACCTGCTGCGGCAGATGCGCGAAGAGGGCCTGCGCTACCGGGTGAGCGTGCGGCCGGAGGACACCGCGACGATGCATGTCCATGTCCATCAGCTGACGCCCGAGATCGCCGAACGCATTCGCCGCTGCCTGTCCGGCACGGGGATGCGCGTCGCCGTGCGGGAGGGATAGGGCAGGGCCGTCGGCCGAATCCCGCGCCGATCCGCGCGAAAGTGCTTGCCGCCGCCGCCGCGCCCGATATGTCCGGCATCCGAGAGGGCCGGACGACAGGGACGGAGAGAGCGCGATGCCGAAGGCGATCCGGGTGCACGAGTATGGCGGCCCCGAGGCGATGGTCTACGAGGACATCCCGACGCCGGAGCCCGGCCCCGGTCAGATCCGCGTCCGCCAGACCGCCATCGGCGTCAACTTCATCGACATCTACTTCCGCTCCGGCCAGTACAAGGCCGCGGGCCTTCCCTTCACCCTCGGCAAGGAGGGCGCGGGCGTCGTCGATGCCCTGGGCGAGGGCGTGACCGATTTCCGCGTCGGCGAGCGCGTGGCCTATGCCGGCGCCGTCGGCACCTATGCCGAGGAGGTCGTGGTCGACACCAAGGGCGTCGTCCACGTGCCCGACGCGATCTCCGACGAGACCGCCGCCGCGATGATGCTGAAGGGCCTCACCGCCCATTACCTGCTGCGCCTGACCTATCGGGTGCAGCCCGGCGACACGATCCTGTTCCACGCCGCCGCCGGCGGCGTCGGCCTCATCGCCACGCAATGGGCCAAGCATCTCGGCGCCACCGTGATCGGCACCGTCGGCACTTCGGAGAAGGCCGACCTCGCCCGCGCCCATGGCTGCGACCACGTCATCCTCTACCGCGACGAGGACTTCGCCGCCCGGGTCAAGGAGATCACGGGCGGGAAGGGGGTTCCGGTCGTCTATGACGGCGTCGGCAAGGCGACCTTCCCGGCCTCCCTCGATTGCCTGCGCCCCCGCGGCGTCTTCGCCAGCTTCGGCTCGGCCTCGGGCCCGATCGAGGCGTTCGACATCGGCATCCTGGCCGCCAAGGGTTCGCTCTACGCCACCCGCCCCACCCTCTTCACCCACATCGCCACCCGCGAACAGCTCGACGCCAACGCCGCCGAGCTGTTCGAGGTCGTGGCGAGCGGGGCGGTGAAGATCCCGATCCATGCCCGCGCCAAGCTCGCCGACGCGGCGCAGGTGCACCGCGATCTGGCCGACCGGCAGACCACGGGCGCCACGGTGATGACGCCGTAAGGGGCTTCCTCGATCCGGGCTCCACTAACCTCGCCGCAGGGCAGGGGAGCCCGTGCAGGGGACCCATGCGGGCGGCGGGGATTCCGGCGCGCGCGCGGGCCATGCGACCATCCTGGGCACGGCGCGGCGCCCCGCCTCCCTCGGATGGCAGGGCGCTCCGTCACCCCGGACTCGGGTTTGGACTTGGCATGCGGCGCGAACCCACCGACACCCTGCTCGTCATCGACGTACAGGCGGATTTTCTGCCCGGCGGGGCGCTGGCGGTCCCCGAGGGCGATGCCGTGATCGGGCCGATCAACCGGCTGGCCGCCGCCTTTCCGCACGTGGTGCTGACGCAGGATTGGCACCCGCCCGGCCACGCCTCCTTCGCCTCGCGCCATGCGGGCCACCGGCCCTTCGACACCGTGGCGATGGCCTACGGCGAGCAGCGGCTCTGGCCGGACCATTGCGTGCAGGGCACGCCCGGCGCCGCCCTCGCCCCGGGCCTTCAGGCGGAACGGGCCGAACTGGTGATCCGCAAGGGCCACCACCCGGGGGTCGACAGCTACTCCGCCTTCCTCGAGGCCGACCGGCGGACCCGCACCGGGCTCGCCGGCTACCTGACCGAGCGCGGTCTGACCCGCCTGTTCCTGGCCGGCCTCGCCACCGATTACTGCGTCCTCTGGTCGGCCCTCGACGCCCGCGCCGCCGGGTTCGAGACCTACGTGATCGAGGACGCCGTGCGCGGCATCGACCGCGACGGCACGGCGCAGGCCTTCGCCGAGATGGAGCGGGCGGGGGTGCAGCGGGTGACGAGCGCCGATCTCGTCTGAACGACCCGCCTCCCACACGTCCACCCATCCCCCTCATCCTGAGGTGCCGCGAAGCGGCCTCGAAGGAGGGCTCCAGCGTCTCGCGCGATCCCTGGAGCCCTCCTTCGAGGGCGACGCTCCGCGCCGCCACCTCAGGATGAGGGGGGATGGATGGGACGCATGGAATGGGAGGATCACGGCGTCCCGCGATCCTGTGATCCCGTCATCCTCGGATCAGGGGGTCACGGCATCCGGCGCGACGCCGCACGAGGCCGCCACCGCCGCGCGCAACCCGTCCGACAACCGCCGCACGGTCGCGTGTCCGGCGCTGTCGTAGGTCGTCGTGCCGATGGCCGCGACGGGGGCGATCAGGCGCAGGGAGTTGGTGACGAACACGGCCTCCGCCCGCTCCAGTTCGGAGGGAAGGAGCGGGCGCTCCTCGACGGCGAGGCCGAGGCCCGGCGCGATCCTCGACAGAATCTCGGCCCGGACGATGCCCGGCAGCACGCCCTCCTCCGCGGGCGGCGTCACGAGCGCGTCCCCGATCCATGCGAAGAGATTGCCGGTCCCGGCGCAGGCCACGCGCCCCCGCGTGTTGCGGAACAACGCTTCGTCGAACCCGGCGGCGGCGGCGGCGCGGGCGGCGAGCACCGCGTCGAGATAGCCGAGCGTCTTGAGGCGGGCGGCGGGCGAGGTCTCGTTGCGGGCGATCGCCGTCGGCAGGAGCCGCAGGGGCGCGAAGAACAGGCCGGGCCGCGCCGGGGCGGCGCTCGCGAACAGGAACGGCGCGGGCTCCGCGGGAGGGGCGAGGCCGCGGGGGCCGGAGCCGCGGGTCAGCGTCGTGCGGATCGCCGCGAGCGGCAGGCCCTCGGCGAGGGCACGCATCGCCGCGCGGATCCGTTCCGGGTCGGCGGGATAGCCGAGCGTCGCGGCGGCGGCGACGAGGCGGCCGATATGGGCGGTCTCGAAGGCGATCCGGCCCTGCACCGCCAGCGCCGTGTCGAACACGCCGTCGCCGAGCAGGAGCCCGCGGTCGCCCATGTCGAAGGGGAGGGTGCCGCCCTCGACGAGGCGCCCGTCACACCACAGCATCGGCCACCCTGGTGCGCGGCCGGCCCTGCCCCGCCCGCCACGCGCGGGCGCCGTTCAGGAAATTGGCGAACAGCGCGTGGCCGTTCTCGGTCAGCACCGATTCCGGATGGAACTGGATGCCCCAGGTCGGGTGCGCCCGATGCGACAGGGCCATCACCTCGCCCTCCGACGAGACGGCATCGACGGACAGCTGCCGCTCCATCTCCGGCGTCGGCGTCACGATCAGCGAATGATAGCGCCCGACCTGCATCGGCTGCGGCAGGCCCGCGAACAGGCCCTCCCCGCCGTGCCGGATCGGCGTGGCCTGCCCGTGGAGCGGGCGCCCGGCCCGCTCGACCCGTCCGCCGAAGGCCGCGCCGATCGCCTGATGGCCGAGGCACACGCCGAGGATCGGCACTTCGCCGGACAATTCGCGGATCGCCGGCAGGCTGACGCCCGCCTCCGCCGGGGTGCAGGGTCCCGGCGAGATCACCACGGCCTCGGGGGCGCGGGCGCGGATGCCCGAGACGTCGAGGGCGTCGTTGCGCACGACGTCGACCGTCTCGCCGAGCTCCTCGAAGTAGCGCACGACGTTGAAGACGAAGGAATCGTAATTGTCGACGACGAGGATCACGGGGCCTCCTCGAACGCGGCGAAGACCCGGGCGGCCTTGGTCAGCGTCTCCTCGTATTCGGGACCGGGCTCGGACAGGAGCGTCACGCCGCCGCCGGCCTGGAGCACGGCCTGGGCATCGTCCATGAACACGGTGCGGATCGCGATCGACGTGTCGAGCGACCCGTCGAAGCCGAGCGCCCCGATCGCCCCGCAATAGAGCTCCCGCGCGTCGCCCTCGATCTCGGTGATGATGTCCATGGCCCTGAGCTTCGGCGCGCCGGTGATCGAGCCGCCGGGAAAGGTCTTCTGGATGAGGTCGAGGGCGTCGGCCTCCTCGCGGAGCGTGCCGGTGACCACCGAGACGAGATGGTGGATGCCGGCATAGGATTCCAGCCCGCACAGGACCGGCACCCGCACGCTTCCGGCCTCGCAGACCCGCGACAGGTCGTTGCGCAGCAGGTCGACGATCATGATGTTCTCGGCCCGCTCCTTCGGATTGGCCTGGAGCGCGGCGGCGACCTCGGCGTCGCGGGCGGGATCGGGATCGCGCCGCACCGTACCCTTGATCGGCCGCGTCTCGACCGCGCGCCCCTGCAGCTTGAGGAAGCGCTCCGGCGAGGAGGACGCGACCGTCAGACCGTCGACATCGAGATAGGCCCCGAAGGTGGCGGGGTTGGTCGCGCGCAGGCGACGGTAGAAGGCGAAGGGATCGAAGCCGGGCGGCAGGTCGGCGACGAAGCGCTGGGCGATATTGGCCTGATAGATGTCGCCCGCGCGGATGTAATCCTTGACGGTTTCGACAGCCTTTTCATAGGCTTCTCGCGATAGATTCGTGCGCCACGCGAGCTTGGGCGCGGCCCCGTCGGGCGCTGTCTCGGCGGGCTCGGCCAGCAGGGCGGCGAAGGCGTCGAGCCGCTTTTCCGCGCGGGTCCTCCGGGCCCCGGGGTCGGTCTCCGGGAAGCCCGTGGCGATCAGGAGGCAGGTGCCGCTGCCGTGATCCACCGCGAGCAGCGTGTCGTAGAGGTTGAAGGCGATGTCGTCGGTCAGCCCGGCCCGGCGGGCGGGCGGGACGACCCGCTCCAGGCTCGCGCCGAGATCGTAGGCGAAATAGCCGATCGCCGCGCCGGGAAAGGCCGGCAGGTCCGGCTGGGGGGCGAGCCGGTAGGGCGCGAGGCAGGCCCGCAGGGCCTCGAGCGGCGCGCCCGGCACGGCCTGCCCGTCGAGGGTGGCGCGGCCCTCGCGGAAACGGAAGCGGCCGAACGGGTCGGCGGCCAGCACCGAGACGCGGCCGAGCGTGTCGTGGTGCATGGCGCTGTCGAGGAAGGCGAGTCCGGGCAGCCGGGCGAGGCGGGCAGCCGCCGCGACCGGGTCGAGGAAGGGAATCGCGCGAGTCCAGACCATCGTCTTCTAGGGTGTCGTGCCAAAGATGGCGCCTCGGATCGCGCCTCGGCGTGCGTCGCGACGGCGCCGTCCCCACCCAAGGGCGTCCGACGGCGTGCCGTCAATCGCCTCGCATGTTCCGGGCCTGCGGGAGGGGTATGCGCCCCGCCTCACCGACGACTAACGCCTTGGATGAAGAAATTGTCACAAGCTACTATCATTGCTTGTCAATACCGATTTACGAAGTGAAGTGGACGGCCCGGATGGCTCCGGCGTAGGGCCGCGATCACGGTGAGGGGCGTCCGCTGCGTCATTGCGAGGCGGTGCCGACAGGGCGGCGGGGGAACCGCGTCGGCCTCCCGCATCCCGTACGGCTCCGCTCGCAACTGCGCCCCAATGCGGCTATATCGGCGGCCTCACCGCCATTTTCGCGACATGCCCGGGCCCTCCCAGCGAGGCGCCGCCCACGACGAGCCGTCATGACCGCCACCGCCTCCCCCTCGGACACCAAGGGCGCCGCCGCGCCGCGGATCTCGTTCGTGTCGCTGGGCTGCCCCAAGGCCTTGGTCGATTCCGAGCGCATCCTCACCCATCTGCGCGCCGAGGGCTACGAGCTGTCGCGCCGCCACGACGGGGCGGACGTCGTCATCGTCAACACCTGCGGCTTCCTCGATTCGGCCAAGGCGGAGTCGCTCCACGCGATCGGCGAGGCCATGGCCGAGAACGGCCGGGTGATCGTGACCGGCTGCATGGGCGCGCAGCCGGAGGAGATCCGCGAAAAGTATCCGAACCTGCTCGCGGTCACCGGTCCGCAGGCCTACGAATCGGTGGTGGCGGCCGTCCACGAGGCGGTGCCGCCGGCCCACGACCCGTTCCTCGACCTGATCCCGCCGCAGGGCGTCAAGCTGACGCCGCGCCACTACGCCTATCTGAAGATCTCGGAGGGCTGCAACAATCGCTGCAGCTTCTGCATCATCCCGTCGCTGCGCGGCGATCTCGTCAGCCGCCCCGCGGCGGACGTGCTGCGCGAGGCCGAGAAGCTGGTCAAAGCCGGCGTGAAGGAACTCCTGGTCGTCTCGCAGGACACCTCGGCCTACGGGCTCGACACCCGCTACGCTACGAGCCGCTGGCAGGACCGCGAGGTGCGGGCCCGCTTCTACGACCTCGCCAAGGAACTCGGGGAGCTCGGGGCCTGGGTGCGGCTGCACTACGTCTACCCCTACCCGCATGTCGACGAGGTCATCCCGCTGATGGCCGAGGGCAAGGTCCTCCCGTATCTCGACATGCCGCTCCAGCACGCGAGCCCCTCGGTGCTCAAGCGGATGCGCCGGCCGGGCAACCAAGAGCGCCAGTTGGAGCGCATCCGGCGCTGGCGCGAGACCTGCCCGGACCTCGCCATCCGCTCGACCTTCATCGTCGGCTTCCCCGGGGAGACCGACGAGGAGTTCGAGGAACTCCTGGAGTGGATCAAGGAGGCCCGGCTCGAGCGGGTCGGCTGCTTCGAGTACGAGCCGGTGAAGGGCGCGACCGCCAACGATCTCGGCGCGGCCGTGCCGCCGGAGGTCAAGGCCGAGCGCAAGCGCCGCTTCATGGCCGCCCAGGAAACGGTCTCGCTCCGGCTCCAGCGGGCGAAGGTCGGCAAGCGCATCCCCGTCATCATCGACGAGACCGGCCCGACCGTGGCGCGCGGGCGCTCGAAATCCGACGCGCCGGAGATCGACGGCACGGTCCACGTCGCCTCCCGTCGTCCGGTGCGGCCGGGCGACATCGTCACCGTGAAGATCGAGCGCGCCGAGGCCCACGACCTGCACGGCATCGTGGTCTGACGCATCGGTCCGGAGAGATCCCGGATTGTCGGGCCGGTCCCTTCCGGGGCGGGCGCAGCGAACCGCCTTTGGCCGAGACGCGTTCTCCGACCGGAGCAACAACCGGACGGGGACGCGCATGGCCGACGAGCAGCGAGACCAGACCAACCAGGCCGCGGTCTCGCCCAAGGATCCGGTGACGGGCCGCATCACATCCCAGCCGGGGCCGATGGAGCGCGCCGGGACCGAGGCCGAAGAGGCCGCCCGCGGGTCATCGCCCGCGGGGGAGACGCCCGAGCCCCCGAAGCCCGACCGCTCCGCCTGATCCCGCCCGGCCATGACCGACGGGGACGACCGCCGCCTGCTGCGCTACGGCCTGATCGGCCTCTACGGATTCATCGGCGCGGTGCATCTCGTCGCCACCGACCAGTTCCTGCCGATCATGCCGGACTGGGTCCCGCAGCCGCGCCTCGTGGTGATCGGCACGGGCCTGTGCGAGATCGCGGCGGCGTTGGCGCTCATGACGCGCCGGCTGCGGCAGGCGGCGGGGATCGGCCTCGCGCTCTACGCGGTCTGCGTGTTCCCGGCCAACATCAAGCACGCGGTCGAGGGCATCTCCGTGCCGCCGATCCCGGACACATGGTGGTACCACGGACCCCGTCTGGCCTTTCAACCGGTCATGGTGTGGTGGGCGCTCTACGCGAGCCGGGTGATCGACTGGCCGTTCCGGGATCGCCGGATCCGGTGATCCCTTCATCCCAGGATCCGCGCATCACCGGATCCCGTCCGGCCACTGCTTGCAACGCCTTGCCCGCTCGCTCACTCTGACCAGCAGAGCCGATCGGCGAGGCATGAAAACTCGTCATCGCCACGGTTTATTGAGCATAATTCCAAATATGAGCAGGTCTTTTCCTGAGGAAAATCCGTTTTGGGCGGTGCGCGGGGCGTAAAGGGCGCTGGCGATCGAGGTGTGACGCCGTCTAGCCTTGGCCCATGCCGAAGCGCCGCGACCCGAGCCGGACCAGACCAACGCGGGACGGGGAGGACGAGCCGCCCCGCCCGGAGCAATCGGCCGTCGAGCGCGCCATCGAGCGGATCGTGGAACGGTTGAAGCCGAAGGCGCCGCGCCCGCCACGGAAGGGCAGCTGACGCCGCGCACCGGCTCCCACCTTTCGGGCCGATGCTCTAGGCCCTCTCGCAGGTCCGGGGCAGGGGCCCGGACGCCTCGCGCGGATCCGACCGGCGTCCCGCCTGAGGGACGATCCCTCTCGATAGGTCGTCGGGCGCGAGCGGTCCGAAGTCGCGCGGGCAGAGCCGGTCGCGGCCCCGGCTTTTGGCTTCGTAGAGGGCAGCGTCGGCGCAGGCCACGAGGGCGGCGAGGCCGGACGCCCGCGCAAGCGCGCCCGTTGCGAACAGGGCGGCACCGATGCTGACACTCGCCCGCACCGGACAATCCGGCATCGCGGCGCCCCTGGCGGCGAAGCGGGCACGGACCGCATCCCCGAGATCCTGCACGTCCCTCGGCGCGATGTCGGGGACGAGGATGGCGAACTCGTCCCCACCGAGCCGGCCCAGCACCGCCGCCCGGGGCAGGGTCTCACTCAGCACCCCCGTCAGCGCGACGAGGAGGCGGTCGCCGACGAGATGGCCGAAGCCGTCATTGACGCCCTTGAAGCGGTCGATGTCGAGGAGCAGCAGGGCGCCCGGCCGCGTCCCGGCCCCGCGCAGGGCGGCATCCGCCCGACTCTCGAAGGCCCGGCGGTTGAAGGCCCCGGTGAGGGGATCGCGCTCGGCGAGCGCCGCCATCTCCTCCTCCCGACGCCGCCGGGCCGAGGCCGCCATCAGCAGGGCGAGGAGCACCACCACCAGAACGCCCTCGAACAGGGAGATCTGGATCATCACGCCCTTGAAGCCGACGAGGCTGACGAAGGCGCCGGGCACGAGGGCGAGCCCCGCCTTCAGCACGTAGAAGCCGCCATGGACGAGGAAGACCGCGCCCAGCGCATCCGACGCGCTCGTCCGGTC
The DNA here is from genome assembly GCF_043352485.1 of Methylorubrum sp. POS3. Lineage (NCBI taxonomy): Bacteria > Pseudomonadati > Pseudomonadota > Alphaproteobacteria > Hyphomicrobiales > Methylobacteriaceae > Methylorubrum > Methylorubrum sp. POS3. Next base: position 3,370,567 of record NZ_JAPRBT010000001.1, read on the forward strand.
GGGGAAGGCCTGGGCCCGCGACAGGAGGCGGTGCGCGGTGGCGAGCGAGGCGGTCGCCACGAGCCCCGCATTGGCGACGGCGAAGGCCGGCGTGCGGTCGATGGTTTCGGGCAGGAGCAGCAGGGCGCCCCAGGGCAGGAGCAGGGCCCAGGGCAGCGGCCCGGTCCGCCGCCCCGCGAAGCGCGTCGCGCCGGCGAGGAACAGGAGGTGGGCGCAGACGAGAAGTCCGTTGGCGAACCAGACCCCGAGGAGGAACGAGGTCGCGCGCAGGGGCGAAATCGAGCAGCCGAGGACGATGGTGGCGAAGCCCGCACTCCAGAACAGCAAAGCGGGGTTGCGCAGCGCGCGCCATTCCACGGCCAGGAACACCGCGGCGACCGCCGCGATGCCCAGCGTCATGAACAGCATGGTGAGCGCATCGATCGGCATCGGGCTCTTCAGGCAACGGTGATATCCCGCGCTCGCCTAGCGGGGAACGTTTGAAAAACCGTTCCCCGGCCCGCCCGAAGACAGTACCGGCATGCCCGGACAGCCGGATTCACCGCCGGACGCGCGTCACCCTGCTGGATTCGGGGGTGGAATTCGGTCGCCGCTCAGTTGGCGTGGCCGAGCCGCATCCGGTAGCCGCCATCGGCGTCGCGCTCGAACACCTCGGGGATGCCGGCATGGCGCAGCGCCTCGCCGGAGGTGTCGGGCACGAGGTTCTGCTCGGAGACGTAGGCGACGTACTCGCTGTCGGCGTTCTCGGCGAGCAGGTGGTAGAACGGCTGGTCCTTGCGCGGCCGGACGTCCTCCGGAATCGCGAGCCACCATTCCTCGGTGTTGGCGAATTCCGGATCGACGTCGAACACCACGCCCCGGAACGGGTAGATCCGATGCCGGACCACCGCACCGAGGCCGAATTTCGCGGTTCTCATGCTGGTCTGGGTCATGACCGACAGATAGGTCTCGCGCCCGCTTCCTGCCATCGCGAAGCCGATTCTCCGCGACGATCAGGGCAGATTGTAGACCTTGGCCAAGTCCGGGTCCTTGTCGGCGACGAGGCGGGCGAGGTCGACGATGACCTTGGCCTGCTTCCAGGTGGCATCGTCCTGCATCTTGCCGTCGATCATCACCGCGCCGGTCCCGTCGGGCATGGCTTCGACGATGCGGGAGGCGAAGTTCACCTCGTCCGGATCGGGGGCGAACACGGTCTTGGCGAGCGCCACCTGGCTCGGATGCAGCGTCCAGGCGCCGGCGCAGCCCATCAGGAAGGCGTTGCGGAACTGGACCTCGCAGGCCGCCGAATCCGAGAAATCGCCGAACGGGCCGTAGAACGCCTTGATGCCGTTGGCCATGCAGGCATCGACCATCCGGGCGATGGTGTAGTGCCAGAGATCCTGCTGGGCGGAGGCGCGCTCGGCGTCACCCTTCGGGTCGGACAGCACCTTGTAGTCCGGATGCCCGCCGCCGACGCGGGTGGTCTTCATGCCGCGCGAGGCCGCGAGATCGGCGGGCCCGAGGCTCATGCCGTGCATGCGCGGGGAGGCGCAGGCGATGGCGTCGACATTGGCGACGCCTTCCGCCGTCTCGAGGATGGCGTGGACGAGGATCGGCTTCTTGACGCCGTGGCGCGCCTCGAGCTGGGCGAGCAGCTGATCGATGTAGTGGATGTCCCAGGGGCCCTCGACCTTCGGCACCATCACCACGTCGAGCTTGTCGCCGACTTCGGCGACGAGGGTGAACAGATCGTCGAGGATCCAGGGGGAGTTCAGCGCATTGATGCGCGTCCACAGGCCGGTGCCGGAGGCCGCGAAATCGGTGGCCTTGGCCATCTCGACGAAGCCTTTGCGCGCCGCCTCCTTCTGATCGGCCGGGACCGCGTCCTCCAGGTTGCCGAGCACCACGTCGACGGTCTTGGCGAGCTCCGGCACGCGGGCGCGGACCTTGTCGTTGTGCGGCGGCACGAAGTGGATCATCCGCTCGAGCTTGATCGGCAATTCCCGGAACGGCTCGGGCGCACCCGCGGCGAGCGGCTGGAAGAAGCGGCGGGGCAGTTTCATCGGATGTCTTCGCTCCGGATTTGGCGTCTGGAGAACCGGTTAGAGCACCCCGCCCCCCGCCGTAAAGCCGGGCTTTCGGCGGAGGCCGGCGGCCGGCGGCACCGTCCGGGCCCGGTAACCACACCGAGGATGGACCCGCCGGATCCAATCATCTCGGGGACAACCCTGCACCGAATGCATTCGAGCATTGCGCAAATTCCCGTTCGCGAAGATCATCGGTTAAAGAGCCAAAGATTTCGCCAAGGATTCGGGTGTGATTTCGCACTGCGCCTGCGCCCGGATCGACGCAGATTCGGGCAGGTTGCTTGCCCGGCGAAACAAGACGGCTCGGAACGGTCGGGGCCGAGCCGTGTTTTCCGGCCGAGGCGGGCGAGTGCATTCACGAAACTTCTACCGGTCCGACGGGCCGGGGAGGGGCATCCGGTGATCGGGCGTCGCGTGGGTTCACTCAGATCGAACACCGTCGAGGGACGTGCGTCGATGCCGGAACGGATTTCACACTTCAGATCGCGGGGATGGCCCGCCGCCCGGCGGATGCGCCGGGGGCTCGCCCTCACCCTGCTCGGCACCGCCATGGCGGTGGGACCGGTGCAGGGCGTCGGCCCGCACGGATTCGCCGCGTCCCTCTTCGGTTCACCGGCCATCGCGGGCGAGCGGTCGTCGGCCAAGAAGATGATCGAGCGCCATCCCGAGAAACAGGCCGAGAAACAGGCGGAGAAGCCGCCCGAGGAGCGGCCGGATTACACCGCCGCCGAGGCCGCGAAGGCCCGGCCCGAGGGGCTGCCGGCCTCCGTGCGCATCCCGGGCGACGACGCGGCGGCCTTCTCGGCGCTGATCGAGGCGGCCGACAGGGCCTCCGATCCCTGGCTCGTGCTGTCGGGGGGCGGGGAGAACGGCGCCTTCGCGGCGGGCCTGCTGGCCGGCTGGAGCGAGCGCGGCGACCGTCCGGATTTCGGCGTCATCACCGGCGTCTCCACCGGCGCATTGATCGCTCCCTTCGCCTTCGTCGGGCCCCAGGCCGACGAGGCCCTCAAGCAGAACTACACCGAGATCTCGGCGGCCGACGTGTTCGAGTTCGGCGGGACGCGGGATTCGCTCACCGATACGTGGCCGCTCAAGGAGCGGATCGAGCGCTCGGTGACGCCCGCGCTGCTCAAGGCGGTGGCGGCCGAGCATGCCAAGGGTCGGCGCCTGCTGATCGCCACCACCCAGGTCGACAGCGAGCGGCCGACCCTGTGGGACATGGGCGCGATCGCGACGCTGAACGCCAACGGCGATCCCCGCGCCCTCAAGCTGTTCCGCGAGATCGTGCTGGCCTCGACCGCCGTGCCCGGCGTGTTCCCGCCGGTGCTGATCCCGGCGCGCAGCGGGGACAGGACCTTCGAGGAGATGCACGACGACGGCGGCGCCATGGGGCCGTTCTTCCTCGCCCCCGCCGCGGCGGTGGCGGGCGAGACGCGGCTGATCCTGCCGACCTCGCGGGTCTATCTCGTGGTCAACAACCGGCTGGAGCCGGACTTCCAGATGGCGGGCCGCTCGGTGCTCTCGGTGCTCGGCCGCACCATGTCCGCGGCGATCAAGGCGCAGACCCGCGCGGCCCTGGCGCTGACCCGCTCCTACGCCCAGCGCACCGGCCTCGACCTCCAGGTGGCCCTGATCGACCCGCGCTTCACCCAGACCTCGGAGCGCCCGTTCGACCGGCCCTACATGCAGGCCCTGTTCGCCCACGGAAGGGCGCTCGGCCGCGACGGCACCGCCTTCGCGGACAGCGCCCACCGGGACGGGGGCCACGCCGAGGGGGCGTTGGGGGCCGTCGCCGGGCGGTGATGCGATGGGGGGAGGGGGTTCGCCACCAAGACCCTCCCTGCCCTTCGCCCTCATCCTCGGGGGCGCAGCCGAAGGCGGAAGCCTCGCAAAGAGAGTTCCGGCCCGGCACGCCCTGTCCGGCGCCCTCCGCCGCGATTGCTCAGGACGAGGGCGTGAGGGGGACGTGACCGGATCGCTCGGCGATGCGGCGGGCGACGACCGATCCGTGTCGCCACCGCATCGACATCCTCGACACCGCCGGAGCGCGCCTCACCCCTCCTCCGCCTCGCCCGGAGCGTAGACGGCCTCGCCCAGGCGGCGGAGCGGGCCGCCGGGGCCGGAGCGCTTCCAGAGCCGCGTGTTGAGCGCCGCCACCGGGTCGGCGCCCGGAAGCGCGAAATCCCGCTCGGCGAGCCGCGCCCAGATCTCGCTCGCATGGAGCGGGCGCCCGGCCTCCTCCAGAATGGCCAGCGCCGCCTCGATCAGCGCCCGGCCGTAGCGGCGCGCCTGCACCGTCTCCGACAGGCCGGGCTCGCCCTCCATCCGCATGACCGGCGCGTCCGCCGGGACCGGAGGCGGGGAGGGCGGTGGCGAGGCGAACGCAGCCGGGGCTCGCGGCGCGGGCGGAGGGGCGGGGGCTCGGACCGGCTCCGCGGGCGGACGGACCGGGGCGGGACCATGCCTGTCCTCGCCCCGATCCCCGTCCGAATGCCGATCCAAATTCCTGTCCGTGCCCGTGTCTGTGTCCCCCTGCCCCGCCGGCCCGGCGAGGCGGCGGCCGAGTTCGAGGTAGAGCACGAGGTCGGCGATCTCCCGCTCGAGGGCGTCGCGGCGGCGGCGCAGATCCGCCAGCCGCGCCTCGGCCTGCGCTTCCGAGAGCCCCATGTTCCGAATACTCCAACTGCGCCCGGGAAGGACAGGTTGGGAAGATAGCGGATCGCGGAGAGAATGGAATACCCGATCGTCATGGATCAGAATGGAATATGCGGAAACTCTGTTCCATATCTTCCTATTCCGTAGGAGGGCCCATGGGATCCCCCAGGGCTGCCTCGTTCCAAGCGCTGCATTCCCACTCGGTTGGAACGCATCACAGTAGGAACTATCGGAATTATAGGGAATAAATCGATAGGGAATATGAGCCGACCCGTGCCACCGGACCGTCACGCTGACCGCCCGGTCCGCGACTAGGGAAGACGCACGGGCGGCGTATTCCCCCGCACATGCCCGATTCCGAGATGAGGAAGAGGCCGGTTCAGGCGCGCGCGGTCTTGGCCGGCCGGGCGGCCTTCGGCGGAACCAGCAGGCTGCCGGGCTCGGCCGGGTAGAGCAGCAGGCCGCCCTCGTCGAGATCGATGCGCAGCTTCGGAAACACCTCCAGCAGGCCGGCGAGATCCGCCTTGAAGGCTTGGCGGAAGCTGCGCAGGCTGGCGTTCTCGGCGCCGAACTGGCGGTGCAGGTTCTCCCAGGTGAGCCGCAGGGGGCGCTGCAGGGCGCGCAGGCGGTAGCCGGTCCAGAACAGCAGATCGAGCTTGCGCGCCGAGCCGGAGAAGGCGCGGGCCGCGCGGATATCGACGGGCAGGGCGTGGCGGATCAGGCTGTCGTAGAAATCCTGATGGAACGAGACGGTCTTCTGCCAGACCAGGCCGTCCTCGCCGCGCCGCCACAGCTCCAGGGCGCGGAAAGGGGGCACGTTGAGGGTCGAGGCCTGGCCCTCCCCGTCCCACAGGCCGATCTGCATCGAGCAGGCGGCGAGGCGGTTGAGCTGTTCCTTGAAAGCGCCGATCGTGCCGCGCTCGCCGCCGGTGACGGCGAAGCCCATGGCCTTCATGAAGCCGGACAGGCTGTCGGCGACCTCGACGGTCGGGCTGCGCTGGCGCACCGCCTCGGTGCAGAGATGCAGCAGCACGAGGCGCGCCTTGGGGCCGTAGGGCAGGCCCTGCGGCTCCATCTCGCCGGTGATCGGGTTCTTGAGACGCCCGGCGGTGAGGCTCAGGGAATTGCGGCCGTATTCCCGCACGAATTCCCGGGTCGCGCCGGGATCGCGATAGGGCAGGCCGCAGAGCGCCAGGACCGAGTGCAGGTGCTGCAGGTTCTCCGGCGCCGTCGGCTCGTTCTCGATGACCTCGCGCACGGCCTCGCGGCGGCGCCGGTCGCGGCCCATGGCCTCGCGCCGCTCGGCCTGGGCCCCGGCCGCTTCCCGCTCCGCGTCGCGCTCCCGCTGGCGGTAGAGCAGGTGCTCGACGATCGGCGCGAACAGGAAGCCGCCCCGGGCCGCCTCCAGCTCGGCGCGCAGATCCGCGTCACGGATCCGATCGATCTTGGCCTCGAGCCCGGACATGACCGGCGCCTAACGCTCGGCCGCCGGAACGGGGCAGGGAGGGAAATACACGCTCACGGGGTCCTCGGGCATCCGCCACGGCTTCGAGTCTCGAATCGAGCTCCTGCCGCCAACCGATCTGTCGCGATTCGGCTCCGCGGAGTCCCAGGGGGTCCGCGAGTTTTCCCGGCAATTCACGCATCCCCGGCCCGGTCTGCACAGGCCTGTCGGGGCAGAGGCCCGGAAAGCGCCCGGAGACGCCGCAACGCGACCGCCCCGCCCCCACGCAGAGTCCGATACGGGCCGGACTCACCCTGCGCAGAGTTCGATACGCCCCGGACCGGGGCCTTGTCCCCACGATCCACCGGCGGGCGCCGCGATCCACGCCGAATCCCGTGCGGCCCCGCGCAGAATCCGATGCATCGGCCCGCCGGATCCGCGCAGAATCCGATGCGGGACCGCGCAGAGTTCGATGCGCGGATGCGCAGAGTTGGATGCGCGAATGGGTCTTAAGCCATGGCCACGAAAGAGGTTTTTCGCGTCCCTTATAACTTGCCGAACTGACTCTCGAAGAATCCCTTACTGATACCTTTCCTAAGGGGGCTGAGGCAGCGTTCGTCAAAAAGAACGGACTTCGAATCCTCATTTTCAAAAGGAATAAAAGGAATTTTGCACAGGTCGGATCGGGAAACGGCCCGGGTTGTCCCCGCCGGGCGCATCGCCGCCGGCGCGGTCGAAAGCTGCCGTCCGAGCGCCGGAACGGCTATGAGCCGGGGGCGGGTACGGCCGGCGGCGCGGCGGATGGCGGGGAGGACGGAGATGAACGAGGCGGCGATCGACCGGCTGCGGACGCTGATGGCGCGCTTGCGCGATCCCGACCGGGGCTGCGCCTGGGACTTGGCGCAAACGCCCGAGAGCATCGTCCCCTACACGATCGAGGAGGCCTACGAGGTGGCCGACGCGGTCGATCGGAAGGATGCGGACGACCTGCGCGACGAGCTCGGCGACCTTCTGCTCCAGGTCGTGTTCCAGTCCCGGATCGCCCAGGAAGCCGGCGCCTTCGATTTCGACGACGTCGCCGAGGCGATCTGCGCCAAGCTGATCCGCCGCCATCCGCACGTCTTCGACGCCACCGGCGCGTTCCTGCCGCCGGGACAGCGGCCGGACGATCCGGCGGCGATCAAGGCGGCCTGGGGCGTGATCAAGGCGCAGGAGCGGGCCGCGGAGGCGGCAGCGGGGCGCGGCGCACCGGAGCCCGGCCCCCTCGCTGGCGTGCCCCTCGCGCTGCCGGCTCTGGCCCGGGCCGACGCGATCTCGCGCCGGGCGGCGGCCACCGGCTTCGACTGGCCGGATGCGGGCCAAGTGCTCGGCAAGGTGCGCGAGGAGGTGGACGAGGTCGAGGAGAGCCTGGCGGCCGGCGACCCGGAGGCGGTGTTCGAGGAGATCGGCGACCTGCTGTTTTCGGTCGCCAACCTCGCCCGGCACGCGGGGGTCGATCCGGAGGAGGCCCTGCGGCGGGGCACGCTCAAGTTCGAGCGGCGCTTCACCGCCATGGCGGCCCGCCTCGATGCGGGCCTCGAGGGCAGCGACCTCGCCGCCATGGAGGCCGCCTGGCAGGCGGTCAAGCGCACGGAATCATGAGGGCCACCGAGGCAAGAATGCTCCGGTGAGCCTCATGATTGCTGTTTCGAAAGGACGAGTCCTTTCGCGGGTCAGGGCAGAGCCCTGGTCGGCGAAGCCGTCTTTCGGCCCCACCGGGGCCTGAGGCCTTCGGATCCCCGAACCTCAGGAGATCAGGTCGAGCTTCGACGTCTCGAAGCCGACGCTGCGCAGGCCGTCGGGCAGGGCGGCGTAATCGGCGTAGCCGGCCTCGCGGGCCATGGCATCGAGGGCGGCGCGCTCGTCGTCGGCGCTGCCGGTCCAGAGGACGGTGCCGCTGATCTTCTGGCGAATCTGGAAGATGCTCATGCCGGGAACCTCATCGAGAACGGGGCGGCGGTTCGCCCGGTCCTTCCCGCGAGCCATCGCTCCGGGCGGCACGGCGAATCCTGTCACGGGACAACCCGCAGGGCCGGGCACGGTTGCAGTACATGCAGGGGTCGAACGGGTGCGACCTTCCACCGCGCCACGAAATCGCCCGCGATCGGGACAAGGTGGGCGCGTATTGCCGACCCCTTATTGAAGTGACGTTTCATGCCTGCCCGCCTCCTCGTCCTGCCGGTCGCGGCTCTGCTGAGCCTCGCTCCCGGCGGCGCCCGCGCCGCTGAGGAGGCGCCCGCCGCCGCCGTCCCGGATCCGGCCGCACTTCTTCCCGCCGTGAGCGTGGTGCCGGCCGAGCGGCGCGAGCTCGTCGAGCGGGCGATCGTCACCGGCACCCTGGTGCCCCGGGACGAGATCCTGGTCGCCCCCGAGGTCGAGGGCCTGCGCATCGTCGAACTCGCCGTGGAGGAGGGCGACCGGGTCGCGAAGGGCGCGGTGCTGGCGCGCCTCTCGCGGGAGATGATCGAGACGCAGGAGGCCGCCAATGAAGCGGCGAGCGCCAAGGCCGAGGCCGCGATCCTCCAGGCCCGGAGCCAGATCGTCCAGGCCGAGGCGGTGCAGACCGAGGCGCGCCAGGCGCTGGAGCGGGCGCGGGCGCTGGTCCAGACCGGCAACGCCACCGCGGTCACCCTGGAACAGCGCGTCTCGGCCTCCGACGGGGCCAATGGGCGGCTCGCCGCCGCGCAGGCGGGGCTCGCGCTGGCTCAGGCCGATCTCGCCGCCGCGCAGGCGCAGGGGCGCGAGATCGCGCTCCGGCGTGCCCGCACCGAGATCCGCGCGCCCGAATCCGGCATCGTCAGCCGCCGCACGGCCCGCATCGGCGCCACCGCGAGCGCCGTCGGCGAGCCGCTGTTCCGCCTGATCGCCCGCGGCGAGATCGAGCTCGAAGGGGAGGTGCCCGAGACGGCCCTGCCCCGGCTCCATCCCGGCGCTCCGGCGCGCCTGGAACTGGAGGAGGGGCGCGCCATCCCCGGTGCGGTGCGCCGGGTCTATCCGGAGGTCGACCGCGCGACGCGGCTCGGCAAGGTCCGCATCCGCCTGGAGCCGGACGCGGCTCTGCATATCGGCGCCTTCGCCCGCGGCCGGGTCGAGGTGGCCCGGCGCTCCGGCGTCACGGTGCCGCTCGCCGCCGTGCTCTACGCCGCCGACGGTACGGCCACCGTGCTCGTCGTGACGGAGGGGCGCGTCGCGGCCCGGCGGGTCGAGACCGGGCTCTCGGCGGAAGGCTTCACCGAGATCCGATCCGGCATCGCCTCTGGGGACGCGGTGGTGGCGCGGGCCGGCTCGTTCCTGCGCGACGGCGACGGGGTGCGGCCGATCCTGCCGACGGCGCGGTCCGCCGCCGCGCCGCGCTGAGGGGGGAGCCGATGCGCCTCAACGTCTCCGCCTGGGCGATCCGCAAGCCGATCCCGTCGCTCGTCCTGTTCCTCGTGCTGATCGTGCTCGGCCTCGTCAGCTTCCGCAGCCTGCCGATCACCCGGTTTCCCAATATCGACATCCCGATCGTCACGGTCGTGATCACGCAATCGGGTGCCGCGCCGTCGGAGCTTCAGACCCAGGTGACCAAGTGGGTCGAGGATTCGGTGTCGGGGGTGAGGGGCGTCAAGCACATCCTCTCGACGATCTCGGAGGGTTCCTCGGTCACCACCATCGAGTTCCGCCTGGAGACCAACCACGACCGCGCCGTCAACGACGTGAAGGACGCGATCTCGAAGATCCGGATCAACCTGCCGCGGACCATCGACGAGCCGGTCATCACCCGCATCGAGGTCGCCGGCCTGCCGATCATGATCTACGGGGCGTCGGCGCCCGCCATGACCCCGGAAGACCTGTCGTGGTTCGTCGAGGACAAGGTCGCCCGCACGCTCCAGGGGGTGAAGGGCGTCGCCAGCGTCGAGCGGCTCGGCGGCGTCGCCCGCGAGATCCGGGTGACGCTGAAGCCCGACCGGCTGCTCGCGCTCGGCATCACGGCGGCGGACGTGAACCGGCAATTGCGCCTGACCTCCGCCGACATGGCGGGCGGGCGCGGGGAGCTCGCGGGCTCCGAGCAATCGATCCGGACATTGGGCGGGTCGGCGAGCCTGGAGACGCTCGGGGCGACCTCCATCGTCGTGCCGGGCGGGCGCAAGGTGCGGCTCGACGAACTCGCGACGCTCATGGATTCGGCGGAGGAGCCGCGCACCTTCGCCCGCTTCAACGGCGAGCCGGTGGTCGGCTTCGCGATCTCCCGCGGCCGGGGGGCGAGCGATGCCGAGGTCGCGGTCGGGGTCGCCCAGCGCATCGAGGAGCTGCACGCCGCCCATCCGGGCGTGCGCTTCGACCTGATCGACACCAGCGTCGTCAACACCATCGGCAATTACCACGCGGCGATGACGAGCCTGCTCGAAGGGGCGGTCCTCGCCGTGATCGTGGTGTTCCTGTTCCTGCGGGACTGGCGCGCCACCCTGATCGCGGCCATCGCCCTGCCGCTCTCGATGCTGCCGACCTTCTGGGCGATGAGCGTCCTCGGCTTCTCGCTCAACGCGGTCAGCCTGCTCGCCATCACCCTGGTGACCGGCATCCTCGTGGACGACGCCATCGTCGAGATCGAGAACATCGTCCGCCACATGCGGATGGGCAAATCGCCCTACCGGGCGGCGCTGGAAGCCGCCGACGAGATCGGGCTCGCGGTGATCGCCATCACGGCGACCATCATCGCGATCTTCACCCCCGTCTCCTTCATGCCGGGCATCGCCGGGCAGTTCTTCAAGCAGTTCGGCCTCACCATCGCGGCGGCGGTGTTCGCCTCGCTCTTGGTGGCGCGGCTGATCACGCCGCTGCTCGCCGCCTATTTCCTGCGCGACCACGGTCCCGACGATGAGCGCGAGGGGCCGGTGATGCGGCTCTACGGCCGGGTCGTGGCCTGGTCGGTGCGCCACAAATACGTGACGCTGATCCTCGGCCTCGCCTGCTTTGCCGGATCGATCGCCTCGACGCGGCTCCTGCCCGCGGGCTTCCTGCCGGCGGAGGACATGGCCCGCAGCATGTTCGTGGTGGAGCTGCCCCCCGGCGCCCGGCTCGACGACACCGAGCGCGTCAGCGACGGCATCGTCGCGGCGATCCGGGCGATGCCCGAGGTCCGATCCGTCTTCGTCGATGGCGGGCGGCAATTGCCGACTCGGAGGGAGGTGCGCCTCGCGAGCCTCATCGTGAACCTCACGCCGAAGAACACCCGCCGGCTGACCCAGAAGCAGATCGACCGGAAGATCTCCGACATCCTCCGCCAGGTGCCGGACATCCGCTTCTGGTCGCAGCAGGACGGGGGCGACCGCGAGTTCGCCCTGATCGTCGCGGGGCCCGACAAGGAGGTGGTGACCGAGGTCGCCGCCCGGCTCCAGCGCGAGGCCGCGGGCGTTCCCCACCTCGTCAACGTGATGTCGACGGCCCCCCTCGACCGCACCGAGATCCGCATCACCCCGAAGCCCGCGGTGGCGGCCGATCTCGGCGTCTCGACCGACCTCATCGCCGAGACCGTGCGGGTCGGCACGATCGGCGACATCGCCGCCAACCTCGCCAAGTTCAACGCCAAGGACCGCCAGATCCCGATCCGGGTGATGCTGCCGGAGACTTTGCGCGGACAATTGCCCGAGATCGAGGCCCTCAAGGTGCCGGTGAAGGCGGGCGCCGCGGTTCCGCTCGCGGCGGTGGCCGATCTCAGGCTCGGGCGTGGCCCCTCCGGCATCGAGCGCTACGACCGCACGATTCGGGTCGCCGTCGAGGGCGATCTCCAGGGCTCGGACGCGCTCGGCACCATCGTCGATCAGGTGCTGGCGCTGCCCGCCGCGACCCAACTGCCCGAGGGCGTCACCATCAAGCAGGCGGGTGATGCCGAGGTGATGGGCGAGGTGTTCGAGGGCTTCGCCCTCGCCATGGGCGCCGGGCTGATGATGGTGTTCGGCGTCCTCATCCTGCTGTTCGGCAATTTTCTCCAGCCGCTCACCATCCTGTTCTCGCTGCCGCTCTCCATCGGCGGCGCCATCCTCGGCCTCCTGATCTTCAAGATGCCGATCTCGATGCCGGTGGTCATCGGCATCCTGATGCTGATGGGCGTGGTGACCAAGAACGCGATCATGCTGGTCGATTTCGCCGTGGAGGAGACGGCGCGCGGCGTCGATCGCGTCACGGCGATCGTGGAGGCCGGCCGCAAGCGGGCGCGGCCCATCGTGATGACCACCATCGCCATGGCGGCCGGCATGGTGCCCTCGGCCATGGCCTTCGGCATCGGCGGCGAGTTCCGCGCGCCGATGGCGGTGGCGGTGATCGGTGGACTGATCGTCTCGACCCTGCTCTCGCTGGTCTTCGTGCCGGCGATCTACCTCCTCGTCGACGACCTCTCGCGCCTGTTCGTACGCCTGTTCGGCCGCTTCGTCGGCGCCACCGACGAGCCGGGACCGGAGGAGGCGCCCTATCGCCCGGGCGCGCCGGCCAACGCGCCGGGATCCTATGAACGGCCGGCCGCCGCCGAGTAGGCGAGGGGGACCGGCCGCGCACAACGACAGGGTGCCGCCGGCACGACCGGCGGGCTCGCGCGATCCGTCGCGGCATCGTTCCGGAAGCATTCCCGCGTTCCGGATCTGGGCTCGCCTGCGATCGTAGAGATATTAAACGCCAAGGTTGTATCGGCGCAGTGAACTTCTGATATTTTCGAACGATTCGAAAAGATGTCTTGGAGCGCGGCCGCGAAAATCGCCAAGCTTTTCGCAACGCATTTGTTGTAATCGGGGCGAGGCCGCGTCCGAGTCGGGAGGCTTACGGCCGACGGATGCCCCATGAAGGACCGCTCCCAGAACCGTTTCGTCTGTCTCGTTTCCGATCGTCGGGAGCGGGCGGAACGGCTGGCGCACGGCATCGACTTGGTCCTGCCCTGCCGGGTGATCGAGCCCAACGCCCCCCTGCCCGCCGGGCAGCCGGTCGCCTTCGTCATCGACATCGCCGCCGACCGGGCGGAAGCCGATGGTGGCATCTGGATCGAGCGGCTGGCGGGGCTGATCCGCGCGCGGGCCATTCCCTGCCTCTATCTCGCCCGCGGCAACACTGCCCAGGACGCGGCGGCGTCACGGCTGTTCGGCGCCCCCGTGGTGATCGATCCGCACGGCTCGGCCGGGATCGTCCCGACCCTGCGGCGCTTGGTCGAGGCGACGCAGGGGGCGCCCCCCTCTCGCGAGGTCGGACCGTCGGAGCGAAGTCCGGGAGCGACCGCGCCGCAGGCCCGGGTCGGCGCCGCCACCCGCCTCGTCACGCGCCTGTTCGACAACGCCGCCGCGGGCCGGCCCCCGAGCGTGGAGGAAGTGGAGGCGGGCACCACGATCGTGCTCGATACCGTGTCCGAGATCGGCATCCGCGCTTGGCTCGACCTCGTCTGGCGGCATGACATCCAAGTCTACCAGCATTCCCTGAGCGTGGCGGGCTTCGCCGCCGCCTTCGCGGGCCAACTCGGCTTCTCCTACGCCGATCGGCGCCGCCTCGCCCGGGCCGCCCTCCTGCACGATGTCGGCAAGGCCCTGATCCCGCTGGCCATCCTCAACAAGCCCGGTGCCCTGACCCCGGACGAGATGCGGATCATGCGCGCCCACGCGGCCCTCGGCGCCGACCTGCTCGCCCGGGAGGCCGCGTTCGGTCCCGAGATCCTCGACGTGGTGCGCTATCATCACGAGCGCCTCGACGGCTCGGGCTATCCCGAGGGTCTGACCGCGGCGCGGATCGGCGATCTCGTGCGGCTCGTGGCGATCTGCGACGTGCACTCGGCCCTGACCGAGCGGCGGGTCTACCGCGCACCGATGACCCATGCCGAGGCCTTCGCGGTGATGGAGGCGCAGGCCGGCCAGCTCGATCCCGACCTGCTGCGGGCCTACCGTCCCGTCGTCGCGCGCGCTGCCGGAGTCGAATCCGGTCAACCGGCGCGGCAGATCGATCCGTGCTGATATCCGCACATCCGCGCGGCGCGTCGGTTGGGCCGGGGCGCCCTTCGGCGCATGCATTGCTTGGAATTTTTCAAAAATATTCGCCGTTTTTTCGCAGTTGAAGCCAATTCGGTGCGGGATTGTCTGTAAATACCGTTTCGTAACGAAACCGGACCTAGACTTGCCGCAGGGACCGGTTCGAAGCCGGGAAGCCCGAGCCGTGACCGTCCGGGCCCGCATGCGCGACACCGCGAGACTCTATTCACCGCCGCGAACGCGGCTCGCGCGCTGGCTCGCCGAGCCGGGCCGCGACGTGCCCGAGCCGATCCGGATCGCCCTGATCGCCAATCTCTACGGAACGCTGCCGATCTTCGCGGGCGGCGTCGCCAACACGATCCTGGTCGCCGCAGTGATCGCCGCCCGCCTGCCGCAGCCGCAGATCCTGGCTTGGCTGGTGCTGGAGGTGGCGATCTGCCTGAGCCGGCTCGTGGTGCTGATCGTCGCCGACCGCGCCGCGCGGGCGAGGCGCCCGACGCCGACCGATCTCAACCTGCTCCTCGCCGTCGCCTGGGCGGGCAGCCTCGGCTACGGCACCTTCGTCACCCTCGTCTCGGGGGATTGGGTGGCGGCGACGCTCGCCTGCCTGTCCTCGGCGGGGATGGTGGGCGGCACCTGCTTCCGCAACTTCTCCGCCCCGCGGCTGACCGCCGTGATGATCGCGCTGACGCTCGGGCCCTGCTGCCTCGGGGCGGCGGTGGCGGGCGAGCCGCTGCTGGCCGTCACCTTCGTGCAGATCCCCTGCTATCTCCTGGCCATGACCCGGGCGGCCTACCGGCTGAACGCGCTCCTCGTCGCCACCATGCGGGCCGAGCGGGAGAATGCCGATCTCGCCCTCCACGACGGGCTGACCGGCCTGACCAACCGGGCCGGGCTGACGGCGGCGTTCGAGCGCAGCGCGGCCTCCGGCCTGCTCTATCTCGATCTCGACGGCTTCAAGGCGATCAACGACACCTATGGCCACGCCGTCGGCGACCGCCTGCTCCAGAGCGTGGCCGAGCGCATCGCCGACGAGGCCGGCCCCGGCGCGATCCCGGCGCGAATCGGTGGGGACGAATTCGTGGTGCTCTGCTCCGGGCAGGGGCGGGGGGGCCTGATCGATCTCGGCGGGCGGCTGATCGCCCGCATCTCCACGCCTCACCCGATCGGGCCGGAGGGCCAGTCCCTCGCGGTCGGCCTCAGCGTCGGTATCGCCCTGGCGCCCGATCACGGGACCGGTCTCGCCGCCCTGATGCGCGCGGCCGATTCTGCGCTCTACCGGGCCAAGTCGCTGGGCAAGGGCCGCTGCAGCGTCGCCTCGCGCCAGGCCTCCGAGACCCTTCCGGAAGCCGTGATCGAGGCGGAGCGGCTGCGCGCCTGAGAACGGATCAGGCGACCTCGCCCGCGGCGGCGCGCGCACCGACCCGCTCGGCCAGCAGGCACAGGATCTCGAACAGGAGGCCCGCCCCGGCCAGGGCGGTGATGCCGGTCGGATCGAGGGAGGGGGCGACCTCGACGAGATCGGCACCGACGAGGTCGACCCCGCGCAGGCCCCGCAGCAGGTGCAGGGCCTCCCGCGTGGTGAAGCCGCCGATCTCCGGCGTACCGGTGCCGGGCGCGAAGGCCGGATCGAGGGCGTCGATGTCGAAGCTCAGATAGGTCGGCGCCCCGCCGACCACGGCGCGGATCTCCGCCGCCACCTCCGGCAGGCCGCGGGCGCAGACCTCCTCCATCTCGATGATGCGGATGCCCTGCATCTTCGCCCAGTCGCGCTCGTCGGCGGCGTCCATGCTGCCGCGGATGCCGATCTGCACGCAGCGTCGCGGATCGAGGGCACCCGCCTCCACCGCCCGCCGGAACGGCGTGCCGTGGGTGAGCCGGGATCCGCCATACTGGCTGTCGTCGGTGTCGCTGTGGGCGTCGATATGGATCAGCCCGAGCGGGCGGCGCGCGCCCAGCGCCCGGAGCACCGGGAAGCTGACGAAATGGTCGCCGCCGACCGAGAGCGGCACGATGCCGGCCTCGGCGAGGGGCCGGAAAAACGCCTCGATGCGCCGGTCGGTCTCGGCGACATCGACCGGATTGACCGGCACGTCGCCGAGATCGGCGCAAGCCGCGAGGGCGTAGGGCGCCACCCCCGTGGCGTGGTTGAGCGCCCGCGTGCCGGTCGAGGCCTCGCGCACCGCCCGCGGCCCCAGCCGGGCGCCGGGCCGGTTCGTGGTGGTGCCGTCGAACGGGATCCCGATCAGCCCGATCTCGATCGCGCCCGGTGCCGCCTCGGGCGCGAGCACCGGCAGCCGCATGAAGCTCGACAATCCCGAGAAGCGAGGCGTCTCCATCCCGGAAGCCGGCCGGAAGCGCGCGAGGCGCCCGGTTCTCTCCTGCCCTGAGCCTTGCCCTGCCCCTTGCCCCGCGCCGTTTGCGTTCGCCGTCATGTCTGCCTCCCGCCCCGCCCAGCCACCCATCAAGCTGGCCCATCGCGTCCCCGCATCAAGCGGAGCTGTGAGTCGGGATGCATCCCGTGATAGTGTCGATCGCGAATCGGCAATCCCTGAGAGCACCGATGGTGGAGATCGAGCGCATCGTCTGGACCCCGGAGCAGCGGGCCCTGTGGGACCGGATCGCGGCCCATCCCTTCGAGCGGAGCGACCACGCCCTCGATTTCACCGCCCGGCTCGCCCGCGACCATGGCTGGGACCTGCCCTTCGCCCGGGACGCGATCGAGGAATATCGCCGCTTCTGCTTCCTGGCCGCACTTTCCGATACGCCGGTGACTCCGAGCGAGGAGATCGACGTGGTCTGGCACCAGCACCTGACCTATTCGCGCGATTACTGGGAGATCTGGTGCAAGGCGGTGCTGCGGGTGCCGCTCCACCACGACCCGACCGCGGGCGGTCCCGTCGAGGGGCGGCGCTTCCGGGCGCATTATGCCGATACGCTCGCCCTCTACGAAGCCCATTTCGGCCCGCCCGATCCGCTGTTCTGGCCCGGCTTCCGCGGGCGGTTCCGCGACCGGCCGCGCTATCGCGCGATCGACGGAGACCGCGTGTTCGTTCTGCCGCGGCCGCGCTTCCTGCGCGGCCGTTTCCGCGGAGTAATCGCCGTCGCGCTCCCCTGCGCCTTTGCCCTCACGGCGCAGCCGGCCCAAGCCCTGCCCCTCGATCCCCTCGATGGGCGGGGCCCGGATCTTCTCGCCCTCTACCTGTTCCTGGCGATCGGCGGCCTGATCCTGGCCCTCATCCTGGGCAACCGCCTGCGCGTCGACACGCAGGACGGCCTCACGCCCGACGATCTCGAACTCCTGGAGGTCGCGTGGCTCGCGGGCGGAGAGGGCCGGGCCGTCCGGACGGTGGTGGCCGGGCTGATCGAGGCCGGCGCGGCGCACCTGACCCCGAAGAGCACCCTGCTCTCCGGACCGGAGATCAGGGTCGAGCCGCGCGGCGACCCGCTGCCCGATTTTCTCGCCCCGTTCCGGGGCCTCGTCCAGGGCCACGTCTCGCAGGGCGCCCTGCATCGGTCGGTGCGGGAAAGGCTGCCGCCGCTGCGGGCCGAACTGGAGCGGCGGGGACTCGTGCCCGCCGCCGCGCTCCGGGCACGAACGGTGCGCACCGTCCTGTTGGTACTCGGTCCGGTGGTCCTGTTCGGGATCGCCGGGGCTCTGACGGAGGCGTCTCACCGGCGGCCGATCGGGGCTCTCGTCCTGGCGATCCTCGTCACGATCGCGCTTGGCGCGCTCCTGATCGCCCAATTGCCGGATCGCACCGAGCGGGGCGAGGGCACACTCAACCGATACCGCTCCCGTTTCCGGCGGGCGGCGGAGGCACCGCGCTCCGAAGAGGTGCTGTTCGCCTTCGCCCTCGGCGGTGGCGCGGCGCTGACCGGCACGCATCTCCAGGCCTATGGCCGGAGATCGGGCGGCGGTGGCGATGGCGGTTTCGCCGGTGTCGGTTGCGGGGGAGGCGGCGGCAGCTGCGGCGGCGGATGCGGGGGAGGCGCCTGCGGTTGACCGCCGCCCTCGCTTCCCCCTCGCTCTTCCCTGTCCGATCAGCCGCCCTGCTTGCGCAGGCTGCTCGCTTCCCCGGAGCTGTTGGTCGACGGCCCGGTCGGGCCGCTGGCATTGGCCGCCCCGGCGTCGGAATCCTCGTCCGTCCGGCGGGCGCCGACATGGTCGTGATATTGCTCGGTCTGGACGTGACGGCTGTCGAGGCCGCGCTCGTCCGAATGCCGGGACTTGTCGCGGTTGCTCAGAACCTGGTTCTCGCCGAGCACCCCCTCGGGCAACTCGGTCATGGCGCCGCTGCCATCACCCTTGCCCTGCGTTCCCGGACCCATGCTGTGTCGGTCGGCCTTGGCCATGGCGTCGCTCCTCATCGCTCGCGGTCTCGTGAGGGGCCGGAACTGGGCGCCGGATCGAGGGCGACAACCCGTCGGCGGCAGATTGCCTCGCCGCTCGCGGAATGGGCGAGGGTCCCGGATCAGGCGATCAGCCGCTGCTCGGATGCGTCTCCGCCAGCGCCACGCTCGATGACCGCCAGGCTGTCCAGTAGGGCGGTCATGCGCATGGGCTTGCCGATCAGGTAGCCCTGCAGGAAGCGGCCGCCGAGACGATGCAGGATCGTCCGTTGCTCCTCGGTCTCGACGCCCTCGACGACGCAGGACAGGTCGAGGTTCCGGCAGAAATCCAGGATGGTGGCGACGATGCGCTCGCCGCGGGCCGAGTGCAGGTCGGCCATGAAGCTGCGGTCGATCTTCACCCGGTCCAGCGGCAGGCGGTGGACGTAGCTCAGGCTCGAATAGCCCGTCCCGAAATCGTCGAGCGCGATGCGGATGCCGAGCGCGCGCAGCAGCGTGATGCCTTCGCGGGCGCGCTCGAAATCCCGCATCAGCGCCGTCTCGGTCAATTCCAGGGTGAGGCGCCGCGGATCGAGCCCGCTCTCCCCCACGATCGCCAGGATGGCGGCGACGGTCTCGCGGGAGACGAGGTCGTGCGCGGAGAGGTTGAAGGACAGGCCGATCTCCGGTGGCAGGCGGGCGGCGTCGGCCAGCGCCTTGCGCAGCAGGGTCGCCGTCAGCCGATGGATCGCGCCGCAGCGCTCGGCGGCGGCGATGAAGCGGTCCGGCGTCACCCGGCCCAGGATCGGATGCGTCCAGCGCGCCAATCCCTCGACCATGACGACGCGGCTCGTCCGCAGATCGAGGATCGGTTGGACATGCACTTCGAGCTGCTGGGCGAGATCGGGGCTGTGGAGCGCGTCCTCGATGGTGCGCTCGGTGCGGATGGCGCTCTCGTGCTCCTGCGAGAACACCGTCGTGTGGCCGCGTCGATGAAGCTTCGAATGGTAGAGGGCATAGTCGGCCCGGTCGAACAGCTCCGCCGCCGTGCGACCGGCGCTGGGAAACAGGGCGAGGCCGGCGGAGCAGCCCGTCGTGACGAGCGCTTCCCCGAGCCGGATCGGGACCCGGAGGGCCTCGCAGATCCGGGCGCAGACCTCCGCCGGATCGCCGCCTTCCGCCGGTCGGCGGAGCAGGACGCCGAACTCGTCGCCGCCGAGCCGCGCCACCACCACCTCGGGTCCGGCACAGGCGGCGAGCCGCCGCCCGGTCTCCTGAAGGACCCGGTCACCGGCCTTGTGGCCGTAGGTGTCGTTGATCGGCTTGAACCGGTCGAGATCGAAGATCGCGAGGGCGAACGGAAGGCCGTCCTCGGCCGCCCTCTGTGCCGTTTCCTCGGTCAGGGCTTCGACCTGCTGGAAGAAGGCACGGCGGTTGGGCAGCCCGGTCAGGCTGTCGGTTAGGGCGAGGCGCGCATTCTCCTCGGCGAGCCGCTCCGCTTCGAGCTGCGACCGCGTGAGCTTGATGAAGGCCAGGAAGTTGTTGACGAGAATACGCACCATCACGACCGTCACGAAGGTCGTGTTGAGGGCGATGGCGATGAACACCGCGTTGCCGGACGCCAAGCAGTAGCTCAGGAACGCCACCGTCACGATCAGCGCCACGCTGAGGGCCGCGATCGGCAGGTGCGTCAGACAGAAGATGCAGCCGATCACCGTGATGGCGACGAAGATCGCCATGTGCCCCTGCTCGTAGGGCCCGCCATACGTGCTGATGGCGAATGCCCAGCCGAGGAAGACGACCGATAGTACGGTGGCCAGGATTCCCGTGAGGCGCAGGCGCCGCCGCGCCTCGTGAGCCGACAGGGTCTCCGGCCGCAGCCGCCACCATTGCACCGATCGGGTCGCGCACAACGTCACGAACAGGGCGGGACAGGCGAGGGTGAGCCAAGCCGGCGCGAGGCCGAGATGGGTGAAGGCCAGCGCACAGGCGTTGATCGAGAGCAAGGCGTAGAGCGAGACGACCTGACTCCGCAGCTCGATGATCTGCCGGACGGCGATGCGGTCGCAGAGACGGGCGAACAGGTCCCCCGCCAGGAGCGTGCGGATCCGATGAGAGAAGGACATGCGGCTGCGCTCTGGAACAATCACGCAGATGTGATCCGCCGGACTTTAAGAATCGATGACCCGTCACCCGCCTCCGGGGCTCGAATCCGCAGATGATTGCCGAATGGCCGAGCCGACCGGGTTCGCGAGCGCAGATTTCAGCCCCTTCGGGCCTCCAGCAACGCGGCGAAGCGCGCCACCAAGCGCCGGCCGACCTCCTCCTTGTCGAGGGTCGGCCACGTCTCGACGCTGCCGTCGCGGGCGACGAGATGGACGGTGTTCTCGGATCCGCCCATCACGCCGCCCTCCGCCGAAACGTCGTTGGCGACGATCAGGTCGCAGCCCTTCCGCGCGATCTTCTTGCGCGCGTTGTCGAGGACGGCATCGGTCTCCGCGGCGAAGCCGACCACCAGGGGCGGGCGCCCCTCGGCGCGGGCCGAGATCGTGGCGAGGATGTCGGGATTCTCGACGAGGGCGAGGGGGGCCGGCGCGTGGCCGTCCTTCTTGATCTTGGCATCCCGCGTCTCCGCCGGACGCCAGTCGCCGACCGCCGCGGCGAAGACCGCGAGATCGGCCGGGAGCGCCGCCTCGACGGCGGCCAGCATCGCGCGGGCGCTCTCGACGCGCACCACCGCGACGCCCGCCGGATCGGGGATGGTCACCGGCCCGGAGACCAGCGTGACGCGCGCGCCCGCCGCCGCGGCGGCCGCGGCGACCGCGTGGCCCTGGCGGCCCGAGGAGCGGTTGGCGAGGTAGCGCACCGGATCGATCGCCTCGTGGGTCGGCCCGGAGGTGACCAGCACGTGCCGCCCGGCCAGTTTTTTCGGAACTTCGCGGCCAGCCAGGAACCCGAAGTCGCGAGGCTCCGAGCGTTGCACCAGCATCGCCTCCAGCGCGTCGGCGATCTCGTGCGGCTCGGCCAAGCGTCCGGGGCCGAACTCCGCCTCGGCCATGGCGCCCTCGTTCGGGCCGACCACCGCGACGCCGTCGCCCTTCAGGGTCGCGAGATTGCGCTGCGTCGCCGGGTGCAGCCACATCCGCACGTTCATGGCCGGCGCGATCAGGATCGGCAGGGTGGTGGCGAGCAGCACCGTCGCGGCGAGATCCGGCGCATGGCCGGTCGCCATCCGGGCCATCATGTTGGCGGTGGCCGGCGCCACCACGACGGCGTCGGCGTCGCGGGCGAGGCGGATATGACCGATCTCGGCCTCGCTCTCCCGGTCGAACAGGTCGGTATGCGCCCGCTCGCCCGCGAGCGCCGCCGCCGCCAGCGGCGTGATGAATTCCTGCGCCGATTCGGTGAGCAGCGGGCGCACCGCGGCGCCCCGATCGCGCAGGCGCCGGATCAGGTCGAGGGCCTTGTAGGCGGCGATCCCGCCGCCGACGATCAGCAGGATGCGACGGCCGGCCAGCGGACCGGGAGCGGAGGGCGAGCGGGACATGGCCGCAGAACGAGGTTTTTTGCGGCCGCGCGTCAAGGGGAGGAGCGCGTTACGGGCACAGGGCATGGCCCGCTGACCGGCGCGGGGGAGCGTTCAGATCCTCCTCCGCCCGCTGCGTCGACGATCGCGGGACGACCCGGACCGTGACCGCTGCGCCTCAATCCGGCACCTTGAGGCCCTCGAGTCCCTCCCGCGGCGGGGGAAAGCGCGGGTCCATCGCCTCCAGGGTGTCGGCGATGGTGCGGGCCACCATGAGATTGCGGGCCCATTTGCGGTTGGCCGGAACCACGTGCCAGGGGGCGTAGGGGGTCGAGCAGCGCGAGAGTGCGTCGTCGAAGGCGGTGCGGTAGGCGTCCCAGCTCTTCCGCTCGACGAGGTCGGCGGGGTCGAACTTCCAGTGCTTTTCCGCGTCTTCGAGGCGCGCCTCCAGGCGCTCCTTCTGCTCGTCCTTGGAGATGTGCAGGAAGAACTTCAGGATCGTCGTGCCGGAGAGCGTCAGCAGCCGCTCGAAATCGTTGATCAGGCCGTAGCGCTCGCGCCACGTCTCCTCGGGGACGAGCCCCTTCACCCGCACCACCAGAACGTCCTCGTAATGGCTGCGGTTGAACACGCCGATGAGGCCGCGGCCCGGCGCCTTGGCGTGGTAGCGCCAGAGGAAATCCTGATCGAGTTCCTCCGCGCTCGGCACCTTGAACGACCAGACCCGGCACCCTTGCGGGTTCACGCCCTCCAGCACCGAGCGGATGGTGCCGTCCTTGCCGCCGGTGTCGATCGCCTGGAACACCACGAGGAGCGAGCGGCGATGCTCGGCATAGAGCTTCTCCTGCCACGCCTTGATCCGCGCGTGCTCCCCGGCGAGCGCCACCTTGGCCTCGGCCTTGTCGAGGCCGCCGGTGGCGTCGGGATCGACCGAGGCGAGGGAGAAGCGCGTGCCGGGCTCCACCGTGACGATGCCGGGGGCGGGCCGCGGCAGGCGCGGATGCAGATGCGGCGACAGGCTCGGCGCGGTGCCGCCCATCCCGGCATCCACGGCCCGCGCCCAGGCGGCGGAGGAGGGCGGGTGATGGTCGGCGCGCGCCTTTCGCGCGTCCTTCCGGGTCTCCGCGTCGGCCTTCTCCGCCCTGTTCTCGGCCCTCTTGCCCTTCGTCTTGCCCGTGTGCTCCGCGTCACCCTGCGACGCTGTTTCCCGGTTTTTCCCCGTCTCCGGGCCGTCCGCGTCCTTGCCGTTCGTCTTGCTCATGCCGAAGATCACTCGCTCGTGAGCCGATCGCGGGGCTGAGGCCCGCGGGGAGGGGAAGCTTTGAGCCCCAAACAGACGCGTCGCCCCCGCCGTTCCCGCCCCGGTCTGGCGGGACCGCCTGCCGGGAGCCGGGCGGCGTGAGCGAGACGCCGACGATCTACTTCCTGCGCCACGGCCAGACCGATTGGAATGCGGAAGGACGGCTTCAGGGGCATCGCGACATCGATCTCAACGCCCACGGCCTCGCGCAGGCCGGGGAGGCGGCGGAGCGGCTGCGGCGCGTGGCCGGGGCGGTGTTGCCCACCGCCGACTACGTGGCGAGCCCGCTGCTGCGCACCCGCCGGACCATGGAGACCGCGCGCGCCCGCATCGGCCTGCCGCCGACGGGCTACCGCACCGACCCGCGCCTGCGGGAGATCGGCTTCGGCAGCTGGGAGGGCCATACCTGGGCCGAGATCCGGCGGCGCGACCCGGCAGGGGCCCTCGCCCGCGACCGCGACCGCTGGGGCTACCGTCCGCGCGGCGACAATGCCGAGAGCTACGCCATGGTCGAGGCCCGGGTGGAGGAGGTCGTGGCCGAGCTGCGCCGCCCCACCGTGATGGTCTCCCATGGCGGCGTCGCCCGCGCGCTCCTCGTCATCCTCGGCCATCTCGACATCCGTGCCGCGGTGCGGATGGGCATCCGCCAGGGCAGCGTCCTCGTCCTCGACGCCGAGGGGTGGCGCTGGACCTGAACGCGCCGCGCGGCGGCGCTGCGGCCATGCGTCCAAGCCCTTCTCGCAAGATCCGTCTCGCAAGACGCGTCTCGGATGTCCCCGCCCTCCTCTCCGGTTCGGCGCCCATCCGTGCCGGGGTCCACGGGCGGTCGACCGGGTTCCTTCGCCGGTCAGCAGGTGTATGGGACGCCTCCGAGGGCCGGAAGGCGGCGCGATCCCGTCGCAAAAGCGCCCCGTGCGGTGCGTTATCAGGCGAAAGCCGCGGGGGCGCGGACGGATCATCGACCCATCGGCCGGCGGAGCCGGCACGGAGCAGCGGATGGACGGTCTCACCGAGAAGAGCCGGACCCGGCCGGAGAGCGCGGGCGCAGGGCCGCCCACGGGCCGGGCGATCCTGCGCGGGCCGGCGCGCCCCGACCTGATCCGCCGCGAAACCCTGGCGTCGCTCTTCCGCGACAGCGCCCGGGCCAGCGCGCAGGCCCCCTGCCTGATCGACGCGGCCGCCTCCGGGCCCGACGGGCGCCCGCCCGTCCTGACCTACGGCGCGGTCGATGCCCGCTCCGACCGGCTCGCCGCGGCCCTGGCCGCGCGCGGGATCGGGCCGGGCGACGTGGTCGGCCTCTGGATGGCCCGCGGCACCGATCTGCTGATCGCCCAGATCGCCATCGCCAAATCGGGCGCGGCCTGGCTTCCCTTCGACGCCGAGGCCCCCGCCGACCGGGTCGCGGTCTGCCTCTCCGATGCGGAGGCCAAGGCGCTGCTGGTCTCCGACGCCCTGCGCCCGCAGGCGCCGGAGGGGGTGGCACCGCTCACCACCGCCGAATTGTTGGGCGCGGCGGCGGAAGGCGCAGCCGCTCCGGACCTCGACGCGGCGGGCCTGATGCCCGAGCACCCGGCCTACCTGATCTACACCTCGGGCTCGACCGGCGTGCCGAAGGGCATCGTCATCAGCCACGCCAATATCTGCCACTTCCTGCGCTCGGGAAACGCCGTCTACGGCATGGCGCCCGAGGATGTGGTGTTCCAGGGGGCGTCCGTCGCCTTCGATCTCTCGATGGAGGAGATCTGGGTGCCCTACCTGGTGGGCGCCTGCCTCTACGTGGCGAGCCCGGCCATGATGGGCGATGTCGAGGCGCTGCCCGGCCTGATCGCGCGCGCCGGCGTCACCGTGCTCGACACGGTGCCGACCTTGCTCGCCATGATCCCCGGCGACCTGCCCACCGTCCGCCTCGTGCTGCTGGGCGGCGAGGCCCTGCCCGAGCCGCTGGTGGCGCGTTGGGCGACGCCCGAGCGGCGCCTGTTCAACACCTACGGCCCGACCGAGGCGACCGTGGTGGCCACCGCCGCCGAGATGCGGCCGGGCGTGCCCGTCACCATCGGCGGCCCGATCCCGAACTATTCCGTCTACGTCGCCGACGAGGCGCTGAACCTCCTGAAACCCGGCGAGCAGGGGGAGTTGCTGATCGGCGGCCCCGGCGTCGCCAAGGGCTATCTCAAGCGCCCGGAGCTGACGGCGGAAAAATTCGTCGCCAACCCCTACGCCTCCGACGGCACCGATCCGGTGCTCTACCGCTCGGGCGACGCCGTCTCGATGACGACGGACGGCGACATCGTCTTCCACGGCCGCATCGACGATCAGGTCAAGATCCGCGGCTTCCGCGTGGAGCTCGGCGAGATCGAGGCGCGGATCCGGGCGGAGGAGGGCGTCAACCAAGCCGCGGTGGTGCTGCGCCGCGACGACGAGGTCGACCGCCTCGTCGCCTTCCTGGTCCCCGAACGCGGCGTCGATCTCGATCGGGGCAAACTCCGAAAGGATCTGGCGGCGCAGATGCCGCCCTACATGGTGCCGGGCCATTTCGAAGCGGTGGAGACCCTGCCGCGTCTCACCTCCGGTAAGGTCGACCGCAAGGCGCTCAAGATCGCGCCGCTGACCGTCGCGACGAGCGAGGGCGAGCAGGAGGAGCCCGACAACGAGACCGAGGCCGCGCTGCTGGCCGCCGCCAAACGGATCTTCGGCGAGCAGCCGATCGGGCTGAACGCCGACTTCTTCTCCGAACTCGGCGGCCACTCGCTGCTCGCCGCCCGCTTCGTCGGTGCGGTGCGCGAGACGCCCGCCCTCGCCGGCATCACCCTGCAGGACGTCTATGCCGGCCGCACGTTGCGGGTGATGGCGTCGAACCTGATCGAGCGCACCGGCGGTGTCGGCGCCGAGACGGCCGTCCAGGATCTCGGCTTCGACCCGCCCCCGCTCCTGCGTCGCGCCCTGTGCGGGCTGGCCCAGGCCGTGGCCCTGCCCTTCGTGATCGCGCTGGCCACCGCGCAGTGGCTCGGCATCTTCGTCACCTACCTGCTGCTGACCGGCGGCGGGCTCGGCTTCTGGGGCGAACTCGCGGTTCTGCTGCTCGTCTATATCGGCATCAATGCGGTGACGGCGACGGTCGCGATCCTGGCCAAGTGGCTGATCCTCGGGCGGACGAAGGCGGGACGCTACCCGCTCTGGGGCGTCTACTATTACCGCTGGTGGCTGGCGCAGCGCCTGACGCCGCTCGTGCACATCAAGTGGCTTCAGGGTTCGCCCGTCATCGCCACCTATCTGCGGCTCCTCGGCGCCAAGATCGGCGAGGACGTGCTGATCTCCGACCTCGATGTCGGCGCGCCGGACCTGCTGACCATCGGCCGCGGCGCCTCCCTCGGCGGGCGGCTCGTGATCGCCAATGCCGAGGTCGTCGGCAACGAGCTCGTGATCGGTCCCGTGGCCATCGGCGAGGACGTCGCCATCGGCACCTCCTGCGTCATTGGCCACAACACGGTGATCGAGGATCACGCCGAGATCGCCGATCTCACCACCGTGCCGGCGGGCACCACGGTCGGCACCGCCGAATCCTGGGACGGCTCGCCGGGCCGCCGGGTCGGCACCGTCGATTTCGCTGCCCTGCCCGAGCCGGCCACCGCCTCGCCGGCGCGGCGGGCGGCCTTCGGCGCCGTCTACGCCTTCCTGCTCGCGGCGGTCCCCGCGGTCGGGCTGCTGCCGATCTTCCCGGCCTTCTACATCTTCGACCAGATCTCGGACCGGCTCTCCGAGATGACGGACGTGGATTACCACGCCTATCTGCCGCTGCTGACATGGCCCACCGCCATGCTGATGACGGCGGGCACGGTGCTGCTGATCTCCGGCATCCGCTGGGCGGTGCTGCCGCGGGCGCGCCACGGCACCTACTCGATCTGGTCGGGCTTCTACCTCCGCAAGTGGCTCGTGGCGCTCGCCGCGGAAGTCACCCTGGAGACCCTCTCCTCGCTTTTCGCCACCGTCTACATGCGGGCGTGGTACCGCCTGATGGGCGCCCGCATGGGCAAGGGCGCCGAGATCTCGACCAATCTCGGCTCGCGCCACGACCTCGTCTCGGTCGGCGCCAACAATTTCGTCGCCGACGAGGTGGTGGTGGGCGAAGAGGAGATCCGCCGCGGCTGGATGCACCTTCACCCGGTCGAGACCGGCGCCCGCGTCTTCGTCGGCAATGACGGCGTTCTTCCCCCCGGCGCCACGATCCCCGACGACGTGCTGATCGGCATCAAGTCGAAGCCGCCGGCCAATGCCATGATGCATCCGGGCGAGACGTGGTTCGGCTCGCCGCCGATCCGCCTGCCGGTGCGCCAGAAGGTCGATCTCGGCTCCGCCAGTCAGACCTTCGAGCCGAGCGTCGGGGCCAAGCTGCGGCGCGGCCTGTTCGAGGCCTTCGCCACCTCGTTCTCGCCGATGCTCTACCTGTCGCTCGCCATCTGCGCGATCGACTGGGTGTTCTATCCCGCGATCCTGGAAGGCGACTGGCTCGGCCTCGCGGTGTCGTTCGTGGTGGCGAGCGTCGTCATCGCGCTGATCCAGACCTCGACGGTGATCGGCCTGAAATGGCTCCTGATGGGGCGCTACCGGCCCGGCATGCGGCCGATGTGGTCGTGGTGGGCGATGCGCACGGAGGCCATCGCGGTGGCATATTGGGGGCTGGCCGGCAAGGTGCTCCTGGAACACCTGATGGGCACGCCGTTCCTGCCCTGGGTGCTGCGGCTGTTCGGCGTGCGGGTCGGCCGGGGCGCCTGCCTGCTCATGACCGACATCACCGAGTTCGACTGCGTGTCGATCGGCGACTTTGCCGCCATCAACCGCTCGGCGGCGCTCCAGACCCACCTCTACGAGGACCGGATCATGAAGGTCGGCCGGGTCGCCATCGGCAACGGCGTCTCGGTCGGCGCCTTCTCCACCGTCCTCTACGACAGCCATGTCGGCGATTACGCGCGGCTGCGGCCCCTCACCATCGTGATGAAGGGCGAGTCGATTCCCCCGCACTCGCAATGGGAGGGCGCGCCCGCCGTGCCGGTGGTGCATGGGGCGGCGGAGGGAGCGGCGAAGGCGGCATGAGCCTTGTCGATCGTACCAATTTTGGTACGATCGACGTATGCCTCCCGTGCCGCCATCCCTCTCGCATTCTATCGGACCGCGGCGGGGCACGAGCCGGTCCGCGACTGGCTGAGGGCGTTGCCGCCGGAGGACAAGCGGGTCGTCGGCTTCGATGTCCGCCGTGTTCAACTCGGCTGGCCGATCGGTCTGCCGTTTTGTCGTCCGATGTCGGGCGGGTTGTTCGAGGTGCGGTCCACGCTTCCGAGCCGGCGCGAAGCCCGCCTGCTGTTCGGCTTCCACGAAGGGCGACTGATCGCCCTGCACGCCTTCATCAAGAAGGCTCAGCGGACCCCGTCGGCGGATCTCGATCTGGCACGGCAGCGCCTGAAGGACATCATCGGATGAACGCGGACAACCTTCATATTGGGTCGAGCTTCGAGAGCTGGCTGGACGAAGAGGGCCTCACCGAGGTGGTTACCGCGGCCGCGGCCAAGAGCGTCATCGCCGAGCAGATCGCCGCCGAGATGAAGCGGCAGAAGATCAGCAAGGTCCAGATGGCCGAACGCATGCAGACGAGCCGTGCCCAGGTCGATCGCCTGCTTGACCCATCGAGCGGCGGCGCGACGTTGGAAACCCTGGTCCGTGCGGCGCGGGCGGTGGGCCGGGAATTGCGGGTCGAACTCGTCTGAGGACCGACTGAACGCCTGGATGGGGGCTGCCGTGTGGCGGGTGCACGGGGCAGCCTGCTGGTGGTCGCGGAGACGCAGGCGCATCATCCGAAAGGCGTTCCGTAGGCCTACGGCGATATCCGGACGGCACTCGCGAGCCACGGCTTCGACCGGATTCAGGGCAGCCTCTACATCAGCCAGGGCGAGGATCTCGCTCAGCTGTTCGCGGCCATCATGGCGCTCAAGGCGCTGCCCTGGTTTCCCGCTTCGGTCCGGGACCTGCGTGCTTTTCGCGTCGAGCAATGGTCGGACTTCACGGCGACCGTCAAAGGCTGAAGCCGCCGTGAATGCCCGCCTCACGCCGCCTCGGTCTTCCCCCCGAGGCGCTTGTCCAGATAGGTGTCGACCGTCTGGGTCAGCTCGTCGACCTTGCCGTCGAAGAAGTGGTTGGCGCCCTCGACCATCTGGTGCTCGATGATGACGCCCTTCTGCGTCTTCACCTTCTCGATCACCGGGATCACCTCGCGGGCCGGGGCCACGCGATCCTCCGAGCCGTGCACGAACAGGCCGGAGGAGGGGCAGGGCGCCAGGAAGGTGAAGTCGTAGCGGTTGGCCATGGCGGCGATGGAGATGAAGCCCTCGATCTCCGGGCGGCGCATCAGCAACTGCATGCCGATCCAGGAACCGAACGACACGCCCGCGATCCAGCAGGACTTGGCCTCCGGATTGACCGACTGCACCCAGTCGAGGGCGGCGGCGGCGTCCGACAGCTCGCCAGAGCCGTGATCGAACGCGCCCTGGCTGCGCCCGACCCCACGGAAATTGAAGCGCAGGGCTGCGAATCCGCGATTGGCGAAGGTGTAGAAAAGATTGTACACGATTTGATTGTTCATCGTGCCCCCGAACTGGGGGTGGGGATGCAGCACGATCGCGATCGGGGCGCCCTTCTTCTTGGGCGCTTGGTAGCGGCCTTCGAGGCGGCCGGCGGGGCCGGAAAAGATGACTTCGGGCATGGTGTCCTCAGGTGGATCCCGTGCCTGCCCGGAACGCGCCGGGAACGACACGGGTTCGGCGGCCGGCACGTGCCGACCCTGCCTTGACTCGCTCGGCGCGCCTTCTACAAGCGTCTTAGAATAATTCTAGGTAATTAGAATTGTTCTAAGATAGAGTGTTTCGAAGCCTCGTCCCTGCGTTGAGGGCGCCGTTGCGGGCGCCTTAGCATGGGGAAGGGGGGCGAAATCAAGGAAATCGCGGGTTCGCGCGGCGGACAGAGGGCGGCCAAAGGTCGGCGAAGACAGTTCAGGCGACGGATGGACAGGGCAGCGCGCAGTTACCTCGACCACAACGCGACCTCTCCGGCACGGCCGGCGGTCGCGGCGGCGGTCGCGCGCGCGCTGACGCTGCCGGGCAATCCGTCCTCGGTCCATGCCGAGGGGCGGGCGGCGCGTCAGGCCCTGCAGGAGGCCCGCGCGAGGGTGGCGGCCCTGGTCGGGGCGGCACCGGAACGGGTCGTCTTCACGAGCGGCGGCACGGAAGCCGCCAACACCGTCCTGTCGGGGGCCTTGCGCCGCCGGGGCATGCCCGCGCCGACCCGGCTGATGATCTCGGCGACCGAGCACGCTTGCGTCGCCGTGGGCCATCGGTTCCCCGACACGATGGTCGAGATCCTGCCGGTGGATGCGGCCGGCACGCTTCGCCTCGATGTTCTCGCGGATCGCCTGGATGCCTGCCGCGACGAGGCCGTGCTGATCTCGGTCCACGCGGCCAACAACGAGACCGGCGCGGTGCAGCCCCTCGCGGCGATCGTGCGGCTCGCCCGCGCCCACGGACAGGCGCTGGTTCACAGCGACGCGGTGCAGGCGGTCGGAAAGATTCCCCTGAGCCTCGACGCCCTCGGGCTCGATGCCCTGACCCTGTCGGGCCACAAGTTCGCGGCGCCCAAGGGGGTCGGCGCCCTGGTGCTCGCCGAGGGCGTGAGCCTGGAGGCGCCGCTCCTGCGCGGCGGTGGCCAGGAGGCACGGCTGCGCTGCGGCACCGAGAACTTGCCCGGGATCGTCGGCATGGGCGAGGCGGGGCGAATCGCCCACGCGGCGCTCGCCGCCGAGGGCCTACGCCTCGCCACCCTGCGCGATCGGCTCGAAGCCGGGGTGCGGGCGCTCGCGCCCGAAGCGGTGGTCTTCGGGGCGGGGGCCGAGCGGCTGCCGAACACGCTGAGCTTCGCCGTACCGGAACTGGAGGCGGCGACCGCCCTGATCGCCCTGGATCTGGCCGGCGTGGCCGTTTCCTCGGGCTCGGCCTGTGCCTCGGGCAAGGTCGCCCGCTCGCCGGTGCTCGGCGCGATGGGCGTGAGCCCCGCGCTCGCCGCAGGGGCGCTGCGCGTGAGTTTCGGCTGGAATTCGGACGAGGACGACCTGCAACGCTTCTTAGAGGGGTTCGAACGGGTCGTGTCGTCCCTATATCGACGGCGAGGGCAGGCTGCCTGAGCGCCGCCCGCCCAAGCCATTGCTTTCGTTGAAACCCCCGGTCCTTGAAACCGGAGTCGGTGAGGAGAGGCTGAATGCCTGCTGTGCAGGAGACCATCGATCGCGTTCGTTCGATCGACATTGACCAGTACAAGTACGGGTTCGAGACCGTCATCGAGATGGAGAAGTCCGAGAAGGGCATCTCCGAGGACGTGATCCGCTTCATCTCGGCGCGTAAAAACGAGCCCGAATGGATGCTCGAATGGCGCCTCGACGCCTACAAGCGCTGGCTCACCATGAAGGAGCCGGAGTGGGCGCGCGTGGAATACGACCGCGTCGACTATAACGACATCTATTATTACGCCGCGCCGAAGCGGAAGGGGCCGGAATCGCTCGACGAGATCGATCCCGAGATCCTCAAGACCTACGAGAAGCTCGGCATCCCCCTGCGCGAGGTCGAGGCCCTGGAGGGCATCGCCCCCGAGCGCCGGGTCGCGGTCGATGCGGTGTTCGATTCGGTCTCGGTGGCGACCACCTTCAAAAAGGAACTCGAGAAGGCCGGCGTGATCTTCATGCCGATCTCCGAGGCCATCCGCGAGTATCCCGATCTCGTGAAGAAGTATCTCGGCTCGGTCGTGCCGGTGACCGACAACTTCTTCGCCACCCTGAACTCCGCCGTGTTCTCGGACGGTTCGTTCGTCTACATCCCGCCGGGCGTGCGCTGCCCGATGGAGCTGTCGACCTACTTCCGCATCAATGAGCGCGACACGGGGCAGTTCGAGCGCACCCTCATCATCGCGGACAAGGGCTCCTACGTCTCGTATCTGGAGGGCTGCACCGCCCCGAAGCGCGACGACAACCAGCTCCACGCCGCCGTGGTCGAGCTGGTCGCCCTGGAGGATGCCGAGATCAAGTACTCGACCGTCCAGAACTGGTACCCCGGCGACAACGAGGGCAAGGGCGGCATCTACAACTTCGTGACGAAGCGCGGCGATTGCCGCGGCGCCCGCTCGAAGATCTCGTGGACGCAGGTCGAGACCGGCTCGGCGATCACCTGGAAATACCCGTCCTGCATCCTTCGGGGTGACGATTCCCGCGGAGAGTTCTACTCGATCGCGGTGTCGAACGGGATGCAGCAGGTCGATTCCGGCACCAAGATGATCCATCTGGGCAAGAACACCACCAGCCGGATCATCTCCAAGGGCATCTCGGCCGGGCGTTCGCAGAACACCTATCGCGGGCTCGTCTCGGCCCACAAGAAGGCCAAGGGCGCGCGCAACTTCACCAATTGCGACAGCTTGCTGATCGGCGACCAGTGCGGGGCGCACACCGTGCCCTACATCGAGTCGAAGAACGCGTCCGCCGTCTTCGAGCACGAGGCCACCACCTCGAAGATCTCCGAGGACCAGAAGTTCTACTGCCAGCAGCGCGGCCTCTCCGAGGAGGAGGCGACCGCGCTCATCGTCAACGGCTTCGTCCGCGACGTGCTGCAGCAGCTTCCGATGGAGTTCGCGGTGGAGGCCCAGAAGCTGATCTCGATCAGCCTCGAAGGCTCGGTGGGATGAGACGGACGCCGGCTGCCGCGATGCTGGTCGTGGCAGCCGCCGCGTCGGCTGGTCGGGCGCAGGCTTGCGATTGCCCCTTTCCTCTCCGTCTCAAGACGGACGAGGAAAGGCGGGCCTATCGCCTCGACCAAGCGGAGATCGTCGCGACCCTTCGTGTCGATCGCGTCGAGATTCCGGATGCCAGGCGCGGCGAGCCGGAGGTTTTCGGCGACGCAATGGTGGTCAAGACGATCAAGGGCAAACTGGATCGCAAAATCCGAATTCAGACCTCAGGTGGCAATGAGGGGGGGAATTGCGGTCTCGGCACTTCTCTCTTTCAGGCGGCGTCTCAGCGAAGGTTGCTGACCGTTGCGCTCACCAAGGCGCCCCAAACGAGGAATACGTTCTGGATCGGGAGCTGTGGATACTTTGAGCTCGATGAGTTTTACAGCGCAGCTGATAAATAGTCATCGAGCGAACTGAACATCGAATATGGACGTGAACTGACATGCTGGAAATCAAGAACCTCGTCGTACAGATCGAGGACAACCGCATCCTCAACGGCCTGAACCTCACCGTGAACGACGGCGAGGTCGCCGCGATCATGGGCCCGAACGGCTCCGGCAAGTCGACGCTCTCCTACGTCATCGCCGGCAAGGAGGACTACGAGGTCCTCGACGGCGAGATCCTGCTCGACGGGCAGAACGTGCTGGAGATGGCGGCCGACGAGCGCGCCGCCGCCGGCATCTTCCTGGCCTTCCAGTACCCGCTGGAAATCCCGGGCGTGGGCACGATGACCTTCCTCAAGGCCTGCCTCAACGCGCAGCGCAAGGCGCGCGGCGAGGACGAGCTGTCGACCCCCGAGTTCATTCGCGCGGTGAACGGCGCCGCCGACAAGCTCGAGATCAACAAGGAGATGCTCAAGCGCGCGCTCAACGTCGGCTTCTCCGGCGGCGAGAAGAAGCGCATGGAAATCCTGCAGATGGCGCTGCTGCAGCCGAAGTTCTGCGTGCTCGACGAGACCGATTCCGGCCTCGACATCGACGCGCTGCGCATCGTCTCCGAGGGCGTGAACGCGCTGCGGGCGCAAGGCCGCTCGTTCCTCGTCATCACCCACTATCAGCGGCTCCTCAACCACATCGTGCCCGACACCGTGCACGTCATGTCGAAGGGCCAGATCGTGAAGACCGGCGGCAAGGAGCTGGCGCTCGAACTCGAGGCCTCCGGCTACGCCGAGTACCGCACCAGCGAGGCGGCGTGATGGCCGACGTCACCAATCTCCGCTCCCCCGCCGAGGCCGGGCTGTCCAAGCTGTTCGAGTCCTCGCGCGCGGCGTTTGCCAGCGAGCAGGCCATCAGCCGCGAGGAGGCGTTCCGCTTCTTCGAGGCGACCGGCCTGCCGAGCCGCCGGGTCGAGGCGTTCAAGTACACGGACCTGCGCGCCGCCATCACCGAGGCCGCCCCGCCCGCCGAGGCCCCGTCCGAGGACGCCGCCAAGGCCGCGGTCGCCGGTGCCACGGGCTTCCGCGAGGTCGAGGCCGCGCGCCTCACCTTCGTCAACGGCCATCTCGTCGCCGCCCTGTCGGATCTCGACCGGTTGCCCGAGGGCGTGACCGTCACGCCGCTCAACGAGGCGATGGGGAAGGGCGATGCCCGCCTGAAGCTCCTCGCCCCCGTCGAGCAGGTGCGCGAGAATCCGGTCTATCAGCTCAACACCGCCTTCCTGGCGGACGGCGCGCTGATCTCGGTGGCCGCCGGCGCCAAGCCCGCGACACCGATCCATCTGCGCTTCGTCGGTACCGGCGCGACATCGTTCTCGACGGCGACCCGCGTGCTGGTCGATCTCGGCGCGGGCGCGGAGTTCTTCCTGCTGGAGAGCCATGAGGGGCCGTCCGGACTGATCTATCAGCCCAACGATGCCCTCGACGTGCACATCGGCGAGGAGGCTGCCTTCCGCCACAGCCGGATCAACCGGGAGGGCGACGCCGCCATCGCCCTGTCGACGCTCTCCGTGCGGCTCGACGCGCGGGCGCAGCTCGAGACGGTCAATCTCGTGACCGGCGCCAAGCTCTCGCGCCACCAGCTCTACCTGCACATCGCGGGCGAGGACGCCAACGCGGTCGTCAACGGCGCGGCGTTGCTGGGCGACGGGCAGCTCGCGGATTCGACCCTGCTGGCCGACCACGCGGCGACGGGCGGGGTGGGCCGCGAGATGTTCAAGACGGTGATCGACGGCGAAGCCACCGGCGTGTTCCAGGGCAAGATCATCGTTCGCCAGGTCGCGCAGCAGACCGACGGCAAGATGAAGTCCGATTGCCTGCTCCTCAAGGACGAGGGGCAGATGATGAACAAGCCGGAGCTGGAGATCTTCGCCGACGACGTCGCCTGCGGCCACGGCGCGACCTGCGGCGCGCCGGACGACGAGCTGCTGTTCTACCTCATGGCCCGCGGCCTGCCGCGCGCCACCGCCGAGAGCCTGCTGGTCCAGGCCTTCGTCGGCGAGGCGGTGGAGGCGGTGACCCACGAGGGTGCCCGCGAGGCGCTGATCGGCGGGATCGAGGCTTGGCTGAAGGCCAGAGGGTAGGGCACACCGCCTTCAACCCTCCCCCACGGATATCGGGCGCGCCCGATATCCGCATCCTGAATGCTCCAGTCGGGCAAGCCCGACGGGAGACGGGGGAGGGGTCACGCGCATCGCATGGGTCCAACCCTGAACCCTCGTCCGGAGATGCTGAGCGTCAGCTCAGCCTCGAAGGAGGGCTTCAGGGATCGCAGTGATATCTGGAGGGCTCGCCCAAAGCCTTCCGCTTCGCTCCGGCACCTCGGGATGAGGGAAGGAGCGGGATCGGCGGCACCTTGGCCGTCACGCTTCAAGGTCGAGACGATGAACGCACCCGTCCGCCCCACCCCCTACGACGTCGAGGCGATCCGTCGGGAATTCCCGATCCTCTCCGAGAAGGTCTACGGCAAACCGCTGGTCTATCTCGACAACGCGGCCTCTTCGCAGAAGCCCAAGGCGGTGATCGACGCCATGGTCTCGTGCATGCAGACCGGCTACGCCAACGTCCATCGCGGCCTGCATTACATGGCCAACGCGGCGACCGAGGGGTTCGAGGGCGCCCGCGAGACCACGCGCCAATTCCTCAACGCGGCCTCGACCGACGAGATCATCTTCACCCGCAACGCGACGGAGGCCTACAACCTCGTCGCGTCGTCGATGGGCCAGGCCGGGCTGATCGGGGAGGGGGACGAGATCATCCTCTCGATCATGGAGCACCACTCCAACATCGTCCCCTGGCACTTTCTGCGCGAGCGCAAGGGTGCCGTGATCAAGTGGGCGCCGGTGGACGACGAGGGCAACTTCCTGGTCGAAGAGTACGAAAAGCTCTTCACGCCGCGCACCAAGATGGTCGCGATCACCCACATGTCGAACGTGCTCGGCACGGTGACGCCGGCCGAGGAGATCGTGCGCATCGCCCACGCCCACGGCGTGCCGGTGCTGCTCGACGGCGCCCAGAGCGCCGTCCACCGCGCGGTCGACGTGCGGGCGCTCGACTGCGACTTCTTCGTGTTCACCGGCCACAAGGTCTACGGGCCGACCGGCATCGGCGTGCTCTACGGCAAGAAGGAATGGCTGGACCGGCTGCCGCCCTACCAGGGCGGCGGCGAGATGATCCGCACGGTGACCCAGGACGCGATCAGCTACAACGATCCGCCGCACCGCTTCGAGGCGGGCACGCCGGCGATCATCGAGGCGGTGGGGCTGGGCGCCGCGCTCGAATTCATGATGACGCTCGGGCGCGATCGGATCGAGGCGCACGAGGCGGCGCTGACGGCCTACGCGCAGGAGCGCCTCGGCGCGATGAATTCCCTGACGCTGATCGGCAAGGCCAAGGACAAGGGCGGCGTGATCGCCTTCGAGATGAAGGGCGCCCATGCCCACGACGTCGCCACCATCATCGACCGGCAGGGCGTGGCGGTGCGGGCGGGGACGCATTGCGCCATGCCGCTGCTGAACCGCTTCGGCGTCACCTCGACCTGTCGCGCCTCGTTCGGTCTGTATAATACGACCGACGAGATCGACGCCCTGGCCGCGGCGCTGACCAAGGCCGAGATGCTGTTCGCCTGATTTTATACTAGTCCGATCGCGGAAGCCGGCAGGGGCCGGCCTCCGCGGGCCGGAGGAGAGGTTGCGATGAGCGCAGACGATACGATCACCGGCGGCAACAACACCCCCGCCCTCGCGGCGGCCTCGGCGATCCCCGCGGAGGAGATCGACCGCCTGACCGACGACATCGTCGCCGCCCTCAAATCGGTCTACGACCCGGAGATTCCCGCCGACATCTACGAACTCGGCCTGATCTACCGCGTCCAGATCGAGGACGACCGGCGTGTGCTGATCGACATGACCCTGACCGCCCCGGGCTGCCCGGTGGCCGGCGAGATGCCGGGCTGGGTCGAGAACGCCGTCACGGCGGTGCCGGGCGTCCAGTCTTGTCAGGTCACGATGGTGTTCGATCCGCCGTGGGACCAGAGCCGGATGTCCGACGAGGCCCGCGTCGCGCTCGACATGTGGTAGCCCGTCACCGCGCCGGGCGGCCCGGCTCGAAGACAACGTCTTCGTAGATGTCGGCGAGCGTCAGACGCGCACCGATCGCCGGCAAGTCGATGACGGCATCCGGTGCCTCGAAGCTCTCTTCCAGCCATGCCTCACCCTCACGGCGGTAGAGTACGGTGCTGGAAAAGCGCGTCTCGACGAGGAGAATGTAGGCGAGGGTGGGGTGGCGCCTGTACTCGTCGAGCTTGCGGAACCGATCGATGTTCGTCGTCGAGGGCGACAGCACTTCGACGACGAGACGCGGCGAACGGTTCTCGTAAGTGTCGCGGATGAGTTCGCCGCATTCCACCGTCACGT
The DNA here is from genome assembly GCF_043352485.1 of Methylorubrum sp. POS3. NCBI lineage: Bacteria > Pseudomonadati > Pseudomonadota > Alphaproteobacteria > Hyphomicrobiales > Methylobacteriaceae > Methylorubrum > Methylorubrum sp. POS3. Next base: position 3,408,560 of record NZ_JAPRBT010000001.1, read on the forward strand.
CGGGCCGCCGGATCGTGGCGATGCTGGTGCGTAGCGCGACGTCGTCGGTCGTCGGGCGGCAGCCGGATCCGCGCAATTGCACGCCGAGGCTGACGATGATGTTCACGGTCGCGCGGTCGTGCTGAACGCTCGCGCCGGTCATCATCTTCACATGCGGTACCGGCACGCCGTCGACGAGTTCGTAGAGCCCGTCTTGGGCCGATTGCCATTCGAAGAACTCTTCCGGCGTCATCCGCCGCCGCGCAGGATCGGCCATCGCACCCTCCGTGACTGCGGAAGCATAGCACGCCGGAATGCGTGCGGCGCAGGGACCCTCCGGTGGACCCTTGCCCGCCGGATGCTTATCTTCCGATATGTTCGACCAACTCACCCGCCCGGGCCTTGAACCCGGCCGCAGGAGAGAGACAACCATGTCAGGTTTCAAGGTAATCTCGCTGACCGACCGCGCCGCGGATCGGATCAAGGCCATCATGGCTGATGCCGACCGGCCGATCGCGGGCCTGCGCGTCGGCGTGAAGAACGGCGGCTGCGCCGGCATGTCCTACACGATGGAATATGCCGAGGAGCGCAAGCCCGGCGAGGACATGATCGAGGATCGCGGCGTGACCGTCTTCATCGATCCCAAGGCGGTGCTGTTCCTGCTCGGCACCGAGATGGATTTCCAGACCAACAAGCTGTCGTCGCAGTTCGTGTTCAACAACCCGAACCAGACCTCCGCCTGCGGCTGCGGCGAGTCAGTGGCGATCACGCCCGTCACCCCGGACCGGGTCCCCGTCCCGGCCTGAGGCTGACGAAGCCCGCCGCGAATGCGGGCCGGGGTCCAGGATACGGGCGCGTCGCTCCGGATCCTCTCCGAGGCGACGACGCGACGGCTTCGAATGTGAGGCGGCTCGCCCGGATCAGGCCACGTTCGGCAGGGCGGCGGCTTGGATCTCGTCGATGGTCCGGTTGCGTCCGGCCCGCTTGGCCGCGAACAGGCAGGCATCGGCCCGTTCCAGCAGCGAGACCGCGTTGTCGTCCGGGCGCTGCTGGGCGACGCCGAGCGAGACCGTGACCTTGCCGAGCGATTCGCCGGTGGAGCGCTTGACCAGCTCCCGCCCGGTCACGCTGGTGCGCACCCGCTCGGCGATCTCGCGGGCGGTGGCCAGATCGACCTCCGGGAGGACGATGCCGAATTCCTCGCCGCCGAAGCGGGCGAGGGTCGCACCCTTCTGGCCGATATGCTCGCGCATCACGATGGCGACGAGGCGCAGCACCTGATCGCCGGTCAGGTGGCCGTAGAGGTCGTTGAAGCGCTTGAAATAGTCGATGTCGAGCACGATCAGGCTCGACGGCCGGTGGCTCGCCCCCGCATCGATCTCCCGGCGCAGGCCCTCTTCGAAGCTCTTGCGATTTCCCAGCCCCGTCAGCGGATCGGTCAGGCTCTCGAGCCGTGTCGCCTCGAGCGTCTCGCGCAGGGTCTCGATCTCGTTGCGGCTCTCGCGCATGCGGGCTTCGAGGGTGCGGTTGTTCGCCGTCACGTCGCGGGTGTTGGCGATGATCGTGGAGACCACCTCCCTGAGCCGCGTCCGACTGGTCGCGGCGTTGGCGATGTCGTGGGTGAAGGCCTGGAGCGACTCGCCGTACTGGGCCGTGGAGCGGACCGACACGTCGATCATCTCCATGATGCCCTCGACCTCGGCGATGAGGGTCGAGTTCACCCGGTCCATCTCGAGCGCGAGGCGGCGCCCGTCGATATAGGTATCGTGGAGCTGGTCGATATCGGCGCTGGTCAGCGTGCCGTTCTGCGTGGTCAGGCGCTTGATCGCGTCGTTCATGAGCGGCTGGCTGCCGGCCACGTAGGTGTACCAGACCGCGTAGGCGCGCGGGGTCGCGCAGGTGCAGTAGTCGCGCATCAGCTCGAAGCTGCGCTGCGCCAGAGCGAGGCTGCGCTCACGGTCGAGGTCGGGGCTCATCCGGCGATTTCCGCTCCTCCGGACGAGGATCGTCCTGCCCAGAGTATCGCTCGGCGATCCTCGCCAGGACGTTAAGGCCCCCCAGGAATCCGGGGCCGGGATGCGATCCCGGACCGGCCCAGCCCCTTCCCCGCGGTGGCCGGGATCAGTCCTTGCTCTTGCGGGGAGCGGTCGGCTTCAGCAGGAAGGCGGGCACGTGGGAGCCCAGACCGACCGGCGTATCGTCGTCCTCGTCGCGGTGACGGCCGCGCGGCTCGTTTCGACCGCGGGGCTCGTTCGCGCGGCGGGGCTCCCGGACAGGGGCGACGGGCTCGGCCTCCCGGCGCGGTTCTGCCTCGCGACGCGGCTCCTCGGAGCGGGTGCGCTCGCCGCCGGCGCGGCGGCCGGAGCGCCCGCGGCCCTCCGAACGCGCGCCTTCGGCCCTGGCACCGTCCCGCTCGGGGGAGCCCCGGTCCGAGGAACTCCTGTCCGACGATCCCTTGGCGCCGCGCCGGGCACCGCGGCGGCGGCGCGGCTCGGACTCGTCCTCGCTCGCCTCGGGAAGGCTCGCGAGGTCGCCGTCGAGCCACGCGATCGGCTGGCCGATCAGGGATTCGATCGCCGAGAGCGAGCGCTCGTCGGAGCGGCTCGCCAGGGTGAAGGCGTGGCCGGAGCGGCCGGCCCGTCCGGTGCGGCCGATGCGGTGGACGTAATCCTCCGGGTGATGCGGCACGTCGAAGTTGAAGACGTGGCTCACCGCCGGGATGTCGAGGCCGCGGGCGGCGACGTCGGAGGCCACGAGCAGGGGCACCTCGCCGCTGCGGAAGCCGTCGAGGGCGGCCATGCGGGCCCGCTGGTCCATGTCACCGTGGAGCGCGGCGGCGTTGAAGCCGTGATTGGCCAGCGACTTCTGCAGCTGCGCCACGTCGCGCTTGCGGTTGCAGAAAATGATGCCGTTCTGGAGCTCGTCCGCCGCGCGGATGAGCTGGCGCAGCACCTTCCGCTTCTCGTGACCCTCGGCGCCGGTCGCCACGAGGCGCTGCTCGATGGTGGTCGCGGCCGAGGCCGGGCGGCTGACCTCGACCCGCTGCGGGTTCGACAGGAACATGTCGGCCAGCCGCTCGATCTCCGGCGGCATGGTCGCGGAGAAGAACAGGGTCTGGCGCGTGAACGGCACCATCTTCACGATGCGCTCGATGTCGGGGATGAAGCCCATGTCGAGCATGCGGTCGGCCTCGTCGATGACGAGGAGCTCGACGCCGGTGAGCAGCAGCTTGCCGCGCTCGAAATGGTCGAGCAGCCGGCCCGGCGTGGCGATCAGCACGTCGGTGCCGCGGGTGAGCTTGGCATCCTGGTCGGCGAAGGAGACGCCGCCGATGATGAGCGCGACGTTGAGCTTGTGGTTGGTGCCGTAGCGCTCGAAATTCTCCTCGACCTGAGCGGCGAGTTCGCGGGTCGGCTCCAGGATGAGCGTGCGCGGCATGCGGGCGCGGGCGCGGCCCGATTCCAGCATGGTCAGCATCGGCAGGGTGAAGGCCGCGGTCTTGCCGGTGCCGGTTTGGGCGATGCCGAGAACGTCGCGGCGGGCCAGCACGTGCGGGATCGCCTGGGCCTGGATCGGCGTCGGCTCGGTATAGCCGGCGGCGGTGACGGCCTGGAGGACCTTGTCGCTCAGTCCGAGATCGGCAAAAGACATCTGGGGCAGGGAACCATCGCGCTTGGGATCGGCCGGTCGGTAGGGGCCGGGCGCGTTCCGCCGGTCCTCGCGGTGCCGTCGCGCAAGCCGTCGTCGCGCATCCCGACGCGCGCGACACTTAGAGGGCCGTGCGGGCTTGTCAATCGATGGTACGGCCGATGGGCGATGCGAGCCCCGTCCGCACCGCGCGGGCACGGTTGCAGCCAGGACATCCGAACAGGGCCGGGAGGCGTCCGCTCTCAGCGACCGCGCAGCAGGCAGGGGTCGAGGGCGGTCGTTCGCGCCGACGGACCGATCGAGCCCGTCACGACCGGATCGGTGTCGAGGGACGCGATGCGCGCGGCGCCGGGTTCGACCGAGCGGGCGACGTAATGGCCGAGCCCCACGGCGGCGAGGCCTGCGGCCACGGTCACCTTGAGGGTCCAGGACAGGAGGCCGCGGGTCGGGTGCGGGCCGGTGTCGAGAGGCATGGCGGCAGAGATCCGGGCCTGTTCGCGGGCCCTGACAGGACCCCGGCTCCAGCCTGCCCGAACAGGGTTAACGGCGCCTTCACCAAGCCGCGCCCGGCGGGGTGAGCGGAGGATGCGAGACCGTCGTCCGCGCCGAAGCTATAGAAGGTCTTGTTAACCACGTTTGCGACTTGAAAGGCGATCAAGTCTTGACTTGTTCTTCGAGCGATCGCGAGCGAGACCAGATGTGCGGAACGACACATCGAGCCGGAGCCAATGCAAACGGGCGCGTAAGCTTCATGTTTCGTTGACGGGTTCGGCCTAATTGCTTCGTTCATCGCAGGAGGGCGACGACATCCGGGGAAGGCCCCCGGCACTCACCAGGCCAGGATGCAGGCCATAACACCCGGAGCGCGCTGCGTGCCGGCTCCCGCCAAACCCAGGAACCCGACCCCATGAAGACCCTTCTTCTCGCCTCGACCGCTCTCGTGGCCGGCACCATCGCCGCCTCGGCCGCCGACCTCCCCCGCCGCGCCGCCCCGCCGCCGGTGTTCCAGCCGGTTCCCGTGTTCACCTGGACCGGCTTCTACGCCGGTTTCAACGCGGGCTACGGCTTCGGCACCAACGACAACCGCACCGGCGCGACCGTCCTCGGCCTCAACGGCGCCTCGCTGCTCGTGCCGGCCGGCACCACCGCCGTCGTCGCCTTCAACAACAACCGCACCAACGAGGGCTTCGTCGGCGGCGGTCAGATCGGCTACAACTATCAGTTCACGCCGGGCTCCGGCTTCGTCGTCGGTGTCGAGGCCGATGCCCAGTACGCCGATTTCGGCCGTGAGCGGAACCGCTTCCAGGTCATCAGCAGCAACGGCGTCAACGCCCTCGCCGCTCAGCAGGTGTTCAACCCGGCGGGCATCGCCGGCCTCGACTACTTCGGCACCGTGCGCGGCCGCCTCGGCTACGCCTTCGACCGCACCCTCGTCTACGGCACCGGCGGCTTCGCCTATGGCGGCGGCGGCGGCCGGGACTTCGGCACCGGCGTGTCGAGCAACGACTTCCAGACCGGCTGGGCCGCCGGCGGCGGCGTCGAGTACGCCCTGCCGACCGACAGCTTCCTGAACTTCTTCCGCTCGTCGGCCGTCACGCTGAAGGTCGAAGGCCTGTACGTGAACCTCGACAAGGGCTCGGCCCGCAACGGCGCCTTCGCCGTCGACAACGCCGGCCGCACCGTCACCGTGAACAGCCCCGGCGTCCTGCTCGTCAGCGGCGGCCGCGAGGTTCGCGAGAGCGAGTTCGCCGTCGTCCGCGCCGGCATCAACTACAAGTTCGGCTCGTACTGAGACCGCACCCGGTCGGACGTCGAGACGTCCCGACACCTTCCCAGCGTCGATGGCTCACCCGAGCCGTCGGCCCCCTCGGAGCCCGGCGCCCCCGCGTCGGGCTCTTTTTTGTCCTGCCCGACCCGCCGCCTCGCGTCGGAGGTGGCCCGCACGGGCCCGATCTTCATGCCCGGTTTACCATACCGGCCGATGCTGCCGGCCCGGAGGCTCGGAGTGGGCCCGCCGGATCCGAAACGCCAGGGCAGGGCCGTGCCGCCGCATGAGACAGGACCGGGGCTTCGATCGGCGGTCGCGTTCGCGGGTGGCCCGGATGGGCGGGCAGGTCTGCGCGCCGGCGCTCTTTGCTGTCGCGCTGCTCTCGGCTATGCCCGCCGCTGTCCGTGCGGAGGGACCGCTCTACCTGCGGATTCGTCCCAACCCGGTCCCCGCGGCGACAGCCGTGGCAGGATCGGGGAAAGAGCGTGAATCCGGGCGTGAAGCCGGGCGCGAAACCGTCTGGGAGCGCGCCGACCGGCGTGCCCGCCTCGCGATCGCCTCGGTCTGTACCGGATGTCTCGACACGCGCATCGTCGGGCGTCCGGCGGAGGCGCCGGTTCCGGTCGTGCGTGCGTCCCGTTCCCCGAATGCGGCGATGGCCGCGGCGGAGGACACCGTCCCGTTGACACCCCTTTGGTCCAACCCACCGCCAGCAGGTGATCCATGAGCCAGGCCCACCCGACCACCGGCGCGACCGTCGATCCGGAATGCCCGGTCTCCCTCGAATTGCTCGGGGAGGTCTATCGCGCCGACGATTACGACCTGCCCTACATCCTGGAGAAGATCCCGGAGCTGACCCGGGCGCGGCTCGCCGCCTATCTCTACGGCAAGAGCCACATGCATCAGCTCGGCCTCAAGGTGGCCCGTGCCTGCGAGCGGGACGACCTGATCCGCGCGGCCGGCGAGATCGGCTCGGTGATCCATGGGCAGTCGCGTCTGAAGCCCGCCCCGGCCACCCCGGAACCCGCCGCCGTTCCCAGCCGGGGGCGGCCGGCGCCGGCTCCGAAGAAGATCAGCCTCGGCGGCTCGGCCGCCAAGGGCCGCAGCTTCGACTGACCCGGGGGCCACCCGGCCCAGGAGCCCGCCTTCAGCCACGCGGCGCACGAAGCCGGACCGACTTCTCGACGGTCCGTGCGGCTCGGCCCAAGAGCGTGTATCGACCGCTTGTATCGAGGCGCCTCCCGACGGGTCGGAACCCGGCCGTCGAGCGGCGCCGTGGGAGCACAGACATGTTCGGACCGTGGTGGAAGCTCGGGGTCGACACGACCCTGCTGGCCTTCGAGGCGCAGGCGGTGATCGGCCTGCGCCTCGCCAAACTCGCGGCCGGCGGCAGCGCCGCCCAGGTCGAGGCGCAGCGCATGGTCAGCGAGAAGATCTTCGCGGCCGGCGAGGCGGCGATGCAGATCGCCACCGGCGCCTCCACCGGGGCGGTGGTCGCCGGCTATCGCCGCAAGGTGCGGGCGAACCACCGCCGGCTCTCGCGCGCTCCCAAGGCGAGCCCCAAGACGGGCTCCAAACGGTGACGGGGCGGGGGCGGTTAACCGCCCTTTAACCATGGCCTCCCATCGTTCGGGCTCACGCCGGACGACCATCAGGAGGCTTCATGCCGTTGTGCGAGCACCAGGTGCGCGAGCGCGCCTACTACATCTGGGAAGACGAGGGCCGGGGCTTCGGCCGGGCCGAAATCCATTGGCTTCAGGCCGAGGCGGAGCTGCGCCGGGGCGCCGAGGCGGGCGTCGCGCATGCGGCCGAGGCCGTCCCGGTGAAGGCGGCCAAGGCGCCGGCGAAGCCCCGCGCTGCCAAGCCGGCCGTACGGACGCCGGCCGAGGCCCTCGCGGGCGTCACCGAGGCGGCCAAGTCGCCCGCCGCCCGGGCCGCCGTAAAGCCGGTCAAGGTCGCGCGCAAGGCCGCCGAGACCAGCGTCGATCAGGCGCCGGCCAAGGTTGCGGCCAAAACCACCAAGGCTGCTGCCAAGCCCGCCTCGAAATCGGCGCCGAAGGCCGCCTCCCGGGCCAAGCCGCGCGCCGCCGCCGAGGGCGCGTCCCTGCACTGAGATCGGCCCTGTCGGGATACGGTGCGAGAGCCCGCCGCCCCCGGGGTCGGCGGGCTTCGCCGTTTCAGGGGCATGCGGGTCGGGCAAGGGGTTGGGAAGTGGTCGGGAAGGGGGCGGGCAAGCGGGCGGGAACGCCGGGCAGGCTCGGCCGTTGGATCCTCGCTGCCTGACTCGGGCGGGGTTTCGCGAGAGGGTGCCATGCGCGCGTTGACGACCGGTTTGCTGGCGGCTCTCGGGGCAACCCTCGGAATCACCCTGTCCGCGGGCGCGGCCGAAGCGGGGCCGCGGCGCGAGGCGGTCTTCGAGGGGCCGGCCGTGCCGGCGGCGAGCGGGCGGGCGCCGTGGAACACCCCGTGGGAATACGATACGGGCAGCGACAACGACCGGCGCCCCGAGCTTCCCTATTACCAGCAGGGCCGCGGCCAGCAGACCGGCGGCCCGGCCCGCAACCTGCTGCCGGATGACGGCGTCCACCTGTTTCCGCGATAGGGGCGGGGCCAATGGCATCCCCCCGAGGCGCCGTCGTCTTCGACATCGACGGCACCCTGCTCGACAGCGTCGACCAGCATGCCCGCGCCTGGGTCGAGGCCTTCGCGCATTTTGGAATCCAGGCGGAGGAAGCGGAGGTCCGCCGCCAGATCGGCAAGGGGGGCGACCAGCTCCTGCCGGTCTTCGTCGATCCCGACCGGCTCGCCCGCGAGGGCGAGACCATCGAGGCCTACCGCTCGGATCTGTTCAAGCGGCGCTACCTCGATCAGGTCCGGCCCTTCCCCGGCGTGCGGGCGCTCCTCGCCCACCTGCGCGAGGACGGCCTGACCGTGGCCCTCGCCTCCTCGGGCAAGGCCTCCGAGGTCGAGCACTATCAGAAGATCCTCGGCATCGAGGATCTGGTCGACGCGGTGACGAGTGCGGACGATGCCGACCGTTCCAAGCCCCATCCCGACATCTTCGAGGCGGTCCTGCGCAAGATCCCCGACTGCCCGAAGGAATCGGTGATCGCGGTGGGCGACACGCCCTACGACGCCGAGGCGGCGGGGCGAGCGGGCCTCGCCACGATCGGCGTCCTGTGCGGCGGCTTCCCCGAGGCGGACCTCTCGGCGGCCGGCTGCATCGCCATCTACCGCGACCTGCAGGACCTGCTCGACGGTTACGCGCAGGCACCCTTCTCGGTAAAGAAGCTGTGAACGGGACTTGCCGCATGCAAGCGAGCGGGTAACCGCAAGCCGGCAAAGCTATGGCCATTCGCGACGGAACGGTCTATCAGCCCGCCCCGCGGGGGGCGAAGCCCGCTTTTCGGATGCACTCGATGCCGACCACTGCCGAGACGCTCGCGCCTTCCTCCACCATCCTGGGCAAGTCCCTGCAGCAGCAGGTCGCCGAGGCGATTGAGGATCGGGCCTTGCCGATCAGCCGGCTGCTGCGCCTGATGTGGGCGCTCGATGCCGAGCGCAGCCCTGCCAACCAGAATCTGCGGGCCCGCCTGCGCGCCCGGATCGGCGAGCCCCTCGACGCCTGATCGCCGGCTGCCTCCCCGCGCCGAACTCCGACCGGAACCGATAGGGGCCGGCGGCTCGGACGCGGATGAGGGGCATGTCTCAGCGGTGGCGCCGCCGACGCTGACCCTTCTTGGTCTGGCCGCCCGACTTGCGCTGCATGCAGGAGGCCCAGATCTGACGGCCGATCTCGCGAAGGCCGAGATTGAGCGGATCGGGTGCCGAGAACACCTGCGCCCGCGCTTCGCTCCGGCAGAAGGCATCTTCGGCGCTGCGGATCGGCGGTTCGGCCCGGGCGCCCGAGGCGAACATCGAGAGTCCGGCCGCGGCGATCAGCGGAGCAAGTCTTCGAGCCGGCCCGGGGGACCGCCCTGGGATGATGCGCCGGATGTTTTCCAAGGACTGTCCTCCCTCATCCGCTTTCTATCAGCGTCTTTGGGAAAGAGGTGCCGACAATGCGGCACCTTGCCAAGCACCGCCGCGCGAAATCCTGTCCAGATTGCGTAGTTTGAGCTGAGATCTGCGCGGAGCCGCGCACAAAAAACGCGCCGGGCTCGAAGCGTCCGGCGCGCGGGTCTTAATCGATCGGGAAGACCGCCCGTCAGCGGCGGATCTTCACCTTGGCCTTGCGAGCCGCGTAGCGAGCATCGCGGGCAGCCTTCTTCTCGGCGGCCTCGGCGGCCTTGCGCTCGGCGAGGGCGGCGGCCTCGGCGGCCTCGCGGGCGATCTGAGCGGCGAGTTCCGCCTCTTCGCGGGCGCGCTTCTCTTCCGCAGCCTTGCGCTCGGCCTCGATGCGGGCACGCTCACGCTCGCGGGCGCGCTCGTCGCGGGCACGGGCCACTTCGGCACGGGCTTGGGCCTTGGCGCGCTGCTCCGGGTCGTCCAGCGGGGGACGGGCCTTGAATTTCTCGAGCAAGGCCGCCTTGGCGGCCTGGGAGTTCTGACGGCGATCCTCGAAGTTCCTGAAGTCGAATGCGCTCATATGGCCTTTCTCATGTGGTGATACGGCCGGCCGCCGGGTCGGTCATCAGCGCGCGTCGCGGCGCACGGATCGGGATCTGAAACAAGCTCTCGGGGACCGGGCGGCCGGAACTCGGCGCGAATCTTATGCAACCGGCGCAGTCGATGCACCAGTGCGCTGCAACACGCAACAGATATGGAAGGTTCCATGCACAGCGCCGGTCACATTTTTCGATCTGTTGCTGCGAATCAGCGATTTTTTTGATCGCTGCGCAGTCGTCAGCCTCAGGAAGCCTGGAGGTTGATGGCTGCCGGCTTGCCGCTGCGGCGATCGTTCTCGATGTCGAAGGTCACCTTCTGCCCCTCGGCGAGACCGCGCAGGCCCGCTTGCTGGACGGCGGAGATATGGACGAACACGTCCTTGCCGCCATCGTCGGGCTGGATGAATCCGTAGCCCTTGATCTCGTCGAACCACTTCACGGTGCCGTTGCTCATGCGGGTCTCTCCTGCCCCTCGTCGTCGGGGTCCGCACAGGTCGCGTCCCGGCCTCAAGGCCGTCCCGTTCGTCGAAGCGAGCGAGGGGAATGGTGCCGGAACCGCATCCCGTCCGGGATATCGGGAACGGTCTCGCAAAGACCGGTCGCCGATCGACGAGGCATACGTATGATCGAAGAGGCAAACCTGCAACCCGGTCGAAGGTTTCATCCGGGATGGTCGGTTCTTCGACCTTGAACAAGCTTGGCCTTCAAGAGAAACGATCGTGCGCTCTCTCTGCCGAACGCCAATGAGGACTAAAGTCTTGGCATCACGTCTTCGTGCGGCCCGCAGTCACCTTGATTAACAAAGGTTATGACGCTTCCTGCGGCGGGCTGAGCTGACCCGCTTGCGCCGCCGTGATGGGATCGCGATCGCTCCCGCCAGGGGGGCCGGATCGCCCCGTCGCACCCCTCTCCCAACCGCCCGAAGTGACCGAACCGCCCATGCCTGCCTGCCCATTGATCTTCCATCCCGATCCCCGCCTGAGCCGGCCGGCGGCGGCGATGGCCCTGTCCCCAGAAGCCGTGCGCGCGCTGGCGCGGGACGTGCTCGACACCCTCGGCGAGGTCGGGGCGATGGGCCTCACCGCGCCGCATATCGGCCGCGCCGAGCGGATCGTGGTGATCCGCCTTCAGCCGGACGAGGACGCCGCCACCTATGTCGATCCCGTCATCGTCTGGGCCTCCGAGGAGCGCGCCGCCCATCCCGAGGGCAGCGTGTCGATGCCGGGGGTGATCGAGCCCGTCGAGCGACCCGCCCGGATCCGGGTGCGCTACCGCGACCTCGACGGGGTGGAGCGGGAGGAGGCGGCCGAGGGTCTGCGCGCCGCCTGCCTCCAGCACGAGATCGATCAGCTCGACGGCGTGTTCTGGATCGAGCGCCTGACCCGCCTGCGCCGGGATCGGGCCTTGCGGCGCTTCGCCAAGATCCGGGGGCAGGCGGCGCGCAAGGCCGGGTGAGGCGGCCCCGCGTCACGGGGCGGGGGCTTCGAAACCTTGGAGGGTAAGGGGCGATCCGGCGCTCGGCCCGGTGGATCTGGCGGCGTGTGCGGCCGCACCGGCCCATCGCCGCGCGTCGCCCGGCCGACCCGCGCCGTGGTATCGTCGCGGCCGTCACCCTGGATCCGCGCGATGCTCCGCTTTCTTCCTCTTCTCGCCCTGCTGGCCGCGACCGGCGCCGCTGCCCAGGGCGCTGCCGAAAAAGCCGCGAAGGCGGGGGGCGAGCCGGTAATCGGCTGCACGTCGCTCTCGAACCTGCGCAGCCTCCTGCGCGACACCAAGGGCGACACGGCCGCGGCACTGGCGACGATCCGCGACCCGAAATCCGATCTCGGCTGCAGCACGGTCGAGCGCGCCGCGGTCACCGAGATCGCCGATCACGCGGCGCTGGGCGGCAGGGCCTACGATTGCCTCGCCCTCAAGGGGACGGCGGTCTGTCACTGGGTCGTCGCCGGCGCGGTGGCCCCGCCCGAGCCGAAGGCGGCGCCACCGGCCAAATCGAAGAAGTGACCGGGGAGGGCGCGTCGCCTCCCCGGCGCCGGAATCAGCGGGCCTTCTTGGTCAGCTTCTGGGCGATCTCGAACATCTCCTCCGGCGCGTAGTCCGGCGTGAAGGCCGAGGGAACGCCGGTGAGCTGATGGATCTTGCCGCCGTCGGGCATGCCCTCCACCACCTCCAGCTCGCCCGGCGGATCACCCGGCAGGGCCTGCTCGCCATTGCCCCAGAGGCCGGCGATCTCGCGGTAATCGTTCGGGCTCCAGGTGTAGAGCCGGCGGTGCGAGCCCTCCTGCAGGTATTTCTGGCTCTCGGGAATCTTCGAGAGATCGATATTGGGCGTCGGCAGGAACTTCTCGATTTCCACGCCGGTGATCTGTTTCAGAGCGAGCGCGTAGGCATGGGCGTGGACCGAGCCGCGCACGAGCAGGTAGCCGCAGACCTCGCGGCCGGTCGGGTCGGTGAGCGTCTCGTAGACCCGCAGCTTGTGCAGCCGCGCGCCGCATTCGAGATGGAAGTTGTGCAGCAGATCGACGACGACGTTGCCGGTCGAGGTGATGAAATCGTTGTTCCACGAGGCGCCGTTGCTGTTGATCGGCGCCGCCCCGCCCCCGCCCGACAGGAAGGCCGCGGCGAGGCGGATGTCCTTCATGTCCTCGAACGGCGCGCCGGAGATGTCGCCGCCATCGCTCGAATCACCGTCGTTGTCCGGCCCGTTGTTGAGCATGGCGACGCCGTTGCTGACGAGCTCGACATGGCCGAGTTCCTCCGCGGTGATGCTGGCGACCAGGCTGTAGAACGGCTTCAGCTTGTCCTTGCTGCGGAAATTAAAGCTCTGGAACATGTAATTGCCCAGGGTGGACATCTCACCGTACTTGCCGCCCAAGAGCTCCTGGAGCGCGGCCGCCGCGTTGGGATCGCGACGCTTGGGGGCGGGCAACTCGGCCTGCAGCTGGTCGACGCGCATGAACATGAGGGGCTCTCCTTCACCGTGCGGCCTGAGAGACCGCGGCGTGGGAACCCGCCCGGAGGGATCGGTATCCGAGCCTGCTTCAGGTTTACGCAGGTTACGGCGGCGCGTGAGGCTTAACCTGTTGCAAGGTCACGACACTTGCCCTGGATACAGGATACAACGCGTTGAGCGAGCCAAACGGCTCTGCTAGCAACCCTCTGATAAGGTCCGGGCAAAAAATCCGGGCACGGAGGAGGGCGACGCCCGTGACACCCTGGAATCAAGTTTACGACCCATTCGGAAACCAATGGGTCTCGACCTTCATGGCCTCGCTGCCGGTCATCGCCCTGCTGGGCATGATCGCGAGCGGTAAGATCAAGGTCCATATCGCCGCCGTCCTCGCCCTCGTCGTCGCCTTCCTCGTGGCGGTGGTGGCCTTCGGCATGCCGACCGATCTCGCCGTCCGGGCGACCATCCTCGGCATGGTCACGGGCATGTTCCCGATCGGCTGGATCATCCTCAACGTGATCTTCCTCTACCGCCTGACGGTGGAGAAGGGCTGGTTCGCGATCCTCCAGCAATCGGTCGCGGGCATCACCGAGGACCGGCGCATCCAGCTGCTCCTGGTGGCCTTCGCCTTCGGCGCCTTCTTCGAGGGCGCGGGCGGCTTCGGCACCCCGGTCGCCGTCACGGGCGCCATCCTGATCGGCCTGGGCTTCTCGCCGCTGGCGGCCTCGGGCCTCTCGCTCATCGCCAACACGGCCCCCGTGGCCTACGGCGCGCTGGGTGCCCCGGTTCAGGGACTGGCCTCGGTGACGGGCTACGATCCCTACGTCCTCGGCGCCATGATCGGCCGCCAGCTGCCGTTCTTCTCGGTGATCGTGCCGTTCTGGCTGATCTGGGTGTTCGCGGGCTTCCGCGGCATGATGGCGATCTGGCCGCCGATCGCGGTCTGCGGCGTGTCCTTCGCGCTCGCCCAGTTCCTGATCTCGAACTACGTCAACCCGTGGATCGTCGATATCGGCGCCTCGCTCGCCTCGATGGCGGCCCTCGTGGCCTTCCTGAAGGTGTGGCGCCCGGCGCAGGTCTGGACCTCGCCCGCCCTGCGCGGCCACGATCCGTCGATCGGCTACGGCGAGCCGCGCCCGGCCTCCCTCGGCGCGGGCGTGCCCAGCGACCTGCCGAAGGTTCAGCTCGGCGGCCGCACCGCCTCCTCGCGGGAGATCATGATGGCCTGGGTGCCGTGGATCATCCTGTCGATCATCGTGGCGGTCTGGGGCACCGGCTGGTTCAAGGGCATCGTCAACCCGATCTTCTCGTGGAAATACGAGGTGCCGGGCCTGCACAACATGATCATGAAGGTGCCGCCGGTGGAGGCCAAGCCGAAGGCCGAGGCCGCGATCTTCAACTTCACCTACATGTCCTACACCGGCACGGGCGTGCTGTTCGCCGCGATCATCTCCGGCTTCATCATGCGCTTCTCGCCGGTGCGTCTCATCACCGCGTATTTCGAGACGATCTGGGTGCTGCGCTACTCGCTCATCACCATCGCGGCGATGCTCGCGCTCGGCGTCCTCACCCGCTACGCGGGCGTCGATGCCACGCTGGGTCTGGCGTTCGCCGGCACCGGCATCCTCTACCCCTTCTTCGGCACGCTGCTCGGTTGGCTCGGCGTGGCGCTGACGGGATCGGACACCGCCTCCAACGTGCTGTTCGGCGGCCTGCAGCGGATCACCTCCGAGCAGCTCGGCCTGTCGGGCATCCTCATGGCCTCGGCCAATTCCTCGGGCGGCGTGATGGGCAAGATGATCGACGCCCAGTCGATCGTCGTGGCCTCGACCGCGACCGGGTATTTCGGCCAGGAGAGCAAGATCCTGCGCTTCGTGTTCTGGCACTCGATCGTGCTGGCCTGCCTCGTCGGCGGTCTCGTGATGCTGCAGGCCTATGTCTACCCGTTCACCGAGATGGTGATCCACCCGCCGGCCGGCGTGCCCGCCGCGCACTGATCCGGGCCGGCACCGTCCGACCCAGGACCTGACCAAAGAGAAGGCCCGCCCCGTGCGAACGGGGCGGGCCTTCTGCATTTCGCATCGATGCCGGTCGCGGCTAGGCCGGGCCGGACGAGTCCGGTCTCGCGGGCGCCGCCGGGGCGGGCCGGGCAAGCCGTCCCTCCGCGGCCCGGTGGACGTACTGACTCGCCACGAGCCAGCCCTTGAAGAAGCGCAAGGGGAGGGTGCAGGCGATCAGCACCACCGGCAGCGTCAGCACGAAGTGGAGCCAGACCGGCGGGTTGTAGGTCAGTTCGAGCCAGAGGCCGAAGGCGACCGCGGGGATCGCGGTGGTCATCATCACGAAGAAGGCCGGCCCGTCGGCGGGGTCGGCGAAAGCGTAGTCGAGCCCGCAGGCGTCGCAGGAGGGCGCCACCTGCAGGAAACCCTTGAACAGGTGTCCGCGTCCGCAGCGCGGGCAGGCGCTGCGGACGGCGCAGGCGACGGGCGATTGGGTGGGGTAGGCGGGATCGGGCATCGAACCTCGTCGAACCTCTCTTCGCAGGGGCAACGGGGCCCGGCGGCGATGGTTCGCTCTCATCACGAACCCGCGACATCCCGGCAAGGGCAGGGCAGCTCTGTGGAATTTCTCCGGTCGGACCGGGATTAGAGTCGCGCCGACGCACGTGCCTTTCCCCCGGCATCCGCGTGCCCACATCACGGACATGTTTTTCCGGCGCGCCCGTCGCGACAGCCTCCTCGACCTCCCCCGGATCGAGACCGAACGGCTGTCGATCACTCCGCTGGTGCATGCCGATGCGCCGGCCCTGCACCGCCTGACCGACGACCCGGCGATCGTCGGCGCCATCGACTTCCTGCCCGATCCCTTCACCCTCACGGATGCCGAGGGACTGATCGCGGGCGGGCGGCACGGGCGCGACCGCTTTCTCGGCGCCTGGATGCGCGAGCCCGGCGCGGCACCGCTCGCCGGCGTCGTCGGCGCGCATCTGCGGGGCGAGGGCGCCATCGAGATCGGCTACTGGATCGGCGGCGCCGCCCGGGGGCGCGGCTTCGGTGCGGAGGCGGTGGGGGGCGTCCTCGCCCTGCTGCGGCGGCGCTTTCCCCGCCGCGCGATCCTGGCCGAGTGCCGGCCCGGCAACGTCGCCTCCTGGGGCCTGCTGCACAAGCTCGGGTTCCGCGACACCGGCTCGGAGGGGCATCGTCCGGGACGGCGCCAGCTCGTGCTCGAAGGCGCGTGACGCCGGAACGGCGATTGGACAAAAGCACGGGCAGCCATCTTTGCCGAAATGCCTTAAGAGTCGGGTGAGACGAGGCCGGTGCACCGGCCCACCGGAAGGCGTGACCCGCGAATGATGGCCAGCGCAGCAACCGATCCGGCGAACGCTCCCGCGGAGGCCGCCCCGCGGACCGGGGAGGGCACCCTGCGGCTCCTCCTGGTCGACGACCATCCCCTGTTCCGCGAGGCGCTGGCGAGCGCCATCGCCCTGGCCTTTCCCGGCGCCGAGCTGCACGAGGCCGACGGCATCCGCGGCGCCTGCGAGATTCTCGACAGGAATCTAGGCATCGACCTGACGCTCCTCGACCTGACCATGCAGGGCGTGGCCGGCTTCGACGGACTCGTCACCATCCGCACCCGCTTTCCCCGGGTGCCGATCCTGATCGTCTCCGGCCTGGAGGAGCCGCGCATCATGCACGAGGCGGTCCGCCACGGCGCGGCGGGCTTCGTGCCCAAGGCCGTCGACAAGGCGACGCTGACGCGGGCGATCTCCGAGGTTTTGAACGGCGCCCTGTTCATGCCGCCCGATCGCGCCGCCCCGCCCGCCCCGGCCCGACCGAGCAAGAAGCCGCCGCTCGCCGAGCGCGTCGCCCGGCTGACGCCGCAGCAGATGCGGGTCCTGACCATGATCCGCCAGGGCAAGCTCAACAAGCAGATCGCCCACGAGCTTCAGGTCGGCGACTCGACCGTGAAGGCCCATGTCTCCGAGATCCTGCGCAAGCTCGAAGTCATCAGCCGCACCCAGATCGTGATCGAGACCGCCTATCTGGACTTCGATCAGACCGGCGGCGGATTCTAAGGGCCTGTTCGACCCGCTCATCCTCACCCTCATCCTGAGGTGCCGCGTGAGCGGCCTCGAAGGAGGGCTCCAGACGTCGCGCGATCCCTGGAGCCTCCTTCGAGGCCTCCGCTGCGCTGCGGCACCTCAGGATGAGGGCGGACGACTGAAAGATCTCAGGTTCGCGCAGACTTGCTCCGGACGTTTCACGCCGAACAGGTTCTGAAATGCCCGGCTCCCACCAGGCCACATGAACAAAGAATCTGGTCGCCCGGCGGCCCTCAATGCGGGATAGTGCCTGTGTGCCGTCCTGATGACGGGCGAGGGTGAGGGGCATGACATGGCCGAGCCTGGAATGGCCGAGCCCGAAACGACCCGGCCCAAACCGGCCGAACCTCGAACCGGCGCGGCCGACGCCGCCGACCCGCCCGCACCCGTGACGCTGGCGGACTCCCTGGTGCGGGAGGCCGGCTGGGGACCGGCGCAGTTCGGGACGGAGGGACCGAACCCGCCCTATCTGCGCATCGGCGGCCGCCTGCGCCTGTCGCTCTCCGCCTACGAGCCCTGCTTCGCGGCATTCCGGCGCGACCGGGGACCGTTCCGCTCCAAGGTCGGCATGGCCGAGCATCTGGCCCAATACGACGCCCTCATGGTCGATCCGATCGCCTTCGAGGAATGTTTCGGGCCGGGCGAGGGCACCGAGACGGTGTTTCCCTTCGGTGCGTGGCTCACCGTCCGGAGGGTCGGCTTCGGCGGGCTCGACCTGTGGGGCAAGCGCCAGGGCGCGGTCACCCTGCCCCTCGAACCCCTGACGGTGGCCTCGGCGATCTGGCTGCGCCGGGCGGCCGCGGCGCCCGATGCGCGGCCCTGACCCTTCGCCCTGATCCTTCACCCTCGGCGCTTCGCCGGATCGCCCCCGCCCGTCCTCTCAACCGGCCGCCCTCAGGGCGCCGATCCGCTCCGCGGCGAAACGTTCGCGCAGCCAGGCCGCGGCGGGACCGCAGGGCCGCTGCTTGTGCCAGACGAGTTCCAGGGCGATGGGCCAGTCGCCCTGATCGAATTGCAGGTCCGGCGTGACGAGATGCGGCGCGGTGAGGGAGGCGGCGATGACGTGGTCGGTGACGAAGGCCCAGCCGATCCCGTGCTTGACCATCTCAAGGATCACCCAGTGGCTCTCGACCCACCACACCTCGGCGGCGACCCGCAACCGGCGTTTCTCCGGCCCGTCGCTGCGCGCGGCCACCAGGATCTGGCGGTGGCGCTTCAACTCCTCCCACTCCACCCGCGCCTTCGCGAGCGGGTGATCCCGTCCGCAGACGAGCTTGAGCGGCACCCAGCCGATGGTCTGGAAGCCGAGTTCGGTGGGCAGCACCTCCTGGCGCCACATCACCCCGAGATCGGCGGCGCCGGATTGCACCATGCGGCTGACATCCTCCATCAGCGGGAAGAGCAACTCCAGCTCCACGAAGGGGAAGTGCCGGGCGAAATCGGCGAACAGGGCGCCGAGCGCGTGCTCGGGGTAGAGTTCGTCGATGGCGACCACGAGCCGGTTCTCCACCCGCCGCTCCAGGCTGCTGGCCACGCCGATCAGGTGCTCGCGCCGATCGAGCACCACCCGCGCCTCCAGGAGCAGCCGCTCCCCCGCCGCGGTGAGCACCGGGTTCCGGCCCGCACGGCTGAACAGGGTCAGCCCCAGATCGGCTTCGAGATGGGCCACCTGCGTGCTGACGGCCGATTGCGCCTTGCGCAATGCCCGCGCGGCGCCGGAAAAGGACCCGGCCTCGGCCGCGGCCACGAAGGCCTGAAGCTGCTCGAGCGAAACGGCCATCCATCTGATTCCCAGATACGTGCTAACTTGCCGACCGGGGTATCACAGATAGAAGGCGGCGGATTCATTCGGTCTTCCGGAGCCAGACCATGCGCAGCACGCGCGACCGTATCCGCCACGCCCTCCTGTTCGAAATCGTCGGCCTCGCCCTGATCATTCCGTTCGGGAGCCTGCTGTTCGGCCTCCACACCGCCGATATGGGCGTGGTCGGCGTGGGCAGCACCGTGGCCGCGGCGGGGTGGAACTACGTCTACAATCTCGGCTTCGACCGGGCGATGCAGCGCCTCGTCGGGCATACGCGCAAGACCCTGCTCCTGCGGGTCGGGCACGCCGTGCTGTTCGAGGCGGGGCTGCTCGTGATCCTGCTGCCGCCGATCGCCTGGTATCTCGGCATCGGCCTGATCCAGGCCCTGGTCATGGATCTCGCGATCGCGGCCTTCTACGTGGCCTACGCCTTGGTCTTCAATCTCGCCTACGACCGGGCCTTTCCCCTGCGGGACTGGGACGGGAATGCGACGCAGCCGTCGCACTGAGCCGTCCCACACAGTCGTTCCGTCGGCTGCCCCCTTGGCAAGTCGCTTGGGAGGCTTTGCCCGCGTCCCGAGGTCGAAGCCCGATCGGGGGGCGCCAAGCGCCGCCGCGCGCGGCGGCCCGGCCCGGCATTCCGCCGGGAAGCGGGGGTCGGAAGGGGCGTGCCTTGCGTCGATCACCTCGCACGCGGCGTCGCGTCCCCGTCCGCCGAAACGGGGCCTGCATCCGATCCGGCCTTCCGCAGGGCCGCGGCCCGCTCGAGCCGCCAGCGCATCACCGCGTCCGCACCGCAGCCCGCCTCGACGGCCACGTGGCCGGCGCTGACCGGCTCCCTCGTCTCGGCATCGACCAGCGCGAGCGCGACCCGGCGGCCGGTGCGCGTGTCGACGAAGCGCAGCGGCGGCCCCTCGCGATCGGCGAGGTTCCACGTATCGCCGATCTGCACCATCGCGGTCAGGAGCAGTTTGAGATCGCGGCCGCGCGGCGTGGG
The DNA here is from genome assembly GCF_043352485.1 of Methylorubrum sp. POS3. Classification (NCBI taxonomy): domain Bacteria; kingdom Pseudomonadati; phylum Pseudomonadota; class Alphaproteobacteria; order Hyphomicrobiales; family Methylobacteriaceae; genus Methylorubrum; species Methylorubrum sp. POS3. The sequence continues at coordinate 3,428,415 of NZ_JAPRBT010000001.1, forward strand.
CAGGTACTCGTAGCGGTCCGGCCGGGTCTGGTAGCGCCGCCGCTCCACCAATCCGTTCGCCTCCAGCTCCCTCAGGCGATCCGAGAGCGTGGCGTTCGTCGCGCCGGTCGATCGGCGCAGATCTTCGTAGCGGGTGAGGCCCAGAAGCAGGTCGCGCATGAGGAGCGTGCCCCAGCGGTCTCCGAGCGCGCCCAGCACGTCGGCGGCCGAGCAGACCATTCCCTCGAAACCTCTCGATCGCATCGCCCGCGCGCCCTCCTGTCAGCCGCATTGCCGCATCCCGGTCGGTATCCTTGCGCCCGTTGGCCAGGTCTTGCTTCACTCTGATTATCAGAGTTAAGTTCGCGTGTCGCAACGCGGAGCGCAGGCCGTGCCGTCCCGGACCGTTTCACGCATCTTCGTTGTCGGCGCGACCGGTGCCCAGGGGCTGCCGGTCGTCGCCGGCCTCGTCGGCGACGGAGCCTACTCCGTCCTCGCCCTCACCCGCGATGCCGGATCGGCCCGGGCCCGGTCCCTGCTCGATCTCGGCAACGTCGCGCTCCTGGAGGGGACGTTCGCCGATGAGGAGACGCTGAGGGCGGGCTTGCGGGCCTGCGATGGCGCCTTCGTCAACATCGACGGCTTCAACACGGGCGAGAAGACCGAAATGTACTGGGCGATCCGCAGTTACGAGATCGCCCTCGAAGAGGGCGTGCGGGTCTTCGTCTACGGCAATCTCGACTACACCCTGCAGAAGGCGGGTTACGATTCCCGGTTCCGGTGCGGGCATTACGACGGCAAGGGCCGGGTCGGCGAGTGGATCCTGTCGCAGAACGCGGCGAACCGCGACCGGATGGCGGCGGCCCTGTTCACGACGGGGCCGTATATGGAGATGGCGTTCTCGTCGCGCACGCCGATGACGCCGAGCATCGAGGACGGTGTCGTGACGTGGCGGGTGCCGCTCGGGGACGGCGCCGTGGTCCACGTCGCACTCGAGGATTGCGGCACCTACGTGCGGTGGCTGTTCGACCACCCGGACCGCGCCGACGGCATGAACCTCGCGGTGGCGATCGAGCCGGTCCGATACGACGCCCTCGCCGCCGCGTTCACGCGCGTCACCGGCCATCCCGCCCGCTACATCGATATCGACATCGACGCCTATTTCGCCCGCGCCTACGGGGCGATGGCCGACCAGCCCGCGGGTTACAACGCGGACCCGAGCGACAAGAGCACGATGAGCTTCCGGGACAACTTCACCGGCTTCTGGAACCAGTGGAAGCACAACATCATCTCCCGGGACTACGCCCTGCTCGACGAGATCCATCCCGGCCGCATCCGCAGCGTCGAGCAATGGCTGCGCCGCCAGGATGAGGCCGAGCGCGCGGCCGGGCGCGGCGGCTTGTTCGACAAGCTCCAACCCGAGAATCTCCGCAAACACGTGATCCTGAAGATCGGCGAGGATCAGAGGCGCGGCAGGCTCTGAGGCCGGACCGGCGGCCCTCTTCGCTCGGGACATTCCCGCCGAGAACACCCCACGAAGAAATTCCCCCATGGCCGGAGGCGATCCGCGGATCGCGCAGAGAGGAGATGTCCCGATGGAGGTTCAATCGACCGCGATCACGATCGAGCACGTCGTGATTCCCTCGGCCCGATCCTTCGAGGCCGTCCGCGCCGCGCTGGAGGACGCGCTTCCGCCTGTCGATCACCGCTACGCGTCCCTCGTCGCGAGCGGGCAGGCCGATGCGGCGCGCACCCTTCTCGAACAGGCCGCGCCCCTCTCGATCTTCGGCTCGCGCGATCACGGCGCGCTGCTGCGGATCGCCGGCCTGGAGCGAAAAGCCATCCAGTACGACATCGGCAATCCGCTGACCGCCTCCCGGATGACGCGTCACGTGCTCTCGGCGGCCCTGTACGCGCCGATCCGCGTCCTGTTGCGCGAGGATGCCGGGGGCCGCGTCGCGTTCGAGTACGACCGCCCGGCCACCACCTTCGGTCAGTTCGGGGACGAGAATGTCCGTCGCGTCGCGGGGGAACTGGACGACCACCTCCGCGCCGCCCTGACGGCGGCGGCCGGGTGACGATCCTGTCCGCCCGGGCGCGACGAGAGGCCCGCCGCCGGGCCTGCGATCCGGGAGGATCGGCCCGAAAGGCGGGAGCCGGCTATCGGAAAAAGCCGATACGACACAATGGCCTAGAACATCGACTGCACCCGATGTTCAGCGCGATGCGCTAGGCCGCCTCGATCTCCCCGCTCACCTCCAGCCACTCCTCCTCGGCCTTGGCGAGCGCGTCGGCGGCTTCCGCGCGCATCCGGGCGAGCTCGCCGGCCTTCGCCGCGTCCTTGAGGAAGGCGGTGCCGTCGGCGAGCGCCGCGTCGATCTTGGCGATCGCCGCCGACAGCTTGCCCATCCGCGCCTCGATCCCGTCGAGCTTCTTCTTGAGGGGCGCCAGGGCCGCGCGCCGCTCGACCGCGGAGCGGCGCGCCTCGGCCTTCTGGCCGCCGGTCGATTCCGACCCGGATTCCGTCCGCTCCGGCCCGGCGAGCACGAGGCGGCGGTAATCGTCCATGTCGCCGTCGAAGGTCTTCACCGAGCCGTCCCGCACCAGCCAGAGCCGGTCGGCGCAGGCCTCGATCAGGAAGCGGTCGTGGGAGACGAGGATCACCGCCCCCTCGTAGTCGTTGATCGCCTCGACCAGAGCCTGGCGGCTCTCGATGTCGAGGTGGTTGGTCGGCTCGTCGAGGATGAGGAGATGGGGGCCGTCGAAGGCGGCCAAGCCCATCAAGAGCCGCGCCTTCTCGCCGCCCGAGAGCTTCTCCACCGGCGTGTCGGCCTTGGTCGCCGGGAATCCGAGCCGCGCGGCGGCCGAGCGGACCCGCGCCTCCGGCGCATCGGGCATGCGGTCGCGCACATGCGCCACCGCGCTCTCGGCGGGCCGCAGCTCGTCGAGCTGGTGCTGGGCAAAATAGGCGACCTCCATCTTGGAGGAGCGCTTCACCTCGCCCGAGAGCGGTGGCAGCCGTCCGCCGATCAGCTTGCAGAAGGTCGACTTGCCGTTGCCGTTGGCGCCCAGCAACGCCACCCGGTCGTCGGGGGCGAGCGACAGGTTGAGGCCCGACAGCACGATCCGCTCGCCGTAGCCCGCCTGGACCCGCTCCATCGCCACGATCGGCGGCGAGAGCGGCTTCTCCGGGCTCGGCAGGTGGATCACCGGCACGTCGTCCTCGATCAGCGCCGCGATCGGCTCCATCTTGGCGAGGCGCTTCATCCGCGACTGAGCCTGGCGCGCCTTGGTCGCCTTGGCCTTGAACCGGTCGATGAAGCTCTGGAGATGGGCGCGCTCGGCGTCCTGCTTGGCCTTGGCCTTGGCCTGGAGCACGCGCTTCTCGGCGAGCTGGCGCGCGAAGCTGGTGAAGCCGCCGCGATAGATCGTGAGCTTGCCGCGATCGAGGTGGAGGATGTGATCGACGCTCGTGTCGAGCAATTCCCGGTCGTGGCTGATGATGATCGCGGTGCGGGGATACTTCTCGAGGTAGTCGTAGAGCCAGAGCGTGCCCTCGATGTCGAGGTAGTTGGTCGGCTCGTCGAGGAGCAGGAGGTCCGGCTCGGAGAACAGCACGGCGGCGAGCGCCACCCGCATGCGCCAGCCGCCGGAGAAATCCGCGCAAGGGCGCGCCTGCGCCGCCGCGTCGAAGCCCAGGCCGTGCAGGATCGCCGCCGCGCGGGCCGGGGCCGAATGGGCGCCGATATCGACCAGCCGGGTCTCGATCTCGGCGCGCGCCAAGCCTTCCGCGCTCTCCGCCTCCCGCATCAGCCGGGCCCGCTCGGTGTCGGCGGCGAGCACGACCTCGTGCAGGGTCTCGGGGCCGGCGGGCGCCTCCTGGGCGACGGCGCCGATGCGCATGCCCTTGGGCACCGAGACCGCCCCGGTGTCGATCGGCAGGTCGCCGAGGATCGCCCGGAACAGGGTGGTCTTGCCCGCCCCGTTGCGGCCCACCAGCCCGACGCGGGCCCGGTCGGGGATCGCGAAGGTCGCCTGGTCGAGGATGACCCGCTCGCCGATGCGGTAGGTGAGATCGTTGACGCGCAGCATGGGCCGCGTTCTGGGGGCGGGCGGGGGCGAGCGCAAGATGCCTCTCGAGCGAGGCGCGCGAACGTTTCGCCGCCTCAGGCGTTCGGCTCGGACGAACAAGCGATGCCGTGGCAGGCGAAAGACTGGGAGGGACGAGCGATGGGCAAGCCGGAGGTGATGGAGCCGCGCCCGCCGGAACTCCTGTCTCCCTGGCGCACCGACCGTCGCGTCGCCCTCCAGCAGGAGGCGCGGGCGTTCGCCCGCGACGTGATCCTGCCGCTCGCCGACGAACTCGACCCGCAGAAGGGCGAGATGCCCCGCTCGCTCATCGAGCAGATGGCGAAGAAGGGCTGGTTCGGCATCACGATTCCCGCCGAGTACGGCGGCATGGGGCTCGGCGTCTTCGAGTACTGCCTGATCTCCGAGGAGCTGGCCCGCGCGTGGCTCTCCACCGGCTCGATCCTCGCCCGCGGCCAGGGTCTCGGCACGCAGACGATCGACGACGATCGCCGCAAGGCGCTGCTCGGCAAGTCGGCCAGGGGCGAATGGATCGGCTCGATCGCCCTGTCCGAGCCCACCGCCGGCTCGGATTTGGCCGGCGTGCAGACCCGGGCCGTGCGCGAGGGCGACCATTGGTATCTCACCGGCACCAAGCGCTGGGCCGGCTTCGCGCAAGGCGCGGACTTCATCGAGGTCTTGGCCCGCGTGCGCGATCCCGAGCCCGGCGAATCCCGCTCGGCCGGTCTCGAGCCCTTCCTCGTGCTCAAGGAGCCCGGCACCTTCCCCGAGGGGATGCAGGGCACGGTCATCGACAAGATCGGCTATCACGGCTTCCTGACCTTCGAGCTCAAGCTCGATCGGGTCCGCGTGCCCGAGCGCGACCGGCTCACCGGCCTCTACGGCGACGAGGGCGCGGATGCCGATGCCGGCGGCTTCGCCTCGGTCCAGCGCGGCCTCAACATCGCCCGGGTCCACACCGCCGCCCGCGCCGTGGGCGTCGCCCGCGCCGCGGTCGAGGATTGCACCGCGTATCTTCAGGAGCGCGAGCAGTTCGGCCGGCCGATCGGCCAGTTCCAGGCCCTGCGCTTCGCGCTCGCCGACATGGCGGCGGAGGTGGCCCAGGCCCGCGCCTACTGGCAGCAGGTTGCCCACCTCCTGGACGAGGGCCTGCCGGCGGAGAGCGAATCGGCGGCGGTAAAGCTCCTGGCCACCGAGATGGCGGTCAAGGTGACGAACCAGGCGATGCAACTCCACGGCGGCAACGGCTACACCACCGAGCGGCGGGTCGAGCGCTACTGGCGCGACGCGCGGCTGACCACGATCTTCGAGGGCACCAGCGAGATCCAGCGCCGCATCATCAGCGACCGGATGCTGCCGCGGGGGTGAGGACAGCCCGTCCCGGCGCCTATCGGGGGCCGCGGCCGGCTCCTATATTCCGGGACATGTCCGCCGCCTCCGCCCTCCCGCCGCCGCGCGCCGGCGTCCGCCGTCTCGATCCGATCCTGGTCGATCGGATCGCGGCGGGCGAGGTGGTCGAGCGGCCGGCTTCCGCCGTCAAGGAACTGGTCGAGAACGCCGTCGATGCGGGCGCGCGCGCGATCGAGGTGACGATCGAGGCGGGCGGGCGCCGCCTGATCCGGGTCGTCGATGACGGGATCGGCATGGGGGCGGACGATCTCGCCCTCGCCGTCGAGCGCCACGCCACTTCGAAGCTGCCCGACGGCGACCTCACCCGGATCGGCTCCCTCGGCTTCCGCGGGGAGGCGCTGCCCTCGATCGGGGCGGTCTCGCGGCTCGCCATCACTTCCCGCACCGCCGACGGGGAGGGGGTGAGCCTCACGGTCGAATCCGGCGCCAAGGGCCCGGTGCGGCCGGCGCCCGCCTCCCGCGGCACCCGCATCGAGGTCACCGATCTCTTCGCCGCGACCCCGGCCCGGCTCAAGTTCCTGAAATCCGACCGCGCCGAGACGGCGGCCGTCGCGGAGGTGCTGCGGCGGCTCGCGGTGGCGCAGCCCCAGGTCCGCTTCACCCTGCGCACCGAGAGCGGCAGCCCCACCGTCTTCCCCGCCGAGGGCGATCCGGGCGAGGCCGCGCGCTTGCGCCGGCTCGGCAGCGTGCTGGGGCCGGACTTTCCGGGCAACGCCGTGCCGCTCTCCATGGCGCGGGAGGGATTCTCCCTCGAAGGCCATGTCGGCCTGCCGACCTTCCACCGGGGCGTCGGCACCCATATCCACTTCGTCGTCAACGGGCGCCCCGTGCGCGACCGGCTGCTGCTGGGCGCCGTGCGCGGGGCCTATGCCGACACGATGAGTTCCGACCGCCATCCGGTGCTCGCCCTCTACCTCGCCTGCGAGCCCGGCCTCGTCGACGTGAACGTGCATCCGGCCAAGACCGAATTGCGCTTCCGCGAGCCGGGGCTGGTGCGCGCGCTCGTCGTCAGCGCGATCCACGAGGCCCTGCGGCGGGCTGGGGCGCGCTCCGCCACCACCGGCGCGCGGGCCGCCCTCGACGCCCTGCGGCCGGGCGGGGGACCGGTGGGCGAGGCCCGCTTCGCCGTCCATTCGGGCGCCTCCGCCCCGAGCCTCATGCCGCGCCCGGCCCGCACCCTGTTCTCCGGGCCCTCGGTCGCTGCGCCCTCGGGCTGGCGCGCGCCGGTCTCCGCGCCCCTTGCCGGAACTCACCCGTCGTCGCCCGACGGGCCGGCCTGGCCGGGCTTTTCCGAGACGCCGCAGGCGCCGTTTTCCGCCGATCCCGCCGCGCCGGACCCCGCTCCCGATCTCGCCCCTCCCGGCGCCGACCTGCGTCCCCTGCCGGAATCCGAGTCCGAGTGGGCCGAGGCCCATCCCCTCGGCGCGGCACGTGCCCAGATCCACGGCACCTACATCGTGGCGCAGACCCGCGACGGGATCGTGCTGGTCGATCAGCACGCCGCCCATGAGCGCCTTGTCTACGAGCGGCTGAAGGCGGAGCGGGCGGGCGGCGGCGTTGCGCGCCAGGGCCTCCTCATCCCCGACGTCGTCGAGATGGCGCCCGAGGCCGCCGACCGTCTCGTCGAGGCCGCCCCCGAGCTGGAACGGCTCGGCCTGTCGCTCGAGGCCTTCGGCCCCGGCGCGGTGCTGGTGCGGGCGGTGCCCGCGGCGCTGGCCGGCGGTTCGGTGAAGACCCTCGTCCTCGACGTGCTCGACGCGCTGGAGGCGAGCGGCGTCGAGGAGGGCGGCCCGGCCGGCGCGGGCGATCCCGACCCGGTCAGCCGGCGCCTCGACGCGCTCCTGTCGCGCATGAGCTGCCACGGCTCGATCCGCGCCGGACGCCGCCTCAAGCCCGAGGAGATGAACGCGCTCCTGCGCCAGATGGAGGCGACCCCGCTCTCCGGCTCGTGCAACCACGGCCGCCCGACCTTCGTGACCCTCGGTCTGTCCGACATCGAGCGGTTGTTCGGGCGGCGCTAGACAATCCGCCGCCATTCTCGGACGCGCCTGGCGACGGCAGGCATGTCTACGGACGGGGGATCTGACGGACGGAACCGGTCAAACGGGCTCCGAGGCCGGGCCGGAATCGCCGCCCTCGGCAGGGGACGGGTCTTGCACCGGCTCCGGCGGCAGCTTCGGCGGCGGGATCCGGCCGGGGCTGGGCGGGGTCGGCAGGCCCGCATCCGGGTCGGCGGGCGGGAGCGGCGGCGGATCGTGGTCGGGCATGGCGCGTCTCGCGGGCGGTTCGGACTAGCTCGTCAACGCCGCCCGGGCGCATCGGTCGCAATCCGCGGCGATCACGAACGCTCACGAGGAGGGCCGGCGCGATGACCAACCTGTTCGCCGATCTGCCGCCGGCGGGCGCCGCCGAGGAGGTCTTCGCGACGCTCGCCGCGGCCCCCGGGGCGCGGATCGAGCGGATCGTCTCCCGCGGGCAGGCGAGTCCGCCGGGCTTCTGGTACGATCAGGCGGAGGACGAGTGGGTCGCGGTGTTGGCGGGCGCGGCCACGCTCCGCTTCGAGGACGTGCCGGAGCCGCTGGATCTGGGGCCGGGCGACCACGTACTGATCGCAGCCGGTCGCCGTCACCGCGTCGAGCGCACCGCCGATCCGACGATCTGGCTCGCGGTTCACCTCGCGAGAGGCTAACCCGGCGGGCATGATCGCGTCCAAGATCCTCTGTCAGATCGAGCCGAAGGGGCAGGTGGAGCCGGAGGGCGAGGGCCTGTGGCGCTCGACCGGCTCCGATCCGCAATTCCGCCTGACCCGGCCCGGGGGCGGGCGGCTGTTCCCGTTCCGCCTCGCCGGTGGCTGGGTGCGGCTGCGGCTCGATCTCGCGCCGCTCGGCACCGCCAAGCTCGTCCCGCTCCTCTACGTCGATGACGGGACGGGCTTTCGCGAGGACGCGGCGATGCGCCTCGAACTCCGCGAGGACGGGAGCGTCGACGATCTCATCCGCCTGCCGCGCCGGGTGCGGGGCCTGCGCCTCGATCCGCTCGCTGCGAGCGGGCGGTTTCGCCTGTCGCGGGCGAGCCTCGAACCCCTGGGCTTTGTCCGAGCGGCCGGCGCCGTCGCCCGGCGGCTCGTGGCGCGCCTGCCGGAGGCCGAGCGCCGCCCCGCCGCCCTGATCCCGCATCTCGCCCGGCTCGGCCTCTCGCGCCCGCCCGCCGCCCTGTGGCGGGACTTCTGGGACAGCGCCCGGCCGCGGCCGGCCTCGGCCTCCTACGCCGCCTGGATCGAGCGGGTGGAGCGGCCGGCCCTGCTTGCCCCCGAGGCCATGCGCGCGGCCATCGCCGGCTTCGCGCTGCGCCCGCGCATCTCGATCGTCATGCCGGTTTATAACACGCCCGAGCCCTATCTCGCGGCGGCCCTCGCCAGCATCCGGGCGCAGGCCTATCCCGATTGGGAGCTGTGCCTCTGCGACGACGCCTCGACCGCGCCCCACATCGCCCCGATGCTGGCGCGGCTGGCCGCCGAGGAGCCGCGGGTGCGCCTCCGGTCCCGGACGAAGAACGGCGGCATCGTCGCGGCGAGCAACGACGCGCTGGCGCTCGCCACCGGCGACTGGCTCACCCTGATCGACCACGACGACACGATTCCCCCCCACGCCCTCTACGCCCTGGTGGCGGCGCTGAACGCGGCGCCCGAGACCGACTTCCTCTATTCCGACGAGGACAAGATCACCGTCGAGGGCGCGCGCTACGAGCCGTTCTTCAAGCCCGACTGGTCGCCCGAGACGCTGGAGGCCTGCATGTACACGGCCCATCTGGCGCTCTACCGGATGGACCTCGTGGGCCGGATCGGCGGCTTCCGGGCCGAATGCGAGGGCGCGCAGGATTACGATTTCGTGCTGCGCTACACCGAGCACGCGCGCCATGTCCGCCACGTGCCGCAGGTGCTCTACCACTGGCGGGCGATCCCCGGCTCGACCGCCCAGGCCATGGACAACAAGGGCTACGTGGTCGCTGCCGCGATCCGCGCCCTGGAGGACCGGGCCCGGCGCACCGGCGGGCTCGACCGCGTCCGCCCCACCGCCTTCGCCGGCAGCTTCCACCTGCGCCGGACGCTGCGGGAGCGCCCGCTCGTCTCGATCGTGATCCCGACGGCGGGGCGCGACAGCACCGTGCGGGGCCGAACGGTCGATCTCCTGGCCGCCTGCCTCGCCAGCATCCGGACGACGAGCACCTACGAGCGGATCGAGATCGTCGCGGTCGACAACGGCGACCTGCGGCCCGAGACGCGGGCGGCGATCGAGCGCCACGGCGCCCGCTCGGTGACGTGGGAGCGGCCGGAATTCAACGTCGCCGCCAAGATGAATCTCGGCGCCCGCACCGCGACGGGCGCGGTGCTGATCTTCCTCAACGACGATGTCGAGATCATCGCGCCGGACTGGATCGAGGCGATGCTGGCGCTTCTCCGCATCCCCGGCGTCGGCGCCGTCGGGGCCAAGCTCCTGTTCGAGACCGGCGAGTTGCAGCATGTCGGCGTCAGCGTCCTCGACGCGACCCCCGACCATCCCCGCCGCACCTATCCCCGCGAGGATCCCGGCCATTTCTTCTCGACGGCGGGCAACCGCAACTACCTCGCGGTGACGGGCGCCTGCGTGATGGTGGCGCGCGCCGATTTCGAGGCTGTCGGCGGCTTCGACGAGGGATTCGCCGTCAATTACAACGACGTGGACCTGTGCTTGCGCCTGCGCGAGCGGGGCCTGCGCAGCGTCTATTGCGCGGAGGCCGAACTCTACCATTACGAGAGCCGCAACCGTGCCCGCACCGTCGATCCGGCCGAGCACGACCGGTTCCGCGCCCGCTGGGCGCAGGCGATCCCGCGCGATCCCTATTACGGCGAGTGGTTCGAGGCGCTGCCGCCGACCTTCGAGCTGGATCCGGCGCGGTTCTGAGCGAGGAGCCGATGCCGCTCTCGCGGCACCTCAGGGTGAGGCGGTTGGATGGGCAGGCGCGAAGCCTCACCCCGCCAGCGCGAAGGCCGGGTCGTCGGCGAAGCCGCCACCGGTGAGGATCGCCTGTTCGAGGCCGGAGGTGGCCGGCAGCAGGTTCTCGGCGAAGAAGCGGGCGAGGGCGATGCGCGCGGCATGCGCCGGATCGGTCTCCCCGGCCTTCAGCGCCGCGCTCGATGCGAGCCCGGCCTGCGCGAGGCAGGCCGCGCCCTGGACGAGGCCGAACAGGCGCAGGTAGGGCGTCGCGCCTGGCAGCGCCTCCTGCGGCCGGTTGGAGCCCAGGGCCTTGAGCAGGAAACCCGTGGCGCGGTCGAGATGGCCGATGCCCTCGCGCAGGCGCGGGGCGGCGTGGCCGAAGCCGGGATGGCCGTCCTTGAGGAGCCCGTCCGCCACCCGCCGGATCGCCGCGATCTGCGCGCCCACCGTGGCCCCGCCGTTGAGCGGCAGCTTGCGGGTGACGAGGTCGATCGCCTGGATGCCGTTGGTGCCCTCGTAGATCCCGAGGATGCGGGCGTCGCGCATGAGCTGGGCCGCGCCGGTCTCCTCGACGAAGCCCATGCCGCCGTGGATCTGCACCCCGAGCGAGGTCACCTCGTTGGCGATGTCGGTGGAGAAGGCCTTCGCCACCGGCGTCAGCAGCGAGGCGCGGTCATGCGCGACGCGGCCCTCGGCCCCGTGCGCGGCGTCGAGGGCCTGCGCCGTGAGGTAGCAGATCCCGCGGGCGGCCGCGGTATAGGCCTTCATGGTCAGCAGCATGCGCTGCACGTCGGCATGCGCCGCGATGGCGCTGACGGGCTCCGCCACCCCCGGGGCGCGGCCCTGGCGACGCTCGCGGGCGTAATCGAGCGCCTTCTGCGTGGCGGCCTCGGCCACGCCGACCCCCTGCAGGCCGACATTGAGCCGGGCCGAGTTCATCATCGTGAACATGCAGGCCAGGCCCCGGTTCTCCTCGCCGATCAGCCAGCCGGTGGCGCCGCCGCCGTCGCCGAAGGCCATGGAGCAGGTCGGCGAGGCGTGGATGCCGAGCTTGTGCTCGATGCCGGAGCAGCGCAGATCGTTGCGGGTGCCGTCCGGCAGCACCTTCGGCACGAGGAACAGGGAGATGCCGCGGGTGCCGGCGGGCGCGTCCTTGAGGCGGGCCAGCACGAGGTGGCAGATGTTGTCGGCGAGGTCGTGCTCGCCGTAGGTGATGTAGATCTTGGCCCCCGTGATCCGGTAACTGCCGTCCCCGTTCGGTTCGGCGCGGGTGCGAAGGCCGGAGAGGTCCGAGCCCGCCTGCGGCTCGGTCAGGTTCATGGTCGCGGTCCACTCGCCCGTGACCAGCTTCTCGAGATAGCGGCCCTTGAGGTCGTCGGAGCCGTGGGCGGCGAGCGCCTCGATCCCGCCCGCCGTCAGCAGCGGGCACAGGCCGAAGGCGAGGTTGGCTCCGTTCCACATCTCGGTGCAGGCGGCGGCGAGCAGGTGCGGCAGGCCCTGGCCGCCATGGTCGGGCGCGGCGAGCACGCCGTTCCAGCCGCCCGCGACGAAGGCGTGATAGGCGTCCCGCCAGCCCGGCGGCGTGGTCACGGCGCCGTCCGCGAGGGGCGTGCCGTGCCGGTCGCCCGCGCGGTTCAGCGGGGCGATCACCTGGCCCGCGAAGCGGCCCGCCTCCTCCAGGATGGCGGCCGCGTCCTCGGGGGCGAGATCGGTGCCGCTGCCCGCCAGCACCGCGTCGAGCCCCGCCACGTGGCGGAGCGCGAAGGTCATCTCCTCGACGGGGGGGCGATAGGTCATGGGGCGAGCCTGTCCCTGGCGCTGCTGACGCGCGTGCCGTTTGACGGCCCGCACCGGGGAAGGCTAGGGCGCCTGTTCCCCGATACGAGCGATCCCATCCCCTCCGACATGGACGGATTCCCGTCAACAGCCCCGCCGCCCACGAGGCGCCTGTCCGCGGATGCCGCCGGCCTCGAACAGGCCGCCGCCCTCATCGCGGCCGGGCGGCTCGTCGCGCTGCCGACCGAGACGGTCTACGGCCTCGGCGCCGACGCCACCGATCCGGCGGCGGTGGCGGGCATCTATGCCGCCAAGGAGCGGCCGAGCTTCAACCCGCTGATCGCGCATCTGCCGACGCGCGCGGCCGCGATGGCTCAGGGCGTCTTCGACGCGCACGCCCAAAAACTCGCGGAACACTTCTGGCCGGGGCCGCTGACGCTGGTGGTGCCGGTGGCGCCCGGCGGCACGGTCTGCGATCTCGCCCGGGCCGGTCTCGACAGCGTCGCCCTGCGGGTGCCGGGCCATGCGCTCGCCCGCGACCTCCTGGCGCGGGTCGGGCGGCCGGTGGCGGCGCCCTCGGCCAACCGCTCGGGCCGGGTCAGCCCGACCCGCGCCGCGCATGTGCTGGCCGATCTCGACGGACGCATCGCCGCCATTCTCGACGGAGGCGATTGCCCGGTCGGGGTCGAATCGAGCGTGGTCGCCTGCCTCGGCGGGCCGCCCCGGCTGCTGCGGCCGGGGGGGGTGACCCGCGAGGCCCTCGCCGCCGTCCTGGGTTTTTCACCCGAGACCGGCGGGGAGGTCGGCGCGCGACCGGTCGGACCGGGCCTGCTCGCCTCCCATTACGCGCCGCGGGCCGGGGTGCGGCTCGACGCGACGCGGATCGCCCCCGGCGAGGCGGTGCTGCTGTTCGGTGCGTTCCGGCCCGAAGGGCTGGCCGAGGCCTGCGCCGCCGAGAACCTGAGCGAGGCGGGCATCGCGGAGGAGGCCGCCGCCCGGCTGTTCTCGGCCCTGCGCCGCCTCGACGCTTCGGGCGCCTCCGTCATCGCGGTGGCACCGGTGCCGGAGGCCGGGCTCGGCGAGGCGATCAACGACCGGCTGCGCCGGGCCGCCGCGCCGCGCTGAATCTTTTTCGCAGATTTTTCGGAACCCATCGGCCGCCGGGGCATTGTCCGGTCACGAAGGCCAGTTCAGCCCCCAATGGCCTTTTCCCTTCAAGGCTCGGAGTAATCCGAGCCTTTTTTCTTGTCCGCAGCGCAAGCCGTTGTGAGAGCAAGAGAAGAGTTTGTTCCCTCCTGCGCCCTCCTCCGAGGGCAACCCTCAGCGCCGCCATCTCAGGATGAGGGGAGGGGCGGAATGTTTCGTCCCGCCCTTCCGAGAGAATCAGCCCGCGAGCTTGGCGGCGATGCCGGCCACGTGGCGGCCCTGGAAGCGGGCGCCGTCGAGTTCGACCGCGCTCGGCTGGCGCGAGCCGTCGCCGTCGGCGATGGTGGTGGCGCCGTAGGGCGAGCCGCCCTTCACCTGCTCGACGCCGTTCTGGCCGCCGAAGCTGTAGGGCAGGCCCACCACCACCATGCCGTGGTGGAACAGCACCGTGTGGAAGCTCGTCAGCGTGGTTTCCTGGCCGCCATGCTGCGAGGCGGTGGAGGTGAAGGCCGAGCCGACCTTGCCGACCAGCGCCCCCTTGGCCCAGAGGCCGCCGGTCTGGTCGATGAACTGCTTCATCTGCGCGGCCATGTTGCCGTAGCGGGTCGGCGTGCCGAAGATGATCGCGTCGTAATCGGCCAGTTCCTCGACGGTGGCGATCGGCGCCGCCTGATCGAGCTTGTAGTGGAACTGCTTGGCGACCTCCTCGGGCACCAGCTCCGGCACGCGCTTGACCGCGACCTCGGCCCCGGCCTCGCGGGCGCCCTCGGCGACGGCTTCCGCCATCCGCTCCACATGGCCCCAGGAAGAGTAGTAGAGAACCAGTACCTTCGCCATCGCGCGCAACTCCTCGTGTCCGGCCGCAGACCCGCGGCCCCGTCGAATGCGAACGGAGTATGGGGGCTCGCCCCGCTTGCAGAAATGCCCTCGTCTGCAAGATGATCCTTGCACGGATGCAAGAGCGTGATGCCGGGAGGGGCGGGCGATGACGGTCGCGTGGGACGAGTTCCGCCTCGTACGGGCCATCGCCGAATGCGGCGCCCTGGCGCCCGCGGCGGGCCAGCTCGGGATCAATCCGTCGACCGCCTTCCGGCGGCTGGCGGCGCTCGAGGCGGAACTCGGGGCGCGGTTGTTCGAGCGTCATCGCTCCGGCTACGTGCCGACGCCCGCGGGCGAGGCGATGGTGGCCGCCGCCGCCCGGATGGAGGAGGAGGCCGCCCGCTTCGATCGGGAGGTCGCCGACCGCGCCTCGGTGCCCTCGGGGATCCTGCGGGTAACGGCGCCCGCGGGCCTCGCCATCGACCTCATGATGCCGATGCTGGCCCGTTTCCGGGCACGCTATCCGCGGGTGCGGCTCGACCTCGTCGTGTCGGAGGAGGCGCTGAACCTGTCGCGGCGCGATGCGGACGTGGCGTTGCGCGCCACCCGCGAGCCGCCGGCCAACCTCGTCGGGCGGCGCCTCTCGGGCGTGGCCTGGGCGGTCTACGGTCCCGTCGAGGGCGATTTTGCCGCGGACCCGCCCTGGGTCAGTCCGGACGAGGGCGTGGCCGGGGGGCTGTTCGCCCGCTTCGTCGCCGAACGCGCCCCGCCCGAGCGGGTCGCGCTGCGGATCAACACCGTCCAGGGCCTGTGCGAGGCGGTGGCGGCGGGCATCGGCATCGGCGCGCTGCCCTGCTACGTCGCCGATCCGCATCCGGCTCTGCGCCGCCTGTCCGGCCCGGAGCCCGACCTGGCGGCCGAACTCTGGCTCCTGACCCATCCCGACCTGCGCCGCTCGGTGCGGGTCCGCGCCTTCCTGGAGCACGCCGCCGCCGAGATCGCGCCGCTGCGGCCCGCCCTGGAGGGACGGATGGCGGAAGGGTTTTTTGAGACCCCGCAACACGCCGCGGTCACCCGTGGTTGAGGCGCGCAGGCAAGGGCATCGGGATGGCTCGGCGCGAACGGCGCCGCCCGCAGCGGGCCTCGGCTTGCAGCCTAAGGCCGCGCACGCGGCCGCCGGCGCCTGAGGCAATCGAGAGGACATCAATACAATTGCGCCGGGGGCCTCTCCGCCTGTATAAGCCCCCATCCCCTCATTCATCGCGACATGGGATCCTCCGGGCTCGAAGCCGGAGGTCGCGGGAAGCCCGTTTCCGCCGAGCCCGACCCGTGGCGCGACGTCCCGAACGACACGCGATTCGTCTGGAGTTTGCCCGATGTCCCAAGGTCCGCTGATGCCCAAGGCGACCGCCGTGTGGCTCGTCGAGAACACCTCGCTGGCCTTCGAGCAGATCGCCGATTTCTGCAAGCTGCACCCGCTCGAGGTGAAGGGCATCGCCGACGGCGAGGTCGCCGCCGGCATCAAGGGTCTCGACCCGATCACCACCGGCCAGCTCACCCGCGACGAGATCGAGAAGGCGCAGAAGGCCCCCCATTACCGGCTCAAGGTCGCCGTCTCGAAGGTGAAGCTGCCGGAGGTCAAGCGCACCACCAAGGGGCCGCGCTACACCCCGCTGTCGCGCCGCCAGGACCGGCCGAACGCGATCCTCTGGCTGATCCGCAACCATCCCGAATTGAAGGACGCGCAGATCATCCGCCTCGTCGGCACCACCAAGTCGACGATCCAGCAGATCCGCGAGCGCACCCACTGGAACTCCAGCCAGCTCTCGCCGCTCGATCCGGTGACGCTGGGCCTGTGCTCGCAGATCGATCTCGATTTCGAGGTGCAGCGCGCCGCCAAGGACCGCCCTGCCGTGGTCCAGGCCGATGGCGGCGCCAAGCTCCTGCCGACCGAGGTCTCCACCGCCCCGGCCGCCGAGGCGGATGCGGAGGACGAGGATCTCAACGCCGACGCGGTCTTCGCCAAGCTCAAGGGCATGAGCCGCATCGACGAGGACGACGAGGACTAGTTCCGCTTCACTCCCGGCTCGTCGTCCCGAACCTCGACTTCGCGGCGACGGGCCCCCGACCGTGACCCAAGACCCCTCGTTCCGGACGCGATCCGGGGCGAGGGGTTTTTCATGCCGCGATCATCGGTTTTGACGGACCGAGGCACAGCCTCGCTCCGTGCATGGGCGCGTTTCGTCCTGCGGAAATCGGCCAATATTTGGCACGAAGCGTGCTGCAGGCGGATGTTCTCTGTCGATGGATGATTTAATTCTTGGGGCGCGGGGCGAATGATCTCGTGGGCGCGTTGGCTGAGAGAAACGTCGCGGTGTCGCGACGTTTCTCTCGGTTTCTGTGCCGCATCGGCTGTCCTCCGAAAGCCGGCACCCACTTTTGGGCCGATGCTCTAGCAATCGAGGAGGCGTCCGATGTCTTACTGCGCGCAGCCATTCATCATCCTGGCCGAGACGGGGGCGGAGCTGCTTCGCCAGACCCGGCATCAGGCGGCGAGCGCGATGTGCCTCGCCGACGATTGGGCCGAAGCCGGGTATCGCAACGTGCGGATCGTCAACGGGGCGGGGGCCGAGCAGGACCGCCGGCAGTTCCGCGAGACCCTGACGCTCGTGAAGCAGGCACGCAAGCGCGCCCTCGCGATCTGATCCGCGCGGCCCCCAAGGCGCCGTGCCGAAGGCCGCCCCAGAGCATCCGCCCGAAAGGTGGGGGCCCGCCTTTCGGAAAAGATGTTGCAGTACAGGATTTTAGAGAATCATCCCGGATCCGGAATCCGGGACGGTTCCCTATGAGGGGAGACGCTCGATCAGGCCCTGGATCTCCCCGGGCAGGGGCGTCCGGTCGTGGCGGGCGTAGAGGTCGCGCAGCTGCCGGCCGATCTCGGCCAGGCTCATCGAGCCCTTGATGATCAGCCGGTCGGCCTGGGCGCCGAGGCTCTCCTTCTCGGACGGCGTGATCTCCTTGGCGGTCAGCACCACCACCGGCACGTTGCCGTCCGGCCGCCCGCGCAGGGCCCGGAGGAAGGCGAAACCGTCCATCACCGGCATCATCAGGTCGAGTAGGATGAGGCTCGGCCTCGCCGCATCGAGGCTCTCCAGCGCCTCGGCGCCGTTGCCCGCCTCGCGCACCTGCCAGCCGTCGCGCTGGAGGGTGCGGCGCACCCGCTCGCGGGCATCCTCGTCGTCGTCGACGATGAGCACGCTGCCCTCCTGCTCGGCCGGCCGGTAGCGCTCCATCGCCTCCTTCAGGGCGCTCCAATCGACCGGCTTGACGAGATAGTCGGTGGCGCCGAGCACGTGGGCGAGGCTGAACTCGTTGACGACGCTCGTGATGATGACCGGGGTCTCGGCGATGTCCGGATCGGTGCGGATCGCGTGCAGCACCGCCCAGCCGTCCATGCGCGGCATCTCGATGTCGAGCAGGATCGCCCGCGGCTTCAAGGCGCGCGCCAGGGTGAGGCCGGCCCGCCCGTCATTGGCGGTGCGCACGCGGAACCCCTCGCGCTCGAGGAAGCGCTGGAGCAGGTCGCGGGCGGCAGGGTCGTCGTCGACGAGGAGCACCACGTCGTGCAGATGGGCCTCGCCCGCGGTGATCTCGTGGACGCGGGCGGCCACGGTCTCGGCCGCCTCCTCCTCCTCGCGCACCGCCAACTCGGCGGGCAGGCGGATCGTGAAGGTCGCGCCCTCGCCGAAGCGGCTCGTCACGCCGATGCCCCCGCCCATGCGCTCGCAGAAGGCACGGGTGATGGCCAGCCCCAGCCCGGTCCCGCCGAACTGGCGCGTGGTCGATTCGTCGGCTTGGCTGAACCGCTCGAACAGCCGGCCCATCTGCTCGTCCGTGAGGCCGATGCCGGTATCCGAGACGGAAAAGCTCATCCAGTCGGTGCCGTCCTCCGCGACCCGGCGCACGGTGAGCGTGATGTCGCCGTCCTCCGAGAACTTGGCGGCGTTGCCGATCAGGTTGATCAGCGATTGCCGGAGCTTCAGCTGGTCCTGATGCATCGTGCCGAGGCCGTCGCCGGACTCGTCTCCGAGATCGAGATGGAAGCGGTTGCGCTTCTTCGCGATCAGGCTCTGCGTGGCGGCGGAGACGTCGTCGATCAGGGTGGCGACGTCGAAGGACTCGGCGGAGAGCGTCATGCGCCCGGCCTCGATCTTCGAGATGTCGAGCACGTCGTTGATGAGTCCGAGCAGGTGGCGGGCCGAGGACTCGATCTTGCGCAGGTCCGGCAGCAGTTCCGCCTGGCCCAGATCCTCCAATTCCTCGCCGAGCATCTCGGAATAGCCGATCACCGCCGAGAGCGGCGTGCGCAGCTCGTGGCTCATGTTGGCCAGGAACTGGCTCTTGGCGAGGTTGGCGGCCTCCGCCGCCGCCCGGGCGCGCTCCGCCTCGGCCTCGGCCTCCTTCCGCACGGTGACGTCGATGTTGAGCCCGACCCATTCGCGGATCGTGCCGTTCTCGGCCAGCACCGGCACGCCGCGCACCTCGGTGTCGCGCCATTCCCCGTCGTGGCGGCGCAGCCGGTACTCGATCGCGTAGGGGCGCACCGCCTCGACGCATTCGGCCCACACTTCCGCGGCCCTGGCGCGGTCGTCGGGATGGACCGCATCGACCCAGCCCCAGCCCTGATAGGCTTCCTCGCTCTGGCCCGTATAGGCGGCCCAGCGCGGCTGCGGCGGCATCAGCTCGCCCGCGGCGGTGGTGTTCCAGATCACCGCCGCGGACGCATCGATCAGGGCGCGGAAGCGCTGCTCCGAGAGGCGCAGGGCGTCCTGCGCCTGACGCGTCTCGGTGATGTCCGTGTTGGTCCCGTACCAGCGCTCGACCGTGCCGTCGGGGCCCCGCACCGGCTCGGCGAGCGACAGGAACCAGCGGTACTGCCCGTCGCGCCCGCGCAAGGGGAACGTGTCCTGCCAGGATTCGCCGGCCGCGATGCAGGCGGAGAAGCGGGCGGCGGCACGGTCCAGATGGTCCGGGTGATGCAGCCGGCGCCAGCCGTGATCGGCCATCTCGGCCGGCGTTGTGCCGGTGTAGTCGTACCAGCGGCGATTGTACCAGAACAGGTTGCCCGTGCCGTCGGCGATCCAGGCGAGCTGGGGCAGCGCATCGGCAAGGTTGCGGAAATCGGTCTCCCTCGGCGGGACTGGGGAAGAAACCGGCGAAGGGACCGGTGAAGGAAGCGGGTGGTCGTCGCGTGCCGTCACGGTGTCGCTCCCACGGTGTCGTTCTCCATCGTCCGCCCCCGGTTCCCGCCCCGCATCGGCTCGGTCCGAAAGCCGGTCCCCGCCTTTCGGGCCGATGCCCTCGGCTCCTGTGCCGCATCGGCTTGCTCCGAAAGCCGGTCCCCGCCTTTCGGGCCGATGCTCTAGCGCCGCAGCCGGTTGCCGAGCACGAAGCCGAACAGGCCCATCAGCACGATGCCAACGGCGCCCTGCGCGCCGACGAGCAGGTTGGTGATCCGGCCCTCGGGCTTTACCCCGATTTCCGGCGGATTGGCGGTCAACATATTGAGGGCGCTGTAGCTCACGAGGTCGAGGGGGTTGTAGGTCGGCACGCCGCTGCCCTCCCGCGACAGGCCGCCGGTCGCCCCGTAGGCGCCCGCGAACAGGATGATGCCGATGAGGAAGGCGCGGGCGATCCGCGAGAGACTCTCGCCGTAATCGCACAGCCACTCGACGAAGCGGTCGGCGATCCAGCGATAGCCGTGCGCGATCACGCCGCGCGGATCGCGGGCGGACAGGGCCTGGCGCGCCTGGACGCCCGCGTGGCGCCGGCCCATCCGGCGTCCGCGCTTATAGGCCCAGCTGGCCCCGACATGGTTGCCGATGCTCTGGAGGTTGCGTTCGAGGGCGAGATAGCTCGCCTGCGCCGCCTCGTACTCGCCCGCCGCCTCCTCGCCGACAGCGCCGCCGAGTTGCTCGTGGGAGAAGCGCACGCCTTCCAGCCACGCGCCCGCGAAGCGGGCATGCTGCAGCCGGCAGCCGGTCAGGTCGAGCCGCACGAGGCTGGTGCGGGAGAAATCGGCGTCCGAGAGATCCGCCCCGTCGAGGCGGCAGCCGGCGAGGTTGGCGCCGCGCAGGCGGGAGCCGACGAGGCGCGCCTTCTTCAGGCTGGCGCCCTCGAAATCCGCCCCCGTCAGGTTGCAATCGGACAGGTTCGCCTCGTCGAGGCGGGCGGCGCGGAACACGGAATCGTCGGCATCCGCCCCGGTGAAGTCGGTGCCCCACAGGTCGGCTCCGGGGAAGCGGGCGCCGTCGAGGAGCGCCTTCCGGAAGGAGGCGAAGCGCATCACGGCCTCGGAGAAATCGGCATCCTCCAGCATCGCCGCGCCGAAATCGGCCTGCCCGCCCGCGACGCCGCGGAAGCGCGCCCCGGAGAGGTCGGCCTCGGAAAAGTCCGCCTCCTCCAGGCAGGCGCCCTCGAAACCCGCCGATCGGGCGAGGACCCCGCCGAGCCGCGCCCGCCGGAGATTGGCCCCCGACAGGTCCGTCTCCTCCAGCTTGGCCTCCGCGAGGTCGGCGCCGCCGAGATCGAGCCCGCCGGAGCCCGCGGCCCACCACCGGGGCGGCGCGAGGGGGTCGATCCGGGATTCCAGCGCGGCACGCCCCAGAGCCAGCCCGGCGAGTCCGGCCCGGCCCGCGCCGTCGAGCGGTGCGGCGCCGGCACCGACCTGCGCGAGAAGGGCGGCGACGCGCGGATCGTCCTCCGCCCCACCATGTTGCACGCCCGCGTCCCGCACCATATCCCACCCTCGCGCCGTCCGCCGGCCGCCCGCACGATCGATACAGGCAGGCCGCCCTCGATGGCGAGATGCTTGCACCGCGGCGATTGTGCGACCGGCGGGCGTTCCGCGCGTTAGTGCGACGCGCCGCATCGGCGCGAGAGGGGATGGGCGGGCGTGTCGGGCAAGATTCTGCTGGTCGAGGACCACGAGGAGATCTGGGACTTCCTGTCCCGGCGCCTCAAGCGCCGCGGCTACGAGGTGGTGCTGGCGCATGACGGCGAGGCGGGCGTTCAACAGGCCCGCGCCGCCCAGCCCGATGTGATCCTTCTCGACATGAACCTGCCGGTGCTCGACGGTTGGTCGACCGCCCGCGCCCTCAAGGCCGGCGGCGACACCCGCGCGATCCCGATCATCGCGCTGACGGCGCATGCCATGTCGGGGGACCGCGACAAGGCGATCCAGGCCGGCTGCGACGATTATCACGCCAAGCCGATCGATTTCCCCAAGCTCCTCACCCAGATCGGCGCCGCGATCGGAGCGGCGTCCTGAGCGTGGGAGGGGCAGGCGCCTCCACCACCCTTTCTCCCCCGCACCCCCTCATCCTGAGGTGCCGCGTGAGCGGCCTCGAAGGAGGGCTCCCGTATGCGCGCGATCCCTGGAACCCTCCTTCGAGGCTCCGCTCCGCTTCGCACCTCAGGATGAGGGGGCGGGTGGGAGAAGCGGAGGCCGACGCTGCCCTTCCCGACACACAGGCGATGGTTCGATGAGCGACGATCCGGTCACGGCGCGCCTGATGCGGCGGGCGCTGCCGGTGGTGACGGCGCTCGCCTCGCTGCTCCTCGTCGTGACGCTGGCCGGGGCGCTCTATCTCGGCCGCGACATCCTCGTGCCGGTGGCGCTCGCCATCCTCCTGAGCTTCGTCCTCCTGCCGGCGGTGCGGGCGCTGCGGCGCTGGCGGGTGCCGCGGGTCGCGGCCGTGCTGGTCGTGGTGCTGCTGGCCTTCGGCATCCTGGCCGCGGTCGGCGGCCTGATCGCCCGCGAGGCGGCCCAGCTCGCCACCGATCTCCCGCGCTACTCGCTGACCCTGCGCGACAAGATCACGGCGTTGCGCGCCGCCACCGCCGAGCGGGGCGGGCTGTCGGACAGCTTCTCCGGCTTCTTCGACATGGCCGAGGAACTCGGCAAGGAGTTGCAGCCCCCCGCCACCGAGGCCGCCGGGGACGCCCGGCTCGGCACCGCCGAGCGGCCGATGCAGGTCGAGATCCACGCGCCGCGCTCGGGCGTGCTCAAGACGCTGGGCTCCGTCGCGGGCGGCGTGCTGCATCCGCTGGCGACCCTCGGCCTGATCCTGCTGTTCACGATCTTCATCCTGCTGCAGCGGGAGGATCTGCGGAACCGCGCGATCCGGCTGGCCGGGTCGAGCGATCTGCGCCGCACCACCGCGGCCATCGACGACGCCACCGGCCGCCTCAGCCGGCTCTTCCTGGCCCAGCTGATCCTCAACCTCGCCTTCGGCGTGGTGATCGGGATCGGGCTCTGGGCCATCGGCGTGCCGAGCCCGATCCTGTTCGGCGTCATCGCCGCGATCTCCCGCTTCGTGCCCTATATCGGCGCCGTCATCAGCGCGGTGCTGCCCTTCGCCATCGCGGTCGCGGTCGATCCCGGCTGGTCGATGGCGATCCAGGTCGCGCTCCTGTTCGTGATCGTCGAGCCCATCGCCGGCCACGTGGTCGAGCCGCTGCTCTACGGGCACTCGACCGGCATCTCGCCGATGGCCGTGATCCTGGCCGCCACCATCTGGACCTTCCTGTGGGGGCCGATCGGCCTCCTGCTGGCGACGCCGCTCACCGTCTGCCTCGTGGTGCTCGGGCGCCATGTCGAGCGCTTGTGGTTCCTCGACGTGATCCTCGGCGACCGGCCGGCCCTGGGGCCCCAGGAGATCTTCTATCAGCGGATGCTCGCGAGCGATCCGGACGAGGCGATCGAGCAGGGGCGGCTGTTCCTGAAGGAGCGGGCGCTCGTGACCTATTACGACGAGGTCGCGCTGGCGGCCCTGCGGATGGCGCAGGAGGACGCCGCCCGCGGCAGCCTCGACCGGGACCGGCAGGCGCAGGTCGGGTCCAACGTGCGCGCCGTCGTCGAGACGCTGGGCCAGGTGCGGGGCCGTGGCCTCGCCCTCCTCGGCCGGCGGCGGCAGAAGCCCGGCAGCGCCGAGGCCGAGGCCGCCCTCGCGGCGGTGGGGCCGGACCGGAGCGACGCGGCGGTCGTCCTGCGGTCGGAGGATCTGGCGCCCGGCTGGCGCGGTGCCGCGCCGGTCCTCTGCGTGACGAGCGGGGGCGCCTTCGACGAGGCCGCCACGCTCATGCTGGCCCAGACCCTGACCCGCCACGGCCTCACCGCGCGGGTGGTGTCCCGGCAGGACCTCGCCGCCCTGCCGCCGGGGGAGCGGCCGGCGATGATCTGCTTCTCCTATCTCGACCCGATCTCCCTCTCGCAGGTCCGTCTGACCCTGCGCCGTGCCCGGCAGGCGGTGCCGGGGGTGAGCGTGCTGGTCGGCTTCTGGCGCGAGCGCGACCCGGCCTCCCTCGGGCGCCTGCGGCGACAGATCGCCGCCGACCGCCTCGTCACCTCGCTGGGCGACGCGCTCGGCGCCGCCCTGGAGCAGGCGCGGGCCACGCCCGAGCCGATGCGTCAGGCGGCGGAGTAGGGCGGCCGCCTCTCCGCAAGGGGGAGGGGAATCGCGCGCTGGACCGCCGCCCGGCGCGGGACTACTCCGGCAAGGTTCCGGCAAGGTTCCGGCACGACTCCGGACAGGCGGGAGGCACCCCGGGTGACATCTGACGACAGGCCCGAGATCCTGCTGATCCGCCAGACCCGGCCGGACGTGGCCGAGCGGCTCGGGCAGCGCTTCCGCCTGCATCGGCTGGACGCGGCGCCCGACCGCGACGCGGCTTTGGCCGAGATCGGCCCCCGCATCCGCGGCCTCGCCGTCGGCGCGATGACCCCGATCGATGGCGCCCTGTTCGACCGTCTGCCGAACCTCGAGATCGTGTCGAGCTTCGGCGTCGGCTACGACACCATCGATGTCGGCGAGGCCGCGCGCCGCGGCATCTGCGTCACGCACACGCCCGACGTGCTCTCCGACGAGGTGGCCGACCTCGCGCTCGGCCTCCTGCTCGCCACGGTGCGGCGCATCCCGCAGGCCGACCGCTACCTGCGCGCGGGCCAGTGGCGGCAGGCGAGCTTCCCGCTCACCACGAGCCTGCGCGAGCGCCGGGCCGGCATCCTCGGCCTCGGGCGGATCGGCCGGGCCATCGCCACGCGGCTCGAAGCCTTCGGCGTGCACGTCGCCTATCACGGGCGGCGGCCGCAGGACGACGTTCCCTACGCCTATCACGACAGCCTGATCGGGCTGGCCGCCGCCAGCGACATCCTGATCGTAGCCGCCCCCGGCGGGCCGGACACCCGGGGCATCGTCGATGCGGCGGTGCTGGCGGCCCTGGGGCCGGAGGGGATCGTGATCAACATCGCCCGCGGCAGCCTGATCGACGAGGCGGCGCTGACCGCCGCGCTCAAGGCCGGCACGATCCTGGGTGCCGGTCTCGACGTGTTCGCGAACGAGCCGCACGTTCCGGAGGATCTGGCCGCCCTCGACAACACGGTGCTGCTGCCGCATGTCGGCTCCGGCTCGCATTACACCCGCGCGGCCATGGGCCGGCTTCTGACCGACAACCTGTTCGCGTGGTTCGACGGGCAGGCGCCCCTGACCCCGGTCCCGGAGACGCCGGCGCGGGGCGGGCGGTGACGATGGGTTCCATGACGATGCGTTCCGTGCCGCGTTCCACCGCCCTCGCCCTCGCCGCCCTGCTGTCCCTCGTCTCCGTCGCGGCCTCGGCGCAGGACGCCGCGCCGCCCTCGGATGGACGGGGCAATGCGACCCGCGCCGTTCCCCCGGAAGCGGCGCCTCCGGACGCCGCCCCTGGCGCTCCCTTCGCCGTCACGCTGCCCGACACCCTGGCCGGGGCGGTCGGCACCTGGGATCTGGCCATCACCGGCGGGCCGCGCCGCTGCGTGCTGACGCTCTCCGCCGAGAGCGGCCCGAGCGGCCGGGTGGTGCGCTTCCCCGCGGGATGCCGCCGGGCGCTGCCGATCCTGTCGGGCATCGCCGGCTGGCTCTACGTCCAGGAGGGCTTGCGCCTCATCGACGGCAATGCGCGGCCGATCCTGAGCTTCGCCCGCGAGCCCGACGGCCGCAGCCTCGGCGCCACCGCCGGGAACGGCGACCGCTACAGCCTCGTGCCGCTCCAGATCGCCGCCATGCGGCCGGCGGCCGAGAGTCCTGCGGCCTCGCCCGCCGCGGCGGCGGAGCCGGCGGTCGCTCCGGCGCCCCCGGTGGACGGGCCGGCGCCGGGCCTCTACGCCCTCGACCGCGCCACGCAGAAGGACGTCTGCCGCGTGGAGCTGTCGCCGCCCGACGGGCTGGCCAAGGACACGGTCAAGGACGCCCCCAAGGACGCTCCGCTGCGCATCCTGCCCGGCTGCCGCGACAGCGGGATCACCGTGTTCGATCCCGTCGCCTGGCGCTACGCCGCCGGTCTCCTGACGCTCAAGGCCCGCCGCGGCCACGCGGTGAATCTCGTCCCCCTCGGCGACGGGCGCTGGCGCCGCGACCCCGATATCGGGGTGACGCTGGTGCTCAGGAAGGTCGAGCCGTAACGCCGCCGGAGCCTCTAGAGCGTGCTGCATTTCTACGGAAACAGCGGCACGCTCTATCTGTTTGTGGTCGCACGATGATTCCGGAAAACCGGATTCCACTTTTCCGCATCGTGCTCTAGAGGATCGCCCGCGCGGCGAGGTGCGCCCCGAGGCCGAGCAGGCCGACATAGAAGACCTTTCGGAACACCGGATCGCTGACCCGGCCCCGCACCCAGCCGCCGATGAACATCCCGCCCAGGGCCGGGAGGAGGGCGACGAGCGAGACGCCCGCGATTGTCGGATTGAGGACGCCGCTGCCCGTCAGCGCGATCGCCAGCGCGATGGTGGAGACGGTGAAGGACAGGCCGAGCGCCTGGATCAGGTCGTCCTTGGTCAGCCCGAGCGCGCCGAGATAGGGCGCGGCCGGGAAGGACGAGACGCCGGTGGCCGCCGTCACCACGCCGGTGGCGGCCCCGATCAGGGGGGCGAGCCAGCGCTCGGTCGCCGGCGCCACGGCGAGCCGCAGGGCCGCGAGGCCGTAGGCGGCGTAGATCATCAGCGCGACGCCCAGGGCGATGGTGGCCTCGCGCCCGTAGCGGCCGTGCAGCAGCGCCCCCGCGGCGAGCGTCGTCAGGGTGCTCGCCACGAGAAGCGGCCACAGGCGCCGCGCCAGGGTCCCGAAGCGCGGCCCCGCCACGAGCTGCCACACATTGGTGACGAAGGCCGGCACCACGAGGATCGCCGCCGCCTCCGCGGGCGTCATGACGAGGCTGAGCAGCCCCACCGCCACCGGCGGCAGGCCGAGCCCGACCACGCCCTTGACGAAGCCGGCGAGCAGGAAGGCGAAGGCCGCGATGGCGAGCGCCGAAGGGTCGAGGGGGAGGGGCATACAGTGTCCGGTGCAGGGGCGGGCGTGCGGTCAGGCGGGTCGCGCGGTGGGGACGAGGCCGGTGCGCGGGGCGCCATCCCGAGGGCACCGCGCGCCGGGCCGGCGGGGAAAGCCCGGAGACTCTGCGTGCGGTCGGCGCATCCGGGCAGACTTCAGTCGCCCAGCATCAGAACATCGCGGAACAGGGTTTCCGGATCGGGATCGGATGCGGTGGCCAACTGCGCCGGAGCCGCCACCTGCGGGACCGCGCAGGTCCGCGCGGCCTCGGTCTTGATCGCGAAGGCCGACAGGGCGGTGAGCGCCGCGAGGACGATCGTGGCGCCCTCCAGAAGGAGACGTCCCGAGACGAGGGTGGGTGCCTGCTGTGCCATGGGCCGAGCTTCGGCGGAGCGGACGCGCGCGACAATGCGGAAGTCGCCCGTCCCAGCCTTCGGCTGAGCCGAAGGCTCTTGCCCGCGTGCCGCCGCCGGAGGATTATGGCCCACCGGAGGACCAAAGCCTTTGCGCTTCGACCTGACCGATCTCCGCCTGTTCCTCCACGTGGTCGAGGCCGAGAGCATCACCCACGGCGCGGAGCGCGCCGGCCTCGCCCTCGCGTCCGCGAGCGAGCGCATCCGCGGCATGGAGCTCGACGGCGGCGTCCCGCTCCTGGAGCGCCGCCCCCGTGGGGTGCGCCCGACGCCGGCGGGGCTCGCGGTGGCGCATCACGCCCGCACGGTGCTGGCGCAACTGGAGCAGATGCGCGGCGAACTCGGGCAATATGCCCGCGGCCTGCGCGGCCATGTCCGCCTGCTCTCCGTCACCGCCGCCGTCGCGGCCTTCCTGCCGGAGGCCCTGTCCGGGTTCCTCGCCGCCCATCCGAGCGTCGATGTCGATCTGGAGGAGCGCACCAGCCGGGAGACGGTCGATGCGGTGGCGGGTGGGCTGGCCGATCTCGGCGTCGTGGCCGACACCACCGAACTCGCCGATCTGGAGACCCGGCGCCTGCGCCCCGACCGGCTCGTCCTCGTGGTGGCCGAGGGCCATCCCCTGGCGGAGCGGGCGGCGGTCGCCCTGCGGGAGGTTCTGGACGAGCCCTTCGTGGGCCTGAGCCACAGCCGCTCGCTCCAGACCTATCTCGCCGGCCATGCCGCCCGCGCCGGCCGGCCCTTCAAGCTGCGGGTGCGGCTCGGCGGGCTCGACGCGGTCTGCCGGATGGTCGCCCGCGGCGTCGGCGTCGCCATCGTCCCCGAGGCCGCGGCGCTCCGCGCCAGGGAGACGGCGGCGATCCGGATCGTGCCGCTGAGCGATCCCTGGGCCTGCCGGTACCTCGTCCTGGCCGCCCGCAAGTTTTCCGCCTTGCCGGCGCATGCGCGCCAGCTCGTGGACCATCTGCTCGCGGAGAGCGCGTGAACGCGGGCGTTCAGCCGGATCGGCCCGGCAGCATCCGCGCGAGCACGGCGTCGCGGCGGATCGCGGCGTGCCAGATCGTGGCGGCGATATGCAGTCCGACCAGGGCGTAGACCGCGTATTGCCCGGCGAGATGCACCGAGGCGAAGGTCTCCTGCAGCGCCTTGTCCTTGGCGAAGCCGGGGATCGGGAAGAGATAGAAGAACTGCGTCGTGTTGCCGTTATAGGCGCTGAGCAGGTAGCCGCTCACCGGCATCAGCAGGAACACCGCGTAGAGCAGCCAGTGGTTGATCCGGCCGATCAGGGCGAGACCCGCGGGCTCGACCGTGTCGGGCGGCGGCGGATGCAGGGCGCGCCACAGGATGCGCAGGACCACCAGCGCCAGGATCGTGAGCCCCACCGACTTGTGGAATTGGAAGACGATCGGCTTGGCCGGGTCCTCCTTGGCGAGGTTCGTCGCGATCCAGGCCAAGGGCAGCACCGCGGCGACGAGGAGCGCGGTGAGCCAGTGCAGGGCCTGAGCCATGCGGCCGTAGCGGGCGGGGCCGCCGACGGAGCGAAGGGCGGTGTCACGTTGGGCGGCGGTATCCATGGCCATCCTCCCGGGACGCGGGGCGACAGACCGTCGCCGCCGAACCTCCGATTCACCTATGGCGGGAAGGCCGTCCGGGACATCACATCCGCGTGTGGGACTCAGATCGCCGCCGCCGGATCCTCGTCGGCGCTGCGCTCCCGATGCGCGCGGCGGGGGCGCCGTTCCATCAGGGCGCGGCCGATGGCCCGCAGCGGGGCGGTGAGGCGGCGGGCATCCTCGGCCCGTTCCATGAAGGTCTCGCCGCGGCGGATCTCCCGGTCGAGCTTGGCCATGGTGCGGGCGAGCGCCGGATCCTCGTCGTCCAGCCAGACCTCGACGGTGCGGGCGAAGGCCAGGACGGTGCCCTGGATCTTGAGGCGCCCCAGCGGACCCTCGGTGTCGATCCCGGCCGCGGCCAGCATGTAGCGGTGGGAATTGAGCGCCACGCCGTTGAGCGCCAGCATCGAGAGCGGATCGCCGCGCAGCGCGAAGCTGATCCGTTGCAGGGCCGCCTTGTAGGGCGTCATCGCGTCGAGGCGGCGCATCAGCACGTCGAACAGGCGCTCGCGGGCCGGCTCGTCGGCGAGGTCGCTGGTGTCGCCGTCCAGCACCGCCCGGTCGATGATCCGCGACAGGCCGCCGAGCACGGCGCCCTTGGAGGGGAACAGCTCGCGCAGCTCGGCGAGGCTCAGATCCGCCTCGCGGGCGATGTCGCCGATCTCGATGTCGTTCCAGGGCTGCTCGGCGGCGAGCCGCATCAGGGCCTCGACGGCGGCCGTGCGGGAATCGGGCTTCTTCGCCGTGGTTTCGGGACCGGATACGGATGCGCTCGCCTTGGACGCGCTTGCCTTGGCTCCACCCGCCTTGGACTCGTCCGATCCGGTCTTGCCGGACTTGGACTTGCCCGGTTTCAGCTCCTGGACCCCGTCCTTCTGGGCTTCGTCCTTCCGGGCCTCGTCCATGATCCGTGCTCCGTGCTCGCTTCGCCGGTATGTAGGCGCGGTCGCGCGGGGTTGCACCCCGGAGCGGCTCAACCGGACAATTCGCCCGCCCGGACCCGCGCGGCCTCGACGGCGTCGCGCAGGGTGTCGGGCAGGCCGCCCGCGCGCATCAGCACGGCGAGTGCCGCCGCGGTGGTGCCGCCGGGCGAGGTCACGTCCTTGCGCAGCTGTGCCGCCGCGCGCGGATCCGCGTCGAGCAGCGCGCCCGCGCCCGCCACCGTGGCGCGGGCGAGGCTCTGGGCGAGATCCGGCGGCAGGCCCGCCGCGATGCCGGCCTCCGCCAGCGCCTCGGCCAGGAGGAAGACGTAGGCCGGGCCCGAGCCCGACACGGCGGTGAGCGCGTCGATCAGTCTCTCGTCGTCGAGCCACGCGACGAGCCCGGCGCTGGCGAGCAGCGCGTCGGCCGCCGCGCGCTGGCCCGCATCGACCTCGGGGCTGGCCACCGCGCCGGTGGCGCCGCGGCCGATGCTGGCGGGGAGGTTCGGCATCGCCCGGACCACCGCGCGGGCGCCGGGCAGGCGGCGCTTGAGGTCGGATATCGTCTTGCCGGCCAGGATCGAGACCACGAGCGTGCCCTCGCCGATCCAGGGCGCGAGCGAGGGCGCGGCGGTGTCGAGGCCCTGCGGCTTGAAGCCGAGCACCAGGACGCCCGCCGGCTCGGGCCGGTCCGGGTTGAGCCGGAGGCCGCGCGCGGCGCAGAGGTCGGCGATCTCGGGGGAGGGGTGCGGCTCGATCACCACCGCCGCGGCCGGGTCGAGCCCGCCCGCGGGGCTCCCGGCGAGCCAGCCCCGCAGCAGGGCGCCCCCCATCTTGCCGGCGCCGACGAGGACCAGGGGGGCGGGCAAGGTGGCGAGGGAGGCGGCGGCGAGGGGGGAAGCGGGCATGTCCGTCATGCGCCCTCGATCCCACCGGATCGCCCCGCGATCAAGGGGTGCGGTCGGTGCCGGCGCGCGGGTCGGGTCGGCGCCGGGCTCGAGCCCGGATCAGGCCTCGCCTTCGGTCTCGAACAGCACGGCGTCGAGGGCCTCGCGGGCGGACTTGCCGGCCCAGAGCACGAACTGGAACGCCTGGAAGTAGCGCTCGCAGGCATCGGTGGAGGCCTTCATCAGCGCCGCGCACTGGCCCTGCGTCGGGGCGAGCCCGTCATTGAGCAGGAGCGAGTGGCGGAACATCACCACGCTGTCGGACGACCACAGATCGAAATGGCCGATCCAGAGCTGCTCGTTCACCAGCGAGACGAGGCGCAGCATCTCGGCGCGGCGCCGCTCCGGCACCTTGAGATCGAAGGCGGCGGCGACGTGGAGGGCTTCGACCTCCTCGATCCAGGTGAAGGCGACATGGTATTCGGCCCAGCGCCCCGAGACCGAGACCGACATCTCGTCGGTCTCGATGCGATCGAAGATCCAGTCGCGCAGGGAGGCAAGGCGCTCGACGACGTCGATCGGGTGCTCGGACCGGTCGTTGGCTTCGATGAGGCTGAGCTGGGTCATGGCGATCCAAGTTGTCGGCACGGTCGGACGGGTCCGATCGGGCCGGCGGGCAAAGCAGGGCCGTGGCGGAACCCGGACGAGTTCCGTCGATCTCCGTCCCGCGGAGGGTTTCGATCAGATTTCACGAGGCCCCGCGGTCCGGTCGGTCTGTTCCGACGGGGCGAATCGTCTACCCGACGTTTATAGCCCGCAGCCCCGGCGTGCTTCAAAGCGTCGTCCCGGCATCAGCAGTGGGCAACAAAGGCTGTCCACCGCTGCTTCCTGTGCAAAGATCATTCGAATCCGGACGATCCGGCCTCTTGCGATCGTGCGGGACGGCGCCGGATCGCGCCGCCGCGGCAGGAGGGGAATCCGGAACGACGCCTTCGGTTTCCTTCCGCCGCAGCGATCGGTCCGGTGAAAGCGTCAGACCGCTTCCGTGTTGCCCGCCGTGCCGGCCTCGGTGCCGAGGCGCGCCTCCAGGGCGGTCACCCGGGCGGCGAGGGCGTCGTTCTGGCTGCGCAGGGCGGCGACGAGGTCGCGCAGCACGTCGACCTCCTCGCGGGTGGCGACATCCATGTCGCGGATGAGGCGCTCGGCCTGTCCCTTGATCAGGGTCTCGGCCTCGCGGCGGACCCCCTGAGCCGCCCCGGCGGCGTCGGTGAAGATCCGGGCGACGTCGTCGAAGAGGCGGTTCGAGCTCTGCATGGGTTCTCCTCCCGAGCCCGACACGGTTGCGGGCATGCTCCGACATAAGAATCCGCGGGCGGCGGGGCAATCGAGCGGCCGTCGATGCCGGGACGGCGCCCGCTTGCGCCCAAACAGGAAGCGCGCCGCCGATCCCGGTGGCGGAGCGCGTTGCCGTGGTCAGGCCGCGTCCCGCGTGAGCGGGGCGATCTGGGCGATCTCGGCTCCGATCTCGCGCTCCAGGATCTGGAGTTCGAACGCGCGTTGGAGGTTGAGCCAGAAGGTGGGCGTGGTGCCGAAATAGCGCCCGAGCCGGAGCGCCGTATCCGTCGAGATGCCGGTGGCCTCGGTGGCGATCCGCTCGATGCGGGTGCGCGGCACGCCGCAGGCACGGGCGACTGCGCCGGCTGACACATTGAGTGGAACGAGAAATTCCTCGCGAAGGATTTCCCCTGGATGGATCGGATGCGCGGCTTCGGCCTGTTCGAGGTCGAGGCTGCGCAGGGCGGCGAGCGTCAGGTTCTGGGAGGCGGTCATCGCTGGGGCATCCATGCCGGTCGCGGCTCAGTGGTAATCTGTGAACTCGACGCGCTCCGGCCCGGCCTCGGTCCAGACGAAGCAGAGCCTGAACTGGTCGTTGATGCGGATCGCGTGTTGTCCGAGGCGGTCGCGTTCCAGGGCGTGGAGCCGGTTGCCCGGCGGCGAGCGGAGATCGTCCAGTATCTCCGCGGCGTTCAGGGCAGCGAGCTTGCGCTGCGTCACCCTGAACAAGTCGGCCGGAAAGCCTCGCGGCCGCCGACCTTGCGCAACGGCCTCGGTCAAGCTGTCATGGAAGCTCTGGATCGTCACGAGCCCACCCGCTCCGGAGCGCAGAATGTATCTCGCGGTGATACATCGTTCAAGTCATATGTATCTTCCAGTGATACATCTGGCGCTGAGCTGTGCTGGTCGTCGCGATCAGGGGACGATGTCGGCCGTGGCGTATTCCTGACCGCCACCGTTTTCGGCGCGGTCGATCCATCGATGGATGCCCGATTCCGGGCGTTCGGTCCGGGACGAGCGCGGTCCCGAACCGCCATGCCACTCTGTTACCGAACATGTCCGGCCGCCATCGCCGAAACGGAGGGTGACAATCGCGCGCCGTCCACCCGCTTCCGCGCCGGGCCGGAGCGGGCGTAAGACTGGACGCGCCATGAGCGCGAACGCCCCCACCCCCCACATCCTCGTCGTCGAGGACGATCGCGAGATCAGCGCGCTGGTCGCCCGCTACCTGCGCGCCAACGAGTGCCGGGTGAGCGTGGCCGGCGACGGGCGCGAGATGGATCGCGTTCTGGCCGATGCCCGCGTCGATCTGATCGTCCTCGACCTGATGCTGCCCGGCGAGGACGGGTTGAGCCTGTGCCGCCGCCTCAGGGCTTCCTCGCAGGTGCCGATCCTGATGCTCACGGCGAAGTCGGAGGAGATCGACCGCATCGTCGGGCTGGAGATCGGCGCCGACGATTATCTCGGCAAGCCGTTCAATCCGCGCGAGCTGCTCGCCCGCATCCGGGCGATCCTGCGGCGCAAGGGCGCCGAGCCGCAGGACGGCGAAGGGGTGCGCCGCTTCCATTTCGCCGGCTGGACGCTCGATGCCGGCCTGCGGCAGGTGCTGAGTCCCGAAGGCGCGCGTCTCTCGCTGACGGGGGCGGAGTTCGACCTCCTGCACGCGCTCTGCCTGCGGCCGGGCCGGGTGCTCTCGCGGGACCAGCTCCTCGACCTGACGCAGGGGCGGGCGGCGGGGCCGTTCGAGCGCAGCATCGACGTGCTGGTCTCGCGCATCCGCCAGAAGATCGAGGCCGACCCGCGCAATCCCGAGATCATCCGCACGATCCGCTCGGGCGGCTACCTGTTCGCGCCGGAGATCGCCCGCTCATGAGCACCGGCCGCACCACCGCCCTGCCGTCATCCGTGGCGTCCCCTGCCGCCTCCTCCGCCGCGGCGCCCCGGCGATGGCCGGTCTGGTCGCGCCCGCGGAGCGCGGCGGGGCAGATCGCGCTCCTCGTCGTGGCGGCGATGCTGGCGGCCCACGTGCTCGCCACCGTCGCGGTGCTGGTTCTGCGCGAGCCCTGGCGGGCGGACGGGCATCCCGGCGTGGCCGCGACCCGGCTCGCGACCCTGGCGCGCCTCCTCGACGCCGCCGAGCCCGGCGAGCGCGACGCCCTGCTGCGCGCGGGGGCGCGCAGCCTGCCGACCCTGCGCATCGCCCCCTGGGACGGCGCGGCGCCCGCCGGAGCGCGAGGACCGGCACCGGGCCATGAGCAGGGGCAGGGACAAGAGCAGGCCGTCGAGCGGGCGATCGACCGCCATCCCCTGGTCGTCCGGCTCCGGGAAGGATTCGGACGCGATCTCGCCCTCGTCGATCTTTCCCCCGCGGGGAACGAGGCCGGCCTCCTCTCGCTCGGGCTCGTCACGCCCGCGGGCGCCCGGCTGCGGGCGGCGCTCCCCGACGATCACCCGCGCCCGCTGTTCGGGCAGGGCGCCATCATCTTCACCCTCGTCTTCCTCGGCGTCAGCCTCACCCTGCTGCTGTTCTGGGCGACGCGGGCGCTCACCGCGCCCCTCGCCGGGCTCGCGGCGGCGGCCGAAGCCTTCGGCACCGCCGAGGAGCCGCCGCCGCTGCCCAAGCGCGGTCCGGAGGAGGTGCTGGCGCTCGCGCGCGCCCTCGACCGGATGCGCGCCCGCGTGCTGCGGCTCCTCGACGACCGCACGCAGATGCTGGCGGCGATCAGCCACGACCTGCGCACCCCGATCACCCGCCTGCGCCTGCGCGCCGAGTTCATCGAGGACGACCGCGCCCGGGAGATGACCCTGCGCGACCTCGATCAGATGAACGGCCTCGTCGAATCCGCCCTCTCCTTCGTCCGCGACGGACAGGGGAGTGCGAGCGAGGGCGAGCCGCTGCTGATCGACCTCGCCTCCGTGGTCCAGACCGTCTGCGACGGCTTCATCGATATCGGCGCGGCGGTGAGCCTGGAGCGCAGCCGCCACGTCCTCGTGCGCGGCCGCCCCGACGACCTGGAGCGGGCGCTCACCAACCTCGTCGACAATGCCGTGAAATATGGCGGCGGCGCCCGCATCCTCATGGGACCCGCGAGACAGAGCGAGCCCCCCGGCGTCGCCGTGGAGGTCCTGGACGACGGGCCCGGCATCCCCGAGGCCGAGCGCCACGCCATGCTCCAGCCCTTCGTGCGCGGCGACCGCGCCCGCAACCTCAACGCGGCGACCGGCTTCGGCCTCGGCCTGTCGATCGTGCTCGCCATCGTCGAGGGTCATGGCGGACGCCTGACCCTGGAGAACCGCCAGGGAGGGGGGCTCTGCGCCCGCATCGAACTGCCGCTCGCCGCATCGAGCCGCGGCGGCTGAGGGCGCCCCTCGGGCCCCATCCGGTCGAGCCCTATGGGATGGCGGATGCGGGCTTCGCTCAAGCGCCGCGCGAGCGCGCTGATCCGGCTTGCATCGAGCGGACGCCGGATCAGAACTCCATATCGAGTTCCTCGATCTCGTCCGGCTCATGCTCGGCCAGGGATGCCCATTCGTTGAGCAGGTCCCAGCCCAGGATCGTGTCGCGATAGGTGGCGGCGGTGAAGGGCAGGGCGACGTCGTAGGTGCGGAACCGCGTGCAGACGGGGGCGTACATCGCGTCCGCCATGGTCGGCCGGGCGCCGAACAGGAACGGCCCACCGGAGCGCGACAGGCAATCCTCGAAGATCACGCAGATGCGCTCGATGTCGCCCTTGGCGCCGTTGAAAATCTTGAAGCCGCGGTGGAGGCTGCGCAGGTTCATCGGCAGCGCCGAGCGCAGGTTGATGAAGCCGCCATGCATCTCTGCCGAGACCGAGCGGCAGCGGGCACGCTCGCTGGGCGTCTCCGGCAGGAGGCCGGCCTCGGGACGGATCTCGTTGAGATATTCGGCGATGGCGAGCGCGTCCCAGACCGCGATGCCGCCATGGTCGAGGCGCGGCACCAGGAAGGACGGCGACAGGTGGAGCAGCTCCGCTCGGGTCGAGGCATCGCTGCCGGGCAGGAGTTCCACGGCGAGGTCGAGCCCGGCCATCCGGCACAGCAGCCAACCGCGCAGGGACCAGGAAGAATAGTTCCGGCTGGAGATCGTGAGCGTCGCCTCGGCCATGGCCTTTTCTCCCGCATGGGTCTTGGGTCCGGCGATCCAAGACTTGTGCCGGATCCCCGGCCCGCCGTCGGCCCGGCGGTATCGGACCCGCGCCTCGCGGCGGGGCACGGTCCCCAAGAGCGACGGGAAGAGAGACGGGAAGAGAGACGGGCCAAGCCGATGGCGCGACACGGGAAACGAATGTTCTCCGGACGACCGTGCACGCAGTGTGATGCAATCTCGACACAGGCTGCATCTGTGTACTTTTGGTCGGTTGCGCGGTTCTTCGAACGGCTTAGCCTGGACCGCCCGAAATCGCGGCGCGGGGGCGACGGCCGCGGACTGGATAAAGTGCACCGGACGACGCCGGGCATCGGGACGTTCGTGCTGGGAGTTTGACCCGATGCTGTATCAAGCCTTCGATGTCCAGTCGGACATCGCCCGGCAGACGCGCCAGTGGGGCAGCCTCATCCACGATGTGGCGGCGCCCTGGATGCGCACGCCCTGGCACGATAGCGCCAAGTGGTGGTCGGCCGGCGCCCGGATGATGATGCGGGCCGGTCTCACCTTCGCCCGCCCCGCCTACGGCATCAACGCCGTCACGGTGGGCAACCGCGAGGTGCCGGTCGTCGAGGAGCCGGTGCTGGCCACGCCGTTCGGCACGCTGCTGCGCTTCCGCAAGGACATCGACACCGCCCAGCCCAAGGTTCTGCTGCTCGCCCCCCTGTCGGGCCATTTCGCCACGCTGCTGCGCGGCACGGTGCGCACGCTGTTGCCCGATCACGACGTCTACATCACCGATTGGCACAATGCCCGCGACGTGCCGGTCTCGGAAGGTCGCTTCGGCTTCGACGATTATGTCGATCACGTCGTGCGCTTCATGGAAGCGATCGGCGAGGGCGCCCATCTCATGGCGGTGTGCCAGCCCGCGGTGCAGGCGCTCGCCGCCGCTGCCGTGATGGCGCATACCAAGAACCAGGCCCAGCCCCGCAGCATGACGCTGATGGCCGGGCCGGTCGATTGCCGCATCAGCCCGACCTCGGTGAACCAGCTCGCCACCTCGAAGCCGATCGAGTGGTTCGAACAGAACCTGATCGCCACCGTCTCGGGGCGGCACAAGGGTGCCGGGCGGCGGGTCTATCCCGGCTATATGCAGGTGTCGGCCTTCGTCGCGATGAACGCCAAGCGCCATCAGGACGCGCATGCGAACCTGTTCTGGAACTATGTCGACGGGGATGCGGAGAAGGCCCGCGCCGTCGAGACCTTCTACGACGAGTATTTCGCCGTGCTGGATCTCACGGCCGAGTTCTATCTCGAGACGGTCAAGACCGTGTTCCAGGATTATACGCTCGCGCGCAACGAGCTGACCTATCGCGGCGAGCGGATCGACATGGGCGCGATCCGGCGCACCGCCTTGATGACGGTCGAGGGCGAGCGCGACGACATCTGCGCGGTCGGCCAGACGATGGCGGCCCACGACCTCTGCTCGAGCCTGCCGCCGCATATGAAGAGCCATCACCTCCAGGCGGGGGTGGGCCATTACGGCGTGTTCTCCGGCCGCAAGTGGGAGGGGCAGACCTACCCGCTGGTGCGCAACTTCATCGCCTCCCACGCCTGAGGCGGGCCGGCAAACGGGCATCCCTCGGCCGTCCTTCCGGGCTCGCCGACGGACCCCTTCGAAGGACGGCCGGGGAAGCGGCGAGCGGCGCTGACAATCCCGTCGCCGCGACCCCCGGTTCCGCACCATGGCGGACGCGTCACGGAGGGGCGAGATCCGTGTGGGGAAAAACTTTCGGAAGGCCTTGTCTTCCGCGCACACTTCCAACCGGAGCCGGCTTCGTGTAAGTCGCGCGCCCAGGTGCAATTCATTCGCGCCGATTCGGCCGCCGTCGCGACGCCTCCCCCGGAATGGAAACCGGGGACCGAGGCGCCTGACGGCTTTTTCCCGGTCCGGCCGGGAATCCGAGGCCGGCGCGGTCCGAAACAGCAGAACTCAGGGGTTGATTCCGTTGCAGGTACTCGTTCGCGACAACAACGTTGACCAGGCGCTTCGCGTCCTCAAGAAGAAGATGCAGCGCGAGGGCATCTTCCGCGAGATGAAGCAGCGCAAGGCCTACGAGAAGCCCTCCGTGCGCAAGGCGCGCGAGAAGGCCGAGGCCGTCCGCCGCGCCCGCAAGCAGGCCCGCAAGACCGCGATCCGCGAGGGCCTGATCGCCGCGCCGAAGCCGAAGCCCCGTACCGGCGCTCCGCGTCGCCCCGGCGCCCCGAGCTTCTCGCAGCAGCCGGCCGCCGCCGCGACGCCCGCCGTCGCCTCCTGAGGCCGGCCTCGGCCCGGTCTCCGGGCCCGGCTCCTCGTGGATCCGACACGAAAAAGGCCCCGCCGTGAGCGGGGCCTTTTTCGTGTCCGGGATCAGGCCGCCCGGGCGGTGAGGGTGGCGCGCTCGGCCTGCCGCAGGAGGTCGAGGGGAAGCCAGGGTTTGCTCATGTAGACCGCGTGGGGCGGCAGGTCGGCGCGCGGCGTCCCCTCGGAGGTCACCACGAGCCGCACCTGCGGCCACCGATCCTCGACGGTGCGGGCGAGGGTCGCCCCGTCCATCTTCCCCGACAGCCGCGTATCGGCGACCACCATGGCGACGGTGACGTCGTCCCGCTCCAGCACCGCCAGCGCGTCCTCCGCACTCGAACAGGCGATGACGTCGAGGTCGGTCTCCTCGATCAGCGCCGCGGCGAGATCGCGGGCGGCCTCGTCGTTCTCGACGACGAGCGCGACGGGACAGTCGGACGGGGCTTGGGGCATGATGGCTCCTCTGGCGACGAAGGAAGGACCGGCGCGGGACGACGCGGCGCCGGACGGGTGGAACCCGCGGGCTGAACCCGACACACGGCAACGAGTGCTGCCGAAGGTTGCTCTGCGACAACAGGCCCGCGAATGAATGGTTCAGGGGCCGGGCGTCGCTTCACGTTCAGCCGGCGCAATGATGTTTCTTAACGACCTGTTCACGCAACGGATCGGATTGTAACAAGCCGGTGACGGGCAGCGGCCCTTTCGGACCGAGTCTTGCACCGCTCGAACCAGGAGACATAGGAGGCCGACGTTCCGCCATGTGCCGTTTCCTCGCCTATCTCGGTGAGCCTGTCTTCCTGAACGAACTCGTCTGCGCCCCGACGCACTCGCTGGTGCATCAATCGCTCCACGCGTCGGAAGCGAAGACCGAGACCAACGGAGACGGCTTCGGTATCGGCTGGTACGGCGAGCATGCCGAGCCCGGTCTCTATCGCGATGTCTGTCCCGCTTGGTCGGACGACAACCTCGTCAACCTGTGCCGGCAGGTGCGGGCCAAGACCTTCTTCGCCCATGTGCGGGCGGCGACCGGCACGGCCACGACGCGGGCGAATTGCCATCCCTTCGCCCATGGCCGCCACCTGTTCATGCATAACGGCCAGATCGGCGGCTATCACCGGATCAAGCGGCGCCTGGAGGCGCTGATCCCGGATGACCTTTACGACACCCGCCGCGGCACGACCGATTCCGAGGCAATCTTCCTGCTGGCCCTGGCCCATGGGCTGGAGACCGACCCGGTCGCCGCCATGGAGACGACCTGCGCCACCGTGCGCGACCTGATGCAGGCCGCGCGCATCGCGGAGCCCTTCCGCTTCACCGCCGTGCTCACGGACGGCGACAGCCTCACCGCCTTCCGCTGGGCCTGCGACGGGCGCCCGCCGAGCCTCTACTATCGCGAGAGCGAGCGCGGCCTCACCGTCGTGTCCGAGCCGATCGACGGCTGCCGCGAGGGCTGGCAGGTGGTGCCCAAGGGCGGTACGCTCCGGGCACGCCGGGGTTTCCGCGCGGTGGTGAGCCGACCGGAAGCCGGCCGCGCGGCGGCTTGAAACACATCGGAACACGTTTAGGTTGAATCCGGTTTTGGCGCTTCGGCTTCGTGCCGGGGCGCATCTTCGGATTGCCGATGCCGATACCCGGATTCTTGTCCCCCAAGGCGGTGCCGCTGGTGCAGGCGAGCGTCGCCGTCGCGTCCCTCGGCGGAGCGCCCGCGCCGGTCCAGGGTCGCATTCCCATCACGGTCGAGCGCCAGCAGCAGGACAATTGGTGCTGGTCGGCGGTCGGCGTGGCCGTCGAGCGCTTCTACGACGCCACACGGACCCGCACGCAATGCCAGTTGGCGGGCATCGCCCTGGGGCGGAGCGATTGCTGCACCGACGGTGCCGATGATCCCGCGAAGTGCGACCAGCCCTGGTATCTCGACCGCGTCCTGACCATCACGGGCAACCTGGAGAGCATGAGGCCCGGGACGCTCGGTTTCCCGGAAATCCAGGCGCGCGTCGCCGATGGTTCGCCGGTCGGATGCCGGATCGGCTGGTACGGCGGCGGCGGACATTTCGCCGTGATCAAAGGCTGGCTCGTCGGGCCCGGAGGCCGCCGGTACATCGATGTCTCCGATCCGATTTTCCTTGAATCGCAGGTTGCCTTCGATGATTTTCCGATCGCCTACCAATCGGGGGGAGATTGGACCCACACCTACCTCACCGTACCCGCGGCGGCCCTGGGCGGCGCTGTTCTGGCCGCAGCCGACACGGATTTCACGCCGGATCCGGACACTTTGGGCGCGTGATATCGGGGGAAGCGACAGGGGACACGTGACATGGCACTGAGCCTGAGAAAGGGTCCCGAGCGGGGGGCCGGTCTGGTGGGGCGGGCCCTGCGGGATTTGAGCGGCCCCGCGGACCCGGACGCGCTTCTCGGCGGCGCCAGCATCGACCTGTCGGAGCCGCTGCCGCTCTACCGCCTCGCCCTCGATCAGATCACCGATCGCGACGACCTCGTGCAGGCCGAGCAGGTCGGCTGGCGCTACCTGATCGAGAGCCGCGGGCAAGCCGCCTTCGCCGATCTGCGAGAGACCGCCGACGAGGCCCTGCGCTTCGCCAGCCTGTCGCAGAACGAGAACGCCGGACGCCTGATCGAGGCGGCTCATCTCTGCGAGGTGCAGGCCGCCGGGCGTGCGGAGATCTACGAGCCGCGCATCCTCGAAATCCCGTCGCTCAACACGTCGGCGCTCTGGCTTCTGGATGGCGACGGGCGATCCGTCTTCATTCCGTTCATCGATATGAAGCGCCTGAAGGGCGGGCCGGTCCAGGTCGAGGACGATTTCCTCGACGACGTGGTCCGGCGGGCCAAGCAGGCGAGGGCGCTGCACGGCGAGCCGTCGCCGCCCGAGCCGACGCCGCAATGGCGGATGGGTGGATAAGGTCCTTCAGCCCCGCCCGGTCCCCAAGCCGCGGCCGCTCGACTAGATAAGGGCCGTTCCCCGCCCAGGAGACGGCTCATGGATTTCGACGTTTCGCTTCACATTGCCGGCCAATGGCGCGGCGGCGGGGCCGGCGACACCCTGCCGATCTTCAATCCCGCCACCGGGGAGACCATCGGCCGGGTCGCGGTGGCGACGCAGGACGATCTCGACGCGGCGCTCGCGGCGGCCGAGCGGGGCTTCGCCGCGTGGCGACGGATCTCGGCCTTCGACCGGGCCAAGATCCTGCGCCGGGCCGCCGCCCTGATGCGCGAGCGCCTCGAGCCGATCGCCCGCACCATGACCCGCGAGCAGGGCAAGCCGCTGGCGGAGGCTAGGGTCGAGACCGGGGTCGCCGCCGACATCATCGAGTGGTTCGCGGAGGAAGGCCGGCGCGCCTATGGCCGGGTCATCCCGGCGCGCGCGGAGGGCGTGCTCCAATTCGTGACGCGCGAGCCGGTCGGGCCGGTCGCCGCCTTCACGCCCTGGAACTTCCCGATCAACCAGGCGGTGCGGAAGATCTCGGCGGCGCTCTGCACCGGCTGCTCGGTGATCCTCAAGGGACCCGAGGACACGCCGGCCTCCTGCGCCGAGCTGGTGCGCGCCTTCCTCGATGCGGGCGTGCCGGGGGATGCCCTCGCCCTGGTCTACGGCGATCCCGCTGCCATCTCCGGCCGCCTCATCCCGCACCCGGTCATCCGCAAGATCACCTTCACCGGCTCGACCGCAGTGGGCAAGGACCTGGCCGCCCTCGCCGGTCGCCACATGAAGCGGGCGACGATGGAACTCGGCGGCCATGCCCCGGCCATCGTCTTCGACGACGCCGATGTCGACACCGCCGTGCGGGTGCTCTCGGCCAACAAGTACCGCAATGCCGGTCAGGTCTGCGTCGCGCCGACCCGCTTCCTCGTGCAGGACACCGTCTACGACCGCTTCGTCGACGGCTTCGTGGCGGCCTCCGAGGCTCTCGTGGTCGGCGACGGGCTCGAGCCCGATACGGGGATGGGCCCGCTGGTCCATGGCCGCCGGGTCGAGGCGATGGAAGCCTTCGTGGCGGATGCCGAGGCCAAGGGCGCCCGGCTCAGGACCGGCGGCAAGCGCATCGGCAATCGGGGCCACTTCTTCGAGCCCACGG
The DNA here is from genome assembly GCF_043352485.1 of Methylorubrum sp. POS3. Lineage (NCBI taxonomy): Bacteria > Pseudomonadati > Pseudomonadota > Alphaproteobacteria > Hyphomicrobiales > Methylobacteriaceae > Methylorubrum > Methylorubrum sp. POS3. The sequence goes on from NZ_JAPRBT010000001.1 coordinate 3,470,674, forward strand.
TCTTCACCGATGTGCCGCTCGATGCGCGGATCATGAACGAGGAGCCGTTCGGCCCCATCGCCGCGATCCGCCGCTTCTCCGCGGATGACGAGGCGCTCTCGGAAGCCAACCGCCTGCCCTACGGCCTCGCCGCCTACGCCTATACCCGCTCGGCCACCCGCGCGACCCGCGTCGGAGCGAGCGTCGAATCCGGCATGATCTCGATCAATCACCACGGCATCGCGCTGCCCGAGACGCCCTTCGGCGGCGTCAAGGAATCCGGCTACGGCAGCGAGGGCGGCTCGGAGGCGATCGAGGCCTATCTGGTGACGAAGTTCGTCACCCAGGCGAGCGCCTGAGGCCTTCGCTCCTCACAACGTCGTTCCGGTTTCGCTCCGCGCCCCGGAATGACGGACGAGGGGTTCGGACGGGAAAGCGCGCCCCAGCCGGGGATGCGGCGGTGCACAATAACTCTGGTTTTCCCCAGTGGTCTCTTGAGCAAAGGAAACTTTCTGCAGGCGATGCGAGTTTAATCCTCAGCATCATGAAGATAAGGACAGCTTGGGTCTGCGAGCTGCTCCGGGGAGTGCTCGCTTGCTGTATCCTCTCTACGAGGCTGGACATCTGTGGCTTGCGCCCCTGCGCATGGCCGCCGAAGCCACCCGCATCGCCTGCGAGAACCCGTTCAACCCGCTGGCCTACGCGCCGCAGAGCCGCGCGGTCGCCGCCGGCTGCGAGATGTTCGAGCGCGCCACCCGCGTCTACACCAAGCCGGACTTCCGTCTCGGCGTGCCCGAGCGCGTCGTCTGGGAAAGCCCGTTCTGCCGCGCCGTCGCCTTCGGCGAACCCGGTCCCGAGCTTGCGGCGCGCCCGAAGCTCCTGATCGTGGCGCCGATGTCGGGCCATTACGCCACGCTGCTGCGCGGCACGGTGGAAGGCTTCCTCCCGACCCATCAGGTCGTCATCACCGACTGGACGGATGCCCGGCAGGTTCCGCTCGCTGCCGGCCGCTTCGGGCTCGACGATTACGTCGATACCTGCATCCAGCTGTTCGAGGCGCTGGGGCCGGATCTCCACGTCGCGGCGGTGTGCCAGCCCTCGGTGCCGGTCCTGGCCGCCATCGCCCGCATGGAGGCGGAGGGGAACCCGCTGGTGCCCCGCTCGGCCACCGTGATCGGCGGTCCGATCGACACCCGCCGCGCGCCGACCGCTGTGAATGCGCTGGCCACCGAGAAGGGGTTTCCCTGGTTCGAGCAGAACTGCATCCACACCGTGCCGCCAGGTTATCCGGGGGCGGGGCGCGCGGTCTATCCGGGCTTCCTGCAGCTCGCCGGCTTCATGGGCATGAATCTGGAGCGCCACGCGGACGCGCATCACGCGATGTTCGACCATCTCGTCCGGGGCGATGGCGATTCGGCGGCCAAGCACCGCGCCTTCTACGACGAGTATCTCGCGGTGATGGACCTCACCGCCGAATTCTACCTTGAGACGATCCGCCGGGTCTTCATCGATCATGAGCTGCCCCGCGGCGTGTTCCATCACCGGGGCCGGAAGGTCGATCTCGGGGCCATCCGCCGCTGTCACCTCATGGCGATCGAGGGCGAGAAGGACGACATCACCGGCATCGGTCAGACCAGGGCCGCGCTGGAACTGGCCGTGAACCTGCCCGAGAGCGCCAAGGCCTATCACCTCCAGCCGGGAGCGGGGCATTACGGCATCTTCAACGGCGCGCGCTTCCGCGCCGAGATCGTGCCGCTGATGCGCGGCTTCATGGAGCGCAGCATGGAGGCGGCCCGCCCGGCCCCGGAGAGGGCGTCGGAGGTCGATACGCGCCCGATCCTCCTGCCGGTCGAGCCGGCGCTGGCCCAACCGCAACGCCACGCCGTGCCGCCCCGTGCACGCCGCCCCGACTGGGCCGTCTGGCGCGACGCCCCCACCCCGAACGAACGTCCGGAGCAGCGGATCGGGTAATCCCGTCCCTTCTGCCCAACCGCTTCATCCCGAGGATGCCGGCTTTCCGTCCTCGTGAGGAAAGCCGGCATCTCTTGTCGCGCCCCCCGGGGCGGATCGCTGTTTGACCCACCCCTTTCGCTGAATTATGAATTCAAAAACGTCGGGACCGGCGTGGCGAGGGGAGGTTCGACTTGGGCGCGACAGCCAGTCCGCGGGCGACGGCCCGCAATGCGGCGGGGCTGCCGCGCAAGCTCGCGGAGGTTCTGCAGGGCGAGGTCCGCTTCGACGCCTTCACCCGCGGGCGCTACGCGACCGATGCCTCGATCTACCAGATCATGCCGGCCGGCGTCGTCTTCCCGAAAAGCGCCGACGATATCGCCGCGACCCTGAAGGTCGCGGCCGATCACGCGCTTCCGGTGATCCTGCGCGGCGGCGGCACCTCGCAGAACGGCCAGCCGATCGGCTCCGGCCTCGTGGTCGATTGCTCGCGCCACTTCAACCGGGTCCTGGCCTACGATGCGGAGGCCGGCACCGTCACGGTCGAGCCCGGCCACGTGCTGGAACGGCTGAACGCGCGCCTGCGGGCCGATGGCTGGTTCTTCCCCGTCGAGCCCTCGACCGCGACCCGCTGCACCATCGGCGGCATGGCGGGCAACAATTCCTGCGGCGCCCGCTCCCTGCGCTACGGCAAGATGAGCGACAACGTCCTCGGGCTGGAGGCCCTGTTCCACGACGGGCGCGCCTTCGGCTTCGGGCTCACCGGCAACGAGGCCGCCGCGGTGTCCGGCGGCCCCCGGGCCGAAGATCTCGCCCGGCGCATGCTGGCCCTGGCCGACGCGCATCGCGGGGAGATCGAACGGGTCTACCCGAAGGTGCAGCGGCGGGTCGGCGGCTACAACCTCGACAGCCTGATCGAGCCGCGGCCGAACCTCGCCCATCTCCTCGTCGGATCGGAGGGGACGCTCGCTGCCACCACGGCGGTGACGCTCAAGCTCTCGCGGCTGCCCGCCCACCGGGTCATGGGCGTGTGCCATTTCCCCTCGTTCCGCGCGGCGATGGAGACGACGCAGGCGATCGTCGGCCTCGATCCGGTGGCGGTCGAGCTCGTCGACAACAACGTGCTGGTCCTCGGCGCCGACATCCCGCTGTTCCGCACCACCCTCGCCGACATCACGAAGGGCACCCCGAACTGCCTGCTGCTCGCCGAGTTCGCGGGCGATGACCTCGCCGCGCTCCAGCGCGATCTGCGGCGCCTCGACCAGTGCATGGCCGATCACGGCTTTCCCGACGCCGTGGTCGAGGTGGTCGAGGCCAACCGCCAGAAGGCGGTCTGGGAGGTGCGGGAGGCCTGCCTCAACATCATGATGTCGATGAAGGGCGACCGGAAGCCCGTCTCGTTCATCGAGGATTGCGCCGTCCCCCTCGAGCATCTGGCCGATTACACCGATGCCGTCACCGAGGTGTTTTCCCGGCACGGCACGCGGGGCACGTGGTACGCCCATGCCTCCGTCGGCTGCCTGCACGTGCGCCCGATCCTCAACATGAAGGACGGGGGCGACGTGGCGACGATGCGCGCCATCGCCGAGGAGACCGCGGAGCTGGTGCGCCGGCACAAGGGCTCCTATTCGGGCGAGCACGGCGACGGCATCTCGCGCTCGGAATTCGTCGAGCCGCTGTTCGGCCCGACGCTCACCCGCGCCTTCGAGACGGTGAAGGACGCCTTCGATCCCGACAACCGTCTGAACCCCAACAAGATCGTCCGCCCGCTGAAGATGGACGACCGCACGCTGATGCGCTTCGCCCCCGGTTATGAGGTGACCGAGCCGGCGCGGACGGCCCTCGACTGGTCGGATTGGGGCGGGTTCGGCCCGGCGGTCGAGATGTGCAACAACAACGGCACCTGCCGGAAGCTCGCCGGGGGCGCCATGTGCCCCTCCTACCGTGCCACCGGCGACGAGCAGCACCTGACGCGGGGCCGGGCCAATTCCCTGCGCCTCGCCATCTCCGGCCAGCTCGGCAAGGACGCGTTCCTGTCGCCGGAGATGAAGCGCACGATGGATCTGTGCGTGTCCTGCAAGGCCTGCCGCCGGGAATGCCCGACCGGCGTCGACATGGCCAAGATGAAGATCGAGTTCCTGCACCATTACCATGCCCGCCACGGGCTGCCCCTGCGCGAGCGCCTGGTAGCCGAGATGCCGCGCTTCGCCGGGATCGCCGCAGCGCTGAGCCCCCTGCTCAACCTGCGCAACCGCTCCGCCATCCTGGCGAAGTTCGGCGAGGAGCGTCTCGGCTTCTCGGCGCGGCGCTCGCTGCCGGCCTGGCGGCGGCCCTGGCGCGAAGCCGGCGAGCCGGCGCACCCGCAGGACGTGGTCGACGATGTCCGCGACATCGTCCTGTTCGGCGACACCTTCAACCGCGCCTTCGAGCGCGAGAATCTCGAGGCCGCCGAGCGGGTTCTGACGGCCGCGGGCTACCGCCTGCACCGCGTGCTGGCCCATAAGGGCCGGCGCCCGCTCTGCTGCGGCCGCACGTGGCTGGCCTCCGGCCAGACCGACCGGGCGCGGGAAGAGGCGCGCCGGACGCTCGACGCGCTCCTGCCCTTCGTGCGCGCCGGTGCGCGTGTGGTCGGGCTGGAGCCCTCCTGCCTCCTCACCTTCCGCGACGAGTTCCTGTCGCTCCTGCCGGGGGACGAGGCGAAGACGCTGGCGGAGCGCAGTCTCTTGTTCGAGGAACTGCTCGCCGCCGATCTCGCGGCGGGCCGGATCCGCTTGCCGCTCCGGGAGCAGGGGGGCCGCGTCGCGCATCTGCACGGCCATTGCCACCAGAAGAGTTTCGGCGTGATGGGGGCGGTGGAGACGGTGTTGCGCCACGTGCCGGGGCTCGACGTCAGGGTGATCGAATCGAGCTGTTGCGGCATGGCCGGGGCCTTCGGCTACCGGGCCGACACGATCGACGCGTCCTTCGCCATGGCCGAGCTGTCGCTGTTCCCGGCCCTCCGCAAGGCCGGGCCCGACGACCTCGTCGTCGCCGACGGCACGAGCTGCCGCCATCAGATCCATGACGGCCTCGGGCGCGAGGCGATCCACGTCGCCCGCGTGCTCGACGCGGCGCTCTAGATCGTGCTGCTGTTTCGGGGAAACAGCAGCACGATCTATCTATTCATGTCGCAAGATGATTTCGGAAAACCGGATTCCACTTTTCCGCATCGTGCTCTGAGACATCGGTCCGAGGGGCCGTCGTCGGCCTGTCGGGCAAGCCGAGGCGGGGACAAACACCCGAAGCCCCGCTTCGGCGGAAGCCGCGGCCCAGCGGCGCGGGGTGGAACAGGGACGGGCGGGCCCGGTTGTCGCGGCAATCCACGACAGGAGCCGTGATGACCGATCCGCTGACCAAATATCCGCGCCCGCCCTTTCCCGCGCAGCCCCAGAGCTTCCCCGGCAAGACGCCGAAGATGGAGCCCGAGCCGGATCACGGCGAGGAGAGCTACAAGGGCGCGGGCAAGCTGACCGGCAAGGCGGCGCTCATCACCGGCGGCGACAGCGGCATCGGCCGGGCGGTCGCCATCGCCTATGCCCGCGAGGGCGCCGACGTGGCCATCGCCTATCTCCCCGAGGAGCAGGCGGACGCGGAAGCGGTCGGCCAATGGATCGAGAAGGCGGGCAAGCGCGCCCTGCTGCTGCCCGGCGACATCAAGGATGCCGCCTTCGCCCGCGAGATCGTGGACCGCACGGCCCGGGAGTTCGGCCGCCTCGACGTGCTCGTGAACAACGCCGCCTTCCAGGAGCCGAACCGGGGCCTCGACGCGCTGGACGACGCGGTGTTCGAGAAACACTTCCGCACCAACGTGTTCGGCAGCTTCTACGCCACCAAGGCGGCCCTGGCGCACCTGCCGCCGGGGGGCAGCGTGATCTTCACCTCCTCGGTGAATTCCAAGCACCCGATGCCGACGCTGATGGCCTACAGCGCCACCAAGGGGGCGCTGAGCAACATGGTGCTCAGCCTCGCCCAGCTGCTCGCCGAGAAGGGTATCCGCGTGAACGGCGTGCTGCCGGGACCGATCTGGACGCCGTTCATTCCCTCGGGAATGAGCCAGGACGCGGTGAAGACCTTCGGCAGCCAAGTGCCGTTCGACCGCCCCGGCCAGCCGGCGGAACTGGCCTCGGCCTACGTGATGCTGGCCGCCGAGGAGAGCAGCTACACCTCCGGCGCGCTGATCACCGTGGCCGGCGCGATGCCGGTGCTGTGACGGACACCTTCCGAGCCGATCCCTCATCCCGAGGGGCCAAAATCGGCTCGGCCTCGAAGGAGAGCTCCGGCCGGCCGCGCAGTCCCCGGCGCTCCCCTTCGGCAGGACATGCCTGAGGACGCGCCTGCGAGGGTCGCCCCTTTGATATGGGGGCGACCCGCGCTTTCTCAGCCGCGATACGCGGCCGCCCAGTCGCCCGTGGGCAGGTTGTGCAGCACGAGGGGCAGCCCGCTCTCGCGCAGGCACTCACCCAGCCGCTCCGCCGGCTCGGCATAGGGGAACTGGATCTCGACGGCGTCGAAGCCGGCGTCCCGCGCCGCCGCGAAGCGCTCGACCAGCGGGCGTTCGGTGAACAGGAGGCTGAGATTGGCGGAGAAACGCGGCATTCTGATCCGCTAAAATGCATGCAAAATCCGGGGCGTTCTGAGCCGGCTACTCGGAGATTTGGGCTTCGCGGTCGGCGGCGGCCCGGCGCTTGTTGCGCAGGTGACGGAACAGGATGTCGGCGAGTTCCGCTCCCGCCCGGCGGCGGAGCGCGTCGAGGATCTCCTCGTGCTCCCGCATCGCCTCGCCCCAGCGGTCGCGGTCTGCGTCGAGATTGGCCGAGTAGCGCACCCGGCGCAGGCGCCCGGCGAAGCCCGCATAGGTCGCCCTGAGTGCGGCGTTGCCGGCGGCCTCGACGATGCGGTCGTGGATCGCTTGGTTGCAGGCGAAGTAGCCGTGCAGGTCGCGGCGGAGATAATGCCCGTACATCGCGTGGTGCAGCCGCTCGATCTCGGCGAAGTCCTCCGCCGTCACCCGCTCGCAGGCGAGGCGGCCGGCCAGCGCCTCGAGCCCGCCCATCACGTCGAACAGGTCCACCAGCTCCCGCTCGTCGATCCGGCGCACCCGCGCGCCGCGGTTCGGCAGCAGTTCGATCAGCCCCTCGGAAGCCAGGACCTTGAGCGCCTCGCGCAGGGGGGTGCGGGAGATGCCGAAGCGCTCGCAGAGCAGCCGTTCGGGCACCCGCGCCCCGGCGGCGAGATTGCCCTCGACGATGAAGTCGCGCAGCCGCGCCAGCACCTCGTCGTGCAGGGAGGGCACCAGTCTTTCCTGCGGTTTTGGCGGCGGGCCGAGGGTCGGAGAGGCGGCGGCGTCGGTGCCGTCCGAATCGATCGGTGCGAGGGTCATGGCGGACATCGGCGATTGGTAGCAGCGGCCTCGACCGAGGTCGACGGCAGAATTGCCCTCATGATACGGCTTGTGTCCCGCAATTTTGAATGCAATTTTGACGCGGAGACGCGCCGAGCACGAACCCGGCGCCGGGGAGAAGACGCCATGACGGGCCGGACCGGACGCCATTTCCTGCATATTCCCGGGCCGAGCCCGGTGCCGGAGCGCGTGTTGCGTGCCATGGACCGGCAGATCATCGACCATCGCGGGCCCGAATTCGCCCGGCTCGGCCGCGAGGTACTGGAGGGCATCCGCGGGGTGTTCCGCACCCAGGGTCCGGTGATCATCTATCCGGGTTCGGGCACGGGGGCCTGGGAGGCGGCGATCGTCAACACGCTCTCGCCGGGCGACCGGGTGCTGATGTTCGAGACCGGCCATTTCGCCACGCTCTGGCGACAGATGGCGGCCCGCTTCGGCATCGAGGTCGAGTTCGTGCCCGGCGATTGGCGCCGCGGCGTCGATCCCGCCGCGGTCGAGGCCCGGCTGTCCGAGGATCGCGCCCGGTCGATCAAGGCCGTGATGGTCGTCCACAACGAGACCTCGACCGGCGTGACGAGCCGGATCGCCGCGATCCGCCGGGCGATCGACGCGGCGGGCCACCCGGCCCTGTTCCTCGTCGACACCATCTCCTCCCTGGCCTCGGTCGATGTTCGCCACGACGAATGGGGCATCGATGTCACCGTCAGCGGGTCGCAGAAGGGCCTGATGCTGCCGCCGGGCCTCGGCTTCACGGCGATCTCGGAGAAGGCCCGCGCCGCCGCCCGCCACAACACGATGCCCCGGTCCTACTGGGACTGGGAGGAGATGCTGAAGGCCAACGCCTCCGGCACCTTCCCCTACACGCCGGCCACCAACCTGCTCTGGGGCCTGCGCGAGGCCATCGCCATGCTGAGGGAGGAGGGGCTCGACGCCGTCTTCGCCCGCCACGCCCGGCTCGCCGCCGCGACCCGCGCGGCGGTGGAGGCCTGGGGTCTGGAGGTCCTGTGCCAGAATCCGGACGAGCACTCGCCGGTGCTCACCGCCGTGATGATGCCGGAGGGACGGGGGGCCGACGCCTTCCGCGCCGTGGCGCTCGAGCGGTTCGACCTCTCGCTCGGCGCCGGCCTGTCGAAGCTGTCCGACAAAATCTTCCGCATTGGCCATCTCGGCGAGACCAACGACCTGACCCTGATGGGGGCCCTGTCGGGGGTCGAGATGGCGCTCGCCGCGTCCCGCGTGCCGCACCGGCCCGGCGGCGTGCTCGCCGCGATGGCGAGCCTGGGGGCCGGCCTCGACGGCTGACCGATCACCCGCGCTTCGGGAAAGCCGTGCACCCGATACGGCCCTGGGGCGGTTGTCCGAAGAACCGGAGGAAACCGCCGATGATCACGATCCCTCGCCGCGTGACGGCGCCGGGCATGGTGCTGTTCCTGCTCTGCCTGATGTACTTCATCACCTATGTCGACCGGGTCAATGTCGGCACCGCCGGGCCGGCGATCAAAGGCGAACTCGGGCTGACCAACACCCAGCTCGGCCTCGTCTTCTCGGCCTTCGCCTACCCCTACGCGGTGTTCCAGATCGTCGGCGGCGCCATGGCCGACAAATGGGGTGCGCGGCGCACCCTGTTCCTCTGCGGCCTGATCTGGGCGGCGGCCACCATCTCCACCGGCTTCGTCGGCGGCGTGGTCTCGCTGTTCCTGGCCCGCTTCGCCCTCGGCTTCGGCGAGGGGGCGACCTTTCCCACCGCGACCCGCGCCATGCAGTCCTGGGTGGCCAAGGATCAGCGCGGCTTCGCGCAGGGCATCACCCACTCCTTCGCCCGCTTCGGCAACGCCATCACGCCGCCGCTCGTGGTGGTGCTGATGGGCTTCGTCGGCTGGCGCGGGGCCTTCGTCATCCTGGGCCTCGTCAGCTTCGTCTGGGTCGTGGTCTGGTTCGCCTATTACCGGGACGATCCGCGCACGCATAAGGGCGTGACCGACGCGGACCTGGCCCGCCTCGCGATCCGCGACCGCGCCGCCCCACCCGCGGTCAAGCCTCCGGTGCCGTGGCGCCGACTCGTGGTGCGGATGGCCCCCGTCACGCTGACCTATTTCTGCTACGGCTGGTCGCTGTGGCTCTACCTCAACTGGCTGCCCTCGTTCTTCAAGGACGGCTACGGCCTCGACATCAAGAACTCGGCCCTGTTCGCCTCGGGCGTGTTCTTCGCGGGCGTGATCGGCGACACCCTGGGCGGGCTGGCCTCGGACCGCATCCTGCGCAGGACCGGCGACCTGCAGAAGGCGCGCCGCAACGTGATCGCCTTCGGCATGCTGGGGGCCGCCGCCTGCCTCGCGGGCGTCTTCTTCACCAAGGAACTCACCCTGGTGGCGCTCCTGCTCTCCGGCGGCTTCTTCTTCCTGGAACTCGTGATCGGGCCGATCTGGTCGGTGCCGATGGACATCGCCCCCCTTTATGCCGGCACCGCGAGCGGGTTGATGAATTTCGGCTCGGCCTTCGCCGCGATCGTCTCGCCGCTGACGTTCGGCTTCATCGTCGACGTGACCGGCAACTGGATCCTGCCGTTCGCCGGCTCGATCGGCCTGCTGATCCTCGGCGCGGGGCTCGCCTTCACGATGCACCCGGAACGCCCCTTCCTCGATGCGCCCGATCCGTCGCCGCCGCGGACCGTGCCGGCGGAATAGGACCGGGATTCCGAAGGGGCGCCGATTCGGCGGGGTGCCGGGACGCTTCTCCGGATTCTTCTGCCGCATCGGCGTTTTGCCGAAAGCCGGCATCCGCCGTTCGGGCCGAGGCTTTAACCCTTCGGCCATCGGTGCTGGAGGGTGGCCAGGACCTCGACGGCGTCCTGCGAGATGCCGGCCTCGCGGGCGGCCCTGAGGGTCGGATCCTCTGCCGGCGGCGGCGCGGCGGTGCGGGCCTCGAATTGGCGGCGATGGGCGTGGTCGAGGATGTCGGCGATGCGGCCGCCGACCGCCACGGCGATGGCGGTCGAGTCCGGCCCCTCGGAGCGGTGGATGTGCATCCGCTCCAGCGCCTCGGCGATCTGGCGCTCGAAGGCCTGGAACAGGTCCCCCGCCGCCTTCGGGTTCATGCGCATCAGCGCCGCGGCCGCCGCGCCGTAGGTTTCCTTGAGCATGTAGAGCGTCAGCCGCTCGACCGCCCGATCGTCCTCGTCCGCCGGCTTGCCCGTCTCACCCGTCATCGCGCCTGTCCTGTTCCGCCGTCTTCCGGATCGTTTCTCCGGCGACAGATGATGGAAACCTTAAGGCAAGACGGCGCGTCCCGCCCGCTCGCTACGATGCCGACGGGATGAAACCGATCCGCTTGGGTCAGGGGTGGGCCGAGCGACCTGCCGATCCGCCATGGGTCGGGAAGCCGGCGCGCCGGAGGCGGGCAGCCCCGCCGTCCTCTCGGAACGGCGGGGCGTGTCGTGTCCGCACGACGGAGCCGATACGCAACGCGGCTCCGAGGAAGAGAATGACCGGTTCAGGTTAGCCGGCCCTCAAGGCGCCGTCTCGATCGCGGTCCCGGAATGGGATGGTCTCACCCGGCCGGGCTCGCCGACGCGGGCCGCGCGAAGACGAGGCGCTGATAGACGAGACCGATGCCGATCAGGCAGGCACCGAGACCGAGGAACGAGAGGGCCCGCAACAGGCCCTCCAGCCCGGCGAGATCGAACAGGAACACCTTGAGGGTCGTGAGCCCGATCAGCACCGCCGAGGCGAGGCGGGGCAGGGTCGAGCGCCGCCGGATCCCGACGGCGAGCGCGAGGAGGCCGAGGGTGAGCCCCGCCGCGGAATAGGCGTACCATTCGGCCTGGCTCGTCCCGCGATCGAGACTGATCCGCTCCCCCTGGAAGCCGTGGCGCACGGCCAGCCCCGTGCCGAGGCAGGCGAGGGCGAGGCCGAACAGCCCCGCGGCCCGCACGAACCATCGCGGACGACGCCCCGGCGCGGTCCGGGCCAGGGCGAGGGCGGCCAGGGCCGGTGCTCCGTAGGCGAGGAGGATGTCGTTGACGAGGAGGCCGCCCGCCACCGGCTCGTCGGTCAGGAGCGGGTTGACGGCAAGCCCGAGACCGAGCCCGCCCTGCACCAGGGCGAGGACGGCGAAGGCGATTCCCCCGAACCGGACGACCGGCGAGGCGCCCGCGCCCGAGACGTGCCCCATCACCAGGGAGAAGCCGAGGGCGGAGAGCGTGGTCAGCCCCTGTTCGAGCAGGCTCGTATCCGGGGCGGCGAGGTCGCCGCCATGGAGCGCGTGGCGGATCTCGAGGAAGACGAGCAGGGCCGCCAGAACGAGGCTCACCGCCTGGGTGACCTGTTCCGGCCCATCCGCCGCGCCCCGGCGGATCGCGCGGGCGGCAAGGCCCAGGCAGAGCGCGGGCAGGCCGTAGGCGAGGAGGAGCCCGTTGAGGATCGGCGTCGCCGACAGGCCGGGGCCGGTCAGCAGCGGGTCCCAGGCGAGGCGCACCGCCACCAAGACGGCGAGCCCGGCCACGCAGACGCGCAGGGCCGGGATGTCGAGGCGGCGGGCGATCAGCGCCGTCGCGAGAGCGGCGGCGGCCAGGGCCGGGGTCAGCGATCCGCCGGAGACGGCGAAGACGAGCCCGAGGCACAGGGCCGCCACCGAGGCCGCCGCGAAGGTGCCGAGGCCGAGGGTGAGGGCGGGGGAGGGCCTGCGTCCGGCCTCCCGGCGGCAGAGGGCGGCCAGCCCGCAGAAGCCGGCGCCGAGGCCGCCCGCGATCGCCGCGAAGCCCGGCGCGACCGCGCCGTCGGAGAGGCGCAGAAAGGCAAGCGTCAGGGCCGCCAGCGGACCGAGCGCCGCGCCCGCGGCATAGGCGAGGGCGGTCGCGTAGGGCAGGCGGCTGCCCCCGAGGAGCCGCAGGGCTCCGGGGGCGGCGATCGTGGCGGCGGTGAGGGCGGCGAAGCCCAGCATCGTCCCCGGCGCGTCGATGCCGTGCCACAGGCCGAGCAGGCCGCGCGCGGGTTCGCCCGTTTCCGGCCAGAGCGCGAGGGTGGCGACGAGGGCCCCGACCGCCACCGGCAGGCCGAGGGCGGCCGGGGCGGCGAGGAACCCGGCGGCGGCGGGCAGGGCCGATGCGGCGAAGGCCGCCGCGATCCAGCCGGCGCCCGCTCCCGCGTCGGCGGTCAGGCCGAGCACCGCCCCGGCGACGAGAGCGAAGCCGGCGAGCACCCCCGCGGCGAAGCGGTCGGGCCGCGCCTGCGCATCCGCCGTGCCCCGGCCCGGCAGAACGGCGAGGACGAGGACCGCGAGCGCGCCCTGCAGCACGAGATGCGCCTGCGCCGGTCCGGCCCCCGCGGCGTGGAAAGCCAGCAGCACGCTCCAGGCCGCCGCACCGAGGCCGCCGGCCACGGCCAGCGCCCGCCAGCCCCTGAGCCACGCGAAGCCGTAGGCGCTGCCCGCCACCACGGGCAGGTAGAGCGCGAGCGGCCACAGGCTCGCCGACCCACCGCCGATCAGGAGCGGCGTCGCCATCGCGCCGACGAGGCCGAGGCCGGCCAGCGCCGGCCCGTGCAGGAGGGCCGCGGCCATGGCGGCGAGTCCCGTCGCCGCGAGCCCGGAGAAGGCCGCGAGCGGCCCGAGGAAGCCGTAGAGGGCGTGCGCCGCGTAGAGCGCCCCGAACAGGGCCGCGATGCCGGCGGCGGTGACGACGGCGGGCACGTCGGGCCATGTCGGGATCGACGGGGGAAGCGAATCGGGGCCCGCCATCGTCCCGCGCAGGCGCCGCCGCAGGACTTCGCCCGCGGCGAGCAGCGCGAGCGCGAGCGCGATGGCCCCCGCGACGCGCATGCCCGGCCCGAAGACTCCCTGCTCGGCCGAGTAGCGCACCATCAGGGCGCCGCCGAAGGCCAGCGCCAGCCCGCCGATCCAGACGGTCCAGCGGGTGCCGAACCGTTCCTCCAGGGAGGGGCGCGGCGCGCCCGGTCGCGCGGCGGCTTGCTCCGGTGTTGCCGGTATGCGCTCCGGCGCGATTTTCGGGACCTGGCTCCGCTGAGGCGGCGTCGATTGCGCGCGGGGTGCCGCGGCGCGGACGGCGTCCGGCTGCCCCGTCTCCGGCGGGATCGTTTCCGATCGCGGTCCTGGGGCGACCCCGCCTTCGAGCCGGGCGAGGCGCCGCTCCAGATCGGCGACGCGACCGCGCTGCACCAGTGCCGCGACGAGGCCCGCGGGTCCGGACACGGCGAGGCCGAGGCCGATCAGGACGAGAAGGAGAAGAAGGCTGTCGTCCATGGGGCCGGCCGTCCGGTTCGGAAGGCGGCGACCTTAACGCGGTGCGGGGGCGGCGCGCGTGTGGACGCTCACAGCCGGGCCGTCAGCGCGTATAGGCGAGATGCAGCCGGCAGCCCTCGCGCTCCACCACGGCGCAGGGCCGATCGATGGCCAGCGATGCGATCGAGAGATGGACGGTGTCGGGGATGACGGCGCCCGGATCGACTTCGACGTCGACGCCGTTCGGTGAAGAATCCCACACGAGACAACCAATCGAGCTTGCGATTTCGTCCGACGAAATCAGTCCTACCTCGAACGCGTCTTGAAGAAATAAATCACGGTCCGTGCTCATCATCGACTATCTCCGCGACCGCAGCGGCTCCATGCATTAACGATACGGTTAGGATTTCCGGAAAGCACGCGGAAATTTTTTAAGAGCTGGCAAAAAACCTGTTGCATGCTCGATCAGTTCATGAATGCGTGAGCGTCGTTGCTTGTTCGTTCCGAGTCTGGTCATTCGGTTGTATGTCGTCGTCCGATACGCGTGGCGCGTCTTGTGGCGACAGCATCGAGAATACGGTCGGGACACTCATCCACGGCGAAGGTGTCTCGACCGGGCGCGACGGCTTGACCCGCCGGAGCGCCGGCTCCACGATCCCGTCCGCGCGAAGAAGGTTTCCGAGGCGTGGCGACAGGCCGTTTGGCGAGCATCCCGTTCTTCAAGGAACCGGGTGTCGATCTTTCCCCCTACGAGACGCGCTGCCACTGGCGGCGCTTCGACGAGAACGAGACGCTCGTCGACTACGACGACATCTCGACCGACGTGTATTTCCTCGCCACCGGCGAGGTGCGCATCCTCAACCGTTCGCAATCGGGCAAGGAGGTCATCCTCGGCGAGATGCGGGCGGGGGCCTTCTTCGGCGAACTCGCCGCCCTCGACGGGATCGGCCGCTCGGCCAACGTCACGGCGCTGACCCGGGGCGAGGTCTGCGTGGTGCCGGCCGCCGTGTTCCGCCAGATCGTGTTCGCCTCGGAGCCCATCGCCGACCGGCTGTTCCGGCTGCTCGCCAAGCGCGTGCGCGAGCTGAACACGCGGCTCATGGAGCATGCCCTGCTCGACCTGCGCCACCGCCTCTACGCGGAGCTACTGCGCCTCTCGGTGCCGCGGGCCGGACACGAGGGCGAGCGGGTCGTGACGCCGCCGCCCTATCACCACGTCCTCGCCGCCCGCATCGGCTGCCGCCGCGAGCAGGTGACCCGCGAGTTCACCGTGATGGCGGGCGAGGGGCTGATCGACCGCACCCGCGGCGCCCTCGTCATCCGCCGCCCCGACCTGCTGGAGGCGCGGGTGCAGGAGGCGCTGCGGGAAGACGCGTGATACTGAGCGACCGAGTCGCCCCGAGCCCCTGACCCGATCACCTTGCACGCGCCCACGCCCCTTCCCGCCGCCCCGCTGCTCCGCATCGAGCGGATCACCAAGCGCTTCGCCGCCCACACGGCCGTCGATGGGGTCTCGCTCGACCTCGCCCAGGGGGAGATCGTCTGCCTGCTCGGCCCTTCGGGCTGCGGCAAGAGCACCCTGCTGCGGCTGGTCGCCGGCTTCGAGGCGCCGGATGCCGGCACGATCCGGCTCGACGGGGCGGACCTGACCGCGCTCCCGCCGCATCGGCGGCCGGTCAACATGATGTTCCAGTCCTACGCGCTGTTCCCGCACATGCGCGTGGCGGCCAATATCGGCTACGGTCTCAAGGGCTTGGGCCTGAGCCGGCGGGAGGCGGCCGAGCGGGTCGCCGGGCTGGTGAAGCTCGTGCGGCTCGAAGGCTTCGAGGCCCGCAAACCCGACACGCTGTCGGGCGGGCAGCGCCAGCGGGTGGCCCTCGCCCGCGCCCTCGCCCGCGAGCCCAAGATCCTGCTCCTCGACGAGCCGCTCGGCGCCCTCGACCGGACGCTCCGCGAGGAGACGCAAGGGGAGCTGCGGGCGATCCAGCGGCGGCTCGGCACCAGCTTCGTCGTCGTCACCCACGACCCCGAGGAGGCGATGGCGCTGGCCGACCGGATCGGCGTGATGGAGCGCGGGCGCCTCGTCCAGATCGGCCCGGCCCGCGACCTCTACGAGCGCCCGGCCAGCCGCTTCGTCGCCGGCCTCCTGGGGGATGTGAACCTGATCGAGGGCCGCCTCGGGCCCGCCGAGCCCGGCGGCCTCCGCACCGTCGAGACGGCCTTGGGGCCGATCCGCGCGAGCGGGGAGGGGGCGGCCGGCGCCGCCGTGGTGGTGGCGGTGCGGCCCGAGCGGCTGAGCCTCGGGGCCGCCGCGGGGCTGCCCGGCACGCTCGTCGAGGCGACCTTCCTCGGCGACCGCATCCGCTCCCGGATCGCCATGGCCGACGGCTCGGTGCTGCGCGCCTCCGCGGCCCTGCCTGCGCCGGGGCCGGTGCCGGCCGTGGGCGCGGCCGTGACCGTCGCCATCCCGCCGGATTCCGCCCGGATCCTGCCGGCATGAGCGGGCGCCTGACCCGCAGGCTCGGGCGCGGCCTGGTGCGCGGGCTGCCGCTGCTGTGGCTGGTGCTGTTCTTCCTCGTGCCCTTCGTGGTGACGCTGAAGATCAGCTTCTCCTCGCCCGCCACGGCGCAGCCGCCCTATCTGCCGGTGATCGACTGGCAGGGCGGGCTCGAGGGCTGGAGCGAGTTCCTGCAGGCGCTCGACTTCCAGAACTACCACATGATTGCGGGCGACGCGCTCTACCGCGACGCCGCCCTCTCCTCCCTGGGCTACGC
Organism: Methylorubrum sp. POS3; assembly: GCF_043352485.1. Lineage (NCBI taxonomy): Bacteria > Pseudomonadati > Pseudomonadota > Alphaproteobacteria > Hyphomicrobiales > Methylobacteriaceae > Methylorubrum > Methylorubrum sp. POS3. The sequence continues at coordinate 3,487,051 of NZ_JAPRBT010000001.1, forward strand.
CGCCCTCGCCACCACGATCCTGGCGCTGATCGGCACGCCGACCGCCTACGCCATGGCGCGGGCCTCCGCGCGCTGGCAGCCGATCCTCGTGGCGCTCGTCATCGTGCCGTTCTGGACGAGCTTCCTCATCCGCATCTACGCCTGGATCGCGATCCTCAAGCCCGAGGGGCTGCTCAACGGGGCGCTCCTGAAGCTCGGGCTGATCGCGGGGCCCCTGCCGCTGCTCGATTCGTCCGTCGGCGTGCTGATCGGTCTGACCTATGCCTACCTGCCCTTCATGGTCCTGCCACTCTACGCGGTGATGAGCCGACTCGATCCGGCGCTCCTCGAGGCCGCGGCGGATCTCGGCGCCGGGCGGGCGCGGGCCTTCGCCACCGTCACCCTGCCGCTCGCCCTGCCGGGGCTGGCGGCGGGCGCGCTGCTCTGCTTCATCCCGATGGTCGGCGAGTTCATCATCCCCGACCTGCTCGGCGGCTCGGACACGCTCATGCTCGGACGGGTGCTGTGGAGCGAGTTCTTCTCCAACCGCGATTGGCCGCTCGCTTCGGCCGTCGCGGTGCTGCTGCTGATCCTGATCGTGGTGCCCGTCGTGCTGTTCCGCGAGGCGGAACTGCGGCGGGAGGAGGCGGCCGAGGGGAGGGGACGATGAGCCCCTTCGCCCGCTCCGCCCTGACCCTGGCGCTCGCCTTCCTCTACGCGCCGATCCTGGTGCTGATCGTCTATTCCTTCAACGATTCGAAGCTCGTCACCGTCTGGGGCGGGTTCTCGACCCGCTGGTACGCGATCCTGTTCGCCGACGGGCCGCTGCTCGCCGCCGCCCTCGTCTCGCTCAAGGTGGCGCTGCTCTCCGCCGCCATCGCGGGCGTGCTCGGCACCCTCGCCGCCCTCGCCCTCGACCGGCACGGGCGGTTCTTCGGGCGCGGCGCCTATACCGGCCTGCTCTACGCCCCCATGGTGATGCCCGAGGTCATCACCGGCCTATCGCTGCTGCTGCTCTTCGTCGGCATCGGGCTGGATCGCGGCATCGCCACCATCGTGATCGCCCACGCGACCTTCGCCACCGGCTTCGTGGCGGTAGTGGTCGGCGCCCGCCTGAAAAGCCTCGACCGCTCCCTGGAGGAGGCCGCCGCCGATCTCGGCGCGGCGCCGCTGCGGGTGTTCCTCGGCATCACCCTGCCGCTGATCGCGCCCTCGGTGGTGGCCGGGTTCCTGCTGGCCTTCACCCTGTCGCTGGACGACCTCGTGATCGCGAGCTTCGTCTCGGGCCCCGGCGCCACGACCCTGCCGATGCGCCTCTACAGCCAGGTCAGGCTCGGGGTGAACCCGGAGATCAACGCCGCCTCGACGCTGATGATCGCCCTGGTGGGCCTGGTGGTGCTGGCGGCCTCGTGGCTGACGGCGCGGCGGGGGCAGGGGGGATAGGGGCGGGCTGCTGCGAACTTGAATTGTAACGCAGAGCGTTGTACTTCTTGAGGTGTTGCCGTGCTGGTTTTTTCGGCCTGAGACATCGGGGCAACGGTTCGGTTCGCCCGCACCCGCTGATCGATCGAGCGGCTATAACAAGATGATTTTCATGGTTTTTTGATCTGCCGACTGGGGGCAGGGCATGAAGATTTTTACGACTTCGCTTTTCGCGAAATTGGTCGACAAGGAGGGCGTTTCCGAAGCTGATCTGATGGAAGCGGTCGATCGTGCCGAGCGCGGTCAGATCGATGGTCCGATCGGAAAGTTCCTAATCAAGCAGCGTATCGCCCGTCCGGGACAGGGACGCGCCCGCGGCTTTCGATCCATCCTCGCGTACAGGGCCGGCGACTTCGCCGTGTTCCTGTATCTTTTCCCGAAGAGCGCCCGGGCCAACCTTACGGTGCACGAGCGCACCGCCTACCAAGATTACGCCGAGACCCTGACCCGTCACACGGATGCGGATTTCGCCCGCTTGGTCGCCGAGCGAGGATGGAGGCAGATCGCATGACAACCCGCTCTCGAGCCACGCCCCGCAGCGACGCCCTTCAGGCGCTGCACGAGGCTGCGTCCGACTCCCACGCAGTCGGGGCGATCAACAAGGCCACCATGCGCCATTTCGATCTTGCCTGTCTCACCCCGGTCGAGCCGCTCTCGCCCGAAGCCATCCGGCAGGTGCGCGAGACGGCGAAGATGAGCCAAGCGCTCTTCGCCCGCGCGCTCAACGTGACTGTCACCCTCGTCAGTCAATGGGAGCGCGGCGAGCGCCGCCCGAGCGGCCCCTCGCTCAAGCTCCTGTCTTTGGCCGCGCACAAGGGCATCGATACGATCCTGTGAACGCTCCCGCCGGAAGCAGATGCTGGTTCGCCGAAGGAAGCCTCCTGGCGCATGCCGAACCAGTCTCGCCTGGGTCTCACCCCGGCGGCGCCAGCACCTGCGCGCGGCGGGCCTCCAGCGTCTGCCAGACGAGGAGCGAGGGCAGGCCGAGGACCACGTCGGGGACGCGCTTGGCCAGCGACAGGGCGATGGCGATTCCGGCATCGAGCCCGAACAGGGCGCCGACGAACACGAAGCCGCCCTCCTGCACGCCGAGGCCGCTCGGGACCGGGAAGGCCGCCGACTTGATCGCCTGCGACAGCGATTCCAGCACCAGCACCTCGGTCAGGCTCGCCTCGATCCCCATGCAGGCGAGGACGATCCAGATCTCGGCCGCGCCGAGCAGCCAGCCGGCGGCGTGAAGCAGCGTCGCCTGGGCCAGCGGCCCCCGGCGGTCTCGACCCCAGACGGCGTCGAGGGCATCGCGGACCGAGGGGCCGGTGCGCGCCGCGGCGTCGGGCTCGGACGGGCCGATGACGCGGCGCAGGAGGCCGGAGAGCCGCCGCTCCAGGCCGCGCGTCGAGCCCAGGCGCTGCAGCGCGAAGAAGGCCGCCACCGCGGCGACCGCGACCGCCGCCACCTCCACGGTCCAGCGGGCCAGAGTGGCGGCGGCCTCGCCCGGCAGCCGCCAGAGCAGGCCCGCCCCGAGCACGGTGAACGCCACCTGCGTGGCCACCTGGATCAGCATGTCGGCGAGCAGCGAGGCCGCGGCGAAGCTGCCGGCGACCCCCCAGAAGGTCAGCAGGCGCCCGCCCACCACCTCGCCGCCGACCGAGGCGACGGGCAGGAGCACGTTCACCCCCTCGCGGACGAAGCGCAGGATCACGAAGGCGCCGGTTTCGACCGGCTTTCCCCCCGGCCCGGCGGGCGCGAGGCCGGCGAGAAGCCGTGCCCAGGCGAGTCCGCAGACGAGGACGATCAGCGCGCGCACGAGGACGAGGCCGATCAGACCGATCGCGCCGATCCGCCCGAACGCGTCGCCGATCGCCGTGAGATCGTTGGTGACCACGAGCCACGTGCCCAGGGCCAGCCCGGCGAGCGTCCCGAGGAGCGGCAGGCGGCGGGCGAGGCCGCGCAGGAGCCGGTTCGGGCCAGACTTCGGGGCAAGCTTCGGGCCGGGCCGGGGATCAGCCATCGGCGGCGCGCACGATCGGAACCGGGCGGGCGGGGGCGTCGAGGCGCAGGGCCTGCGGCGAGAGTTCCTTGAGCGCCGGCTCCAGCAGGACGACGCGACCACGGGCCAGGGAGGCCGCCGTCGCCACGGTGAGCAACCGCTTGGGACAGGGGCCGAGGCAGCCCGTCTCGACGATCTTCACCTTGCGGGCTTTCGTCTTGCGGGTCTCGGCCTTGCGAAGCGTGCCGTCGATCTCGGCCGTGGCGTGAGAGCTTGGGGCGCGCTTGAGGACGCGCTTGAGGGCGCGGCCGAGCCGCTTGCGGTCCACGCCCTGGCGTTTGGCGCACTTGCCGCAGACCAGAACCACTTCCGCGAAGCTGGCCTTGGCCGTGCGGGCCGGGCCGCACGGTTCCTGACGCCGTCCCAACTGCTCCTCCGAAGTCGTCATCCGCATCGGCCGTGGTGCCGGATCGCCGTGCATCCGGCACGCCCCCCGGATCCGGGCTGCCCGCGGCATGCCCCGGGCACAACCGGTGCGGGGCGGCCTATCGCAAGTCCGGTCCCGCGCGGCAATCCCGGCGGATCGCCGCGCCTTAAAAAGGGCCGAAAAAACCGTGACCTCAGCCGTGGCCGCGAGGGCTCGCCCGGCGCTTCGCGGCCGGGTGCGGCATGAGCCCGGCATGAACCGGCACGAGCCCCGGCGGCGGTTTCCCCGCGAGGATGTCCTTTCGATGAGTTCGGACGAGATCAAGCAGGAGACGAGAGTCCGGTCGAGCCCGAGCGTCCAGTCGCTCATGGATCTCGCCCGCCGCTCCGTGCCGGATCTGCGGCGCAACGCCGAGACGATCGAGCCCGTGCCCGCGAGCCGCAGGGGCGCCCTGGCCGCGCAGCTGCGCCGGACCCTGGACTGGACCCGCCTGCCCGGCCTCAAGCCCCGCGAGGAGAACCGGCCGCAGCCCCGCCTGCTGGTGCGGCTCCTGCGCAGCTACGGCATCTTCGTGCTGGTGCCGACGGCGGCGGTGAGTTTCTACGTCTTCGCCCTGGCCACGCCGCAATACATCGTCGAGTCGCAATTCGCGGTGCGCGGCAACATCGAGCCGATGGGATCCGTCCAGCTCGGAATGTATCAAGACCTCATTCAGAAGCATAACAGCCAGGATAGCTTCATCCTCCGCGACTACATCAAGAGCCGCCCCCTCGTGGAGGCGGTCGATGCCAAGCTCGATCTTGGAAAGATGTTCTCGCATGACGGGATCGACTTTTGGGCGCGCTACGATGCGGGCCAGCCGGTCGAGAAGCTGGTCAAACATTGGCGCCACCACGTCCAGCCGCAGATCGACGTCGTCTCAGGCGTGATCCGTCTGACCGTGCGGGCCTTCTCGCCCGAGGACGCCGTGGCGATCTCCAAGGAGGTGATCACCCGGTCGGAGAGCCTCGTGAACACGATCTCCCGCCGCGCCCAGGAGGACATGCTCGTCCAGGCGCAGAAGGAGGTCGACAAGGCGGGCGAGCGGCTCAAGCGCGCCCGTATGGCGCTGCAGGAATTCCGCAATCGCTGGGGCATCATCGATCCGGTGCTGTCCGCGAAGGCGACGGCCACGACGATCGAGATGCTGCGCAAGGACAAGATCAAGGCCGAGAACGACCTGCGCGTCATGCGCGATTCCAAGCTCGACGAGCGGACCCGCGGCGTCCAGGTGCTCGTCGCCACCGTCGCGGCCATCGACGGGCAGATGAAGGAACTGCAGAACCGTCTCACCACCGACGGCCTCGTCACCGACGCCTCGCGCAATCTGACCCAGGCTCTCCTCGAATACGAGGGGCTGATGGTCGAGCAGATGATCGCGGAGAAGCTCAACGCGTCGGTGACCATGCTCCTCGACCGCGCCCGGGTCGCGGCCTCGAAGCAGCAGATCTACCTCTCGACCTTCATCGAGCCCCTGCTGCCGACCTACTCGGCCTATCCGGCCCCCCTCTACGCCGTCGGCGTGGCGCTGTTCCTGTTCACGATGATCTGGAGCGCGCTCTCCCTGGTCCGGGCCGCCGTCGTCGACAATCGCCTCTGACGAGCGGAGCCGGTCGTGGACTGCTCCGGCATCGCGATGCCGGGCGGGGCCTCTTGATCGGGCTGCCGCCATGGGCACATTCCCGTCCGGGGCCGCCCGGCTCCGATTTTCACCCGATGACCCTCAACCGGCTTTGAGTGCGTGCCATGGCGGACTTCTCGGACCTCGTCGCCCGCGCGGTGAGCCCGTCGATGAGCCGGGACGAGCGGGAGCAGGTCTACACGGTGGTCCGGCAGGCGGTGCAGCGGCTCCAGGACCGCGAGGGGCTGGCGGCCGACGATCCCGCCATCGTGCTCCAGCGCCACCTGATCGAGGAGACGATCCGGGACGTCGAGTTCGACATCACCCGCTACCTGACGCTGCGCAAGATCGAGGAGGCCCGGGCCGCACAGGATGCCGAACACGCGGCGCGGATCTCGGGCCGGCGGCGCTGAGCCCGCCCGAACCTCCGCTCCGCCCCGCGCGGTGATCCGGATGCGCCGCCCGCCGGCTGGACGAACCCGGCCGGGGCCCCACATGACGGCCCTCCGCCCTCCGTGGCATTCCCCGAGAGGATCGGGCCGCATCGGCTTTTCTCCGAGAGCCGGCGCCCACCTTTCGGACCGATGCGCGAGCGCCCTAGGAAACCCCGACGAGATCCGCGATGCAGGCCGAGTCCCCTCCTGAATCCCCCGCCGCGTCCCCCACCCTCGACGACGAGACCATCGCCTTCGCCGGCCGCGTCTTCCAATATGCCCGGATGGGGCATGCCGAGGAGCTGGCCGGATTGTTCGCGCAGGGGCTGCCGGCCAACCTGCGCAACGACAAGGGCGACAGCCTCCTGATGCTCGCCGCCTATAACGGCCAGGCCGAGACCGCGCGGGTGGTGCTGGAGGCGGGCGGCGATCCCGAACTCGCCAACGATCGCGGCCAGACCCCGCTGGCGGGGGCCGCCTTCAAGGGCGAGGCGGGCATCGTCGAGCTGCTGCTCGATCACGGGGCGGCGATCGACGGCGCGGGCGACGGTTCGCGCACCGCGCTGATGGTGGCGGCGATGTTCGACCGCGTCGCCATCGTCGAGCGGCTGCTCGCCCGCGGTGCCGACCCGGCCCGGCGCGATGCCTCGGGGATGAATGCCGCGGACCTGGCCCGGCAGATGGGCGCGAAGGAGACCCCGGCCCTGCTGGAACGGGCGGCGGGCTGACCGGCGACGCGCCGGTCGCCGGACCGCCTTCCGGCGGCGCGATCGTCGTGTAGGATCGCGCCATGGCCCGGGCGGGACGATCCGGGCCGGGGAGGTCCGGCATGGGGAACGCGGTGGCGCAAGCGGTCGGGGCGATCGACCAGGGCACCACGAGCACGCGCTTCATCGTGTTCGACCGCTCCGGCGCCATCCTGGGGCAGGCCCAGCGCGAGCACGAGCAGATCTTTCCTCGCGCCGGCTGGGTCGAGCACGACGCGCGCGAGATCTGGCGCAACACCCGCACGGTGATGCGCGAGGGGCTGGTCCGGGCCGGGCTGGAACCGGCGGATCTCGCCGCCATCGGCATCACCAACCAGCGCGAGACGGCGCTCCTGTGGGATGCCGCGACCGGCGAGCCCCTGCACAATGCCCTCGTCTGGCAGGACACCCGCACCGACCGCCACGTCGCGGCGCTGGCCCGGGACGGCGGGCGTGACCGCTTCCGCGATCTCACCGGTCTGCCGCTGGCGAGCTACTTCTCCGCCTCCAAGCTCGCGTGGCTGCTCGATCATGTCGAGGGCGCGCGGGAGAAGGCCGAGGACGGGCGCGCCCTGTTCGGCACGATCGATTCCTGGCTGGTCTGGAACCTCACCGGCGGCGAGGAGGGGGGCTTGCACGTCACCGACGTGACGAATGCCAGCCGCACCCAACTCATGTCGCTCGCGACCCTCGACTGGGACGACGGGATGCTCGGCGTGTTCCGCATTCCCCGCGGGGTGCTGCCGAAGATCGTCCCGTCGAGCGGCGTGGTGGGCGAGACCCGCGACCCCTTCGCCGGGGTGCCGGTGGCGGGCATCCTCGGCGACCAGCAGGCGGCCCTGTTCGGCCAGACCTGCTTCGCCGCCGGCGAGGGCAAGAACACCTACGGCACCGGCGCTTTCGCCCTGATGAACACCGGACCCGAGCCGGTCGCCTCGAAGGCGGGTCTCGTCACCACGCTGGCCTACCGGATCGGCGACGAACCCCCGGCCTATGCCCTGGAGGGCTCCATCGCCATCACCGGCGCGCTGGTGCAATGGCTGCGCGACAATCTGGGGCTCATCCGCGAGTCCGGCGAGGTCGAGGCGCTCGCCCGCAGCGTCGAGGACAATGGCGGCGTCTACGTCGTGCCCGCCTTCTCCGGCCTCTACGCGCCGCATTGGCGCGACGACGCCCGCGGGCTCATCATCGGCCTCACGCGCTACGCCAACAAGGGTCACATCGCCCGCGCCTGCCTGGAGGCGACCGCCTATCAGACCCGGGAGGTGCTGGAGGCGATGGAGCGCGATTCCGGCATCACGCTCGGCGAGTTGCGCTGCGACGGCGGCATGGTCGTCAACGATCTCCTGATGCAGTTCCAGGCCGATATCCTCGATCGCGAGACCCTGCGCCCGAAGGTGTCGGAGACCACGGCCCTGGGCGCCGCCTACGCCGCCGGGCTCGCCACCGGTTTCTGGGGCAGCCTCTCGGACCTCAAGGACAATTGGGCGGTTGACCGGCGCTGGCATCCGCATCTCGACGCGGAGCGGCGCGCGGCCCTGTTCGCCGGCTGGAGCCGGGCGGTGGAGCGCTCCTTCGGCTGGGTGGAGGACGAGGCATGAGGCACGGGCGGATCGCGGCGGCACTCCTGACGATGACGATGACTTTCGGGATGGCGGACCCGGCTCCGGCCGCACCGCAGACCTATCCAGGCCAGCAGGAGGGTGACGTCGTCGTCAGGGACTTCCGGCTCACCGGTGGCGAGCGCCTGGAACAGGCCAAGCTCCACTACACCACCCTCGGCACGCCCCATCGCGGCGCCGACGGCGAGATCGACAACGCGGTGCTCGTCCTCCACGGCACCACCGGCACCGGGAAGAGCTTCCTGATCCCGACGCTCGGCCCCGAACTGTTCGGCGAGGGCGCCCCCCTCGACGCGCGCCGCTGGTACGTGATCCTGCCCGACGGGCTCGGGCGCGGCGGCTCGTCGAAGCCCTCGGACGGGCTCAAGGGCCGGTTCCCCCGCTACGGCTACGGCGACGTCGTCGAGGGCCAGCACCGCGTGGTCGAGGAACTCGGCGTGAAGCGGCTGCACCTCGTTCTCGGCACGTCCATGGGCGGGATGCAGGCCTGGATGTGGGGCATCCGTTACCCGCAGGCGATGGACCTGATCATGGCGGTGGCCAGCCAGCCGATCCCCGTGAGCGGGCGCAATGCCCTGTGGCGGCGCCTGCTGATCGAGGGCATCCGCTCGGATCCCGACTGGAAGGAGGGCGAGTACACGACGCAGCCCAAGAGCTTCGAGCGGATCCTGCCGATCTTCAACATCATGACCGAGAGCGTGCTCGGCCTCCAGAAACAGGCGCCCACCCGCGCCGCGGCGGACGCGGCCTACGACAAGATGGTCGCGGGCTACGACAACAAGGCCGACGCCAACGACTGGCTCCGCTGGTTCGACTCCTCGTTCGACTACGACCCGTTCCCGGAACTCGACAAGATCAGGGCCAAGGTGCTCGCGGTGAACTTCGCCGACGACGAGCTCAATCCGCCCCAGCTCGACGTGATGAACGCGGCCCTGGCCAAGGTGAAGGACAGCCGCTTCGTGCTGGTGCCGACCTCGCCCGAGACCCATGGTCACCAGTCGCTGCGCTATGCCGGACTGTGGAAGCGCCACTTGGCCGAGTTCCTGGCCGCGCCCGAGGCGAAGACCGAGGGGCCGAATACTCCGGAGGGGCCGGCGAAGCGGCCGGGGGATCAGAACTGACGGGGCAGGACGCCGGACGGGGCATGTCTCGGCTCCGTCTCTGTTGCTCTGCAAGCCTCGAAAGCGCTGCGGCTGCGGCGACGCCTCCTTCGTAGAGGGTATCCGAGCCGCGGCGCGGTCAATGGCAATCAAATGACACGTTTTCGATGCTCCGGATTCTAGAATAATAGTGCTGAGCGCCGCTCTCGCGACGGAAAATTAACTCTTCAAATCCTTAATCCGGCCCCAGGAATTGTTCCTGAACTCGACCGGATCCTCCATGCGCGTCTCCCTCAAAGCGGCCCTGGCCGGCTCCTTCAGCCTGCTCGCCGTCGTCGCGGCGGTTCAGGGCGGCCTCAGCATCGTCCGGTTATCGGCGATCGACCGGGAGGTGCGGGAGATCGCCGACAACTGGCTGCCCTCGGTCGGCCTGCTCGGAGACATCAGCACCGCGACCCGCGACGAGCGGGTGAAGACCTATCGCTACGTCTCGACCTCCGACACGCCGCAGCTGCTCGCCGAGAACGAGAAGAGCGTCCGGGCGAGCCAGAAGACGCTCGCCGATCTGCGCCGCGCCTACGAGCCGCTGATCGCCTCGCCCGAGGAGCGGGCGGTCTACGAGCGGTTCTCCGCCACCTGGGCCACCTATACGACCCGGCTGGAGGAGATCGTCGGCCTGATGCAGGCCGGGCGCAGGGCCGAGGCGCTGACCCTGCTCGCCGGGGCCGACACCCTCGCCCTGGCCCAGAACGCCACGCGGACGTTGCAGGAGAACCTCGCCCTCAACAAGCGCGGCGCCAAGGCCAGCGTCGACCAGGCCGTAGGCAGCGCGGCCTCCGCCGCCACCACCGCCTGGATCGCCATGGCGGTGACGCTGCTCGCGGCGCTCATGGCCGCCCTGTTCGGCTGGCGCGGCATCTCGCGTCCGATCGAGAACATGACCGCGGCGATGGGCCGGCTCGCCGCGGGCGACGCCACCCTCGACGTGCCGGGCCGCGACCGCCGCGACGAGATCGGCGCGATGTCGGCCGCCGTCCAGGTGTTCAAGGACAACCTGATCCGTGCCCGTACGCTCGAGGAGGAGACCGCGCTCGCCCGCGCCGGAGCCGAGGCTCAGCGCAAGGCCGCCGCCCGCGACATGGCCGACGCCTTCGAGCGCGCCGTCGGCGGCGTGATCGGCGGTCTCTCGGCGGCCGCCACGGAGTTGCAGGCGACCGCGGAGCAGATGACCGCGACCGCCGCCCAGACGGCGGCCCAGTCCGGCACGGTCGCCACCGCCGCCGACGAGGCGGCCTCCAATGTCGGCACCGTCGCCGCGGCGGCGGAGGAACTCGGCGCCTCGGTCCAGGAGATCGGACGACAGGTCGACGGCTCGGCGGCCCTCGCGCAGGCCGCCGTCGGCGAGGCCGGACAGACCGCGATCCTCGTGCGCGACCTCTCCGACGCCGCCGCCCGGATCGGCGACGTGGTGGCGATGATCTCGACCATCGCGGGCCAGACCAACCTGCTCGCCCTCAACGCCACCATCGAGGCGGCCCGCGCCGGCGAGGCGGGCCGGGGCTTCGCGGTGGTCGCCGCCGAGGTGAAGGAGCTCGCCAACCAGACCGCGCGGGCGACCGAGGAGATCACCGGCCAGATCGGCCGCATCCAGGCCTCGACCGATCAGGCGGTGTCGGCGATCGACAGCATCGCCGGGCGCATCCGCGAGATCAGCGGCGTCGCCACCGGCATCGCGGCGGCGGTGGAGGAGCAGGGCGCGGCGACGCAGGAGATCGTCCGCAACGTCGCCCAGGCGGCGAACGGCGCGGGCGCGGTGACGGCCAACATCGCCGGCGTGGCGAGCGCGGCGGAGGAGACCGGTGCGGCGGCGAGCCAAGTGCTCGCCTCGGCAACCGAATTGTCGCGCCAATCCGAGCATCTCGGCGCCGAGGTCCACCGCTTCCTCGGTACCGTGCGGGCCGCCTGAGGCGGCCTCAGAAGACCGGCGCCTCCGCGGCGGGTTTGGGCGCCGGGGCCTTCTTCTTGCGCAGCCGGCTCCGCTTGACCGGCGGCTCCTCGTCGGCGGCGCGCGCCTGGATCGCGAAGGCGTGGAGATCGGCCGCCTGCTCCAAGCCAGGGTCCTGATCTCGGGCTTGTCCTTGCGTTTGGTTCTCGATCAGCGCGTAGAAGGCGGCGCGCACCACCTCCTTCTTGCTCGCTTCGGGATGCCGCTCGCGCACGGCAGCCAGCAGGTTCTTGGGCTTCATGCCCGCCGCCGCCACTGTGCGCAGCGTGGCCGCAATCTCGTCGATCGACGCCATCTCTCTGTCATCTCCGGGCCGCCGCCTCGCCCGGGCGCATCGGCATACCGGCTTAACATAAGCAGTGCGGGGCGGGTCGCTCAATCCTCCGCCCCGTGCGGTCAGGGCCGAAAGCCCTCGAACACCATCTGGTCGGCATGGGCCTCGGCGAGCGCCCGCTGCTCGGGGTTGCGCACGGTCCAGGTCATCACCGGCATCTGGCCGAGGCGGCGGCAGAGATAGGGCACCGGCCCCGGCAGGTCGCCGACGCGCCAGGACAGGAAGTCGGGCCGGCTCTCGTCGAGATGGAGCAGGCCCGACAGGGCGATGCGCTGCGCGGCCGTCAGTCGGTCGTATTCGGGATCGTCCTGGCTCGCCTCGGCGACGATGCCGCGGGGCACCGAGGGCGCGATCTCGGCCAGCGTCCCGACGATGCCGGGATCGAAGGATTTCAGCGCGATCGGCGCGGTGAACCCGGACACGACCTCCGCGGTGCGGCGGGTGAGCCGCCGGTCGCCGTCGAAGCGGCTCTTGATCTCGACCACCACCGGCACGCGCCCGCCGACACGGGCGAGGAACGCGGTCAGCGTCGGGATGCGCTCGGCGGTGCCGGCGACGGTCAGTGCGGCGAGGTCGGCGGCGCTCGTCGCGTCCACGGCGCCCTCGGTGCCGGTGAGGCGCCCCAGCGTCGCGTCGTGGAACACCATCGCCTCGCCGTCGGCGCTGATCTGCACGTCGCACTCGATGGCGTAGCCCGCGGCCGCCGCGGCCTCGGCGGCGGCCAGGGTGTTCTCGGGCACGCCGCCCGCGCGGTCGTGCAGGCCGCGATGGGCGATCGGCCGGGCGATCAGCCAGCCGGGCGCGTTGAGAGCGCGGCTCACGCGACCTCGAACATCGCCTCGACCTCGACCGCGGCGTCGAGGGGGAGTTCGGCGACGCCGACGGTCGAACGGGCATGGCGGCCCTTATCGCCGAGCACCGCGACCATCAGGTCGGAGGCGCCGTTCATGATCGGAGCCAGCCCGGCGAAGCTCGGCACGGCGTTGATGAAGCCGCCGAGCCGCACGCATTGCACGACGCCGCGGTCGAGATCGCCCACCGCCGCCTCGACCTGGGCCAGCACGTTGAGCGCGCAGAGCTTGGCCGCCTCGATCCCGGCCTCGTTCGAGACCTCGGCGCCGAGCTTGCCCTTATGGGCCTCGGACAGCTTGCCGTCGGGCCCGAAGCAGATCTGGCCGGAGATGATCACGAGGTTGCCCGAGCGCACGAACGGCACGTAGTTCGCGACCGGAGCCGCCGCCTTCGGCAGGGTGAGCCCCAGGGCCTTCAGGCGTTCCTTGACCGAGTTCATGCGCATGTCGCTCCTTGGGGCCGCTTCGCCGCCGGGGACGAAGCACGGGGGCGGGGCAGGGCGCAAGGGGGCTTCCCTCACGCCGTCACCGCGTCCCGCGCCGGCGCCCGGCTCTGAGAAAAGTCGTAGCGCAGATCGGCATGGGCCACCGTCGCCGGGCGGTGGGCGACGATGATGCGGGTCATCCTGAGGTCGCGGAGCGCCGCCGCGATGACCGCCTCGGTCGGCTCGTCCAGCGCGCTCGTCGCCTCGTCGAGGAACAGGATCTCCGGGCGCCGGTAGAGGGCGCGCGCCAGGATCACCCGCTGGCGTTGCCCCCCGGAGAGGGTCGAGCCCATATCGCCCACCAGCGTCTCGAAGCCCATCGGCGTGCGGGCGATATCCTCCAGGATGGCGGCGCGGGCGGCGCATTCGCGGATCCAGCCGGGATCGGGCCGCTCGTCGAAGCAGGCGATGTTCTCGGCGATCGAGCCCGCGAACAGGCCATCGTCCTGCATCACCCCGGCGATGCGGCCGCGATAGGCGGCGGTGCCCCCGGCGCGGATGTCGCGCCCATCGACCAGCACCGCACCCTCGCTCGGCGCGATCAGGCCCATCATCACCCGCATCACGCTGCTCTTGCCGCAGCCCGAGGGGCCGGTGATGGCCAAGCTCGATCCGGCCGGGACGGCGAGGTCGAGATCGCGGAACACCCAGGGCTCGTCCGCGCCGTAGCGCAGGGACAGGCCCGTCGCCCGCAGGGCCGCGCCGTGCCCCGCACCGGAAGCCGGCGCGGGGAGGGGGCGTGCGCCGGAATCCGGCGGGTCCGGCGTGGCGGCGGGCGGCGGCGGCGCAGCATTCTCCTCCGGCTCGGTCATCACGATATCGGCGAGCCGGTCGGTCTGGACGTTGAGCATCCTGAGCTGGAAGCCCGCCTGCATCAGGTTGCCGATGCGGGTCGAGAACTGGTCGCGATAGGCCAGGAAGGCCACGAGCATGCCGAGTGACAGCCGCTGGTCGATGACGGCGCCGGCTCCCAGCACGAGCAGGACGAGGCGGTCGGCCCCGAACAGGAACTCATTGCCGCGTCCGAACACGAGGTCGAGCCGCTGCAACCGCAGGCGTGCGTTGAGCGCCTGGACGAACTGGTTCATCCACACGCCGCGGCGGCGCTCGCGCAGGTTCAGGAGCTTGACGCTCGCCATGCCGCGCACGGTCTCGATGAAGTGGCTCTGCTGGCGGGCCTCCGCGACGAGCGCCTCCTCGGTTCCCTCGCGATAGGCCTTGTAGGCGATGATCCGAAGCCCGGCGTTGAGCGCGGTGGAGGCGAGCGCCACCAGCGCCAGCCAGCCGCCGTAGACGAACAGCATGATCAGCATGCCGATCGACATGATCCCGTCGAGGGCCGCCTGGACGAGGTCGGTGGTGAGTCCCTTCTGGATGGTCGCGAGCGACCCGAACCGGGAGATCACGTCGCCGACATGGCGCTTCTGGAAATAGTCGAGCGGCAGGCGCGAGAGGTGGTCGAACAGCGAACTCGACCATTGATAGTTCAGCTTCGAGCCGGTCAGCATGATCGCCCAGGTGCGGGCGACGCCGAGGCCCAGTTGCAGCAGGAGCAGCAGGGCGAGCCCGAGGCCGACCACGAGCAGCAGGTCGCGGTCGCCGTTCACGATCACCTCGTCGATGACGATCTGCGAGGCGATCGGCATCAGGATCGACACGAGTTCGATGCCGAGCGAGAGCGCCAGGACCTGCGCCATGGCCCCGCGGATGCCGGCCAATCCCCGGAACAGGTCGGGGATGCCGAACCGGCGCTCCGCCTTCTCTCGCACGAAGCTCTGGTTCGGCTGCACCTCCAGGGCCACGCCGGTGAACTCGCGGGAGGCTTCCGCGAGGCTCAAGCTGCGGCGGCCGCGGGCGGGGTCGTGGATGACGATGTCCCGGCGCCGAACCTCGGCCAGCACGACGAAATGGTTGAGGCCCCAATGCAGGATGCAGGGGGTCCGCAGGCGGCCGAGATCGTCGAGCTCGACCCGGAGCGCGCGCGTCGACAGACCCATCGTGCCCGACAGGTCGATCAGGTTTCTGAGTGTCATGCCCTTCAGCGAGAGGGCGTGGCGCGCCCGCATCGTGCCGAGATCGATGGCGCGGCCATGGTAACCCAGCACCATGGCCAGGCACGCCATGCCGCATTCCGCGGCCTCGGCCTGGAGCAGGACGGGCAGGCGTCGGCCGAAGCCGAATTTGAGATCCGCGATCAGGCTCACCGGATGCCTCCGCCCGTGACGAGATCGATGCTGCGCTGGACGTGATTCAGCGGGTCGAGCAGCCAGCGGTAGAGCGGGCGCTTCTCGAGCGCGATATCGGCCTCGACCCGCATGCCTGCCTCCAGCCGCCGGGCCTCGCCGTAGGCGACCACGCTGTCCGCGTCGGGGCGCACGACGATGCGGTAGACGCCGCCGCTCGTCCGCCTCGCGGCGTCCTGGCCCGGGGCGGGGACGGCGTTCCCCTCTTCGAGCGGCGCGCGGGTCACCTCGGTGACGCGCCCGGCATAGAGGCCGAAGCGCTGGAACGGGAAGGCGGCGTAGCGCAGCATCACCGTGGCGCCCGGCTCGATGAAGCCGATGGCCGAGGAATCGACGTAGAGATTGGCCTGAAGCCGCCCCTCGCTCGGCAGGAGCGTGAGCAGGCTCGCGCCCGCCGCCACCGTCTGCCCGGCCTGCGCCCGGATCGAGGTGAGGATGCCCCGCTCGGGCGCCCGCACCTCGATGGCCCGGCGCGCCTCGCTCTCGGCCCGCTGCTGTTCGAGCTGAGCCGCGGTGCGGTCGAGTTCGGCGAGGTCGCGGGCGAGCGTCTCGTCGTAGGTCGCGAGCCTCGCCCGCAGGTCGCCGAGCTTGCCGGAGACCTGCAGGCCGTTCTGGCGGAACTGGGCGAGCTGCGAGGTCGCCTGGAGATAGAGGTAGTTCTGGCTCTGGAAATCGGCGGCGCGGGCGAAGCCCTTGGCCACCGCATCGGCAAGTTCCTGGGCGCGGGTCTTGAGCGGCGGCACCAGCTTCTCTTGGAGTTCGACCTGCTCGGCGACGCGGGCGCCCTGCTCCTCCAGATTGGCGATCTGCTCCGTGAGGCCGCGCTTCTCGGCCTCGGCCATGGCGGCACGGGCCGTGCGCTGGCGCTCGACGCTGTCGCGCTGAAGGGCGAGCTGGGCGATCACCCGCTCCTGGGTGGGGCCGCTCGCCGAGACCGCGTCGAGATCGATGGTGAAGAGGAGCTGTCCGCGCTCGACCCGGTCGCCCTCCTTCACACCCGAGGCGCTGACCCGGCCCGCGAGCGGGCTCGCCACGGTGATGAGCCCGACATCGGGCGCCAGCAGCCCGTCGGCGTGGACGCGCCGGGTATAGGTGCCGAGCCAGATGAAGAGGCCGACCGCCACGACGAATCCGAGACAGAGCCCGACCACGATCCGGATCGGCAGCGGCTGGACGACCTGCGCCTCGCCCAGCCACGCGCTGCGACGGGCCTCGGCGACCTCCTGGCGGAAGAGGGGCGCGTTCATCGCTCGGGGCTCCCGAGCGCGATTCGGCACTTTAAGCCTGCGTTATTATGGCGCAGATCTGCAAAAAAATGACGATGCGACAAGTGGTTAGCTCGTCGATGCCCCGTTGCGCGAGAGACGCGGGCGATCAGGTCAGTTTTTGATCCCTCGATGCGGGGCCCGCGACCTTTCGTCAGCAGGGGCCGAGCGCATCCGCCGTCAAAAACTCCGAAGAGGGAAGGGCAAGATATGTCCACCGGCCGTAATTCCGAACGGTCTGGAGCAGTTATAGGCGACGACAAGGGTTGCCTCCCGAGACAATATCCGTACTTTTAACAGCAGAGCCGCGCAACACGCAGCTCTTATTCCACAGGAAGACAAAAATACAGAACGTCTTTCTACGAATTTCCGACACGCAGGAGAAAACCATGCAGCAGAACATTGACACCATCCGCGAGCTCAACGCTGCGGAGCTGGATCAGGTCGGCGGCGGTCTGTCTCTCGGCCTCAATCTCGACCTGAGCAAAGAGTTGGGTGCGGTGTCCGGCACGATCGATCAGGTGGGTGGTCTCGCCGGCGGTGCGCTCGATACGATCCTCGGGGCTGCCGGCGGTACGCTCAACACGGTTCTCGGTGCTGTCGGCGGTCTCCTCGGCAAGTAAAAGCGGGTTTGGGCGCCCCTGGAATCTCCGGAGTTCATCGGCCCATCGGCGACGAACTTGGCTGTTCCGGCGACAGGCGCCCTGCCTCGGATGCTCCCTGGAACCGGCGACATTCGCCGGTTCCAGGGAGACACGAGATCGATCGCAGCCGCATTTTGAACGGCATGTCGCATCGCGAAGGATCGCTGCGGCCTCCGTTCCGGAAGACGGAGGGCGATGCCTTGGTCGTCAGATCTGCCGTCGACGCATCAGCAAAGCGGTCTTCGAAAGAAGGTGGGCGGCACCCTGCTCTGTCCGACGAACAGATCGGGCGTCTGCGTGCTGTCATATCCGAGCGGATCGACCGGCCCTTGACGCTCCGCGACCTCGCTGGCGCGGCCGGTCTGAGCGAGAGTTACTTCGTACGAGCCTTCAAGAGATCGTTCGGGGTGACGCCGTATCGTTACGTGCTGTGCGAGCGCGTCGCGCTGGCTCAGTCCCTCATTCGCTCCGGCGGGGCTTCCCTGAGCGAGGTGGCCCGGCGCTCCGGTTTCCCCGATGCCCGTCGGATGGGGCGTACGTTCCGGCAATTGGTTGGCCATTCTCCAACCCGCATGAAGCGCGAAGGATGAAACGGGAATCGGCAAACGTTAACGACAATGGCCGCTCATCCGTGTTCGCGCCGACTGATTTCCTAAGGGCGCTCGCTTCGGCGCCGATGGACCATAGACTGAGAGGATATCGGTACCGGCCACAGAGACCGTCGAGGAGTGCCGGGCGTCACCGGACGCTGGGTAGGCCCCATGATCCGGAGCGATGCGAACGATGAGCGTGCCTTTCGCCAATGGCAGCGTGCATGGTGAAATCAGCGCGCTGCCCGACATCGTGTTCGGACAGATCGTCGCGAGCGGGATCGACAGTCTCACCTTCATCGATTTCGGTTTTCACCTGCCCGGGCACAGCACGCACAGCGTCACCGGGCTGCTTGTCGGGACATGGCAGAGCGAGTCGCTGACTTTCCAGGAAGAGAAGGCCGGCAGCGGCATCTACGAGGAAAATGCAGGCGGCACGTTCGTCCTGCGTCCGCCCGGCTTCGCCGGCCGGACGGAATGGAACGGCCAATGCCGGGGGCGTTACCTCGTCTTCAGTCCGGAGGCCGTCGAGCGGAAGATCGAGGCACCGGTCGGGCAGCTCGATATCGGCACGACGACCTGCAGCCTGTCCGATCGAATGACGGTCTTTCACCTGTTGACCGCCCTCGGCCTGGCGGCCGCCGACCGTGACAGTCCCACGGACGCCTTGCTGATCGACAGCGTGGCGCTCGCGGTCTTGCGCGCCTGCGGCGTGGCGCCGGGCGCCTCGCCGCGCAAGACCGCACTCACGGCGCGGCAGGTGCGCCGCATTCGCGATCTCGTCGCCGATCGGATCGGCACGCCGCTGTCGCTCGGCGAGATGGCCGAGGCGGTGAGCTTGAGCGAAAGTTACTTCGTGCGCGCCTTCAAGGGCTCGTTCGGCATCACGCCCTACCAGTACGTCCTGCGCGAGCGCGTGGCGCTCGCCCAATCCCTGATCCGCTCCGGTACCGTCACGCTCAGCGAGGCGGCGAGCCGCGCGGGCTTCCCCGATGCGCGGCGCATGGGCCGCACCTTCCGCAAGGTCACCGGCCGCTCGCCCACGGCGGCGGCGCGGTAGCACGGCGCCTGATCCGGTCTCGCCGCATCGCGTGCGAGATCAAGAGCAGGACTGAGCCGGCAAAAGACGGGGCGTGATCAGGGTTGCGACAGGTCGAGACGCCCGCAACGTTGCGGATCCCCCCTTTTCCAGTGTAATCGCGACCGTGCCGCCCGCATCCCGAGGCGGCACTTTCGTTTGGAACGCTCTTCGTTCTTTTGCCTGAGGAAGCCGGATGACCGCGACCTCCGCCCTGTTGCCGACCTATGCCCGCGCGCCGCTCGCCTTCGAGCGCGGCGAGGGCGCTTGGCTCGTGACGGAGCGCGGCGAGCGATATCTCGATTTCGGCGCCGGGATCGCGGTCAACGCGCTGGGCCACGCGCACCCCCACCTCGTGGAGGCGCTGACCACCCAGGCGCAGAAACTCTGGCACACCTCGAACCTGTTCCAGATTCCGGAGGGCGAGCGGCTGGGGCAGCGGCTCGTGGACGCGACCTTCGCCGACGTGGTGTTCTTCGCCAATTCCGGCGCGGAGGCGAACGAGGCCGCCATCAAGATGGCGCGCAAGTACCACGCCGTCGGCGGTCACCCGGAGCGCTACCGCATCGTCACCTTCGAGGGCGCCTTCCACGGGCGCACGCTGGCGACGATCGCGGCGGGCGGGCAGCAGAAATACATCGACGGCTTCGGCCCCAAGGTCGAAGGCTTCGATCAGGTGCCGGTCGGCGATTTCGAGGCGCTCGAGGCCGTGATCGGCCCGGAGACCGCCGCCCTGATGATCGAGCCGATCCAGGGGGAGGGCGGCCTGCGGCTGATCCCCGGCGAGACCCTGCGGCGGCTCCGCGCGCTCTGCGACGCGCACGGCCTGCTGCTGATCATGGACGAGGTCCAGACCGGCGTCGGGCGCACGGGCAAGTTCTTCGCCCATGAATGGTCGGGCGTGACGCCGGACATCATGAGCGCGGCCAAGGGCATCGGCGGCGGCTTTCCGCTCGGCGTCTGCCTCGCCACCCGCGAGGCCGCCCGCGGCATGGTCGCGGGCACGCACGGCACGACCTTCGGCGGCAACCCGCTCGCCATGGCGGTGGGCAATGCCGTGCTCGACGTGGTGCTCGGCGACGGGTTCCTGGCCCATGTCGAGCGGATGGGCCTCCTGCTGACGCAGAAGCTCGCCGGCCTCGTCGACCGTCACCCGCACGTCTTCGTCGAGCTGCGCGGGCAGGGCCTGATGCGCGGCCTGAAGCTCAACCTGCCGAACACCGAGTTCGCCGCCGCCGCCCGGGCGCGGCACCTGCTGGTGATCCCGGCGGGCGACAACGTGGTCCGCCTGCTGCCGCCGCTGATCGTCGGCGAGGCGGAGGTGGACGAGGCCGTGACTCGGCTCGAGGCCGCGGCGACCGATCTGGAGGCGCAGATGCGCGGCGCGGCCTGAAGGGCTTTTCCCGGAACGCGCCGAAGCGGCGTGTCCCGGGGCCCCGGCCTCCCCGCGAGCGAAAATCGATATGAGCACGACCCTGAACGGCAGCGGCGCCCAAGCCGCCCCCACCGACGTCCGCCACTTCCTCGACCTCAAGGATTTCTCCGCCGAGACCCTGCGCGGCATCCTCGATTCCGGCGCGGCCATCAAGCGCGCGCGGGTGAAGGGCCGGCAGGCCGAGGAACGCCCGCTCACCGGCAAGACGCTGGCGATGGTGTTCGACCGGCCGTCCACCCGCACCCGCGTCTCGTTCGACGTCGGCATGCGCGAGCTCGGCGGCGACACCCTGATGCTGACCGGCAAGGAGATGCAGCTCGGCCGCGGCGAGACGGTGGCGGACACCGCCCGCGTGCTCTCGCGCTTCGTCGACGCGATCGTGATCCGCACCCTCGACCACGCGCTCATGCTCGAACTGGCCGAGCATGCCGAGGTGCCGGTGATCAACGCCCTGACCAAGGTCTCGCATCCCTGCCAGATCATGGCCGACATCATGACCTTCGAGGAGCATCGCGGGCCGATCAAGGGCCGTACGATCGCGTGGTCGGGCGACGCCAACAACGTGCTGGCGAGCTGGGTCCATGCCGCGGCCCGCTTCGACTTCACCCTCACCGTCGCCGCCCCGAACGAGCTGGCGATGCCGCCGGCCCTCGTCGCCTGGGCCGAGCGCGAGGGCGCGCGGGTCCACGCCACCACCGACGCCACCGAGGCGGTGAAGGGGGCGGATGCCGTCGTGACCGATTGCTGGGTCTCGATGGGCGACGACGACGAGCATTTCCGCCACAACCTGCTCTCGCCCTACCGGGTCGACGCCGCCCTGATGGCGCACGCCGCCAAGGACGCGATCTTCCTCCACTGCCTGCCGGCCCATCGCGGCGAGGAGGTCACGGCGGAGGTGATCGACGGCCCGCAATCGGTGGTGTTCGACGAGGCCGAGAACCGTCTGCACGCCCAGAAGGGGATTCTGGCATGGTGCCTGGAGGATGAGCGGTAGCGCGCCGGCCGTCCTCCTCCCCGCGAGGGGAGAGAGGGACCTTCCGGATCAGCCGGCCTTGGCCCGCGCCAGGAATTCCTCGTAGGCGTCCGCCACGGCCTCCGTCCGCTCGAAATGCGGGAAGGCTCCCGTCGGCAGTCGCCGGACCGTCCAGTTCGGGCGGCCCACGACCTCGCCGACATGGCGGTAATCCACGAAATCGCCCCGCGCGCCGTGGACCATGAAGATCGGGAGCGTCAGCGCCTCGTAGACCCGCGTGGTGTCGTCGGGGAACAGGTAGCCCGCGATGAACGAGAACGGCGCGTGCTCGGCCCCCGGCTGGTGGGCCGAGAGCTGGTCGTAGGCGAAGAGCCCCTCGTCGATGTCGCGGCTGCCCCAGGTCTTCTCGAGGAAGAAGCGCATGCTCGGGGCGCTCACCAGGGCGTCGAAGAGCGGCCGCCCCCAGAGCGGGAAGCGGACGATCCGGCGCGTCGCGGCGCTGCCGCGATGCGCGTCCAGGGGCCCGCGGCCCGAAAGCCGGGCATCGAACCCCGTCGGGCTGATCAGGCCGAGGGTGGAAAACAGGGCCGGCCGGTCGAGGGCGGCGCGGGCGAGGAAGGCGCAGGACAGGGACAGGGCGACGGCGTCGATCGCCCCGCCGCCGTGGCGGCCGGAAATCTCGGCCGCCGCGTCGAGGATCGCGTCGGCCATGAGGCGGGGCGTGTAGACGCGGTCGGCCCGCTCGGACGAGCCGAAGCCGGGCAGCTCCAGGGCGTAGACGGGCCGCGACCCGCGAAACCGTTCGTAGAGCGGCCGGACCTCGTAGGCGTTGGCCGCCGCGTTGATCGAGTGGATCAGGAGGAGCGGGCGGCCGGCGCGCGCATCCGCCGCGTAGAGGCCGACCCCGCCGGCGCGCGTGCGCAGGCGCGTCCGCCGCCCCGGCAGCGCCGGGGGGAGGGGGGCGCTCCGATTGAGGCCGAGATGGCTCCAGGCGATCCAGGCGCCCGCCGCCGCGAGCGGCAGCAGGGCGGCGGCCTTCAGGGCCTTGCCCCGCCCGACCGATCTCCGTGTCCGATCCACCGATGGCCTCCGGGCCGAAGCATCGTCCTGGATCGTATCCAGGACGATGCTTTGGGTTCTTGTGCCGCATCGGCTTTTCCGAAAGCCGGTTCCCGCCTTTCGGGCCGATGCTCCAGCAATGTCCGGCGACAACGCGAGGCGGAGCGGAGGTTTCCCGTTACCTAGGCCGCACGAAACAGGACCGATGGTCCCGTTTCGTGTCTCCGCGCGGGGGCGATCGACGATGACCGGAGCATCGTCGATCGGTGTCAGGCCGAGGCCAGCGGCTTCGACACGTCCTCCAGCGACTTGCCCTCGGCCGCCGTGCCGTAGAGCCCGCCGACGACCGCCGCGACCGCCATCAGCGCGGCCCCGACCAGGTAGCCGACCAGCACCCACTCGCGCGATCCGGTCTCGACCAGCGAGCCGAACAGGAGCGGGCCGGAGACGCCGCCGATGCCGGTGCCGAGGGCGTAGAAGGCGGCAATCGCCAGCGCCCGGATCTCCAGGGGGAAGGTCTCGGCAACCGTGAGATAGGCCGAGCTGGCGGCGGCGGATGCGAAGAAGAACACCACCATCCAGGCCGCGGTCTGGCCCACGGGGCCGAGGATGCCGAGTTGGAACAGGTAGCCGACGGCGGCCAGCAGCACGGCCGAGATGCCGTAGGTCGCCGCGATCATCGGGCGCCGGCCCACCGTGTCGAACAGGCGCCCCAGCAGCACCGGCCCGAGGAAGGAGCCCAGGGCGAAGGGCAGCAGGTACCAGCCGACATCGCCGCCGGGCACGCCGTAGAAGCGCTCCAGCACGAGCGCGTAGGTGAAGAACAGGGCGTTGTAGAAGAACGCCTGGGCGATCATCAGCGCCAGGCCGACCAGCGTCTGGCGGCGGTTCGTCACGAACATCGCCCCGGCCACCTCGGAGAGCGGGGTGTGGCTGCGGACCTTGAGCCGCAGGTGCCGCCCCGCCTCCGGCGGGGGCAGGGTGATGCCGTCATCGGTGAAGCGCTTCTCGATGCCGGTCACCACCCGGTCGGCCTCCGCGGCGTAGCCGTGGGTGACGAGCCAGCGCGGGCTCTCGGGAATCCAGGTGCGCAGGAGCAGGATCACGAGGCCGATCCCGCCGCCGACGAAGAAGGCGACGCGCCAGCCCCAGGCTGGATCGATCACCTCCGGCCGCAGCAGGGCGATCGACAGGAACGAGCCGAGCGCCGCGCCGATCCAGAACGAGCCGTTGATGACGAGGTCGGTCCAGCCGCGCACGCGGGCCGGGATCAGCTCCTGGATGGTCGAATTGATCGCCGTGTACTCGCCGCCGATTCCCGCCCCGGTGAGGAAGCGGAACAGGCAGAAGCTGGTGATGTCCCAGGACAGGCCCGTGGCCGCGGTCGCCATCAGGTAGAGGGCCAGCGTGATGAAGAACAGCTTCTTGCGCCCGATCCGGTCGGTGAGCCAGCCGAAGCCGACCGCGCCCGTCACCGCGCCGACGAGGTAGGAACTCGCCGCCAATCCGACGTCGAACTCGGTGAAGGCCATCGGCTCTTTGCGGAGCGCGCCGACGAGGGCGCCGGCGAGCGTCACCTCCAGCCCGTCGAGCACCCAGGTGATGCCGAGGGCGACGATGACGAGGGTGTGGAACCGTCCGAAGGGCAGCCGGTCGAGCCGGGCGGAGATGTCGGTGTCGATGACGGTCCCGGCCGCCACCCGCTCGGGCGTCGCAGCCCCGGCCTGACCTTCCGCTCGGCTCGCCATTGGCCCCCCGTTTACCCTGAATCCAGACAATTGTTCGCAACCGCCGCCTGGGCGTGGTGCGTATTCATGTCCGGCAACGCTTGGATGCGCGAAATGGCCCCATCCCCAGGGCCCGAAGCCATGCATTCTCCCGCCAGAGCCTTCTCGAGAGCCGTCTTCCTGCCGCTCGCCGGCCTCGGCGCGGTGCTCGCCGCCTCGGCCCTGGCCTCGGATCGGCCGGATGCGTCCGGCGCCGAACGCTGGTCGCTGCGGCCGGTCCGAACTTCCGTGCCGGCCTCGGCCCCCGTTCTCGCTCCAATCCCTGCCCCGGTGCTGCGGGGCGCCAAGGCGATCCCGCTCTCGGACTTGCCCGGCGAGCGGCGCTCGGTGCGCATCGTCTACCAGGGCTACGGCCCGATCACGGTGGCGTCCGAGCGCTGACGCGGGTGTCTCGAATTCAATCCGGTCGATCCTTCGGGATACCGGATGTGGGCTTCGCTCGAGCGCCGGATCAGGCCGGCCCGATCAGGGCGTAATCCCCCCGCCGCAGCCGCCTTGTCTGCCGGCGATAGGATGTGGCCGTGCCGGGCCAGAGGGTCCGGTTGCGTCCCGCCGCGTCGAGATACCAGCTGCCGCAGCCGCCGCGCGCCCAGATGCTGTCGGCGAGGCGGGCGTCGATCGCCGCGCGGACCCGCGCCTGCGCCTCCGGCCGCACCTCCAGCGCCCGGCCCGGTTGGTCGCGCAGCCACGCCAGCGCCCCGAGCACGTGCTCGACCTGCGCCTCGACCATCGCCAGGACCGAGTTGTGGCCGAGCCCGGTATTCGGCCCCAGCAGCAGGAACAGATTCGGGAAGCCCGTCATCGCGACGCCGTGGAGCGCGTCCGCCCCGTCGCGCCACGCCTGGGCCAGGGTCCGGCCGCCGCGCCCGACAATGTCGAGCCGGTCGTAGCTGCCCGAGGGGGAGAAGCCGGTGGCGAGGATCAGCACATCGAGGGGGTGCTCGGTCCCGTCCGCGGTGACGACGCCCCCGGGTCGCACCGCGCGGACGGGCTCGGTGACGAGGCTCACGTCGGGCCGTCCGAGCGCCGGGTAGAAATCGTCCGACAGGAGCACCCGCTTGCAGCCGAGCCGATAGGACGGCGTCAGCCGCCGCCGCAGGTCCGGATCGGCGATCGCGGTCCTGAGGTGGAACCGGGCCAGCGCCTCCGCCACGGCGGTCAGCCACGAGACGCGGGTGAAGCCGAGGAGCGCGGTCAGCTCCCGCCGCCAGAACAGGCTGGCCCGGTAGAGCCGGCGCAGGGCCCCGATCCGCAGAAACGCCTTCGCCCCCGCGGAATAGGGACGGTCGTGGCGGGGCAGGATCCAGGGCGGATTGCGCTGGAACACGGTGAGATGGGCCGCCGTCCCGGCGATGGCCGGCACGATCTGCACCGCGCTCGCCCCCGTGCCGATCACGCCGACCCGGCGCCCCGCCAGCGTGCGGCGATGGTCCCACTCGGCGGAATGGAAACAGGCCCCGGCGAAACCGTCGAGGCCCGGCAGGGCGGGCCGGGCGGGCTGGTGCAGGGCGCCCACCGCCCCGACGAGGACCCGGGCGACGAGGAGGCCCCGGTCGGTCTCGACTCGCCAGAGGCAGGACGCGGCGTCGAAGCTGGCCCGCCTTACGGTCGTGCCGAGGCGCAGGCGATCCCCCAATCCGTTCTCGGCCACGAGGTCTTCGAGATAGGCCTGGATCTCGCCCTGGGCGGGGAAGAGCCGCGACCAGCCGGAGCGCGGCGCGAAGGACAGGGAGTAGAGATGGGCGGGGACGTCGCTCGCCGCGCCCGGATAGGTGTTGTCCCGCCACGTGCCGCCGATCCGGTCGGCCTTCTCCAGGATCGCGAAGCGGGAGAAGCCTGCCCGGTCCGCCCGGATCGCCATGGCGAGGCCGGAGAAGCCCGCGCCGACGATGATCAGATCGAGGACGGGCGCGCTCACGCGGCGGCCTCCGCCTCCGGCGCCGCGCCGAGCGTAGCGCGGAGGAAGGTCGCCGCCTCGCCCAGCGAACGGTGGGCCTCCGGCAGGATGCTCTCGGCGAGTTGCCAGGCATGCGGCACCACCGGGAACACCGTGAGCGAGACCGGCACGCCGGCCGCGCGGGCCTTCTCGGCGAGCCGTAGGGAATCGTCGCGCAGGATCTCCCGGGTGCCGACATGGATCAGGAGCGGCGGCAGGCCGGACAGGTCCGCCTCGATCGGCGAGGCGCGGGGATCGGCCGGATCCGCGCCCGCAAGGTAGGTCGGCACCAGCCTGGCCAGCGCCTCGGGGCGGAGCATCGCGTCGCGGCGCGCATTCGTGCGCAGCGAGGGGCTGCGGCCGATGAGATCGGTGGCGGGGGAGAACAGGGCCGCGCCCGCGGGCCGCGGCAGGCCGAGCCGCCGCGCCTCGATCATCGTGGCGAGCGCGAGGTTGCCGCCCGCGGAATCCCCCGCGATGGTGGCCGGTCCCCGGCCGGACAGCGCCGCCCAGGCGGCGGTGCAATCCTCGACCGCTGCCGGGAAGGGCTGCTCCGGGGCGAGGCGGTAATCGGGGGCGAACACCCGGAAACCGGCCCGCGCGAAACGGCCGGTCACGGGGCGATACAGCCGGGCCGAACAGGCGATGAAACCGCCGCCGTGGATGTAGAGCAGGGTGGGGCGCCGCTCCGGCCCGTCCTCCCCCTCGGCCCATTCTCCCGGCACGCCGCCGAGTTCGCCCGGGGTGAAGGCGACGCCCGGCGGCGGCCGGAACGTGTCACGGTCGAAGGCCCGGCGGATCGCCGCGATGTCGGACTGGCCGCTGAGGCGCGCCTTTACGGCGAGCCGCACGGCAATGTCGTAGAAATGCGCCCGCAGGCTCGCCATGCTCGACCTCGCTCACCCTTCGTCCATGCTCCGGCGGATCAACGACCAGTAGCGCACCGGCATCAGGCGCTGGATCAGCAGCGCCCGGCGGGCATCTTTCCCGATGACGACGCGGCGCTCGCGCCGTTCGATGCCGCGCAGGATCGCGGCGGCGGCGACCTCCGGCTCCATCGTCAGCAGGCGCTCGAAGGCAGCGAGGCCCTGGGTCGTGGCCGCCGGATCGAGCGTGCGGGGCAGGCGGGCATTGCGGGCGATGCGGGTCGCCACGCCGCCGGGATGGACCAGCGTGACGCCGAGGCCGGTGCCCTCGTATTCGTGGGCCAGCGCTTCCGAGAAGCCGCGCACCGCGAATTTGCTGGCCGCGTAGGCCGCCTGCCCCGCCGGCGCGATGATGCCGAACAGGCTCGACAGATTGACGATCTGGGCCTGCGGCTCGGCCCGCAGCAGCGGCAGGCAGGCATGGGTGAGGCGCATCACCGCGTGGAGATTCACGTCCATCAGCCACGCCACGTCGTCGAGATCGGTCTCCTCGAAGCGCCCGGCCAAGGCGACGCCGGCATTGTTGACCAGCAGATGGAGCCCGCCATGACGGGACTGGACCGCGGCGGGCAGGGCCGCGATGGCCCCCGCATCGGCGAGGTCGAGGGTGTGCTCGCTCACCGCGACGCCCTGGGCCCGGGCCGACGCGGCCACCGTGGCCAGACCCTCGCCGTCGCGGTCGGCCAGCGCCAGGGCGCAGCCGCGCGCGGCGAGCGCCCGGCTCAGCGCCGCGCCGATCCCGCTCGCCGCCCCCGTGACGAGGGCGGTGCGGCCTCCGACGACGAAGGAGCGCGCCATCACCCCCGCGCCCCCGGACGGCCCCGCGCGGGGCGAGGGAGACGAGGGGAACAGTGAGGGGGAGGGGACACGAGCAGACAAGCGGGCAGGGCAGCGTCTCCGGCGCGAAGAAGTCCAGGTCGGGCCAAAGCCTGCCGGCGTCAAGCCAACGAATGGGGAAGGCGGCTTGGCAGGGGGGCGGCCTGATCGGCGCTGCGTTTCGGAGGCTCCCTGGATTTGCGGTCCTGCACTCGCTACCTCTCTCGGCAACCCGGCCGATGAAGGGGAGCACGACCGATGCGTGATACCGCCCTCCGCCTCGAAGACTTGGTGACATCCGACCCCGCTATCATGGGCGGGCGGCGCGTGTTCCGGGGCACGCGCGTGCCCGTCGAGGTCCTGTTCGAGAACCTTGCTGACGGCTTGTCTCTCGACGAGATTCTGGAGACCTACGAGAGCCTCGACCGCGGCGACGTGGTCGCCATGCTCGAAATCACGGCCGACTCCCTCGCCGCGCCGCGTGCCGCTTGAGATCCGATGCGCGTCGTCATCGACGAGGGCGTGCCGAGGCAACTCGTGCAAGCTCTGACCGAGCGTGGCATCGACGCCGTGCGCTTTCCGCGCAATTGGATCTCGTTGAGCAATGGCGCGCTCATCCGCGCCTGCGAGGCCGCGGGCTTCGACATGCTCGTCACCAATGACAAGAACATTGCCGATCAGCAAAGCCTTCACGGACGGCGCTTGACGGTCGTTGCTCTGCCGCACAACCGGCGGCGCGCCATTTTGGAACGAGCGGACGATGTCGTTGACACGTTGCGCCGTGCCGGCCCTGGCGAGCACATCGTGATCGAGATCGATGGCACGCGGACCGTTCGCCGGCTGGTCGCAGGCGAGCTCATCATCGAGCGGCTCCCCGCGCTCCCGAATTTCCAGTACTGACGGCGACTGTCCTCATCGGCCGCCATTGGTGGCTCAGGCTCTGGCCAGCCCTCGATCGACCCGATGCGCGTCGTCGATCCGCTGCTCGCTCGACGAATGTCCAGACCGATCTTCGCCTCCATCCGCCCCCCGGTATTCGGATATCCCACGTGCCATCAGACCCTGACCGGCGACGCGGCTCCGCGGTCACCGCCTACGCGATCCTGACCTTCACGGCGCTGCTCTGGGCCGGCAACGCGGTGGCCGGGAAATGGGCGGTCGGCGAGGTGTCGCCGCAGGCGCTGACAACCCTGCGCTGGGCCTTCGCCTTCGCGCTGCTGGCGGTGATCGCCCGCCGCCAGGTCGCGGCGGAATGGCCGCGCCTGCTGCCGCGCTGGCGCTACGTGCTCGCCATGGGGGCGAGCGGCTACACGGTGTTCGCGAGCCTGTTCTACGCGGCGGGCGCCCACACCACCGCCCTCAACGTCGCCCTGATCCAGGGGGCGGTGCCGATCTTCGTCATGCTCCTGAACTTTCTCGTCCGCGGCGCGGGCGTGCGGGCCGGGCAGGCGGCCGGCGCGGCCGTCACGCTGGCGGGCGTCGCGGTCGCCTCGACCCACGGCGATCTCGACGCGCTGCGCACCCTGACCTTCAATCTCGGGGACGGGCTGATGCTCGCCGCCTGCCTCGTCTATGCCGGCTACACCGTGGCGTTGCCGTCGCGGCCCGCGGTGTCGGGGCTCGTCTTCTTCACCGGGCTGGCGCTGGCCGCCCTCCTCTCCTCGCTGCCGCCACTCGCCGTCGAATGGGCGGCCGGGCGCTTGATCTGGCCGACGCTTCCCCTCGGCTGGCCCCTCGTCGCCTTCGTGGCGCTCGGGCCATCGCTCCTCGCGCAGCTCTCCTATATCCGCGGCGTCGAGCTGATCGGTCCGAACCGGGCAGGCCTGTTCGTCAATCTCGTGCCGGTGTTCGGAGCGGGTCTCGCCGTGATGCTCGCGGGCGAGCCGTTCGATGCCTTCGACGGCGTGGCCCTCGCCCTCGTCCTCGGCGGCATCCTGATCGCCGAGACCGCCGGGCGGCGGGCATCGGTCCGTGGAGGGAAAACCAAAGGTTGTGGTGATGAGGCCACAGGTTAGGCGCATCCATCGGCTATGACATCCGCGAATCACCGAAGCCGAACTTCTCCTCCGCCGATGCCCTCAGCTTCCACCCCCCCGTCGCGGGCCGGTGAACGGCTCGCTCCGCTGCGCGCCCTGCCGCCCTGGGCCGGCGACGCGGTCGCCGTGGCCATCACCCTGCTCGCGACCGGCCTGCGCCTCCTGCTCGATCCGGTGCTGCCGCCGGGCTTCCCGTTTCTGACCTTCTTCCCCGCCGTCGTCCTGACGACGTTCTTCTTCGGGCTGCGGCCGGGCATCGTCTGCGCGGTGCTGTCGGGGCTGGCGGCGTGGTACTTTTTCATCAATCCGATCAATTCGTTCGTGCTGAACGCGCAGACCGCCCTGGCGCTCATCTTCTACGCCTTTATCGTCACCGTCGACATCGCGCTGATCCACTGGATGCGCGTGGCGGGGGAGCGTCTGGCCGCCGAGCGGGCGGTGACCGCCGACCTCTACGAGCAGCAGCGCACCATGTTCCAGGAGCTGCAGCACCGGGTCGCCAACAACATGCAGTTCGTGGCCGCGCTCCTCGCCCTGCAGAAGCGCAAGATCGCCGACGATCCCCGGGCGGCGGCGGAGGCCTTCGACGAGGCCCAGGCCCGGCTGGAGACGATCGCCCGCATCCACCGCCGCCTCTACGATCCGAGCCGGATCGATCAGCCGGTCGGCCAGTACCTTCAGGAATTGTGCAGCGACCTCCTCGAGGCCACCGGCGCGCGCAACATCGTCTGCCTCGTCGACGTGCCGCCGCTGCGCTTCGACCTCGCCCGGCTGACGACCCTGTCGCTCCTCGTGGTCGAGGTCGTCACCAACGCCCTCAAGCACGCCTTCACCGAATCCGCGCGCGGCACCATCACGATCCGTCTGGAGCAGCTGCAGGGGAGCATGACGGCGCTGACCATCACCGATGACGGTCCCGGCATCCCGGCAGACTTCGATCCGACGGCGAGCCGCAGCCTCGGCTTCCGCATCGTCCAGGGGCTCGCCGCCCAGCTCGACGGCACGCTCACCTATGCCAATGACGGCGGCACCGTGGTGCGTCTCGTATTCCCCGGCGGCCGGGCGGCGTGAGGCGCCGCCGCGCTCAGCCCAGCCCGTCGTCGGACGCGCGCAGGCGGTAGCCGATTCCGGTCTCGGTCAGGAGGAGGCGAGGGCGCTCGGGATCGGCCTCCAGCTTCTGCCGGAGCTGGCGCATGTAGACCCGCAGATATTGCGGGTCGGACGAGGCCGGAACCTCGCGCATCAGCTGGGCATGGGTCAGCACCTTGCCGGCATGCAGCACGAGGATGCGCAGGAAATCGTACTCGCGCGGGGTGAGCTTCACCTCGGCCCCGTCGACCCGCACGATGCGCCGCACGAGGTCGACGCTGAGTCCCTCGACCCGGAAGACGGGGCGCTCGCCCTTGGCGGCGAGCTGATGGCGCAGGGCCGCCCGCAGGCGGGCCAGCAGCTCGCCCATGCCGAAGGGCTTGGTCACGTAGTCGTCGGCGCCGAGATCGAGCGCCTCGACCTTGCCGCCCTCGTCGCCGCGGCTCGACAGCACCACCACCGGCAGGTCGGGATGATCCGCGCGGATGGTCCGCAGCAGGTCGTGCCCGCCCATGTCGGGCAGGCCGAGATCGAGGATGACGAGATCGACCCGCTCGCGCTTGAGCAGCGTCAGGGCGGTGCCGGCGTCGGGCGCCTCCAGGAGGCTGTAGCCCTGCGTCGACAGGCCGACCCGCAGGAGCCGACGGATCGGCGGCTCGTCGTCGATCACGAGGACGGTCGGGCTCATAGAGGTGGGCTCATGCGGCGCGGTCCTCCGGCGCGGGGATCGGCATCGACACGGTGAAGACGGCGCCCGGGCGGTCGCGCCGGTTGGCCGCCGTGACGGTGCCGCCCATGGCCTCGACGAAGCCGCGGGCGATGGCAAGCCCGAGCCCGGTGCCGGCGCGGACCCGGTCGCCCTTGCGCAGGCGGTGGAACTTGTCGAACACCCGCTCGGTCTCGGCCTCCGGCAGGCCCTCGCCCTCGTCCAGCACCGCGAGACGGACCCACGCGCCCCGGCGGTCCGCCCGGACCGTGACGGTGGTCCCCTCGGGGGCGTATTTGGCGGCGTTGTCGAGCAGGTTGACGAGCGCCTGCTCGAACAGGACCGGGTCGAGCCGCAGGGTCGGCAGGCCGGGCTCGACCTCGACCGCGATCCGGTGGCCGGACAGGGCCGGCCCGGTCCGGCGGAGGGCGGTGTCGACGCTCTCGGCCATGTCCCCGTCCGAGAGGTTCGGGGCCACCGCCCCGGCCTCCAGCCGCGTCATGTCGAGCAGGTTGGCGATGAAGCGGTTGAGCCGCTCCGATTCCTCGATGACGGTGGCGAGCAGCTCGCCCCGCGCCTCGTCGGGTAGGGCGGCGCCGAGATCGCGCAGGGTGCTGGCCGCGCCGAGCACGGAGGCGAGCGGCGTGCGCAGGTCGTGGCTGATGGAGGTGAGGAGCGCGCGGGCGAGCCGGTCGGTCTCGGCGGCGCGCTCGGCCCGGTCGAGATCGTCCACGAGCCGCACCCGCTCGATCGCCAGCGCCCCCATGTCGGCGAGCGCGTCGAGGAGGCGCCGGCCCTCCGGCGTCAGGATCGGGCCGGCGCCGTCCGCGTCGAGGCCGATCACCCCGATCGTGCCGCGTCCGGTGCGCATCGGCAGGAACAGGCGCCGGGCGCCGGGGAGGGTGTCGGCGCCGCGGCCCGCCGGGCGGTCGTTGTCGAAGGTCCATTGCGCGGCGGCGAGATCCGCGGGCTCCAGCCGATCCTCCGGCGGGTAGCCCGCGCGCACGACGACCGTCCGCCCCTCGGGCAGGAGGACCACCACCCGCACCCGCAGCATCGCGGCGACCTGGGCCGAGGTCGCCCAGAGCACGTCGTCGAGGGTGCCGCAGGCCGCGAGCTTGCGCGAGAAGCCGTAGAGCCGCTCGGTGGCGGCGGCCCGCGTCTGGCTGATCATCGCCGCCCGGCGCGAGCGTCCGGCGAGGTTCGAGACCAGCACCGCCACCACGGTGAACAGCAGGAAGGCCGCCACGTTGGTCGGATCGGCGATCGTCAGGGTGTAGACGGGGGGCAGGAAGAAGAAGTTGTAGGCGAGCGACGCGGCGACGACCGCGGCGAGCGCCGGCCCGAGACCGAAGCGCACCGCGACCGCGACCACCGCGGTGAGCAGGATGAGGTCGGCATTCTCGATGCCGGTCTGGGGCTGGAGCAGCAGGGCGAGGCCGAGCCCGGCGGCGGTGGCGAGCAGGGACAGGCCGTAGGGCCGCAGCTGCAGCCGCGACCGGGCCGGGGCGGTGGCGACCGCCGCGGCCCCCCCCGAGGCGCCGGCCCGTCCCCGGAGATTCTCCCCCGGCAGCGCCTCGCCGGGGACGACGTGCACGCTGATCGGGCCGCTGCGCCGCACGAGATCGTGCACCACCGAGCCGTGCAGGAGCTCGAAGGCCCAGGATCGCTCCGCCTTGCCGACCACGACGTGATTGACGTTGGCCGAACGGGCATGGGCGAGGATGTCGTCGGCCACCCGCCGCCCGCCGGGCAGGGTGACGGCGTCGCCGCCGAGCCGGTCGGCGAGCCGCAGGGCCTCGGCGACCCGGTCGCGCGCCGCCTCGCCGAGCGCGGCGGCGCGGGTACCCTCGACGAACAGGGCGGTCCAGGGGGCGTGCAGGCGGTCGGCGAGGCGCTTGGCGTAGCGCACGAGGGCGGCCGAGCGCGGGTCGTCGCTGATGCAGACCAGCACCCGCTCTCCCGCCGCCCAGGGGCCGGGGATGGCGTTGGCCCGCATATGGCCGAGCAGCTCGTCGTCGACCCGGTCGGCGGTGCGCCGCAGCGCCAGCTCGCGCAAAGCCGTGAGATTGCCGCGGGAGAAGTAGTGGGCCAGCGCCCGCTCGGCGCCCTCCGGCACGTAGACCTTGCCGTCCTTGAGGCGCTGGATCAGGTCGTCGGGGTTGAGATCGACCACCTCGATGTCGTCGGCCCGGTCGAGGATGCCGTCGGGCACTGTCTCGCGCACCCGGATGCGGGTGATGCCGGCCACCACGTCGTTCAGGCTCTCCACGTGCTGGATGTTGAGGGTGGTCAGGACGTCGATGCCGGCATCGAGGAGTTCCTCCACGTCCTGATGGCGCTTGCGGTGGCGCGAGCCCGGCGCGTTGGTGTGGGCGAGTTCGTCCACCAGGGCCAGCGCCGGCCGGCGTGCCAGCAGCGCGTCGAGATCCATCTCCTCCAGCACGGTGCCGTGATAGGGCACGGACGCGCGGGGCACGATCTCGAAGCCGTCGAGTAGGGCGGCGGTCTCGGCCCGGCCGTGTGTCTCGGCCACGCCGACCACCACGTCGGTGCCGGCCCGGAGCCGGGCGCGCCCGACGGTGAGCATCTCGTAGGTCTTGCCGACGCCGGGGGCGGCGCCGAGGAAGATCTTGAGCCGGCCGCGGGTGCGCGCCTCCCGGCGCGCCGCGGCGAGCAGCGCGTCGGGGGAGGGGCGTTCGGGATCGCGGCCGGTGTCCCGCATGCTCGGTCCGCCCGTCAGTGCCCGGCGAGAGCGTCCAGGGCGAGGTTCAGCGCAAGGACGTTGACGCGGGGTTCGCCGAGGAGGCCGAGGGTGCGTCCCTCGACCTGGGCGGTCACGAGCGTGCGCACCCTGTCCTCGGGGAGGCTGCGGGCCTTGGCGACGCGCGGCACCTGGAACAGGGCGGCCTCCGGCGAGAGATCGGGATCGAGGCCCGAGCCGCTGGTGGTGACGAGATCGACCGGCACCGGCGCCCCGGGATTCTCGGTCCGGAGGGCGTCGAGGTCACCCTTCACGCGGCCCGCGAGCGCCGCGCTGGTGGGGCCGAGATTCGAGCCGAGCGAGGCCGCGGCGTTGTAGGGGGCCGGTACGGTCTTCGTCGCGTCGGCCGGATCGGGCGCGGTCGTGGCCGAGGGTCGGCCGTGGAAGTACCGGGCATCGGTGAAGGTCTGGCCGATCAGGCGCGAGCCGACGATCCGGCCGTCGCGCGCGATCAGGCTGCCGGCGGCCCGGGCCGGGAAGACGGCGCCGGCGAGCCCCGTCATGGCCAGCGGATAGGCGAGGCCGGTGATGATCGTGAAGGCGGTCAGGAGGACGAGGGCGGGGCGGAGTGGGGCAAGCATGGCTTGAGTCTCGTAAGCTTCAGGCGAGATGGAGGGCGGCGACGGCGATGTCGATGGCCTTGATGCCGGCGAAGGGCACGAGGACGCCGCCGAGGCCGTAGACGAGGAGATTGCGCCGCAGGAGCGCGGCGGCGCCGACCGGGCGGTAGGTCACGCCTTTGAGCGCCAGGGGGATCAGGGCGACGATGACGAGGGCGTTGAAGATGATCGCCGACAGAATCGCGCTCTGGGGCGAGGCGAGCCCCATCACGTTGAGCGCCGCGAGCGGCGGGTAGAGGGCGGCGAACATCGCCGGCAGGATCGCGAAGTATTTCGCGACGTCGTTGGCGATAGAGAAGGTGGTCAGCGCCCCGCGGGTCATCAGCAGCTGCTTGCCGATCCGCACGATCTCGATGAGCTTGGTCGGGTCGGAATCGAGATCGACCATGTTGCCGGCCTCACGCGCCGCCACCGTGCCGGTGTTCATGGCCACGCCCACATCGGCCTGGGCGAGGGCGGGGGCGTCGTTGGTGCCGTCGCCGCACATCGCCACCAGCTTGCCGCCGGCCTGCTCGCTCCGGATCAGCGCCAGCTTGTCCTCGGGGGTCGCCTGGGCGAGGAAATCGTCCACGCCCGCTTCCGCCGCGATGGCGGCGGCCGTCATCGGGTTGTCGCCGGTGATCATGATGGTGCGGATGCCCATGCGGCGCAGTTCGGCGAAGCGCTCGCGGATGCCGCCCTTGACGATGTCCTTGAGCGCCACGACGCCGAGCAGGCGCCCGTCGCGGGCCACCGCGAGCGGCGTGCCGCCGGCCTTGGCGATCTCCTCGGCGATGGCCCGGATCTCGGCAGCCGCCTCCGGCTCGTCGGCCGGGCGGAAGGCCAGGGCCGCATTCCCGCCGCGCGGGGAGGGGGGCGCGACCGACAGGGCCGCCAGCACCGCCTCGACCGCGCCCTTGCGGATCGAGGAGCCGCCGAGATCGACGCCGCTCATGCGGGTCTGCGCCGTGAACGGCACGAAGGTGGCGTTCAGCGCCGCCATGTCGCGCCCGCGGAGCCCATAGGCCTCCTTGGCCAGCACCACGATGGAACGCCCCTCCGGCGTCTCGTCGGCGAGGGATGCCAGCTGCGCCGCATCCGCCAGATCGCGCTCGGGCACGCCCGAGACCGGCCGGAAGGCCGTGGCCTGCCGGTTGCCCAGCGTGATGGTGCCGGTCTTGTCGAGGAGCAGCGTATCGACGTCGCCCGCCGCCTCGACGGCGCGGCCGGACATCGCCAGCACGTTGAAGCGCACCAGCCGGTCCATGCCGGCGATGCCGATCGCCGAGAGCAGACCGCCGATCGTCGTCGGGATCAGGGTGACGAACAGGGCCGCCAGCACGATCACCGGGATCGTGCCGCCGGCATAATGCGCGAAGCTCGGGATCGAGGCGACCGCGAACACGAAGACCAGGGTGAGACCGGCGAGCAGGATGTCGAGGGCGATCTCGTTGGGGGTCTTGCGGCGCGAGGCGCCCTCGACCAGCGCGATCATGCGATCGACGAAGGTCGAGCCGGCCGCCGCCGTGATCCGCACCACGATCGCGTCGGACAGCACCCGCGTGCCCCCCGTCACCGCCGAGCGGTCGCCGCCGGATTCGCGGATCACGGGAGCGGATTCGCCGGTGATCGCCGCCTCGTCGACCGAGGCCACGCCCTCGACCACCTCGCCGTCGGAGGGGATCAGCTCGCCGGCCTCGACCAGAACCAGATCGCCGACCCGGAGGCTCGCCCCCGGCACGGTCTCGTGGTCCCGGTTCGCGCCGCCGGTCAGGCGCTTGGCGGTCATCTCGGTGCGGGTGCGCCGCAAGGACTCGGCCTGGGCCTTGCCCCGCCCTTCCGCCAGCGCCTCGGCGGCGTTGGCGAAGAGCAGGGTGAACCACAGCCACAGCACGATCTGGCCGGAGAAGAGCAGGTCGGGCCCGCCCGTGACGAGGTCGCGCGCGAACAGGATCGTGGTCAGCACCGCGACCACCTCGACGGCGAACAGGACCGGATTGCGGACCATGGCGCGGGGATCGAGCTTGGCGAAGGCGCCGAGCAGCGCCCGGCCCGCGAGGGCGGCGCCGAACGGGGAGTTGTGTTTCTGAGGGGACATGGGATCGCGGGTCCGGAAAGGGGGAGGGGCGTCAGGCCGCCGCCGCGAAGGCCGCGGCGAGGGCGAGGCCACCGAGCAGGACGACGCCGAGCACGGCGAGCACGAGGTC
Source organism: Methylorubrum sp. POS3 (assembly GCF_043352485.1). NCBI lineage: Bacteria > Pseudomonadati > Pseudomonadota > Alphaproteobacteria > Hyphomicrobiales > Methylobacteriaceae > Methylorubrum > Methylorubrum sp. POS3. The sequence goes on from NZ_JAPRBT010000001.1 coordinate 3,524,319, forward strand.
GGAGGTGCGGGCGGGCATGGGCCGCCCGCCATGCGCCCGGTGCCAGGGAAGGCGCGACCGGTTCGGGCGCGGCGGCGGGGTATGGCGCGGGGCGCGGCGGGCGGGGAGGGGACGCGGCATCGGTCAGCCCCCTGCCCCGAAGGTCTGGCCCGCCGCCCCCGCGAGATGCTCGGCCACGGGGCCGAGGGCGAGCGAGGGGAAGAAGGTCAGCCCGCCGACGATCAGGATGACGCCGACGAGCAGGCCGACGAACAGGCCGCTATCCGTCGGAAAGGTGCCGGCGGAGGCCGGGACCGTCTTCTTGGCCGCCAGCGCCCCGGCCAAGGCCAGCGCCGGGATGATGACGAGGAAGCGTCCGGCCAGCATGCCGAAGCCGAGCGCCACGTTGTAGAACGGGGTGTTGCCCGAGAGGCCGCCGAAGGCCGAGCCGTTGTTGGCCGCCGCCGAGGTGAAGGCGTAGAGGATCTCGGAGAAGCCGTGCGGGCCGGCATTCGCGGGCCCCGCGAGGCCCGCCGGGATCACGGTCGCCAACGCCGTCGGCCCCAGCATCGCCGCGGGCAGGCACAGGACGGCGAGCATCGCCATCTTGACCTCGCGGGCCTCGATCTTCTTGCCGAGATATTCCGGCGTGCGCCCGACCATCAGCCCGGCCACGAACACCGCCACCACGACGAAGACCAGCATGCCGTAGAGGCCCGCGCCGACGCCGCCGACGATGATCTCGCCGAGCTGCATGTTGAGGAGCGGGATCAGGCCGCCGAGCGCGGTGAACGAGTCGTGCATGGCGTTGACCGCGCCGCAGGAGGCCGCGGTGGTCACGACGGCGAACAGGGCCGAGGCCGCGAGACCGAAGCGGACCTCCTTGCCCTCCATGTTGCCGCCGGGCAGCCCGAGGGCGTTCAGCACGGGGCTGCCGGCCGCTTCCGCCGCGTAGGTGATGGCCACGCCGCCTAAGAACAGCACGCCCATGGCGGCCAGGATCGCCCAGCCCTGGCGCTCGTCGCCGACCATGCGGCCGAACACGTTGGTGAGCGCGGCCCCCAGGGCGAAGATCGCGACCATCTGGACGAGGTTGGCGAGCGCCGTCGGGTTCTCGAACGGGTGCGCGGCGTTGGCGTTGAAGAAGCCGCCGCCATTGGTGCCGAGCATCTTGATGGCGACCTGGCTCGCCACGGGGCCGACCGCGATGGTCTGGTGCGCGCCCTCCAGCGTGGTCGCCTCGACGGCGGCTTGGAGCGTCTGGGGTATGCCCTGCCAGACGAAGAACAGCGTCAGCCCGACCGAAAGCGGCATCAGCACGTAGAGGGTGCAGCGGGTGAGATCGACCCAGAACGAGCCGACGGTGGCCGCCGAGGCCCGGGCGAAGCCGCGGATGAGGGCCAGCGCCAGGGCGATGCCGGTGGCCGCCGAGAGGAAGTTCTGCGTCGTCAGCCCGAGCATCTGCGACAGGTGCGAGAGCGTGGTCTCGCCGCCGTAATTCTGCCAGTTGGTGTTGGTGACGAAGCTGACCGCGGTGTTGAAGGCGAGATCCGGCGGGACCGCCGCCTGCCCGGCCGGGTTCAGCGGCAGGAGATCCTGACACCGCAGGACGGCGTAGAGCCCCACGAAGCCGAGCCCGTTGAAGACGAGAAGCGCCAGCCCGTAGCCGAGCCAGCTCTGTTCCTGGCGCCCGTCGATGCCGGCGAGCCGGTAGAGCCCGCGCTCGACCGGGGCGAGCAGGGGCGAGAGGAGGGTGGGGGCGCCGGTAAAGACGCGGGTCATGTAGAGACCGAGCGGCTTCACGAGCGCCAGCACGATCGCGCAGAACAGCGCGACCTGAATCCAGCCGTCGAGAGTCATGGGAGTGTTCCGTCGCGCCGCTCTAGAACCGCTCGGGGCGGACGAGGGCGACCGTGAGGTAGACGAGGAGCCCGGCCGTCACGAGGGCGCCGAGGGCGAGGTCGAGGGTCATCGGCGGACCCTCCTAGAGGCGCGCGCAGAGCGCGGTGTAGCCGGCGGCCAGCCCGAAGAAGGCGAGGCCTGCGGCGAGGAGGACGAGGTCGAGCATGGGGTTCGGGTCCGTTCGGCGAGGAGGCGCCGCGGACCGGACTAGGTCGACAAACCGCGTGAGGGTTCGAGGGGGAAAGACGGCCCCCCGCATAAGGATCGCATCAGGATTTGCCGGGAGGGCGCCTTGGCGGGTCCCCAGAGACGTTCCCCTGCCCCGACGGAGGGGAATCAGGGTAAGGCCGGAAGGTACTGCTCCCGTTCCCACCGCATCTTCGGTACCGTCCCGTCACGGGGGCAAGGGTCCAGCGTTCGACGCGGGGATCGTTCAGGCGCGGCCTCGCGCGACCGCCCTGGGCCCGTCACCGCCACGCGTCGCGGATGTCCGAACCGGGCGGGATGAGCCGGAACAGCGCGGGACACGCCGGCATCGCTGCGGTTCGGCGACGGATTCGGCCGCGCCGTGATGTTGATGGGCGAGCGCGGCGCAGTCTCTCGACGGGCGCTTCCACTCTATCGGAACGCGCCGCAGAGCATCGGCCGGAAAAGGGGATGCCGGCTATCGGAACATGCCGATGCAGCACGAGAATCAAAAAATCGCCCTGGACCCAAGATCCATGGCGATCCTTTCATCTCTGCGCGACGCCGAAAATTACAGGAAGAAGTCGGACGAGTGCAGCGTCGTCTTCGTCATGACGTCGATCGCGAAATCGGTCTTTCCATCGCCATTGATGTCGGCCTGGACCTGATGGCCGCCGGCGATCGACGCGATCCGCAGTTCACCGGCATTCTTCGTGAAGGTGTCCGAACCGATCCAGGTGAAGGCCTCGTTGGCCGCCGTCAGGGCATCGGCATCGATCGCGTGCAGGTCGATCTTGTCCTCGCCCCTGACGAAGTCGCCGATGTAGTCGCGGCCCGATCCGGCGGCCAGGCTGTCGCTGAGCTTCTCGAACCGGAACGTGTCCTGGCCCGCCCCGCCATAGAGGATGTCCTTGCCGCCCCGCCCGACCAGGACGTCGTCGCCGCCACCGCCCCTGAGGCCGTCCGCCTTCGCGCTGCCCAGGATCAATTCATCGGATGCTTTTCCGTTGACATGCCCCCCTGAGGAGGGCGCCTGCAGCACGAGGGTCGGATCTGCGGATTGCACCGGAGGAGCGGGCTCGGCGGGCTTGGTCGGCGCCGATGGTTTGGGTGTCTCGACCGGAGAGGGCGTTACCGGAGGGGCCGTCGGTGCGTCGGTCCCCGATGTGGGCGGAAGGGTAGACCCTTTCTCGGCCAGGATGAAATCGCTCGTCTTGAGCGCAACCTTGCCGGTCAGCTCGAGCTTGAAATCGGCCTTCAGGTCACCGTTGGCATCGATCTCGATCGTCGTGGCGCCCGACGCGTAGCCGTAGCGGAGCTGCCAGTCATGGCCGGTGAAGCTCCGCGACTCCAGCCACTGCCAATCCGTATGGTCCTTGGGGGCGCCGGCGAGGTTTGCCAGATGGATCTTGTCCTGCCCCTGCGTGAAGTCGGCGATGCGGTCGATGCCGTCATTCGTGAGGGACGTGTAGACGAAAGTGTCCTTGCCGCTGCCGCCGGTGATGGAGTCGCGACCGCCGCCGCCCACGATGACGTCGTCGCCAGCGCCGGCGTGGATGTAGTTCGAGCCGCTGCCGCCCTTGATGTAGTCGCCCTTGGCGGTGCCGATGATGGACGCAGCGGCCGAGGCGGCGTCGATTTTCTTGAGGGACGACAGGTCGGTGCGGGCCTCGACGGTTTCCGCGCCCGGGATCGCGGGGCGTCCGCTGGCATGCATGTTGTCGGCATAGACCATGTCCTTGGGGCGCGAGGTCTGCTTCAGGTCGCCGTACTTGCCGAAGTCGATGACGTTCTCGACGATCTTCACGCCGGTGACCGTGCCGACTTGGCCGGCATTGTGGGTCTGGGTGGCGCCATCCGACACCAGGACGGTCATGCTGCCGCCGAGGAGGATGTTGTTCTTGACCAGGACGTTCGAGACGTTGCCCAGCTCGCCGGTGATCCGCACGGCTTCGTTGGTCTCGGTCGGCGCATCGGCGCGCGAGCGCCAGTCGATCACGTTGTTGGCAATGACGACCGAGCCGATCGTCTTGCCGATCCAGATCGCATCCGCGTGCGCACCCGTGGCGTAGGATCCGCCGGAGATGTAATTGCCGCTGATCGTGCCGCTCTGGATCGCGATGGCGTCGGACGGCGCATCGAGGAAGGCGTTGTTCGTCAGGACGGTGTTGTGACCGCGCGACATGATGAAGTCGACATAGCCGATATTGTCGAGCTTCAGGCCGTCGAACGTCGAGCGGTCGACGGTGAGGTTCTTGGTCCCGGTCAGCGCGTTGATGGCATATTTGCCGACCGACGCGTCGAAGGTCGAGTTCTTGATCGTGACGTTGTCGGCCTGCACATTGATCGACACGCCGCGGAAGTCGTAGCCATCGAAGGTCACGCCTGATTTCGTGATGGCGAGCGTGTTCAGAGCCTTGTTGTAGTAGACGCCATCCGTCGACTTCAGGGTGGTGAAGCTCTTGAGCTGCCCCTTGGACAGAGACGTGCCCACCGCTGCATCGACGCCAGCGACCTTCTGAAGGCCGTTGTTGCGGGCGATGGCCGCGAGATCCGAAGCAACGTACATATAACCAGCCCCAATCGGCAGCGTTGCTCAACGCCCGCTGCGCTTATGCCTTCAGTGAACTTCCGTGGACGCTAAATCGAATTATTAAAGAATCCTTTCGATGAATATCTAAACATTGCTGCATCTAGTGTTTTTGTATCTTTCGAAGTCTTATAAATCATCCGGTGGCATAGTTAATAAATGGTTAACAAAATTTCTTGTGGTTGAACAAGGTCTTAGCGGACGGACGCTACGCTTTTATGACTCGCCGTCCGCCGTGGACTCGGTCGGCATCGCGCAGGGCCGCAGAGGCTGCCGCAGGGCAGGGACGATGCGGTCGCGACCCTTGTCGTGAGGGCAACCCATGGCTCAGGGCGGACAACGGATCGGTATGGGGCCGGGCCGTTCGAGAGGCTTTTGCGCGGTCTCGGCCATGAGGAACCAAAGACCGGAGCCTGGCGGCTCGTGGGCCGGTGATGCGTTCGGCCGGGCAGGGGTCCCGCCCCCGAGATCCTTCGAGGGTCCGGATCGAGCGCCTTGCCGCCCTGCGCCAACGCGCGCCGTCCTGCCCGACGATGGTCGCCCCCGTGAAAACCAGCGCCGCGCGTGGGCCCCGGACGTCCGCACCGCGGCCCGGCGCGGTGCGGACGGTACCTGACCCGTGCGCGTCTTCTGATCTCGCCGGGTGCACGGGGCGCCCAATCCGAGCTTACGAGCGGGATCGGACCCCGGCTCGAGGCCGAACGGCCAAGTCGGCGATCGATTGATCGGGGCCGATATCGTTTCGACCGTCTTCGATATCTCGCCAATACGGCGATCGAGGGCAGCTCTGATGTCCGCCAAGATCGTCGATGTCGGCGCGATTGCCTGATCATCCCGAAAATAGATGGATCTTCTTCCTGGGCTCCGGACATTCTCGGATCACCCAGCCCGTATATTGATTGGGCGATTCGCTCGATTTCGTCAGTTTAAGGCGTTGCTATGGAATGTACTTGTAATCGCGTCAGTGAATAAAAGTCTATTCGCATAGGAATCTAACGGCGATTGCAATAAATGATAACTACGTAGATCGAGGCTCGCCGCCGATTACATTTTTGAGCGCGAAAGCTTTACAAGTCGCTATCCTGCCTTAATTATTCGTTAACGGTATCGATACAAAATTTTGGATCAAAAGTTATGATTTTTGCTCGGGTCGACGCTGCCTCAGGACAGGTCGGATTCGACGGTGACGCTGCGCGCGTCACGAAGGACGGTGTCGTCGTCGTCGACTGGACGACGGGGACGAGTCTGTCCGGCGTCCCCGCCGGGGTCGGCTATCAGCTTGAGACGGTCCGTGGCGGCGTCGTCACCTCGGTCGATCTCAGCGTCGGCTACATCGTCGTGACCACCGGCCAGTCCAACATGCGCGGTTGGTTCACCGACCCCGTGACGCAGGACGCGACCGTGCCGAGTTTCCGCTGGAACGGCAGCGACTGGGTCGCCACGCCCGGCGCCGGGGCGGTGGCCTTCGCCAGCACGTTGAGTGCCGGCCTGGACGGTGCGCCGATTGCGTTCGTCGATGGCGCGGTCGGAGGAACGGCGCTCCTCGCCCGAACCGAGACTGCGTTCGGCTACTGGCTGAAGGAGGGTCCCGGCAGCCTCTACCAGAACACCCTCGATCAGCTGAAAGCGGTCGGCGGCACGGCCGACCTCATTCTCTGGATGCAGGGCGAGACGGAGGCCAGCGCGCGGACGGTGACCGCGGACGAGTATGCGGGCGCGCTCCAGGGCCTCTTGGCCAAGGCCCAGGCCGATATGGGCAGCCCGCCCGTCATCATCGGGGGGCTGGCGGCCTCGCCGCTCTTCCCGGCCGGCTTCGACGCGATCCGGGCCGGCCAGATCGCCACCGCCGACGCGATGGCCGACGTGGACTACGTCGCCTCCGATCTCAGCCTGGAACTCATCGACCACGTTCACCTCACCGGCGCCGCCCGCGTCTGGCAGGCGATCGAGGTGGCGAAGGCCGCCGCCATCACGCTGGGCGGGCACGCCCCCGTTCCCGATCCGCGGCTGGCGGGCACCGACGCGGCCGACGATCTGGCACCCGGCGCGGGCGACGACGTGATCCGGAGCCTCGGCGGCGACGACCGCGTCGATGGCGGCGCCGGACGCGACGTCATCGCCGGCGGCGCGGGCGACGATCTCCTCCACGGCGGCGAGGACGACGACGCGATCTACGGCGACGACGGCATCGACACGATTCACGGGGACGGGGGGAACGACGTCCTCTTCGGCGGGCGCGGTGACGACGTCCTCTACGGCGGTGACGGCCGGGACCTCCTCAACGGAGGCTCCGGGCGCAACGTGCTCATCGGCGGTAACGGTGACGACACCTACACGATCGCGATCATCACCGACCACAGCCCCAACAGCGATGCGGTGGTGACCAACCAGATCGTGGAACTGGTGGGCGGGGGCTTCGATACCGTCAGTACGTCGATTTCCTACACGCTCGACGTCAATGTCGAGCAGCTCATCCTGGCCGGCAATGCCGCGATCGACGGGACGGGCAACGACGATGACAACGTCATCCTGGGCAATAACGGCGTCAACGTCATCTCGGGCCTGAACGGTGATGACATCCTGCGCGGCTACGGGGGCAACGACACCCTCTACGGCGGCGCGGGCAACGACATCCTCTACGGCGATATCGGCTTCGATGCCCTGTTCGGGGGCGAGGGCGACGATCGCTACTACACCGACGCCAACGACACGATCACCGAGGAGGACGGCCAGGGCATCGACACGGTCTTCGCGACCACATCCACCCTGCTGGTCCGCAACGTCGAGAACCTCACTCTGATCGGTTCTTCGGGGATCAACGGAACGGGCAACGAGCTCGCCAATATCATCATCGGCAATGCCGCGGCGAACGTACTCGATGGCGGCCTCGGCGCCGATATCCTGATCGGCGGGGTCGGCAACGATACCTACATCGTGGACGATGCCGGCGACGTCGTCATCGAGAGGCCCGGGGAGGGCCGGGACCTCGTCAAGGCGTCGATTTCCTGGACGCTCGGGAGCGACCTCGAGGATCTGACGCTGACCGGCACCGCCGACCTCGCCGGGACCGGCAACGGGCTCGCCAACGTCATCACGGGCAATACCGGCGCCAATCTCCTCACGGGCGGCGACGGCAACGACACGCTGCAAGGCGGCGCGGGTGCCGACACGCTCGTGGGCGAGGCCGGGGCGGATTACCTGCTGGGCGGGGAGGGGGACGATCTGCTGATCGGCGGGGCGGACAACGACCGCCTCGATGGCGGCCTGGGCGCCGACCGGATGCAGGGTGGCGCCGGCGCCGATACCTATACGGTGAACGACGCGGGCGACATCGTCGACGAGACGGGCGGCGATGGCATCGACCTCGTCAACAGCTCGGTCAGTTTCGACCTCGGTGATGCGGCGCGGACGATCGGGGCCGTCGAGAACCTGACGCTGACCGGCACCGACGACCTCGCCGGCGCCGGCAACGCGCTGACCAACGTCATCACGGGCAATGTCGGCGCCAATCTCCTCTCGGGCGGCGGCGGCAACGACTACCTTTACGGCATGGCCGGCAACGACACGCTCGTGGGCGATGCCGGGGCGGATTACCTGCTGGGCGGGGAGGGGGACGATCTGCTGATCGGCGGGGCGGACAACGACCGCCTCGATGGCGGCCTGGGCGCCGACCGGATGCAGGGCGGCGCCGGCGCCGACACCTATACGGTGAACGACGCGGGCGACATCGTCGACGAGACGGGCGGTGACGGAACCGACGTCGTCAACAGCGCGATCGATTTCAGCCTCGGCGATGCGGCGCGGGCGATCGGGGCCATCGAGAACCTGACGCTGACCGGCACCGCCAACCTCGCCGGGACCGGCAACGGGCTGGCCAACGTCATCACGGGCAATGCCGGCGCCAATGTTCTCTCCGGCGGTGACGGGGCCGATTCCCTGCTCGGCGGTGCGGGGGACGATGTCCTTGCGGGCGATGAGGGCAAGGATACGCTGACCGGCGGGGCGGGCGCCGACAGTTTCGTGTTCGGCGCGGCCAGCGCGACCAGCACCGATCGGGTCATCGACTTCAGCAGCGCGGCGGGTGACAAACTCGTGTTCAAGGCCGTCGATTACGGTCTCAACGTCGGTCAAGGCGTGGACGCGACGGGTCAGCTGAATGCGGATTACTTGGAGTACGGGGCGTCGGCGAGCCGCTCGCACGCGACGTTCGTGTTCAACAGCCTCACCAAGACGCTGTCCTGGGACGCGGATGGCGCGGGAGGGCAAGCCGCCGTGGCGGTGGCCATCTTCACGATCCCCACCGGCATGGCCGCCGGCGATTTCCTCAAAGCTTCAGACGTTCAGTTCGTTCTAAACCGGTCGTTGCCCGCCCCGAGCCTGGCGCTTCGGTCGGACACGGGCATCTCGGCGAGCGACGGCATCACCCAGGACGGGACCGTGGTCGCGGTTCCCGGCAGTCCGGGCGGCAGCCTGAGCTACACGGTCGACGGCGTCGCGGTGGCGACCTACGATCCGACCGCGCTCGCCGACGGTGCCCACACCGTCACGGTGACCCAGGCCGACGCGGCGGGCAACGTCTCCCCGACGACCTCGCTGAGCTTCGTCCTCGACCGGACCGCACCCTCCGCACCGAGCCTGGTGCTTGGGTCGGACACGGGCGCCTCGGCGAGCGACGGCGTCACCCGGGACGCGACCGTGGTCGTGGCCGCCGGTGAGCCGGGCGGCAGCCTGCGCTATACGGTCGATGGCGTCGCGGTGGCGGCCTACGATCCGACCGCGCTCGCCGACGGCACCCATACCGTCGCGGTGACGCAGACCGATGCGGCGGGCAACGTCTCCCCGACGACCTCGCTGAGCTTCGTCCTCGACCGGACCGCACCGTCCGCTCCGAGCCTGGTGCTTGGGTCGGATACGGGCGCCTCGGCGAGCGACGGCGTCACCCGGGACGCGACCCTGGTCGTGGCCGCCGGTGAGCCGGGCGGCAGCCTGCGCTATACGGTCGACGGCGTCGCGGTGACGACCTACGATCCGACGGCGCTCGCCGACGGCACCCATACCGTCGCGGTGGCGCAGACCGATGCGGCGGGCAACGTCTCCTCGGCAGCCTCGCTGAGCTTCGTCCTCGACCGGCTCGCGCCGAGCCTCTCGATCTCGGCCAGCGACGCGCAGCTCACCGCCGGTGAGACGAGCGAGCTCACCTTTCAGTTCAGCGAGACCATCTCGGGTTTCTCGTCGGACAGCGTATCGATCAGCCATGGCCAACTGGGGCGGTTCGCCAAGGTGGGCGAGCGGACCTACACGGCCCTGTTCACCCCCGATTCCGACTACGCGGGCGAGGGGCTCGTGAGTGTCGGGGGCGCCTCATACGCGGACAGTGCCGGGAATACGGGCGGCGGAGGCCAGATCGTTTTCTCGATCAATACCGTCGCGACGTCACGGATCGCCGGCACCGCGGGCGACGACATGTTGCGAGGGACGGCCTCCGACGACCGCATGTATGGTGACGCCGGAAACGATGTCTTGTTGGGCTATGCCGGAAACGACATGCTCTATGGGGAGGGCGGGAACGACCAGCTCGATGGCGGGACCGGCGCCGACACGATGCGTGGCGGGATCGGCGACGACACCTACACGGTCGAGAACGTGGGCGACGTCGTCGACGAGAGCGACGGCTCGGGTGCCGCGGACCGCGTCCTCAGCTCGATCAGCTTCGACCTCGGTGACCGGACGCACGTGCTCGGCGAGGTCGAGATCCTCATGCTGACCGGCACCGCGGCGATCAACGGCACGGGCAACGAACTCTCGAATAAGCTGGGCGGCAACGCGGCGGCCAACATCCTCGATGGGGGTGGCGGCAACGACTTTCTCTACGGTGTCGCCGGGAACGACACGCTGGTGGGCGGCGAGGGCAACGACCGCCTCGACGGCGGTGCGGGCGCCGACCTCATGCGCGGCGGCGCCGGCGACGACACCTACGATGTCGACAATGCCGGCGACGTGGTCGACGAAAGTGACGACCCTTGGGGCATCGACCTCGTCAACAGTGCCATCGACTACACGCTCTCGACCAACGTCGAGAACCTGACCCTGACCGGCACGGCGGCGCTTCACGGCACGGGCAATGCCCTTGCCAATCGGCTGAGTGGAAACGGCGCCGCCAACGTTCTGTCCGGTGGTGACGGGGCCGATATATTGCTCGGCAATGCGGGGGACGATGTCCTGGCCGGCGACGGCGGCAAGGATACGCTGACCGGCGGAGCAGGCGCCGACAGTTTCGTGTTTGGCGTGGCCAGCGCGGACAGCACCGACCGGATCCTCGACTTCAACAGTGCGGCCGGGGACAAACTCGTGTTTCGCGCCAGCGATTACGGTCTCGGCGTCGGTCACGGCGTGGACGCATCGGGTCATCTGAATGCGGACTACTTCGAGTACGGGGCGGCGGCGAGCCGGTCGCACGCGACATTCGTCTTCAACGGTTCATCGAAGACGCTGTCCTGGGACGCGGACGGTGCTGGGAGCCAGGCGGCCGTAGCGGTGGCTGTCTTCACGGTGCCCACCGGCATGGCAGCCACCGATTTCCTCAAAGCCATCGACGTCGATTTCATCGTGTAGCGATCCGCGCCCGCACCCCGAGCCTGGCGCTCGGGGGGGCGGGCCGTGGCCGCGATCCCCGGTCGGCGGGGCAGGGGCATCGGATCCGACGCGACGCTCACGCCTGACCATCCCCAAACCACGCTCGCTGGCGCGTTCCGGAGACGGCGAGGCGTGCCGCGGAGGAGGGGGCCTGTGCGGACCGCCCGGCCCTCCTCGACCAAGGAAAGGCGCAGCGATCCGCGACCGCCGCCCGTTCGTGCCGGCTGGATGCTACCCCGATCATCGCGCGGCGGTTCACCCATCCCAGGCAGGTTGCCATGCCGCCTCGCAGCCCGTCAGATCTCCGCCCCAACGGCCACCAAAGTCGTTCGCATAAGATATATTATGGAACATTGGGTCGTGGGCAGGGTCGCCCGGCGCTGTATGGTTAAGAGCATTAACCATGATTTCCTCGCATTTGAGCGAAGATTGCGAGGGAATCGGATCGGTTCGATCCGATGATGCCTCACGGTCGGCGGGCGACGTTGCACGAAATTGCAGATTGGCAACGCCGGGGCGGCACTTGTGGCACGATCATGCATAACGTATTCAATTTGGGCGGTGGGCGCGGCGCACTCTCGCAATCGTCACAATTCCCGGGCAACACGGCCAGACCGATGATCGCGATCAAGCGCTTCACCCCGTTTCATGCCGAGCCTCGCTCCATGCCGCTCCGCCCGCTCCTCGGCCTGATGCCGCTCGCCGCGCTGGCCATCGCCGGCATCGGCCCGGCCCTCGCCCAGCCCGACGCGCCGCCGGTCACGGGGCAGGCGCCGACCGAGCGGGTGGCCGAGCGGGTGCCGGCCAAGCTCGCCCGCCTCGCCTCGATGCTCGGGCAGGATGGCGACGTGCGGATCGTGGCGTTCGGCTCGTCCTCCACGGAAGGGGCGGGCGCGTCCTCGCCGGCCATGGCCTACCCTGCCCTGCTGGAGCGCGACCTCGAGGAGCGGCTGCAGATCGGTGCGTCGAGCCGGCGCTCGATCACCGTGATCAACCGCGGCAAGGGCGGCGACACCTCCGAGGAGATGGCGAAGCGCCTGGAGCGCGACGTGCTGGCCGAGCGGCCCGACCTCGTGATCTGGCAGACCGGCAGCAACGATCCCTTGCGCGGCGTGCCGGTGGAGCGTTTCGTCGAACTGACCCGCGCCGGCATCCAGGCGATCCGGGCCACCGGCGCCGACGTGGTGCTGATGGATCAGCAATGGTGCCGCAAGCTCTCTGGCGTCGACGGCGCCGAGCGCTACGGCGAGGCGCTGCACGCCCTCGCCGCCGAACTGAACGTCCCGGTGATCCGCCGCCGCGCCCTGATGCAGTCCTGGGTCACGCACGGCCTGATGACGCCGGCCCAGATGATCGGCCCCGACGGCCTCCACATGACCGATGCGGGCTATCGCCAGCTCGCCAAGGCGGCTGCCGCCCAGATCCTCGTCGGCGCCGGCCTGATCCAGCCCACGCTGGCCCGGAACTGAACCGGAGGAGGGACCTCTTTCCAAGAGGTCCCGAAGCCCCCTCCCCGCACACCATGCCCCACACCGAGCTGACCGAGGCGGCGCTCGCCGCCTTCCTCGACGCGTTCTACGGCAAGGTCCGCCGCGATCCGCTGATCGGGCCTGTCTTCGCCGGCCGGATTCCGGACGCGGATTGGCCGCATCACATGGCCCGGGTGACCGATTTCTGGTCCTCGGTGCTGCTGAAGACCGGCCGCTACAAGGGCAACCCGTTCGGCCGTCATCTCGGCATCGGCGGGCTCGCCCCGGACCATTTCGTCCGCTGGCTCGGCCTGTTCGAGGAAACTGCGGCGGAGTTTTTCGACGCTCCTCTGGCCGAGGACATCGCCGGGCGGGCGCACCGGATCGGCGACAGCCTCAAGGCGGGTTTGTTCTTCCGGCCCGATCTCGCGGGCGCGCGGTGAGACGCCGTCCCCCCGTCGCTCCGACCCGCGCCCTCATCCTGAGGGGCCGCGTCAGCGGCCTCGAAGGAGGGCTCCCGCTCGCACGCGATCCGGGGAGCCCTCCTTCGAGGCTGCGCTTCGCTCCGCACCTCGGGATGAGGCGGTCGGGTATGAGAAACCGGGCAGGCCGACGCTCTACAGATCCACCGCGACACTCAACCCGTCATGGGCCGGCACCACACCCGGCGGCAGCTTCCTGGCCAGCGTCGCGTAGTCGAGATCGGTGTGGAGATTCGTCAGGATCGCCCGCCGGGGCGCGACCTCCTCGATCAGGGCGAGGGCGTCCGAGACCGAGTAATGCGACGGGTGAGGGATCTCGCGCAGGGCGTCGATGATGAGCAGGTCGAGGTTGCGCAACTCCGCCTTGGCGGCCTCCGGCATCAGGCTCACGTCCGGGGCGTAGGCCGCCGGGCCGAAGCGGAAGCCGTGGGCGGCCTCGTTGCCGTGCTCCATCCAGAAGGCCACCGCCTCGATCGTGCCGCCGGCACCGTCGATCGTCACGGGCTCGCCCGCGCGCAACTCGTGCAGGTCGAGGATCGGCGGATAGGCGCTGCCCGGCGGCGTCTCGAAGGCGTAGCCGAACCGGGCCGTCAGCAGCGTGCGGGTGAGGGGATCGGCGTGGACCGGGATGCGGCGGCGCATCTGGATCACGAGGGGGCGGACGTCGTCGATGCCGTGGGTGTGGTCGGCATGCGCGTGGGTGTAGAGCAGGGCGTCGAGGCGGGTCACGCCCGCATCGATCAGTTGCTCGCGCAGGTCGGGCGAGGTGTCGACCAGCACCGTCGTCGGTGCCCCCTCCCCTCGCGCCTCCCCTTGCCCCTCCCCTTGCCGCTCGCGACGCTCGACCAGCAGCGAGCACCGGCGGCGGCGGTTGCGCGGGTTGAACGGGTCGCAGGCGCCCCAGCCGGAGCCGACCCGCGGGACGCCGCCCGACGAGCCGCAGCCGAGGATGCGGAGCGTTAGGCTCGCCATGGGCCCTCCCCGATCGTCATGCGGACACGCCCTCGAGGGCCGCCGCCTTCGTGAACAGCCGGTAGAAATTGCCCGTGGTGAGCGCGGCGAAATCCTCGAATGGCAGGTCGAGGGCCCGTGCCAGCACGCGGGCGGTGTCGGCGGTGTAGGCGGGCTCGCAGCGCTTTCCCCGGTGCGGCTCCGGCGCCAGGAACGGCGCGTCGGTCTCCACCAGGATGCGGTCGCGCGGGACGCGGCGGGCGATGTCGCGCAGCGCGTCCGAGCGGCGGAAGGTGACGATGCCGGAGAACGACACGGACAGCCCCAGTTCGACCCCGACCTCGGCCAGCCGCGCGCCCGACGAGAAGCAGTGCAGCACCGCCTTGAACGGGGCGCGGGCCATCTCGTCGGTCAGCACCGCCTCCATCTGCGCGTCGGCGTCGCGGGAATGGATCACCAGCGGCAGGCCAGCGCGGCGGGCGGCCTCGATATGGGCGCGCAGCACCCGCTCCTGCACGGCCTCCGGTGCGGCATCCTCGTAATGATAGTCGAGCCCGGCCTCGCCGATGCCGACGCAGCGCGGGGCCTCGGCCAAGGCCGCGATCGTGTCGGCGGGCACGTCCGGCTCCTCGGCCGCCCCGTGCGGGTGGGTGCCGACCGTGTACCAGACGGCGGGGTTGGCCTCGCTGATCGCCCGGTAGCTGTCCGCCTTGGCGACCCGGGTCGAGATGGTGACGAGCCGCGTCACCCCCGCGGCCGCCGCGCGGGCGACGACGCCGGGGATGTCCTCGGCGAAATCGGGGAAATCGAGATGGCAGTGGCTGTCGACCAGCATGGATTCTTTTGAGCGGTGAGGGCGTGAGGGAGACGGAGGCCGTCAGGCCGCGGCCTCCGGTTTCTCGAAACGCGGGAAGATCGGCGCCGGTGCCGGAAGCGCCGTGCCGGGCGTCAGGCGATGGGCCTCGTCGGCGAAGGCGAAGCTCCGCGCGTCGGCCGGCACCGCCAGGAGATCCAGGAGCGCCGCGCCCGCCGTCGGCACGAAGGGCTGCACCATGATCCCGACCCGGCGCAGGGTCTCCACGGTGACGTAGAGCACCGTCTCCATGCGGGCCGGATCGGACTTGCGTAAGCGCCACGGCTCTTCCGAGGCGAAGTAGCGGTTGGCGTCGGCCACCACGGTCCAGATCTCGGACAGGATCGTGTGCAGCGCCAGATCGCGCATCAATCCCCTCGCCTTCTCCGGCAGGGCCGCGGCGGCGGCGAGCAAGCGGGTATCCGCTTCGCTGAGGGCGCCCGGCTGCGGCACGGCGCCGGACAGGTTCTTGGCGATCATCGAGAGCGAGCGCTGGGCGAGATTGCCGAGATCGTTGGCGAGATCCGCGTTGATGCGGTTGATGATCGCCTCGTGGCTGTAATTGCCGTCGCCGCCGAACGGCACCTCGCGCAGCACGAAGTAGCGCAGGGCATCGACCCCGTAGGTCTCGGCCAGATCCATCGGATCGACGACGTTGCCGAGCGATTTCGACATCTTCTCGCCCTTGGAGAGCAGGAAGCCGTGGCCGAAGACGCGGGCCGGCACCGGCAGCCCCGCCGACATCAGGAAGGCCGGCCAGTAGACCGCGTGGAAGCGGACGATGTCCTTGCCGATCACGTGCACGTCGGCCGGCCAGAAGCGGAAGCGTGGATCGCTCTCGTCGGGGAAGCCGCAGACCGTGAGGTAGTTCGTCAGGGCATCGACCCAGACATACATGACGTGGGCCGGATGCCCCGGCACCGGCACGCCCCAATCGAAGGTGGTGCGGCTGATCGAGAGGTCCTTGAGCCCCGAGCGCACGAAGCTCGCGACCTCGTTGAGGCGCGTCTCCGGGCTCAGGAAATCGGGGCGCTCGGCGTAGAGCGCGAGCAGACGATCCTGATACTTCGACAGGCGGAAGAGGAAGTTCTCCTCCTCCATCCACTCGACCGGGGTGTCGGTCTTGATCGAGCGGCGGCTTCCATCGGGGCCCACGACGGTCTCGGCCTCGTCGTAATAGGCCTCGTCGCGCACCGAGTACCAGCCGGCATATTTGGCGAGATAGATGTCGCCATTGGCCTCCATGCGCCGCCACAGCTCCTGGGCGGCGGCGTAATGGTCGGCCTCCGTGGTGCGGATGAAGCGGTCGTAGGCGCAGTTCAGCCGGTCGGCCATGGCCTTGAAGCGCCCGGCCATGTCGTCGACGAAGGCCCGCGGGCTGATCCCGGCCCTGGCCGCCGTCTGCTGGATCTTGAGGCCGTGCTCGTCGGTGCCGGTGGAGAACAGCACCTCGCGCCCGTCGAGGCGCTGGAAGCGCGCGATCGCGTCCGTGGCGATCACCTCGTAGGCGTGGCCGATATGCGGCGCGCCGTTGGGGTAGGAGATCGCCGTGGTGATGAGGAAGGGCTGCCTCGCCGTCTCGCTCACGTATGATGTCCCGGCTGGTTCGAACATGGACCGAGGGGCCTTGTGGCGCGCCGCGTCCCGCGACGCAACCGAGGCGAGGCGGAGCGCGGTGCTGTCAGGGCGCCGGACGCATGCTGGCGGCGGAAAACCGCCCGATTCCTCGTGGACGGGGATCCGAAGCGCACGGGGACACGCCGCCCCGGACCGTTCCCGAGACCCCTACCATGATCACCCGCCTCGTCAGAGGATTGTCGTCCCGCTCCGCGGTGCCCCTCGTCGCGACGGGCCGCGCCCCGGCGGCGCCCGTCACCGTCGGCACCCGCGCGCCGGGCCTCTCCAACATCCAGGTCCTGCGCGGGCTCGCGGCGAGCGCCGTGCTCGTCCACCATACGGCCCACTACGCCGAGGCCCTGCGCGGCGCCGGGCGGCCGATGCGGGCCCTCGACGCCATGCTCGGGCTGTGGGGCGTGGCCCTGTTCTTCGCGATCTCCGGCTTCCTGATGGCCGGGCTCGTCCTGCGCGACCGCCCCCTCGCCTTCCTGTCCCACCGGATCGCGCGGATCTTCCCGACCTATCTCGCCGTGGTCGCCCTGTTCGCCGGGCTGTTCGCCGCCCTCGGCCTCGGCTTCGGCAATCTCACGCCGCTGACGTTGTCGCTCGCGCCGGCCGGCCCCCGCGCCTACCCCCTCACCGTCGAGTGGACGCTGGTCTTCGAGACGAGCTTCTATGTCGGCCTGTTCCTCGTGGCGCTGGCCGGCCTCGCCCGCCGGATCGTGCCGCTGGCGCTCGGCTGGCTCGGGCTCATGGCTGCCGCCTTCGTGATGCTGCCGCAGGGCGCGGTCGACCTTACCCTGCCGCCGCTCTACCTGCTGCCGCTGTCCGGCGCCTGCATTCCCTTCGCGGGCGGCCTGCTCCTGCCGCGCCTCATCGCGTCCGGTCGGCTGCGGCCCTCCGCGGGTCTGCTGGCGCTGCCGCTGGCGGCGGCCTGCCTGCTGGTGGAGATCGACGCGGCGCGCTGGCTCGGCGGGGCCGCCGCGGTGCTGCTCGTGGGCGCCGCCGCGACCGGACAGCAAATCCGGGGCGAGGGGCCCCTGTCCCGGGCGGCGCTGGCCCTCGGGGATGGGAGCTACGTCCTCTACCTCGTCCACGTCCCGGTGCTGTGGCTCACGGCCCAGGCCCTGCCCGCCTCCTGGCCCGGATTCGCCTACGGGCTTGTCGGAATTGCCGCGGCGCTCGGCCTCGCCGCCCTGCTCGGCCCCCTCGACGGAGCGCTCTACCGGCACCTGCGCCGCCGCATCGATGCGGCCTCCCCCCGGAGCCTGCGGCGGGGCCTCACCCTCTACCTCCTGCTGTTCTTCGGTTGTGCCGCCTGGGGCAGCATCGAGACCGCCCGCAACGATCTGCGCGAGAGCCGGGCACGGGCCGCCCTCGCCGGGCTTCCCCCGGAGGCGTGGTCCGGCCGCGAATCGGCCGAGGCCGCCCTCTCCGGCCGCGACCTCGGCCTGCCGGCCACCCTGCGGGGCGCGCTGGAAGCGATCGAGCCGGTCTCGCCGACGGAGGCGATCGTGAGCGGCTTCGCCTACGATCCGGCGCGGCCGGAGCGCGGGATGATGCTCGCCCTCTATTGCGGCGGGCGGCTCGCGGGGCTCGACCGGCCGCGGCGCCTGCGCGCGGATCTCGCCGCCCGCCCCGGCTTCGAGGGCGTCGGACGACAGCGGATCGGCTATCGGATGCGCATCGCGCGCGCGGCCTGTCCGGGCGATGCCGTCCCGCTCGCCATTGTCGTCGACGAGGACGGGCGCATGGCCGCGCTGCCCGGGACGGACGGCCGGTGATGCGCGGGTTTGGGGCTTACCGGCCGGCAGCCGCCAGCGTCTCGAAGGCCGCGAGCACCAGGGGACGGCGGTCGAGATTGTAGATCGCCGCCTCGCGGGCGGCGGCGCCGATGCGCTCGGCGGCCTCGACCAGCGGCAGGAGCCGGGCCGGGCCCTCCCCCTGGCGGCGGTCGATCTCGGCGGCGACATGGCGCTGGATCGCGTCGAGCACGGCCGCGAGCAGGGGCTCGGCATCGCGGGCGGCGAGGCTCTCGCCGAGCTTCAGAACGCGGCGCCAATCCGGGTCGGGCAGGCCGGCGAGCAGGCTCGACACCTCCGCCTCGATCCCCTGCGTCGCGGGATCGAGCAGGGCCACCGCCCGCGCCACCGAGCCCTCGCAGAGGGCCGCGGCGCGGGCGAGCGCCGCCGGATCGGGCCGGGGGAAGGGGGCCGGAAAGCCCTCGATCACGGTGCGCACCTGCTCTTCGGCCAGCGGGCGCAGGGTCAGGGCGCGGCAGCGGGAGCGGATCGTCGGCAGGAGCCGCCCCGGCGCGTGGGACACGATCAGGAAGATCGCCCGTGGGGGCGGCTCCTCGATCATCTTCAGCAGCGCGTTGGCGCTGTTGGCGTTGAGATCCTCGGCGCTGTCGACGATGCAGACGCGCCAGCCCCCCTCCCCGCCCGCGGTAGTGGCGAACAGGGCGAGCGCCTCGCGGGCGGCATCGACGGAGATGCGGGTCGGCAGGGTCTTGGCGCCCGGCGCCTGGACCCGGCGCAGCGCGATCAGGTTCGGATGCGACAGGGCCGCCACTTGGCGGGCGGCCGGATGGTCCTCGGGCAGGTCGAGGCGGCCGGGGGCGGGCAGCGTGCGCGGATCGGCGACCAGACGCCGGGCGACGCGATAGGCGAGCGTCGCCTTGCCGATGCCGACGGGGCCGCCGATCAGCCACGCATGATGGAGGCGGCCGGCGGCCAGAGCCTCGGTGAAGGCCGTCTGGGCCGCCCCGTGGCCGACGAGGCGGGTCTGCTCGCGCGGGCGCGGCACGTGGGCGAGATCGCCGGCTTCGGCCTCCGTGACGGCGGGCGCCTCCTTGCGGGCGCGGCCTCCCTCAGGCGGCATGGTCGCGGCCTCCTTCCCGATCCCCTGCCCGATCGCCGTCACGGTCCCCCGGGCTCGTCTCGCCGGTCAGGAGATCGGGCCGGAGGGCGGCAAGGGCCGCGCGGATCGCCGCTTCCACCGCGTCGGGGCCGGGCTCGGCATCGATCACCCGGCAGCGCTCCGGCTCGGCCTCGGCGATGGACCGGAAGGCCGCCCGCAACCGCTCGTGGAAGCCCAGCGCCTCGGCCTCGAACCGGTCCGGCGCCTCGCCCCCCTCCCCGCTCCTGCGGCGGGCGCGGGCGAGGCCGGCCGGCGCCGGCAGATCGAGGATCAGGGTGAGGTCGGGGCGCAGGGCACCGAGCGTCACCCGCTCCAGGCTCGCGATCAGCGCCGGATCGAGGCCGCCCGCCGCGCCTTGATAGGCTCGGGTGGAATCGGCGAAGCGGTCGCACAGGACGATGGCGCCGCGCTCCAGCGCCGGGCGGATCAGCGCGTCGATATGGTCGATGCGGGCCGCGGCGAAGATCAGCGCCTCGGCGAAGGGGCCGAACGATTTGGCCACGCCCCGGAGCAGCGCCTCGCGATAGCGTTCCGCCCGCTGGGTGCCGCCGGGCTCGCGCGTCGTCACGACCTCGCGCCCGCTCCGTTCCCGCAGGGTGGCGGCCAGTCGGGCGATCTGGGTGGACTTGCCCGCCCCCTCCCCGCCCTCGAAGGTGATGAAGACGCCCCGCGGCGCATCGCTCGACATGGAAAGCGGGCTAGCACAGGGTGGGCCGGCGCGACAGCGCAGGTGGAGGGCAGGGGGAGACGCCGAACGTGCGCCATCGCGATTCCGGGTTCGTCTCCGGCGCCCCGGAATCACGGCAGTGGATTGTCCGAGGTTGGCGGCGATGGCGCTCGAGTCGGACCGCGGACGCTCAAACGGCAGGCGCCGTCGTCAGCCATTCCCGCATCGCGTCGAAGGTGGCGATGCCGGCCGCGAAGGCAGGGGCTTCCTGCGCCGGAGGAAGGCCGTCCAGCCGCTCGCGGAAACGCCGCCAGAGCGGCCCGGCCTCGCGGCCCCGGCCGGCGTAATAGGCGAGCGGGGCGGCCTGACCGTGCAGGCCCCCGACATGGCGCCCGATGACGAGACCGCCGAGGGTCGAGCCCTCCAGCACGTAGAGCGCGCCGAAGGCCGCGCCCTCCCCGTCGAGGACGGGGGCGTCGGGCGCGGGCAGGGCGTCGCGGGCCGCTTCGTCGAGGCCGAGGGCGGCGAGATCCGTGTCGAGGGCGGCGAGCCGCCGCCGCGGCGCGAGAAAGTCCGCGTCGGAGAGCCCTGCGGCGATGGCGGGTTCGTAGGCGGCATGGAAACCCCGCAGCCGGGCCAGCAGCGCGCGGTAGCCGGGAAGCGTCGCCACCTTGTCCTGCCAATCGAGATCGCGTTCCAGGGCGGCATGGGCATCCGCCGTGGCCTCGCGCAGGCGGGCGTGCAGGGTCTCGCGCTCGCTCACACCCGGCTCCGGCTCAGACGTGAACGGTGAAGCAGGCGCCGCCCGCATTCTCGGCCTCGAGGCGGGCGCCGATCTGCTCCAGCATGGCGCGGACCAGCTTCATCCCGAGCCCGGTGCCCTGCGCCTTGCGGCTTTCCCAATCCGGCGGCATGCCGTCGCCGTCGTCGCAGACGGTGAGCCGCACCGCCCCTTCCCCGCTGCGGGCCTCGCCCGATGCGGGCGCCGGCCCCTCCGTCCCCTCGCTCCGCCGCTCGCCCTTCACCGTCACGGTGATATGCGCGCCCTTGTCGGGCCGGCTCGCATATTTGAACGCGTTGGTGACGAGTTCGGTGGTGATGAGCGAGAGCGCCACGGCGTGGCGATAGGGCACCATCAGGCCGGCATCGGCGGTCAGCTCGACGCTGTGCTCGTCCCCCGCCATGCCGGCGAGGTCGTCGCAGAGCGCCTGGATGGTCTGGCCGAGATCAACCTCCTCCAGGCTGTCGCCCTGGTACAGGCTGTCGTGGACGCGGGCCACGCTCATCACCCGCGCCGAGGTCTCGGAGAAGGCTTGGCGGGCGGCCGGGTCGGCGATCTGGCGGCGCTGCATGTGCAGGAAGGCCGTGACGATCTGCAGCGAGTTCTTGACCCGGTGGTCGATCTCGCGGGTCAGGAGATCCTTCTGCTCCAGCAGGCGCTCCTTCTCGGCGAGCAGACCGGTCAGCTCGGAGATCTTGCGGCGCTGGCGCAGGACCACGCCGTCCACGGCCTCCGCGAGCTGCTGGGCGAGATCGACCTTCCACGGGGCGAAGGGGATCGAATGGCCGCGCCGCTCCTCGACCCAGCGCTCGAACGAGCGCCGCGGCAGCACCGCCACCGGCCCGCTGCCGGGCAGGACCGGCTTTCTCGGATCGCCGCCCCAGGTGACCGTGCTCGGCACTTCCGGCTTGAACCACAGGAGCAGGTGGCGCCGCTGGGCCCCGACGAACACCGCGAGCAGGCCGCTCGCGATCTCGGTATAGAAGGCGGCCGGCGCATGGTGCAGCGCCAGCGTGTCGGTGACGAAGCTTCGCGCCTCGGCGGGCAACTCCGCCCGCAGCCACTCGGTGAGCGCTCCGATCTGCGCCTCGTCCGGCGCCGCACCCGCCCGCCACACGGTGTCGTCGGAGACGATCGCCGCGCCGGTGGCGGCGAACAGGTCGATCAGCGCCGGGCTGCCCTGCATCAGGGTGTCGGTGAAATCCTCGGTGCTGGTCAGCCGCCGCACCAGCTGACCCTGGATGTCGAGGTGATGCTGGCGCTCGCTCCAGAGCGCCTTGCCCTCGATCTCCTGCACCCGCATCGCGAAGGCGTCGGTCAGGACGGTCGCCGCCGCGCGGGTCTCCGGAGCGACGTAGTGCGGACGGCGGTGATGGCCGATCATCAGGCCCCACAGTCGGTTCTCGACCATGATCGAGATCGACATCGAGCCGTCGACGCCGAGATTGCGCTGGTATTCGAGATGGATCGGCGACAGCGTGCGGTTCTGGGCGAAGGTCAGGTCGATCGGCGCATTGCCGGCGGCCCGATCCGCCACCAGGGGCACCGGCACGCAGTCGCGGTCGATGACGAAGCGGCTCTTGGCCTTGGTGTAGAGCGCGCGCGCCTGGGCCGGGATGTCGGAGGCGGGGAAGCGCAGGCCGATCAGCGGGCGCTGCCAGTCCGGCACCATGTCCTCGGCGATGGCCTCGCCGTTCCAGTCGGTGTCGAAGCGGTAGACCAGCACCGATTCGAAGCCGGTGACCGCACGGATCTCCAGGGCGGCGATCTGGGCCGCCTCGGTGAGGCTCTCGGCGGCGCGCAGGCGGGTCATCGCCAATTCGGTGTCGAGGGGGCTCGCGGCGCAAAAGTCCTCGGCCCGCTCGGGGGCGAGTTCGAGTTCGACGATCACCCGGCCGAGATGGACATGGGCGACGAGGTGGAAGGTTTCCCCACGCGGCGGGAGCGTGATGGCGCAGCGCAGGACCCGCCCGTCGGTGAGGCTGTGGGCGGCGATCCCGTCGCGGAGGGCGGACACGATTCCCGTCGGCAGCACCGCGTCCAGATGCTGCCCGGTCGGCGGGAACAGGGCGGGCGGCAGCACGTCCGCCGCGTTGGCGCTGAAGGCGAGGATCTCGAAGCTGCCCGCATCGGCGGCGAGCATCACGGCGTTCGGCTGGATCGAGCCGGGGATGTGGATCGGCTCGCGCTCGCACAGGCCGGGATCGACCGGCTCGGCCCGGCTGCGCCGGGCGATGGCCGCCAGCACCGCCTCGCGGGAGGGGCCGGAGGCGATCTGCTCCAGGGGGCTGATGGCGAGCCAGGTGCGTCCGTCCGTGCCGGGCATCAGGCCGATGCGCGCCCGCAACGGGGCGGGAAGCCGGCCGAACACGAACTCGAAGGTCTGCGCGCCGACGCTCCCGCGCTGGGTCCCGAGGAAGCGGCCGTAGAAGCCCGGAACGCGGGCGCTCGGCATGAGATCGCGGAAGAAGTTGCGTCCCACCATCGATTCGGGGGCGAAGCCGCACAGGCTTCCTGCCGCCCGGTTGCAGGCGAGCACGAGCCCTGCCGGATCGAGAGCGAGAAGCCCCGCCTCGATCGCGTCCCTCTGGGCTGTCGTCAGGGCGTCGAGATCGACGGGCAGATCGATCGGGACAGAGTCCGAACCCGTGGCCGTCCCTTTGGCCGCTCCCGTGATCGCTCCCTTGGCGTGCATCTGCGACGGATCGACCATTACGCTGCCCGATATGCCTGCCGCGAGCCTTGTGCGCAATCCTTCTGTCGGAAAGATCCCCCGTGCGAGGCTAAACCGGCATATGGCCAAGTTGTTGAGCTCACGGAGCTTTGTATGTAAGCGCACAGAGTGTGCATATCGAAGCGGACCGCCTCCTGCGGCTCATGATCGGCCCGGTGCTGCTGGTTGGCCGCGCGCTCCCAAGGCCGCCCCGGATGCGCTCACACGCCGATCCGGTGCCGTGCCGGCCGCCGCCGAAGGGCGGCCCCGAACCTTAACGATGAAGACACTCCGATCGTTCATCGACCGCAGAAGGGGCGGGGCGCGGATCAGCCGTCCCGATCCGCCAACTGACCGAGCGCCGTGTCGAGCGCTTCCTCCAGGGTCGGGTGGTAGAAGGGACGGTCGCGGAAGGCCGCCACGTCGAGACCGTCCTGCACGGCGTAGGCGACGAGATGGGCCAGATGCTCGACCTCCGGGCCGATCATCTCGGCGCCGACGAGGCGTCCGCCGGGCTCGGCATAGAGGCGCAGGCCTCCCTGCGCCCGGTCCATGGCGCGCGCCCGGCCCTGATCGCAGAAATCCGCGCCGCCGACGCGGTGGCCCGCGTCCTCGTCGAAGCCGCCGCCCACCACCGCGATCTGCGGATCGCTGAACACCATGGCGAGCATCACCCAGCGCTCCGGCCGCTTGACGCCCGCACCGGCGGCGAGGCGGGCGGCGTTGCGTCCGGCGATCTTTCCCTGGCGGCTCGCCTCGTGCAGGATCGGGCGATCGGCATTGGCGTCGCCCGCGATGAACAGGGCGGTGCCTTCGCATCGCAGGGAGCGGGCGTCGAAGGCGGGGCTGCCGCGCTCGTCGAGCTGGGCGCCAGTGCGTTCGAGGCCGATGCCCCGCACGTTCGGCGGCCGTCCGGCAGCGGAGAGCACCCGGGCGAAACGGCCGGATCCCGATGTCGAATCCGCCCCTTCCTTCGCGCTCCAGGTCAGGTGCACGCCGTCGCCCTCCGCAGCGCCGGATTCGACTTCCGCGCCGAGATGAAGATTGAAGGCGCCGGAGAAGATCTCGCGGGCCGCCGCCGTCAGGTCGGGATCCTTCAGGCCCCCCAGGCTGTCGCCGGGATCGAACACGCTGACCCGCACGCCGAGCCGGGCCATGGCCTGGGCGAGTTCGAGCCCCACCGGCCCGGCACCGAGCACGGCCAGGGATTCGGGCAGAGTTTCGATCTCGAACACGGTGTCGGTAGTGAGCACGCGCTCACCCAGGTCGTGCAGCGGCTCGGGCACGCTCGGGCTCGACCCGGTGGCGAGCACCGCGGCCTTGAAGCGCAGGCGCGTGTGGTCGCCCACCCGCAGGCTATCCGGTCCCTCGAACACCGCCCGGCCGGTCAAGCGCGATTCCGCCGGCAGATCGTCGAGCCCCTCGAACACGGACGCCACGAAGTCGTCGCGCAGGCTGCGCATCCGCCGCAGCACCGCAGGGCCGTCGATCCCGACGCCCTCGACCCGCACGCCGAACACCTCCGCCCCGCGGGCGACATGCGCCGCCTCGGCCGCACTGATCAGGAGCTTCGACGGCATGCAGCCGACGCGGGCACAGGTGGTGCCGCCCGGCCCCTGCTCGATCAGCACCGAGCGCGCGCCCTCCTTGAGGGCGGCGCGATGGGCGGCGATGCCGGCGGTGCCGGCACCGATGATGGCGACGTCGCAGACGATCTCGCGCATCGGATCAGGCCGACATGGTCAGGACGGCGCCGCCATCGACGCGCACATTCTCGCCGGTGATGAAGCTCGCCTGCTCCGAGCAGAGGAAGGCGACCGCCGCCGCGACCTCCTCCGCCCGTCCGCGACGCTTGGCGACCATGCCGGGGCGCTTCTCCTCGAGGAAGCTCTCGATCGCTTCGTCGAACGAGACGCCGAGTTCCTCGGCCCGCTTCTCCATCATGGCATCGGTCATCGGCGTGGCGATGAAGGCGGGGGCCACCGAATTCACCAGAACGCCGTCCGGCCCGTAGGCCTTGGACAGGCCCTTGGTCAGGTTCATCAGGCCGGCCTTGGCGGCGCAGTAGGGCAACTCCTCGACATAGGGCTGGACCGCGTCCTCGGAGGTGAAGAGCACGATGCGCCCCCATTTCTGCGCGCGCATGCCGGGAATGAAGGCGCGGGCGACCCGCACCGCCCCCATCAGATCCGCCTGGATCGTCGAGAGCCAGCCATCGTCGTCGATGTCGAGGAAGTCGCCGGTGGCGCCGGTCACGCCCGCGGCGTTGACGAGGATCGACGGCTTCGCGTCGAAGGCGCGGTCGGCGAAGTCGCGCAGCTTGAGGGCGCCCTCGTTGGAGGAGAGGTCCGCTTGGCAGGCCTTGACTTCGCCGAGCGCGGACAGCCGCTGGGCGGCCTCCTGCAATTCCGTCTCCTTCAGGTCCGAGAGGACGACGCGGACGCCCTCGCGCAGGAGATATTCCGCGGTGGTATAGCCCATGCCGGAATCGCCGCCGGTGATCACCGCGACGCGACCGCTGATACCGAGATCCATGAGAGAGGTCCTTCCCGGCCGGCGGGCGCCGACGCGGCCATCCTGCGTTAAGTTCGCGGGCCAACGGGAGGCGTTCACGATCGTTCCGCCCGGTCCCGCCGCTGCGGCGATCAGACCGGGATGGGGCCCGCATTTGCCCGTGGCCCGCACGCCACGCTAGGATCGGTCGGCTTGCCCGTATGGCGATCTTCGAAGGATCCGGGAGGATGCGACGATGAGCGAGGCGATGACGGACGCGCTGCCGTCGACCCGGGGCGGTGTGGTCGCCTACCTGACGGTGGACGGGGCGATGCGCGCGGCCGAATTCTACCGGTAGGCCTTCGGGGCCGAGATCGCGGCCGCGATGCCCGTGGACGAGAAGGGGCGGACCATGCACGTCCACCTCACTCTCAACGGAAGCTCGCTGATGCTCTCCGACGCCTTTCCCGAGTACGGCCATCCGCTCCAGGCACCGGAGGCCTTCAACCTGATGCTGCCGGTGGACGACATCGCCGCGTGGTGGGATCGTGCGGTGGCGGCCGGCGCCACGGTGGTGACGCCGTATCAGGAGATGTTCTGGGGCGACGTCTACGGGCAACTGCGCGACCCGTTCGGCGTGACCTGGGCGATGAACCAATCGAAGCGGCCGACCTAACCGGGCTTCTGCGCCGCCTCACACGCCGGCGGTCGCACCCGGCCATCCGGCATGACCCCGCTCACGAGGAGTTGGAGCCGAGGAGCCCCCCGCATGACCGAGGATGCCGACGATCCCCGCGATCTCGTCCTGACCCGCCTGATCCACGTGCCGCGCCGCGCCCTGTGGCGAGCCTGGACCGAGCCGGACTTGCTCCGGCAGTGGTTCGCCCCGAAACCCTACACGACCCCGGTCGCCGAACTCGACGTGCGGCCCGGCGGGACGAGCCTCATCGTGATGCGCAGTCCCGAGGGGCAGGATCTGCCCAATCCCGGCGTCTATCTGGAGGTGGTGCCCGAGGCGCGCCTCGTCGTCACCGATGCCTACACCCGTGCCTGGGTGCCCTCCCCCAAGCCGTTCCTGACGGTGATCCTCACCTTCGCGGACGAGGCCGGCGGCACCCGCTACACCGCGCGGGCCCGCCACTGGACGCTCGAGGACCGTGCCACCCACGAGGCCATGGGGTTTCACCAGGGCTGGGGCCTCTGCGCCGACCAGCTCGAAGCGGTGGCCAAGGGGCTCGGTTGAGCCCACGCCGAGGTTTCAAGTCGAGGTTTCGAAGGGACAAGTCCTTTCAGCGGGTCCAGGGCAGAGCCCTGGACTTCCGTCAGACCGGCTCGACGCGGTAGCGCAGCCAGACGGTGCCGTCGTCGAAGGGTTCGAACGCCGTGCGGGTGAGGCGCAGGCGCGCCCCCATCGAGTCGGCCTCCTCCCCGTCGAAGTCGAACAGGGCCGGCGTGCCGAACACGCCGTCGACGGCCGGCGCCAGGAGCAGGCTCAGCTCGTCGATCAGCCCGGCCTTCAGGAGCGAGCCGTTGATGCGTCCGCCGCCCTCCACCAGGAGCCGCTCGATGCCGAACAGGGCCTTGAGCTTCCTCAGCGCCAGGGCGAAATCGACCTCCCGCTCGCCCGCCAGGATGTAGGATTGTCCCCCGGCGCGCAGGCGGCGCAGGCGGTCGTCGGAGGCTTGGTGCGTCGTCACCACGACGACGTGGTCGCCGGTGATGTCGTTGCGCGCGCCCCAATCCATCGCGCCGCGCGCGTCGAGCGCCACCGCGTAGCCGGAGGCGTCCGCCTTGGCCACATGGTCCTCCCGTGAGACCGGCTCCTCCGGCGGGGCCTCGGGCAGCGGCTGCGCGCTGTCGGCGTAGCCCTGCATGGTGATGCGTCCGCACATCCAGGCGTCGCCCCCGAGCGTGCCGTGGACCTCCTCGTAATGGGCGTCCGCATCGACCGTCTTCCAGCGCCGCACCTTGATGCGCCCGTCGACGGACGTGGTCATGTGGCAGACGGTATAGGGACGGTCTGGATGGGACTCGCTCATGAAACGTCGATCCGGCTCGGTTCGGGGTTCGTCTGAACTAGAGCGACCCTGAGCGATGTCCCAGCCGCGTCCGTCAGCCGCGGCGGCTCATCTTGCCCGCCATGCCCTCGCAGCAGCAGCCCTTGCCGCCCTTGGAATCGGCGCGGCTCATGCTCATGCCGCTCTTCATGCTCCCCTTCATATCCCCCTTGGCACAGAGGCCGGCCTTGCCCTTGGCGCCGCCGCAGCAGCTCATCGCCAGGGCCGGCGCGGCGCCCAGCAGCAGCAGGGCGGCCGCACCCGCAACGAGTGTCTTCACGATGTCGTCTCCGTCGGAATTTTTGGCGTCTTCGCCGTCGAGGACGCTGCACCTTCCTACCGTGGCAAGGTCAAGTGCGAGGGAGACAAGCATCGTGGAAGGAAGATCTCAGCCTTCCTTGGGCTCCGAGGCAAGATAGGCTTCGAAATACGCGATGGTCTTGGCCAAGCCCTCGCGCAGGGAGATCGTCGGCTCCCAATGCAGCACGGCGCGGGCCCTGGCGATGTCGGGCCGGCGCTGGCGCGGATCGTCCGGCGGCAGCGGCCGGTGGATGAAGGCCGATGACGAGCCGGTGAGGTCGCGCACGGTCTCCGCCAGCTCGCGGATCGTGAACTCGCCCGGATTGCCGATATTGATCGGGCCCGTCACCTCGGGACCGGTCGCCATCATCCGCAGCATCGCCTCGATCAGGTCGTCGACGTAGCAGAACGAGCGGGTCTGCTGGCCGTCGCCGTAGAGGGTGATGTCCTCGCCCTTCAGCGCCTGGACGATCAGGTTCGAGACCACGCGCCCGTCGTTGGGATGCATGCGCGGCCCGTAGGTGTTGAAGATGCGCACCACCTTGATCGGCACCTGGTGCTGGCGGTGGTAGTCGAAGAACAGCGTCTCGGCGCAGCGCTTGCCCTCGTCGTAGCAGGAGCGGAAGCCGATCGGGTTCACCCGGCCCCAATATTCCTCCGGCTGCGGATGCACCTCCGGATCGCCGTAGACCTCCGAGGTCGAGGCCTGAAGCACGGTCGCCTTCACCCGCTTGGCGAGGCCGAGCACGTTGATCGCCCCGTGGACGCTGGTCTTCGTCGTCTGCACGGGATCGAACTGGTAATGCACCGGCGAGGCCGGGCAGGCGAGATTGTAGATCTCGTCCACCTCGACGTAGAGCGGGAAGGTCACGTCGTGGCGCATCAGCTCGAAGGACGGATGATCGAGCAGGTGGGCGACGTTGCGGCGCGCGCCGGTGAAGAAGTTGTCGACGCACAACACCTCGTGGCCCTGCGCCAGCAGCCGCTCGCAGAGATGCGAGCCGAGAAAGCCGGCGCCCCCCGTGACGAGGATCTTCTTCATCGTGCCGTAGCGCATCGTCGCCGCTTTCCGCAGTCTCTTCTTCGGCCTCGGCCGATCTCGTCGATCGGTTTTGCGGGTCGTCCTTCCGGGTGACCTTGCCGGTCGTTCTCGCCCCGCCAGTCCCGGGGCGCACCATGCCCGGCGGCGGCGGGCGGCACAACGTGGTCCGCCCCGTCCGGCTCCGATAGGCTCCCCGGCCTCGAGACCGATGCGGAGACGGAACCGATGGCGCGCTACGTCGCGGAGGTGGAATGGGCCTTGGGCGAGGGCGAGGATTTCGCCGCCGGCCGCTACGGCCGCGGCCATCGCCTGCGCTTCGACGGCGGCGTGGTGCTGCCGGGCTCGGCCTCGCCCCATGTCGTCGGCAAATGGGCCGATCCGGCGGCGGTCGATCCCGAGGAGATGCTGGTGGCGGCCCTCTCGTCCTGCCACATGCTGAGCTTCCTCCACGTCGCCCGCCTCGCCGGGTTCGATGTCGGCGCCTACCGCGACCGCGCGGAGGGGACCATGGCCGAGATCGCGCCGGGGCGGCAGGCGGTGACGCGGGTGGTGCTGCACCCCGCCATCGACTGGGCCGGGTCGGCGCCCGACGCGGACCGGCTGGCGGCCCTCCACGCGGAGGCGCACGCGGTCTGCTTCATCGCCAATTCGGTGCGGGCGGAGGTGATCGTCGCCTGAGGGCCGAGCTGCGTCCTCGTCGCGATGCGCCCTTGTGGCGATGAGCCCTTGGCGTGGCGGCGTCCGCCGGTGCATGTCCTGAGGCCGCCGCATCTTCGAGGACCGCCATGACCGACCTGACGCTCGCCGCCGCCCAGACCCTCGTGGCAACCGCGCTGAGGACCGCTCGCGAGCGCGATCTGAAGCCGCTCGCGGTCGTGGTCTACGACGCCCGCGGCGCCCTCAAATGCCTCGCGGCGGAGGACGGCACCTCCCTGCGCCGCACCGAGATCGCCCGCGGCAAGGCCAACGGGGCGCTGGCGCTCGGCCTCGGCTCGCGGGCCATCGCCAAGCGGGCCGAGGAACAGCCGCATTTCGTGGCCGCGGTGAGCCATCTCGTCGGACCCGACGCCCTGGTGCCGGTGCCCGGCGGCGTGCTGATCCGCGACGCGCAAGGCCGCCTGCTCGGCGCGGTCGGGGTCTCCGGCGACACCTCGGACAACGACGAGATCTGCGCGCTCGCCGGCATCGAGGCGGCCGGACTCGCCGCCGAGACCGGCGCCTGACCCGGGTGGCGCGGCCCGACCGACGCCGCTGGCTGCGGGGAGGCGCCGCCTTCGCCGCGGGACTGGTGCTCCCTCCGCTCGCCGCGGGACCGGCGCGGGCGGCGGGCGCGCCGGTCTATCGCCGGGGCAACGACGCGGATCCGGAGACGCTCGATCCGCACAAGACCTCGACGGTGGCCGAGGCGCATATCCTGCGCGACCTGTACGAGGGGCTGCTCACCTACGACAATCGCGGTGCCATCATCCCCGGCGCCGCCGCGCGCTGGAGCGTCTCCGACGACCGCCTGACCTACCGCTTCGCCCTGCGCCCCGACGGGCGCTGGTCCAACGGCGATCCCGTCACGGCCGAGGATTTCCTGTATTCCCTGCGCCGCATCCTCGATCCGAAGACGGCGGCGAAATACGCCGAGGTGCTGTTCCCGATCCGCGGCGCCGCCGCCGTCAATGCCGGGGAGGCGCCCCCCGAGACGCTCGGCGTGTCCGCCCCGGACCCCGGCACGGTCGAGATCGGGCTGGCCGAGCCGGTGCCCTACTTCCTCGAACTCCTGACGCACCAGACGGCCTTGCCGGTCCACCGCCCGACGCTCGCCCGCTGGGGCGACGGCTTCACCCGGCCGGGCCGCGCCGTCACCAACGGGTCCTACGCCCTGGTCGATTGGGTGCCGAACGACCGCATCACCCTGCGGAAGAACCCGCATTTCCGCGATGCGGACGCGATCCCGATCGAGCAGGTCGATTTCGTGCCGACCCCCGACCTCGCGGCGGCGGTGCGCCGCTACGCCGCCGGGGAGATCGACTCGCTCGCCGATCTCCCCGCCGACCAGATCGCCTCGCTGAGGGCGCGCTTCGGCGCGCAGGTGCGGCTCGGGCCGGGGCTCGGCCTCCTCGCCATCGGGGTGAACACGCGCAAGAAGCCCTTCGACGACGCGCGGGTGCGCCGCGCCCTGTCGCTCGCCATCGACCGGGAGTTCCTGAGCGCCGCCGTCTGGGGCGAGACCATGGCCCCGGCCTATTCCTTCTGCCCGCCGGGTCTCGACAACGCCCTGCCCTCCCCGCTCCTGCCCGGCCGCGAGGATGGACCGATCGACCGCGAAGAGCAGGCCCTGCGCCTTCTGAGGGAGGCGGGGTTCGGCCCCGAAAACCCGTTGCGCGTCGAGTACCGGTTCAACGTCACCGACAACAACCGCAACACCGCCATCGCCCTGGCCGATGTCTGGCGCGGCATCGGCGTGACGACCCGCTTCGTCGCCACCGACGCCAAGACCCATTTCGCCTACTTACGCGACGGCGGCGATTTCGACCTCGCCCGCATGTCCTGGATCGCCGACTATTCCGATCCGCAGAACTTCTTGTTTCTGCTGCGCACCGGCAACGATGGGTTCAATGCCGGGCATTGGTCGAATCCGCGCTTCGACGGGCTGCTGACGGCGGCGGCGCAGGAGCGCGACGTCGCGGGCCGCGCCCGGATGCTGTTCGACGCGGAGGCCATCGTGCTCGACGAACTGCCCTGGATTCCGGTGCTGCATTATCGCTCGAAGGCGCTGATCTCGCCCCGGCTGCACGGCGTGCACGAGAACATCCGCAACGCCGCCCCCACCCGCTACCTCCGGCTCGATCCGTGACCGCCCTGCTCCTGCGCCGGCTGGCGCAAAGCCTGCCGACGCTGTTCCTCGTGATCGCCGGCAGCTTCTTCCTGATCCGGCTCGCCCCCGGCGGCCCGTTCGATCTGGAGCGCCCGCTGCCGCCCGCCGCCATGGAGAATCTGCGCCGCGTCTACGGCCTGGACGCGTCGCTGCCCGAGCAGTTCGCCCGCTACCTCGCCGGTCTCGCCCGGGGCGATCTCGGGCCCTCCTTCACCTTCCGCGATCTCACCGTCGCCGATCTCTTCGCCCGCGGCCTGCCGGTCTCGGCGACGCTGGGGGCGCTCGCTCTGGTTCTGGCGCTGGGGCTCGGCCTCGCGCTCGGCAGCCTCGCCGCCCTCCGCCGCGGAGGGCTCGCCGACCGCTGCGTCGGGCTCATTGCCTCCCTCGGGCTCGCAGTGCCGAACTTCGTCGTCGCCCCCCTCCTTCAGATCGGGTTCGGGCTCGGGCTGGCATGGCTCCCCGTCGGCGGCTGGGGCGGGGGACATCTGAGAAACCTCGTCCTGCCGGTGATCACGCTGGCGCTCCCGCATGCCGCCGGCATCGCCCGGCTCACCCGGGCCTCGCTCGCCGAGATGCTGGTGCAGCCGCATATCCGGACGCAACGCGCCATGGGGTTTTCGCGCGGCCGCGTCGCCCGCCATGCGCTCCGCGGCGCGTTGCTGCCGGTCGTGGCTACGCTCGGCCCCCTCGCCGCCGGGCTGATGACCGGCTCGGTCGTGGTCGAGACCATCTTCGGCCTGCCCGGCATCGGCCGCTACTTCGTCGATGGGGCGCTCAACCGCGACTACACCCTGGTGATGGGCACGGTGGTGCTGGTGGGCATCCTCGTCCTCGTCTTCAACCTGATCGCCGACATCCTAGCCGCCCTCCTCGATCCCCGCGTGAGGGCCGCCGCGTGAGCGCGTCGCTGGCCGCCCTCGCCCGTCGCCGCCTCGCCCGCGATCGCGGCGCCGTGGCGGCGTTGATCGCGCTGGTCGGCATCGCGCTCGCCTGCCTGATCGGCCCGTTCCTCACCGGCCATGCGCCGGAGCGGATCTATCCCGATTTCGTGCGAACCGCCCCGAGCCTGTCGGCTCATCCGACGCCCGGCGAGGTGCGCCCGGCCCTCGACAGGCTCGCCCTGCGCATGCGCGTCACCCTGGAAGACGTGCGCCCCGAGGGCGATCGTGTCCGCCTGACGCTCACGGCGCCGAAGCCCATCGACGCGCGCAACCTCGTGCTCCTCCCCCGCTCCGACCTGTTCGGGACCGCGACCGTCGTGGAGCGGTCGCCGGACGACACCAGACTCGTCGTCGAGGCGCCGGTGCGGCGTCTCCATTTCTGGCTCGGCACCGACATGCTCGGGCGCGACCTGCTCACCCGCTGCCTCGTCGCGGGCCGGATCTCGCTCCTGATCGGGCTCGTCGCGACGCTGGTCGCCCTCTCCCTGGGGGTGGCCTACGGCGCGGTCGCGGGCCTCGTCGGCGGGGGGCTCGACGCGCTGATGATGCGCGTGGTCGACATCCTCTACGCCCTGCCCTTCGTGTTCTTCGTCATCGTGCTCCTGGTGTTCTTCCGCGCCGGTCTGTGGCTGGTGCTGGTGGCGGTGGCCGCGGTCGAGTGGCTCGACATGGCCCGCATCGTCCGCACCCAGACGCTCAGCCTGAAGAGCCGCGACTTTTTTCGCGCGGCCTATGCCCTCGGTTCGGGCACCGGGGCGGTGCTGGTGCGCCACGCCGTGCCCAACACGCTCGGGCCGATCATCGCCGCCGCGACCCTGCTGGTGCCGCGGGTGATCCTCCTCGAGAGCTTCCTGTCCTTCCTCGGCCTCGGCGTGCAGGAGCCGGCGACGAGCTGGGGCGTGCTGATCGCCGAAGGGGCGCGGGCGCTGGAGGCCGCGCCCTGGATGCTCGTGGCGCCCGCGGGCCTTCTGGTGCTGACCCTGGTGGCCCTGAACCGCCTCGGCGACGGCCTGTCGGACGCCCTCGACCCGCGGCTGGGACGTCCGTAACCCCACGGACGTCATCCCGGGGCCGCGCAGCGAAACCCGGGATCGACCCGTGATGCGCGGCTATGAAAGGCGTCGTGGCCGATCGGGGCTTCCGGGTTCCGCCATGCGGTCCCGGAATAGGGGTGAACGGCGCGAAAGTCGGCGGCGCGACCGCTTATCCTTGACTTCCCCCCCTCCCCGTGAATGGTGCCGGCCTCATTCTCAAGAGCCCGCCATGCACCGTTACCGTACCCACACCTGCGGGGCGCTCCGCCCGTCCGACGTCGGCGGAAGCGTCCGCCTGTCCGGCTGGTGCCATCGCATCCGCGACCATGGCGGCGTGCTCTTCATCGACCTGCGCGACCATTACGGCCTGACGCAGTGCGTGATCGACACCGATTCCAAGGCCTTCAAGGCGGCCGAAATCGTCCGCTCGGAGTGGGTGATCCGCATCGACGGGCGCGTCCGCACCCGGCCCGCGGGCACCGAGAACCCGGACCTGCCGACGGGGGCCGTCGAAGTCTATATCGACGATCTCGAAGTGCTCGGGCCCGCGGGCGAACTGCCGCTCCAGGTCTTCGGCGACCAGGAATATCCGGAGGAGACGCGGCTCAAGTACCGCTTCCTGGATCTGCGCCGGGAGAAGCTGCACGCCAACATCATGAAGCGCGGCGCGATCGTCGATTCGCTCCGCCGCCGCATGCGCGAGGGCGGCTTCTTCGAGTTCCAGACGCCGATTCTGACCGCCTCGTCGCCCGAAGGCGCCCGCGACTACCTCGTCCCGTCGCGGGTCCATCCCGGAAAGTTCTACGCGCTGCCGCAGGCCCCGCAGCAGTTCAAGCAGCTCACGATGATCGCGGGCTTCGACCGCTACTTCCAGATCGCGCCCTGTTTTCGCGATGAAGATGCCCGTGCCGACCGCTCGCCGGGCGAGTTCTACCAGCTCGATATCGAGATGAGCTTCGTCACGCAGGAGGACGTGTTCCAGGCGGTCGAGCCGGTGCTGCGCGGCGTGTTCGAGGAATTCGCCAACGGCAAGCGCGTCACGAAGGAATTCCCACGCATCACCTACGCCGACGCGATGCTGAAATACGGCGTCGACAAGCCGGATCTGCGCAACCCGCTGATCATCGCCGACGTCACCGACGAGTTCGCTGAGGACGCGGTCGAGTTCAAGGCGTTCAAGGGCGTCATCAAGGCGGGCGGCGTCGTGCGCGCGATTCCCGCCACGGGGGCGGCGGGCCAGCCGCGCTCGTTCTTCGACAAGCTCAACGACTGGGCCCGCTCCGAGGGCGCGCCGGGCCTGGGCTACATCGTGTTCGAGGAGGAGGGCGGCGCGCTCACCGGCAAGGGGCCGATCGCCAAGTTCATCCCCGCCGATATCCAGGCGCGGATCGCCGCGAAGGCCGGCGCCAAGGCGGGCGACGCGGTGTTCTTCGCCGCCGGGACCGAGGCCAAGGCCGCCGGGCTCGCCGGCAAGGCGCGCATCCGCATCGGCGACGAATTGAACCTGTCGGATAAGGACCAGTTCGCGTTCTGCTGGGTCGTCGACTTCCCGATGTACGAGTGGAACGAGGAGGAGAAGCGCATCGACTTCTCCCACAACCCGTTCTCGATGCCCAATTTCGAGCGCGAGGACTTCCTGGCGCTCGGCGAGGCGGATTCCGAGAAGATCCTCGGGATCAAGGCGTTCCAGTACGACATCGTCTGCAACGGCATCGAGCTGTCGTCCGGCGCCATCCGGAACCACCGCCCCGACGTGATGGAGAAGGCGTTCGCCATCGCGGGCTACGGCCGCGACGTGCTGGAGGAGAAGTTCGGCGGCATGCTGAACGCCCTGCGCCTCGGCGCCCCGCCGCACGGCGGCATCGCGCCGGGCGTCGACCGCATCGTCATGCTGCTCTGCGAGGAGCCGAACATCCGCGAGGTCGTGCTGTTCCCGATGAACCAGCGCGCCGAGGACCTGATGATGGGCGCCCCCGCCGAGGTCACGCCGAAGCAGCTGCGCGAGCTGCATATCCGGCTGAACCTGCCCGAGAAGAAGGGGTGAGGCAGCCTCCAAACCTTCCCCCCTCCACGGGGGAGGGGGGAGGAAGCGGGGCGGCCCTCACCGCCGTCGTCGTCGCCCATGACAGCGCCGACGCCCTGCCCGACTGTCTCGCGGCCCTGAATCGCGAGGGTGTCCCGGTCATCGTGGTGGACAATGCCAGCTGCGACGCCTCCGTCGCGGTGGCGCGGGCGCACGGCGCGCGGGTCGTCGCCCATCCCCGCAACGAGGGTTATGGCCGCGCCAACAATATCGGCGTGCGCGCCGCCGCGGACGCCTCCCACGTCCTGATCCTCAATCCCGACCTGATCCTCCAGCCCGGTGCCGCCGCGGCGCTGATCGCGGCCGCGCGGGCATGGCCCGATGCGGGTCTCCTCGCCCCGCGCATCCACGAGCCGGACGGGCGCTTCTTCTTTCAGCCCCGCTCGCTGCTCGCCCCCTACCTGACCAATCCGAAGGGCCTGCGCGCCCTGCCCGAGGGCGATGCCTGCGCCCCGTTCCTGGTGGGCGCCTGCCTCATGGTCGAGCGGGCCCTCTTCCTCCGACTCGGCGGGTTCGACGAGAACATCTTCCTGTTCTACGAGGATGACGACCTCTGCCGCCGGGTGGCGGATGCGGGCCGCGCCCTGATCCACGTCCACGGCGCCGTGGCGCTGCACGGGCGCGGGCGCTCCTCGGCGCCGCAGCCCGGCCGGGTTCTTCGGACGCGCTGGCACCAAGCGTGGTCGCGGGCCTACGTCTCGCGCAAATACGGCCTGCCGAACCCGAGCCTCGGGATGCTCGCCGCCAACGCCCCCAAGGCCCTGCTCTCCGCCCTCATCCTGCGCCGCGCCGGCATCGAGCGCTACGGCGGCTCGGCCCTGGGCGCGCTCGCGGCCCTGCGCGGCGTCTCGGCGCTCGCCCGCGAGGGGCTCGCGCCGTAACGACCGGCCGGCGCAGGCCCTGCGGCGTTTGCGGCGGCAGGCGGCGTTCATGCGGGCATGGTGGAGCCCCCTGCCCCGCCCTAGCTCACCTCTGGGAAAACGTGGAGCGCGCCGGGGACATCCGGCCGCGATCGGCGTTTCCCGAAGCATTCCCCCCGTCGAGCGGCGTCCGAGCCCCCGGCTCGCCCCCAATCCGCCCACAGGAGCACGAGCGAAGCACGCATGAAGGTCGTCGTGGATCTCAACCGCTGCCAGGCCTACGCCCAATGCGTCTACGCGGCGCCGCGGCACTTCGTGCTGCATGGGCGCGAGGCGCTGATCTACGACCCCTCCCCCGACGAGGCCGCCCGCGCCGAGATCGAGCGGGCGGTCCATGCCTGCCCGGTCCGGGCCATCACCGCCCTGCCCGACCCGGCCGGAGAGACGAAGTGACCGCAGGCCCGTCCGGCCCCCCCGAGCGGATCCTCGTCGTCGGCGCCTCGCTTGCCGGCCTCTCCGCCGCCCATGCCCTGCGCGCGGAGGGCTTTGCTGGGGCGCTGACCCTGGTCGGCGACGAGCCGCACGCGCCCTACGACCGGCCGCCGCTGTCGAAGCAGGTGCTGCGCGGGTTGTTCTCGCCGGACACCACCCTCCCGCGCCGTCCGGAGCTGCGCGCGGAGTTCCGCCTCGGCACGCCCGCGAGCTGCCTCGACTGCGAGGCTCGCACCGTGACGCTCGCCGACGGCTCGACCCTCCCCTACGATCGCCTGCTGATCGCCACCGGCACCCGGGCGCGACCCTGGCCGAACCCGGAGGAGGCGTCGCTCGACGGCGTCTTCACCCTCCGCACCCGCGACGATGCGGCCCGGCTCTCGGCACGGTTCAAGGCGGGGCCGAAGCGCGTCGTCCTCGTCGGCGGCGGCTTCATCGGCTTCGAAGTCGCCTCGACCTGCCGCGACCTCGACATCCCAGTCAGCCTGCTGGTGCGCGACGGACAACCGCTCGCCGCCGCTCTGGGGCCGCGCCTCGGCGGCCTCGTCGGGACGATCGCGAAGGAGCGCGGCGTCGATCTGCGCCTGGGGGCCGAGATCGAGCGGATGGACTCCGAGGGCGGCCGCCTCACCGGCGTGACGCTGAAGGACGGCGAGCGGATCGAGGCCGATCTCCTCGTCGCCGCGATCGGCGCCGTTCGCAACGTCGCGTGGCTCGAAGGCTCGGGCCTCGCGGCGGACGAGGGCGGCGTGCTCTGCGACGGCTATTGCCGGGCGATCCGCGCGAACGGCGACATCGTCCCGGACGTGTTCGTGGCCGGCGACGTGGCGCGCTGGCCGAACCCGCATCAGGGCGAGGCGCTGGTCGCCGTCGAGCATTGGGGCAATGCGCGGGCGCAGGCCGAGGCGGCCGCGCGCAACATGCTGGCCGGTCCCGCGGCCGGACTCACGCGGCACGATCACCTGCCGGATTTCTGGTCGCAGCAATTTGGGCTGACGATCAAGCTCGTCGGGCTGGCCGACGGCGCCGACAGCCTCGCCGTCGTCCACGGCTCGCTCGACGCGCGCCGCTTCGTGGCGCTCTACGGGCGCGAGGGCCGCACCGTGGCGGCGGCCTCGATCGACAGCGCCCGCTGGTTGCCGGCCTACGAGGCCGCGATCCGCGAGGGGGCGCCGTTTCCGCCGATCGAGGGCGCGATCGACCAGCCTCGCCTCCGCATTGAGGAGCCGTGACGTGAGCTGCACCACGCTGTTCGAGCAGGTGCTCGACCCCGACAACCGGGCGAACCCCTACCCGCTCTTCGCGCAGTTGCGGCGCCAGCCGGTCTGCCGGCAAGAGGACGGGACCTACGTCGTCAGCACGCATGCCGAGATCGCCCGCCTCGTCTCCGATCCGCGCATCAGCTCCGAGGATCTGCCCGACCCCCAGAAATTCCGCTGGACCGGGCATCCGATCACCGACCTGTTCGTGCGCCCGATCCGCGCCGAGATCCGGCGGCGCCACCAGCCCTTCATCTTCCGCGATCCGCCCGACCATGACCGGTTGCGCGGCCTCGTGATGCGCGCCTTCTCGCCCGAGCGGGTACGGCGCATGCGCGAGGAGACCGCCGACCTCACGAACGATCTGATCGGGAAATTCGCAGGCAAGGCGCAGATCGATCTCGTCGACGACTTCTCCTATCCGCTGCCCGTCACGGTGATCTGCAAGCTTCTGGGGGTGCCGCCGGAGGACGAGCCGCAATTCCAGGGCTGGGCGACCCAGCTCGCCACCGCCCTGGAGCCGAACCAGCGCGCCGACGAGGAGACGCAAGCCAAGAACGAGCAGTGCTTCACCGAGATCTCGGACTTCCTGCGCGACCTGATCGCCAAGAAGCGCAAGGAGCCGCAGGACGACATCCTCACCGACCTCGCCAACGGCACCAAGCCGGGCAACGCCTCGGGCGACGATCCGGACGAGGACGGGGCGGAGACGATGAACGATTTCGACCTGATCGCCACCGCCGTCCTGCTCCTGGTCGCCGGTCACGAGACCACGGTGAACCTGATCACCAACAGCGTGCTGACGCTGCTGCGCTGTCCCGAACATTGGGAGCGGCTGCGCGACGACCCCGGCATCGCCCCGCGCCTGATCGAGGAGATGCTGCGCTACGAGCCGCCGGTCCAGTATCGCACCCGTCTGGCGGTGGCCGATATCCCGATCGCCGGGGTGACGATCCCGAAGGATGCGCCGGTCGTGCTGCTGCTCGCCTCGGGCAACCGCGATCCGGCCCGCTTCGCCGATCCCGATCGGTTCGATCCGAACCGGCCCGACAACCGTCATCTCGGCTTCGGCGGCGGCCTGCATTACTGCGTCGGCGCGCCGCTCGCCCGGATCGAGGCCGAGGTCGCCCTCGTCTCCCTGGCCCGCCGGCTGAAGAACCCGCGCCTCGTCGAGGATCCGCCGCCCTACCGGCCCGGCGCATCGCTGCGGGGACCGCGGCATCTGTGCCTCGCCTTCGACGGGATCGCCGACGCGTGAAGGCCGCTCGAAAGGCGACCGATCGGCACGGTGGCCGGTCGGTCGTGGCCTGGACATGAGCGACGCGGCGTCACCGCCGCGCCATTTGAACGGATCCCACCCCCTGCGGCGCGTTCGGCGCTCCCTTCGCCTTCGCTCTCGCCCCGGGGGCTCAGGCGCTGATCTTCATCGGCGCCTCGGCGAAGAGGCTCCGCAACCGGGCGCGGTCGAACTCCGAGGCCGTCGTCGCGGCCGGTCGTGCGAACAGGTAACCCTGCATCTGGTCGCAGCCCAGATCCCGCAGCATCCCGAGTTGCTCGGCGGTCTCGATGCCCTCCACGGTGACCTGAAGGCCGAGATTGTGCCCGAGATGGGTGATCGCGCGCACGATGGTGAGCGAATCCGCGTCCTGCCCCAGGCGATGCACGAAGGATTGGTCGATCTTGATCTTGTGGAACTTGAACCGCTGCAGGTAGCTCAAGGACGAGTAGCCGGTGCCGAAATCGTCGAGCGCGAGGCGCACGCCGAGCCCCCGCAGGTCGGTGAGCACCGCCACGGCCGTGTCGGCATCCTGGATGAACACGCCCTCGGTGATCTCCAGCACCAGCCGGCTCGGCGTCAGGCCGTGGCGGGCGAGGGCCGCCGCCACGAGCGCCGGCAGGTCGGATTGCCGGAATTGCTTCGGTGAGACGTTGACGGAGACGCGCCAGGGCAGCGGCCAAGCGGCGGCCGCGGCGCAGGCGGTGTCGAGGACCCACTCGCCGATCCGCGCGATCTGGTCGGTCTGCTCGGCGAGCGGAATGAAGGCCGCGGGCGAGATGAGGCCGCGGATCGGGTGCTGCCAACGCACCAGGGCCTCGA
The DNA here is from genome assembly GCF_043352485.1 of Methylorubrum sp. POS3. Classification (NCBI taxonomy): domain Bacteria; kingdom Pseudomonadati; phylum Pseudomonadota; class Alphaproteobacteria; order Hyphomicrobiales; family Methylobacteriaceae; genus Methylorubrum; species Methylorubrum sp. POS3. The sequence goes on from NZ_JAPRBT010000001.1 coordinate 3,565,589, forward strand.
AGGTCTCGATCTCCCCGGTGCTGCCGTTGACGATCGGCTGGTAGAACAGCCGCAACTCGCCGCGCCCGATGGCCCCACGCAACTCCTGCTCCAGCGCCCGGCGGTTCTGGAGCTGCACGTCCATCACCGCTTCGAAGAAGCGGAACGCGCCGCGCCCCTCGTCCTTGACCCGGTAGAGGGCGGTGTCGGCGGCCCGCAACAGGGCCTCGGCGGTGGTGCCGTCGCCGGGGAACAGGGCGATGCCCGCCGAGCTGCCGATCTCGACGCGGTTCCCTGCGATCCGGAACGGGATCCCGAGCACGGTCACGAGCCGCCCGGCGATCTCGGCCGCCTGTTCGGGCATGGCGATGCCCGGCAGCACGGCGACGAACTCGTCGCCGCCGATGCGGGCGAGGGTGTCGGTCGGGCGGAGCGCCGCCCGCATCCGCTCGGCGACCTGGACCAGCAGCGCGTCGCCGGCGGCGTGGCCGTGGACGTCGTTGACCGGCTTGAACCGGTCGAGGTCGAGATAGATCACGGCGAGCTGCGAGCCCTCGTCGGCCGCCACGCCGAGGGCGTGGACGAGACGCTCCTCCAGCAGGGTGCGGTTCGGCAGGTCGGTCAGGGCGTCGTGCAGGGCGAGATGGCGGATCCGAGCCTCGTCGCGGCGACGCTGGCTGAGATCGCGCAACGCCACCGCGGTCGCGGGACGGCCGAGATAGGTGATCGCCCGGCACGACAGTTCCACCGGCACCTGCGCGCCCGAGCGCGTGCGGATGTCGAGTTCCTCCGGGAGTCGGTCCTGCGGGTCGCAGCGCTCCCGCCGTAGCAGGGCGGGAATGGCGGAATCGGCGAAGAGGTCGAACAGCGGACGGCCGATCATGGCCTGGGCCGGCATCGCGAACAGGCGCGTGCCGGCCTCGTTGATCTCCAGCACGCGCCCGTCGCGATGGAGCAGCAGGGCCTCGTGGGCGAGGTTGCTCAGAAGGCGCATCCGGCTCAGTTCGTCCAAGCGGCGCTGCGTCAGATGCCGCTGCGTCAGCAGCGCGCTCAGCCCCGCGGCCAGCACGGCGAGGCTGACGAGCCCGACGACGCGGCCGAGCTGCGTCGAGCCCACGACGAAACCGCCTTCCACCGGCGCCAGCGGCGCGACGGTTAGGCCGGTCATGCCGGTGAAGTGAAGGCCGCAGATCGCGAGCGTCAGCCACAGGGTGACTTCGAGGCGCCGCCCGAGCCGCGACAGCTCGTCGGCCCGAAGGAGGGCCAAAATCGCCAGCGATCCGCAGATCGCCAGCGAGGCGAGGACATAGCCGGGATCGAAGTGGAGCAGGCTGTTCGCCCCCATCGCGCCGACGCCGAGATAATGCATGCCGGCGATCGCCGCCCCCAGGAGGAGGCCGGCTCCCGCGAGCCCGAGCGTCGTCGCGCCCATCCGCTCCCGGACCATCAGGGCCATGAGCGTTCCGCCGATCGAGACGGCGATCGAGACGGCGGTCGGAATCAGGGCGTAGGCGGCCTGCGTCCCCGGTCGGAAGGCCAGCATCGCCACGAAATGCAGCGACCAGACGCTGCTGCCGAAGACGAGGGCGGCGGCTCCGAGCCAGGGGAGGACCCTGCGCCCGCGCAGCCGCGCGGCCTGCGCCATCAGCGTCGCGGTCGAGAAGCAGCCGAGCAGGCAGATGGCGGCCGAGAGCGCCACGAGGCCGAGGTCGTGCTCCTGCGCGATGCAGGCGACGATGCTGAGCATAGATGGACCATCGTGATCGCCCGAACCCCCACTCAGCTCTCGCGGATGCCTATTAATACGGTGCTACGATTCGGGTCTTCACGAGGATTTTTCGGCGCAATCCGAGTATTTGTTCAAAGATACCGCGTAACTGGGCGGAATTGTCGCAACGTCGCGCCTCTATTGATGATCGCTTCGCTCGAATGATCGAGGCTTCCGTGCCGTGCTCGGATCGATTGTTGAGCGGGGCGGTGCCGAGCGGCGACGGCACATGAAAATGCCGCCCCGGACTTCGATCCGGGGCGGCGCAAATCCCTCCGATGGGCCGGCATCCACTTGGTCGGACGATGACCTAGTACTTGCGCACCAGCGGGGCCGGGGCGACGCTCGCCGGGCTGTCCCAGGCGTAGCGGAAGCCGACCGAGACGAGATCGGCGCTCACATCGGCGATGGCGGCGAAGGGAATGCCGACATCGAAGTTGCGGCCCGGCCCGGCGAGGATCCGGTTCTTGCCGACGAAGAGGTGGGCGTAGCTGGCATTGAGGGTCAGCTTGTCATTCCAGCGGTAGCTGGCGCCGACGGAGGCGATGATGCGGTCGCCGTCGGGCAGGCGCACCGAGCGGTTCGACGTGTCGATCGGCCCGTCCTCGTAGGCGAGGCCGCCGCGGACCGTGAGGTTCGGCGACCAGTCATGTTCCAGGCCGACGGAGTAGAAGTAGGAGTCTTTGAAGTTGAGCGGCAGGTGGCTGACCGTGGTGCCGGTCAGGTTCGAGACGATGCCGATGTCGCCGATTCGCGACCAGTTGTCCCATTCGAAGGCCAGATTGATGCGGGTGACCGGGTCGATCGCCTGGGTCAGGCCGACACTGAGCTTCTCCGGTGTGTTGAGGTTGGCCCTGATCGAGCCGAACACGTTGGCCAGAGCCGGGTTGGGAAAGCCGATCGAGCCGTCGATGTCGTGGTGAACCGAGGAGCGGTAGCCGATGCCGAGCACGGTGCCGTCCCACGGGGTGATGGTTGCGCCGGCGGTCCAGCCCACGCTCCACGACTCGCCCTTGACGAAGGAGGGCGGGTAGAGCGCCGGGGACAGGCCGGGCACCGGGATGGCCTGACGCAGCGTCAGCCGGAAATACTCGATATTGGCGCCCACGCCGATCGAGAGCCAGTCGGTCACCCGGTAGCCAATCACCGGGTTGAACGCGAGCGAGAAGACCCGAGAGGAGCGTCCGTAGACCGAGCCGGCCCAGTCGGGGCGGGGCTTGGTGACGAGACCGAAGGGCGTGCCGGTCTGGAGGCCCAGAGAGAGGCGGTCGGTGAGCTGGTAGCTGGTCGCGCCCGCGGGCAGCACCGCGCCCTGGCCGATCTCGCCGGAATCGCCGAAGGGCAGCAGGAAGGGAGCGGTGCCGACCGTCGGCCGAATCTCGCCCGTCAGGTTGACGAAGGTCAGGCTCTGCTCGGAGGTGAAGCCCGGCCGCATCGTCACGGTCGCGGGGTTCCAGAAGATCGAGGACACGCCCGCCGCGCCCGATGCCGCGCCCGCGAAGGCGAGGCCCAGCCCCTGAGTGCTCTGTTCCCGCAAGCCGAAGGCACCGGCCTGCACGTCCGTCGTGGCACCGATCGATGCCGCGATGATCCCGGCGATGGTGATCGCCCGGGTCGTCCCCCCCGTCATAGTCGCCCGTCTCCGCGTGTCTTGCTCGTCATCGGAAGCGACGATCGAATCGATCGGTGCCACCTGTCGAGGGTTCGGATGGCAGCCTTACCAAATAATAAACAAATGTAACTTTGGCGCGACGGTTGTGCCCGGAGCCGTCTGTCATGACGGCAACGACGCGGGCGCGGCCTGACGAGGAGCCGGTCGGGAACCGGACCGAGCGGTGTCGGCGTTGCCTCGGTCAAGAGCGGCCGCGCGCCCCGTCCCCACGACGGCCATGCGCGCGGGCCCGTCGCGGCAGAGACGCGAGGAGATCCGGCGATGAAACTGATCCGGCACGGCGAGAGCGGGGAGGAGAAGCCGGGGCTCGTCGATGGCAGTGGCGGCCTGCGCGATCTCTCGGGCGTCCTGCGCGATCTCGCCGGGCCCGGCCTGTCGCGCGAATCCCTCGACCGGCTCGCCCGCCTCGATCCCGGGAGCCTGCCGCTGCTCCCGGCCGGCACCCGCCTCGGCCCTTGCGTCGGCGGCACCCGCAATTTCGTGGCGATCGGCCTCAACTTCGTCGACCACGCCGCCGAGACCGGCGCGGCGATCCCGGCGGAGCCGATCCTGTTCAACAAGGCGCCCTCCTGCATCGTCGGCGCCAACGACACGGTGATCCTGCCGAAGGGCTCGGCCAAGACCGATTGGGAGGTGGAACTGGCCGTGGTGATCGGCGCCCGCGCGTCGTACGTCCACGCCAACGAGGCCCTGCGCTACGTCGCGGGTCTGTGCATCTGCAACGACCTGTCGGAGCGCGAATTCCAGATGGAGCGCGGCGGCACCTGGACGAAGGGCAAGGGCTGCCCGACCTTCGGGCCGCTCGGCCCCTGGCTGGTGACGCTCGACGAGATCCCGGACCTGAAGAACCTCTCGATGAGCCTCGACCTCAACGGGCAGCGGATGCAGACCGGCTCCACCGCCACCATGATCTTCGACGTCGCGCAGATCGTGGCCTATGTCTCGCACTTCATGATGCTGGAGCCCGGCGACGTCATCACCACCGGCACGCCGCCGGGCGTCGGGCTGGGCATGAAGCCGCCGCGCTTCCTCCGCAGCGACGACGAGATGGTGCTGCGCATCGCCGGCCTCGGCGAGCAGCGCCAGCGGGTTGTGGCCTTCGACGACTGGACCGCGAAGGTCGCGGCGGGCGAGCCGACGAATTGAGGGTCCGGTCCGACGCGGCGGGAGTCGCCAGAGGGGGCCGCAGGGCGTCGGGACCGGCCATGACCGCACCGGTGCCGCCCAGCGGGACTGGCAGATCGGGTGGCTTCCCACGGCAAGGCTTGATTTTTTCCCCGCCTTCGCTCTCAAAGGTGCGCATGAGCGACACCGTGGTCCCCCTCGCCTCCCCCGCCGCTGTCCCGGCCGCCATTCGGCATGATTGGACGCTCGCCGAGATCCAGGCCATCCACGACATGCCGCTGCTCGATCTCGTGCATCGGGCGAGCTCTGTGCATCGGGCCTACAACGATCCGGCCGACATCCAGCGGGCCGCCCTGCTCTCGATCAAGACCGGCGGCTGCCCGGAGGATTGCGCCTATTGCCCGCAATCGGCCCATCACAAGGGCGCGAACCTGCCGCGCGAGCGGCTGATGCCGGTCGACGCCGTGCTGAAGGAAGCCGCCGCGGCTAAGGCCAACGGGGCGCACCGGTTCTGCATGGGCGCGGCGTGGCGCAAGCCGAAGGACGGGCCGGAATTCGACGCGGTGCTGGAGATGGTGCGCGGCGTGCGCGGCCTCGGCATGGAGGCCTGCGTCACCCTCGGCATGCTGACCCAGAGCCAGGCGCAGCGCCTCGCGGAGGCCGGGCTCACCTCCTACAATCACAACCTCGACACCGGCCCCGAATTCTACGGCGACATCATCTCGACCCGCACCTACGAGGACCGGCTACAGACGCTGGAGCACGTGCGCGAGGCCGGCATCGGCGTCTGCTGCGGCGGCATCGTCGGCATGGGCGAGCGGGTGCGCGACCGGGCGGAGATGCTGCAGGTGCTCGCCAACCACGCCCCGCATCCCGAGAGCGTGCCGATCAACGCCCTCGTCGCCGTCGAGGGTACCCCGCTGGAGGACCGCCCGCCGATCGATCCGCTCGACCTCGTGCGGATGTGCGCCACCGCCCGCATCGTCATGCCGCGAGCGCGCGTGCGTCTCAGCGCCGGGCGCAAGAGCCTGACCCGCGAGGCCCAGATCCTGTGCTTCCTGGCGGGCGCCAACTCGATCTTCTACGGCGAGCGCCTGCTCACCACCGCCAACAACGAGGCGGATGCCGATGCCGAACTGCTCCGCGACATCGGCGTGCCGGTGCCGGGCCTGACGCTCGCGGCGGCGGAGTAGCCGCCGCGCAAGGGCTTTCACGCTCCTTCTGGTGGAAGCCGGAGTATCGACGCGACGGTGACAGCCGAGGCGTGCGAATGGCGCCTCACGCGCGTCGCTCCGGCCCTTCATGCGGTTCGGCCGATGCAACGTCCCGGATAGCGGGGTCCGCGCGTTCCTGCTCGAAGGACGGCGCTCGCCGGATCGGCGAGGACGTCAGGCGGCCTTCGCCTGGATCGCCCGATCCGGGATGACGATGCGGAAGCAGGCGCCGTTGGCGGTCTCGTCGAGGCCCAGCGTCCCGCCGTTGAGGCGCACCAGTTCCGAAGCGATGGCGAGGCCGAGGCCGGTGCCGCCGGGGCGGGTCGAGCCCTGGAAGGCGGCGAACAGGTTGGCCCGCGCGCGGGGTGGCACGCCGGGACCGTTATCGACGACGAGGATCGTGACCTGGCCCGCGCCGCGGGAGCCGTCGCGCAGACCTTCGATGACGACGCTCGCGTCCGTGGTGCGCGCCGCCGCATGGGCCTGGACCGCATTCCGCACCAAGTTGGTCAGCGCCCGCAGGAGCTGCTCGGGATCGGCGTCGATCTCGAGATCGGCGGGCGCGCACACGCTCACCTCCACCCCCGCGGCCGGCATCAGGCCGCTGAGATCGGTCAGCTCGTCGAGGAGCGGAGCCAGGGCGACCATGCGGCGCTGGGCGTTGGGTTCGGTCGCCCGGCCGTAGGCGAGGGTCGCCTCGCAGAAGCGGATCGCCCGGTCGAGGGTCGCCACGAGGCGCGGGGCGACGCGCTGCACCACCGGGTCCGACACCGTCTCGAACCGGTCGCCGAGGAGTTGGGCGGTGGTCAGCAGATTGCGCAGTTCGTGGTTGATCTTGCTCACCGAGAGGCCGAGTTCCGCCAGCCGGCGCTTCTGGCGCAGCTCGCCGCCGAGTGCCGCCTTCATCCGGGCGAGCGCAGTCTCGGCCTGTCCGATCTCGTCGGTGCGGCGCGAACAGGCCGCCGGGCGGTCGAAGCGCTCGGGATCGTCCGCGAAGGCGGCGATGTTGCGGGCGAGCTGAAGGACCGGCCGCACGATCGACCGTTGCAGCACGAAGAACACGAGGCCGGCCGCGATGGCGGCGATGACGGCGCAGGCCGCGAGCAGGCGCAGGGCGAAGGCGATGAGACGGCTGCGCAGGGGCGCCTCGTCGAGCAGGATCTCGACCGCGCCGACGCCGCCCTGCCCGCCCCCGACCGCCCGGATCGGCGCGTCGGCGGGAAACAGCAGGGTCCGGAAGGCGCCGCGGATGGAGCCTTCCCAATCCTGCACCCGCAGATCCACGGTCTCGGCGACGGACTCCGGCATGGGATCGACCGAGAGCAGCCGCCAAGCCTCCCCGTCGCGCACCGCGATGGCCCGGGCACCCAGGCCGGTCAGCAGGCGCCGGGCGAGATCCTCGGAGACGTTGCCCTCGGGCGCGGCGCGCAGCACCAGGGCCGCGACCTGGGCCGCCGCCACGCGATCGGACAGGCGCGATTGCCGGTAGCTCGCCAGGAGGGGGACGAAGACCAGGATCTCGGCCAGGACCACGAAGGCCACGGTGAGCAGGAAGAGCCGGCCCGACAGGCCGAGGCGCAGGCGGGAGAGCGAGCGGAAGCCCGCGGCTTCCACCTTGAATGCAGTCCCGGCCGATGCCTCACAGTGCAAGGGAAGGGCGGCGGCAGCCGCCGATTCGTGCCGGTCCGCTCGTTCCGGGGTGCCAACCCGGCGCGAGAACGGAAAGCGGGGCCGTCTCAAGAGTTACCCGTGGTTGTGATGGTTCGATGAGAGCGGCGCGTCCTTGCGGGGCCTCTGGCGAGGCTCTCTGAGGCTAGAGGGTGTGCGCCACTCGCTTGTGCGCAAGTCTTATGCGCGGAGCGTCCGCCGCTCAACCCGTCTGCGCAGATAAACCGACAGCAAGGTGAAGCCCGCAAGGCCCGCGAGCGCGGCGAGGAGGGTCGGGCTGACCAGGGAGCGCAGGTCGAGGCCGACCGCGCAATCGCTGCCGCCCGCGGCGAGGCAGGCATCCCGGGTGGTGTCCCGGGCGGTCAGCACCTCGTCCAACCCCGAGCCCAGGCCCGAGAAGATGAAGGCGCCGGGAATCAGGCCGAGCAGGGTGGCGAGGAAGAAGCTGCGGAACGAGACGCCGAAGGCCGCCGGGGCGAGGTTGGTCATCCAGAACGGGAAGATCGGCAGGAGCCGCAGGGTCAGGACGTAGCCGAAGCCGTCGCGGCGGAAGCCCTCGGCAAAGCGGCCGAGGCGTGCCCCGGCCCGGCGCCGGATCAGGTCGCCCGCCGCGAGCCGCCCGATCGAGAACACGATCATCGCTCCGGTCGTTGCCGAGCCGACGGAGATCAGGGCGCCGGTGAGCGTGCCGAACAGCAGGCCGGACAGGGCGGTGAGGGCGACGGTGACGGCGGGGATCGAGACGACCACGCCGCAGACGAAGACCAGGACGGTGAGGGCGATCGCCCGCACCGGGTCCTCGGCGACGGCGGCCTGGAGCGAGGCGCGCGCCTCGGAAATGCGGTCGAGATCGAGGAGTTGCGCGCCGCCCGCCGCGGCGATCCCGAGGGACAGGGCCAGCAGCACCGCGAGCGGCAGCCAGCGCAGCCAAGCACGCCGCCGGGGCCCGGCCTCCGTCATCGGACGATCATCGGTGTCGAAAGGACAAGTCCTTTCACGGGTCCGGGGCGAAGCCCCGGTCGAACGGGAGAGCGGGGCGCCGCCCAGGGCAGATCCCCCTGGCCTCGCCAAAGGGATGGTCCCTTCAGAAACCCGTGACGATCCATCAGCCGGGCTTGCGCATCCGGAGGATCTTGAAGAAGCCGCCGGGGAAGGTCGGGGCGAGGCCCACCACCTCGACGCCGTTGCGACGGGCCCAGGCCTCGATCCGGGTCGCCTTGAAGTCGGAGGACCAGCCGATCTTGGTGCAGAGCGGAGCGACGATCTCCTCGACGCGGGCGACCGGCCCGTTCGACTGGCCGAAATGGTTGGCGAGGACGATGCCGCCGCCGGGGCGCACCACCCGCAGGAACTCGGTGAGCGCGGCTTCCGGATCCGGCACCAGGGTGATGAGGAACTGCGCCACCACCGCGTCGAAGCTGGCATCCTTGTAGCCGAGGCGGCACACGTCCATGACCTGCAGGCCCTTGACGTGGCTGAGCCCCCGGCGGGCGACCTTGCGGCCGGCGCGCTTGAGCATGTCCTCGGAGAGATCGACCCCGCAGACGAAGCTGTCGCGGGGATAGTAGCCGAGCGACAGGCCGGTGCCGACGCCGGCCTCCAGCACCCGCGGCCCGTGGGCGACGGCGGCCTGGACAGCGGCGCGGGCGGCGGGCTCGGTCAGCTTGTCGTAGACCACGTCGTAGACCGGCGCCCAGCGGGCATAGGCCTTGCGCATCAGGTCAGTGGTCGGCCCGGCCTCGGGCGCCCGCTCTTTCAGCATCTCGTGCGTGACCCTTTATCCAGTCGTCCCGTCGCGCCTCGAGCCGGGCGGAGGCCGGGACGGTGCGACGGGATGTGAGGTGTCGGAAAACCGGAATGCGACGGGCGAAGCCCGCAGGTTCTCACGGAGACGTCCACGACGGCTTCCATCAAGCCGCCTCGGCCGCCCCCGCCTGCAACGCGCCGATGCGCCGGATGGTGCCGCCGCCGAGCACGCGGGCGCGGGGGCCGTCATCTTCGTAGATCACGCAGGCCTGACCCGGCGAGACCCCGTCCTCGGGGGCGGCGAGCTCGACCTCGGCATAGGCCTCGGCGGCGTTCCACGACAGGCGCGCGGGCCGCGGCTCGCGGGTGGAGCGCACCCGGACCGCCACGGGCAGGTCGGTCAACGCCTCGGGGGCGCCCTCCCCCAGCCAGTTGAGGTCGGTCAACCGGATGCGGCGGGTGGCGAGCGCGGCGCGCGGGCCGACGACGACGCGGGCGGTCTCGGGCTCGAGCCGCACGACGTAGAGCGGCTCGCCGACCGAGAGCTTCAGGCCCCGGCGCTGGCCGACGGTGTAGTGGACGATACCCTGATGCTCGCCGAGCTGGCGGCCTTCGAGATCGACGATGGCGCCGGGGCGGGTCGCCTCCGGCCGCAGCTTGGCGATCACGTCGGCATAGCCGCCCTGGGGCACGAAGCAGATGTCCTGGCTATCGGCCTTGTCGGCGACGGTCAGTCCCAGTTCGCGGGCTAGCGCGCGGGTCTCGTCCTTGGGCCGCTCGCCGAGGGGGAAGCGCAGGAAGGCGAGCTGCTCGGGCGTCGTCGCGTAGAGGAAGTAGCTCTGATCGCGGGCGGGATCGAGGGCGCGGTAGAGGGCGCGCCCGCCCCCGGGGGCGGGCCGGCTCGCGACGTAATGGCCGGTGGCGAGGGCCTCGGCGCCGAGGTCGCGGGCCATGCCGAGGAGATCGCGGAACTTGACCGAGCGGTTGCACTCGACGCACGGGATCGGCGTCTCGCCGGACAGGTAGCTCTCGGCGAAGCGGTCGATCACCGACTCGCGGAAGCGGTCCTCGTAATCGAGGACGTAATGGGGAATGCCGAGGGTCTCGGCCACGCTGCGCGCATCGTGGATGTCGCGGCCGGCGCAGCAGGCGCCCTTCCGGTGGGTCGCGGCGCCGTGGTCGTAGAGCTGGAGCGTGACGCCGACGACGTCGTAGCCCTCGCGCTTCAGCAGGCCGGCCACCACCGAGGAATCGACGCCGCCCGACATGGCGACGACGACGCGCGTCTCGTGCGGAGGCTTCGGAAGATCGAGCGAGTTCATGGCCGTGATGGGGCCCGTGCGGGCCGTCGCGAGGGCGCGAGCGGGCCGGGGCCCCGGCGCGCGCGTCTGCCGTGTCTATAGCGATCCCGGTCCGGACTTTCCAGGGACGTCGCCGCAGGCAGAGTCGGCAAAACCTGCCGCCCGGGCGGCATTTTTCGCTGCGCCGGTGCGCGGTGATGTTCGAGGGGTGAGAAATTTTGTCGATCCGTGAGGGGGTTAAGCGCCGGCCTGACTGGCGCGGGGCTTGCGCCGGGCTCTCCGAAGAGAGGTCGAGGCATGACGGTGGCGCGCACGGACAAGATGGAGATGTCGGTCAGGCCGCTGGCGCGGCCGACCGCCCAAGCCCGCGCGGCCGTATCCCACGAGCGCTTCAGCCTCCTGCAGGAGGCGGCCGACACCGATCGTGCGGAGCGGCGGGCACAGGGACGGCAGATGGCCGACCAAGCAGATGACGCTCGGCGCGCCGAGATGCGGACCGCGGAGGCGCGCGCTCTGACGGCGCGGCGCGATGCCCGCACGCCCGACGCGGAGGGGAGCCTCGCGAGGACCGTCAGGGAGAACACGAAGGAAGGCACGAAAGCCTCCGGATCCGCGGGGAACGCGCATTCGCCCGGATCTGCCGATGCCCCGAAGAAACAGGCCGAGGAGCCCGCGGCGAACCCGGCCTCCGATACGACACGGCGGAGCGACGACCGGACCGGGGCGACGAAGGGCACCGGGGCGACCGATCCGGCGAGCGCGGCGAATCCCGTGGCGAAGGGGACGGGAGACGGAACCGTCGCCGACGAGCCGGGCCTCGGCGCCACGGCGGGGACCGGGACGGCCCAGCCCGGATCGGTCGAGAGCGAGGGACAGGACGGCGACGCGACGGAGGACCGCGCGAAGGAGAGCGAGGCGGCCGGGATCGATGACCGTCCGCCGGAGGGGGCTGCCGGGCCCGTGCTCCTGCTGGTCCCCTCCCCCGTGGCGGCCTCGATCCAGGCCGCCCCGGAGGCGGAGAGATATGGCGGGGCCGGGACGGCGACGGATCCCGCCCTCGCATCGTCCCAGCCGGGCGCAGCCGTTGCCCCCCCACTTGCCGCTCCCCTCGCGGCGGCAGCCGGTGCGGCCACGGCCGGAACCGCGCTTCAAGGCGAGATCGTCAAGGGTGAGGCGGCCAAGGAGGAGGTCGCGACGGGTCGGACGGCGAAGGCCGAGACCGCTCAGGGCGAGGGCGCCAAGGGTGACGTGACCGGAGGCGCCGGCACCGATGCGAAGGGGTTCGAGGCGATCCTCGCGGCCGCCGGAAGCGGCAGCGAGGCGGACCTTGCCCCGGCGAGCCCCCCCTCCCCCCCTGCCGCCGCTGCCGCCACCCCCGGCGGCCCTGCGGGGTCATCTTCGGCGGAGGCCGCGACTGGGACGGCGAGCGCTCCCGCGCAGCCCGCCCCGATCCCCCTCGGCGCCGTGCCGATGACGATCGGCCTGCGCTCGCTCGCGGGCGCCAGCCGCTTCGCGATCCGCCTCGACCCGGTCGAACTCGGGGCGATCGAGGTGTCGCTCGATCTCGACCGGGCCGGTGGGCGGGCGCGGGCCCATCTCACGGTCGACCGACCCGAGACCCTGGCCCTGCTCCAGCGCGACGCGGGCGTCCTGCAGCAGGCGCTGGCGCAGGCGGGCTTCGAGGCGAACGAGGGGATCGCCTTGTCTCTGCGCGGCGAAACGAATGACCAGGCCGGACAGAATGCCGGTCGCGATGCCGACCGCGGCAACGATTCCGGCGCGCGCGGCCGGCCAGGGGCCGTGACCGGCCGCGAGGCGGACATCAGCGCCATCAACCCATCCGCCTTCCGCCGCCTGCGCGCGGCGGGCGGCCTCGACATCCGCATCTAGGAATCACACCATGGCCGCCGGCATCGCCAGCAGTACCAGCACGAGCATCACGAACGCCACGGCCACCACCACGGCCGATACCAAGGCGATCGCGGGCAATTTCACGCAGTTCCTGACCCTGCTGACCACCCAGCTCAAGAACCAGAATCCCCTCGATCCGATGGACACCAACCAGTTCACCCAGCAGCTGGTGCAGTTCGCGGGCGTGGAGCAGCAGCTCAAGACCAACGACCAGTTGGGCACGATCCTGGCGAACTCGAGGGCCTCCGCGACGGCCTCCGCCTCGAGCCTGATCGGCCGCACGGTCGTGGCCGACGGCGCCACCACCGACCTCACCGACGGTCAGGCGAGCTGGACCCTCAATCCGGCCCGCGCGGCGGCCCGGGCGATCATCACGATCAAGAGCGCGGATGGCAGCGTGGTCGCCGCCAAGACGACGACGCTCAAGGCCGGCTCCCAGACCTTCGACTGGAACGGGGCCTCGACCTCCGGTCTCACCGTGAAGGACGGCCAGTACACGATCACCGTGGACGCCATCGATACCACCGGCGCGAAGGTCGACGTCGATACCAAGGTGAGCGGTCAAGTCGATGGGGTCGATCTGAGCGGATCTGAACCGGTGCTGACGATCGGCTCCGCGCGGGTTCCGGCGTCGGCGGTGAAATCCCTTGTCGCATCAGGATCTTGATGCAATGCAGCAAGGCTTTTCCACATCCCCCCTCGAACGACGAATCGCATTCGAAGGACCGACTTCAAGAACTTTTAAGCGGAGACAAGTAGCTTGGCTCTCGACAGGTCAGTCGAGTGTAGAGCGTATCATGACTGAGACCCCCCGGCCCCGTGTGAAATATGTGATTGGGCCCGACGGCAGCCCCCTGACGATCGCCGATCTTCCTCCCGTTTCCACCCGCCGCTGGGTCATCCGCCGGAAGGCCGAAGTCGTCGCCGCGGTGCGCGGCGGTCTGCTCAGCCTGGAGGAGGCCTGCCAGCGCTATACCCTGACCACCGAGGAATTCCTCAGCTGGCAGTACTCCATCGACCAGCACGGTCTCGCCGGCCTGCGCACCACGCGCATCCAGCATTACCGGCACTGATTTCCTTCAGACGGACGCGACGGTGCGGGGTTTGTCCCGCAGCCGGCCGCGCACCGAGCCTCCAAGAGCCGCCTGCGGAGACGCATGGCGGCTTTCGCCGTTTCCGGGCGGCCGCGTCGGGCCGCATTAACTCCCCGCTAACCACCACCTGGGCAATTCTTGCCGGGTGGGCGCCGGTCGCGCCCGCGCCTCCTGCCGTGGGCCGCGACCAACCGTGAAGCCGATCCTCGAACTGGTGACGAAGCTGGGGCCCGCGCGCATCGCCGCGATGGCGGCCGTGACGCTGACGCTCGTCGGCTTCTTCGCCTTCGTGATCCTGCGGGTGTCGCGCCCGGATATGGGCGTGCTGTTCTCCGACCTGTCGATGCAGGATTCGTCCGCGGTCATCCGCGAGCTGGACGCGCGCGGCATCGCCTACGAGACCCGGGGCGACACGGGACAGACCGTGATGGCGCCCAGGGCCGACCTCGCCAAGCTGCGCATGGATTTCGCCGGCAAGGGCCTGCCGAGTCAGGGCGGCGTCGGCTACGAGATCTTCGACAAGGGCGACGCCTTCTCCTCGACGAGCTTCGTCCAGAACGTGAACCACCTGCGGGCGATGGAGGGCGAACTCGCCCGCTCGATCCGCGCCATCGGCCGGGTCCAGGCCGCCCGCGTCCATCTCGTCATGCCGGAGCGTCGCCTGTTCGAGCGGGACCGCGAGGCGCCCTCGGCGGCGATCGTGGTCAAGCTGATGGGCGATCTCGACCCGAGCCAGGTGCGCGCCATCCGCCATCTCGCGGCCTCCGCCGTCGAGGGCCTGAAGCCCGAGCGGGTCTCGATCGTCGACGAGCGCGGGCGGCTCCTCGCCGACGGCGCCCGCGGCGCCGAGGCCGAGGGCGCCGGCCTCGTCGAGGAGCGCCAGAGCGGCATCGAGCGGCGCCTGCGCTCGCAGATCGAGGAGATCGTCGCGGGCATCGTCGGCCAGGGCCGGGCCCGGGTGCAGGTCGCCGCCGAGATGGATCTCAACCGGGTCGAGAGCCGCTCGGAGAGCTTCGATCCCGAGAGCCGGGTGGTGCGCTCGACCCAGACCCGCTCCGAGAATTCGCTGACCGGGGGCGGCGAGGGGCAGGTCACCGTCGGCAACGAGCTGCCCGGCGCCAACCAGAACCAGGGGCAGCCCGCGCAGAAGGACACGAGCCAGAAGAACGAGGAGACCACGAATTACGAGATCTCCCGCGTCACCCGGGTCGAGACCCTGGAGGGCGGGCGCCTGAAGCGCCTCTCGGTGGCCGTGGTGGTCGACGGCGTCTACGCCCCGGGCGCCGACGGCAAGCCGGCCTACCAGCCGCGTCCCGCCGCCGAGATCGAGCGCATCGCCGCCCTGGTGCGCACGGCGGTGGGCTTCGACAAGGCCCGCGGCGATCAGGTCGAGGTGGTCAATCTGCGCTTCGCCGAGATGCCCGTCGCCGCCGACCTCGCCGAGCCGGGCCTGCTCCAGTCCCTCCTGTCCCCGAGCAAGGAGGAGGTGATGCGGATGGTCGAGCTCGCGGTTCTGAGCCTCCTCACCCTGATCGTCCTGATGGCGGTGGTGCGCCCGCTCCTCAAGCGCGTGCTGGCGTCCGAAGTGCCGATGGTCGCCCTCGCCGGCCCCGCCGGGGCCCTCGCCCTCGCCGGGGCCGAGGTCGGGGGAGAGGTCGCGGAAGCGGGCCGGGCCAGCGACGCCAACCGCTTCCTGGAGCTGGCCAAGATCAACGGCCAGGTCCAGGCCGAGACGGTCGAGCGCGTCGTCGACATGGTGCGGGCGAGCCCGACCGAGACGGTCGAGGTGCTGCGCAACTGGATCCATGATCATTGAGCGGGGCGGGATGAGCAGCCATCACGAACAGCGAGGTGAGCCGTGTCCGCGGGCGTGAACTTCACCGCCGCCATGGAGAGCATCGATTCCTCCGCGGCCTTCGCGCAGATGTCGGGGCCGCAGCGGGCGGCGGCCCTGCTGCTGCTGCTCGGCGAGGAGGAGGGCGCGCCGATCTGGCAGCGACTCGAGGAGGAGGAGGTCAAGATCGTCTCGCACGCGATGGTGCAGCTCGGCTCGCTCGAGGCCGGCACCGTCGAGAAGCTGATCGTCGATTTCGTCTCGCGCCTCTCCTCGGGCGGGGGCATGACCTCGAATTTCGAGCGCACCGAGGCGCTGCTGCTCAAGATCTTCCCGCCCGAGCAGGTCTCCTCGATCATGGCGGAGATCAAGGGCGCGAGCGGACGCCGCGTCTGGGGCAGCCTCGTCCAGATCGATCCCGAGATCCTCGCGA
Source organism: Methylorubrum sp. POS3 (assembly GCF_043352485.1). Taxonomy (NCBI): domain Bacteria; kingdom Pseudomonadati; phylum Pseudomonadota; class Alphaproteobacteria; order Hyphomicrobiales; family Methylobacteriaceae; genus Methylorubrum; species Methylorubrum sp. POS3. Next base: position 3,581,334 of record NZ_JAPRBT010000001.1, read on the forward strand.
ACTTCCTGCGCAACGAGTACCCGCAGACCGTCGCGGTGGTGCTCTCGAAGGTGCGCGCCGACTACGCGGCGAAGGTGCTGACCATCCTGCCGGAGGAGTTCGCCATCGACGTCCTCAACCGGATGCTGCGCATGGAGACGGTGCAGAAGGAGGCCCTGCGCCATATCGAGGAGACCCTGCGGGTCGAGTTCGTCTCCACCATCGCCCAGACCACCCGCCGCGACGCGCACGAGCTGATGGCGGACGTGTTCAACGCCTTCGACCGCCAGACCGAGACGCGCTTCCTCGCCGCGATCGACCAGGCGAACCGCGGCTCGGCCAAGAAGATCCGCCAGCTGATGTTCACCTTCGAGGATCTGCTCAAGCTCGATCCGGGCTCGGTCCAGACCCTGATGCGCAAGGTCGACAACGACACCCTGTGCCGGGCGCTGAAGGGCGCCGAGGAGCGGGTGCGGGGCTTCTTCATGGGCCAGATGTCGAGCCGCGCCGCCAAGAACCTCAACGACGAGATGGGCTCGATGGGCCCGATCCGCCTCAAGGAGGTCGACGAGGCCCAGGCCCGGATGACCGAGCTCGCCAAGGAGCTGGCCGAGAAGGGTGAGATCATGATCGCCAAGAACGGCGGCGAAGAGGAGCTGGTCTATTGATGCGCGCCTCCCGCCCCTTCCTGTTCGACACCGATTTCGGGCGCCAGCGCGGTCCCTCCCCGGCCGAGGCGGAGGCCGCCGCGCAGGTCGCCGCGGATCGCGAGGCCACCGCCGCCGCCGCGCATGCCCGCGGCCTGCAGGAGGGCCGCGCCGAGGCCGCCGCCCAGGGGCAGGCGCGCCTCGCCGATGCCCTCACCCGGGTGGGGCTGGCGGCCGCCGGCCTGATCCACCAATCCGATGCCCGCGACGCCGAGCGCGAGGCGCAGGCGCTGGCCTTCGCCACCGCCCTCGCCAAGCGGATCGCGGGCGAGGCCCTGGATGCCCGGCCCCTCGCCGGCGTCGAGGAGGCTGCCCGCGCGGCGCTCCGCCACCTGCGCGGTGTGCCCCACCTCGTGCTGCGCCTGAACGAGAGCCTCGTCGAGGACGCCGAGACGCTGATGCGGCGGCTCGCCCGCGAGCACGGCTTCGAGGGCCGCCTCGTCGTGCTGGGCGAGCCCGACATGCCGCCGGGCGATGCCCGCCTCGAATGGGCCGATGGCGGCGTGGTGCGCGAGCGTGCGCGCATCGAGGCCGCCCTGGCCGAGGCCCTGGCCCCCTGCACCGCTTCCGAGATCTGAGGCCGCCACTTCCATGTCCAGCGACGATTTCAGCCTGCCCCAGCTCAACGAGACCGACCTCACCTACGACGAGGGCGGCCCCGGCTCGGTGCGCGACGTGCCCACTTCGCCCAAGAGCGCCGCCGATCTGGAGCAGGTCTTCGACGTGCCGGTGGTGGTCTCGGCGGTGCTCGGCTCCTCCCGCATGCCGATCGGCGATCTGCTGCGCCTGGGCCCCGGCACGGTGCTGGAGCTCGACCGCAAGGTCGGCGAGGCCATCGACATCTTCGTCAACAACCGCCTCGTCGCCCGCGGCGAGGTCGTCCTGGTCGAGGAGCGCCTCGGCGTCACCATGACCGAGATCATCAAGAACGATCACTAGTCGCTTCGATCGACGCTTCTCCTATCCAACCCCCTCATCCTGAGGTGCCGGAGCGAAGCGGAGGCCTCCTTCGAGGCCGCTGACGCGGCACCTCAGGATGAGGGGAGTGGGTGAAAGGGGCGGTCCGAACGGACGTCGCGAACAGAACTCGGAGAACCCACCATGCGGCTCCTCATCGTCGGACGGCTCTCGAGCGAGCTCGTCACCGCCTCGAAGATCGCCATGCACCGGGGTGCCTCGGTGACCCATGCGGAGGGCGTCGAGCAGGGGCTCGCGGTCCTGCGCGCCAAGGGCGGCGACCTCGTCATGGTCGATGTCGGGCTCGACATTGCCCGCCTGGTCCGGGCCCTGGGCGAGGAGCGCATCCGCACGCCGGTGATCGCCTGCGGCATCGCCTCGGATGCCCGCGCCGCGGTGGCGGCGATCCAGGCCGGGGCCAAGGAATACATCCCCCTGCCCCCGGATCCCGATCTGATCGCGGCGGTGCTGGAGGCGGTGGCGGCGGATGCCCGCAGCTTCGTCTGGCGCGACCCGTCGATGGAGCGGGTCGTCAAGCTCGCCGAGCAGGTCGCCCGCTCGGAGGCCTCGGTGCTGATCACCGGCGAGAGCGGCACCGGCAAGGAGGTGCTGGCCCGCCACGTCCACGCCAAGTCGAACCGCGGCAGCCGCCCCTTCGTCTCGGTCAATTGCGCGGCGATCCCCGAGGCGCTGCTCGAATCCGAGCTGTTCGGCCACGAGAAGGGCGCCTTCACCGGCGCGGTGGCCCGGCGCATCGGCCGGTTCGAGGAGGCCAACGGCGGCACGCTGCTCCTCGACGAGATTTCCGAGATGGACGTGCGGCTGCAATCCAAGCTGCTGCGCGCCCTGCAGGAGCGGGTGATCGACCGGGTCGGCGGCGCCGCCCCCGTCAAGGTCGACATCCGGGTGCTCGCGACCTCGAACCGCAACCTCGCCGAGGAGGTCAAGAAGGGCACGTTCCGCGAGGATCTGTTCTACCGGCTGAACGTCGTGCACCTGCGCCTGCCGCCTCTGCGCGAGCGCCCCGCCGACATCCTGGAACTGGCCGCCCACTTCGCGCGCAAATATGCCGAGATCAACGGCGTGCCGGTGCGCGCCCTCGACCGGGCGGCGCAGGGCCTCGTCGCCCGCAATCCCTGGCGCGGCAACGTGCGCGAACTGGAGAACACGATCCACCGCGCCGTGCTGCTGGCCCAGGGGCCCGAGATCGGCCCCGACGCGATTCTGAGCCCGGAGGGCGAGTCGCTCGGCCAGCCCGCCCCGACCGGCCCGGTCGAGCGGGCGGCCAGCCTCGCCGAAGCCGCCACCCGCGGCCTCGTCGGCCGCACCGTGGCCGATGTCGAGCGCGACCTGATCCTCGACACCCTCGACCATTGCCTGGGCAACCGCACGCATGCCGCGCGCATCCTCGGCATCTCGATCCGGACCCTGCGCAACAAGCTCAACGAATACGTCGATGCCGGCGTGACCGTGGCCGAGCCCGGCGGGGTGCGGGCGATGGCGGCTTACGGCTGAATCGGCGTCAGGCGGCCTCCCGCCGCCGGGTTGCCAGCGCGTTCTCGTCCGCCTGCCCTGCGCCCCAGAACTGCGCGACGCTGGGCCCGTTGCGCACCAGCGGGTCGCGGAACCACGAGCGGATCTCGTGCGGCCAGACCCGGCGGCCCATGCGGGTGTACCAGCGCATGGCGTGCGACAGACGCGGGTCGCGATTGAGATAGATGCGCCTGAGCGCCTTCGGTCGGGCCTGGAGAATGACCTCGATCAGCTTGAACCAGAGCAGCACCCGCCAGGGCGGCATGTGGCGGGTCGCGAGCACTTGATGCTTGTAGTCCCAAAGCCGCCGGTCGGTCTGGATCACCCGGCGCTCTTCCACGGTGCGAAAGTAGGGTGTCCAGCGGTGGGGCGTGACGTAGAGCATCTGGATCTGGTCCGGATCGTAGGCCAGGAGTTGCCGCAGACCCCGCCAGTAATCGCGGTCGCGTTCTTCCTCGAAGCCGACCACCCAGGTCGCCATCGAGAGAAACCCGTTCTCTCGCAACAGACGGATTGCCTCGCGGTCGGTCGTGGTGGTGGCGCCCTTCCGGATCAGGTCGAGGGTCGCCGCGTCGGTGCTCTCGAGTCCTAGAAGGAAGCGCACCCAGCCGGCGCGCTTGTAGAGCGGCAGGATGTCGGCGTCGCGCACGATGTCGTCGGCGCGGGTTGAGCCGACGAGGATCAGGTCGACCTCCTCCGCGATCAGCGCATCGAGAAAGCTGCGCCAGACCTTCTTCGAGACCGTCGGATTCTCGTCGGCGAAGTTGATCACCCGGACGCCGTGCTCGCGGTGGAGCCGGGCAAGTTCCTTCGCGAAGCGGACCGGATCGCGATGGCGCCAACGGGTCCAGAAGCCGCGCTGGCCGCAATAGGTGCAAGGATGCGGGCAGCCGCGGGAGAACTGCACGACGACGGCGCGCAGGCCGCCCCAATAGCTGTAGCGGGCATGGTCGATCAGCTCCCAGCCGACCCGATAGGCGTCGAGGTCGCGGATCGGTGGGGCCGGCGGCGTCTCCCGGATCACGCCGCCGTCGCGGAAGGTGAGGCCGGGGATGGTGCCGAGGGGCTGTCCGGCCGCGAGCGCGGCCATGAGCCGGCGCGCGGTTTCTTCGCCCTCCCCGCGCACGATGACGGTGACGTGCGGCTCGGCCTTCAGGATCTCGCGTGCATGGTAGGTCGGGAAAACGCCCCCGTAGACGATGTGGACGTCCGGCATCGCCGCCGCCACGCTGGCGGAAACCGCAGCGATGACCGGGTGGCCCGAGGTCGAGCCGGAATGGCCGAACAGCACCGCCTCGGGCGCGGCTGCCACGATCCGTGCGACCAAGTCGGGGATCGGCATGGGGCCGAACTCGCCGTCGATCAGGGAGACCTCGTGTCCGTCGTCGATCAGCGGCCCACCGATGGCGAGCAGCCCGAGCGGCGGCAGGTGATCGTCGGGAATCCGACTGCCGATCGCCGGATGCGGCACGTTCACGAGCAGAATATTCATCGGGGGCTCCCGGACGTGAGGGAGGGTTCGCGGAGGCTGTCACCTCCGCGTTTCGGCCGCGCCGAGGCGGCTCGGCAGTGCCGGTAATGTCGTGTCAGGCCGCTTCCGGCACCCGCGGTGCGTTCAAGCCCCCAAACCGTCGATCCCGCGCGGTGAAGTCGGTCACCGCCGCGGCCAGATCGCCTTCCCCGAAATCCGGCCACATCCGGTCGGTGAAATGCAGCTCGGCATAGGCCGCCTCCCAGAGCAGGAAGTCGGACAGGCGTTGCTCGCCGCCGGTGCGGATCAGGAGATCGACGTCGCCGGCCTCGCCCAGGGCCTCGCTCATCGCCTCGCGGGACAAGCCCTCCGGCCCGAGCCGGGCGGCCGCCGCGAGAATCGCGTCGCGGGATGAATAGTCGACGGCGATGCGCAGGCTCAGTCGCGTGCCCGAGGCGGTCGCGGCCTCGGCCCGCTCGATCGCCGCAGGAATACCCTCGGGCAGGCGGTCGCGCCGGCCGATCACCGTGAGCCGGGTGCCGGTGCGGGCCAGCCGCTCGGTCTCGCTGCGCAGATAGGCCCGGAGCAGGCGCATCAGCCCGCCGACCTCGTCGGCCGGGCGGCGCCAGTTGTCGCTGGAGAAGGCGTAGAGCGTCAGCGTGCCGATGCCGAGATCGGGGGCGGCCTCCGCCACGCGCTGGATCGTCTTGACGCCGGCCCGATGCCCTGCCCCGCGCGGGAGGCCGCGGGCGCTCGCCCAGCGGCCGTTGCCGTCCATGATGATCGCGGCATGAAGTTTCGGTCTGCGCTCGAAACTGCTTTGCATTGTAAAGCTCCGCGGCACAATCAGTCGATGAGAACAGAAAACCGTTAAGGTGGTGCGAAATCGCGGCCGGTTAGGCCGGCTCGGCGAGGCCCGCAGCCTTCTTGTCGCCCGCCTTCTTGCCGCCGGCCGTCTGGGCGTCGCGCACCACCTGCTCCAGCACCGCGAGGTACTCGAGGAAGCGGGTTCGGCCCGAGGGCGTCAGCCGGCACAGGGTCTGGGGGCGGTTGTGGTCGTAGCCCTTTTCCAGGGCGACGAGGTCGGCCTCCTGCAGCACCGCGAGGTGGCGGCTCAGATTGCCGTCGGTGAGCCCGCACAGGCGCTTGAGATCGGGGAAGGCGAGGCCGCGGGGATGCGCGACCAGGGAGGTCAGCACCGAGAGCCGGGCCCGTTCATGGATGACCCGGTCGAGCCCTTCGTAGGAGAAGCGCGCTTCGCGAGCGTCAGGCATCGATGCCTCCCTCGTTCTGGCCCGGCTGGCAGTGGACAATGACGGCGAGCCCGCCCTGGCCGACCGCGAAGGGCAGACCCATCAACCAGGGCGAGAGGTGATGCGTCTCGCTGGCCAGCGCCAGCACGGCGAGCCCCGCGAGCAGGTACCAGGCGCCGACGAGCTGCATGGGGCGGGGCAGGATGCGGATCGAGGCGAACAGCCCGAGCCCGACCAGCACCTGCCACAGGCCCGGCAGCATCCACAGCCCCTCGGGCACGAAGCGGGCGAAGACGAGCCCGAGACACAGGCCCGCCCCGCCCGCCGGCAGAAACCCCTCGATGGCGTTGAACACCATGGCGTCGGCGAAGCCCGAATGGACCTGGCGGGAGCGCCGCACCGCCTCGAAGCCGATCAGCCCGCAGGCGGCGATGGCGGCGGCGATCCACAGGCCGAAGAAGGCGACGGGCCGCCCGGTCGGATCGTCGAGGAACAGCGATTGCCCGGCCGCCACCGCCAAGGCCAGCCCTCCGGTCGCCGCCAGCGTCGCCGTTCCGAGTCCGCGGAAGGCGGTGTCGCGCGCGATCTGCATCCGGATCGCGACGATGTCGGCAAGGGCCCTGTCCAGATCCTGCATCACGCGCCCACCCCCGTGGCCGAATTCACTTTGCATCGCAAAGTACACGCGGAGGCAGAGCCGTCAAGCGGGGGCCGAGTGCGGAGAGGCACGCCCGCCTCGCGGGGAGCCTGGCTCCCCGCGCCTTCCCCCGACGAGGCGGCATGCGCCTCGCCGGATGGCGCTCACGCCTCCGCCCGCAGGGCCGCGAGGTCGAGCCGACGGGTGACCATGGCGAGGGTGCCGTCCGGGTTCCGCGGCCACTCGGCCTCCGGGCGGTCGCGGTAGAGTTCGACCCCGTTGCCGTCGGGATCGCGCAGGTAGATCGCCTCGGACACACCGTGGTCGCTCGCCCCGTCGAGGGGGATGCCGGCGGCCTCGACCCGGCGCAGGGCGTCGGCGAGGGCGGCCCGATCGGGATAGAGGATCGCGAGATGGTAGAGCCCGGTGGTGCCGGGGGGCGGGGGCGTCCCGCCCGCGCTTTCCCAGGTGTTGAGGCCGATATGGTGGTGGTAGCCCCCGGCGGAGACGAAGGCCGCCTGGCTGCCGTAGCGTTGCGTCAGGGCAAAGCCCAGCACGCCGCCATAGAAGCCGAGGGCCCGCTCCAGATCGGCCACCTTCAGGTGGACATGGCCGATGCGGGTCTGCGAATGGATCGATCCGGTCATGGTCCCCTCCCCCTGGTCTCTTAGTCCCGCCGCAGGGCGTAGGCGCCGCCGCCGAGCCCGGCCTGGACGAGGAGCATGACCGCCCAGAGGCCGGCGAATTCCCAGCCGCCGCCCGGATTCTGCGCGAAGAAGCCGTTGGCGCCGTGCACGGTGACGATGGCGCCCACCAGGATCGGCACCAGGGCGAGCGCCACGATCCGCGCATAGAATCCGAGGATCAGGGCGAGGCCGCCGAGCGCCTCCGCGGCGATCACCGCGTAGCCGAGGGCGGGCGGCAGGCCGAGGGAGCCGAAGAAGGCGGCGGTGCCCGCCGGGGTGAACACGAACAGCTTCAGGCCCGCATGGGCCAGGAACAGGCCGCCGAGGGTGAGCCGCAGCAGCAGGGCGGCGTAGGGGACGGTGCGGGATTCGACGCCGGCTTGGGCGGGCAGGGTCGCGGTCAGGGCGGTCATGGCAGTCTCCTGTGAGGATGGTCGGCAATGAAGGCGATCCTGCACCGGGGGCGTTCTTGCGATAATCGGGAGATTTCGCCATTCATCTCACATCGTCAGAGTGAGGTGGGCCGATGCTCGACCGGGTGACCGGGATGCAGGTCTTCGTTCGGGTGGCGGCCCTCGGCAGCTTCTCCGCGGCGGGCCGGGCGCTCGGCCTGTCGCAGACCGGGGTGACCAAGCACGTGGCGGCGCTGGAGGCACGGCTGGGCGCGCGGCTCCTGCACCGCACGACCCGGCGCCTGACGCTGACGGAGGCGGGCCGGACCTATCTCGAGGCCTGCGAGCGCATCCTGGCGGAGATCGCGGAGGCGGAGGCCGGCATCGGCGCCGAGGCCCTGGAGGCGCGCGGCACCCTGCGGCTCAACGTGCCGCTCTCCTTCGGCGTCCGCCGGATCGCCCCGGCCCTGGCCGCCTTCTGCGCCGCGCATGCGGCCGTGACGGTGGAACTCGGCCTCAACGATCGCCGTGTCGATCTGATCGAGGAGGGCTGGGATCTGGCCGTACGGATCGGGCCCCTGGCCGATTCGAGTCTGATCGCCCGCCCTCTCGCCCCCTGCCGCCTCGCCCTCTGCGCTGCCCCTACCTACCTCGCCCGGCACGGCCTGCCGCGAAGGCCTGCCGATCTGGGCCGGCACAATTGCCTCGGCTACACCCTGGCGGCGGAGGGACACTGGACGTTCGATGGGACGCCCGTTCCGGTCACCGGGACGCTGCGGGCCTCGAACGGCGCGGCCCTGGTCGCGGCGGCGATCGAGGGGCTCGGCCTGATCTACCAGCCGACCTTCCTCGTCGCCGACGCCCTGCGGGCCGGCACGCTGGTGGCCCTCGACCTCGGCGCCCTGCCCGTCCTGCCAATCCACGCCCTGATGCCGCCGGGCCGCCGCCCGGCCAAGACGCGGGTCTTCCTCGCCGCCCTGACGCAGCTCTTCGCGGGCGAGCCGGATTGGGACCGGGACTTGCCCGAACCGGTGCGGGGTAAGGGCGATCAGACCCGGCGGACGGGGCCGGGATAGCGCGCGAGAAGCCCGTCCGCGGTCAGCAGCGTGAGCCCCTCTACCAGGGCCTGGGCAACGAGGAGCCGGTCGAAGGGATCCTTGTGGATGGGGGGCAGGCTTGCAACGGCGACGGCATGCGCGCCCAGCACGACAAGTTCCTTGTATCCATCGCGAAGCAGGGTGTTCCGGACGGCGGCGGCGTCAATCGAACCGGGCATGCGGGCAAGGCTCTGTTTGATCGCCAATTCCCAGATGCTCGCCGTGCTGAATACCGGTTGATGCGTGGGATCATCGATCAGTTGACGAGCCGAACTCGACAATCTGTGCGGTGCGCCGAGAGCCCAAACCAACAGATGCGTGTCGAGGAGGAGCCTCACGGCTCCGCCTTGCCCTTGTACGCGCCCTCGAACATTCGGACGATCTCGTCCTGGAACATCGTGTCGAAATCGTCGGGTACGGAGATCTGACCGATGAGGCCGCCGAGCCGCTGGGTGCGCGGGGCCTCCGCTTCGGCCGGGACGACCCGGACCAGGGGGCGGCCGTCCTGCGCGATCACGAACGCTTCGCCGCGGGCGGCTTCCTCGACCAATCGGGACAGATCGGCCTCGGCCTCGCGGAGGCTGACCGTTTTCATGGCGGTCTCCATGGATGAGAGCGGGTCGACGGTATTCGGTGGCATTCGGCCCGGCAAGCGCGTCCTTGCTCGTCGCCTCGTCCATGCCCGTGAACTCTTCCGTCGAGCCCCGGTCCGGCCCATATTGGTCCCATGCCCGCACCGAAGAAACCGCGCGCCGCCCCAGCGCGGGCCGACAAGCCCGAGCTGAAGCCGCTCGACGAGCATCTCGCCGCCCTGCTCAGCCCGGCGCTCAACCGCGAACGCCTCCGGATGCCCGAGCCCGCGCCGGAGCCGCCCCGGAAGGAGCGCGGTCGCACGGGCGTGGCCAAGGCACATGCGAAGGCAAATGCCAAGGGGCGTGCGAAGAGCGAAGGGACGGGTGAGGCGACCGCCGCGAAGCGGATCGCGCAGGACGGTTTCGCCGAGGCGCCGCAGGCGGGCTTCGCCCTGGGCGATGCGGCCGATGTCGATCCGCGCCTGGCCCAGGCCCTCGGCCTGATCCCGCCCGATGACGGGCCGGCCCCCGGCAACGGACCGGAGGAGACGCCCTCGCTGGCCACGGAGGGGGTGTCCGCCACCGTCGAGGCCCTCGAACGGCTCCTCACCGAGGGCAACCCGCTGTTCAAGAATGGCGAGGCCTGGGTGCCGCACCGGCCCGAGCGGCCGGCGAAGTCCGAGGGCGGCTACAAATTCACGCTGAAATCCGATTTCACCCCCGCAGGCGACCAGCCGACCGCCATCGCGGCGCTCGTCGAGGGCGTGAAGACGGTCGAGCGCGATCAGGTGCTGCTCGGCGTCACGGGCTCCGGAAAGACCTTCACGATGGCCAAGGTCATCGAGGAGACCCAGCGCCCGGCCCTGATCCTGGCGCCGAACAAGACGCTCGCCGCCCAGCTCTACGGCGAGTTCAAGAGCTTCTTCCCCGACAACGCGGTCGAGTACTTCGTCTCCTACTACGACTACTACCAGCCGGAGGCCTACGTCCCGCGCTCGGATACCTTCATCGAGAAGGAATCCTCAATCAACGAGCAGATCGACCGGATGCGCCACTCGGCCACCCGCGCCCTGCTGGAGCGGGACGACGTCATCATCGTCGCCTCCGTGTCCTGCATCTACGGCATCGGCTCGGTCGAGACCTACACGGCGATGTCGTTCACGGTGTCGCTCGGCGAGAGGATCGAGCAGCGCCAGCTCATCGCCGATCTCGTGGCGCTCCAGTACAAGCGCATCCAGTCCGACTTCGCCCGCGGCACGTTCCGCGTCCGCGGCGACGTGATCGAACTCTGGCCGGCCCACTTGGAGGATCGCGGCTGGCGTATCGGCCTGTTCGGCGACGAGATCGAGTCGATCGTCGAGTTCGATCCCCTGACCGGCAAGAAGATCAACGAACTGAAGTTCGTGAAGGTCTACGCCAACTCGCACTACGTCACGCCGCGCCCGACGCTGCAGCAGGCGATCAAGGGCATCAAGACCGAGCTGAAGCTCCGCGTCGAGGAACTGACGAAGATGGGCCGGTTGATCGAGGCCCAGCGCCTGGAGCAGCGCTGCACCTTCGACATCGAGATGATCGAGGCGACCGGCGCCTGCAACGGCATCGAGAACTACTCGCGCTACCTGACCGGGCGGAAGCCCGGCGAGCCGCCGCCGACCCTGTTCGAGTACCTGCCGGACAACGCCCTCGTCTTCACCGACGAGAGCCACGTCACCGTGCCGCAGATCGGCGGCATGTACCGGGGCGACTTCCGCCGCAAGGCGACGCTGGCCGAGTACGGCTTCCGCCTGCCCTCCTGCCTCGACAACCGCCCGCTTCGCTTCGAGGAATGGGACGCGATGCGGCCCCAATCGGTCCACGTCTCGGCCACGCCCGGCAAGTGGGAGATGGAGCGGACGCAGGGCGTCTTCGCCGAGCAGGTCATCCGCCCGACCGGCCTCGTCGATCCGGTGATCGAGATCCGCCCGGCCCGCTCCCAGGTCGACGACCTCTTGGGCGAGGTTCGCGCGGTCGCCCAGGCCGGCTACCGGACGCTGGTGACGACGCTCACCAAGCGCATGGCCGAGGATCTGACCGAGTATCTGCACGAGAATTCGGTGCGGGTGCGCTACATGCACTCCGACATCGACACCCTGGAGCGCATCGAGATCATTCGCGATCTGCGCTTGGGCGCCTTCGATGTCCTCATCGGCATCAACCTGCTGCGCGAGGGCCTCGACATCCCCGAATGCGCCCTGGTCGCCATCCTCGATGCCGACAAGGAGGGCTTCCTCCGTTCCGAGACCTCGCTGATCCAGACCATCGGCCGCGCGGCCCGCAACGCCGATGCCCGCTGCATCCTCTACGCCGACAGCATCACCGGCTCGATGGAGCGGGCGATGGCGGAGACCGAGCGCCGCCGCACCAAGCAGCTCGCCTACAACGAAGAGCACGGCATCACGCCGCAATCGGTCAAGCGCGGCATCGCGGACATCCTCGAGAGCGTCTACGAGCGCGACCATGTCCGCGTCGATACCGGGCTCGCCAAGGACGCCATCACCGTCGGCCACAATCTCAAGGCCGTCATGGCGGATCTCGAGAAGCGGATGCGCGCGGCGGCCGCCGACCTCGATTTCGAGGAGGCCGCCCGCCTGCGCGACGAGCTGAAGCGCCTCCAGGCCACGGAGCTGATGGTCTCCGACGATCCCATGGCCCGCCAGGGCGATGTCGAGCGCGAGGCCGGCCGCTACGGCCAGAAGGGCAGCCGCATCGCCAAGCCGACATTGGACAATATGGGCCCCGGCACCGATCGCGAATTGCCCGCCGGCGCCGTGCCCTGGCAGGAGCGGCCCAAGGCGCGCTCGACGCAGGGGCTGGGCGGTCAGAAGCCCCGCTACAAGGGTGGCGGGGGACGCAAGCGCGGCTGAGGCGGGCACCGTCCGGAACGATCGTTCCGGATCGCCTCGCCGCCGCGCGCGATGACGATCTCGGCCTCGCCGAGGGCGGTCGGCGGGAAACGGGCCGGGACCGGACCTTGCCTGAAACTCGGTCAGGCCGACGTCGGAACCTCGGCCTCTGGCGCCGGATTGGCGTGTCAGACCCTGCCCGCTGCGGGCCGCCCTTCATCGGCTGCGCGGGTGCTGCCTGATGGAGTCCCCGATGCGCGCCCTCCTTCGACGCCCCCTCGCGGCCGCCTGCCTCGCCGCCGCCATCCTGCCCGGCGCCGCGCTCGCCCAGACCGTGGCCAATCCGAACGACCAGCCCACCGCCGGCACCCTGCCGTCGGGAACCAGCACCCTGCCCCGCCAGGATCCCGCCCCCGACCGGCCGTCCGGCGACGTGCGGGCCCCCAGCGCGATCCGGCCCTCGACCTCGGTGGTGCCCGACGGCGGCAAGACCCGCACCAACCCCCTCGACCATCTCTCCGCGCGCTACCGCTCCAGCCAGGAGAATTGATCCAGCCGTGAGACCGGACGGACGCTCCGGCTGTTGAGGCGGCCTCGATCGATGCTGCGATCTTTCCCACCCTCCCCCTCATCCTGAAGTGCGGAGCGAAGCGCAGCCTCGAAGGCCCCCAGGAATCGTGCGCGACCCAGCGCCGTCCTTCGAGGCCGCTCGCGCGGCTCCTCAGGATGAGGGGATGGATGGGGCGAGCCGCGCCTGTTGGCTGTGTCTCGCAACTGCGGCCCAGCCGCGCGTGTTGGACGACGATCGGACAAGGGAGAGCCGCATGGGATTGCTCGATCAGGTCATCGGCGGGGTCGTCGGACAGGTTTTGGGCGGAGGGCGTGGCGGTGCTCTGTCCTCGCCCATCGTCAAGGCGCTGCTCATGCTGCTGCTCGCCAAGGGCGCGAACGGGGGGCTCGGCGACATTCTGGGCCGCCTCGGCGGGCAGGAGGGGCCCGAGAGCCGGCACCCCATGCCCGACCCCGGTGCCGGTGACGGCGATCTCGGCGGGTTCAACCAGAGCCGCCGCAGCGGGCCTCCCGCCCAGGGCGGTTCCGATCTCGGCGGCGAGTTCGGCGACTTGGCCGGAATGCTCGACGGGCCGGGTGACGGACGGAGTGATTTGGGCGAGCGCGCCCCCGGCGCCGGCCCCTATGCCCGCCTCGACCGGGACGAAGCGGACCAGGCCGGGCAAGAGGCTGCGGGTGGGCTGGGCGGCCTGATCGAGCGTTTCGAGCGCAGCGGCCTCGGCGACGTGATCGGCTCCTGGATCGGCCACGGGCCGAACCAGACGGTCCAGCCCAACCGCCTCGCCGATGCGCTCGGCCCCGACACCGTCGAGACGCTGAGCCGCGAGACCGGCCTCTCGCGCGACGACCTGCTCGGCCAGCTGGCGCAGGCCCTGCCCGGCGTCGTCGACGCCCTCACGCCGCAGGGCCGGCCCCCGAACCGGGAGGATGCCCGCGGCTGGTAGGCGGCGTCCATGGCCTACGAGCTGCACTATTGGCCGATGATCCAGGGCCGGGGCGAGTTCGTCCGCCTCGCCCTCGAACAGGCCGGCGCCGAATATGTGGACGTGGCCCGCCTGCCCCACGAGGAGGGCGGCGGGATCGAGGCGATGATGGATCGGCTGGAGGACGAACCGCTCCGCCCGCCCTTCGCCCCGCCCTTCCTGCGGGACGGTGATCGCGTCATCGGCCAGACCGCGGCGATCCTGCTCTATCTCGGCCCCCGCATCGGCCTCGTCGGTGAGAGCGAGGCCGACCGGATCTGGACGCATCAGATCCAGCTCACCATCGCCGACATGGTGGCGGAGGCCCACGACACCCACCATCCCGTCGGCGTCGGCCTGTATTACGAGGACCAGAAGCCGGAAGCCCTGCGCCGGGCACGGGATTTCCGCGAGAACCGCATGCCGAAATTCCTCGGCTGGTTCGAGCTGGTGCTCGTCCGCAACCCGGCCGGGCCGGACCATCTCGTCGGCGCCGCGATCTCCTACGCCGACACCTCCCTGTTCCAACTCGTCGAGGGTCTGCGCTACGCCTTCCCCCACGCCACCGCCCAGGCGCTGGACGCGGTGCCCCGCGTCGCCGCCCACGCGGCGCGGATGGCCGGCCAGCCCCGGATCGCCTCCTATCTTGCAAGCGAGAGGCGCCGGCCGTTCGGCGAGGCAGGCATCTTCCGCCGTTACCCGGAACTCGATCCCGCATAAGCGCCGCCGGTCGCCGCGGATCATGCCGTACCCGTCGGTCCTGCCTGGGACGAGCAGGGACGAGGGATGCGCCCCTCGGTCGCTGTCGGGAAGCGTGGCTGCACTTATCTATGTCAGCCACGCACCAGTTTTGCCGTGGTAGGATGGCGGCTGTGACAGAGACCGACAGCCTGCGCCGCTCCGAAGAATCGAACATCGCGGCTGCCCCAGCCCCGGAGGCCGACGCCCTCGCCCGCGTTCTGGATGCGGCCGGGCACGGCCTGTTCACGCTGGACGTGGCGAGCGCTGTCCTTCGCCCGAACCTGGCCTTCTGCCGCCTGCATGGTCTGCCCCCGCGGGACGCGTTTCCTGTCGCGACGGTGGAGGCCCTGGCCTTCCCCGAGGACGGAGCCGCCCTCTCCGAGAGCGCGGAACCCGGCGACACGCTCTACCGCATCCGGCGGGCCGATACCGGGGCGGTGCTCCGTGTCCGGCGCACGCTCGTCGCCGAGCGCGATGCGGCGGGCCGGCCCCTGCGATGGGTGGGCGTCGTGCGCGACGTGACGGCGGAACGCGACCACGAGACCGAACTGGCCGAGCGCGAGCAGCATTACCGGACCCTGTTCGAGCAGATGGACGAGGGCTACTGCGTCATCGAGTTTCTCGATGGGCCGTACGGGCCCTCGAGCGATTACCTCCATGTCGAGGCCAACCGCGCCTACGCGCAGCATGCCGGCATCGAGAACGTCGTCGGCCAGCGCCTGCGCGAGTTCGTCTCCGCGGAGGAGGCGGAGGGCTGGGTCGCGCTCTACGGCGACGTCCTGCGCACCGGTCGGCCGATCCGGGTCCAGCGCGAGCTGGTCGCCACCGGCCGTTACTTGGAAGTCGCCGCCTTCCGCATCGAGCCGCCGAGCCAGCGGCGGGTCGCGGTGCTGTTCCAGGATGTCACCGCCCGCAAGCGGATGGAGCAGCAGCTCCACGTCAAGGCCGCCGATCTCGAAGCGGAGGTGACGGCGCAGAGGCGCGACCGCGACCGCGTCTGGGCGCTCTCGCCGGTGCTGAAGGCCGTGACGGCGCCCGACGGTCGGATCGCGGCGGTGAACCCGTCCTGGACCCGGGCCCTAGGCTGGCCGGCCGCCGAATCGCTCGGCCGGATGCTGGAGGAGTTCGTGATCCCCGAGGAGCGGGCAATCCTCTCCGACGCCCTCGCCCGGCTCTCTGCCGGTCCGCCGATCCGGCGGGAACTCGAACTCGAACTGAGCTGCCTCTCCGCCGTCGCGGAGCCGCGGCGGGTGCTGTGGACCATCGTGCCGGAGGACGGCCTGCTCTACGGATTCGGCCGCGACATCACCGAGCAGCGCCACGCCGAGGAAGCCCTGCGCCAGTCGCAGAAGCTGGAGGCGGTGGGCCAGCTCACCGGCGGCGTGGCCCACGACTTCAACAACCTGCTCACGATCATCCGCTCCTCGGTGGAGTTCCTGCGCCGGCCCGAGCTGCCGGAGGCGCGCAAGGCCCGCTACCTCGACGCGGTTTCCGACACCGTGGACCGGGCGGCCAAGCTCACCGGCCAACTCCTCGCCTTCGCCCGGCGCCAGGCGCTCAAGCCCGAGACCTTCGACGTCTGCGAGCGCCTGCGCGGCATTTCGGAAATGCTCGATTCCGTGACCGGCGCCCGCATCCGGGTCGTCACCGATCTCCCCGGCGGCGCCTGCTACGTGCGCGCCGACGCGAGTCAGTTCGAGACGGCGCTCGTCAACATGGCGGTCAATGCCCGCGACGCCATGGACGGCGAGGGCGTCCTGACGCTGCGCCTCGACGCGCCCATCGCCCTGCCGCCGATCCGCGGCCATGCGGGGGCGGCGGGGGCCTTCGTCGCCGTCTCGGTGACGGATTCCGGCACCGGGATCGCGACCGCCGACCTGATGCGGATCTTCGAGCCGTTCTACACCACCAAGGAGGTCGGCAAGGGCACCGGCCTCGGCCTGTCCCAGGTGATCGGCTTCGCCAAGCAATCGGGCGGCGACGTGGACGTGAAGAGCCAGCCCGGCGCGGGCGCCACCTTCACCCTCTATCTGCCCGAGGTTCCGGCCCCGGCCGCCGATCCCCCCACCCGCCGCGACGCCGCGCCCGGCGGCGAGGCCGGCACCTTGCGCGTCCTCGTGGTGGAGGACAATCTGGAGGTCGGCCGCTTCTGCACGCAGATCCTGGAGGATCTCGGCCACCGCCCCGTCTGGACCGAGAACGCCGAGGCGGCGCTCGCCGCCCTGGCCGGATCGACGGAGCCGTTCGACGCGGTGTTCTCCGACGTGGTCATGCCGGGCATGGGCGGCATCGCCCTGGCCCGCCTGCTCCGAGAACGCTTTCCGGACCTGCCAGTGGTGCTCACCTCCGGCTACAGCCACGTGCTGGCCCAGGACGACGCGCACGGCTTCGATCTCCTGCGCAAGCCTTACTCGGCGCAGGAACTGGCGGCGATGCTGCGTCAGGTGGTCGGGCGGTAAGGCGAGGCTTCAGCCGCCGCCGGCGGTGTCGGGCGAGCCGGCATTGCCGATCGGCTGCTCCGGCTTCTCGGCGTTGCCGGCGGTGCCGGGATTGTTGGTGACGTTCGTGGCGCCCGTCACGCCCGGCGCGGCCGTGCCGAGGGAGCCCGGACCGCCATTGTCGACGCCGCCGGGCTGGACGACCGTGGTGGCGCCGTCGGCGGGGCCCAGGGTCCGCGCGGGCGCGGGCTGCTTGATCTCGGCGGGACCCGCCTGGGCGTGGGCGGCGGTCGCCAGAGGCAGTGCGAAGGGCAGCGCGAGGGCTGCGCGGAACAGCGGCTTCATGGAGGCACCCGTTCGGTTCGTCGGCACGTGCAAGCCGGGGAACCAACGCGAGCGATCGGGGAACGTTCACACCGCGCCGCCGGTACCGGATTCCCCGGCCGGCGGCGATGCGAGGAGGGCCCGCCGGGGCGGCCGACCCTCCTCCGTCTTGGATGTTACTGGCCGGCCGGCTTGTTGGCGG
The DNA here is from genome assembly GCF_043352485.1 of Methylorubrum sp. POS3. Classification (NCBI taxonomy): domain Bacteria; kingdom Pseudomonadati; phylum Pseudomonadota; class Alphaproteobacteria; order Hyphomicrobiales; family Methylobacteriaceae; genus Methylorubrum; species Methylorubrum sp. POS3. The sequence goes on from NZ_JAPRBT010000001.1 coordinate 3,598,737, forward strand.
GCGGGGTCGCGGGGGCCGGAGCCGGCGGCGCGCTCGGCTGGGTCGGTGCTGTCGTAGCCGGTGGTGGGGGCGGAGGCGGGGGCGCGTCCTTCTTCTCGTCCTTGCAGGCGGCGAGGCCGAGAGCGAGGAGGCCGAAGACGGGCAGAAGCCGGGCGATACGCATGGTGGGCGATTCCTCCGTTCGTTGTCCGTGGGTCGAACAACGGGGGCGGGAAAACCGTTCCGGGGGCGATCACGACTTCGGCATCACCTGACACAGCTCGCAGAAGAACGTCGAGCGTCCCCCCTGCACGATCCGCGACACGTGACCGGTGCAGCCCCGGGCCTGGCAGGGGAAGCCGGTGCGGTCGTAGACCCGGAAGACGTGCTGGAAGCCGCCGCTCTGGCCGTCGGGGCGGGCGTAGTCGCGCAGCGTCGAGCCGCCGGCGGCGACCGCTTCGGTCAGCACCTCCTTGATCTCCTTCGCGAGTTTCTTGGCCTTCGGCGTCGGGCCGCCGTCGGGCTTGGCCAGGGCGCCGGCGGGCATCGCCGGGTGCAGGCCGGCCCGGTGCAGGGCCTCGCAGACATAGATGTTGCCGAGGCCCGCGATCAGGCGCTGGTCGAGCAGCGCGGCCTTCAGCGGCGTGATCTTGTGGCGGAAGAGGCGGGCGATGGCCGGGCCGTCGAGGGCTTCGCTCAGGGGCTCGATCCCCATGGCGGCGAAGTGGCGGCAGCGTTCGAGATCCTGCGTCGGCACCAAGTCCATGAAGCCGAAGCGGCGGGCATCGTTGTAGGTGACGGTCGCGCCGGTCTCGAAGGCCATGACCACGTGGTCGTGCTTGGGCACGCCGAGCGCCCCGTCGAGGTAGAAATCGCCCGGCGACAGGTTCGAACCGTCGGGCATGGCCACGTCGAAGCGCCCGCTCATGCCAAGATGCAGGATCAGGCTCTCGCCGGAATCGAGCGCCGCCGTCAGGTACTTGGCGCGGCGGGCGAGATCGAGCACCCGGCGCCCCTCCAGCCGCTCGGCGAAGCGCTCGGGGAAGGGGAAGCGCAGGTTCGGCCGGCGTAAGGTGACGCGGGAGATCCGCGCTCCGACCATCGCGGGCGCGAGGCCCCGGCGCACGGTCTCGACTTCGGGCAGTTCAGGCATTTTCTGGGACGAGGCTTCGGAAACGGGATACCCCACCCCTCCCCTCATCCTGAGGTGCCGCGAAGCGGCCTCGAAGGAGGGCTCCAGAGAGCACCGCGCGGTCTGGGGCCCTCCTTCGAGGGCGACGCTTCGCGCCGCCACCTCAGGATGAGGGGAAGGGGTGGGAGGCGAGCGAGATTATAAGCGGTGTCGGCGCGCGCCGCACCGCCGCCTTCCGTCACGGGCGCTCCCCCTGCCGCATGGCGGTTCCGGCGCGCTTTCGCTATGAGGCTCGGCCAGGGGTATCGGACGCGCGGGCGGCACGAAATCGGATGAGCGGCAACACCACCGGAAGCGGCCCGGACAGGGCCGGCGAGGACACCGCCGATTTCGGCTACGAGCGCGTCCGGCTGTCCGAGAAGCAGGCCCGGGTCGACGACGTGTTCCGCTCCGTCGCCCGCCGCTACGACCTGATGAACGACCTGATGTCGGGCGGCCTCCACCGCGCCTGGAAATCGCACCTGATCGGCATGCTGCGCCCGTCGAAGACGCGGCCCCACCGCCATCTCGACGTGGCGGGCGGCACCGGCGACATCGCCTTCCGCACCCTCGAGGCGGGCGGGCCGGACACCCACGTCACCGTGCTCGACATCAACGAGGCGATGCTGCGGGTCGGCGCCGAGCGCGCGGGCGCGAAGTATGACGGCCGCATCGATTTCGTCACCGGCAATGCCGAGACGCTGCCGCTGCCCGACAACAGCTTCGACAGCTACACCATCGCCTTCGGCATCCGGAACGTGCCGCGCATCGATGCGGCGCTCCGGGAGGCACGGCGCGTCCTCAAGCCCGGCGGGCGCTTCCTGTGCCTGGAATTCTCCCGCGTCGACCTGCCGGTGCTGGAGAAGATCTACGACGCCTATTCCTTCCACGTGATCCCGCGCATCGGCGAGCGGGTGGCGGGCGACCGGGAATCCTACCAGTACCTCGTGGAATCGATCCGCAAGTTCCCCTCCCCCGGCGCCTTCGCCGCCATGATCGGGGCGGCCGGGTTCTCGCACGTCACCCATCGCCGGCTGTCCGGCGGCATCGTCGCGATCCACTCCGCCTGGAAGATCTCTTGATCTCTGTCCAGCCTCAGATGCTGGCGGCCGGGTCCGCGGTTGTGAAGCTCACTTCGGCCTTCGCTCCGCTCGACGCCTCGGCTTCCGCACGCCTCCGCCCTTCGGCATTGTCGCCGCGCGGAGTCCGGCCATGCTAGGCGCGGTCTTCCACCTCGCCCGCGGCGCCCATGTCGGCTTCGTGCTGGCCCGAGAGGGCGGGCTCGCGCTGATCGACGCGGATCAGCTGCCGCCGCATCTGCGCTTCGCGCTGCGGCTCGGACGGGCGCTGGAGCGGCGCGGCATCGCCGCCGATCCCGGCGCGAGCCCCCTCGAACGGGCGCTGACCCGGCTCGGACCGTCCTACGTCAAGTTCGGCCAGTTCCTGGCCACCCGCCCCGACATCGTCGGCATGGCCGCCGCCCGCGATCTCGAGCGGTTGCAGGACCGGGTGCCGCCCTTCCCGCAGGGCGTGGCCATGCGGGTGGTGGAGCAGGAATTCGGCAAGCCGGTCTCGGCCCTGTTCACCGCCTTCAGCGAGCCGGTGGCGGCGGCCTCCATCGCCCAGGTCCACAAGGCGACCGTGCTCGACGCCGATGGCACGCAGCGGACGCTGGCCGTCAAGGTGATGCGGCCCGGCGTGCGCGAGCGCTTCGCCAAGGACATTCAGGCGATGCGCTTCATGGCGCGCGTCGTCCAGGCGCTGCTGCCCGATGCCGAGCGCCTGCGCCCGCGGGAGGTGGTGGAGATCCTCGCCCGCTCCGTCACCATGGAGATGGATTTCCGTCTCGAGGCGGCGGCGATGTCGGAACTCGCCCAGAACACCGCGGGCGACGCGGATTTCCGGACGCCGCGCCCCGAATGGGCGCTGACCGCGCGGGACGTGCTCACCAGCGAGTGGATCGACGGCATCCGCCTCAACGACCGGGCCGGCATCGTCGCGGCGGGCCACGATCCGAAGGCGCTCGGGCGCACGGTGATCCAGTCCTTCCTCCGGCAGGCGATCCGCGACGGGTTCTTCCACGCCGACATGCATCCCGGGAACCTGTTCGTGGACCGGGACGGGATCCTCGTGGCGGTCGATTTCGGCATCATGGGCCGGCTCGGCCATGCCGAGCGGCGCTTCCTCGCCGAGATTCTGCTCGGCTTCATCACCCGCGATTACCGCCGCGTCGCCCAGGTCCATTTCGAGGCGGGCTACGTGCCCCGCCACCATTCCGTCGACGACTTCGCCCAGGCGATCCGGGCGATCGGCGAGCCGATCCACCAGCGCCGGGCCGACGAGATCTCGATGGCCAAGGTGCTGACCCTGCTGTTCGACGTCACCGCCCTCTTCGACATGAGCACCCGCACCGAGTTGGTGATGCTCCAGAAGACCATGGTGGTGGTGGAGGGCGTCGCCCGCTCCCTCGATCCGCAGCTCGACATGTGGACCGGCGCCGAGCCGGTGGTGCGCTCGTGGATCACCCGCCATCTCGGCCCCATCGGCCGACTGGAGGGCGGGGCCCGCGCGGCGCTGACCCTCTCCGAGGTCGTCTCGGACATCCCCGACATCGCCCAGCGCATCCGCCGCATCATGATCCGCCTCGACGAGGAGGGCTCGCGGGACGTCAAGGCGCTGGAGCGGATCGCGCATCTGGAGCAGCGCCGGGCGGTGTGGTCGACGCTGGCGCTCTGGGCGATCGCGGTGGGAGCGCTGGTTCTGGCGTTCCGCTAGAGCCGACTCCCATGGGGCGCGGCGTGCGGAGATGGCGATCGCGATCCGGGCGGTGCTGACCGGGCGTGTCGCGCCGCTCGCGCCCGCCTGGCGGATGCTGGACGCGCCGGCTGGACGGCGCGAGAGCGCCGCCGGATCGGCCTGACAGCCCGGCCAGTCCCCTCCGGAGCGCGCCGTAGCGAACCGCCCTGGATTTCGGATTCAGGACGATTCTCCCGATTGCTGTGCTGTATCGGCGTCTTCCGAAAGCCGGCATCCACCTTCGGGCCGAGCCCTAGTCCCGATCGAGCGTGATGTCGGGGGCCTCGGGATTCTTCATGCCGACGACGTGGTAGCCGGCATCGACGTGGAGGATCTCACCGGTCATGCCCTTGGACATGTCGGAGACCAGATAGGTGGCGGTCTCGCCGACCTCGTCGATGGTCACGGTCCGGCGCAGGGGCGCGTTGTACTCGTTCCACTTGAGGATGTAGCGGAAATCGCCGATGCCGGAGGCCGCCAGGGTCTTGATCGGGCCGGCCGAGATCGCGTTCACGCGGATCTGCTTGGGGCCGAGATCGGCGGCGAGGTAGCGCACGGACGCTTCGAGGGCGGCCTTGGCGACGCCCATGACGTTGTAGTGCGGCATCCACTTCTCGGCGCCGTAATAGGTCAGCGTCAGCAGCGAGCCGCCGTTGCGCATGATCTTCTCCGCCCGCTGGGCGATCGCCGTGAACGAGTAGCAGGAGATCAGGAGCGACTTGGTGAAGTTGCCCTCGGAGGTCTCGATATAGCGGCCGGTCAGCTCGTCCTTGTCGGAGAAGGCGATGCAGTGGACCACGAAATCGATGCCGTCCGGAAACACTTCGGCGGTGGCCGCGAAGACGGCGTCGATCGAGGCCGGGTCGGTGACGTCGCAATGGCCGACGACCTTGGCGTTCAGCTCCTTCGCCAGCGGCTCGACCCGCTTCTTGAGCGCGTCGCCCTGATACGTGAAGGCGAGTTCGGCCCCGTGCTGCGCGGCGCTGCGGGCGATGCCCCAGGCGATCGAGCGGTTGTTGGCTACGCCCAGCACCAGCCCGCGCTTGCCCGCGAGCAATCCGCCCGCCTTCTGATCCGACATGCGTCACCTTCGCTTCGGCCAAACGGTCGGCCCTGCCGGAGGCCGCCGCGCCAGGCCGCTTCCTTAGCGGAGGCCCGCCGGAGGGGAAAGCCTGAAGGTCACCATCGGGAGAGAGGCCGTTGGATCGGCTTCTCCCACCCATCCCCCCTCAGAATGAGGGGGGCTTGGCCGGAGACGGCCTCCTACGCCGTCCCCGCCTTCGCCTCGCGACGGCGGCGGGCATATTCGGCCAGGGCCGCGTCCTCGCCCGCCGGCAGGGTCACGGCGGTGGTCGCCAGGAGGTCGCCGCGGCTGCCGTCCTTCTTCGGCAGACCCTTGCCGCGCAGGCGGAAGGTGCGTCCGGAGCTCGTCATCGCCGGCACCTTCATCTCGACCGCGCCGGTCAGCGTCGGCACCCGCAGGGTCCCGCCCAGCACCGCGTCCTCCAGCGGCAGATCGACGGTGGCGCGCAGGTCGGCGCCCTCCACCTTGAAGACCGGATGCGGCAGCACGCGGATGGTCAGCAGCGCGTCCCCGGGCTCGCCGCGCGGGCCGGCCTGACCGCCCAGGCCCCGGAGCCGGATGGTCTGCCCGTCGACGACCCCCTTGGGGACCATCACGTCGACGTCCCGCCCGCCGGGCAGGCCGATGCGCATCTTCTCCTCGCCCGCGATCTGCTCCAGGGTCACGCTGAGCTCGGCCGCGACGTCCTCGCCGCGGGCCGGTCCGCCCCGGCCCGCGCCGGGACCGGCGCCGCCCGCGCGGAACGCCTGATCGAAGATGTGGCTGAGAAAGTCCTCGCCGACACCGCCGGGACCCGCACCGCCCCCGCCCCCGCTCCGGCGCGTGAAGCCCTCGAAATCGAAGGCGCTGCCCCGGCCGCCGCCGCCGAAACCGGAAAAGCCTTCGAAGCCGGACGCGCGGGGCTTGCCCTCGCCGTCGATCTCGCCGCGATCGAACTGGCCGCGCTTGTCCTTGTCGCCGAGGATCTCGTAGGCGGTGTTCGCCTCCGCGAACCGCTCCTTGGCCTTCGGGTCCTTGTTGCTGTCGGGGTGGTAGGCCTTGGCGAGCTTGCGGAAGGCCTTCTTGACCTCGGCCTCGCTCGCGCCTTTCGGCACGCCCAGCACTTCGTAGGGGTTTCGCATCGGGGATCTTTTGAAGGGGTCAACCGTCGAGGGATACGGCCTTGGCCGCCTCGCTTCAACGTGGGAAGGTCGTTGCGGTTCTGCAACACCCTCCAGGCCCTCACCGGACGGCGGAAATTCTCCCGCAGCCCGATCGGCTCAGGATTTGGCGGAGCGCAGCCGCTTCAGTTCCCATTCGCCGCCGGTGAGCTTGCAGCCGGTGCCGCGCAGGAAGCGGCTCTTGCCGCCGGAGCCGCTCGTCCCGCCGTCGTTTCCGGCCACCACCGTCGCCAGGAAATCGCGGCAGATCTCGTCGCCGGCCACGTAGGGCAGGCCGGTCGGGTTGACCGAGCCGCGCATGGCGGTTTCCGGGTTGTCCCACTTCACCGGACGCCCGTTGCCCTGCGGATCGAGGGCGGTGGTCAGGGCGCTGTGGGCGCGGCGCCAATCCTCGTCGCCGAGATCCGGGCCGAAGCGCGTCGGCCGCTTGGCGATGCTGCCGGTCACCAGCGGCTCGGGCGCCGGCGCCTCCTTCGTCTGGAACGACAGCACCGGTCCGCTGCATCCGGCGCAGGCCGCGACGACGAGACCCGTCGCCACCCACGCGAACGCCGCCGGGACATCCCGGACGAGCTCTTTACACCGACGCAGACGCATTACACCTGAACTCGAGGCAGACTAAAGGGTCCGTCTAGGGTGTGATGCCCGTGCCGGTGCCCCCCGACCCGGATGCCACAGGGGTGAAAATGGCCATCGATCGGTTAAGAGAGGGTGAGCCGGCGGGCGCCGGGGTCGATTCAGGCGACTTCACGTTGTCGTCAGACCCCTTCGCCCTGTTCCGGGTCTGGATGGCGGAGGCCGAGGCCGCCGAGCCCGAGGACGCCAACGCCATGGCGCTCGCGACCGCGGATGCGGACGGCCTGCCCGACGTGCGGGTGGTGCTGCTCAAGGGCTTCGACCGGCGCGGCTTCGTGTTCTACACCAACGCCCAATCCGCCAAGGGCGAGCAGCTGGCAGCCAATCCGCAGGCCGCCCTCGTGCTGCATTGGAAATCGCTGCGCCGTCAGATCCGCGCCCGCGGGTCGATCGCGCCGGTGACGCCAGCGGAGGCCGATGCCTATTTCGCCAGCCGTCACCGGGACAGCCGCATCGGCGCCCTCGCCAGCCAGCAATCGCGCCCGCTCGCGGACCGTCCGACCCTGATGGCCGCCGTCGCGGAGCTCTCGGCGAAGTACGAGAACGGTCCCGTGCCGCGTCCCGAACATTGGCGGGGCTTCCGCCTCGATCCGGTGCGGATGGAGTTCTGGCAGAACGGCGATTACCGCCTGCACGATCGGGTGCGCTTCACCCGCGACGGCGATGGCTGGACCCGCGCGCGCCTCTATCCCTGAGGCGGGTCCAGCAGGGCGCGGATCGCGCCGATCAGCTGGTCCTCGGTATAGGGCTTGCGGATGAAGCGGCCCTGGGACGGCACGTCGCCGTCCTTGGGCCTCACCTTGCCCGAGGTGATGATGATGCCGATCTGCGGCGAGCGCCGGTGGATGCAGGCGGCGAGCTTGATGCCGTCGATGCCGAGCGGCATGTCGATATCGGTGACGACGATCCGGATGCCCACCTCCCGGTCGAGGATGCGGATCGCCTCGTTGCCGTTGGTGGCCTCGCGCGTCGAGAAGCCGGCATCGCCGATCATCGTCACCGCGGCGTAGCGCGTGACGGTGTCGTCCTCGACGACGAGCACGGTCGGCCCGGGCAGCGCATCGCTCAAGCTTCCTGTCCCCGCCGCTCGCGACCCGCCCGGCTCCGCGCTCGCATGGAACGCCCGGCCGGACAACCTGCCCTAACGGCGATCCGTCCCCCATCGATCCGCGTTCCGCGCCCCCAGATCGCGGAATGACACCCGGGCAATCCCGTCCGGTCGTCCTGGGCCGATCCGCCCCGGAGGGGTCTTTCGCATTGCAGCGTCGACCCTGGATTTCCGCCCTCGCGCAGCTTAGACCTGGGGGCGGACAGGCCCCTCACGCGCCGCCGCGCGAACGGGGTAGCGAGGGACCAGACTTGGCCTCATCCAACGAACGTCGACGGGTGATGCTGCTCACCGGCGCGAGCCGGGGGATCGGACACGCCACGGTGAAGCGCTTCTCCGCCGCGGGCTGGCGCGTCATCACCTGCTCGCGCCACCCGTTTCCCGAGAATTGCCCCTGGGAGATGGGACCCGAGGATCATCTCCAGGTCGATCTGGCCGACGCCGCCGACACCGTGCGCGGCGTGCGGGAGGTGGCCGAGCGGCTGGCCGCCGAGGGCGGGCTGCTGCACGCGCTCGTCAACAATGCCGGCATCTCGCCGAAGGGCCCCGACGGCGCGCGGCTCGGCGCCCTCGCCACCGAATATGCCGACTGGGCCCGCGTGTTCCAGGTCAATTTCTTCGCGCCGATCCTGCTGGCGCGGGGGCTGTGCGATGAGCTGAAGCGGGCCCGCGGCTCGATCGTGAACGTCACCTCCATCGCCGGGTCGCGGGTCCATCCCTTCGCGGGCGCGGCCTACGGCACCTCGAAATCGGCGCTTGCCGGGCTGACGCGGGAGATGGCCGCGGATTTCGGGCCGCTCGGGGTGCGGGTCAACGCGATCTCGCCGGGCGAGATCGACACCTCGATCCTCTCGCCCGGCACCGACAAGCTGGTGGAGCAGATCCCCCAGAGGCGCCTCGGCACCCCGGACGAGGTCGCCAAGGCGATCTACTTCCTCTGCACCGAGGCCTCCTCCTACGTGAACGGCGCCGAACTCCACATCAACGGCGGCCAGCATGTCTGACCGCCGGGCGGCCCTCGCCGCCCTGCTGTGCCTCGCCGCCCTCCCCGCCGCCGCCGAGCCCGCCGCGCCGCAGGTCGATCTCCTCGCCCTTCCCTTCCGCGTGACGGCGATGCGCGGCCCCGGCAGCGAGGTGGCCCTGGCGGTGGCGACCTCCGGCCTCCTGCCCGTCGCCCACGCGAGCGCGGGCGCCGACCCCAAGCGCGCGCCGAAGCCGGCCGAGGGGCCGGTGCCGGTCGTCGTGGTCTGGGGCGAGGACGGCGGCGCGGTGATCAGCCTCGATGGCGGAACCCTGCGCACCACCCTGGTTGGCGCCGAGGCGATCGAGGGGTTCGCCGCCGCCGAGACGCCCCGCGGGGCGGTGCCGGGCTCGCGCCAAGCGCAGCTCGGCCCCCTCAGCGCCTATCTCACCGGCCCGACCCGGGCACTCGGCGGCGCGCCCGGCCAGGCGGCGGGCCTGACCATCCGCGAGCGCCAACCGCTGGGCGTCACCGCCGAGCCGAAACCCGTGCCGGTGACGACCCAGACGCTGACGCCGGGGCCGGACCAGGTCTTCGCCGGCCGCAGCCCGCGCATCGCCACCCTCGACGGCCGGCCGGCGGTGATCGCCGTGACGGCCCAGGGCACGGCGGGATCGAGTCTCGCCGTAGCGATGAAGAATTCCGAAGGGGATGCGGCCCAAGGAGCAGCCCAAGGCGCGGCCAAAGGCGCGGGCAAGAGCGCGGTTTGGAGCCTGTCGGCGCGGACGCCGCCGCAAGCGGGCGGCAAGCCCGACGGCGCGCCGCTGAGCCTTGCCGGCATCGCGGCCTTTTCCGGGACGGGCGCGTCCGAGATTGCCGCCCTGCGGGCGCCCGACGGCGAGGGCGTGCTTCAGCTCTGGCGCTATGCCGGAGGCGCCCTGACTCTCGCGGGCGCGTGGCCGGGCTATGCCGGGCCGGGGCTCGGCGAGGCGGGGGATCTCGCTGCCGTGCTGCCGGCGGACCCCGCCCCGTCGCTGGTCCTGCCGCTGGCGGGCCGCACCGCGCTCGCCCTGCTCTCGCTCAAGGGCGGGGCCCCGACCGAGCGGCTGCGGCTGCCGCTCCCCGCCCCGGCCGCCTTCGGCGTGGCGGTGCTCGGTGCGGGATCCGGCCCCTGGACGATCCTCGTCGGCCTCGCCGACGGACGCCTCGCCACGGCGCGGGTGACGCCGTGAGCGCGGATGCCGGCGTGCCCGCCGATGACGGTCGCCTGTTTCCGGCCCGCCCCCTGATCGGCGTCTCCATCGCGGTGATCCGGGATGGGCGCGTCCTGCTGGCGCAGCGCGCCAACGAGCCGATGCGCGGCGTCTGGACCCTGCCCGGGGGGCTCGTCGAGGCGGGCGAGCGCCTCGCGGAGGCCGCCCTGCGCGAACTGGAGGAGGAGGTCGGCAGTTGCGCCGAGGTGGTGGGCGCGAGCCTGACGCCGACCGAGATCCTCCTGCGCGACGAGGACGACCGCCTGCGCCATCATTACGTGATCCATCCTCACGCCGCCCGGTGGCGCGCGGTGGAGCCGGCGCCGGGGCCGGAGGCGCTCGCCGTGCGCTGGGCCCGGCTCGACGAGGTCGAGGGCCTCGCGACCACGCCGGGATTGATCGACACCCTGCGCGAGGCGTTCGCGCGCGTATCCCCGTCGGGAGAGGAGACGGCATGAGAGGGCCGGCGAGGTTTGTTCTGGCCGCGCTTCTGGCGTTCGGCGCCTTCGCGCCCGGCCCCCTCACGGTCGCCTCCGACGCGCTCGCCCAGCAGCGCGGCGGGTCCGCCCGCGCACCGGCCAAGCCGGCCGAGAAGGAGAAGGAGCCCCCGCCCCCGGCCGAGCCGCCGCCCGCGCCCTACGATCGGGATCTGCTGCGGCTGTCCGAGATCGTCGGGGCACTCGCCTTCCTGCGCAATCTCTGCGCCGCCCCCGATGCCGCCGAATGGCCGAGCCGCATGAAGGCGATCCTCGACACCGAGGGCGTCACGCCGGCGCGGCGCGACCGGTTGGCCGGCGCCTATAATCGCGGGTTTCGCGGCTACAGCCTGACCTATCGGATCTGCACGCCGGCCGCGGGCGAGGCCGCCCGGCGCTACCTCGCCGAGGGCGAGCGCCTCTCCCACGCCATCGCCGGCCGCTTCGGCGGCTGAGCGCCGCTGCCGATCCGGCGCCGTCCCCGCACGACGGCGATCCCTCCCCTCACCCGCCCCCGGCCCGGCGGATGTCCGAGGCGCTCTGTGACCCCTGTGCCACAGGCCCGAGCCCTTACGAAAAACCTTCGCAATCGAGCGTCCGCGTTAACCTCTCCGCAATTCCCTGCTTTCCGGCCCGTCCGCGACGCCGTATCGTGTCGATGTCTTGCCGGCATCATGTCGGCCGGGAATTGAAGACTGCGCCATGATCCATGACCCCGCTCCGTTCGAATCCGATCCGGAGAGCAAGCGCGCCGCGCTGGGCCTCGTGACCGAGGCTTTCGCCGAGGGCTGCCTCGACGGAATCGACGGCGATTGCATGGCCCAGGCCGCCCTGTTCGCCGCCTTCCAAGAGCTCGTCGCCACCTATGGCGAGGACGCCACCGCCCGCTACGCCGAGACCCTGCCCGAGCGCATTCGCGGCGGCGGCTTCACGACGACTCTGCAACATTGACGAAGATCACAGCGCCCCGGTGATGCGTATTCGCGCAACCGGGGTCGCCCTTTGATCCGCCGGCCATCGCTTTCCGATCAGAGCGGTCCGGATGCCGATAAAGATCAAATCAACAACAAGTTAATACAAAAAATTTTGCCGATAATTCTTTCGTCTTCGGACGAAAACGATGTTTCTCATTTTCTGTATGCAGCGAGACGTTGTGTCGTGCAATTGTAGCGATATGTCTTCCATGGCTTTCGCCAACTGCATGTAGGGTTCGCGTGATGCGTTTTGCGATCAAGTATCGTCGAATCGACCCGGAAGTCGTTCATCCCTCCCAGATCTTGGCAACCGATATCGAAGGACAGCGCTTGGCGGGCAAGCTGGTGCGGAGCCTCGCGGGCGTCTTCGAGGAGCATGGCTGCGACCTGCCGCCGATGACCCATTGGTTCCGCAGCCGCAACGGCCTGCACCTCATCTGGGCACAACCGCAATAGGGCCCGCCGCCCTCACCCGGTCGGCAGGGCCTCCTCGAACAGCACCGCCTCGCCCCGCGACGGGGTCACCAGCTCGCCCTGCCACATCACCGGCACGCCGCGCACCACGGTGCCCACCGGCCAGCCGGTGACGGTGAGCCCGTCATAGGGGGTCCAGCCGCATTTCGAGGCGATCCATTCGTTGCGGATCGTCTCGCGGCGCTTCAGATCCACCACCGTGACGTCGGCATCGTAGCCGAGGGCGAGCCGCCCCTTGCGGGCGATGCCGAACAGCCGCTTCGGCCCGGCGCTCGTCAGATCGACGAGGCGGGCGAGGGAGAGCCGGCCCGCCGCCACGTGGTCGAGCATGATCGGCACCAGCGTCTGCACGCCGGTCATGCCGGAGGGCGAGTCGGGATAGGGCTTGGCCTTTTCCTCGAGGGTATGCGGCGCGTGGTCGGAGCCGAGCACGTCGACGATTCCGGAGGTCAGACCCTGCCAGATCCCCTCGCGATGGGCGGCGTCGCGCACCGGCGGGTTCATCTGCACCAGGGTGCCGAGGCGGGCATAGGCCTCGCCCCCGTCGATCGTCAGGTGGTGGGGCGTCACCTCGACGCTCGCCACGTCCTTCGCGGCCCCCAGGATCGGCATCTCGTCCGCCGTCGAGATGTGCAGGATGTGGATGCGCGCCCCGGTCTCGCGGGCCAGCGCGATCAGCCGCTCCGTCGCCTTCACGGCGACCTCCGGCGAGCGCCAGACCGGGTGCGAGGCCGGATCGCCGGGCACGCGCAGGCCCTTGCGCTCCCGCAGCATCGGCTCGTCCTCGGAATGGAAGGCGGCGCGACGGCGGATGTTCTTCAGGATCGCGCGCACGCCCGCATCGTCCTCGACCAGCAGCGAGCCGGTGGAGGAGCCGATGAAGACCTTGATGCCCGCCGCCCCCGGCAGCCGTTCCAGGACGGCGACCTCGTCGGCATTCTCGTGGGTGCCGCCGACCCAGAAGGCGAAGTCGCAATGCATCCGGTGATGGGCGCGACTGACCTTGTCGGCGAGCGCCTGCGCCGTCGTCGTCTGCGGGTTGGTGTTCGGCATCTCGAACACCGTCGTCACGCCGCCCATCACGGCGGCGCGCGAGCCCGTCTCCAGGTCTTCCTTGTGATCGAGGCCGGGCTCGCGGAAATGCACCTGGCTGTCGATGACGCCGGGCAGGAGGTGCAGGCCGCGGCAATCGCGCCGCTCGGCCGCCGCCGCGTTCGCGAGATCGCCGATGGCGGCGACGCGGCCCTGGCGGATGCCGAGATCGGCGCGGTGCGCGCCGTCGTGGTTCACCAGCGTGCCGCCGGCGAGGACGAGATCGAAGGGGGTGTCCATCGGGGCTCTTCCTTGGCTCGGCCGTTCTTGGCTCGGCGTTCTTGGCGCGACTCGGGGCTCGGGCGATTGAGGCCGGGATAGGCGCGGCTTATGTCAGCTGCCGAGACCATGCAACGCCGCCCCGAACGGTCGCCCTCAGGAGAGACCATGCCGATCGCCCTGCTGCCGGACCGCGCCGTCGTCACCGTCACCGGCGCGGACGCGACCCCCTTCCTCCAGGGCATCCTCACCTGCAACGTCGAGTCTCTGCCCGAAGGCGAGGCGCGCCTCGGCGCCCTGCTGACGCCGCAGGGCAAGATCCAGTTCGATTTTCTCGTGTCGCGCGACCGCGAGGGCGGTTTTCGCCTGGATGTCGCGGCCGAGCGGGTGCCCGATCTCGTCAAGCGGCTCGGGCTCTATCGCCTGCGCGCCAAGGTGGGAATCGCCGCCGATCCGACCCTCGGCGTCGCCGCCGCCTGGAACGGAGCGGAGACGGCGGCCGAGACGATCCGGATGCGCGACAGGCGCCTGCCCGCGCTCGGTGAGCGCCTCTACTTCGCGCTGGGGGCCTTCTCGGCGGATGCCTCGGAGGACGATTACCACGCCCACCGCATCGGCCTCGGCGTGCCGGAGGGCGGGCGCGACTTCGCGTTCATGGATGCCTTCCCGCACGAGGCGCTGATGGACCAGCTCGGCGGCGTCGACTTCCGGAAGGGCTGCTATGTCGGCCAGGAGGTGGTCTCGCGTATGCAGCATCGCGGCACCGCCCGCACCCGCATCGTGCCCCTGGTCTTCGCCGAGGGAGCGGCTCCGGCGCCGGGGACCGAGGTGGTGGCGGGCGCCCGCAGCCTCGGGGTGACCGGCAGCATGGCGGGCGGGCGGGGGCTCGCCACGATCCGCCTCGACCGCCTCGGCGATGCGCTGGCCGCCGGCGAGCCGGTGCGGGCCGACGGCCGCATCGCGGGCGTGGAGAAGCCCGCCTTCGCGACCTTCGCCTTCCCCGCCGACACGGCCGCCGCCGGATGAGCACGGCGCCCGACGGCCTGATCACGACCCATCCCGACGGCTGCCCGCGCTGCTGGTGGCCGGGGCTCGACCCGATCTACGTCACCTATCACGACACCGAGTGGGGCGTGCCGGAAGACGATTCCCGCGCCCTCTACGAGAAGCTGATCCTCGACGGGTTCCAGGCCGGCCTGTCCTGGATCACCATCCTGCGCCGCCGCGAGGGGTTTCGCCGCGCCTTCGCGGGATTCGAGCCGGAGCGCGTCGCCCGCTTCACCGAGGCCGATGTCGAGCGGCTGATGGGCGATGCCGGCATCATCCGCAACCGCGCCAAGATCCGCGGCGCCATTGCCGGGGCCCAGGCGTGGCTCGCCATCGAAGAGGCCGGACCCGGATTCTCCCGCTTCCTCTGGGATTTCTGCGACGGCCGACCGATCCAGACGAATCCGAAGACCCGCGCAGACATCGCGACCGAGACCGAAGTCTCGAAAAAAATGGGCAAGGCCCTGAAGCAGAAGGGCTTCACCTTCGTCGGCCCCACCATCGTCCACGCCTTCATGCAGGCGGTCGGCATGGTCAACGACCATCTCGTCGGCTGTCATCGCCACGCCGTCTGCGCCGCCCTCGGCGAGCGCCCCCGCCCGTGAACGCGCCGACGCGAACGCCCAAGAAACCGCGCGCCTGGCAGCGGATGCTGTCGGGCCGGCGGCTCGACCTGCTCGATCCCTCCGCCCTCGATATCGAGATCGCCGACATCGCCCACGGCCTCGCCCGGGTGGCCCGCTGGAACGGCCAGACCGCGGGGCCGCACGTGTTCTCGGTCGCCCAGCACTCGCTGCTCGTCGAGGCCATCGGCAACGCCCTCGCTCCCGGGCTGAGCCCGCCGGAGCGGCTGGAATTGCTGCTGCACGACGCCCCCGAATACGTGATCGGCGACATCATCTCGCCGCTCAAGAACGCCATCGGCGACGCCTATCGCACCGTCGAGCGGCGCCTGCTCGCGGCGATCCGCCAGCGCATCGGCCTGTCCGCGCCAAGTCCCGCCCTCGCCCGCCTCGTCAAGCGCGCCGACCGAGTCGCGGCCTATTGGGAGGCGACCCGGCTCGCGGGCTTCTCCCTGATCGAGGCCGACCAGATTTTCGGGCGGCCCCCGGCCTTCTCCGATACGGCGATGCCGGAGATCGAGGCGCTGCTCACCCCCCGCCCGACCGCGGAGGCCGAGGCGACCTATCTCGCCCGCCTCGGCGCGCTTCAGGCGAGCCTCTGACCGTCATGCCCTGCCTCTATGTCTGCCCGCTGTCCCGGCTGCCCGAGACGCTCGCGGCGAGCGGCGCCCGCCACCTCGTCACCCTGGCGACGCTCGGGAGCCCGGGGCTTGCCATCGAGCGTCCGGCGGGGATCGCCCCGGAGCATCACCTGCGGGTCGGGTTCAGCGACATCGTCGCCCCGATGGAGGGCCACCTGCCGCCGGGCGAGGCGCATGTGCGGGCCGTCCTCGATTTTGCGTCGGCCTGGGACCGGCGGCACCCGCTGGTCCTGCACTGCTATGCCGGCATCAGCCGTTCGACGGCCGCCGCCTACGCGGTGGCCTGCGCGCTCGCCCCGGAGCGGGACGCGGCGGAACTCGCCCAGGCTTTGCGCCGGCTCGCCCCGAGCGCCACGCCGAACCGCCTGTTCATCGCGATCGCCGACCGTCTGCTCGGGCGGGACGGCCGCATGAGTGCCGGCATCGCCGCGATCGGCCGGGGCGCCGAGGCGTTCGAGGGCACGCCCTTCCGGTTCGTGCTGGATGAGGGCGCATTCCCACCGAAGAACGCCGGTTCGCCGCAAGAAGGGGCGACACGACAAGAGTGACCCGTCCCGATGCGATCGGTTTTGGAGACGGTTCCGGGGCGCCGCCGATGCCCGAATAGCCTCGGCTGACGCTGCCCCGCGCGCGTCTTTCATCGGCATCGAGGGCTTCGACCTCCTTTATCCGCTCGCATCAACGTGGCCCTGGATCGGTCGCACGCAATCCATCCGGGCTTGTGCGACCCGTGCCGGACCGTCATAACCCGCGCAACGGGGGGATCGGCCGGGGACATCGGGATGAACGCTCAACGACCTGCCGCGCCCGCGGAGGCGCTGCCGGACGATCTTCCGTTCGAGCGGGCGATGGAGCAGCTCGAAGAGATCGTGCGCCGGCTCGAACGCGGCGACGTGCCCCTCGACGAATCCGTGGCGATCTACGAGCGCGGCGAGGCGCTCAAGCGCCATTGCGAGGCGCTGCTGAAGCGGGCCGAGGCTCGCATCCAGACCATCGCGATCGGGCCGGACGGCCGGGCCGCCGGGACCGCGCCGCTCGATATCGACTGAGCGGCGGATGCATTTGACACAAAACGAAGACCCCCATCGCGCGCGACGGTTCGCGCGCTGTTTCTCACTTCGGGCATGAGGCTGCTCCGGTGGCACTAGCGGACACGACGATCCTCGAGGGTCTTGAGACGCCCGACCGGCTGCGGCTCCTGCCGGAGAGCGAGTTGCAGAAGGTGGCGGACGCGGTGCGCGCCGAGATGATCGACGCGGTGTCGGTCACCGGCGGCCATCTCGGCTCGGGGCTCGGCGTGGTCGAGCTGACGGTGGCGCTGCACCACGTGTTCGACACCCCCGACGACCGCATCGTCTGGGACGTCGGCCACCAATGCTACCCGCACAAGATCCTCACCGGACGGCGCGACCGCATCCGCACCCTGCGCCAGGGTGGCGGCCTGTCGGGCTTCACCAAGCGCTCGGAGAGCGAGTACGACCCGTTCGGCGCGGCCCATTCCTCGACCTCGATCTCGGCCGCGCTCGGCATGGCGGTCGCGCGCGACCTCGCCGAGGCCGAGGCCAGGGCGACGGGGGCCGAGCCGGGCCGGCGCCGCAACATGGTGGCGGTGATCGGCGACGGCTCGATGTCGGCGGGCATGGCCTACGAGGCGATGAACAATGCCGGCGCGCTGCATTCGCGCCTCATCGTCATCCTCAACGACAACGACATGTCGATCGCGCCCCCCGTCGGCGCGATGTCGGCCTATCTCGCCCGGCTCGCCTCGGGTCTTGCCGTGATCGACGTGACCGATCGTGCCGATGTTGCAGTGCGGCTTCGTGCGGCTGAACTTTTCCTTGCCCATCGTGCATTCCTATCCCGGACACGCCGGCCAATGCCGGACGTAAAGGCGCCGACCGCTTAGAGGCTCGCGCGACGATGATCAAGCGATTGCTTGACGATCGGTCCGGTCGATTTGGCCACAGGCGTCCGCGACCGCATCCGCTGCTCCCTTGAGCGCTCGCACCGCTCGACGCCTCGGCTGTCGCCGGGCCGCTCTTCGCGCTCGGGCCTTCGGTGCTGCCGCTCGTTCTGGGGGGATGCCGGGAAGGGTCAGGATCCGGGATCGGGAGTGCCGACCGTCTCGTAGAGCCGCTGCGCCTCCGGCGCGCCGCCGCGGCGCTCGCCGAGGTCGAGGATGCGGACCAGCATCGTACCGTGAGGGGCGGCCACCGTCAGCACGTCGCCGAGATGGAGCGCCTTGGCGGGAGCCTGGGCCCGCGTGCCGTTGACCCGGACATGTCCGTCGGCGACGAGCCGGGCCGCCATCGACCGGGTCCGGGCGAAGCGCGCGAACCACAGCCACTTGTCGAGGCGCTGACGCCCCTCGCTCATGCCGCGAGGGGACGTCTCTGGGGCCGGGCGGCCCTCAGCGCTTGCCCCCGTCCGATTCGAGCTTCGCCTTCAGGGCGGCGAGCGCCGCGAAGGGCGAATCGGGATCGGGCTGGCGCTCGCGGCGGGGCGGGCGCTGCTCCTGGGGCGGGCGGCGGTTGTCGTCGCGGCGGTCGGGCCGGTTGCGGGGGCCGCCGTCGCGGCGCGGGCCCTGCCCCTCGCCGCGGTTCTCGCCACGGCCTTCGCCCCTGGCTTCGGGCCGGGGCGGACGACCGCCCTCGGGCCGATCCTCGCGGGGACGGCGCGGACCCTGGCCCTCGCCCGGACGTCCATCCCGGTGGCCGCCTTCACGTGCCCCTTCGCGACTCTCTTGCCGGCCGTCCTGGCGCCCCTGGCCACGGCCGTGGCGGGGGCCGGAATGGCGCTGCGGACGGTGCAGATGCCAGACCTCGATGGTCTCGGGCTCGGCCGGCGCGGCGTCCGTGTCCGCCACGGGGGCGGCATCGTCGGCCGGCACCGAGGAATCGGCGGCATCGACCGCCTCAACCTCGCCGGTCACGGCGGCGGCCTCGACGGCCTGCGCGGTCTCGGCCGGCATGGGTGCGGTGTCTTCGCGCGAGGCCGTTTCCGCGCTCGGCGCCGCTGCGGCCGGCTCGGCGCTCTCCTCGGCCGGAGCCGCCACCGGCTCCTCCGGGGCGTCCACCGAAGTCTCGGATGCCGGCTCCTCGGCCTGGGTCTCGGAAGACGGGGTTTCGGAGGCCGCCGGGGCGGGTGCCGCCTCGGCCTCGCTCGCTTCACCGTCCTGATCGGACGACTCGGGCTGCGGGGCGTCGGCCTCGCCCGAAATCGACTCGTCGGCGACCGTCTCCTGCGGCGCGGCCTCGGCTGGGCGGGCCGCCGGGACGGTCGGGGCAGCGGCGATCAGCGGCACGGTGATGGCCGGGCCGGGGCGCGCCTGGGCGACGTAGCCGAGCGACTTCAGGATCGAGGCGAAATCCTCGCCCGAGCAGCCGACCAGCGAGGTCATGTTGACGGTCGCGACGAAGCCGTCGCCATCCGCCGTCCCGGCCGGCGGCTCGCCGACGGTGGTGCCGGGCCGATAGGCGATGGCCGGGCGGATGAGGTCGGCCAAGCGCTCGAGGATGTCGACGCGCACCGCGCGCTCGCCGCAGACGCGGAAACCGGCCGCGCGGTAGAGGCCCTTGGCGATCGCCGGATCGACCTTGATCGAGGTGCGGCCGGAGCCGGCCAGATGGGCGATCTCGTCGAGCCCCGGCTGGTCGAGGCCGCCGCTCTTGAGGGCCCAGAGCTGGGCGGCGAGGGTGCGCGGCGCGGGCTTCAGCAGGGCTGGCAGGAAGATGTGGTAGGCGCCGAAGCGCACCCCGTGGCGGCGGAGATTGGCGCGCCCGTCCTGATCGAGGCTGCGCATCTCGTGGGCGACCTTGGCGCGCTCCAGCACGCCCAGGGCCTCGACCACCTGATAACCGATGCCGCGGGCGAGCCCGGTCAGATCGGCGGCGCTCTCGATCTCCATCAGCGGACCGAGCAGGCGCACCACGTGGGCGCGCAGCCACGCGCTCAGCCGTGTCTCGACCTTCTCCCGCGACGGGCCGGCGAGGCTGTCGTCGGCGATCAGCCGCAGGCCCGGCTCGAACAGCTTGTCGCCGGGCGTGAGCTTGGCGACCGGGTCGCCGGTCCAGCGGATCACGCCGTCATGCGACAGCACGAGGGCCGAATCGGCCGCCGAGGCGAAGCGGTCGGCCCGCGCCTCGATCTCGCCCGCGAGCGCCTTGTCGGCGGCCGAGCGCAGGGTCTTGGCCTCGTGCCCCTCGGCCTGAGGGTCCGGCACGAATTGGAAGCCGTGCAAACGGCCCACATGTTGACCTTCGACGGTGACGTCACCGCCGGAGGTGATTTCGGCTTCCAGCATCGTCTTCTCTCTCAGGCGCCGCATCAGGACGCTGGTGCGCCTGTCGACGAAGCGGCTTGCAAGGCGCTCGTGCAGGGCGTCGGACAGCCTGTCCTCTACCCGACGCGTCTCGCCCTGCCAATGCAGAGGATCGAGCAACCAGTCGGGGCGATTCGCCACGAAGGTCCAGGTGCGTCCCTGCGCGATGCGCTGCGACAGGGCATCGATGTCGCCGTCGGTGCGGTCGATCATCGCCACCTGCCGGGCGAACCAATCGTTGGGGATGCGCCCCGCCATGCCCCGCATCAGGAAGCGGTAGAGCTGGGCGACGAGGTCGGCATGGGTCTGCGGATGGACCTTGCGGTAGTCCGGCAGGCCGCAGGCATCCCACAGGCGTCGCACCGCCGCGGGCCCCTTGGCCATGTCGCGAATGTCGTCCTCGCGCATCAGGATCTCGAATGCCTGCTGATCCTCGCCCATGGGGGCGCGGGTCAGGCCCTGCTCCTGCGGATGCACGTCGAGGCTGGCCTGCAAGGCCTCCAGCGAGCCGAAGTCGAGGTCGGGGTTGCGCCATTGCAGGATGCGCAGGGGCTCGAAATCGTGCGTCTCCAGAGCCTCGACCATCTCCGGCTCGAAGGGCGGACAGCGCCCGGTCGAGCCGAAGGTGCCGTCGGAGGTGTGGCGCCCGGCGCGGCCCGCGATCTGGCCCATCTCGGCCGGCGTCAGCTTGCGGAAGCGGCTGCCGTCGTATTTCCAGTTGGCCGCGAAGGCCACGTGATCGACGTCGAGATTGAGGCCCATCCCGACCGCGTCGGTGGCCACCAGATAATCGACGTCGCCCGACTGGTAGAGCTCGACCTGGGCGTTGCGGGTGCGGGGCGAGAGCGCGCCGAGCACCACCGCCGCGCCGCCGCGCTGGCGCCGGATCAACTCGGCGATGGCGTAGACCTCCTCGGCCGAGAAGGCCACGATGGCGGTGCGGTGCGGCAGCCGCGAGATCTTCTTCTCGCCCGCGAAGGTCAGCTGGGAGAGGCGGGGCCGCGTGGTCGTCTGCACGCCCGGGATCAGCGACTGCACCAGCGGCAGCATGGTCGAGGAGCCGATCAGCAGCGTCTCCTCGCGGCCGCGCCGGTAGAGCAGGCGGTCGGTGAAGACGTGGCCGCGATCCATGTCGGCGGCAAGCTGGATCTCGTCGATCGCCACGAAGGCGACCTCGAGGTCGCGCGGCATCGCCTCGATGGTGCAGATCCAGTAGCGCGGCCGGTCCGGCTTGATCTTCTCCTCGCCGGTGACGAGGGCGACGTTCTCGACGCCGACCTTCGCCACGACGCGCAGGTAGACCTCGCGGGCGAGGAGCCGCAGCGGCAGACCGATCATGCCGGTGGGATGCTGGAGCATCCGCTCGATGGAGAGGTGCGTCTTGCCCGTGTTGGTGGGCCCGAGGACCGCCGTCACGCCGCGCGCGCGGGACTCGCGGGAAAGGGTGCGGAGCGTCATTCGGCGGGGACGTTCCCTACGGCCCGGAGCCGTCGGAGAGGCGGGAGAACCGCTACGGGCGCGGAAAGTGGCCGCGGCGGCCCCCTTCATATGGGTCGCCGGGGCCCGGCCTGCCAACCGGGCTTCCCAGTCTTGCGCCAGATCCTGAACCAAGTCCCGGATAGAGATGGATGTCGATCTGCGCCGGGGGCACCTGCGGAGCCAGCTCGCTGCACAGCGTCTGCGGCATCGCCGTCAACGGCCCGCGGCGGGGCGGACGACGCTCGACGAGTTCGGCGGAGGAGAACGCGTCGGGGCCGCAATCGAGGCCGGCCCCGAGGGGCTCTGCCCGCGCCGCGGACGCGACGAGGCACACGAAGAAAGCGGCGCATAGTCGAGGCGGGGAGGGGAACGCGATCATGGGCGCCGCCCCCTTCGCGGCCTCTTCACCACCTTTTGAGACGCCCCTCAGCGGCCCGAGAGGCTCGCCTCCGCAACCGTCGCGGGGGTCACGTCGCCGCCCTGGGCGGTGCTGGTGCCGGTCTGGGTCCAGCGGGTCGCCTCGATGATGTTGGTGCCCAGCGTCGTGCGCACGGCGATCCGCATCGGCACCAGCACCCGCGCCGCCTCGACGGGGGCGAGCCAGACCGACATGTCGCGGTTCTCTTCCATGAACTTCACACCGGGCCGGTCGGGCCGGTGGCCGGCGATGGCGACGTAGCGGGCGTTGCAGACCAGCACCGGCCCGCTGTAGCCGGGCTTCTGAATCTCGCGGGTCTCGCCGTAGCTCAGCACCACGTCGAAGCGGGTCGCGCCGTCGAAGACCGGCAGGGTCCGGTTGCAGTTCTCGGGGTCGAGAAGCGCCCCCTTGGTGCGGGCCGGCATGGCGAGCGCGCTCGCCGGATCGACCACGCCGCGCTTGGCGGCGGCGGTGACGGGCACCCGGTCGCCGGTATCGACGAGCGGCGGGGTCACCTCGGACTGGGTCACATTGCCGCCCGCCAGCGCCATGCGCACGGCGATGCCCGAATTGCTGGTGCGGGTGGCGATGGAGAAGGCGCTCGGCAGCGGACCGGTCGCCAGCGTGCCGCTGGAGCGAGCCGAGCCCTGCCCGCCGGTCACCGCGCCGACCAGGCCGGTGAGCACGGCCGAGACATCCATGCGGTAGCGCGGGCCGTCGAAGGCTCCGGTGAGCTGCGCGTTGCCGATGGGAATGCCGGCGAGATTGACGCTGTAATCGATGGTCACGCCCGCCGCGGCCCGGGCCTTGGCCGAGCGCGGTGCGGCCTGTGCCCCGACCGCCGGCACGGCAAGAGCCGCGGCGAGGAGGAGGGACGAGGCGCGGACGAGGGGCTTGGCGCGCATGATCGGGACTCTGGGCGGTTCCACGCTCCCGGCCCGCCTCGGGACGAGGCCGACGGGATGCGCAGGTTATCGCGCTGCCATGGTTAACAGACCGTTGGGCCGGCGCCAGCCCCCAGGATCCGGTGGGGCAGGGGGCAAGCCGGTGCGCGGGCCGCACCGCCGCCCTCAGCCGCCCGCGGTCCAGACCTGCCCGTGATAGACGAAGCGCCCGCCCTCGCTCGCCAGCGCGGCGAGGCCTCCGAAGGCGGGATCCTTCACGGTGATGACGCTGGTCGGGATCTCCCGCATCTGCGCCGCGAAGGGCGCCTTGCGCTCGAACGCTTCCCGGAAGCCGCCCTCGCGCAGCAGCGGGACGATCCGCGGCGCGATGCCGCCGCCGATATAGACCCCCCCGGTCGCCAGGAAGGTGAGGGCGAGGTCGCCGCAGACGCGGCCCAGGAGATGGCAGAACAGATGCAGCGCCTCCTGCGCATGCGGATCCTCGCCCGAAAGCCCGGTGCGGGTGATCTCGGCGGGGTCGCAGAGGGGGCCTTCGCCGCCCGCCCGCACCGCGCGGATCGCTGCGTGGAGCCGCGACAGGCCGGGGCCTGAGAGAAGGGTCTCGACCGTGATGCGGTCGTCGGTGCGCTCGACCGCCGACCAGATCCGGGCCTCCGCCTCGTCGGCGGGTCCGAGATCGGTGTGGCCGGCTTCCGTCGAGACGATGGCGAGGCGATCCTCGTAGGGCACGAGCGCCGCCGCCCCGAAACCGGTGCCGGGGCCGAGGACCACCCGCGGCCCCGGCGCGTCACCGCGCTCCGGCCCGATCGTCGTCAGGTCGTTGGGGGCGATGCCCGCGGCGCCCGCCGCTACCGGCACGTAATCGTTGACGATCGTGACCCGGGACAGGCCGAAATCCCGCCCGACCGCCTCCCCCGCGACCACCCAATGGGCGTTGGTGAGCTGCACCGCCGGGGCATCGACCCGGCCCGCGATGGCGAGGATCGCCGAACGGGGCGCCGGGGCTCCGCTCTTGCCCAGCGAGGCGCGGATCGCCGCGCTCGGGTCGGCATGGCCCGCGGTCGGCTCATGCGAGAGGACCTGCGGGGCCGCGCCCTTCGTCTCGATCAGGCCGAAGCGGGCATTCGTCCCGCCGATATCACCGACCAGCACCGGAAATTCGAACATGCTTTTCCGTCGTCTCTCGCCGCGCTCTGCCGCGGCGACCTTAACAGAGGGTCTGCGGGCCGGTCGACAAGCGGGTCAGGCCGACGGCAGGGCGTCGGGATCGATCACCCCGCCCTCGGCCCAGGCGGAGAGCAGCGCGCGCACGTCGGCGGGGGTCGCGAGGCGGCGGGCCGCCACCGTCTCGCCCTCGCCGATCCGCACGCTGATCCCGCCATCCTCGTTGACCGAGGCGAAGGCGATCTCGTCGGTGCGGTCGTCGCCCAGGAACATCGCCCGGCGCCCGGCATAGGGGGCGGCCTCCATCAAGGCCCGGATGGCGTGCCCCTTGGTGGCGTCGGCGGGCACGATCTCGCCCACCGCCTTGCCGAGCTGCAGCCGGTAAGCGCTGCCGAGATCGGCCGCCACCGCCTTGACGATGGCTTCCGCAGCCTCGGCATCGGCCGGCGCGGCGAGGCGCCAATGGACCGCGACGGAGGCGCCCTTGTCCTCGATCAGCACCGCCTCGTAGCGGGCGGTCTCGGCCTGGAGCCGCTCGACACCCGCCCGCAGGGCCGGATGATCCTCGGGTCGCCCGCCGCTGACGACGCCGTCCACCCGCCGCTCGACCCCGTGCAGGCCGGCCACATCGAACCGGGCGGGCGCCAGGAAATCGTCGATCACCGCCACGGGTCGCCCGGTCACGATGGCGAGCGCCCCACCGAGCCTAGTGCGCAGACGCTCCAGCGTCGGCACGAGTCCGGGATCGACCGTCACCGCGTCGGGTCGCGGGGCGATCTCGACCAGCGTGCCGTCGAAGTCGAGGAACAGGGCGTAATCTGCAATGTCGCTCACGGCGTCGTCCTTCTCCCTGGGTGATCCTGCGCTAGCATGAGCGTCGGAGACGACAAACCGGCGATACGACACCGACGGAGGCGCCCGTGCGACCCATCCCCGTCCGCCCCGGCCCGGGGCAGGAAAGCGTCTGGGACTATCCCCGCCCGCCCCGGCTGGAGCCGGTGCCCGAGCGGTTGACGGTGATCCTGGGCGGGCAAACTATCGCCGCGACGACGGCCGGCTTCCGTGTGCTCGAGACGAGCCATCCGCCGACCTACTACGTTCCGCCCGCCGACATCGTCGAGGGGGTGCTCGGGCCTCCGCGCCGGGCCGGAATCTGCGAGTGGAAGGGGCGGGCGGTTCTGTTCGACGTGACCGGCGGCGGACGCCGGGCCCCGGGCGCGGCCTGGGCCTATCCGGACCCGACGCCGGGCTTCCGGCCCATCGCCGGCTACGTCGCCTTCTATGCCGGGCCGATGGATGCCTGTCTCGTCGGCGACCAGCGGGTCGAGCCGCAGCCCGGCGGCTTCTATGGCGGCTGGATCACGCCCGGCCTCGTCGGGCCGTTCAAGGGCGGGCCCGGTACGATGGGATGGTGACGGATCCGGGCTGGCGCCGCTCGGCGTGAGGCCGCTACACCGCCCCCGGAGACGCGAGAGCGAGGAGCCCGCATGCAGGTCGAGACCCAACCCCGCGCCGTCGGCCTCTGCCCGGACCGGCTGGAGCGCGTCGATTCCTGGATGCGCGGCTATGTCGAGAGTGGACGGCTCGCCGGATTGTCGGTCGCCGTGATGCGCGGCGGCAAGACCGCCTTCTTCCGCGCCCACGGCCATGCCGACCTCGCGCGGCAGAAACCGTTCGCGGCCGACACCATCACCCGCATCTACTCGATGACGAAGCCGCTGACCTCGCTGGCGGTGCTGATGCTCTACGAGGAGGGCCGGTTCCAGCTCGACGATCCGGTCGCGCGCTTCCTGCCGGAATTCGCCGAGATGCGGGTGATGGTCGGCGGCAACCGGGCCAAGCTCGAGACCGTGCCGGCGTTGCGCCCGATCACGATCCGCGATCTCCTCACCCATACCAGCGGCCTGACCTACGGCTTCATGGAGGCGACGCTGGTCGACGCGCTCTACCGCGCCGAGGCGATCGACTTCCAGACCTCGAAGCTCAGCCTCGGCGAACTCGTCGGCAAGCTGGCGCAGCAGCCGCTGCTGGCGCAGCCCGGCGCGGAGTGGAACTATTCCGTGGCCACCGACGTCCTCGGCCACCTCGTCGCGGTGGTGTCGGGCCTCGACTTCGCCGAGTTCATGCGCCGCCGCATCCTGCGCCCGCTCGCCATGCACGACACCGATTTCTCGGTGCCGGAGGACAAGCAGCCGCGCTTCGCCGCCAATTACGCCTTCGACCGCGAGGGGGCGCTCAGGCTCTACGACGACAGCGTCGACAGCAAGTTCCTAAGGACCCCGCCTCTGGCCTCGGGCGGCGGCGGACTGGTCTCGACGGCGGGCGACTACCTTCGCTTCTGCCGCCTGATCCTCAACCGGGGGGCGCTCGACGGCGTGCGACTCCTGGGGCGCAAGACCGTCGACCTCATGCTGATGAATCACCTCCCCGGCGATCTCGCCGCCATGGGCCAGCCGCGCTTCGCCGAATCCTCCTATGCCGGAATCGGCTTCGGCCTCGGCTTCTCGGTGATGCTGGACCCCGCCGCCGCGCAGATCATCGGCACGCCCGGCGAAATCGCCTGGGGCGGGGTGGCCAGCACCTCGTTCTGGATCGACCCCGCCGAGGACATGGCCGTCGTGCTCCTGGCGCAGCTCGTCCCCTCCTCCGCCTTGCCCCTGCGGCGCGAGCTGCGCGTGCTGACCTACGCCGCCTTGGTGGATTGATGCCTGCAAGATCCTTCCGGCTGCGGCGCCGCGAGCACCGCAGCCTCGGCGGAAGGAAGCGGAAGGACGGGCTCCAAACCGTCCGCTATGGGGCATTCTAGAACGATTTGAAAGATATTTACCCAGAATTGATCGATTTTCGCAGCGCAACGACGCGATTTTGATCGAAGATTTTTGTCAAACCACGAGACTGCTTGATTGAACTTTAGTGCCTGCCTTGGTTGGATCAGTTCCTAGAACAAGACCAATCTGGGCAGGAGATCGATGGCCAGTCTTGAGCCTTGGAACGCCACGCGGGCGGCCGGAATCGTCGGAGAGCTGAAATCGCTCGAGGGCGCGACGCTCCCGATCTTGCACGCGCTCCAGGAAACCTTCGGCTACGTCGACGCCGACGCCGTTCCGATGATCGCCGACGCGCTGAACCTGTCGCGCGCCGAGGTCCACGGCTGCCTGACCTTCTACCACGACTTCCGTCGCGAGCCCCCGGCGGGGCATCGCCACGTCAAGCTGTGCCGGGCCGAGGCCTGCCAGGCGATGGGCTCCGACCGGCTCCACGGCGAGATCCTCTCCCGCATGGGCTGCGATTGGCACGGCACCAGCGCCGACGGCGTCACCGTCGAGCCGGTCTACTGCCTCGGCCTGTGCGCCAACGCCCCGGCGGCCCTCGTCGACGACGAGCCGCTCGCCCGCCTCACCGCCGATTCCCTCGACGCCGCGCTGAAGGAGACCCGGGCGTGAGCATCACGATCACCGTCCCGCAGGACGCCGTCGCCCTGGGGCTCGGCGCCAACCGCGTCGCCCGCGCGATCTTCAAGGTTGCGGAAGCCCGCGGCCTCGATATCCGCATCGTCCGCACCGGCACCCGCGGCCTGCTATGGCTGGAGCCGATGGTCGAAGTGGCCACGCCCGAGGGCCGCATCGCTTACGGTCCGGTGAGCCCGGCCGATGTCGAGGGTCTGCTCGACGCAGGATTCCTCGAGGGCGGCGAGCACGCGCTCCGCCTCGGAAATCCGGAAGAAATCCCGTTCCTGGCGCGCCAGCATCGGCTGACCTTCCACCGCTGCGGCGTGGTCGATCCGGTCTCGGTCGAGGATTACCGGGCCCATGGCGGCTATCGCGGCCTCGAAGCCGCACTGAAACTCGACGCCGAGGGCGTCGTCGCCCAGGTGCGCGAATCGGGTCTGCGCGGGCGCGGCGGCGCCGGCTTCCCGGCGGGCATCAAGTGGAACACGGTGATGCTGGCCCAGTCGGACCAGAAATACGTGGTCTGCAACGCCGACGAGGGCGATTCCGGCACCTTCGCCGACCGGATCATGATGGAGGGCGACCCCTTCAACCTGATCGAGGGCATGACCATCGCGGCCGTCGCCACCGGCGCGACGCGGGGCTACATCTATTGCCGCTCCGAATACCCGCAGGCCTTCAAGACGCTGCGCACCGCCATCGCCAACGGCGTGAAGGCCGGAATGCTCGGCGACGACATCCTGGGCTCCGGCAAGGCCTTCCACCTCGAAGTTCGCTTGGGGGCCGGCGCCTATATCTGCGGCGAGGAGACCTCGCTCCTGGAGAGCTTGGAGGGCAAGCGCGGCATCGTCCGGGCCAAGCCCCCGATCCCGGCGCTGAAGGGGTTTCTCGGCAAGCCGACGCTCGTCAACAACGTCATGACCTTCACGGCCGTGCCCTACATCCTGGAGCACGGCGCCAAGGCCTATGCCGAGTACGGCATGGGCCGCTCGCTGGGCACCCTGCCGATCCAGCTCGCCGGCAACATCAAGCATGGCGGCCTGATCGAGTACGCCTTCGGCATCACCATCCGTCAGGTGATCGAGGAGTTCGGCGGCGGCACGGCCTCGGGCCGGCCGGTGCGGGCGGTGCAGGTCGGCGGTCCGCTCGGCGCCTATTTCCCCGACGATCTCCTCGACACGCCGCTCGATTACGAGGCGATGGCGGCCAAGAAGGGCCTCGTCGGCCATGGCGGCATCGTGGTGTTCGACGACACCGTCGACATGGCGCGCCAGGCCCGCTTCGCCTTCGAGTTCTGCGCCACCGAATCCTGCGGCAAGTGCACCCCCTGCCGCATCGGCGCGACGCGCGGCGTCGAGACCATGGACAAGGTCATCGCGGGCATCCGCCCGGAGGCCAACCTCAAGCTCGTCGAGGATCTCTGCGAGGTCATGACCGACGGCTCGCTCTGCGCCATGGGCGGCCTGACGCCGATGCCCGTCATGAGCGCGATCACGAATTTCCCCGACGACTTCCGGCGCATGGGCGATCTGCCCGTCGCGGCCGAGTGAGGAGGCCCCAACGATGACCCTCATCAAGGAAATCGACTACGGCACCCCGATCCGGCTCTCCGAACAGACGGTGACGCTGACCATCGACGGCGAGAGCGTGACGGTGCCGGCGGGCACCTCCGTGATGGCCGCCGCGATGCAGATGGGCACCAAGATCCCGAAGCTCTGCGCCACCGATTCGCTGGAGCCGTTCGGCTCCTGCCGCATGTGCCTCGTCGAGATCGAGGGACGGCGCGGCACGCCCGCCTCCTGCACCACGCCGGCCGAGAACGGCATGGTCGTGCACACGCAGAACGACAAGCTGCATCGCCTGCGCAAGGGCGTGATGGAGCTCTACATCTCCGACCACCCCCTCGACTGCCTGACCTGCGCGGCCAACGGCGATTGCGAGTTGCAGGACACCGCCGGCCAAGTGGGCTTGCGCGACGTGCGCTACGGCTACGAGGGCGACAATCACGTCAAGCCGACCTCCGAGCGCTACCTGCCGAAGGACGAGTCGAACCCCTACTTCACCTACGACCCGTCGAAATGCATCGTCTGCAACCGCTGCGTCCGCGCCTGCGAGGAGACGCAGGGCACCTTCGCGCTCACCATCGAGGGCCGCGGCTTCGACTCGCGCGTCGCGGCCGGCCCGACCAACTTCATGCAGTCCGAATGCGTGTCCTGCGGCGCCTGCGTCCAGGCCTGCCCGACCGCGACCCTGCAGGAGAAGACGGTCCACCAATTCGGCCAGCCCGACCATTCGGCGGTGACGACCTGCGCCTATTGCGGCGTCGGCTGCGCCTTCAAGGCCGAGATGCAGGGCGACAAGGTCATCCGCATGGTGCCCTACAAGGGCGGCAAGGCCAACGAGGGCCATAGCTGCGTCAAGGGTCGCTTCGCCTACGGCTACGCGACGCACAAGGACCGCATCACCAAGCCGATGATCCGCGAGAAGATCACGGATCCGTGGCGCGAAGTCTCCTGGGAGGAGGCGATCCATCACGCCGCTTCCGAGTTCAAGCGCATCCAAGCCCAATACGGCCGCGACTCGGTCGGCGGCATCACCTCCTCGCGCTGCACCAACGAGGAAGCCTATCTCGTCCAAAAGCTCGTGCGCGCCGCCTTCGGCAACAACAACGTCGACACCTGCGCCCGCGTCTGCCACTCGCCGACCGGCTACGGCCTGATGTCCACGCTCGGCACCTCCGCCGGTACGCAGGACTTCAAGTCGGTCGAGGAATCCGACGTGATCCTCGTCATCGGCGCCAACCCGACCGACGGCCACCCGGTCTTCGGCTCGCGCATGAAGAAGCGCATCCGCGAGGGTGCCAAGCTCATCGTCGCCGATCCGCGCAAGATCGATCTGGTGAAATCGCCCCACGTCCAGGCCGATTACCACTTGCCGCTCAAGCCCGGCTCCAACGTCGCCTTCGTCAACGCCTTCGCCCACGTCATCGTGACCGAGGGGCTGATCGCCGAGGATTACGTCCGCGAGCGCTGCGATCTGGCCGAGTTCGAATCCTGGGCCCGCTTCATCGCCGAGGAGCGCAATTCGCCGGAGGCCGCGCAGGCCATCACGGGCGTCGATCCGCAGGCGATCCGCGAGGCCGCCCGCCTCTACGCCACCGGCGGCCGGGCTGCGATCTACTACGGTCTGGGCGTCACCGAGCACAGCCAGGGCTCGACCATGGTCATGGGCATGGCCAACCTCGCCATGGCCACCGGCAATATCGGCATGGTGGGCGCGGGCGTGAATCCGCTGCGCGGCCAGAACAACGTGCAGGGCTCCTGCGACATGGGCTCGTTCCCGCACGAGCTGCCGGGCTACCGCCACGTCTCGGACGACGCCACCCGCGAGAGCTTCGAGGCGATCTGGGGGGCCAAGCTCGACAACGCGCCGGGCCTGCGCATCACCAACATGCTGGACGAGGCCGTCTCCGGCACCTTCAAGGGCATGTACATCCAGGGCGAGGACATCGCGCAGTCCGACCCCGACACCCATCACGTGACCTCCGGTCTCCGGGCCATGGAGTGCATCGTGGTCCAGGATCTGTTCCTGAACGAGACCGCGAAATACGCCCACGTCTTCCTGCCGGGCGCCTCGTTCCTGGAGAAGGACGGCACCTTCACCAATGCCGAGCGCCGCATCTCCCGCGTGCGCAAGGTGATGGCTCCGATGGGCGGCTACGGCGATTGGGAGGGCACGGTACTGCTCGCCAACGCGCTGGGCTACCGGATGGACTACACCCATCCCAGCGAGATCATGGACGAGATCGCGGCGCTCACCCCGAGCTTCGCGGGCGTGTCCTACGCCAAGCTGGAGGAGTTGGGCTCGATCCAGTGGCCGTGCAACGAGAAGGCGCCGCTCGGCACCCCGATGATGCATGTGGACCGGTTCGTGCGCGGCAAGGGCCGCTTCATGATCACGGAATACGTGGCCACCGACGAGCGCACCACGGGCAAGTTCCCGCTGATCCTCACCACCGGCCGCATCCTGTCCCAGTACAATGTCGGCGCCCAGACCCGGCGCACCGAGAACTCGCGCTGGCACGAGGAGGACGTGCTGGAGATTCACCCCTTCGACGCCGAGCTGCGCGGCATCGTCGACGGCGACCTGGTGGCGTTGGAGAGCCGGTCCGGCGACATCGCCCTGAAGGCCAAGGTAACCGAGCGGATGCAGCCGGGGATCGTCTACACGACCTTCCACCACGCCAAGACCGGCGCCAACGTCATCACCACCGACTATTCGGACTGGGCCACCAACTGCCCCGAATACAAGGTGACGGCGGTGCAGGTCCGGCGCACCAACCGGCCCTCCGACTGGCAGGCGAAGTTCTACGAAGAGGATTTCTCGCTGACCCGTATCGCCGAGGCGGCGGAGTAAGCCCTCGGGAGAGGCGGTTTTCGCCTCTCCTACCCAACCCCCTCATCCTGAGGTGCCGGAGCGAAGCGGAGGCCTCGAAGGAGGGCTCCCGTTCGCTGAGCGATCCCTGGAGCCCTCCTTCGAGGCTGAGCTCGCGCTCAGCACCTCAGGATGAGGGCGAGGGATGGCCTGCGGTCCCATCCATCCAGAGCCCGAGCAGGCGATGAGCGCGACACATCCCAACGACAAGCTGGTCCGCATGGCCAACCAGATCGCCCTGTTCTTCCGGTCCTATCCGGAGAACGAGGCGGTGGCGGGCATCCACAACCACATCGTCGCCTTCTGGACGCCGAAGATGCGCCGCGACATCGAGGGCTATGCCGACGAGGCCGGCGAGCGGCTCGACCCGCTGGTCCACAAGGCCCTCGACGGCAAGCCCGTCACCGACAGCCCCGTGCGCCCGGCCACCCGCAACCCGCAGCTCGCGGGCGAGGGCGCCAGCGACGCCGGCTGATTCGGTCAGGGATGGGTCCGGCCCGTCCAGGCAGACCGCTGCGCGCGAAGCGTCGGCAAGTCTATTGGCTCCGGTCTCAAGTCTGTTGCCTCGAGACTCTTGCGTCGCGCCGCATGTTACGGCATGACGCGAGCCGCGCCCCGGCGCCGTAGGAGTGTAGCTCAACTGGTCAGAGCACCGGTCTCCAAAACCGGGGGTTGGGGGTTCGAGTCCCTCCACTCCTGCCACGGGCGCCCTCCACCCATTCCACCGACATCCCGGCCCATCGACAAGCCGCATCTCTTGCGCTAGAGCGGGCCCATTCCGAGATCGTCAGATGCCGTCGGTGCCGGACCCCCAAGGTCCTCGCACCGCGATCGGCGGTTCCCGGAGCCTTTTCGGTCTCAAGTGCGCCATGGCATCGAACGAAGCGACCAAGAAAGCCGACGCGGCCCGCGGCCCCGCCCGTGGGACGTCCTCGACGTCGCCGCAGCGCCCGACGCCGCCCGCGCGCCCGGCGCCCAAGCGCACCGGCCCGCTCGAATTCTTCGGCGAGGTGCGCGACGAGGCCCGCAAGGTCACGTGGCCGACCCGCAAGGAGACCACCATCACGACGATGATGGTGTTCATCATGGTGGTGATCGCGAGCCTGTTCTTCGTCGCCGTCGATCAGGTGCTGCGCGTCGGCGTCGGCCTGATCCTGGGCATCGGCGCCTGATTTTTCGAGGCTTCCCGGAAGCCTCAGGGAGTTGAGAAGACCCGTGTCGAAGCGCTGGTACATCGTCCACGCCTACTCGAACTTCGAGAACAAGGTCGCCCAGTCCATCAAGGATCAGGCGGCTCAGCGCGGGCTGACCGAGCTGTTCGACGAGGTCATGGTTCCGACCGAGAAGGTCACCGAGGTGCGCCGCGGCCGCAAGGTCGATGCGGAGCGCAAGTTCTTCCCCGGCTACGTGCTGGTGAAGTGCGACCTGACCGACGAGGTCTACCACCTCATCAAGAACACCCCGAAGGTCACCGGCTTCCTCGGAGCCGACAAGGCCAAGCCGGTGCCGATCCCCGACGCCGAGGCCGAGCGGATCAAGGGACAGGTGCAGGAGGGCGTGGATCGTCCGAAGCACACGGTCTCCTTCGAGATCGGCGAGACGGTGCGCGTCGCCGACGGTCCCTTCGCCTCCTTCAACGGCACGGTGGAGGAGATCGACGAGGCCCGCTCCCGCCTCAAGGTGGCGGTCTCGATCTTCGGCCGCGCCACCCCGGTCGAGCTCGAATACGGGCAGGTCGAGAAGGCCTGATTTCCGCAAGTTTCGAGGCCGATCGCGTTGGATCGGCCTCCATCCCTTTCGGTCGCGTTCGCGCACCGGAAACCGACGGCGCCGCTCGGCCCGTCGTCATCCGCGGGAGATCCGCCCGGCTTCGCCCCCGGGATCGTTCGGATCGCACCGCGACCTGCAACCGCCCGTCCGACCGTGCCTAGGCAGCGCGGGGACGCGCACACTTTGGGAGCAGTCCCATGGCGAAGAAGATCACGGGCTACGTGAAGCTTCAGGTCCCGGCCGGCGCCGCCAACCCGTCGCCGCCGATCGGCCCCGCGCTCGGTCAGCGCGGCCTCAACATCATGGAATTCTGCAAGGCCTTCAACGCGAAGACCGCGCAGATGGAGAAGGGCACCCCGATCCCGGTGATCATCACCGCGTATCAGGACCGTTCCTTCACCTTCGAGATGAAGCAGCCGCCGGTCACCTACTTCCTCAAGAAGGCGGTCGGCCTGAAGCTCGGCAAGAAGCCGGCCTCCGGCTCCAAGACTCCCGGCAAGGGCCCGACCGTCGGCAAGATCACGGAAGCGCAGCTCCGCGAGATCGCCGAGAAGAAGATGCCCGACCTCAACTGCGACAGCGTCGATTCGGCGGTCGCGATGATCCGTGGCTCCGCGCGGGCCATGGGTCTCGAAGTCGTCGCGTAAGGGAGGGCATCATGGCACGCGAAGGAAAGCGCATCCGCGCCGCCCGCGAGGGTCTGGAGCCGACCAAGCTCTACGCCATCGACGAGGCGATCAAGCTGGTGAAGGCCAAGGCCAACGCCAAGTTCGACGAGACCGTCGAGATCTCGATGAATCTCGGCGTCGATCCCCGCCACGCCGACCAGATGGTCCGCGGCGTCTGCAACCTGCCGAACGGCTCCGGCCGGACGGTGCGCGTGGCGGTCTTCGCCCGCGGCGCCAAGGCGGACGACGCCAAGGCCGCGGGTGCCGACATCGTCGGCGCCGAGGATCTCCTGGAGATCGTCCAGAGCGGCAAGATCGAGTTCGACCGCTGCATCGCGACCCCGGACCTGATGCCGCTCGTCGGTCGCCTCGGTAAGGTGCTGGGCCCGCGTGGCCTGATGCCGAACCCGAAGGTCGGCACCGTCACCATGGACGTGAAGGGCGCCGTCGCTGCCGCCAAGGGCGGCGCGGTGGAGTTCCGCGTCGAGAAGGCCGGCATCATCCATGCCGGCGTCGGCAAGGTGTCCTTCGACGAGCAGAAGCTCGTGGAGAACATCAAGGCCTTCGCCGACGCGGTCGCCAAGGCCAAGCCCACGGGCGCCAAGGGCACCTACATCCAGCGCATCGCCGTCACCTCGACGATGGGCCCGGGTGTCAAGGTCGAGCCCTCGACCGTCCTGACCGCCTGATCGATCCGCTCCGCGGATGCGTCCGAGAGAGGGCGTCCGGCCGGCAGGCCGGGCGCCCTCTTCCTTTTGAACGGTCTCCGGCTTGCCCCGAGCCCGTGGTTTGCTAACCCATGATTTGATAAGTTGGGCATTCGGGCATCCGCCCGCATGCGGGACGGTCGCCGGTCGACCGGCGGAGCGACCGATCATGGGACGGGCAGGAACGCTCGGGATGCCGCCTGCCGGAGGGCTCACGCCGTGACCCTGACGGGACGCATCCTGCTCCTCGTGCTGCTGGCGCTCGCCCCCGCCGTCGCCGTGCAGGTCTATAACGAGCACGCCCTGCGGGATTCCCGCTCCGCCGCGGTCCGGGCCGCGGCCCTGCGCGGCGCGCAGGCCGTGGCCGCCGACCTCGCCGACTTCGCCGACGGTGCCCGCCAGACCCTCGATATCCTGGCCGAGGAGCCCGTGATCCGGAATCGCGAGGCTTCTGCCTGCAGCACCTTCCTCGGCGCGGTCGCCGGCCGGATCT
Source organism: Methylorubrum sp. POS3 (assembly GCF_043352485.1). Taxonomy (NCBI): domain Bacteria; kingdom Pseudomonadati; phylum Pseudomonadota; class Alphaproteobacteria; order Hyphomicrobiales; family Methylobacteriaceae; genus Methylorubrum; species Methylorubrum sp. POS3. The sequence goes on from NZ_JAPRBT010000001.1 coordinate 3,634,239, forward strand.
CGGGTTCGCAGGTCATCGTCGTGACCGACCGCGAGGGCACCCTCGTCTGCAACAGCCGCGGCGCGGCGCCCGGCGCCTACTCGCTGGGCGACCGCGGCTATTTCCAGCGCGTGATGGCAACGGGCCATTCGGCCGTCGGCGAGTACGTGATCGGCCGCGGCACCGGCCGTCCCACGATCCAGTTCGCCCACCCGCTGCACGATGCGTCGGGTGCGATCGACGGCCTGATCAATCTCGGCTTCGATCCCGAATGGCTCGGCCGCCGCCTCGGCAATGCCGGCCTGCCCCACGACGCGACGATCACGGTCACCGATCGCAACGGCATCGTGCTGGTGCGCCTACCGGATTCCGAAGAATGGCTCGGACGCCCGGTGCCGGAGACCTTCACCACCGGTCTCGGCCGCGCTGTCGCGGAGGGCGGTGTGACCGAGATGGAGGGCCTGCGCGGGAATATGCGCATCGCCGGGGTGGTGCGTCCGGGCGGACCTCTCGACGGCATCACGGTGATGGTCGGCCTGAGCCGCGAGGTCGCCTTCGCGGATATCGACGCGGCCACTCGGCGCGGTGCCATCCTGATCGCCCTGGGGACGTTGCTCGCCGTGCTGGCGGCGCTCTGGGGCGGACGCCGCTTCATCCGCCGTCCCGTGCGCCAGCTTCTCGACGCGGCGGGCGCCTGGAGCGCGGGCGATCTCGGGATCCGCTCGGGCCTCAGCGGCACCTCCGAATTCGGCAAGCTCGGCCGCGCCTTCGACCGGATGGCCGCCGATCTTCAGCGCCACGAGGAGAGTCTGAAGGCCGAACTCTCCCGCAGCCATGCGCTGCAGGAGCAGCAGGTGACCATGCTGCACGAGCTGAACCACCGGGTGAAGAACACGCTCGCCACCGTCCAGTCCCTCGCGCGCCAGTCCCGCGGGAGCGAGGAGCAGGTGGTGCAGCTCGAGAACCGCATCCTGGCGCTCTCCAAGACCCACGATCTCCTCACCCGCCGCGACTGGACCCGCGCGCCCCTGCATCAGGTCCTGGAGAACGAGCTGTCGCCCTACCGCTCCGGGGAGGGGCACGTGATCCTCTCGGGCGAAGAGGTGGAGCTGCCGCCGCGCTACGTGCTGGCTCTGGGCATGACCGCCCATGAGCTGACCACCAATGCGGCCAAGTACGGTGCGCTCTCGACGGAGGAGGGCCGGGTCAACGTCGCGTGGCGGGTCAAACGGAGCGAGTCGGGCCGCGAGCGGCTGCGGATCGAATGGTCCGAGACCGGTGGCCCCGCGGTCGCGCCGCCCCGGCGTCGGGGCTTCGGCAGTCGCCTGATCACCGGCGGCATCGCCCGCGAACTCGACGGCGAGGTGCAGCTGGATTTCGCGCCCGCCGGCCTGCGCTGCGTCATCGACGTTCCCCTGGAGCGCGAGGCCGCGCCGCCGATCGCCTTCGAAGGCGCATCGCGTCGCACGGGAACCTGATGTCAGAGGGGGAGGCCAACGCCCGCGGCTGTGCTAGATAGGCGCCATGCGTTGCACCATCCCCGTCTCGTCCCGCCGGCGCATTCTCTGCGTCTTCCCCGCCTACACGCCGTCCTTCGGGACGTTCTCACACGCCTATCCATTGATGGGCGGCGTGAAGGCGTTCATGCCGCCGCAAGGCCTCCTCGTCATCGCGGCCTACATGCCCGAGTCCTGGGAGTGTCGCTTCGTCGACGAGAACATCAAGCCGGCCTCGGCGGAGGAATTCGCCTGGGCGGATGCGGTGTTCGTTTCCGGCATGCACATCCAGGAAGGCCAGATCCACGACATCGGTCGTCGGGCCCATGCCGCCGGCAAGGTCGCGGTGCTCGGCGGCCCGTCCGTCTCCGGTGCGCCGGAGAAGTATCCGGATTTCGATTATCTCCATGTCGGCGAGATCGGCGACGCCACCGACCGCCTGATCGAGATTCTCGACCGCGACCTGTCGCGGCCCGACGCCCAGGTGGTGCTCGACACCAAGGACCGGCTGGCCCTGTCCGACTTCCCGGCACCGGCCTACGAGTCGGCGCCGCTCAAGCGCTACCTGATCGGCTCGCTGCAATTCTCGTCGGGCTGCCCCTATCGCTGCGAGTTCTGCGACATCCCGCAGCTCTACGGACGTCAGCCGCGGCTGAAGTCGCCGGAGCAGATGTGCGCCGAACTCGACGCCATCATCAGCCAGCCCGGCCACCCGGCGGTGGTCTATTTCGTCGACGACAACTTCATCGCCAACCGCAAGGCGACCCGCGAGATGCTGCCGCATCTCGTGGAATGGCAGAAGAAGAACAACTACCCGCTCCAGTTCGCCTGCGAGGCGACGCTGAACATGGCCAAGCAGCCCGAGATCCTCGAGCTGATGCGGCAGGCCAATTTCATGACCGTGTTCGTCGGCATCGAGACGCCGGAGGCGGACGCGCTCAAGGGCATCGACAAGACCCACAACGCCGCCGTGCCGATGTACGAGGCGATCGCGACGCTGAATTCCTACGGGCTCGAGGTGACCTCGGGCATCATCCTCGGGCTCGATTCCGACACCGACAAGTCGGAGCAGAACCTGATCGACTTCATCGACAAGTCGGCCATCCCGGTGCTCACGATCAACCTGCTCCAGGCCCTGCCCAAGACCCCTCTGTGGGACCGGCTGGAGCGGGAAGGCCGCCTCCTGCACGATGCGAGCCTCGAATCGAACGTGCTGTTCAAGCGGCCCCACGACACCGTGGTGAGTTCCTGGCGTCGGGCCATCGCCCATGCCTACAGCCCTGAGAACCTGTTCGAGCGCTTCAAGCACCAGTGCGACGTGACCTACGGCAACCGTATCGTCACCCCCACCGCGGGCAAGCTGACCTTCACCAATCTCCGCCGCGGCCTGATCCTCGGCTTCAACATCATCACCCGCGTCGGATTGTTCTCGGATTACCGTCGGCCGTTCTGGCGGGCGGCGGGCCATGCCCTGCGCAAGGGCCAGATCGAGGCGGTGTTCAACATGGGCTTCGTCGCCCATCACCTGATCCGCTTCACCCGCGAGGCACTTCGCGGCGAGCACAACGCCTCGTTCTACGCCGCCAAGGCCGCCGAGCAGGAAGCCGCCCGCGACCGCAGCTGGTGGGAGAACACGAGGCGTCGGTTCACCCCGGAGCGGGAGGCGGCGTAAGGGAGCGGAAGGCCACGGATTCGATAGGAACTCTCCCCTGAACGGGGAGACGTTCCCTACTCGGCTTTCTCAGCCAGGATCTCAGCCTTCACGCCCCATAGATAACTCGTCAGCCGTGCCCGTGCGGCCGGATCGGCGCATTGCACCCAGAAGCTCGCGCCGCGCACGGCCGACCCAAGCCCGCGCAGAACCTCTTCCGCCGGTCCCGCCGCGGCGCGCTCGCTCGGGCTGGCGAGGTGGCGCAGGCCGGCGGGCGTGGCGATGACGATGGCGACGGTGGCGGGCGTCATCCGACGAGCGTAGTCTGCGGCATGCCCGGAGGAAAAGCGCGGCGATGCCGCAGCGCCTCGGTCGAGCCGATCCGGCTTGCCTGCGACGGAAAAGTCGCGGACCGGGACTTGGCAGGGGGCTTGCACGCCGCTATAGACCGCGCTCCTAGAATTCACCCATGGATAAGGGATCGGCCAATCGGTCGGTTTCCATTCGAGATGCCGTCCGGGCAACCGGGCGGCGATGGCCGGCAGGGTTTCGGGGCAAGCATGCTTCGGAGCCTTCGTCCGGCCATGTCCTGTCCGAGACTGCAGGCGCCGGGCGACCGGCTTAATCGGCGACAGCCTGCACAGACGGGGAAGACCGAACTCTTTTAAGACCTCGTCGGGTCGCCGGAAGGCGGCACGGGGAGGGATCGGTTTGAACCAATCTCACCTGCGAAGGGCTTTCGGCGCTTCAAGGGGACAGGGCCGTGAGACGTCGCCCGACGGATCCGGCTTCGCGCCAGATCCGTCCCGGGCGGCATGTGCAACCGGCGGACCCGCTCCAGGTTCCGCCAACCGGAGAGAGCACCAGTGGACAGGACAGCTAAAGCTGATCTCGTCTCGACGCTCAACGGCGTGTTCACCACGAACGCCGTCGTCGTCGTGGCCCACTACAAGGGCCTCACGGTCGCCGACATGCAGAAGCTGCGCTCGCAGATGAAGCAGGCCGGCGCCACCGTGAAGGTCGCCAAGAACCGGCTCGCCAGCATCGCTCTCGATGGCACGGACGTCGCCTCCATCAAGCCCCTCCTGAAGGGCCCGACCCTGCTCGCCTATTCGAGCGATCCGGTCGCGGCCGCCAAGGTTGCGGTGGACTTCGCCAAGACGAACGACAAGCTCGTGATTCTCGGCGGCGCCATGGGAACGACTGCCCTGAACCCCGACGGCGTGAAGGCTCTGGCCACCCTGCCGTCCCTCGACGAACTGCGCGGCAAGCTCGTGGGCCTCATCCAGGCTCCCGCGACCAAGATCGCCCAGGTCGTCAACGCGCCGGCGGCCAAGCTCGCCCGCGTGTTCGGGGCCTATGCCAAGAAGGACGAGGCGGCCTGAGCCGTTTCATCCCCTCGCAAAATCATCCGTTCGAACCGATATACCTGAAGGAATACGCACATGGCTGATCTCGCCAAGATCGTCGAGGACCTCTCCTCGCTGACCGTTCTCGAGGCCGCCGAGCTCGCCAAGCTCCTCGAGGAGAAGTGGGGCGTCTCCGCCGCTGCCGCCGTCGCCGTTGCCGGCCCGGCCGCTGGTGGCGCCGCTGCCCCGGCCGCCGAAGAGCAGACCGAGTTCACCGTCGTCCTGGCCTCGGCCGGCGACAAGAAGATCGAGGTCATCAAGGAGGTCCGCGCGATCACCGGCCTCGGCCTCAAGGAAGCCAAGGACCTCGTCGAGGGCGCGCCCAAGCCGGTCAAGGAAGGCGTTGCCAAGGACGAGGCCGAGAAGCTCAAGGCCCAGCTCGAGAAGGCCGGCGCCAAGGTCGAGCTCAAGTAAGTCCACGATGGGCCGCTTCCGGCCCATCACCGCACGGGAGGCTCGCTGGAGCCTTCCGTGACCGGAGCCCGCGGGTGCCTCGCCCGCGGGCTAAGGTCGCTTCTATGGCAGCGACCGGCGGACCCCGGATCAGGTCCGTGCGAGGGTGGGAATTCCAATACGGGGTAGGCGGTCCGGCGGGACGCGTCTGCCAGCCCGGCGCGGGAAGCGGAAGCTTTCCCCGGGCAACCAGGACGCGGGAATGGTGGAGCGAGGTCTCATGGCCAATACGCTGGTCGGTCGCAAGCGCATTCGCAAGTTCTTCGGTAAGATCCGGGAAGTCGCCGAGATGCCGAACCTCATCGAGGTTCAGAAGGCGTCGTACGACCAGTTCCTGATGGTGGACGAGCCGGAAGGCGGTCGCGGCGACGAGGGCCTGCAGAGCGTCTTCAAGTCGGTCTTCCCGATCTCCGACTTCGCCTCGACCGCTCTGCTCGAGTTCGTGCGCTACACCTTCGAGCAGCCGAAATACGACGTCGACGAGTGCCGCCAGCGCGGCATCACCTTCGCGGCCCCGCTCAAGGTGACGCTGCGGCTCATCGTGTTCGATGTGGACCCGGATACCGGCGCCAAGTCCGTCAAGGACATCAAGGAGCAGGACGTCTACATGGGCGACATGCCGCTCATGACGGACAACGGCACCTTCATCGTCAACGGCACCGAGCGCGTCATCGTCTCGCAGATGCACCGCTCGCCGGGCGTGTTCTTCGACCACGATAAGGGCAAGACGCACTCCTCGGGCAAGCTGCTGTTCGCGGCCCGCATCATCCCCTATCGGGGCTCCTGGCTCGACGTCGAGTTCGACGCCAAGGACATCGTGCACGTGCGCATCGACCGGAAGCGCAAGCTGCCGGTGACCTCGCTGCTGTTCGCCCTCGGGCTGGACGGCGAGGAGATCCTGTCGACCTTCTACAACCGCGTGGAATATGTCCGCGACGGTGCCGATTGGCGCGTGCCGTTCGATGCCGAGCGCCTGAAGGGCTTCAAGGCCTCGGTCGACCTCATCGACGCCGATTCCGGCGAGGTGGTGCTGGAAGCCGGCAAGAAGCTCAACGCCCGCAACGCCCGTCTCATCGGCGAGAAGGGCACCAAGTTCCTCAAGGCGACCGACGAGGATCTCGTCGGCCAGTACATCGCCGAGGACCTCGTCAACATGCAGACGGGTGAGATCTGGGCCGAGGCCGGCGACGAGATCTCCGAGAAGCTCCTCAAGAGCCTCGACGAGGTCGGCATCAGCGAGCTGCCGGTGCTCGACATCGATCACGTCAATGTCGGCCCCTACATCCGCAACACGCTGGCTGTGGACAAGAATTCCGGCCGCGAAGGCGCGCTGTTCGACATCTACCGGGTGATGCGTCCCGGCGAGCCGCCGACGCTCGACACCGCCGAGGCGATGTTCCACTCGCTGTTCTTCGATGCCGAGCGCTACGACCTCTCGGCGGTCGGTCGCGTGAAGATGAACATGCGCCTCGACCTCGACGCCGCCGACACCGTGCGCACGCTTCGCAAAGAGGACATGCTGGCGGTCGTCAAGGCGCTGGTGGACCTCCGCGACGGCAAGGGCGAGATCGACGACATCGATCACCTGGGCAACCGCCGCGTCCGCTCGGTCGGTGAGCTGATGGAGAACCAGTATCGCCTGGGCCTCCTGCGCATGGAGCGCGCCATCAAGGAGCGCATGTCGTCGGTCGATATCGACACGGTGATGCCGCAGGACCTGATCAACGCGAAGCCGGCGGCCGCCGCCGTGCGCGAGTTCTTCGGCTCGTCGCAGCTGTCGCAGTTCATGGACCAGACCAACCCGCTCTCCGAGGTGACGCACAAGCGCCGCCTCTCGGCGCTTGGCCCGGGCGGTCTGACCCGCGAGCGCGCCGGCTTCGAGGTGCGCGACGTGCACCCGACCCATTACGGCCGCATCTGCCCGATCGAGACGCCGGAAGGCCCGAATATCGGCCTGATCAACTCGCTGGCGACCTTCGCCCGCGTGAACAAGTACGGCTTCATCGAGACGCCGTTCCGCAAGGTGAAGGACGGCGTCGTGACCAACGACGTGTCGTATCTCTCCGCGATGGAGGAGGCGAAGTACTACGTCGCCCAGGCCAACGCGCAGATGGATGCCGACAAGCGCCTCACCGAGGAGCTCGTCGTCTGCCGCCGCGCGGGTGAAGTCATCGTCGTCGGCCCCGAGCGGGTCGATCTCATGGACGTGTCGCCGAAGCAGCTGGTCTCGGTCGCCGCGGCGCTGATCCCGTTCCTCGAGAACGACGACGCCAACCGCGCGCTGATGGGCTCGAACATGCAGCGCCAGGCGGTGCCGCTGGTTCGCGCCGACGCGCCCTTCGTCGGCACCGGCATGGAGGCCGTGGTCGCCCGCGACTCCGGCGCGGCCATCGCGGCGCGGCGCTCGGGCATCATCGATCAGGTCGATGCCACCCGTATCGTCATCCGCGCCAACGAGGAGACCGACCCGACCAAGCCCGGCGTCGACATCTATCGCCTGCAGAAGTTCCAGCGCTCCAACCAGTCGACCTGCATCACGCAGAAGCCGCTGGTGCGCGTCGGCGAGCAGGTGAAGAAGGGCGAGATCATCGCCGACGGTCCCTCGACCGAGTTCGGCGAACTGGCTCTCGGCCGCAACGTGCTCGTCGCGTTCATGCCGTGGAACGGCTACAACTTCGAGGACTCGATCCTGCTCTCCGAGCGGATCGTGAAGGATGACGTGTTCACCTCGATCCACATCGAGGAATTCGAGGTGATGGCCCGCGACACCAAGCTGGGTCCGGAGGAGATCACCCGCGACATCCCGAACGTCTCGGAAGAGGCGCTCAAGAACCTCGACGAAGCGGGCATCGTCTATATCGGCGCCGAGGTCCACGCGGGCGACATCCTCGTCGGCAAGATCACGCCGAAGGGCGAGAGCCCGATGACGCCGGAGGAGAAGCTCCTCCGCGCCATCTTCGGCGAGAAGGCCTCGGATGTCCGCGACACCAGCTTGCGGGTGCCGCCGGGCGTCACCGGCACGATCGTCGAGGTCCGGGTGTTCAACCGCCACGGCGTCGACAAGGACGAGCGCGCGCAGGCCATCGAGCGCGAGGAGATCGAGCGTCTCGCCAAGGACCGCGACGACGAGCAGACCATCCTCGACCGCAACACCTACGCGCGCCTCGCCGACGTGCTGATCGGTCAGACCCCGGTCGCCGGCCCGAAGGGCTTCCGCAAGGACACCACCCTGACGCGGGAGATCATCAACGATTATCCCCGCTCGCAATGGTGGCAGTTCGCCGTCGTCGAGGACCGTCTGATGACGGAAATCGAGGCGATGCAGAAGCAATACGACGAGTCGAAGAAGCGCCTCGAGCAGCGCTTCCTCGACAAGGTCGAGAAGCTGCAGCGCGGCGACGAGCTTCCGCCCGGCGTCATGAAGATGGTCAAGGTCTTCGTGGCGGTGAAGCGCAAGATCCAGCCGGGCGACAAGATGGCCGGCCGCCACGGCAACAAGGGTGTCGTGTCGCGCATCGTGCCGATCGAGGACATGCCGTTCCTCGAGGACGGGACGCATGCCGACATCGTGCTCAACCCGCTCGGCGTGCCCTCGCGCATGAATGTCGGCCAGATCCTGGAAACCCATCTGGGCTGGGCGGCTGCGGGCCTGGGTCGCAAGGTGTCGAAGGCGGTGGATGCTTACCTGAGAAATCAGGACATCGCGCCGCTGCGGACGGAGATGGAGGCGATCTACTCCCCGGCCGAGTTGGAGGGTCTCTCCGACGAGGATCTGGCGGAGGCCGGCAACAACGTGCGCCGTGGCGTCCCGATGGCCACCCCGGTGTTCAACGGTGCCAAGGAAGCCGACATCGAGACGATGCTGGAGATGGCCGGGCTCGACCGCTCGGCGCAGTCGACGCTCTACGACGGGCGAACCGGCGAGCCCTTCGACCGCAAAGTCACCATGGGCTACATCTACATGCTGAAGCTCCACCACCTCGTGGACGACAAGATCCACGCCCGCTCGATCGGCCCCTACTCGCTCGTCACCCAGCAGCCGCTGGGCGGAAAGGCGCAGTTCGGCGGCCAGCGCTTCGGCGAGATGGAGGTCTGGGCGCTGGAGGCCTACGGCGCGGCCTACACGCTGCAGGAGATGCTGACGGTGAAGTCGGACGACGTGGCCGGCCGCACCAAGGTCTACGAGGCGATCGTGCGCGGCGACGACACCTTCGAGGCCGGTATCCCGGAGTCGTTCAACGTGCTCGTCAAGGAGATGCGGTCGCTCGGCCTCAACGTCGAGCTCACCTCCTCGAAGAAGGACGCCAGCAACGACCAGATCGAGCCGCCGGCCGAGGCGGCCGAGTAACGCGAAGACGACCTCCCGCGGCGGCATCCTGCGATGCCGCCGCGGTCGAGCGGGGAGGGGCAGGGCTTCCCGGGACGGAACGACGGCGAGCGGCGCTTCCCGAGAGGCGCGACGCCGGATTTGAGGTTCAGCACGTGAGAGCCCAGGCGCGGGGCATCACGTCAGCAAGGAGCGGATCATGAACCAAGAGGTCATGAACCTTTTCAATCAGCAGGCTCAGCCGCAGAGTTTCGACCAGATCAAGATCTCGATCTCCTCTCCGGAGAAGATCCTGTCCTGGTCCTACGGCGAGATCAAGAAGCCCGAGACGATCAACTACCGGACCTTCAAGCCGGAGCGTGACGGCCTGTTCTGCGCGCGGATCTTCGGGCCGATCAAGGATTACGAGTGCTTGTGCGGCAAGTACAAGCGCATGAAGTACAAGGGCGTCATCTGCGAGAAGTGCGGCGTCGAGGTGACCCTCGCGCGCGTGCGCCGCGATCGCATGGGCCATATCGAGCTGGCCGCCCCCGTCGCCCATATCTGGTTCCTGAAGTCGCTGCCCTCGCGCATCGGCCTCCTGCTCGACATGGCCCTCAAGGACCTCGAGCGGATCCTGTATTTCGAGTCCTACGTCGTCATTGAGCCGGGTCTCACCCCCCTGAAGGAGCGTCAGCTCCTGTCGGAGGAAGAGTATCTGCGCGCGCAGGAAGAGTATGGCGAGGACAGCTTCACGGCGATGATCGGCGCCGAGGCGATCCGGCGCATCCTGCAGGAGCTCGATCTCGAAGGCATCGCGACCTCGCTCAAGGAGGAGATCGCCACGACGACCTCCGAGCTGAAGCCGAAGAAGCTGATGAAGCGCCTCAAGATCATCGAGGCGTTCCAGCAATCGGGCAACCGTCCCGAGTGGATGATCCTGACGGTCGTGCCGGTGATCCCGCCGGACCTGCGCCCGCTGGTCCCCCTCGACGGCGGCCGCTTCGCGACCTCCGACCTGAACGACCTGTACCGCCGCGTCATCAACCGCAACAACCGCCTCAAGCGGCTGATCGAACTGCGCGCGCCGGACATCATCATCCGCAACGAGAAGCGCATGCTTCAGGAAGCGGTCGATGCGCTGTTCGATAACGGCCGCCGCGGCCGCGTCATCACGGGCGCCAACAAGCGCCCGCTGAAGTCGCTCGCCGACATGCTGAAGGGCAAGCAGGGCCGGTTCCGCCAGAACCTGCTCGGCAAGCGCGTCGACTATTCGGGCCGCTCGGTCATCGTGGTCGGTCCGGAGCTGAAGCTGCACCAGTGCGGCCTGCCGAAGAAGATGGCGCTGGAGCTGTTCAAGCCGTTCATCTACGCGCGTCTCGACGCCAAGGGATTCTCCGCCACCGTCAAGCAGGCGAAGAAGCTCGTCGAGAAGGAGAAGCCGGAGGTTTGGGACATCCTCGATGAGGTGATCCGCGAGCACCCGGTGATGCTGAACCGCGCGCCGACGCTCCACCGCCTCGGCATTCAGGCTTTCGAGCCGAAGCTGATCGAGGGCAAGGCCATCCAGCTCCACCCGCTGGTCTGCGCCGCGTTCAACGCCGACTTCGACGGCGACCAGATGGCCGTGCACGTCCCGCTGAGCCTCGAGGCGCAGCTGGAAGCGCGCGTCCTCATGATGTCGACCAACAACATCCTGCACCCGGCCAATGGTCAGCCGATCATCGTGCCGTCGCAGGACATCGTGCTCGGCCTGTACTACCTGTCGATCGTCGCCGACGGCGCGGTCGGCGCGCATATCCCCGACGACAAGACCAACCCGATGCAGGGTGTGTTCGGCGATATCGGTCAGCTCGAGCACGCGCTCGCGGCCAAGTCCGTGTCGCTGCACTCGAAGATCAAGTGGCGCTGGCGGGGCCTCGGGCCGGACGGCGAGCCCGTCTCGCGGATCTACGACACCACGCCGGGCCGCGTGATCCTGTCCGGCGTGCTGCCGATGCACCCGAAGGTGCCCTTCGACGTCGTCAACAAGCTGATGACCAAGAAGGAAATCTCGGCGATGATCGACACCGTCTACCGCCATTGCGGTCAGAAGGAGTCGGTGATCTTCTGCGACCGCATCATGGCGCTCGGCTTCAGCCACGCCTTCCGCGCCGGCATCTCGTTCGGCAAGGACGACATGGTCGTGCCGGAGAACAAGTGGCAGATCGTGGACGACACCCGCACGCTGGTGAAGGACTACGAGCAGCAGTACAACGACGGCCTGATCACGCAGGGCGAGAAGTACAACAAGGTGGTCGATGCCTGGGCCAAGTGCTCGGACAAGCTCGCCGCCGAGATGATGGGCCGCATCTCTGCCGTCCGTAAGGACGAGAAGGGCGCGGACAAGCAGGTCAACTCGATCTACATGATGAGCCACTCGGGCGCCCGTGGTTCGCCCGCGCAGATGAAGCAGCTCGCGGCGATGCGCGGCCTCATGGCCAAGCCGTCGGGCGAGATCATCGAGACCCCGATCATCTCGAACTTCAAGGAAGGTCTCGACGTTCTCGAGTACTTCAACTCCACCCACGGTGCCCGTAAGGGCCTCGCGGACACGGCGTTGAAGACCGCGAACTCGGGTTACCTCACCCGCCGCCTCGTCGACGTGGCGCAGGATGCCGTCATCCGCGAGACGGATTGCGGCACCACCAACGGCATCAAGATGCGCGCCATCATCGATGCCGGCCAGGTCGTCGCCCCGCTCGCCATCCGCATCCTGGGCCGCGCCACGGCCGAGGATCTGGTCGCGCAGGACGGCACGATCATCGTCAAGACGAACGAGACGATCGAGGAGAAGCACCTGCCGGCCATCGCGGCGGCGGGCATCCAGGAGGTGAAGATCCGCTCGGTGCTGGTGTGCCAGACCAAGAGCGGCGTCTGCGCCACCTGCTACGGGCGCGATCTCGCCCGCGGCACGCCCGTCAACATGGGCGAGGCCGTCGGCGTCATCGCGGCGCAGTCGATTGGCGAGCCGGGCACCCAGCTCACCATGCGCACCTTCCACATCGGTGGTGCGGCGCAGATCGCGGATTCGTCCTTCGTCGAGTCGAGCTTCGAGGGCACGATCAAGATCCGCAACCGGTCGCTGGCCAAGAACTCGGACGGCGATCTCATCGCCACCGGGCGCTCGGTCGCCGTAGTGATCGTCGGTCCGGACGGGGCCGAGCGGGCGGTTCACCGCCTGCAATACGGCGCCAAGGTGCGGGTCGACGAGGGCGACACGATCAAGCGCGGGCAGCGGATCGCCGAGTGGGATCCCTACACCCGTCCGATCGTCGCCGAGGTCGACGGCATCGTCGGCTACGAGGACCTGAACGACGGCCAGTCGATCACCGAGACGACCGACGAGTCGACCGGCATCGCCAAGCGCGTGGTCATCGACTGGCGCGGCTCCTCGCGCACGTCCGACCTCAAGCCGGCGATGCTCGTGCTCGACCGCGACGGGAAGCCGATCAAGCTGCCCCGCGGCTCGGATGCCCGCTACTTCCTGCCCGTCGATGCCATCATCGGCCTCGATCCGGGTGCGAAGGTGAAGGCCGGCGACGTGCTCGCCCGTGTCTCGACCGACTCGGCCAAGACCCGCGACATCACCGGCGGTCTGCCGCGGGTGGCGGAGCTGTTCGAGGCGCGTCGTCCGAAGGACGCGGCGATCATCGCCGAGAAGTCCGGCACCATCGCCTTCGGGCGCGACTACAAGAACAAGCGTCGTCTCACGCTGACGCCGCATGACGGTTCGGACGCGGTCGAGTACCTGATCCCGAAGGGCAAGCACATCCACCTTCAGGACGGGGACGTGGTCGAGCTCGGCGACTACATCGTCGACGGCAACCCGGCACCGCACGACATCCTGGCGATCAAGGGCGTGGAGGAACTCGCGGCCTACCTCGTCAACGAGATCCAGGAGGTCTACCGGCTCCAGGGCGTGTCGATCAACGACAAGCACATCGAGGTGATCGTTCGCCAGATGCTGCAGAAGGTCGAGATCACCGATGGCGGCGATTCGGACATCCTGACAGGCGACCAGATCGACCGTACGGAGCTGGCCGACTTCAACGAGAAGCTGCTCGCCGAGGGCAAGAAGCCGATCCAGGGCGTTCCGGTCCTGCTCGGTATCACCAAGGCCAGCTTGCAGACGAAGTCGTTCATCTCGGCGGCCTCGTTCCAGGAGACCACCCGCGTCCTCACCGAGGCGGCGGTCAACGGCAAGGTCGACACCCTGGAAGGCCTCAAGGAGAACGTCATCGTCGGCTCGCTCATCCCGGCTGGCACCGGCTCGCTCGCGGCGGACATCCGTTCCATCGCGCGCCGCCGCGACAGCCTGATCCTGCAGCAGCGCTCGTCCGAGAACGCGGCCAACGCCGCCGAACTCAGCGAACTGCCCCCGGCGGCGGCCGAGTAATCGGCCCGCCCCTTCGGGAGCATCACACGAAACAAAAGGCCCCCGGCTCGCGAGAGCCGGGGGCCTTTTCATTTGGGGAAGCCGCCCCGACCCTAACATCGCCCTCATCCTGGGATGCGGAGCGACGACACGTCAGGATGAGGGGGAGGGGTGGGACATCCGAGCCTCGCTCAGCGCCCCGTGCGAACCCGCGTCCAGCTGCGCGTGACGAAGCGTTGGGTCGTGTCGTTCCAGGCGGTGTTGACGCCGAGCCGCTGCATCGTCGCCTCGTCCGGATAGATGCTCGCGTCCTTCAGGATCTCCGGCTTCACAAATTTCTGCGAGGGCAGGTTGCCATTCGCGTAGGACACGAAGTTGGTATTGGCCGCCGCCACCTCGGGCCGCATCATGTAATCGATGAAAGCATAGGCCTCCGCCGGATGCGCTGCATCCTTCGGAATCGCCAAGGTGTCGAACCACATCTGCGTGCCCTCCTTCGGGATCACGTAGGCGATCTCGACGCCGTTCTTCGATTCCTCCGCCCGCTTCTTGGCCTGGAGCACGTCGCCGGAATAGCCGACCGCGAGGCAGAGGTCTCCGTTGGCCAATCCGTTGATGTATTCGGACGAGTGGAACTTCCGGACCGCGCCGCGGACCTTGTAGAGGGCGTCGGTGACCGTCGTGATGTCGTCCCAGCGCTTCGAGTCGACCTTGTAGCCGTAGAAGGGCAGGACCGACGGGATCAGATCCTCCGGGGAATCGAGGAGCATCACCCCGCAATCCTTGAGCTTGGCCATCGTGGCCGGATCGAGCACGAGGCTCCAGCTGTTGAGCGCCCGGCCCTGACCCAGCCGCTCGCGGAGAGCGGCGACGTTCACGCCGAGGCCGGTCGTGCCCCACATGTAGTCGACGGCGAAGGTGTTGCCCGGATCATAGGCCTGGAGCCGGTTGGCGATCTCGGGCCATACGTTCTTCAGGTTCGGGATCTTCGCCTTGTCGAGGGGCAGGAAGACACCGGCCTTGATGAGCCGCTGGAGAAACGGCCCGGACGGGACCACCACGTCGTAGCCGGATTTGCCGGCGAGGAGCTTCGTCTCCAACACCTCGTTGTTGTCGTAGGTGTCGTAGACGACCTTGATGCCCGTCTCCTTGGTGAAGTCTTCGAGCACCTTGGGGTCGATATAGTCCGACCAGTTGTAGATGTTGACGACGCGCTCCTCGGCCGCGGCGAAACCGGGGAGGGCGCCGAGCAGGGGAAGGGCGGCGAGCGCCGCCAGCAGCGCCCTGCGGATCACGGCTCGCCCCGTGCGGCCACCACCACGACTTCGACGAGATATTCGGGTGCGGCGAGCTTCGCCTCGACGGTGGCACGGGCCGGCGGGTTCTCGCGATCGACCCAGGCATCCCAGGCGGCGTTCATCTCGGCGAAGGTGGAGATGTCGGCGAGATAGATCGTCGTCGACAGGATGCGGGACTTGTGGCTTCCCGCCTGCGCCAGCAGCCGGTCGATCTGCTCCAGCACGGCCTGAGTCTGAACGGTGACGCCGTTGCCGACCGGGTCGGCGGCCACTTGGCCCGCGAGGAAGACGAGGCCGCCATGGGCGGCCGCCTGGCACATGCGGGGTCCGGTCTCGTAGCGCTCGATGGTCATGGGTCGATGATGGCCTCTGCAAGGGGGCACGTTGAGGAATGCCCGGACCCTTCTGCCGCCGGGAACGGTTCCTCGTAAAGAGCCGACAACGACCGGACGGCGCGTGGCAAATTTCGCGCCTGCGCGTCCCGGCGGAGGCAACCGGGCGGTTCGCTCGCGCGTTTGTCAACCGACAACGGCCAAGGCTCGGGCGGAACGCGTCCGAGCCTCTCTTCAATCCCGATTCGGCAAGCCGTCTAAGCTCTTAGAGGTCGCACATGGGCATCATCTGGACCATCATCATCGGCTTCGTCGCCGGCGTGATCGCGAAGTTCATCATGCCGGGCAACAACGAGCCGTCCGGTTTCATCCTCACCACGATTCTCGGCATCGTCGGCGCGTTCGTGGCCACCTTCCTCGGCCAGGCGCTGGGCTGGTACGGGCCGAACCAGGGGGCCGGTTTCATCGCCTCCATCGTCGGCGCCTGCGTCGTGCTGGCGATCTACGGCTTCGTCGCCGGCCGCAGCCGCACCACGTCGCTCTGATCCCCCGAGCGTCGACAACGAGAAAGGGGCGCTCCGCGAGGAGCGCCCCTTTCTCGTTGCACCGTGTGGGTAGAGGATCAGGCGAGGCGGTCGTGATCGCTCTGGGTGAGCGCCTTGACGGCACAATGGCCGGTGGCGCCGCGCACCGCGAGGCCGACGCCGACGACCAGGGCGGCCAGGCTCAGGAGCTTGTTCGGGCGCGGCTGGGCGGCCGCCGCCGCGATGCCGAGCCCGAGCGCGACGGAGACCGCCCGCTCGGTCATGGTCAGGTTCTGCGTGCCGCCGAAAATGTCTTCGATCATCTCGTTCATCGTGGGTCCGCGTCCTTGCGATGGGCTCAGATTCGCGGGGCGAACGCGGCGCAGGCGCGGGCGTTCCGGCAGGACTGCTATGACGCGGCTTGCTGCTGGGCGAGAAGCCCGTCGTCGATCTCCCGGGCCCGCACGGCCGCGGGCCGGGCGGCGTGGCGGGAGGCGTAGGCTTCGAAGGCCGGGCGCCGCGGGATCGTGCGGAACTGCATGCCCCAGCCGAGATGGGCGGCGAGATACAGGTCGGCGGCGCTGAAGCGATCCCCCGCCACGAAGTCCCGGCCGGACACGGCGCCTTCGAGGGTGTCGAGCACCGAGTCCAGACTGCCATAGCCGACCATGCCGCGCATCCGCGGGTCGTCCGGCACGGTGACGCCCAGCACCGTATTGGTGGTCGCCGCCTCGACCGGGCCGGCGCAGAAGAACAGCCAGCGGTAATAGGCGCCCCGCGCCAACGTCGTCGGCGCCGGCGCGAGCCCGGCCTCGGGAAAGGCATCGGCGAGATAGGCCAGGATCGCCGCACACTCGGTCACCACCGTCCCGCCGTGGCGGAGCGCCGGCACCTTCCCCATCGGATTGATCGCCCGATAGCCTTCGCCCTTCATCGCCGGACCGAAGCCGACGAGCTCGGTGCGATAGGGAGCGCCCACCTCCTCCAGCATCCAGCGCACGATCCGGCCGCGGGACATCGGCGCCGTGTAGAACACAAGTTCGTCGGTCATGGCACCGTCCACCGCAGGGGTTGGGAGGTTTGTACCGGTGCGCGATCCTTTGCGGAAGCTGTTGCTGGATGGCCCGTCGGACTCGCGCTCTCCGTGCGTTCATGGCTCTCTGCATCCGATGCGGCATGGAGCGGTTATGACAGTGAAACCGACACGCGGGGTCCTCCGTCGAGTCCTGCGTATGATGAGTCTGCTTCTCGCCCTTGTCGGGAGCCCGCCCGCCTTGGCCCAGAGTACCGTCGGTTATCTCAATCGATCGCTTCCCGATCGCTTTCGGGCCCGTGCCGAGACGCTGGTTCGCGCTTTGAGGCCCGACGACGCCGAGGCCGCCGTCTCTAACCTGAAGACGTTAAACGCGGCAGACGATCTCATCGAGTCAATGCCACTAGTCCTGCGCATTGCAACGGATTGCGACCGCTGCATGACAATTATTGCCCGTGCCGAGCCGACAAGCTTGGTCCCCGAACTGATCCTAAACGCCGGCGAGCCCGTCCTATTCACTGACTTTTCCTACGGTCTTTGGGGCAGTCCAGCTTGGCCGGCAATCGTGTTCGACGGCGACGGCAGCGCGGGCATTATGGTGATCCGGCGAGGCGAGCACTGGGTCGTCGATGCCTGTTCCGACTGCAACGAGTGGGCGGGCGTGAAGCGACCAGAGCCTGTCCCGGCACCACCTGAACCCCCTCCGCCACTCAAACCGAAGGACTTCGACGACTTCCGTCGCTCCCTTGGCCTGGATGCCCAGTAAGTCAGGGAAGCTGGTCGAACGACAAAGGCGCGGCCCCTTTCGGAACCGCGCCTTTCGATGTCGTCGGATAATCCGAGGGGGCGAGACTTACTCGCCCGCCTCGCGGCGGCGCTCGCCGCGGTCGCGGCGGGGGCCGCGGTCGCCGCGATCACCCCGGTCGCCCCGCTCCTCGCGCTCCGGCTCGCCGCGCTCCGCGCGCTCGGCCTTCAGCTTCTCGGTGATGTCCTCGCCGGTCTCCTGGTCGACGACCTTCATCGACAGGCGGATCTTGCCGCGCTCGTCGGCGCCGAGGAACTTCACTTTGACCTTCTGGCCTTCCTTGACCACGTCGCCGACCTTGGCGACCCGCTGGGGGGCCAGCTCGGAGATGTGGACGAGGCCGTCCTTGGCGCCGAAGAAGTTCACGAAGGCGCCGAACTCCATGATCTTGACGATCGTGCCGTCGTAGATCGTGCCAGCCTCCGGCTCGGCGACGATGGAGCGGATCCAGTTATAGGCCGCCTTGATCGCCTTGCCGTCGGAGGAGGCGATCTTCACGACGCCGGTATCCTCGATGTTGATCTTGGCGCCGGTCTTCTCGACGATCTCGCGGATGATCTTGCCGCCGGTGCCGATCACGTCGCGGATCTTGTCGGTGGGGATCTGCATCGTCTCGATGCGCGGCGCGTACTCGCCGAGCTCCGGACGGGCCGCGGTGAGGGCGTTGGCCATCTCGCCGAGGATGTGGGCGCGGCCGTCCTTCGCCTGGGCGAGGGCGATCTTCATGATCTCCTCGGTGATGCCGGCGATCTTGATGTCCATCTGGAGCGAGGTGATGCCCTCGTCCGTGCCGGCCACCTTGAAGTCCATGTCGCCGAGGTGATCCTCGTCGCCGAGGATGTCGGACAGGACCGCGAAGCGCTCACCCTCGAGGATGAGGCCCATGGCGATGCCGGCGACCGGGCGGCGCAGGGGCACGCCCGCATCCATCAGCGACAGCGAGCCGCCGCAGACGGAGGCCATCGAGGAGGAGCCGTTCGACTCGGTGATCTCGGACACGACGCGGATCGTGTACGGGAACTCGTGGGCCGGCGGCAGAACCGGACGGATCGCGCGCCAGGCGAGCTTGCCGTGGCCGATCTCGCGGCGGCCGGGCGAGCCCATGCGGCCGGTCTCACCGACGGAATAGGGAGGGAAGTTGTAGTGGAGCAGGAAGCGCTCCTTGTAGGTCCCTTCCAGGGCGTCGATGAACTGCTCGTCCTCGCCGGTGCCCAGCGTCGCGACCACCAGGGCCTGCGTCTCGCCGCGGGTGAACATCGCCGAGCCGTGGGCGCGGGGCAGCACGCCGACTTCCGAGACGATCGAGCGGACCGTCTTCACGTCGCGGCCGTCGATGCGCGAGCCGGTGTCGAGGATGTTCCAGCGGACCACCTTCGATTGGGCTTCCTTGAAGGCGGCCTTGACCTTCTCGGGGGAGAACTTCTGCTCACCCTCGGCCGGGCAGAGGGCGGCGACCACCTTCGCCTTCACGGCGTCGACGGCCTTGTAGCGGTCCTGCTTGATCGTGATCTTGTAGGCGTCGCGCAGCTCGGTCTCGGCGATGTCGAGCACCGCCTTCTCGACGTCGGCGTTCTCCGGCGGGGAGAAATCGCGCGGCTCCTTGGCGGCCTTCTCGGCGAGGCGGATGATCGCCTCGATCACCGGCTGGAAGTGCTTGTGGCCGAACATCACGGCCCCGAGCATCACGTCCTCGGACAGTTCCTTGGCCTCGGACTCGACCATCAGCACCGCGTCCTGCGTGCCGGCGACGACGAGATCGAGGGTCGATTCGGCGACTTCCGTCACCAGCGGGTTCAGCTTGTAGCCGCCGTTGAGGTAACCGACGCGGGCGGCGCCGATCGGGCCGGTGAACGGCACGCCCGACAGCGTCAGGGCGGCGGAGGCCGCCACCATCGAGACGATGTCCGGATCGTTCTCGAGATCGTGCGAGAGGACGGTGACGACGACCTGGGTGTCGTTGCGCCAGCCCTCGACGAAGAGGGGACGGATCGGGCGGTCGATCAGGCGGGAGACCAGGGTCTCCTTCTCGGAGGGACGGCCCTCGCGCTTGAAGTAGCCGCCCGGGATGCGGCCGGCGGCGTAGGCGCGCTCCTGGTAGTTCACGGTGAGCGGCATGAAATCAATGCCGGCCTTGGGCTCCTTGGCGGCGACCACGGTCGCCAGCACGGTGGTCTCGCCGTAGGTGGCGACCACGGCGCCATCGGCCTGCCGGGCGGTCTTGCCGGTCTCGAGGACGAGCTTGCGGTCGCCCCAGATCAGCTCTTCGCGTTGTACGTCGAACATGGTTGCTTCTGCCTTCATGCGTGCGGGGCTCGGCCCGGCGCCGCCAGTGGCAAGACGGCGAGACGCTTCTTCTCGAAAGAAAAAGCGTCCGGCGATCCTGCCCTGGCGCCTCGCGCCTCGAAGCCGCCCTTGCGGACCGGCCGAGCCCCATGCCCGGACGGTCCCATAGTGAAACGCGGCCCGATCGGGCCGCGCGGTGTGGGTCGAACCTCTTAGCGGCGGATGCCGAGGCGCTCGATGAGGGAGCGGTAGCGGCCCTCTTCCTTGCGCTTGAGGTAGTCGAGCAGCGAGCGGCGCTGCGAGACCAGCTTCAGGAGGCCGCGGCGGGAATGGTTGTCCTTGCCGTGGGTCTTGAAGTGGGCGGTCAGGTTGGTGATCCGCTCGGTGAGCAGCGCGATCTGGACCTCCGGCGAACCGGTGTCCTTGCCGCCCTGGGCGTATTCCTTGATGAGCGCGGTCTTGCGCTCGGCCGTGATCGACATCGGCTTGCCTTTCAGGTGGGATTTGGTCGGGAACGCCGCCCGCAACGGACTCAGGCGCTCGAAGCTCGCGGTCGGGCCGGTGCCGGGATGTCGTCCAGCACGGTCAGCCGCAAGCGGCACAAGCCCCGCCCGTCAGCCGGGTCGAGGCGGGGCGGACCATACACGAAACCGTGGGAAGCACCAGAGGCGTCCGGCGTTCCGGCCATGGCCGATGCGCCCTGTCGCGGAATTTGCTTGGTGAGGCGGGACATCGAGGCGGAACAGACGGACCGTATGGCCGACACCCCCACCACCGCGCCCGCGCCCGCGCGCATCTCCGATCTCGCCGCGGCGCGGCCCGACGAGCCGGACCTCGCCCGCAATCTCACCGCCTTCGGCCTCGTCTGCATCGGCGTCGGTGCGACCGTGGGCGCCGGCATCTTCGTGCTGACCGGGACGGCGGCGGCCCATTACGCCGGGCCCGGCCTGATGCTGTCCTTCGTGCTCGGCGGCATCGCCAGCGGGCTCGTGGGCCTGTGCTACGCGGAACTGGCCGCGATGATGCCGGTGGCAGGGTCGAGCTATTCCTACGCGCGGGCGACCTTCGGGGCGCTGCCGGCCTGGATCGTCGGCTGGGACCTCGTGCTCGAATTCGCGCTGGCCGCCGCCACCGTCGCGGTCGGCTGGTCGGGCTACGCCCAGAGCCTGATGGCGGATGCGGGCCTGAACCTGCCGGCGGCGCTCGCCGCCGCGCCGGGGGAGGGCGGGATCGTGAACCTGCCCGCGGCGGGCATCGTGCTGGCCCTCACCGCGCTCCTGATCGCGGGCAACCGCGGTGCGTCGCGGGTCAACGCGGCCCTGGTCGCCCTCAAGGTGGCGATCATCCTGGCCTTCGTCGGGATCGGCGCAGCGCATCTGCGGCCCGAACTCTGGTCGCCGCTGGTGCCGCCGAACGAGGGCGCGTTCGGCGCCTTCGGCTGGAGCGGGGTGTTCCGGGGGGCCGGCGTGGTGTTCTTCGCCTATGTCGGCTTCGAGACCATCGCCACGGCCGCGGGCGAGACCCGCAATCCGCAGCGCGACGCGCCCATCGGCATCATCGGCGCGCTCGTCGTCACGAGCCTGCTCTACATCGCGGTCGCGGGCGTGCTGACCGGCCTCGTGCCCTACCGGGAGCTCGCGGTGCCGGATCCGATCGCCAAGGCGATCGACGCCACCGGACTCACCGGCTTCGCGCTCGCCATCAAGGTCGGGGCCTTGCTGGGGCTGACCACCGCCACGCTCACCGCCCTCTACGGGCAGGCCCGCATCTTCTACGCCATGGCCCGCGACCGCATGCTGCCCGACCTGTTTGCCCGCGTGCATCCGCGCTGGCGGACGCCTTGGGCGTCACAGGGATTGATCGGGCTCGCCACCGCGCTGGTCGCGGCGCTGGTGCCGATCGACGTGCTCGGCGAACTCGTCAGCATCGGCACGCTGCTGGCCTTCATGCTGGTCTGTGCCAGCGTCCTGATCCTGCGCCGCACCGAACCGGAACGCCCGCGGCCGTTCCGGGTGCCGGGCGGTGCGATCGTGCCCGTGCTGGGAATGGTCGCTTGCCTCGCCCTGATGGCGAGCCTGCCGGGCGACACGTGGCTGCGGCTCGCGGGCTGGCTGGCCGTGGGGCTGGCGATCTGGTTCGGCTACGGCCGGAGCCGGAATCGAAACGGCCCGGATCGCGGGATCCGGGCCGGAGACACTCAGTAGGAGCGGTGATGCGGGCCTGCCGCATGGCGGCCCCCGCCGTAGCGGCGGCGAACCCAGGCGATGGCCTTGGGCAGCAGGAAGACGACGAGGATCTGGCGCAGGATGCCACGCATGCGGGGCTTGTCTCCGTTCGGATTGTTCGGTTGCAGGTCCAATGCCGGAGAGGCCCCCCGCGTTCCCCGTCACAATGCGAGCGTCAGCGTCACCGGCGCATGGTCGGAGGGCTTGTCCCAGCCCCTGGCCTCGCGAAACACCTCGACTTGGCGCACCGTGCCAGCGAGATCGGGGGAGACCCAGGCATGGTCGAGGCGCCGGCCCTTGTTGGCCGCGGCCCAATCGGGGGAGCGGTAGCTCCACCACGTGTAGATCTTCTCCGGCTCCGGCGTGAGGAGGCGGGCGGCATCGATCCAGCCGGCCTCGCCCCGCAGGGTCTCCAGCGCCTCGGTCTCGACGGGGGTGTGGCTCACCACGTCGAGGAGCTGCTTGTGCGACCACACGTCGTGCTCCAGCGGCGCGACGTTGAGGTCGCCGACCAGGATCGCGGGGCCGGACACCCGGCGCCCGCCCCAGGCGCGCAGCTCCTGCAGGAAGTCGAGCTTGTGCGCGAATTTCGGGTTCAGGTCGCGATGGGGGACGTCGCCCCCGGCGGGCACGTAGAAATCGTGCAGCACGATCCCCGCCGCCGGTCCCGCCGCGGGGCCGAGCGCCGCACAGATGTGGCGCGCATCCGGCTTGCCGCAGAAGCTCATCACGTCGCGGGTCAGCAGGGGAAAGCGCGAGAGGATGGCGACGCCGTTATAGCCCTTCTGGCCGGCGAACACGATGTTCTCGTAGCCGCTGCCCTCGAACGCCTTGAGCGGGAACAGCTCGTCCGGACACTTCGTCTCCTGGAGGCACAGGACGTCGGGCTGCACCGTTTTGAGGAATCGCAGCACGGACTCGATGCGCAGCCGCACCGAGTTGATGTTCCAGGTCGTGACGGTGAGGCGCACGGGGACTGCCTGAGGAGCGGATCGGAGCCGCTCCGATAGCCGACCCCGGGCGAATCCGGAACCGTCGCGGTCAGGCCGCGGCCGCCTCCTCGTCCAGGGCGAGGCGGTGGAGCACGGCGCAGAGCCGGTCGCCGGTCATGCGGGACAGATCGAAGCCACTGGCATCGGCGACGTCGCCGTAGCGGTCGGCATCGGCCTTCGACGCGCCGACATAGGCCATCGACCACTCGGTGAAGAGGCGCGCCTCGACGGCGTCGTAGGCCAGGAGCGAGACCTCGCCGTGGCGCTCGTCCTGCTGGATGCGCTCGAAGGTGGCCTCCACCGCCGCACTCGGTCCTTCCAGCACCTGGGCGAAGCAGCCGGCATTGAACATCAGCGCGCCCGTGACGCCGACGCGGGCATTGTTGACCCGGCTCGCGGCGAGGATGGAACGGATCGTGCCGTCCATCGCCCCGGACGCACCGGAGGTGCGGTTGCGGCTGTAATAGACGAGGCGGCGCAGATCGTCGGTCATGGTGGGCTCGAAGCTCGGGATCGGATCGGCGGAGGGGCGGAATCAGGCAGCAGGGACGAGGGCCTCGGCGGGAACGACGTCGGAAACGGGGGGATCGGAAACGTGCGCGCCCGCGCCGAGCAGGGCGAACGCCTCGGAGGCCGGCATCGGCCGGCCGGTGAGGTAGCCCTGGACTTCGGTGCAGCCCTCCGCCCGGATCGCGTCGAGCTGGTCGGCGGTCTCGACGCCCTCGGCGGTGGTGCGCATGCCGAGGCTGGCGCCCAGCCGGGCGATGGCCCGCACGATCGCGCCGCACTCGGCGCTGCCCGCCATGCCGCGCACGAAGGACTGGTCGATCTTGATCTTGTCGAAGGGAAATTTCTGCAGATAGCTGAGCGACGAGTAGCCGGTGCCGAAATCGTCCATCGAGATCCGCACGCCGAGACGGCGCAGGCCGTTCAGCACGGTCAGCACGCCGTCCGTGTCGTCGAGGAGGGCGCCCTCGGTGATCTCCAGTTCGAGGCGGGCGGGGTCGAGGCCGGTCTGGGCGAGCACCAGCGTCACCGTCTCGACGAGCTTGCCGCCACGGAACTGGATCGGGGACAGGTTGACGGCGATCGAGGCCGGCTGCGCCCAGCGTGCCGCCTCGCGGCAGGCGGTGCGCAGAGCCCATTCGCCGATGCCGACGATGACGCCGATCTCCTCGGCGAGCGGAATGAAGGTGGCGGGCGAAATCAGTCCCCGCTCCGGATGGTGCCAGCGCAGCAGCGCCTCGAAGCCCGAGACCTCGCCGGTCTCCAGCCGGATCTGCGGCTGGAAGACGAGTGTGAATTGCTTGAGGGCGAGCGCCCGGCGCAGGTCGATCTCCAGGCTGCGGCGCGCCTGCACCGCCGCGTTCATCGCCGGCTCGAAGAAGCGGTAGGTGCCGCGCCCGTCCGCCTTGGCGCGGTAGAGAGCGAGGTCGGCATGCTTCAGAAGGTCGTCGGGCAGGCGTCCGTCGTCGGGAAACAGGGCGATGCCGACGCTGACGCCGACATTGAGCATCTGACCGTCGAGGACGTAGGTGCGCCCGACGAGATCGACGAGGCGGTTGGCCAGGGCCTCGGCCGCCAGCGGCTGGTCGGCCCCGACCTGACCGACCTGCAGGATAGCGAATTCGTCGCCGCCGAGGCGGGCGATCACGTCGTCCCGGCGGGCGGCGTTGCGCAGGCGCTCGGCGACCTTGCGCAGGAGCGCGTCACCGACCGGATGGCCGAGGGTGTCGTTGACCGCCTTGAACCGATCGAGATCGAGCATCAGCACGGCCAGCGGCGCGCCGGCCTCCTCGGCCGCCGCGACCGCGGCGCTCAGGCGGTCGTGCAGCTCGACGCGGTTGCACAGACCGGTGAGCGGCTCCAGCCGGGCCAGGGCCGCGCTGCGCAGATGCTCGGTGACGTCGTCGAAGGTGAGGGCGAAGCCGCCGGTGGAGAGGGGAGCGAGCGCCGCCTCGACGAGGCGCCCGCCTTCGAGAGCGAGTCGCTCGCGGGTCGGACGACGGGTGGTCAGGGCCTCGGTCAAGGCGCTCCGCCCCAGCCGTTCGGCACCGCGATCCGTCCCCTCCTCGGGCGCGGCGAGCAGAGTGGCGAGGCTGGAACCCACCGTGACGGCGCCCGCGAACAGGATTGCGGCGTGATCATTGGCGAAGGTGACGGTCCCGCCCGCGTCGAGCAGGAGCAGGGGGGTGGCCATCTCGGCCAGGGCCGCCTCGAACGGACCGAGGGCGGGAATCGTCGCGGCGGAGGAAGCGGGCATGCGGCCAGATCGCATCTCGATGAGGCCGCCTGAAGGGGCGGCGACCCCATTGGGCGGCCAAGATGCGAATGGAGTGTTAAGTCCTGCGCCTCAACTCAGCAGAGAGCGACGCCATCCGAAGTTTTCGGCACGCGGGCAAGCGCTTTAAACCAACCTATGTGACATCCCGAATAGAAGACAGCACATGCTATGAGCGGCCAATGCCACGGCCGCCCCAGAATCGTCAGGGATTCTGCCCCTGGATCTGACGCTGGATCGCCTTGTCTTCGGAACGGCCGTAATTGATGAAGAACAAGGACGGATCGACCGATTTGCCCTTCTGCAGATTGGAAAGCTGCACCGTGGTGAGGTAGCCCTGCGGATCGGTGATCCGCCACTGCGACAGGGTCTTCATCTCGGCGTCGAAATAGAGCTGGATCTTCGAGGTGCCGCCGAGCGTCGAGCGGTCCTCCAGCGCGATCCGCACGCCGCCCGGATCGTTCGTCACCTCCGTGACCGTGAGGTCGCGGGCGAGGTCCATCTTCTCGCGCAGCAGGAATTTCAGCGGCGTCTGCGAGATGAAGTAGAGATCCTGGGTGTTGAGCTTGCGATCGCGCACCGCGACCGACGTGCCGTCGGCCACCACTTCGAGCGGCGAGGGCTGATCGTACTCGAAGCGCAGGCGCCCGGGCTTGACCAGGGAGAGCTTGCCGCCGATGCGCCGCCCGTCGGCGCCGATCTGGATGAACGAGCCGGTCAGCGTCTGGAAGCTGTTGAAGTAGGCGTTGGCCCCGGCCACGATCTGGGCCGGGTCGGCGTCCTGCAGGCTGGCACCGAGATTCGGCGCGCCGACCGCCGCGACGCGGGTGCCGGCGGGCGCCGTCGCCGCCGCGGGCGCGCCGGGCTTGGTCGCCGTCGCCTTGATGCTGCCGGTCTTCTCCTGGGCCTTGTCGGTCGTCGCCGCCTTGTCCTTTGCGGTGTCCTTGGCGGGCTTGGCCGCCTTGTCCGCTTTCTTGGCCGGCGCCGCGGGAGCGGGCTCCGGCTCGGGTGCGGGGGCTGCGGGCGGGGCCGGCGGCTCCTCCTTGCGGCCGAACAGGCCGTCGAGGAAGGACGAGACCTGCGCGTGGGCCGGCTGCGGCGGAAGCGCCAGAGCAGCCATCACGAGCAGCGGACCGGCGGCGGGGCGGAAGCGTCGGCCAGTCATCGTGTGGGCATCTCCGAAAGCTGCGGGCGCGCGCGGTGTGGGCCGTCCCGGTGCGGAGGCGTCGGCGTGGCGGCGCCTCAGAAAATCCTGATCTGCGATAGAGCCGGCCCCTGTGGCGAATATGCGACGGGGGCCGGGTTCAGGCGCGCATTCCGACGAAGCGGGACCGGTGCGTCGAGGGAATGCGCGGCCCGTCAAAGACCGGGAGCCCGCCCCGATCCGATACCGTCGGACCGGGGCGGGCTGTCGGATGTCACTCGTCGTCGTAGCCGCCGGACGGCGCCCCGGCGAGGCCCTCGACCAGGATCTCGCGCTTGCCCGCATGGTTGGCCGGCCCGACGATCCCCTCGATCTCCATCCGCTCCATGATCGAAGCGGCGCGGTTGTAGCCGATCTGGAGGCGGCGCTGGATGTAGCTCGTCGAGGCCTTGCGGTCGCGCAGGACCACGGCGATGGCCTGCTCGTAGAGTTCGCCACCCTCGGCCCCCGCGCTCGCCGCGAAGGCGCTGATGTCGAAGACCGGAGCCTCGGCCTCCTCGACTTCGGCGAAATCGTCCTTCTCGACCTTGGCCGCCTTCGAGCCCTTGGCGGGCTTCTCCGGCTGGTCGGACGAGCCGTCATCGGCGGTGACGGCCTCGAGGTAGGAGGGCCGGCCCTGGCGCTTCAGATGCGCCACCACCGTCTCGACTTCGCTGTCCGAGCAGAATGGCCCGTGCACGCGGGTCGTGCGCCCACCGCCGGCCATGAACAGCATGTCGCCCTGGCCCAGCAGCTGCTCCGCGCCCA
>NZ_JAPRBT010000001.1:3661773-3680591 GCF_043352485.1 Methylorubrum sp. POS3
GGCCCGTGCACGCGGGTCGTGCGCCCACCGCCGGCCATGAACAGCATGTCGCCCTGGCCCAGCAGCTGCTCCGCGCCCATCTCGCCCAGGATCGTGCGGCTATCGATCTTGCTCGTCACCTGGAAGGAGATCCGGGTCGGGAAGTTCGCCTTGATCGTGCCGGTGATCACGTCCACGCTCGGACGCTGCGTCGCCATGATCAGGTGGATGCCCGCGCCTGCCGAACATGACGGTGATGGCGGCCTCCGACGAGGCCGAGCTGGTGCACATGGTGGCGACGGCGCATGCCCACGATAGCGGCCCGATCGCCCTGCGCTACCCGCGCGGCGAGGGCGTCGGGGTCGAGCTGCCGGAGCGGGGCGAGGTTCTGGCGATCGGCCGGGGCCGGGTGGTGCGGCGTCCGGAGGGGGCGCGGGTGGCGCTTCTGTCGCTGGGCACGCGCCTGTCGGAGGCGCTGAAGGCGGCCGACGCGCTGGAGGCGGAAGGCGTGGCGGTGACGGTGGCGGATGCGCGGTTCGCCAAGCCGCTGGACGCGGAGCTGGTGGTCGATCTGGCGGGCAGCCACGAGGTTCTGGTGACGGTGGAGGAGGGCTCGGTCGGCGGGTCGGACAGCTACCAGGACCACGACAAGCCGGAGAAGATGTACGCCGAGGCCGGCCTCGACGCCGAGGGCATCCTCAAGGCCGTCCGCGCCGCCTTGCCGACGGGCGAGGTTGCGGCGCCCCGCGAGAGCACGGTCGTGACGCTCAAGCGCTGAGCCGCGCCGCGAACCCTCCCCCACCCAAGTCGGGCGAGCCCGACTTGAGAAAGCCCGAGATCGGAAGGGGGAGGGACGGCGTCGATCCCCTTACTTGATCACCGCGCAGGCGATGCGCGGACCCGCGCCGCCGATCGGCTGGGTGGTGTGGTCGTCCTCGTTGGCATGGACGATCAGCGCCGACCCGTCGCCGTCGCGCAGGCCGCCCTCGCCGGTCAGCGGGGTCTCGCTCGACACTTCCGCGTTCACCGAGCCGTCGGCGGCGGCGTAGACGTTGGGCAGATCGCCCTCGTCCGGACCGTCCGGGTTGAGCAGGCCGTGCTTGCTCTGGTCGTGGTTCACGTGGGCCTTCGACTTCTCGAACTTCTCCGTGTCCGAGCAATCGCCGACCGCGTGGAAATGGATGCCGTGCCAGCCCGGAGGCAGGCCGCCGGCCTGGACCATCACGCGCATGACGAGGGAATTCGCCCCGTCGCGGATCATGATCTTGCCGATGGTCTCGCCCTTGCCGTTGGTGATCGCGCTCTGGTAGGTCTGCGGGGCGGAGGCCTCCTCCTTGGGGGCATCCTTCGGAGCCTCCTTCGGGGCTTCCTTGGGTGCCTGCGCGAGGGCGGGCACGCACAGGGCCGCGAGCACGGAGGCGGCCAGCGGGATCCGCCGGCTGGCCCGCGCGGTGGCACACGTCTTGGGACCGCTCATCTTACCTCGCATGGGTCGTTCGTCTCCCTGGAGCGCTTTCCCACGATGGGGCCGCCGGTTTGGCGGAAGAAAGCGCGTACGATAACGATGGAGAGACGCCGATCCGAGCGTATCGGAGCCTCCCGTCGGCCGGCGCACGCGGCGCGACCGCTTGTGACCTCGGGGGAACCGGATTATCCGGCCCCGATGCGGGCGGCGGGCCGCACCGCGTGATCGGCCCGTTCCAAGGTAAGGCGGCCGGGCCCGAGCGACAGGGGCGCGCCGACAACCGCCCTGACGATCCGCCCATCACGAAACTGCGGGGCCGCGAGAGGACGACGATGACGGGCGAACGTCTCCGCGCCGATCGGGTGCTGGTGGAGCGCGGCCATTTCCGCAGCCGGGCGCAGGCGCGGGCCGCGATCGAGGCGGGCCTCGTCTTCGTCGACGGCTGCCCGGTGACGCGCCCCTCCGCCCCGATCGGCGAGGGCGCGCGGATCGAGGCCGCTCCTGCCCACCCCTACGTCTCCCGCGGCGGCCTCAAGCTCGCCGCCGCCCTCGACGCGTTCGGGATCGACCCCGCCGGCCTGCCCTGCCTCGATGTCGGCGCCTCCACCGGCGGCTTCACCGACGTGCTGCTGCGCCGCGGCGCGGCCCATATCCATGCGGTCGATGTCGGGCGCGACCAGTTCGACGCCGCCCTGCGCGGCGATCCGCGGGTGAGCCTGCGCGAGGGAACCGATATCCGGGCGCTGGCGGCGGACGCGCTGGACCCCGCCCCGCTTCTCGCCGTCATCGACGTGAGCTTCATCGGCCTGCGCCTTGTCCTGCCGCCCGTGACCGGCCTCCTGACCGGCGCGGCGGCGCTGGTGGCGCTGATCAAGCCGCAATTCGAGGCCGGGCGCGAACGGGTCGGGCGCGGCGGCATCGTGCGCGACGCGAGCGTGCATGCGGAGGTCTGCGAGGCGGTGCGAACCACCCTCACCGATCTCGGTTTCACGATCCTCGGCCTGATCCCCTCCCCGGTCGAGGGCGGGGACGGCAACCGCGAATTTCTCATAGGCGCCCGGCGACCGCGTGATGTCTGAGACGGAAGAGACCCTGACGATCGCCCGGCTCGGTGCCCGCGGCGACGGAATCGCCGAGGACGGCCTGCTTGTGCCCGGCGCCCTGCCCGGCGAGCGGGTGCGGGTGCGCCGCGAGGCCCGGCACGCCGTCCTCGTCGCGGTCGAGACGCCCTCGCCCGACCGGATCGACCCGTTCTGCCCCTATTATGCGGCCTGCGGCGGCTGCGCCGTGCAGCATCTCGCCCCCGAGCCCTACGCGGCGTGGAAGCGCGGCATCGTCACCGGGGCGCTGGCCCAGGCACGGATCGAGACCGAGGTGGCGCCCCTCCTCGACGCCCATGGCGAGGGCCGGCGCCGGATCGTCCTGCATGTCCGCGAGATCGAGGGACGGGCGCGCGCCGGGCTGATGGCGGCCCGCAGCCACGCGCTGGTGCCCCTCGACCATTGCCCGATCACCGTGCCGGGCCTGCACCGGGCGCCCGCCGTGGCCGAAGCGCTGGCCGCGCCCCTCGGCCACGGGCGCAAGCCCCTCGACATGGCCGCCACGGCCACGGGGGCGGGGCTCGACGTGGACATCCGTGGCCACGGGCCGGTGAGCGAGGGCGTGCGCGGTGTCCTCACCCGCCTCGCGGCCGAGCTCGATCTCGCCCGCCTGTCCCTCCATGGCGACGTGGTGGTGGAACGCCGCCTGCCCGCTCTCGGCGAGGGCCCCGCCCGGCGGGTGCCTCCGCCCGGCGGCTTCCTCCAGGCGACGGCGGCGGGCGAGGCGGCGCTCACCGCCCTGAGCCTCGCCCCGATGGGCAAGGCCAAGCGCGTCGCCGACCTGTTCTGCGGCAGCGGCCCCTTCGCCCTGGCGCTCGCGGCGAGCGGGCGGGAGGTCCACGCGGCCGAGGGCGAGGCGGCCTCGATCCAGGCCCTCATCCGCGCCTACCGGGCCGGGGCGGGCCTGTCGCAGATCACGGCGGAGGCCCGCGACCTGTTCCGCCGCCCCCTGCTCGGGCCGGAGCTCGACCGCCTCGACGCCATCGTGTTCGATCCGCCGCGGGCCGGGGCGGAGGCGCAGGCGAAGCGGATCGCCGAATCGAAGGTGCCGCTCGTCGTCGGCGTCGCCTGCGACGCCGGCACCTTCGCCCGCGACGCCGCCGTGCTGATCGGCGGCGGCTACCGGCTGGAGCGGGTGACGCCGGTCGATCAATTCGCCTGGTCGGGCCATGTCGAATTGGTCGGCATTTTTCGCAAGGACGCGCGCAAGCCCCGCGGCCGG
The DNA here is from genome assembly GCF_043352485.1 of Methylorubrum sp. POS3. Taxonomy (NCBI): domain Bacteria; kingdom Pseudomonadati; phylum Pseudomonadota; class Alphaproteobacteria; order Hyphomicrobiales; family Methylobacteriaceae; genus Methylorubrum; species Methylorubrum sp. POS3. The sequence goes on from NZ_JAPRBT010000001.1 coordinate 3,665,540, forward strand.
CTGCGCTGAGCGCTCAGCCGGGGGGGGGCAACTCCAGTCCGCTCGACCGTTCGAAAGTCCGCTTGGATAGCCGCCGGACTTTGGTCTTTCGCCGCGAAGCGGACGTTCCGCTATCAAACTAAGAGCGTCTAACAGAACCGTCTGAACGACCCAGCGGTAGCGACCGAGTTTTTCGCGGCTCTCGATTCCCTTACGGGCGATGCGCGGGACGATTCCGCGCGCCCGGCACTCCTGGCGCCGCGCCTTGGCCTCGTCAGCGTGCAGCTTGCTGGGGCGTCGGCGCGGTCGGCCGCGCCGACCCGTGCGCAGCGGCGGGATGGCATCGAGGGTCGGCGTCATCTGCGGGCTGTCGTGCCGGTCAGCGCAGCCCGATTGTCGATCGCAGGCCGTCCCGCCCTTCTGGCGCGGCCGAGGTGGCGGCAGGAGCAGGCCAATCTCGGTCCAAAGATCGTCGGCGAGCAGAGGTCGAGCCATGCCAAGCCAACGCACAATTCAACGATTGGTGACATTCTGTTAGACGCTCTAAGTTATTCATCTGAAATTTTTCTATTATACTCCTGAAGCTTGCCGATTGTGCGAGTGCAGCGGCAATATCAGTTGAGCTCAGTTAGTAATGTCGAATGTTACTTTGCTGAAATCTCCACGATGGAGCGCGTTGCGATCGATAATAAGTACGAGTGAATAGCAGTCTGCCCAAATAAGTCCGGCAATTTTACTTGTATGAATTTCTAGAAGAACCTCGTTCGAGCTATCGGGTCCGTGCGGAGTGTAGATATGCCCAACAGGAGCGTGGCCCATCGCGGCGAGGCCGTCCTGTGTTTGGCTTTGCCAATCAGCCTCAAAGCGTTCGCGTAGGAGCGCTGGAAGCACGGTGGAGTCTGATGTGTAAGCTTTGATGGCATGGTTCGTGAGATCTACGTGATACCGATTCCACCAGTGCCGCAGTTCCGAATTACTGGGTTGCCAATCAAGTAGCTTTGTGTCGCGCAGGACCAAATCGCTATAGCCATCATCGTCTGTGCGGAGATTCTGAAGGTCATAGGCGTCAAGTTCCGCGAGTTCATTTATGAACCCAGCGATCTCGGCAGCATCGATTGTTTTCAATGAGAGCATGCGGGCTTCGATTTTGTAAAAACGGACGAAGGTGTCGAGCACAACGGACTGTTTCCGTTCAAACAATGCAGCATCTGCTGGACGCAGATTATTCATGGCTGGGAAGCTAACAATTCGTCGCGCCAGTTGGGCCACCGCATCAGAGAGCGCGGTACAGAGCAACAATACTGTCTCGCGGTTAAAGGGATGATAGGCGGGATCGAGCAATGTGCGTTGCTGCGGCTCTTTATTCAACCCAGAGACATCGTGTCCGTGAAGATCATTTCCCGGACGGACTTCCGCTATCAGCGGCCATTTTGGAAGTGCAAACGACCTTGGTTCCTCGAAGTTGTAGATGCGCGTCCAATCAGCGCTGTTTGGTGCCGGAGCAATAGCTTCGGCGAGAGGACCATCGAAATGAATTATAGTTGGATTTGGAGGCCAGTGCGCCGGTAGAAATATCCCCAGCCATCCCACGCGCGGACCCACTCCTGACCAAAGATCTTGCGGGAGCGCGGAAAGGTTGATTTGCCCGACGAACAGTAGCTTTTGTCCATCTTGCTCGGGCCAAGCCATGCCAAGCGGCAGGGCGGCATTACCTCCGAACCAACCTATTGATTGTCCCACTCCTATAGGAATTTGCGGCTTCAGGATTGCGACACTTCGCTGGCTGGAGCGAGCAGCTTCCTTCATCCGTTCAGTTTCGAACTCATGACTTAGAAGCTTGGCAATAAACCGTCCGCCCTCGTCATCTGCGCCCACTTTTCTCCTTCGACCAAACATATCGGGAATCTCCCTGTCGACCAGGCGATACATTAACGCATTTGAAGTTTGTTTAAGCGTGCAGCTGCGATCATTATATACAGTAGTTGGTGAATTTTAGATTGTTCCCGGCTGAAGGCGGGCTCTCTCTCTCTTCCATCCATCCGTCTTGGTCGTCCGCCTCCGCTAGATCGGACGGGTGAGAAGCGGACATCCCTCAAGGTCTCAGATGGGTCGTAAAGCGCCCCCCGTTCCCGCATGGCCAAACTGATTGGATTTCGATCTTAGGCCGGTGCCCGGCGGGCGCCCGGATCCCCCGCCTCCGCCAGGGCCGCCGCGAGATCGGCCGGATCGATCGCGAAATCCTGCAGGAATTCCGGCGACTCGGACGGCACCCGCGGGCCGTACACCGCGTGGTAGGCGAGCCCGTTGGCGACCGCGATCTCCCAGTAGAACGGATCCTCCCAGCCCTCCGGCACGAGGTGGATCACCGGGGTGCCCGGGGCGCAGAACACGGTGTTGGCCATGCCGGCCCCGGCGATGCCGACGACGATCTCGGCTTCGGCGAAGCGGATCGCCTGCTGGCGCGGGCTCAGCGATTCGGGGTCGATCACCGTGAAGCCGTGGCGGGCCAGCAGCGCGAGCACGCCGTCCCGCGAGACGAGCGCCCGGCCGCGACCCGGGTGCCGGTCGACGAACAGGCGTCGCCCAGGGGGCTGCCCGAGGCCCCGCCATCGCTGCCACAGGCGCGGCAGCAGCGTGCGGCGGCGGCCCTGCCGGCGTAGGAAGCGCAGGGAATCCGGCGACTTGCGCTCGCAGGGCAGGGCCGAGGGCGTGGCGTGGTGGAGCCGGGCGAAATGGTAGCTCTTCGTCCAATCGAGGAGGCGCAGGGTGAGGCCGGGCATGGTGCCGAGCACCAGCTTGACCGAGCGCGCCCGCGCGACGTCGATATGCGGCACGTAGGCGACGAGGGCGACCGTGATCGGCAGGCCGGGATGGCGCGCCCGCAGCATCGCCACGGCGCGCAGGCGCGGCACGTCGTCGATGAGCCAGTGGCCGTAATTGAACGAGCTGCCCGCGTTGAGGAGGAAGGTCAGCCCGTCCGCCCCGATGCACTCGTCGCAGGGGTCCGCGACCGGCCCCGGCCCCGGGGCGACGTGGCGCTCCTGCGGGCGGGTGGTCTCGAACAGCACCCGCTTCCGCCCCTCTTCGAGGGTGAACAGAGCGTTGCCCGCGAGCCGGATGTCACGGGATTCCAGCAGCAGCGTCGGCGGCACCGGCGGGAAGCGCGCGGCGAGCCGCGCCCGCTGCGCCTCGCGGAAATCCGCGGCACCGCCATGCAGGCGCGGCGTGCCGGGATCGCGGGCGGGGCAGCCGGGGAACACCGTGCCGAGGACGCGGGTCCGGGCCGCGACCCGCCCCGTCAGGCGCGCGAGCAGGCCCGCATCGCCGGGAAACCCGCCCTCGCCGTAGAGGAGCGAGGCATCGCAGGAGAGGACGAGGTCGTCCTCGGTCAGGCCGGTCGGCGCCGCGGCCTGACCGGCCGGTTCCTCCGCCGCTCCCGTCCCCGCGATGCCCTGCATGCCGTCCCCTCGTCCGCGACGGCTCCGATAGCACGAAGCGGGACCGCGAAGCGCGTGGGGGTGGGGTGCCGGCTCAGAACAGCTCGCCCTGAACGGCCGCCGCCGGGCCGGCCGGCGCCGCGCGGCCTCGCCCGACCGGCTCGATCAGCGCCGGGTCGTCGTGGCGGGTGCTGTTGACGCGCTCGTCCACGGGGTCGAGCCGCAGCCATTCGTCGGGGCAGGGCCGGCAGAGGCGGGCCGCCTCGGCGGCGTCGATCGCGGGGTCGAGCCAGGCATCGACCGTCCCGGGCGCGAGGATCGCGGGCATGCGCTCGTGGATCGCGCTCAGGGTCCCGTTGGCCGAGCAGGTGACGATGGCCGCCGTATCGACCTCCGAGCCGTCGGCTCCGAGCCAGGGCTCCCACAAGCCGGCGAGCGCCATCGGCGCCCCGTCGGCCCGGCGCACGGCGAAGGGCTGCTTGAGCGCCTGCCGGCCGGTGCCCTCCCGGCGCCACTCGTAGAAGCCGTCGGCGAGGAAGACGCAGCGGCGATAGCGCAGCGCGCCGCGGAAGGCCGGCTTCTCGCCCGCGGATTCGATGCGGGCGTTGAACAGCACCGGAAAACCGTTGGGATCCTTGAGCCAGGACGGCCACAGCCCCCAGCGCATGAGCCGGAAATGCCGGGCACCGCGCTCGGCCAGGACCACCGGCACGGGCTGAGTCGGGGCGACGTTGAAGCGGCCGGGAAAATTCGGCGTCTCCGGATAGCCGTAGGCCGCGCGATAGACCTCCGGGGGCTGGCCGATGAAGAAGCGTCCGCACATGCGCCGATCTGAGGCGCGCAGGGGTCGCGGATCAAGGTGTGCCGCACCGTGCCTCACAGGAAGCCGCGCCGGAACCGGACCGACCATATGTCCCGTTGCGCCGCGCCGCCGCGGCGCTAGGTTGGCGGCCATGACATCCCCCGCGACGGCGACCGGCTCAGAGCCCGCCCTGCACGTGCGGGCCGTGCCGGGTCTTGCCCGGTTCGACGCCGCCGAGTGGGACGCCTGTGCCACCTCCCCCGAGACCCTCTCGGCCGGTGACGAGACCTTCAACCCGTTCGTCTCCCACGCCTTCCTCTCGGCGTTGGAGGAATCGGGCTGCGTCTCCCGCCGCACCGGCTGGCTGCCGCTGCATGTGCGCGTCGAGCGCGACGGCCGCCTCGTCGGCGCGGCGCCCTGCTATCTGAAATCCCACAGCCAGGGCGAATACGTGTTCGACCACGGCTGGGCCGACGCCTACCAGCGGGCCGGGGGCAGCTACTATCCCAAGCTCCAGGTCAGCGTGCCCTTCACCCCCGTGACCGGCCCGCGCTTCCTGATCGCGCCGGGCGAGGACCCCGACACCGCCGCCGCCGCCATCGTCGCGGGCCTGCGGGCCCTGCGCGAGGAGACGCAGGCCTCCTCGGTCCACGCCACCTTCCTGCGCGCGCGCGAATCGGAACAGGCCGAAGCTCTGGGCATGCTGCCGCGCCTCGACCAGCAGTTCCACTGGCTCAACGAGGGCTACGCGACCTTCGACGACTTCCTCTCGGCGCTGGCCTCGCGCAAGCGCAAGGCGATCAAGCGCGAGCGGCGCGACGCCCTGGCCTCCGGCATCACCATCGCGCACCGGACCGGCGCCGACATCACGGAGGCCGATTGGGACGCCTTCTACGCGTTCTACCAGGACACCGGCGCCCGCAAATGGGGCCGGCCCTATCTCAACCGGCGCTTCTTCTCGCTGATCGGCGAAAGGATGGCCGAACGCATCCTGCTCGTCATCGCCTCGCAGGGCGGGCGGCCGATCGCCGGGGCGATCAACTTCATCGGCGACACGGCCCTCTACGGGCGCAACTGGGGCTGCCTCGAGGACCACCCGTTCCTGCATTTCGAGGTCTGCTACTATCAGGCGATCGATTTCGCGCTCGCCCGCGGCCTCAAGCGGGTCGAGGCCGGCGCCCAGGGCGAGCACAAGCTCGCCCGCGGCTATCGCCCGGTGCCGATGCATTCCGCCCACGATTTCGCCGATGCGGGCCTCGGCCGCGCCGTCGGCGACTATCTGGAGCGGGAGCGCCGCGCCGTGCGCGAGGCCATCGACGACTATGCGCAGATGTCGCCGTTCCGCCGTGGCGGACCGGAGGGCGAGGACACAGGAGCATGAGCGCGGGAATGAGCCCGATCGACCGCATCCGCAGCTACGCGGACGAACTGACCGCCCTCCGGCGCGACCTCCATGCCCATCCCGAGATCGGCTTCGAGGAGGTGCGGACCTCGGGCATCGTCGCCGCGCATCTCGAACGCTTCGGCATCGAGGTCCATCGGGGCCTCGGCAAGACCGGCGTCGTCGGCATCCTCCAGGGACGGCCGGGTCCGCGCCGGATCGGGCTGCGCGCCGACATGGACGCCCTGCCGATCACCGAGGAGACCAACCTCCCCTACCGCTCGAAGACGCCCGGAAAGATGCATGCCTGCGGGCATGACGGGCACACGACCATGCTGGTCGGCGCCGCCCGCTACCTCGCCGAGACCCGCGATTTCGACGGCACCGCCGTGTTCGTGTTTCAGCCGGCGGAGGAAGGTCTGGGCGGGGCCCGCGCGATGATCGCCGACGGGCTCTTCGAGAAATTCCCCGTCGACGAGATCTACGCGCTCCACAACGCGCCGCAGGGGCCGCACGGGGTGTTCCAGACCCGCACCGGGCCGATGATGGCGGCGGCCGATTTCTTCGACATCCGCATCACCGGACGCGGGGCGCATGCGGCGATGCCGCAGCAGGGCATCGACCCGATCGTCGTCGCGACCGGGCTCGCCCAGGCGATGCAGTCGATCGTCAGCCGCAACAGCGACCCGCTCAAGGCCGCGGTGGTCTCGATCACGCAGATCCATGCGGGCGCGGCCTACAACGTCATCCCCGAGAGCGCGCATCTCGCCGGCACCGTGCGGACCTTCGATGCCGGTCTGCGCAACCTCGTGGGCCAGCGCATCCGCGAATTGGCCGAAGGATTCGCCGCCGCCTACGGCGCCACCATCGCGGTGGATCTGCGCGACGTGTTCTCCGTGCTCGACAACAGCGCCGAGCAGGCGAAGGCGGCGGCCGAGATCGCCGCCGAGCTGTTCGGCGCCGACAAGGTCGATGCCAATACGGTGCCCCGCATGGGCAGCGAGGATTTCGCCGACATGGTCGCCGCCGTACCCGGCGCCTATGCCTGGCTCGGCGCGACCCCGGGCCCCGGCCTGCACAATGCGAGCTTCGATTTCGACGACAGCCTGATCCCGATGGGCGCGGCGTATCTGGCGCGGGTGGTGGAGCGGCGGGCGCGACTGTGAGCCGCGCGCGCCTCGACCGAACGAGGCGCGCTTGCTCATCAGCGGGTGATCGGAGGTGGGGCGGATGAGGCGGATGGCCGTGCCTCCGCCCGTCCCTCGATCCCTTGAGCTTCCTGACAGGCAGCCGGAACACGTGCCCTTCCCGGCTCCGTCGGCGCGACGCCGACGTCTGAAGCCGGCCATCGCTTTCTCGAGCTTAGGGCGAAGGCGCCGTGCCCGGGTTTCAGGCCGGCACGGCCGAGCCGGGCGGAGCCGCCTCCGGGCCAGTCGGCGCGGGCGCCTTGCCCACCACGGGCGTCGCGGGATTCTTCGTCGAATCCTTGTCCGCAGTTTTGGTCGCATCCTTGTCCGCATCCGACGGCGCCATCGTCGACGCGTGCGCCTTGCGGTCCTGGATCTCGATGAACACCCGTTTCACGTCCGGGCTCTTCGCCTTGATGCGTTGCTCCAGCCGCGCCACCGTCTGCTCGACCTCGCCCGCGGGGATCTCGTCGGCGAAATCGAGGCTGAGATTCACGAGGATGTCGGAGGGGCCGAGATGCTGCGTCAGGACTTCGTTGACGTGGCGCACCGCCCGCTCCTCGCGCACCGCCGCGTCGATGGCGCGGACCACCTCCGGGTCGGCGGCCTCGCCGATCAGCAGGCCGTGGGTCTCGAGCATCAGGAAGATCGACATGCCGATCAGCACGACGCCGATGCCGATCGAGGCCCAGCCGTCGAGCACGGGCATGTCGAGGACGTGCGCGGCGACCACGCCCGCCATGGCGATGACGAGGCCGATCAGCGCCGCCACGTCCTCGACCAGGATGGTGTAGAGCGACGGGTCCTTGCTGCGCTGGATCGCGGTGATCGCGGTGCGGTCGCCCTTCTCGGCCCAGAACGCCTTCAGTGCCACGAAGCAGGAGTACCCCTCGGCCAGGATCGCGAAGCCGAGAATCGAGACGTTCACCCAGAAGCCCGACAGGGGGATGCCGAACAGGCTCGCATCGGCGGCGGGTTCGGGATGCTGGATCTTGTGAGCGCCCTCGTAGATCGCGAAGATGCCGCCGCCGAGGAAGATGAACAGGGCGACGATGAAGGCGTAGAAATAGACCTCCCGCCCGTAGCCGAACGGATGCTTGGCATCCGCCGGCTTGTTCGCCCGCTTGAGGCCGACCAGCAGCAGGATCTGGTTGGCGGTGTCGACCAGCGAATGCGCGCCCTCCGCCAGCATCGCGGTCGAGCCGGTGAGGAAGGCGCCGACGAATTTCGCCGCCGCGATGGCGAGGTTGGCCCCCGCCGCCGTGTAGATCGCACTCGTGCTCTCGGCCATGCTCGCGCTCCCGTTCGGCGCACCGGAAGCGTCGCCGTCGTCACGGGGCACTCAACGCGCGCATCGGCCGCAAGGTTCGCCGCACAATTTTCGGGATGATTTTTCGCAGTCGACGCAGCGGGCCCGCCCGTGCAACGTGGTCAGCGAATTGAGGCCGCGCGCGGAGCGTGCCGCGCGAAGCCCCGAGCCCGCGCAGGCGGGCGCCGGCGCGGCAAGGCCCGGCACAAACCCGAGGAGCCCGATGACGCCGTCCTACGACCCCGACAACATCTTCGCCAAGATCTTGCGGGGCGAGATCCCCGCCCACAAGGTCTACGAGGACGAGCACACCCTGGCCTTCATGGACGTGATGCCCCAGGGCGAGGGTCACACCCTGGTGATCCCCAAGGCGCCGAGCCGCGGCCTGCTCGATGCCGAGCCGGCGACGCTCGCCGCGCTCATTGCGAGCGTGCAACGGGTCGGGCGCGCGGTGAAGAAGGCCTTCCAGGCCGACGGACTCACCGTGTTCCAGTACAACGAGCCGGCGGGTGGGCAGACGGTGTTCCATCTGCATGTCCACCTCATCCCGCGCCGCGAGGGCGTGCCGCTGAAGCGGCACGAGGGCGGCATGGCCGACAACGCCGTCCTGGCCGATCATGCCACGCGCATCCGCGCCGCTCTGGACGCGGCGGTCTGAGGCCGAGGGTCTTGACCCGGCGGGGCATGCCCGAACGGCCTGCGGCGGGGATCATCCCGGAGCCCCGCCGGGTGAGGCTTCCTCCGAACGCTTGCAGGCCGGAAACAGGCGGTGGCCGATCCGCGGCGGAAGACGTCAGGCCGCGCTGGCGGTCTGATCTCCCCCGGCCTTGGATGCGCCCACCGTCCCGAGGAGCGAGCGGAGGGTCGCGTTCTCGGATTCCAGCTCGGCGATCCGGCGCAGCAGGAGGTTGATGGAGGCGTCGGGCAGGGGAGCCGCCGCCTCGGGGGGCGCGACCGGCTTGCGCTGGTCGGCGAAGGCGATCCCCACCGAGTTGTCGCGGCGCCAGCGCAGGGTCGCGCGGAAGGTCTCTTCCTTCTGCGCGATGTAGAGGTCGAACACCTCGGGCAGGGTGCTGGTCTCGCTCAGCTCCAGCCGTGCGCCGGCCTCCGAGAGGTCGCGGATCAGGCAGTCCATCGAGGCTGCGCCCTTGTTGAAGAGAATACGCCCTTTCAAGAACGTGCGCTTGCGGACGTCGTGGCGCTGTTCACTCGTCATCCTGTCGGCCTCCGGCCCCGACTGTTCCGGAGAGCGTAGTCCGGCAGCTCTTAAGGAAAGCTCGACGGAATAGGCGACTCGGGCGGGCCTCGCCGCACGGGGCCCGATGCCGGGGCAGGGGCGTCCCGCGTCAGGACGCCCGCTCGTCGAGGGACTGGAACAGGTAGAAGCCGTTGAAGCGCACGGCGGTGGCGGCGGCGCGGTCGTCGAAGCCGGGCGGGGCATCTTTTGCCGCTTCGATCTTGCCGCCGAAGGTCCAGCGGCGCCCGCCGACGAAACGCGGCACGGCATGGCTCTCCGGCACGGCGCAGCAGAGAGCCTCGCCACCCTTCCGCCGGAACACGTTGTAGCTGCGCATCGGGTGAGCCTCCGCTTCGCCGCATCGGACGGTTGCGATAGCCAGTCAATCGGACTGGTTTGTGTCCGCAATCTCACTTCGGATGCGGCGGAGACCGGTGCGTGCGCGGGCGCACGGGGCGAGCGCCCGGTGGAACCCTGTGCGGCCATCCCTTGCGCGGTGTCCGAGGAGGGGCGGGATCCATTCGGTTTCCCGCGTCCGTGTCAGGACATGTCCGGGCCGATCAGGTCCGAGGGCGGCCTCCGTCTCACGCCGTTGGCACGTTCCGCTCCAACTCGTCGAGCCAAGCCCGCGCGCTCGAATCGGAGGGCGCGCGCCAGTCGCCCCGCGGGGAGAGGGCGCCGCCCGCCGAAACCTTCGGGCCGTTGGGCAGCGCCGAGCGCTTGAACTGGCTGAAGCGGAAGAAGCGGTCGAGGAACACGCCGAGCCAGCGCCGGATCACCGGCAGGTCGTAGGCCACGCGCTTGGCCTCCGGGAAATCCGGCGGCCAGTCGCCGGCGGCGGCGTCCCCCCAGGCATGCAGCGCCAGGAAGGCGATCTTCGACGGCGCGAAACCGTGGCGCAGGGTGAACCAGAGATTGAAATCCTGGAGCGCGTAGGGGCCGATCTTGGCCTCGGTGCTCTGGGGGCCCTCGCCTTCCGAGGCCGGCACCAGTTCCGGCGAAATCTCGGTGTCGAGCACGGCCCGCAACGTGCGGTTCTCCTCCGCGCCGAACTGGCCGGAGGCGATGACCCAGCGGATCAGGTGCTGGATCAGCGTCTTGGGCACGCCCGCATTGACGCCGTAATGGCTCATCTGGTCGCCGACGCCGTAGGTGCTCCAGCCGAGCGCCAGCTCCGACAGGTCGCCCGTGCCGATGACGATGCCGCCGTGCTGGTTGGCGAGCCGGAACAGGTAGTCGGTGCGCAGACCCGCCTGCACGTTCTCGAAGGTGACGTCGTAGACCGCTTCGCCCCGGCCGTAGGGATGGCCCATATCGGTCAGCATCTGCCGGGCGGCGGGGCGGATGTCGATTTCCGCGAAAGTGGTGCCGAGCGCCCGCATCAGGGCGAAGGCGTTGGTCTTGGTCTCGTCCGAGGTGGCGAAGCCCGGCAGCGTGTAGGCCAGGATGTTGTTCCGCGGCAGGCCGAGCCTGTCGAAGGCTTTCGCCACCACGATCAGCGCGTGGGTCGAATCGAGCCCGCCCGAGACGCCGATCACCGCCCGCTCGGTGCCCGTGGCGGCCAGCCGCTGGGCAAGGCCCGCGACCTGGATGTTGTAGGCCTCGTAGCAATCCTGGGCGAGGCGGGCCGGATCGGAGGGCACGAAGGGGAAGCGCTCGACGCGCCGCCGCAATCCGAGATCGCCCGCGGGCGGTTCGAGCCGGAACGTGACGGTGCGGAACGGCGCCTCGGCCCGCGCCCGCGCATTGTCGTCGAGGCTGCCGGCTTGGCGCCGCTCCTGGGTCAGCAGGTCGAGGTCGATATCGGCGAGCGTCGCCACGGGGCCTTCGGCGAAGCGTGCGCCCTCCGCCAGCCGCACGCCGTTCTCGTCGATGCTGGTCTGCCCGTCCCAGGATAGGTCGGTGGTCGATTCGCCCGTGCCGGCGGCGGCGTAGACGTAGGCGCACAGGCCCCGCATCGAGGCGGCACGGGTGAGAAGCTCGCGGGAATCGGCCCGGCCCACGGTGATCGGGCTGCCCGAGGGGTTGGCGATGACGGTGGCGCCCGCCAGCACCGCCTCCATGCCGGGAGTCTGCGGCACCCACAGATCCTCGCAGATCTCGATTGCCAGCCGGAAGCCCGGCACGTCCTCGGCGGAGAACAGCAGGTCGGTGCCGAACGGCGCCTCGATTCCGGCGACCGGGATCGTCTCGGCCCGAAGCCCCGCGCCGGAGGCAAAGTGGCGCTTCTCGTAGAACTCCCGGTAATTCGGCAGGTAGCTCTTCGGCACGACGCCGAGCAGCCGCCCGCCGTGGATCGCCAGGGCGGTATTGTAGACCCGGTGGCGCCAGCGCAGGGGCGCGCCGACCACGAGGAGCGGAGTGAGCCCGGCGCTCGCCGCGACGAGGCGCGCGATGCCCGCCTCGACCGCGTCGAGGAGGGCGGTCTGCAGGAACAGGTCCTCGATGGCGTAGGACGAGACGCAGAGTTCGGGGAAGACGGCGAGCGCCGCACCGGCGTCGTGGCACTCCCCCGCCAGGGCCAGGATCGCCGCGACATTGGCCGCCGGATCGCCCGGATGGCTGCGCCCGGTGCAGGCCGCGACCCGGGCGAAGCCGTGGGCGTAGAGGGAGCGGAAGGTTTTGGGCTCGGGGCTCTGGCTCACCGGATCTCGACGCTCGCCTTGGGCTGGCGTCCGCCGCAAAAAAGAGGCGGAACGCATGCGGAAACAGGACCTTGGCTTCGTATCCTCAACCTTGCTGACAAGGCCGGAAGGCCGAGGGGCCGGCCGGGACAGACAGGGGCAGACGTCACCGCCAAGGGGCCAACCGTCCACGAGGATATCCGGTTCGGACGCCCCGTGCACCGCGCCTGCGGGACGGTGGTCCCGCGGGGAGGGCAAGCGTTCGTTAACGACGATCCGCCTAACTGGAGCCGAACCGCTCCAGGGGGAGCCGGACCTTGTTTCGAGTCATCTCACAGATCATGCGCGCTTCGGGACGGCCTCCGTATTCCCATCGAGATCCGTCGCGGCCGAGCCGCGGCGGCGACCGCCTGGACCTGTCGGCGGGCGGCCTCGCCCACCGGCTGATGAACCTGCGGGCCAACCTCGCCCGGCGCCTCGTCGGCGCGCCCCCGGCCCCGCCGCGGGCCTTGCCGCGAGCGCTGCCGCACCCGCTCGCTCCCTCGTCCGGCTATGGCGCCGATCCGGCCCTGCCCGGCCCGGACGGGTTCGAGGCCGGGGCGATGCCGAGCTGGCTCGTGCCGCCGGGGGCGATGCTCGGCCGCGCCACCGCCGCAGCGGCTTCCCCGCAGCCCGCACGGCAACCCTGGGACCAGCAGGCTGAGGCCATTTTCGACATGTCTGCACCGGCCCATTCCTACGAGCCCGACGCGCTCCACGCCGAGCCGGCCTTCGAGAGCCGGATCGATGCCCGCGCCTCCGGACCCGGCGTCCTCGTGCGCACGCCGCGGCGCCCCGCCGCGATCGCCCCCGAGGGGGCGGCAATGCCGGCGGTCCACGCCCTGCAGCAGGGGCTCGCCCAGGCGATGCCGCAGCTGAACCCCGAACCCGCCGTGCGGTTCACCCGCACCCCCGATCCGGTGCTGATGGAGCGCCGCCGCCGGGCGATGGAGGCCGAGCGCGAGGCGCAGGCCCGCGCCCAGGCCCTGCTCGATGCCCAGATCGCCGCCCAGGAGGCCGCCGAGGCCGCGGCGCGGGAGGCCGAGCAGGCGCATCTGGCCGCCATCGAGGCCGCCGAGCGCGAGGCGGCCGAGGCCACGGCGCGGGCGGAGGAATCCGCCCGGGCGCTCGCAGCGCAGACCGTGGACGCCGCCTCGGACCTGCCGAGCTGGCGCCGCCCGTTCGTGCCGCCGCCGGGTGTGCGCTTCTTCCGCACCCCCGACCGCCGCCCCAAACCCGCCGAGCCGGTTCCCGTCGCCGCCCCGATCGAGGCCGCCGAGATCGCGCCCGAGCCGGAGCCCGTGATGATCGAGATGTCGGCCGAGGTTTCGGTGCTGTCCGCCGAGACCGCCTTCGACGCGCCCTTCATCCCGCCGGTCCCGGCCGAGCCGTCCGACTGGGCGGACGTGCCCGACTGGTCGGAGCTGCACGGCTGGTTCGGTCCGGGCGAGGCGTCGGCCCCCGTCCAGCACACCGCCGAGCCGCAGGTGCTCGAGATTCCGGTCGTCGCGGCTCCGGTGGACGAGACGCCCGTCTTCGCCGCCCCGCTGGCCGAGATCGCCGCTGCGTCCGCCGAGCGGCCCGCCTTCCTGGCCGCCCCGCGCCGCCGGCTCCACGCCATGGCGGCCCGCGCCGCGATCTTCCCCGCCGACGCGTTCGAGGCCTGGAGCGGCCCCGCCTTCGTGCCGGCCGAGGCGCCCGCCGCCCTCGCTGCGACTTCGTTCGCACCCGTCTCCTATGCATCGGTCTCCTATGCATCCGTCTCGGCGCCGGTTGAGGCAGCCCCCTCCCCTGCTCCGCAGCCCGCAGCGGTCGCGGCGCCCGCTCCGCAGGCGCCCGTCCAGCCGGCGGCAACGCTGCCGCCCCTGACGATCCCCGCCCGCCCGGTCCTGCTGCGCAGCAAGGCCGCGCCCGTCGCCGACGAGGCCGCCGAGGAGGCCGAGGCGATCGCGGAGGCCTTCGAGGCGCCCGCTCCGGAGGCGGCCCCCGAGCCGGTCTTCGAGGCGGCGGTTCTCGCCCCCCTGCCCTCCGCCGAGGGGGAGAACCGGCCGCGGGCGATCCTGCCCGAGCGTCCGACCCTGATTCCGGCGGGCCGGCATCTGGAGATGACCTTCGTTGGCAATGCCGACTACGCCCTGCCCTCGCTGGAGCTGCTCGCCGAGCCGCCGCTTCCCGACGGCGAGGAGGTCGATGCGGACGAACTCGAACAGAACGCCCTCAACCTCCAGCAGACCGTGCAGGATTTCGGCGTCCGCGGCGACATCCTCGCCGTCCGCCCCGGCCCGGTCGTCACCCTCTACGAACTGGAGCCCGCGCCCGGCACCAAATCGAGCCGCGTCATCGGCCTGTCGGACGACATCGCCCGCTCGATGTCCGCCGTCTCCGCCCGCGTCGCCGTCGTCCCCGGCCGCAACGTGATCGGCATCGAGCTGCCGAACCAAGTGCGCGAGACCGTGTATCTCCGCGAGCTCCTGGCCTCGGTCGATTTCGTCGACACTAAGCACAAGCTCGCCCTGTGCCTGGGCAAGAACATCGGCGGCGAGCCGATCATCGCCGACCTCGCCCGCATGCCGCACCTGCTGGTGGCCGGCACCACCGGCTCGGGCAAGTCGGTCGCCATCAACACCATGATCCTGTCGCTGCTCTACCGGCTGAAGCCGGAGGAGTGCCGCCTGATCATGGTCGATCCCAAGATGCTGGAACTGTCCGTCTATGACGGCATCCCGCACCTGCTCTCCCCCGTCGTCATCGACCCGAAGAAGGCGGTCATCGCCCTCAAATGGGCCGTGCGCGAGATGGAGGAGCGCTACAAGAAAATGTCGAAGATCAGCGTGCGCAACATCGACGGGTACAATGCCCGGATGAAGGAGGCGCGCGAGCGGGGCGAGATCATCACCCGCACGGTCCAGACCGGCTTCGACCGCACCACCGGCGAGGCGGTGTTCGAGGAGCAGGAGATGGACCTCTCCGCCCTCCCCTACATCGTGATCGTGGTCGACGAGATGGCCGACCTGATGATGGTGGCGGGCAAGGACATCGAGGGGGCGATCCAGCGTC
>NZ_JAPRBT010000001.1:3680691-3738309 GCF_043352485.1 Methylorubrum sp. POS3
TTCGGGAACACCAGCACCGAGGCGATGCCGAACACGAAGAAGTCGAAGTATTCGGAAGCGCGCCCGATCACCACGCCGAGCGCGATGTCGTTCGGGCTCACGTCGTGGTGGCTCATGGCCACCTGGGCGTCGCGCTCGAGGGGGCGGGAATTGGCCGTTGCGGGTTCGGTGGTCATCGCGGGCAGCCGGCTCGCCTCTCGCATGCTGTGGCCGCGCCCGTCCTCGGTGTTCACGCGGCGTTCGGCACGTGCCTAGCGGATGGGATAAAATCCGCAAAGAGGTTTCGGCGTCGCGGGAGGCCCGGCAGTCCGGCCATGCAACGACGGCATGGATTGGGCATTTTGTCCCTAAATCCAGCCCTCACATGCATAATTAAGCTAGCATTGGACTACTTTGTGATTCGCCCGAACCGTGCCGGGCGATCAGTAGCGCAGGGATAGGTTGAGCGAGAGGATGTGGTTGATCTCGACCCGTGCGGCCGGGGCGTTCACCGTCTGGTTCAGGTAGCCGACCTCGACGGTCGACTTGCCCTGCGCCTTATCTTGGAGCGGGATCTCGAGCCCGACGAAGGTACGGATCTGGTCGAAGCCGGCCTGCGCCCCCCAATCCGTGTCGTTCAACGCCACGAAAACCTCGCTCCAGCCCACTGCCCTGAGGCCGCTCGCCTCGTCGAAAATCGGATGCGAGGCGCGCAGCATCTCGCGGAACCGAAAACCCACGTCGCGCCCGTCGGACTGCCAGCGCTGCTCGAACCGGGTGCGCGAGGACAGCTTGAATTTTGCGAACTCGCCGATCTCCCAGCTGAGCTGCTGGAAGCTGCGGTTCTCGGAAAAGCTCGGCGCGCCCGCGGGCGTGTTCTCGACGCGGGCGTAGCCCTGATAGACCGTCAGCGCGTCGTTCAGCTTCCAGCCGACGGCCGGGCGCAGGATGAGCTGATCGAGCCGGGAGATGTCGCTGCCGAAACGCGGCTGGACTTCGGCGAAATAGACGAAGTCGCCGTGGCTGCCGAACAGCGTGGTGTTGAGCCAGAGCTGAGTGTCCTGCGTCGTCTGTGCCGCGGCCGGGCCGGCTGATGCGAGGGCCAGGGCGGCGAGGAGGAGGCGCTTCCGGCTGGGCAAGAGGGGACTTTCCGCGGCGTTGGCCCGCAACCCGTCTGCGGCACGGGCCCAGATGTCGGGCTTGGCGGCGGCGCGGTCCAGCTTTTTGCGCCGCGTCGGAGCCGTGGCAGCGCCGCTGTGACGCTTCGGTGACAGGCTCCTGCCTGGGCGGTGCATCCCCTCTCCCCGCATGCTGGGAGAGGGGCCTCATCGGCTAACCCTGTGCCGCACCCCGCGGCGGCGGCTTGATCCGGTACCAGCCGACATAGAGGGCGGGCAGGAACAGGAGGGTTAGGAAGGTCGCGGCCAGGATGCCGCCGATCATCGCGTAGGCCATTGGCCCCCAGAACACCTCGCGGGCGATCGGGATCAGGCCGAGACTGGCGGCCGCCGCCGTCAGCAGGATCGGGCGCATGCGGTGACGCGTGGCCTCGACCACGGCGTCCCAGGGGCTCATCCCTTCGGCCTCGCATTCCTCGATCTGGCTGACCAGGATCACGGCGTTGCGCACGATGATGCCGATCAGCGCCAGGATGCCGAGAATCGCCACGAAACCCATCGGCTTGTCGAACAGCAGGAGCGCCGGCACCACGCCGATCAGGCCGAGCGGCGCCACCGAGAACACCAGGAACAGCTTCTGGAAGCTTTGGAGCTGGATCATCAGGAACAGGGCCATGGCGAGCAGCATCACCGGCACGACCGCCGCGATCGGTCCCTGACCCTTGCCGGCCTCCTCGACGGCGCCCCCGATCGCCAGCGTGTAGCCCTCCGGCAGCGCCTTCACGTAGGCGTCGATGGCCGGCTGGAGCGCGGTCACGATGGTGGGCGGCTGGGTCGCGTCGTTGATGGTGGCGCGCACCGTCAGCGTCGGCACCCGGTCCCGGCGCCAGACGATCGGCTGCTCCAGATCGTAATCGATGCGGGCGAAGGCCAGGATCGGCACGACGGAGCCGTTCGAGAGGGTGACCTGCAGGCTCTGGAGCGTGTCGAGGGAAGTGCGCTCGATGGCGCGCGCCCGGCCGATCACGTTCACGAGGTAGATCGAGTCGCGCACCTGCGTGATCGCCTGACCGCCGACGACCCCGTTGAGGATGCCGGCGATGTCCTGGCTGGTCACGCCGAGCTGACGCGCCTTGTCCTGCAGGATCTCGACCCGCAGCACCTTGCCGGGCTCGTTCCAGTCGAAGGTCGGCACGGCGAGCCGCTTGTCGCTCGCCACCACGTCGGCGAGCTTGAGGGCGAGGCGGCGCACCTCCTGGATGTCCGGCCCGGACAAGCGGTACTGGATCGGTCGGCCCACTGGTGGTCCGAGATTGAGCGGCTGCACCAGCACGTCGGTGCCGACGAAGTCGCGCCGGCCGACCTTCTGCAGGCGCGCCATGACCTTGTCGCGCAGTTCGAGGGATTTCGTCACGATCACGATCTGGCCGTAGAAGGCGTTCGCCAGCTGCTGATCGAGCGGCAGGTAGAAGCGCACCGCGCCCTGCCCGACATAGGAGCTCCAGCGCTCGATATCGGGATCGCCCTTCAGGTTGGCCTCGAACCGGTCGAGCTGCGCCTTCGTCTCGCGGATGGTGGCGTTCTGCGGCAGCGTCAGATCGACCAGGAGTTCGGCCCGATCCGAGGACGGGAAGAACTGCTGCTGGACGTGGCCCATCCCGACGATGGCGAGACCCATCAGCCCCACGCAGATCGCGACCGTGATCCAGCGCAGCCGCATCGCCACCCGCAGCACCGCCATGAAGAGGCGGGTGAACAGCCCCTGCTTCTCGGCATGATGCTTCACACTCTTGGGCAGGATGGTCACGCCGAGGAGCGGCGCGAACAGCACCGCCACCACCCAGGATACGAGGAGCGAGGCGGTGATCACGACGAAGAGCGAGTAGGTGTATTCGCCGGCCGACGAGCCGTTGAAGCCGATCGGCAGGAAGCCCGCCACGGTCACCAGCGTGCCGGTGAGCATCGGGAAGGCCGTGGAGGTGTAGGCGAAGGTCGCGGCCTTCTTGAGGTTGTCGCCGAGTTCGAGTCGCGCGACCATCATCTCGACGGTGATCATCGCGTCGTCGACGAGGAGGCCCAGGGCGATGATGAGGGCGCCGAGCGAGATGCGCTGGAGCGTCACCCCCATGATCTGCATGATCACGAAGACGATCGCGAGCACCAGCGGGATCGAGATCGCGACCACGAGGCCGGCGCGCAGCCCCAGGCTGACGAAGCTGACGAAGAGCACGATCACCACCGCCTCGACGAGGGCCTTGGTGAAGCCGCCGACTGCCTCCTCGACGATCTTGGGCTGGTCCGAGACGAGGTGGATGCCGACGCCGATGGGCAGCTTGCCCTCGATCACATGCATGCGCGCCTTCAGGTCCTCGCCGAATTTGAGGAGGTTGGCGTTGGGCCGCATGGCGATGGCGAGCCCGATCGCGGGCTTGCCGTCGACGCGGAACATGGCGGCGGGCGGGTCCTCGTAGCCGCGCGAGATCTCGGCCACGTCGGCGAGGCGGAAGAAGCGGTCGTTGAAGCGGAGGTTGACGTTGCGCAGCGAGTCTTCGGACGAGAATTGCCCGCTGACCCGCAGGCTCACGCGCTCCGGCCCCGCCTGGACGACGCCCGAGGCGGCCACCGCGTTCTGCGATTGCAGCGCCTTGATCAGGGCCTGGATGTCGATGCCGTAGCCCGCGAGCTTGCGGGTCGAGAAATCGAGGTCGATCGTCTCGCCCTGCACGCCCATCAGCAGGGTCTTGCCGATATTGGGCACCTTGAGGATTTCGGTGCGCACGCCCTCGACGTAGTCGCGCAGTTGCCGGTGGGTCAGGCCGTCGGCGGTGAAGGCGTAGACGTTGCCGTAGACGTCGCCGAACTCGTCGTTGAAGGCCGGACCCTGCACCCCTTGCGGGAAGGTGTGCTGGATGTCCCCCAGCCGCTTGCGCACCTGATAGAAGGCCGGCTGGATCTCCTCCTTCTTCGTCGTGTCGCGGAACTGTACGAAGACGGTCGACTGGCCCGGCGTGGTATAGCTGCGGACGTAGTCGAGCGCGTTGATCTGCTGCAATTCCTTCTCGATCCGGTCGGTGACCTGATCGAGGGTGTCCTTGATGGTCGCGCCGGGCCACGTCGCCTGGACCACCATGGTCTTGATGGCGAAGGGCGGATCCTCCTCGCGGCCGAGCCCCGCATACGCCATCGCGCCGGCCGCCAAGCAGACCAGCATCAGGAACCAGACCAGCGAGCGATGGGCGAGCGCCCAGTCGGAGAGGTTGAAGTCCTTCACGGCAAAGAGCCTTCTTCCGCCAGCGGGCGTGCCGTCCGACGCGGCGGGGGGCCGGTTCGTCGAACAGAGCCGCCTGGCAAGGGGCCTAAGGGGCTGGGCCGCCCCTAGCGCGGTTCGTCGGGCAGGCGGACGGATTGCCCGTCGCTCAGGGAGCGGACGCCGGCGACGACGATCCGCTCGCCGGGTTGCAGTCCGCCGCCCACGGCGATGCGGGGCCCTCCATCGGGCTCGGCGGCGAGCGTCACGTCGCGGCGCGTCACCTGCCGCTGGCCGCCCGCCGCCTCCGACACGATCCAGACCGAGCGGCGCCCATCGGCGTCCAAGAGCGCGGTGGCGGGCAGGAGGAAGCGGCGGGCGGTCGGGCGGATCAGGGACACCGTGATGGTGGCGCCGAGCCGGAAGGCCGGGCCCGGATGTTCCAGCGTCATGCGGATGCGCCGGGTGCGGGTTCCGGTATCGGCGAAGGGCGCGATCTCGCGCACCCGGCCGCGGGCGGTCACCTCCGGTGCGGATTGAAGCGCGACCGTGAACACGCCGTCCTGCGGCATGGCCCCGACCAGCGTTTCGGGAATATCGACCACGGCCTCGCGGGTCTCGGGGCGGGCCAGGGTGACGATCCCCTGCCCCGGGCTCACGACTTGGCCGATCTCGGCGAGGCGCTGCGTGACGACGCCGTCGAAATCCGCGTGCAGCTCGGTATAGCCGATCTGGTCGCGGGCCTTCTGAAGGCTGGCGCTGGCCTGGGCCAAGCGCGCCTGGGCCGTGTCGCGCCGGGCCACGGCCGCGTCGAGCTGGGCCTGGGTGACGTTGCCGCCCTCCGTCAGGCGCCGGGTACGGGCCTCGGTGGCGGCGGCATTCTCGGACTGGGCCTGGGCATCGGCGAGTTCGGCCTCCGCCCGCGTCAGGTCGAAGCGCGAGACGATCGGGTCGAGGGCGGCCAAGCGCTGCCCCTTCTTCACCACGTCCCCGACGGTCACGTCGCGGGCCACCACCCGCCCGCCGATCTGGAAGCCGAGCTGCGATTGGTAGCGCGGCTCCACCGTGCCGGCGAAGGGCCCGAAGAGAACGCTCTCGGTGGGTTCGGCGAGAGCCGTCAGCACCGGCCGCACCGGCGGCGGGCCGGGCTCCTCCTGCGAGGGCTGGCAGGCGGCGAGGGCGAGAGGCAGAAGGGCGAGCGAGGCGAAGCGCGCCGTTCCGCGTGACAGTCCGACGCTCGCACGCGGCCTCGGGACGGGGGGCATGATCGCCGCCGACGATGTCGAGAAGAGCGGCCCGCGCGTCATCGTCCGCCCTCCGCGCCGGCAGAGGCCGCGGTCGCCGGTGGCGCCACCGCGACACGCTGGCCGGGGCGCAGGAACTGGATCCCGGCGACCACCACCGATTCGCCCGGCTCGACGCCGGTCTTGAGCACGATATCGGCGCCGCCGTAGCGCTCGATCTCCACCGGGCGCACCGAGACCGCCGCCGTGGCGGGATCGTAGATCCAGACCGCGGGCCGGTTGTCGAAGCGGTAGAGGGCCGACCAGGGCAGCACCACGGCGTCGCGCGCGGCGAAGCGCCCGCGCCCGATCACCACGGCGCCGAGGGTCATCGCCGGGGGCGTGGACACGAGGCCCATCTTGACCCGCACCGTGCCGCTCTGCGGATCGACGGTCGGCGAGATCTCCCGCACCCGCCCGATCGCGGTCACAGTCGGATCCGATTGCAGGATGACCTCGATCGCCTTCTCGTCCGGCGGGTGGGCGGTGAGCGCCTCGTAGACGTTGAACACCGCGTCGCGCGGTCCATCCTGGGCCAGCACCATCACGGCCTGCCCGGCCTGCACCACCTGCCCGACCTCGAAGGTGCGGCTCAGCACGATGCCGGCGACGCCCGCGCGCAGCTCCGTATACGAGAGCTGCTCCTCCGCCGTGCCGAGGGCGGCCTTGGCCGAATCGACCGCGGCCTGGCTCGTGCGCAGCTGCTGCTCGGCATTGTCGTAGCTCGGCCGGGTGGTGTAGCCGCCGGCCAGGAGCTGCTTCTGGCGGTCGAAGGTCACCCGGGCCTGGGTCAGCTGCGCCTCCGCCGAGACCAGGGCGGCGCGGGCATTGTCGAGATTGGCCCGCTGCACCAGCGGCTCCAGCACGGCGAGCACCTGATCGGCGGCGACATGGTCGCCGACCTCCACCCGCCGCTCGGAAACCTTGCCGTTGGTCCGGAACGCGACGTTGGTCTGCGCCTGAGCCTGGATGTCGCCGGTCAGGGCCACGTCGGTCGCGACTTGGCTCTTCTGCGCCGACACGATCCGGACCAGGGCGACGGTCGGATCCTCGCTCGCTTCCGTTTCCCGAGCCTCCCCCACGGCATGCGCTTCCGGCGATGCGAGCAGGAGGACGAGGACCACCGGAAGCGCGCGTCGAACGGAAACCAGAAGAGATGCGTTAGGAGACATCGGCGGAGCCTTCCGAGCGCCGGTCCCGGCGGCGTCGCGGGGACGGGCGGGATAGGACGCTATCGCGGCGCAGGCTTACCGTGTATCTTACCGACCGTCCAGACGGTTTTTATTGAGCATCGAGCCGGCGATCGCCGGCATGCGGGGCGATGCTCCGAGACATGGGTTCGAGGGAGCGATGGGGGAGAGGACGCGCAGCCGCCGCGACGACCGGGCGGAGACGATCCTCGACGCGGCCGGCGCGGTACTGCGCCGGGGCGGCGGGCGGGCGCTCACCATCGACGCCGTGGCGGCCCAGGCGGGGCTCAGCAAGGGCGGCGTGCTGCACCATTACGCCTCGAAGGACGCACTGATCCTGGCCCTCGTCGCCCGCAAGCTCGCCGAGCTGCGCGAGGGCATCGCCGCCTGCGAGGCGCTGTCGCAGCCGGGGCCGTCCGGACTGGCGCTCGCCATGGTGGCGCATCTGCGCGAGGCGTATTGCGAGGACGACGACTTCTCACGCGCCCTGCTGATCGCCGCGGCCGAGAATCCGGAAGCGCTCGCGGGCTACCGCGCCTTCGTCGCGGAGCGGTTGGAGCGGCTGGCGGACGCGGAGCCGCCGGGCGCGGGCGCGATGCTGTTCTTCGCGATTCTCGGCCTCGTCATGGGCCGCACGCTGGGCTTTCACGATCTCGGCGGCGCGCAGGCCGAAGAATTGTTCGGCGCGCTGGAGCGCGCCGCTTGCGCGCTGGACGCCGGACCGCCCCTCGATCGTTCCACCGCCGGCGGCGCGGGACGCGATGCGCCCGCCCGGTCATCCTGAGGCATCGGGCCGGGCCCCCTCAGGTTACGGCGGCGGTGGCCCCGGGCTGCAGCATCCGAGCGGAAGGCCATCCCTCACCGATCATCGATCTGGCACACCAGGCGAATCGTCATGACGCAATCGCCGTTCTCGTTGCGCACGCTGAGCGTCAACGCGCAATCCTGGCTGTCCTCGGCCTCTGCCGCCATCAGCGTGGTCATCACCCGCAACGCCTCGCGGCGCAGCGCGAGGGGCTCACTGATCTCGCGGCCCACCTCGTCGCGCAGGTCCGCACCATCGTGGATATCGAAAAAGAAGCGCGGCATCGGTCTGAAAACTTCTTAACGAATGTTCGGCGCCAACTTCCTTCGATCGGCGCCGCATGCGCCCAAAATGAACGCATATCGGAAGGATTGGTACGGTATCGGACGGAATATTTATGAATGTTGTATGCAATCGAGTTTGCGATGGCGAGGGGCGCCCCGGTCGCACCGCTCTCAGTGGGCGAGGATCTTCGACAGGAATTGCTGGGCCCGCTCGCTCCGCGGTTGGCCGAAGAAGGCATCCTTGGTGGCGTCCTCGACGATCTCGCCGCGATCCATGAAGATGACCCGGTCGGCGACCTTGCGGGCGAATCCCATCTCGTGGGTGACGACCATCATGGTCATGCCGTCGCGGGCGAGTTCCACCATCACGTCGAGCACCTCGCCGACCATCTCGGGGTCGAGCGCCGAGGTCGGCTCGTCGAACAGCATCACCACCGGATTCATGGCGAGCGCCCGGGCAATCGCCACCCGCTGCTGCTGCCCGCCCGACAGCTGGCCCGGATATTTCTGCGCATGGGCGGACAGGCCGACGCGGTCGAGCAGGTCGAGGCCGCGCTTCTTCGCCTCCGCGCCGGGCCGCCCGAGCACCTTGCGCTGGGCGATGGTGAGATTGTCGGTGATCGACAGGTGCGGGAACAGCTCGAAATGCTGGAACACCATGCCGACCCGCGCGCGCAGCTTCGGCAGGTTGGTGCCCCGCTCCTTCACCCGGGTGCCGTCGACGGTGATCTGTCCCTCCCGAAACGGCTCCAGGGCATTCACGCACTTGATCAGCGTCGACTTGCCCGAGCCCGAAGGTCCGCAGACCACCACCACCTCGCCGCGGGCCACGCTCGTGGAGCAGTCGGTGAGCACGCGGAACTCGCCGTACCATTTCGACACCCGGTCGATGGCGATCATCGGCTGACCGGTCGCGGTGGCGGGCGGAGGTGTCACGAGCGGACCGGCGCGCAGGCCCTCATCGGCGGGCGCCTCGCTCGCGGAGGCCGCCTGTGTTCCGGTCGTGGGTGCCGGCATCGAAGTCGAGGTCATCGTTGCACTCACCTCAGCGGATGATGGCGACGCGGGCCTGCAGGCGGCGCACCAGGAGCGAAGCCGTGAAGCAGACGGCGAAGTAGACGACGGCCGCGAACAGGTACATCTCGACGAGGCGCCCGTCGCGCTGCGCGACCTTCGACGCCGCGCCCAGGAAGTCGGTCAGCGAGAGGACGTAGACGAGCGAGGTGTCCTGGAACAGCACGATGGTCTGGGTCAGCAGCAGCGGCAGCATGTTGCGCAGTGCCTGCGGCAGCACCACCAGCCGCATCGTCTGCCAGTAGCTCATGCCGAGCGCGGACGCCGCGGCGGTCTGCCCCTTGGGAATCGATTGGATGCCCGCCCGCATGATCTCGGCGAAATAGGCTGCCTCGAACAGCGTGAAGGTGACGAGCGCGGAGGCGAAGGCACCGACCTGGATCGGCGTGGTGGAGGCCGTCACCCAGGCGCCGATATAGGGCACGAGGAAATAGAACCAGAAGATGACGAGCACCAGCGGCAGCGAGCGCATCAGCTCGACATAGAGCTTGGCCGCGTGCGTGACGCCGGGAATGCCCGACAGGCGCATCATCGCGAGCGCCGTGCCGAACACGATGCCGCCGCTCGCCGCCAGCGCCGTCAGGGTCACGGTGAACACCATGCCCTGTCCGAACAGGTAGGGCAGCGACGCGGCGATGACCGAGAAGTCGAAATTCGCGAACATCTACCGCCCCCCCGGCACGGCGACGAACCGCTCCAAGAGGGTCGCGCCCAGGATCACCACGAGGTTGATCAGCACGTAGAGGACCGTGGCGGCGGTGAAGGCCTCGAACACCTGGAACGAGAATTCCTGCATCGAGCGGGCGCGGGCCGTCAGTTCGAGGAGGCCGATGGTGAGCGCCACCGAGGTGTTCTTGAGATTGTTCAGGAATTCGGAGGTGAGCGGGGGCAGGATGATGCGGTAGGCATTGGGCAGAAGCACGTGGCGATAGGTCTGCGCCGTGGTGAAGCCGAGCGCCGTGCCCGCCATGCGCTGCCCCCGTGGCAGCGACTGGATGCCCGCCCGCACCTGTTCGGCCACCCGCGAGGCGGTGAAGAAGCCGAGGCACAGGACCGCCGTGTAGAACGGCGCGTCGGGCATTTGCTTGACCGCCGTGCCGAGGCCGACGGGCAGGACTTCCGGCAGCACGAAATACCACAGGAACATCTGCACCAGCAGCGGCACGTTGCGGAACAGCTCGACATAGGCCGTGCCGACGGCGTTGGCCGCCTTGGAAGGCAGGGTGCGCAGCACGCCGATCACCGAGCCGAGGGTGAAGGCGATCACCCAGGACGAGAGCGCCGTGGCCACCGTCCAGCCGAGGCCGGAGAGCAGCATGTCGGCATAGGTGCCGACGCCCTCGGGCGAGGGCTCGAGGAAGATGCCCCAGTTCCAGGTGTAGTTCATCGCGCTTCAGCCCCCCCGCCCGACGCCTCAATAGGCGGCCGGGTCCGGGCTGTCGCTCGGGTTGGCGAAGGCCTTCTGCATGGCTTCGCTCATCGGAAGCTTGAGGTTGATGCCCCGCGGCGGGATCGCCTGGGTGAACCATTTCTCGTAGAGCGCCTTGCCCTCCGGGCTCTTGTAGAGCGCGGCGGTCGCCTCATCGACCACGGCCTTGAACGGGGCGTCGTCCTTGCGCAGCATGATGCCGTAGGGCTCGGGCTTCGACTGGGCCTCGGAGGAAATCGTGTAGGCGTCCGGCGTCTTGGAGCCGGCCACGAGCGAGGCGAGCAGCACGTCGTCCATCACGAAGGCGTCGGCGCGCCCGGTCTCGACCATCAGGAAGGCCTCCGCGTGATCCTTGGCCGGGAGGATCTTCATACCGAGGGAGCGGGCGGTGTTGATCTCGTTGATCTGGCGGATGTTGGTGGTGCCCGAGGTCGAGACCACGGTGCGGCCCTTCAGGTCGTCGGTCTTGTCGAGCCCCTTGTCCTTCTTGGCGACGAACCGCGTCGCGGTGAGGAAGTGGGTGTTGGTGAAGGCGGCCTGCTTCTGCCGGTCGGGATTGTTGGTGGTCGAGCCGCATTCGAGGTCGATCGTGCCGTTGGCGATCAGCGGAATGCGCGTCGCCGAGGTCACGGGATTGAGCTTCACCTCCATCTTGTCGAGCTTCAGGTGGGCCTTCACCGCATCGGCGACCTTGAGACAGATCTCGTAGGCGTAACCCACCGGCTTCTGGTTGCCGTCGAGATAGGAGAAGGGCACCGAGGAATCGCGATAGCCGATGGTGATCGCGCCCGCATCCTTCACCTTCTTGAGTGTGCCGGTCAGCTCCTGCCCCCGCGCGGGCGCGCCCGAGGCCAGGGCGGCAACGGCGGCGAGGAGGAACGCGTCTCTCAGGCGCATGCGGCGGACCTTCTTCCGTGGACGGCCGATGGCGGCCGGATGTCATCAATGAAACTCATAGTGAGGCCGGCCGCTGGACTTGTCATCCATCGACCGGCGCCGGTGCCTTGGCAAGGCGTATGCCGTCCACGGTTGATGGCGACAGATGTGTGAGATTGGAGAGGGCGGCCGACATTTCGGAGCCGACCGAGCCGATCAGAAATCGCGCTGGACCCGCATGCGGATCTGCGTCGTGTCGTAGCGCTTCTCGGTGAAGGCCGGCAATCCGTTCACCGTGACGGGGCGGGTCGAATCGGTGATGCGGCCGCTCAGCGGACCGGTGCCGATGTAGGTGCCTTCGATGCCGATATCGAGGTCCTTCACCGGCGACCAGATCAGGCTCGTCCCGGCGATGATCTGATAATTGTCCCGCAGGATCGGGCTCACCGCGAAGCCCGCGCCGGTCGGCGGGGCCGAGGTTCCGACGAGGCTGTTGACGAGGCTGAACGCTTCGCGGGTGCCGCGCGCGAAGCTGACCTCACCGTAGCTGCCGAAGAAGGCCGAGCGCCATTCGGGCGTCCAGTAATGGAGGAAGGACGCGGTGGCGGTGAAGCTCTTCGAGAGATCGATCCGGCCGGTGAGCGGGTTGACCACCGCGTCGGCGAGCACGTGCGCGAACGGTGCGCCCTGCACGGGGGTGAGCTGGCTGGCATAGGTGCCGGTGAAGATCGAGAAGCCGGTATAGATCAGCGCGCCCTCGCCGTAGGCGCCCTGCAGGTAGAGACCGTCGCCGGGGGCGATCCACGGCATGTTGAGCTTGAGGCCGCCCTGCACCGCCCAGCCATACTCCGTCTGCGCGCCGGAGCGCAGGTTGCGGGCTGCCAGCAGTGCCGCGGCGGTGCCCGGGCCGACCGGCCCGGCGGCCCCCGCCACCGGCGTCAGGGTCGAGACGGCGGAATTGGCGATGAAGCCGCCGATGTTCACGTCCTTGACCGCCGCCGAGAGCTGGGCCGAGCCCCAGGGCGCGTCGTAGCGCAGGGCGCCCACGAAGTCGGGCATGCGCGAGCGCTGGACCGTGTCGACGAAGACGACGGTGTTGGCGGTGCCGTCGGCATTGGTGCCGAGGATCACCGGGCTCGGGGCCGTGTTGAAGACGTTGTTCACGCCGCTCTGGCCGGGCCCCGTCGCGGGGGCGCTGAACGAGGCGGCGTAGAACGGGTTCTTGCGGAAGTTCGGATCTTCCATCGACAGGGTCGCGGACCAACCCTCGCCGAACGTCTTGGTGAAGGCGAGGAGATTGGTCGAGGGGACGTCGGAGCCGGCGGTCGAGCCGATCAACTCGTAATCGTGGGCGTAGAAGTCGAAGAACGAGGAGGCGCGGCCCGCCGTCAGTCCGGCGAACTGGACGAAAGCCTTGTCGGTGACGATGAAGTTCTGGACCCGGCCGAGCTGATCCTGGCCGACCGCCGGGAACGCGTTGCCGATGCGCTGCTGCGTGCCCGAGGCCATGAAGACGCCGGTGCGGCTCGCCGCCTCCACGCGCAGGAAGGCCCGGAGCGAACCGTAACCGGTCTGGGTGCGCGCATCGAAGTTCATGCGCATCAGCCCGCGATATTGCGACAGGTCACCGCCGCTGTTGTTGCGGTTCTGGACCGGGATGTAGCCCGCCTCGAAGCGGGCCCGGCCCGAGACCCGCAGGCAGGTATCGGTGCCGGGAATATAGAAGAAGCCCGCGCCGTAGGCGGTGCAGACGCGGACATACTCGATCGGAACCGCCTGCTTCACCGGTAGGTCGGCGGCCCGCGCCGGGGGGGCGACGACGGCGAGCAGCGCCGTGCCCGAGAGAAGCGACTTCGCGATCCGGCCCATCCGCCCGCCCCCATTCGGGTTCGGCATCCCCGCCGCCCCGAGCGCGCCCGTGCCACAGCGTACCCGGCTGCCCGATCCACCGGCTTGCGCGGCATTCGAGCGATCCAGGGGATATCTGCACAGCGAAAGTGCAAGATGTTTGCTGTCGATGCAGGGCTAGAATACGATCCAATGATGGGAGCGTGGATGGAGCGATTGACGAAGACAAGCCTCGTCTTGCCGTCCACAGGTGCCAAAACATCGGTGTGACTTTTTTGCCGGTATCGCGATGGGTTGGGCCGTCTCAGGGCGATGTCCGGGATGAGACGACCGGCTGGGTCGTGCGGGTGCAGGGGCTGCGCGCTCTCATTCAGCCGTCCCGCGGCTCGCCCTGCCCCGCGATGTAACGACCGAGCGCGCTGGAAGCGTTGAGCATATGCGCCCGCATCCGCCGGGCGGCGGCCTCGCCGTCGCCCTCGGCCATGGCCGCGAGGATCGCGCCATGCTCGGCGCGCGACGCGTCGATGCGGTTCGGCTGGCGCAGCTGCGTGCGGCGGAACGCGGCGAGCCGCTCGCGGATGGCGAGGGCCTGTTCGGCGAGGAAGCCGTTATGGGTTGCCGCGTAGAGCGTCTCGTGGAAGGCGCGGTTGAACCCGTCATAGGCCTCGACATCCCCCGCCGCGACCATCGCGGCGGAGGCCTCGTGCAGGTCGATCAGGCGGCTGCGCTCCAGCGGCGTGATCCGGTAGGTCGCGAGCCGGGCGCACATCGCCTCGATCTCGGCGGTCGTCTCGAACATCTCGGCGATGCGTTCGGGCGTCGTGCGAGCCACCACCCCGCCCCGGCGCGGGCGCAGCTCGACGAGGCCGGCGAAGGCGAGTTGGCGCAGGGCTTCCCGCACGGGGGTGCGCGAGGCGCCGAAGCGGTCGGCGAGTTCCTGCTCGTCGAGCGCCGTACCGGCGGACAGGATGCCGCCCGTGATGGCGTCGGCCAAAGCCGTGCGGATGCGATCCGAGATCAGACCGCGCGCTTCCGCACCCTCCCCCGCGTCCATGCACATCCCTCCGCCGGGCGCATTCTGTTTCGCATTCAGTATGCATGACGATTGACAGGCCGCAACACGAGATACAGTTTGACGGTCGATCACGGTGATCAACCCCAAAAAGGGCAATCATCGCCGGTTCTGTATACGCGAGGCGAGGCCGATGGTGGCGTGGCGGAACGAGCGGGCGGCGCGGGATGCCCGCCTTGAGGCGGGCCGGGCCTTCGCCGACGGCAAGGTCGTCGCGGCCGGATCCGTCACCGACCTGCTCGAAGCGGTTCTGCGCCCCGGCGACCGGGTCTGCCTGGAGGGCGACAACCAGAAGCAGGCCGATTGTCTCGCTCGCGGCCTGGCGGCCTGTGACCCGGCCCGTATCCACGATCTGCACATGGTCCAGTCGGGCATCGTGCTGCCCGAGCATCTCGATGTGTTCGAGACCGGCGTGGCGCGCCGCCTCGACTACTCGTATTCGGGCCCGCAAGGGGCGCGCATCGCCCGCATGCTCTACGGCGGCCAGATCGCGCTCGGCGCGGTGCACACCTATCTCGAGCTCTTCGCCCGCTACTTCGTCGATCTGACGCCGCATGTCGCGCTGATCGCGGGCGTCTCGGCGGACCGCGACGGCAACCTCTATACCGGCCCCAACACCGAGGACACGCCCACCGTCGTCGAGGCGACCCATTTCAAGAACGGGCTCGTCATCGCCCAGGTCAACGAGATCGTCGAACGGGTGCCCCGTGTCGACATCCCCGGCGACCGCATCGATTTCGTGGTGGAGGCCGACAAACCGTTCTACGTCGAGCCGCTCTTCACCCGCGATCCGGCGGCGATGACGGAGACGCAGATCCTCATCGCCATGATGGCGATCAAGGGCATCTATGCCGAGTACGGCGTGCGCCGCCTCAATCACGGCATCGGCTTCGGCACGGCGGCGATCGAGCTGCTGTTGCCGACCTATGGCGAGCGGTTGGGGCTCAAGGGTCAGATCGCGACCCATTGGGCGCTCAACCCGCATCCGACCCTGATCCCGGCGATCGAGTCGGGCTGGGTGACGCAGGTCCACTGCTTCGGTTCGGAAGTTGGCATGGACCGCTACATCCGCGAGCGGCCCGACGTGTTCTTCACGGGCTCCGACGGGTCCCTGCGCTCGAACCGCGCCTTCTGCCAGACGGCCGGACTCTATGCCTGCGACATGTTCATCGGCGCGACGCTGCAGATCGACCTGATGGGCCATTCCTCCACCGTGACGCAGTCGCGGGTGGCGGGCTTCGGCGGTGCGCCGAATATGGGCTCGGACCCGCACGGGCGCCGCCACCCGTCCGAGACCTGGATGAAGGCCGGGCGGGAGGCGCAGATCGTGGGCGATCCGGCGCTCATGCGCGGGCGCAAACTCGTGGTGCAACTCGTCGAGACCTTCGGCGAGGGATTGGTGCCGACCTTCGTCGAGCGGCTCGACGCGATGGAGCTGGCGCGCAAGACCGGTCTCGAACTCGCCCCCGTCATGATCTACGCCGACGACGTGACCCACATCGTCACGGAAGAGGGCATCGCCAACCTTCTCCTCTGCCGCGACGCCGACGAGCGCGAGCAGGCGATCCGCGGCATCGCCGGTTACACCGAGATCGGCCGGGGCCGCGATCGGGCCAAGGTCGAGGCGCTGCGCGCCCGCGGCGTGATCCGGCGGCCGGAGGATCTCGGCATCTCGCCGCTCGACGCCGACCGTTCCATGCTCGCCGCGCGCTCGATCAAGGACCTGGTCCACTGGTCGGGCGGCCTCTACGAGCCGCCCGCGAAGTTCCGGAACTGGTGAGCACCCGTGCCGCCCCTGGCCCCACCCTCCCCCCTCATCCTGAGGTGCCGCGAAGCGGCCTCGAAGGAGGGCTCCAGGGATCGTCGAGCGCACTGGAGTCCTCCTTCGAGGCTCCGCCTTTGGCTACGCACCTCAGGATGAGGTGATCTGTTCGGATCGAACAACGTTCTCTCGGAGCCCCGATGGAATCCCTGACCTTCCGCCACACGACCCAGAAGGCCCTCGCCGGCACGAAGCGCGAGGCGATCACCGGCGTCGTGGCCTCGGGCAATCTCGAAGTGTTGCTGGAGCGCGTCCTGGCGCCGGATGCCTGCGAGATCGCGATCGAGACCGCAATCAACGGGTATGGCGACGTCTGGGAGGCGGTGGTGGCCGATTTCGTCGCCCGCGCCCAGCCGGGGGGGCTGCGCATCAGCATCAACGACGGCGGCGCCCGCCCCGACACCGTGTCCCTGCGCCTGCTCCAGGGCGTGCGCCTGATGGAGGACTGAGATGGCCGTGACTTCGGCTTCTGCCGACCCGACGCGGCTGAGCTGGTACGAGGCCTCCGCCCGCCAGCGCGTCGCCGCCCTTCTCGACGCGGACACGTTCCAGGAATTCGTCGGTCCGGCCGAACGGGCGATGAGTCCGCACCTGCCGCTGTTCGAGCTGCCGCGCGCCTTCGACGACGGCATCATCGTCGGCCGGGGGCGCCTCGACGGCAGGCCGGTTCTGGTCGCCGCGCAGGAGGGCCGCTTCATGGGCGGGGCCTTCGGCGAGGTGCACGGCGCCAAGCTCGTCGGCTTGCTGCGCGCCGCCGGGGCGGTGACGCCCGCGGCCGTCCTGATCCTGTTCGACACCGGCGGCGTGCGGCTGCAGGAGGCCAATGCCGGCGAGACCGCCATCGCCGAGGCGATGCGGGCGATCGCGGAGGTCCGCGCCGCCGGGATTCCGGTGATCGGCCTGATCGGCGGGCGGGCCGGGGCCTATGGTGGCGGTGGCCTCATCGCCGGCACCTGCGCCCGGCTCGCCGTCTCGGAAGGGGGCCGCATCTCGGTCTCGGGCCCGGAGGTGATCGAGACCAACAAGGGCGCGGAGGAGTTCGATTCCCGCGACCGGGCGCTCGTGTGGCGCACCATGGGCGGGAAGCACCGTCGCCTCACCGGCGGCGCCGATGCCTATGTCGCCGACACGGTCGCGGCGTTCCGTCAGGCCGCCCTCGCTCTGATCGACCGGGCGCCCGCCTTCGAGCTGGCGACGCTGGAGGCCGAGCAGGCGCGGCTCGAAGCACGCCTCGCCCGTTTCGGTGCGTGCCGGGACGGAGTCGAGATCTGGGCGCGGCTCGGGGTCAACGACCCCGACGCCGTCCCCGCCATGACCGATGCCGCCTTCGCCGAGACGGTGGCCGGCGTGCCGGAGGCTTCGCACGATGCCCGCTAAGATGCCGCTCGACGCCATCCTCGCCGCCCTGTTCCCCGCCGGCCATGCCGTGACGGTGGCGGAGGGCCTGATCACCGGAGAGGGTCCGTTCGGCGACGGCCGCCTCGTCGTCGTCGGGATCGACGGCGACACCGCGCTCGGCGTCGAGGGCGCGCTGGCGCTCTCCCGCGCCGTGCTCGACGCGGTGAAGGCCGGCGAAAGCTCGGGTTCCCGGGCGCCGATCCTGGTCGCGGTCGATTCCGACAGCCAGCGGATGAGCCGGCGCGACGAACTGCTGGGATTGAACGAGTGTCTCGCGCATCTGGCGAAGGCGCTGCTGCTCGCCGATCACCTCGGCCACCCGACCGTGGGATTGATCTACGGCCACTCGGCGGCCGGCGCCTTCATCGCGACGGCCCTCGCGACCCGCGTGCTCGCCGCCCTGCCGGGGGCGGATCCGAGCGTGATGGATCTGCCCTCGGTCGCCCGCGTCACCAAGCTGCCGCTGGAGAAACTGGAGGCCATGGCGGCCTCGACCCCGGTCTTCGCGCCGGGTCTCGACAACATGGTGGCGACGGGGGCGGTGCACGCCGTGCTCGACCCCGGGCAGCCCCTCGATGCGCAGCTGCGCGCCCTGATCGCCGATCTGCCTCCGGGGGATATCCGCGACCGCCTCGGCCGCGAGCGCGGCGGGCGCCCGGTGGCGCAGGTCATCGCCGAGCGGGTGGTGTCGCAGGCTCGCGGTACCTGACCGCATGTCCAACTCGCACCCTCACCTTGAGGAGCCGCAACGCAGCCTCGAAGGAGGCCTCCAGGGTTCGCGCGATCTGCCGGAGCCCTCCTTCAAGGCGACGCTTCGCTTCGCATCTCAGGATGAGGGTGCGGAACGGATCGACGTCCTGGGCCTTCGTCGACACGCTCTCGTCCGGGTCGATCCCGCCGCTTGGGCCACTCTCCTCGCCGATCGCCCCGATCTCGCGGGCGTGCCGATCCTTGCCGGTTGGGCCGAGGCCGGGTGGCCGTTGATCGTGCGCCGCTTCTCGCCCGGCGAGGATCGGGCGCGGGTGCCGCTCGGCCTGCCGCTGCCGCCGGCCCTCGGCAAGCGCCGCGTCGGTGTCCTTCTGCCCGTGGACGTTCTCGCCCCGTGCCCGGCGCCGAGTCTGGCCGAAGCCCGCACCGCCGCCCCGCTTGCGTGGCACTCGACCCTCGACGCGCTGGTCGCCCTCGGCGCCCGCCACGGCCTCGTCCCGCGCCCCTTCGGCGCCCTGCTGTGGCAGGCGCTGACCGGCCTCCCCTACCTCACGTCGACCTCGGATCTCGACTTGCTCTGGCCGCTCGCGGGACTGCTGCCGGACACATTCCTCGATGCGCTCGCCACCCTGGCTGCGGCGGCACCGATGGTCATCGACGGGGAGATCGTCCTGGCCGATGGCGGTGGGGTGCAGTGGCGGGAGTGGCATGGGGCCGGCGCCGGATCCGTGCTGGTCAAATATTGCGATCGGCTGGAGATGCGGTCCGCGGGGCTGTCTCTGAGCCTGCCCGAAGGGCTCGTCCCATCAAACCCCCTCATCCCGAGGTGCTGCGAAGCAGCCTCGAAGGAGGGCTCCAGAGATCACGGAGACATCGGGAGTCCTCCTTCGGGGCTTCGCTTCGCGGAGCACCTCAGGATGAGGGCGGGGATGGGAGAGATCGAAGCATCGCTTCTGTGCGAGGTCGCTTCGCCAGAGGGCACGCCACCATGAGCGCCCTCCCCGCCCACCCCGAACCCGCCCTCTGCGATCCGGCCGCGCTCGCCCGCTTCGCGGTCGAATCCCTGCGGCTCGAACTCGACACCTATCCGAAACCGGGTCTCGTCAGCCCTGTCGATAGCGGCAGTCACACCGACATGGACGCCGCCACCTTCGCGGCGAGCGCGGCGGCGCTCGAACCGCATTTCGCCGCCCTCGCCCAGGCCGGAGCGCGGGGCGTCGGCATGGAGGGCCTGCGCCGCATCGGTCTCGACGCGGAGGCCGCGATGCGACGGGCGACCGGCGGCGTGAACACCCATCGGGGCGCGATCTTCGGCCTCGGCCTGCTGGTCGCGGCGGCGGGGGCCCTCGGGACGCCGGGGCACCCCCTCACCCCGGAGGCGCTCGGCGCCCATGTGCGCACCCGCCACGCCCGCGCCATCCTCGACGGGCCGGTGCTCCTGCACGCCCCCGGTGCCCGGGTGCGCCGCCGGTACGGCGTCGGCGGAGCGCCGGCGGAAGCCGCCGCCGGCTTCCCGACCCTCTACCGCGTCGGCCTGCCGGCCCTGCGCCGCGGGCGTCGCGTCCGGCCCGGCGACGACGAGGCCGCCCGGGTCGAGGCCTGCCTGGCCCTCATCGCCGCGCTCGACGACACCAATTTGCTCCATCGCGGCGGCGAGGCCGGCGCCCGCTTCGCCCGCGCGGAGGCCGCCGCCTTCATCGAGGCCGGCGGTGTGGCCCGCGGCGATTGGAAGACCCGCGCGGAGGCCTTGCACCGCGCCTTCGTCGCCCGTCGCCTCAGCCCCGGCGGCGCCGCCGACCTCCTGGCCATGACCCTGTTCGTCGATCGGCTGGAGCGTCCGGCGTGACCCTCGCGCTCCTCCTCTCCGGCCAGGGCGGACAGCATCCGGCGATGTTCGACCTCACGCAGGTGCGTCCGGAGGCGCAGGCGGTGTTCGCGGCGGCCCGGCCGCTGCTCGGGGGCGAGGATCCGCGCGATCTCGCCGCGACCGGCGGAGGGCGCCTGCACGAGAACCGCACCGGGCAGATCCTGTGCTGCACCGCCGCGCTCGCCGCCTGGGCGGTGATCGCGCCGCGCGCGGGGCGCTCGATCGTGGCGGGCTACAGCATCGGCGATCTCGCCGCCTGGGGCGTCGCCGGGCGTCTCGCGCCGGAGGCCGTGTTGCGCCTCTCCGCCCGCCGCGCCGAGGCGATGGATGCGGCCTCCGGCGAGGGCTTCGGCCTCGCGGGCATTCGCGGCCTGCCCCTCGAGACGATCCGGACCCTGGCGGAGCGCCATGGCGCCGATCTCGCCATCCGCAACGCGCCGGAGAGCGGGGTCGTCGGCGGCCCGCGCGCCGCCCTCGACGCACTCTGCGCGGAGGCCCTCGCCGCCGGCGCCCAGCGCGCCGTGGTGCTGCCGGTGCACACGCCCTCGCACACGCCGCGCCTCGCGGCCGCCGCCGAGGCGTTCGCCGCCGCGCTCGCTGGGGAGAGCCTGCAGCGCCCGCCCCCCGGCGCGCCGCGCCTGCTGAGCGGCCTCGACGGGGCGCCCGTGTTCGATGCGGGGCGGGGCCTCGACAAGCTGGCGCGCCAGATCGCGCAGACCATCGACTGGGCCGCCTGCCTCGACGCCTGCCGCGAGTTCGGCGCCGAGCGCGTGATCGAACTCGGTCCCGGCCACGCCCTCGCCACCATGGCCCGCGCGGCCCTGCCGGATGCGCGGGTCCATGCCCTGGAGGATTTTCGGACGGCCGACGGGTTGCTCGCTTGGATCGGCTAGAGCATCGTGTCGGATATCGGATCCGGAACGATGCTCTCGGTTATTGTGACGCATCGGCTTTTTTCGAAAGCCGGCTCCCACCTTTCGGGCCGATGCTCTAGGCATCGGCCGGCTCTTCAACGAAGCCGATGCGGCACCGGATCTTGGAGAACCGTCCTGGATCCGAAACCCAGGGCGCTTCACTCGGCCCGAGCGCCGCCTTCAGCCCGCGGGTTTCCTCAACCCGCGCCCGAGCCGGGCCGCGAAGAGGCCGGTGGCGACGAGCAACAGACCCACCGCGGCGAGGGCATGGTCGAACCGGCCGGTCGCGTCCCGGATCCAGCCCATCAGGGCGGGGCCGACGAAGCCGCCGAGCCCGCCCACCGCGTTGACGAGGGCGATGCCGCCGGCTGCCGCCCGGGCATCGAGAAGCGTGGTCGGCAACGTCCAGAAGGTCGGAAGCGCGGCGAACACGCCCATGCTCGCCGCGCTGAGCGCCAGAATCGAGACCAGAGGGCCCGGTGCTTGGCTCGCCATCACGAGGGCGATCCCGGCCAGGATCGCCGGCCCGCCGGTGTGCCACGCCCGTTCGCCGGTCGCGTCCGAACGCCGGGTCCAGGGCACCATCACGACGGCGGCGGCGCAATAGGGCAGCGCGCTGACGAGGCCGGTGGCGAGGGGGGCGAGGCCGAATCCCGCGACGATCTGCGGGAGCCAGAGGCCGACGGCGTAGAGCCCGGTGCTGAGCCCAAAATAGACCAGCGCCAAGCCCAGCAGGCGCGGCTGCCGCAGCGCTGACAATCGCGATCCCCGCCGATGATCCCGGGGCTCGGCCGCATCCGGTCGCGCATCCGCGGCGAGGCGCGCCGCGAGCGCGGTCCGCTCGGCCGGCGTCAGCCATGCGGCATCCGCCGGCCGGTCGGTCAGCACGGTGAGCGTCAAGACGCCGAGGACGAGGCTCGGCGCCGCCTCGATCAGGTAGAGCCATTGCCAGCCGGCAAGCCCGAGCGCGCCGTCGGTCGCGGTGAGGATCAGGCCCGAGACCGGGCCGCCGACCGCCGCCGAGAGCGGCACCGCCACCATGAAGGTCCCGATGATCCGCCCCCGCTGCTCCGCGGGAAACCACAGGGTGAGATAGAGAATGATGCCGGGGAAGAACCCGGCTTCCGCCAAGCCCAGCGCGAGGCGCGCGAGAGAGAACGTGGTCTCGCCCGTGACGAAGGCGGTGGCCCCCGAGATGAGCGACCACGTCACCATGATCCGCGCGATCCAGAGCCGCGCCCCCACCCGCTCCAGGATCAGATTGCTCGGAATCTCGAAGGCGACGTAGCCGAGAAAGAACAACCCCGCGCCGAAGCCGTAGGCGGAGGCCGACAGGCCGAGGTCGCGGTTCATCGTGAGCGCGGCGAAGCTCACGTTCACCCGGTCGAGATAGGCGCAGAAGTAGCACAGCATCAGGAACGGCAGCAGCCGGCGCGCCGCCTTGCGGGACGCCGCACCGGCCGTGTCCGTGCCGGCGGCGGCCGACCCTGCTTGCAGCGGGACGGGCTTCACGCCGTTCTGACGCGTTTCGATCGCCGGGTCGGTGCCTCGTCCGCGACGGTGCCGTCCTGCGGCGCGTCCGAATCGGTCTGAGCCTTCGGGCGCGGACCCGGACGGGCGGTGATGAAGTCACCCTTGCGCAGGGCCTCGCCGCTCGACACCATCATGCTGAGATAGGAAGCGAGGGTGTTCGGGGCGATGTCGGGCAGGCGTCGGGCGATCTCGGCCTGCGACAGACCCTGCGGGCCCGCATTCTCCAGGACCGTTCTCAGGCGCCCCTTGGCGGAATTCGCGCGCGGAATGCGACTCACCCGTCCGGTTCGGGCCTCGCGGGGCGCCTCGTCGCGGGGAGCGTCGTCACCGCCGCCGGAGTCGGCCTGCGGCATCGCCGCGATGGGCTCACTCGGGGGCGTGCCCTCGACGATGGCGGCCAAGGAGCGCTCGGCGAGACGCAACTTGCTCAACTCCTCCGAGATCCGATCGGACTGGCTCTGAAGATCGGCCAAGCGACGACGGATGTCCGTCAGCGTGGCCGCGAGCATGTCCCCTTCGATCATCGGAGAAATTAACCTCTGTTATAATCTGTTCCTCTCACCCATAAAGCGACCGGCGTCAATTCTCCGCCGAGAGGGGACGGCGGACAACCTCTCGCTCCGGTGCCGATCTGGAATCGATGGGCACCGCCGGCTCGGCTCATCGCCGCTCGCGGCCGGGACACGGAACGTCAGTCGAAGAACGCGCCGCCCGCCCGCTGGCCGACGGCGATCTGGATCAGGCCAGCCCGTGAGCCGACGCCGAGCTTCGCCCGCATGGTCGCGCTGGCATTGACGATGGTGCGGTAGCTCACCGAGAGGGCGCGGGCGATGGCCTCGTAGGACTTGCCCTGGCTCATCAGCGAGAGGATCTGCAATTCGCGGGCGCTCAGGGTAGCGAGGGGCGCCGGCCGTGCGCTGCGGTCGAGCATCGCCACTTCCGTGGCGAGGGCGTGCGGAAGCGAGCTGCGCCCGGCGCGCACCGACGCCAACGCCTCCAGGAACGTCGCGCTGCCCGCATCCTTCAGCGCGAAACCCAGGGCGCCGCCTTCCAGCGCGCGGGCGACGACGACGGGATCGGCATGCATGCTGAAAGCGAGGATGCGCGCCTCCGGCTCCAGGGCCTTGATGCGGCGGATCAGCGACAGGCCGGACAAACCGCTGCCCTCGAAGCTGAGATCGGCCACGACGAGGCCGGGCCGGTGGCGGT
This sequence comes from Methylorubrum sp. POS3, assembly GCF_043352485.1. Taxonomy (NCBI): domain Bacteria; kingdom Pseudomonadati; phylum Pseudomonadota; class Alphaproteobacteria; order Hyphomicrobiales; family Methylobacteriaceae; genus Methylorubrum; species Methylorubrum sp. POS3. The sequence continues at coordinate 3,704,348 of NZ_JAPRBT010000001.1, forward strand.
GGAACAGCCGATAGGCCGAGACGACGTCGCTCGCCTCGTGGACCGTCGAGAAACCGGCGGTCTCGGCGAGCCGGCGCAGGCCGCTCAGCACGATCGGATGGTCGTCGGCGATCAGCAGAGCATCGGGCTCGCGCGCCACAGCATTGATACGGCCGGTGACGGAAGCGCCGGTATTGGCGGCCGCACGCCCGAGGGCACCCGTCACGGCGGCCGGCGTGGCAGGCCCGAGGGCGGGGCGGATCGCGGCATGGGCGGCGGAGAGGGCGACATCCATCGGAGCGAACTGGGCGGCAGGTTCGGAGGAGGGAGCGGCGGCGACGGGTTTGCGGAGGGTCACGGAGCGGCTGGCTTCTCGCGGGAGGCAAGCTGGGCCAGGGCGCCGTCATGGTCGGCCCCCTGGGCACGGGCGTTGTAATAGTGCTGAACCATCTCGCCGTAGAGGCTCTTGTGGCGTCCCCGCGGCAACGCGATGCCGCCGAGGCCGTCGATCAGGCTGCGATAGGATTCGGTCTTGCCGATCTCGGCGAGCATCTGGCCGAGCTGAACGGTGCGATTGGCCATCATGCGCGGATCCTCGACGAAGCCGGTCCGGGCCGTTTTGAGCGAGGCGCGCATTGCCGCGACCTCGGGGGCGTCGTCGGGGAGCGGATGCCCCGCTTCGCGGCCGGCGAGCCAGCGGGCCGGATCGGTGCCGTCGGTCGGGGTGAGCCAACCGGGGAGGTCGTTCTCGGCGGTGCGGGCGACCACCGATTGGCTCTCCTCGCGGGGCTCCTCGCTGCCGCAGGCGGCGAGCAGCAAGGTCGTGAGGAGGAAAGCGCGCCTCATCGGCCGCCCTCCCCCGACGGATGTCCCGGGGCATCTTTGACGGTGACGAGACTGCGCGGCCCCTCGGCCACGGGAACCCGGGCGACCGCCTGGAGCGTGGCGAGGTCGATCACCGTCACGTCGTCGGAGAACCAGTTGGCCACGTAGGCCCTCGGTGCTGCGCCTGTCTCCGTCGCCACGATTCCCTCGGGATAGCGCCCGACGCCGACCGTCGCCGTAATCGTCAGGGACGCCGCGTCGAGCACGGTCACGGTCCCGGCGCCCTGGTTGGTCACCAGCACCCGTGCCCCGTCGGGGCTCACGGCGACACCGTAGGGCATGGCGCCCGCCGGCACCGTCGCGATCGGTTTCAGCCCAGCGGTGTCGATCACCGTGAGATCGTTGCTGCGCACGTTGCCGACGTAGAGGCGGCTTTCCGCCGGGTCGAGCGCCAGGGCGAAGGGTGCCTCGCCGACGGGAATCGTCGCGACGCGCTCCATCCGGGCGGCATCGATCACGCTGACCTGCCGGCTCTCCCGGTCGGCGACGAACAGGCGCCCGGCCCGGTCGAGGACGAGATGGGCCGGATCGCGCCCGGTGGGGGCCGAAGCCTCGACCCGGCCATCGGCGGCGGCGATCCGGTCGACCCGGTGGCCCGACCAGTCGGTGGCGAACACGGTCCTGCCGTCCGGTGCGGCCGCGAGGCCGAAGACTTGGCCGGCATAGGGCAGGCGCCGCAGCACGCGGCCCGACGCGGCCTCGGCCACCGTGATCGCGTGCCCGTCGGGATGGCTGAGGAACAGAAATCCCCCGCCCGCCGCGACCGTGGCCGGGGCCGCCGACACGGGGGTCGGGTCGGCGACCGTCCCGGCGCCCGCCTCGATCCGCGACAGCCGGGCGCCCTGCTGGCTCACGACCCAGACCGTGCCGGCCCAGGCGGGTCCGCTGCCGCCGAGGAGAAGAAGCGCGACGAGAAGCTGCGCCGGCCCGGTCATTGCGTGGCCTTGCCCCCCTCCGCGGCGGCCTTGAGGCCCTTGAGCCCTTCCGCGAAGAAGCGGTTCATCGCCTCGCGGCCGGCCTCGTCGCTGAGCGTGTCCGGTGGCTCGTTGCCGGTGTCGCCGCGGTAGAACCGGCCCATCCACTCGACCTTGGCGCCGTCGCCGTCGGGTGAGACCGTGAGGGTGGCCGAGTAGGAGGAGACCGGCAGCGCCTTCAGATCCGGCTCGCCCGACATGCGATAGGAATAGCTCCGCGCCTCCCCTTTCCACTCGTCCAAGCCCTCCTTCAGCGTGCCGCCGGTCTTCAGCGTCAGGGTGCGGCCGGCGCCCTCCTTGTTGCCGCCCTCGCCCGTGGCCTTGGCGACGCCCGGGTGCCACCGGCCGATGCCGGCGAAATCGCCCGCGACCTTCCAGACCGCGTCGGGGCTCGCCTTGATCGCGATCGATTGGCTCACCTTCTGCGGGGTCGGGCCGTGGGCGAGCGCCATTGTGGCAGCGAGCGCCAGAGCAAAGGCCGCTGGACGAGCGAGGTGGGAGAGACGCATGCGTTACATCCTGCTGGGGCGAAGGAAGCGGGCCGGAACCAGGCCCGCCAGGAAGGCCGACAGCGCCAGCGCCAGGGCGAGCCCGCCGAGAAGGGGCCGCGGGTCGATCTGACCGGGGAGCGGCCGGGGCGTCGCGGCTGGGCCGAGCGCGGCGGCGAGGCTGTCCGGCCCGTCGAGATGGGCGTAGGTCAGCCCGGTCTGGGCGGCGAGGGCCTTGAGATGCGGCTCGCGTACGGACGAGAGGTGCTCGGTGCCCTTGGCCGCGGAGGCACCGAACGGTGCGTTGCGCGGATTGTAGCCCTCGCGCGATTCCGCATCCGCCGGAGGAGGGCCGAAGCGGTTCTCCTGGCTGACGTCGGTTTCGCCGAAGAAGCCGGCTTCGCGACCGCGATCGTTGTATTTCGGGATCGGCGACAGCCCGTATCCCCCGGCACCGACGATGAGGCCGCGCACGGCGCCCGGCCGCCCGTCGAAGGGGGGCAGACCGGTCGAGGGCAGCGGCGGCGTCTCCTGCCCGTCGGTGATGAAGAGGAGGTCGGTGTCGAGTTCGCCCGCCATGGCGATGGCCCGGTGCAGCCCGGCGCTGACGCGGCTGTCGCCCTCCCAGGCCATGCGCCAGTCGAGGCCGGCCAGCGCCCCGTCGAGGGGGGCGAAATCGGCGCAGACCTCGATCGGCGCGAACAGCAAGAACGGGCGCCTCTCGGTGAACAGAGCGAGGGCGAGGCGCGAGCCGCAGGGCAGTTCCGCCACCATCCGGCGCAGGGCAGCCTTGGCGATGTCGAGCCGACTCGCCGGTTTCCCCTCGAGCGCGTAGTCGCGCACGTTCATGCTGCCGGTGATGTCGACGACCGCGAGCACCGCGACCCCCGATCGGGTCAGCGCCACGGGTCCGGCGAGGGCGGCGGCGAGCGCGAGCGCGAGGGCGGCGGCGAGCGCCTGGAAGCGGCGGTCGCGCAGGTTCCTTCGGAGCGGCAGGTGGTGCAGCGGGTTCATCGGCCGCGATGTCTCGGGCCGCGATGTCATGGTCCACCCCTGGGCTGGCCGGGGATGTCGGTCCAGATCTGCTTCGGCTCGGCCTTCAGCTCGTCGCCGAACTTGCGATCGAATTCCGGGAAGTCGCGGATCAGCCGCGAGGCCACGTCGAAATTGAACTTCGCGTCCCAGAAATCCGGCCGGGCCTGGAGCGCCCGGCGGTAATCCTGGCGCGCTAGCGTCACCTGCGGGCCGGCCTTGTCGAGATCGCCCCGCCCGATCAGGTCGAAGGCTTTGCGCAGGCGGGCGTTGGCGAGCACGTACCGCGCCCGGGAAGCGGCGTCGGTGGCGCCGCGCCGGTCGAGGCTGTCCAGCAGCGGCTCGGCCTCGTCCAGCCGGTCGCGCGCCGCCAGGAACGTCGCTCGCGCGACCAGAAGCGCGGTGGGATCGTCCGGCGATACGATCTCGTCACGCCCCGCTTCCAACGCCGCGATCCGCGTGTTGGTCCGTGCGGCGTTCCAGGCCGAGACGCCCATCGCGACCGCGCCCGCCAACAGCAGGATCGGCAGGAGGACGAGCAGGTATGGCCGGATCGCCCGCCATCCGGTGCCGAGAATCGCGGTCAGGCCTCCGCGCCGGGAGGGGGCGGCTTGCAGGGGGATCGGTTGCGAGCGGGCGAGCGGCGTCATGCGGCGTTCCTCCGCTCCACCGGGTCTCGCTCCGTCGGCCGGGCCCGCGCGCTGTCGCCGCGCGGCGCGACCGTCCGGAAATCGGCCTCGGCGAGCTTGGCGAGAACGAGCAGGAACAGTCCGAAGGCGGCGAGCGCGTAGGCGGGGCCGGTGAGATCCCGGCGGGGTCGGATCTCGGTGTAGGGGATCGGATCGCGTTCCAGCGCCTCGATCTGGCGGACGGCGCCGGCCACGGCCTCGGCGCCCTCCGCCTCGAAGGCGCGATAGGGCACGCCGAGGCTCTTGAAGAACAGGTCGAGATGGCGCTCCGGCGCGGCCTGGGGCGTGTCCTCCCCCGCCGGTTTGTCGTGGATCGAGGGGGAGCCCTTGGTGCGCAGGAACAGCCAGTAGAGGTTCGGGCGTACCTTGGCGAACTCGGCCCGGAGCTGCGCCTGGATGCGCGGATCGATCACCGCCGCCCCGTCCGAGACCAGCAACAGCGCGCGGGACACGCCGGGCGCGGAGGGGCCGAACTGCGACAGCGCCATACCGAGCCCGCGCGCGACGTTGGTGTAGTCGAGTCCCGGACGGTCGATCGCCGCGATCGCCGCGCGCACGGCGTCGCGCCGGTCGGTCATCGGCATCACCAGCATCGGCGCCGTGGAGAAGGCGGTGACGGCGAAGAGATCGTGGGCGCGCTCGCCGACGAAGGCCCCGAGAATGCGGCGCGAGGCCGCCGCCTTCGATTCCTCCGCGCCCGAGGGCTGCCGGCCGGCGAAGGTCTCGTTCATGCTGCCCGAGCGGTCGATCAGCATCGAGATCTGGGCTCCGATGCCGGTGCGGGTCACGCTCTCGCCGGCTCGGTAGGGGCCGGCGAGAGCGAGGACGAGGCCGGCGAGCGCCAGGATGCCCGCGCCCGTCAACACGGCGTTCAAGGCCGCCGAGAGCGGGTCGGCGGGGGCGGCCGAGACCGCCGAGATCGCGCTGCGCCGGGTGGTCGAGCGCAGCAGCGGCAGCAGCGCCAGCGGCAGCAGCCAGAGGAGCCAGGGCGTCGCCACGCCGAGAGGCGGCAGGATCCCGCCCATTCAGGCGCTCCGTTCCGCGGCGGCGAGGCGGGCGAGCAGGGTCTCGATCTCGGGCAGCGGCAGGGTCCGGGCGGCGGCCTCCGTCTCCCGGCCGAAGAACGCGCGCCGCGACGCCGCGAAGAAGCGGGCAAGGTCGTCCGCCTGACCCCGGAAGGCGGGGTGCCGGTCGAGGAACAGCGGCAGATCGTCGGCGAGCACCCGGCGGCCGGCGGTGGCGTCGACGGCGCGGTGCAGGACGAGGAGCGCCTCGCGATCGCGCGCATCGCCCGCCGTCTTCCGCCGCATCCGGCGCAGGGCCTTGAGGCCGAGGGCGAAGGGCCGCCCGCGCCGGGGCGCGAAGATCCCCCATGCCCGGTCGCGGGCGAGCGGCACCAGGGCGAGGGCGGCGAGCGCCAGGAGGGTCAGGGCGGCGGCGGTCGCGGGGGTTGGATCGAGGCGCGGGGCGCGTCCGTCCGGGAGCAGGTACTCGGCCGGATCGTCGCGCCGTTCGGGCTGCACCTCGCGCAGGGGGGAGACGCCGAGCTTCCAGGCGGGCACTTGTACGGTCGCGGTGGTGAGCCCCTCTTGGCCGTCGCTCTGGATCGTCACAGGGAAGCCCGGCACTTCGAGGGTGCGGGAATCCAGCGCCGCGTAGAAGCTCTGATAGGTCAGGCGCAGGCGGATCAGGGTCGCGTCGCCCTCGCGCCGCTCCTCGACCGCGACCGAGCGCAGATCGAGCCAGTAGGTGACCGGGCCGGGCTTCGGCAGCGAGGGGCGCTGCAGCGTGAAACCGGGATCCACCCGGATGTCGGCCTGCACCGGAACGAGATCGCCGAGGAAGTAGCCGAAGGCGCGGGGCACCCGCAGCTCGACGCCGCGCACCTGCGCGAGCGCGGGCATCACCGCCGAAACGGCCGAGAGCAGGAGGGCGAGGAGGAGCGCGCGCATCGTCACGTCGTCAGCAGGTGACGGGTCAGCGCCTCCGCATCGAAGCGGTCGGCGAGCCGGAACGGGGGACGGGTGAAGGGCGCGCACAGGCTGCGCAGGGTCTCGATCCGGGCGGCCTCGCGCTCGCGCCAGCGGCGCCGGAGGGAGGGACGCAGGAAAACGAGCCGGCGGCCGGCGCCCTCCAGATCGTCGAGCTCGACGAGGCCGAAGGCCGGCAGCCCGTCCTCCTCGGCCGTGTCGGCGAGCAGCACCGGCGTCACGTCGTGGAGCGCCAGGGCGGAGAAGACCTGCGTGACCAGCGCCTCGGGCCAGCGGAAATCCGACACGAGGAAGACCAGCTTCGGCCGGCCCGCGAGGCGGCGCGCGACCTCCATCATCCCCTCGGCGCTCGTCCCCGCACAAGCGGCGTCGCCGATCCGGGCGGCGGCGAGCGTCGCCGCGGCACGATGGCGGGTGGCGGGCAGGTACAGCTCGTCGCGAAAGGCGCCATCGGCGGCCATGACACCGAAGCCGTCGCCGATCCGCGTGGCCGAGCGGGCCAGACCCGTGCAGAGCGCGGCGGCGAGGCCGAGCCGATCGGCCCGGCCGCGGAAGCGCATGGAGGCGGAGAGGTCGATCAGCGCGTAGGTCTCGACCGGGCTGCGCGCCTCGAACCGGCGCACCGCCACGCCCTCGAACGGATCCCGCAGGGAGGCGCGGATGTCGATGCGCCGGGCGTCCGGCAGGCGCAGGAAATTCACGGTGTCGCGAAACGTGCCGAGGCCCCCGGCGTCGCGTCCGCGATGGGCGCCGATCCGGTGGCCGCCCGGCCGCCAGCGCGGCCGATAAACGATGTCGGCTCCGTCTCCGGATCCGCTCACGGGGCCGGCACCGTGTCGAACACGGCCCGGATCAGCTCCGGCACGATCTCCGAGCGCCGCATCTCGTAGACGGGTTCGAGGAAGACGCGGTGCGCCATCACCTCGGGAAAGGCCGCGCGGATATCCTCCGGCACCAACCAGTCGCGCCCTTCGAGCCAGGCCCGGACGCGCGCGGCGCGAACCAGGAAGGCGACGCCGCGGGGCGAGGCGCCGCCCTGGACCAGCCGCTCCATATCGATCCCGGACAGGCGGATTCCCGCTGCGGCGGGGCGAACCAGCGCCTCCCACAGGTCGACGACGTAGCGCTCGATCGGGGGTTCCGCCCGTACGGCGTGCTGGATCGCCCGGGCGATGGCGCCGATGCGCGTGTGGTCGAGGACACCGGCGGCGACTTCCTCGGTGAGGCGGTCGGTGTCGTGGAAGCGGGGATCGAACACCAGGGCGCGGCGGGCTTCGACGTCGCGCGGGGCCTCCATGCCGATCTCCATGAGGAAGCGGTCGCGGGCGGCGGCCGGCAACTCGAAGGTCTCCTCGCGCTCGACCCGGTTGCGGTCGGCGAAGACCTGGAGATTGGGGAAGCGGTATTCCCGGTTGAACGCCGCGACGCTCCGCTCGGCCATGAGGCGCAGGAGCAGGGCGTGCACTTGGGGGCGCGCCCGGTTGATCTCGTTGAAGAAGAAGACCGACAGATCCTCGGCCTGCCGCAGCACCGGGCCGGGCTCGACCCGCGGGCGCCCGTCCTCGCCGAGATAGGTGTGGTAGATCAGGTCGGTGGGCATCATGTCGACCGTGCCCTCGACGCGCTCGTAGGCACCGCCCAGGCCCCGGGCGACGGCGCGCAGCAGCGTGGTCTTGCCGACGCCGACATCGCCTTCGAGCATGACGTGGCCGCGGGCGAAGATCGCGATGGTGACGAGGCGGATCGCCCGCTCCTGCCCGACCACCGCCTTGGCGATCTCGCGCTCGAAGCGCGTGGCGGCCTCCCGCCAATCGGTGAGCATCGCGTCGCCGGGGCGCAGGGTGTTCATTCGCCGGATGGGCCTTTTTCGTTCTTTCGAGCGCTGCGCGCATCCCCTCCCCCGCAACGGGGGGAGGGTTCAGAAGCGGCGGATCAGTTCGACGAAATCTTGCTGACGTCGTATTCCCACTTGCCGGTCTTCTTGAAGGCCTCGACGCGCTTCTTGTTGCGCTCTTCCATCTGCTTGATCGAATCGGCCTGCTTGTTCAGCTCCTTGGGGTCGTGCTTCGGATCGTACTTCGAGCCGGCGATCTTTTCGGGGAAGCCGGGCTTCGGCTCCCAGCAATTGCCCGGGGCCTTGCACTTGGTGCCGTCATAGGCGGCGGCCGGGGCGACGAAGCCGGCGGCGGCGATGACGGTCGCGGCGGCGATGAGCACGGTCTTCATGGTTTCCTCCGTTTTTTGATGCGTGTGTCGCGAGCGGTGACCCGCCCCCTCGATCGCGCCGGTCGAGAGCCGGCCCCGAACCCCGAACGGATCACTCCTCCAGCGGCTTGCACTGGCCCTTGGCGTCCTTCGGGATGACTTCGCCCTGCTTGTAGGGCGTGTAGTTCGCCTTCTGCTGGTCGTTGAGCCAGAGCGCGTCCTGCTTCGGCCCCGTGTAGAGGTGCCGGATCCAGGCGATGGTCTGGAGCATCTCGTCCGGCGTCAGGTTCTCGTTGTGCGGACCCATCATGCCGTTGGCGCCGCCGAAGATCGTGGCGAACAGGCCGACATCGGTCGTGTTGGACGGGTAGGTCCAGTAATTGTCGTTGAGGCCCGGCCCGAGCTTGCCCTCGGCCAAGTGCCCGTGGCAGCCGGAACAAGAGGTCGCGAACAGGCTCTCGCCATTCCTCAGGCAGGACTTGTCGTCGATGTAGAGGTTCTCGCCGGTCTCGAGGAACTTCTTCACCGCCGGGGTATCGCGGCCACCTTCCTTGCCCTGGCTGACGTCGAGGCTTTCCCCGGTCACCGTATTGCGGAACACGACACCCGATTGCGGGGCCGATTGCGGTTGCGCGAGGGCGGTCAAGCCTGCGGCGCCGAGGGTGAACAGGGCGGCAAACGCGGTTGCGGTCGTCGTCTTTCGCATCATCGGGCTGTTCGTCGTTTCCTGAGAGGGAGTTTTTTGGTGTTTCTTGATGTCGTCGCTCGGCTCGGCCCACCGGCCCCGCAGGGCCGACGGCCGCGCCGGTCAGTTCGAGACGGGGAGGACCGGAACGCCCTCCTCCTTCAGGATCGCCTCGATGCGGGGCTTCGCCTTGGCGATCGCGGCGTCGAGCGCGTCCTTGAGGGCGGTGTCGGCGCGGCGCACGCCCATGGCCTGGTCGAAGCTCTGCGGCATCTTCCGGCCGTCGCTGCGGAGGGTGTCGTCCGGCACCGGCGTCACGCGCAGCTTGGTCGAGGAATCGCGCACGTAGCGGGCGATGTCGGGCCCGAAGGCGACGGCGACATCGGCCTTGCCGGTCGCCACCTCGCTGACCATCCGGCCGGGATCGATCTGGGTGTACTGGTTCCGGGGCGCGCGGAAATTCACCAGCGAGTAGAGGTAGGCCATGTCCTCCTCGTAGCGGCCGATATCCTTGAGCATCGCCTCGCCGGGCGTGCCGAAGCCGACCACCATGTGGTCGATCTCCTTCAGCCGCGGATCGCTCCAGGACTTGATGTCGAGGTCGCGGTCGGCGCGGGTGATGAAGACGTAGCCGGAGCGGTAATAGGGCTTGGTGGTCAGCACGCGCTCGTCGTCGGCGTCCAACCCCACCACCACGTCGCAGGCGTTCTTCTCCAGGCCGTCGCGTACGAGGTAGATCGCGGGCTTGCCGATCCAGACGAACTGGGCCTTGCGGTCCATCGCCTCGGCGACGGCGGTGGCGATCTTGTTCTCCAGGCCCGACCCGTCCTTCATCGAGAGCGGCGGCTGCTCGGCGGCGCAGATGCGCAGCGAGCCGGGATCGGATTTCGCGGGGGTTTGGGCGGCCTTCTGATCCTGGGCCAGGGCGGGGCCGGCGAGACCCAGGAGGGCGGCCAGGGCGACAGCGTGGGCGGTCGCGCGGCGGCGTCCGTTCGCGAGCGGCATCGTTCGTTTCCTCTGGGATTCTTCTTGGGGTCGTCGTCCCGAAGGACGGTTCCGGTGCCGGCTTATGCTGCCGCGATCCGGTCTCGTTCGGCCGTTCCCCCGATGGTCGGAGGCGAGGCCGGAACGGCGCGGCGCCGAGGGGGAACGAGAGCCGCGCCGTCCTGGGAAGGTCCCTCTCCCCCGAAGGAGAGAGGGAGGGGGCGTCGCTCGCCTTACTTGGCGGCCGACTTCCACTCGCCGACATTCGGATCGTCGTAGGGACTCTTGCCGTCGAGCGAGAACACGATCACGCCGAGCGGATGGCTCAAGCATGCCCCATCCCCAAGTCTTGCGGGACATGGCCCTCTTCGTCGAAGTGGCCAAAAGGCGAAGTTTTAGCCAAGCCGCACTCGTTCTGGGTATGCCGGTCTCCTCGCTGTCGCGGCGCATCACCGTGTTCGAGACGGCCATCGGATTGCGTCTGCTCGATCGCACGACGCGGCGGCTGACGCTGACCACCTATGGCGAGGCCTATTTCGCCCAAGCCATGCGCCTCGTCGATGAGGCGCAGCAGGCTTACGACGACATCATGGCGGAGGCGAAGGGGCCGAGCGGCCTTCTCCGGATCGCCGTGCCGTCCGACCTCTGGGTGCAGCAACATCTCGCCAGCATCATCTCCGATTTTGCCAACGGCAACGAACATGTCCGTTTGCAGGTCGGGCTGGGATACGGGCCTGTCGACCTGATGGAGGAGCGCTACGACCTGGCCATTGCGGTCGAGACACCCCGCGAGACCTCGTTGATCGTGCGCAAGGTGGTGGAGTTGGAGAACGGCGTCTTCGGAGCCCCCAGCTACCTGGAAGATTGGGGCCGCCCGATGCGGCCGCAGGACCTCACCGAGCACAACGTTCTCGTCCCAGGGCCGCCGACGAACTGGGCCTTCACCCGAGGGGATCAGACGGGCTCCGTCACGGTGTCCGGCCAGATCGCCTGCAATTCCCCGAGCTTGATGCGCTCCTTCGCTCTGGCCGGGCATGGGCTGTTCTCGGCAAGCCTCGCCTGCGTCGAGTCCGACATCGCCAACGGGGTCCTCGAGCAAGTCATGACGGATTGGACGCTTCGACCGACGCCGGTCTACATCGTGACGACGTCACGGTTGCTTCCGGCCAAAGTGCGCAGCTTCATCGAGTTCGCGGTCAAGCGTCTCACCGGCTCCTCCGAGGCGGAAGAGATGCCGAGGCGTGAGGCGGCTCGATAGGCGCGGCTCCCTGCGCGAGCCGGTACACGGCAGCACGGGTCCGAAGGCACCGCGATCGCGCGTGACCGCCTGTGACTGAAGGGAACGGGCGGTCATCGTCATGCCGCGTGTCAACGGAAGTTGCGCGCCTGCACCCGCAGCGCCCGCTGACCGGCCCCACGCACCGGCTCCGGCGGGGCGGGCTGGTGTTCCTGGCCGATCCGATCGAGCAGGCCGGACCGGTCGGCGAGATCGCTGGCGATCAGGTGGACGACCTCACCGACCCGCTGGACCCGGCCACGGCAGGCCATCAGCCGGGCGGCGAGCACGGTCCGGCGGCAGCGTTCGAACAGGTCCGGCCGCACGATCAGGTTGGCGATGCCGGTCTCGTCTTCCAGCGTCAGGAACATCGTGCCCTTGGCCGAGCCGGGTCGCTGGCGCATCAGCACGAGGCCGGCGACCGTGAGGCGGGACCCGTCCCGGGCGTGGTCGAGCCGGTTGCAGGGCCGGTCGCCGAAGGCGGTCAATTCGGTCCGCAGGAAGCTCAGCGGATGCGCTCTCAGGCTGAGGCCCTTGGAGCGATAATCGGCGACGACCTCGCCGCCCGCGCTCATCGGTGCCAGCACCACCTGAGGCTCCGCGATCACGGGCTCGGCGGTGCCGGTCTCCGCGCGCAGGGCGGCGAAGAGCGGCAGTGGAGCCGGGACAAGGGCGCGCACCGCCCAGGCGGCTTCGCGCCGGCCGAGGCCGAGGGAGCGGAACGCGTCCGCCCGCACGAGGCAGGCGAGCGTGGCGGTGGGCAATCCGGTCCGCTCCGCCACTTCGGCGAGGGTGCCGAAGCGCTGTCCGCCGCGTGCCTCGACGAGCCGCGCGCCGTCGCGTTCGGGTAGGCCGCTCACGAGGCGCAGACCCAGCCGCACCGCGCGCCGCTCGGTGCCGGGACCGTCCCGCTCCAGGGTGCAGTCCCAGGCCGAGGCATTCACGTCGACCGGCCGGATCGCGACGCCGTGGGCGCGGGCATCGCGGACGATCTGGGCGGGGGCGTAGAAGCCCATCGGCTGCGCGTTGAGCAGCGCCGCACAGAACACGTCGGGGTGATGGCACTTCAGGTAGGACGAGGCGTAGGCCAACAGCGCGAAGGAGGCGGCGTGGCTCTCCGGGAAGCCGTAGGAGCCGAAGCCTTCGAGCTGGCGGAAGGTCCGCTCGGCGTAGTCGCGGGCATAGCCGTTGGCCACCATCCCCTCGATCAGCCGCGCCTGGAAGCGGTGGACGCCCCCCGTCATCTTGAAGGTCGCCATCGAGCGGCGCAGTTCGTCGGCCTCGGCCGCCGAGAACCCCGCTCCGACCATGGCGACCTGCATCGCCTGCTCCTGGAACAGCGGTACGCCGAGCGTCTTGCCGAGAACCGCCTTCAGTTCGGGGGTCGGATAGCTGACGGCCTCGTGGCCCTCGCGTCGGCGCAAATAGGGATGGACCATGTCGCCCTGGATCGGGCCGGGACGCACCAGGGCCACCTCGATGACGAGGTCGTAGAATTGTCTCGGCTTCATGCGCGGCAGCATCGCCATCTGCGCACGGCTCTCGATCTGGAAGACGCCGACCGTGTCGGCCCGCCGGATCATCGCGTAGGTGGCGGGATCGTCCTGCGGGATCGTGGCGAGGTCGAGGGAAATCTCCTTGGCGGTCTTCAGGAGATCGAAGGCGCGGCGCAGGCAGCCGAGCATGCCGAGGCCCAGGACATCGACCTTCATGAACTTGAGGGCGTCGATGTCGTCCTTGTCCCACTCGATGACCTGCCGGTTCTCCATCGCGGCGGGCTCGACCGGCACCAATTCGTCGAGGCGGTCGAGGGTCAGGACGAAGCCGCCGGGATGCTGCGAGAGATGGCGCGGCGTGCCCATCAGCTCGCGGGCGATGTCGAGGGTCAGGCGCAGGCGCCGGTCGCCCGGATCGAGGCCGAGCGCCTGCAATTCCCGTTCGCCCGCGCCCTCGCCGCCCCAGGGCCAGGTCAGGCGGTTGAGGGCGCCGGTCACCTCTTCCGGCAGGCCCAGGACTTTGCCGACCTCGCGCAAAGCCCCGCGGGCGCGGAAACGGCTGACGACCGCCGTGAGCGCGGCGCGGTGACGGCCATAGGTGGCGAAAATCCACTGGATCACCTCCTCGCGCCGCTCATGCTCGAAATCGACATCGATGTCGGGCGGCTCGCGCCGAGCCTCCGAGACGAAGCGCTCGAACAGCAGATTCTGCTGGACCGGATCGATGGAGGTGATCCCGAGACAGTAGCAGACCGCCGAATTGGCCGCCGAGCCGCGCCCCTGACAGAGGATCTGCCGGGACTGGGCGAAGGCGACGATCGACTCGACCGTGAGGAAGTAGGGGGCGTAGCCGAGCCGATCGATCAGTCCGAGTTCGTGGCGCAACAGCCGCGCCACGGCCGCCGGAACTCCCTCCGGCCAGCGCCGCCCGGCACCGGCCCAGGTCAGGGATTCCAGCCGCTCCTGCGCGGATCGGCCATCCGGCCCGATCTCCGTCGGGTATTCGTAGCTGAGCTCATCCAGGGAGAAGCGACAGGCCTCGGCGATCTCTCCGGCGCGGGCGAGCGCCTCGGGAAAACGGGCGAAGAGGCGCGCCGTCTCTTGGGGCGCCTTGAGGAAGCGGTCGGCGTGCCGTTCCTTGAGGAAGCCCGCCCGCTCGATCGTGACCCCGCGCCGGATACAGGTCGCCACGTCCTGAAGCCGCCGCCGCCCGGCGACATGGTAGAGGATGTCGCCGGTGACGACGACGGGCATGCGCGCCTGCCGGGCCGCCGCGGCCAGTGCGTCGAGCCGCGCCGCGTCGTCGGGCCGGAAGCGGCGGGTGAGGGCGCAGGAGGCGCGCCCGCCGAACAGGTCCTTGAGCCGCGCGAGGTCTTGCGCCAGGCCCGGGCCCGGCGCCTCGGCGAGGAGGATCGCGAAGAGTCCTCCTTGCAATCCCCCTTGTAGCCCTCTTTGCGGTTCCCCCTGCCACTCTTCGAGGTCGCGCCAGGTCAGGACGCAGCGGCCCTTGCCGCCCCGCGTTTTGCCGAGGCTGAGCAACCGGCACAGCCGTCCGTAGGCCGCCCGGTCGGCGGGATAGACGAGAAGCGGGGGCGCATCCTCAAGATCGATCCGGCAGCCGACGACGAGGCGCACGCCCGTCGCCCGCGCCGCTTGATGGGCCCGGACCATGCCGGCGAGGGAGCCGTGATCGGTGATGCCCAGGGCCGGGATCCCCAGCAGGGCGGCGGCGGCGAAGAGTTCCTCCGGGCTCGACGCCCCCCGCAGGAACGAGAAATGGGTCGTGACCTGAAGCTCGGGAATGCTCACGCTTCGCCGAGCCCGTGCAGCCACCAGCGTCCGTTCGCCTCCATCGGCCCGTCGCGAAACAGCCAGAAGCGCTCGCCCGCCTCCGTCTCGACCCGGTAATAGTCGCGCATCCGCTCCGCCTCGCCGTCGGCGATCCACCATTCTCCGAGGATGCGCTCCGGACCGTCGGCTCGGGTGATCTTGTGGCGGGCGCCGCGCCAGACGAAGAACAGGGGCGGCGCGTCGGGTATCTCGGCCATCGCCGCCACGGGCTCCGGCGCGGCGAGCAGGCGGGCGGGCCGGGGCAGGTCGACGGGCCAGAGGGCGCCGAGCGGCGCGGCCAGGGCCGGTACCCGCCGAACCGCGCGTTCGGGCCAGTCGCTCTCGACCGGGGCCAGCCGGTAGATCCGCTCCGCGCCGAGGCGGAGGCGGAGCGTGTCGACGAGAGCCGCGAGGTCCACGGCCTCCGGTTCGCCCCCGAGGACGGCGCCGCTGAGCTGCCGCTCGGCCAGAGGCTCGACCCGCGAGGCCGTCAGCGTCATCTCCTCGATGCCGAAGCCGGGATCGATCTGCGGCAGTCGCTCCGTGAGGAGCCGAGCGAGGTGGGCCGCGTCGCGGCTCGGCCGTGCGGTGCCGATCCGGATCGCCTGATCGAGGCGGTCGATCCGGCGGAACACGAGGTCGAGGCGTCGGGCGCCGAGGCCCATCCGCTCCAGATCGGGCACGATCCGGGTACAGAGATCCCCGACCACCCGCCCCAGCACCTCCGGGCTGCCGACGGGGTCGGGAAAGCGGAGGGCGGCCCGCGGCGCTTCGGGCGCGGCCAGGATCGCGAGGGGCTCCGGCTCGGCCCCGGTCGCCCGGTCGAGCCGCAGCAGCGGCTCCGGGCCGAACCGCCGGCGCAGGGGCGCACGGGGCGCGGCCATGAGCCCGCCGATCCGCAGGATGCCGACCTCGGCGAGCGCCGCCACGATCTCCGGCGGCAGGCGCAGGGCCGCGACGGGCAGATCCAACAGGGCAACGGAGGTTCCGCCGGGCGGCACGATCCCGCCTGGCCCGAACCGGGCGACCGCCCAGGCAGCGCCGGGCGTGTCGGCGAGGGCGAGGCAGGCTGACATCCCCGTCCGCTCCAGACGTGCGGCGAGATCGGCGAGCAGATTCGCCTCGCCCCCCTGCAGATGGGCTGCACCCGCGATGTCGATCAGGATGCCGTCGGGCGGATCGAGGGCGACGAGAGGGGCGTAGCGCAGGCACCAGATCCCCAGCCGCACCAGCCCCGCCGCGTCGGCCTCCGGCTCGGCGGGGACGAGGCGCAGGCCCGGCACCATCGCCATGGCTTGAGCGGCGGCCATGCCGGGCCTCAAGCCCAGGCGACGGGCGGTCGCGTCGATCCCGGCCAGCACCCGCCGAGGGCCATCCTGCCGCACCGTCGCCAGGGGCTCATCGACCGCCGGCGCGTCGCAGGGCGGGGCGCTCCGGCGCAGCCTGTCGGTCGGCCAGGACGGTAGGCACAGCGAGACGACCCTGCGCATCGCAGGCCTCCACGATCCATGAGCCCGGTGCGCCGCCGCGGCAGCGCTGCAGATCGAGCCGCCACCGCGGGCGGCCCATATGTCGATCTCCCCCGGAGCCGGAGGGAGCGGGGCTCACCCGCCATCGGGTGCGGGCGGCGGAGGGTTCGGGCTCCACCGTCTCGCCCGCGCAGACCCGGTGCAGCACCAGGGCGGTGACGCCCGAGCCTTCCGCGGCGAGCTGCAGGCGGCGGGAGGGGGTGAGGGCCATGCGGGTCAACTCGCCGACGACGCCGGCCAGCCCTCGGTGGCGCAGGCCCTCCTCCATGGCCGGCAGCACCTCCGTGTCCCGCCACGTCTCGCAATAGACCACCCGGTCGGGATGGAGCCCGACGCGGGCGAGAGCCGGGGCGAACAGGTCGCGGCTGTGCAGGCACCACAGAACCGGCCCGTCGAGCCGGGCCAGGATGCCGCCCGCGAACAGCACCGCGGAAGCGGCGTAGCGTCCCCGCGGCCCACCCTCGTGGATCTGATGGAGGGCGCCGAGCGCGAGGCCGCCCCCCGGCAAAGCCCGGTCGAGGGTTCCGGCTCCGAACGGCAGCACGGAATCCGTCGTCCGAGCCTCCACGGCGGGCTCGGTGAGCCGCCGCAGCTCGGCCAGGACGTTCTTCGCGGGAGCCGGCGGGTCGGAGGAGCGGGGAGGGGGCATGGACCGGGGCTGCGGAAGGAGCTGTGTTCAGAACAAACAGTGAACACAGCGCAGCCGTTCTCCGTCAACCGTCCCGCCGCGATGCTCCCTGTTGAAAATGCGGATTTTATTCCGGCCGCAGGCTTGACCTTTGTCGCCAGTCTTCTGACTCGCCCGAAGCCCTGCGCGCGGCGCGGGCAATCGACGCATGCACCCATCAAATACGCATGTGGGCGGAGTGCAGGTGCAACAAATCTGCCTGCTGTTGCCGTTGAACGACAGATCTTCGCGCGCGTCGATCTATCGTAACGTGGTGCCGGAGATCCGGTCGGGGGAGTCTAACAGTGCGGGGACGGTCCCGCGCCTCCGTTCGGGCTCACAACTGTGCCAGGGCCATGAGTGACGCACGACCCACGGGCCCCAAGCCCGTCATTCTCGTCGTCGAGGATGAGCCCGACGAGCGCTTCCTCGCGGCCGAACTCCTAGAGGAGAAGGGCTTCGAGGTGATCGAGGCCGAGACGGCCGAGCGCGCGCTCGAGATCCTGCGCCAGCGCGGCGACAGGATCGACGTGGTGTTCTCCGATGTGCGCACGCCGGGCACGATCGGCGGTTTCGAACTCGCCCGGATCATCGGCGTGACCTGGCCGCGCATCCGCATGCTGCTGACCTCGGGCGACGCGGGCGATCAGCCGAGCGACCTGCGCGTCACCGCGACCTTCATGCCGAAGCCCTGGCGCGCACCCGAGATCCTGACCTGGCTGGAGGAGGCCGCGGGCCTGCGCGAACGGTCGGGTGAGGCGTAGTCACCTCGGAATCATCCCTGCCGCGTTCGCCCGCCCGCCCATCCTCCCGCTGGCGGGCTGACGCGGTCACACCGAGACGGGCAGGGCCGCCTGCTCGCCCACGCCGAAGACGCGCTTGTAGCGGGCGACCTCCGCGGCCGGTCCCTGCGCCTTGGTCGGATTGTCGGAGAGCTTCACGGTCGGGCGCCCCTCGACCGAGGCGACCTTGCAGACCACCGAAATCGGATCGAGCCGCCCCTCCGGCACCAGACCGCGGAAATCGTTGGTGAGTCGCGTGCCCCAGCCATAGCCGATCCGCATCCGGCCGTGGAAATGGGCGTGGATGCGCTCGATCTCGTCGATATCGAGCCCGTCCGAGAAGATCGCGAGCTTCTCGCGCGGGTCGCAGCCCCTGTCGCGCCAGAAGGCCAGGGCTTCCTCGCCCCCTTCGATCGGATCCTTCGAATCGATCCGGATGCCGGTCCAGGCGGTGAGCCAGTCGGGGGCGTTCTTGAGAAAGCCGGACGTCCCGTAGGTGTCGGGCAGGACGACGAGCAGATTGCCCTCATAGTCCTGCTGCCAGTCCGCCAGAACGGCATAGGGCGACTGCGCCAAGGCGTCGTCGTCGTCGCCGGCGAGGGCCGCGTAGACCATGGGCAATTCGTGGGCGTTGGTGCCGACCGCTTCGACCTCCCGCCTTTGGGCGATCAGACAGTTCGAGGTGCCGAGGAAGCGTTGATCGCCCAGGCCCTCGTTCATGGCCTGGACGCACCAATCCTGCCACAGGAAGCCGTGGCGCCGCCGGGTGCCGAAATCGGCGATGGACAGGTCGGGCAGGCGCTTCAGCCGCTCGATCTTCTCCCAGACGCGGGTCATGGCGCGGGCATAGAGCACTTGCAGCTCGAACCGGCCGAGATCGCGAAGGACCGCCCGCGAGCGCATCTCATTGAGGATCGCGAGCGCGGGCACCTCCCACATCGTTGTCTCGACCCAGGGGCCGTGGAAGGTCAGGGCCACCTGGCCGTCCCGCAATTCCAGTTCGTATTCGGGTAGCCGGAAATCCTCGAACCACGCCATGAATTCCGAGGAGAGGATCTGGCGCTTGCCGTAGAAGGTGTTGCCGCGCAGCCAGGTGGATTCGCCGCGGCTCAGACGCAGGGTGCGGGCATGGTCGAGCTGCTCGCGCAGGGCGCCGAGATCGATCTCCTCGGCGACGCGCACCCGCACGGACCGGTTCTGGATCGCGAAGCTCGTCCGCACGTCCCGGTGACGGCGGAAGATCATCTGCGCCATCAGGAGCTTGTAAAAGTCCGTGTCGAGGAGCGAGCGGACGATCGGATCGATGCGGAAATTGTGATTATAGACCCGCGTCGCGAGGTCGAGCATGGATCTTGGCCGTCTTCTGTCTGATTCGATCAGTCAAGCTTGGGTCGGATCGGGGGGGCGATCAACGGCCGAGCCCACATTGCCGGCATTCCGACGCCGCGCGCGGGGCCCGAACCGCACGGTCTCTCAAACGAGAACGCCCCCGCCGTGAGGCGGAGGCGTGCGATGCGTCGATCACTCGATCGAAGAGATCAGGCGAGGTTGACCTTCTTGGTCTCGGTCTTCGGGCTCTCGCCGGTAAGCGTCGCCTTCACGTAGCCGTAGAGGTGGACCATGGTCGAGGACGGGCTGTCCCAATACTCGCCCTGTTCCGGATGGATGCGGATCAGGCCGACCTCGGGATCGTCCTTGCCGTTGGGGAACCACGTCTTGAGGCTCTCCTTCCACTTCTCGTCGATCAGCGCTTGGTCGCGGATCACCTCGGCCTTGCCGGCGATCGAGACGTAGGTTTGGCTCGACGGATCCGAGTAGGCGAGGTTGACCTGATTGTCCCGGCCGATCTCGGCCGTCTTGGGCGAGTGCAGCTTGGTGAAGAACCAGATGTCGCCGTTCTCGTCGATGTCGTTGTTCCACATCGGGCGGCTGTTCAACGTCCCGTCCTGATCGGCTGTGGTCAGCATCGCGACCTTGACGTCCTTGGTCAGCTCGAAGAGCTTCTTCGCGCCCTCGTGGTCGCGATGGTTGCCCTGGTGCATGGGTGGCCTTCTCCAACTCAGACAATAGGATGCGCTTCGAGACGGCGCGGGCGTCGCGCGGTCCCGGCGATTGCCTCGACAACGAGCGAGGCCGGTGTTGGTTCAGGCTTTGCGGGAGATGCCGAGGAGGCTTGCGCCACGCTCACGCATCGCGCCCGCCTCGGCGGCGGGGGCGACTTCCCCTGCGATCGGGTCCGAGCCCGGGCGGCGGATCGCCGGGCAGGGTGTCTCGCTTGGTGCCGAGGAAACACCCAATCGGGCGGATGAGGGCAGGGCGCCGGTCGTCTTCGGGCTGGTGTTTCAGAATTGCGCGGTTAGATGGACGGACGGTTACGACAAACCGCCGCCCGATGGAGCATCGAATCTTGGCCATCACCCGCGACGACGTGCTCAGTGCGCTCTCGACCGTCGCGGTCGATGACGGCGCCACCACCCTTCCCGGTTCCGGCCGCCTCTCCCAGGTGGTGATCGATGGCGGCAACCGGGTGATGTTCTCGATCTCGATCGATCCGAGCGAGGCCGAACGGTTCGAGCCGGTCCGCCGCGAGGCGGAGGGGCGGGTGCTCGCCATTCCCGGCGTGTCGAGCGTGCTGGCGAGCCTCACCTCCGAGCGCGGCCCCAACACCCCCGGCCCCGGCGCACCCCGTTCGCCCGGCCCCGCCCCGGTGCCGCCGCGTCAGGGCAATTCCCTGCCGGGCGTGCGCCACATCGTGGCGGTGGCCTCGGGCAAGGGCGGGGTCGGCAAGTCCACCACCGCCTGCAACCTTGCGCTCGCCCTGCGGGCCCAGGGGCTCAAGGTCGGTCTGCTCGATGCCGACATCTACGGCCCTTCCGTGCCGAAGCTTCTGGGCCTGTCGGGCAAGCCGCGGGTGATCGAGGGGCGGGTGCTCGAACCGATGCAGGCCTTCGGGCTCAAGGCGATGTCGATCGGCTTCCTGATCGAGCCGGAATCGGCGATGATCTGGCGCGGGCCGATGGTACAATCGGCGATCACCCAGATGCTGCGGGATGTGGCTTGGGGCGATCTCGACATCCTGGTGGTCGACATGCCGCCGGGCACCGGCGACGCACAGCTCACCATGGCCCAGGCAACGCCCCTGTCCGGCGCCGTGATCGTCTCGACGCCGCAGGATCTCGCCCTGATCGACGCGCGGCGCGGCGTGACGATGTTCCGCAAGGTGTCGGTGCCGATCCTCGGCGTGATCGAGAACATGGCGACCTTCATCTGCCCGCATTGCGGCACGGCCTCCGCGATCTTCGGTCATGGCGGTGCCCGTCAGGAAGCGGAGCGCCTGGAGGTGCCGTTCCTCGGCGAGATCCCGCTCACCATGGCGATCCGCGAGACCTCCGATGCCGGACGTCCCGTCGTCGCGACCGATCCGGACGGGCCGCAGGCGAAGATCTACCGCGCCATCGCGGACAAGCTCTGGGCCGGCCTCAACGGCGCGCCCGCCGGCCGCGCGGCGCCCAAGATCGTCATCGAGTGATCGAAGCGTGACCCATGTCCTCGGGCTGATCCTCGCGGGTGGCCTGTCGCGGCGCATGGGCGGCGGCGACAAGCCGTTGAGAGTGCTGGCCGGCCGAACCCTGCTGGAGCGCGTGGCCGAGCGGTTGGGGCCGCAATGCCCCGGGGGCCTCGCCCTCAGCGCCAACGGTGATCCGGTACGGTTCCGCCACGCCTATGCCGGCCCGGTCCTGCCCGACACGGTTCCGGACAATCCTGGGCCCCTCGCCGGCATCCTCGCCGGACTCGATGCCGCGGCGGCGATGGGGCGGACCCATGTCGTCAGCGTACCCGGCGACGCGCCGTTCCTGCCGCTCGACTTCGTGGCGCGCCTGATCCGTGCCGGCGAACGGCCGATCGCCCTCGCGGCTTCGGGAGAGCGGCGGCACTTCACCAGCGCGCTCTGGCCGGTGCGCTTGCGCGACGATCTGCGGGCCTGGTTGGTGTCGGGCGAGCGGCGCGTCGGCGGCTTCATCGACCGCCACGGGGCGGATGTGGTCTCCTGGCCGGTCGAGCCGGTCGACCCGTTCCTGAACCTCAATGCGCCGGACGATCTGGCGGCGGCGGAGCGGTTTCTGGGCACGCAGTCGTGACCGACCGGTCAAACCGGGGACGGAGGCCGGTCCGCTGTTGTGCGGAAGGCTCGCACTTCATATTTAAGTAACTGAAACGACGGCCTTTAGACCGGTCGATCGCTCCTATCCCACACCCTCATCCTGAGGTGCTGCGCAGCAGCCTCGAAGGAGGGCTCCAGGGAGCACTGAGAGTTCTGGAGCCCTCTTTCGAGGCTGAGCTGACGCTCAGCGCCTCAGGATGAGGGCGCGGGTGGGATGCGCGGACACCGGGTACGACGGGCCAGGGCATTGCCCCCGCCCGCTGGCCACTGAACGAGAACTGAGAGAGCGACGTTGGCAGACGACAACGATCCGACCGGCGCGGGCGCGCCGCCCCCGGCCACCGACATCAAGCCCGTCTCCATCACCGACGAGATGCGCCGATCCTATCTCGATTACGCCATGAGCGTGATCGTGAGCCGGGCCTTGCCGGACGCGCGCGACGGCCTGAAGCCGGTGCATCGGCGCATCCTCTACTCGGCCTTCGAATCCGGGCACCTGCCGGAGCGCAAATACGTCAAGTCGGCCCGCATCGTCGGCGACGTAATCGGTCTCTACCATCCGCACGGCGACCAATCGATCTACGATGCGCTGGTGCGCATGGCGCAGGATTTCTCCATGCGCCTCATGCTCATCGACGGGCAGGGCAATTTCGGCTCGGTCGACGGCGATCCGGCCGCGGCCATGCGGTACACCGAGTCGCGTCTCGCCAAGCCCGCGATTTCGCTCCTCTCCGACATCGACAAGAACACCGTCGATTTCGGTCCCAACTACGACGATTCCCGCGAAGAACCGTCGGTCCTCCCCGCGCGATTCCCGAACCTTCTGGTCAACGGCGCGGGCGGCATCGCCGTCGGCATGGCGACCAACATCCCGCCGCACAACCTCGGTGAGCTGATCGATGCCTGCATCGCGCTCATGGACGATCCGGCCCTCACCATCGAGGGCCTGAACGAGATCGTCCCCGGCCCGGATTTCCCGACCGGCGGCCTGATCCTGGGGCGCTCCGGCACGCGGCAGGCCTACACCACCGGACGCGGCTCGATCATCATGCGGGCCCGCTCGCACGTGGAAGAGCTGCGCAAGGAGCGCGAGGCGCTGATCTTCACCGAGATCCCGTATCAGGTGAACAAGGCCACGCTCATCGAGAAGATCGCCGAACTGGTGAAGGAGAAGCGCCTGGAGGGCATCTCCGACCTGCGCGACGAATCCGACCGCGACGGCATGCGCATCGTGGTGGAGCTCAAACGCGACGCCATCGCCGACGTCGTTCTGAACCAGCTCTACCGCTACACCCCGCTCCAGACCTCGTTCGGCGCCAACATGGTGGCGCTGAACGGCGGGCGCCCCGAATTGATGAACCTGAAGGACCTGCTCCAGGCCTTCAACGACTTCCGCGAGGAGGTCGTCTCCCGGCGCACCAAGTTCCTGCTGAACAAGGCCCGCGAGCGGGCCCACGTCTTGTGCGGCCTCGCCATCGCGGTCGCCAATATCGACGAGGTGATCCGGCTGATCCGCACCTCGCCCGACCCGAACACCGCGCGCGAGGCCCTGATGGCCCGCGACTGGCCCGCCCACGACATCGCCCCGCTGATCGCGCTGGTGGACGATCCGCGCCACCGCGTGGCCGAGGACGGGACCTACCGCCTCTCCGAGACGCAGGCCCGCGCCATCCTCGACCTGCGCCTGCAGCGCCTCACCGCGCTCGGCCGTGACGAGATCGGCGACGAACTGAAGAAACTCGCCGACGAGATCGCCGACTATCTCGACATCCTGCGCTCCCGCGCCCGCATCCAGGCGATCGTGAAGGGCGAGCTGGCCGAAGTCCGCGAGCTGTTCGCGACGCCGCGCAAGACCGAGATCGTCGATTCCGACTCGAGCGTCGAGGACGAGGATCTGATCGCCCGCGAGGACATGGTCGTGACCGTGTCCCATGCCGGCTACGTCAAGCGCGTGCCGCTCTCGACCTACCGCTCGCAGAAGCGCGGCGGCAAAGGGCGCAGCGGCATGGCGACCCGCGACGAGGATTTCGTCACCCGCCTGTTCGTCGCGAACACGCACACCCCGGTGCTGTTCTTCTCCGACCAGGGTCAGGCCTACAAGGAGAAGGTCTGGCGCCTGCCCATCGCCGCGCCGAACGCCCGCGGAAAGGCCCTCGTCAACATCCTGCACCTGCAGAACCAGGGCGAGCGCATTTCCACCATCATGCCGCTGCCCGAGGACGAGGCGTCCTGGGAGACCCTCGACGTGATGTTCGCCACGGCCAGCGGCAATGTCCGCCGCAACAAGCTGTCGGACTTCACGACCGTGAACCGCAACGGCAAGATCGCCATGAAGCTCGATCCGGGCGATCACATCGTCCATGTCGAGATCTGCCGGCCCGAGCAGAACGTTCTGCTTACCACCGCGCTCGGTCAGTGCATCCGCTTCCCGGTCGAGGACGTCCGCGTCTTCAAGGGCCGCGATTCGACCGGCGTGCGCGGCATCAACTTGGCCAAGGACGATACCGTCATCTCGATGGCGATCCTCAACGCCTTCGAGGCGAGCCCGGAGGAGCGGGCCGGCTACCTGAAGATGCGCCGCGCCGTCATCGGCGATGCGGGCGAGGCCGAGGAGGCGAGCGAGGCCGAGGAGACGACGGCCGAGGCCGCGATCTCGCAGGAGCGCTACACCGAGATGAGCGCCCACGAGCAATTCGTGCTGACCCTCTCCGAACGCGGCTTCGGCAAGCGCTCGTCCTCCTACGAGTACCGGACCTCGGGCCGCGGCGGAAAGGGGATCACCGCGATGCGGGTCAATGCCCGCAACGGCAACCTCGTCGCCTCCTTCCCCGTCGAGGCCTCCGATCAGATCATGCTGGTGACCAATGCCGGCCAGCTCATCCGCGTGCCGGTGGACGACATCCGCATCGTCGGCCGTGCCTCGCAGGGCGTGACGGTGTTCAACACCGACAAGGCCGAGCGCGTGGTATCGGTCGAGCATATCGAGGGTGAAGAGGAAGGGGGCGAGGAGGGGGCGTAAGCCGCATCCTTCTCGGCGCACCTCACGCGTCGTCATCCCGGGGCCGCGGAGCGGAACCCGGGAGCCACCCGTGATGCGCGGTGGCGACGACGGGGCGCCCAGTCGTAGGTTCCGGGTTCGCCTCCGGCGCCCCGGAATGACGGAGCGCGAGGAGGCATCGGGTTCCGTTCGCGGGCAAAATGCTCTAGGCCCCTTCCCGTGACGACCCGCACCGCGCTTTATGCCGGCTCCTTCGATCCGGTCACCAACGGCCACCTCGACGTGGTGCGCCAAGCCTGTCGGCTGGTGCCGCGCCTCGTGCTCGCCATCGGCGTGCATCCCGGCAAGGCGCCGCTGTTCACGGCCGAGGAGCGCGCCGGTTTGCTGCGCGAGAGCTGCGGGCCTCTGGCAGCCGCCGAGGGCGCCGAACTCGAGGTCGTCACCTTCGACGATCTCGCCGTCTCGGCGGCGCGCCGCCACGGTGCGAGCCTCTTCATCCGGGGGCTCCGCGACGGCACCGATCTCGACTACGAGATGCAGCTCGCCGGCATGAACGGTGCCATGGCCCCCGAGGTCCAGACCGTCTTCTTGCCCGCCTCCACCGGCGTGCGGCCGATCACCGCCACCCTGGTCCGCCAGATTGCCGCTATGGGTGGCGACGTGACCCCTTTCGTGCCGCCGGCCGTCGCCGCGCGGCTCTCCGCCCGCTTCGCCAAAGCCTGATTCCGACCACGGAGCTTGAGCCCAGCATGAACCGCCGCCACGCCGTCCTCGGCCTCGCCTTGAGCGCGACCCTCGCCTTCGCCGCCCCCGCGCGGGCGGGCGAGAACACCGTCAACCTCGAGACGAAGGATGGGAAGGTCACGATCGAGCTGCGCCCGGAGATTGCGCCCAAGCACGTGAAGCAGCTCAAGACGCTGATCTCCCAGGGCTTCTACGACGGCTTGAAGTTCCACCGCGTCATCGACGGCTTCATGGTGCAGACCGGCGACCCGAAGGGCAACGGCACCGGCGGCTCGAGCCTGCCCAACATTCCGGCCGAGTTCTCCTCCGCCCCGTTCAAGCGCGGCACCGTCGGCATGGCCCGTTCGGGCGATCCGAACTCGGCCAACTCGCAGTTCTTCATCTGCCTGGGCGATGCCGAGTTCCTCAACAACAACTACACCGTGGTCGGCGTCGTCACCTCCGGCATGGACGTGATCGACAAGATCAAGAAGGGCTCCAAGTCGAACAACGGCTCGGTGCAGGACCCGGACAAGATCGTGAAGATGACGCTCGCCAAATGATCCAGATCGGAGGCGAGCGATAGCGGCCCGAGCCCAGAGACGCCGTGCCGCCCCGGCTGTCGCGGCGCTTCTCCTGCTCGTGCCGGGCGGGGCCGATGCGTTCGGGACGCTTGAACCCTGGCGCACCCTCCCGCAAACCTTGCGGGGGACGCTGCGGGTGCCGCTGCTGGCGGGCGAGACCGGGCCGAGGCCGGTCGATACCCTCAAGGATCTGTTTCCGGCGCTCGCCGCCTGCTGGGAAGCGCCGGAGGGCTTGGCCAAGTTCGAGCGCACCGAGATCACGGCGCGCCTCGCGCTCCGCCGGGACGGCTCGGTGATCGGCACGCCGCGGATCACCTTCTCGCAGATTCCGGGCGATACGAGAGCCCGGGACATCCTGGTGCGGGCGACGCTCGACGCGATCGCCCGATGCACGCCGGTCCGGCTCACGCCCGCTCTGGGCGGAGCCATCGCGGGGCGCCCCCTGGCGCTGCGCTTCATTTACGACGGACCCAGAGGACAGGGAATCTAACCAATGGCAGACACCAACGAGACCATCGTCCTGGAGACGACCAAGGGCCGCGTCGTGATCGGGCTGCGCCCCGACCTCGCCCCGAACCATGTCGAGCGGATCAAGACGCTCGCCGCCCAGGGCTTCTACGACGGCGTGCCGTTCCACCGGGTCATCGACGGCTTCATGGCCCAGACCGGCGACCCGACCGGTACCGGCTCGGGCGGTTCGGAGCTGCCGGACCTCAACGCCGAGTTCAATGCCGAGCCGCATGTGCGCGGCACCTGCTCGATGGCGCGCACCAACTTCCCGCATTCGGCGAACTCGCAGTTCTTCATCTGCTTCTCGGACGCCCGCTTCCTCGACCGCCAGTACACCGTGTGGGGCAAGGTGATCGAGGGCATGGACGTGGTCGACACGATCAAGCGCGGCGAGCCCGTTCGCGATCCCGACCGGATCGTGAAGGCCACCGTCGCGGCGGCCTGATTTCCCCTACGGCGATAGCGGCGCCGGGCCCTTGCCCGGCGCCGTTTTCTTTCGTTCGGCGGCCTGTGTCGCCTGCCGCGCCAAACCCTCTCGTCGCCAATCGCGGACGTGATAATTCTGACAGTCTCGCGCATCTCCGATCCGTGGACCTCTCGACTGTGATCACCCCCGTCCAGATCCGCGCCGGCCGCGGTCTCCGCGAATGGACGCAAGGAGGGCTCGCAAACCGGGCCAGAATTTCGGTGGTGACGCTGAACATGATCGAAAGCGATCGGATCGCCCCGCGGAAGCGGACTCCGGCCTCGATCCGCTCGGTGTCGGAAGCGAAGCGCCCTCGCGACATCGGCAACGAGAGCGAGGGCTTTGGGGTCGTGATGCGGCTGAAGATCCGTCCCGCGAATCCGACGCGCTCTGAGGATCGGCGCGACGGGGCTCCCGACACAGGATCGACGTCGAGATCCATGCGGGTGGCCGAATGAACGGCCGCATCGACCTCAACGCCGATCTCGGCGAGGGTTTCGGGCCCTGGCGCATGGGCGACGATGCGGGCCTCCTCGACATCGTCACCTCGGCCAACGTCGCCTGCGGCTTCCACGCGGGCGATCCCGACATTATGGTCGAGACCGCGGCGGCGGCGCGGGCGCGCGGTGTCGCCATCGGGGCCCATCCGGGCTTCTGGGATCTGCGCGGCTTCGGCCGCCTGCGCATCCAGGACAGCCCGCGCCGCATCGAGCGCGACATCGCCTATCAGATCGGTGCCTTCCAGGCCTGCGCGGCTCTCGCTGGGGCCCGCGTCACCCACGTGAAGGCGCATGGGGCGCTCGCCAACCTCTCGAATGAGGAGGACGCGGTCGCCGAGGCCCTCGCCCGCGCCGTCCGGGGCGTTGATCGCGACCTCATCCTCGTCGTGATGCCGGGCTTGCCCGCCGAGCGGGCCGGCGAGCGCGCCGGCCTGCGGCTCGCCCG
Source organism: Methylorubrum sp. POS3 (assembly GCF_043352485.1). Classification (NCBI taxonomy): domain Bacteria; kingdom Pseudomonadati; phylum Pseudomonadota; class Alphaproteobacteria; order Hyphomicrobiales; family Methylobacteriaceae; genus Methylorubrum; species Methylorubrum sp. POS3. The sequence goes on from NZ_JAPRBT010000001.1 coordinate 3,732,228, forward strand.
CGAGATCTACGCCGACCGGGGCTACGCGGCCGACGGCACCCTGTTGCCCCGCGCGATGCCGGGGGCGGTGATCCACGATGCCGAGGCGGCTGCCGCCCGCGTCGCCCGCATGGTCGGGGAGGGGGCGGTGTTCGCGGCCGATGGCCGGGCGTTTTCGGTGGCAATCGACACCGTCTGCGTCCACGGCGACAATCCGGCGGCGATGGTCATGGCGCGGGCCGTGCGCACCGCGCTCGAGGCGGCCGGCCTCTCTCTGAAACCCTTCGCCGTGACGTGACGCTTCGCGACCTCACCGGTTGGCGGCGAGGCACGTTCGGGGCATCCGGCACGACACCCGCGGAAGCGTCCACCGACAGTCTTCGCGAGACCCATGGACTTTTGCGGTCGAGGCGGTCGTTGTCCATCGAGGCTACACGGGACTGAAGACCGTCGCGGCAAGCCATGGTCGTGGGATCGAAACCGTCTTGATCACGGTTTCTTGAGCGGCGACGTCCCACGGGAGGTCGCCGAGCGTAGCAGCGTCGGGACATCCGGGCCGAAATGAAGAAGCTTACCTCCGGCGACGGCTTCGTCGTTCCGCCGCGTCCCACGCGGGTCGCCGCCGCGGAGACGCCGCAAGCGTCCCTCGCCGCCTCCATGGTCGTCGTCGCGATCATCGTCGCCGGTCTCTATCTCGGCCGCGAGGTGCTGATCCCCATCGCGATCGCGATGCTCCTGTCCTTCGTGCTCGGGCCGCTGGTGAACCTGTTGCGCCGGCTGCGCCTCGGTCGCGTCGTCGCCGTGCTCGCGGCGGTTCTGTTCGCCACCGGCATCATCGGGGCGCTCTCCACCGTGATCGGCGTTCAGGTCGCCGAACTCGTACAGGACGTGCCGCGCTACCAGACCACCATCGAGCGCAAGATCCAGGGTCTGCGCGAGGGCTCGCTCGGCCGGACGATGGATTACATCGCCAACATGAACCGGGCGATCCACCAGGGTGGCTCGGACGAGGGCAAGGACGAGGCCGACCGGGCCAAGGCCGCCCAGGAGTCACGCGAGCGGCAGGCCCGTGAACAGGCCCGCAAGGATCCGGCGGCCCGCACCGGACAGCCCGAGGCGGAACCGGCCAAGCCCATGCTGGTGCAGGTCGAGGAACGGCGGCCGAGCCCGTTGGAGATCGCCTCCACCGTTCTCTCGCCGGTGGTGCAGCCGCTTGCCACCGCCGGCATCGTCGTGGTGGTGCTGCTCTTCATCCTGATGCAGCGCGAGGATCTGCGCGACCGCCTGATCCGTCTCGCCGGATCGAGCGACCTGCATCGCACCACGGTGGCGATGGACGATGCGGCGCGGCGCCTGTCGCGCTACTTCCTCGGCCAGCTCGCCCTCAACACCGCCTTCGGCGTCGTCATCGGTCTCGGGCTCTGGATCATCGGGGTGCCGAACCCGGTCCTGTGGGCGATCTTCTCGGCGATGATGCGGTTCGTACCGTATATCGGTGCAGTCCTCTCGGCGATCCTGCCGCTGGCGCTGGCCGCCGCGGTCGATCCCGGCTGGAGCATGGTGCTGGCGACCTTCATCCTGTTCGCGGTGATCGAGCCCCTCGTCGGCCACGTGATCGAGCCCCTGGTCTACGGGCACTCGACTGGGCTCTCGCCCTTCTCGGTGCTGATCTCGGCATTGTTCTGGGCATGGTTGTGGGGGCCGGTCGGCCTGCTGCTCTCGACGCCGCTCACCGTCTGTCTCGTCGTGCTCGGTCGCCATGTCGACCGGCTCGAATTCCTCGACGTGCTGTTCAGCAACCGTCCGGCGCTGACGCCGGTCGAGAACTTCTACCAGCGCATGCTCGCAGACGATCCCGAAGAGGCGCAGGAGCATGCGGAGATGATCCTGCAGGAATGCTCGCTGTCGGCCTATTACGACGACGTGGTGCTCCGCGGCCTGGAACTCGCCGCCCGCGACGCCGCCCGCGGTGTGCTCACCCCCGACCAGAAGGCCGATATCCGTGCCTCGATCACCGCTCTGGTCGAGGATCTCGAGGATCGGGAAGACGGGCTGCCCGAGCCGGCTTCCAAATCCGCCAAGCTGATCCCGGCGGCGGAGGCGGACAGCGCCTGCTCGTCCGAGCCGATCCCCGACCCGTCCCCGGACGATCTGCCCGAGGCGTGGCGGCGCGAAGGGGCCGTGCTCCTCGTCTCGGGCCGCGGCTTCCTCGACGGTGCGGCCACCGCCATCGCCGACCAGCTCCTGCGCAAGCGCGGCTTCGGCACCCGGCAAGTGCCCTTCGCCGAGGTCGCCCGCGTGCGGTTGGGCGCATGGGATCCCGGCGAGCCTCAGGCCGTCTGCGTGATCTCGTTGGCCCTTTCGGGTGAGCCGACGCATCTGAGCCGCCTCGTCAGCCGGCTGCGGCGTAAGCTCGACACCGTGCCGGTGGTGGCGGGGCTGTGGCGCCTGGACGAGCCGGTTCTGTCGGACGAGAGTCTGCGGGCCAAGCTCGGCGCCGACGATCACGTCACCTCCCTGCGCGACCTCATCGAGACGGTCCTGACCATGGCGCGCAACGCCGGCGATACGCGGGAGCCGGAGCGTCGCGAGGCCGCCACGCCGCCGCGTCAGGCGATGCCGGAGCCGGCGTGACAGGGCGCGGGATCGGAACGCTTCACGTTTGACGCCGATCCCGGCCTTTGCCCCTGCCACCGGGTTGACGGGGCCGCCTCCCGGCGGCTTCGTGGATCGGGCAACAGGAGGCTGTCCCTTCGATGAGCGTCGTCGATCTCGCCCGGTTCATGGAAGACCTCGCCACCCAGTCCGGAGCGGCGATCCTGCCGTTCTTCCGGGCGCATTTCGGACTGGACGACAAGTCCCACGGCACCGGCCACGCCTTCGATCCCGTCACCGAGGCTGATCGGGCCGCGGAAGCGGTGATGCGTCGGATGATCAAGGATCAGCTGCCGAGCCATGGGATCCTGGGGGAGGAGTTCGGCGCGGAGCGCACGGATGCGGAATGCGTCTGGGTGCTCGACCCCATCGACGGCACCCGCGCCTTCATCGCCGGCCTCCCGACCTGGGGCACCCTGATCGGCCTCACCCATCACGGCGCGGCGGTGCGCGGCCTGATGCACCAGCCCTATCTCGGCGAGCGTTTCCTCGGCGACGGCAAGACCGCGAGCGTGCGGAGCCCCCGCGGCGAGCGTCCCCTCCACACGCGCCGCTGCGACGCGCTGTCGGCGGCGATCCTGGCCACGACCGATCCTCGCCTGTTCGCCGAGGGGGAGGAATCCGAGCGCTACCGGTCGATCGAGGGCAGCGTGCGCATGTCGCGCTACGGTGCCGATTGCTACGCCTATTGCATGCTGGCGGCGGGCCAGATCGACCTCGTGGTGGAGGCCGGATTGAAGCCCTACGACATCGTCGCGCTGATCCCCATCGTCGAGGGGGCGGGCGGCGTCGTTACCGCCTGGGACGGCGGCCCGGCCACCTCTGGGGGACGGATCGTGGCGGCGGGCAGCCCACGCCTGCACGAGGCCGCCTTGAAGCACCTGAACCCGAGCGCCTGACCCTTTCGCGACGCGCTCGCCCGATCAGCACCGTGGTCGCGTCGCGCCCTGCCTCAAGCCATCGCGCGGGTCGGCTCCGCAGCCGTTTCCGTCGGCGCGGCCTGTCCGGGAATGAAGGCGTCGAAGGCGGCCCAGAAATCGGTGCGCAGGGCGTCGCATTCCGTCAGGATCTCGTGTCGCGCACCGGGCAGGACGATGAGGTGTCCGGTCTTGAGGCGGGCCGCGAAGCGCTCGACGGCCGGCGTGCTGCACACGGGGTCGGCGCCGGCGGCGATGATGAGGCAGGGTAAGCGGATGCGTCGCACCGTGGCGGGCCGATTGAGGGTGCGCATCGCCCGGAAGGCCGAGGCGAGCCATGCGATGGTCGGTCCGCCGACCGCCCCCGCGCCGACGACGCGGGCCGCCTGGGCATTGCGCTCGTAGCGGGACGGATCGGTCGAGAGGCGGTTTCCGGCAAACGGCATGGTCGCGATCGAGGTCGGTTTGCCGAACGGGGTGTAGCAGCGTCCGAGCCCGAGCCGGTGCAGGGTGCGCGCCAGGACCGACGCGGCCGCCGGCCAGCGGACCATCCGGATCTTCAGCATCGGCGCGACGGTCACGAGGCGGCGGAACGGCAGCCAGCCTTCCGCCGCTCCCGTGAGCGCCACCGTGCCGCCCATGGAATGGGCAAGCCCGAAATGCGGCTCGGGCATGGAGGGAACCAGGATCTGCTCAGTGACCGCCGCGAGATCGAGGCGGTAATCGTCGAAGCGGCGGACATGGCCCTTGTGGGCGTCGCGCACCTGACGCCCGGAATCGCCCTGGCCACGCCAATCGAAGGCCACGACGCAGAAGCCGCGGGCGCGCAGCTCGGCGATGGTCTCGTAATACTTCTCGATGAACTCGGCCCGTCCCTGGAGCAGGCAGACCGTGCCCTTCACGGTGCGGCTGGTGGGGCGCCAGGTCGCCGCCCGCAGGGGGATGCCGTCGGCGGTTTCGACCGGGACGAGCCGCGCGCCGGGCGGAACCGGATTGTCGGGCGTGGGTCGCAGCGTCAGCACGGCCGGCTCATCCCCGCTCTGTCTTCGTGACGTTTGGGACGCAAAATGGCCGGGTCGACGCTCTTGCACGACCCCGCGCACCCCCCAATATCATGGATGCGCCGGCCGATACGGCGGCGCGAAGGTCCGGCCCTCGGGCGGACCAGACCATACACAGCATGTTGCTTCTTTCGGAGGATATGTGATGCGTCAGTTCGATCTGGCTCCCCTGTACCGTTCCACCGTCGGTTTCGACCGTTTGTTCGCGGCTCTCGACGGTTTCGTCAGCGCCGAGCAGGCCCCCACCTACCCGCCCTACAATATCGAGCGCACGGCCGAGAACGTCTATCGCGTGACGGTCGCGGTGGCCGGCTTCACCGAGGCCGACCTCTCGATCGAGGTGAAGGAGAACGCCCTCACCATCAAGGGCGAGCGTCAGCCGAGCGAGAGCAAGGCGGAAGTCCTTCATCAGGGCATCGCCGCCCGCGCCTTCGAGCGCCGGTTCCAACTCGCCGACCACGTGCAGGTCACGGGTGCTTCGCTGGAGAACGGCCTCCTCCATGTCGATCTCGTCCGCGAGGTCCCGGAGGCGAAGAAGCCGCGCCGCATCGAGATCGCCAGCCGCGCCTCGGGCCAGCCGGTGATCGAGGGCAAGGTCCAGCAGGCCGCGTAAACGGCCGCAACGGTCATCCATTCAGGGGAGCGCCCCGGCCGAAAGGCCGGGGCGTTTTCGTTTGTGCGATGCAGGCGGCGTTGCCCAAACCAGCCGCTGATCCTGAGGCGCCCGGCCACGCGATCCCTGAAACCCTTCTTCGAGGACGCTCGGGGGGCTTCTCAGGATGAGGGCGCGGGTCGGACGGTGACCCGACGCAAATCAAAAATTCCCGAAACGGTCGTTGCGGCTCGGCTCGTAGCAGGTGAAGCCGACGAAGCAGGCCGGGGTGTCGCGAGCCGGCACGAAGGCGCGGCGGCCGATCTCGGTCGGCTCGCAGAAATTGCGGTCGCGCACGAAGCGGTCATAGGTCTGGCCGCCGGTGCCCAGCACCGCCGCGCCCTGGCGCAGGACGACGTTGCGGGCCTGGGCGCAGCTCATATCGACGGTGGACAGGCGCTGGGCCGTCGCAGGGGAAAGACCGGCGGCGAGCAGGGTGACGGCGAGGGCGAGGCGCATCGGGGTAGATCCGAACGACGGCGGTTCGCCCTCTCAACGGATCGCCGTCACGGATGTATCCCGTCGAGATGGGGCAGCAGAACGACGCTCTCCTGCTCGTTCGGATCGGTCCGGGCGATGAGCGCCGTGCAGGGCTCGGTCGGACTTGGATTGTAGGGCAGGTGCGGCATGCCCGCCGGGATGTAGAGATAATCGCCGGGCCGTATTTCGGCGTGATGCTCCAGCCGCTCCCCCCACCACATTCCGGAGGTGCCGGAGAGCGCGTAGAGCGCCGTCTCGTGCCCCTCGTGCTTGTGGGCCTTGGCCCGAGCACCGGGCGGGATCGTTACCATCTGAAGATGAAGGCCCTGGGCCCCAGC
>NZ_JAPRBT010000001.1:3738409-4051525 GCF_043352485.1 Methylorubrum sp. POS3
AGCCCCGGAACTACCGAGCCCTCGTCCACTTCGCCTGCGGGATCATCGCCGCTCAACAAGCCCTACCGGGATAGGTTCTTAGGATCTACCTTCTATTCACTCCCATGAGCACCATGACTAAGTGCTTGGGGTTTATGAGGTTTCCCCCACAATCGAGGTTTGCCCGGCACCACCCACAAGGACCCCCGAGAGGGTACTTTTTAGCGCTGAATTTTTTGTCCCTGGAGCTTGTCCCTGGGGGCCGCCGGGAAAGGCGTTTTTAAGTTCAGGACATCTAAAAATCAGAAGCAGCAGAGGTGATCCTTACGCCTCGTAAGCCGGCAGTCTCTGGAGGATGGTGATCAGGCGCAGGAGGTACGCTTCCGTGCAATTAATTGCACGAGAAGGCACTTTCCACGGGAATGCTTAAGCCAACGGTCTCGGAAAGCGTTTCAGCATGTACCTGCGCGCTTAACCACCGGCACACGAGTGGGTGAACCCTCCGTGGTACGGGCCTCTGAAAAATCTGAAATTCGATAAATGCGATTAACGGGCCCGTGAGGGCAGTTGAGGCGATGTACGCTGTCTGGTGGCGGGACAGGTACTGTCGGCCGCTCTTGGGCCTTCTGAGTCAATTCTAGGGGTTATCCTCGGACCGCCCTGTACCCTTTCAGCGGCAAACTTCCAGGAACACCCCGTCGACCTTTTTCGCCCCGAGGATCGCGGACGCGCTCATCCCGAGCTTGGCCTTAATCGCGGTCTTGGCCGGCGAGGGGGCTTTGGGGGTGTTCTTCTTCGGGGTCAATTTCGGGCACTCCTCGGCCGGCGCGTTGTCACTCTTTTTCGGGACAGATTGATCCCCTGGATACGTCCCACCCTCTTTGCCCGAAATCCCGCTAGAGGAGGGGAAATCCGCATCTAAGAACTCTGGAGGGTTATCGTTAGATAACCCGTAAGGGTTCTTAGAAACCATACCCCCATTGTGTACTAGGTGTTGGGCATTTTCGACCAACACGGGGTCTCCCGAAACCGGCTCATTCCGGGGGGCGAAAAAGGCCAATCCCCGGGGCAAGATCCGGTAATGCAGCACGGGGCCTACGGTTCCGAAACGGTGTTGGCTCGTCTCCACGAGCTGCTTGGCCTTCAGCTTCTCCAGCGCGCGCCGGCACAGCGTGGGCGACATGCGGCATTCGCGCTCAAGTTGGGCCCGCGGCTTCGCCCGCCACTCGACGCCCTTGAACACACGGGTGCCCCGGCGCCACCAGTAGGTCAGGCGCTCGAAGACGATGGCCGCGAGGTGGTCCTCGCATAGGTCGTAGCAGCGCGCGAAGGGGCTGTCGGAGGGGGTCATGGCGTCTCGGTCGGGATGGGGACGGCAAAAAGCCCCCGCGGGAACCCGCGAGAGCTTGCGTAGGAGCCTTCAGGACGGCCGTTCGGCCTCAACAATTAATTGCGCGGTAAGCGGCAACCCTTAGTAGAGGCGCTCTACTAATGCCCTCGGATGCTTCAATGACACGCGCTCTGCTGTTTCCCGAGGGCTTGGCGAGTGAACCCCTGATCCTCACTCGAGCCATGGCTTCCGCGGAAGCTTTCGGCCGGGAGCACCAGCTCCAGCGGCTTGCCTATGAGCATCCCGATGTCATCCCAATCGAGGAGATTGATCCCGGTGCAGGGGCTGTTGCCCCCCTCTGCCGCGAACTCACGCTGCGTGGCCAAACCGGGCCTGTCTTCCTCGATATGTTGGGGGTCACCCGCCGCGGGCGCCTCGTGCTCGTAGAGTGCAAGCTCTGGCGCAATCCGCAGGCGCGGCGAGAGGTGATCGGGCAGGTGCTCGAATATGCCGGCCTGATGCGCAGGCTAAGCTACGGCGACCTCTCCGCCCTCGTGGCCACACGCATCGGCCGACAGGCCTCGAACCTGCTTTGGGAACTCGCCCGCGATCGGCTGAGCCTCACCGATGAGGCGGCATTCGTTGATGCCGTCAGTGACAGCTTGAGCGCTGGCGCATTCGACCTCGTGGTGCTCGGGGACGGCATCCGCTCGGAGATTGAGGCCGTTCGCGGTTTCCTTGAAGCCGCTGCCGGTTTGCGGTCGCGCCTCGCCCTGGTCGAAGTTGCGGCGTGGACCAATCCATCCGGGCAGATCCTCCTTACGCCCCAAATCGCTCTGCGAACGAAGGTGATCGAGCAGCAAGCTCTCCCCTACACCGCCAGTCCTCTTCCTACAGTGGCTGCGGCTCCGGTCTCACGGGACATGCCGCGTGAAGCCCTTGCACCCTCGGCGGCTCCCACGGCTTCAGCGAACCGGCAATTCTGGGATCACTTTATCGCCAAGGCTAAGTTCTCACATCCCGACCAGCCGCCCCCGAGCCATGGAGGTAACAACTGGGTGCGCCTCGCTCTGCCGTCCGCGAGTATGACGCTCTACCGTGAAAAAGGCCCCCAGGGCCCTAGCAGCCGATGCGGCATGTTCCTCAGGCTACGGGGCGAAGCTGGCCGGGCCGCTTACGACACTTTGTGTGCGGAACTGCCGGACATCGAGGCTGAAACCGGAATGCGTATCGGAGCTTCCTGGAAGGATGACGTGGACAGCGGAACCATGAGCGTGGACGCCCTCGTGTCGACTGACGAAGAGGCTCAGCTCGCATGGTTGGCGCAGACGAGCGATCGGCTCGTATCAGCCTTTCGACCGCGTCTATCCGCTCTCGGCTAGAGACCAGCTTCGTCTCCAGGGTGCCTGATAGGGCGTGGCAGCACGAGCATTACCCTCGTGCAATTAATTGCACGGTCTAGGTAATCAGTGTGCGGGGCCATATGCATAAAGGTTACGCACAGGCGCCCCGCGTGGTCCAAAAAGTCCGGTGCAAAACTCGATTTTGGAAGAGCGCGAAATCAGTTATGTTACTTGAGGATCACAAGCGTCGCGTTGCACGCCTTCTCCGCGGAGAGCGCAAGATTGACGACCTTCATCGTCTCTTCTCCGACCTCCGTTTGCATCGGCCGGGTCGCACAAGTGTTCAGGAAATTGGACACTTCGCCGCCCACCGCGATGAAAGGGATACAGGCATCACCTTAGAGCGTGCCAACAACATCCAGGTTAGTACCAAGCTCTGGTATTCCCAGTTAAATGGGGTCAAACCAACCGCTGAACATTTGGAACAAGCGGGACGCGCTAATCTCAAAATTATGCCGGATCAGCGAATAAGAGAGCAATTCGGTATTTCACGCCAGACAGCTGAGCAATCTTTTAACAAAGCTATCAGAAAATTCAGAGAAAATAGACCACTTAAGGAAAGAGAGATTCATCTACTAAAAGTATTTGGCCTTAGCTTGATGTGGCAGTTTGCATTTAACGATAAAACTCTTTGGCGTGATTTTGTGGATCTACTTGTAAAAGAAGGATCGCTAGAGGAGGATAGTAGTCTCGCTTTTGAGCCCGTCTCAATTTTTTTGAGCCTTTATGCATTGAACATCATGCATGGTGCACGATTAAAGATGGCTGATGGGAAGATGACACGACTCAGGCTTGCTGCATCCGAAGAAGGGGACTTTCTACGCATTAAGGCTGAAATCCCCGTTAGTGAGGTCCCGAAGCCGATCTCAATTAGCGTTTCAATGTTTGAAACTGCTCTGAAAGCTGAACAATACTGCGATCGTAAGCTCTTGACTATAGTTGATGATGTGATACCGGCGGAGATTGAGGGGAGTAGGCTGGTCGCGCTTGCCTAGGCTAGTCCAGTAGCCTGGAACTAAATGAGTCTTTTACCTAGACCATTTGCCATCGCTCCACCGCAATCCTGCGTCGCCACATCCGCAAGGGCGAACTGTTCGCCTGCAACGTCATTGCTGACGTGAGCCTATGATTTTAGTTAGCACACGTAATTCAAAATAATTTTCCTATATTATCAGGGGAACTACTAGCTTCCCATACTCCAACCCCCACCGCTGTTGTCATAAAAATCTTTAACTTTTATATCTAGGCCTAATTGCATAACCTCGTTAATTCGCATCAAATTTCCTCCAATTAAATCATGAAGTTCTTTAAGACCGCCTCTAATAAGATTTTCAGATAAAATATCAATGTTATTCAAAAGATCTACCACTTCGGATTGCAAAAATCTCTTCAATCGGGCTCCAGACAGTCCAAATTCACCGAGAAAAATTTCTACATCTTCTTTATTTATTTCTTCGAATAATTTGGCTTTTCCGATCGAAAAGGACAGTTCATGAGAAACTGTCCGGTCGAGCTTAGTTGGAACCATATCGTAAAACGGTGCGAGTGAAGGGGACCTACCACCTGTGTAAAGTAGCGCATAATTTTTTGCGTGGTTATCTGTATTTCCAACGACAAGATTGAATATTGCTGATCTTATAAACAAAAATGTTGATACAATTGGATCGGACGTCTTGCTAAGTAGTCTAGAAATATTCTTAGATTTGTAGCATCTATCAGCAGATCCATATTTCTCATATTTCATGGTAGCTGGTAAACCGAGAGCTTGGGCAAAGTCTTCCTGATGTAGTCTATGGATATATCCATCTTGGTCAATAAATCTGTCAAATCTTTCAATGAGAATTCCTGTGACGCCGTCGATTTCAACTACTTCTGGAATAGCCGTTGGCATGCCACACCTTGCAGCCATTAGAGCTAGAGCGAATTCAAGCCTAGCTTCTCGAGCCTGATTGCGACGTGGAACTTTTAGTATGTGAGTTGTTGGTACTTGGCGTCCTTCCTTGGGAAGAGCATACTGACCGTTAGGTAGCACTGTAATTGCAATCTTTCTCTGAACCCCAGCAATAGGTGAAGGGTCCCTCAAAACAGTCGGCAAGGGGTCGCGATCCGCTAATCGGTTCACAATTTCTGATAAGATGGTAACCGAGAGAGGCTCATAATCTTCTCTGAGCAATCCTGGTACTTTTAACGGACCAGAACCAGCGGGTAGACAAGATATTGCTCCTGGACAATCGGCTCCTAAATGGTACAAAATGCCAACTACGTCGTTCCGTTCCAAACCCTCCCGATCGATAACCGTTTGTAACTGATCATTTTCTTGAAGAAGATTTGAGAAAAAATTTCTTGTCACTTGATCGGGGTACGGCTCACTAGACAATGGCAAAGCAAGAGAAATTGGCGTGGTTCCATAAGAATAGTATTCTTCCGAATAAATAAAACTACAATTTAGATTTTCGTCTCTCACAAGATAGCCAATAAGATCTACAAAACCATCGATATATATTTCTAGAACTAGGCTAGACATTTTTATATCTACCTGTACATCGCGTATAGATCTATACCAGCGGCTGAGCAAACCTCTATTACTTTACCTAGTTCAAGTGTGTTTTTTCCATTTTCTAATTCTGAGATAAATCGCCTGCCGACGCCACATAAATCAGCGAACCGCTGTTGATTCATCCCCATAGACTCTCTGGCATTTCGCACCAAAAAACCTAGTTTATTCACAGTGCTGATATGCTTACTAGGCTCAATCGCTCTGGACGACTGAGTATTGTGAGCCAAATTAGAATTTTCTTGCTGAATATTATGGATCTGTCGCGCATTGGTATTATGCTCGCTAGAAGTGATCTGCCCCGTAGGAGTGACTTGGCTTTCGGATAAAGGAGCAATGCTAAACCTTGCACGACTATCTAATTGGAATTTACTTGCGGCGGATCCTGAATTAATCGAGTGAGCCAAATCAACGTTCTTTTGGGTTGCCTCTGTTAGCAAATTTGAATTTATAGAATTAGCCGAGATAGCGCCTTGTTGCGTTATACGGACTGTTTCTAATAGAGGATTTGAGCATATGTCCTGGTTAATTGTATGAGCTGATATTTTACACGATGGAATTGTTTGGGAAGATATGTTTGAATTAACAGAAATTCTGGCTGATTTGATTGCTTCCCTGAGTGCCTCTGCACTTATAGTACCTGTAGAAATATCTACTGCATTCACGACGCCGCGCGCAAGCGCGCGGGCGAGGACGCGCGCATCAATCTGCGAGCTGGCCGCTTGAAATTCGACACTCTCAACGTGGTGCTTCAGCCTCTTGCACGATAGCAAATTCGAAGAGCGGACATCTGACTCTTTTTTCATAAAACAGAACTGCGTGTTGATACCGATCGGGTGCATATATGCGATTTCAGGCGTTTCAGCAAGCGAATGCACCCGATCGGTATCATGACAGAGACGATTTATGCTCCTGCTCGGGAGCGATCTAATTAGGTTCGCTCCCGATCGGGAGCAATGTTGGGTGGGTCTTGGACACGCGCGCTAACCTGGTCTGCTCATCCGCAATAACATTTCCAGGCCTTAGGGTGCTGCTCTCTTGCTCTCCACTGCTGGCTTCGACGCCTTTCTTCGCCGCTCCTAACTCTCCCCCTCGACATTGCCGATGTCGCCGTCATCCACGAGGGCCTTCGGCTGACGAACCGGCGCAGCAAAGACGGTTAGGAGGGGGAGGGATAGCGTCGGCAGGCGCGCTTCACGCTGGCCGTCGAGATCCCAAAGTGCGTGGCCGTAGCCGCGATGGTGGCACCATGCTCCTGACGCCACGTGGCCACGGAGAAGTCATCGATCGTTTTCTTCAGCCCGAGTGCCATGCCTTCGGCTTTCGCACGCTGAATGCCGGCCAGCTGCCGAGCCTTGCTGTTAGCACGTTCCAGCTCGGCCACGGCAGCCAGCATCGTAAGCATGGCCTTGCCGATCGGGGTGGAGAGATCGAAGCCTTCGCGTAGGCTAACGATCGCCACGCCCTTCGCTTGAAGCGCTTCTACGGTTGCGAGAACATCGAGGGTGTTACGCCCGAGACGGTCGATGGCACCGACGATTAGGGTGTCACTCCTGCGGACGTACTTGAACAGGTCCGAGAAGCCCGGTCGCTCCAGGGCACGCACGGCCCCGGATACGCCCTCATCGGCGAACCACTCCTCAACCTTGTGGCGCTGCTCGATGCTGTGCCGCTGAGCCTCGACGCTCTGGTCGCCCGTGCTGACCCTGACGTACCCAATTGTCGACATCCTGCCCGTCTTGGCTCAAAGGGTGGCTCAAGACATGACCGGTGGCTCAGAACAAATCAACGCTTTTGACCCATCTCTGAAGGCTTTGCTGCACCCTAGCTCACAGGGTGTACCTTCTGATCCAATCAGCAGTCCTGGTAATTGATCCAAAAGGACGCGAGTGAACCTCTTTTGAATGCCGATCAAAATTACAATAATCCGAGAAATATCTCTTATTCAGTGATGTCCTACCATATTGAGGAAGATGTTATTGACAGACCAAAAAAGGATTATTTATTACATTTTCTGGATTTTAGGCGTCAGTTATCAATACCCGGTAATTGCTTCGAAAAACCCATGTAATACAGCTCAGGGTTAGCGCAATCCGCTAGGGCAGGGTCGACCAGCTTCATACGGTTGCCGATGCCGTTCATGTTCCTCACGTAAGCGCGTGTCGTGTAGCGAGCAGGCTCATTACGCTCCGGACGCCAGGTGAACCGTACGCAGACCACGTCACCAACGCCCGGCAGGTTCCGGACGGGTTTGGTGATCCCTTGGGACGAAATTAGGTATCTGCAGCAGATAGGTAGGAAGTTGAACCGCACGTCCTCCACGATTGACAGGATCTCGAATTCATCGAGCGGTTCGGGGGCTGCCTGGGCGTTGGTAACAGCAATTAGAAACGCAACGGCTATGGCGCAAGTACGCACGTGTCTTCCTCGATCCTTCAGCAGCGTGTGTTTCAGAGTGCATTTTGGGCGCCGCTTTGCCCCCTGGCATTCCGCAATCAATTGCACGTTCAAGTGAAGCTAGTCCTATCTGATCCGCCGGCCATCCTCAGGCACAGCGGATAGGTCGACGCTGTATCCCTTTGCGGCGAGGGCTTCGAGGACGAGATACTTCACGGTCACGCGCCGATTGAGCGCTTCCTGTCGTAGGGCCGTCCAGACCGCGTCTGGGACTTCGAACTTGAGAGCAGTCCCTTTCACAGGGGCAATGGGGGCTTTGGGTGCTTGGGCAATTGGCAGAGGCGTTTCCGGAGGCTCGGCTCGTGTCTGGGGTGCGGACGATGGGCGCGTGAACCCAAGATCTCCTGTTGCCGCTGCAAGCTGATGCGCCTCTTCCGCGGAGGTGCGAGGACGTGGGCGAGGGGCAGGCTGAAAGGTGGGCTTCATCGGTTCGCTCACGCTGCCTCTATCTGCTGAGACGCCAGAACCTCTAGGAGTTCACCGAGAGTGCCGGCGACCTCGTTAAGGGCCTTTGGGTCCCCGTCAGGGTGCGCCGGGGTCGCCCCGGTGAAATGGATGGCTTGGTAGGCCGCACGCTGGATAATCTCGGTCTTTAGTACCGGAATGCTCGCGCTCTGGATCTCGTGGCGTGCGTGCTGCGCGACGCGGCTCTGGAGGGGTGACATCTGAGTCAGCACCACCCGAGCCGGGATCGAGCGTCTGAGCATCTTCTCAGCGCGTTGGACCACCTCGTAGGTCCGGAACACCTCCTGGAGGTCCATGCCCGATACCTTGCTCGGGATGACCACGAGATCGCTCTCAGCGATCGCGTATGTGACCGACTGCGAAGCCGCACCCTCAAGATCGACGAACACGAGGGAGTACCGGCAGGCCGCATCGGCGATCCGGTCCAACACCGTCTTCTCGGTGACATCGGCGATCACGTCGACGCCGCAATCTTCGCCGGCCCGCTCGCGCCACGAGGCGACGTGCCCGTTCGGATCGGCATCGATGATCGCCACGCTCCCGCCCTGCCGCGCGAAGGCATCAGCCAGACAGATCACGAGGGTCGTTTTCCCGACCCCGCCCTTCGTCGAGCAAACGGAGATAACCGCCATTGCCCTAGCTCCCACTTGCGCGACAGCCCGCGCGCCCGAATGAGATGATGGGCTGAAGGTCAATAGGCCCTTAACCCGTACGCCCCAACTGGCAAATGCCCCTTTGGGTTCTTGGCCATCTGGCCCAAAGCCCGATTGGCCAACGGTAGAGGAGGGTATCGGATTAAAAGGGCATCTGGGCAAGGGAGCAGAAGACCAGGCGCATATGGGTCGAAACTCGTGCCTACGATCGAATGAGTTTCTGTGTCTGCTGTGGGTGCCCACTACATCGTCCGACCCGTCCATGGTGTGGAGGATGTACCTCGTTGACACAATTAGTGATTTTCCGCGCGCGCCCTTCTGCCGTTCCTGAGAGGCTGGCGCCGATGGAGTCAGTGGACCGTGCGTAAGCGCTCAGAAAAAGTCTGCCTTTCAAGAAAGTACCGGACATTCAAAAGCTCAGTCCGAGCTAAGCCGTATTGCAATTAATTGCGCAAATTACAGAAGACTGCTTATGTGCAGCCCGTTATTTTAAAATTCTACAGAAATCAATCTGATTTTGCGGAATTTGCACGTTCGATCGGGGCTTGCGATCGAAGCGTTGCCGACGCATGGTGACCCATACGGCCGAGTCAGTTGGCCGATCGAGAGGTAGCTAGAAACACGAAACCCGCCACGAGGGCGGGAGACATGCCGGCCGAGGCCGGGGACAGATGATCGATTGGCGTCATCATCTTCCCCGAAATCGCTGCTCCTGACAAGAGGAAAACACCCGTTTTCCTCCACGGCGGAGCTTTGCCTGCACGCATCCGCGCTCCTTGCGGCTGGTCTTGCGATCAGGGGTGCGGAGCTATGTTTGCAGACCATCTGCGGACCGCCATCGAGGCGGCACCGCGTATCACCCTGTCCGCTGTCGCGGCGCAGCTCTGGCGCGCCTATGGCGAGGGACAGGTGACAGAGGCCGAGGCCGAAGTCCTGTCCGGCCTGATCGAAGCGCGGCAGGCTGATCCCCCGTCGCCTGCCAAGTCACGGATCTCCGTAGGGTCCAGGCCGCGCACGGATGCATCGATGGAGCGCCGCCGCCGCTGGGCGGCTTCCGGGCGACTCCCGCCGGCCCTGGCCGCGCGGTTCACCCTCGCCGAGCAGTCGGTTCTCTCTCTCATTGCCAACGAGATCGTACGCCGGAAGGATTGCCGTCTGCCTGTGGGTGGAATGGCCGCCATCGCAGGCGTATCTGAGACCACCGTGCGCAACGCGATCCGCGAGGCAGGGAAACTTGGAATGCTCACGGTCGAGGAGCGCCGTCTCACCGGCTGGCGCAACGACACCAACATCATTCGAATTGTCTCGGTCGAGTGGGTTGCTTGGCTGCGGCTTACCCGCAGGCGGAAGTCTGAAGATGGTGCTGTGACGGATGCTCTCCCGAAGGGGGGAGGGTGCAAATCCGCGAAGGGCACGCTTACTAAAGTTCTAGATCTGTGGATTCCGAGGGCAACGGAGCCGTCGCGAGGGCTGCCGAAGGGCAGCGGGCGACCTCAGACGAGGCGAACCAAGCAGAATCGTGGAGCCCGGTAGGCCGGGCCGAGCCATGAGGCGGGTGCAAACCGCAGTTCGGTAAGACGGACGGAAGGAAGGCTCCTCACTCGGAGGCCAACGCTCACGCCTACAGCGTGTGTGGGCGATGCCGGCTGGCTGAGCGCCCGCGATTTCTGCGCAATTAATTGCGCGCCTGATGCCCACCGCCGGGAGCTATCAGGGACCGCTCTCGACCCAACCCGGCCATTCGAGATATATTCGCCCGTCCCCTGAAGCAGACGGCAGCAGGCCCCACATATGAGCCACGCTGCGTCCGCCCTTCAGCGTCGCTTGGATCGCCCGGCTTCCGAAAGCGCGACCGCGACCAAGATACCGCCAAGCGCGAGCCCAACCGTAAGGCGGGGGTGCATGTACGCCGTGGTGGCGAGCGCGGTCTCGTGCGGATAGCGGGTCGAGGTGCGGCGTGCCAGTAGATGATCGTAGAGCTGTGTGAAGGCCTGGTCGATCGCGCGGGTCTCGACAAGCGTACGATCTAAAAGTTTGGCGGCTTTGGCGTGTCCGAGCGAGTGTGCAGCGCTACGTAGCGTCCCATACCGGGCGATATAGAAATGCGCCGCGACCTGACCGTACTCAATGTTAATGAGATCGCGGTCGGCGGCGTTCCTGTGTTTGGCTATTTCTGCTTCGTTGAGATCACAAATACCCTGCATCGCTAGATCTTTTCTGGGATCGGGCCTGATGCCGATCAGATCAAATACTTCGTCCAACCGCTTCTGCTGAACGATATTCTGCTTGGATCCCGCCTCCAGCATCTGTTTGAGCTTTGGCAGCGTCGACGTCTTGTCGTTGCGTGCCGCCTGTGCCGCCCCCTGCCGATGCGCTTCGTGGAGCAGATGTAACCCGTCCTCGAAAAGTCGCCGGTTCCCTGACATCGTTTAATGCCTCGTGTTCGCCGTTCTTGGCTCAATGTCTGTTTGGCAGACCTGACCACTCGAGCCGTTCGGTTGATGCGAGTGACCACAATGGCCAACGCGGCGAGCGAACGCCGGGTCCAACTCAGGATCTCTTCGGCTTTGCGAGTGGTAGTCCGGGCTTGCGGAGTTCACTCAGGATCGAACTTTCCAACTATCTGGAAGGGTTGTGAATGGCTCTGGGTGCGAGGTCCGTTTTGCAACAGGATCTACCCCGCAGCGGACCGTCAGCAATCCGCCCTCGGCGACACGCGGGATGTCCGCTTTCGGGCAGCGGGGTAGGGACCGCTTCCCACCCTTTGCAGTCTCTCATCCTAGTAGGCTGACCGGCTGGCGCCCGGCGTCGAGCCCCCATGTCTCGATACGGCCGAGCCCGGTTCGGGATCGTTCCCTTGCGAAGCGTGTGCGTTGGCACGTCACGCCGGCAAACCGATCCCCACATCAAGGTCACGCAAGACGATGAAGCCCAGGATGACCCGGGCACGCTGCGTTGAGGAGATGTGAGATCACCATGATGACCCGTGTTGCCGCCGCCATCACCGCCATTGCTCTTGGCGTTGCTGCTCCGGCCTCGTCCGCTCTGGCCTTCGGCTACGACGCTCCTGGGGGGCGCTACGTGTCGACCATGCCCTACGATGTGACGACGACGGGCTCGATCAACAGCTCCGATGGCCCCCTCTACGATCGCTGCCCGATGAGTTCGGCAGCCGAGGGTAACGCCAACCAGCAGCACTTCCCGACTAAGCAGTACGGTCAGGTCTCTGGCGGCTACCGCTGTTAATTGGCGGCTGAGAGATGGAAGGTCGTATTCTGAAGGTGTTCTCCTACGGTATGATCGGGGTCTTCGTGAGCGGCGTCGCCATGACCGTGGTGGGCTCGGCCAACGTACTGCTCGGCCTCTGAGACTGACAGTCTGATAATCCTACGGCGGGGCGTAAGCTCCGCCGTCTTCGTATGTGCACCTCTGGGCGTTTCGGGGCGAGGGATCAGTCTGCGCAATTAATTGCGGATTAACCCAGCGCTCGTGGTCCACTCAGGCGGATCGCCTACGGGTGACAAGCGGGACGGTGAGGCTTAGGCAAGAGCTTCGCTATTGCCCGTCCCACGATCCCCACCATGCCGATCCGGCGCGAGCACCGCTTCTTCTATCCGATCGACTGGCGCGAGCTGTCGGTGGTGATCCGGTTCGGCCGAGCCAAGGGTCGGTGTGAGAACTGCCGGCGCCCCCATGGCCGGACAGTGTTCTGCCTAGGTGACGGTCGGTGGTGGGACGAGGACGCCTCGTCCTGGCGGGACGGCGCCGGCGGGATCGTCTGTCATGCGATTGGCGCTGATGACGTGCTCGCGACTGTTCGAACGACGCGGGTGGTGCTCGCCACTGCGCACCGGAACCACGATACGGCCGACAACACGCCTGCCAACCTCGCGGCCTGGTGCCAGCGCTGCCACATGCTCCACGACCGCCCGGAGCACGTTCGACGACGCTGGCTCACCATGTTCCGGCGGAAGGCCTTGGGTGACCTGTTTCGTGGTCCCTACGGCTGAGAGGACGCGCCGGCCGCGCACAAACGGGGCGCACGTGGCAGCCGGCGCGCTCGCGCACGGGAGCCCGATGGCTCGACCGCCGCGATAGGGAACGGATGTCGCCGCAGCAGACCAACAGCCCCCTGAACACGAGCAGACATCGAAACAAGAACGGCCACGGGAGCCAGAGCGGAGATGCGCGTACATCCGGCGTCACCCCAACTCGGCATCGTGGCCGCGTCCGATCGAGCGACAGGGTCGCGATCGGCATGTTCGTGAGATGGGGATGCTACCCATCGCGATCAATAAGCGGCCCCGCCGCTCGATCTGCTCACGAGCTGGCGGGGCGGTGTCATGTCCACACGACGAAGAGCCGATACGCAACGTAGCTCCCCATCAACATGGCGGGGATGGGTTAGCTGGGGATCAACCGTGCCCTCGCCTGCATGTCCCGTTTCTACCGAACTGGCCTCCGGCTGGCGGGCGCCGAGAGGGTGATCGAAAGGAGTGGCCCGGGCATCCTGAAGCTCCCGCAATTAATTGCGGAAGGTGCTCGGCTCACCGTGCCTCGGCGCATTGGCGGAAGCGCATATCACTTCCGGTAGGGGCGAATGACCGGTTGCCCGCCTCTGTTCGGTAATAGAATGGGCAGCACACCGGCCAAGCCAAAGCGCTCTCGTACTCTTAGGGCATCAGCGTCGCCCGATCCTCAGGCGGTAGCTCCCGGAGCAAGGCATCCGCCCGCCGGACGACCCGGAGGAACCAGCCGTTTTCGCAACAGGCAAGGAGGTGCTGGCCCTCCATCAGGGTGTCGAGAGCCAAGCATGTCGTCAGAAGATTCGATAGTTCCTCAGGCGTCGCATCGTCGAGTGCGTAAGGATCATCTTCGGCTTCAAGCGCGTGCGCGCGTGCAGTCTCGCCCCAACCCTCCAGCTCGGTCTTGCGGATCCAGCGGTGGGTGTGCAGCTCGCGGACAAACTGCTCGCCACGTTGGGTAAGCATCACATACTCGTTCAGGCCCTCATCCAGGGGTTCAACCCAACGGCCCAGTGCGAAGCCCGGACGTCTGAAATCCGGCAGGTAAGCAGCCAGCATCTCCAGTGCGTCGCCGAGCGTCACGGTGGCAGGCACGTCAACGGAGAAGGGCTCGTAGTTCGATGTCCACATTTGGGGCCTCGTAACGATGAGATGCTGGAGGGTTCTGACAGGCGACGAACAAGAGGCCGCACAGGAGTGCGACCGAGTGAGTGAGCTTCATGAGGTGGACGAGCCCGAAGCTGTCGCTGGAACTGCGACGTGCATTACGAGTCCCGTGTCAAAAATCGTACGACAAAGGCGGATAATCCGCAATGGTATGGCGGATTATAGAAAAAGACGTACTGATGATCTCTGCTGCGAAGCGTTGTGATGCCCTACCCGTCTTGCTCGGAGAGCAGGATGGACGGGCTTCGAAGGCGGTTTGGGACGCAGGTCGCCGCATTCAGACGGCGCAGAGGTTTGACGCAGGACGGTCTAGCGGCCGCGGCCGAACTCAGCGTCGATATGATCTCGAAGATCGAGCGCGGAAGCACGGGTGTGCATTTCCCCGTGATCGAGCGCTTGGCAGCAGCACTCGATGTTGATCCGGGTGAGCTATTTTTGGCGCCTGGTGGTGTGAGCGCGCGCGAAGGTGGACCGTTGACCGAACTCGCCCAGAGCTTGGCGCCTCTGTCGGATGCCGAGCTTCGCTGGGTGAAGGGCATCCTCGACGCTATTCTGAAGCCGAGGACGTAGCACGCAATTAATTGCACAAGGCGTGCTTAAGCCCACGGCGTCGTACGACGTGGTTGGGCGATTACAGCCGGTGCATCAGCGAGATGGGCGTAAACGAGGGCCGATTCCCTTACCAGCGCGGCGGGCCCCCGCGTCCAACCGGAAGCGGTCGAAGCTCCCGAGTACGCTTCCTGTTACAAAGCTTCAGAGAGGGGCTTGCCCCACACTTTATGAACGCAGTATGGCGACGATTGAGAAATCGTATTTCTTGCTCGTAATTCGGCGCAAAATAAGATCGTAAGAAATATGAAGAGAATATTTTATATTGTTGTGTCAACGCTGATTATTCTCCCTACGTATGAATTTAAAAAAGACTCTCTCGGTTTTTGGTTTGTGTTGGCCTTCTGGGCGGCGTCGGTTGTAGTGTGCGTCCTTACTTTGCTTGAAGGCCGGACATCGACAACGGCCACGCCAGATCCTGAAGCCGCACAACGCATAGAAAATCTTCGTATCAAGCTAGAGCAGGATAAAATAGCGTCATTAACTGACCTTGTGCAGGAGCATGCATCGACACTGGCGCGGAAGCATATGATTTCTGTCAAAAAAGATGATTATGGTATCGAAGATCGGTCGGCTTGGACCGCCGAAGTGGACTACTTTATAAACAAGGTTGTGACGCCCAAACTTGGACAATTGGACCCGAATCACCGTCAGCTGCTGATCGGTCTTATCAATGAAGCAGCTTCAGCAGGGGCAGATAAATTTCGTGCCGCACGACAAGTCGAATGTCTAACACCGCTTGAATTTGAGCTGTGGTGTTCTCAGGTTCTTAAAGAACTGGGATGGCAGGTTCGAACGACAAAAACTACAGGTGACCAGGGCGCCGATATTGTCGCCGAGAAGGATGGGAAAAGCTTGGTCATACAATGCAAGCTCTACTCAGCTCCGGTGGGAAACAAGGCGGTTCAAGAAGCATACTCAGCGCAAAGGCATTATGCAGCCCGCGCGTCGGCCGTTGTAACGAATGCCGGCTTCACGCGCTCCGCACAGGAACTGGCTGCGTCGACCGGCGTCATTCTGATGCATCACAGCCAGCTGGAGACGGTCGACGACCTGCTTGTAGAGTACGGCTTTAGCCAGTCGAAACGCTCGTACTTGCCGAGCGCAGCGGTGAGGGAGGACAGCCCGCATCCAAACCTTACGGACCTCGCGGCGCGGATTGCCGCGGCGAAATCGCGGTTAAGGTGAGCCGTCGTATCTGCCGCCGAGGCTGGTCTTGTCTGCGACCGAGTTTCTAGCGACAGGCAGTTCAGCCCTCATGCCGTCGATTGGCTTGAGCAATTAATTGCGCAGTCTGAGCAGCGCCGAACCGAGTGCGGCAGCTGAGGGGTGGGTGGTCTAGCCGGAGAAGACGGGGCCCAGCTTCAATTCGCGGGCGCGCGGCCGGCGGGCGGGGCGCTCTCGGGTCGGGGAGGGGGCTTGGGATGTCCCTTCACTTAGGGGGCATCATCCCAGATTGGAGGACCCTCAGGGGGAGCCTCTGTATCAACCTATTGTGTACCTAGGTGAGCACCATAGTTAAGTGATTGGGGTTTATGATGTTTCCCCCACAATCGAGGTTTGCCGGTCAACACCCACGAGACCCTCGAAATGGGGGTGTTTTTCGCCCCCTCCCGCGTGTCCTGAAATCGTGTCCTGGGAGCCCTCGTTGTGCGTGGCCCTGCATCGGCAGCGCAGGGGAATGCCTCAGGACGATTTGGCGGGTGCGACCGACCTGAGGCGAGTGTCGTATCGGCGCGAGCGTATCGCAGTGCCGTCATCCATAACGGCGTGCTTGATGCCGGAACGCACTTGCTGCCGAAGCCGTTCGGGATCGACCAAATGGCGGAGAAGCTGCGCGTCGTCCTCGACGGTTGACGGATCCGGTGGCCCTGACGAACGCCCCTGAAGCCCGAGGATGGGAGTGGACTTGAGCTACTTACCCATCGTCCTGAAGGCGTTCGCGGTGATGCTGATCGCGGCGACCTTGCTTCCCCTCGTCCCGACGAACCTCGGCTCCGTCCGCACACTCGATTTCCCTCGGCTCCAGTTCGCGATCGCGCTGCTCGCCTGCATCGTCGGGCTTCTGTCGCTCGAACGTGATGCCGGCGCACTGATCCTAGCCGCAACGATGGCAGGCGCCCTTGTCATGCAGGCGAGCCATATCCTGCCGTTCACCCCGATCTGGGCCACTCAGGCGAAGGCCGCTCGATCGTGTGATTCCGGCAAGCGGATAAGCCTTCTCGTCCTCAACGTCCTCCAATCGAACCGGGACTACGGCGCAGCCCTAGAACTCGTCGCTTCGAGGTCACCCGACCTCGTTCTGCTGCTGGAGACGGACAAGGGCTGGCGAGAGGCGATGGCTCCTCTGCGGGAGCGATACCCCGAACGGGTCGAGCAGCCGCAGGACAACACCTACGGCCTCCTATTTTACTCACGCTTCCCGCTCCGCGATCCCACGGTCCGGTACCTGCTACAGGAGGATGTCCCCTCGCTCCGCACGGCGATCGTCCTGCCCGATGGCGAGGCCATAACCTTCCACGGATTGCATCCGCGTCCTCCCCATCCCGGGCATAGCAGCGCGCCGCGGGACGCTGAACTCGTGATGGTCGCGCGCGAGGTCGCCGAGACGAGGGGCCCGACGATCGTGGCGGGCGACCTGAACGACGTGGCTTGGTCGCGTACCAATGCGCTTTTCCAGAACATCAGCGGGTTGCTCGACCCCCGTCAGGGACGCGGTCTGTTCTCCACCTTCCACGCGCGGTATCCGTTCGCGCGCTGGCCCCTCGACCACGTGTTCTACAGCGAGCATTTTCTGCTCAGCGGCATGGAGCGCTTGAGTAACGTGGGATCCGACCATTTCCCGATCTGGGTTGAAGTGTGTCGGGCTCCGTATGCCCCGGCCAAGCAGGAGACGCCCGAGGCGACGACAGAGGATTATCGCGACGCTCGAGAGGCGATCGAGGCGGTACGGTGACAGCTGTGGGTGGCAGTTTTGACCTTTCCCATGACGGTGCAAAGGCGGATGCACGAGGCCTACGGTGAGTGAAGGGCACCCTCGACGCCATCCTGAGGCCGAGGACGTAGCGCGCAATTAATTGCGCAAGGTGATGCCCACCGCCACGAGCTACTGGGGCCCGCTTACAACGCCTTGCCGAGTCTCGGAAGGTCAGCTTCCCGATCGCTTGGTGGGCAATGATTTACGACCGGAACGGATCAGTTTCGGCCTTGGAACTCGGTGAACCGTGCGCTGAGCCGTTCGCGATCCGGTTGATCGGCACGACGGCCGGGGAGGCGGATCGTCCGTCCTGCCATCGCCTTGATGCCTTGCTCCAGCATCGGACCGTCGTCGATCGCCAGGAGTTGCGGGCTGACGTGTACCCGGAAGTCCGGGTCGATGCCGATGAGGTGCGCATCGAAGGCGGCGTGGTGCACCTTGGATAGGGGCAGGCCATTTGGCACGATCGGCTGACCGAACGCTTCGTCATGGTCGGGTGCGATGTGCGCGGCGTCGAGAAGGCGCGGCTCCGGAAGCCCCGTGATCGCGCATCGCCCCCCATAGGCCGCCAGCACCGCCTCTCGGAACGTGGCTTGATGCAGGCGCTGTCGTACCAGCCGCAGGCCGTAGCGCCGCTCCGCCGCTGTCGGCATGTCCCGGGAGCGCTCACCGTGCACGATCTCAGACACGCTGCCTGGCATCCCGAATGCGAGCCGCGCCGTCAACGCGTCCCCCGACCAGTCGACGACGAAAGTCGGGTACACCAACGTATAGCGCCCCGGTGCCACCCCGAGGAAGTACAGGATCGGCACTGCCTCCCGCATCGCCTCGCGGAGGTGACGGTTCTCCGGCATGTCGGGGCCGCCGACCATAAAGGCGTAATCCACCAACTCATCGCCGGCCAGGATCTGGCGATGAACCTGGCGCTGGTCGTCGTACCAGATCTTGCGGCCCGTGCTCGGGAAGACCGTGCGCACGGTGAGCAGGTAGCGCATCAGTCGCGGGCGGAAGATGCCGCGCTGGGGGTTGATCAGCGGCACGCGCTCACCTGCGTAGGCGAAGCCAGCCGCGAGATCATCCGACGTGAGCACACCCGCGACCGCACGGCGGCGGAGCTGCTCGACAGCGGCCGCACGCATCGCCGCGTCGGTGAGCGCGTCGGCCGTCATCCGCGATAGCGCTCCTCGCGGTGCCAGCGCAGCGCGTCGGGCGAAGGTACGCTTCCGCGCGGCAAACGAACCGATGTCCCGTGCAGGTCGTAGTAGTGACGACCATTGTCGAAGTCGGCCTTCAGCCGGGTGCTGACCTCGAACCGGTGATCCGGCGAGACGGTGACGTAACCGAGGTCGAACAGCCGGTGGATATCGGTGCGTAGGAGCAGGCCGTTGGCGAGATCGTGCGCACCGCCATCGGCGAAGGCGCGTATGTGGGCGGCATCGAGGATTGGTAGCGTCCGCTCGCCCGTGACGGCACAGCGCCGCTCGTAGCTGTCCGTCACCGTGAGCCGGAAAGCTCCTTGACCGAGACGTGGCCGCACCAGGACGGGAGGGCCGTAGCGAGGTAGCTTCACGGCAGGTGATGCCGCCTCGGACGCCGAACCCGAGGAGAGGCGCTCAGTCACAGCCTCCCAGAGCGCGCGTCCCTCGGGTTCGTCGGTGCGGTAGCCCTTGCCCTGCACGATGGCCTTGGCGAAGCTCGCCGGAGCCGGCATCCACTGCTCGCGAGGCCAGAAGAACGGCTGTGTCAGGATGCGGCAGCCGATCGTCGGATCGCTGCGGGGGTCGAGGGGGCTCGCCTCACGCCGATAGCGTGCGATCCGCCGCCGCATTTCGGCGAGGCTGGTTGCGCCGTTGCGGGTCGCGAAGGCGTCCCAGGCAAGCGACAGCGGTGCGAGCGAGCCGTGAGAGAAAACACCCCCGCCGACAATGAAGTCGTCGGGTGCGTGCAGCTTGAACAGCAGAAGTTCACCCGGCTGCAAGGCGCGGAAGGTGAAGCGGCCACTCGGCTGCCAGAAGTTTACTTCGTCCGGCGCCTGTCTGGACAGCGCGTCGAACCAGTCTCGGTCGGTGATCGCGACGAACAGGCGAACCATCGGTTGAGCGTGGTGGAGTGCCGCGCGCTTGGCAAGGCCACGACAGTATCGCCGGCCAACAGACTTGATGATGCGTCCGCGTCGAAGCAGAACGCCCCGATCCCTTTACCGCCGATCAGATTGGCGTGTCCGCTCCGTAGGCCGCATGAGCGTCGTCGACGAGACCATTGCCGCCTACGATCGCGGCGCAGCTGCGTTCACAGCAGGCTACGAATCCTTGAGCGCCGAGGCACTGTGGGGGCCGCTCAAAGATCTGTTGCCGACCGGTGCCGGTCGCCTTGCCCTCGATGTAGGTGCAGGCTCAGGCCGCGACGCCGCGTGGCTGGTCGGCTTGGGCTACGAGGTCGTGGCCGCCGAGCCGGCTGGTGGGATGCGGGCGGAGGGCAGACGGCTGCATCCGGGGCTCCGCTGGGTCGACGATCGGTTGCCCGCACTGACAGCCGTGCATCGGCTGGGTTTGAGCTATGATCTCGTGCTGCTCTCGGCCGTGTGGATGCACCTGGCCCTAGTCGAGCGACCACGTGCCTTTCGTAAGTTGGTGACGCTGCTCAAGCCCGGCGGCGTACTGGTTGTGACCTTGCGCAATGGTCCCGGCGATCCGGAGCGCGCGATGCATCCGACCTCACTGGGAGAAATCGAGGGATTGGCGCGGGAGCACGGCCTGGCCGTCCTGCGCGCCCTCGACGAACCCGACCGCCTCGGCAGGACCGGTGTTGTGTGGACGAGCGTGGTGCTGCGCCTGCCTGACGACGGCAGTCTCAGCCTGCCGCTAATCCGGGGCATCGTGCTCAACGACGAGAAGTCATCGACCTACAAGCTCGGGCTGCTGCGTGCGGTCGCCAAGATCGCCGACGCCGCCCCGTCGCTCGCGGTGCCGGCCGCAGACGAGAGCGACCGGGTGCTCGTACCGATGGGGTGCGTTGCTCTGCACTGGCTGCGCGCCTACCTGCCGCTCGTCGCCGCTGGTCTACCGCAGGCGCCGGGCAACTCCGGGCCGGACGGCCTCGGGTTCGCCGGCACCGGCTTTCGCGCATTGTTGGCACTTGGGATCACGGCTGGGGATCTGCGTCTCGGCATGCGCTTCGCAGGTCCGCGGGCCGACGCGCTCGTCGCGGCGCTCGGCGAGGCACGGCGCACGATCCTGGCGATGCCAGTGCGTTACACGACCTACCCGAACGCGGACGGCCCAGTGTTCCAGGGCGTGGGGCGACCCGTACGCGTGACCGGTCCGGTGACGCTCATGCCCGAGACACTGAAAGCCTGGGGCCACCTGTCGGTGCCAGGCCCACTGTGGCGCACGCTGCTGCGGCTCGGCGCATGGGTCGAGCCGGTGCTAGTGTCCGAGTGGGCGCGGCTGATCCGGGGCTACGCGGTGCGCATGGGGCGCGCGTGGGAGCCCGGCGTCATCGAGGGACATCTCGTCTGGCAGGAGCCGGCCCGTGATACCGGCCTGGCTCGTCTCGTCGCCGGTCGGCTAGCCCAGGCGGGGACACCGCCGGTCTGCGTCTGGTCCGGTCTGCCGCTGCGTCTCGACGCCCTCGACATCGATCACGCGCTTCCGTGGTCGGCGTGGCCGTGCGGCGACCTGTGGAACCTGTTTCCAGCCTCCCGTCGGGTGAATCAGCATGAGAAGCGTGATCGCCTGCCGTCGGCTCTGGTGCTGGCCCAAGCGCGCGAGCCCATTCTGACATGGTGGCGTGCAGCGTGGGACTCCGAACAAGGGCTTGCGGAGCGGTTCTGGGCAGAGGCGCGGGCTGCGTTGCCGATTGGGGCGGACACTTCGTTCGATGCCGCGTTTGCGGGCCTCGAATGGCGCCGGCTGCGTGTCAGCCAGGACCAGCAGGCGCCAGAATGGACGGGTGTACGCGGTCCTGCACGACGGCAGGATGGAGCGGTGAGCGGATGAATGGGTGAGAGCGAGCCTACGACGCGCAATTAATTGCGCGACCTAAGCAGCGCCCTCGCTCGTTCCATGAGGCGGGTGAGCAAGCCTTCTCGGAAGCGATAATCGAGCGCCTCGGAGCCCCAATGGGCTTCGCGCATGCACACGGTCAGGACCCGAGCGAGGCGCTCCTCGTTGGCGGCCTCCAACGCGGCCGGATCGTGAAGCAGGTACTGCCCTTCCAGGGTGTGCAACCAACTCATCCAGTCGAAGTCCCGTACCCAGCCGTAGGCGTAGACGTCGTCTATGAAGGCAGCTGCCTCGGGGCCGAGGCTGAAGTAGCCCATCTCGGTCACGCCATCGCCGACCAACCGCGCAGGCGTTGCGGTCCCGAACACGAGGCCCGGTGCGGTAAGGATCGGCAGGTGGGAGGCCAAGGCTGCGAGCGCAGCTCGGGGATCCACGGCCTTCTCAGGATCGTGGAAGATCGGCTTCAGCTCCGCTTGATGCATGCAGATCGCGAGGCCCCGTGTGGTTCAGCGTTGCCGCCTAAAACGTTGGCAGGCGACGGCTTACAGTCAAGCTGGAGACCACGGCGAGCGGCGCAACTAATTGCGCGGTGGGATCGTGCCCTCATTCACCGGAGTTCAAACAAGTTTGACGCCGCCGGCCTGAATTGGTTGTGCCAAGCGAGGACGTTTCACCACGCCTTTGAGATTGCGCTCACACAGACAGATCGCGCCTGCGATCTGTCTGTTATGGAACCGACCGTATCACTGTCATCACGTCCCAAGCCTATCTCAGACTATGCCAGGGTGACTTGAAGCGCTTCTCCAGCCGATGACTTGAAAGAATTCGCGGCGGCGATGACGGCTTCGCGGTCGCCCAGTGTGGCAAGGTCGAAATCGCGCCGGAACACGGCGATCGGTGGATCGGTGTTCTCGATCAGTCCGCCATCGTCCTCGGGCCATGCCAATGCGTTCCAGACGCCTCCGTACCAGTTGCGGGCCGTCTCGCCCCGGCAATACCAAGCGAAGATCGAGATGCGCGACGTACTGTCCTCGGCGGCCTCGAAGTCGGCAGGATCTGGCTCTGAGCTGTCCTTGGGATCCTGGAAACCGCTGTCGGATTGGACGAAGACCTCCAGCATCCACTGGCCCGGCAGAGTGGCGTTCGGGTTGGTCCCGCTGGGCAGGAAAAGGTAAGAGGCATGAACCATGGGCAGCATGTCCCAGGTCCAGCGGCTTCCCATTGGGTTCGTGCCCGAGTTGCAGGGACGGTCGGAATGTAGGACGCGCCAGTTATAGAAGCCCATGTCGTCAAACTCGTCGACGATGAGCTTCACAATGTCGAAGACGCGTTTTTGGTAGCACCATAGGAGTCGATAGGCCTTCCGCACGTCCGCGAGGGCGTCGGCCAGAGGCAGGTCATCAGGCATCGGCAAGGCTCCGCAGGACGGCTGGGCAATCTCGGATGGGGCGATGGGGCTCGACGCGCTCGACCCAGCCGCGTAGCGGATCGCTAGGAGGGGCTTGGTCGGGAATTTCTCGTGCCCTTCCTGGGGCCGGAACGTCCTCAGCCCAACGAAGCCGGGCCATCCCACGGGGATCGATGCGATGCTCCGACGCGATGGCAGCGAGACCGAACATCGGCGTGAATTGGCGGTAGCCATGGAGTGCGAGGGCCGCGCGCACGTCTGCAACGACGCGCCTGTCGGCAGCGCGGGTGACCTCGATCTTATCGAGGGCCTTGAGCAAGTCGTGCCAATCGGCTGCGGCCGCCTTCACTGCGATGCCGTGCGTCTCGCGTAGTCGATCGCCGAAGGCCTCGACCATCGCCTCGGCATTCGCGGTGAGGCCGCCGAGCGCGAGGAGGCAGGTTTCAGCCGCCCCATCCTCGGAGGCGTTCTCGGCTCGATACGCGATCCATTCCTGCGCCCATTGTTCAGGATATTGCAGGCCCCCCAGCTTGCACTCGACGATGAGCACGATCTCTTGGGGCGGATCGCCGACCGAGAACCGCAGGACGACATCCGGTTCGACCGCCTTGTTCAACGTTTCCTTCGCCTGGCCCCAAGTTGGCCAGAACTCAATGTGCGCCAACTCAGCGACCCTGCGGTCGGGAAGAATGCGAGGTCGGAAGGTCGCGCTGAGAAGCGCCCAGAGTGTCGGGCCGTCGAGATAGGCGAGGCGCTCGAAGACCGTCGAGGTCAGAATATCCTCGGATCGGATGAAGGCCATTCGGAGCGAGGCGCCGGCAGGAAGGGATGCCGGTAGGCGCCGTCCCTTCCCGTTCAGGATTGCACTCAGCAATGGGCTCACCCTCGTTCACGTGCCGTATGGCAACTAAACCGGACTGAAAGACGGTCAAAGGACCACCGAACCGCATGTGTTGGCAAGCCCGGCCGGATGCGATGGCAAGACGACGATGTGGCAGGGATCGAAACCCGAAGCCTTCTCGATGTGGCTGCGGGGGTTGCAAGCTAACGTCTTCGCTTCAGGTCAAGCGGGCTGCCTGCTGTCCGAGCGCATCGCCAGCCGCGAGACTGACGAGAGCGCGATCATAATGCGCCTTCCATCGCTGACGGTCCTTTGTGTCCTCGCGCCGTTGGTTGAGAATTTTCGCCGGCGCTGGGCTGGCGGGCGGGGGCCTCGGGGGAGGTCGAGGGAGGGGCTTGTCCTGTCCCTCTCATAGGGGGGTCTAACACCACTTGGGATCACCTATAGGAACACCCTTAGAACCTATCTCGGTAGGCGCTGAGGCTCGGCGCCCTAGTTTGTCGGGATGACCGAGCCTCGCAAGCGCCGCCCGAGCAAGCCGTCAGTTCTGGACGACGGCTATCGCCTGCCGGACGATCTGTGGGCGCGGATGGAGCGCTTGCTGCCTGCACGTCCGCCTCATCCTCTGGGCTGTCACAACCCGCGGACGCCCGATCGCAAGGCGATGGACGCGATCCTGTTCGTGCTGCGCACCGGATGCCAGTGGAACGCCCTGACCGCCACCGGGATCTGCACCTCGTCCTCGGCCCATCGCCGGTTCCAGGAGTGGACGCAGGCCGGGGTGTTCGAGGCGTTCTGGCGGGAGGGCCTGCTGGCCTACGACGATCTGGTCGGGATCGACTGGACGTGGTTGTCGCTGGATGCAGCTATGGGCAAGGCGCCCCTGGGTGGGGGAAAAAACCGGCCCCAACCCGACCGACCGCGGCAAGCGCGGGGTCAAGCGCTCGGTGCTCACTGACGGACGCGGCGTCCCGATCAGCGTCGTCATCGCGGGCGCCAACGTCAACGACCATCTTCTCATGGGTGAGACCTTGGACGCCGTACCCGTCGCTCGGCCCAAACCGACCAGACGCTCGCCCCTGCACCTGTGCCTCGACAAGGGATACGACTACGCCACCTCCCGGACCTTGGTCGAGGAGCGCGGCTTCACCCTCCACCTGCGCCGCCGAGGCGAAGAGATCCACGCCAAACGCCACCGCGGGGCCAAGGCGCGCAGATGGGTCGTCGAGCGCGCCCACGCTTGGCTCAACCGCTTCCGTGGCATCCTCATCCGCTGGCCCAAAAAGCCCCGGAACTACCGAGCCCTCGTCCACTTCGCCTGCGGGATCATCGCCGCTCAACAAGCCCTACCGGGATAGGTTCTAAGGCTTACATCTGCCTTAAATCCACATCCTGAGCTACCTACCGCCCCGGCTTCAGCCGGGGCTTTTTTTTGCATCAGCGGTTAGACATTTCTACGAATTCTCAAATGGCCTTGCAAACCGTTAGACGGAGCTGAATCAACTAACTCATTAATTTATATCATTTAATAGGGGCCTCTGACTCCGCTAGTCCTGGTTCGAATCCAGGTCCCCCAGCCACTCGTTTTAGCCCGCCCGGTCAGTGACTTGGCGGGTTTTTTGTTGTCTGTAATGCGTTCCGGAGGACGTACAACACGCCGCAACGTTGGTTGCGGTTTTACAACGGGTTACGTTTGGGCGTCGCCGGCTTCGTGCAACACGGATGGAACACATCTCAATGAGATGCGGCGGCCGTCAGCCAATTGCTCGAGCGGTTGCTGTTGCCTTTTCGTTCTAGCGAGTCGCAGGCCACTTGAGCGAAAAGGCCATATGCGCTCGCTGGTCCTCAGCCTCCCCTTCGCCATCTTGGTCATGGCTCCGCATTCTGCTGGAGCCGCGGCAGCCTCAGCCTCCTAAAACAAATTGCAGCGGCTGGAGCAGGCGTGGTATCGCTGCCTGCGCCAGGCTTATACGCATCAGCCAGCGGGCCAGAGCCGGGCTGGTAATCAGCGCAACGCCCTCGATGAGTGTGAGGAGCAGGAGCGTGCCTATGTGGCCGCCAGCATGGCCGCCGAAATTGATGGCAGGGGCGGGGGAGACATTTCGCTTCCCCTACGGGCACGCGACTGGGCAGCCTCAGTTGCCGCCTACGTACTCGACCCAATTACAGGTTGGATCGGAAGTTTTAAACGGTGAGGCTTGCGAAGCCAGCGCCGAACCGGCAGCGCCTGCCCCCACAGGGGCACAGCTCCGGCACGGCTTCAAATGTAAAAAGCACGCGACGCGAGCATGCCGTTTGAACGACCGATATGACGGCCTCAGGTGTTTGATTCCGCATTGTGGTGGTACGGTTGATAATCATGCTGCGAGGGATACGCTAGGAGCCAAATTCTTCACAGCAGCGCCCGCACGACGGAGGCGATCCGTCGCGCAATACAGCTACGCCAAAAGAGCGTGAGGGCCGCTGCCAGACGCTACGGCATCAGCCCGACGACAATCCAGAAGTGGCGGGCGCGGTAGACGACAGCCGATGCCGTCATGGGGCCAAAACAGCCGCGCTCGACGGTCCTTACGCCAGAGGAAGAGGCGGTCGTCGTTGACTTCCGGCGGCACACCCTCCTGCCGCTGGACGACTGCCTCTACAGTCTACACCCTACGATCCCGCACCAGCCCCGCTCGTCGCTGCACCGCTGTCTGGAGCGGCACGGCATCAGCCGCCTACCAGAGATGAAAGGCGACAAGCCCAAGAGTAAGCGCTTTGCCGATTACGCCATCGGCTACATGCACATCGATATCGCCGAGGTCAGGACAGAAGAGGGCAAGCTCTATCTCTTTGTGGCCATTGATCGAACTTTGAAGCTAGCCTACGCCAGACTTAAGGCGGAGGCCAAGCGCTATACCGCATCGGACTTTTTACGTACACTGGTCGCGTTCGCGCCCTACCAGATCCATACGGCTCTCACCGACAACAATGTTTAGTTCTGCCATGCCCCGCGCAACCGCTTAAGCCCGCCAGCCCTCTACAGCCGGCACATGTTCGATCGCGTCTGCCATGAGTCGGTATCGAGTATCGTCTGACCAAGCTTAACCATCCGTGGACCAACGGTCAGGTCGAGCGGATGAACCGGACCATCAAGGACGCGACCGCCAAGCGCTACCATTACGAAATACACGAGCAGCTCCCCGCGCACCTGCAGCTGTTCGTGGACGCCTACAACCATGCCCGTGGGCTGAAGACCCTGCGGGGGCTCACGCCCTACGAGCATGTCCATCAGGCTCGGACGAAAGAGCCCGAACACTTCAGACTCGATCCATCACACCCCATACTAGGAACACATACCTATTCATCCGATAAGGCAAGATCGCCGACAGCTTCCTTGGCTTTATTGTGGTGGTATCAATCTAATTGTGAATCAGCCGATTTATCTACCCCCTAGACGTTCTAAGAAACCAGCATGATTGCGGATATGAACTCCATGCTGGTTAATCTCCATTAGTATCTCGGTTCCCTCTGCATTCCATATTTTCAGCCCATTAGAGCCGATGCGGATGTTGGTAGCGCCACTACCCGAGTAAATCTCGCCCGAACCGCCATCATCAAATATTATTCCACTTGACCTTCCCACCCCCGTGATCCGCATTGCTCCATCAGTGAAGGTCGTCTTCTCGAAATCTATCCCCCGACGCACCTGCCCATTTTCAGAAAAGAGAACTGTGCTATTCTCATGCAGTGAATTGCGCATGATGATGCCCCAATTCCATGCGCCACGACGTTCGGCAGGGCCTCTCGTGTGATCATCCGAGTCTTCCGTCCTGATCTCAACCGCGGCAGTGTTTCGTTGACCGAAGCCAACGATCTGGATGCCTACCTTTGCATAAGGCTGTCCAAGGTTTGGTGCTATCTCGCCCCAATGGCGACCGCCGTTGAGAACGTCTACTTCCACCCCGATGATGGCCGCGTCAAATTCGGTCTTCTCATCGTACTGGAAGCAGTTCTTAGGCGTATAGCCACTCCATTTAACAGGCCAGGATCTGGCGCTGAAGAAGCCCCCCCAAGATTTAGCGCCTGGCGCAAGAGCGCCACTATCCCCCCATATGGCGACCCCGTTCAAATCCTTGGAAAAATTGAAAACCTCAGCATGAAGGTTCTGATGGTGATTGTGCATGTGCCGATACTCTTCCGAAGCCATAGCTCCGACCGGCGCGCGCTGCATCTCATAAGGCTCCGAGCGTGAATTCTCGATAGGCGTGTCATCATTGATTGTTTGAGTAAATGTGACATTGCGAGCGAGTCCGGTTGCGAGGCCCCCATATGCAGTCCAGAAGCCTTCATACCGCGGATGCTTGCCCCGAATGAATGTAGTTCCCCCATACCGCAGATCGGTGACCAAAACATCAGGCGGGAAATCGATAGGCGGCAATCCTTTGGGGGTATTTGCCTCAAGAACGACATGCTTCCCCCCTTGCTGTATATAATGATTTACAGCTCCGATCGATGTATTGGACCAATCTGATAAACTGAATATGCTCATTCCAAAACCTATTGATTTGGGATTTATTGGATGCTTTGAATTTACAACCTTAAAAACGACCTAGCAGATTCGGCAGTTCATCTGCTCAAGAGATCGATATGCTAAAATTGCCGCCTGGATACACGGAAACATATCGATCTGCTTTATTCTCCGGTCCATAATTCAACGTTTTACATTCTGCCATCAAATATTCTCCACCTAATCGCCGCTAGAACGAGGTTCCCCACATTGATTCCAGTCAGGTGCTAATACTCCTACGGTCTTTCATCCCTTCCCTGGTTGGAAATCCTTAAATAAAAAACCTAACTCCCAATAATCCATTTTCTAATATCAGACCAGGATAAAAAATTTTGAGACGGCGCAACCCGATAGACAGATCCTTGGCCGCCGATGTTATGGTGCAGGGGAGCATCATGCCTCCAGACGCTGTTGCCCCGGGAGACAAGCCTGCGACATCGATCATTAGATCAGACGCACAATTATCACACACTGGAACACTCAATGTCATCTGCCCGTCCAACGAAAGGCCAATATTTTTGCGAATGCGTCTGTTCCACAACTTAGGGGTCATCACGAGCCGCACCTTGCAAAAATTCTATACGCGATTCGCGATACTAAAATACAATAAATTTGTAAGATTTGTAATTCTCGGCAAATTTCTTTCATATAATAAACAAGTGCAGATAAATATTATTGATTATTATCATTATATATGTGAATTTTTATCAGATTATCCTATCATTTGCCGATGTCTATGCCAGTTGTTCCCAGCCGTCTGCACTGACGAGCAAACGGCGCCGAGAACGCTTCCAACCAATCCAGTTCGCGCTGCGGCACGCGCTCACGGCCTGCCGTGCCGTGTCCGCTGCCCAGGGCCGTGGTGAGGAATTAAGGAAGTCAGTCAGAGGCAAGGCTGCTTTGGGAGACCTGGGCCGGTAGGGTCTGGTCATGTCGGTTGAGGTCGATGGTCCGCGCGACGACCAGTGGGACCGCGTGAGGGGCTTCGTTCCAAGCGGCGCGAAGGGGAAGCGCGGCCCGCAGACGGACAACCGTCGATTCCTCGATGCACTGTTGTGGATGGCCCTTTCAGGCGGACGCTGGAAGGATCTGCCGGAGCGCCTGGGCGATTACCAGACGGTCAAGCGGCGCTACTACGACTGGATCGCGCGCGGCGTACTGGATCAAATGCTGGCGGACTCGGCCCGCGAAGCCGATCTGGTGTGGTTGATGATCGATTCGACGATCGTGCGCGCCCACCAGCATGCGGCGGGCGCGCGTAAGCTCAAAGGGGCGCGGATGCCTAAGGCCTGGGTCGATCGCACGGCGGCCTGAACACCAGGATCCATGCGGCGGGCGAAGCGCTGGGTCATCCCCTGCGCTTGCTCGCCAGTCCAGGCCAGCGCAACGACATCGCGTTGGTGCATAATCTGATCGCAGGCTTCGAGCCCGAAGCGGTCCTGGCTGACAAGGGCTACGATGCCGATCTCCTGGCGGAGGCGATCGCAACGAGCGGAGCCGAGGTCGTCATTCCGCCCAATGCGGAAACCGCACGAGCCCGCGCGTGTACGACCGCGACCTCTACAAGGTGCGCAACAGGATTGAGCGTTTCTTTAACAAGATCAATCAGTTACGCCGCGTCGGCACGTGCTACGACAAGCTGCTCGCCAACTTCATGGGCTTCGTCAATCTCGCCGCTATCGCCATATGGCTCAGATAGTAAATACCTAACTACGGCCTAGAGCGCGCTGCGGATTCACGAGCAGAGTCCCTGGCGCTGCCGCTGCAGCAGGCCCTGGTTCGATCGGGACAGCAGCGGCAACCTTCTGCGAGGCGTGGGAGCCGGCCCCCAAGCGTGCATCTCACCAGTCCGCTCCGCTCGATCCAAACCCTTTCTTACGATGCCTTAACCATGTCGACCTACGATCCGGCCGCTTTCGCCTTCATGGGTCAGGGGTGTTTCGTGCGCGCGGCAACGGTCATCGTCCTCGCCCTGGCAGCCTTGCCCGCGCTCGCTCAATCCGAACCACCGATTCGTGGCGTCGTGCGCGCGATCCGGGATGCCAGCGTCGCGACGGATCTCAATGCCCGCATCCTCACGCTGCCGTTCCGCGAGGGTGCGTCCTTCAATGCCGGCGATACGCTCGTCACCTTCGATTGCGATCGAACCGAGGCGGAATCGCGTGCGGCCGAGGCCGAGACCGCGATCAACCGCATCGCCTTCGACAATGCGCAGTTGCTCGACCGTCGTCACGCCATCGGGCGCGTCGAGGTTCAGGCGGCCAAAGCGCGATGGGAGAAGGCGCAGGCCTCCGCCGATGCCCTGCGCGTCAGGGTTCGCGATTGCCGGATCGTCGCGCCGTTCACCGGCCGCGTCGCCGAGATGCGCGCCCGCGAGCATGAGATGCCGGTGGCCGGCCAGCCCCTCCTTCGGATCGTCGATACCACCGCCCTGGAAATCGACCTGATCGTTCCCTCGGCCTGGCTCGCCTGGCTGCGGACCGCTGCTCCCCTCCAAGTGAAGGTCGACGAGACCGGAAAGACCTATGCGGCAAAGGTGATCCGCACCGCGGCCGCCGTCGATCCGGTCTCCCAGACGATCAGGATCACGGCGGCCTTCGCCCCCGGCGACATCTCGGCGGTGCTGCCCGGCATGAGCCTCGACGCCGCTTTCGAACGTCCGACCCACTGACATGGCCGCGCCGCAGCCGAAGGCCGAGGCCGGGGGGCGCCGTGTCCGCGTCAACCCATTGGGCGGGACGATCCCGCCGGGGCCGGGGCAAGTGGAGGTGGACGACGCGAGCGCCGGCTTGCGCCAGCTCCTTGCCGTCGAGGCGGTCTTCCGCAGAGCCTCGGATCGCGATGCGCTCGGCATCGCCCTCGCCAACGAGTGCGTCAAGCTGGTGCGGGCTCGCCAGGGCTTCCTGCTGCGGACGGATCGCGTCGGCGGTCTCGTGGTCGAACGGGTGTCCGGCACGATCCAGGTCGAGCGGAATGCGCCCCTCCTCGCCTTCGTCGAGGCGGCCGTCACCGCGATCCCGAAGGCCGCGCGCGCCGCGCCCCGCAACATCGACCTCTCGGTTCTGGACGGCGAGGAAGCCCGGACCTATCCCTTCCGCCACGGCCTCTGGGTCCCCCTGCTGGATCGGTCCGGGCGGCCTGTCGGCGGCTTGTTGCTGACGCGCGAGCGGGCTTTCGACGAGGCCGACACGGCCCTGGCCGGACGGCTCGCGGAGACGGGTGCCCATGCCCTCCTCGCCCTGCGGTCGCCGTTTCTGCCGCGCCTGTCGGGCGATCTGCGCAAACCTGCCCTCGTGATGGCCGGCCTCGTCTTGGCCGGGCTCGCTTGGCCCGTATCGATGACGGTCCTGGCCCCGGCCACGATCACGGCGGACCGGCCCTTCGTGGTCGCGGCGCCGATCGAGGGCATCATCGAGGAGATCGCGCCTGCGCCGAACGCGTCTGTCGCCGTGGGTGACCTCGTCCTCCGTTACGTCGACACCGCCCAACGCAACGCCCTCTCGGTGGCTGAGCGCGAAGTCCAGGTCGCCGACGCGAAGCTCCGGCAGGTGACGCTGGGGGCCTATGCCGAGGAACGCGCCCGGCGCGAGATCGGGCAGGCCCGCGCCGAGCTCGCCCTGAAAGTGGCCGAACGGGATTTCGCCCGTGACACCTTCGCCAAGACGCAGGTCCGCGCCGAGCGGGCCGGTGTCGCCGTCTACGCCGATCGCAAGGAATGGTACGGCAAACCCGTCGCCGCCGGGCAGCGCATCCTGGAGATCGCCGACCCGAAGACGGTGGAAGTCCGCATCGACCTTCCGGTCTCCGATGCCATCGCCCTCGCGGTGGGCGGCCGGGTGCGGGTCTTCCTCGACGCCGATCCCCTCAACGCCCTGGACGCACAGGTGGATCAGGTGACGCCGGTCGCCCGGATGACGGAGGCCGGCGTGCTCGCCCATCGCGTCGTCGCGAAGTTGCCCGCCGGCGCGTCGGCACCACGGCTCGGTGCCCGCGGGACGGCACAGCTCTACGGGTCGAGCGTGCCGTTCGGCTTCACCCTCTTTCGCAAACCGCTGGCGTTCCTGCGCCAGAAGGTTGGCCTGTGAGTTTCGGGGCGGATCCGGTGGACGGCCTGCCGCTCACGGCCCTGCGCGAGGATCTGCGGATCGAGCGCGGGGCGATGCCGGGCGATGGCGGTTCCGCCCCCTGGCTCCTCTACGATCCCCTCGCGCACCGCTACTACGAGATCGACGGGACCGGTCTCGCCTTCCTGAGGGCTTGGCGGGCGGGCATCACGCCGGCCGAGCTCGCCGAGGCCGCCGGCACGGCCATTGGGCGAGCCATC
Source organism: Methylorubrum sp. POS3 (assembly GCF_043352485.1). Classification (NCBI taxonomy): domain Bacteria; kingdom Pseudomonadati; phylum Pseudomonadota; class Alphaproteobacteria; order Hyphomicrobiales; family Methylobacteriaceae; genus Methylorubrum; species Methylorubrum sp. POS3. The sequence continues at coordinate 3,771,155 of NZ_JAPRBT010000001.1, forward strand.
CGGCTGGCCGAGGTCGCGGCGTTCCGAGGGTTCTGCGAGGCCAACAGCCTCATCGCGCATCGAGGGGGGTGGCAGGCCCTGGCGCGGCAGGCGGCGGCTCGCAAACACGGGCTCGGCGCGTGGCTGCTGCACAACTACCTCTTCATCCGCATTCCCTTGGTGCGCCCGCAGGCCTTTCTCGATCGCACGCTGCCCCTCGCCCGCCGGCTTGCCGATCGGCGCAGCCTGACGGCAATCGCGCTCGTCGGGTTGCTCGGTCTCTATCTCGTCCTGCAGCAATGGGACGCGTTCTGCGCGACATTCCTGCAATTCCTCACGCCGGAAGGTCTGATCGGCTATCTCGCGGCCCTCGTCGCCGTGAAAGCGCTGCACGAGCTCGGTCACGCCTACGTCGCCATCCATTACGGCTGCCGCGTCCCCAGCATGGGCCTCGCCTTCATGGTGCTGGTGCCGGTGCTCTACACGGACACCACCGATGCCTGGCGCCTGCGCGATCGCCGAAAGCGCATCGCCATCGACGGCGCCGGAGTTGCGGTGGAACTCGCCGTGGCGGCCATCGCGACGCTGGCTTGGTCCTTCCTGCCCGAGGGGACGGCGCGCTCGATCGCCTTCTTCCTCGCCACGACGGGCTGGGTGATGAGCGTCGCGATCAACCTCAGCCCGCTGATGCGCTTCGACGGCTACTACATCGCCGCCGACCTGTTCGGCGTATCGAACCTCCAGCCCCGCGCCTTCGCGCTCACCACCTGGGCCCTGCGCGAGATCCTGTTCGGGCTCGGAGATCCCTGCCCGGAGAACTGGAGCGCACGACGGCGCTTGGGCGTGATCGCCTACGGTGTCGCGGTCTGGATCTACCGGCTGGTGCTGTTCACCGGCATCGCCGTGATGGTCTACACCCTCGCTTTCAAGCTCCTCGGCCTGCTGCTCTTCGCCGTCGAGATCGGCGTGTTCGTCCTGCGACCGATCACCCGCGAGGCATCGTTCTGGTGGACGAACCGTGGCCGCATCGCCCCCGGTGGACGCGTGCGCTTCACCGGGGCGGCGCTCGCCGCGGTGCTGATGCTGCTCTTCCTGCCCCTCTCCGGCCGAGTCGAGATTCCGGCGATCGCCGAACCGGAGCGGACCGAGCGCCTCACGGCCGTGGCCCCGGCACGGATCGAGGCCGTGGAGGTCGAACCGGGCGACGCCGTCAGCGCCGGACAGGTTCTGATGCGGCTGCGCTCCCCCGCCCTCGACCACGACCTCGACACCGCGCGGATCCGGCTCGCCCTCGTCGCGCTGAAGCAGGACCGCCGTGCCGCCGATCCGCAGGACCGGGCCGGCAGCCTCGTCCTCGAAGGCGAGCACGATGCGCGGCGCGAAGCCGTGCGAGGATTGGAGCGGCGCCACGACGAACTCGTGATCCGCGCAGCCTTCGACGGCGTCGTCGCCGAGATCGAACCCGATCTGCAGCCCGGCCGCTGGGTCGGCAAGGGTGAGGAACTCGGGACGTTGGTCTCCAACGGACGCCGTCAGGTGCGCGGCCTCGTGCCCGAGACCGCCATGGCACGGCTCTATGGCGGCGCCTCCGGCACCTTCGTGCCGGACGATCTCACCACGGGCTCGATACCGGTCACCGTCCGTTCGGTGTCCGACGCGGCGGTTGCCATCGTCGAGATCCCGTCGCTCCTATCGACGCTCGGTGGGCCGGTCGCCGTGCGCGAGGAGAAGAACGTCGGTCCGGTGCCCGTCGAGGCCCAGTATACGGTCGTCCTGAACCGGCCCGACGACGAGATGCGCCTGTCGGGTACGCCCACCGTGCTGCGCGGCGTGGTCGCGGTCTCCGGTCGTCGCGAGAGCATCGCCACGCACGCGCTTCGGCGCATCGTCGCCGTTCTCATTCGCGAGAGCGGCTTCTGAACACCGCGAGGGACGGCCCCCACCCCATCCTTCGTTAACCATGCCGCCTTAGCCTCGCCCGCGTGGACGCGCCACGCGTTCCGTCGCAGGCTGAGCGGTGTCGATGTTCGAACGTTTCCGGAGCAAGACGCGGGCCGGCTCCGATCCGCGGGCCGCGACGGGTGCGCGGACACCGACAATCCGCGCGCTGGAACCCCGCTTCGTCTTCGATGGTGCCGCGGCTCCGGCCGCCGCGCAGGCGCATTCGGACGCGGCCGCCACGCAATCGCATGGCAATGAGGCCCCCGGGGAGAGGCCCGAGCCAGACGGGCATGCAGCGCATGCCGAACCAGCCGATGCCCGTGCAGCGGCAGCGGTGGCGCCGACGACGCAGGAGACCGCCACCGCGAGCGGCCGGCACGAGATCGTAGTGATCGACAAGGGCGCCGCCGACTTGGCGACCCTCCTGGCCGGCATGCCGTCCTCGGCCGAAATCATCCTGATCGATTCTGCCAGGGACGGCTTCGATCAACTCGCCGACGCGCTCGCGGGGCGCAGCGGCATCGATGCCATCCATATCCTCTCGCACGGCTCCGCCGGCGACCTGCATCTCGGAACGGGAGAACTGACGGCCGAGACGATCCAGAGCCGCTACGCCGCCGACCTTGCCGTCATCGGCAACGCGCTCACCGCCACCGGCGATCTTCTGATCTACGGCTGCGACTTCGCCGCCGGCGCCGTCGGCGCCCGTGCCGTGGCACTCCTGGCCTCCGCCACCGGGGCCGACATCGCCGCATCGGACGATGCCACCGGCGCGACCGAGCTCGGCGGCGATTGGAACCTCGAGATGCACCGGGGCGCCATCGAGACCGGTGTCATCGTCGATGAGGCGGCGCAACGTGACTGGCATCATCTCCTGGCAGCCGCCGATAACGGCCGCGGGGCCCTGCTCGCGGTCTCGGGCCGCGCGATCTACAGCGTCGATATCGCGACCGGAAAGGCGACCGAACTCACGCGGGCGCTCGACAGCGTCGGTGGGATCACGTTGGGCGCGTCCCTCAATTCACTCGCCGTCGATCAGACGAACGGGTTGATCTACTATGTCGACAACAACAGCCCGAATGCCGCCGACAAGAACGCCCTGTTCGCCTACGATTTCAGGAATGATCGGCACATCGTGATCGATTCCGATCTATCGACCAAAGGCATTACGACCGGCGCTCGGGGCCTGGGTGGAGCCGGTGCCGCCTTCTCCAACGGTGTTCTCTACCTGGCCGTGGAGAACGTCTCCGGCAATACCGATCAGATCTACAAGCTCACCTTCTCAGGAGCGGGCCAGGCCGTAGCATCGGGCTCGACCTTCGGTAATCAGTCGAACCACAATTACGACTGGGGCGACATCTCGATCGATCAGGCCGGCGGACAGCTTATCAGTGTGACGGGGAACTCCTTCGCACGCTTCAATCTCAGCGACGGGAGCGAGGTACTCCACGACGAGACGGTGACCCGGACCGAGGTCCAGACCGGCGTCGATTCCGGTGGCTTCCTCTACACCCTCGGGACGAACATCACCCGGATCGATCCGAATACCGGAGCCGCCATCGGCAGCGGCAAGGCCATCACCACGGACGGCTCGACCGCGCTCACCGGCATCAATGACGCCGCCGCCTGGACACCGCCGACCTCGACGATCGGCGGGCGGGTGTTCGGCGACGCGAACAAGAACGGGATGTCCGACAGCGGCGAGAACGGCATCCGCGGCGTGACGGTCGAGCTCGTCGACGACGTCAACGGCAATGGGCATGTCGATGCCGGCGAGCGCGTCCTGGCCACGGACACGTCCGCGGCCGACGGCAGCTACAGTTTCACCGGGCTCCTCCCCGGCCAATTCGTCGTGCGCGTGACCGACACCGAGGGCCGCCTCACCACGGCGACGGCGACGACGGCGACATCGGGCGCCCTCACCGACACCAGGGTCGGCGCGACGCTGGCCGGCCCGGATTTCGGCTACAATCCCGCCATCGTGCTGGACCTCGACGACTCGGCCGCAGGAACCGGCTACACCACCAACTACACCGAGCGGGCGGCGGGCGTCGCCATCGTCGACGGCGATGCCTCGATTCACGACGTCGCCAGCACGACCATCACGTCGGCGAAGGCCGTCATCACCAACGGCAGCGGCGCGGATACCCTTAGCATCGAGGGGAATCTGCCTGCAGGCATCAGCGCCGCCTACGACGCGGCGACCTACACGCTGACGCTGACCGGCTCGGAGAGCCTCGCCACCTACCAGACCGCCCTGCAACAGATCCGGTTCGCGTCCGCCGACCACGATCCCGCGACGACGACCCGCACCATCGCGGTGACGGTCCATGACGGAACGATCGACTCGAACACGGCGACGGCCACGATCGCCTTCACGGCCCTCGACGATGCGCCCGTGAACGGAATTCCGCGCGCGCAAACCGTGAACGAGGACACCAAACTCGTGTTCTCCTCGGGCAACGGCAATGCCCTCAGCGTGTCGGACGCCGACGCCCGCGGCGGCAATCTTACCACGACGCTCAGCGTCCTTCATGGCACGGTCACCCTCGGCTCGATCACCGGCGTAACGGTGAGCGGCAACGGGACCGGCACGGTGAGCGTCACCGGCACCGTCGCGGCGATCAACGACGCCCTCGAAGGCACGTCCTACCGGCCAGACGCCAACTACAACGGGAGCGAGACGCTCACATTCGTCACCGACGACAACGGCAATACCGGGACCGGCGGCCCCCTGAGGGACAGCGACGACATCGCCATCACGGTCACGGCGGTCGGCGACCCCCCGGTCAATACCTTCCCAGCCAGCCAGACCCTCGCCGAGGACACCAACCTCGTCTTCTCGTCGGCGACAGGCAACGCGGTTCGCGTCGATGATCCGGACGGCGGCCCGCTCACGGTCACCCTCTCGGCGGATCAGGGGCTGTTGAGCCTATCGCGCGTCACCGGCCTGACCTTCACGGCGGGCGATGGTGCGGACGATGCCACCATGACGTTCTCCGGCGCGATCGCCGACATCAACGCCGCGCTCGACGGTCTGCGTTTCACCCCCCGGGCCGATTACAACGGCAGCGCCCGGATCTCCCTCGTGACGCGGGATCCCGTTCGCGCCGCCGACAACTTCACCAACGGCTCGTTCGAGAACCCGACGATCCCCGGCGGCAGCTACGCGATCGTGTCGGAATCGTCGGTTCCGGGCTGGAAGACGGATGCCACCGACCACCAGATCGAGATCTGGAGTTCCGGCTATAACGGCGTGCCAGCCTACGAGGGCAACCAGTTCGCTGAGATCAATGCCAATCAGGTGGCGGCGCTCTTTCAGACGTTCGATGCGACGGCCGGCTCGACCATCACCCTCGACTTCGCCCATCGCGGGCGCGAGGGCGTCGACACCATGCAGGTCAGGGTCACGGATCTCGGTGCCGACGGCATCGCCGGTACGGCCGACGATCGCACGCTCTTCGACAAAAGCTATTCCGACGGCAATACGGCCTGGGGCGCCTATCGAGAGACGATCGGGGAAACCGCCAGCGGCAACAAGCTGCGCTTCGAATTTCGCTCGATCAGCGCGGCCGGCGGCTCGCAAAGCGTCGGCAACTTCATCGACGGCATCCGGATCGAGCAAGGCTTCGTGACCGCGAGCACCGTCGATGTCACCATCGATCCCGTCGCCGACATCGTGCCGGATACGGTCACAACGAACGAGGACAACGCCGTCACCTTCAACGCCGTCACGGGTACGGATGGCGGCGCCGCGGACAATTTCGAGGATCCCGCCCGTGCCGTGACCGCCGTCTCGCAGGGCGCGCATGGCAGCGTCACCTTCCGGCCCGACGGCACCCTCACCTATACGCCCGACGCGGATTTCAACGGAACCGACCACTTCACCTACACGGTGACCTCGGGCGGGACGACCGAAACCGCGACGGTGACGGTGACGGTGCGCCCGATCAACGACGCCCCCGTGAACGGATTGCCGACGGCCCAGACGACGGCCGAGGACACCGAGCTCGTCTTCTCGTCGAGCAGCGGCAACGCCATCACCGTCGCGGACCCGGATGCGGGCACCGGCACTCTCACCACCACACTCAGCGTTGCGCATGGCACGCTGACCCTCGGGTCGCGCACCGGCGTCACCGTGACGAACGACGGGACCGGGACGGTCACGCTGACCGGCACCGTCGCGGCGATCAACGCCGCCCTCGACGGCACGGTCTATCGCCCGGACGCCGACTACAATGGGACCGAGACCCTCGCGGTCGTCACCGACGACGGCGGCAATACCGGCACGGACGGTGCCAAGAGCGACACCGATACCGTCTCGATCTCCGTCACCGCCGTGAACGACGCGCCCGTGAACGGCGTCCCTGGCCCGCAGGTCGTGGACGAGGACGCGAGCCTCGTCTTCTCGGCGGCAGCGGGCAACGCCATCACCGTCTCGGACCTCGATGCCGGTAGCGGTCGCGTGACCACCACGCTTCAGGTCCAGCACGGCACGCTGACGCTCGGGTCGCGCACCGGCGTCACCGTGGCGAACGACGGGACCGGCACGGTCACGCTGACCGGCACCGTCGCAGCGATCAATGCCGCCCTCGACGGCACGACCTATCGCCCGGACGCCGACTACAACGGGAGCGAAACCCTTACGGTCATCACCGACGACGGCGGCAACACCGGCGCGGGCGGAGCCGAGAGCGACACCGACACCGTCGGCCTTACCGTCAATCCGGTCGGCGACGCGCCGACCAACGCCGTACCGGCCGCGACGCAGACGCTGGACGAGGATACGCCGCTGATCTTCTCGACCGGCGGGGGCAACGGCATCCGCGTGGCCGATGCGGACGGCGGAACGCTCACCGTGACGCTGAGTTCGGCGCAGGGCCAGCTCACCCTGCCGAGGACGACCGGCCTTACCTTCGAGCAGGGCACCGGCACCGGCGACGGGTCGATGCGCTTCTCAGGCACCGTCGCCGACATCAACGCCGCTCTCGAAGGACTTCGCTTCGATCCGGCCGCTGACCGCAACGGGGCCGTGCAGATCTCGCTCGTCACCGTCGATCCGACGGGGGCGACGGCAACCAGCACCATCGGCGCCAACATCATACCGGTCGCCGACATCGAGCCGGATACGGTCACGACGGACGAGGACACCGCGGTCACCTTCAACGCCGTCACGGGCATGGACGGCGGCACCGCGGACAATTTCGAGGATCCCGCCCGTGCCGTGACCGCCGTCTCGCAAGGCGCGCATGGCAGCGTCACCTTCCGGCCCGACGGCCTCCTCATCTACACGCCCGACGCGGATTTCGACGGAACCGACCGCTTCACCTATACGGTGACGGCGGGTGGGACGACCGAAACCGCCACCGTGACGGTGACGATGCGCCCGATCAACGACGCCCCGGTTCTCGACCTCTCCGCCACACACGGCTACGCCACCCGCTACAACGAAGGCGCCTCGGGCGTGGCGATCGTCGATGCGGACGTGTCGGTGAGCGATGTCGACAGCGCCAGCATGGCCTCGGCCACGGCCGTCATCACCAACGGGCAGACGGGCGATACGCTCGCCGTCGAGGGGCCGCTGCCCGCCGGCATCGTGGCCCGCTTCGACGCCGCGACCTACACGCTGACGCTGACCGGAGCGGCCACGAGCGCCGACTACCAGACGGCGCTGAGCCGCGTGCGGTTCTCCTCGTCCGAGCGCGATCTCTCCACCGTCACCCGCCGCATCGACGTCAGCGTCAGCGACGGCGCGCTGCGCTCGGACGTCGCCACCGCGACCGTGGACGTCACGGCGGTGAACGATGCCCCCCTCAACGCAGTGCCGGCGGCCCAGACGACGGCCGAGGATACCGGGCTCGTCTTCTCATCGGGCAACGGAAACGCCATCACCGTCTCGGATCCGGATGTCGGAACGGGCAATCTCACGGCCACGCTCAGCGTTGCGCATGGCGCGCTGAGCCTCGGGTCGCGCACCGGCGTCACCGTGGCGAACGACGGGACCAGGACGGTCACGCTGACCGGCACCGTCGCGGCGATCAACGCCGCCCTTGACGGCACGACCTATCGCCCGGACGCCGACTACAACGGGAACGAGACGCTCACGATCGTCACCGACGACGGCGGCAACACCGGCTCGGGCGGAGCCAAGAGCGACACCGATACGCTGGCGCTGACGGTCTCACCGGTGAACGACGCCCCGCGGGCCGGGACGCTTCCGGCCGTCGGCAGCCTCGATGGGGACAGCGTCGCAGGACTGGATCTCGGCCGCTTTTTCTCCGACGTCGAGGGCGAGACGCTCACCTTCGGCGTCGCCGGGCTGCCGACCGGGCTCACCTTCGACAGCGCCACCGGTTCTGTCCACGGCACGATCGACCGCTCCGCGTCGCGGGGTGGAGCGAACGGCGACTACACCGTCACGGTCACGGCCGATGACGGCCACGGCGGCACCACGCGCCGCAGCTTCACGTGGCGCGTGGTCGATCCGGCACCGATCGCGCGGAATGACGGCGCGCTCACCGACGCGCGCATGTCGGCCCTCGGCTCCGTGCTCGCCGATAACGGCAACGGGGCCGACAGCGATCCGGACGGCGACCCCCTCACCGTGGCAGCCGTCAACGGCGCGGCGGCCGGCGTCGGACAGGCGGTGACGGGCTCGAACGGCGGCCGTTTCACCGTGCGCGCCGACGGCAGCTACCGGTTCGATCCCGGCACGGATTTCGACGGTCTCACGGCAGGCCAGACCCGCACGACGCATATCGACTACACGATCAGCGACGGCGATAGCGGCACCGCGACGGCGACCCTCACCGTGACGGTCGTAGGCCTCACCGATGCCCCGGCATCCCTGGCACCGGGCGACCGCGCCGCCGGTGACGGCGGGACCGTGGTCCTGCCCTATGGCAACCCATCTCAGGGTCCAGACGGCGCGGCCTCGCGCTACAGCGCCACCGGCCTGCCGCTCGGCCTCGCCATCGATCCGGCCACGGGAACCATCCGGGGGACGATCGACCGGGCCGCTTCCGGCCCCACCGGCCTCGCCGATTACCAAGTTACGGTCACGGCGACCGATCCGGGCGGCACGCAGACCGAAACACGCTTCACCCTCCGGGTCACCAACTCCGCCCCGCAGGCGATAGACGACGGGGCGACCACGCCCGAGGACAGACCGGTCGTGGTGGATGTCCTGGCAAACGACCGGGACCCCGACGGGGACGTCCTCGCGATCGTCGCCACGGGCGATGCCGCTCCGCGCGCCGGACACGGCCGGGTGGCGATCGCGGACGGCAAGCTCGTCTACACGCCGGATGCGGATTTCAACGGCACGGATACGATCACCTACGCCATCGTCGACGGGAACGGCGGCACCAGCACCGCCTCGGTCACGGTGATTGTCACCCCGGTCAATGATGGGCCGCGTGCCGTCACCCTGCCCGATCAGGCCGGCCGCGGCGGCGCGTCCGTGGTCTACGACATCGCCACGCGCTTTCGCGATCCCGACGCGGATCGATCGGCATCCGCCCCGAGCGGCGACGGGCTCCGCTTCACCGCGACGGGTCTGCCGCCGGGCCTTTCCATCGATCCGGCGACCGGACTGATCACGGGCTCCCTGCCGGCCGGATCGGCCGCAGCCACCGATTACACCGTGACCGTCACGGCGACCGACGCGGTCGGCGCGAGCATTGCCCGCAGCTTCACTTGGACGGTGAGCGACACAGCAACGGCCGGGCCGGACCAAGCCACCACCCGCGCCGGCACCCCTGTCCTCGTCGCGGTCACGGCGAACGATTCCGCCGCCGATGGCAGCGCCGTCCGTCTCGTCGACGCACCCGGCGCGACGAGTGCCGCCCACGGCACCGTCTCGGTCGATCCCGCGACGGGTCTGCTCACCTACGTGCCGGACGACGGATTTTCCGGGACGGACACCGTCGTCTACACGGTCGAGACGGCGCAGGGCCTGCGGGCGACCGGGCTCCTCACCGTCACGGTGACGCCCGAGAACCTGCGCCCGGTCGCCCCCGATACCTTCTCGGCCCGAAACGCGGTCGATGGGGAGAGCGTGCGCGTGCCGTTCGGACATCTCGTCGTCGACCCCGAGGGAGCGCGCCTCGCCTACACCGCGACCGGCCTGCCGCCGGGCCTGGCGATCGATCCGACAACCGGCGAGATCAGCGGGACGATCAACCGCGACGCCTCGGGTTCGAGCGGGCAGGCCACCTACGTGGTGACGCTCACCGCCACCGATCCGAATGGCCTCACGGTCTCGCGTAAGTTCGCCTGGACGGTCACGAATCCCGCGCCCTCGGCCTCGGACGACGTCCTCACCACCGACGAGGATACCCCGGTCGACATCGATGTGACCGGCAACGACCACGATCCCGACGGCGATCCGCTCTCGGTGGTCGCCGGTTCGGTCACGGCCCATCACGGAACGGTCACCATCAACCGGGACGGCAGCCTGCGCTACACGCCCGACCCGGATTTCAACGGTACCGACACCATCGTCTACACGGTCACCGACGGCAATGGCGGCTTCGCCACGGCCGCCTTGGCCATCGACGTGAACCCGGTCAACGATGCACCCGTCTTCGATGCCACCTCATCGGCCATCGCCGATTGGTCGGCCCAGGATGCCGCACGGGTGTCGATCCCGGCCGGAAGCGCCTTCAGGGACATCGACGAGGGCGACGTCCTCTCGTTCTCGGCGAATGGCCTGCCCCCCGGTCTCGTCCTCGATCGCGCGACCGGCCTGATCTCCGGCACCCTCGCTCCCGACGCGTCGACCCGGGTGCCGGGCGGCGTCTACGCGGTCATGCTCACCGGCACCGATCGCAGCGGCGCCTCAGCCACGGCGCGCTTCACGGTCACGGTCGGGAATCCTGCTCCGATCGCCCTCGACGACGCCGCGACCCTCGACGAGAACACCCATCTTGAAGGCCACGTGCTCGACAACGATGCGGATCCCGACGGCGACGCCATCCGGGTCGACCCGAAGCCCGTCGCCGGTCCCCTGCACGGACGACTCGACCTGCGAGCGGATGGCAGCTTCACCTACAGGCCGGACGCCGATTTTCACGGCGAGGACGCCTTCACCTACGCGGTCATCGATTCCGATGGCGGCCGCTCGACGGCCACGGTCCATCTCACGGTCGCGTTCGTGGACAGCGCGCCCACAGCGACCGCGGCTCCGGTCACGACGCGCGAGGACACACCCGTCGATGGCCGCGTCGTCGCGAACGACCGGGAGGACGGAACCCTGATCTTCTCGATCGAGGCGCCGCCTGCCTCCGGCCGGGTCACGCTCCGTCCCGATGGCAGCTTCACCTATACCCCCGACACGGACTTCCATGGCGGCGACGGCTTCAGCGTTCGGGTCTCGGACAAAGCCGGCGGCTTTACCCTCGTCACGATTCCCGTGACCGTCGCCACGGTCAACGACGCTCCGGACGCCCATGCCGACGATCTCGCGATATCGGCCGGCGAGGTCGGCAGGGGACGGGTCGTGGCGACGGATCGCGATGGTGATTCCCTCGGCTTCCGTCTCGCCGGAAACCCGGCGAACGGTACGGTCCTCCTGGCGGAAGACGGGTCGTATTCCTACACGCCCGGAACCGGCTTCAGCGGCCGCGACCGTTTCACGGTCGAGGTCAGCGACGGCAGCGGCGGGATCGCGCGCGTCACGATTGCTGTCACGGTCGGGGCAAATCGGGATCTCGTGCCGCCGCCCGGGCTCGGTCTCCCGCTGCCCGGCGCCCAGCCGATCCTCCATGCGCCGGCCCCGTGGCCGACACCGGCCTTGGAAGCGGGGATCAGTGCCAACGGCTTCCTCCTACCGGCCGTCGCCGCGATCGACCCGCTCGGCTCCATCGGAAAGGTGATCCTGGCCGACGGTGCGGTCGTCGCCGCGGTCAACGGCGTCGACGACCTGCACGGTACGGTGATCGACACCGACCGTGACGTGGTGCTCGATATGGGCGATCGGATCGCGTCGCTCGCCTGGGAGCAGTTCGAAGGCGCCTCGGACAGCGAAGGGCCCTGGTTCTCGCCGAGCCCCTATCTCGGCCGTTCGCTCGCCCTCGCCCTGTCGACGGTCGATGATACCGTTGCGCACCGGAACGACCTGTTGATCGAGGCGATCCGACGGCCCGACATCTTGGTGATCAACCTGCGCAACCGGACGCCCGACGTCGCGTCCATCGGCACCGTCCGGATCTACGGGCCGGACGGCACGCCCGGCCCGGCCTGGATCGAGGGAGATGGCAGGGGCGGCTTCTGGGGTCGGCCCCCGGCCGGGACCCGGCTCGTCGCCATCGAGGTGGACGTCGCGCTCCGGGATGGACGCGTCGTCCGCTGGCCGATGACCGTCGATGCGGAGACCGGGGAAATCCTGGCGACCAAACCTGCACGTCTCGGTGCCGGTTCGAAGGCTATCGAGACCCCCGATCTCGGGCTTCGCAGCGAAGCGCCGATGTTTACGGCCCAACTGGCCTCCCTTGAACGGGACGGACGTGCCGATTTCACCTTGATCGAAAAGGCACTCGCCCGCGCTCACTGATTTGTGGCACCGGCCAAAACCCTCATTTTGACGGTTCGTTTACCATGCCGATTGAAAGAACGGGGGAGCGCGAGAGCGGGCTCCCGGGGCTTCCCGAGGGCGCTTAAGCCCGGAGGGGAAGCGGGGATCATGGCGCAGGTTCGGCCAAGCGACGGCAGGTACCGGCGTCGGATCGGTTCCGCGTGGCTTGGAGCGACGCTGCTGGCCACGGCCACGGCCGGCTGCACCGTGACGCCCCAACCGCTCGGGCAGGCCGAAATCGGTGCCTATGCGGCGGACAAGCTGCGCCGCGTCGGTTCCGATCAGCCGCTACCGGGACCGCGCATCGATCTCTACGAGGCCTTCGCCCGCGCTCTGAAGTACAATCTCGATCAGCGCGTCGAAATCATGCAGACGGCCGTGCGAGCTCGGGAGCTGAGCTTCGCCAGCTATTCGATGCTGCCGAACTTCGTCGCCAACAGCGCCTATGCGGGGCGCGACAACTACGTTGCGAGTTCTTCGATCTCGGTGCTGAGCCAGCGCCAGTCGCTCGAACCCTCCTATAGCCAGGACAGGAACTTCGTTTTCGGCGACTTGTCGCTGAGCTGGAACATCCTCGATTTCGGTCTGTCGTATGTGCGCGCGCGGCAGGCCGCCGATGCCGTTCTCATCGCCGAGGAGAATCGCCGCCGGGTGGTGAGCCGCATCATCGAGGATGTGCGGACCGCCTATTGGCGCGCTTTGACGAGTGAGCGCCTTGCGAGCCGCCTGCGCGCCCTCGAAGGCCGCGCTCAGAACGCGATCAGTGACGCCCGTCGGCTCTATAACGAGCGCCAGACCTCGCCGATCACGGCCCTCACCTACGAGCGTGAACTGATCGAGATCAGGCGTGAGGCCCAGCGCGTCGAGGCAGACCTGCTCGTCGCCCGCAGTCAGCTCGCGTCGCTGATGAACCTCCCCCCCGATCTGCCGTTCCGGCTGGCCGAGATGGAGGGAGTCGAGGCGGGTTTGAAGCTCGGCGTCGCCGATTCCGATCTCGTTCGCGTTGCCCTGGAGAACCGGTCGGAACTCCGCGAGGTCGCCTATCGCCAGCGTATCAACGGGCGGGAGGCGACCGCCGCCCTGCTGGAAATGCTGCCCGGTTTCAACGTCATCGTCGGCGCCAACGCCGATTCGAACCGCCTGCTCTACAATTCGAACTGGGTTGGCTGGGGCGCGCGCGCGAGCTGGAACCTGATGAGCGTGTTCCGCTACCCCGAGCGGACCAGCCTCATCGATGCGCAGGACGCGCTCCTCGACAAGCGTGCACTGGCCGTGACCATGGCGGTGATGACCCAGGTCCATGTCAGCCGGATCCGCCACGCGCTGGCGATGAAGGAATTCGAGACAGCCGCCGCCTTCCGCCGTGTCCAGCGCCGTATCGTGGGGCAGATGCGGGCGTCCGCTGCGGCGCTCTCGACGAGCGAGCAGACCCTGATCCGCGAGGAGATGAACACCCTGATCGCCGAGGTCAAATTCGATCTCGCCCATGCTGCCGTCCAGAACGCGCGGGCCAACGTCTTCGCATCCCTCGGCCTCGACTCCTTTCCGTTGGCAACCATCGATGGCCAGGATCTCGATGGCCTGACGCGAGCCGTGCGGACGAGCTGGCTCGGAATCGGGGCGGTCCTCGCCGAAGCGCCTCCGATCCCGCGCGTGCCCGCCGTTCCGCCCCTGAGGCTGAGGCACTGAGGCAGGGATCCGCTCGCCTCGTGGCACGAGCCGAACATCGACCCCGCCACCGCAAAAGCTCCCGCGCCGGGGAGCGCGCCGCCGGAGCGATGGGCGGCGATCAGATCGTCGCGTAGCGAGGCATCAGGGAGCCACTCGCGACGGGCGTCACCGCACCGGTCCGGCCGGGCAGAAGCCGGCGCAAGCGTTGCTCGACACCGCGGGTCTCGCGCTCGAGGCCGGACGAGGCGTCGGAGAAGATCTCGGCCAGGGGTGCGCCGAGCTCCGTCAGCGCAGCGCGATAGCCCCAAGACGGGCCCAGGCGGCGCGGGAGGACACACCGAGCGCGTCGGAATAGCCCTGCACCGAGCCCGTCCGGCCCATCGCTTCGAACATCATCGTCAGATCAGCCACAGCGTGTTCCTGCCGATCCGAACCAGCCCCCTGGGGCCGAGCGCCATCACAGCCTGACCCAATCTGGAATATGGGTTCATATTGATGGCCTCAAAACAGTCGTTCACAACATGACGGCCCCGTTCGGGGCCGCGCCCATGATGCGACCGACATAACGCCCCGGGTCACGTCGACACGCGTCGCCGAAACCATCCGATGGGCACACAGGCCGAACGCCGATGTCCTCAGACCTGTTCGTTTCCTACCTCCAGTCTGCCGAGGCTGATGCCGAGGATGTCCTCGCCTTGCAGCGTGCGGCGATCGCCCGTCATCTCGGTCGCCGCGGGCGCCTTGCTGCCGAGATCATCGGTGACACGGCCTGTGCGGTTGAGCCGGACCTGAGCGAGGCGATGAGCCTGTGCCATCGGCACGGCGCAACGTTGCTGATGGCCGAACTCGGCATCTGGGGCGATGAGTCCGCCTTCCTGCGCAAACTGGGCTACGAACTGCGTCGCCTGAATCTCCGCTTCGTCGCCTTGGACAGACCGGAGGCCAGCGAGCTGACCCTCGGCATCATGGCTGCGGTGACGGAAGCGGAGGAACGGTTCGACGTGATCCGCACGCCCGAGATCGTTGCCCGCCGCCGCGACTTCTATGCCCGCTTCACCGCCGAGCGTCGCAAATGCGCAGCGACCGGGTCGGGTCACATGTCTGTCCGCGGATCCGAGACGCGTTTCCAGATCGAGGACCAGCGGTCCGGAACGTCGCGGAGCTGGGAACGCGCACGGGACGTGGCGCCGCTTCTCACGGAAATTCGCGCGGCCGGCGTCGAAACGCTGGAGCAGGTCGCCCACACGCTCAACGCTCTCGGTATCCCCTCGGCCCGCGGAAACCGTTGGTACCCGATGCAGGTGGCCCGCGTTACGAAACGCCTTGCGGCTGTTGGATGAGGCGGTCGCCTCTACCCTGATAGCGATGGTGGCTCAGCTCCGGCATGCAACACCACCGCTGCAGGATGCCGGCACCATGATCGAGTCTTGGCTGTCCGCTGATTTCGAATGGATGCGTTTTCAGCCGTCGCTTCGACTCCAAGCAGCACTCGTGAGCGGCGGCTTGACATAATCCTTCATGCATGAACCATTCATGCTCGAAGGATATCGCAGCGATGGTCGACCGCAACCGCCGTCTCAGACTGGACGATCAGCTCTGTTTCTCGCTCTATGCCGCGACGAACGCGGTGGTGCGGGCTTACCGGCCCCTGCTCGGTGATCTGGGCCTCACCTATCCGCAATATCTCGTGATGCTCGCGCTCTGGCAGGATGGGGCCGCGCCGGCCCACGCGTTGGCCGCACGGCTGAAGCTCGGCGCCAGTGCCATCACGCCGCTGGTCGACAAGCTCGAAGCGGCCGGTCTCGTGACCCGCGCCCGTGCCGCCGACCGCCGCGTCGTTCTCGTCGCCTTGACCGAAGCCGGCCGTCGTCTGGAGGACAGGGTCGCCGCGGCGCAGCAGGCCGTCGTCTGCCGCACCGGGCTGACCGAGGAAGGCCTCGCCGACCTGCGACAGGAGTTGAAGGCCCTCGCCGACCGTGTGGCGGCCCAGGGCGGTGAGCTGCAGGACGAGACAATCTGACGGGACCCGACGTCCGCCGCGCCGGGTCGCACGCAACGAAGGTCCGAAACAGGACCGGTGGGAGGGAGACGCCGATGATCGACGCAAGGCTTCGGCCTCTGCGGACGCGCCTGCTCACGGCGCTGTTCGCCGTCGTTCAGACCGTGCTGGGCATCGCGGCCGCTCAAGCGGCGGATCACCCGCCTTTCGTCTTCACGGGCATTCCCGATCAGGACGAGCGGCGCTTGATCGAACGCTTCGGCAAGGTGGCCTCCTATCTGGAGGCCAAGCTCGGCGTGCCCGTGCGCTACATTCCGGTGAAGAACTATCCGGCTGCAGTCACGGCCTTCACCAACGGGCAGGTGCAGCTCGCCTGGTTCGGCGGCTTCACCGGCGTGCAGGCGCGGAGGGCGGCATCCGGCGCCCGTGCCATCGCGCAAGGCGCGGAGGACGCAACCTTCAAGACCTACCTCATCGCCAATGTCCGGACCGGCCTCGTCCCGTCGAAGGAGTTCCCCAAGGCCATCGCGGGGAAAACCTTCACCTTCGGGGCCCGCACCTCGACTTCGGGCCGCCTCATGCCCGAACATTTCATCCGCCAGGCCTTCCCGGGACAGACGCCGGATCAGGTGTTCTCACGGGTCGGCTATTCGGGGGACCATTCGCGCACGATACAGCTCGTCCAGTCCGGCGCCTTCGAGGTCGGTGCGGTCGATTACACGGTGTGGGACCTCGAGACCAAAGCCGGCAAGGTCGATGCCTCCGCCGTGTCGGTGATCTGGGAGAGCCCGACCTATCCGGACTATCAGTGGACCGTCCGCGGCGACGTGGACACCGTCTACGGTGCTGGTTTCACCGAGCGTCTGACCGCGGCACTCGTCGCGATCGAGGACCCGGCGATCCTCGAGCCGTTCGGACGCTCGAAATTCGTTCCCGTGACGGACACCGCCTACGACCCGCTGATCGCGGTCGCCAAATCCACCGGGCTGCTCGACTGAGGCGCCCGTGCCCATTCCCGCTCTCGCCCTGTCGGATGCCTCGGCCGCCTATGGCGGACGGGTGGTGCTGCAAGGCATCGACCTGACGATCCGGGCCGGTGAGCGCGTGGCGTTGCTGGGCCGCTCGGGGGCGGGCAAATCGACCCTGCTCGGCCTCCTGCACGCACAGGCCCCGGGGCGCACCGCGTTGGTGCCCCAGACCACGGCGCTGGTGCGCACCCTGTCGGTGTTCCACAACGTCTATATGGGCCGGCTCGACCGGACCTCGACCTTGCACAACCTGCGCACCCTGGTCCGTCCGGCGGCGGCCGACCTGCGCGAGGTGGGGGCGGTGCTGGCCCGCGTCGGGCTCGCCGAGACGATCCGTGCCCGTGCCGGAGCGTTGTCCGGCGGGCAGCAGCAGCGGGTCTCGGTCGCCCGCGCCCTCTACAATGGTGGCCCGATCCTGATCGCCGACGAGCCGGTCTCAGCGCTCGACCGCGTGCAAGGCGAGGGCGTTCTGGCCGAGATGGCCCGCACGCACGAGACGCTGGTGCTGGCGCTGCACGACGTCGCCCTGGCGCTCGCCGCGACCGACCGCATCGTCGTTCTGGAAGCGGGCCGCATCGTCCTCGACGCGCCCGCCCGCGAGCTCGATGCGGCGCGGCTCACCCCCTACTATGCGGGGACAGCGTGAGCGGTCTCGGGCGCCTCTCCCCGCACGCGCCCTTCTCGGGCTACGCCGCGATCAGCCGCTGGTTCGCGGCCTTGGCGCTCGCCGCCCTGCTGGCAGCCGATCTCCACGTGTCGAGCCTGCAGCCCTGGGCCGAGCTGCGTCGACTGCTTGCAGGATTCGTCCAAGCCGACCTCCCGTCGGTCGAGGCCTTGAGCGTCGTGCACACGGTCGCGTTCGCCGTGCTGGGCGTCGGACTCGGGGCGGGATCCGGCTTTCTGCTGGCGATCCCCTTCGCGCGCTCCCGGACGGTGCGCGGGCTCTGCGCGTTCCTGCGGTCGGTGCACGAGCTGTTCTGGGCGCTTCTGCTGATCCAGGTCTTCGGCCTCTCGGCGACCACCGGCATCCTCGCCATCGCGCTCCCCTACGCGGGCATCTGCGCCAAGGTCTATTCGGAGATCATTGAGGAGGCTGACCTCGCAGCACTTCGCGTCCTGCCGCCCGGCACCGGCGGGGCGTCCGCCTTCTTCTACGCCCGCCTGCCGGACGTGGCGGACAAGCTTCGCCACTACACCCTCTACCGGCTCGAATGCGGCCTGCGCTCGACCCTGGTGCTCGGCTTCATCGGCCTCCCGACCATGGGCTTCCACCTCGAATCCGCCTTCCGCCAAGGTCGCTACGGCGAGGCCGGCGCCCTGCTCCTCGTGTTCTACGTCCTGATCGGCACGCGCCGGCTGTGGCTGCGCCCGCTCACCCTGCCGTTCCTCGCGGTGGCGAGCCTGATGGCGCTACCCGCCACGATCGGCAGCCCGGCGATCGGGGCGAGCCTCGCCCGCATTCTCGGCCACGACATCGTGCCGGTCCCCTTGCGCGGCGCGGCATTCTCGGATCCGGACACGTGGCTTCGCCTCTGGACGTGGCTGCGGCCGATCCTCACGGATCAGATCGGGCCGGGCGTCCTGCAGACCCTGATGCTGGCGCAGATCGCCTTGGTGGCCACCGCGCTCGGCGCGCTCGCGCTGTTTCCCCTCGTCTCGCGCCGCTTCGCCGGGCGCATCGGCCAACCCCTGGGCCGCATCCTGCTCGTCACCGTGCGCTCGACCCCCGAATACATGCTGGCCTACGTCGCGCTGCTGCTGCTCGGTCCTTCGATGCTGCCCGCCATCCTGGCCCTCTCGATCCACAATGCGGGGATCGTCGGCTTCCTTCTGGGCCGCCACGCCGACGATCTGGCCTACCGCCCGGATGCGCCGAGAGGCCTGAACCTCTACGCCTACGAGACCGTCCCCCGGCTCTACGGCCAGTTCCTGGCCTACCTGCTCTACCGCTGGGAAATCATCCTTCGCGAGAGCGCGATCCTCGGCATGCTGGGCGTCGCGACGCTCGGCTTCTACATCGATGCGGCGATCTCGGAGCTGCGGCTCGACGTGGCCGTCGTCCTGATCGCCGCGACCGCCCTGATGACGATGGCGATCGATGCCCTGTCGCGGGCATTGCGCCGCTCCCTGCGCATCGCCGACCTGCCGACCCGCCTGTCGCGGCCGCTCGGCCCAAGCGGGGGAACCTGAGATGAGTGCCCCCATCATCCTCGCCACCGCGGGTCACATCGACCACGGCAAGACCTCCCTCGTGAAGGCGTTGACCGGCATCGACGCCGACCGGCTCCCCGAGGAGAAGGCGCGCGGCATCACCCTCGATCTCGGCTTCGCCTATCGTCACGACGCGGGGAGCCGGACCGGAACGACCCTCGGCTTCGTGGACGTGCCGGGCCACGAGCGGCTGGTGCGCACCATGGTGGCGGGCGCCACCGGGGTCGACGGGGCCCTCCTGGTCGTCGCGGCCGATGACGGCGTCATGCCACAGACCCGCGAGCATCTGTCGATCCTCGACCTGCTCGGGATCGGGCGCGGGGTCGTGGCGATCACGAAGAGCGACCGCGTCGACGCGACCCGCCTCGCCGCAGTGACCGCGGAGGTCCGCTCCCTCCTGGCCGGAACGACGCTGGCGGACGCGCCGATCCTACCCTGCTCGTCCCGGACCGGCGCCGGCCTCGCGGCGCTCTCAGCACATCTCGTCGAGACCGTCGGGCCGGCGGAGGAAGGGGCGCGGCAGCGCGGCTTCCGACTCGCCGTGGACCGCCACTTCACGGTGCCGGGCGTCGGGCTCGTGGTCACCGGCGCCGTGCATGCCGGGACGGTGGCGGTGGGCGACCGGCTCCTGCTCTCGCCGGGCGGCCGGGAGGTGCGGGTGCGCGGGATCCGGGCGCAGGACCGGGACGCCGAGCGGGGCGGGGCGGGGGAGCGATGCGCCCTCAACATCGTCGGTCCCCGTCTCTCCCGTGAGGACGTGCACCGGGGCGACTGGCTCGTCGCCCCTGACCTTCACGGGCCGGCCACGCGCCTCGACGTGCGCCTGCGCCTGCTGCCCTCCGAGCCCGGCCCGCTGCGCCACCGGACGCCCGTGCAGGTCCATCTCGGCGCGGCCGCGGTCGCGGGCCGCGTTCTTCTGCTCGATGGGACATCGCTCGAGCCGGGCGCCGAGGGGCTGGCCCAACTGACCCTCGATGCGCCGCTCGGCGCCCTCGGCGGCGACCGTTACGTGCTGCGCGACGTCTCCGCCCGGCGCACCCTGGGTGGGGGCCGTGTCGTGGATCCGTTCGGCCCACGCCGCGGGCTGCGGAGCCCGAATCGTCGGGCGCTGCTCGAGGCTTTGTCCGAACCGGACGATGCGCGAGCCCTGTCGCAGGCCCTGGCCGGGGCCGAGGGCGGGATCGACCTCGACCATTTCCGCCATGTTCGCAACGTGGCGCCTGCCGCCGAGGCCCCCCTGTTCGCATCCGCGGATCTGCGCGTCGTGCCCGGTCCGTCGGGCCGGCTGGGCTTCTCGGGCCAGCGCCTCGACGCCGTGGCGGACCAGCTGCGCACCCGGCTCGACGCGCTTCACCGCGACGAGCCGGACAATCCGGGACTGACCTACGAGGAATTGCTCGGCTCGCTCCCTCGGATGCTGCACCCGGCCCTGCGCCCCGCCCTGCAGGCCGAACTCGACGCCGGGCGCGTCCTGCGGCGCGGGAGCGTCCACCATCGTCCGGGCCATGTCGTCCGCCTCGCCCCGGTCGATGTCGAGCTGTGGGAGCAGATCTGCGCGATTCAGCGCGCGGCGGGCCGCGATCAGCACCGGCTCAGTCGCCTCGCCGAGCGGCTCGGCCACGAGCCGGACGAGATCCGGCCGCTTCTCGACAAGCTCGGACGGATCGGGTGGCTGCGACGCGTCTCGAAGGCCTATTACGTTCTGCCCGAAGCGGTGGCCGACCTTGCCGGCGTGGCCGAAACGGTCGCCGGCGAGCATCCGGAAGGCCTTCTGACCGTGGGCAATTTCCGGGCGGCGGCGGGGATCGACCGCCACATCACGATGCCGCTCCTCGAGCATTTCGACGCCGCCGGTTTCACGACGCGCCTCGGCGAGGGCCGGCGCATCACCGGCAACCGTCAAACGATCTTCACGCCCGGCGAGGGCGCCGCCGCCATGGGACCGGCCCTGCCATGAACCGATCCGCGAACCGTCCGTCCGTCGGCGCCGCCGTCGAGACGCCGCCGCCCGCGCGGCCGCGACCGCCCTCGGTCGAGCGTCTGCTCACGCATGACAGAGCTGCTGCGCCGCTCGCAGCCTACGGCCGCACCGCGGTGACCGAGGCGATCCGGGCCGAACTCGACGCGATCCGATCGGGTCGCGCGGAGATGGCGCCGGAATCCGTGATCCTGGCGCGCGCCGAGACACGGCTCGACGCCGAGCAGCGCATCTCGCTGCGCCCCGTCCTCAACCTGACCGGGACGGTCCTGCACACCAATCTCGGTCGCGCCCTTCTGCCGCCGGAGGCTGCCCGAGCGGTTGCCGCCGTGATGACCGGTGCATCGAACCTCGAATTCGACCTCGAACGGGGTGAACGGGGCGAGCGCGACAGCCATGTCGAGGCGCTGGTTCAGCGGCTCACCGGGGCCGAAGCGGCGGTCGTCGTCAACAACAACGCGGCGGCCGTCCTGCTCGTGCTCAACGCGCTGGCCATGCGCAAGGAGGTCATCGTCTCCC
The DNA here is from genome assembly GCF_043352485.1 of Methylorubrum sp. POS3. Lineage (NCBI taxonomy): Bacteria > Pseudomonadati > Pseudomonadota > Alphaproteobacteria > Hyphomicrobiales > Methylobacteriaceae > Methylorubrum > Methylorubrum sp. POS3. The sequence goes on from NZ_JAPRBT010000001.1 coordinate 3,793,057, forward strand.
GCGGCGAACTCGTCGAGATCGGCGGTTCGTTTCGCGTGCCGGACGTGATGGCGCGGGCGGGCTGCCGGCTGCGCGAGGTCGGGACCACCAATCGCACCCATCTGGCCGATTACGCCGAGGCGATCGGCCCGCGGACCGGCCTCGTGATGAAGGTGCATCCGAGCAATTACGCGATCCACGGCTTCACCGCGGAGGCGGCCGAGGCCGATCTCGGTCGGCTTTGCCGGGAGCGCGGCATCCCCTTCGCGGTCGATCTCGGCAGTGGCAACCTTATCGATTTCGCCGCTTATGGCCTGCCGCCCGAACCCACCGTGCAGGCGGCGCTGGCCAATGCCGACCTCGTCACCTTCTCGGGCGACAAGCTTCTCGGCGCCGTGCAATGCGGCATCGTCGCGGGGCGGCGCGACCTGATCGACCGCGTGCGGAAGAACCCGCTGAAGCGGGCCCTTCGGGTCGACAAGATGACCTACGCGGCCCTCGAAGCGACCCTGCGCCTCTACCTGCACCCCGAGACCCTGCGCGAGCGGCTTCCGACCCTGCGGCTCCTGACCCGGCCGGAGGCCGAAATCCGCGCGCAGGGCGAGCGGCTGCTTCCCGGCGTGTCGGAGCGCCTCGCCGGACGGGCGGCGATCAGCGTCGAGCCCTGCACGAGCCAGATCGGGTCGGGCGCCTTGCCGGTCGAGACCTTGCCGAGCGCCTGTCTCGCCTTCCGCCCGCCGGCCGATGAGCGTCGCGCCGGCGCGTGGTTGAAGCAGCTCGCGGCCCGCCTGCGGGCCATGCCGGTGCCCGTGATCGGACGCGTCAGCGACGGGGCGTTGCGCCTCGACCTGCGCACCCTCGAGAACGAGGCCGTCTTCCTCGCCCAGATCGATGCGTTGGCTGGGTCTGCGTCCACGTCACGCGAGGAAACGTGATTATCCCCTCGAAACCGACGCTGCTACATCCAAGAGTGGAGGCGAACGGGGTCTGGTGGCCCTCCTGGTCTTCAAAACCAGCGGTACGCCAACAGCGTACGGTGGGTTCGATTCCCATCCGCTTCCGCCAACGCAATCTCTTCGGATCCACGATGATCCCGGTCCGGCTCGCCGCCGCGCTCCTGCTCCTCGCATCCGCCGCCAAGGCCGAGGGTGCAAAGACCGAGGGCGATCCGGTTGCGGGCGCCACCGCCTTCCGGGCCTGCCTCTCGTGCCACGCCCTCGAACCCGGCCGCCACATGACGGGACCGAGCCTGTCGGGCATCTACGGGGCGCCGGCCGGCAAGGTCGCGGGCTTCGACCGCTACTCGGAGGCGCTGGCGGCATCGCGCTTCGATTGGACGCCGCAACGGCTCGACGCGTGGCTCGCGAACCCGTCCGCGCTCGTGCCGGGCAGCCGCATGACCTATCTCGTCGCCGACGCGACCGTGCGGGCCGACCTGATCGCCTACCTGAAGGCCCTGCACGATGGCAGGACGGACGGCCTCGCCATCCCGCAGACAACCGTCCTCGACCTCAAGACGCTCGGACGCGCGAGCCGGGTCGAGGCGGTGCGGCTGTGCCGCGACACCTTCCGGGTGACGCTCAAGAACGGCGTCACCCTGCCTCTGTGGGAGCGCAACCTGCGCCTGCGGGTCGACAGCTCCGCCGAGGGGCCCGCACCCGGCGAGCCCGCGCTCCTGCCCGGCGGCATGCAGGGCGACCGCTACACCCTGATCTTCCATCACCCGGCGGAGATCGGTGCGCTGATCAAGAGCGAGTGCCCGTCGCCTGGGGCGACCCCATGACGAAGGCCCCGGAGATGCCTCTCCGGGGCCTTCCACCTTTCGCCGGCCGGGTTGGCCGGTACGTCGCTTATTGGCCCTTGACGATCTTCGTCTCGGCCAGTTCCAGCATGAACGTGTCGTAGGGCTGGAAACTCACCCGGTTGCTCACGGCGTACAGGGTGTGCGGCGAGTAGAGGAACAGGACATTGGCCTGGTCGTACACGTACTTCTCGATGTCGCGCACGATCGGCTCCTGATCCTCGAGCTTCGGCGTCGCCAGCAGCTTGGCGAACATCGCGTCGAACTGCGGATCCTCCGGCATGGCGCGGAAGGCCCCGTCCTTGCCGAAGAACTCACGGTGGACGACGCCCACCGGGAATTGCGGCGACCAATCGAAGTGCCACACCAGCTTCACGTCGAAGTCGTCGCCCTTCGGATCGACCATCTTGGTCTTGAGGCCGACCTTGGCGAGCTGCTCGGTCATCGCATCGAAGAGGGCCTTCTGGTCCTCGCCGGCGCCGATCGCCACCGTGGCGTCCGGGATCTTGGCGGCCTTGAGCACCTCACCCGCCTTGGATGCGTCGAGGGCGTAGGGCTTGAGGCTGTCATTGTAGCCGAAGCGGCCGGGCTGGATCATCGCCGGGATCAGTTCGGCATGGCCGCCTTCCCCCTTCTCGATCAGCGCCTTGCGGTCGATCGCCATGTTCATCGCCTGTCGGACCTTGATGTCCTTCCAGGGCGAATCCGGCTTGTTCTGATTGAACACGCCGACGAGCACCGTCTTGGCCTTGGCCATGACGATCTTGGCGTTGTCGCTCTTGAAGGCCATGGCCTCCGAGGGCGTCACCATCGTCACGACATCGACCTTGCCGTCACCGGCCGCGACCGCTTTGAGCGCGTCGGACTTGGAGATGATGTTGTCGAACACGATCCGCACGCTCGGCATGCGATCCTTGTTCCAATACTTGGTGTTGGGCTCCATCACCACTTCGGGTGAGCGCTTATCGAGCTGAGAGACACCAGAAGCGAGCACAAACGGACCAGTCCCCCACGGACCGGCAGCGTCGATGACTCACCAGTTGCCTTCAGCCGACTGCTTCGTGGGGCTCACGAAGCCGAGCTTGTCCCAGAAGGCGTTCGAGCCGACATGCATGCCGCGCAGCTTCATGAACGCGGCGCCGTCGGGCTTCGCCATCTTGAAGAGGATGGTGTTGTCGTCCACCACCTCCATCTGGTCGTCCTTGTCGTAGTTCAGGAACGAACCCGGCGGATGGGGGCTCTTCCACGACTGGACCTTGTCGAACGCCTTCTTGAAGGCGGCCGCATCGAACTTCTGACCGTCCTGGAAGACGACGCCCTTGCGCAAGTTGAGCTTGAGCGTCTTGGGATCGACCCATTCCCAGCTCTCGGCGAGGGAAGGCTGCTGGAGGCCCTTGAAGTCGACCCGGTTGGCCTCCTCCATGGTGTTCCAGGTGATCGACAGCCAGTTCACGGGCGACGGGTCGACCACCGTCACCGTATTGTCGGGACCTGCGGCACGGGCCCCTCCCGATCCCGCTGCGGCCAGGGCGAACACCGTGGCCGTCGCGAGAAGGGAGAAGCGCCGACGCGAGGGTCCCGCAGGGCGGGCTCCTGCTCTCATCGTGCGGTTTCCTCCATGGATGGGGCCTGTCGGCCCCGGTTGCAGGGCCCCCGCCGCGGCGGACGCCCATCTCGAAGAGCGGGTGGGCAAGATCTCAGCCGGCCAGAGGAGCGAGGATCGACTCCAGCTTGCCGTCCGGCGTGTCGCCCTTGATCGTCTCGACGACCTTGCCGGACCGGTCGAGGATCACGGTGAAGGGCACCGCACCGACATCGTTTCCGAGATCGCGGCCGATCTGGATCGCGGACGTTCCGCCGTAGACCGTCGGATACGCGACGCCCATCTTCTTGGTGAAGGCGCGAACCTTGTCGGCGTTGTCGAGGGCGATGCCGATCACCACGACGCCTTTGTCCTTGAACTTGTCGTAGAGCCGGACGAGCTTCGGTGTCTCGATCTGGCAGGGGGCGCACCAGGTCGCCCAGAAATAGACCACGCTGACCTTGCCCTTATAGGCTTCAAGGGTCTGGGGTTCGTCCTGTAGGTTCTTGAGCGGGGTCGCGTAGAGGGAATCGGTCGAGGGCGAGCCACCCTCCGCGGCATGGACCGGCGCGGACAACGCCCAGGCGAGACATGCGAGGGCGCCGATGCGCCCCGTCCGGCTCACGACCATTCCTGTTCCTCCCCGATGCCGATCCCGGGATGTATCCCGGTCCGGCCCATCGCGAAATTTTGCACAAATTAGTGGTGTGCAATTGAACGAGACATATTACGGGTGCCATGGACCGTCCAGCGGGCCATGCAGGATTCTTCCGTATCGGACCGGCTCCCGTGCCTTCTCCCGAGGGCGAGCCCCGCATCGGTCGCGAAGACGTGAGAAGGCGAGGAGCATCGGGTTGGCCGCAGCACATCGTCGTCCGCACCGGCTCTTGGCTCTCATCGCCACGATCACCGGTCTCGGCCTCGTCCCTGCGGCGGCCCAGCCTTCCACGGCGGCCCAGGCCAAGGATCTCGTGCGGGCCGAACTCGTCGCCGAGGCGAAGGCGCTGGTTCCGGGCGCCACGGCGTCGCTCGGCATCCGCATGGTGATGAAGCCCGGCTGGCACGTCTATTGGCGCAATCCCGGCGATTCCGGTCTGCCGCCCGAGATGGCTTGGCGCGTGCCCGAGGGCTTTGCGGCGGGTCCGTTCCAGTGGCCGGTGCCCGAACGCATCCCGGTGCAGCACCTCATGAATTACGGCTACGAGGGCGAGACCGTGCTGCTCCTGCCCATGACCGTGCCCGGAACGCTCGGTTCGGGCGGGGAGGCGACGCTCGGCGGCACGCTCTCCTATCTTGTCTGCGAGGAGATCTGCATCCCCGGCTCGGCCGAGCTGAGCCTGACCCTGCCCGTGGCAGCGGCAGGTTCGGCTGCCGAACTCGACCCCGCCCGCGCCGACCTGTTCGCCGCAGCGCGCGGGGCGCTGCCCGTCGAGGCGGCCGCTCCGGTACGATTCGCGCGCGAGGGCGAGCGGATCGTTCTCACCTACGCAGCGGCGGGCCTCAAGCCGGAGGCGGTGAGTGCGGCGGCGTTCTTCCCCTATGCCGAGACGGCACTCGACAACGCCGCCTCCCAGGAGCTGCGCGTCGATGCATCGGGGCTGCATCTGTCCCTCAAGTCCGGCGACGGAGCCGCCGACCTGACGACGATTCCCGGCGTGCTGACCTTCACCGAAAACGGGACCCGCCGCGCGTTCGCGATCGGCGAGGCCACAGCTCCGGGCGCTCCCGCGGCGGGCGGCGCGGCGGCATCCGGCGCGGAGGAGGCCCTGACGCTGTGGAGCGCCATCGGCCTCGCCCTGCTCGGTGGCCTCGTCCTCAACCTGATGCCCTGCGTCTTCCCGGTGCTCTCGATCAAGGTCTTGAGTCTCGTCAAGCAGGCCGGTCAGTCTCCGAACCGCATCCGCGTCCACGGAGTGGCCTACACCGCCGGGGTGCTGGCGAGCTTCCTGGTACTCGCCGGCACGCTGATCGCCCTGAAGGCCGGGGGGGCCACGATCGGCTGGGGCTTCCAGCTCCAGTCGCCACTGGTGGTCGCGGGGCTCGCCTACGGCATTCTCGCCATGGGTCTCAGCCTGTCGGGCGTCGTGCATGTCGGCGGCGGCATCAGCGGCCTCGGCGACGGACTCACCCGGCGCGGGGGCTACCAGGGCTCGTTCTTCACCGGCGTGCTGGCCACCCTCGTCGCCACGCCCTGCACGGCGCCCTTCATGGGGGCCGCGGTGGGCTTCGCGCTGACGCAGGGGCCGCTGGTCGGCCTCTCCGTGTTCGCGAGCCTGGGCCTCGGCCTCGCCCTGCCGTTCCTGGCGCTGACGCTGTTTCCGGGCGCGGTGCGCCTCCTGCCGCGCCCCGGGGCCTGGATGGATACCCTGAAGGGTGCGCTGGCCTTCCCGCTCTACGCGACGGTCGCGTGGCTGATCTGGGTGCTGGCCCAGCAGGTCGGACCGAACGGCCTGCTGGCGGCGCTCGTCGGCCTCGTTCTGGTCGGTCTCGCCGCCTGGACCTGGGAACGGGCCCGCTTCGCCGGACGGGTCGGCGGCCTCGTCGGCCGCGCGGTCGCCGTCGCGGCGCTGGCGGGGACCGTGGGTCTTGCCGTGCTGAGCGACCGGGATAGGGCCTCGGGCACGCGCGGCGCGGTGGCGGAAGGGGTCGAGCCCTTCACGCAGGCGCGCCTCGATACCCTGCGCGAGACCGGCCGAACCGTCTTCGTCGATATGACGGCGGCGTGGTGCATCACCTGCCAGGTCAACGAACGGACGGTGCTGGACCGCCAGAGCGTCCAGACGGCCTTCAAGGCCGGCAACGTCGCCTATCTCAAGGGAGACTGGACCAACCAGAATCCGGAGATCACCCGCCTTCTGGAGCGGCACGGGCGCAGCGGCGTGCCGCTTTACCTCGTCTACCGCGACCGCGGCGAGGCGCAGGTGCTGCCGCAGATCCTGACCGAGGGGATCGTTCTGGACGCGATCGCGGCGGGGTCGAAGACCTGAGCCGCCTTGCCCACGCGGGTCGGACGATTACGATCACGGGCGGACCGGAGACAACGCGTCCGATCAGGGCCGCCCCGGCAACGCCCCCTCGCGAATTCGAGTGGGAAGGGCCTCTACCTGCTCGGGGAGAGCGGGCGCCGATAGGCTTCGCCGAAATGAGCCCGTCGCCGGCCCGCTCGGCCCCTCCTGCGACATGGACCGGACCATCGGATCCGGAGCGATCCCGTCAGTATCAGGCAGCCCCCAAATCAAGCTACCTTTTAATAACCTCGAACTTGGAACACCTGGCATATTTTCCGAAAGCATTTGAAAACAAACCCGGCATCGCAACTTGCATGCTTCGCTCGAAATGAATCTTTAATGCCTGCCCCCAAATCTCGATGAGACCAATACGCAGCGAGCGTCGACCATGCGCTGCTAGTCGGGGCTGGTTATATGTACGTTGCTTCGGATCTCGCGGCCATCGCTCGCAACAACGACCTGCTGAACGTGGCTGGCCTCCATGCAGCGGTCGGCACACCCCTCACCGATGAGCAGCTCAAGAGCTTCACCACCCTGAAATCGACGGATGGCGTCTACTACAACAAGGCCCTGAACACGCTCGCCATCACGAAATCAGGCGTGACCTTCGATGGCTACGACTTCCGCGGCGTGTCGATCAATGTGCAGGCCGACAACGTCACGATCAAAAACTCAACCTTCGACGCGTCGGTCGGCAAATATGCCATCAATGCTTTCCCCGGGACCAAGAACCTCACCGTCGTTCGCTCGACGTTCGACGGCCTGAAGCTCGACAATATCGGCTATGTCGACTTCGTCGCTTCGCGCGGTGAGAACACCGCCCTGACGAACAACGCCTTCCTCGATGCGCCGTCCGACGCTGTCACGATTCAGAGCGGCACGATCAGCGGGAACTACTTCGCCGGCGGATCCTACGCCACGGGTGCGCATGCCGACGCCATCTGGATCGGCAAGACGATCGGCTCGGTCGTCATCACCGACAACGTGATCGACTGGCGCTCGCGCGCCGATGCGCCGAACGAGAACAACGAAGCCGTGCGGATCACCGGGGAGCTGGGCAACGTCTCGGACGTCCTGGTCAAGAACAACATCCTCCTCGGCGGCAGCATGACCGTCCTGGTGTCCGATGGCGCCACCCAGACCCACAATGCCGACCAAGTCGGCACGGTCACCGGCGTGAAGATCGTCGAGAACGTCATCGACTTCGGCAAGTACGGCGACCTGGAGCAGACCTCGCGTCCCAAGGACATGGTCTATGCCGACAACATGCATGCCAGCGGAGGTCCCCTTACCCCAGGCCCAGAAGCCATCGGGCTTCTGCCCGATCTGTCGACCTTGAACGGGATCAGTGCGGCTTCGGCCACTGCGTCCATCATCGGCACCGCCAAGGGCGACTACATCCAGGGCGGCAGCGGCTCGAACTACATCCATGCCGGCGCTGGCGACGACGTCATCGTGGGCGGTGGCGGTCGCGATTTCATCACCGGCGGCAGCGGCAAGGACATCTTCGTCTACACGTCCCTCACGAATGACGGCACCGACCGCATCGCCGACTTCACGCAGGGGGAAGACCGGATCAATTTGGCAACCATTACGGGCGCCCCCAACGCCCCGAACGATTGGCAATGGCTCGGCTCGGAAAGCTTCACCGGCCATACCTGGCAGCTCCGCTACGGCTTCACGTCGGGCGTCACGACGATCGAGGTCGATGCCAACGGTGACCTGAAGGCCGATTTCAAGCTCGAGCTGACCGGTCAGATTCCGCTGCAGACGAGCGATTTCATCCTGGCCGGGGGAGAGCTGACCCGTCCGCCGGAATCGGGACCCGGCATCCCGCCGCCGCCTCCGTTGTCGCATCCTTCCGTATCGCCCACTCCGGTTGACGTGCCAAAAGCGTCGGCGCCGAGTCAGCTCGCCGGGCCCGTTCCCCCCGCGCAATCCGCAAGTCCGACCCTCGTGCTGCAGGCCTCCGCCTCAGGTAATCACGTCATCGAACAAGCGTCCGCTCATGCGATCCTGAGCGGCACGGAAGCGGATGGTCCGAGAATCGGCACCGTCAGCGATATCCTGATGGGGCAGGGCGGCAAGGACATCCTCTATGTCGGGGCGGGCCAGGACACGTTCCGGTTCGAGAAGCTCAGCGGCAGCTTGTCCACCGGGTCGGGCAACGATGCCATCGGCGACTTCGTCAGGGGCGAGGACACGATCGACCTGCACGCGATCGATGCCAATGCCCTGACGGCGACCAACGACGCCTTCACCTGGATCGGTTCGGACGCCTTCACGAAGAATGCCGGTGAATTGCGGATGGCATCGATCGCCGGCGGCCATCAGGTCCAGGCCGACATCAATGGCGATGGAAAGACCGATTTCGCGATCAACGTCATGACGAAAATGGCTTTTCAGGCGTCCGATTTCGTCCTTTGAGCCCGACGCGCGATCATCGACGACCGCCTCATGGGCATCGAGCATACGCGTTGAATCAACCAGGGCGCCCGCCACGCGGCATCACCCACCGAGCCCATGCGATGGGGGGCAGTCCTCGGCGATGGACTGAGCACGACGGGGACGTGAAAGCCGTTCTGCGACGACTTGCCGGGAGCGATGCCGTGCCGCTCGACCGCACACGCCTCTCGCCACGCATGACAGCGCAGGACATCAGGTCGGCGCTGTTGTCGGAGACGACCATCACCAGCTTACCCGGGCCATCGGTGTTGCGGTCGAGAGCGCGCGAAATGCTGGCAGCCCCGATCACGCGAGCGGTCGCCGCCGAAGGGCGGTGCGTCAGCCCGCCTTGAGCCAAGCTCTCAAAACGAAGGCGACGGCACCGAGCAAGACGACACTGCCGATCCACAGCGCGGCGAACCACAGGAGGCGGCGCCACAGAGGGGCTTGATGTTGGGGAGTAGAGGCGGTGCCCATCAATGGTACCCCGTGACGCCGACCTTCCCGCGGAAGACCCAGTAGGAATAGGCCGTGTAGATCAGGATGACCGGAATCAGGACGGACGCGCCCACCAGGAGAAAGACCTGGCTCGAATGCGGCGCCGCCGCCTCCCAGATCGTGATGCGACCCGGCACGACGTCGGGGAAAATGCTGATTCCCAGCCCGATAAAGGACAACAGGAACAGGCCGAGGGCCAGCAGGAACGGCGTTCTTTCACCTCCTTGGCGCAGCGAGCGAAAGAACAGGAACGAGGCCGCCGCGACGAGGAGCGGCACTTGAGCCGTGAGCAGCACGCTCGGCATCGAGAACCAGCGCTCCCAATACTTGCCCTCCAGGAAAGGCGTCGCCGCACTGACGGCGGCGATGGCCGCGACCGTGGCCGCGCCCAGCCAGACCGAGAAGACGCGCGACCGCTCCTGCAGACTCCCCTCCGTCCGCATCACCAGCCAAGTGGCGCCGAGCAGGGCGTAGCCGCAGAGGATGCCGAGGCCGACGAGCAGGCTGAAGGGCGTCAGCCAGTCCCACCAGCCGCCCGCATAGGCACGGCCTTCGACCTTGATGCCTTGCAGGAGAGCGCCGAGGGTGATGCCTTGAGCGAGCGCCGCGACCACGGAGCCTCCGGTGAAGGCAGCGTCCCAGAGGGCCCGGTGGCGCGGATCGCGCCAGCGGAATTCGAAGGCGACACCGCGGAAGATCAGGCCGAGCAGCATCGCGATGATCGGCGCGTAGAGGGCCGGCATGATGACCGCGTAGGCCAGCGGAAAGACCGCGAACAGTCCACCGCCGCCGAGCACCAGCCACGTTTCGTTGCCGTCCCAGACCGGCGCGATGGAGTTCATCGCCGTGTCGCGCTCGTGCCCCGGCCGGAAGGCCGGGAACAGGATGCCGATGCCGAGATCGAAGCCATCCATCACGATGTAGGCGAAGACAGCGAAGGCGATGATCAGCGCCCAGACCACCGTCAGGTCGATATCGGTCAGCATGACGGATTCCTTATTCGGCCGGGCGGAGGGCGTGGTCGGAACCGATCGATGAGGCGGGCGTGATGCCGGCGGTGCGGATCGGCGTCCCAGGTTCGAGTCCGGCCTCATCCCGGTGCGGCGACTTCGCCATCAGGTGCAGGATGTAGAGGATGCCCATCCCGAACACGGCGAAGTAAACCAGCACGAACGCGGTGAGCGATGCGGCGACGGCGGGGGCCTGGAGCGGCGAGGCCGACTCTGCCGTGCGCAGAAGGCCGTAGACGGTGAAGGGCTGGCGCCCGACCTCGGTGGTGATCCAGCCGGCCACGACGGCGACGAATCCGGCGGGGCCCATGGCGAGGGCGAAGCGGTGCAGTGGCGCCCATTGGTAGAGCTTGCCCTTGAAGCGGGCGAGCAGGCTGAGGCAGCCCAGCAGGAGCATCAGCATCCCGAGGCTGACCATCACCCGGAAGGACCAGAACACGACGGGAACCGGTGGCCAGTTCTCCCGCGGCACGGTGTCGAGACCCTTCAGCGGTTCGTTCAAGCCGTGTTTCAGGATCAGCGAGGACAGCTTCGGCACCTCGACGGCGTAGCGCACGGTGCCGGCCTCCTGGTCGGGCAGTCCGAACAGGATGAGCGGCGCGCCGTCCGGGTGGCTCTCGAAATGGCCTTCCATGGCCATCACCTTGGTCGGCTGGTGTTCGAGCGTGTTCAGCCCGTGGGCGTCGCCGGCGAGGATCTGGATGGGGGCCACGACGGCGAGCATCCACATCGCCATCGAGAACATCGTCCGCGCGCCCCCGTTGGTGCGATTGCGAAGCAGGTGCCAGGCGCCGACCGCGCCGACGACGAGCGCGGTGGTCAGGTAGGCGGCCAACACCATGTGGACGAGGCGGTAGGGGAAGGAGGGATTGAAGATGATGGCCCACCAGTCGGCCGGCACGAACTGGCCCGCGGCGTTGACCGCGTGACCCTGCGGCGTCTGCATCCAGGAATTCACGGACAGGATCCAGAACGCCGAGAAGAAGGTCCCGATGGCCACCATCAGCGTCGCGAGGAAATGCAGTCGCGGCCCGACCTTGCTCATCCCGAAGAGCATGACGCCGAGGAAGCCGGCCTCCAGAAAGAAGGCCGAGAGCACTTCATAGGCCATCAGCGGGCCGAGAACGGGCCCGGTCTTGTCGGCATAGACCGACCAGTTCGTGCCGAACTGGTAGGACATGACGAGGCCGGACACGACGCCCATCGCGAACGCGATGGCGAAGATCTTGATCCAGTAGTGGAACAGGTCGATGAACACCTGCCGTCCGGTGGCCAGCCAGAGACCCTCCAGCACCGCCAGGTAGCTCGCGAGACCGATGGAGAAGGCCGGGAACACGATGTGGAATGCCACCGTGAACCCGAACTGGCACCTTGCGAGCAGCAATGCGTCAACGTTCGCCAGCATGTTGGTTACCCGTTTCGAACCTTTGTAAAGCCGTTGAAGGGGGCAACAGTTCATACCGTCCGCGAGACCGCGCCTTTGTGACCGACGCCGAGGGAATCGCTGGGCAGGCAGAGCGCGTGCAGTGGGTGTTCGCGATCCCGTCGCCGAGGCGGCGCCATGGAGACGACCGAACGGAACGGCGTCACATCACCGGCACCGGGCGGAGTGTTGCGCGCAGCCAGGACGACTGAGCCACCAGTCGGCCGACACCCTTCAGATTCCGCGAAGCGCAACCGGTCGAGGGCGGTCTGCCGAGACTTCCTCGGGCTCGACGGGGAGGCGCATTGCCGGGAGGTTCGAGCCTGCTGCGATCAAGACGGCAGGATCGGGCATCAGATTCTTTCTCGAACAACGGAACCCACGCCCAACCTCCGCGTTACGTGCGCGCGAGGCCAGTTTTCGGCTCGCATGTTGGGCGCCGGACCACGTGTCCGGCGGCCCTCGTCATCACGTTGCTCTCAAGGAGGATGTGGTCATGAGGAGCTTCGACTTCGCACCGCTCTACCGCTCCACCGTCGGCTTCGACCGGCTGTTCTCGATGCTCGATCAGGCCGCACGGGTCGAGCCGTCGACGCAGTGGCCCCCCTACGACATCGAGAAGAGGGCCGACGACGCTTACCGCATCAGCATGGCCGTCGCCGGCTTCGGGCCCGACGAGATCGAGTTGACCCAGCACGACACGACCCTGCTCGTGACCGGTCAGAAGAAGGACGAGGAGGAGGGGCGTGCGTACCTGCATCGCGGCATCGCGGCACGCGCCTTCCGCCAGACCTTCAACCTCGCCGACCACGTCAGAGTCACCGGCGCCAGCCTGGAGAATGGCCTGCTCGCGATCGACCTGAAACGTGAAGTGCCGGAGGCGCACAAGCCGCGCCGCATCGCCATCGGCGGCACCCAGGCTGTGGCTGGACAGGACAACGTTCCGGCCCAGGTCGAACATCGCGTTGAGGCCGCCTGAGGCCGGCCTCTACCCATCGACGAGCGCTCCTCGGGGGCCCGCCCCCGGGGCCCCACCCTTTTCGTGCAACGTCGGCACCATCAGGGAGAACAACCCATGTCGATGATGGAGACACACTTCCCCCATTCCGGCCCGATGAACCCATGCGGTGCTCCAGCCTCATCGTTCGAGGCGTGGCAGGCCCGCGTTGTGCCCGGCGACGTATTCCGGCACCCGCGCGAGGTTCTGGCGCAGCCGCACCTCTCCCGTGAGGACAAGCGCGCAATCCTTGCCTCCTGGGCGTCGGACGCCTGCGCCTTGGAGGGGGCGCCGGGCCTACGCTGCCTGACCGGCAGCAAGGCCGAACCGGTGTCGGTGGACACGGTCTTCGCCGCGCTGGCCACACTCGACTGCAAGGCCATTGTGCTTCCGACCAAACGGGCGGCGCCCCGCTGGCGGGTGCGAGATCGATCGTCTCTGCGGCGCTACCTCCGGCCTCGCCGCCGGGATGACGACGACGGCCCGCCATCATGCCCGGCCGCCGTGAGGCCCCGGCCGAGGCGGCCGTCGGATGCCGATTCCCTTGCCCTTGGCATGCCGGCCTGAGTCAGCGATCCGAGGATGCAGCGATCTGCCTGCCTCCTCGGGCCCCGAGCAACCTGTGCGATGGAGCCCCACGGACGCCCTGAACGATCGATGCGCCGCCTTGATGGTGGACGGCAGCCTGTCACGCGCGCGATGTTGCCGACGCGGTCGGTCACCTCGCCCGGCCTTCTGGCGCTCCCGGTCGAACTCATGGCGCCCGTCCGGTCGGACCTCCAGCGGGCGGGCATCTCGGTCCGCCCCGGCCACGTGGCCAATGCGCTGCCGCAGCCCGACCGCCGGCAAGCCAGAGGTCGCCCACCGGGGTGTCGAATGCTCCATGAGCGGAGCGTGACACGGAGCAGCAATGCCCCGGATCGAGTCAGCGCTGCCCGCACGGCGAAACCGAGGCGATGAGTGTCCACGGTGCCGGACTAAGCGGCGATCGCTTTGTCGGACCGGGCGAGCGCTTTGGAATCGGAGTGCGGAACCTCATGCCGCAGGCGACCGCCGAGGCGTTCTACGGGTGATTCACCTGGCGAAACGGGTCAGCGATCCGATTGACGAGCAGACGGACACCGCCTCACCCAAAGACACTTGAAATCATTGTCGCTTCCGAGATCAACGCGGGTGGCAATTATTCTAAATTTCTGCTCGATATATCCTATGGCTATCAGGCATATCGATCAATACTCATACCAATTGAATGCCTGACAGCAGTCGAGAAGGCATTCATAAATCAGGCGCGATCTTCACAAATGCAATTTATCTTATAAAAAATCTACTTTTCATCCCATTTGTTGCAATTATGCACCACAAGCGCCTGCGGTGCTAAGCCAGCCATTGAACGCGTGACACGAGGCGCCGCAGTATCGATCATTGCTTGAGGACGCGGATCTTACTTGAACAAGCCAATCCTGTTCTTGTCGATCAAGATTGATCGGGAACAAGTCAGGCTTGGCCAAGCTCCGCCTCGCGCTCTGGACTATGATCGGAAACCGGATGTCTCTTCGTTCCGCATCGCAGGTTGCACTTCTCGCCCTCGCCGTGCCGAGCTTCGCCCAAGCCGCCGACGCACCGACGCCGTCCGCCCCGCCGGTCGATCCGCAGGTTGTGTCGGCCGCCTTCGGCTTTCGCTATGTGACCGATTACATCTCGCGCGGCATCTCTCAGACCAACCGGAATCCGGGCGCGCAGGGCTATCTGGAGTTCCAGATGCTCGACGGCCTGTACTATGTCGGCATCTCCGGCGAACAGGTCGATCTGCCGAACCGGCCGACCATGGAGATGGATTTTTCCGCCGGCATCCGCCCGACCTTCGGGGCGTGGAGCTTCGATCTCGGTTACCTGTTCTACAACTATCCGGGCGAGCGTGCGCTGATCGGCGCCGATGGCACGATCTTTACTGCCAACAATGCCGATTACTACGAGTTCGCGGGCAAGTCGGCTTACGCGGTCAACGATGCCCTGACCCTCGGTTTCAACGCCTATTACTCACCGAGTTACTTCGGCACCCATGCACCGGGCACCTACATCGCGGGTATCGCCAAATACGTGATCCCCGAAGGATTGTTCGGCCTGATGCCGTCCGGCTTCCTGCTCTCGGCGGAAGTCGGCCACTATTTCATCGGCACAACGCGGGCCTCGTTCGGGCGGTTCAACCTGCCGGACTACACCTATGGCAATGTCGGCATCGCTTATACGGCCAAAAACTCCACCCTCGACGTGCGCTACCACGACACCACGATGAACAAGACCGAGTGCGGCCTCATCACCGCCGATCCGCGGGGCATCGCCAACGGCACCTTCACGTCGAAATGGTGCGGGCCGGCAATCGTCGCGACTCTGTCCTTCGACGTCACGTCGAAGGATCCCGGCATCTTTGCCAGCCAGGAGACCCTGGCCCCTTCTGTTCCGGGCCGCACCAGCGACGCGGAAGGGCCGGCGGTGCGATAGGGGTTCAGCCGCGAGGGGCGACGATGCGCCGGGGGTGGGCGTGGATCACCGCCTCCGCGGCCGCATAGGGAAGCGTGCCCCCTCCCTCGTCGTTGACGACGACGAGGGCGCGGTCGAGCCGCTCGGCGACGGCCTGGGCCCGGTCCGCCTCGCCCGCGAACAGGGCCACGGCCCCGTCCGACGGCCCACGCCGCAGGCGCCCTACGAGCGCATCCGTATCGGTGAAGGGGATCAGCGTCACCACCGGCGCGAAGCTGGAGGTTCGCACCAGTGTCGAGTCCTCGTTGCAGCCATCGAGCACGGTCGGGGCCAGACAGACGGGCGCGCCGTCCCGCCGCGGCAGGGCACGACCGCCGGCCACCAATCGGGCGCCGGATCGGCAATCGGCGGCGATCAATTCCAGCACCCAGGCGCGGTGCCGCTCCGACAACAGGGGCCCGAGATCGGTCGCGGGATCCCGGGGATCACCGGCGCGCAGCTGGTCCGCGCCCTCGGCCAGACATTCCACGAGACCGGCGCGCGCGGTCTCGTGGACGTAGACGATCGTCTCGCTCAGGAAATCCGTGGCGCGCCACGCGGCCGTTGCGTCGAGGAGGCGCGCGGCGGCGCGCTCCGGGTCGGCCCCCGATAGGATCAGGGCGGTACCCTTCGGGCGCGTCGCCCAGAATGTCCCATCCGGGTCCGACGCGCCGTCCACGAAGCGCAGAGCTTCGGTGCGAAGCACCTCGGGTTGCCGCTCGAGGAGCCGCAGCGAGAGCGCGTCTCCGCGCAGCAGCACGAGGGCCCCCTCGGGCAGACCCGCCTTCCGGAAGAGACCGAGCAGGCGATCGGCGGTCTCGCCGGCCTGCCCGTCCGCGCAGGCGATCACCGCGTTGCCCTGCGCGAGCCACGCCGCGGATTGGCACAGTTCGACGAGGCAACGGCTCCACGGGATATGCGCCGCGACGAGTCCGGCGGGACGGTGACGGGTCCGGCATTCCCGACCGCCCGCGAGTTCGATCCGGGACGGAGCAAGGCCCGCCGCGAGCCCGGCTGCGCGCTCCAGCGAAGCGATGGCACAGGCGAGGTCGGGGCCACCCGTGATCCGCAGCGGCCGGCCGGTCTCCAGGCTCTCGCCATGGGCCAGCGAGGCGCCGTCCCGCCGGAGTGCCTCGGCGCATCGCTGGAACACCTCGGAGCGCTCGGCCGGATGCATCCCGGCCCATTCCGAGGCGCCGCGCCTGGCATCCTGTACCCCGCGGCGGATCTCGGTGTCGCGGGCGGGGGCGAGGCGGGTGTTGCCGATGCCGGTGACGGGGCTGACGAACAGAAGCGGTTCCGGCGGCGGTTCGGGCAGCAACAGGGGGAGCGGCCGGACCGGCTCGGCCTCGATCCCGGCGGTGGGGGCGGCCAGCAGACCGTCGATGAAGGAGCGGACGAGAGCACGGGCGCTCGCCCCGTCGCTCCCGATCGCGCCGTCGCCGATATGCGAGCGCAGCCAGAGGCCATCGATCATCGCGGCGATCATCGTGGCGTAAGCGGGCACGCAATCCGGTGCGACCATCCCCTTGAGACCGTGGCGCAGGTTGGCCGTCATGCGCCGCTGGTAGATTCGCTGGACCCGCTTGTAGCGCTCCGAATGGGTCAGCTGCCCCCAGAAGGCGAGCCAGACCGCGCTGGTGCGGCTCTCGAACTGGTCGTCGGAGAGGGCGGCGTCACTCACGGCAAACAGGCGGTCCCGCCGGGTCGCCGCCTTGCGCAAGCCCTCGGCGGTGGCCCGGGTGAGACTGGCGGCCATGAAGCGGAGCGTTGCCTCCAACAATCCGTCCTTGTCGCCGAAATAATGGGCGAACAGCCCTGTCGAGACTTTGGCGCGCCGCGCGATCTCGCTCAGGGAGGCGGCGCGAAAACCGACATCGCCTAAAGTCTCGATCGTCGCCTGGATCAGGTGGCGCCGACGGGCCTCTTCGAAGCTCTCGGCCGATTGCGGGGCGGTCATCCTTGTCTCCCATCGACGCATTGAATGGTCATTCAAAAATAATGCGCTGGCAAGAGTCGAGCCATCGCCGCCCACACGGTGCGACGCGAAAGAATGCCACCTTACGTGCCGCAATGCAGCACATAACGGCAGAGTGCCGAGACATAGGCACGTAATGCTGAAATTTTTTGCGTGACACCCGTACATAAGTTGCTATTGAACGATCGTTCAAGAAATTTTCCGCCCGAATCGGGCGAGCATTGAGAAGGCTCGCATGACACGCTTCTCTGTCCGCGCCCTTTATGCCGGCTTCGCCCTCGCGACATTGGCCACAGGAGCCGCCGCCGATCCGGCCGCCTGCCGAACCGTCCGCTTCTCCGATGTGGGATGGACCGACATCTCCGCGACGACCGCGCTCGCGTCGAGCCTGCTCGAAAGCATCGGGTACGGCCCCAAAACGCAGATCCTGTCGGTGCCCGTCACCTACGCCTCGATGGGCTCGAAGAACATCGATGCTTTCCTCGGCAATTGGATGCCGACCATGGAGGCGGACCGGAAACCGTATCTGGAGCAGGGCAAGGTCGAAGTGCTCGGCCCGAATCTTACGGGAGCCAAGTACACCCTCGCGGTTCCCGACTATCTTTATGAGCAGGGCCTACAAAGCTTCGCCGACATTACCAAGTTCCGCCGCCCGTTGAAGGGCAAGATCTACGGGATCGAACCGGGCAACGACGGCAACCGAACGATCCTCGGCATCATCAAGGACAACAAGTACGGCCTCGGCAATTTCGACATCGTCGAGTCGAGCGAGCAGGGCATGCTGGCCCAGGTCGAGCGGGCGATCCAGCGCAAGGAACCGGTGCTGTTCCTCGGCTGGGAGCCGCACCCGATGAACACCAAGTTCAAGATCAAGTATCTGTCCGGCGGTGACGACACCTTCGGTCCGAATTTCGGCGGAGCCGAAATCTTCACCAATCTCCGCGCCGGCTACGCTGCGGAATGCCCCAATCTCGGGCGGTTTTTCAAAAACCTCACCTTCGATTTGACGACCGAGAACGTCGTCATGGGCAAAATCCTGCTCGACGGGATGCCGCCCGAGAAAGCCGCCGCCGCATGGCTGAAGGACAATCCCGAGATCTGGTCGCGCTGGCTCGACGGTGTCGAGACCTTCGACGGAAAGCCCGCGCTGCCGGCCGCGCGAGCCAGCCTCCTGCGCTGACGCCGGACCGCCCCGGCGATCGCCCCCTCACTCCCTGCCACGCGGAGGCGCCCATGTACGACTGGATCGTCGATCACAAGCTTTCCCTCGGCATCTGGCTCAAGGCCCTGGTCGATTTCCTGAACGTGCATGCTCAGGCTGTGTTCGACTTCATCTCCGTCGTTCTCAGCGCGACGGTGGACGGGCTGACGCAGGCGCTTCAAATGGTGCCGCCGCTCGGTTTGATCGGGGCCTTCGCCGCCGCCGCCTACTGGCTGCACCGCTCGCTCGCGCTCTCGCTCTTCATCGTTCTCTCGCTGCTCTTGGTGGTCAATCTCGGCTACTGGGATGCCACGATGGAGACGCTCTCCCTCGTGCTGTGGTCAACGCTCACCTGCGTGCTGATCGGCGTGCCCGTGGGCATGGCGGCGGCGCATCGCCCGGTCTTCTACGCGGCGATCCGGCCGATCCTCGATCTGATGCAGACGATCCCGACCTTCGTCTACCTGATCCCGACGCTGGTGCTGTTCGGCCTCGGCACGGTGCCGGGCATCATCTCCACCGTCATCTTCGCGCTCCCGGCGCCGATCCGCCTGACGCAGCTCGGCATCGCCTCGGTCCCGACCAGCCTGCGCGAGGCAGCGCTCGCCTACGGCGCGACCCGGACGCAGATGCTGTTCAAGGTCGAGCTGCCTCACGCCCTGCCGACGATCCTGGCCGGCGTGACCCAATGCATCATGCTCAGCCTGTCGATGGTGGTCATCGCCGCCCTCGTCGGGGCCGACGGCCTCGGCAAGCCGGTGGTGCGCGCCCTCAACACGGTCAACATCGCGATGGGCTTCGAGGCGGGCCTCTCCATCGTGGTGCTCGCGATCATCCTCGATCGCGTGTGCAAACGGCCCGCACCCCGTGTCCGAAAGGCTACCCGATGACGGTCGCGCCCTTGAACGCCTTCGACCTCGATGCCGCCACGCCGCTCGTGGCGGCCGACAGGACCGAGAACGCGGTCGAATTGCGAAACGTGGACATCGTCTTCGGCCGCAACATCGCCAAGGCGCTGGCCCTGTCCGATCGAGGCGAGGGCCGCGAGCACATCCGCGAGCAGGTCGGCGCCCTCATGGGCACCTTCAAGGTCAATCTCGACATCCGCCGCGGTGAGATCTGCGTGCTGATGGGCCTGTCGGGTTCGGGCAAGTCGACCGTGCTCCGGGCGATCAACGGCTTGAACCGCGTCGCCCGCGGCAGCGTCCTCGTGCATCACCGCGGCCAACCGGTCGACGTCACGACGTGCAGATCCGCCACCTTGCGCGACATTCGGCTCAACACCGTTTCGATGGTGTTCCAGCAATTCGGCCTGCTGCCCTGGCGCAGCGTGCGCGACAATGTCGGCTTCGGGCTCGAACTGCGCGGCGTTGGCGGACCTGAGCGCGCCCGCATCGTCGACGAGAAGCTCGCCATGGTCGGGCTGTCGGGCTGGGCCGACAAGACCGTGCAGGAACTGTCCGGCGGCATGCAGCAGCGCGTCGGCCTCGCCCGCGCGTTCGCCACCGACGCCGACATCCTGCTGATGGATGAGCCGTTCTCCGCCCTGGATCCGCTGATCCGCGACAAGCTCCAAGACGATCTGCTCGATCTTCAGCGCAAACTTCACAAGACCATCGTCTTTGTCAGCCACGACCTGTCGGAGGCGCTGAAGATCGGCAACCGCATCGCCATCATGGAGGGCGGGCACGTCGTACAGTTCGGCACCGCCGCCGACATCCTGCTGCGGCCGGCCAACGATTACGTGGCCGAATTCGTCAAGCACATGAATCCGCTCGATGTGCTGACCGCGGAGGCGGTGATGCGCCCGGCCCACGACCTCCCGGTCGAGGGCGATACGCTCCTGCTCCACGAATCGTCCGGCCTGCGTCTGACCCTCGATGCGGCCGGTCGGCCGGCTGCGGCGGAGGTCGAGGGCCGGCCGGTGGCGCTTGCGACCGATGGCGGCGAGGCCGACGGGCTCGTCGTTGTCCGGTCCGACCTGCCGCTCAAGACGGTGATCGCCCTGCGCGACCGCGCCCGTCATCCGCTCGTCTTCGTGGACGAGACGGGACGCTTCGCGGGGCTCTGCGATCACGGCGAGATCTACCGGGCACTTCTGCGGAAAAACGCCTGACCCGCCGCCCGCATCGATCCCTTCCGCTCACGAACGTGACGTCATGAACCTCAACCAACCCCTCCGTCCCTATATCGGCGGCAGCGTCGCCCGCGATGACGGACGCCGGACCTTCGCCTCGATCAATCCCGCCGACGGAACGGTGCTGGCCCAGGTCGAGCACGCGACCCGCGCCGACCTCGAGGCGGCCTTGGCCAGCGCGGCCGAGGGGCAGGCCGTATGGGCGCGCATGCCGGCGCGGGAGCGCGGCCGGGTGCTGCACCGGGCGGTCGCGATCCTGCGGGAGCGCAACGACGCGCTGGCGCGCCTCGAGACCCTGGATACCGGCAAGCCGATTGCCGAAACCCGCCATGTCGACATCGTCACCGGTGCCGACGTGCTCGAATATTATGCCGGCCTCGCCCCGGCGCTCGAAGGCCGACAGATCCCGTTGCGGGAGACTTCCTTCGTCTATACGCGGCGCGAGCCGCTCGGCATCGTCGCCGGCATCGGTGCCTGGAACTATCCGATCCAGATCGCCCTGTGGAAGTCGGCCCCGGCGCTGGCGGCCGGCAACGCGATGATCTTCAAGCCGAGCGAGGTGACGCCACTCTCGGCCTTCGCGCTCGCCGAGATCTACACCGAGGCGGGCCTGCCCGACGGTGTGTTCAGCGTGCTGGCCGGGCTCGGGCCGGAAATCGGCGCGTGGCTCACCGGCCATCCCGGTATCGCAAAGATCTCGTTCACCGGGGGCACCGCCACGGGCACCCGCATCATGGCCGGCGCCGCCGCGGCGCCGCTGCGGGAGGTGACCCTCGAACTTGGCGGCAAGTCGCCGCTGATCGTTCTGGACGACGCCGACCTTAATCGGGCCGCCGACATCGCGCTGGCCGCCAATTTCTTCAGCTCGGGCCAGGTCTGCACCAACGGCACGCGCGTGTTCGTGCCCGCGGCTCTCAAGGGCGCCTTCGAGGAGCGCGTGCTCGCCCGCGTCGCCCGCATCCGTGTGGGCGATCCCCTCGACGAGGCAACCAATTTCGGCCCGCTCGCCAGCTTCGCCCACCGGGACAAGGTGCTCGGCTTCATTCGCTCAGGCCTGCGTCAGGGGGCACGCCTCCTCACCGGCGGCGAGCCGCCGGGCGGGACGCTCGCCGCCGGCGCCTACGTCGCCCCGACGGTCTTCACCGACTGCACCGACGACATGGAGATCGTCCGCGAGGAGATCTTCGGGCCGGTGATGAGCATCCTCGCCTACGAGACCGAGGTGGAGGTGCTCGCCCGCGCCAACGCCACGGCCTACGGCCTCGCCGCGGGCGTCGTGACGACGCGGCTGGAGCGCGCCCACCGCCTCGTCCACGGGCTCCAAGCCGGGATCTGCTGGATCAACACCTGGGGCGAGTCTCCGCCCGAGATGCCGGTCGGCGGGTACAAGCAATCGGGGATCGGCCGCGAGAACGGCGTCGAGACCCTGGAGCGATACACGCAGGTCAAGTCGATCCAAGTCGAACTGTCCGATTTCGCAGCCGTCTTCTGAGACGCGACCGTACCCTTTCACGGATCATCCGATCATGACGCAGGAATACGATTTCGTAATCGTCGGCGCCGGCTCGGCCGGGAACGTGCTGGCCACACGGCTGACCGAGGATGCGCACACCACCGTGCTGCTGCTCGAAGCCGGCGGAACCGATTACCGGTTCGATTTCCGCACCCAGATGCCCGCGGCGCTCGCCTTCCCGCTCCAGGGTCGGCGCTACAACTGGGCCTATCTCACGGATCCCGAGCCGCATATGGGCGGTCGGCGGATGGAATGCGGGCGCGGCAAGGGACTCGGCGGCTCCTCGCTCATTAACGGCATGTGTTACATTCGCGGCAACGCCATGGATTACGACGCCTGGGCGCAGGCGCCCGGCCTCGGCGATTGGTCGTACCACGATTGCCTGCCCTATTTCCGCAAGGCCGAGAGCCGCGACGCGGGCGCCAACGATTATCACGGCGATGACGGTCCCCTGAGCGTCACGACGGCCAAGCCCGGTCGCAACGTCCTGTTCGAGGCGATGATCGAGGCCGGCGTCCAGGCCGGCTATCCCCGCACGGACGATCTCAACGGCTATCAGCAGGAAGGCTTCGGTCCGATGGATCGCAGCGTCACCCCGAAGGGCCGCCGCTCCAGCACCGCGCGGGGCTATCTCGACCAAGCAAAAGGCCGGCCGAACCTGACCATCGTCACCCATGCGACGACGGATCAGATTCTCTTCGAAGGTCGCCGTGCCACCGGTGTCAAATACCTGCATGGCAAGGGTCGAGAGGCCGTCGTCGCCCGGGCGCGTCGCGAGGTCTTGCTCTGCGCGGGCGCCATCGCCTCGCCGCAGATCCTGCAGCGTTCCGGCGTCGGTCCCGCCGATTGGCTGCGCGACCTCGACGTGCCGGTGGTGCTCGATCTGCCCGGCGTCGGGCAGAACCTGCAGGACCATCTCGAGATGTACGTGCAGTACGAGTGCCTGAAGCCGGTCTCCCTCGCTCCGGCGCTGCGCCCCTGGAACCAGCCGGCGATCGGCGCGGAATGGATGTTCCTCGGTACCGGGATCGGCGCCAGCAACCAGTTCGAGGCCGGCGGATTCATCCGTTCGAGTTCGGAATTCGCGTGGCCGAACCTGCAGTACCACTTCCTTCCCGTGGCGATCAGCTACAACGGCACCAATGCGGTCAAGGCCCACGGCTTCCAGGCCCATGTCGGCTCGATGCGCTCGCCGAGCCGGGGACGAATCCGCCTGACCTCGCGCAATCCGCACGCCCATCCGAGCATCCTGTTCAACTACATGTCGACGGAGCAGGATTGGCGCGAGTTCCGTGACGCGATCCGCATCACCCGCGAGATCATCGGCCAATCCGCGCTCGACCCGTATCGCGGCCGCGAGATCAGCCCCGGGAAGGATCGCCAGACCGACGCCGAACTGGACGACTTCGTGCGCCAGCACGCCGAGACCGCCTATCACCCCTCCTGCTCCTGCAAGATGGGCGAGGATGCGATGGCGGTGGTCGATGGCCAGGGCCGCGTTCACGGGCTGGATGGCCTGCGGGTGATCGACGCGTCGATCATGCCGACCATCGTGACCGGCAATCTCAATGCGCCGACCATCATGATCGCGGAGAAGATCGCCGACCGCATCCGCGGCCGAACCCCGTTGCCGCGCAGCCAAGCGCCCTACCACATCGCGGGCAATACCCCGGTCCGCCGAGCTCCCGCCCGCGCGGCCTGAGGCCGGCGGCCCGGGCTGCTCAGCGCGACACTATCGTGTTCGGCGATGCCGCCCGGAGCGTGAAGCCCGAGGTGGCGCCGAGCGCGACGGGTTCAGGGCAACGGCTTCATTGGGTAGGGGCGGTGATCGCGCAGAACGGGGCGAACCCGTCTACGGGCGGCCTCAGCGTGGGAGCCCAAAATGGCGCAACCGGCGCGATGGCGAAAAGAAAGCGGCCACGGGCGTCGAAACAAAGGTGCGCGTACATCCGGCGTCACCCGCGTTCCGGCATCGTGGCCGCGGCCGATCCAGCGACGGAGTCGCGATCGGCATGATCTCGAAATGGGGGCAGGGCGGTTGTTCTGCAATGGTCGAACGGCTTGCGACTCCTCGCCGGCTTCCGGCATGCCGTTCGAAGAGTCACAGCCGCGCAACACCAACCATTTCGTTGCGGTGAGTAGTCAGTCCGCCTCCAAAGCCGCAAGGAATTCGCTATTCACTGCGCCGGCAATCCAGCGCTTGGCCCTGACCCATGATGTCCGCGTCCCGCACCCTCATTCTGCAGCACCGTGAAATCTCGGCTCTCCTGGCTACCTACGGAATGTTTCTGGGTGGGCTGCTGATTCTCACCTGGGCAGCATCCTGAGCAACGCCGACGCGATCAGATTGAAGAGCGGCCGAATTCGCAGCGCCGAGGTACCGCTCGGGACGATACGGCTACTTCGCGTTGCATGGGGTGGGCGTGCCGATCGTGTCTGGCCAGCGGCGCAGGATCGTTGTCCGGCTCTCCGGCCCCGTCGCAGTTCTGTTGCGCTGGACGAGGCGTAGGAACCCCCTCCCGAGATGAACCGCTGCCGCGCGATCGGCAGCAGATCCACGATTGTGCCCCAGAGGCTCGCCTCTGGGTTGTCCATTGCGACGATCAGATCAGGCGATGCCGGCCCACGCCGAGATCGAGGGACGCATCATCGCTCCCGGCCCATCCGTCAGACAGCTCCTGCATGCGGCGCAGGCTCCTCCGTCGAGATGGCGTCGATCGTGCGCTCGGTCGGCTCCGGGCCGCCATCGGCACGGTCGATCCGAATCTCCATGCCGGTCGGCTCCATCTCGCCGAAGGGCGTCGCGAAGGCGATCTCGGCCGCGTCGCGCCCGATGCCGATACGCACCAGCCCGTCCAGATGCGCTTGCCGCGTCGCGTCGAACAGCCACCAGCGCCCGTCGAGATAGGCCTCGAACACGGCGTGGAAGTCGCGCGGGACCAGGCCATAGGCATAGCAACTGACGAAGCGAGCCGGGATCCCGAGCGCACGGCAGAAGGCCGTTCCGATATGCGCAAAGTCCCGGCACACGCCTGCCCGCTTGAGCAGGCTCTCATCGGCGGTCGTCTCACCGTCGCTGGCGCCCCGCTGATAGGCGATGTTGTCGTGGATCCAGTTGCAGATCGCGTTCACCCGCTTGTGGCCCTTGGGGAGATGCCCGAACTCAGCCAGGGCAAAGGGCGTCAGGCGGTCGGAGGAGACGAAGCGGCTCGGCAGCAGGAAGGGAAGAATGTCGATGGGCAATTCCGCCACCGGGGTCTCTCGGATCGTCTCCGGATCGGCCCGCACGACCGCAAGTTCGACCTCGGCGTTGTACTCGACCGAGAAGGGACCGATCCCGGCATTCACGCCGAGGTAGCGATTCTTGAGATCGGGGGTGACGTACACCTCGCGCTTGAGATCGGGGCTGAGCGTCAGTGTCTCGCTGTGGATCGCGAGGCTCTTCAGATGGGCGACCTCCACGTTGAAGATGAAGGTCGTGGGCGCTTTGATCTCGTAGGCAAGGCTGCAGCCGAGCTTGAACCGCATTCTCTGGTTCCCCCGATATGGACCTACCGAGGGTTTAGCAAAGATCGAGCCTCGCCGGACCCGTTCGATCGAAGGGCGCTCGACGCCTCATGCCGCGCTCACGTCGCCTCTGCGCGGGCCGGTGAAAGCCGCCCGCCATTCTGGGGCGCGCGGTGATCGGCGCCAGGCCGGTGCGAAACGTCTGTCACGTTCCTGCTGATGACATTGATCCGCTTCGACGGCGACCAATTCAGTATCTCGACAACGGAACGTGAAAAATGTTGCCGTAACCTCTCAAATTGTACCAGTTCTCGAATCGCTGAGGCTTGAATACCTCAGCACCCACATTGAGCTCTCTTCTTCGACCAGGCGTGATGCTTGTGCGGCGCTCCAGGCATCACACGCGGCTCACCCCCGAATCCTTGCGATGAGTCCTCGATTGTGAGCCCAAATACACAATAAGATATCGTGGTTTATTACGCCGAAAGCGGCTGTGGAATATTTCAATACTTGCGATTCGCGAAGGCGCAACAATGATTGCACCATCCTTTTCGATACTTACCTGTCAAGACATTGCAAATTGTCAAATGGACTCCAAAATATCGACAATTCCGGCTCAATCCGAGCGATAGGCCACCACTTACAATTCGATACAAACAAAATAGGCACGCACAGTGCGCTGCAACGACAGCCTTCTCGTTATTTCTTATGTATATATTTGAGTATAGCAAAATAGACGATCTCAGGAAAACCGCCGCCGGACATAGGATGCGCGAGACGCTGGCGGGGTATGCCTCAGATGCAATTTGATATAATGACAATTCGACATATGACCTGCATTATATCGCCTGGACCTCAGGTGTTGCATGAACGGGTTTGAAATGCGCAGGTTCCTCCTTCAGGTGTCCGGGTAGGCATGTCCATGGATGCCAGCCGACTGGCGAGCGCTGCGGCGGATGCTTACGCCGCCGAAGCCAAGCCGCCGCTCACGGAGGAACTGATCAGCAAGGTGCGAGAAGCCTTGTTGTCAGCCATCGGTGCCGGAACGGATGCGGTCTCGGGCACTGATCGGCTCGAGCGCTTGAACGCCGCGCTCGACGCGTTCGAGACGGACCTCGACGCCGTGGTCGGCCCCCGGATCGCGTCGCTCGACGAGACTTCGGCCACGGTTACGACCCGACATCGCTCGGAAGCCGGGCAGCCGTTGCGGGCATTCGGTGGCCAGTAGCCACGCCCCTCGCAACCATCACGTCCGTTCGCTCCTTCAAGCTGGAACACAGGTCGCGCCATGAGTGAGGATACGGGAACTGTCCGGCGCTTTGCGCATCCGGGCCGTGGCCGCAACGTCGCCCGCGCCGTGCCGAAGGGCCGTCAGGTCGATCCGCAGGCCAAGGTCGAGATCGAGGATCTGCTCGGCACGCGCTCGCGCCAGCGCGATCTGCTGATCGAGCACCTGCATCTGATCCAGGACACCTACGGCCAGATCAGCGCCGACCATCTGGCCGCGCTCGCCGACGAGATGAGCCTCGCCTTCGCCGAGGTGTTCGAGACCGCGACGTTCTACGCGCATTTCGACGTGGTGAAGGAGGGTGAGGCCAACATCCCGCGCCTCACCGTTCGGGTCTGCGACAGCATCACCTGCGCGATGTTCGGCGCGGACGAGCTGGTCGAGACGCTGCAGCGCGAACTGGCGTCCGACGCCGTCCGCGTCGTGCGCGCGCCCTGCGTCGGCCTGTGCGACCATGCCCCGGCGGTCGAGGTCGGTCACAACTTCCTCCACAAGGCCGATCTCGCCTCCGTCCGCGCCGCGGTCGAGGCCGAGGACACCCACGCCCATATTCCCACTTACGTCGATTACGACGCCTACCGGGCCGGCGGCGGCTACGCGACCCTGGAGCGGCTGCGCGGCGGCGCACTCCCGGTCGACGACGTCCTGAAGGTCCTCGACGATGGCGGCCTGCGCGGCCTCGGCGGCGCCGGCTTCCCCACCGGCCGCAAGTGGCGCTCCGTGCGCGGCGAGCCCGGCCCGCGGCTGATGGCGGTCAACGGCGACGAGGGCGAACCCGGCACCTTCAAGGATCAGCTCTACCTGAACACCGATCCGCACCGCTTCCTGGAAGGCATGCTGATCGGTGCCCACGTGGTCGAGGCGACCGACGTCTACATCTATCTGCGCGACGAGTACCCGATCTCCCGCGAGATCCTGACCCGCGAGATCGCCAAGCTCCCCGAGGGTGGCACGCGCATCCACCTGCGCCGCGGCGCGGGGGCCTATATCTGCGGCGAGGAATCCTCGCTGATCGAGTCGCTGGAAGGCAAGCGCGGCCTGCCGCGGCACAAGCCGCCGTTCCCGTTCCAGGTCGGCCTGTTCAACCGCCCGACGCTGATCAACAACATCGAGACCCTGTTCTGGGTGCGCGACCTGATCGAGCGCGGCGCCGATTGGTGGAAGAGCCACGGCCGCAACGGCCGGGTCGGCCTGCGCTCCTACTCGGTCTCCGGCCGCGTGAAGGAGCCGGGCGTGAAGCTCGCCCCCGCGGGCCTGACCATCCAGGAACTGATCGACGAGTATTGCGGCGGCATGAGCGAGGGCCACAGCTTCGCGGCCTACCTGCCGGGCGGCGCGTCGGGCGGCATCCTGCCGGCTTCCATGAACGACATCCCGCTCGATTTCGGCACGCTGGAGAAATACGGCTGCTTCATCGGTTCGGCCGCGGTCGTGGTCCTGTCCGATCATGACGACGTGCGCGGCGCCGCGTTGAACCTGATGCGGTTCTTCGAGGACGAATCCTGCGGCCAGTGCACGCCCTGCCGCTCGGGCACCCAGAAGGCCCGCATGCTGATGGAGAACGGCGTGTGGGACACCGAGCTTCTCGGCGACCTCGCGCAGTGCATGCGCGACGCCTCGATCTGCGGTCTCGGACAGGCGGCCTCGAACCCGGTCAGCTCCGTGATCAAGTATTTTCCGGACCTCTTCCCGGAGCCGCGGGCCGTGGCGGCCGAATGACGCCCGACCCGAGCCTCCTCCCGAACCCGACGCCCCCGACGAAGCCAGAGCCTGGAGCGGACGCATGAGCAACGGCCCCGAAGTGCGCGGCGACAAGACCGAGCGGCCCGAGATACGCGCCAGCGGCCGGCAGGATGCCGGCGGTCCGGTGGGCGGCCCGCAGCCGGGTTCCGGCGGCGCCTACTCGCAGGGCGCCAAGGCCGGCGGCCAGGCCGCGCCCGAACCCACGGGCACCTTCGGCCTGAAGGACGCCCCGGTCGCGCCCGCGACCATCACGTTCGAACTCGACGGCCAACAGGTCGAGGCACAGCCCGGCGAGACCATCTGGGCGGTCTCGAAGCGCCTCGGCACGCATATCCCGCATCTCTGCCACAAGCCCGAGCCCGGCTACCGCCCGGACGGCAATTGCCGCGCCTGCATGGTCGAGATCGAGGGTGAGCGGGTGCTCGCCGCCTCGTGCAAGCGCACGCCGGCCATCGGCATGAAGGTGAAGACGGCGACGGAGCGTGCCACCAAGGCCCGCGCCATGGTGCTGGAACTGCTCGTGGCCGATCAGCCCGAGCGCGAGACCTCGCACGACCCGTCGTCGCATTTCTGGGTCCAGGCCGATTACCTCGACGTCAGCGAGAGCCGCTTCCCAGCCGCCGAGCGCTGGTCGAGCGATGTCAGCCACCCGGCCATGAGCGTCAACCTCGACGCCTGCATCCAGTGCAATCTCTGCGTCCGTGCCTGCCGCGAAGTCCAAGTCAACGACGTCATCGGCATGGCCTACCGCTCGGCGGACGCCAAGGTCGTGTTCGACTTCGACGATCCGATGGGCGCCTCGACCTGCGTCGCCTGCGGTGAGTGCGTTCAGGCCTGCCCGACGGGTGCGCTGATGCCCTCGGCCTATCTCGATGCGAACCAGACCCGGACGGTCTATCCCGACCGCGAAGTGAAGTCGCTCTGCCCCTATTGCGGCGTCGGCTGCCAAGTCTCCTACAAGGTCAAGGACGAGAAGATCGTCTACGCCGAGGGCGTCAACGGCCCGGCCAACCACAATCGGCTCTGCGTGAAGGGCCGCTTCGGCTTCGACTACGTCCACCACCCCCATCGCCTGACGGTGCCGCTGATCCGCCTGGAGAACGTGCCGAAGGACGCCAACGATCAGGTCGATCCGGCCAATCCCTGGACCCATTTCCGCGAGGCGACCTGGGAAGAGGCGCTCGACCGCGCCGCGGGTGGCCTCAAGCGGATCCGTGACACCGACGGGCGCAAGGCGCTCGCGGGCTTCGGCTCGGCCAAGGGCTCGAACGAGGAGGCCTATCTCTTCCAGAAGCTCGTGCGCCTCGGCTTCGGCACCAACAATGTCGATCACTGCACCCGGCTGTGCCACGCCTCGTCGGTGGCGGCCCTGATGGAAGGTCTCAATTCCGGCGCCGTGACCGCGCCGTTCTCGGCGGCCCTCGACGCGGAGGTGATCGTCGTCATCGGCGCCAACCCGACCGTGAACCATCCGGTCGCCGCGACCTTCCTGAAGAACGCGGTCAAGCAGCGCGGCGCCAAGCTGATCATCATGGACCCGCGGCGGCAGACGCTGTCGCGCCACGCCTACAAGCACCTCGCATTCCGCAATGGCACCGACGTGGCGATGCTCAACGCGATGCTGAACGTCATCGTCGAGGAGAAGCTCTACGACGAGCAGTACATCGCCGGCTATACCGAGAACTTCGAGGCGTTGAAGGAGAAGATCGTCGACTTCACCCCGGAGAAGATGGCGCCGGTCTGCGGCATCGACGCCGAGACCCTGCGCGAGGTGGCGCGGCTCTACGCCCGGGCCAAGTCCTCGATCATCTTCTGGGGCATGGGCGTCAGCCAGCACGTCCACGGCACCGACAACTCGCGCTGCCTGATCGCGCTCGCCCTCATCACCGGCCAGATCGGCCGGCCGGGCACCGGCCTGCACCCGCTGCGCGGCCAGAACAACGTTCAGGGCGCCTCCGACGCCGGCCTGATCCCGATGGTCTATCCGGACTATCAATCGGTCGAGAAGGATGCGGTGCGCGAGCTGTTCGAGGAGTTCTGGGGTCAGTCCCTCGATCCGCAGCGGGGTCTCACGGTCGTCGAGATCATGCGCGCGATCCATGCGGGCGAGATCAAGGGCATGTTCGTCGAGGGCGAGAACCCGGCGATGTCCGATCCCGACCTCAACCATGCCCGCCACGCCCTGGCGATGCTCGACCACCTCGTGGTGCAGGATCTGTTCCTGACCGAAACCGCCTTCCACGCCGACGTGGTGCTGCCGGCCTCCGCCTTCGCCGAGAAAGCCGGCACCTTCACCAACACCGACCGGCGCGTGCAGATCGCCCAGCCGGTGGTCGCGCCCCCCGGCGACGCACGCCAGGATTGGTGGATCATCCAGGAACTGGCCAAGCGCCTCGGCCTCGACTGGACCTATACGGGGCCGGCCGACATCTTCGCCGAGATGGCGCGGGTGATGCCGTCTCTCAATAACATCACCTGGGAGCGTCTGGAGCGCGAGGGGGCGGTGACCTACCCGGTCGATGCCCCGGATCAGCCTGGCAACGAGATCATCTTCTACGCCGGTTTCCCGACCGAGAGCGGTCGCGCCAAGATCGTCCCCGCGGCGATCGTCCCGCCGGACGAGGTGCCGGACGCCGAGTATCCGATGGTCCTCTCGACCGGCCGCGTGCTGGAGCATTGGCACACCGGCTCGATGACTCGGCGCGCCGGGGTGCTCGATGCGCTGGAGCCCGAAGCGGTGGCCTTCATGGCGCCGAAGGAACTCTACCGCCTCGGCCTGCGTCCCGGCGACGCGATGCGGCTGGAGACGCGCCGCGGCGCCGTCGAGCTGAAGGTCCGCTCCGACCGGGACGTGCCGGCGGGCATGATCTTCATGCCCTTCTGCTACGCCGAGGCTGCGGCCAACCTCCTGACCAATCCGGCCCTCGACCCGCTCGGCAAGATCCCCGAGTTCAAGTTCTGCGCGGCGCGGGTTGCCCCCGTGGAGGCCACGCCGATGGCGGCCGAATGATCGAGGCGTGAAGGCGGGCGGTGCATCGAGACGCACCGCCCGCTTCAAACGTGCGGCGTGCCTCGGCTTGCGCGTGGCGCATCGTGTATCGACCGAGACGAGTCCGCAGCCGGGTCGCGGTTGCCGGACGCCATGCCCGAATGGAACGGGCGCCGCACCGCCCCGAATGCACAGACGCTGCCGCCGGTCAGGCGGGTTGATGGTGTCGCAGATCCGCGAAACCAATCATTTTCCGAGCCTTTTCGTCCCAGAGGGCGAGCCTCAGGCAATTCAGGCTGTCCCGCAACGTCAGGCGACCCACCCGCCCGAGCACTTCATGTCCGTCGAGACATTCCTGAAGGCGGTAATTCGGGATGCGGCTGTTGAGATGGTGGACGTGGTGCAGACCGACATTGCCCGTGAACCACTGAAGCACCCGCGGTAAGGCATAGTACGAGCTGCCCCCGAGCGCCGCGCGGTGGAAGTCCCAGGCCTCCGCCTCCTCCCAGACCATCTCCTCGTACTGGTGCTGGACGTAGAACAACCAGCCCCCGATCCAGGCGGCGACGCTGATCACCGGTAGGAACACCCAGAGCACCGGCCCGACACTGCCGATGGCGAGCGCCAGCAGCCCCAGGGCGGCGAGAAGCGCGGCATCGAGCGCGATCACATCGCGCCACGCCGTCCGCCACGGGAGCCCGACACCGGTCGGCAGACGCTGCAACAGGAGGAAGTTGAGGGGTGAACCGATCACGATCAGGATGAACGGGTTTCGGTAAAGGCGATACCGCATCCGCGCCGAACGCGGCAGGGCGAGATACTCGCGCACGGTCAAGGTATGGACATCGCCCGTGCCGCGCCGGCTGAGATCGCCGGTCGTGGCATGATGCAGGGCGTGGGCCCGCTTCCAGCTGTCGTAAGGCGTGACCGTCAACAGGCTCAGGACGCGGCCAAGCCCGTCATTGCCGCGGCGCGAGGGCAGGAACGACCCGTGCCCGCAATCGTGCTGGATGATGAAGAGTCTGACCAGCAGCCCACCCGCCGGGATTGCCAGCGGCAAAGCGCGCCATTCGTAGCCGTTCGCCGCCGCGCCCAGCATGAGGGCACAGAGGATCAGGTAGGGAAGCAGCGTGTCGGCCACCTGCCGAAGGGCGAGCCGGGGGATCGGCTCGCGGAACGCGGCGCAGTGCCGAGCGATGTCGCGCGCCAGCTGTGTGATCTCCGAGCGAGAGGCCGCATCCCAGCCCAGCGTGGGCGAGGTTCTGGGTGTGTCGGTCACGATGGGCGGCAATCCTGTCCGTCAAAGGCCTTCGGAAGGCGGGGCATGCGGACGGGCAGGCCGATCGCATGATGCGGGTGGTCCACCACCGTTCCACGCGTGAGGATCGGGCGGCTCATTCATCGACGTTCAGGTCGAACCGTCTCACGCGTGCGGGACCCCATGGGCTACCCCACCCTCAATGCTAAGTCGGAAACGGAACCGCGGGAAGCGTCGATGGAAGTCGTTCGACGACGCCTGCCATACGGCGGTAGGCGAAAGAACGACCCGTGTGAAGGCAAGCGACAGAGGCAATGTCCGGACTTGGCCCACCGCAGGCCTCATGCCCCGATACACGCGCAACGGGGCGAGCGAACGATCAGCAGCGCTCTGCTCAACGAGAAGCGGTAACCGATAGATCCCGCTCGGATCGCGGTCCTCACCATCGGTGAATCGAGCGGATGCGGGATTTTCCTTCGATATCAAGTCTCAGAAGCATCGTTTTGGTTGGGCGCTGAAGATCGACAACGAGCTCAGCACAGGGGCGGGTCCGATGATGGCCTTTGCCCAGCCCTGGCTCGGGTCGCACGCTCGGCCTCTCCGCCATGGGTGCGGCTGCCCGACCCGGATGAGGCGAACGGTCGCCCCGTCCGCCCTCAGCGACGACGACAATGGCGATCGCCGGGGTCCAGCATCGAGCAGCCTAGCCACATGCTTCGGCCCTCGAAAGAGAGCAGCCCAGCATGCGGATACGAAGGTCGGTTGCGCCTTAACGGTTGGCGGATCGTATCGCGGCCGAAACCATGTCCTTGGTCGAGGGGGCGGCGGCAATGACTTTCGGCACCGTCTTCTTCGGCTTCTTCGTCTCGCGGTTGCCGCGCTTCTTCTCGTTGGCCATCGTAAGACTCCTCGTTCAGCGGTGTCGGGACGGTGTGCGAGGCGCGATCAGTGACGGGCCTCGATCGAGATCGCCATCGGAAGGTTGCCGGGCCAGTAGCGGGCGATGAAGCGCGTCCGGTCCCAGAGTTCGATCGGATGATCGCCGAGCAGCTTGAGGGCGAGCGCCTTCGCTTCGGTGTCGGTTCGTGCCCGAAGCGTGCGCCCGGCGCCCTCGCGGCCGGTCCGACCGACATCGTAGAGCCGGTACGCCGACGAGGCGCCGTCGTAATCTTTCAGCTGAATAATATTCGTCATGATCTCCGCCTGTTTCATCCAGGCGGGGACATCATGCGCCCTCAGCCATCGGAGCCTGAAGGTCGCTCTTCCGACGGTGATCTGAACTTGCGCCTTTCTTTTGGAAAAAGATAGCCGTCCCGACGCGCTGAATATTGCGCCGATTTTTGCGATCTTATGGATTGCCGGGCCGCCCGCATGGTCGATCTCAGACGAGAACGCATGCAAAGGATCGCCGCGGACTTGAACCGCGGATACAATCCAGGATAGAGACCGAAGAGTGTTTCGCGCCGCGAGCCCGGTGCTCACCCTGGCAACGACGGCGCATTGAGTAGAGATCGGGACTCTGCAGTGACTGGTCGATGCCTATCGCGGATCAGCATCTTCGAGCACGCAAACAGGATCAGCGACACAATTTGCGCGCCAGAATTCGGTTTCAACACGTATTCCTCGCAGATCCGGCCAAGATCCTTCGATCAACAACATGGCCATGCGACCCGGATCGGTGCAGACGACCCACCGCGGATCGGTGGCGCTCCGCGACCGACGCCCGCAACGGCGAACATTTTTTGTCGCCGGACGGTGATCGGACAGACCATGCTGGCGAGCCCATTCCGTTGTCCGCCAACGCGCGGTCGGATGTCGTTTCGCGGGAACGGTCAGGAGACCTTGCATCTCGAGCCGAAACACCGACACGTTTGCGGGCCGGGCTGATATCGTCTTGGGGAATCGGAGACGGTCCGCGGTGCCTGACGCTGCTCCGCCGCGGAGCCACACTTCCTGCACCCACCACGGGTCCGCCCGTTGGCGTTCCTTCGATCCTCCAGCGGGAACGCCGGGGATGAGCGCCGCGAATGCTGCGATCTGCGCTCAAGACCAGAGCCGTCGGCATATGGTCCGCATGTCAGGCGTAGAAAACGTCGATGCGCCCGTTCGAACGTACCGTGAAAGGAACCGAATAGATCGGAGAACGATCAAACCAAACGCCCCATGCTGCGGCATCGCCTTTTTCGTTGCATGGGGGGCGCGTCAAAACAGAGACTTGGAGTTGCCAAGCTGATGACGTCAGGTCGAATAAGGCTCCTTGAGGAACCGAACCGTATGCGGTGCGGCCCGGGCTTCCGATTTTCATATTCCTGACGCATGCTGCGCGGGGGGACCGAACGTGAAACGAAGACGCAGTGTTGCAGCACCCAGCGCGACACCGGGGCTCGTCAGAACCCTGGCCGAAACGGGCGTGGTGGGGACCTGGGAATGGGATCCCTTCTCGGGCCGCTTCGTCCTTGACGGGGGCGCGGCCGCTCTGTTGGCAGGCGATCCCGGATTGGCCGGTGATCCGTTGTCCTGCGAGCGGGCTACGGCCGGGCTCGAGGAAGCGGATGTCGAGCGCTTCCTCGGGGAGTTGCGCCGGGCAGAGGCAGAAGGGGACGATGTCCTGATCGAGTTGCGCGCTGCCGGTCCGTCGCGCCCGCGACGGCTGTTGTGCCGCGGCCGGATCCTGCGCGATCCGCTCGGTCGAACCGTTCGGGGGGAGGGGACCCTTCTGGACGCCGCCGAAATCGGGGCCGAGGCCCGCGCGCTGCTCGGCTTCCCCGATGACGTCGCCGGAGCGGCCATCGACGAGGCGGCGGATTTGCTGATCGCAGCCCGGCGGGCCATCGACGCGAGCGGAAATCCCAAGCTGCGCGATCTCGTGGACGTCGTTCTCCTCGAAGTCGCCCGAGAAATCGCGAGCCGTTCGCAACCGGCGAAGTCGATACGACACTAGCCGTATTCGATTGAATGCGCCGGGACGGTGGTCCACCCCTGGAGGCGTGTCGCGCGATGAGACGAACCGGCATCGGTTTCTCCGGATCGC
The DNA here is from genome assembly GCF_043352485.1 of Methylorubrum sp. POS3. NCBI lineage: Bacteria > Pseudomonadati > Pseudomonadota > Alphaproteobacteria > Hyphomicrobiales > Methylobacteriaceae > Methylorubrum > Methylorubrum sp. POS3. The sequence continues at coordinate 3,828,962 of NZ_JAPRBT010000001.1, forward strand.
GTCCCCGGTCGCCGGCAACGTCCGAGGGCCGGGCCCGGTGCGGAGCGTGCCGACCGGTCATCCGAGACGGCGGGTGGATGCGACGGCATCGGTGAACGGTCGCCTATCATTGCAAAGCGCTTTAAGGGGTGCTTCCGGGCTCCTTCGGGAGCAGGCCGGGATCGACCCTGAAGCGGTTCGGCACGGCATCGCCGGTTTCATCGACGGTCGAGCCCCGAGACCCCATGCCCGCGCGCCCCGTCGCCGTTGACCTGACCCGCCTCATCACCCGCCTGCGCCACAGTAGTCCGACCGGGATCGACCGGGTCGATCTCGCCTATGCCCGGCACATGCTCGGCCACGCCGGAGGGGGCAGCGACCGGTTCGGCCTCGTTTCCACGGAATTCGGCCCGAAAATTCTCGAACGCGATGCGGCCCTGTCGATCGTCGAGGCTGTGGCGGCCGGCTGGGTCGAGGATGTCGCGGCGGAGGACGATCCGGTCTATCGCGCCCTCAGCGATCATCTCGAAGGCGGAGATGCCGCCCGGTTCGGGCAGGGGAGGCGGCCGAAGGAGAAGCGGGCAGCCTCCTGGCACCGCCGTCGTGTTCAGGCCGAGACGGCTCTGCGCGCCTGGCGCGCCGCCGGACCGGACCGCCTGCCGCAGGGAACGATCTACCTGCACACCTCGCATCTTCGGCTCGACCGGCCGGGCCGTTTCGATTGGCTCTACGGCCGACGCGACGTGCAGCCGGTCTTCTTCGTCCACGACCTGATCCCGATCTCGCACCCCGAATACGGGCGTCCCGGTGAGGCGATGCGGCACGAGATCCGCATGGAGACGGTCGCGCGCCATGCTGCCCATGTCATCGTCAACTCCGCCGATGTCGGCGAGCGGTTCTCCCGTCACGCGGTGTCGCGCGGTCTAGGTCGCAAGCCGCTGACGGTGGCGCCGCTCGGTGTGGAGCCCATCTTTTCGGCCGCAGCGGATGAAGCGGGGCCGGTCCGTCGCCCGTTCTTCCTCGTCTGCGGCACCATCGAGCCGCGCAAGAACCACCTCCTGCTTCTCAATCTCTGGCGCGACCTTGCCGAGCGACTGGGAGACGAGACTCCGCGCCTCGTTCTCGTGGGTCGGCGCGGCTGGGAAATCGAGAATGTCGCGGACATGCTCGATCGCTGCCCGGCGATCCGCGCGCATGTCACCGAGGTTGTCGGCCTCACCACCCACGGCCTCGCCCGGCTGATGCGGGAGGCCACGGCCCTGCTGATGCCCTCCTTCATCGAGGGTTATGGGCTGCCGGTGGTCGAGGCGGCGGCGAGCGGCCTGCCGGTGGTCGCCTCCGACATCCCGGTCCACCGGGAGATCGGCGGAGATTTCGCCCATTTCCTCGATCCCCTCGACGGACCCGGCTGGATGCACGCCGTGCGCGCGCTCGCGGAGCCCGGCTCGCGATTGCGGGCGGAGTTGCGTGGGCGGCTCACCGGTTACGCGGCACCGACCTGGGCGGCGCATTTCGAGCGGGCCGAGGCCGCGCTCGCCACGCTGCCCGAAGGATGAGGGGGAGCCGTCGGCGCTCCCCTATGATTGCCACCGAGCCGGGATCGGCTCTAGAAGTCGGTCCTCTTCTCCTGATTGCGTGCATCGGCGCCTCGCAGCCGGTGCGGCGCTGTCCTTTTCTCGAAAGTCTTGCTGCGATGACGGTGGTCGATCTCGACCGGGATACGGTCAAGCGGGGCCTCGCGGATGGCTCGATGCTTCTCATCGACGTGCGGGAGGATTACGAATTTGCCCGTGGCCACATCCCGGGCTCGGTCTCGTTTCCGCTCTCGACGTTCGACCCGGATGCCCTCAAGGCCCTGGTCGAGGCGGATGGCCGACGGCCGGTCTTCTCCTGCGCCTCCGGCGTCCGCTCGGTGAATGCGCTTGCCGCGGCCCAGGGCGCGGGGCTCGACATCACCGAACATTATGCCGGCGCCTTCAAGGACTGGTACGCCGCCGGCGAACCGGTTGAGGCATGACGTCCTTATCGGTCCGGATACGCTGATCGATGAACGAAAAGTGAATGGCATGTGCGCGAGCGCACGCCCGATCCTTCACCGCACGGATTAGGCCGCGACGTGCAGGGAACCGAATGATGCGCAGCCTCCGGCCTCTCCTTCTCCTCTCGCCGCTGATCGCCGCCGCCCTGATGGGCCCCGGCGGTGCCGCTGCGCAGGCTCCCGGTGCGCCACCTCCGGGCGTGACCGTGGCCAAGCCCGTCGTGAAGGAGATCGTCGAGCAGGATCAATATACCGGCCGCTTCGATCCGATCGAGTTCGTCGAGGTCCGGGCGCGCGTCACCGGCTATCTCGACAAGATCCTGTTCCAGGACGGCGCCAACGTGAAGAAGGGCGACGTGCTCTTCCTCATCGACCGTCGCCCCTACAAGGCGGCCCTGGAGCAGGCCCAGGCCGCGCTCACCTCGGCCAAGGCCCGGCTCGCCTTCACCCAGACCGATCTGGAACGCGCGCAAGTGCTCTCGAAGGGCGGCAACATCTCCGAGCAGGTCACCGACCAGCGCCGCCAAGCATCGCAGACCGCGCAGGCCGATGTGGACAGCGCGGAGGCGGCGCTGCGCAACGCCCAACTCAACTACGACTTCACCGAGGTGAAATCCCCGGTCAACGGACGCATCAGCCAGCGTCTCGTCACCGAGGGCAACATCGTCATCACCGATCAGACCATGCTGACCACGATCGTGTCCCTCGACCCGATCTATTTCGGCTACACGGTCGATGAGAAGTCGTTCCTGAAATACCAGGGCACGCTGGGGATCGGCATGGGCCAGACCCAGCGCGGCAAGGGCGCGCCGATCCGGATCGCGCTCTCGGGCGAAGAGAAGCCGACCCGCAAGGGCACGCTCGACTTTGTCGACAACCGCGTCGACAACGCCACCGGCACGGTGCTGCTGCGCGCGACCGTCGAGAATCCCGACGGTTTCATCAAGCCGGGCCTGTTCGGCATCGTCTCGATGCCGGCGACCAAGCCCTACCAGGGCATCCTGATCCCCGACGAGGCGGTCTCGGCCAACCAGGACAAGCGCATCGTCTACGTGCTCGGCGAGGGCGACAAGGTCGCGGCCAAGACCGTCAAGCTCGGCCCGCTGGTCGATGGCTATCGCGTCGTCCGCGAGGGTCTGAAGGGGGACGAGAGCGTGGTGATCAACGGCGTCGCCAAGGTCCGCCCCGGCGCCCAGGTCAAGCCCGAGACGACGCAGCTGCCGCCGACCAAGGGCTGACGAAGCGCCGTTCCGCGTTGAGGGGCGTGGGCAGCGGAGAAAAAATTCGTGTCGACGCCGACCGGCGCCGGCCTGGACGAGGACGGCAAGCCGCCCGCGGGCGCGTGACGCGCGCTTCCCGGCGGCCAGAGGTTTGACCGATGCGTTTCGCTCACTTCTTCGTCGACCGGCCGATCTTCGCTTCGGTGACGTCGATCATCTTCCTGATCATCGGCTTCGTCGCCTACGAGAAGCTGCCCGTCTCGCAATATCCCGAGATCGTGCCGCCGACCGTGACGGTGCGTGCGAGCTTCCCCGGCGCCAACGCCGAAACGGTGGCGGCGACCATCGCGACGCCCCTCGAGCAGGAGATCAACGGCGTCGACAACATGCTCTACATGACGTCGCTGTCGACCAACGACGGCGCGATGCTGCTCACCGTCACCTTCAAGGTCGGCACCAACCTCGATATCGCCAACGTGCTGGTGCAGAACCGTCTCTCGGTCGCCCAGCCGCGCCTTCCGCCGGACGTGCGCAACCTCGGCGTCATCGTCCGCAAGGCCTCGCCCGACCTGATGCTGGTCGTGCACCTGCTCTCGCCGAACAAGACCTACGACCAGAATTACCTCGCCAACTACATCTACCTCAACATTCGCGACGAGATGCTGCGCCTCGATGGCGTCGGCGACATCTCGATCTTCGGCGGCAACGAGTACGCGGAGCGGATCTGGCTCGATCCCCAGAAGATGGCGGCCTACGGGCTGACCACGACCGACGTCACCACCGCTTTGCAGGAGCAGAACGTCCAGGTCGCCGCCGGCCAGCTCAACGGTCCGCCCGCAGCGCCCGGCGCCGCCTTCCAGCTCGTGGTGCAGTCGCAGGGGCGCTTCCAGTCGCCGGAGGAGTTCGCGGACGTCATCGTCAAGGCGAGCCAGGGCCGCCTCGTGCGCGTGCGCGACATCGCCCGCGTCGAGATGGGCCAGAAGGACTACACCACGAACTCCTTCCTCAACGCGACGCCCGCGGTCGGCATCGGCGCGTTCCAGCGGCCGGGCACCAACGCCCTCGACGCCGCCGCCTCCGTGAAGGCGACGATGGAGCAGTTGAAGAAGAACTTCCCGCCGGACGTCGAGTACCGCATCGCCTATAATCCGACCGAGTTCATCGAGGAATCGATCCACGAGGTCTACAAGACGCTGTTCGAGGCCGTCCTCCTCGTCGTCATCGTGGTGCTGGTGTTCCTCCAGAGCTGGCGCACGGCGCTCATTCCGGTCATCGCGATTCCCGTCTCGCTGGTCGGCACCTTCGCGGTGATGTCGGCGCTCGGCTTCTCGCTCAACAACCTGACCCTGTTCGGGCTCGTGCTCGCCATCGGTATCGTCGTCGACGACGCCATCGTGGTGGTGGAGAACGTCGAGCGCAACATGGCCGAGGGGCTCTCGCCGGGCGAGGCCGCCCACAAGACCATGGACGAGGTCGGCTCGGCGGTCATCGCCATCGCCCTGGTTCTGGCGGCGGTGTTCATCCCGACCGCCTTCATCCCCGGCATTTCGGGCCAGTTTTACAAGCAGTTCGCGCTCACGATCGCGGCCTCGACCATCATCTCGGCCTTCAACTCGCTGACGCTCTCGCCCGCCCTCTGCAAGCTGCTGCTCAAGCCGCATCACGCCCATCAGAAGCCGAAATTCTTCCTCACCCGCTTCATCAACTGGCTCGCCGACCTGTTCAATCGCGGTTTCGACAAGCTGTCGAACGGCTACGGCCACGCCATCCGGTTCCTCACCAGCACCGCGATCGGCGTCATCGCCATGCTGATCCTCTATGCGGGGGTCATCGCCGGAACCCTGCACCTCGCCCGGACCACGCCCACGGGCTTCATTCCGGACCAGGACCAGGGCTACCTGATCGGCGTTGTGCAGCTGCCCGCAGGCTCCTCGCTCGACCGCACCACCGCCGTGGTGAACCGGGCCGCCGAGATCGCCCGCGGCGTCGATGGCGTGACCAACACCGTCATCATCGCCGGCTTCGACGGCGCGACCTTCACCAACACCACCAACGCGGCGGTGATGTTCCTGACGCTCAAGGGCGCCAAGGAACGGGCCGCGGCGGGGCGCAGCGCCGCGGTCATCACCGGCGACGTGCTCAAGGCCACCTCCGGCATCCAGGAGGCGCGCGTCATCGTGATCCCGCCTCCACCGGTGCGAGGACTGGGCCAGGGCGGCGGTTTCAAGATGCAGATCGAGAGCCGCCAATCCTCGGCGATCGGCCCGCTGCTGGCCGCCGCCGGCGAGGTGATCGGTCAGGCCAATCAGAGCAAGGACGTGACCCGGGTCTTCACGACCTTCGGCAACGACACGCCCCAGCTCTATCTCGACATCGACCGCACCGTCGCCCGCATGCTCAACGTGCCCCTCGCCAACGTCTTCTCGACGGTGCAGGCGGCGCTCGGCGGCACGTACGTCAACGACTTCAACACGCTGGGCCGCATCTATCAGGTGCGCGTGCAGGGTGATGCGGTCTACCGCATGTCGAAACGCGACATCGAGCAGCTCAAGGTCCGCTCCTCGACGGGCGCCCTGGTGCCGTTGGGGACGCTCGCCTCGATCCGCGAGATCACCGGCCCGCAGATCGTGCAGCGGTTCAACCTCTACTACTCGGTGCCGGTGCAAGGCGTGGCGCAACCCGGCATCTCGACCGGCCAGGCGCTCGATTCCATGGAGGCGATCGCCAAGCAGGCCCTGCCCGAAGGCTACGCCTACGACTGGACCGAGATCGCCTATCAGCAGAAGGCCGCGGGCGGCACCGCCATCTACGTCTTCGCGCTGGGCGTGCTCCTCGTCTTCCTCGTGCTCGCGGCGCAGTACGAATCCTGGGCCTTGCCGCTGGCGATCCTTCTCGTGGTGCCGACCGGCGTGCTCGCGGCCCTGTTCGGGGTGCAGTTGCGGGGGCAGGACAACAACATCCTGACCCAGATCGGACTGATCGTGCTGATCGGCTTGGCGGCCAAGAACGCGATCCTGATCGTGGAATTCGCCCACGACATCGAGGAGGGCGAGCACAAGGGGCCGGTCGAGGCCGCGGTGCAGGCCTGCCGGCTTCGCCTGCGCCCGATCCTGATGACGGCCTTCGCCTTCATCCTGGGCGTGCTGCCGCTCGTCATCGCCACCGGTCCCGGTGCCGAGATGCGCCAGGCACTCGGCACCGCCGTGTTCTTCGGCATGATCGGAGCGACCTTCTTCGGTCTGTTCCTCACCCCGGTCTTCTACGTCGTGATCCGCAAGATCGTGATCTGGATCGGCAAGAAGCGCGGCAAGTCGGGCGACCACGCGCCCGAGCCACACGGAACGCCCGCACACGGCTGACCTTTTGCGCCGGAGGGGATGCGAAGACGGCCGGGAGCCCTAGCTTCCGGCCGTTCCCTTTTTCACGGACAGGATCGCCCGTGCCCGGTTACCTGCCCTTCGCGGGCGCGCTGCAGCTTCCCGCCTATACCTGCGACAATTGCGGATTCTGGCAGCGCCACTTCGCGCCGCCGCCTTCCTGCCCGATGTGTCTCGATGCGCGCCACGTCGTACCGCAGGACGGGTGGCGCTTCCGCTCCGAGCGCGAGGCGCAGGAAGCCTTTCCCTGCCATTGGCAGGAATTGGAACCCGGCGTCTGGCGGTTCTGGAACGAGCCGGTCTCCGGCATCGGCCCGAGCGCCTATCTCGTCCAGACCGAACACGGGAATATGGGCTTCGAGGGCTGCCCGGTCTTCAGCGCGGACGCGCTCGACCAGATCGAGCGGCTCGGCGGAATGAAGGTACTCTCCGCCTCGCATCCCCATTCCTACGGTGCGCTGGTCCAGTTGCAGGACCGGTTCGATCCGGAGCTCTGCCTGCCGGCCGCCGACTTTACCTGGAGCGCGGCACTTCAGGTTTCCTGGCCCTACGACGACTTTCTCGAACCCTTGCCGGGGCTGGAACTGCATCGCACCGCCGGTCACTTCGACGGCCACGCCGTGCTGTTCGACCGCAAGCGAAAGATCTGCTTCTGCGGCGATGCGCTCAAATTCGAACTCGATCCCGAGAATTTCCGGAAGGCGACGACGATCTCGGCCCACAAGGCGTTCGTGCGCGGCGTACCCCTCACCGTGAGCGAATTGCGCCGTTACCGCGACGTCTTCGAACGACTCGATTTCACCCAGACTTGGACCCCGTTCGAACCGGCGGCGAATGTCGGGCGGACCGAGGTGCTGGCTTTGATCGACGCGATGCTCGGATCTCGGCCGCACGCGGCGCCGGTGCCGCTGGATCGGCTCCACGCTCCCCATGGTGCATGATGCAGCGGCGGGGGCGTGCCCCGTCGCGCCTGTCGATCCCACGCGGCGAACCCGGATCTCCTGATCTCGAAGCGGCGGCCCGGCCGTCCAACATACCGGGATCCGGCACCCGATCCCGGCATCGCCCCGTCCCGGCGATGCCGACGGCGCCACGCTCTCCCCAAGACAAGACCGTCATCGCAACGCCGCCGCAACCTAGCGGAAAATGCAATATTCCTTTTCCGCCCAGCGTCATCATTCTTAACCGCTCGTTAACTTGCGCGATAAAATATTCGTGAGCCTGCGAGGGACATCGACCGGATCCAAGAAATAGCCGGCGGTTACGCTCGTACTGGCTTGGATGGCGATCACTTCGTCAGTGAATACGAAGGTTCGCTGAGGCGGGGGCGAAGCGAATGTTTCGAAAGTCTGTCCACAATGCAGCACAGGCAAAGCTCGATGCGCTTGATCGATCGCTCGCCACCGTCGAATTCGCGATGGACGGGACGGTCCTGAACGCCAACCGGAACTTCCTGTCGGTGGTCGGCTACCGACTCGACGAGATTCTGGGCCAGCATCACCGGATGTTCTGCGACGCGGATTACGTCGCGAGCGCCGATTACGCCGCCTTCTGGGCGAGGCTGCGCAGCGGCGAGTACGCGTCGGGCGAATTCGCCCGGGTGGATCGGAACGGTCGGCGGGTTTGGCTGCAGGCGACCTACAACGCGATCCTCGACGCCTCCGGCAAGCCGGAGCGGGTGGTCAAGTTCGCCGCCGACATCACCGTCAAGAAGAACGAGACCAGCCGGCTCATGACGATGATCGACGGCATGCCCATCGCCGTCATGACCGCCGATCCCAACGACGCCTTCAAGATCAACTATCTGAACAAGACTTCGCAGACGACGCTCGGCTCGATCGAGCAACACTTGCCGATCAAGGTGTCGCAGATGCTGGGCACGTCGTTCGACGTGTTCCACAAGAACCCGCAGCACCAGCGCTCGCTTCTGGCGGATGCGAGCCGCCTGCCGCACCGGGCCAAGATCAAGGTCGGCCCCGAGACGCTCGATCTGCGCGTGTCCGCGATCAACGGGCCGGACGGCCGCTACATCGGGCCGATGCTGACCTGGGCGGTGGTGACGGCGGAAGTTCAGATGGCGGCCGAGGTGAAACGCGTCGTCGAGGCCGTCGGCGCGGCGGTCGGCGAGATGCAGCGTTCCGCCGAGGGTCTGACACGCTCGGCGGATGAGGCGCGCTACCGTGCCTCCTCCGTCGCCGCCGGCTCGGAGCAGATGACGGCTTCGATTCAGGAGATTTCGGGCCAGGTCGGCAGCGTGTCTGAGCGGGCCAAGCGCATCGCCAGCCAGGCCGAGGCCACCGACACAACGGTGCGGATGCTGGCGGAGAGCGCCCGCAAGGTCGATGCGGTGGTGGCCATGATCAAGTCGATCGCCGACCAGACCAACCTTCTGGCGCTGAATGCGACGATCGAGGCGGCCCGCGCCGGGGCGGCCGGCCGCGGCTTCGCGGTGGTGGCGACCGAGGTGAAGGCGCTCGCGGAGCAGACGGCTCGGGCGACCGGCGAGATCACCGGGCAGATCGCGGCCATCCAGAGCGCGACGGGCGAAGCGGTCGACGCCATCGGCGGCATCACCGCCGCCGTATCCGAATTGTCGAACCTGACCGTCGCCATGGCGAGCGCCGTGGAGGAACAGGCGGCGTCCACCCACGAGATGTCGAGCAATATCGGCGGCGTCTCGGCGGCGGCCAACGCCACGGGGCAATTCGCGGAATCGGTGCGCGGCATCGCCGACAACCTGGCCGACCATTCCACCAGCCTCGGCGGCAGCGTCGAGCGCTTCCTGAAGGCCAATTGATCGGGCGACAGGGCCGTCGTTCCAACCATCTCACGAGCGGGGCGACGGCGTTCGAGGGTCAGAGGACGGGCGGCGAGAGAGCCAAACACCGTGAACAGGTGCCGGGCAGCACCGGATTGATCGAAGCGATGCAACCGAAACAAGGGTCGCGGATTGACTGATCTCTGATAGCGTCCGACGACCGCTCCCGTGGGAACGGGTGCCGGACGCCGCGCGAGCCTCCCTTGAGCCCCATCGTGTGGGGGGCCGGCACCGGTGACATCATGATCGATACCGTCCTCCTCATCCCTCCGGGTTTCGGCCCCACAGCCAATCCGCTGCTCTTCGGCGTGTCGGAGGGACTGGCCCGGCTGTTCCCGCTTCCGGGGGACCAGATTTTCGCAACGTCGCAGGGCCCGCACGAGGCCAGCCTCGACCCGCATCAGGATTCGGCCTCGGCGCCGCTTTCCTCGTCTGCCGAGGTCTAATTTACGGGTGTATCGGCGCGCCCTGTTGCGGCCACGTTCATCACCACATTGCTCCGCACGACTCGCGGAGTGAATTATTCCATGTCCTTCTTGCAGGGGCTGCCGATCGGCGATCTGATCGCGCATTACGGCTACCTCGCCATCTTCGTCATCATCACCCTGGAAAGTGCGGGCGTGCCGCTTCCGGGTGAAACGATCCTGATCACCTCGGCGGTCTATGCCGGCAGCACAGGCGGATTGAACATCGTCCTCGTGGTGGCTGCCGCCGCGGCGGCCGCGATCCTGGGCGACAATCTGGGCTACTGGGTCGGACGACGCTGGGGCATGCCGCTGCTCATCCGCTACGGCCACCTCATCGCCCTCGACCACGGGCGGCTGAAGCTCGGGCAGTACCTGTTCCGCGAGCATGGCGGGAAGATCGTGTTCTTCGGCCGCTTCACCGCGATGCTGCGCGCCTATGCGGCGGTGCTGGCGGGCGTCAACAAGCTCGATGCCCGCCGCTTCTTCGTGTTCAACGGCCTCGGCGGCATCGCCTGGGCTTCGATCATGGGCTTCGGCGCCTATTGGTGCGGGCGCTCCATCGAGCACATCGTCGGGCCCGTGGGCCTCGGCCTCCTGGCTTTCGTGATCTTCGGCGGTCTGGCCCTGTGGCTCTTCATGAAGCGCCACGAGGAGCGCCTGCTGGTCAAGGCCGAAGCCGCGATCCCGGGGCCGCTGACGACGCACTGAGCGAGGCGAACATGAGAAAGGGCGGCGCGCGGCGCCGCCCTTTCTCATGTCGACGGGGCGCTTCCCCCGCCCCGCCGAAGGGATGATCCCTTCGGGATCCCGTTACGAAACGATGGCGCCCTTGATGGCAGCCGCGACACGCTTCACGCCCGCGGGAACGTCGCCGCCCTTCAAGTGGATCCGTAGAGCCCGCCGCTTGCGCTCCGAGAGCACGGCGAAATCGCCGCGTGCCTGCGCCGCGATCACCGTCTTGAAACCAAGCTTACGGCCGGGAATCGCGAGGTCGTCCGACGGGTCGGCGGTGATCTGCAGGAACACGCCGGAGGCTGGTCCGCCCTTGTAGGCCTGCCCTGTGGAGTGGAGGAAACGCGGGCCGAATTCCAGGCAGGTCGCCACCTGCCGGGCATCGCGCAAGGCGAGACGCGCTTCCTGCAGCGTCGCATGATGGGTCTCGTTGCGCTCGACATAAGCCAAGACCGCGACGTAGTCGCCCGCCTTCACCCGGCCGAGATGGGCCGCCACGATGGCCACGACGCTGTCGCCCTGGCGCAGGGCTTCGGCATTGGCCGGATCGGCATAGAGCGCGACCGTATCGTCCTCGAAGATCGGCGTCTCGGCCGGCAGTGCGCCGGTCTCCTCGGCGCTCGCGAACAGCTTCTTGGTCTCGATCTTACTGGCCTCGACATCGGGCTGGTCGAACGGATTGATGCCGAGCACGGCCCCCGCCACGGCGGTAGCGATCTCGAAGCGGAAGAATTCCTGCGGCAGCTGCTCGACCTTCTCGAGGTCGATGCGCACCACCGGCTGCGCGTCGCTCTCGAGAACCTTCACCGCTTCGTCCTGCCGCGGGTCGGCCCGACCGGTCAGGCGCAGATACACGAACAGGCGATCCTCGCCGTAGACCGCGGGCACGCCGACGGGCTCACCCTCGACCGGGATGATGCCGTACCCCTCCTTGCCGGTCGACTCGGCAATCAGCTGCTCCGCCCAGGTGCCGAAGGTGTCGATGCCGGGCGAGGCGATGAAGGTGATCTTGTCGCGACCGAATTCCTTGGCCGCCGCGCCCATGGCCGCTCCCAACCGCACGCCCGGATTGGCCGCAGGCGGCACCGCCGGTCCGCAGGACCGAACCATCATCCGGGCGGAATCGAGGAATTCGCGGATCTCGACGCCCGCCACCGCCGCCGGCACGAGGCCGAATGCCGACAGCACCGAGTAGCGCCCGCCGATCTGCGGCACGCCGAGGAAGATCTTGCGGAAGCCATCGTCCTGGGCGGCCTTCTCCATGGCCGAGCCCGGATCGGTGACGGCAACGAAGTGGCGACCTGCCTTGTCGGCGCCGACGACGTCCTTCATTCGGCCGAGGAAGTAATCACGGAAGACATTGGGCTCGAGCGTCGAGCCGGATTTGGAGGCGACGATGAAGAGCGTCGTCGGCAGGTTCACCGCCGCCTCGACGGCGCGCACCTCGTCCGGATCGGTCGAGTCGAGGATGCGGAGTTTCGGAAACCCCTCACGATGGCCGTAGGTCGCCGCGATCACCTCTGGGCCCAGGCTGGAGCCGCCCATGCCGAGCACCACCGCGTCGGTGAAACCCTCAGAGCGAACCTCCTCGGCAAAGCCCTCGTAGAGCGCCACCTTCTCCAGCTCATCCTCGACGATGCGCAGCCAGCCGAGCCACTTCGCCTCGTCGCGGCCGGTCCAGACGGTGCTGTCATGCGCCCAAAGACGCCGGATCGCGCCGCTGGCGCGCCAGGATTCGACGGCCTTGTCGGTGGCCGCCTGCAACGCGTCCCCGAGCTTGAAGGATTGGGCATTGAGGCGATGCCCGAGGAAGGCCACGCGCTTGCCCGCGACCGCGCCGAGCAAGGCATCGGCGGCATCGACGAAGAGCTGCACGCCCTCTTCCACCAGCTGACGCGCCACCGCCTCGATGTCGATGCCGGCCTGCGCCAGCCGCTCCATCACGGCCTGTGCCTGATCGACGTTCTCTTCCAACGACGCGCGCACCTTCCCATGGTCGCGGAACGCGTCCATCGTGGCCGGCGGCATGGTGTTGACGGTGTTCCTGCCGATCAGCTCCTCGACATAGAGGACGTCGGAATAGGCCTTGTTCTTGGTCCCCGTGGAGGCCCAGAGCAGGCGCTGCGCCTTGGCACCCTTGGCTTCCAAGGCCTCCCATTTCGGTCCTGAGAAAACCCGCTTGTAGCGCTGATAGGCGAGCTTGGCGTTGGCGATCGCGACCTTGCCCTTCAGGTCTTCATAGCCGCCGACTTCGTCCAGCTTCTTGTCGACGAGGCTGTCGATGCGGCTGATGAAGAAGCTCGCGACGGAGGCGACCTTCGACACATCGCCGCCCTTCGCGCCGAACTCGGTCAACCCATCGATGAAGGCGTGGGCGACCTCCTCGTAGACGCTCTGCGAGAACAGCAGGGTGATGTTGACGGAGATCCCCTCAGCCGTGAGCTGGCGAATGGCCGGAAGGCCCGCAGGGGTCGCCGGCACCTTCACCATCAGGTTGTCGCGCGCGACCGCCTTGTGGAGACGGCGGGCCTCGGCGAGCGTCTCCTCGGTATCGAGGGCGAGGTAGGGGGAGACTTCGAGGCTGACATAGCCGTCGGCGCCGTCGCTCGTGTCGTAGACCCGGCGCAGCACGTCGGCCGCCGCCTGGATGTCGGCGATGGCCAGCCCCTCGTAGAGATCGATGACCCGGGCGTCGCCCTGGTCGAGGACGGCCTTGAGGCTGTCGTCGTACTCCGTCGAGTGACCGATCGCCTTCTCGAAGATCGAGGGGTTGGACGTGACGCCGCGCAAGTCGTCACGCTCCACCAGGGCCTGCAACTCGCCTTTCGCGACGAAGCCGCGGGCCACGAAATCGAGCCAGACCGCCTGCTCGTGCTCGGCGAAGAGGGCGTTCAGCGCGTTCATCTCGGTCGTCCTCGCGTGGTTTTCGTCCCGCACCCGGTAGATAGGGCGCGCCTGCCCGTGCAAGGCCCCCACCGAACGCGCAGGAGCGTCCGATTCAGCGCAAGTCGAAGCGTGACGGTGATGGTGCGGGGAGGGCGCCTCGGCAAGGTGTCAGCCGGGCTTTATCGGCCGGACGACGCTTCGATGCGCTCGAAGGTGAGGTAGCTCGGCAGGCGACCGGCCGCGAGCGCCTTGGTCTCGTAGCGGGTGCCGGGCCAGCCGGGGAAGGGCTTGCGCCAGTCGTCGGCCTGACGCGCGGTCCAGCGCAATGACGGGCAGCGGGCCGCCCGCACCAGCGTCCAGCCCACGTAATCGTCGATATCGGAGGCGAAACGGAAATATCCGCCGGGTCGCAGCACGCGGGCGATCTCGGCCAGCGACGCGTCGGAAACGAAGCGGCGCTTGCGCTGGCGGCGCTTCGGCCAGGGATCGGGATAGAGCAGATAGACCCGCGCCAGCGAGGCATCCGGCAGGGCGGCGAGCAGGGCCGTCGCGTCCTCGTCCCAGACGCGGACATTGCGAAGGCCGCCATCGTCCACGGCGCGCAGCAGCTTGACCACGCCGTTGACGAAGGGCTCGCAGCCGATGATGCCGGCACTCGGATGGGCAGTCGCCTGGGCGGCGAGATGCTCGCCGCCGCCGAAGCCGATCTCCAGCCAGACCTCGTTCACCGGAACCGGGAACAGGGCAGGGGGATCGAGAGGGGCACCGTTCTCCGGGATCGCGACGCGCAGTTCCGGAAGCAGCGCGTCGAGGCGCTGCTCCTGACCCGGCCGCAGCCGTTTGCCCTTGCGGCGCCCGTAGAAGGCCCGCTCGTCGGTCCCACCCGCCCCGGGAGGGATGGTCTCATCCCTCTCCATGGCGGATCAGGATCAGAAGGCCGACTTCAGCTTGTCGGCGAGGTCGGTCTTCTCCCAGGAGAAGCCGCCATCGGCATCCGGCTCGCGGCCGAAATGGCCGTAGGCCGAGGTGCGGGCGTAGATCGGCTTGTTGAGCTGAAGCGCCGTGCGGATTCCGCGGGGCGACAGATCGAGGGCATCCATCAGGACCGACTCGAGCTTGGCTTCGTCAACGGTGCCGGTGCCGTGCAGATCGACATAGATCGACAGGGGCTTGGCGACGCCGATGGCGTAGGAGAGCTGGATCGTGGCGCGGCGGGCGAGGCCGGCAGCGACCACGTTCTTGGCGAGATAGCGGGCCGCGTAGGCCGCCGAGCGATCGACCTTGGTCGGATCCTTGCCCGAGAAGGCGCCGCCGCCGTGAGGCGCCGCGCCGCCATAGGTGTCGACGATGATCTTGCGGCCGGTGAGGCCGGCATCGCCGTCGGGGCCGCCGATCACGAACTTGCCGGTCGGGTTGACGTGCCACACCGTCTTCTCGGTCACCCAATCCTGCGGCAGGGCCGCGCGGATATAGGGCTCGACGATCGCGCGGACGTCGGCCGAGTCGAGGGACTCGTCGAGGTGCTGGGTCGAGAGCACGATCTGGGTCGCCTCGACCGGGCGGCCGTTGGCGTAGCGGACCGTCACTTGGCTCTTGGCATCGGGACCGAGCTTGGCGGCGTCGCCCTGCTGGGCCTTGCGGGCATCGGCGAGGTCTTTGAGGATCTTGTGGGCGTAGTAGATCGGGGCCGGCATCAGGGCCGGGGTCTCGTCGGCGGCATAGCCGAACATGATGCCCTGGTCGCCCGCGCCCTCGTCCTTGTTGCCTGCAGCGTCCACGCCCTGGGCGATGTCGGCCGACTGCGCGTGCAGATAGATCGCGACGTCGTTGTTCTTCCAATGGAAACCGGACTGCTCGTAGCCGATGTCCTTCACGGCCTCGCGCGTCAGCTCTTCCAAGTCCTTGAAGGTCACGGAATCGGGGCCGCGCACCTCACCGGCGATGACGACGCGGTTCGTGGTCGTCAGCGTCTCGACGCCGAGCCGGGCCTCCGGCATCGCGGCGATGTAGGCATCGACCACGGTGTCCGAGATGCGATCGCTCACCTTGTCGGGGTGGCCTTCGGACACGGATTCGCTGGTGAACAGGAAGTCTGAGCGCGGCATCGGACGGAACCCCCGAGCGCCGGGCGCGTGCCTTGGCGGCGGCGCTTGACCCGGTCATTAAGGAGCTCGGCTTGTCGCACCGCCGTTCAGGACGGTCAACCCGTCATGCCGGAAACGTCCGTTATAACGAACGCCACGCCGGACGGGTCGCTTCAGCTCCTCAACTCGCGACCGAACGCCTCGATCGCGGCCGACAATTCCCGCCGCTGATCCTCGCTGAAACTCTCCGAAACCTGCCGAGCGAAGGCGCGGGCGAGATTCGACCAGGGATCGGCCACCAGAGCTTGCTGCGGCGCCTCGCAGAAGCCGCGCTCGTAGGACTGGTCGGGGTGGGGGATGCCATCGAGAAAGTCGGACACGGGCGTGCCGGTCATGCGGCTGAGGATGGCGAGATGGATCGCGCTGATCCGGTTGACGCCCTTCTCGTATTTCTGAAGCTGCGCCGCCGACATCCCGAAGCTGTCGGCCACGGCTCGCTGGGTCAGCCGCGACCGCTTGCGTTGCTCAGCGATGCGCCGACCCAGAATGATGTCGCGCTCATCGGTCTTCTGCCCTGCCATAATCGTCCCGCACGGCCCTACCCTCGCAATCTGGTTCGAACGAATCGGACCGGGGCGCAAGCCTGGGAAGTGGCCTAGGGAACAACACCCACAGAAAATCTCATTTGTTAAATGATGGTGGTCGCCTCTCCACATGTGTGGGCCATTGTCACCGGTTCTTCGTCGCGCGGCGACGGCTCGTAACCGCACCAGACGCAGGTGCCGAGGGCGGCGATCCGCGCCCCATTGCGCTGCGAGCAGAGGGGACAAATCAGGAGCGTCAATCGATCGGACGAGCGGAGAGCCAATCCGCGCCCGAGGAAGGTGACGTGGTGGGTTTCCGTCGAGTTGGTGTCGGTGTCGTTGCTCATGCCCGCCCTGGACGGCAACGCAAGACGGTGCCGGATCGGCGGACCAACGGCCGAGCTGTCCGCGGGTTGCACGGAGAGAGGCCGAGGGTGGGGGATGGCGTCCCCGGGAGGAATCGAACCTCCGACCCCAGGTTTAGGAAACCTGTGCTCTGTCCGGCTGAGCTACGGAGACGTTGCCCCGACACCTAACATCGAAGTGGGACAGCGCCAACCCGATGGTCAATCGACCGAGAGGCGCGATACCGCCGATCGCGCTGGAAAAACGGCCGGGTTCCGGAGAATCGGCCCCGGATCTGCGGGCGGACCGCGGTGAGGCCCTGAAGGCCGCCATGCGATCTGCCAGAGTGGGGCGGCGTCCGGCCCGAAACTCAGACCGTGCGCTCGATCATCATCTTCTTGATCTCGGCGATGGCCTTGGCCGGGTTGAGGCTCTTCGGGCAGGTATTGGCGCAGTTCATGATCGTATGGCAGCGATAGAGCCGGAACGGATCATGCAGCGCGTCAAGGCGCTCGCCGGTGTTCTCGTCGCGCGAATCGATCAGCCAGCGATAGGCCTGGAGCAGGGCCGCCGGGCCGAGGAACTTGTCGCCGTTCCACCAATAGCTCGGGCAGGAGGTGGTGCAGCAGGCGCACAGGATGCACTCGTAGAGGCCGTCGAGACGGGCGCGGTCCTCCGGCGTCTGCTTCCACTCCTTCTCGGGGGAGGGCGTCTCGGTCTGGAGCCAGGGCTCGATCGAGGCGTGCTGGGCGTAGAAGTTCGTCAGGTCCGGCACGAGATCCTTGAGGACCGGCATGTGCGGCAGCGGGTAGATCCGCACCGCCCCGTCCTTGTCCTTGCGGGTCAGGAAGGGGAGGGCGTTGTCGGGAGTCCGGCACTCGTCGATGCCCATGGTGCAGGCGAGCGCGTTCTGGCCCTCGATGTTCATGGCGCAGGAGCCGCAGATGCCTTCGCGGCAGGAGCGGCGGAAGACCAGCGTCGGATCGACCTTGTTCTTGATCCACAGCAGCGCGTCGAGCACCATCGGCCCGCAATCGTCGCGATCGACCCGGTAGGTGTCGATGCGCGGATTCTTCCCGTCATCGGGGTTCCAGCGGTAGATGCGGAACACCTGCACGTTCTTGGCGCCGTCCGGAGCGGGCCAGGACTTGCCCTCGGTCAGCTGGGAGTTCTTGGGAAGGTTGAACTGGGCCATATCCCTGTACCTTTGAGGTGCGGCGAAGATGCGGTGACCTGCGCCGGCTACGGCTCGTCTCGAAAACTCGTCATGGGCGGCCGAGCCGGTCGGCCACCAAGCGCTCGGCCTCGGCGCGGGACGGCGGCCTCTCGCCCGGTCCCGCTCGGCGGAACCGCACGGACTCGACCCTGGAGTCGATCAGGCGGAGCCGACCCTCGGTGGCCGCGCGTGCCGATCGGTCGATCCCGCGCTGGATCATCCTCCCGATCTCGCGGCGCGCTTGATCGACCGGCCCCGGATCAGCCGCCGCGGCGAGCGAGTCATGGCCGAGATCGGAGCGCCCGAACATCAATACACGCGTGCCTTCGGCTCGATGTACTGGATCTCGTTCGACATGGTGTAGGTGTGCACCGGGCGGTAATCGATATTGACCGCGTGGGCATTCGGATCGAGCCACGCGAGCGTGTGCTTCATCCATTCCTTGTCGTCGCGCTCGGCGTAGTCCTCGCGGGCATGCGCCCCGCGGCTCTCCTTGCGGTTGGCCGCGGAATCCATGGTGACGACCGCCTGACCGATCAGGTTGTCGAATTCGAGCGTTTCGAGAAGGTCGGTGTTCCAGACCAGCGAGCGGTCGGAGACCTTCACGTCGGCGACGCCGCGCCAGACATCGTGGATCAGGCCCTGGCCCTCTTCCAGCACCTCGCCGGTGCGGAAGACCGCGCAGTTGTTCTGCATCGTCCGCTGCATCCGGTCGCGCAGTTCCGCCGTCGGCGTGCCGCCATCGGCGTAGCGGAAGCGGTCGAGGCGGCCGAGCGCCTTCTCGGCCGAATCCCGCGGCAGCTCCGGCTGGCGGGCGTTCGGCTCGACGATGTCGGCGCAGCGCAGGCCCGCGGCGCGGCCGAACACCACGAGGTCGATCAGCGAGTTGGAGCCGAGGCGGTTGGCGCCGTGCACGGAGACGCAGGCCGCCTCGCCGAGCGCCATCAGGCCCGGCACCACCGTATCCGGATCGCCGTTCTTCAGGGTGAGCACCTCGCCGTGATAGTTCGTCGGGATGCCGCCCATGTTGTAATGGACCGTCGGCAGGACCGGGATCGGCTCCTTGGTGACGTCGACGCCCGCGAAGATCTTGGCGCTTTCCGAGATGCCGGGCAGGCGCTCGTGCAGGATCTTCGGATCGAGATGGTCGAGGTGCAGGAAGATGTGATCCTTGTTCTTGCCCACGCCGCGGCCGTCACGGATCTCCATGGTCATTGAGCGGGAGACCACGTCGCGGGAGGCGAGATCCTTGGCGGAAGGGGCGTAGCGCTCCATGAAGCGCTCGCCTTCGGAGTTGGTGAGATAACCGCCCTCGCCCCGCGCGCCCTCGGTAATGAGGCAGCCGGCGCCGTAGATGCCGGTCGGGTGGAACTGCACGAACTCCATGTCCTGCAGCGGCAGGCCGGCGCGCAGCACCATGGCGTTGCCGTCGCCGGTGCAGGTATGGGCGGAGGTCGCCGAGAAATAGGCACGGCCGTAGCCGCCGGTGGCCAGGATGGTCTGCTGGGCGCGGAAGCGGTGGATCTCGCCGGTGGCCTGATCGATGGCGATGACGCCGCGGCAGCGCCCGTCATCGTCCATGATCAGGTCGAGGGCGAAGTACTCGATGAAGAACTGAGTCTTGTTCTTCACTGCCTGCCCGTAAAGCGTGTGCAGCATGGCGTGACCGGTCCGGTCCGCCGCGGCGCAGGTGCGCTGCGCGGTGCCCTTGCCGTAATCGGTGGTCATGCCGCCGAAGGGCCGCTGATAGATCTTGCCTTCCTCGGTCCGCGAGAACGGCACGCCCCAATGCTCCAACTCGTAGACCGCCGCGGGCGCGTTCCGCACGAGGTACTCGATCGCGTCCTGATCGCCGAGCCAGTCAGACCCCTTCACGGTGTCGTACATGTGCCAGCGCCAGTCGTCCGGGCCCATATTGCCGAGCGAGGCCGAGATGCCGCCCTGGGCCGCCACCGTGTGGGAGCGGGTCGGGAACACCTTGGTGATGCAGGCGGTGCGCAGACCCGCCTGCGAGCACCCGACGGTGGCGCGCAGGCCGGCGCCGCCCGCGCCGACGATCACCACGTCGAAGGTGTGGTCGGTGATGGCGTAGGCCGGGGCGCCGCTGCCGTTCGATCCGTTGGAAGCCATTGGAGTCGTCCTCAGCTGAAGGATGCCGTCAGGCGAGCCCGCCCAGGCTCACGCGGATGATCGCGTAGAGGCAGGCGGCGGCGACCGCGACGGCGTAGAAGGTGTTGGCGATGAGCGCCGCGTATTTGAGACCGTGGCTGTGCACGTAGTCCTCGATGACGACCTGCATACCGAGGCGCATGTGCAGGGCCACCGAGACGACGGCGAGGATCAGGATGATCGCCACGAGCGGGTGCGCCACGAGGGCGACCGCCTCCGGATAGGTCCGGCCGGCCATCTTGGCGATGATCACCACGAAGGCGAGCATCAGGAGCGCGTTGGCGGCACCGGTGACGCGCTGCATCCAGAAATGCTCGGCGCCGTGGCCGGCAGCCCCGAGGCCCTTCACCCGAGCCCGGGGGGTGCGCATCGAGAGCGCGGTGTTCTGGCGGTTGTCGACCTGGGACATGGCAGCGGCTCTCAGCGCAGGACGAGGGCGAGCGCCCAGATGACGACGGTGAGGATCACCGATCCGATCAGCGTCGCGCGGGCGAGGCCGAGGCGCCGGTCGCGGTCGAAGCCGTAGCCCGCATCCCAGACGAAGTGGCGCAGGCCGCCCAGCATGTGGTGCATCAGCACCCAGGTGTAGCCGAACAGGACCAGACGCCCGATCCACGAGCCGAAGAACCACGCCACGAAGTCGTAGGCCTTCGGACCGGAGGCGAGCGCCACCAGCCAGATCGCCACCAGGGCGGTGCCGCCATAGAGCGCCGTGCCGGTGACGCGGTGGAACACCGACATCGCCATGGTCCAGGTCCAGCGATAGATCTGGAGATGGGGCGAGAGCGGCTGAGCGACCGTCGGTCTCACGGTTGGGGCCATCGCGATCAGTTTCCTCGCGTCCGGGACAGGTTCGAAGACGAGCTCGAACTTTGGATTGTTTCGAAAGAAGGGTTAGGGCGCCCGGCATCGGCGGGCAATGCCCCGTGCTGCGCTGCAGCATGAGACGAAATAACGAACAGGCCGATCTGTCTCATGCTCACGCCAGCCTCCCGGTCAGGCGAAACCAGAGATAGGCCAGAGGCGCGGCAACGATCAGGGAGACGAGACCGCTCGCCGCGGTCAACTTGGTCGCATCCCGCAGGGAGAGGCCGGCGAGATCCATGGTCATGACGATCGGCGGCGCCTGATAGGGCAGGAACAGCGTCGAGTAGCCGACCACCTGCACCATCAACACGCTCAGCAGGTCGAGGCCGCTGCTGCCCGCGAACTCTCCGGCCAGCGCGGTGTAGAGCGCGGGTGCGCCGTTGGCCGTGCCGATAAACAGGAAGCCGATCGACAATCCGACGAGTGTCGCGAAATTGGTCGCATCCGCCCCCGGCTGCAGCGGCGCGACCGCGAGCAAAGCGTGACCGATCCGGGCCCCGAGCCCGGTCTCGTTGACGATGGCGGTCAGCCCGAACAGGGCGGCGACGTAGAAGCAGGTCCGCAACGGGATATCCGAGAAGCTGGTGCTGGGCAGCATGCCGATTCTCGGCATCAGACAGATCACCGCGGCGGCGAGTCCGATCCAGGCCGGGGCGATGCCGTGCCAGCCGTCGGTGAGCCATAGGCCGAGCATGACGGCGAGGACGACCGCCAGACGCCGCTCCTCACCGGACATCGGGGGAAGCGACACGGGTGCGGGCCGGGTGCCGTCGAGCCGGTCGGGAAACAGCACCACGGTGCAGGCAACGAGGATCGCGCCCTTCACGAGACCGAGAACGGGTGTGTGCAGGAAGAGGTAGGGCAGGTAGGCGAGGTGGATGCCGAAGAGGGTTTCGGCGGTGCCGGCCATGACGAGGTTCGGCACGTTGGCGGGAAGGATGGCGGCCGAGAGAACCGGCGTGGCGATCCCGAAGGCCAGGATCGCCCCCCTGCGCCCCGGACGTCCGGCCGTGAGGCCGAAGGCGTCGCAGAGCGCGATCAGCACCGGCACCATCACGGCGATGCGCCCGAGATTGGACGGCATGATGAAGGCCAGGGCGAAGGAGAAGGCGACGAGGCCGGCGACGAAGCCCGGATAGGAGGCCGGCAGCCGCGCCGCGAGCATTCGGGCGAGCCGGTCGCCGAGCCCCGTACGGTTCATAGCGAGCCCGACCACCATCCCGCTCGTCACCAGCCAGAAGGCGGAGGAGGCGAAGCCCGAGAACACCGTCTGGGCCGGCGCGAGCTTGAGCAGCATCGCCGCCGCGAAGAACAGCAGGGCGGTCACGACCTCGGCGACGAGACCGGTGGCCCACAGGCCCATACACAGCACGAGAAGGGCCGCCGTCGCCGCAACCACACCGGTTGCCGCGACCGTGCCCTGTCCCCCCATGATCTGTGCAGCCGCAGCGCTCATGGGCCGCGTTCAAACGTGAATTTGAATCGTTCGCAATTCGGCTTTCGTGGTGGATGCCTTCGCCTTATGCGAAGGCTACCGATCGGCTCGCGCTCTTGTGAAGCCCGAGAAGGCCGGCATTCGCTGTTTCAACGGCGAACGCGGACGGTTCCACATGGCCGCGTGAGCCCGTTTCGGCCGCGCTTTCGATCACCTGTGCAGGCGATCCGGCCGGGGACTTGGCCGCAGGGAAGCGATTCCCGGAAGGAATCGGGCAGGTCGTCCCGTCGGGATCGGCGCGGCCTCCTTTCCCTCGGAGGGGAGAGAGGGCAGCGTGGCGGCCACCCATGATGCGATTCGATCTCGTCGACCTGAACCTGTTCCGCCATATCGTCGAGGCGGGCTCCATCACCCATGGCGCCGAAAGGGCAAATCTCGCCCTGGCCGCCGCCTCCACCCGCATCCGTGCGATGGAGCTCTCCCTCGGCGCCGCTCTGCTCGTGCGCGGGCGCCTCGGCGTCAGCCCGACCCAGGCCGGCCGCACCTTGCTGGGTCATATCCGCGACATCTTGGGCCAGATCGAGCGGATGCAGGGCGATCTGTCGGTCTTCGCCGGCGGCGCCGTCGGCCAGATCCGGGTCCTGTCGAACACCAACGCGCTCACCGAATTCCTGCCCGAGGCGCTCTCGGCCTATCTCGCCCTCCACACCGGCGTGAGCGTCGACATCGAGGAGCGCACGTCGGATGAGATCGTCGGGATGGTGGCCGACGGCGCCGCCGATCTCGGCATCGTCGCGGGCACGGTCGATACCGGACGGCTCCAGACCTTCCCGTTCCGCCACGACCGCTTCGTCGCCGTGGTCGCCCCCGATCACCCGCTCGCCCGGCGGACGGACATCGATTTCGCCGAGGTCTTGGAGCACGACCTCGTCGGACTCGACCGGCCGAGCGCCCTGACCCGCTTCCTCGCCGACAAGGCGGCCCGTATCGGGCGGCCGATGCGGCTGCGGGTGCAGCTCCGGAGCTTCGACGCGGTCTGCCGCCTCGTCGAATGCGGGGTCGGCCTCGGCATCGTACCGGAGACGACGGCGCGCCGGGCCAAGCGCATCACCGACATCGCCCTCGTGCCCCTGCGTGACCCTTGGGCCGCCCGCGACCTGATGCTGTGCCTGCGCGATCTCGACGCGCTCCCGCCCTTCGCCCAGGATTTCGTGGCGCATCTGCGGGCGGTGGGGACCTAGAGCATCGTGTCGGATATCGGATCCGGCACGATGCTCTCGGTTATTGTGACGCATCGGCTTTTTCCGAAAGCCGACTCCCACCTTTCGGGCCGATGCTCAACGGATCAGCCGAAAATCGTATCGACCAGAAGCTTCCCGTTGAGCACGACGATCAATCCGGCGATGGCCCAGGACAGCACGCCGAGCCAGCGCGGGACCGTGAACGCCCCCATCAATCCGCGGTCGGAGACGAAGCGCACCAGCGGGATGACCGCGAAGGGCAGTTGCATCGACAGGACCACCTGACTGAGCACGAGAAGCTTCGCCGTTCCCTGATCGCCGTAGAGCGCGGTGACGGCGACCACCGGGACGATGGCGATGCCCCGCGTCACGAGGCGGCGCGCCCAATCCGGCAGGCGCAGGCGCAAGAAGCCCTCCATGACGATCTGTCCGGCGAGCGTCGCGGTGACCGTCGAGTTGAGGCCGGACGCCAACAGGGCCACGGCGAACAGCGTCGAGGCGAGGCCGACGCCGAGCAGCGGGGACAGCAGCTCATGGGCCTGCTCGATCTCCTCCACATCGGTGCGCCCGGTCGCGTGGAACACGGCGGCCGCCAGAATCAGGATCGCGGCATTGACGAAGAGCGCGAGCATCAGGGCGATGGTCGAGTCCGCCACCACGAAACGCAGGGCTTCGCGGCGCCCGCCCTCCGTGCGGGGATAGGCGCGGGTCTGCACGATGGCCGAGTGGAGGTAGAGATTGTGGGGCATCACGGTGGCGCCGATGATGCCGATGGCGATGTAGAGCGCGGCCGGGTTGGTCACGATCTCCCGGGACGGCACGAAGCCGCCGAGCACCGCCTGGACCGGCGGCGCGGCGAGGACGATCTGGACCGCGAAGCAGACGAAGATGATCGTCAGGAGCCCGATCACGAAGGCTTCGAGGGCGCGAAACCCCTTCCGCAGAAGCAGGAGCACCACGAAGACGTCGAGGGCGGTGATGACGGCGCCGAGCGTCAGCGGAATGCCGAACAGGAGCTTGAGGGCGATGGCGGTGCCGATGACCTCGGCGAGGTCGCAGGCGATGATCGCCGCCTCGCAGATCAGCCAGAGCGCGAAGCCGACCGGACGCGGGTAACGTGCGCGGCAGGCCTGGGCGAGGTCGAGGCCGGTGGCGATGCCGAGCCGGGCGGCCAGCGCCTGCAGCACGATCGCCATGAGGTTCGACAGCAGGATGACGGCGAGCAGGGTGTAGCCGAACTGGGCGCCGCCCGCGATGTCGGTGGCCCAGTTGCCGGGATCCATGTAGCCGACCGAGACCATGTAGCCCGGTCCGAGGAAGGCAAGGAATCGCCGCAGCCACGATCCACCGGCGGAGACCGGCACGCTGCCGTTAAGCGCGCCGAGACTCGGCCCCAGGGCGGGCGCCTCCGGTGCGGGCCGTCGAACTCGATCCATCACGGTGTCCACGCGCATCGCGGCCCTCGGTCTTCATCCACCCCGCGCCGCGGATCCCCGGCCCGGCCGCCGCCGGGCGGAAGAGATGCGGGCCGAGCGCGACGCGGAAGCAGGGAAGCGGCCCGGCACGCTGGCCAAGCCTCTTATAGCCAAAGCTATAAAGCTGCGCCGGTGCTTTCATCAAGGGGGCGAACGAAAGCGCCGCAGGATTCCCGCTTCGCCCCGGCTTGGGGTAGAGAGGGCTGAGATGCGGCATCCGTGCCGCTGCGGATCCGGCCCCGAGCGAGGAGAGCGCCGTTCATCATGCAGGAATCGCCGCGCGAGTCCGCTGGGCCCGACGACGGGGCACCGCTCGTCGATCCGGAGGTCCATGTCGAAAGCTTCCGTCAAGCGCGCGAGGCGCGACGACTGGAACTCGTGGAGGATTACGTCGAGCTGATCGCCGATCTGATCGGCGATGGCGGCGAGGCGCGGCAGGTCGACATCGCCGCCCGGCTCGGCGTCGCCCAACCGACCGTCGCCAAGATGCTCAAGCGTCTGGCCGAGGATGGGCTGGTGCAGCAGCGGCCCTATCGCGGCGTGTTCCTCACGGCGGCGGGACAGGCGCTGGCGGCCCAGTCGCGGGAGCGCCACCGCATCGTCGAGCGATTCCTCTGCGCCCTCGGCGTCAGCACGGAGACGGCCCGCCGCGACGCGGAGGGCATCGAACACCATGTGAGTGCCGAGACCCTGGACGCATTCCGCCGCTTCGCCGACGCGCGCCTCGGGTCGTGAGGAAAGAAACCGGATGGAACTGAACCAGCAACTGGCGGCACTCGCCGCCGTCAGCGCCCGTCACGACGCCGCGGTGACCAACCTCGCCGAGAGCGTGGCCGATCTCGGAGCCAAGCAGGTCGCCCATCAGATGGCGGTGGGCTTCCTGGCCAGCGTGCTGCGCTCGATCGATTCCGACCATTACGACGAGCGGCTGGAAGGCTACCTCGCCATGCTGCGCGACGCCCTGTTTCGCGACGATCCCGACGCGGCGCTCGCCAACACCGTGCTGGAAACCCTGGAACGGTCGCTGCGCCCCGCGCAGGAATCGGACGAGCCGTGAGAGCCGCCGGCCGTTCCGCATGATCGACGCGGGATCGTGATCGGTCCGCGATCCCCGTTCATCTCGCCCTCGCTTGGTCCGGGCGCGACGGCGTGGCACAACCGCCCCATGGCCGACCGGACCACCCATCCCTATTCCATCGACGTCAGGCCCTGCTGGCGGGCGCCGGACCGCTACGTCTGCTCGATCCGCGAGAAGGGGACACCGCGGCGCTACGGCCCACAGACCTACGCCACCTTCGACGAGGCGCGCCGGGCCGCCCAGGAACGGCTGCGTCAGCTGGTCTTCGAATGGCAGCTCGTCGGGCCTGAGCCGCGATAGACGATCAACCGGAGCTCGCTCCGTCGCCGCCGGATCCATCGCCACTCGAGCCGTCGCCAGCGGCATCGCCGCCGAACTCCGCTCCGCCACCGATCCGGATCTCCTCGCCGTCGATCCAGGCGAAGAGCAGGCCCGAAGGCGCCGTGCAGCGCGATCGGTCGCGATGAGCCATGACACGTTCACCGGCACGCCAGGAGCGCCGACAACACCTGCGCCGCGAGCAGGCACAGCGCGTTGACGCAGAGAATAGAGTAGATGAGCAGGCAGAGCGGACGCTCCATGACGGAGTCGCCGCCGGTCTAGATCGTCAACCACACCGGCGCGCTCCCGCGATGACCGCGCCGAGGCCGAAACGGTCCCTAGGCCCGCTCGCCGTCGGCGGACTGGGCATACTGGACCAGGGCCGCCATCTGGGCCGGTGCGCGAAACACGCGGCCATCCTCCGTCTCCACATAGACGTCCGAGGCGCCCATGCTGGCGAAGGTCATGGCCCGCTCCGCCGCCCGGACGCCGACGGCGTGCGGCTCGGCGGACGACGATCCGGCCGGGCCGGTCCAATGTACAGTGTAGCGCATGGTTCGCTGCTCCTCTCATCACGAGCATACGCGAGGAAGACCAGACGCGCGAGAGCGCTACCAGGATCGCGAACCGGCAGCCTGAGCAAGAAACCGTCAATTACCGTGCATACGGACACGGAAAGTATCATCTATTGTCGATGCGATTGCGCCGCCTCAAACCAGCACTCGGCCACTGAACGCACTGCACAATACACGCTTCAGACTGCTGAAGACTGATTCTTCCACTTGATACCGGGCCACATCTCTGCAACCAATAGAACAACGCATATTAACCGTAGCCAGGGGAGATTACCGTGTCGATCGTTGTCTACTGCGTTGCCGTCTTCGCAGTCTTCATCCTGATGCGTTTGGTTAGAGAGATGAGCAAAACATTCCATCATGACACCAACGGCGCAGATCTCATGCTGGCTGAAATCGGCCGGAAGCGGCTGGACTTCTAATAAGCCGCCGCTCGCAGGCAGCGGCGTTCGATTTCTGCGAGGTCTTCACCAAGACAGCCCCGGCCTCGAAGCGGTCGAGCCGGCCCCGGAAGCGTGCGGCCCCGAAGACCGCACGCTTCGCGGCGATCAGTACACGTCGGCCTGATAGCGGCCCGCCTTCTTGAGCGCGGCGAGGTAGGCCACCGCCTCGTCGGGGTTCTTGCCGCCGTGGCTCGCGGCGACGTCGATGATCGCCCGCTCCACGTCCTTGGCCATGCGCTTGGCATCGCCGCAGACGTAGAAATGGGCGCCGCCCTCCAGCCACTTCCACAATTCGGCGCCGTTCTCGCGCATCCGGTCCTGGACGTAGGTCTTCTCGGCACCGTCGCGGGACCAGGCCAGCGACAGGCGCGTCAGCACCTTGTCGTCCTTCAGCCCGTTCAGCTCGTCCTTGTAGAAGAAGTCCGAGGCCTGCCGCTGATGGCCGTAGAACAGCCAGTTGCGGCCCGGCGCCTGCGTGGCGGCGCGCTCGCGCAGGAAGGCGCGGAACGGGGCGATGCCGGTGCCCGGCCCGCACATGATGACGTCCTTCGAGAGATCCTCGGGCAGGGCGAAGCCGTGCGCCTTCTGAAGGTAGATCTTGACCTTCGTCTGCTCGGAAAGCCGTTCGCCGAGATGGGTCGAGGCCACACCGAGGCGCAGCCGCGAGCGGTGGTTGTAGCGCACGGCGTCGACCGTCAGCGAGACGCGGCCGGTATCCATCTTCGGCGAGGACGAGATCGAGTAGAGCCGCGGCTGCAACTCGTCGAGCGCTTCGAGGAAGACTTCCGCGTCGGGTCGGGCGCCGGGGAATTTGTGAAGCGCACCGAGCACGTCGAGATAGGCGGCGTCGCCGTCCGGATCCTCGCCGGCGGCGAGCGCCTGCGCCTTCTTGCGCTGCTCGCCGGAGGTGAGGAGCGAGAGGAGCTGGTAGAGATTGTCCGGCGCCGCACCGAGCGCGTACTCGGTCAGCAGACGATCCCGCAGGGTCTTGGACCCGATCTTCCGTTCGGGACGGGCGCCGAGCTCGGCGATCACCGCATCGACCAGAGCCGGCGCGTTGGCCGGAAACAGCCCGAGGGAATCCCCGACCACGTACTCGATCGGCGTGTCCTTCAGGTCGATCTCGATATGCCACGTCTCCTTCTCGCCGCCCGGTGCATTGAGGCGGGTGCGCGAGAGGAAGGTGGCCTCGACGGGGTTCTCGCGGCAATAGCCCAGCGGCCCGAGCTCCGGCTCCTTCTTGTCCGAAGCCTCGCCGGCGCCTTTCGCGGCGGGTGCGGCTCCACCGGCGCTGCCGAATTCCTCGTCGAGCTTCTTGAGCATGCGCATCGTCTCTTTGCCGCCCGGCTGGCAAAGGTTCAGGCGCTCCTCGCTCTTGAGGAAGATGGCATTGGCGTAGTCCGCGCAGTTGTAGCCGCATTGGCCGCAATCCTGCTGCGCCATGGCGGCCATCAGCTTCTGCGGCTCGGACTTGTCCTTGGCGAGGTCCATGCGGTCGGTGATCGGCATCGACGGGTCGTGCCAGGGCGCGTCGTCGTTGTCGGCGAGCCGGGGACCGGTGGACGGGGCCTCGCCCGGCGCGAGGGCGGTCGCCCCCTCGACGGCGGGGCCGAGCAGGGCGGCGAAGTAGCCCGACAGCCAGGAGCGCTGGTCGGCACTGAAGGGGGCGCTCTCGGGGATCAGGACGAGCGGGGGCGTGACGTGCTGGGTCATGGCGATTACCGGATGAACGGACGAAATGCGTATCGGACGGCGCCCTTCCCACCGGCGGGGCGAGGGGTCGGCGCCGTCCGCGTCATGCGGCGGCCTTCAGGACCGGCTGCTCCTGCGCCGCGTCGCGCAGGGCCTCGGGCCCCTTGCGGGCGGTGAAGGTCTGGAAGCTCTCGTCCTTGCTCTCGCGCAGGGCGAGATAGGTCTTGAGCAGGGCCTCGACGCGGGTCGGCGCGTCCTCGGCTTTCACGGCCTTCCAGATCTCGGTGCCGATCTTCGGGTTCTCGGCGAAGCCGCCGCCCACGACGATGTCGTAGCCCTCGACGGTGTCGCCTTCCTCCGAGACCACCACCTTGGCGCCGATCAGGCCGATATCGCCGATGTAATGCTGAGCGCAGCTGTGGTGGCAGCCGGTGAGGTGAACGTTCACCGGCACGTCGAGGCCCGGCACCGCCCGCTCGACATGGTCGGCGATGATCATCGCGTGGCCCTTGGTGTCGGAAGCGGCGAACTTACAGCCGCGCGCACCGGTGCAGGCGACGAGCCCGGAGCGGATGCCGGCGGCCTTCGTGGTGAGGCCGAGCGCTTCCACGCGGGCCTCGACCTCGGCGACCTTGTCGTCCGGCACACCCGAGAAGATGAAGTTCTGCCAGACCGTCATGCGGAACTGGCCGTCGCCGCACTCGGCCGCGACCCTCGCCAGCCCCCGCATCTGGTCGCTGGTCATCTTGCCCACGGGGAGAACCACGCCGACCCAGTTCAGACCGGGCTGCACCTGGGCGTGCACGCCCACATGACTGAAGCGGTCGGTCGGCCGGCGGGGCGCGACATGGGCGGCCTCGACCCGGTCGAGCTTGCGCCCCAGCTTCTCTTCGACGGCGGCGAGGTACTTGTCGAAGCCCCAGGCGTCGAGCACGTACTTCATCCGCGACTTGTTGCGGTTGGTGCGGTCGCCGTTCTCGATGAAAACCCGGATGATCGCATCCGCCACCTTGTTGCAATCCTCGGGCTTGAGGACGATTCCGGTGTCGCGGGCCAGATCCTTGTGACCCGAGATGCCGCCGAGCACGAGGCGCATCCAGACGCCCGGCGCGACCGCAGACCCCTCCAGCACTTCGATCGCCTGGAAGCCGATGTCGTTCGTCTCCTCCAGAGCCGGCGTCACGCCGCCGCCGTCGAAGGAGACGTTGAACTTGCGCGGCAGGCCATAGAGCGAGCGATCGTTGAGGATCCAGTTGTGCCAGGCCTTGGTAAGGGGCCGCGTGTCCAACAGCTCCTGCGCGTCGATGCCAGCCGCCGGCGAGCCGGTGACGTTGCGGATGTTGTCGGCGCCCGCACCCTGCGCCGTCAGGCCGAGATCGGTCAGCCCGTCGAGGAAGGGCTGTGCATGCTCGGGGGCGATCTCACGGACTTGCAGGCCCGCGCGGGTGGTGACGTGGCTGTAACCGCCGCCATGGGCGTCCGCGAGATCGGCGATTCCGGAGACCTGCCAGTGCTGGAGGATGCCGTTGGGCACCCGGATCCGGCACATGTAGGAGACCTGGTTCGGCGCGACCCAGAACATGCCGTGATAGCGCCAGCGGAAATTGTCCTCTGGTTTGGGCTGCTTGCCGGTGGCGGCCTCCGCCTTCAGGCGATTGTGCCCGTCGAACGGATTCTCGGCCCGCTTCCACTTCTCCTGGTCGCAGAGCTTACCGCCGCCCTTCACGGTGCGGTCCTGCGCCTTGATGTGGATCGCGTCCGGGCCGGTCGGCTCGGTGACGGTGGCGCCCTGAGGCTGCCCGATCGCCAGACCGCCGGTCATCCGGGCGGCGGCGATGCCCGAGGCGAAGCCTTCGAGATAGCGCTTCTGCTCGGCGTTGAAGTCGTCTTCCATCGCTGCCTCACTCACGCTGCGAGGGTTTTCGGGGCCGGGCCGAACATCAGATCGTCCCGGTCGTTCGGATCGAGCGGCGTGCGGTCGCGGATCAGTGCCTTGCAGCGCGCCTGCTCGGAGATGTCGCCGACGAAGACCGCGCCCGCGAGGCACCCGTCGGCGATGATCAGCTTGCGGTAGAGCCCGGCCGCCGCATCGTGCATCACGACCGCTTCCGCGCCCTCGGGGGTATCGACGATGCCGGCGGAGAAGACCGGCAGGCCCGACACCTTGAGGCTCGTGGCAAGCGACGTGCCGGGATAGGTCGCGGCCTCGCCGAGAAGGTGGCGCGCCAGCACGTCGGCCTGCTCGTAGGCCGGCTCGACGAGGCCGTAGACCATGCCGCGATGCTCGGCGCATTCGCCCAACGCGAAGACGTCGGGATCCGAGGTGGTCATGCGGTCGTCGACCGTGATGCCACGCCCGCAGGCGAGCCCGCAGGACTGCGCCAGGGCCGTCGAGGCCCGGATGCCCACCGACATCACGACGAGGTCGGCGGGGATCACGCTGCCGTCCTTCATGCGCAGACGCTCGACACGACCGTCGCCCTCGATGGCGGCGGTGTTGGCCGACAGCACCATCTTGACCCCGCGCGCCTCCATCGCGGTGCGCACGAGGCGGGCCGCGGCGTGGTCGAGCTGGCGCTCCATGACCCGGTCCATGACGTGGACCAGCGTGGTGTCGACGCCGAGCCGGGCGAGCCCGACGGCGGCCTCCAGCCCGAGCAGGCCGCCGCCGATGACGACGGCCTTCGCATGCTCCACGGCGGCCTTGCGGATCGCCGCGACATCGGAGAAATCGCGGAAGGTCAGCACCCCGGGGAGGTCGATGCCCGGCAGCGGCAACCGGATCGGCAGCGAGCCCACCGCCAGCACCAGCCGATCGTAGGGCAGGACATGGGCGGAGCCGACGACGGCCAGGCGGTTCGCCCGGTCGATCTCGGTGACGGGTGCCCCGGTGATGAGGCGCAGGCCGTGCTCCTCGTACCAGGGGAGGGGGCGGAAACCGCAGGCCGCCTCGTCCACCTCCCCGCCGAGCAGCGAGGACAGCAGGACCCGGTTGTAGGCCGCCACCGGCTCGGCGCCGACCACCGTCACGTCGAACCGCCCCGGCGCCCGCTCGGTCAGGCGCTCCAGGAAGCGCAGCGAGGCCATGCCGTTGCCGACGACGACGAGCCTTTCCTTCGGTTTTTGAGTTTTTGTCGGCATCGCGATGCTTTTTTGGATGTCCTGCCCTGGCCCTCATCCCGAGGTGCCGGAGAGAAGCGGAGGCCTCGAAGGAGGCCACCAGATCTCGCGGTGATCCCCGGAGCCCTCCTTCGAGGCCCGCCCGGAGGCGGGCATCTCAGGATGAGGGGACCGGGTCGGATGGGGCGCGGCTCAAGCCGCCATGGCCGGCTTGGCGTGGCGGGCGTAGAGGAATTCGAGCACCGCGGCGCGGGCATGGACGTAGGTGGTGTCCTCCACGAGATCGAGGCGGCGGCGGGGACGGGGCAGGGGCACCGGCAGGATCTCGCCGATGGTGGCCGAGGGACCATTCGTCATCATCACGATGCGGTCGGACAGGAGTACGGCCTCGTCCACGTCGTGGGTGATCATGATGACGGTGTTCCGTAGCCGCGTCTGGATCTCCATGAGCTGATCCTGGAGATGGGCGCGGGTCAGCGCGTCGAGCGCGCCGAACGGCTCGTCCATCAGGAGCACGGTCGGCTCCATGGCGAGCGCGCGGGCGATGCCGACGCGCTGCTTCATGCCGCCGGAGATCTCCGCCGGGCGCTTGTCGGCGGCGTGCATCATGTTCACCAGGGCGAGGTTGTGCTCGATCCACTCGGCCCGCTCCGTGCGGGACTTCTTGCCCTTGAGCACCTTGTCGACGGCGAGCGCCACGTTCTCGCGCACCGTCAGCCAGGGCAGAAGCGAGTGGTTCTGGAACACCACGGCGCGGTCGGGACCGGGGGCGTTCACTTCCTTGCCGTCGAGGAGAACGCCGCCGGTCGAGGCCTTGAGCAGGCCGGCGACGATGTTGAGCACCGTCGACTTGCCGCAGCCCGAATGGCCGATGATCGAGACGAACTCGCCCTTGGCGATGTCGAGGTTCACGTCGCGCAGCACTTCCGACGTCTTGCCGCCGCGGCGGAACGAGATGCCGACCTGGGAGAGGGAGAGATGGGCCATGGCGACGCTCCTCAGGCTGCACTGGTGCCGCGGGTGACGAGCACGCCGACGCCGGCGACCAGACGGTCGAGGACGAAGCCGATGAGCCCGACATAGACCAGGGCGACGATGATCTCGCTGATATGCGACGAGTTCCACGCGTCCCAGATGAAGAAGCCGATTCCGACGCCGCCGATCAGCATCTCGGCCGCGACGATGGCGAGCCAGGACAGACCGACGCCGATGCGAAGGCCGGTGAAGATGTACGGCGCCGCCGAAGGCAGCATGATCTTGTAGAAGAACTCGATCGGGTTCAGCCGGATGACCGCCGAAACGTTGCGGTAATCCTGCGGAATGTTGCGGATGCCGACCGCCGTGTTGATGATGATCGGCCAGATCGAGGTGATGAAGATCACGAAGATCGCGCTCGGCTGGCCGTCGCGGAAGGCGGCCAGCGAGAGCGGGAGCCATGCCAGCGGCGGGATCGTGCGCAGCACTTGGAAGATCGGGTCGAGGCCGCGCATCGCCCATTCGGACTGGCCGACCAGGGTGCCGAGCAGCACGCCCGCGATCACCGCCAGCGAGAAGCCCAGAGCCACGCGCTGGAGACTGGCCGAGATGTGCCAGAAGAGGCCCTTATCGGTGCCGCCGTTGTCGTAGAACGGATTGACGATGATGTCCCAGGCTTCCGTGACCACCCGGGAGGGCGGCGGCAGGCCGGCGGTGGGGGAGGAGCACAGCACCTCCCAGAGAAGCAGGAAGCCCGCGAGCACGACGAGCGGCGGTACGATGCGGGCCGCGACCCCGCGAACGCTCGCCATGGTGACGAGCGGCGTGCGGGCCTTGGTGGCGGCCCGCGCGCGCGAAGCGGTGGAGAGGGTTGCTCCGGTGGCCATCACGCGACCTTCTTGATGCCGAGACTGGAGAGGTAGGCGGCGGGGTTCGCCGGATCGAAGACCTTGCCGTCGAACATCGTCTCGACGCCGCGGGAGGTGGAGGTCGGGATGCTCGCGACGCCGAGCGCCTTGGCGGCCTCGCGCCACAGATCCTCGCGGTTGACCTTGCCGACCAGCGCCTTGGTGTCGGTGGTCGGATCGAACTTGCCCCAGCGGATGTCCTCCGTGAGGAACCACAGGTCGTGGGACTGGTAGGGGTAGGACGCGTTGTCGGCCCAGAACTTCATCGTGAAGGGGCTGTTCTCGACGACCTTGCCGGTGCCGTAATCGAACTTGCCCTTCATGCGGTCGATGACGTCGGCCACCGGCACGTTGATCCATTGGCGCTTGGCAACGATGGCGGCGAGCTCGTCACGGTTCTCCGGCTTCTCGCACCATTGCTGGGCCTCCATCACCGCCATCAGCAGGGCCTTGGCGGCGTTGGGATACTTGTCGACCCAGGCCGCGCGCATGGCGAAAGCCTTCTCGGGATGGTCCTTCCAGAGTTCGCCCGTGGTGACGGCGGTGTAGCCGATGCCCTGGTGGATGAGTTGCTCGTTCCACGGCTCGCAGACGCAGAAGCAGTCCATCGTGCCGACCTTCATGTTCGCCACCATCTGCGGCGGCGGCACCACGATGGTCTCGATGTCCTTGTCGGGGTCGATGCCGCCGGCCGCGAGCCAGTAGCGGATCCAGAGATCGTGCGTGCCGCCGGGGAAGGTCATCGCGGCCTTCACCGCCTTGCCGGAGGCCTTCTTGGCCTCCAGGGCGACTTTGAACGGCTTGGTGTCGAGGCCGATCTTCTGGTCGATGTATTCCTTGGAGATCGAGATGCACTGACCGTTCAGGTTCAGGCGGGCCATGATGTACATCGGCACCGGGACGTTGTTCTGCGTCACGCGGCCGGCGGAGATCAGGTAGGGCATCGGCGTCAGGATATGCGCGCCGTCGATGCCGTTGCCCTCCGAGCCCAGCACGAGATTGTCGCGGGTGGTGCCCCAGGAGGCCTGCTTGAGCACCTCGGTGTCCGGCATGCCGTACTTGGCGAAGATGCCCTTCTCCTTGGCCACGAAGAGCGGCGCCGCGTCGGTCAGCGCGATGAAGCCGAGCTTGGCGCCCTTCACCTCCGGCCCCGCGCCCTGCGCGAAGGCACCACCCGGAAGCGCCGCGCGGGCCGCACCGGCGAGCGCCAGCGCGGCGGCCGCGCCCTTGATGATACCGCGGCGGGTCGTGTTGCCGTGATCGATCGTCATCCGCTTCCTTGTCCCCAGCGCGCCCTCGGCGCATGAAAAAAGCCGCCGTCCGGGATCGCCTGCGCGATCGAATCGTCGCGTGCGAAAAATCCGGATCAGCGGCTCTGCTGATGGTCGGGCCCATCGCCTTTGACGGGACCATGCGGGAGGACTTGCAGGGACCGTGCCAAGCGGGCCGGAGGCCTGTTCACAAGTCTCATGACGCGAGGCGGCCGTTGACGTGGCAACCGGGTTTTCCCGTTTCCCCGCACCCGCCTAGGAGGTCCGCACGATGCGATCGACACGGAGACCTGCGCCACGCCGATCGCGTGGGAGTGAAGCCTCACGCAAGGCTCCACTCAATTGCTCAGTTTAGAGGCATTCAATTTGCGCTGCATAAAATGCAGGCGTTTGAGAGCGAGGCACCGAGGGGCTCGGCAGCCTACGGGACAAGGCGCAGAACTCCGCGCGTGCAAAAATCGTCAGATGCCGGTCGCCGCGTCGAACAGATCCGGCCGATAGAGTGCGGCCGCGCGTTCGGCCAGACCGCTTTCCGGCGCCTGTCCGCTGGCCCCCATCTGCGCCGCGAACCAGCGGGCATGGTCGGGGTTCGGTCGATGAACCGCCGCGTCGAGGCGCAGATAGTCGGGCGCGGTCCGCACGGTGCCGGCCGCGTCGAGGATCATGGTGCCGCCGAGGGTGCGGGCGAGGAGGGCCTGATCGGGACCGAGGCCGGCCCGATCGGCGAGGAGAGCGGCCAGAGCCGGGCGGTTCTCCGGGTCGGCACACCATAGCCCGGCCCGGTGGACGGCACGGATCAAAGCGGGGGCGAAGTCCGCATCCCGCGCAGGTAGGGCGAGCACCTTCTCCGGGCAGTCGGGAGCGATCTCGCAGCCGAGCGCGGCGATACGACCGAGGCCGGCGGCGACCGCGATGGCGTTCCAGGGCGCGCCGACGCAGAAGCCGTCGATCAGGCCTCGGCGCAGGGCATCGATCGTATCGGGCGGCGGCACCACGACGACGCGAACATGGTCGTCGAGATCGAGCCCGCCGGCCTGCGCGAACAGGCGAAGCTGATACGAATGCGAGGAGTAGGGATGGACCGTGCCGAGCGTCAGCGGCCGCCCTTCCGCGGCGCGGGCACGGGCCACCGCCGCGAAGGCCGTGGCCACTTCGGCGAGCGCGTCACGCTTCGGCGCCATCTCGGCCCAGAGCGCGTTGGAAACGGTCACCGCGTTGCCGTTGAGGTTGAGCGCCATCGGCACGCAGAGATCCGCCTGCGGCCCCGACAGCCCGAGCGCGCTCGCGAGCGCCAGCGGCCCCAGCATGTGCGCGGCGTCGAGATGGCCCAGAGCCAGCCGGTCGCGGAGCGTCGCCCAGGACGGCTCGCGCGACAATTCGAAATCGAGTCCCTCGTCCCGCGCGAAGCCGAGTTCCGCGGCGGCAACCACGGGAGCGGCGTCCGCCAGCGGGACGTATCCGATCGTCAGCGTCATCCGAGCAGGTCCGCGGCGGTGACGATGGCGCGGGCGATGTCGACGATCTTGCGCTTCTCGTTCATGGCCTGCCGCCGCAGCAGCTTGTACGCCTCGTCCTCGCTCAGGGATTTCCGTGCCATGAGGATCCCCTTGGCACGTTCGATCAGCTTGCGATCGGCCAGTTCGGAGCGTGCCTCCTCCAGTTCCCGCTGGAGCCGGGCGAAGGCGTTGAAGCGCAGGATCGCGATGTCGAGGATCGAGCGGATGCGGTCGGTCCGCAGGCCGTCGACCACGTAGGCCGAGATGCCGGCATCGACGGCGGCCTGCATCATGGTCTGGTCGGAGCGGTCGACGAACATCGCCACCGGCCGCTCCGCCTGCCGGGACAGGCCGGACATCTGCTCCAGAACGTCCCGGCTCGGGCTTTCGAGATGGATCACGATCACGTCGGGCTTGAGCGCCGCGACGCGGGCCTGAAGGCCCGGCCCGTCGGGGATCACCGCGACGGAATCGACCCCCGAGGCACGCAGGCCTTCTTCCAGGATCGCCGCGCGGGCGGGGCTCGGGTCGATCACGGCGACGGTGAGGCTGGTCTCGGTCATCGAGGCCCGGTTCTGAGGAGTCCGGTGGTCGGTGGGGGGCCGGACCGGGCAGGCAAGCCACATGCCCGCCACCGCAAAATCCGCGCGATTCCGTAACAGATCCGAAAAGCGGCGGCCCCGCTTCTGCCGCAAACCGGGCAGAACACTGAAGCCACACGCGATGTCATCGGGAGGGCTCATGCGCACCGTCGATCCGCTCCGTCAACCGGAGGGAACCGCGACGCATCGCTCGGTGGTGCCGCCCTTCCTGCCGACGCTCGGGCTCGCCCTGGTCGCCGGCCTGCTGTCCCTCGTTTGCCGCGAGCCGACAGAGGCGACCAAGGCCGCGCCGGAGCGTCCGCCGGTGATGTCGCTCGCGCCGGGTCTCTCGACCTTCGATCCGGGCCGGGCGCTGCTGACCGCCGAACTCGATCCGGTACCGGCGAGCGAAGCCTTCGCGCGCCTGACGCCGCTGGTCACCGGCAGCATCGAGCCGGCCACCCGCCCGGCGCGCTTCGCCAATACCAACCGAGCCGAGCGCCGCAAGGCACCGCCGAGCCGGATCGCCGTGAGCCATCCTCCCGCCGGCCAGCCCGTTGCCGCGACGCAGACGGCGACCAAAACCGTCGCAACGCCGGTGCCGTCGCCCTTCGCGGAGGCCGAGACCGAGAACAGCCGCTTCCTGCCCCGCGGCGCGCTGCCCTTCGCCGACACGGCGGACGCCGTGCTCGATACCGCCCGCGGCCTCGGTGACCGCGTCACGACCCTCGGCAGCTCGGTCAGCACGCTCGTGACGGCTCTGCGCTGACCGCATCCCGGCCCGCCAGTCGGGCCGGTTTGTCGCATTTGCTCGCCTCGACGCCTTGCGAAGCGGAAAGCTCGCGCCACTTCGCCGGACGAGGCGCGACGGCGCCCGCAGCGAGACCCCGGCCCGCATCCCCCCGTGCCGTCCGGCTCGAAGGACCGGACGGAGATCTGAGAATGGCGGGACGAATCGAGGATTACGCCCTGATCGGCGATGGGCGCACGGCGGCCCTGGTCGGGCGGGACGGCAGCATCGACTGGCTGTGCATGCCCCGCTTCGACGCGTCGGCCCTGTTCGCGAGTCTGCTCGGAACCGAGGAGCACGGCTTCTGGAAGCTCGCCCCGGTCGCCGAGAACGTCGAGCATTCCTGGCGCTACCGTTCCGGCTCCCTGGTCCTGGAGACGACTCATAGGACCCGCGAAGGCGAGGTCCGGGTGACCGACTTCATGCCGGTCGGCGACGGCTCCCATGTCATCCGCCTCGTCGAGGGTGTGCGTGGGCGGATGGCCATGCGCATGGATCTCGCCGTGCGCTTCGATTACGGCTCGGCGGTCCCCTGGGTGTCGCGCAGCGAACTCGGGGACCTTCGCGCCATCTCCGGCCCGCACAAGGTGGTCCTGCGCACCAACGCGCCTCTGCGCGGTTCATCGCACCAGACCACGGTCTCCGAATTCACGGTCTACAAGGGCGACGCGATCCGCTTCGTGATGAGCTACGGCGCCTCGCACGAGGAGGATCCGCCGCCGATCGAGCCGCGGCGCTGGCTCGACGACACCAACCGGTTCTGGCGCGACTGGTCGGACCGCTGCACGCTCCAGACGCCGTGGAACGACATCTTCCGGCGCTCGCTGCTGACGTTGAAGGCCCTGATCTACCGGCCCACGGGCGGGATCGTGGCCGCGCCCACCACCTCGCTGCCCGAGGATCTCGGCGGGGTGCGCAACTGGGATTACCGCTTCTGCTGGCTGCGCGATTCGACTTTCACGCTGCTCGCGCTGATGGATTCGGGCTATATCGACGAGGCCCGCGCGTGGCGCGATTGGCTGACCCGGGCGGTCGCCGGCAACCCGGAACAGGCGCATATCCTCTACGGCATCGGGGGCGAGCGGCTGTTGCCGGAGATCGAGCTCGACTGGCTCCCGGGCTATGAAGGCTCGAAGCCGGTGCGCGTCGGCAATGCCGCCATCGCCCAGTTCCAACTCGACGTCTACGGCGAGCTGTTCGACGCGCTGTTCCAGGCCCGGTCCCGCGGCATGTCCGACGACAAGGAGGGCCGGCGGGTCGGCCAAGCGCTCATCAAGCATCTGGAGCGGGTCTGGCGCGAGCCCGACGAGGGCATCTGGGAGGTGCGCGGGGGGCGGCGTCACTTCGTTCATTCGAAGGTGATGGCCTGGGTCGCCTTCGACCGGGCGGTGCGCAGCGTCGAGACCTTCCGCAAGGACGATCCCACCGCCGCCGAGCTTCCCGTGAACCATTGGCGGGCGATCCGCGACGAGATCCATGCCGAGGTCTGCGAGCACGGCTTCGATCGGGAGCTGAACAGCTTCGTTCAGAGCTACGGCAGCAAGGCGCTCGACGCGAGCCTGCTGCTCATCGCCCATATGGGCTTCCTGCCGCAGGACGATCCGCGGGTGATCGGCACCGTCGCGGCGGTCGAGAAGCATCTGATGCGCGAGGGTTTCATCCTGCGCTACGAGACGGAAGGGCAGGAGGCCGACGGTCTGCCGGGCAACGAGGGCGCCTTCCTGCCCTGCAGTTTCTGGTATGCCGACAACCTGATCGGCCTCGGCCGCTGCGAGGAGGCCCACGCCCTGATCGAGCGGCTCATCGGCATCTGCAACGACCTCGGATTGGTCTCCGAGGAGTATGACGTGCGCGCCAAACGCCAGGTGGGCAACTTCCCCCAAGCGTTCACACATGTTGCACTCGTCAACACGATCCTCAATTACAGCCGCGCGATCGGTCCTTCAAAGGAACGGGGCAGCGGCACGGACCATTCCGAGTCGAGGGCAGGCGAATCCATCGCGGCGCAATAGGCGCATCCACGCCTCCGTGGCCGATGGAAGCGAGAGAGACGGTAAGACTGATGAGCGGTGCAGATACGAGCCCCAAGGCGGCCCTGAGCGAGGGCGACAAGCTCGCGATCGACACGATCCGGACGCTGGCCATCGATGCGGTGCAGAAGGCCAATTCCGGGCATGCCGGCGCGCCGATGGCGCTGGCGCCCGTGGCCTACACCCTGTGGAACCGGTATCTGCGCTACGATCCGGCCAATCCGCACTGGCCGAACCGCGACCGGTTCGTGCTCTCGGCGGGCCACGCCTCGATGCTGCTCTACGCGCTGCTGCATCTGGCGCGGGTCGCGGAGGGCAATGGCGCCAACGCCCCGGCCGTCTCCCTAGACGACATCAAGAAATTTCGGCAGCTCGACAGCCGCACGCCGGGCCACCCCGAATACCACTTCACCACCGGCGTCGAGACCACGACCGGCCCCCTCGGCCAGGGCGTGGCCAACTCGGTGGGCATGGCGATCGGTGCCCGCTTCAAGGGTGAGCGCCTGAACCGGCCCGACCTGCCGCTGTTCGACTACAATGTCTACGCCATCTGCTCGGACGGCGACCTGATGGAGGGCGTCAGCCAGGAGGCCGCCTCGATCGCCGGCCATCTGCGCCTCTCCAACCTGTGCTGGATCTACGACAACAACACCATCACCATCGAGGGCCATACCGAGCTGGCCTTCTCGGAGGAGGTCGCGACCCGCTTCCTGGCCTATGGCTGGCAGGTGCTGCGGGTGGCCGACGCCAACGACACCCACGCCATCGCCTCGGCGCTGGAGACCTTCCTCCAATCGAGCGACCGCCCGACGCTGATCGTCGTCAATTCGATCATCGGCTACGGCGCGCCGAAGAAGCAGAACACCTCCAAGGCCCACTCGGACGCCTTGGGCGAGGACGAGGTGAAGGGCGCCAAGCGCGCCTATGGCTGGCCGGAAGACGCGCAGTTCCTCGTGCCGGACGGCGTCTACGACACCTTCGCGGACGGCATCGGCAAGCGGGGCGCGGCTCTGTTCGCGCAGTGGCAGGGCTTCTTCGACGCCGCCAAGGCCGCCGATCCCGAGCATGCCGAGGAACTTTCGGCCCTCCTCGAAGGCCGCCTGCCCGAGGGATGGGACCGGGACATTCCGGTGTTCGAGGCCGATGCCAAGGGCCTCGCGACCCGCGAATCCTCCGGCAAGGTCCTGAACGCCATCGCCCAGCACGTGCCGTTCGTGCTCGGCGGCTCGGCGGATCTCGCTCCCTCCAACAAGTCGAACCTCACCTTCGAGGGAGCGGGCTCGCTGACCCCGTTCGAGCCGGGCGGGCGCAACATCCATTTCGGCGTGCGCGAGCATGCCATGGGCTCGATCGTCAACGGGCTCGGCCTCGTGGGGTTGAGGGCCTACGGCGCGACCTTCCTGGTCTTCGCCGACTACATGCGCCCGCCGATCCGGCTCGCCTCGCTGATGGAGCTGCCGGTCTTCCACATCTTCACCCACGACTCGATCGGCGTCGGCGAGGACGGGCCGACCCACCAACCGGTGGAGCAATTGCTCTCCCTGCGCTGCATTCCCGGCCTCGTGACCCTGCGCCCGGCCGACGCCAACGAGGTGGCGGAAGCCTACCGGGTGATCTTCTCGCTGAAGAATCAGCCCGCGGTGCTGGCGCTCTCGCGCCAGCCGCTGCCGACCCTCGACCGCACGAAATATGCCCCGGCTTCCGGCACCGCGAAGGGCGCCTACGTGCTCGCCGATTGCGACGGCACCCCGGACGTCATCCTGATCGGCACCGGCTCGGAAGTGCAGCTCTGCGTCTCCGCCTACGAGACGCTGAAGAGCGAGGGGGTGAAGGCCCGGGTCGTCTCGATGCCGTCCTGGGACCTGTTCGAGCGACAGGACGAAGCCTATCGCGACAGCGTGCTGCCGCCGGACGTGCTGGCGCGCGTGGCGGTAGAGCAGGGCAGCGTGATCGGCTGGGACCGCTATGCCGGCTCCGCGGGCGCCATCGTCGGCATGCACACCTTCGGCGCTTCGGCCCCGATCAAGGATCTGCTCGGCAAGTTCGGCTTCACGGCCGAGAAGGTGATCGAGGCTGCCCGGGCCCAGGCGAAGCGCCACAAGAAGTAGCCCGTCACGGCAACAGCATCCCCTCTCCCCGCAGGCGGGGAGAGGGCTTCGGCGAACGCGTTGTCGCCGAAGCGAGGCGGAAGGCTGAGTGTGAAGGGCCTGTCCGACGGAGCCTCGTCCCTTCAGGCCGCCTCACGACCGTTCCGGCCATGCCTCTGCTTCCGGCGTGGACGACGAGGTCCATGCGGCCTCTCCCCGCCTGTGGGGAGAGGGAGGGAAGGGGCCTCAGCTTGCCTTGGTCTTGCGCGCCGTCGCCTTGGCGGGAGCCTTAGCGGCGGCCGGTTTCGCGGCGGTCTTGCGCGCCGCCGGCTTCTTCGTCTTGGGCGCGGCCTCGGCCGAATCCGCCGCCTTGGCCGTCCGGCTCCGCGCCGCACTCTTGCGGACGGGCTTCTTGCCGCCGCCCGCGGCGCGCTTGGCCTCGATCAGTTCGATCGCCTGCGCGAGCGTCAGGCTCTCGGCCGCGACCGATTTCGGCAGCGTGGCGTTGACCGAACCGTCGCTGACATAGGGCCCGTACTTCCCGGCCTTGACCACGAGGTCGAGGCCGCCGGGATCCTTGCCGACGACACGCCCCGGATCGGCCGCGGCCCGGCCGCCGCGCCCGCCCCCCTGCTCCTTGGCGACGATGAGGTCGATGGCGCGGTTGGCGCCGACCTCCAGCACATCGTCGTCCTTGCCGAGATTCGCGTAGGTCTTCCCGTG
This sequence comes from Methylorubrum sp. POS3, assembly GCF_043352485.1. Classification (NCBI taxonomy): domain Bacteria; kingdom Pseudomonadati; phylum Pseudomonadota; class Alphaproteobacteria; order Hyphomicrobiales; family Methylobacteriaceae; genus Methylorubrum; species Methylorubrum sp. POS3. The sequence goes on from NZ_JAPRBT010000001.1 coordinate 3,871,985, forward strand.
CTGCACGTAGGGGCCGTAGCGGCCGATATTGGCCAGGATCGGCTCGCCGGTCTCGGGATGCCGGGCCACCTCGCGCGGCAGCGACAAGAGCCTGAGGGCGATGTCGAGGGTCACGGAGCCGGGCGTCATGCCCTTGGCCAGCGAGGAGCGCTTGGGCTTCTCCGCCCCCTTCTCGGACGAGGCCTCGCCGAGTTGCACGAACGGGCCGAACCGACCGTCCCGCAGGCTCACCGGCAGGCCGGTGGCCGGATCCTCGCCGAGCACCCGCACGCCCGGCTGGCCGCCCTCCATGGATGAACCATCCCCCTCGCCCTCGACCGCGGAGGCCGAGAGTTGGCGGGTGTACTTGCATTCGGGATAGTTCGAGCAGCCGATGAAGGCGCCGAACTTGCCGAGCTTGAGCGAGAGTTGGCCCGAGCCGCAGGTCGGGCAGGTGCGCGGATCGGAGCCGTCGCCCTTGTCGGGGAAGATGTGCGGGCCGAGGAGCCCATTGAGGGCCTCCAGCACTTCCGCGACGCGCAATTCCTTCGTGCCGCCGATGGCGGCGGAGAAGTCGCGCCAGAAATCCCGTAGCACCGTCCGCCAGTCGATCTCGGCATTCGAGACCCGGTCGAGCTGTTCCTCGAGGCTCGCGGTGAAATCGTACTCGACGTAGCGCTTGAAGAAGCTCTCGAGGAAGCCGGTGACGAGTCGGCCCTTGTCCTCCGGCTGGAGGCGCTTCTTCTCGATCTTGACGTATTCGCGGTCGCGCAGGGTCTGCAGCACCGCCGCATAGGTCGAGGGGCGGCCGATGCCGAGTTCTTCCATCCGCTTGACGAGGCTTGCCTCGGAGTAGCGCGGCGGCGGCTCGGTGAAGTGCTGGGTCGAGGCGATGCGCTCGCGCTTGAGCGGGTCGCCGCTCCGCATCGCGGGCAAGCGCTTGCCGTCCTCGTCCTCCTCGTCGTCCTTGCCCTCCTGATAGAGCGCGAGGAAGCCGTCGAAGGTCACGACCTGGCCGGTGGCGCGCAGATCGAGGCGGCGCGGCCCGACCTGGGCGGCGATGTCGACAGTGGTGCGCTCGAACTCGGCCGATTCCATCTGGCTCGCCACCGTGCGGGTCCAGATCAGTTCGTAGAGCTTGGCCTGCTCCGGCTCGAGGAAGCGAGCCACCTGCTTGGGCAACCGTCCCATATCGGTCGGGCGCACGGCCTCGTGGGCCTCCTGCGCGTTCTTGGCCTTCACCGTGTATTTCCGCGGCGCATTCGGGACGTAGTTGTCGCCGAATTCACGGCCGATCACCCGGCGGGCATCCTGGATCGCCTCCGGCGCCATGTCGACGCCGTCGGTTCGCATATAGGTGATGATGCCGACCGTCTCGCCGCCGACATCCACGCCCTCGTAGAGCTTCTGGGCGACCCGCATGGTCTGGGCCGGCGCCATCCCGAGTTTGCGGGAGGCCTCCTGCTGCAGCGTCGAGGTGGTGAAGGGGGGCTGCGGATGGCGCTTGGCCGGCTTGGCCTCGACGCTGGAGACCTGGAAGGTCGCCAGTTCGAGATCGCGCTTGAAGGCCGCCGCCTCCTCGCCGTTGCCGATATCGAGACGCTGGATGCGCTTGCCGTCGGCCCCGACGAGTCGGGCCTCGAACACGCCGCCGCCCTCGGTCGCGAGCGTCGCCACGATGGACCAGTACTCGCGCGGCTTGAAGCGCTCGATCTCCATCTCGCGCTCGACCACGAGGCGCAGGGCCACCGATTGGACGCGGCCGGCCGATTTCGCGCCGGGAAGCTTGCGCCACAGCACGGGGGAGAGGTTGAAGCCGACGAGGTAGTCCAGCGCTCGGCGGGCGAGATAGGCATCGACCAGGGCCTGATCGATCTCGCGGGGCTTGCGCATCGCCGCGTCGACCGAGGCCTTGGTGATGGCGTTGAAGGTCACCCGCTCGACGGGAATCCCCTTCAAGGCCTTCTTGGCCGAGAGCGCCTCGATGACGTGCCAGGAGATCGCCTCGCCCTCGCGATCCGGGTCGGTCGCCAGGATGAGCTTCTCGGCTCCCTTCACGGCGCGGGCGATCTCGCTGACCCGTTTCGAGCCGCGATCCTCCAACTCCCAGATCATGGCGAAGTCGGCCTCGGGATCGACCGAGCCATCCTTGGCCGGCAGGTCGCGGATGTGACCGAAGGAGGCGAGAACCTCGTAGTCGCTCCCCAGATATTTGTTGATCGTCTTGGCCTTGGCCGGCGACTCGACGACGACGACTTTCATGAACCTCTGCCTCTCGCCAGAGCCTCACCGCGGGGACGGTTGTGGGGATCAAGCGCCGACCGGACATCCGTCGACGGCCGGGGCTCGCGCCGCGCAGAAGTGGGTGAGCGGCGGCGGGTTGTCAAATCGGGCCGAACGGCTCCGCTCGACGGCCACACCGGCACTCGGCCGGTCTGCGCGGTAGCCCGCGATCCCGCAGAACGACCCGAACGCGCCTCCTCGGCGCACGAATACAATTCTCGACGAGGTAACCAAAATGATCGCACGCAATCGAATGATTGTTGCGACATAGATCTGAGCAAAAAATTTCCTCTTCCGTCGGATTAAATTTCGAGTATCTATGATGCTCAAGCGATTCGGCCGTCAGTGCTTTGCCAAATCTGCGGCTTCGCGAATGTATTCGCGAAGAGGGCTGAATTTTTGCCGGAACGCGGCAATCGGTCCATCGCGTCTTCGACGTCATCGTTGAGTGCTGCGTCCGCCCGAGCGGATTGTCGGCTCGGATGAACAGGCCGGGAGCGCATCCCCCGGTCTTCATCCTGCGTAAAGCGCCGACGGCCTGACCGCCGGCCCATGCGTCGCGTTCGGCCGACCCCGCACATTCGGTGCTCCGAATGCCATGGCGGCCGCCTATCCGTCGGACACCGATCGGGACAAGAACTGGGACGAACCCGCGCGGTCCCCCCAGTCAGTCTCGGTGTATTCGGCCAGTAACTCCAGCACGTAACACCGAAACGTCACTCCAATAAGGGACGCGACACATGCGCAATCTCGGTCTGTTTGCGACGGCCTTCATCGTCGCCACGGGGGCCTTCTGGCTCACCATGCTGACGATCCCGCCGACCACGGAGGCCGCCCCCCACGGCAACCTCGACATCAAAGCCCTGACCGTGAAAGCAAATCCGCCGATGGCCCTGGGCTACGACGCGAACTGAGATCGATCAGCCCGGTGGCCCGGGCTGATCCTCAGATGCCCGCGTACCACTCGTAGCCGCGGTCCTCCCAATAACCGCCACCGCCTTCGCCGATGCCCTTGAGGCTGTCCCGCACCTCGATGCGCATGACATACTTGGCCTGCTTGTAGCCGAGCTGACGTTCGACCCTGAGGCGTAACGGCGCACCGTTCGAAACGGGCAGCGCCTTGCCGTTCAGGTCGTAGGCCAGAATCGTCTGCGGATGGTAGGCATCGGTCAGGTCGATGCTCTCGTAGTAGCGGATCGGCGTGCCCGTCGGTTCGTCGGCATCCGGCGCCTCGGCCCCGGCCGCCTTCGAATCGCTGGCTTGGTTCTCGTCGCCCTCGGCGCGGGCGGTCATGCCGGGATTGGCGTTCTCGCTCTCGCCGCTCATCGAATATTCCATCGTGTCGGCGCAGTGGAAGACGATGTAGCGCGCCTCCGGCTTCAGGCCGGCACGCTTGAGCACCTCGGCCAGCGGCACCCCGGTCCATTTGCCGATGGCGCTCCAGCCCTCCACGCAATCGTGCCGCGTAGTCTGGGTCCGGGCCGGCAAGGCGCGCAGATCGGCCAGGGACAGATCCTGCGGGGTCTCGACGAGGCCGTCGACGCGCAGCTTCCAGTTCCCGAAATTCTGTGCGGCCAGGCTTTTGTAATCCCGGTCCTGCGGATCCACCGTGCCGTTCGGCTTGAACCAGGGCGAGATTTCGGAATCCGGAAATTCCTTGGCGAGCGAGGCGGGCGTCAGCAGCAGGCGCTGGACGAAGAGGTTGGCGTCCTCCCCGAGCCGCAGGGTCTGGCGGCCGGTCGGCGTCACGGCGAAGCGGTCGCAACCGCCGAGCGCCGAGACGCCGAGGAGGCCCGCGGCGGCGGAGAGGAAGCCGCGACGGTGGGGGGCGGGAAGGCGCAGGCGGGGCTTCATCGGATCTGTTCCGGACCGGCGGGCAGCTTGCGGCGCTCGATGACGTACCAGCCGGTCAGCATGCTGCGCATGTTGTTCCAGACGCCGGAGGCGAGCACGAGCAGGACGTGGACGATCACGAACAGCACGAGGAGATTCGTGACGATGAAGTGGATCGTGCGCGCCGATTGCCGGCCACCGAACAGATCCGGGAGCGGCACCACGGCATTGACGCCCGGCGACATCGAGAGCCCGGTGACCAGCATCAGCGGCAGCAGGATCAGCACCACGACGAAGTAGGTGAGCTTCTGCAGCACGTTGTAGCGCTTGGCCTCGTCACCCTCGGGGAAGTGGAGCGTCAGGTGCTCGCGGATCGAGGATCCGAAACCGCGCATCTGATCACCGTCCGGGATCAGCCGCCGCCGCAATTGTCCGGTGCCGATGCCGTAGATCAGGTAGATCAGGCCGTTGATGACGAAGGCCCAGGCGAACAGGAAGTGCCAGCGTCGCCCAGTGGCCAGATCCTGATGCGCCGGCAGGGTCATCCAGGCCGGGAAGGCGCGCCCCGTGGCCTCGCCGTTGAACGTCGACAGGCCGAGCCAGCCGCTCGTGTCGAAGGACTTCCCGGCGACGTAGGTAACGCCGCGGGCCGAGCCGTCGTCGCGCTGGTCGTCGGTGATCGCGACGAACGGCGTGTCGAATGTCGAGGCCGCCCCCCAATACAGGGCCGGATGAGCATTGAAGATCTGCAAGCCGCTCATCAGCAGGATGGCGAGGCAGACGACGTTGATCCAGTGTGCGAACCGGATCACCAGCGGATGGCGGAACATCCAGCGACGACGCACCGTCTCGACGACGTCATCTTTCGCGAGCGCTGATCCTGCGGCCACGGCGAAGCGTCCTTTCCCCCAACTCACACGACAACGCCCGCCCGGTCGAACCGGACGGGCGTCAAGACGCTAACCCAACGCGCGGCGCGGGGCGACGAGACTACATGCCGCCCTGGCCGCTCATCCCGCCCTGCGAATCCATGCCGGAGTTCATGCGGCGGGACTTCATCATCTTCTTGCTCTTCATGGGCTTCTTCATCTTCTTGGAGCTGCGCTTCATCGGGCGCTGCTCCTGGCCCATGTCGTCACCCATCTGGCCCTGCTGCATCTGGCCGCCCATGCTCGGGTCCATCCCGGCGCCGGGCTGCATGCCCTGCGCGAAGGCTCCCGACGACAGGCCGAGACCCAGCGAGAGGGCACCGGCCGTGAGGAGAAGTCGAGCGTTCATGGCATTCCTTTCGTTGCGGCGGGCGGGGTGACTGCGCACCGAGAGAGCGAGGTCCCCGCGTCGCCCACGGACAGGCAGGCAACCGCCCGAGGCCTGAAACGTTCAAATTTTTCCCGTTCACGGCCTCGCGAGCATCAATAAATTCTCTCTGTCGCGGCGGGATTGGTTGAATGGTTTCATGCGTGCGGCCGCGGGGGCAGGGTGCGCCGCTCTTCGTTCCGGCAGCGCCCGGACCAGCCGATGCCTTGCCGGGGGCGGCGCTCGCACCTATAGGCTCGGCCGAAGCCGGAACCACTGCATGACCGCCGAGACCGCCCCCGCCTTCCCGCACCGGCACCTGCTCGGCATCGAGGGTTTGAGCCGTCCGGACATCGAAGCCTTGCTCGCCCGCGCCGACGACGCGGTCGCTCTGTCGCGGCAGGTCGAGAAGAAGCGCACCACCCTGCGCGGCCGGACTCAGATCAACCTGTTCTTCGAGCCCTCGACGCGCACGCAATCCTCGTTCGAGCTCGCCGGCAAGCGGCTCGGCGCCGACGTGATGAACATGTCGGTCGCCTCCTCCTCGGTGAAGAAGGGCGAGACGCTGATCGACACCGCGGCGACGCTCAACGCCATGCGGCCCGACATCATCGTGGTTCGCCATCACGCCGCGGGCGCCGTGCATCTCCTGGCCCGAAAGGTCGATTGCGCGGTGGTGAATGCGGGCGACGGCGCCCACGAGCATCCGACCCAGGCGCTCCTCGACGCGCTGACGATCCGCCGCAACAAGGGCGGCATCGAGGGGCTGACCGTGGCGATCTGCGGCGACGTCCTGCACTCGCGCGTAGCCCGCTCGAACATCATCTTGCTCCAGGCCCTCGGAGCGCGGGTGCGGGTGATCGGCCCCTCCACGCTGCTGCCGACCGGCATCGAGCGCTTCGGCGTTTCGGTGTTCACCAATATGCGCGAGGGGCTGAAGGGCTGCGACATCGTCATGATGCTGCGCCTCCAGCGCGAGCGCATGAACGGCTCCTTCGTCCCCTCGGTGAAGGAGTATTTCCGGTATTACGGCTTGGACGGGGAGAAGCTCGCCTTGGCGAAGCCCGATGCCCTCGTCATGCATCCCGGGCCCATGAACCGCGGTGTGGAAATTTCATCCGAAATCGCCGACGGCGCGCAATCGCTGATCCGCGAGCAGGTCGAGATGGGCGTCGCGGTGCGCATGGCCGTGCTCGAAGCGCTGGCGACGCATCTGCCGAACGGCTGATCCCGGTCACCCGCGACCGTCAGGGCAGCCGAAGCGGTTCCGGATTTCACCCGCATTCGAGGCCGCCCGGCCGAGTCGCCGTGAGAGACGAGTCTCAGACCGGCCGGCCGCAGCCTGTCCACGCGCTTCAGGTGATCACGTGACCGGGCGTGATCGTCTCTTGGACAGGAATTCCAGGAGGGCGATAGCGGGCGGCATTGGCCGCACCGGCCACCAGGATTTCGGCCGCCAGGATCAGCATCAGCACGTGGTGACGGCGCAACCGGCTCTGCGGCGCGGCGCGGGGCGTCTCCAGCAGCGGCGGATGAGTCACGGCACGTCTCCGGCTTAGTTAACGAAGCCTTAACATCGTTGGCCGCGCAATGCTCCCGGTCTCCGCACTCGACCGTGGGGATGGTTAACGACGGCGGTGGACAAGTCGCCCGCCCGCGGCCTAAGCCGGCCTGCCCGAGCGCCGGAGGCTTCGACGATGTGGGACAGCGTGTTCCCGGGGCTGCGCCCCGGCCTCAGGTCGACCGACGCGGATCTCGCCCGGGCCGAGACCGAACTCGGTTTCGCCCTGCCGGCGAGCTACCGGAGCTTCGCGCGCGAATGCGGCGCCGGGCGGATCGGCGGCCACCTCCGGCTGTTCACCCCCGTGCCGGTGGAGGCAGGCGACCTCGTCGCGCGTGCCCACCTCATCGCCCACGGCATCGCGCTCGCTCTCGACGGCCTGCGCGGCGGCGGCGACGGCGAGCCCCACCGCTTCACCGTGGAGGGGGATGCCGATGCAAGCCTGATGGAGCGGGCCTGCTTCTTCGGCGAGACGGCGCGGGGCGACTTCCTGTTCTTCGACGTGACGCCGGGTTTTCCGGAATACGACATCTGGGTGCTGAACGCCGATCTGGAGACCGTGCATTTCGGCGGCGCCGACCTGCCCACCCTCGTGCGCGGGCTCCAGGGCCTCGAAGTGCTCCATATCCTCGGCGAGGGGGCAGGTCCGTTGCCGGCGACCTTCGAGGGCGACGACGCGGCGGCCCTCGAACAGCTCGGAGCCGCTCAGGCGTGAACCGGGACGAGATCGCCGCCTTCGCCGAGGCCTCCGCCGGGCAACCGCGCCTGATCGGGCTCGATCTCGGCACCAAGACCATCGGGGTCGCCCTGTCGGATGTCGGCCGCCGGATCGGCTCGCCCCTGGAGACGATCCGGCGGGTCAAGTTCACGCCGGACGCGCAGCGCCTCGCCACGCTCTGCGCACATCACGGGGTCGGCGGATTGGTGATCGGCCTGCCCCTCAACATGGACGGCACGGAAGGGCCCCGCGCCCAGTCGAGCCGGAGCTTCGCGCGGAATCTGAAGCCGATCCTGCCCCTGCCGGTGCTCTTCTTCGACGAGCGGCTCTCCACCGCCGCCGTCACCCGCACCTTGCTCGAGGCCGATGCCTCGCGGGCGCGCCGGGGCGAGCTCGTGGACAAGCTCGCCGCCGCCTACATTCTTCAGGCTTGCCTGGACGTGATGGGCGGTCTGGCGCCCCAGGACGGGTTCGACGACGAGGCGGAGTGATCCGCGCCGTCGCCCGGATGGGCCGCGCGGGTCTCTCAGTGTACTTCGAGCCCGTGCCTTCAGCCCCGCTGCAGCACCCGCCGCGCACCGTAGCCGGCGGCGGCCCACAGGAAGGCCGAGACCGTGCGGACCGGGAAGAAGGTCGGCATGTCGGCGGCGACCGGCGCCGGCCAGGGCAGACCGACCTTGGTCACGACCCAGGCGAACAGAACAGAGATCGCCAGCGCGGCGATGGCAGCGATGAACACCTTCCCGAACTGATCGGCCTTCCAGCCGAGGACGACCGCGACCGCGATCAGCACAGGGTCGAAGCCGGCGAGGATCCAGACCGAGACGGGATAGACGGGGACGACGGGGGGACCGTTCATGTGGGTCTCAAGCCCACCAGGCCGCAGGAAGTTTCATCCGCCCGGCCGCCTCCTCGACGACTTGGGCCGCCGCGAACAACGTCTCCTCGTCGAAGGGGCGGCCGATGAGCTGGAGGCCGAGCGGCAAGCCTTGCGAATCGAGCCCCGCCGGCACCGCGATGCCGGGCAAACCCGCCATGTTCACGGTCACGGTGAACACGTCGTTGAGATACATCTGCACCGGGTCGGCGCTCGCCATCTCGCCGAGGCCGAAGGCGGCCGACGGGGTGGCGGGGGTGAGGATCGCATCGACGCCGTCGGCGTAGGCGCGCTCGAAATCGCGCTTGATCAGCGTGCGGATCTTCTGCGCGCGCACGTAATAGGCGTCGTAATAGCCCGCCGAGAGAACGTAGGTGCCGATCATGATGCGGCGCTTCACCTCGCGGCCGAAGCCCGCCGCGCGGGTGTTCTCGTACATCCCAGCAATATCCTTGCCGGGGACGCGCAGGCCGTATCGCACGCCGTCGTAACGGGCGAGGTTCGAAGAGGCCTCGGCCGGGGCGACGATGTAATAGGCCGGCAGCGCGTATTGCGTGTGCGGCAGCGAGATCTCCTTGATCGTCGCGCCGGCGGCCTTCAGCCACTCCGCCCCCTGGTCCCACAGCCGCAGGATCTCCTCGGGCATGCCCTCGACCCGGTACTCCTTCGGGATACCGATGGTGAGCCCCTTCACGCCGCGCGTGACCGCCGCCTCGAAATCCGGGACGGCCCTATCGACCGAGGTGGTGTCGCGCGGGTCGTGCCCAGCCATGGAGCCGAGCAGGATGGCGCAATCCTGCACCGTGCGGGCGATCGGGCCCGCCTGATCGAGGGAGGAGGCGTAGGCGATGATGCCCCAGCGCGAGCAGCGCCCGTAGGTCGGCTTGATGCCGACCGTGCCGGTGAAGGCGGCGGGCTGGCGGATCGAGCCGCCGGTGTCGGTGGCGGTGGCGCCCAGGCACAGATGCGCGGCGACCGCCGCCGCCGAACCGCCGGACGAGCCGCCCGGCACGATGGCGGCGTCCGAGCCGTTCCGGCGCCAGGGCGAGATCGTCTTGCCGTAAGCGCTGGTCTCATTCGACGAGCCCATGGCGAACTCATCGAGGTTGAGCTTGCCGAGCATCACGGCGCCGTCACGCCAGAGCTGGGTCGAGACGTTGGATTCGTAATGGGGCTCGAACCCTTCGAGGATCTTGGACCCCGCAGTGGTGTGCACCCCTTGCGTCGCGAACAGGTCCTTGATGCCGAGCGGCAACCCTTCGAGGGGACGGGCCTCGCCCTTGGCGATCTTCTCGTCCGACACCTCCGCCATCTTCAGGGCGCGGTCCGGGGTCGCCACGATATAGGCGTTCAGCGCACGCGCCTTCTCGATCGCGTCGAGATGCGCCTGCGCGATCTCGCGGGCGGAGAAGCGCTTTTCCTTCAGGCCGTCGCGGGCCTCGGCCAGGGTGAGTTCGTTGAGTGCCGTCATGCCCGTTCCAGATCGCGGTGCCGTATCCCGCAGGCGCGTGTCTCGCCGGGGCCGAAGAACTTCAGCCCCGCACTTCCCGAAAGGTTATTCGACGACCTTGGGAACCAGGAAGTAATTGTCTTCGGTGTCGGGGGCGTTGGCGACGATGTCGCTCGCCCGGCCGCCGTCGTTGACGACGTCCTCGCGCTTCTTCATGCGCATCGGCGTCACCGACGTCATCGGCTCGATGCCGGTGACATCGACCGCGCCGAGTTGCTCGACGAAGGCCAGGATGGCGTTGAGCTCGCCCTGAAGCGGGCCGACCTCCTCGTCCGTGACCGCGATGCGCGCCAGGTGCGCGATGCGCCGTACCGTCTTCTCGTCGACCGACATGCCGCCCGTGAACGTTCGAAAAGGCCCGGCGGACAAGGTCCACCCGGCATCGGCCGGGCTATAGCACCCGCTTTCGCGGGCCGGCAACGGCAGGCGCGCGGGATGGGGCTGCCGCGTGCGCGCCATGGGCAGGCGGCTCCCGGCCGCGCGACGGCCGGGGCTGCGCGCGTCGATGGCGGTCAGTCCCGCCGGGCGTTGACGAGAAGGCCGAGGCCGAAGCCGACGAGGCCGGCGACCACCAGCGACACGTGGGGCCACTCCGCCGAACGCTCGTGCCCCTCGCGGACGGTGCGGCGACCGCGCTCGTAGGCGTCCTCGGCGTAGTCGTAGGCCTCGTCGGCGGCGTGGCGCACGGCGTCCTTGGCCTGTCCGTAGAGATTTTCCGCCGCTCCGCCGGTCTCGCGCAGACGGCCCTCGACCGAATCGCTGTGCCGGCCGGTCAGGTCGCCAACCGCGCCCTGAACCTTGCCGCCGATTTCGCGCGCGGCGCCGGTGATCCTGTCGGTGTCGACCATGGTCGTTCTCCTGTTGCGGTGGGGGCCTGCCGGGCGAACGGCGCGGGCGAAAGCCGGACGGTCGTTGATGGCGCCGTGTCGCCGCGAGCGGCGGTGCCTGAACGGCCCGCATTCGGCCCGGTTCCGATGCCGGCGGGAAAGACCGCGCCGGCCCGTTCAAACCCGGTTCAACCGTGCCGGCCTAGCGAGAGGGCAGCCGGCGCGGCATGCGGGTGCACCCGTTCGGGGCCGCCCACCGCGGGCCGGCGGCCACCCTCCGGCCCAGCGGCCGGATGTCGGGAGATCGACATGCGCGCGTCCCGTATCGCCACCTACGCCACCGCCTTCGCCCTGCTCGCCGTCCCCGCTTTCGCCCAAGCGCCGAGTCCGGCCGCACCGACGGCGCCCAAGCCTCCTGCCGCCGCGACGGCGACGCCGCCGACGGCACCGGCCAAACCGGAGATCGCCGGGGGAAAATCCGCACTGATCGACCTCAACACGGCCTCCGCCCAGGAACTCAGCCAGCTGAAGGGCATCGGCGAGGCGCGCTCGGCGGCGATCGTCAAGGGCCGCCCCTATCGCGGCAAGGACGATCTCGTGAACAGGAAGATCCTTCCCGAGTCGGTCTACGCCGAGATCAAGGACCGGATCATCGCCCGGCAAAAGTAATTCCGCCACCCCGGCCGGACCTTCCGGGGACGCTGCGGCGGTGCTAGAGCCTCGAGCCGAGAGGCGACCGCCTGGCCTTCGAAAAAGGCCAGGCGGGAGAAGCCCCTAGGGTGCCGTCCCGAATCCGTTCCTCAGGACGCGGCTGCGGGCGCCGCCGCAGCCCCTCATCGATCCCCATCCGAGATCCAAGTCCGAGCGATGGCCGCCCCCCATTCCCGCATCCGCCTGCATCGCGGCGATCTTCCGGCCGGCTTCGATCCGGGTCCCGCCATCGCCATCGACACCGAGACGCTCGGTCTCAATCCGTACCGCGACCGTCTCTGCGTCGTGCAGATATCCTGCGGCGACGGCAGCGCCGAAGTGGTTCAGATCCGCCCCGGCGATGCGGCCGAGCGGTTGAAGCAGGTGCTGGCGGATCGCCAGGTACTCAAGATCTTCCATTTCGCCCGCTTCGACCTCGCGGTTCTGTATCGCGCCTTCGGCGTGATGCCGGGCCCGGTCTACTGCACTAAGATCGCCTCCAAACTCGCCCGCACCTATACCGACCGGCACGGGCTGAAGGACGTCGTGCGCGAATGCGTCGGTGTCGACCTCTCGAAGCAGCAGCAATCCTCCGATTGGGGCGCCGAAACGCTGACCCAGGCCCAGATCGACTACGCGGCCTCGGATGTGCTCCATCTCCACGCGGCGCGGGACCGACTCGACGCCATGCTGGCCCGCGAGGATCGCACCGAGCTGGCTCAGGCCTGCTTCGATTTCCTGCCGACGCGGGCCCGGCTCGATCTCGCCGGCTGGCCCGAGACCGACATTTTCGCGCATTCCTGAACCGCGGACGTGATGCGGCCGCGCAACGGGCGCGGCCGGACTGCGCAAGGGGCGGCTTTCCGCGGGCTTTCGCGGGTGCGTCGGTGCGGGGGCGCACGCGGGCGCCGTTGATCATTTCTGCCAATCGAGGCCATAACTTCGCCACTGCGGCGGGCCATCCGGCCGGCCTGGCGCGACCGCTGACGCGCCGACCCTCTTCGGGAACGCGATGCAGGTGGCCGACACCCTCCGGACAGACACGGGTTCCGACGCGCGAGCCGCGAACGAGAACGCGCGCCGTCGCCGGGCGCACAAACGGGCGCACCGTCACAGCATCCAGGTGCGGGCGCTTCGCCGCGTCATCCCCGTGGCGGCGGGCCTCGCCGTGCTCGGCCTTGCGGGCTTCGTGCTGTGGGGGCCCCTCGCCGGCGCGCTGCCCGCCGTCGAGTTCGGGCCGATCTCCGTGTCCGGCACTAAAGTCACCATGGAAAGCCCGCGCCTGTCGGGCTTCCGCAAGGGAGAGCGCGGCTACGAGGTCACGGCCTCGGCGGCGCAGCAGGATGTGCGCAAGCCGAGCATCATCGAATTGCAGGCGATGAAGGGCCACGTCGCCACCGACGACAGGGGCGGACGCGCCTATCTCCAGGCGCAGGGCGGCGTGTTCGATTCCACCCGTGAATCCCTCAACCTGGAGAACGACATCCGCCTCTGGACCGACAAGGGCGAGGAGATCCGCCTCTCCGTCGCGACCGTCGATTTCAAGGCCGGCAGCGTGCATTCCACGAAGCCCGTCACCGTAACCGTCCCGTCGGGCTCGATCGTCGCCGACAGTCTCGACGTGATCGAGAACGGCCGCGTCGTGTCCTTCGTCGGTCGGGTCCGCGCAGTGTTCCACGGGGAGGAGGGTAAGCCGTCCGCCGTGGCGACGGCGCCCGAGCGCATCCGCACCTCTGCGGCCGAGGCGTCGGAGACGCCCCGATGAATCGCCCCGCAACCCGTGCGTTGCTCGCGGCCCTCGCCCTCGCGCTCACCGCCCCGACGGCGGGCGCCGTCGCGCAGGCGCCCGCCGCCAGGGACGCGGCGAAGGATGCCGGAAAGTCCGCCCCGCTCGGTACCGTCGGCGGCGGCAAGGGGCCGATCAAGATCGACGCGGACCGCCTCGACGTGTTCGACAAGGAGAGCAAGGCGATCTTCGCCGGCAATGTCGTGGCCGTGCAGAATGACAGCACGATCCGCTGCTCGTCGCTGACCGTCCATTACAAGCGGGACCGCGACAAGGACCCCGGCAAGGATTCGGGCAAGCCCGCCGATGCCGCCGAAGCGGAAAAGCCCAAGGACGCGAACGCGTTGGCCGGCAACGGCATCCGCAAGGTCGAGTGCGCCGGTCCCGTGACGGTTTCGCAGAAGGATCAGGTCGCCACCGGCGACAATGCGGTGTTCGATCAGGAAGCCAAGCGCATCGTCCTCACCGGCAACGTCGTGCTCAGCCAGTGCCAGAACGTCACCCGCGGCTCGCGTCTCGTCTACGACATGGCGACCGGCCGGGCGAACATGGACCCGGTGGCGGGTGGGCGCGTCTCGGCGATGTTCGTGCCGGGGCAGGGCGGCGACGCCCAGGGGAAGGCCGGGGGCGGCGGATCGAAGGGCTGCACCCAGCCGGCGATCGCGGCCAAGCCCGGCGCCAAGGCCGCCGAGAAGGCCGCCGCGGATCGGCCCGCCGCCAAGACGCGGGCGCAGGCGAACTGACCGTGACAGGTGCCGCGATGCCGGTGGCGGCCCCGCTGCGCGCGGGCGCCGACGCGAAGACGACCGGACGAGGCCGGGGCGGCTCCCTGTTCGGGCGCCTCTTCGGTCGCGGGCGGCCCGCGCACCGTGCCGAGGCGGGCAATACGGCGGCGGAGGGCGGGCCGGGCGTTCTCTACGTGCGGGGCCTGCGCAAGAGTTACGGTGCCCGTACCGTCGTCCATGAGGCGGGCCTCACCGTCCATAACGGCGAGGCGGTGGGGCTGCTCGGTCCCAACGGCGCCGGCAAGACGACGATCTTCTACATGATCACCGGCCTCGTCCCGGCCGATCGCGGCTTCATCAGCCTCGATGGGATGGAGATCACCCATCTCCCGATGTACCAGCGCGCCCGCCTCGGCATCGGTTACCTCCCCCAGGAAGCGTCGATCTTCCGCGGCCTCACGGTCGAGGACAATATCCGCGCGGTGCTCGAGGTCGCCGAGCCCGACCGGAAGGCCCGCGAACGCAAGCTCGAATCGCTGCTCGAGGAGTTCGACATCGCGCGCCTGCGCAAGTCGCCCTCCATCGCGTTGTCGGGTGGCGAGCGGCGGCGCTGCGAGATCGCCCGCGCGCTGGCCTCCTCGCCGACCTTCATGCTGCTCGACGAGCCGTTCGCCGGCATCGACCCGATCGCGGTCGGCGACATCCAGGATCTGGTGAAGCACCTGAAGCAGCGCGGGATCGGCGTGCTCATCACCGACCACAACGTGCGCGAGACGCTCGGCCTGATCGACCGAGCCTATATCGCCCATTCCGGCCGCATCCTGACGGAAGGCACGCCCGAGCAGATCGTGGCGAACGAGGATGCCCGTCGACTGTATCTGGGTGAGGATTTTCGGCTTTAGACTCAACCCTTTCGCGCCCCACTTGCCGAGACGGCCCAGAACGCCCGCTTCGTCATTGCGAGGCGGAGCCGAAGCAATCCAGAGCGCGGCGCGAAAGGAATGAGCGAGCGGGTGCCATCGGCATGCGACAACCGACGGTTTACATCATGGCCAGCGGGCGGAACGGCACGCTTTACACCGGCGTGACCGCAAACCTCGCCCGTCGAGTCTATGAACATCGGGAAGGTCTGATCCAGGGCTTTACGACGCGATACAGATGCAAACACCTTGTCTGGTACGAGGTGTTTTCAACTATGATCGAAGCCATTTTGCGCGAAAAGCAGATCAAGGCCGGATCCCGGGCGGCGAAGCTTGCAAAAATTGAAGCGCTCAATCCCGAATGGCGCGATCTTTACGGCGATCTTGCTTGATGCAATGCGTCTCATGCACGCTTTTCAGCAGCGCGGCGCCCTGGATTGCTTCGGCTCCGCCTCGCAATGACGAAGTTGGATCTCCGAACCGGCTTTTCATCGTTGGATGTTGGTAACCGCCTTCCGACGGACTCCGCATTCGCCCACACGAACGCAATACTTTGTTGGCGTCGGCCGGTTCTCTTCACATAGGGTGCCCGTTTGAGGTCGTTCCCTGTGGCGCCGCTGCCGCTGCGACGGGTTTTCCCAAAAGCTTGCGTCAAACACGCTTTGACGGACGGACGGGGAGCAGCTAGACCTATTCAATGAAGGAGCAAGAATTGTGCCGGAAACGGCGCGATCCTCGCCGGATCGTGATTCCTCAACAATGATCGAAGGTTAGGCGTCCCCATGAGTCTGCTGCAACGGCTGGAGATGCGGCAGGGCCAGGCCCTGGTGATGACGCCGCAGCTTCTGCAGGCGATCAAGCTGCTGCAACTCTCGCAGCTCGACCTCGCAGCCTATGTCGATGCCGAACTCGAACGCAATCCGCTGTTGGAGCGCCTCGAGGGCGAGGCGGGCGCCGAGCGGGACGCCCCGGAGGCGGCGGAGCCGGGCGGCGATTTCGAGAGCGGAGAGGCGCCGGAGCCGGAATCCTGGCTCGCGAACGACATGACGTCGAGTCGCAGCGAGATGGAGGGGGATCTCGACACCCGCCTCGACAACGTCTTCGCGGACGAGAACCCGACCCCGCGTGAGCAGGGCAGCGGCGACATGCTCTCGCTCACCCCCGCGCCCTACGGCAATACCGGCGGCAGCTTCGACGGCGAGTTGCCCGACTTCGAGGCGAGCCTCACCGCCGAGACCTCCCTGCGCGAGCACCTCGCCGGGCAGCTCGACCTCGCCACGGCCTCGGCGACCGATCGCCTGATCGGCAGCTTCCTGATCGATGCTGTCGATGAAGCCGGCTATCTGCGCGAGACGATCGATGCTGTGTCCGAGCGGCTCGGCGCCCGGATCGACGACGTGGCCCGCGTGCTCAAGCTCGTGCAGAGCTTCGATCCGCCCGGCGTCGCCGCGCGCGATCTCGCCGAGTGCCTCGCGATCCAGCTGCGCGAGCAGAATCGGTTCGACCCGGCGATGGAGGCGCTGGTCTCGCGCCTCGACCTCGTCGCCAAGCGCGATTTTCCCGCCCTGCGGCGGCTCTGCGGCGTGGACGACGAGGATCTCGTGGAGATGCTGGCGGAGATCCGCCGCCTCGACCCGAAGCCCGGCCGCGCCTTCGGTGCCCAGGCCGTCGAGGTGCTGGTCCCCGACGTGTTCGTCCGCGCCGCGCCCGACGGCTCCTGGCTGGTCGAGCTCAATTCCGAGGCCCTGCCGCGCGTCCTGGTCAATCAGAGCTATTACGCCCGCGTCTCGAAGGGCGCGGTAGCGGAAGGGGACAAGGCGTTCCTGTCCGAGTGCCTTCAGACGGCCAACTGGCTCACCCGGAGCCTCGAACAGCGGGCCCGCACCATCCTCAAGGTCGCGACCGAGATCGTTCGCCAGCAGGATGCCTTCTTCCTGAACGGCGTTGCCTATCTGCGTCCGCTGAATCTGAAGACGGTCGCCGAGGCGATCGGCATGCACGAATCCACCGTCTCGCGGGTCACCTCCAACAAGTCGATCGGCACCAGCCGCGGCACGCTGGAGATGAAATACTTCTTCACCGCCGCGATTCCCGGCGCGGCGGGGGCCGCCGCCCATTCCTCGGAAGCCGTACGCCACCGCATCAAGCAGCTCGTCGATGGGGAAGCCGCCGACGTGCTCTCCGACGACGCCCTGGTGCAGCGTCTGCGCGACGAGGGCGTGGACATCGCCCGCCGCACCGTGGCGAAGTACCGGGAATCCTTGCGAATTCCCTCCTCCATCGAGCGCCGCCGCGCCCGGATGGCGCATGCTGGACGGTGAGGAAGGCGTCGCTCCGTCGAGGTCGGGGCGCCCTTCCTGAGAGATCCCGCATCGCCATTCCGGGGCCGCCCAGCGGACCCCGGATCTCAAGGCGCGCAACCCACCCGGGGCGCAGGAAGCCGGGCTTCAGGCACGCCATCGCGGCCCTTCGTGAATGCCGGGTTCGCCCGCGGCACCTCGGAACGCTGCGGGCCTGAAACGGGGCTCCGACCTGCACGCGCCCCGTCTCCCGCGTCCTGCGCCGGCTCGGCTTCTCGTTGACTTGCCGAGTCCCGCTTTCTAACTCTCGAAGCCTCGGGAGGAGATCGGAGACATCAATGGCAGGTTTGCGGGTGACGGGGCATGGCCTCGATCTCGGAACGGCTCTGCGGGGCCGCGTCGAGGACCGGATGGCGGCGACGCTCGCGAAATACCTCGATCCTCATATGAGCGGCACCTGCACGGGCCATGTCACGCTCCGGCGCGACGGCGCCGCCTACCGCACCGATTGCGTGCTCCATCTCGCCACCGGCCTGACCTTGGAGGCCTCGGGCAACGCCCACGATGCCCATGCGAGCTTCGATCAGACCGCGGATCGGCTGGAGAAGCGCCTGCGCCGCTACAAGCACAAGCTCAAGGACCACGGCGCCGCGAGCCAGAACGGCGCCGCGATCGAGGCGGCCTACGCCGTCTTCGCCGCTCCGGAGGAGGATGTGGACGACGAGCCCGCCGAGGATGAGACGGAGACGGGCGAGCACCCGCCGGTCGTCGCCGAGAGCACCCGGACGCTGCGCCGCCAATCGGTCAGCGAAGCCGTCACCGCCCTCGACCTCACCGGCGCGCCGGTCGTGGTTTTCGTTCACGCTGGCACCGGGCGCATCAACGTCGTATATCGGCGCAGCGATGGCGCGATCGGATGGGTCGATCCTCCGGACGAGCGCGCCTGAGGCACGCCGCGTCCGAGGCGTCCTTTCCCGAGCGCCGGGCCGACCAACGGCCCGGATGCCTCGCATATGAGTGCGGAATCGATGGATGGATTCCGACGACAAGGCGTTTTGTCTTCATGCCGATCCTGGATTTTCTGAGTCAGGACGCCGTCGTCCCGTCGCTGCGCGCACGGGACAAGAAGCATGCGCTGCAGGAACTTGCCGCGCATTCGGCCCGGCATCTGCCGGACCTGTCGGAGCGCGACGTGTTCGAGACGCTGCTTCAGCGCGAGCGCCTCGGCTCCACCGGAATCGGTGACGGCGTCGCGATTCCCCACGGCAAGCTGACGCGGCTCAACAAGTTGTTCGGGCTCGTCGCACGGCTCGAGAAGCCGGTGGATTTCGATGCCCTCGACGGTCAACCGATCGATGTGGCGTTTCTGCTGCTCGCCCCGGAGGGGGCGGGAGCCGATCATCTCAAGGCCCTGGCCCAGGTCGCCCGCGTTCTGCGCGAGCCCGGCATGCTGGAGCGCATCCGCACCGCCCGCGACGCGACCGCGCTCTACGCGCTGCTCGCCCATGGTCCCACGACCCAGGCGGCCTGACATGAGCGTGACGACCCGCTCGGGCCTCGCGGCCTGCCTCCTCGTCGCGAGCCTCGCGCCTGCCCTTGCCCAAGGCGATGCGACCTGTGCCCGCGACGTGCTGGTGGCGAACTCGATGCAGCGCCAAGCCATCGACCAGCTGGAGAGCGCGGGCGAGGACGACGCGAGTCGCTGCCGGGTGTGGCGGCGCCACGTCGACACCATGCGCCGGATCGCGGGTGTCTACGGACGCTGCCTGTCGGGGCCGGAGCGTGGCGAGCGGATCGGCCAGGTCCAGAGCAGCGAGAAGGAATTCAGCGGTCTCCTGCGCAGCCGCTGCAAGGGACTGTAATTCGACGTAACGGCGTGCAGGGCCGGGCTCTACGAGCGTTCTTCCCGCCTGCGGCGTAACGCGACGCCCGTCGGCTGAAAAGCCGGCAGCCCGCCTCGTCCCGATTCCTCCAAACGGATTGCGCGACAACGCTCAAGCTCGGCTGGCTCCGCCTGCGAAATCGTGCATGATCGGCCGCCGCGCCGGCCTTCCGCGACACCGGATATCCGGTCTGGCGCCACACACGGAAAAACCCGCCCGGTGCCTGCTTTCCCCTTCACCGCCATCGTCGCCCAGGAGGAGATGAAGCGGGCCCTGCTGATTGCGGCGGTCGATCCGACGGTCGGCGGCGTTCTCGTCTTCGGTGACCGCGGCACCGGCAAGTCGACGGCGATCCGGGCCCTCGCCGCCCTTCTGCCGAAGATCCGCGCCGTCGTGGGTTGCCCCTATTCCTGCTCACCCGATTCCCCGGCCAGCGACTGCCCGCATTGCGCGCAAGCGGGCGGCAAGGCACGGGGTAAGAGCCACGCGATCCCGGTGCCGGTGGTCGACCTGCCGCTCGGCGCCACCGAGGATCGGGTGGTCGGCGCCCTCGATCTGGAACGGGCGCTGACACGGGGCGAGAAGGCGTTCGAGCCGGGCCTGCTGGCGCGGGCCAATCGCGGCTTCCTCTATATCGATGAGGTCAACCTGCTGGAGGACCACCTCGTCGACCTGCTCCTCGACGTGGCGGCCTCCGGCGTCAACACCGTCGAGCGGGAGGGCCTGTCGCTGCGCCATCCGGCCCGCTTCGTCCTGGTCGGCAGCGGCAATCCGGAGGAGGGCGAGCTGCGCCCGCAGCTCCTCGACCGCTTCGGCCTCGCCTGCGAGGTCGGCACACCCACGGAGATCGCCACGCGGATCGAGGTGGTGCGACGCCGCGATGCCTACGAGCGTGACCCGGACGGTTTCTGCGCCACCCATGCGGCATCCGAGCGGGCGCTGCAGAAGCGGATCGTCGCCGCCCGCGAGCGGCTCAGAACGGTCGCCGTCCCGGATGCGGTCCTGGAGGCGGCGGCGAAGCTCTGCCTCGCCCTCGGCACCGATGGGCTGCGCGGCGAACTCACCCTGATGCGCACCGCCCGCGCCCTCGCCGCCCTCGACGGTGCGGAGACGGTCGGCATCGACCATCTCCGTCAGATCGCGCCGAGCGCCCTGCGCCACCGCCTGCGCCGCAACCCGCTGGACGAGTCGGGCTCGACCGCCCGCGTCGCCCGCGCGGTGGCGGAGGTCCTTCCGGCGTAGCAGGCTTCCAAAGGGAGCATCCCTTGGGCGGGACCGGGCGAAGCCCGGTGAGGCGCTCAGTCCGCGGCGTCGATGTCCTTGTCGAGGATCAGCTTCGACTCGACCGTGGTGTCGGCCTTGAGCTGGTAGACCAGCGGGATACCGGTGGCGATCTCCAGGCTGGCGATGGTCTTGGTGGTCATGCCGTCGAGGACCATCACCAGGGCGCGCAGGGAGTTGCCGTGGGCAGCCACCAGCACCCGCTCGCCGGCCATGACGCGCGGCAGGATGGTCTGGATGTAGTAGGGTAGGACGCGGGCGGCGGTGTCCTTCAGGCTCTCGCCGCCGGGAGGGGGCACGTCGTAGGACCGGCGCCACTCATGCACCTGCGCGTCGCCCCAGCGCTCGCGGGCGTCATCCTTGTTGAGGCCGGAGAGATCGCCGTAATCGCGCTCGTTGAGAGCCTCGGAGCGAATCGTCTCGATACCGGACTGACCCATCTCTTCCAGGATCAGGGCGCAGGTGTTCTGGGCCCGCTTGAGATTCGAGGTGAAGGCCACGTCGAACTGCGAGCCCTGGGCCTTGAGCCAACGCCCGGCATTGCGAGCTTCCGAGACGCCGAGTTCGGTCAGGTCCGGATCGCGCCAGCCGGTGAACAGCTTCTTGAGGTTCCATTCGCTCTGGCCGTGGCGAGCGAGGACGAGCGTGCGCTCCATGGGAGGTCCATCTTGTTGGAAGATCGGGCAGGGCCGTTGCGGCGCTGCTTAGCAGAGCCCATGCCGACGCCCAAGCTCGCGCCGCCTCCCCAAAAAGGCCAGCCGCTACGGATGTCCTTCGCTGTCAGGCGACAGGTCCGCGCTCACAGCCCCAACACGTCGTCCATACCGTAGAGGCCCGGAGGCTGGTCGAAGGCCCATTGCGCGGCCTTCAGGGCCCCGCGGGCGAAGATCGCCCGGTCCTCGGCGTGATGGGAGAGGGTGATGCGCTCGGAGGGGCCGGCGAAGATCACGCTGTGATCGCCCACGACCGTGCCGCCGCGCAACGTCGCGAAGCCGATATCGCCGGGCCGGCGGGCCCCGGTATGGCCGTCGCGCATCGAGACGCGGGCGTCGGCCAGCGCCACTTCGCGCCCTTGCGCCGCCGCCTCGCCGAGCAGCAGGGCGGTGCCGGAGGGAGCATCGACCTTCATGCGGTGGTGCATCTCCAGCACCTCGATGTCGAACTCTTCACCCAAGGTTGCCGCCACCTTGCGCACGAGGCCGGCCAGCAGGTTGACGCCGAGCGACATATTGCCCGAGCGTACGAGGCGGGCGTGGAAGCTCGCCGCCTTCAAGCGCTCCAGGTCGTCCTCCGAGAAGCCGGTGGTGCCGATGACGTGGACGATGCGCGCCTGAGCGGCGAGCTCGGCGAAGGCCACCGTGGCGGCGGGCGCCGTGAAGTCGAGCACCCCGTCGGCGGCCACGAACAGCGGCAGCGGATCGTCCGTGACGGGCACGCCGAGCTCGCCGATTCCCGCGAGCAGCCCGGCGTCCTTGCCGAGAACGGACGAGCCCGTCCGCTCGACGGCACCGTGCAGGGTGCAGCCCTCGGCCTCGGCCACCGCGCGGATCAGCATCCGGCCCATGCGCCCCTCGGCGCCCACGACGATCAGCTTCATGATGCCCAGTGCCCGTTCCGGCCGTGGCGAGCGGCCCCGTCAGCGTGCTTCTAGAACCGCGTCGGAGGCACTTGCAATCGCGATTGGGCCCCGACCCCGCCGCGCGTGCGGTGGGACCTGGACATTCCCGTCAGCTCCGGTCGAACGGCGCCGCCGCATGCGTCGCGAAGATCGGGCTCGCCCGTAGGCGGAACGGGACGCCCGAGCCAAGCTCTCAGCCGCGATGGGCGGCGGCGATCAGCGGACCCAGGACGTCCGCCACGCCATTCACGGTGATCTGCGTGCCGACGCAGAGGAGCAGGAAAGCCGAGAGCCGCCCGAGTACCCGCGCCCGGACCGGACCGATCAGGGTGACGACCCGGTCGGCGGAGCCGTAGGCGAGGCGGACCATTCCGGCGATGGCGACCGCCGCCAGCGAGGCGCCGATATAGAAGCCGATCCGGTCCGGCCCCTCCGCCGGGCGGTTGGCACCGAGGGCGATGGCGACCGCGATGGTGCCGGGCCCGGTGGTGAAGGGGAGGGTGAGGGGAAAGAAGGCGACCTCGGCCAAGCCCTCGCTGCGCCCGTCGCCGCTGCCCGGGCCGATTCCTCGGCCCGGCTCCGGTCCGGCCTCGGCTTGCCGGCGCGCTTCCCGCGCTTCGGGCGCCGAGAGCAACGTCCAGGCGGAGGCCGCGACCACGAGGCCGCCGGCGATGCGGAGCGCCGCCAGGGAGACACCGAAGAAGTTGAGGATCGGCGCGCCGGCCCAGAGGGCCGCGAGCATCACGAGGGCGGCGTAGAAGCCGATCCGGCGGGCAAGTTCGGCCCGCTCCGCCGCGCTGCGCTCCGCCGTCACCTGCGCGAAGATCAGGGCCGAGCCGACCGGATTGACGATGGAGAACAGGCCGGAGAGCGCGAGCAGGAAGCTCGTGAGGGCGATGTCGGGGCTCATCGGGCAGTCTCGGAGAATGGCTCGGAGGGGGTCTTGCGCGGGGGTCTTGCGCGGCATCGGCCCCGGCGACAAGCCGGGCGCGCGGCCTCAGCCGGGCTGGCCGGCCGGGACGAGGACGCGGGCGGGGACGCGGGCTTCCAGGCGGCGCACCTGCCGCACGGTGACCGGGCGGTAGAGTTGCTTGGTGGCATCGACCACGTGCAGCCCGGCGAAGGGGAGGGCGAGGCCGGTGCCGAGCCGCTCCCAGGCGCCGGCGGTGCCGAGCCAGAACCGGCTGCGGATCGGCGGCATGTACAGGGCCTCGGCCCAGCCCTCCGGTGAGAACAGGGTCTGACGCATCAGCCGCCCGAGCTGCGAGCGGCTATAGGGCTGCCCGTGCCCGAAGGGCGTCGCATCGCGCCGCGCCCAGACGCCGGTACGGTTGGGGACGACGAGGATCAGCCGCCCCCCCGGCGTCAGCACCCGCCAGACCTCCGAGAGCAGCTCACTCGGGCTCTCGACCGCCTCCAGAGCGTGGACGAGGATCACCCGGTCGACCGCAGCTTCGGGCAGGGGCAGCATGGTGGGATCGGCCAAAGCCGTCACCGAGCGCCCGCTGGAGGGCCAATTCACCACCCCCTGGGTCGCCGGCATGAAGGCGAGGGTGCGCTCGGCGATGACGTGGACCGGGCCGAGATAGGGGGTGACGTAGCCGAGCCCGAGCACGCGCAGACCCGAGACCGAGCCCAGAAAGCCGTGGATCGTACGGGCGACGACGCGATGGGTGACGACGCCGAGGGGGCTGGCGTAGAAGGCGCGCAAGTCCGTGACGTCGAGGCGCATCGGGTGGGGTGCCGGCACGACCGATCCTTCGCGGGAAACGGGGACGACGCGCTCGCGGGACGCCCGGAATCCGCCCCCGGCACGGCGGGCGCCCCGCGAGAGACCATCCATCCGGCATCAATGGGGATCGAAGCCGCATCCGGCAAGCGCGGCGTGCCCAAGGATGTGGACGGGATGCGCAACCGGGACCGACGCGGTTTGCCGCCGAAGCCGACGGCATGGCCGGGGCCGGCGGACGGAACCGGGCGCGGCGTCGCGCGGTTCCCAGGCCACGCCCGGCCGAGCTTGGCGCGGCGCGGGGCTCGGTTCGGCGCGAAGGGCCGCTATTCTGTTGGCCTGAATCGGCCGATCACCGCCTGACGAGGGAACGGCGCCGGCCGCGCCCCACACGTGACGGGAGTTTCTCCGATGCCGAATGCCGTCCCCGAGATCCGAACCTTCCTGTGCCGGAGCGACAACATCGGCGTGCTGATCCGCGATCCCGGCACCGGGGCCTGCGCCGCCATCGACGTGCCGGAGGCCGCGCCGGTGTTGGCGACCCTTGAGGCCGAGGGCTGGCGGCTCACCGATATCCTCGTCACCCACCGCCACGCCGATCACATCGAGGGTATTCCCGAAGTGGTGGAGCGCACGGGCGCCCGCGTCACCGCGCCGGAGAAGGCGCGCGCGGCGGTTCCGGGGGCTGCCCGCTACGTCGGCGAGGGCGACCGCGTCTCCGTCGGCGGGCTGGAGGCCACGGTGTGGGAGACGCCGGGGCATTGCGCCGACCATATCACCTACCATTTCGGCAAGGCCCGCATCGTCTTCTCCGGAGACACCCTGTTCACCCTCGGCTGCGGCCGGGTGATGGAGGCCGAGCCGGCCACCCTCTGGCGATCGTTGGTCCGCTTCCTCGACCTGCCGGGCGAAACCGCCGTCTATAGCGGTCACGACTACGTGCTCTCGAACGCACGCTTCGCCCTCGCCGCCGAACGCGAGAACGCCGCCCTCCAGGCCCGCGCCGCCGAGGCCGAGAGGCTGGCGCAGGAGGGCCGCTTCCTGATCCCCTCGACGATCGGCACGGAGAAGGCGACGAACCCGTTCCTGCGCGCGGGCGAGCCTGCGCTGGCCCGCGCCGTCGACCTGCCCGAGGGTACCGACCCGGCTCAGGTCTTCACCGCCCTTCGGGCCTGGAAGAACCGGTTCTGATGCAGGACCGCCGGGGAGTGGTCGGATTGCGCGCGATTGCCCCCGACCTGTGCTCTGGCGGACCTTGCCTTCGCGGCGGGCTCGTGGGAATCGAACGGGGCGGTCCCGCATTGCAACACGGCCGCTCGTCCGCGTAGCCTTGCCGAAAGGCCGGTTCCCTTGCCCACCCTGTTCCGCTTCCTCGCCACGATCGCGATCCTCGCGGGGCTGGTCTTCGCCGGGATGTTCGCGCTGGCGACCTTCGTCCAGCCGACCCAGCGGGAGATGAGTGTGACCATCCCGAACACGAAGCTGCAGCCGGGCAACCGATGAGCGCGACCCCGTCGCCCGAGGCGGCGCGGGAGAATTGGGCGCGGGACTATCTCGATATGCTCGCCGCCGAGCGGGGCGCGGCGGCCAACACGCTCGCGGCCTACCGGCGCGATCTCGACGATTATCTCGGTTACTTGGCGGAGCAGAGCCTTGCGCCGACCGAGATCGAGGCGGAGGACGTGCGGGCCTACATCGCCGATCTGGAGCCGCGGGGCCTGAAGGCCTCCTCGGCGGCGCGGCGGCTGTCCTGCATCCGCGGCTTCCACCGCTTCCTCTACGCGGAAGGGTTCGCCGAGAGCGACCCGACCGCGCCGGTCGCCTCGCCGCGCCGCACCAAGGGCCTGCCCAAGATCCTGTCGGTGGCGGAGGTCGATCGGTTGCTCGCCGTCGCCCGGGAGCGGGCCGAGGCTGCCGGCGGTACGGGGCGCGACACCGGAAGCGGAACGGCGCCCGCCGCCGAGAATCGGGCCGAGGCGCGCGCGGCCCTGCGGATGCTGTGCCTGCTCGAACTCCTCTACGCCACGGGCCTGCGCGTCTCGGAACTGATCGCCCTGCCGCGCAGCGCCGCCGCGAGCCGGGAGCGCTACCTCGTGGTGAAGGGCAAGGGCGGGCGCGAGCGCTTGGTGCCGCTCACCGACCTCGCCCGCGCGGCCATGGCCGCCCACGCGGCGCGGCTGCCCGGCGACGGCCCCTGGCTGTTTCCCGCCGACAGCGAGAGCGGCCACCTCACCCGGCAGGCCTTCGCCCGCGATCTGAAGACCGTCGCCGCCGCCGCCGGCCTGCGGGCCGACCGGGTCAGCCCGCACGTGCTGCGCCACGCCTTCGCCAGCCATCTGCTCCAGAACGGCGCGGATCTGCGGATCGTGCAGGAATTGCTCGGCCACGCCGACATCGCGACGACCCAGATCTACACCCACGTCCTCGACGAGCGCCTGAAGGGCATGGTGCGCGACCTTCACCCGCTCAACGATGCGCCGGAGGACGAATCCCCGTCGCCCGAGTTGTCGTCGGGCTCCGCATGTTAAAAACCGCGAGCATTCGCACTGGATGCGAAACGTTTTGAACTGCTAGGCTAATCCGGGGCCGACGCGGCCCGCGCCGCACCGTTCAAGGGCCACGATGCGCCTCGATGTGCCGACCCTGTTTCTGATGACGGTGGCCGTCACGTTCGTGGTCGGCGTGCTATTCCTATTGTCGTGGAGCCAGACACGGCGCGAACGCGCTCTCGCGATCTGGGGCATCGCTCATCTGCTCGGCAGCGGGGCGTCCTGCATGCTGGCCCTGCGGGGCGTGATTCCCGATTCCGTCTCGATCGGCCTCGGCAACGCCGTGATGATCGGCGCCTACGGCCTGATCTGGAGCGGTGTGCGCGCCTTTGAGGGGCGCAGCCCGATGATCGGCTGGGCGGTCGCGGGTGGGCTCGCCTGGGGCGTGGCCTGTCTGGTGCCGGCCTTCTACGGCTCCCTGCCGGCCCGCATCACTCTCGCCTCGACGAGCGCGGGTCTCTACTGCGCGCTCGGGGCGTGGACGACCTGGCATGGCCGCGGCGAGCCGCTGGTGTCGCGCTACCCGGCCGCCGTGTTGCTCGCGACCTATGCCGGCCTCTACTTCATCCGCATTCCGCTCAGCGTCGTCTTCCCGCCGCCGGCCATCGTGCCGGGCTCCGAATCCCCGTGGTTCGCCGCACTCTGCTTCGTGGGCACGCTCTACGCGGTCGCCGTCGCCTTCGTGCTGATGGCCCTGACCAAGGAGCGGGCCGAGCGCGAGCAGAGGATCGCCGCCGAAACCGACGCGCTCACCGGCGTCGCCAGCCGCCGGGCCTTCGTCGGCCGGGCGGAAGCGTGCCTCGCCACCCGCTCCGCCGCCCTGCTTCTGCTCGACCTCGATCACTTCAAGGCGATCAACGATGCGTACGGGCACAGCGTCGGCGACGCCGTGCTCACCGCCTTCTGTCACGCCGCCGAACCGATGCTGCCGCGAGGTGCCGTGTTCGGCCGTCTCGGGGGTGAGGAATTCGCCTGCCTGCTGCCCGAGACCGGCCCGGCCTTGGCTGCCCGGTTCGCCGAGGGGGTTCGCGACTCGGTCGGCCGCATCGCGCATGCCGATTACCCGGCCCTCAAGGTCAGTGTCAGCATCGGCATCGCCACCGGGCGAGCGGGGAGCGTCCTCGACGACCTGCTGCGCCGGGCCGACGGGGCACTCTACCAAGCCAAGGATGGCGGCCGCGATCGCGTGATGGTCGCCCGCGAGCCGGCCTTCGGCCTCGCCGCCTGATTTCGGATCGATCTCAACCACATCCCCATCCGAGTGTCGCCGTCGCATGGCCGAGCTTCACGCCGCCGCTTATGATCGGCGCGGAAGAAGGGCGCGTCGGCGCCGGGAGGGGACGATGCGGGGGACGGTGGCGCAGTGGGCGGGCCGCGCGGCTTTGGCCTGGCTCTGTCTCGGCGCGGCCCGAGCCGAGACGCCCTCCCTCGATTCCCGCGTCGAAGCCCTGCTCGCCCGGATGACGCTGGAAGAGAAGGCGGGCCAGCTCAACCTGATCTCGAACGAGCCCTTGAGCGATCCCGGCGCGATCCGGCGCGGCGAGGTCGGGGCGGTGATCAATTTCAGCAATGCCGGGCTCGCTGCCGAAGCCGATGGCGCCGCCCGCGCCTCACGGCTCGGCATCCCGCTACTCGTCGGTCTCGACATCGTCCACGGTTACCGCACGGTCTTCCCGCTGCCGCTCGGCCTCGCGGCGAGCTTCGACGCGGGCCTCGTGCGCCGGGCCGCCGCCGCCATGGCCCGGGAATCGGCGAGCGTCGGCATCAACTGGACCTTCGCGCCGATGGCGGATGTCGCCCGCGACCTGCGCTGGGGCCGCGTGGTCGAGGGGCTCGGCGAGGATCCGTGGCTGACCGGGCGGCTCGCCGCGGCACAGGTCGAGGGGTTCCGCGACGGTGGCTTGGCCAGCACCCTCAAGCATTTCGCGGGCTACGGCGCCGTGCTCGGCGGGCGCGACTACGACGCGACCTTCGTGGCCGGGACCGAACTTCACGATCTCCACCTGCCGCCGTTCCGCGCCGGGATCCGGGCCGGCGCGGATGCGGTGATGACGGCGCTTACCGCCCTCAACGGCGTCCCCACCACCGCCGATGCCGGGCTGATGACCGGCATCCTCCGGCGGCAGATGGGCTTCTCGGGTCTCGTCGTAGCCGATTGGCAGGCGATCGCGAGCCTCGTGAAGCACGGCGTTGCCCGTGATGGGGCGGAGGCCACCCGCAAGGCCATGCTCGCCGGCGTCGACATGGACATGACGAGCGGTCTCTATCTGCGTCACCTGCCGGAGGAGGTTCGGGCCGGCCGCATACCGGAAAGCGCCGTCGATGCGGCGGTGCGGCGGGTGCTGCGCCTCAAATTCGGCCTCGGCCTGTTCGATCGCCCCGTGATCGACCCGGCGCATGCGGAGGGCCGCCTGCTCCTGCCCGAGACCCGGCGGATCGCCCGCGAGGCGGCCCGCGCGAGCCTCGTCCTGCTGCAGAACCGCGAGGACGTCCTGCCGATCGATCCCAAGCGCGTGCGGCGGATCGCGGTGGTCGGTCCCTTCGCCGACGCGGCTTGGGATCAGGTCGGCCCCCACGAGGGCAACGGCCAGCCGCACGACACGGTCACGATCCTCGCCGGGCTGCGCGAGCGCGCGGCCTCCGCCGGCATCGAGGTCGTGTTCGCGGAGGGCTGCGGGCGGGTCTGCACGGAGCGCACCGGCTTCGCCGCGGCGGTGGAAGCGGCGCGGGGGGCCGACCTCGTCGTGGCGGTGATGGGCGAGCCGCGCGACCGATCGGGGGAGGGCTCCTCGACGGCCTATCTGAACTGGCCCGGCCTGCAGCACGATCTCCTTGCCGCCGTGGCCGAAGCCGGTACGCCGGTGGCGCTCGTGGTGTTCGGCGGACGCCCGACCGAACTCGGGGCCGCGCCGGAACGGGCACAGGCGATGCTGATGGCCTGGATCCCCGGCACGGAGGGCGGCCCGGCCATCGCCGAGACCCTGTTCGGGGACGCCAACCCCTCGGGCAAGCTGCCGGTGTCCTGGCCCCGCACGGTCGGGCAGATGCCGCTCACCTACGACGTGTTGCCGGGTGGCCGGCCCCATCTGCCGGGCAGCCGCTGGACCATGGGCTACGCCGATGAATCGCCGCTGCCGCTGTTCCCGTTCGGCTACGGCCTGTCCTACACCCGGTTCGACTACGGCGAGCCGGAGGTGCTGACGCCGAAGGTGGGCGTCGGCGACCGCTACGACGCGATGCTCGAAGTCCGCGTCCCCGTCACCAATATCGGTCCGCGGTCCGGCCGGGCGGTAGCCCAGCTCTATCTCGGGCAGCCGGTGGCGGCGCGCAGCCGCCCGAAACGCCTGTTGAAGGGTACGGTGATCCTCGATCTCGCCTCCGGCGAGACGGGAACCGCCCATTTCCGCATCCCGGCGCGCGACCTCGGCTATCACGAGGCGGACGGCACCCTGGTCGTCGAGGCCGGCGATTATCGCGTCGCCATCGGCGGGGATTCCGCCACCGCCCGCAGCGTCGGCTTCACGGTCGAGACCGGGTGGCGCGGCCCTCCGGGCGGCGATCAGGCGCAACGCTGACCATTCTCCGCAAGGGACAAACGCACCCGTCCCTCAGGGCCCGCCGCACGGCGCTTCCTCCGGGATGCAAGCGCTGCATGATCTCGCCGCCGCCCTCGAACGGAGCCGCACGTATCGCCTCGCTGGACCCAAACCGGATTCCCTCCGGGGCACAGGGAAGGGACATGTGGCTGCGGTGGCCTCGGCGGCGGCGCAGGCGCCTGAGCGAAGTTCCGCCGCGGTCGGACCGGGGCGGTCCGATCAGATCCGAAAACCGCGCCGCTCCCGCGCATCGTCATGGGCTGCCGGGATCCCGGACAGCACGCGGATCGGATGCGTATGGACGATGCAGAGACCTTACGGCGTCGGAGTCCCCCCTGCAGACGGCATGGGTCCACCGTGCACAGAGATCCGTGTTCTGGCGATCAATCGCTTCCTGGCGCTTTCGCCCGGTGGTCATCATGGCTTGGACCTGTGCGGCCCACTCGTCGCTTGCCGTGGCGCGCTGTTCGGGCATGACGACGGACGGCGCCTCAGCGTCCTGCACCCTGTCGGGGACGGCCATCACAAGCCATAGCGAAATCTGAACGACGACCCCCATCTCCATCTGGGGGAAGCGAAGTGGATATAGCTACGGATCCGATCGCCCCTAAGTGTCAGCGCGGGTATTCTTCCCCATTAAAATATCAATTTGTATCATACAATGGAAAATAAAATATATCTTGTTACAGTTTTGATGTGACTACGTAGAAACACATCTACGGATGAACGGAGCTTCATCGATTTGTTTCTGGATTGGCGGAGGACCGTGCGAACCTGGACCATTGCCAGCCGAGACGGCGAGGGAACAGCCGATCATGGCCCCATTCTCCGGTAGTCCTCCGGCTTCCGGCCCGCACCCATCCTCGACGAGGCGCCGCACGACCCCATTCCCACGCGGCGTCAAGCAACGCTCACCATCCTGCACATCACAAACACGATCCCGCGCTCTCCGTGTCACCGTTAAAGTATAAATTGGTTACTTATTTATTAACTCGATCCGAGATATGCGGTAAAATTCATACTAATACGCTATCGCCGCTCCAAATCGTAAAATTTTCAGCGAAATCGCTTTCTATAATCCGCGAAATACTGAATAGATGCTCCGGCAACGGGCAGGCGCCCACGGATATGGGGAGCATCCAATGGCGACGTTCAACGGCAGCGATAAGGACGATATCTTCAACGGCTCGGACGAAGACGATAACTTCAATGCTGGCGAAGGAAATAATACGATTTTTGCCGGTGCCGGGCGCAATACCATCAATGCCGGATCCGGAAACGATACGATCGTCGCTCTGAACGGTGACGATCAGATCAATGCCGGCGAAGGCAACAACACGATCGATGCGGGGAATGGTGCGAACCAAGTGAACACTGGTTCGGGAAACGACACGATCGTGACCGGTTCGGGTGACGACCAGATCAATGCCGGCAACGGCGACAACCTGATCCGGGCCGGCGACGGTCGGAACACGATCAACAGCGGGTCCGGCGCCGACCGCATCACCGCGGGTTCGGGCGACGACCAGATCAATGCCGGCGAAGGCAACAACGTCATCGACGCCGGCCACGGCCGGAACACGATCAACACCGGGTCCGGCGCCGACCGCATCACCGCGGGTTCGGGCGACGATCAGATCAATGCCGGTGAGGGCAACAACATCGTCGATGCCGGCGGCGGCTCCAATCGGGTCAACGCGGGTGCCGGACACGACATCATCACGGCCGGTGCCGGCAACAACGAGATCTATGCCGGCGAAGGGAATAACACCGTCACGGTCGGCAACGGCACCAACCGCCTTTATACCGGTTCCGGCGCCGATGTGATCACCACCGGATCCGGCAACGACACGATCTACGCGGGCGGCGGCAACGACCGCGTGACCCTCGGCGGCGGCTCCGATCTTGTCTATCTCGGCGAGGGCAACGACCTCGTGCGGATGACGCTGGCCCAGAGCAAGGGCGGCGCTCATATCGATCTCTGGGGCGAGGGCGGATCGGACACCCTGCAGTTGGTCTTCACTGCCGCGGAAGCACAGGATGCGGCGGTTCTCGCCGACATTCAGGGTTTCAAGAAGCATCTGGCCGGTGACGGCAACTGGATGTACCAGTTCAAGACCCTCGATCTCGCCGCCCGTCAGTTCGAGAAGCTCGATCTCGTCGCCCCCGTCCTCGCGGCCGCCGACACGGTCACCACCACGGAGGACGCCGCGGTCAAGATTCAGGTGCTGGCCAACGACAAGGATCTGCTAGCTGCCGACAACGCGGCTCTGCACGTCACCGAGGTGCTCGCCGCGGGTCTCAAGGGGACGGTCACGATCGGCCAGGACGGGCTGAGCCTCAGCTACGATCCGGGTCAGGCACTCCAGTCGCTGAGGGCCGGCGAGCAGACCGACGTGACCTTCCAGTACAAGGTCGCCGACGATCAAGGCTTCGTCGACACCGCCTCCGTCACCGTGACGGTCACGGGCCTCAACGACGCCGCCGTCATCGGCGGAACCGCTACGGGCGCGGTCAAGGAAGACGGGATCCTCGCGGCGGCGGGCAAACTCAGCATCACCGACGTGGATACCGGCGAAGGCTACTTCGTAGCGCACGACGCCGCCCACGCGCTCAAGGGGGCCTTCGGCGCCCTCACGATCGATGCCAACGGGAACTGGTCCTACAGCTTGGACAATGGGGCGGCGAACGTGCAGGCCCTCACCGCGGGTCAGCAGGTGAGCGACACCATCGCCGTCACATCCCTGGACGGCACCAGCCATAACGTCGTCATCGATGTCGCCGGCGCGAACGAAACCCTTCTCGCCTTCGGATTCGAGAGCGGCTTCGGTGACTGGCAGACCCTTGGATCGGCCAGCCTCGTGACGACGCGAGCGACCGAAGGGACGCATTCGGCCATGCTGGGAGGGAACGGTGCCAGCGCCGCGCAACTGGAGAAGTTCCTCGGGCTCGACGCGGGCAAGCTGTCCCAGATCGGCGGAAACACCGTCACGAACGGCTCCGCCATGAAGGAAACGGTTCATCTCGAAGCAGGCCAAACCCTCAGCTTCGACTTCTACTTTGATGGAAACGACTACCTTCCCTACAACGACTTCGCCTTCGTCCAGGACCCGGACGGGCACATCTCTCAGCTGTCCAATATCGCGACCGTCGGCACCAACGGGGACAGCGGCTGGCTGACCCACAGCTTCACCGCCCAGCACACGGGCGATTTCACGATCGCGGTCGGCGCTGTGAATGTTCTGGACACCGCCGGTTCGCCGATCCTGTACATCGATCACGGTCTGATCGTCTGACGGTCCGCCGCAGGCGGTCCCGCGAAGCGAAGCCGTCCCGTGATCGCCCCAGGTGATCACGGGACGGCTTTCGCCATGGGGTCGGTCGGCGAGCGGAGCGCGCAGGTTTGTCGGCAGCCCTTCGAAGTTAATCCGGCTCTCCATGTGCGTCGAGGCACGTCACGCCGGTTCGGTCGCACCTATATTGGTCTTACGCAAGACGAAGAGATATCGGATGGCCCGATATCACCGCGTAAGGAGTTGTTTAAACCTCATGAAAACCCGTATCGCCGCCGCCATCGCTGCCTTTGCTCTTGGCGTTGCTGCTCCGGCCTCGTCCGCTCTGGCTTTCGACTACAGCGCTCCTGCGAGCCGCTACAGCTCGACCCTGCCCCACGACGTGACGACCACGGGCTCGATCACCAGCTCCGATGGCCCGCTCTACGACCGCTGCCCGATGAGCTCGGCGGCCGAGGGCAATGCCAATCAGCAGCACTTCCCGACCAAGCAGTACGGTCAGGTCTCGGGCGGCTACCGCTGCTGATCGACCACCGGGAGATGGGAAGTCACATGCTGAAAGCGTTTTCCTACGCCATGATCGGCGTCTTCGTCTGCGGTGTCGCCATGACGGTGGTCGGCTCCGCCAACGTCCTCATGGGTCTCTGACGACGCTGTCGCAGACCTGAACGGCTGACGGCGGGGCGCAAGCTCCGCCGTTCAATTCCGCGTTCCGGCGACGCGGCGCGTCCGGCGTTCTGCCTTGCGCGTCGCCGTCTCCCGCAGATGATGCTCGATGGCGTCGTTGGCACGCCCGCGCATCTGTCGGATCGACTCGACATCGTCGAAGGTGTCGGGGAAGCGGCGGGCCAGCCAGAGATAAGCGCTGGCGAGCTTGACCGTCCGTTCCTGATAATCGAGTTCGCCCGCCATGCTGGCGCGCAGCGCGGGGACGGTGGTGCCGATGGCGCGGGCCTGACTCCAGCGCTCGAGCATCCCCATGGCGATCTCGTCGCGGCGATTGATCGGACAGACCGAGAAGATGAATTTCTCCTCGATCGGCAGGCGCGCGCGGTCGATCGTGCGCGCGACCTCCAAAATCTCTTCCAGGGCCGAGGGCTGGAACGGCGAGCCCGCGTAGAAGGTGGCCCGCGCGAAATGCGTCATCACCTCGTAGAGGCTGCTCGTCCGCATTTCCTCCGCCACGGATCGAATGGCGGTCAGGTCCGGCCGCACGAAGAAGCGCATGTCCGCGGCGGGCGCCGTCGGCGCACCCGACAAGGCGAGGCGGATCGGCTCCAGGGCGGTCGGTTCGGTGGCCGCCACGTAGCCGATCTCGTGATGACCGTAGCGCCCCGCCCGGCCGGCGATCTGCCGGATTTCGGAATTCGTGAGGGCGCGCTCCGCGGTGCCGTCCCACTTGCGCACCGCCGAGAAAACGATCCGCTTCAGGGGCCCGAGGTTGAGGCCCATCCCGATCGCATCGGTGGTGACGAGGACGTTGGCCTCGCCCGACCGGAACCGCGCCGCTTCGGCGCGGCGCACCTCGGGCGACAACGCGCCGTAGATCGTGGCGACCCGGTGCCCGCGGGCCACCAGGATCTCGCGGTTCTCGTGCACGGCGCGACGGGAGAAGGCCACCACGGCATCGCCCGGCTCGACCGTCTCCAGGGGACTCGCCTCTTCCTGGAGCAGGAGAGGCGACTTGCGCTCGAAGGGGATCACTTCCAGCGACTCGTTGGCCGCCTCGGCCGCGCGGCGCACGTAAGAAAGGGCGTCATCCGACCCGCAGACGATGACGGTCCTGGCCGGGACACCGAACAGGGCGTTCGTCCACGCCCAGCCGCGATCCGGGTCCGAGAGCATCTGGATCTCGTCGATCACGGCGACATCGATCGGCCGGGTCAGATCGGCGGTCTCGATCGTCCGGGCCGTATGGGTCGGGTCGATCTCGCCCAGAACCTCCTCGCCCGTGACCATGCCGGCCCGCAGACCGCGCTCGCGCAGAGCCTCGAAGTTCTCCAGGGCGAGAAGGCGCAGCGGAGCCAAGTAGGCGCCGGTGGGCGCTGCCGTCAGCGCCTGAAGGGCCGCGTAGGTCTTGCCGGAATTGGTCGGCCCCATGTGGAAGAGGATGCGCCGGTTCAGGCGCCGCGCCGCACCGAACTTCTCGATATAGGCGCCGAACCCGACCCGATCCCGCAGAAGGCGAAGGCGAGAGCCCTCGCGCGCGACGGCCTTGGCCCGTTGGCGAACCGGGGTCAGGGCATCGATGAGGGAGCGGGCGAGCTTCGGACCGTAGCGGAATTGGCGGGATCGCAGCGAGCGGTCCATATGCGCGATATAAGCCGCGGCGTCGCCGCCGACGTCGCGCAGATCGGCGAGGATCTGGCTCCTCAGCCGGTCGATCGGCTTGCGCAGGGCCTGAACGATCTCGTGCTCCGTTCCGGCAAGGGCGGCCCGCAGGGCGTCGATGCGATCGGTCGGATCGTTGCGCCGGGCCATCCCGGCCAGGATCTCGGCCGCCTCGCGTTCCGGAGCCGCCTCCACTCGCACATCCATGCGGCCGGCATCGAGCAGCGGAATCGCGATACGGAGGCTCCAGGTGATGCCGTGATCCTTCGCGACCGCCGCTTTGAGGGCGGGCAAAGCCTGCTTGAGCGCGGGAATCCCGGTCTCGGCGAAGGCGCGCGCCGCCGCCATCTCGCGCAAAGCCCGTGCGACCCGCTCATCCTCGACCGCCGCGCCGAACTCGGGCAGTTCGAGGGTGGCCCGCAGCGCTTCGAGGTCGACGCTTTTCGGCGACAGGCCGAGGCGCACGATCGATTCGATCAGGCTCTCGATCGTCGGGTGCAGGCGCTTGCGGGCCATCGATACGGTCTCGGCTGAAACGAACAATGCGGGACGCTCGGCCTTCCTCACGTCCGCATCGAGATCAGGCAACCAACTCGTTCGACGGACAGGAAGTTCGGCATCGCGGCCTCCGCTCGACGATAGCAGGCCTCGATCGTCACCGCCCGTCGATCCTAATGCCGAAATCCGCCGCCGCGGGGGTCATCCGTGGGAACCGGCGTCGCGGCAGGCTCCACCGAACCGCGCTCCGGACGGCTGCTCGGTGGACGTGCGCTTGCACTTAAATCGCGATGAAGACGCGTTCGCTCTTCTGGCGGGCCGTTCATGAAATCTTCGAGCGCATCGCGGTCGCGCGTTGGAGATCCAGGCTGGTTTTCCGTCCACGCCCTCCTACAACTCAGCAAGGCGCACTGCGCTCGGGGACCGTTCATGCCGATGCGCTCTGTGATGTTTGGCTTGTCCGTATTGGCGCTCGTCGCGAGTTCGGCCCATGCGCAGCAGCCGACGGGCCAAATGGAGGTGGACTGCTCACGATTCACGCACAATCCGGATGGATCGTGGAGTGTGAAGCAGCCCCTCGAACTCTTCAGCGAGACCGGTCGCGTCCGCATCTCCCCCGGACCGCCGTTCAAGCCCGGCATGTCGTTCGGGGGGCTCGACATCGCCAGAATGCTCGACGAGCAGTGCCGATAGGCGAATCCTCGTCCGGCACCCGTGAGGCTGGCCGCAGATCGGCCTCACCATTCCCGTTGGAATCGGGCCGGGCTTCCTCTCATCGGGGACGCTCGATCGAGGACGCTGCGGCATCCTTCCTGGCTCTAGTCCTGGCTTTCTTGACGCTCGCCAACAGGATCGCTGTCTGCACAGCCGCCCGCATCAGGACCGGATTGGTTTGTGGCCGGGTCATCAATCTGCTCGCCCAGCCATGTTGTGCGACGGCGGCGGCCAGATCCACCGTGTAGCCCGCAGCAATCGGATGCGCCGACGTATCGGGCATCGCGAGATACGTCTCGACAGCCGTTCTCACCTGCTCCTCAGTGACGGTTTTGGCCTTGAAGAGATCGCCGACGGTCAGAGAAGCGGCCATTCCTCGCGCCTCCGTGCCGATCGGGGTCGTTGCAACGAGACCGGGCGTGCCGAAGGCGATCGGCCACCCCCGTTCCGCGGGGCAGGGCGCCGGGCCCGGCGGGCGAATGCTCCAGCCCGCGTCACGGGCCGTGACGGCCCGCGACCTCTGACGGACGGAGCAGCAGCGTCGGCCCGGTGATGCGAAGGAACCGGTGCGAGGGCATGGGTCGTACGGAAGGGTCGCATCACCGGCGAAGCCCGTGGGAATGTTCAGCGGACGACGACACGTCGCTGCGTTTCAGGCTATCTGGTTGTCTACGACATCTGGAGCGGCATCAATATGAACTCTTCTGCCGGTATCGGGTCCCTTGCCATTGACCTCAAGCTCGGTGGGACGATGCGGATCGGTTCGACGGCCTTTCCGGTGAGCGACCTGATCGTGATGCTCGACGCCATCCGGCAGACGGGATCCATCAAGGGCTTCGCCGAGACCCTCGGGATGTCCTACCGCGCGGCCTGGAACCGATTGCAGACATACGAGGCGGCGATCGGCCAGCCGCTCGTTCGCAAGACCCAGGGTCAAGGCTCAGAACTCACGGAGTTCGGGACCACGCTGGCGGACGCCTTCGCGTCGGCGGTGGCGGGCTTGGACGCGAGCCTGGAGCGCGAGACCCGCGCCATCGCGTACCGGCTGCGCCGCCTGCTCACCGGTCGCGTCGGCGCTCTCGCCCTCGCGGCAAGCCACGACCCACTGCTCATCGCGCTGCTGCACGATCTTCCATCCGAACACGGGGAGATCGAAATGTCGGTGATGGGAAGCAGTGCGGCGGTGCGGCTTCTTCTGGCCGGGGGCGCCGATGTCGCCGGCTTCCACTGCGGTGCGCTCTCACCCGACCAGGCCGAGGCACCTTTCTCCGGCGTTAACGAGAAGGCCGGGCTCGTGGCGCATCTCGTGTTCGAACGGGAGCAGGGCCTTCTGCTTGCGCCCGGCAACCCGCTCGGCATCCGCACGCTCGGCGATTTGACGAAGAAGGGCGTCCGCTACGTCAACCGTCAGCCCGGATCGGGCACGCGCCTCTGGTTCGATCGCATGCTGGCGGAGGCGGGTCTCTCCCCGGCCCGAATTCATGGCTACGAGGTCGAGGAATTCACCCATCAGGCCGTCGCGGCCATGATCGCGTGCGGGGCGGGCGATGTCGGACTCGGGGCGCGGGCCGCGGCCGAGCGGCTCGGTCTCGATTTTCTGTCGGTCGGCTGGGAGGCTTACTATCTCGCGGCGAGCCGCTCTCTGGCCGCCCCGGTGTTCGACGCGTTCATGGCGCTGGCGAGGGCGCGCGCCGCAGGAATGTCCGGTTACCGACTCCCGGGCTCGGACGGGGTGCAGCTCTGAGATATCCGGATGGTTGCGGCGTTGCACCCGCGAGCGGCAGCCGTCACGGGCACTGCGACCTGCAGAGAGGCCGGCCAGAGTTTGATTGCGACCGTGAGCGGGCCTCACCATCCCGCGCCATCGGCTGCCGCCGTCGGACCCGCCGGAATCATAGGCTCCGCTCCCTCGACCGCACCTCCGCGAACGGACGCATGAGAGCCCGCCGGCCCCGCGCATCGTGCACGTCGACCAGCCAATCCGACCAATCGGTGTCGGGCGCTGCGGCCATCAGCGCCGCGGCGACGCGGTCGGCCTGGGGACTGAGCGCTTGCAGCCGCGGGACCCATCGACCGGCAAGGTCGAAGACGGCGTCGCCCCCGCCGCCGACGCAGTGGAAGTGGTAACGCTGGACCGTCACTGCGTTTTTCGCTCCGCGTCCACAATGCTCCCCACGCCATTTCGGCTTGGCCGCGATCCTCGTTGAACCAAGCGCCGCGATCGGCTTTGTTCCTTATCTGTTCTATACGGTCCGGAGGCTCGATGCACGCGTTCAGCGGGCGCAGGATGACGCTGCGCAACGATCTGGCACCCGATCCGGATACGCGGCGTGCCGAGGCGGAGGCTATCGCGCTGGCCTACCGCTCCGCATATCGCGACGACGAGCGCGCGGCTCTGGTGGCGGCGATCACCGATGCCCTGACCGATCTCGACGCTGCCGAACAACGGGAGAGGGCGGCGCGCTGCGTCGTCTCCTACGGCTTCGTGCGCGGTAGGCTCGGTGCGGCATGAGTGGTGCCGGCGTCTTCCGCATCGAGGAACTTCCCGGTGAAGGGGTTGCGACCGTGCGCGTGCCCGTCATGGGTCAGGCGCTCTGCGCCGGCTTTCCGTCACCCGCCGACGATTTTCAGGAGCAGGCGATCGAGCTGCCGCGCTGGCTGGTCCCGAACCCGCCCGCGACCTTCCTCTGGCGCATCGCCGGCTTCAGCATGCGCGACGCCGGCATCCATGACGGCGATCTCGCCTGCGTCGATCGCAGCCTCGCGCCCGGCCACGGCAGCATCGTCGTCGCCGCCGTCGATGGCGAGATGTCGATCAAGCGCCTGGTGGTCGAGGGCAACACGGCGCGCCTCGCTTTCGACAACGCTGACTTGCCCATCTACGCCCTCCAGGAACTCGCCGAGGCCGCAGTGTGGGGCGTGGTGCGCTTCACGATCCGCTGGCATGTGGCCAAGACCGGCCTGTCCCGGTGAGCGGGCCGGCGGAACGGCTGCGCGACCGGATCGGCGGCGGGCGCGCCATCGCCCTGATCGACGGCAACAGCTTCTACTGCTCGTGCGAGCGCGTGTTCGACCCCAAGCTCGCCCGCGTGCCGGTGATCGTGCTGTCGAACAACGATGGCTGCGCCATCGCCCGCACCGCCGAGGCCAAGGCGCTCGGGATCAAAATGGGCGCGCCCTACTTCCAGATCCGCGAGATGTGCCAGCGCCAGGGCGTGCGCGTGTTCTCGTCGAACTACACGCTCTACGGCGACATGTCGGCGCGCATCAACGCGATCTACCGCGACGCCACGCCGGACGTGGAGGTCTACTCGATCGACGAGAGCTTCCTCGACCTGACCGCCTTCACCCGGCGCGACCGCGTCGCGCTCGCCCGCGAGATCCGGGCGACGGTGCGAGCTTGGACCGGCATCCCGACCTGCGTCGGGCTCGGACCCACCAAGACGCTCGCCAAACTCGCCAACCATATCGCCAAGAGCGTACCCGAACTCGGCGGGGTGTGCGATCTGACCGATCCACAAGCTTACGACCACTGGCTCTGTCGCATCTCTGTCGGCGAGCTCTGGGGCGTCGGCCGGGCCTCGCTGGCGAAGCTCGAAGCGCTCGGCATCGACACCGTGGCCGATCTTCGCGACATCGACCCGCGGCCGGTGCGCAAGGCGCTCACCGTGGTGGGCGAGCGGATGATCCACGAGCTGCGCGGCGTGTCCTGCCTCGGGCTCGATCTCGTGCCGGCGCGCCGCAAGGGCTGCGCGGTGACGCGCTCGTTCTCCGGCCGGGTGACGGAACGGGCCGAGCTCGAGCAGGCGGTGGCCGCCCACGCGACGCGGCTCGGCGAGAAGCTGCGGCGGGAGGGGCTCGGGACCGATCAGGTGACGGTCTTCTACCACACGAGCGAGCACGACCGCGGCGAGCCGATGCGATCGGTCTCGACGGTGGTGACGCTGCCGGAGGCCACCAACGACACGCTGGCGCTGATCCCGGCGGCGCTCCACGGGGTCGCCCGGACATGGCGCGAGCAGGGCGACCCGCCCTGGCGCTATTCCAAGGCCGGGATCGTCACCACCGATCTCGTGCCGCTGGCGGGCTCGCAGCGCGCACTGATCGGCCGGCTCGACCGCGAGCGCTCGGCGAGCCTGATGGGCGCGCTCGACGCCTGCAACGCCCGCTGGGGCCGCGGCACCGTGGTGCCGGCCCGGGCTGGCCTGGAGCGGCAGCGGCGCGGCTGGACGACGAAGTTCGAGATGCGGACGCCGCGCTACACGACGCGAGTGGACGAGCTTCCGACCGTCCATGCGTGAAACCGGTCAGCGTATGCCCCGCTCCAATGGAGACTCCCGCATCAGTACGCCGAGCACTTCTGTCGCCGTATGGTCACTGGGTGTTCACGCCGATCATCACGATTCTGCTGGGCCTCACCGCACCACACCCGTTGTACCGAAGGAGCGTCCATGCTGCCGCCCCGCTGTTGAGGCGGTCGACGAACTAGAGTGGATGCGAGGACCTCCTGCCTATTTACGAGAACCCCTTACGACAACCACTGAAAATATTGGCTTTGAGCTGGTAGATTTATCCTGTTCCAGCCTCGATCGACGACATCGTCACTCCACTCACGAAGAAGCGATTGTCACTGCAGCCGATGGCGCGCGGCGGGCGCAACACAAGTCCCCGGCACGCCGAGGGGTAAGCAGTCGCGTGATGAGCGGATGTGTCTCAGATCGACGGCAGCGCCGGGTGAGCAATGTTTCCCTCCGTCCGCATCGACCTGGGAGGAGAAAGTGCCGGTGATGAAAGCCACGATCTGCATCGTCGCGGCCTGCTTGGCCGCCTCTCTCGCTGCGGCCCAGGATACCGGACAAAATTTGGCGAGTGAGGGCGACTGGGTCCTCAAGAAGACCGACCGGCCATCCGGCGGCGGCACGGCCTGCATCCTGGCGCCGAAGAGCCTGTCGCGCATCCAGATCGTCGGCGACCGCCTGGAGGTGACGGGGCTGCCCAGAAATTCCCTCTTCAATTATCAGTATCGCATCGACGACGAGCCCGTATCGAACATCATGTTCCCTACGGCGCAGA
The DNA here is from genome assembly GCF_043352485.1 of Methylorubrum sp. POS3. Taxonomy (NCBI): domain Bacteria; kingdom Pseudomonadati; phylum Pseudomonadota; class Alphaproteobacteria; order Hyphomicrobiales; family Methylobacteriaceae; genus Methylorubrum; species Methylorubrum sp. POS3. Next base: position 3,913,855 of record NZ_JAPRBT010000001.1, read on the forward strand.
TGCAGGAGGCCGGGGCGATCTCACTGGACGGCGATGTCCTCGAGCGCATCCTGAACGGTCGACGCTTCAGCATCCGCCTGCTCGACAAATGGCACGAAGCCGTCACGGAAGACATCAGCTTGGCCGGTCTGCGCAGCCTGCGCGGCAAGAGTGCGACGATCTGCGAATGACCGGGGGCGGAAGAAGCGGATGTTCGCTCCCGGTCCAACGCCCGCCCCTGGAACACGGCCGATCGTCTGTCGTTGCTCAGGAAGCGACACGCGCGCAGTCATGAATGGACGGGCTATGGGCAGTACTCAGCGTACCATTCTCCTCGGCGCCGCGCTCTCGATCTGCCTCGCAGGGAGTGCGGGAGCGACCGAGACCAAGGGAAGTCCGGCGAAGCCGCCGGCAGAGGGCCAGACCGGTGCCGGCAAGGCGAACGGGAGCCTCGGCGCCGGCGGCCTGACCGGTTCGGCAGCGACCAAAGACGGCGCGCGCACCGGTACGCCCGACGCATCGCGCCCCGCAGGCTCCTCCGCGCCTGCTGCCGGGACCGCCCGTTAGACGGGCGATCCGTCGACGGCGAGGCCCTACTGCGAGCGTCGGCCGAACGACACCGCGTAGGCCTGAACCCGGGCGTCGATGAGGGGGTCGTCCGACACCTCGATGCCGTCGGTGAGGGCGTTCGGCATGAACAGCAGCGCCTTCTCGGCCTCAGCGCTGTTCGGCACAGCCTTGGTCACCGTCAGCGTGCCGAGTTCGACCGTCTTCCGGCTGTCGGGCCACGGCTTCGTCGCATCGTTGGTCGGGTCGCCCGCCTCGGCGAGTTGCGCCAGAACCCGGAATCTCGCCGGTTCCTTGGCAAGGCGAGGGCCGATCTCGTCCATCAGGAAGTTCGGGTCCCGCTTGGCCGCCTCATCGGCGGGGAGGATTTCCTCCCCCTCCACGGGCACGAACTTGAACCGGAACGGCTGGCGCTGACCGTCCTTGTCCACGAGGATGAAGGCGTTCACGCCGTTATAGGTCTGCCGGGCGAGGCTCGACGGGGTCTTGGCCGTCTTGCCGGCCGTCGCGGCGGCCGGGTGGGTGGCGACGAAGCGCTCCAAGGCCGTGGGCTTCTGCGCGTTGGGGCCGCTCTCCGACACGGCCTTCAGCAGGTCGCGGAATTCCTCGCCGGTGGCGACGGGGAAATAGGCGAGCGCGTTTACGACGACATCCATCTCCGCGCCGTCGCTGAGCTTGAACTTGAGTGCCATGCCGTGAGGATTGGCGTTGGCCGCGCCGTCGGAGATCGTCGGGACGCCGGTGGCATCCGAGAAGCGGATGGTCACCGGAACAGCCGGCCCCTGAAACAGGGAGGCCTTGCTGATCTTGGCCGCCTCGGGAGACGGGGTGAAGCTGCCCTCTGCCACCACCCCCTTCGCGTGGTTGGCGCGTTTGCCGGCATGCTTGCCGAACAGCGTGTTCATGACGTCGATGGTCTGCTCGGCCGTGGAAGCATCCTGGGCCATGGTCGGAAGGCCCGTCGCCAGAGCCAGCGTAAAACCTGCGACCACAGCCTGCGCGTAGCGTGAAACCGTCATCCGTACCTCTCCGGGGGCGATGCACACATGCTATCGGCTGCCTCAGCAAAATGGAACTTTTACAATATGATGCAGGTGTAGACGCTGCCTCATCGCTGGCCGCCCCCGCGCGGAACGGGGCCGACTGCAACCGCAATGTCCGCGTCATTGCCTGGCCCAGCAGCGTTGTTCGCAACGGGGACGCGGCGTCGAGGGCGGGATCGGCCGTCTCGGCCCCCCCCACCGCATCTCGGCCCTTCAGAGGGTCCGGAGGGCTGCTGAAATCCGACAGTCGTGATCCGAACCACTTCGGCTCGATCCGCTGAAATACGTCGCTGCAATGGTCTTCCAGCGTTCTGCGGAGAACGACGTAGGTATCCACCGGATAGTCTGACCATGAGCCACATGCTCTGGTCTGACCTGACAACCGATTTCAGGTCAGGAGAGCGCGATGAGAGCCGTCGTCTACAATGGTCCACGTGATGTGGCGGTACAGGACGTGTCCGACGCGCGCATCGAGCGGCCGACCGACGTGCTGGTGCGGATTACGAGCACCAATATCTGCGGCTCCGATCTGCACATGTACGAGGGCCGGACCGATTTCCCGCGCGGTGGCGTGTTCGGCCATGAGAATCTCGGCCAAGTGGCCGAAGTGGGAAGTGCCATCGACCGGGTGAAGGTGGGGGATTGGGTCGCCGTTCCCTTCAACATCGGGTGCGGGTTCTGCAAGAACTGCGAGCGCGGCTTAAGCGCGTTCTGCCTGACGACGGCCGATCGGAGCGTCGTACCGAACATGGCCGGCGCCGCCTACGGTTTCGCCGACATGGGTCCGTATCGGGGCGGCCAAGCCGATCTGCTGCGCGTCCCCTATGGGGATTACAATTGCCTGAAGCTGCCGCCGGATGCGGAGGAACGGCAGAACGATTACGTGATGCTGGCCGACATCTTCCCGACCGGCTGGCACGCCACCGAGTTGGCCGGACTGCGTCCCGGCGAGTCGATCGTCATCTACGGGGCCGGCCCGGTCGGGCTCATGGCCGCCCATTCGGCGATGATCAAGGGCGCCAGCATGGTCATGGTCGTCGATCGCCATCCCGACCGCCTGCGCCTCGCGAGTTCGATCGGCGCCCTGCCCATCGACGATTCCAAAGGCTCCCCGGTCGATCAAGTGCTTGAACTGACGAACGGCATCGGGGCCGACCGTGGCTGCGAGTGTGTCGGCTACCAAGCCCACGATCCGGAGGGACACGAGCACCCCAACATGACCATGAACGACCTCGTGAAGTCGGTGAAATTCACCGGCGGCATCGGCGTCGTCGGCGTCTTCGTTCCATCCGACCCGGCGCCGCAGGACCCGCTCTACAAGCAGGGCGAGATCGTGTTCGACTACGGGCTCTGCTGGTTCAAGGGCCAGCACATCGGCACGGGTCAGTGCAACGTGAAAGCCTATAACCGCCAGCTGCGCGACCTCATCTCGGCCGGGCGGGCGCAGCCGTCGTTCATCGTCTCGCACGAGCTGCCGCTGGACGAGGCACCGGACGCCTACAAGCATTTCGATGCCCGCGACGACGGCTGGACCAAAGTCGTTCTCAAGACCGCCGCGTAACCGGAAAGGCTGGCGCGGCAATTCCGTCGGCCGCTCCAGCAACGCTTTCGCAACCGTCGCGCGCCTGAGGGTCCCCATGCCGAACTACGATTACACGTGCTCGGCCTGCGGGCCGTTCACGGCGATGCGACCGATGGCGGAGTTCCGGGAGCCCAGTGCCTGCCCGGTCTGCGGCAGCGGGGCATCGCGGACCTTCCTCACCGCGCCCGCCATTGCCAGCATGGACCCGACCCGGCGCAGCGTTCTCGCCTCGAACGAGCGGGATGCGCGCCGCCCAGGCCCTGCGAGAGGGGGCCATCCCGCCGGCTGCGGCTGCTGCATGCGGCGGGCGCCGATCCCGAGCGCCCTGTCTTCGACCGGCCGCGTCTTCTCGTCGAGCGGCCCGCTACCTCGGACTGGGCGATGAGCGCCGTCCGATGCGCCGCACCGGCCCCGATCCTGGTCGCCGCTCTCGGTGCGACGCGCGGCTCGGGCCGGGACCGGAAAGCCTCAATATCGGGGAGGACCCGCCATGGTGACCAAAGCGCTGTTCGTGCAATTGCAGGCAAAGGCCGGACGAGAGGCCGATGTGGAGCGGTTTCTGCGCGACGGTCTTTCGATCGTCGAGCAGGAGGCGGGGACGACAGCTTGGTTCGCGGTTCGGATGGGACCGTCGACCTTCGGCATTTTCGACGCCTTCCCGGACGAGGCGGGCCGGCAAGCTCATCTCGCCGGCGGCGTCGCGCAGGCCTTGAAAGCGCAGGCGCCCGACCTGTTCGCCGAGCCGCCTTCGATCGGGAAGATCGACGTGCTGGCCGCGAAGCTTCCCCAGTAACGGCGGCCGACGCCCCCATCCATCCCATCGAGGAGAGCAACGCTATGGCCGATATCAGCGGATTGAGAGTCGCCATCCTGGTCACGGACGGCTTCGAGCAGGTCGAGCTGACCGAACCGCGCAAGGCTCTCGACGAGGCCGGCGCCGACACGTCGATCGTATCACCCAAAGACGGTCAGGTTCGCGGCTGGAAGTTCACGGAATGGGGGGACAGCCTGCCCGTCGACCTGCCCCTGGACCAAGCGAAGCCGGACCAATTCGATGCCCTTCTCCTGCCGGGCGGCGTCATCAATCCCGATGCCCTCCGGATGGACGAGAAGGCCGTCGCGTTCGCCAGGGCCTTCTTCGAGGCCGGCAAGCCCGTGGCATCGATCTGCCACGGACCCTGGACCCTGATCGAGGCGGGCGCCGCACGGGGGCGACGCCTGACCTCGTGGCCGTCGCTCCGGACAGATCTTCAAAATGCAGGGGCGGATTGGGTGGATGAGGCGGTGGTCGTGGACGGGAATCTGGTCACCAGCCGCAAGCCCGACGACATACCGGCGTTCAATCGCGAGGTGATCACACTGTTCGCGGGTGCAGGCGGAGGCAATCGGCCCGCCTGAATCCTTCCTCGCATCGAACGAGAGTGTCGCCGACCGGCACGCGCGCCGGCCACCTGTCTCCGGCACAGGTCACTCGGGGTTGAGCGAAGCGAAAGCGCGATCAAGTCCCGAGAGCCGACGCCGAAGACGCTCTCACGCTTGCCGAAGGAGCCGGGATGGGAGCCGTCAGCCGCTCGCTCCAGCCTCTTGAGGTTCGACGGGACCGGGCGGGCAGCGCCCTATCCGGTCGCAGGTCGTGTTTGACGCACGCCGTCGCGGCAGGCCCGAAAGGGACCCGCAAAGGGCTGCGGAAGCCTCTCGCGGGGTGATCGGGCAGGGCCGGTTATCGACCGGCGAGGTACTGCCTGAGACGCTCGGCCGTCGGTCCGGACGAGGCCGGGTTTTGCCCGGTGATCAGCAAGCCATCCCCGACGACGTACGGCGCCCAGTCGCCGGCCTTGGAAAACACGCCGCCGTTCCGCTTGAGCTCGTCCTCGACGAGGAACGGAACCACCTTGGTGAGGCCGACCGCCTCTTCTTCCGTGTTCGTGAAGCCGGTGACCGCCTTGCCCTCGACGAGGGGCTTGCCGTCGGGCGCCTTGGCATGACGCAACACGCCGGGGGCGTGGCAGACCAGGGCGACGGGCTTACCCGCCTGGAGCGTCGTCTCGATCAACCGGATCGAGGCGGGGTCCTCGGCCAGATCCCACAGGGGGCCATGCCCACCGGGGTAGAACACCGCGTTGAAGCCCTCGTGGCTGACGCTGTCGAGCCGGCCTGTATTCGACAGGAGAGCGTTGGCCTCGCTGTCCGCCTCGAAGCGCCGGGTCAGGTCTGTCTGAGAATCCGGCTCGCCGCTCTTGGGATCGAGCGGCGGACGCCCCCCCTTCGGCGAGGCAAGGACGACCTCCGCACCGGCATCCTTGAACACGTAGTAGGGCGCGGCGAGTTCCTCGAGCCAGAACCCGGTCTTGCGGCCGGTGTCGCCGAGCCGGTCGTGCGAGGTCAGCACCATCAGGATCTTCATCGTCATTCTCCGGGACCGGTCTGGGGCCGTCATGCGTCCATGTGCGAGCGGGTCAGGTGCAAAAGGACGTGATCCCGCCCTTGAAGGCTCGGTGGTCGTCTCGCGGCATTGGCTGTCCTTGTCCTTGCTTGGGACCAGCGCGCGGCTGCCCGAGAACAGGAAAGGTCAGGCGCTCGCCTGCCGGACGAGCACCCGGCCCGCTACGACATTCGATGGGTGGAACGCTGAGTTCCAGCGTTCCGAGGGCGTGATCGTCTCGACGCGTGATCACATGGTGTCGGCGTCCGGCTCGCACACGCGACGAGAGCATCCTTAGGGACACCCCTTATCAAACCAACGCGCTCAAGCCGGGGTTTTTCAATCACGATGAGGGGAAGGCTCGGAGTCGATGGCTCCCATCCAGACCCGACACCTCACCGGCACGCGCGTTTGCGCCGTGTCGCTATCAACCGAAGGGGGCGATCCATGGCTGATCGACACGACCACGCCAGGACGCGCGACCGCACGGAGCATGGTCGCGCTTCGGCCGGCTCGCGAGAGGCCGCCGGGCCCAGCTTCGGTGAGGTCGGATGGGCCCTGGCCGGGGCAGCCGGCGTGGCGGCTCTGGCCGTCCTCGGCGCCCAGAGGCTCGTTCAGCCGGGTCGAGAGAGCGCGCGAGGGACCGGCGCTGCCCATGGCCGGGATGCGGAGCCCGAAGTCGAATATTCCCTCACGATCGAGCGCTCCGCCGACGAACTCTATCGGGTCTGGCGAGACCCGGCGACCCTCCCGCGGGTTCTGGCATTCCTGGCGGATATTCGCCCGTCCGGCGATGGACGGAGCGAATGGCGGGCCGACGGCCCGCTGGGTCAAAGTCACGCCTGGGTCATGCAGATCAGCGAGGAGCGGCCCGGCGCGTTGATCCGCGCAAGCGCGGACGGCGCCGCGTTGGTGACGGAGATCGAGATTCGCTTCCGCGCGGCGCAAGCCGGTCGCGGCACGGTCGCCACGTTGCGCGTCCGGTTCGATCCGCCCGGGGGCATGCTCGGCGACGTGGCCGTCCGCTTCTTCGACGGTGTCGTGCCGAAGGAACTCGCGTCGAAGGCCCTTCGCGCCTTCAAGAGCCTCGTCCTGACCGGCGAGATTCCCACCACCGATCGTCAGCCGGCGGCCCGGCGCGATCCCCGCTGAGGAAGTTGGGTCATGCGCGCGCTCTACTGGAATGGCGTCAACGACTTGCGCGTCGGAAGCGTCAAAGATCCGGAAATCGTCAACCCACGCGACGCCATCTTGAAGGTCCGGTTGTCGACGACATGCGGTTCGGACCTGCATTTCATCGACGGCTACATCCCGACCATGAAGGCCGGCGACGTGATCGGCCACGAGTTCATGGGTGAGGTCGTCGAGGTCGGATCGGCGGTGAAGCAGGTCAAGAAGGGGGACCGGGTCGTCGTCCCCTCGTTCATTTCCTGCGGCGAATGCTGGTACTGCCAGGAGAAGCTGTTCTCGCTCTGCGACTGCACGCACCCGAAGCCGGAATTGCAGGAGCCGCTGCTCGGTTATCCGACCGCCGGCATCTACGGCTACACGCACGCCTTCGGGGGTTATGCCGGGTCCCACGCCGAGTATATCCGCGTGCCGCATGCCGACGTGGACTGCTTCAAGGTCCCCGACGGCGTCGAGGACGAGACGGCGCTGTTCCTCTCGGACGCCGCGCCCACGGGCTATATGGGCGCTGATTTCTGCGGCATCCGGCCGGGCGACACGGTCGCGGTGTGGGGCTGCGGCGGCGTCGGCCTGATGGCGCAGCAGAGCGCCCGGCTGATGGGCGCCGAGCGGGTGATCGCGATCGACCGCTTCCCCGAGCGGCTACGGATGGCGCGCGAGCATGCCGGCTCCGAGACCCTCGATTACACGCAGGTGCACAGTGTGCTGGAAGCGTTGAAGGAGATGACGGGCGGGCGCGGGCCGGATTCCTGCATCGATGCCGTCGGGATGGAGGCGCACGGCACCGGGCCCCAATATGCCTATGACCGCGTGAAGCAGGCCCTGCGCCTGGAGACGGACCGCGCTCAGGCGCTCCGCGAGGCGATCATGGCCTGCCGCAAAGGCGGCACCTTGTCGGTGCTCGGCGTCTACGGAGTGATCGACAAGTTCCCGATGGGCGTCATCATGAACAAGGGCATGACGGTGCGCAGCGCCCAGCAGCACGGGCAGGGCTACATGGACCGGCTGCTGGCCCATGCGCAGAAGGGCGAACTCAACCCGGCCTATCTCGCCACGCACCGCTTCTCCCTGGAGGAGGGCCCACGCGGCTACGACATGTTCAAGCACAAGACGGACGGTTGCGTGCGCGCGGTGTTCGCGCCGTAAGCGCCTCTGCCGGCGTAGCCCGCCTCTCGGCGAGCTCCGGGCAGAAGGTCACGGGACCTGCCGCGAGGCTTGTCCTGACCATCCGGTTCAGGACAAGCCGTACGCGGCTCGTGCCGCATCGGCCTTCTGCCGGAAGCCAGCCCCCACCTTTCGGATCGATGCTCGCGATCAAGCCATCGAAACCAGCCGGCGCTGCGGAGCAGGCGCCTTCTTCATAAGGAGCGAAGGGCATGGAGAGCCGTTCATTCGGTCCGGTGCCGCGCGAGGTTGCGGTGATCGGGCAGGGAACGTGGTACATCGACGACGCGCACCGGCCCACCGCGGTCGCAGCCCTGCGCCGGGGTCTCGATCTCGGCATGACGCATGTCGACACCGCCGAGATGTACGGCGACGCCGAGATCGTGATCGGCGAGGCGATCACCGGACGTCGCGATGAGGTTTTCCTCGTCTCCAAGGTCCTCCCTCACAACGCGTCGCGCGACGGGACCGTCGCGGCGTGCGAGCGCTCGCTCGCGCGCCTGCGCACCGACAGGCTGGATTGCTATCTGCTGCACTGGCCCGGTCCGCATCCGCTGGAGGACACCTTCGCCGCCTTCGAGCGACTTCGCGAGCAGGGGAAGATCCGGTCCTGGGGTGTGAGCAACTTCGACGTGCCTGACCTCGAGGCCGCGTGGAAAGCGGGTGGGGAGGGCCTGATCGCCTGTAACCAAGTCCTCTACCACTTGGAGGAACGGGCGATCGAGCACGCCGTGCAGCCCTGGTGCGAGGCGCACGGCGTCGCCGTGGTCGCCTATAGCCCCTTCGGTCACGGCAGCTTTCCCGACCCGCGCATGCCGGGCGGTCGTGTACTGGCGGACATCGCCGGGAGCCATGGCGCGACCGCGCGCCAGGTCGCGCTGCAATTCCTCGTGCGGCGCCCCTCCACCTTCACGATCCCCAAAGCGTCCAGCCCGGAGCACGCCGCCGACAATGCCGGCGCGGGCACGCTCTCGCTGACGGAAGCCGATATCGCCCGGCTCGACGCGGCGTTTCCGCTCGGCCCACGACCGCGTCGCCTTCCCATGCTCTAGAGCATGATGCGGAAAAGTGGGATCCGGTTTTCCGAAATCATCTTGCGACATAGGTAGTTAGAGCGTGCTGCTTCTCTGAAAAAGCAGCACGCTTTCGAGTACGATGCCCGCTTGGCCGGCAGAGGCGGTCGCGCGGCCCGCGCCCCGGTCGTCGGGCCGGACGGGTCGGCGCGACGGGTTGGGGTCCGTCCGGCGCACTCGCTGTTCGGGTATCCGGTGGCCGACCTACGGAACGATCCGGATCGTCCCGCGACCCACGCCGCGTCACCCTTGATCTCCCCAGGGCGGCCGACCCGGCCGCGGATCCGGAGCGACGGTCATGACCGACGGCCTATCGGAAGCGGAGCGACATGCCTTCGCACGCGAAGCCGCCACAGCCATCGAGGCGGTGCTCGACCGGAAATGCCCCGAAATGAAGCGCGCCTTCTGGACCGCGGTCGACCGGTTCTACCAGTTGGATCCCCCGCCCCAGCAACTGCCCGGCACGAGGCCCAACCTGAACCCTTCCCAGGCTGCGCCGTCCCGATAGGACTTGTCCTAGGGACTCGACCGCAGGAACGGGGACGATCGCGATCGGTTCGCGATGATGGGGCGGCACGGGCCGCGCAGGAGGCCTCCCGGCCGCAGGTCGATCATGATGTCCGTCCTCGAACGCGCCCTGGGGGCCCTCGTGATGGGGATCGTCCTGCTCGACGTGTTCCTCACCGTCCTCTACGCCCGCATCGGCACGGGGCTGATGGCCGAGCGTGCCGCACAGGTCGTCTGGAGCGCCTTTCGCCGCGCCGCGGAGGCGGCCGGCGCGCGACGCGGGACCGTCCTCTCCTTCTGCGGGCCGGTCATCCTCCTTCTCTACGTCCTTCTCTGGGCGATCGGCCTGACGCTCGGTGCCGGGCTCATCATCCATCCCGGGCTCGGCACGGGCGTGCAGGCGGGCAACGGCCCGACACCGACGAACTTTCTCGCCGCGCTCTATGCCGGGGGCAGCAGCATGGCGATCGTCGGCGCCAGCGACTTCCGGCCGACGAGCGACGGTTACCGCGTCGTGTATCTGGTGAATTCCTTGGTCGGGATGACGGCGACCTCTCTGGTCCTGACCTACATCATGCAGGTCTACGGCGCTCTTCGGCAGCGCAATGCCCTCGGCCTGCGGCTCCACGTTCTCTCGGGTGAGACCTCCGATGCGGGCGAGTTGCTGGCGCGGGTCGGGGCCCGGGGACAGTTCAGCGCCGGATACAGCCATCTGATCAGCCTCGGCGACGCCATGACCGCGATGAAGGAAACGCACCATTTCTACCCGGTGCTGTTCTATTTCCGCTTCGAACAGCCCTACTACTCGGTCTCGACCCAGGCCCATCTCACCCTCGATACGGCGTCGCTCATCCGCAGCTCGCTCGCCGGCAAGGATGCCGCGTGGTTGAAGGAGGCTGCAGCGGTCGAGACGCTCTGGCGCGTGTCGCAGATGCTGGTGCTCACGCTCGAAACGGCTTTCCTGCCCGGCGATCCGCCCACCGCCGACACCGTCGATCCCGCCGAGCGAGAACGGTGGCGCGCGCATTGGGAGACCGCCGTATCCCGCCTCGATGAGGCAGGCATTCCGGTTGCCCGAGAGGAGTCGGCCGCGCAGGCCTATCTCGATCTGCGCGCGCAATGGTGGCCGCACATCGCCCGTCTCGCCCCCGCCATGGCCTATCGAAGCGAAGACATCGAAGCGCGGGGATCGCAGACGCCTTGAGGCACGAGCCGGATCCACGATGCCGAGGGGGTGGCCGGCTTTCGCGATGGCGCGAGATCGGCGGCCGGGGGGTGGGCGGCGATGCGTTCACCCGGCCTGTCGCCGCCGCCGCCGGTGTCTCGATCCGCCCCCTCGAAACCGACACCCAGTTGAGCACTTCCTTCAGGCACTCAGCAGGAATGGGAGGAGGACAGCGGTGAATGCCTTCGGATGCGAATAGTTGATTCCGTGGGCCGCGCCGGGGATGACGACCAGACGACCGCGCGGCAACGCATCGGCGAGGCTCACGACGAAGCGGTAGGGGACGATGTAGTCGCGCCTGCCCCAGACCACGAGCGCCGGCTGAGCGACCCGAAGCGCCTTCCCGCCGATGCGATTGTCGACCATGCTGTGCAGGGTCCGGATGTAGCGTCCGATGCCGCCGCGGGCATAGTCGACGAGCGCCACCCAGGCGAGCGACCAGCGCTCGAAGGGCGCGATGAGGAAGAACCCCGCAATCTGCCGAACGAGGCTCCGCGCGTCCGGGTCCGGCGTCGGTCCCTGCAAGACGAGGCGATCGACAAGGTGCGGGTGCCGGATGGCCAGTTCCACCAGCACCTCGCAGCCGAGCGAGTTGCCGATGAAGGCCGCGCGCTTCACTCCGATCACCTGCATCCACGCCGCCAATGCGTCGGCGACTTCGATTACCGTGAGCGTCCGCCGAGGCTTGTCGCTCAGGCCGAAGCCGGGCAGGTCCGGCGCAAAGACCCGCACATGCGGGGCAAGATGCTCCGCGAGCGGGATCATGTAGCGGCTCGACATCCCGAGCCCGTGGACCAAAATCACGGGGAGGCGGCCCTCCGGTACGGTGTCGACCGACACACGCGCGTGCAGGGTGATGCCGGCAACGCGATCGTATCGCGCCTCCAACCGTCCGAGGCGCGTGGGCTGCCCCGGGCGGGCACGCTGCCCAGCCAAGATCCGGCCGCCGAGTAGAACGACCAGAACGCCACCGGCCGTCGCAGCGATCCAACGGAGGGACACACGCATCGTCTCGCCTTGCCGCTCACCCTGCCTCACGAGGCGCGCCGTCTTAACCGCCCGCTTACCCTGACCCGCCAGGTTGCCGATCCGGATCAGCGCAAGGAGTGAGCATGTCCGACACGACCGACACCGTGGGCATCGCAGGCGACCGGATCCGCTCCATCATCGAGCGCATCGAGCGTCTCGACGAGGAGATCAAGGATCTCATGGAGACCAAGAAGGAGATCTTCGGCGAGGCCAAAGGCGAGGGGCTGGACGTCAAGGTGCTGAAGGAAATCCTCAAGCTCCGCAAGCAGGACAAGGACGAGCGCGACGAGCAGGAGACGCTGCTGGACCTGTATCTGCGCGCGATGGATGCGCCTGCTCCTGCGCCGATCGCGCAGGCGGCCTGATCGGCGCCCTCACCACCGGGCCCCTCCGTGAGGCCCGGTGTTCTTCCGGTCACCTGCACCGCCGCGCATGGCAGGTCGGGGTGCATGGCGATGCAGCGTCGGGAGTCGAGATCACGCGGTCGGGAACCAGCCCCTACGCGGCTTGCTCGATCGGGTCTCGCGCGGGGACCGGTGCGCCGACGCCGTGCTGCTTGAGCGGCCGGTGACCCGGCAGACGGCGCAGCAGCACGTAGAAGACCGGCGTCAGGAACAGGCCGAAGGCGGTCACGCCGATCATGTCGGAGAACACCGCAACACCCGTTGCGCTGCGTATCTCCAATCCGGCCCCCCGTCGGGGTCACCAGCGGCAGAACGCCCATGATGAAGGCCCTCGACGTCCTCCCGGGGGCCCCTTGCACAGGCTTCCAGCACGCAGGCGCGTATCCGCATCGCCGCCTGCGATGACCCGGCGCAGGAGCAGGCGGTCCACCACGGGCCCCATCATCGCCTCGTGGTCGGCCTCATTGGCATCTTCGCTGGCCACATCGCGTTGACGAGACCCGTCTCAAGTCCAGCTCGCTCCTGACGATGCCCCCCGCCCAGCGCGGGCCCCGCACATCGAGACCGTGAATGCCAGCCGCAGGGACAGGGAGCGCAACGGACTCGATAACGGGGTAGGGGCGGGACGCTTCTCGGACATCGGTTATGCCGATCGACGGGTCTGGCGTCGCCGCGCGGCGAGCGCGAGCGTCGGCCGCCGAGCTCACCCGTTATACCCGGGTGACCGACGCCGAAACGCTCTCCGTACTGAGGTCGCGTCCGGAGACGACAAGGAGTTGCGCATGTACTGGTTTTCGACCGGCGTCGCGTTGCTGGCCGCCCTCGGGATCATCGCGATCGGCCTGATGTATCTGACGGATCCGCGGGCGGCGACGCGAAGCTTCGGCTTGCCGTTGCCGGAGGCGGGCGCGAACGTCGCGTGGTGGCTTCGCCTCAAGGGCGTGCGCGACATCGTCTCCGGGCTGGTCGTCCTGGCCGTGATGGCGTGGGGCGGGTCGCGCGTGCTCGGGATCGTCCTGATGGTGGAAGCCCTCATCCCGGCCGGCGACCTGTCGCTCATCCTGGCCGCGCGTGGCTCGGCCGCGCGGGCGCTCGGCATTCATGGCGCGACGGCCGTGCTGATGATCGCGGGCGCCATCCCCCTGATCATAGGGGCCGCCTGAGATTCCGTTCGAGCCGCCCGACCTGCTGCGCGGCCGGGCCCCATCGTCGGGCGACCGCACCGTTCTTCAGATCCTAGCCTCGGCTTCGTCGGAGAAGACGCGCCGGCAATAGGCAGCCAAGCGATCGGGAGCCTCCGCCGTGTCGCGGAAGGCGATGTGTCCGTCGGGGCGGACCAGGACGAGGGCAGGCTGGCCGTCCAGGCCGTAGGCGCCGTGCGCCTTGCCGTCGAGGTCCGAGAGGACGGGGGTGCCGGCGGCTTCGACGACGGGGCCGGCGAGGACGAGCCGCGGTCGCACCGAGTCCCAAGGCGCGACGGCCGCGATGGCGGCGCGCAGCGAGGCGCCGGCTTCCGGGGACCGCCCGTCGAAGCAGAGCAGAGCCCACCCCGTCGTGCGCTCGTCCGGATTGTAGAGGAACGGGAACAGCGAGGTCGTCTGGCCGTCATGGGTCACTTCCGCCTCGGGAGCCCGCTCGCCGGGTCCAGGCCCGCGCCGCAGGACACGGGACACCCCGGAGAGATGGTCTTCGTTGAGCGGGCTCTTCGGATAGCTCACCGAGAGTTGCTGCAGGTCGTCCGTGCCCTGAAGCAGGGCACCGATGCCCGGCATCACCTTGGCAGCCAAGCCCAGAGCCGCATCGGTGACCGGCCCACGGTAGACCGTGCGGCGAAAACCCTTCGCCTGTTGGGCGCTCAGCCTCGCATGCTCGCCGCCGCGCTCGGCGTCGTAGGATCCCAGCAGGACCGGCGCCGCCTCGCCCCGTAAGGTCGCGGCGAGGCGCCACGCGATCTCGACAGCGTCGTGCAAGCCCGCATTCATGCCCTGGCCGCCGATGGGTAGGGACAGGTGCCCGGCATCGCCCGCCAGGAACACCCGGCCCTGGCTGTAGGCCGGTGAGACGCCGTACTGGAAGCGGCTGTGGGTGAGCCATTGCGGATCGGTCAGCGTCAGGGTCGCGTCGCCCGTGACCTCGCGGGCCACCGCCTGGATCTCGTCGAGCGTCGGGTCACGATCCGGCACGTCCGCGTCGTCGGCCAGGAAGAAGAGGCGGTGATAGCCGCTCCAGACCGGCATCACGCCGCAGAATCCGCGCTCGTAGTAGAAGAACCAGAGCTGGTCGGGCTCCAGCGAACGCCGCCAGGACAGCTTGGCATCGACCTGACGGTTCATCCGGCCCTCGAATCGCTCGGGCTCGAAATCGAGTCCGAGTTGGGGCCGCACCGTGCCCTTGGCTCCGTCGGCGGCCACGAGGTAACGGCAGCGCAGGCGTTGCTCGGGCCCGTCGTCGCCACGCCGCACCGTGACGCTCACGCCGTCCTCATCCTGGGCGACGGCGACGACCTTGCCGCCGCGCTCCAGGCGGCCACCGCGCTCGGCGTAGGTCTCGATCAAGGTCGTCTCGATGACGTCCTGCCCGCTATAGAGGACCTGAGGATAGGGACTGTCGACATCGTCGATCCGGATCGGAATCGTCGGCGTCCCGTTCATGGAAAAGTTCACCAGCCGGATCGGGTAGGCCCGCTCCGCCAGGGCGTCACGCAGGCCAATGCTGGCCAGGAGCTCCTGCGGTCGCGCCCAGAGGTTGTTCGCCCGCGAATAGGCACGGACCTCGGTTCTTTTCTCCAGGATCAGGCAATCGACGCCGTGATGGCGTAGGGCGCAGCCGGTGGTCAGGCCGACGGGGCCGGCGCCGACGACGATGACATCGGCATCGTAGGACTCGGAAGCCGCTTTTCGTGACATGGAAGACACCTCGGCTGGAGAGCGGACGGGTTCAGGCGTCGCAGATGCCGGGTACGGCCATCTTCCGGAACAGGTGAGGGCTCGCCGTCGCGCTCGCGGGATAGTCCGACAGGCGGGCCCGGAACTCGGGGTTGGCGAAGGCGGCCCGGAAGTCGGCGACGCTGTCCCAGACGGCGTAGTTCAGGAAGACGCCGCTCCCGGCGATGCCGCGATGCAGCTGCGTCGACACAAATCCCGGCTGCCGCGTCATGATCTCAGCGTCGGCGGTCCAGGCGGCGAGCAGGCTGTCCGCGTCCGCCGGCGGGACGACGAAGGTGTTGATCAGGACGACGGGGCCGCCCTCGTCCTTCAATTGGTCCGCCAGGGTGACGGTCTGATCCATCTCGATGAACTTGGGCATGTCAGGCTCCTGTCGACTGAGACTGGCCGAGCGCGGCGAGGGCTGGCTCCGATCGGTCGATCCGCCGTTGCATCTCGCGCAGCAGGGTGCTGGCGGCTTCGAACGCCTCCGGTGAGAGGCCGGACGTGAGAGCGTCGGCCCAGCGCTCCTGACGCTCGATGGCCGAGCGATAAGCGGCGTCCCCCTGCTCCGTCGCCACGACCAGCATGGCCCTTCGGTGATGGGGGTTCGGGGCGAAGCGGACGAAGCCGTCGCCCCGCATGTCGTCGACCAGGCGCTGAACGGCCTGGCGTGTCAGGCCCATGTTGCGGGCGATGTGAGCGACCGGCAGGGGAACGGGCGAAAGCGCGATGGCGCCGAGTACCTGCCAGCGGGCGCTCGTGAGCCCGAGGTCGCCGACCAGCGCATCGCCTGCGACAAGCAGATCGCCGTTCAGACGGAAAATCTCGATGACGAGACCGGTCCACGCCCGACGAAGGCGGGTCGGGTCTGGCGGGACGTCGTGATGATCGCTGCTCATGACAGCGAGATAGCATTTTGAAACTACTTGTCAACAAGACAGCATATTGTCATATTTGAACATCAGGTCTGTTCCCAGGCTGGCGAGAACCTGCCTCTCGCCGCCTCATGTTCCACGTCTTGAGCTGCTGCCCCCCAGTCGAAGTGGTCCGCTCTGCGGATCGAGAGCAGGGGATCATCAGTCAGGGCGTCACACGGCGCGACAAAGGGACACGTTGCCGCCGGTGAAATAGCCGAGATGAAGCGCTTATTCGATTGAGTCGATCCGGCTGTCTAAAGACACGGGCATTTCGACAATAGCGCCAACCACACCGGACCGGACCACTGCTTCAACCCCTTGTCCTGTCGCACAGTCTTTCTAAAACCGGCATATAATTTGCAGATTGATCGGGAAGACAGCCCGGTCATGCACACAGCGATGCGTCACGGACGTTTCTAATACTCTGCGCAGGCGAGTGAGACTGCGTCTACAGAAGGCAAGAACTTTGGCCGCAGCTGGTTCGGTCAGCCGGAAAGAGATTGCCGTCAGACGCTTCCAGTCGATTTTCAATGGTCGAGTTGGAACGATTCCCACTTGAAGTCACACTCGATAAAAAATTTTTGCCATTTGCCTCACAATCTTGTTATCAACAACCTGAATTCTTTAAATCGGCGTACAGTTTTTGAGTTGGGAGAGACCAAAATGAGCAGCTGGCCCGAGGGATCGCTTGGTAAGCCGCCCTACGAGGGACTCACCAATCATTCGCTGAACAGTGTTAAATCTGCCTATGTGTGTTCAGCGCAGATCTTCATCGTTGGAAGTCGCAGCGTCGAAAATCTGGGCTTGCATTGCATTCTCACCGGACATGGTTTTCGCCATGTCCATGAAATTCCGTCGCTGCTGGACCCGGGGGTGATCGTTGACGGCAAGCCCCAGCTCTTCCTCATCACCGAGCTATCGCCCGATGAAAGTTTGGACGAAGCCATACTGGCCGTCCGCGCGGCCAATGCGGAGGCACGGATCGTCGTGCTGGTCGATATGCGCGAATGCGCGGTCGGCGACGCGGCGATCCGGCTATCGGCTCATGCCTTACTTGATCACACGATCTCGCCCGAAGTGTTGATCAGGACCATCGACGTGGTGTTGGGCAATGTCGGAGTTTTGTCGGATAGCTTCCTGCCTCACATCGGCACCCGGCCGACCATGAGCGTCGCGCACACTGCGGTTGATGGGAACGACGAGGGGGAATTGCCTGCCTCGCTACCGTGCTCGCAGCTGACCAATCGGGAGGCCGACATCCTCAAATACCTCGTCGATGGCGTTTCGAACAAGATGATTGCGCGCCAACTCGACATCGCCGAGGCGACAGTGAAGATCCATGTCAAAGGGATCTTGCGGAAGATCAATGTTCGCAACCGGACACAGGCCGCGATCTGGGCTCTCGCCCATCCGGTTCCGACAGAGACGTCTTTGGAAACAACACATCCGTTGGCAAGATAGCGTTCGCTGAGGACTTCGGAGCCTCATCCATGCCGCGGCGCCGGAAGACCGGTCGTCGCGGTGCGAGACAGGGTCACGGATGCATGGCAGAGAGATGTCGCCTGCCGCCGTCCTCGCCTGCAGGGGGCGGAGACGAGATATCGGCTTGCGCGATCCGGTCCGCGACCTCCCGCCGAATATCGACGATGTCGCCCGGCGCCAGGGACGTGCCGTCGGCAGCCTCGAAGATCTCCGTGGTACCGTTTCGAACGCGGGTGATGAAAACCTTTCGCCGAACTCTGTTGCCAAACCCAGTCAGCGCACCGCCGCTCTGCAGGCGGGCCTCGCGGATCTCGCGCGCGGCGGGAAGCTGAGTTTCGATCTCGATCAGTCGGGTCGTCACATCCTGAAGGTCAGCCATGACCTTGCGGAGATAGGTACTCCTGGCTTCCTGAATGCGCAGTTCGAGATCGCCGAGGGCGAGGTCGAGGCGAGCGAGGTCCGAGTTCATGCGGGCGATCGCGCCCTTGTTGCGTGCTTCCTCACGCTGGAACTCGATGCCCTGGTAGCGGCGGGCAAGCCCGTTGCTCATCAGAGTCTTATAATCCTCGATATGATCCTGGATGAGCTGAAGTTGGGTTTCCTCCGCGGTGCGTTGCGCGCGCACGCCAGCGATTTCGGCCTCGATCCGCGGCTTCTGCGCACGCAATTGTTCCACCGCCTGCGCCAGAGCGTCCCGCTGGATGGCTAGGATCGAACGCTCCTCCTTGATGAGGCGAACGAGTTCGGGTCCGTTCTGCAGATCGAAAGGCGGCTCGAAGGTCGCGCGGTCGCCCTGCTGCGCCTCAAGCCGTGCCCGCCGGATCAGAAACAGCCGTCGGCTGGCCTCCAACACCCGCACCCGCTCTTCGGCCGCGAGAAACTCCGTCCGCAGAGAAGTTTGAGCCTGCTCCGGAACGCCATAGCCTCCGGCCAGGGCGATGCCGCTGAGGACTGAGGCTCCGTAACGGAAGGGATAGCTTCCGGGGTTACGCACATCACCGAGCACGTAGATCGGCCGCATCTCGGTGATGCGGAGACTGACGAGGGGCTTTTGCAGAAACCCGTCCGCTAGGCGTTGGGTGATCGCCCTCTGCGCCTCCGAGAGGGTCAATGCTGAAATCGGCACCTCTCCCACGAGGGGAAGCAGAAGGCTGCCACCGCCGCCGATCCCGAATTCGCCCGACAATTCGGCCTGTCCATAGACGGACAGGGCCACACGGTCGCCCGGCGCCAGCCGATACTCCGCGTCCTGCGCCGCGACGCTGCCCGTAAGGCCCGCGATGGCAACAAGCACGCCAGTGAGACGCCTAAGGCTTCGCGGACGTGATCGAGAAGCCAGTCCGGTCGTACCGCACATCGACTCACCGGGATATCGGTTGTTAAGTGATGAGCGACTGTAGCCGAGGCTTGCTCACGGGGAGTAATCTGCTTATGGATTATGCGAACTCGCTCCGGTACTAATCCTTCTCAGTGCCGCGCTCGAAACGAACTTGGACTACGCATCGATCGTAATGCAGCGACGACTACGGCGATGGTGCAAATATGGCCTCAGTCCGTTGGGGATAGTCTGAGCAACGGACAATGATACTTTCATGGAGCGTATTTATATCAAAGCAGCATCTTTCTTCTTATGTTACGGGCAGAACAGCAACTCCAAAAGCTAGCGATAAAAAAAATCACCGTATCCTGTCGGATCAATACCACCGGTTTTGCAATCTAAGGTTGAATAACTAACTCTGATTTGGTATCGATGTTAATACTTTATATACAATTCGATCGATCGGATGAGAAAGACGCATCTGATTCGAAGCGGTTAGGATGACGGATGAACAAGCATTGAGGGGGCTCCGATGAGGACCCGAAGCATCAAAGCGAGAACTCCCGCATCGAAGGGCCGGCCCAGCCATCGCCACAGGTCAAGACCCAAGATTCCGACCGCGTTGATCGAGCCGAATGTCCTGTTTCGCGAAGGCCTGAAGTACATCCTATCTCAGACGCGGTTTAGCGTCATGAACGAGGCCGATACCGTCGACGAAATCAAAAGTCGCTCGCTGGAACACAAGCGGCTTAATATGGTCGTGCTTTGCACAACCAGCGGCGACAAATCGGTACAACTGGATATCAAGAGCTTGAAAGAGAGATGCGCTGACTGTCGGGTCATTTGTAGCGGGCCGAGCTACAGTTCCGAGGAGGTCATCGAATTGCTCCGGGCAGGGGCTGACGGTATTTTGCTCCGAAATATCAGCGCAGACACCTTCATCAAATCGCTCGAGCTGGTGATGCTCGGAGAACGTGTAATCCCGGCCGCAACGATGAACCTCGGTCATCACGCAGAGCCGATCTCGCCCGTGCGCCGGAACCCACCCTCGTCGGAGCCCAAGCCGCAGCCCCGATCGCCACCGTGCAACGGCAACGGTGGCAGCCACCTCTCTGAGCGCGAACTCGCGATCCTGCGATGCCTGCTCAATGGCGAGGCCAACAAGATCATCGCACTAAACCTCGACATTGCCGAAGCAACGGTCAAGGTTCATGTCAAAGCGATCCTGCGTAAGATCCGAGTGCAAAATCGGACCCAAGCGGCGATCTGGGCGCTCAACCACTTGGCCGAAGTTGGGCTGGACGAGGTGGTCGAGCCGTCCCACGCATGGTCAGAAAATGACGTCGCGCCCACGCATCTGTGGCTATCGAAGCAGGCGGGCACCGCGCTCCAACTTTCCTGACCGGACCTGGGTATCAGTTCTCGCGCCACGCCTTGGCGACCTGATCGGCCAGCGGTTTCGTCAGATAAGACAGGACCGTGCGTTCGCCGGTCTGAATGAACGCTTCGACCGGCATTCCAGGTAGCAGGCTCACGTCGCCGAGCCTCCGACGCTGGGAGTCCGACAGTGCGATGCGTGCGGTGTAGAACGACGATCCGGTCTTGCCGTCCTGCACGACATCGGGCGAGACGCGGTCGACGACCCCGTTGGCCTCCGGCGTCGTGCGCTGGTTGAAGGCCGAAAAGCGCAACCGCGCCTGTTGCCCAGGATGAACATGATCGATGTCCTGGGGTTGGATCCGGACTTCAATCGCGAGAGTGTCGGCCTGCGGCACGATCAACATGGCCGGCTCGCTCGGCGTCACCAAGCCGCCGACCGTGTGCACGTTCATCTGATGGATCACGCCGTCCTGCGGCGCGCGCATGTCGATATGCCGGAGCTGATCCTCGGCGACGACGCGCTTCTCGACGAGTTCCGACGTTTTGGCGCGGATCTCGGCAAGATCCTTGGTGACCTCGGCGCGCATGTCCTGCTCGATCTGAAGGATCTGCAGTTCCGTCTCGCTGATCTTGGCCCTCGCCAGGGCGGTCGAGGCCAGGAGCTGACCGCACTCGCCCTGCAGCCGGGCGGCCTCTCGCTCCAGCGCCGTGAGGCGGGAGAGGGGGACAAGATTCTTCTGGCGCAGTTCGCGCAGGCCGACGAGTTCGTCCTGGATCAGCGCCCTTTCCTGTTCCTTGGCGGCACTCTGTGTCTCCAGCCCAGAGACCTCCAGGTGATGCTGTGCGATCCGCTCGCGGAGCTGGGCTTTCTGCCCCTCGCGCGTGGCGAGCCGGACCTTGAAATACGTCGTCTCCCCCTCAACGAGATGGGCGACGGTCGCGTCGGTCTTCACCCGGGCCAGGAAGTCGGATGGAAAGGCGAGATGATCGCCCCCCTGCTGCTCCGCCTCGCCCCGCGCGCGCCGGGCCGTCAGCTCGTCGAGGGATTTCAGGACGATCTCGAGATTGGCGCGGATCTGGGTGTCGTCGAGTCGCACCAGCACCTGCTGCGCCTTCACTCTGTCCCCCTCGTGCACGAACAGGGCGCCCACGACCCCACCGACCGGGTGCTGAACCTTCTTGACCTCGGATTGGACGACGATGCGTCCCGGCGCGATCACGGCGCCTGCAATCGAGGTCAGGCAGGCCCAGCCGCCCATCCCGAACACCAGGATGCCGGCCAGGATGGCAGCGCCGCGGATTTGGCGGTCCAGGGAGGCATACAAGGCACTCGCGTCGGCGCGAGGGGCCGCAGGCGGTACACCGCGAGGGGAGGGTGCCGGCACCCGGGCGGTCCAGATCCGCTCGATCCCCAGGCCGACGGGCCACCGCCACCGCGTCTCGGGCCCGGTGAGGCGGCGAAAAGCGGTCATACGCGCACCTGTCTGATCTTCGCCGTGCCGGCAGCGTCCGCCGCCGGCGGCACGGAGGCTGTGCGCAGCAGGCGCCGCAGAACCTCGTCCTTCGGGCCGAAATCGGCGGTGTGCCCATCCGCCAGCGCGAGGATCAGATCGACGCTCGACAGCACGTTGGGTCGGTGGGTCGCCACCACGACGATCCCGCCGCGCCGGCGCACGCCGAGCATTGCCGCTGCCAGGGCGGCTTCGCCCGCGCTGTCGAGGTTGGCGTTGGGCTCGTCGAGTACGACGAGGAATGGATCATCGTAGAGCGCCCGGGCCAGCCCGACGCGCTGGCGCTGACCTGCGGACAGCCGGGCGCCGCGGTCGCCGATAAGGGCATTGTAGCCATCCGGCAGGCCGAGGATCGCTTCGTGGAAGCCGGCCGCCTGCGCCGCCGCGATGATCGCTTCCGGTGCGGCGTCCGGCTGAAATCTCGCGATGTTCTCGGCGATCGTCCCGTCGAACAGCTCGACGTCCTGCGGCAGATATCCGATGTGCCGACCGAGAGCCGTACTCGACCATTGGTCGAGCGTCGCGCCGTCGAGCCGGACAGAGCCCCGCATCGGCGCCCAGACGCCGACAACGGCACGCATCAGCGACGACTTGCCCGAGGCGCTCGGCCCGATGATGCCGAGAGAATCACCCGCTTCGAGCGCGAAACCGATGTCGTGCAGCACGACGCGCTGAATCGAAGGAGGGGCGAGGCTGAGGGATTGCACGCGCAGCGTCCGGCACGGTGGCGGCAATTCCTGACGCTCCGGCTGCGGCGGCAGCGCGGCGAAGAGGCTTTCGAGGCGGGTCCAGCTTTGCCGGGCGCCGACGAAGCTGCGCCAATTGGCGATTGCCAGCTCGATCGGCGCGAGCGCGCGCGAGACGAGGATCGAGCCGGCGATGATGACGCCCGACGAGGCCTCGCCCTCGATGACGAGATAGGCCCCGAGGGCCAGGACCCCGGATTGCAGCGCAAGGCGGAAGACCTTCGACGCGGCTCCGAACCCACCGCCCACATCGGCCAAGACCTGTTGCAACGCGCGGTAGTCGCGGCCGGCCGCTGACCAGCGATTCATGAAGACCGTTCGCATGCCGAGCGCCGCCAAGCTCTCGGCGTTGCGTCGTCCGGCCTCGATCAGGCCGTTGCGACGCGCCATGAGACCGCTCGCCTCGCGGGTCGGTGCGCGGGTCAGGCGTTCGGTGAGAAGCGTCAGCGCCACGAGCGCCGCGCCGCCGAGGAGGGCGGCGATGCCGATCAGCGGATGGAAGACGCAGCAGATGCCGACGTAGAATGGGATCCACGGCAGATCGAACAGGGCGCCCGGCGCCGGTCCGCTCAGGAAGCTGCGCAGGGCATCGAGATCCCGCACCGGCAGGAGGCCGTCGCCGGGCATCGTTCCGACGAGGGGGGCGCGGACCGCAGCGTCGAAGACGCGGGGGCCGAGCGCTTCGTCGACGATCCCGCCGACCCGGACGAGGGTCCGGGCCCGCAGGATCTCGAGCCCGCCCTGGAAGGCGTAGAGGGCCAGGGCGAGAACCGACAATCCGATCAGGGTCGGGACGCTGCGGCTCGGGATGACCCGGTCATAGACCTGAAGCATGAAGAACGAGCCGGTGAGGTAGAGAAGATTGACGAGGCCGCTCATGAGAGCGAGCCCGACGATCGCTCGACGGCAGCCGCCGAGGATCGGCGCCAATCCTGAAGCGCGATGGGGGGCCAGCACGGGCGTTCGGATCCTGGGAAAACGGGGAGGTTGTGCGCATCGTCGCGCCACGGGGGTACGCCTACGCCGCGCGTGCGATGGTCCCGCAGGGGAGGGGGGCCGGCCGGCGATAGGGCGGTCGTCGCCGGCCGTCAGAGGAGAGAGTCAAGGCCACGCCGCCCCGGTCCGAGAGGAGGGAGGC
This sequence comes from Methylorubrum sp. POS3, assembly GCF_043352485.1. Lineage (NCBI taxonomy): Bacteria > Pseudomonadati > Pseudomonadota > Alphaproteobacteria > Hyphomicrobiales > Methylobacteriaceae > Methylorubrum > Methylorubrum sp. POS3. The sequence goes on from NZ_JAPRBT010000001.1 coordinate 3,937,457, forward strand.
GCGGCGCTGCTCAGAGCGCCAAGCCGGTATGCTCACCGGTTTTCGCGTGATGGAACTGATCGAGCCAGTCGCCGATCACCCCGGCGTCGAGGGCAATCTGTCCAGCACAATGCTGCTCGGCCAGATCGACGTAGTGCTGGAGGGCGTTCTCGATCGATGGCGAGGCGAGATCGGGATGAGAACCGGGAGAGCGAGGCTCCGTGAGCGCGTCCAGGATCCACGCCCCGGAATGCCCGCCGAGGAGATCGCTCCAGGGGTTTGCGCCTTCGATGGCGGGCGCGTGGCCTTCCGCCCTCCCGGATCCGGCGGTTGAGGGCTCCGGTTCCGATGCCACGGGGCTGGGCGCGCTCGCGACCGGGGCGATCGGGGCATGCGGCGAAGGGACGTCGGGCGCCGCGGAAGTCACGGGCTTGGATACGCCGGGCTCGGCCACGGTGGGCACATCCGACCCGGCAGCCTCCGGCGCGGTTGCGACCGGCCTCGCCACGCCGGCGGGTTCCGACGGAACCGCCGGCTCCCTCGGCGCAGCGGTTTCGTGCGGCGTGGCCTCGTCGGTGTGCGTCACGACCGGCCTCGCCTCCGACTGCTCCGCGCCGACATGCGTTGCCACCGCAGCCAGGGCGGCCGAGACCGGAATCGCCGGGGCGTCCGGAATATCCGTCGAGATCGTGCTGTGGGCATCCTGACCGGAGGCGTGTCGGTACGCGTCCCAACTGTAGAAGCCGTCCGTCCAGGCCCATCGCTCGTCGGACGGATGGGAATTGTGATAGTGGTTGTGGTCGAAGCTGTTGCCGCCCGCGGCCAGTCCGGCCTGATTGTAGTCGGCGATGGCGCCCGAGGCCCCCTCGCCAGGCGTCCGGTCGACGATGACATTGTCATGCACGCTGTTGCCGGTGGTCGTCCACGCTCCGTGGCTCCCGGTCCCGCGATCCTGCTGGATCATCGTGATCGCATTGCCACCCTCGGACGCATCGACGTAGTTGCGGTAGACGTCGACATTCTTCGAGTTCTGGATCTGGATTCCGCCGTTCCAGAGCCAACCGACGCCCTCGCCGCCGTTGCCTGTGAGGACGTTGTCGCGGATCGTGGCGGCGTAGCTGATTTCGTGGTTGATCCCGCCGGATAGATTGTTGGCGACGGTGTTACCCTCATAGAGCGTGTTGATGTTATTGATATCCGTCCACAATCCGTAGCCATTGTTGTCGTGGGAGTAATTGTCGCGGACGATCAGGTTTTCGGTCTCGGCGAACTTGGTGCCGCCGCCCTCCCAACCCCGGTCGATGCCGGAGAAGTAGCCGTTGTGAGCGATCTCGTTGCCCTCGACGCGCACGTTGTCGCCGCTGGCTCCGAGGCCCATCTGCCCGTTGTCGTGAACATAGTTGCCTGTCACATGGCTGTTCGAGCCGGCATAGACGCCGACCCCGTAGTTCAGGCGCACTTCGTTGTTCTGGATCGTCCAACCCTCGGCCGAGGAATTGTAGCCGATCGCGCCGGCCTGAGTAGGGACGTTATACTTCTCGACGACGAGGTTCTCGACATGGACATCCTTCGCCTGCCCGGCAATGGCGAATGGACTGACACCGGCCTCGACCCGGTGACCCGCAGGATCGTCACGGAAGTAGATCTTGTCGTGTCCATAGTCGAAATAGAACTTGCCCGGGGCGACCTTGTCGAGTGAGTCGACCGGCGTCAGCGGCTTGTTGTCGATGAAGAAGGTCTCCGGATAGCCGGGGCGTTCGGCGCCCCGGGCGCCGAATTCCGTCCCGCTCCGGAAGCCTTCCTGGTTTTGTCCGGTCGCGACCCAGTTGTGGCCCTCGCGGTCGAATTCGGTGATCAGCCGCGCGCCGTTGAGCACCGCACCGTGCTCGCCGATGAAATGGTCGCCGTCCTTCGGCGTCACTGACTGCATGCGGTGCACGCCGGCCTCGATCCAGAACGTCGATCCCGCAGGCGCAGCGTCGACTAGCGACTGAAGATCCGCGCCGACGGCGACCGGAATCGCGTCCACAGGCTTACTGATCGGCTTAGTACCAAATGACTGAGTTGCCACCATTGTACTCCGAGTAAGATTGCCGCTTAATTTGTCGGCAGGATCAAATCCGTATTGGGATTTTATGCTGCCTAAAGCGCTCTATTGGACTGAGGTTTGATAGGGATAAGCCTGAATGCGGCCGGCTGATTTGATACGCGTACTTCGCGTGCGCTGTCTTGCTCCGGCCCGCCAGATGCTCGCGCCAGCGCGCCGCCCCGATCCGGCTCAGCCTCGCCCCCTTGCGGCCCCCCGCCAACGCTCAGGTGCCTGGCGCCGAGACGGCGGCAGCCCGCGGTCAGAGAGGGGGCGGCGATGACGCTGCCCACCCCGATTCTCCCGCCGCGCCTCTCGGGACAGAGCACCGTCGTCCGACTCACGGTCGAGCGTCTGGCGCAGGCGGGGCTCAGTCCCGAGCCGCTGCTGCGAGAGGCCGGATTGGCGGATGTCGCGACCGCCGACCTCGATCTGCCGGGCGCCGAAGGCCAAGCCGCGTTCCTGAACCTCGCGGCCGAGATGCTGCAGGATCCATCCTTCGGCCTACACCTGGGTCAGGATTACGACCTGCGCAAACTCGGCCTGCTGTTCTACCTGATGGGCTCGTCCGAGACGGTCGGCGAGGCATTGAGCTGCTTCGAGCGTTTCAGCTCCCTCGACGATCCGAGCATCTATGGCTCGTACCGGATCTCCGATATCGCCGTGACGGTCGCGGTCGGGTCTGCGGAGGCCGGGCGGTGCCTCGACCGCCATCTGGCCGAGTTCTGGCTCGTGTCGATCGCGCGCCTCGTTACCGAACTCGCCGCCGGGGACGCGGTGCCGATCGGCGTGAGCGTCAGCCAGCCGCAGCGGGATACGGCCGAGGTGACGCAGGGCGCCTTCGCCGCGCCCGTCGCGTTCGCAGCCTCGGAGGACCGGATCGATTTCGAGGTCCGCTTGGCCGACATCCGGCTTCCCACCGCCGAACCCTACCTTCACGCCTCCCTGCTCCCGCATTTCGAGCGCGCGGTCGAGGCCATGCGCTGGGAGCCGGCGGTCGTGTGGGCACGGGTGAAGAAAGCGATGGCGCCGCGCCTGCCGCACCGGACGGTGACGTTGGCCAACATCGCCAGGGATCTCGGGATGAGTACGCGCACCCTGTCGCGCCGGCTGCGGGACGAGCGGAAGACCTTCAGCGGGATCCTGGACGAGCTGCGGGCGGAACTCGCTATCCACTACATCAGGATCAGGGGGCTCCCGATTTCGGAGATCGCCTGGCACCTGGGCTACCGGGAGGCGAGCGCCATCGTCGCGGCCTTTCGCCGATGGACCGGCATGCCGCCGAGCCAAGTCAGGCGCAGCCAGGCCGGCGGATCGGCTCCGTCGGATCCGCCGTCCTATCGCGAGCCGATGGATGCCCGCCCAGGCGCGAAGCAACGTTGACGACCGAGGCTGGCGCTTACGGGAGACCGGGTTCGGCCTGGCCCCGCCCGACCTCCGGCCTGCCCGTCGAGGCTCCGTACGGCGTTGTGATTAGCTCGGAAGAGGAATTGCAACGTCTGACGGTTGCCGGGAGACTGAGTGTGTTGCGAGCGGCCGGTCGCGATGTCGGTGCCCGCCTTCGTCGCGACGGATGCCCCCTGGCGACGGCCCCCTGACCGAGCGATCGGTCAGGGGGATCTTCGGGGAAGCGGCGTGTGGGCGCGCCGCTCAGGGAGCTGCGGCCCTGTGATCCTCTTCATACCTGCGTGTCGCGTCGGCCTCGGCGAGCAGCACGGCCAGAACCTCGTCCTGCTCGTGCTCGCGCAGATCGGGGAACAGCGGCAGCGACAGGGTTCCCTCGCCCCATGCGCGCGAGACGGGGACCAGCGGCGTCTCGACGGCCTTGCGGTAGTAGGTGAGCGAGGGGACGCAGCGGTAGTTCACGGTCGCGCCGATACCGGCTTGGCCCAGCGCGGCCAGCACCGCGTCGCGGCGGTTGTCCGGAACATGAATCGGGAAAAGGTGGCGCGCCGAGACGGCCCCCCGAGCGATCGTCGGCCACGTGAAGGGCGTGCTGGCGAGCGCCCGCTCGTACCGCAGACTGAGGGCCTCCCGTTGGGCGAGCCGCTCTTCCACGGTATCGATCTGTGGTTCGAGCAGCACCGCCAGGAGATCCGGAAGGTTGGCCTTGGTCCCCAGGCGGTCGATGTCCCAGTGCCGGTAGGTGCCGCCCTGGAAGCGCTGGGCGGCGCCCGCGGACATGCCGTGGAGAACCGTCTGCGTCAGCAGCGCCGCGAGATCGGAGTCGTTTGTGACCACGGCACCGCCCTCGCCGCAGGTCACGTTCTTCGTCGCGTAGAACGAGAAGATCGCGGCATCACCGTCCTGCCCCGGGCGACGCCCGAACAGGCTCCCTTCGAAGCAATGCGCAGCGTCCTCGATGATGCGCACCGCGGGCGGGAGCACCTGCCGCAGGGCGGGGATGTCGACCATCTGGCCGTAGAGATGGACCGGAATGACGGCGCGCGTCCGTGGGGTGAGCGCCGCGGCGACGAGGGGCTGGCTGATGAGCAAGGTCGCCGGATCGACATCGACGAAGACGGGCGTCGCCCCGACGAGTCGCACCACATTGGCCGTCGCGGCGAAAGTCATGGCAGGCACGATGACCTCGTCGCCCGGACCGATGCCGTAGGCGAGGAGTGTCGCGATCGCCCCTTGCGTCCAACTCGACGTCAGCTTGGCGTGGGTGACGCCGAAGAAGGCGCGCAGCCGCTCCTCGACCCGGGCCCCCTGCGGGCCGCTCGTCAAGAACGGGCTTGCCAACACCTCGGCGATGCGCGCGCCGGCCTCAGGAGTGAGGCCGTGGCGATAGAACGGGACGGCCATTCATCACCTCCTGATTGTCCGATCTGAGAGCGGATGCCGCGCCCGGCGACCGGGGCGCCGGGGTCTTGGTCGGCCCGCCTGCAACCGGCGAACCCTGCGGTCGCTTCGCCCGGATGCGCCCTATCGAAGGCCGGCATTCGCAACGACTGCGCCGAGGGGGGCGCGCGCCGTCACCTCCTTCATCGGGGTCAGGGCCTGCACCTCCTCGACCGGCGCCCGCAGCAGGTGGGGAGCCTCCTGCATCAACCGCGCGTACCACTTGACGGTGTAGCAGGTCGGCGTCTCGACCACCCGACCGCTGCCGAGCGCCGCCGCGACCTCGGCGATCCCGTGCTCGATGGTCTTCTCGGGGCCGCCGTGCAGGACGTTCCTGATCTTCGAAAAGTCGACGTGATAGTCCCGCTTGTCGTTCCTGGTATCGAGGAACTCGACTGCGCATTCCCCCGCGAAGCGGTCCTTGATCGCCAGGGCGACATCGAGGATCTGGCGGTTGTCCCAGCCGACGTTGAAGACCTCGCCGGCGACGTCCGGACGCGGTGCGCGCAGCAGGCCGAGGACGACCTTGGCGACATCGCGCACATGCACGAAGGGACGCCACTGCGATCCGTCGCCGCCGATGCTGATGCGGCGGTGCTTCGTCGCGTCGAGCGTCATCTGGTTGACGACGAGATCGAAGCGCATCCGCGGCGACAGGCCGAACACCGTGGCGTTGCGCAGCGCGGTGGTGGCGAAGTGGCGATCATTGAGGGCGAGCACCGCCTCCTCTGCCCGCGCGCAGGTCTGCGCGTAGATCGTCAGCGGACGCAGCGGCGCGTTTTCGGCAAGGAACATGTCCTGGCCGGCACCGTAGACAGCACAGGAACTCGCAAACAAGTATTTCCGGACGCCGGCCCGCTTGGCCGCCGTCACGACCCGGATCCGGCCCGTCTCGTTGATCGATTTCGTCAGGGTGGGGTCGAGATCGCCCGAGGGATCGTTGGACAGGGCAGCGACGTCGATGACGGCGTCGCACGATTCAAGGTCCGAGGGGGTGAGCGACCGGATGTCCCGCTTCAGGATCTCCAGTCGGGGATGCCGGGCGCATCGCGCCAGCGGCTCGTCGCCAAAGAAGAACGTATCGATCGCCCTGACGCGATAGCCGCTCTTCAGCAGGTCCCTGATCAAGACTGAGCCAATATAGCCGCCCGATCCAGTCACAGCGATCTTCTCGCGCATAAATCTCGCCCACGGTTCGAAGATACATGCCGATTTGCAAGGTGATCCCAGGCAAATCACGATGCGACAACTCAAGACGATTTATTAAGCGCGTTGTAAGATCAATAACAAACAATCGATGGCATTAATCAGAAATGATGATTTCTAACATTAGACAACACAGATCGCTTGGCCGCATACCAAAGTCGTAGTCCAGAAGATCGTAGTGCGGGTGGTGTGCGAATTTGCCATGCATGAAAGCCGGCCAGTGTGAGCTGCGTCAGACACTGGCCTTGGGTCGGCACGGGGCGCGGGTGACGGGTGTGCCCGCGTTCCGGCGGGTCGCGCGTCCACGGCCCGGTGCGGGCCGCACTACCGGCTCGAACGCCGTTTCATCACGGGCGGGACGGCGCGGGGGGACGGCGCGCAACGGTGGCGGCGTTCATGCGCCGGGCCGGTCCGAGGCGGGCGGCCCGAACGGCCGGAGATGGGCGCGGATCAAACGAGGCTTTCGGGATGATACGGAAAGTACTCCTCGTCCATAACGCGTATCGCAAGTACGGAGGCGAGGACACGGTCGTCGCCCAGGAGGAGGCGGCGCTGCGGCGGGCCGGATGCGAGGTGCAGCTGTTTACGCTCAGCAACACCACGATCACGTCTTTCTCGGACAAGATGCGCGCAGCGCTCACGGCGTCGAACGCGCCGGGAAACATCGGCCTCGTCCTCGACGCGGTCCGGGCATTCGAGCCGGACCTCGTCCACATCCACAATTTCTTCCCGATGATCTCGCCGATGGTGCACGCGGCCCTGCAGCGGATCGGCGTCCCGACCGTGCAGACCCTGCACAATTACCGTGTGATCTGCGCCGGGGCGACGCTGAACCGCAACGGCTCGCCTTGCGAGATCTGCATCACCCGCTCGCCCTACCATGCGGTGGTGCACCGGTGCTATCGCGGCTCGCTCCTCGGATCGCTGGCCGTCGCGCACTCGGTCCGGCAGCACCGGCGCCTCGGCACGTGGTCCAAACATGTCGACCGGTTCATCGTGCTGACCGAGTTCGAGCGCTCGCGCTTCGTCGCAGCGGGCCTCCCGGCGGAGCGCATCAAGCTGAAGCCCAACGGATTGTCCGACAACGGCCCCGGTCCCGCCCGGTGCCGAGGTCTGCTGTTCGTCGGTCGGCTGACCCGTGAAAAGGGTGTCCATGTCCTGGCGCAGGCCGCGGAAAGGGCGGGCCATACGGTCGAGGTGCTCGGCGAAGGGCCGCTGCAGCCGCTCGTCGAGGCTTCCGCCGGGCTCGTCTCCCTCGGCCATCAGACACCGCGCACCGTCCGCGCGGCCATCGCCCAGGCCGTCGCGATCGTCGTTCCTTCGGTCTGGTACGAAGGATTGCCGATGGTGATCGTCGAGGCCTTCTCCGCCGGAACGCCCGTGATCGCCTCGCGCATCGGCTCCCTCGCCGAAGTCATCGAGGACGGCGTGACCGGCCTCCATGCCGAACCGGGCGACGCGGCCGACCTGGCGCGGGTCATGGATCGCATGCTCGGCGATCCGGTCGCGGCGCGCCGGATGGGCGAGGCGGCGAGGCGGAAATACGAGCGGGATTGGAGCGAGGCTACGACCACGCGCCAACTCCTGGCGATCTACGACGAGGCCGTCGCCTCGCACGCGACGACGCGGGCTGCCTCAGCCGGCGCGTGCGCCCCGGAATTGACCCTCGCCTGAAGGCTCTTCGCGAGGCACCCGCCGTTCCGCCTGGCCCCGGAAGGGGAAGCCGATCCGGATGGGGCGCCGCGCAGGGCGGCTTCCGGGGCAGACATGCGCAGGAGGACCAGGCCGTGACACGATCCGCCGTCGGAATCCGCCCGCTTGCGCCTCCCGCCCCGCGGGTGTTCGGCGACGTCTATGTGGGGGCGGTCTGCCTGTCGCTCGCGGGATACGCTATCCTGGGCAAGACCTTCGCGTCGATCGGTGTCCCACCCCTGTATATTGGCGAGATCCTCCTCGCCGCCGGCCTCGTCGCCCTCGGCCGATCGGGTTGCGGGCTGGCCGCCATGGCGACGCTCCCCTCTCGCCTGCTCCTCGTGCTGATCGCCTGGGTCGTCGCGCGCACGCTGCCGTATCTCGGGCTCTGGGGCGCCGACGCGCTGCGCGACAGCGTCATCGTCACTTATGGGGCTTTCTGCTTCATCGTCGTCGCGCTGGTGATCGAGGAGCCCGCCCGCCTCGAGCGCGTGCTCGCCTCCTATCACGCCTTCGCCCGCGTCTACGGGTTCATTGGCGGCGGCTGCGCGGCCTTGGCCCTTTCCAAGGTCATGATACCGGGGACGTCGCTTCAGGTGGTCGACCTCAGCCCCGGGGCGATCGCGACCCATCTGGCGGGCGCAGCGGCGTTCGCCGTCCTCGGGCTCGGCCGGTTCTCACGGCTCTGGATGGCGGCGCTCCTCGTCGGCATGGTCGCCGTCACCTCGAGCCGGGGGGCGATGCTGGCCTGCGTCTTCGCCATCCTGGCCGCCACCGTTCTGGGCGGCCGCGTCCGGCAGGTCGCGCCCGTCATCGCTCTCGGCGTCGTCGCGCTGCTGGTCGTGTCGCTCATTGGCGTGAAGGTTCAGTTCACGCCCGACAGCCGTGTTATCGGGCCAGATCAGATCATCGAGGGCTTCAAGAGCATCCTCGGCGTGAGCGACGCGTCGAACTTCGAGGCAACGAAGGAATTCCGGACCCGCTGGTGGGCGACGATCCAGGATTACACCTTCGCAGGCCCTTACTTCTGGTCAGGCAAGGGGTTCGGCGTCAATATCGCCATGGAGGACGGCTACCAGCTCTGGGCCATCTCCGAGGGATTGCGCAGCCCCCACAACGCCAGCATGACGGTACTGGCCCGCGCCGGCGTGCCCGGTCTCGCCCTCTGGGTCACGCTGTTCGCCGCATGGTTCGCAATGCTCGTCCACAGCATGCTGCTGGCGCGGCGGCGCAAAGAGGCGCGCTGGGCGAAGATCCTCGTCTGGATCGCCTGCTACGGCGCCGCGATCCTGATCGAGGCATCCTTCAACGTGACGCTGGAGGGGCCGATGGTGGGCATCTGGTTCTGGTGCCTCTTCGGCCTGGGGATCGCGGCCAGTATGATGTTTCGCTCAGGGTTGTTTCCCGCAACCGTCCTCGACGGATCCTTCGGCCTTCCCGAACGGTCGTAGGAATCGGATGTCGTGAGGGCCACAGCCCGGCGAATCACGTCACGGCTTCGACGCCCGGCTCGGCTGTCCCACGCTCGACCGCGTCCACCTCGTCGCCGACAAGACGGTGCAGGAGAAGCAGCGAGACGGCGACCCGCGCAGCGTTCGCGATGCAGAGGCCGGCGCAGGCCCCGTTCAGCCCGAAGCCGACGATCAGCGGTGCGGCGGTGATGACGGAGGCGGCCATCCCGGCGAGGTTGGCAATCATGGCCTGCCGGACCGCTGAGACGCCGTGGAAGTACGAGCAGGTCATGTCGGCGACGTAGGAGATCACCGCGCCGACGGTGAGCAACCGCACCGGCGTCGCGAGATCGGCATAGACCGAGTCCGACCCGTAGATGACGCCGAGCACCCGCTCCGGTACGGCAGCGATGACCGCCAGGAAGGCGACCGCCGTCAGGAGCCCCGCTAGGGCGAAGGGGCGGGCCGCGCGCAGGGCCGCGATCTTGCCCCGCAGATGTGCGCGCGCGGTCACCTGCGGGATGACGTTGCTGAGCCCGATGATGAGCGGGTTGAGGATGTTGACGATGTTGATCGCGGCCAGAAGCAGGCCGGGGAACGCCTCGCCCGACAGGATCGCGAGGAACCAGAACACGGCCTGCTGGCGCAGGGCCGCCGCGAGGTTTCCGGCGAGCGACCATCGCCCGAGGGCGAAGAAGCTTCCTACGGTCCCCTGGAGATCGAGCGCGCCGGGCCGGACGACGCCGGATTGGACGGCTTGGAGGATCGCGGCCAGCCCGGAGGTCGCCGCCATGGCATAGAGCGCGCTGGAGAGAGTGATGCCGTCATGCCGGTACAGCCAGAACAGGACGAGAATCTGGCCCAGATAGCTGATGATTTCGCCTGGCACCGCCGCGGCGAAGCGCAGCTCCGCGAACAGGCAGCGCCGGAAGGTCTCCTGGATCTGCCAGACGACGAAGTAAGTCACCACGGGAAGGATCGCGTCGGTACGCCCCATCAGGAGCCCGATCAGGCCGAGGCAGAGCACGGCCGGGACGCAGAGCACGACCAGCATGACGAGACTGGCCCGCATGAGCTGTGCACCGCGCTCCGGGCCGGAGACATTCGATAGAACGACCATCGGATAGAACAGCAGCGACGCGATCGCCGTGTAGAGGAGCATCTGGATGCCGGCGAAGAGAGCGAACACGCCGTATTCGCTGGGTGCCAGCGTCCTCGCGAGCGCGATCGTGAGAAGGAAGCCGCCGAGGCTGGCGATCCCTTGATCGATGACCGGCCACAGGATGCGCCCCGCCTCCGCCGTCATCCGCCGGGCCGGATTGTCATTCGCAGCGGTGGCGCGCGCTGTCCTTCCCATCGAACCATCCCAGTTTCAGGAGTGATCTGTCTCGCGCACGAGCGGATCGACCACAGGCTCTCATCCGGCCACGCCTCTCCGGTCGGGACGCTTGCGGTCAGGAAGCCTTGGCGTCGAGCCGCGGGCACGTCTCCCGCTGCAGCGGCGAGACCGCGGCACGGGTCTCGAACAGCTGGCGGTACCGGCCGTACAGGGTGCACTGATCGATGATCCGGTCGCGGCGGTGGTCCTTCAGGTCGACCTCAGTCAGGACGATCCCGCGCACCCGGACCGTCTGGTCCTGCAGGCGCTGGAGCGCGGTGAGGACGACCTCGCGCGGGGTCCGTTTCCAGCGCGCGGCCAGAAGCGTCGCGTCGGCATGGTGGGCGAGGGTGACCGCCTCTTGGAACAGCAGCACCGGCGGCGCTTCGATCAGCACGAGATCGAACGCCTCCCGGGCGAGATCGATGAAGCGCGCGAAGGCCGGCGTGGCGTAGAGGTCGCACCGGCTGCCGGCGACTCGGCCGCGCAGCACCGTCTGTCCCGCAGCGGGGCACGCGCTCAGGAACATCGAGACATCGCCCAAGACAACGCTGCCGAGGTCGGGCCGATCGTCCGGCGGATCCGCGTCGGCATTGCCATCGATGAGGAGGACGCGCAGCCCGCGCTCCGTCAGGGCGTTCGCCAACGCACCGCACAGCAGCGACTTGCCTTCGCCCGGAACCGCGGAAGCCACCAGCAGGATCTGCGGGGTAGGGGAGGTGCGCGACCACCCGAGTGACGCGCCAACCAGCCCGATCGCCTCGTCGAACATCCGACGCTCGCCCGCGGTCGAGCGTCGGTGGATCTTCGGCAGCATGCCGAGACAGCGCGTACCCGTATCCTCGACGAGATCCCCGGGCGAGCGGAACCCCGTGCTGTGTCGCTCCAGCATGATCGCCGCGCAGAGTCCGGCGCCGCTCGCGGCCAGGACTGACAGGCCGACGATGAAAGCGCGGTTGGGACCACTCGGTACGGTATCGGGCTGAGCGGGCATGATGGCCTGCGTCGTCGAGGACCTCATCCCAGCGAGCGCGACCGCTTGGGCGAAACTGTCGTTCAACAGCTTCAGGCGCTCGCGGATCGCCGCGGCACCAGCTTGCAGACCCTGCAACTGGGTCTCGTGCCCCATCGCTTCGATCACGCTCTTCTTCAGCGTCTCCACCTGGGCTGCGAGAAGGGCTTCCTCCTGGAGCGCCGTGCGGCGGTCGCCCTCCAGGTTGCCGATCGCCTGCTCGATCTCTCGGCGAAGGCGCTCCTGCACGCCTTCGAGGCTCGCCTTGGCCGTGAGGTAGCCGGGGTGACGCGGCCCCGTCGCAGACACGGTCTGGAGGTCGCGATTGGCCGTCTCGACCGCTTCGAGCAGCCGCTGGATCACCGGCGCCCCGGCGAGATCCTGGGCGGACGGGACGCTGCCCGCGGCGAAAGCGTCGCGGGCCCGTGCCAGCCGGGCCTCCGCGGCGAGGCGGTTCTGGACGGCCGTCCCAAGACGGGTCGTGGCGTCCCGCAACTCCTGCTGGGCGAGGTTCGGAGCCCCCGCACTCCCCTCGACGGTACCCGTCCGCTGGCGGAAACGCTCTATCGCGGCCTCGGCCTCGTCGAGGGACGCGCGGGTCGCCGTCACCTGCTCCTGAAGCCAGGCGCTGGTCCGCTCGGCAGATGCGACGCCGATCTCGAGGCGGTTGCGCATGTAGGCATCGACGAAGGCGTTCGCGATCCGCGCCGAACGGTCGGGGTCACCCGATGTGTACGCGACGGAGATCAGGTAGGCGCGCGCGTCGTTGGTGACTTTGAGGTTGCGCGAAAGCTCCCGGGCGATCCTCTCGGCGCTTGTTCCCGTCTCGATGACCTCCCGCCGGGATACCCAGTACGACCACAGGCGCGACAGCATCGACGGACGGGGCGCGAAGGCCGCATCCCGTTCGAGGCCGAGATCCTGGGCAACCCGTTGGGCGATGAAAGCGGAGCGGAGCACCCGCGCCTCACTCTCGACGATCACGGAGCCTTCGAGCGTCGCCGTGCCTGCCTGAGCCGATGGTTGCGGACCGGGCCTGCCGAGTTCGACCTGGACCAGCGCCTCGGCGGTATATTTGTCGGAAAGCAGAAGGCTCACCCCGGCCGATACGGCGGCCGCCGCCGCGATGATAGCTCCGATCAGGAGCCAGCGCCGTCTGAGCGCGGTGAGGAGCCCGAGCGTATGGTGTTCGTATGTCTGGCGGAGCAGGAGGCTGACGCCACGGCTCGGTTGCTCCACGGTCCGGTTCATCCGCGTATCGTCCTGATCAGGCGCCGGGCGAGCCCTTCAACGTCAGCGCCTGAACTGGCCGCGACGAAATCGGTCAAGTAAACCGCCGGTCATACGATCGAGACTGCATTCGAACTGAGTTTGCATCCGATGGGAACGGGCGATTCGGGACTAGCCCGACAGCGGCGCCCTTCCGAACAGAGTAGTCGATTTCTATCCCCCAATGTTCGGGTGGATCATCGCGTGTGGCTCATCGACCTTTCGCAGGTTGCTCCGCCCAACGGTGTCACCAAGGGCGGAGTACGGCACGAAGGTCGTTCGAAGGGGTGCCGGCCGATCCTGCGGTCACGCGGGAAAAAGGTGTTAGCACCATGTTAAGGCTTGGGCGGACCCAGGCTCTGACGCAGTTTGACCGGATCCGGAGCTTTCTGCGGAGCGCCCGCGCGAGCGGCCCGATCGAACATGACGTTTCAGATAGAGACGGTTCTGGGCGCGCTGTCCGGCCTCGTCGCCGTCCTCGTCGCCGCCCATCCTCCTTGCGCCAACGCCGACACTGTCGACGACGCTCTCTGCCCCGCCACGGCGATCCGCGTATCGCCGGGGGAGTCGATCCAGCGCGCAGCGTTCCGTGCGGGCCCCGGCGGGACGATCTGCATCGAAGCGGGCCTGCACCGGCTGCAGCAGATCGCACCGTTGGCAGGACAGACTTTCCTCGGTGAGCCCGGCAGCGTCCTCAACGGCGCGCAGATCGTTGGCCCGTTCGAGCGCCGGGGGACGGTCTGGTCGGCTTCGGTCACCCTGCCGCGTTGGACGGCGACCGGGACGTGCCGCGCGGGCGCGCTGTGCTCGCCCCTGCCGTGGCTGTTCCTCGACGGTGAGCCGCTGCGCCGGGTGGGGTCGCGGGACGGTCTCGGCCCCGGGCGCTTCTGGTTCGAGCCGATGTCCTCGCGCCTCGTCATCGCGGACGATCCGACAGGCCGCACGGTGGAGGCGAGCACCCTGGCCACGGCGTTCCAGAGTCGGTCACCCGACGTGCGAATCCGCGGCCTCGTCATCGAGAAATACTCCTCGCCCCCCCAAATCGGGGCGATCCGGGGCGATCAGGCGGTCGGCTGGCGCGTCGAGCGAACGGAAATCCGCTTCAACATGGGGCTTGGCGTCTCGGTCGGCACCGACGGTGTCGTGCGCGAGAGCGTGATCCATCACAACGGCCAGCTTGGCGGGGCCGCGCACGGCCTGAGGGTCCGGTTCGAAAACAACCGCATCTTCGAAAACAACACCGCCGCCTTCGATTCTGGCTGGGAGGCCGGCGGCCTGAAGATCACCGAGAGTCGCGGCGTCACGGTGCGGGGCAACCATGTCTATCGCAACGATGGTCCTGGGATCTGGTGCGACATCGATTGTCGCGACGCCGTGATCGAAGACAACACGGTCGAATTCAATCGCGGCGCCGGCATCTTCTACGAGATCTCATTCGACGCGCTCGTCCGTCGCAACACACTCCGCTTCAACGGCGTCAACAACGCGCCGTGGTACTGGGACGCCGACATCCAGGTCGCGGCATCGCAAGGTGTCGAGGTCGCCGACAACGACATCGCGGTGCGGCCGGGCGGGCGGGCGATCATGTTGATTGATCAAGGTCGGCGGAAGGAGGACGGCAGCCTCTATCGCACGACGGGCAACCGCGTTCACGGCAACCGGATCGTCTTCACGGGGTCGGGCGACGCGGGCGGCGTCACGGATACGGATCGCCTCTCACCCAACGGATCGATCATCGAGGCCGGCGCCAACAGCTTCGAGGCGAACACCTACACTGCACCGCTCGACGCGCTGCCGGGCTTCGTCTGGGGCCGCGACGCGCTCACCTTCGCGGCGTTTCAGAGCCTTGGGCAGGAGAGGAAGGGGCGCCTGACCTTCGGGGTGGTTCCGCCGTGAAACGGAGCGAGAGCTGCCAGCCTCGGCGTTACGCTCCGCTCGAAGCGTGAGGGGCGTCTCCGTCACCCGTGCGCGGAGGTCGGCCGCGGCGGACGGGACGCCAGCCTCGCCGCGATCTCGTCGTAAGCCTTCGTCACGAGATTCGACCAGGATAGCTCGTCGGCGCGCTCCAGCGCGGCCCGGCTCAGGCGCAGGCGCAGGCTCTCGGAGCGTGCAAGTTCGAGAAGGGCATACCGGAGCCGCTCGACGACCGCGGCCTGCGGACCGTCCGCACGGACCGCCCGACCGCAGGCGTCCGTGACGACGACTGCCGGTCCTCCCAGCGCGAGGCAGATCACCGGAAGCCCCCGGGACAGCCCCTCCAGAACGGCCATGCCGCCAGAATCATGCAAGCTCGGGATCAACACAGCGTGTTGCCGCTCGTAGATCGCCAGCAAGTCGCCGCGGGAAACCTCGCCGCGCCACTCGACCGCCGAGCCCAGGCCCAACCGGTCGGCCTGCTCCTGGAGCCGCTGCCGCTGAGGCCCGTCGCCGACGACCGTCAGTCGGATATCGACCCCGTCCCGGCGCGCTCCGGCAAGGGCTTCGAGGCCGAGATGCAGGCCCTTCCAGGCAAGGAGCCGGCCCGCGAAGACAACGCGAAACGGCTCGCCGTCGCGGCGGGCGACGGGCTCGACTCCGCGCCTCGACTCGACGCCGATCCCCAGATTGCACACGACCCGGGACCAAAGGTGGGCCGGTAGCACGGCCCTCGTCTCGTCGGTGCGGACCAAAATCAGGGAGGCGCAGGCGAACGCGCCGCGCGAGATCGGGTCGAAGCGCGTCGTCCATGTGTGGGTCGCGCGTATCCGCTCCGCCCAGCGATCGAGGAAGGCGAGGCCGCGCCGCAGGTTGGGAGGCCCGGATTCGCCGCCTCCGAGCGGCCCCAAGATCAGGGGCAACCCCAGGCCGCCGAGGCGCGTCGGATGCCGGATCGTCCCGAAGGTCACGTGATGCACGAGGTTGAAGTCGAGGGTCGGATAGGTTTTCCGGATGTGGGACGGCAGGGCGCATTGCCATAGGAGATTGGTGAAGAACCACGCCATCGGCTTGAAGCGGCTCCGCAGGCCGAGGTCGCGCAATCGCGTGAGCCAGCCCGGCATGAAAATCTCGAATGTGAGGTTCGGCGGCAGCCGGCCCGAGGCGATCTCGGCCCGGATCAGCGGTTTGAATTCGGTGCTCGTGACGACCGTCACCGCGTGGCCCAACCGCGCCGTCTCAAGGGCCCAGTTCCAGCCGATGCCGGCCTCCGAACCCTGGCCCGGGCCACACGAGAAGGCGCTCATCAGGATCTTCATCACCGTCTCCCAGGAGAGAGGCCGCGCCTTGCGCGAACCGATTCATCGCGCGCCGGAGCCGCCGATGACGGCGGGGATCGTCTCGAGAAGGATGTATAAGTCGAGCCAAATCGACCAGTTGTGAATGTAGAACTTGTCTTGGTTCTTCTGTACGGAAAGGTCGCCATTGCTGCGCGAGGACACTTGCCATAGTCCGGTCAGGCCCGGCGGGACGCTCTGCCGGAGCGCTTGGAAAGGGGCGTCGAAGCCCTCGTAGTGGTAGGACGGGAAGGGCCTCGGTCCGACGAGGCTCAATTCGCCGCGCACGACGTTCCAGAGCTGCGGGAGCTCGTCGAGGCTTGTGCGGCGGATGAAATGGCCGATGCCGGGGAGGATCCGAGGATCGCGGGTGAGCTTGAAGTAGCGCTGCCACTCGCTGCGCGCCTCGGGGTCGGCGGCGAGATGGTCCCGCAGCCTATGTTCCGCATCACCGTACATGCTGCGAAGCTTCAGAACCTGGATCAGACGGCCCTGCCGCCCCACCCGCTGATGCGTGAAGAAGGCCGGACCGGGATCGACGATCCGGATCGTCACCGCGACCGCCGCGATCACGGGTGCAGCGATCAGAAGGGCGGGCCAGGCCAGCATCAGGTCGACGATCCGCTTGATGCGCCGGTTGCGGTGCCGATAGAGATCGCGTCGCAATTCGAGCCCGAGCCCGCTGCCCAGCGTCCGCGTCTGTATCCAGAGGCTCTGGAGATCCTGCGTCTGTTGAGCGACGACGACTCGGGGGAACGGCAATGGGCCGGAGCCGGCGAGATCGTTCAGGACGAGTTCGGTGCAGGAGCACACGACCGCGACCTCGATGTCGTCGCGCTGCGTCGCGTCGCCGATCGATCCCAGGATCGGCAATCTCGTCCGCGCCGCCTCACCCGGGTCGCCCGACGCATCGAGGACGAAGCCGATCGGCTTCAAACCGAGTTCAGGCTGCGATAGCAGCGTATCGGCGAGGACGACGCCGCAGGCATCGGTGCCGAGGATCGCGGTCCGACCGCCCCACAGCCCGCGCCGGATCAGGAACGTCCGGGCCGCGACCTCGGCGTAGAAGCCGGCGACGAGAAGGAGAAGCCCGGTCAGAGCGAGGCCTGCGACCGACGCCGATGTCGCTCCGAGCCCAGCCGAGAAAACGAGGCAGCCCATCGTCAGGGCGAACACGCAGCGGGTGCGAAGGCGCAGCCGTTCGGCGGGACCAGGCCCGTAGCCGTCGTAGAGCCCGACGGCTGCGAAGGCTACGCAGGCGAGAACAGGCATTGCAACGACGTCCCACCCGCCGAAGCAGTCCATTCCCGTCAGGACGGACCCGGCGAGGACGGCGACCGCGGCAGCCGCGGCGTCGGTGGCCGCCAGGACGGCGATCACCTTAAGGCGCCGCGCGAATCCTGGCGGTGCCCGCGCAGCGAGAGCCTGCCGATCCGGCACGATGAATGGGCGGACGACGGCGTCCATCTGCGACTTCGCGGCGGACGTGCTCATGTCACGACATCTCCGTACGCGTGCGGCGTTCGTGGCGGGCGGCCCGGAACCGGAATCCCGGACCTGGGCGCCAGCTTCGTGCATGAGGCCGCGCCGAACGATGCGGGCGCGGCTACTCCGCCGCGACGGCCGAGATCGCCTGGGCGGGCTCGGACGGTACGCCGAGTTCCGACGCGATCCAGCGGTAGGTCGGCACAAGCCCTTCCGCGAGCAGGATGCGCGGCTCCCACCCCAGGACTTCCCGCAGCCGTCCATTGTCGCTGTTGCGCCCACGCACGCCCTGGGGGCGCGACAGGTCATGGCGCTTGGAGAGGTGCTTGCCGGCGATGTCGCTGACGAGATCGACGAGGCCGTCGACGGAGATCAGCTCGTCCGTCCCGAGGTTCAGCGGTTTATGGTAGCCGGATTCCATGATCCGATAGATGCCCTCAACGCAATCGTCGACATGCATGAACGAGCGTGTCTGAAGGCCGTCGCCCCAGATCTCGATCTCGCCACCGTCCGGGCTCAGGGCGACCTTGCGGCAGATCGCGGCGGGCGCCTTCTCCTTGCCGCCGTCATAGGTCCCGAGCGAGCCGTAGACGTTGTGGAAGCGCACCACCCGCGTCTCGAAGCCGTGATCTTCAGTGACGTACTGGCAGATCTTCTCCATGAACAGCTTCTCCAAACCGTATCCCTCCTCTGGATCGGCCGGAAAGGCATCGTCTTCCTTCAGCGGCGTCACATCGGCATCGCGCTGCAGGTATTGGGGGTAGATGCAGGCTGAGGACGAGAACAGGAACCGCTCGGCGCCTGACCGCCACGCCGCATCGATCATATGAACGTTGATCTTGGTGTTGTTGAGAGTGATGTCGGCGTGAGAGCCGGTGATGTAGCCGATGCCCCCCATGTCGGCGGCGAGGTGATAGACGTCTTGGACACCGGCAACCGCCATGGCGCAGGATTCCGCTTGGCGAAGGTCCATGACCCAAAACTCGTCCGCGGCCGAATCTTCGTATTCAGGTCGCTTAATATCGACACCTCGAACCCAGATATTCTTGCTCTTGAGAAATTTCACTAGGTGGTGCCCAATAAATCCACCAGCGCCGGTTACGAGTGCTCGCCTATCAGACATTTGGCATCTCCTCGGGCTCAAATAACAAGACTATGTATCTATAATCATTGGCGCCTTGCTATGGATTAGGGGTAGTAAGCCATTTTCGCTACTCTCCGCACCTGAGCGTAATACCGTCGGCTTTTGGGGTGGTACGCCTGCTCTACGGAAGACAGGTTTGGGTGCCACGTTGGACGGGAATCGCAATTCCCCCAGAAACCCCGTGGTGGAAGGGCGCGCGACCCTCCGGCGGGCAGCCGACGTCGCCTTGCCGGCACCGCTGCCTAACCTCTGATGCGGACCGCGCCACGCCGGTGGGCCAGTTGCGCCCCGGCCAAAACGAGGAAGCTCGGAACGATCGTGGCGTAGCGGCGCCAAAGCCGCCGCGGCTCGGAGGCGAGCCGGAAGGCCCATTCCAGACCGCTCCTCTGCATCCAGAGGGGCGCCTGCCGTTTGGTTCCGGCGAGGAAGTCGAAGGCGGCCCCGACGCCGATCATGACGGGAGCCTCGATGCGGTCGCGGTGGGCGCTCATCCACCGCTCCTGCTTCGGGGTACTGAGACCCACCCAGACGATGTCGGGCTTGACCGCGTTGATCGCCTGCACCATCGCCTCGTCCTCCGCCTCGCTCGCGGGCCGGAAAGGGGGGCTCAAAGTCCCGACGACTTGGATGCCGGGATAGGCCGCGCGCTGCTGCACCGCGAGTGCGTCGGCCAGCCCGGGCCCGCCCCCGAAGTAGAAGTGCCGGTACCCGCGCTCCGGAGAGAGCCTGCTGACCTCCCGCATCAGGTCCGGCCCGTAGACCCGGCGGACCCGATCGAACCCGAGCCGGTGCGCCATCCAGACCAAGGGCATCCCATCCGGAGTGACCAGCCCGGCCGCGCGCAGGATACCCCTCAGCTCGATGTCGCGCCGGCATTCCATGACGCCGTGCACGCCGGTGATGCAGACGAACTGTCGCTGCCGCTGATCGATCCAGCGATCGATGGTGGCGACCGCATCCCCCATGTCGATCGCGCTGATGCCGACGCCGAGGATGTTGACGCGTATGGACGAGATCGACGCGCTCATCAGCTGGCCTGCTGGAGCGGGAGTACGGCCGACCGGCCACGCGTCAGCAAGGCTTCGAAATAGGCGATCGTGCGCTGCAATCCCCGGTCCAGCGGCACCCTGGGTTTCCACTGCAGCAGCTCGGTCGCCCGCGCGATGTCGGGGCGCCGCTGCATCGGGTCGTCCTGGGGGAGGGGGTGATATTCCACGACCGAACGCGAGTTGCACAGCGCGATGATGCGTTGCGCCAGTTCCTCGACGGTGATCTCGATCGGGTTGCCGAGATTGATCGGCGCAGCCGTCTGGCACTCCATCGCCATCAATCGAACGAGCCCCTCGACCAGATCGTCGACGTAGCAGAACGAGCGGGTCTGGCGACCAGTGCCGTACAGGGTGATCGGCTGCCCGGTGAGCGCCTGGATGATGAAATTGGACACCACGCGCCCGTCTTGCGGATGCATGTTCGGTCCGTAGGTGTTGAAGATGCGGGCGACCCGGATCGGCAGCCGGTGCTGCCGCTGATAGTCGAAGAACAAGGTCTCGGCGCAGCGCTTGCCCTCATCGTAGCAGGCCCGTGGGCCGGTGATGTTCACTCGGCCGTGGTATTCCTCAGGCTGCGGATGGACGTCGGGATCGCCGTAGACCTCGCTTGTAGAAGTCTGAAGGATCCGCACGCGGAGGCGCTTGGCCAGCCCGAGCATGTTGATGGCGCCCATCACGCTCGTCTTCGTCGTTTGGACCGGATCGCGCTGGTAGTGAATTGGAGATGCCGGACAGGCGAGATTGTATATTTCGTCCACCTCGACGTAGAGGGGAAAAGTCACGTCATGCCGGAGAATTTCAAAGGAAGGATTTTTGAGAAGCTCCGCAACGTTGCTGCGCGAGCCCGTATAGAAATTATCGACGCAGAGTACCTCGTTTTTCTCCCTCAGGAGCCGCTCGCACAGATGCGAGCCGATGAACCCCGCACCACCTGTCACGAGAACACGCTTCGCCATAACCAGTCTCCCAGCTTTGAAGCCGATCGAGAATGATCCTCAAATGCAGATCGATTTTCGATATCGAGATTACTCGCAAGCAGCCCGATCAACGATGCGCGATCCAGAGATCAGCCACCTCGACTTCGATCGATTTTTAGTGATGATCGTTCAAGCTGCAATGGATGCTTCAGGATGCTACTGCTCTGGAAATGTACCATTGCGTACTAATGCTTTCAGAACGGGAATCCGTTGGTGTTCGGATCGTCAGCGCCATAGCGGCCAACACTGGGCGCACCAGCGAGAGGGCATCGCCCTAGGCTCGGTGGAAATTCTGGCTACAACCAATTTGCGCGACTGATATCCAATATTTACCCCCACATACCGGACTAATGATTTATCGATTTCGTATCGCGCAGTGAGCGATCGTAGAGTTCAGGTCAGACACCAAACTGTCTGTAGGCATTGTAAAAGATGCCACTTTGAAGAACCTGTTCCCATAATAACAATAACGATCGCATGCTACGCCCCGGACCGGGAGCAATATCGCTTGGTCCTGACTTCGCCCCAACCGAACACCGGTTCCACGCCAAATCCATCTCTCGACAGAGGGCCAGCCATGCAGCCCATAGACTTTTCCCTGGCGTTGTGCGGTTTCGGGCCGGCGAATTCGGGATTGCTCTTCAGCTTGGCGAAGTGCGGCACTCTCACCGCTGTCGCCCCTCGGGGCGTCCTGATCATCGAGCGCGGTCGCTCGCTCGGCAGCGGGAGCCTGTCACGCTACAAGATCCCGTCGAACACGCTCGCGGACGTCATCCTGGAATGCGTCTGCGATGAGCGCCTTCCGGCGGCCATGACGCGGCTGCGACAGCGATCCTCCACCATCGCGCGGCTCGAACGCATGAGGGGAGAGGCACCGGACCTCGATCTCGTTTCCGAGTGTCTGTCGGACGCGGCCGAATTGCTCGTCTCCGACCTCTCGCAGCGCCACCGGATCGCCCTGCGGCGCGAGCATCGCATCGAGGCCGTCACCGTGCGCGATGATGGAATGTTCGATCTCGTGCTGCGGTCGCGCTCCGGCGAGCAAGTCAGCGCGCGGGTCGCTACCCTCGTCTTAAACCTCGGTGGGACGCAGGCCGACGAGAGCGGCGCGAGTCTGCGGGATCTTCTCCACGGCGTCCCGCCCGGCAACGTGCCGGTCCTGCATTCCGACCCGATTTTGCAGTATTCCGAAGCCGATCTGCTCGCACGTCTCTCACCCCATATCGGGGCGCGGCGCACCCTTGTCGTCGCCGGAAGCTCGCACAGCGCCTTCTCGGTGATCGAGCGGCTGGCGCCGGTCTCCGAGAGGTTGGGCCTCAGGCGCATCGTCCTCGCCCATCGCTCGCCCCCGCGCTTCTACTACCGGGATGTCGCGCAGGCGCAGGCCTTCGGCGAGCACATCGATGTCCAGCAGGACGTCTGCCCCCTCAGCGGCCGGGTGAACCGACTCGGCGGCCTACGCTTCCGCACCGCCGACGTGGCGCGCCAAGTCTTCGAAACGCAGCGGTTGGACCGGCACCGCATCGCGATCGAGCCCAGGCACGTCGCCATCGGACGCAGCGACCCCGGCGCCACAGGCGATCTCAGCGACGTGGCGGCCATCATCACCTGCTTCGGCTACCGGCCGCGGCTCCCGCTGCTATGGGACTCTGCCGGCGCGCCGTTGCGGCTGGCGGAGGATGAGCACGGCCTGACGACCGATGATGTCGGGCGCCCGATGCGCGACGACGGACGCGTCATCCACGGTCTGTTTGCCTTCGGCCTCGGCTCCGGCATGAGCATCGGCACCGAAGTCGGCGGAGAACCGAGCTACCGGCGGCGGCTGGACGGGATATGGCTCTATCACAATCACGTCGGCGCCAAAGTGACGACAGGCATGCTGCGCGATATTCATCGAGACGATCGCGGTATTTCGGCAAATATTACGGTTGCCAGTCGCCTCGAGACGCGTTGAGGAGCGGCCGTGATCGGTCCCCTCGGGGCCATCCGTGTCACAGAGCTAAAACAGGGCTGGTCCGTGCTCCACGGGCCGCTTGGCCGGCGGAGCCGATGGGGTGAGCGCAGCCGGCCAAGGCGTGGAAGCGGGCAGCAATCTCTCCGGGGCCGGCGGGCGGCAACACAGCGCGCCGTACGGCCTGACTGTGTTGTCGTGATGCCGCCAAATCTCGGTCAGGATCTGCGCCTCCATCAGGGTGCAGAACACTTCGCCACCTGAGATTCCATTCCGCTGACGCGCGTTATGCTTTCGTCGTAGCCATTCTCCCACGACGCTCCGACCCTGCGCGATCCGCACGTGTGCCTGCCGCAGCTTGGCGATGACACCTTCAGGCTTATGCTGCCGCATTCCCATCCGTCCGCTCTCGTCCTGGCCCAGCAGCCATGCCGCAAGGGCGGACCACGCACCGGGAGCGGATCGGTCCTAGGCCGATCTTCTGTTCGCTTCGCAAGGACAGGCGCGGGAACCGACCGACGGCTTGTCGGTTAAATCTGCAGATTGGATCTGTTCTAATTCGCATTGCGGCGGCAGGTCCGCCCACCAACTCCCGGAGCATCCCCATGGCGAACGCCAAGTGTGAGAGCTGCAAGTTTTTCGACGAGCACAAGGTCAACGGCGCGGTCGCACAGCACGATGAGGGCTTGTGCCGCTTCAACCCGCCGGTCAACCAGCCTGGCCCGGATGCCCACGGCCTGTGGCCAGTGGTCGGCTCGTCTGACTGGTGCGGGCACTACACCCCCGAGATGACCGCCGCCGAATAAGGCGTCGCACCGCGTCAGCGCGCAAAGGGCTAGCCGAGAGGCTGGCCCTTTTTTCGTGGGCGGTCTCAACGACACGGGCCGAACCGCATCCCATTCGACTCTATGGACCTTATCGACCGCTGATTATGCAGCATATCGATCCATATTATGAAAACTGCCAATTTGATTCATGAGGCTACTGTCAGCACATTCCTCTTCACGAAGCGACGGCGCCCCGCCGCAAGAAAATGAAGAGGCTGAATGTCATGACCAAGCAGATCATTACGCGGGCCGCCGCCGGCCTGGCGCTGACCCTCCTCGCCACCGGCGCCTTGGCGGGCGAGCCGGCGAGCGTCGACAACACCAAGACGGTTGGTGCCCTCACCCTGGAGACCCAGGGGCTCGCCACTGACACCGGCTCGGTGCACCGTCAGGGTGGCTACGCCCTTCCCGGCGCCGTCCAGTGGAAGGTTCCGGCCGCCGACGATCGGGTGAAGCAGGCCGCTGCCTTCTAACTGCGCCTTATGGAAGCCCCAGCCCCGCCGCCCGATCCGCTCACGGGCTGGCGGGGCGTGTCGTGTCCGCACGACGCTGAGCCGATACGCGACGTGGCTCGGTGCCACCATGCCGAGGATGGGTTAGCCGGGGATCAACCCTGCCCCAACCCGCGCGTCCCATTTCTACCCCGCGGCCGTCATCATCTCGAGGATGCCCAATCTGTCCAAGGAGCCGTACACGCCCTATGCCAAAGCTTCAGGGTGCAGAGCCTCCGTCCCGTTGAAACGGCGCGGTATCAGGCGGCAACCGTCATGCAGCTTGCGATGCTGCAGGCTGATCCTGGGCTCGCTCGTGTAGCTGCCGGCGGTGATGACCATGCCGTGGCAACACGGACACCGCTTCGGCCTTTCCCGATGATTTCGATGCGCCTCATCGGCAGGGACGCGGAGCCACGTGCCCTCGACCTTGACCTCGCAGACAGGTGAGGAGCGCTTGACCATTTTCCACCCCATCATGAAGATCTCACGGCGCCGACGCCATCCGGTGAAACGACCTTCCGGGCGTTGAGAGGGCGACCCCTCAAGGCCTCAAGGGTCTGTAGCCGCCCGCGTAGGCGCGCCAAGCCGTCCAATTCGTGGAACAACGCTTGCTCGGCCCTTGCGGTGTCGCTTTCGGTCACCAACAAGGTCCGCACCGTCCCGGCTTGTATGGATGCCCTGTGCTCTGCAGCCGCAATCTCGGCAC
This sequence comes from Methylorubrum sp. POS3, assembly GCF_043352485.1. Lineage (NCBI taxonomy): Bacteria > Pseudomonadati > Pseudomonadota > Alphaproteobacteria > Hyphomicrobiales > Methylobacteriaceae > Methylorubrum > Methylorubrum sp. POS3. Next base: position 3,962,258 of record NZ_JAPRBT010000001.1, read on the forward strand.
GCACGGTCGTCATCAACTCGATCCAGGGCATCGTCGCACGATCGTCCAACCGCCCACGAACTCAGGCGTCGGCCGGTAACGCATCTGAACGGCTAAGGTTCGCTCAAGCCAGCGATCCCGCCCTCTACGTATGGGACGAAGAACAGCCGCTCATTCGGTGTGGCCTCCGAGAATGTCGGAAACCCCAATTCGACAAGCTGTGAGAGTAGGGGCACGTCACGCACGCCCTGATGCTTGCCGACGCGCGTTATACAATCCGCTGGCACAGCCCGCCGCAGATGGTAGACGCCATTTTTAGGATGCTACCAAGAACGCGTCGTCACCAACGCCATTTGCACCACCCGTTAGTACTACTCGGGCAGCCCTAAATCGCTGATACTGTTGTTTGCTTTGGTAACTCAGCGGCTTAGCCAGCTGATGGTGCCCAGGAAAGGACTTTGGCCTAAGGGCATTCAAGCATTGAAATTAAAGGGAATTTTCTGCGGGTCCGCTGAGACTGTTGTACAGGGATATTGAACATTCAGATGCTTGAATGGTCAAGTAGAATGTCGGCCTGAGCGTGCCTCATAACATGTCCGATAAGGGCCTGAAGGGGCTGAGTGGTCCGGATTGCAGCGATTCTAGAAGGGAGCTGAAACCTGACTTGGACCCGCCACGTGGAGCCCGACCGATTTTTCCGTAGAAGACTAACATCAATGCCCGTGAAATGCCGAGGAAAAATTTTATTATATTTTGACTTATTTACCAATTTTGTTATAGCGAGTTACGATGATTAATTTTTCAGGTTTCCACAATATATATCAAATAACTCCTGAAAGAACTTATCGTAAGCAGGTGCTCGTGGGTCACGCCTAACTAAGGCACGCAGTGAAACCACCTTTTTGCTATCTCGACGAATGCGAACATACCGATCAGCCCATACTTCCGCGACGGCAGTCACCTTTTCCGCCCGCGCTGCTACGTCGACTTTCGAATAGCACCAGAGCTGTGCCCAAACATTGGGCCAAAGGTTCCTTGGCAAATCAAGGTAGGAATTCTTTATCTCTACGATAAGCACCTCCCCAGTTTTCTTGTTTTTGTATATCAGGTCGGGCGACGCTCTCAGCGGCACCCCATTTACTCTCAGTGAAGATATGTCGAAGTACGCCCCTTCATTTCTTTTTTCAACATGAAGTCCGTTGTGCATTAAATTCCAGATGCTGAAGCTCCTCCGAAGCACATCACTGTCGAGCGAACGCACTGCCTTGATTTTTAAGCTCCATATATCCTTTTCGATATCTTTTCCACGTTGCTGGTCATCCTCACTACCGGAGGCATTCGCATAGAGTGAATAGACCCATTGCGCGAAGGCAGACGCGTTCGCTTGCGGATTCCTTGGTTGGCAACGCGCCGCTTTGTGCAGGAAAGCGCTCGGGACAAGATGAAAATCAGCATTCGTTGATTTCTCGAGCGGATCTCGCAGCAATGTTTCACCAAAAAGAACTCTCGCTCTGTTCACCGTTGCCCTGCGATAACCAACAGGATCGTCAGGCCAGAAATCGATTGTCTCCCGATCAGGGTAACTCCATCCATCGAAAGACGACCCCGCTCCTTTCGCTTTCTCCTGAAATGCGTCACACCAAGCTGAAATATCTTTTGCTATGGGCTGCATGTATCTCGATGATATCACTATCTGCTCACCACAGCCACGACCACGCACAACCTTGAACCCATTTTGAATAGCGAATCTTTCTAATTCCAACGCCTCTTTTTCAGAGTCAAAGTCCTCGTCTTCCCAGGTATAATTTTGAAACCTACATCTAAATGATATACACCTAATTGGCCCGGTAGCTGACCAATCCTTCTCCAACTCCTCGATTATTTTAGCAACGTCTGTGTGCGAAAACATTATCGATCTACCTATAAGCTATCTCAGCCCGTTCCGTCGTGCAATCGTCTGGATTTGATCTCGGGCAAGGCGTCGGCAGCTCAGTATCTGATGGGCCCCCATGCGGTAGTCCAGGTTCAAAGTTAGCCCAGTGTCGGCCTCTGCACCACGGGCAGCTCGGTCGGCTGAGGCGGTCGGGTGAGCGCAGCCGGGCAAGCGGAACTCGCCTATGGTTGTGTCGCACCTACTACTGAACAGCCTCGTGAAGGGCAGCCCTTACATAGCCACGCGAGATAAGTCGGTCTCGTTGAAGGGATCGACGGTCGGCTTCACAGAGGTCGGCTAGGGCATCAGAAATGGCGCAACGGAGTGCGAGCCCAGCATCACCCTCGGTGGTCTGGAGGTAAGAGAGGGCAATCTCTTCGACGGAGCCAGAGAGCGTGTCGGGTGGCTCGGTAGATGCCCTCTGGTGCATGGTGTGCGATTCCCACAAAAGAACGAATAGCGAACACGCCACGGCTTAGATGGTTCGGTCAAGGATGTTCACGACCTTGAGGGCAGGCTGTGCATGACCGGCCTCGCAGAAGGTCGGCCGAATTTATCGCAAAAATCTGAGAGCCCTACCTTACACCTGGTTCCGGCGACTTCCCCCCTCTGCCCCCCTACGGACCTCCTGATTCGAAGGGCAGGGGGCGGGGGAGCGACCATGCTCGGAATGAGGTTCTGCTGTCCTATTGAGGGGGGTTCAGAGGGCAGGGCCGTTCTCCTACCGTCTGCCCAGGGTCGCACCCCATGCTGCTCCCTGTGGTCTCACCTGCCTCGACTGCTGTCCCACGCATCAACGATAGGCGGATCGTCTCTCCTCCAGCAAAGCCACTTCATTCCGTAAGCTTGCTAATACGACTTTACAGACAGCTTAGACCATGCCACAAGCTTACAACCTTACACGGGTCGAGGGTGTCATGGCCGTCTACAGCTACACCAGGGTCTCCACGGATCGGCAGGCTGACGAAGGTGAAAGCCTTGGTGCCCAACAGCGGAGAGTAGAAGGCTACGCGATGATGAACGGGATGACCGTGGATCGGCATTTCGTTGAGCGGGGTGTGTCCGGGTCTGTCCCTGTAGGCGAGAGGCAGGAAGGCGCCGCACTCCTAGCTGCCCTGAAGCCCGGTGACACGGTGATCACCCCCAAGTTGGACCGCATGTTCCGGTCTGCACGGGATGCCCTCAACGTCCTCCATCAGCTTCGGGAGATGGGCGTATCGCTCCACATGATCGACCTCGGTGGAGACGTGACCGGCAACGGTATCGCCAAGATGGTTTTCACGATCCTGAGTGCCGTGGCTGAGGCTGAACGTGATCGTATCCGTGAGCGGATCAGCGACGTGAAGAAGGATCAGAAGGCCAGGAAGCGATACCTCGGTGGGAAGGTGCCGTTTGGGTACCGAGTAGGGGAGCAGGGTGACCTTGTTGAACACGAGGCTGAGCAGAAGGCCGTTGCCTTGATCAGAGAGTTGAAGGGTGAGGGTAAGTCGCTAAGGGGGATCGCTGAGGCCGTGCAGGAGACAGGCATCTCAATCAGTCATGTCGGTGTGAAAGAAATTTTGACTAGGGATATGGTTTGATACGGTGGCGTAACTACTACGATGATCGCTACAGTTACGATACAGAAGTAACAGTTAGCTTCGTTTATTTAGTTTAATCACTGGCGAAGCAGTTCATTTTGTGAGATTGCTCCTGTCGCCGGGATCAACCGGGCGAAACACCTCCAATAGAGGCTTTGGGGCTGAACCAATGCATATCGTCGTCAACAACACAGCATGTGCCGTCGTCACTGGTTGGCACAAAGACGCAAATCATTCTGGAATCAAAATCTCAACCGACTTGGTGGGATTGGATCTTATCAACTTCCTGTTGGACCTTCGTTTGGCGTCGTTGAACCTCCTGAATAAGATCGGCGAAGACGCCAGACGGTCTCTCGATGCAGAAGTCGGGGTGCAAAGGTCCGTTGAGGCTCACCCCTGTACGGCATAGGCATAACGATTTTTGCATTAGAGCGCCGCTGACGGGCTTAACGGCTGAGGTGGCTGTACCCCTAGCCAAATGTCGCCTCGGCCGTTCTTGGTGCCCCCAGGGCTCGGCAAATAGGAACTGATTTGTCCCCTACAACTGTATGACAGAACGCGATTCTGGGTGCCGTGAGGCGACGCGATTTGTCCCACACAAAAACATGACGGGCACTCATCCCTCGTGTCTAGCCGCCTGATGAAGGTTGCAGATGCAGCGGATCGGTTGCAATCGTGATGCGAGCGGTCGAGTCGCCAGTCAAAAGATCATGCAGCACAGGGGTTTAGGGGCTTCGCCGCGCTACTCGAAGGCGGGCGATCAGACTTGAATATCGAATTGTCCCCTACAACCCCATGAAGTCGCCATGCGGTCCTCGAACGAACCGGCCGTATGCGTCTTCATTTTCACGTCTCAACTCAACTCATCACCCCTAACCAACGAGGTTATTTCACAGAAGCAACTGTGTATGTCCGTGTTCGTGTTGGGGGTTTACGGTCTCTGTAATACGGAGACTGTCCCATTCACCTCAGAGAATCATCAATATATGACATCAACCACTACGACGATGCAGCACCAATCTCATCATCTCATTTCCTCATTAGCTAACTCACCAAAATTCACTTTTTCAGATCCTGACTACAACAACGATTATGATCCGGAGAAATGTGAACGTGATCGCTTCTTTGATCCATGGCGGGTGCCGACCACTAAAGCCGCTGCGAACTTGATAGAAGATATCATCAAGCAAATTGACTCCTACGAAGTCCAATATGGAATGAGAGGAAGAGCGCGGCAGAAAAGACACTCGGAGAATCACGAACTAGCCGTGTCAGCCATCGCGTGCGACATGCTTCACTACATTTTCTCCGGTGAGACTAATGGCGCGGCAATCTCTCGCTCTAAAAGATTAAACACCGTCAAGTCTCGGTACAAACCAGAGTTCATTGGGAAGACACTGCCAGACATCCTGGATACGATGGCGGCGGGTCCTCTTTCTATTATACGACAGGAAATTGGGTATGAAGATTGGAGTGCCAGCCGTCACCAGATAACGAAGATTTATCCGGGTGAAGGTCTGTTTGTCCTGATGGACAAGCATAACATCAAGCCAAAGGATATTCGGTGTAGGCCACAAAGAGAGTGCATCGTACTAAAATCCACAAAGAACGGATATTGGGACAACTCAGTTCCAATTGAATATCCAGACACAGACCGAACGCATGCCTACCGCGCCGAGCTTCAGATCATCAATGAATGGATCGCAGGTGGTAGGATCGAATACCATCCAGCTCAGAAAGAAAATGAGACCCAGGTTGACTTATCAGATCGATATTTAAGGCGAATTTTCACTAGAAATCGGTTCGACTCAGGCGGCAGGCTATTCGGCGGATTCTGGCAGAACCTCAAGAGGAGGTACAGAAAAGGTATTATGATCGAAGGAGAACCTGCATGGGAGATGGATTACAGACAAATAGCTCCTCGCATCCTTTATAGCATCGCGGGAGCCAAGCCAAAGCAGAGTGACATTTATGCTATTCCACAGTTTGCCGGTCATCCATCAGAAAAGAACTATAGAGAGGGATTCAAAAAGCTGCTGAACACGCTATTGTTTATCGAGAAACCTATTAGCAGGAAGCCAAAAGGTACGGCACGAACACTACCGCCCGGCCAATGTGTGACGGAACTGGCTGACATGCTCAGGGATAACCATCCTGACATATCGCCATACTTCGAGTCGGGAATAGGTCATCATCTCCAGTTTCTAGAAAGTGAGATCCTAATAGATGTCATGATCAAGTTGATGGAGAAAGGGATCGTAGCACTACCCCTGCACGATGCAGTTATGGTTCCTAAATCGAGAATACCAGAGGCTAATACGATTATGAGGAACACCTTCTTCCATCACACTGGGTTGAATATTGATCTATCAATCAAGGAAGCAGGGACTGAGTGACCTGTTATATACTAACAAATAATAACACCAACCTAACCATCCTTTATAGGGGCCCGTAAGGCCACATCCGAGCCTTCGGCAGTCCCGTCTAAGACCATCCAACCACAATCCAATCCCTATCCGACACAGCGGCGCCATGCCGTTCCAGTGAACCACGACCTATGGAAATCATCATCACCCCCGTCACCGGCCGACCTGGGGTATACCAAGCCCACTACGACGAAACACTCCTCTGCACTTCCCGTCTTCCCTTTTTCGATGGGGCAAGGGTTCTCCTCAGCCAAGGATATCCCGCAGACACCGTTCTCACTCTCCGTCATGCGGGGCAGGGCTACGTCTCACTTCGGTCCACCATCGGTGAAGCAGCCAAACTCACCGTCATCGAGAATAAGCGGTTTGGACCACGATTTACGAAGTTCAGGCAGACTGCCTTCATCCGGTCTATCATCGAAAAGAGAGAAGAGCAGCACTTACAGTCTGCCTTCTAAATAGCGTTTCCAGCAACACCGTAGAGACCGCCAGCGGCCGTTCTGGTTATCAGGCTACGATTGCCTGCCTTTCACCTGAAAGCCGCTGGTGGAGCCGTGCGGGAACAGTCGCACATAGCTTCAACCATCCATCAACATCATCACCGAAACAAAGGAAAATCATCATGCCCGACGTTCGAGTTGGAAATCAGGACGTCTTTATCTCCGATTCCATCCCCAAGGAGACACAAGACGAAATCTTCCGGCAAATCCTGGAGGAACAACGTGTACAGCGGGAGGGAACTGCTGAACCTAGCAGTGCTACTTATCCTCAAAGCTCAGGGGCGCATATCGGGTCTCTGCCGGAGCAACCAAACCAACCGCAACCTTCCAGTCCTGGCGACGGCGGTTATACGAATTACATCATTCATGGGCGTAGCTACATGCTGCCGAATGATATGACGGAAGCGGAGAGGGGAGCATACCTACAGCATAAGCTGAACAATCCCGATCCATTTCCGTCGTCGCCCAACCCCGACTCCATCACCACAGACTCCCTTCAACACGATCCTGATTGGATTCACGCTTCCAAGGTCACCTACGCCAAGCGGGAGGGAAAACCCTTCGCCGGTACCGATGCCGAGGCTGCTGATTACGGCGTCAATCAAATGGGATGGTTCAACTACAACCTCCCGATGATGGCCGTTAATGCCAACCGGATGAGGAGTGCCGATGTCGATGAGAAGCGTGCCTTCCTCCACCTGATGGAAACCTACGACAAACTCGGTGTCTCATGGGGTGGCGTCGGTCGTGCAGCGAAGGGCCTCCTTACCGATCCTTCTACCTACGTTGGGCTCTCCACCCTCGGCATCGGTATGGCGGGTTCCACAGCAGGGAAGGTGATGACGAAGGAGGGCATCAAGTCCCTTCTCAAGACCGGTGTCCAGGCAGGTGTTGAAGGCGCTCTATGGACTGGGGTTCAGGATAGCGTTCAGCAGTCAGCGAAGATCAATGCCGGAGGTCAAACCGAGTTCGACACCGGGAAGGCTCTCGGTGCTGCTGCCCTCGGTGGCGTCGCTGGTGGTGTCCTTGGCGCTGGTGCCCATGGTCTGATCAAGGGTGCTGGGAATGCGCTGGGAAGAGGTGCCGTAGACGCCACAGAGACGCTTCTTCAACGGGAGGCTACCCAACTACCCGAAACCCCTTCCTTGGCCCCTGGTGACGCTACGGCAGCACGGGAAACGGCAACCCATACCGGCATTCCCAACGGTAGCCCTGATGGTACCTCTGTCCAACCGGTTGGAGCGGAGCCAATCCCGGCGTTGAAGCAGGTTGATGGAACGGTTGAAGTCACCCTTCCGGAACAGGTGGTGGAGGCGTCTCCTTCTCCCCTCAGTCAGCCTTCTCTACCCACCAATGACGTCATTGATGCCATCCGTGGTGTAGCCGGTGAGCCTACCGGTGTCCGGGATTTCCCTCGCATCCCTGGTCTCATTGAGGAGGCAGTGCAGCACCCCGTTGAACTGCTGCTGAGCAAGTCACCTCGGGAGGTAGCGCAATCGGTCGAGGAACTACGACGCTGGGCATCGACGGCTGAGCAGGAGCAGCTTGTCGGCTCAACCCTGATGAAGGCGACAAAGGCTCTGGATCAGGAGGGGACCAAGGCGTTGGAAATGGCCCGAGAGGGTGACCTTCAAGCCTTCGAACGGTTGAACGAAATCGACGTCATGCGGTCGATCATCAAGGCTGCTGATACCGATTTGTCTTCCATGAGCGGCACACGGTTGGGAGAGAGGGCCAACAATCAGGTCTTCAACACCAATGAGAATCGTGGGCTGACAGTCGAGAGTATCCTTCGAGATAAAGGCATCAATCCGGAGCCAGCTACCCCGGAACAGCGTCTCGTTGCACAGGCTGAATACTACGACAAATACGAAACCTACCTCGGCAACATCCAGAAAGGAGAAAAGATCAAGGCCCTGTCTGATGAGATTGAAACTCGGTTTGAGGACAATGACATCTCCGGTGCCTTGTTGTCCCTCGGTAAGCGGAGTGAGATCGTTGATGGTCTTCTAGAAAAGGAACTGATCAACAAGGGTGTCATTGGTAAGGCTCAGAGTGCAGCAAAGACCGGGCTGAAAGGGTTGAATGAGTACATCATCTCTACGGTCTTCTCTCCTGCAACGATTGTAGCGAACACCCTGCCAGCGGTCCTGAAGACGGCCTACACCCCGTTCCTTCACTACGTCGCCAAAGATCCACTCTCCAAGGTCGAACTGCGGAGGATGACATCGACCTACGGGGCCATGTTCGCCAACACCAGCACAGCACTCAGGGCAGCACAGGCAGCCTTCAAGTACGAACGTTCCCTTCTGTCGTTGGAGGGTAACCGGGTCCTAGAGAACGACACGGTGATACCGGGTCTCACAGGACGGCTAATCCGAACCTTCCCCCGTATCCTCGGAACCACGGATGAGTTCTTCGCACAGGTGAACTACCGGGGCTTTGTGGTTGGGCAGGCTACTGCTGATGCCGTTGAGGTTGCTGCTGCGAAGGGACTGAAGGGAGCTGAGGCTGAAGCCTTCATTGACGCTCGGGTGAAGCAGGCTGTCGATCATTCGTTCGCTTCTAAGCCTGACCCGGTGAACACCCTGTCCTTCCTGAAGCACCAAGGGGAATCGAGGGGCTTAAACGGAGAACGCCTCGATCAATGGGTGAAGACCGAACTGAACAAGAACGGCGATCTCCTACGCGAGGCAACCGATAGGGCAGGGCGGGACTACGCTGATGACATCCTGTTCAAACGTAAGTTCAGCGGGGAGAACGGGGCGTCCAACCTAGCCCTGCGATACGAAGCATGGGTCAACGAAAACCCCTGGATGAGGGTGATGGGGCAGCTCTTCTTCAGGACCCCTGTACGGGTCTTTGAGGAAGGCATCCGGCTCACCCCAGGTCTCAACCTGCTGTCCCATGCCGTTACCGGTAATTCGAGCATCCTGAGTGACCTGAGGGGGCTGAACGGTCCTGTCAGGCAGATGCGGGCACAGGGGGAATCGTTGCTGTCGATGGCCTTCGCTGGCTCCGTGGCAATGCTCTACGCCCAAGGCAGGATCACCGGGGGAGGACCAACCGACTTCCAGCAGAAGCGGAGTCTCCAAGATGGGAAGGAGTGGGAACCTTACACCCTGAAATTCGCTGATGGGTCTACCTTCTCATTCAGGAACCTCGATCCCTTCGCCACACCGTTCAAGATCATGGTCAATGCACTCGATGCACTCTCTATGATCCAATATCGGAAGGCTCAGGGGGAATATGTCGGACATGAGTTGAAGCTGGTAGGCGGACACATCTCCGCAGCAACGGTGTCAGTCACTCAGGCTATCAAAGACGCAAACCTAATGGGCGGCGTGGATCAGATCGTTCAAATGATCCAGATCATGACCGACCCGGAGAGCAAAGAGAACGCCCTGCAACGCTTTGTGGGACAGAAGCTTCAACTTGCTATCCCCTCTGTGGTTTCCAAGGCAAACATGCAGGAACATCCGGTGATGGCTGATCCTGTGTCTTGGGAGCAGTACATCCAAGCCAAGGTCAATCCATCCGATCCGCTCGTTTCGAAACAGTATGACCAGTTGGGGAAGGTGCGGACCATCGCCAATCCGGTGAGTGCTTTGATCGGGTTGAACTTCACAACGAAGGAACAACGGGAGGAAGGCCGGTCACCAAAAGAACTTCGGGTTCTGAGGGAACTAAATGCCATTCAGATTGCCACAGGTAGGAATTTTGCGATGCCTACCGAAAATGAGGAATGGTTCGGTAATGGTGACCTGAGAACTTTGAGGACGGAGGATAAAAAAGAGACAATCTATGACCGGCTTCAGCGGTACTACAGCGAAACCGATGCCGTTGAGATGTTGGACCAGTATGTTGTGAACAATCCACAACTCTCCTACGGGACAAAATCTCAGGACGGATCTAAGGCTGAGGTAACGGGCAGAATTATCGATGGATACCGGCAACTCGCCTTCCAGCGTCTCCTTCGCGAGGAGGTGGAACTGTATCACCAGCGAGAGCAGCGGGAGAGGCTAAAGGGAGACATCATCCTCGGTAAGAAGGATAAGACGTTCCAGCCCTACCGGTAATCATTACACTACGACGGCAACGTGGCGGGAGAGCAGGTGCATAACCGCTCATTGCGCTTGCTCTCCCGTTTCGCATCGGCTCTGTTGGGTTGATTGATGCGAGGTCGCGCCATGGGTTTAATGAAGTGGCTATTCGGCACTCCGGATCACAGGAGTGACCGACAGCGAGCATGGGATGTCTGGCAATACCTAGCCTCACAGCACCCACGCCGCGTACAGGTCGGCATCGTCAGTTTGATGACGCGGATGACTGAAAGCCAAGCAAAAAAGGCCATGGCTGAGTTAGCTGCTGTTGGTGCAATAGAGACATTCTATGCCCGCACCACGAAACGACACTGTGGTCTAGCGTTATGCGGCCCGCCTCACAAACGTCCACCAAGGGACTATGAGAGATTATAACAAAGCTAAGCCTACTGGTACTCTTACAAAGGGATTTTGGGCAGGGCGCTTTTGATCGCTTCGAGCATCGCTTGACCTCTAGCCGCAGGCAGAAGCCGGCTCACATACTCAGCAAGCTCTTTGCGGCCCTTCATTCCAAGGTGCCGAGCTGCCATTGAAAGCAACCCTTTATTATCATACAGGGCTAGAACTCCTGCTAAGTCCTGCTTTTCAATACTAGTCGATAACTTGTCTTTATAGCTTTTTGCCAGCGCAGTCGGATTAACACTTGCAACAGCCGATTGGTACCTATCCGTTAGATCTTCAATTGTCTGTGCAGAAGGCGCAAGTTTTTTCAGTTCGGCATCTAAGCGACGCCCTGCAAACCTAACCGACGCCATGTCCAGTTCAGCTAAGGCTTGAGTCATGACATCAGATGTGAGTTGATTTAGCCGGGACTTAGCATCAGCGTCAGAAAACTCCAATGTTTTAGCTATCTCTTCAAACACGGGAGGTAAGAGCAGCAGGCTCTCCACCTCAGCCAAAGGCAACGCATAGACGTCGAGGCTTCGTAGATGATCTATCTCAGTTGCGTCACGGGCATCGGCATCAACGCATCCACGAACTGAACCCAATCTGTGAAGTGTGCCATTGCGCTTGAATGAGGCGACGGAATGTATCACCGATTCGCAGGAGCCGATTGGTTCGATCAAGAAATCAGAGAAGACATGGCGATATATTGTTGTATCTAAGCTGCCGCGGTCACCTTCCACAAATAGGACGGGCTGCCTAGTACCTACTAGTTCAGACGCCACTCTTTCAGGCAGGCCTGTATTTTCAGGAAGCAACTCAATGTCCCAATTCGGAGGATTGTAAGCCCGGACAACAAATTTTGCGGCGGCAGGCCTTGCCAATACAAAATCGAGATCATGTGTTATATACAAAAACGAGCAATCAGGCCTTTGCGCCTCTATAGCATCCCATAATCGACTGATTACAGCTTTGTGAATGTGAAGTTCGGGCTCATCAATAATCAAAACGGAGTTAGGCGGCGTCAATAGACACTGTCCAATCAGATAAAATATAACTCTCTCTCCATCGCTCATCTCTGATGCAGGGTATGCTGGAGATAGAAATTGACCGAATTTGCCGGGCTGCACCTCAATGCTCAGTTCTAATGACTCAAGATGTCGATGAGGCAGCAACGCTCCCCAAATACCTATTAGCTTTGACATTAGAGTTTCGGGAGGTGTTTCTGCTGAATTGGTTCTGTGTTTGTTTAAATGCTGAACTGCAGTCCTACTTTGCTCAGCAAAAAGCGCTTGCATCAAGAAATCGAAATCGTCGAGTAAGGCGACGGCGGGCTTCTGACTCCATCGCACCATGTGTCGATAGAGTTCATTTCCGTCTTCTCTGCCGTACTTCAGGCCTTGCATGGCACGATCAAAATTGATTGCCGTTATCTTATCGTTAATAGTCAAAGAGCGATGCGCAGCAATGCGCCGACTGCGCTCTCCCTTCAATATTTCTTCAACGTAAACTCCGAGACGAGTTTTTCCAGCACCGTTTGGTCCGACAAATATATAGGAGCGCCCAGCGTCGAAACTGATCTCTTTCGATCCCGTGGAAGTTGGTATCGTTACGATTGCTAGGGGCATGCTAAATCCAATCGGTCAAATCTCAATCCGTAGTATTGCCTGTACTTTTTTCCTAGTCATCCGCTGCCATAGGATTTAGGCACCCTGTCCACAGGCTGCGGTCTCACAGATACATCAATCTTGATAGTCAACGCTGGTTAATTTGGCTGACACTTGTGTCAAAAACCTTGGAAGATCCCAACAAGAATGACCGTGAGCAGCACGGAAATAGAAATCGAGCCGATACAGTCCAGCCGGTTTGATAAGAAAAAGAACATGATTGGGTACCGCTGTGGCTACCCGGTGGTTCCATGGGGATCAGCAGAGGCAGAGCCGTGGAGTGCGTGATTAACGGTTCAGCGACAGCGGTATGCGCTCTATGGCGTCCCTCATCGTTGCCAGCGTCACCGTCCCATAAGCCTTGGATACGCTGTCAGGTGCATGGCCGACAATCGCATCGGCTACACTGTCGCTGATACCGGCCGCACGGGCAAGCGTCTTGAACCGGTGACGCCATGCGTGAGATGGGTCTTTCCGGTTTTCCCGTCCAACACCAGTGAGACCCAATTCCCCAACCCATGTTGCCACGTACTTAGCGACGATCTTGTGCTGAGGTTTCTTAGCCCCGGCCTTGCGCTTTGTTGGATCGAAGAAGAGTGGCCCCTGGTTGCCCCTGGTAAACTCTAGGAAGCCATCTTTGATTACGGCAGAATGGATTGGAATGGTACGCTCTGAGCCGAGTGTCTTCACGGAACCAGCGTCAGCAGTGATCCGGATGGTTGGGATACCGTCCGTCACTACGACATCCTGTCCCCGAAGCTGAGCAATCTCACCAACCCGAGCGCCGGAAGCAGCACACAGCAACGGTATCCAGCGGAGGTGAGGCTTGGTCTCCTTTGCAGCGGCACTCAGGATTGCCTCAGCCTCAGCATCGGTGAAGCCCTGCATCTGCTCACCGGCTCGCTTTTTATGAGCTACTGAGACGCCTGTGGCAGGGTTCATTGCGACACGGACGTTACTCACTCCCCATTCGTAGGCTGCCTTCAGTGCGGCAAGCTTGGAGTCGTTGATCGTCTTCGGGGCCCCACCAGCGTCTACGAGGGCATCCTTCCATCGGACCACATCGGCCTTCGTCACTTGACCGGCATCGTCTTTCCCCATGAAGGCAATGAACGTCTGAATGTGCTTGCGCCATTGAGCCACCGTACTCTCTGACGGCTTCCGCTCTTTGGCCCAGCCATCGAACAAGCTCAGGAGGCTGACTGCCTTAGTGTCGTTGGGCGTTACAGGGAATGTGGGGAAGCGATTGGCCTGAGGGTCGGGAGAGTAGTCCCCTTCTGCCCTACGCAGATGAAGGACCGTGGCTTGCCGGAGTGCCTTTAGAACCTCGTCGTTGAGGCGGGCACGGCTGCCAGCATCGATCACAAGGCCACGCTTGGCGAGTGCTACATCAGCGAAACCACCAACCCGTTCTTCAACGCTGCGAGCCCGTCGCTCATTAGGGGACAGGATCATCAGGGAGGCCCCGTCATACTGACCGAGGTTGGCGCGAATGTTGGCTGCCTCGGCCCTTACCCACCGCTCCGTTGGGCCAGGATCATCCTCGAAGGCATCGGCCCAGGCTTGGTAGATTTCACCCGCGAGAGCTAACGTCTCCTTGTGGCTAAGCCGCTTCGGACCCTTTCGTGCGGACTCCCAGACACCCTCCAAGTAGGCGACTGCAACGGCCTGCCGTGCCTTTGCTTCCTGGGGATCTCGTGTGCGGAGGGAGGTGCGGATGTCCTTGCGGGTAGGGGTCACAAGGATGGTCGCAATGGTATCACCCACCGGGATCGCCAGTGTCAGGCCACGCACTTTGGCAGCCACGTCAGCCGGGATGCGCTGAACGAGTTGGTGATAGGTGGAGTTGGGACGCTTCATCGGACGAGGCATCAGCAAAGGCATGTTGTACCGCGCTGTTGTACAGCGAGCCAACCGAAAATGCCTTTGATATCTAATGCTTGTTGCGGATCAGCGCTTTAGGCCGCTGATGGTGCCCAGGAAAGGACTCGAACCTTCACCTCTTGCGAGACTGGTACCTGAAACCAGCGCGTCTACCAATTCCGCCACCTGGGCGCCGGGTCGTGTCCGACCGGCGATGGGGTTCGTTTAGGGGGCGGCGGCCGAGGCGTCAATCGCTGTTTCGCGTCGGTTTGCAAAAAGCTGAACCGCTGCGCCGGGACGGCAGACGCGCGTGGCTCTCACCCAACGGCATGCCGCGCGGGAAGAACAGTCGAGGCCCCGCGCGGCACGCCCATTCGTCTTCAGGCGTCCCCTCGGCGCCGAGGGTCACCCTGCAATCGGCGCGGGGCGTTCTCAGCCGCGCCAGTCGCGGATATCGACGAAGCGGCCGGCGACGGCCGCCGCAGCGGCCATGGCCGGGGAGACGAGGTGGGTACGCCCGCGCGGTCCCTGGCGGCCCTCGAAGTTGCGGTTCGAGGTCGAGGCGCAGCGCTCGCCCGGCCGGAGCTTGTCGGGATTCATCCCGAGACACATCGAGCAGCCCGGCTCGCGCCAGTCGAAGCCCGCATCCTTCAGGATGCGGTCGATCCCTTCGGCCTCGGCCTGCGCCTTCACCAGGCCGGAGCCCGGCACCACCATCGCCGAGACCCCCTCGTGGACCTTCCGGCCTTCGACGATCTGCGCGACAGCGCGCAGATCCTCGATCCGCCCGTTCGTGCACGAGCCGATGAACACTCGGTCGAGCGTCAGGTCGGTGATGCGCGTACCCGGAATCAGGCCCATATATTCCAGGGCTTTCTCCTTGGACTGGCGCTTGTTCTCGTCGGCGATGGCGGACGGATCCGGAACCGTGCCGGAGATCGAGACCACGTCCTCCGGGCTCGTCCCCCAGGAGACGATGGGCGGGAGATTGGCCGCGTCCAGCCGCACCTCGCGGTCGAAATGCGCCCCCTCGTCGGTGGCGAGGCTCTCCCAGTAGCGCCGCGCCGCGTCGAATGCCGCGCCCTTCGGAGCCTTTGGCCGGCCCTGAACATATTCGTAGGTGATCGCATCGGGAGCGACCATGCCGGCGCGGGCGCCGCCCTCGATCGACATGTTGCAGATCGTCATCCGCCCCTCCATCGAGAGGGCGCGGATCGCCTCGCCGGCATATTCGATGACGTGGCCGGTGCCGCCCGCGGTGCCGATCTCGCCGATGATCGCCAGGATGATGTCCTTGGCGGTCACGCCCGGCGGCAGGGTGCCGTCGACGGTCACCCGCATGTTGCGGGCCTTGCGCTGGATCAGTGTCTGGGTGGCGAGCACGTGCTCGACCTCCGAGGTGCCGATGCCGTGGGCGAGGGCCCCGAAGGCGCCGTGGGTCGAGGTGTGGGAATCGCCGCAGACGATCGTTTGCCCGGGCAGGGTGAAGCCCTGCTCCGGCCCGATGATGTGGACGATGCCCTGGCGCCGGTCGAGGGCGTCATAGAATTCGATGCCGAAGTCGCGCACGTTCTCGGCGAGCGCCTCGAGCTGCGTGCGGCTTTCCGGATCCTCGATGCCCTTGGAGCGGTCCGAGGTCTGGACGTTGTGATCGACGACCGCGAGCGTCTTGCCCGGGGCGCGGACCTTGCGGCCGGCCACGCGAAGTCCCTCGAAGGCCTGGGGGCTCGTCACTTCGTGCACGAGGTGCCGGTCGATGTAGAGGAGGGCGGAGCCGTCCGGCTGAACATCGACGACGTGGTCGTCCCAGATCTTGTCGTAGAGAGTGCGCGGCGCGGTCATGGCGAGACGTGTCTGACAGTTGCTGGACCCGCCTGGAAACGTCCCCTTCGAGTCGCCGGAGAGGGCGACGGGCAAGCGGGGACGATCCGGCAGGAGAACCCTTTAGTAATACCCCCGCACGGGTTTCGGAAGGGTGGAGGCGCACATCGCCTCCGCCCCTCCGGCGTCGGCCCCGCTCAGGCCGCTTCGTCCGGGAAGAGCGCGGTTTCCGGCACGCGCACCGCCTCCTCGATCGCGACGGGGCGGCCGAGCAGGTAGCCCTGGGCACAGGTCACACCGATGTCGCGGAGCGCCGCGAACTCGGCCGGCGTCTCGATCCCCTCGGCCACGACCTCGCAGCCGGTGCGACGACCGTAGGCGGTGATGGATTCGGCGAGCGCCCGCCGGGCCGTATCACGGTCGATGGCGCGGATCAGGCTCATATCGAGCTTGATGTATTCCGGCGACAGTTCGAGCACGTGCCGGAAGGTCGAATGCCCGGCCCCGACATCGTCGATGGCGAGCCGCAGCCCCTGCGCCCGCAGGGGCGCCAGCGCCTGCCGCAGCCAATCGTAGGATTCGACGCCCGCATGCTCGGTCAGCTCGAGCACGATACGGTCGAGCGGCGCGTCCGCGAACAATTCGGGGAAGCGCGGGCTCACGATCCGCGCCGGCGACAGGTTGACCGTGAGCTTGAGCCCGGGATCGAGCCAAGCGAATGCGGCTAGGGCGCGTTCGGCGGCCAGGAATTCCAGGGCTTCGTCGAGACCGAACTGGGCGGCCTCTGCGAACCACGCCTCCGGCCCGCGCATCGGCTCATCCGGGAATCGCGCGAGGGCTTCGAAGGCCTTCAATCGGCCATCGCGGAGGCTGTAGATGGGCTGATAGGCGATCTGGATGGCGCCGCCTTCGATCACCGCGTTCAAGCGTGCGCGCCGCATCTCCCATTCGGAAGCGGCACAGCGTTCCCGTTGCAGGATGGTCCCCACGAGATCCGCGCAGAGCCGCAGCAGGCCGAGATCGCGGGTGGTGAGCGAACGATCGGGGGTGAAGCTGAAACAGCAGACGGAGCCGTAGGTCGTCCCATCGGAATGCCGCAGGGGCACGCTGAGATGGGCCCCCACCGGAAGATCGTGGGTGACCGGCAGCTGGAGTGCGGTCGGATCCTCGCCGGCATCGTGCATCAGTTCCGGCATCATGCCGCGGGCCACGTAGTAGCAGAAGCTCTTGTCCAGCGGATCGGACGCGCCGACCGTGATCGGATGGCCGGACGCTTGGCCGTCTGTAAAGCGGAAGACGCGGCGTCCGCTGACGAATTCGGACACGAACCCGACATCCATCGCCAGATGGCGGCGTACCGCCTGCAGCACGGACTGAACCTGCTCGCCGGCCGTTCCGGGGCCAGCGTCGAAGAGGGGTGCGAGCGACACGCGGGTGGGTCCGAGCGGTGAAGGCCGGCATTTCCGAAGGCCCAGGCCGAACACCCGCGAAGCGTCCCGCCGGTCGGCGATCCGTCGGCGGGCAAGGCCGGAACACAACCACACGATAGCCTCAGGAAATCTCTTCCCGCAAGTGAAGCCCGAACGCTGCACGGCGCGGAAACTTGCTGGAGTCGGATGGAAACGAGTTTTCAACGCAGATGAGCCGAGTCGGTCGGGTTTCCGAAAGGCGCTGGTGCTTCGCGCCCGAACCGCCGGTCCGACGACGATCTCTTTCGTCTGTCATAGAAATCCCGGCGCAAGCGTGCGGATGGCCTCACGCGTTCCCGGCCAGGCCATGAGCCCGCCTATACGATGTTGTGATCGCCTCTGCGGTCGTTTCGAAGCGCAACTCTGACCGGACTGGAAATTGTCCCGTCCGACCCCTTCGACTGAGGGTACGCCGTCCGCCTCGCGCGGGAGGGAACGGTGCGGCGGGCGCTTCGGGCCGCGCCGCTTGGGAGCGGACCAGCGAGAGGGCGGTCTGACCGCTCGACCTGGCGATCGACCGCGACGGGAAAGCCAGCGGCTGCGTCTGCAGCGGCTTCAGGACAGGGCGACGAGCATGACGCCTGCGATCATCAGGCCGCCGCCGACGAGACGCATCGGCCCGGCCGCATGAACCTCGAAGCCGACGAGACCGAAATGGTCGAGGGCGATCGAGGTGACGACGCCCGCGGTCACGAGGATGGCCAGGAACGGCGCCGCCCCCACCCGCTGCGCCACGAAGAGCTGCGCGATCAGGAGACCGACGCCGACCAAGCCGCCGATCCAGGCCCACCAGGGCGCCTGACTCGCCTGCTGCGCGCTCGGCACCGTGAGATGTCCCGAGATCAAGCCGATGGTGAACATGCCGAGGGTGCCGACGAACATCGAGATGAGCCCCGCAGTGAAGGGCTCTCCGAGCGACTTGGCGAGTTGTGTGGTCTGCCCGGGCTGGATCGCGTTGGCGATGCCGGCGATGAGGACGGCGCCGTAAAGGAGGATCATGGTCGCGGCATCCATGCGGGGCCGCCACCGCGCGCGGTGCGATGGAGCGGCGAGGGGAGGGCGAGCTTTTCGCCCGGAGGCGCGGAAGCGGCGGGACCGGGGTAACCATGAAACCGGGGCGCGGCCTGGCCGTTTCCGCGGCAAAGTCCCTCAGCCCCGGTTCATCGAGCGCGGCTAGAACCGCCGCACGACCATCGGCGATTCGCCGGAAGCCGGTCGCCCTCGGCCGATCCTCTCGGAGCCCCTCCGTGCCCTCCGCTCTCGACACCGTCATCGCCGTGCCCGTCCGCAACGAGGCCGAACGGATCGTGGCCTGCCTGCGGGCGATCGATGCGCAGACCGGCCTCGCGCCGGGGCGTCTCGGGCTCGTGCTGTTCCTCAACAATTGCAGCGACGGCACGCCGGACATCGTCGCCGACCTTCTGCCTCGCCTCACGCTCCCGGTGCGGGTGATCGAGCGGACCTATGCGGGCGCCCATGCCGGCTGGGCCCGCCGGGCTGCGATGGACGCCGCCGCCGCTTGGCTCGACGAGGTGGGAGCGTCGGGCACGCTCCTGACCACCGACGCCGACAGCCGCGTGCCGCCGGACTGGGTCGCCGCCAATCTCGCCGCCCTGGATGCGGGCGCCGATGCGGTCGCCGGCCGGGTCGAGCTGATCCCGGAAGAAGCGGCGCTGCTGCCGCCCTCGCTGCCCGCCCGCGGCCGGCTGGAGGATGCCTACGACGCGCTCATCACCGAGATGGAAGCGCGCATCGATCCCGATCCGTCCGATCCGTGGCCATGCCACCGCACCACCATCGGCGCCTCCCTCGCCGTCCGCCGCTCGGCCTATGGGGCGGTCGGCGGCATGCCGGAGATTCCCCTGGGCGAGGACGGCGCCTTCGTCGCCGCGCTCTTGGAGCAGGGATTCCGTGTTCGCCACGACCGGGCCGTGATGGTGTGGATCTCCGCCCGTCTCACCGGCCGGGCAGCGGGGGGCGTGGCCGACACGATCCGCTCCCGCTGCGAGGAGCCGGACGCGCTCTGCGACGCGCGAATGGAGGCGGTGCCCCGCGCGCTGCACCGCTACGCCTGGCGCGCGCGCCTGCGCCGCCTGCACGGGCAGGGCCGGTTGGCCCACGATCTCGCCTGGGCGCGCCGCCTCGCCATCCCCGATGCGGAGGCCCGCCGCATCGCCGCCCTGCCGCGGGTCGGCGAGATCGTCGCCGCGGTGGACCGCGCCAGCCCGCGCCTCGCCTATCGCCCGCTGATGCCGCGCCAGCTGCCCGGCCAGATCCGCCTCGCCCGTCTCGTCCTGCCGGTGCTGCGACTGGCGCTGCGGCTGCGCCGCAGGACCCCGGCCCTCCCGCTGGTCGCAACGGTGCCCTCGGCCACCGCCGACGCCTGAATGCGAGGTTTCGAAAGGACACGTCCTTTCGCGGGTCCAGGGCGGAGCCCTGGCTTTGGAGGGAAACCGGGGCTCTGCCCCGATACCCCGGCAAAGGGATGATCCCTTTGCGATCCCGGATCTATGCTTCGTCCCGCGTCTCGCCGAAGATCGGCTCGAAGGCCGCGCGCAGGGCCATGTCGACCTCGGGCAGGCTCACGATGCGTCCGAGATCGGCGAGGCTGGTGACGCCGTGCTCGCGCACGCCGCAGGGCACGATGCCGGAAAAATGCGACAAGTCCGGCTCGACGTTGAGACTGAGCCCGTGCAGGCTCACCCAGCGCCGCACCCGGATGCCGATCGCCGCGATCTTGTCCTCGACATGCGGTCCCTTCTCGGGCCGGCGGACCCAGACGCCGACGCGGTCCTCGCGCCGCTCCGCACGAACGTTGAACGCATCCAGCGTCGCGATCAGCCACGCCTCCAGGCTCGCCACGTAGGCCCTGAGATCCGGCCGGCGGCGGTTGAGGTCGAGCATCACGTAGGCGATGCGCTGGCCCGGCCCGTGATAGGTGTATTGCCCGCCCCGCCCCGTCTGATGGACCGGGAAACGTTCCGGCTCGACGAGATCGGCCGCCTTCGCCGAGGTGCCTGCGGTGTAGAGCGGCGGGTGCTCGAGCAGCCAGATCAGTTCGTCCGCCTCGCCCAGGGCGATGGCCGCCGCCCGCGCCTCCATGGCGGCCACGGCCTCGTCGTAGGGCACAGGCGCATCCGAGACGCGCCACATCACGGGCGGAGCACCGGCCCGCGGCAGGAAGGCGGCGGGCGCCGTCGCGAGCCGGGGGGAGGGGGGAACGGGGGCGTCGTTTACCAAGGCTTCACCATCCCTCGTGAAGGATTCGCCGAGCGGTCGAGCTGGAGCATGCGCGCGTGGCGGTCCTGGACGAACTGAAGGTCGATCTCAAGGTCGTGCTGGGGCGCAGCCAGATGCCGCTGCACATGCTGCTGCGCATGGGCCGCGGCGCCGTGATCGAACTCGACGCCACCGACAGCGATATGGTCGAGATCCTCGCCAACGACCACCCGATCGCCCGCGGGCAGATCGTGGTGACGGGCAACCGCATCTCGGTGGAGGTGACGGAATTGATCCGCAAGGCGGAGGTCGTGCGCACGCCCGGCGTGACCATCGGCGAGGGGGCGGTGCCGGTGCTGGAGGAGGCCGACCCCGTGGCCTGATCGGCCGAACGGGCGGCTTGCGGACAAAGAAGCGATCCGGCGCTTGTGCCGGCCCCAAGCTTCTGTTATCCGCTGCGCCGCCCACACGAAATGCCGGCCCGCCAGACGGACCGGCGGCAAGGGCGGCCATGGCGGAATTGGTAGACGCGCTAGCTTGAGGTGCTAGTCCCGCGAGGGGTGGAGGTTCGAGTCCTCTTGGCCGCACCACTCTCTTTCTCATCGAGACGGAGAGATGTGCTTCGAAAATCACCGAATGACCGATTGTTGCTTGGCGGTCTTCGAGCGATTGCTTCGATCACCTGATCGCCGATCGCCCGTCCCTCAGGACGCGTGAAGCGCCTGAAGCCATCACCGCTGCGGCATCCTACTGATCCTAGGCCGTCCAGGCCTCGCACCGTTGCGGACCGGGGCAGCGCCATCGGCGTCTCGTGAACCGTGGATGCGCTGGAATCGGGCGGCGATGGTACCCGACACATTTCGACGCTCACGCCTCAAGCATGCTTGAGCCGTTCAACAGCCCTTCGCAACTTTTCGACGGCCAGCCCTGCGGCTCGGTTGCGCCTCCATGCCGGGCCCGGCGGATGCCCCCCCGCTCGACGGGAGGGGTCCGGGCCGAGCGCTCGGACGGCCGCGGACGGGCCGCCCATGGCTCTCGCGACGACGGGGCCGGGGGCGACGCGTCGCCCCCGGCCCCGCGCCGGCGCGTCTCAGGCCCGGGCGGTGCGGGCGTGACGCAGCCGGATCAGCAGGCCGAGGGCCACGGTGATGGCGAGGCCGGCGGCGGCGAAGGCGTAGTGCAGGGCGTGCTCGTCCATCGGCACATAGGCCTTCACGTAGCTGTCCGAGGCGATGATGCTGCCCGCGACCCAGCCGAGCAGGGCGGCGCCGGCCCAGATGAGGATGGGGAAGCGCGCGAGGAGGCCCGAGATCAGCGCGCTGCCGGCGATGACGATCGGGATCGACAGCAGCACGCCGAAGGCCATGAGGTAGATGTTGCCGTGGGACAAAGCGGCGATGGCCAGCACGTTGTCGAGGCTCATGCCGGCATCGGCGATGGCGATGGTGGTGACGGCGCCGAGCAGCGTCGTGCTGGCCTTCGCCTCCTCGTCCTCCGCGCCGTGATCGATCACGAGCTTGGCCGCGACCCAGAGTAGGAACAGGCCGCCGATCAGGCTCAGGCCCGGCACCGCCATCAGCCACGCCACGCAGAACGCGAAGATGATGCGCAGGCCCACCGCCGCGGAGGCGCCGAGGATGATGCCCATCCGTCGCTGCGCCGGGGGCAGCCGCGAGCACACCATCGCGATCACGACGGCGTTGTCCCCCGAGAGCAGGAGATCGATCCAGATGATGCCCGCGAGGGCGGCCCAGAAATTGGCGTCCATTTCGGTCCCCTCGGGCAAGAAAACGGCGGCCCGAAGGCCGCCCGCGCCGAACCCGGCATCGGCGCCGTCATTCATTATACCAAGCGCCGATGCAACCGGCCCCGACCGGAGTCGCGGGCTCCGCCGTTACAGCCGCCGCAGGGCGACACTCTCGATGCGATGGCTCGCGCCCTTGGCCAGGATCAAGCTCGCACGCTGGCGCGTCGGCAGGATATTGTCGCGCAGGTTGGGCAGGTTGATCGACGTCCAGAGCCGGTCGGCGATCTCGAGCGCCTCCGCCTCGGTCACCTCGGCATATTTGCGGAAATAGGAGAGGGGATCGCGGAACGCGGTCTGGCGCAGGCGCAGGAAGCGGTTGACGTACCAGCGGTGCAGGTCGTCCTCGTGCCCGTCGAGATAAATCGAGAAGTCGAAGAAGTCCGAGACGAAGGGGATCGCCGTGCCGTCCCGCGGCAGGCGGGCGGGCTGCAGCACGTTCAGCCCCTCGACGATGAGAATGTCGGGCGATTCGATCACCTGCTCCTCGCCGGGCACCACGTCGTAGACGAGGTGGGAATAGACCGGGGCGGCGACCCGCCGATGCCCGGCCTTGATGTCCGCCAGGAAGCGCAGCAGCGCCGTGCTGTCGTAGCTCTCCGGGAAACCCTTGCGCTCCATCGCCCCCATGCGCTGAAGCTCGGCATTGGGGTGCAGGAACCCGTCGGTGGTGATGAGATCGACCTTCGGCGTGTTGGGCCAGCGGGCCAGCAGGGCCTTCAGCACCCGGGCCGTGGTCGATTTGCCGACGGCGACGGAACCGGCGAGCCCGATGATGTAGGGGACCTTGGCCTCGCGCTCCGCCAGCAGGAAGCGCTGGGTCGCCTTGAACAGGCCCTGGGTGGCGGCGACGTAGAGCGAGAGCAGGCGCGAGAGCGGCAGGTAGATCGCCACGACCTCCTCGATGGAGATCGGATCGTTGAGCGATTGCAGCCGGCCGATATCCTCGGCGGTGAGCGTCAGCGGCGTGTCGGCACGCAGTTGGGCCCACTCGTCGCGGGAGAAGATCCGGTAGGGGGAGAGGCGCCCCGGTCCCTCGCCGGTCACCGGGTTCTGCCGCTCCTCGGGCTCGATCCCGGACGACGGGATCGGGGCCCCGATCACGTGTGCCTCCGCGCCGCCTTCTCGGCCAGACCGCTCTGTGCCGTGCGGCGCTGCAACTCGGCCATCACGTCGGAGAGCGGAACGCCCCCCGCCTTCAGGGTCACGAGCAGGTGATAAAGGACGTCCGCGGCCTCCGAGACGAGGGCCTTGTGGTCGCCCTGCACGGCGGCGATCGCCGCCTCCACCGCCTCCTCCCCGAGCTTCTTGGCCGCCTTGGCCGGCCCCTCGGCGAGAAGCTTTGCCGTGTAGGAGCTGTCGGGGGGCTGGCCGGCTCGGCTGTCCACCAGGGCGGCAAGGTCGTCGAGGGTGAACTGTGTCATAGAGTCCGGCGCTTGGGCCCGTCCGCTGCCGCATCGAAGGGTCGGATGCCGGCTCAGCGGACCCTGATCAGGGGCGGCGCCCCGGTCAAGGGCCGCGCGGCGGCGATGCTGACGGATCGCCGCGACTGATGTGGAAGTTCGCTAGGTCGGAGGACCTTTGGCCGCCATTCTTCCGTCCCGAGCAACGGATGTCGGACCTCCGGCAGGCCGAGACCGGGTCGTCGGTCCGCTCGGACCAAAGCCGTCATGACAATTCCGCTTGATCTGTACGGGATGCGGATTTGGGCCTCGCTCGAGCGGAGAGCCGGATCAGACCGCCCGCAGTGGAAGCGAGCGGCTCGGCTCCCGGCCGTAGCCGCGGATGTCGATCCGATCGGTCAGGATTTCGACGACGGCGAAGGCCGATGTGTCGGGCGTGTCCACCATCCCCCGGAAATTGACGAAATGGATGCCGTGGGCCTGCCCGTAATTGCCCGCGTGGTTGTGCCCGTTGAAATAGGCGACGACGTTGGGAAAGCGGGCGAGCAGCGCGACGACCTCGCCCGAATCCCACTGGTTGTGCGGATTCTCCGGCAGGACCGGATAATGGTTCAGGACGACGACCCGCTCGCCCGCCGCCTGCGCCGCGGCCAGCGTTCGCTCCAGCCAAGCGACCTGCGCCGGGCCGAAGGATCCGTTCCACGGCTTGGCGTTCGGCAGGTCCGCCGCCTTCGCCCGCGCGAGGCGGTCCTGGGCGAGCTGCCACCGCGGGTCCCCCTGGGGCGGGGCGAAGAGCGACACGTCGTTGCCGTCGAGGACGACGAAGCGCAGGCCCGCCACGGCGAAATCGTAATATGTCCCCGTCATGCCGAGCCGGCCGACCACCCGGTCGAGATCCTGCGCGCCGACCTCGAAATCGTGGTTCCCGAGCACGAAGCGGGTCTCGTGCCGCAAGGTCCGATAGATCGGCAGGATGCGATCGAAGCTCGCGAAGTCGCGGTCGATCACGTCGCCGAGGGTCACGACGAAGCGGAGATCCTGCGCGTTCAGCACCTCCACCGCGGCGGCGAGCTTGCCCAGGCTCTCGGCGTAGTAGCGACCCATCGCGGTGTTCGGCGGCGCATCGGCATATTGCGGATCGGCGATCACGCCGAAGCGCAGCGGGCGCGGCTCGGCCCGC
Organism: Methylorubrum sp. POS3; assembly: GCF_043352485.1. Lineage (NCBI taxonomy): Bacteria > Pseudomonadati > Pseudomonadota > Alphaproteobacteria > Hyphomicrobiales > Methylobacteriaceae > Methylorubrum > Methylorubrum sp. POS3. The sequence goes on from NZ_JAPRBT010000001.1 coordinate 3,987,589, forward strand.
GCGGGCGCGGTGAAAAGCGCGGCGCTGCCGGCGAGCACGGATCGGCGGGACAGCATGGCGGCCTCTTGCGGCAACGATGATTGCGGAACGCTCGCGCCGCCGCATGACCGGGTGATGACGCGGGCGGGCGTTTCCGATGGCGGGGCATGCGACGACGCCCTTTCCCCGAGGGGCGGAACCACACTACAAGGCGGGCCTGACGGATCGATCCGTCGACCGACATCCAGGGCAATTCTCGAACAGACGATGCGCAACGCCAGCATCAGCCGCCGCACGGCGGAGACCGACGTCTCCGTCACGCTCGACCTCGACGGGACCGGCAAGGCCGCGATCGCGACCGGTGTCGGCTTCCTCGACCACATGCTGGAGCTGTTCGCGCGCCACGCCCTGTTCGACGCCGAGATCAAGGTGACGGGCGACCTCCACGTCGATCAGCACCACACCACCGAGGATGCCGGCATCGCGCTCGGTCAGGCCTTCGCGCGGGCGCTCGGCGACAAGCGCGGGATCAACCGCTACGCCGATCTCCACCTGCCGATGGACGAGACCCTGAGCCGGGTCGCCGTCGACATTTCCGGGCGTCCGTTCCTGGTCTTCCGGACCACGTTCCGCGTGGAGAAGATCGGGCAGTTCGACACCGAACTGGTGCGCGAGTTCTTCCAGGCCTTCGCGATGAACGCCGGCATCACCCTGCATGTCGAGACGCTCTACGGCGAGAACGCCCACCACATCGCCGAGAGCCTGTTCAAGGGTCTGGCCCGCGCCTTGCGGAAGGCGGTGGCGGTCGATCCACGCGAGGACGGGCGCGTTCCCTCCACCAAGGGCTCGCTCTGAGCCGCCACGCCGATGCAAGCGGCTCGGTGGCTTTCTGTTTTCGTCGCGATGCGCTTTTCTTCGACGAACCGGCCTCCACCTCGTCGGCAAGCGCTCTGAAGGGTCGGACCATGCGGATGCGAACCTACACGCTGCACGTGCCCGAGGGCGCCGTCCGCGGCGACGTGCACGCTCTCGATCGGGCGCAGCTCGTGCGCGACGGATTCTCGAGCCGCGCCTTCGCCTTCACGGTGCTGTGGTTCGCCTGGCACCGTCTCTGGCTCGCCGCCTTCCTCGTGCTCGCCGGCCTCGTCGGCCTGCGCTTGGCCGGCGAGGCGCTCGGTCTGCCGCCGGCGGCGGGTCTGATCGTGACCCTGCTGGCCGGCCTCCTGATCGGGCTGGAGGCCTCGTCCCTGCGCCGCTGGACCTATGGCCGCCGCGGCCTGCCCGCCCGCGACGCCGTGCTCGCGGCCTCGCAGGAGGAGGCGGAGATGAAGCTCGCGGCCCGCTGGCTCGACCGTGACTCGGCCCAGCGCCCGGTCCCCTCGGCCGCGCGCACCGCCCCGCGCCGCGACGAGGAGACGGCGCTCGGCTTCTTTCCGGCACACGAGGGCGCGCGGTGAGCGGACCAGGGAACGGGCAAACCGTCGCGATCATCGATTACGGCTCGGGCAACCTCCACTCGGCGGTGAAGGCCTTCGAACGGGCCGCCCGCGAGGCGGGGCAGGACGACACCCGCATCCTCCTCACCGATGTGCCCGAGGCCGTGGCCTCGGCCGACCGGATCGTGCTGCCGGGCGTCGGTGCCTATGCCGATTGCCGCCGCGGCCTGGACGCGGTGCCCGGCATGGTCGAGGCGCTGACCCAGGCCGTGCGTCGCGACGGCCGGCCCTTCCTCGGCATCTGCGTCGGCATGCAACTCATGGCGAGCCGCGGCCTCGAATACGAGGAGACGGCGGGGCTCGGCTGGATTCCCGGCGATGTCGGCCCGATCGTGCCGGCCGACCCGGCGCTCAAGATCCCGCATATGGGCTGGAACACGCTGGTGGCCGACCGCGCCCATGCCTTGCTCGACGGGATCGCGACCGGCGGCGAGGGCCTGCACGCCTATTTCGTCCACAGTTTCGCCCTGACGCCCGCCGAGCCGGCGGACGTGGTGGCGCATGCCGAGTATGGCGGGCGCGTCACCGCGATGGTGGCGCGGGACAACATGGCCGGCACGCAGTTCCACCCCGAGAAGAGCCAGCGGCTCGGTCTGGCGCTCATCGCCAATTTCCTGCGCTGGCGCCCCTGACCCGCCCCCCAATTTCTCCAACGACACGAGCTGACGCGTGATCCTGTTTCCGGCCATCGACCTCAAGGAAGGGCGCTGCGTCCGCCTCGTGCAGGGGGACATGGCCCAGGCCAAGGTCTTCAACGACGACCCCGCCGACCAGGCCGCCACCTTCGAGCGCCAGGGTTTCCCCTGGCTGCACGTGGTCGATCTCGACGGCGCCTTCGCCGGCGCGCCGCGCAACGCCGAGGCGGTCGAGGCGATCCTGGCGCGGGTGCGGATGCCGGTGCAGCTCGGCGGCGGCGTGCGCGAGATGCGCACCCTCGAAGGCTGGATCGAGAAGGGGGTGAGCCGCGTCATCATCGGCACCGCCGCCGTGCGCGACCCCGCCTTCGTCCGCGAGGCGGCCCGCCGCCATCCCGGCCGCATCGCCGTCGGCATCGACGCCAAGGACGGGCGGGTGGCGGTGGAGGGCTGGGCCCAGACCTCCAGCATGACCGCGGAGGATCTCGGCCGCCGCTTCGAGGATGCGGGCGTCGCCGCGATCATCTACACCGACATCGCCCGCGACGGCATCCTGAAGGGCCTCAACATCGAGATGACCCTGGCGCTGGCGCAGGCCGTGCGTATCCCGGTCATCGCTTCGGGCGGGCTCGCTTCCATGGCCGACGTGGACCGCCTGCTCGAGCCCGATTGCGCGGTGCTGGCCGGGGCCATCACCGGACGCGCCCTCTATGATGGCCGGATCGACCCGGCCGAGGCGCTCGCCGCCATCGCCCGCGCGGCCGAAGCGTCCTGACGGGCGGTCAACCGCTCCCGCCGCCCCGAAACAGCAGGCCGCCCGTGCTCAAGACCCGCATCATCCCCTGCCTCGACGTGAAGGACGGACGCGTCGTGAAGGGCGTGCAGTTCCTCGAACTGCGCGATGCGGGCGACCCGGTCGAGTCGGCCAAGGCCTACGACGCCGCCGGGGCCGACGAGCTCTGCTTCCTCGACATCACCGCGAGCCACGAGGCCCGCGGCACCCTGCTCGACGTGGTGAGCCGCACCGCGGAGGCCTGCTTCATGCCGCTCACCGTGGGCGGGGGCGTGCGCACCGTCGCCGACGTGCGCACCCTGCTGCTGGCCGGCGCCGACAAGGTCGGCATCAACACGGCGGCGGTGAAGAACCCCGAACTCGTGGCGGAGGCGGCGGAGAAGTTCGGCGACCAGTGCATCGTCGTGGCGATCGACGCCAAGCGCGTCTCCGCCGCCGGGGAGCCGGCGCGCTGGGAGATCTTCACCCATGGCGGGCGCAACCCGACCGGCCTCGATGCGGTCGCGTTCGCCCATCGGATCTCCGAGGGCGGGGCGGGCGAATTGCTGGTCACCTCCATGGACAAGGACGGCACCCGCTCGGGCTACGACCTCGCCCTGACGCGGGCGATCGCCGATGCCGTGCGCGTGCCGGTCATCGCCTCCGGCGGCGTCGGCGGGCTCGACGACCTCGTGGCGGGCGTGCGCGATGGCGGCGCGAGCGCGGTGCTCGCCGCCTCGATCTTCCATTTCGGGCAACACACCGTCGGCGAGGCCAAGGCCCACATGGCCGCCGCCGGGCTGGCGATGCGGCTCGACCCCTAGGGAGCCTTCCGGCGCGGATCGCCGCCCGTCTCCTTGGCGGCGGACCGCAGGGCCTCCAGCAGCGCCCCCTCGAGGAGGAGCGCCGAGCCGTAGTGGAATTCGATATCGAAGGCGTGGCGTGAATTCATGGAGAGCGAGGCGCTCTGCATGGCGACGAGCCGGCCCGCCTCGTCGAACAGGCCCGAGCCGGAGCCGCCATAGCCGTCGTTGCAATCGTGGCGGGCGCGGCGGGTGCCGCCCTCCGTCGGCGGGTCGACGCGGCGGATCGCGCAGGTCTCCAGGCTGCTCTCGCCGCGGTAATTCCCATGGCCGCCCGGCGAGACCATGGTGACCGGCAGCGTCAGGTCACCGGTCGCCAGATCCGGCGGCGCCTCGGGCAGGGGCTGGGTCGGCGCCTCGGCGGGCTGAACGAGGCGCAGGAGCGCCCAGTCGTCGGTGATGTGCAGCCGCTCCGCGTCCCGCGCCACGCCGAGATGCAGGCTGTCGGGCACGAAGTCGTAATTGCGCCCGCCGATCTGGAAGTAGCAATCCGCGACGACCCGCGTGGTCTCGAGCTGGCGATTGCGGAAGTTGTGAGCGTTGAGCATCACAAGGGTCGGCGCACCGATCAGCCACGCCGCCGCCGCCTTGCGGGGCACCCCGTCGGCGCGGCGGCACCACAGCACGCCCGCCCCGGGGAAGCGGAGACGATCCTCCGCCAGCAGGTCGCGACGCCCGTCCCGCGGATAGAGCGCGCCGGTCGCGTCCACATCGGATCCCCGTATTCCGTCGGTCGCTCCGGCCGGCGGGAGGGAGAACCCGGCGGTCCATCCGGCCAGCACGACGATGGCCGCTCGGCTGTGATGCCGCCACAAGGCCGTTCCACCGCCTCCCATGGGCACCATGCCTCCCCCCGATCCGGTTCGGCCACGTCGACGAGGGCCTCTTGAGCCAAAGTCGTGGCGCGCGGAGCGATGTCGGTCAAGAGACTCCACACACTGCCTGACGGCAAACTTAAGTTTGCCATATGCTCCCGACAAGAAATGTCGGACCGACTAAAGACATATACTCCAATAAAAGCCTAGAAACTATAGGCGAAGGAGCGCTAATAAGTCTTTCATAAGGCCACGCTGCTCTAAGGAAATGCTTAGAGAATCTCCGCGGGCCGCAGCTGGACTTCGAAGCGTGCCTGAAACCTCGGACGTGAAATCTGAGTGGTGCCGCGAGGCCGAAAGGCGTGGCGGTTGAGCGAGGAGACGCAGGATGAGCAGATACGTGACATCGGTCTCGGCACTGGCGATGCTGGCGCTCGCGCCGGTGGCCCTGTCGAGCGGGGCTTTCGCCAACGACAAACTCGTCGAGCTGTCGAAGAGCGACGACAACTGGGTGATGCCCGGCAAGAATTACGACTCGAACAACTTCAGCGACCTGAAGCAGATCAACAAGAGCAACGTGAAGCAGCTCAAGCCGTCGTGGACCTTCTCCACCGGCCTGCTGAACGGTCACGAGGGTGCGCCGCTCGTCGTCGACGGCAAGATGTACATCCACACCTCGTTCCCGAACAACACCTTCGCCCTCGGCCTCGACGATCCGGGCACGATCCTGTGGCAGGACAAGCCGAAGCAGAACCCCGCCGCCCGCGCCGTCGCCTGCTGTGACCTTGTGAACCGCGGCCTCGCCTACTGGCCCGGCGACGGCAAGACCCCGTCGCTGATCCTCAAGACGCAGCTCGACGGCCACGTCGTGGCCCTCAATGCCGAGACCGGCGAGACGGTGTGGAAGGTCGAGAACTCGGACATCAAGGTCGGTTCGACGCTGACCATCGCCCCCTACGTCGTGAAGGACAAGGTGATCATCGGCTCCTCGGGCGCCGAACTCGGCGTGCGCGGCTACCTCACCGCCTACGACGTGAAGACCGGCGGCCAAGTGTGGCGCGCCTACGCCACGGGTCCGGACAAGGACCTGCTGCTGGCCGACGACTTCAACGTCAAGAACGCCCATTACGGCCAGAAGGGCCTGGGCACCGGCACCTGGGAGGGCGATGCCTGGAAGATCGGCGGCGGCACCAACTGGGGCTGGTACGCCTACGATCCGGGCACCAACCTGATCTATTTCGGCACCGGCAACCCGGCGCCGTGGAACGAGACCATGCGTCCCGGCGACAACAAGTGGACCATGACCATCTTCGGCCGCGACGCCGATACGGGTGAAGCCAAGTTCGGCTACCAGAAGACCCCGCACGACGAGTGGGACTATGCCGGCGTCAACGTCATGATGCTCTCCGAGCAGAAGGACAAGGACGGCAAGGCCCGCAAGCTGCTGACCCACCCCGACCGGAACGGCATCGTCTACACGCTCGACCGCACCGACGGCACGCTGGTCTCGGCCAACAAGCTCGACGACACGGTCAACGTGTTCAAGTCGGTCGACCTGAAGACCGGTCAGCCGGTGCGCGATCCGGAATACGGCACCCGGATGGACCACCTCGCCAAGGATATCTGCCCCTCGGCGATGGGCTACCACAACCAGGGTCACGATTCGTACGATCCGAAGCGTGAACTCTTCTTCATGGGCATCAACCACATCTGCATGGATTGGGAGCCCTTCATGCTGCCCTACCGTGCGGGTCAGTTCTTCGTCGGCGCGACGTTGAACATGTATCCGGGCCCGAAGGGCGACCGTCAGAACTACGAAGGTCTCGGTCAGATCAAGGCGTATAACGCGATCACCGGCGACTATAAGTGGGAGAAGATGGAGCGCTTCGCCGTGTGGGGCGGCACCATGGCCACTGCGGGTGACCTCGTCTTCTACGGCACGCTCGACGGCTACCTGAAGGCGCGCGACTCCGACACGGGTGACCTTCTCTGGAAGTTCAAGATCCCGTCCGGCGCCATCGGCTACCCGATGACCTACTCCCACAAGGGCACGCAATACGTCGCCATCTACTACGGCGTCGGCGGCTGGCCGGGCGTCGGTCTGGTGTTCGATCTCGCCGACCCGACCGCCGGTCTCGGCGCGGTGGGCGCGTTCAAGAAGCTCGCCAACTACACCCAGATGGGCGGCGGCGTGATCGTGTTCTCGCTCGACGGCAAGAGTCCCTACGACGATCCGAATGTCGGCGAGTGGAAGTCGGCCGCCAAGTCGCAACCAAACACAACACCATCACCGAACCGACACGCCAAGGCCCGCGCTCACACAGCGCGGGCCTTGGCGCGTTCAGGAGCTGTGCCCGTCACAGCTCTCGACTGCGCGCGAAAACCGCGAAGCACTGTTGACGAAGACGCGTCCTGCTCATCGCCTTTCGATTTCCTTCGAAACCAGCAATCACCTGCTCGCGCCTCAGGCTCATCGGTCACGCGATTGTGCCGAGAAGACCGGATCTGGGGCGAGTAAGCGAAGCTTCACACGCCAAAGATAGCAGATGCCGCTCGGCGCGATTGCAGCATTTCACGAGCAACCATCGGGCAGCCGCGGCCAAAGACGCACTTCCAAGAGGCCGTCGACAACCTAAAACGTGTCGATTGGTGATCGAGCCGCCAGTGCTGGGAGCGAGAGATGGACGCGACATCGGTTCGCCTGAGCACGCTGGCGCATGGCGGTGGGTGTGGCTGCAAGCTCGATCCCGGCGTGCTGCGCACCTTGCTGGCCGACCAACCGCTGGCCGGCCCGTTCGAGCGTCTCCTCGTCGGCAACGAAACCTCGGACGACGCCGCCGTATGGGCTCTCGATGACGGCACCTGCGTGATCGCCACCACCGATTTCTTCACGCCGATGGTGGATGACCCCTACGATTTCGGCCGCATCGCCGCCACCAACGCTATCTCCGACATCTATGCCATGGGGGGAAAGCCGATCATGGCGCTCGCCATCCTCGGCATGCCCGTGGGCAAGGTCGCACCCGAAATCATCGCGCAGATCCTGAAGGGCGGTGCGAGCCTCTGTGCCGAAGCTGGCATTCCGGTCGCCGGCGGTCATTCCATCGACACGCCGGAGCCGATCTACGGGCTCGCAGTCATCGGCACCTGCCGGCGCGACGAGGTCCGCCGCAACACCGATGCGCGGTCCGGGGACGCCTTGATCCTGACGAAGCCCCTCGGTGTCGGGATCTACTCCGCAGCAATCAAGCGGGCCGCCTTGCCCGTTGGCGGCTACGACGAATTCATCGCCACGACGACGCGCTTGAACCGGATCGGCGCCGAACTCGCGCGCGAATCCGACATTCATACCATGACCGACGTCACGGGCTTCGGTCTTCTCGGCCACGGGCTCGAATTGGCCCGTGGGGCCGGTCTGACGGTGGTGATTGAAGCGGCAGCCGTACCGCTGCTGACCCACGCCGAAACCCTGGCCCGCGACGGCTTCATCACCGGCGCCTCCCGTCGCAACTGGTCGGCCTACGGCGAGTCCGTCATCCTGCCGGAGGGCATGCCGGATTGGCACTGCCACCTGCTGACCGATCCGCAGACCTCGGGCGGGCTCCTCGTGTCCTGTCGTCCCGAGCGGGCGGAAGCGCATCTCGTGGCGATCCGGGCTGCCGGATTCACCGAGGCGGCCATCATCGGGCGCGTCGAGGATGGCGCGCCCAGGGTCCGCGTGATCTGAACCCCCCTCCCCCCGATCTCGTGCTAACCCAATGAGGGTCGAGGGCGAGCTTGGTTCGTCATCGTCGCACATTCGCCGAAGATCGGCTTGGCGGTGGCTGCAGGGCGGGAACCGCATGTCCGATCACCAGACACACGGAGTTGGGCTTGGGGCGCCGTTACGGCCTGGAAATTCGCACCGCCACGCCCGCCGATGCGCCCGGTCTCGCGGAGATGCTGCTGAACGCCGGTCATCCCGTTGCTGCATCCGTCTTGGCGCAACGCCTCGAAACTCTCCGTCATCAAACGGGGACAGCCCTACTCGCCCTGGAATGGGGCCCGCCGAGCGGGATCGTCGTCCTGCATTGGTATCCGGCACTCTCGAGCGACGCCCCAGTCGCCCAGATCACCACCCTGCTGGTGGCGCCTGACGACCGCCGCCGGGGGATTGGTCGCCAGCTTCTGAAGTCGGCGTCGCAGGCCGCGCGAATGGCCGGCTGCGACGATCTCCAATGTCTCACGGCACCGGACGCACCGACACTGGAGGCATTTTGCCGTGCAACCGGCTTCCAGGACGCGGCGGGAGGGTTTGTCAGACCCCTGCGGAAGAAGGGTTGAAGCGCCGCCGACCGATGGCCGATCTGCTACGGCAGGATCCAGAGGCCAAGCCCTATTAAGAGGGCAATCGCCACGACGACTCCCGCATAGAGGGGCATGACCCAGCGATTACGGCCATGAGCGGTGTTCATCCGCGCCGCTCGGCGTCGACGCGGATGGGTCTCCTGTTCACGGGCCCGCGCGACACGGGCCGGCTCGGGGGGGCGGCCCGCCGCCTCGTCATCGGTACCCAGCGGCGAAAGGCCAGGATCATGAGCTGCAATCTTGTCGCCGGTGGCGCCGGAATCGATCTCCGCTTTGAGCTGCGCTATTGTCGGCCTGGATGAAGCGGGGGGCGCCTCGGGTATGCGGTCGGCCGGGGGTGGCGGAGTCTCGGAGCGGAACGCCACGGCTGATCGCCGTCTCGTCAGCGTGCGCTGCCGCCCGTACCGCCGCCCCCGCTCCCCTGCGGGATCGCCCGCTCGGGCTGCCCGGCATTGCCACCGGCCGCGGAATTCGTGGTGATGGTGTCGGCACCGGTCGGACCCGGCGCGATGACGTAATCGACGCTGTTGCCCGTGGTGTTGGTCTGGCGCTGGATGATCGTTCCGGGCGGATAACGTCCGGGCGGTCCCTCGAAGGGCTGGGCTTGGGCTCCGACAGCACCCGCGCCCAGAGCGGCGAGAGCGGCGGCAGTGAAAACCGGGAGACGCATGATCATGTCCCTAACAAACCGATCGACAGCTCTATCGCACTCGCGCGGTGTGAGCATCGTGAGCGGTTAATTCGATCATCCCCGGCCCAGTTTCAGCACGACTTCGCGACGAATACGCTCACAGTCACAGGAATTGTGAGAGATGCACGCAATTCGATGCATGCCGTCAGCCTCTCCTTGACGCCGACCTGCGAGTTCGAGGGCCGATGAGCGATCTTGGACGGACCATGGTGACCAGTGCAGAGCAGCGAGCAGAACCGCGCCTCCGTGTCGGCGAGGCTGGATTGATCGCGCTTGACGAGCACAGCTCGGTCGGTTGCCTCGTGCATGATGTCTCGAACGGGGGTGTGCGGATCACCCTGCCGGACGCCGCTATCATCCCCGACGTGTTCCTGCTGGTTGCCTCGTGTCTTCCGGCCGCGACCGTCTGCCGTGTCATCTGGCGCGAAGATGAAATGATCGGTGCCCGCTTCCAGCCGCAAGACAATCGAGCCTAATCCGAGGAAGCTCAGGTCGCGCGGAAAATTCCTTTCTCACACGATCGTACCCTCGCGCCATCACTGATCGCGATGGCGCCTCCGCGTGTGATTTTGTAGCTTCGGACGGCGTTCGCAATTCCACCCGAACCCGATGGCGATGGTCCCAACAGGCTACAATCCGGCGCTCGTCGCCCTGTCGATCGCCATCGCGGTCTTCGCGTCCTACACGGCCCTCGACCTGGGGGGGCGGGTTCGCAGCGCCGATCCGAAGCTGCGGTTCGCCTGGCTCGCAGGGTCTGCCCTGGCGATGGGCGGTGGCATCTGGTCGATGCATTTCGTCGGCATGCTGGCGTTCGAGATGGGGCTACCGGCCAGCTACCATCTCGGGCTCACGATCCTCTCGCTTGCCATCGCCATCAGCGTCACCGGCCTCGCTCTCGCCTTCGTCGCCCGGGAAGGCGCCCGTGACCGCGATATCCTCATCAGCGGCCCCCTGATGGGAATCGGGGTGGCCGCGATGCACTACACCGGCATGGCGGCGATGCAGGTGCACGGCAATCTCGCCTTCAGTGTACCGATCGTCGCCCTTTCGGTCGCGATCGCGATCACGGCGGCGACCGCTGCCCTCTGGCTCACCTTCCGCACCGGCAGTCCCTGGCAGAAGCTCGGTGCCGCCTGCCTCATGGGCGCGGCCGTGGCGGGCATGCACTATACCGGAATGGCGGCGGCAACCTTGACGGCGGAGGTGGGCGGGGCGCACGCAGCCCATGTCGCTGCCACGAGCGTGGATCAGCAGAACCTCGCGCTCGCCGTCGCGGGTGCCACCTTCGTCATCCTGTTTCTCGCGATCCTCGCTTCCTCGGTCGATCAACAAAGAGTCGGGGGCGAGCTGCGCGCGAGCGAGGAACGCTTCCGCGCCGCGATCCAAGCCGTGCGCGGTGTGCTCTGGACGAACGACCCGCAGGGCCGCATGGCCGGGGAACAGCCCGGATGGTCGGCCCTGACCGGCCAGTCGCGCGCCGAATATGAAGGCTATGGTTGGGCCGAGGCCGTCCACCCCGACGACCGGCAAGCGAGCATCGATGAATGGAATCGAACGGTCGCGGAGCGCCGAACCTTCGTCCACGAGCATCGAGTTCGGGCCAAGGACGGGACCTGGCGCCATTTCGCCATCCGGGCGATCCCCGTTCTGGATCCGCACGGTGAAATCCGCGAATGGGTCGGCGTCCATACCGACATCACCGAGCAGCGGGAGGCCGAAGCCGAGTTGCGCGAGTCGAACGAGGAGATTCAGCGCTACGCCTATATCGTGAGCCACGATTTGCGGGCGCCCCTCGTCAACGTGATGGGTTTCACCAGCGAATTGGAGGCGACCCGCGAGGACATCCGCGCGGCGCTCGGAGACCATCCGCAGGCCAAGCGGATCGATACCGATATGGCCGAGGCACTGGGTTTCATCAGCGCGGCGATCACCAAGATGGAGGGTCTGATTGCGGCGATTCTCAAACTGTCCCGTGAGGGAAGACGCCGCTTCGACGCCGAGCCCATCGACACGACCGCGCTGTTCCAGGGCATCGTCGATGCCCAGCGCCATCAGGCCGAGCGGCGGGGCGCGATCGTCACGGTGGCGCAGGGCATGCCGACCATCGCCGCCGACCGCCTCGCGGTGGAGCAGATCTTCGGCAATCTCGTCGACAACGCTCTGAAATACCTCGATCCCGCCCGGCCGGGGCGCATCGAGATCGCGGCGAAGCCGGCGCCGGGCAACCGGGTGCGTTTCGTCGTCTCGGATAATGGCCGCGGCATCGCAACGAAGGATCATGCCCGCGTCTTCGAGTTGTTCCGCCGCTCCGGTGCGCAGGATCAACCCGGCGACGGAATTGGCCTTGCCCATGTGAAGGCCCTGGTGCGGGCGCTGGATGGCCGCATCGAGCTGTCCTCGACGCTGGGTACGGGCACGACGTTCACGGTGACGCTGCCCCGCGGGACGGTTACAGGCAATCGGATGGAGGCCGCTGTGACGCGGCTCGCCGCCGAATGACGATGGAGACCGCCGTGCACCCCGTCTGCATCGTAATGATCGAGGACGACGAAGGTCATGCCCGCCTGATCGAGCGCAACATCCGCCGCGCGGGCGTGAACAACGAGATCGTTCCCTTCCGCGACGGCACCTCTGCGCTCGCCTACCTGCTCGGGCCGGGCGGCACCGGCGAGGCGAGCGCACGGCGTCATCTGCTCGTCCTGCTCGACCTGAACCTTCCGGATATGACCGGCATCGACATTCTCGAGCGGATCAAGGCCAATCCGCATACCCGCCGCTCGCCGGTCGTGGTTCTGACGACCACCGACGACGCCCGCGAAGTCCAACGCTGTTACGATCTCGGCGCCAACGTCTACATCACCAAGCCGGTCAACTACGAAGGCTTCTCGAACGCGATCCGTCAGCTCGGACTGTTCTTCTCGGTGATGCAAGTGCCCGAGAACTCATGAGCGGGTCGCCTGCCCCGGCCGCCGGCCGCATCCTCTACATCGATGACGATCCGGGCCTTGGCCGCCTCGTGCAACGGGCGCTTCAGAGTCGTGGCTACGCCGTCGAGGTCGTCCTCGATTGCGGTGCGGGGCTCGCACGGCTGCGCGAGGGCGGCATCGACCTGGTGGCCCTCGACCATCACATGCCGGGGCAGACCGGGCTCGATCTCCTGCCGGATATTCGCGCCCTGCCGGACGCTCCCCCGGTGGTCTACGTCACCGGCTCCGAGGACAGCCGCGTGGCGGTCGCCGCCCTCAAGGCGGGAGCGGTCGATTACGTTTGGAAGGATGTGCAGGGCCAGTTTCGCGAGTTGCTGGGCGAGGCGGTCGATACGGCTTTGCGCGCGGAGGCTTTGCGGCGGGACAAGGAGCGTGCCGAGGCAGCGGTTCGGGAAGCCCGTGACCGCGCCGAGCTTTTGCTGCGCGAGGTCAATCATCGCGTCGCCAATTCCTTGACATTGGTGGCGGCGCTCGCCCGCATGCAGACCAGTGCGGTCAAGGATCCGGCCGCCAAAGACGCCCTGGAAGAGATGCAGAACCGCATCTCGGCCATCGCCGGCATTCATCGGCGCCTCTACACCTCGCAGGATGTCGAGGCGGTGGAACTCGACGCTTATCTGAGCGGCCTCGTGGAGGAATTGCAGCTCGCCATGAAGGCCTCGGGGCGCGACCACGCCATCCGCCTCCGAGCCGAGCCGATTCGGCTCGCGACAGACAAGGCGGTGTCCCTCGGCGTCGTCGTCACCGAACTCGTCACCAACGCCTACAAATACGCCTACCCGGCAGAGACTTCGGGGGAGATCCGGGTCACGGTGGAGCGTCAGGATCCGGACACCCTCTCGCTGGCGGTCGAGGATGACGGCGTCGGCTGGACCGGCGAAGGCGAGGCGAAGGGCACCGGGCTCGGCTCCCGGATCATCCGAGCGATGGCCTCGAACCTGCGCTCCGCCCTCACCTACGCTCCGGGCCGAACCGGAACACGGGCAGTCCTGTCGTTCCAGGCGTGAGCTGCAAGCTCAGCCGCCACCGATGCCGGTTGTGACCTTTCCGGTGCCTTTGCAATCCGGACACGCGCCTGCTTCCGTCCGGCCCGAGCCAGCGCAGGATCGGCAGAGATTCTCGCCGCTGCCGGGAGTTCCGGGCGGGGCGTCGTCTCCGGGTTTGGTGGGTTCACTCGTGATGGGTTGGCTCACAACGTGGCCCTCTTTCCCGGCGGGATCGGTCATCCTGGGCCGCTTGCCGACGGCGGACCGGAATTCTGCGGGCGCGACCGGCATGTGGGGGCGTCGCCGTTACGGCGGCGCGCAACGCAGGGCGAGAAGCTCTTCGAGACTCGGCTCCACCCCCAACAGCAACACTTTCCAGGCCGGCATGGTCGCGACGCCGAGGGCTGCTGCCAGCCCGAGCCAGGGCAGGACTCGCAACGGCGCGGTCACAGCCCCCTCCCCCGCCGGACGAGCCACCAACCGCTGAGCAGCATGGCGAGGCCCCAGCCGAGGAACCCAAGGTCCCAATACAGCCACTGCACCCGGTCGACCCGCTCGTTGACGTGATGCACGCCGAGCCAATGGTGATCGATCGACCCCTCGATCAGGTTGAACAAGCCCCATCCTATGAGGAGGCTGCCGACCAGCACCCGGTATGACCAGCGTCGGTGCTGTCGATGGGCACGGCGCCACAACACGAACAGTCCGAGCACGACGAAGACGTAGGCGGCGCTGTGAAAGACGCCGTCCCACAGCGTGTTGCGCTGCAGGTTCTCGATCGAATCGATTGGGTACTAGGAGCTGAGCATGTGATGCCATTGCAGCACCTGATGCAGGACGATGCCATCGAAGAACCCGCCGAGGCCGAGGCCGAGCAGAACTCCGGCAGCGACCGGGAACGAACCGCCCTCCCCTGCCGCTGTCGCTGTCGCTGAGACGGATCTCACGGCGCGCGATAGGCTGAGCCATCTTCGGCCCGGGCCGGCATCTCGACGTAGCGACCGCTTTCCGGGACGGCAACGCGCTCGAAATCCCGGGCGAGGGCATCGAGGCCGCGCCGCATATCGGGTCCGGCGAGTGGGCGACCATGGCCAGTGATGACGCGCTCCGGCTTGAGGGCTGCGAGCGTCCGCACAGATGATGCGGCGGTATCCCACTCGGTCGTCAGGTACATCGGCGGGCCGTGGATTTCCGGCGCCTGAGTCGCGACGGCATAGGCCGATTCCTGCGCCGTGGTCACGAACGCGTCGCCGACGATCAGGCTGCCGTCGGCCCTGCGCCAGAACGACACGTGACCGGGCGAATGACCGGGCGTGTGGATCCAGCGCCAACCCGGCATCGGCGGCACGCTTCCGTCGGCGGGAAGCGTTTGCAGGCGTTCCGACACATCGACCGGACTTGTCGGATAGAGCGGCGAGAGACGCGCCATCAGCCCGCCACCGACACTGGGATCCGGCGGCGGGTAGGACGCGCTCCCGTCGAGATAGGGTCGCTCCAGCGCGTGGGCGAAAACCGGCGCGTCCTACTCCCGCGCTAGATCTTCGAGAACCCCGACATGGTCGAAGTGACCGTGCGTCAGGACGATCGCCGCAGGGCGGGCATCGCGACCGAAGCGAGCTTCGGCGGCGTCGCGGATCGCAGGGGCCGAGCCGGGGATGCCGGCATCGACCAGCACCCAGCCCCGGTCACCCGCATCAGGCTCGCCCACGAAGACGACGTTGGCCAGAACCAATCGGCGATAGGCGAGGTCGGACGCGACCGCGTGAGTATGGTCGCCTCGTTCGGCATCCGCCCGCGGATCGTCGGCTCGCGCCTGCGGGCTGACCGGTATCTGCTGCGCCACGGCCGTCTCCTTCCGTGCGTTCGGCGCTTCCAGCGCACCGATATGCCGGTGAAGGCGTCAGAGGAGCGGCCAAGTTCCGGAGGCGGAACCGATTTGACGAGCAGGGACCGCGCCGCAGGGGCGCGGCCCGTAAGGCCTCAGCCGCGCTGACCGATACCGACGTAATCGCGCCGGTCCGGGCCGACATAGAGCTGACGCGGGCGGCCGATCTTCTGCGACGGATCCTCGATCATCTCGGCCCATTGCGCGATCCAACCGACCGTGCGGGCCAGGGCGAACAGCACGGTGAACATCGAGGTCGGGAAGCCGAGGGCCTTCAGGGTGATGCCCGAATAGAAGTCGATGTTCGGGTAGAGCTTCTTCTCGATGAAGTACTCGTCCTTCAGCGCGATCTGCTCGAGCTGCACCGCCACTTCGAGCAGGTCATCCTTGATCCCGAGCTCGTTGAGCACCTCGTGAGTGGTTTTCTGCATGATACGAGCACGCGGGTCGTAATTCTTGTAGACCCGGTGGCCGAAGCCCATGAGGCGGAAAGGATCGTTCTTGTCCTTGGCCTTAGCGACGTATTTCTGCACGTTCTCCGGATGCCCGATCTCCATGAGCATCTTGAGTGCCGCTTCGTTGGCGCCGCCATGGGCCGGTCCCCACAGGCAGGCAATGCCGGCGGCGATGCAGGCGAACGGATTGGCCCCCGAGGAGCCGGCCAGGCGCACCGTCGAAGTCGACGCGTTCTGCTCGTGATCGGCATGGAGGATGAAAATCCGATCGAGCGCGCGGGCGTAGATCGGATTGATCACGTACTCTTCGCAAGGCACAGCGAAGCACATCCGCAGAAAGTTCGACGTATAGTCGAGATCGTTCTTCGGATACACGAACGGCTGGCCAATGGTGTACTTGTAGGCCATGGCGGCCAGCGTCGGCATCTTGGCGATCATGCGCAGGCTGGCGATCATCCGCTGCGACTCGTCCGAGATATCGGTCGAGTCGTGGTAGAAGGCCGAGAGCGCGCCGACGCAGGCGACCATCACCGCCATCGGGTGGGCGTCGCGGCGGAAGCCCTGGAAGAAGCGGTTCATCTGGTCGTGCACCATGGTGTGGCGCGTGACCCGGTAATCGAAATCGGCCTTCTGGGCGGCGGTCGGCAGCTCGCCGAACAGCATCAGATAAGCCGTTTCTAGGAAGTCGCCCTGCTCGGCCAGCTGCTCAATGGGATAGCCGCGATACAGCAGCACGCCCTCGTCGCCATCGATGTAGGTGATCTTCGATTCGCAGGAAGCGGTCGAGGTAAAGCCCGGATCGAAGGTGAATTTGCCGGTCTGAGCGTAAAGCTTGCCGATATCGACCACGTCGGGTCCGATGGTACCGGATTTGACGGGGAGCTCGACGTGTTTGTCACCCACGATGATGGTGCTGGGGGAGGCGCTCATGGGAACGCGGTCCTTTCTCGCGACGGGGACAACACCGGATCGGAAGCCGAACCGCCTCCCGATCCGTTGTGGCGCCGCAGCGGAAAGCTGCGCCTGCTCACTGGAACACCGGGTTAGCGGATCGGCCCCGACCCAGCAACGGGCGGGTGCCTTTCGTCCTTCGCAGATGCGAGAACCGGGCCCATTTGTCACCGCTTCGCGGTTCGAAATCAGCCCGCGACGCGATCCCGCAGGCGCGCCAACGATTCGTCGCGCCCGAGGACCGCCAGGACGTCGAAGACCGGCGGCGAGGTCGCTCGGCCGGTGAGCGCGGCTCGCAACGGCTGGGCGATTTGGCCGAGTTTGATTCCCGCCTCTTCGGCGTAACGGCGCACGGCGCTCTCCGTCGCCGACGCGTTCCACTCCGGCAGGTTTTCGAGCGCCGGGATCAAGCTCCGCAGACGCTCCGCCGCGTCACCGGCGAGCAGGGCGTCCGCTTTGGCATCGAGCACCAGCGGACGGGGGGCGTAGAGGTAATAGGCGCTGTCGAGCAGCTCCACGAGAGTTTTGGCGCGCTCCTTCAGCCCCGGCATCGCGGCTACGAGCTTTTCGCGAAGCTCGGGGGAAAGGGTGGTCGGCAGGCCGCGCTCCGGGCCGCGTGCGGGGAGAATTGCCTCGATCGCCGCGACGAGGGCCGCGTCGTCGCTGCCGCGTATGTAGAGGCCATTGAGGCTTTCGAGCTTGGTGAAGTCGAAACGCGCCGCCGAGCGGCCGATCGCCTTCAGATCGAACGCCGCGATCATCTCCTCCGTCGAGAAGACCTCCTGATCGCCGTGGCTCCAGCCGAGACGGACAAGGTAGTTGCGGAGCGCCGTGGGCAGGTAGCCGCGGTCGCGGTATTCCTCGACGCCGAGCGCGCCGTGACGCTTCGAGAGCTTGGCTCCGTCCGCACCGTGAATCAGCGGGATATGCGCCATGGCCGGAACGTCCCAGCCGAGTGCCCGATAGATCTGGCTTTGGCGCGCGGCGTTGGTGAGGTGGTCGTCGCCGCGAATGATCTGCGTCACGCCCATGTCGTGGTCGTCCACCACGACGGCGAGCATGTAGGTCGGGGTTCCATCGGAACGAAGCAGTACGAGGTCGTCGAGATCGCGATTGGCCCAGGTGACGCGGCCCTGCACCCCGTCATCCACCACGGTCTCGCCCTCGAGCGGGGCGCGCAGGCGGATCACCGGCTTCACGCCGGCCGGCGCCTCGGACGGATCGCGGTCGCGCCAGCGGCCGTCATAACGCGGCGCCCGGCCCTCGGCGCGCGCCGTCTCGCGCATCTGCGTCAGCTCTTCGGCGGTGGCGTAGCAATGATAGGCATGGCCGGACGCCAGCAGGCTCTCGGCAACCGCGCGATGCCGCTCGGCGCGGGCGAATTGGTAGATCACCTCGCCGTCCCAATCGAGGCCGAGCCAGCGCATGCCGTCGAGAATCGCGTCGATGGCGCCCTGCGTCGAGCGCTCGCGATCGGTGTCCTCGATTCGCAGCAGCATCCGTCCGCCGAAGCGGCGGGCATAGAGCCAATTGAACAGGGCCGTGCGCGCGCCGCCGATATGGAGGTAGCCCGTGGGCGAGGGCGCAAAGCGCGTGACGACGGGTGCCGACATCGATGTTCTTGAAAACCTGAAATTTCGGGAGGGCGGCGGTCGCCGCTCCATGGCGGGCGTGTAGCACGAGGATGCGGATGCGTTAAGAATTCGTCACCGGCGCTTTCCGGGTCGGCACGGCGCAGGGAGCGGAGTTCGGCCGGATGGCGAGAAACGGCGGAAGGGCGCTGCGGGTGACGCGTCCCGCCCTCTTCGCCGACCGCGTCCCAACGCCCTCCCGTCTCTTGGCGCTCGCCGCCGGTGAGTTTCGGCTGGGACTGGACCGCGAAGGCGAACAGAGGCGGTTGTTCCCCTGGCTTGCCGTCGCCTTCGGGATCGGGATCCTCGTCTACTTCACGGGCACCGACGGGACACCCACGCTCGCCGCTCCGCTCGTTGCGGCCGGCTTTTGCCTTGGGCTGACTCCGCTCCTGCAGGCCCGGCCAGCCTGGCTCGCGCTTGTCTTGGGACTGGGCACGGCCTTTCTCGGCTTCGCCGCTTGCGTCTGGCGCGTGAACTCCGTCGCCGGGCCGATCCTCGCCCGCACCATGATTGCGCCACTCGTCGGCGTGGTCGAGGGGCTGGAGGAACGCGAGGGCGGCGCCCGGTTGATCGTCCGTGTCGAGAGCTTCGGCGACCTCACCGCGGCGGCTCAGCCACGCCGGGTCCGCGTTTCATACAAGGCCGGGCAGTCCGTGCGGCCGGGCGATACGATCCGCGCCACAGCGCGCTTGCTCCCGCCCCCGGAAGCGGCCCGGCCGGGTGGCTACGACTTTGCCCGTGATGCATATTTTCGGGGCATCGGTGCGGTCGGCTCGCTCAGCGGCAAGGTGGAGATCGCACCGCGAACGATCCCCCTTCCGTTCGCGCTCAAAATGGCGGCCTCGATCGACGAGGCCCGCAATCACCTGACTCGGCGCATCGCGGACGCGATCGGTGGTCAGGCCGGCGCGGTCGCGGCGGCGCTCGTGACGGGCAAGCGCGGCCTAATTACGGAGGAGACCAACCGCGTATTACGGGCGGCCGGTATCTATCACGTCGTTTCCATTTCCGGATTGCACATGGTGCTCGCGGCCGGCGTGGTGTTCTGGTTGGTCCGGGCCGGCCTCGCCCTGGTACCGATCCTTGCCCTTGCCTTCCCCATCAAGAAGATAGCGGCCGGCACCGCGATGGTCGGCGTGACCGCCTATTGCGCTTTCTCCGGCTGGGACGTCGCCGCCGAGCGTGCTCTCATCATGACCTTGGTCATGTTGGGCGCGGTTCTGGTCGACCGGCCGGCGCTCAGCATGCGCAATCTTGCCCTCGCCGCGATCCTCGCCCTCGCCCGTGAACCTGAAGCGCTGCTTGGTCCGAGCTTCCAGATGTCGTTTGCGGCCGTGGCCGGACTGATCGCCTGTGCGCCCCTCCTCGATGGAGCGTCGTTTCGACGGGAGCGCGATTCAGCGCTGTTGCGTATCATCTCACGATGTCTGGCTGTCGGCGTCGGCACGCTCGCGACGACGTTGGTTGCTCAGTTTGCGACAGCGCCTTTCGCGACCTACCATTTCCAGACCATCCAGCCCTTCGGCCTCATTGGCAATGCGCTGACGCTTCCGCTCGTCTCGCTCGCGGTGATGCCCGCCGCGGTCCTGGGGATGATCGCCTATCCCTTTGCCCTCGACCGGCCGGTCTGGTGGGTCATGGGCCTCGCCGTTCGCGGGATGCTCGACATCTCGGAATGGATCACGGGCTTCGGCCAATCGACGGTCGTACTCCCGGCGTTTGGCGCTGGCGCGTTGGTGCTGCTGGCGCTAGCCCTGCTGCTCGCGACCTTGCCGGTTTCACGTCTGCGCGGGCTCGCTATCTTGCCCGCAGCAATCGGCCTTGCCGCCGCTGCAACACCGGCGCGCTTCGACCTCTACATCGATCGCGACGGCGCCGGAGCGGCGATCCGAGGGACGGATGGACGCCTTGCTGTACTCGGGCGTCCGCCGACCTTCGTGCTCGAACAATGGTTGAAAGCCGACGGTGATGCTCGCTCGGCCGCCTCTCTCAACGGAGGCCCCGAACCTCGTTGTGACAGACTCGGCTGCACGATGACCACCTTCGATGGACGGACGGTCGCGCTGGTGCTCGACAAACGCGCCTTTGAAGAAGATTGCGCCCGTGCCGATATCCTCATCAGCCGATTGAGGCCGCCACCGAACTGTCGCGCACCCCTGAGAATCGACAAAAATTATCTTGAAACACACGGAGCGACAGCGATCCGGCTTGGGGCACCCCATCCCGAGATTGTCACGGCCCGTAGCAGTCAGACGCCACAGCCTTGGCAAGCTCGACCGGTCGCTGTGGCGCCAGCGACCAATCCAGCCTCACCAGAGACAGGATCAGCCGTAGATCCCGGCGTTACGGAGATGGACTCGCTTCAGTAACGGCGCACGAGACTGACGAGCTTGCCTTGGATGCGGACCCGGTCCGGTCCGAGAACCCGGGTTTCGTAGGCAGGGTTTGCCGCCTCGAGCGCAATCGAGGAGCCGCGACGGCGCAGGCGTTTCAGCGTCGCCTCCTCGTCGTCGATCAGGGCCACGATGATATCGCCGTTATTGGCGGTTTCCTGCTTGTGGATCACCACCAAGTCGCCGTCGAGGATACCGGCCTCGATCATCGAGTCACCGCGGACTTCGAGGGCGTAATGCTCACCACCGGCCAAAAAATCGGGCGACATCGCAATCGTGTGACTCTGGCTTTCGATCGCCGAGATCGGCGTACCGGCGGCGATGCGGCCCATCACCGGCACGATGACCGGTCGGCCCTCGCCGTCCTGCGCTTGCAGCAGAGGAGCCTTCGGCGCGACCGGCTTACCGGCAAGTCCGCCCTCGACCACACTCGGCGTGAAGCGGCGCAGCTCGGCTGTCGGAACAGCTGGCTTGGCGGCGGGTGCCTCCGGCATCCGCAGAATTTCGAGGGCACGCGCTCGATTCGGCAGCCGACGCAGGAAGCCCCGCTCCTCGAGCGCCATGATGAGCCGGTGGATGCCCGATTTCGACTTCAGGTCGAGAGCATCCTTCATCTCGTCGAACGACGGAGGTACGCCGCTCTCCTGCATCCGTGACTGGATGAATTGAAGGAGTTCGAGTTGCTTGCGGGTCAGCATGCGGCACCTGCTGTCGCGTGCGGCATAGCCGCCGCCGGATCGTGGAAAACAAATCGCGAACAGGCTAGACGTTCCTATCCTGTTCTGCAAGTGCCGGCTTGGCCGTGTGATGCTGTCGATGCGCTGCGTGGACGGCATAAAAAAAGGCGGCGGAGCCGAAGCCCCGCCGCCCTGATCGGCTATTGAAGTCGGATCAGCCCGGGATGACGTCGACGATCTCGTAGGTGTCCGGGTCGATGATGACGATGTCGTCCCGCACGAGAATGAACTGGAATCCGCGATAAGCCGGGACCAGCGTCAGGATCGTCGGCGGGAGCGGGTGCAGCGAGACCGACCGCGGAATCGCCGTGCCCACGTTCAGCGAGAAATTGACGTTGCTGACCGACCGGACGTTGGTGCTGGTGATCGACTGGCGGAACTCGGTGCGCTGCGTCGTATTCAAGCTCCGCGTCGCGCCACGAGCCTCGGAGACGTTGCCGCGTCCACCGCGGTCACCGCGCTCGGCGCCGTCACGGCCACCGCGATCACCCCGCTCGGCACCATTGCGATCACCGCGCTCGGCGCCATCGCGACCGTTGCGGTCGCCACGCTCGGCACCATCGCGGCCGTTGCGATCGCCGCGCTCGGCACCGTCCCTGCCGCCCCGCTCGGCACCGTCGCGGCCACCACGCTCACCCGCCGCGTCTTGGCCGCCGCGTTCGCCGGCGTTCTGACCACCGCGTGCACCCTTCTCGCCCGGCGCACCGCTGCGGGTCGCACCGCCCGCACCGCCGGGCTCACCACCCCGCATTGCGCCACCGGCTCCGCTAGAACCGCCAGAATCGCCACCGCGCATCCCGCCGCCGGCACCACCGGCGCCGCCCGCGCCGCCGGCCTCACCGCCGCGCATCGCGCCGCCACCGGCTCCGCCGCCCGCGCCGCCGGCTCCGCCACCGGCAGCCCCGCCGCCGGCACCACCAGCACCGACGCCTGCGCCGCCACCAGCACCACCGCCCGCGCCACCACCGGCTCCGCCGCCAGCCCCACCGCCAGCGCCGCCGCCCTGGGCCAAGGCGGTCGCCGCACCGAGTACGAGGATGGCCGCCGTGGCCGTGCTGCGTAAGAACTTGCTCATCGTGGTCCCTGTCCTCTACCCGACGCCACGCACGGCGCGGAAACCGGCCTCGCAACGGCCAGTGCGTAGAAAGCGTTCCGTCAATGCTCAGTTTTTGCGCTTTTGGCGGGGGAACCTTGGCAATAACTCGCCCGGAAACGCAGAGCTTGCGATAGTCACTGCGCTCAATGCTTATTCTTCTGAAATACGGGTTTGGCTAAAGATCAAACATCACGCTCAAATCCGGAGGCCGACGCTGATGTTCGTCATTGCGGGAGAAATGTCACCGGGCCGCCGGGTATCGGCGCTCGGGGTCGCACCGCGAGACCCGAGCGTTGTGTATCGTAGAGGACCGAAAAGCCGAGAAACGGCGTGACACCGACGCTGATGAAGGGGCACCGCAATTCAGGCGGCGACGCGCCGCCCCCGACATGCCCGTCATGCACCGGTCCCGCCGTGAAATCCTCGACCGCGAGGGCCGGTCCATGACCGTCCCCAAGCACCAACCGCGCTGGCGTACCGAATGGCCCGTCTGAAGCGGGGGGAGCGCATGTGATGGTCATGCGGCTCACTTCAACCTACCGATTGGTAGGGTAATGGCCGGGACGCACCCGACTTCCGATGGCCGTGCCGTCACATTCGCGCGACGGCGATCAGGCGAGATGCAACAGAGCGCGCGCCTCCGCGGGCGTAGCGGGTCGCGCATCGTGTTCGGCACAGAGTTCGACCGCCAAGCGGACGAGCGAAGCGTTGCCGTCAGCAAGTTCGGATTTCGAGAGGCGGATATTGTCTTCCAGTCCGGTGCGAATGCCGGTCGCGCCGCGCTCGAGCGCCCAACCGATGGCTTCGCGCTGGAAGCGGCCGATGCCGAAGGCGCCCCAGCTTGCCTGCGGCAGCAAGCGCCGCGCCTCGGCGAGCAGTAAGTCCAGCGCCACGGGATCAGCCGGCATGGCGTCGGCAATCCCCAGCACGAATTGAATGTGCGCCCTCGCATCAGCGAGGCCCGCATCGATCAAGCGGCGGGCATTGTGGAGATGCGAGAGATCGAAAACCTCGATCTCGGGCCGAACGCCGCTCGCGCGCATCCGGTTGGCCAGCGCCGTGTAGAGCGACGCAGGGTTTTGGTAGATGCCACCCGCGAAATTGGTCGAGCCCGTCGTGAGCGAGGCCATGTCCGGATGATGATCGAGGCAAGCGCCGCGCAGGTCGGCGTCCGGCTCCGCACCGCTCGTCGAGAACTGGACGATCATCCCCGGGCAGTGGCGGCGTATCCCCTCCTGCACCCGAGCGAAGCGGTCGGGGTCGTGGGAGGGGCTCTCGTCGTCGTCGCGCACATGGATGTGGGCGAGCGATGCGCCCGCTTCGTAGGCGGCCTGAGTCGATTCGATCTGCTCGGCCGGCGTGATCGGGACGGTCGGGTTATCGGCCTTGCGGGCGACCGAACCGGTGATCGCCACCGTGATGACGACGGGCCGCATGATCCCCTCTCCTAGCCGATCGCCTCTTCAACCGCCCGGCCGCAGGCCGTCGTGTCGGCCGTGCCACCGAGGTCGCGCGTGCGCAGCGATTGTTCCGGAAGCACACGCTCGATGGCCGCGACGATCTCCGCCGCGGCCTCGCGCTCACCGAGATGCTCCAGCATCATCGCGCCGGACCAGATCTGCCCGATCGGATTGGCGAGGCCCTGTCCCGCGATGTCGGGAGCCGATCCATGAACCGGCTCGAACACGGACGGATACCGTCGCTCGGGATTGATGTTGCCGGACGGTGCGATGCCGATGGTCCCGGTGCAGGCGGGGCCCAGATCCGAGAGGATGTCACCGAACAGATTGGAGGCCACCACCACGTCGAACCGGTCCGGGTTCAGCACGAAATGCGCAGTCAGAATATCGATGTGGTACTGGTCCCAACGGATCCCGGGATAGGCTTCCGCCACGGCCCGCACCCGCTCGTCCCAGTACGGCATCGTGATCGAAATACCGTTGGACTTCGTCGCCGAGGTCAGATGTTTCTTCGGGCGGCTCTTGGCCAGTTCGAAGGCGAAGCGCAGCACACGATCGGTGCCGTGGCGGGTGAAGACCGATTCCTGCACGGCGAATTCACGATCGGTGCCGGGAAACATACGCCCCCCCGCATTCGAATACTCGCCCTCGGTGTTCTCGCGAACGACCCAGAAGTCGATGTCGCCGGGCTCGCGGCCCGCCAGCGGGCTCTTTACACCCGGCATGAGGCGGACAGGGCGCAGGTTCACGTATTGGTCGAACTCGCGACGGAATTGGATCAGCGAGCCCCACAGCGAGATATGGTCCGGCACGCGATCCGGCATACCGACGGCGCCAAAGAAGATCGCATCGTGCGTGCCGATCTGCGCCTTCCAGTCCTCGGGCATCATCCGCCCGTGGGCCTCGTAATAGTCGCAGCTCGCGAAATCGAACCAATCCTGCTGCAGGGTAAAGCCGTGGCGCTGGGCCACCCGCTCCAGCACGCGCACGCCCTCCGGCACGACTTCCTTGCCGATGCCGTCACCGGGGATGACGGCGATACGATAGCTGCGCTTGCTCTCGGCCAAGGCTTCCTCCGCGACGCGACCTGACGGACTCAGTCGCGCCACGGGGCGCCGGCGTCAATGCCGGCGGAGGGCGAAGCGAGGTGGGAGGGGTATCAGTTGATCGAGCCTGTCGTCTCCCCGGGGCAGGCCTCATGCGCACGCGAGCGCAGGACACGCTTGAGCCGCACCGGCTGCGATCCGGCGGCGCTGTCGAGGGTCCCTATCAAGGCATCCGGGCCCGCCGTACCCTGGAAGCTGACGAAACCTGTCTCGGTCTCGATCCGGAAGGCAACGTCCTTGGTCGCGTCGTCGATCGTGACCGAAGTCGCGACCGGCGCTCGCAATCCGGCCCCTTCGTAGACGAGGCCATCACCGTTCGGCGACCGCTTGAGGGTGATGCGTCGGCCCGCCTGCGAACCGTCCTCCGGCATGGTGCAGAGATCGGCATAGACCCAGGTGCCGGAGACCCAGCCCGGCCGTGCCTGCGACGGCCCTGCCAGCGTCCCACAGGACAGCACCATTCCGCAGAGAAGCGCACGATGGAGCTTCGACATCTCGATCCTCGTCTCTGGCAGGGTGGCAGGGCAACGGTCTGGCGACCGCAACGGAAACCGAAGACGTCGCGCCGCCGCGGGTTCCTGTTGGAAAGCAAGATGCGTGCGGAACGGCACGCCGGCAGCGCGGGTCGCGTCGATTTCTCCCTAGACGGCCTTCCGGGCAGCCTGACCTTCCCGATCGAGGGTTTCGAACTCGTCCGCGCTCAGAGACACTTCGGCAGCGGCGACGTTCTCCGCGAGGTGATCGGGATCACCTGTACCGGGGATCGGCAGCATCACCGGTGAGCGTTTGAGAAGCCACGCGAGGGCCACCGCCCCTGCCCCGACACCGAGGCGGCCGGCGATGGTGGAAAGGGCCGATTCCGGCCCCGCCAGCGCGCCCTTGTCGAGGGGAGCCCAAGGGACGAAGCCGACGCCCAATCCTTCGCAATGAGTCAGCACCGCTTCACTGGTTCGATCGACGAGATTGTAGCGATTCTGCACCGTCGCGACGGGGAAGTATTGGCGCGCCGCCTCGATCTCGGCGACGGAGACTTCCGACAGGCCGACATGGCGTATCAGACCCTCCTCCCGCATGCGGGCAATGGCTTCGAACTGCGCGTCGCGCGGGATATCCGGGCCGATCCGGTGCAATTGCCACAGATCGATGCGCTCAAGGCCTAAACGCCGGAGACTCATCAGGACGCACTGGCGCAGATAGTCCGGATTTCCGACCGGGCGCCAGATATCGGGACCGTGGCGCGTCAGTCCGCCCTTTGTCGTGACGACGAGTCCGTCATAGGGGTGGAGCGTCTCGCGGATCAGATCCTCGCTGACGAAGGGGCCGTAGCTGTCGGCGGTGTCGATCAGATCGATGCCGAAACTCGGAATCGCCCGCAGCGTCGCTTTCGCCCGCTCCCGATCAGGCGGGTCGCCCCAGATGCCGGGGCCGGTGACGCGCATGGCGCCGAAGCCGAGGCGATGGACGGTCAGATCCCCGCCGATCGCGAAGGTACCCGATCCCTGGACGCTCGCCATGTCTGTCTCCTGCGGTGACCATCCCCTCCGAATGACGGGGCAACCCGTCAGCGGGCCGGTGGGTCCGACGACGGGCGTCAGACAAAAATGCGCCCGCTCGGGATGAGCGGGCGCGGAGTCGAGGAAGGAATCAAGCGGGCTGACGGGGTCGTCGCCGACCCCGTCTCGTGGCGATCAACCCTCCTTGCTGGAGAGCGCGACGGCGACGAAGCGGGTCTGACCCTTGGCGCTCTTGACGCGCATCAGCACCGCCTTGCGGCCATTGGCCTGCGCAGCACGGATCTGCGCCTGCACGTCGGAGGGCTTGGAGACGCTGGTGCCGGCGACATCCAGGATCACGTCGCCCTGCTCGATGCCCTTGGCCGCGGCCGGGCCCGAGGGATCGACCTCCATCACCGCCACACCGTCGCCGCCGAGGCCGACATCGCCGGCCGGGGCGAGGCTGAGTCCGAGCCGCGGCTGACCGCTGGTGGCGTCGTCGTCGCTGCTGCGGCTCGCGACCTTCGCGTCGGTGGGCAACGTGCCGAGTTCGACGGTGGCGACGTCGTTCTTGCCGTTGCGCAGGTAGGCGAGCTTCACCGCGGTGCCGGGCTTCAGGCCAGCGATCTTGCGGGACAGTTCCTTGGCATCGTTGATCGGCGTGCCGTTGACCGATTCGATCACGTCACCCGATTTCAACCCTGCCTTGGCCGCCGGGGTACCGTTCTCGGCGTGATCGACGAGAGCCCCCTTGGCCTTGTCGAGACCGAGCCCATCGGCGATGTCCTTCGTCACCGGCTGAACCTGCACGCCGAGATAGCCGCGCACCACCTTGCCGTCGGTGCGGAGCTGGTCGACCACCGCCTGAACCGTCTCGGCGGGGATCGCGAAGGCGAGGCCGACCGAGCCACCCGACGGCGAAGCGATCGCCGTGTTCACCCCCACGACCTCACCGTTGACGTTGAAGGTCGGGCCGCCCGAATTGCCCTTGTTGATCGGTGCATCGATCTGCAGGAAGTCGTCGTAGGGACCGGCTCCGATGTCGCGGCCGCGGGCCGAGACGATCCCCGCCGTCACGGTGCCGCCGAGACCGAACGGATTGCCGATCGCCACCACCCAATCGCCGACCCGCGGAGCGCCCTTGCCGAACTGGACATAGGGGTAGGTGCCACCTTCGGTGATCTTCAGCAGTGCCAAGTCGGTCTTCGGATCCTTACCGATGA
This sequence comes from Methylorubrum sp. POS3, assembly GCF_043352485.1. Lineage (NCBI taxonomy): Bacteria > Pseudomonadati > Pseudomonadota > Alphaproteobacteria > Hyphomicrobiales > Methylobacteriaceae > Methylorubrum > Methylorubrum sp. POS3. The sequence goes on from NZ_JAPRBT010000001.1 coordinate 4,015,593, forward strand.
CTTTGGCGTCGAGAGTGCGATTGTCGTCGAGCGTCACCTGCACGGTCTTGGCCTTATCGACGACGTGGTTGTTGGTGACCACGTAGCCGTCGCCGGAGATGATGAAGCCGGAGCCGACGGCGCCGCGCTCGCCACGCTGCTGCGGAGCGTTGCGTCCCTGCGAACCACCCTGGTTACCCTGGCCGAACCGCTTGAAGAACTCGCGCAGCTGCGGCGGGACCTGCTGCAGGTTGCCGTTGCCGGGGGTGTCGTCGTCATCGTCATCGCTGGCATCGGCGTTGAGCTTCACCTTCACGGCGACGACACCGGGCTTCACCTTGTCGACCACGTCGGCGAACGAGCCCGGAGGGTGCTGCGGCGCGGCGATCGGGGTCTGGGGCAGGGCCTGGGCAAAGGCCGGGGTCGCGGGCTGGGTAAGCCCGAACCCGGCGGCCCCACCGGCCACGAGGGCGGCCGCGGCGACGGAGGCGAGAGCGCGGCGGCGAACGGTCAGTGTCATGGGACGGTCTCTCTCGGAACATTCTGGGCCGGCCGCCGGGGCGGCGGGCCGTGAGAGAGGTTCTAGGGAGGCCCGTCTGACCCGCGCATGGCGCGGAGATTACGGTTTGGACAGGTGGAGGCTCAGTCGAAAGCGGGGCGGGCGAGAGGGGGTGCGCCCGCTCGCCATCTGAGATCCGCCAGCAGCCCGAGGGGATGCGTGTCCAGCACCGGCGTGGTCGGGACGCCCGCCGCGTCGAGCAGGCCTGCGGCCCAATGATTGCAGACATTGGCGAAGGAAAACCGGCCCTCCGCCTCATAGAACAGGCTCGGCCCGTACAAACCCGGCCCGGTCTCGACTGGCTGTCCGTCGGTCAGGCGAAAGCTCGCGTCGAGGCGCGCCAGCAGGCGGGCGAGGCCGGCACGCGAGAGAGGAACCGGAACGATATCGGCTGCGGGGAACGAATCGCGGGCCGGGCGTTCGAGGCCGACCACATGGATCACGCCTTCGCTTCCACCGGGGGTGAACAGGGCGCGAAGGGCGAGACGCCAGTCGAAGGCCGCGAGCGTCGGCGTCGCCCGGTAGAAGCGGGCTTCACCCCAGCCGAATTCCAGTTCCGAGAAATTGCGGAAGCGGATGGCGACGTTCCGCAGGGCGGCGCCGGCCCCCTCCCCCATGACGGCGTCGCGGGGAAGCACGACACCGGAATGCCAGCCGTGGCTGACGAGGAGGACGGTCACGGCATCATCGGCTCCTCTCGGCGGAAAGAGGGCCGGATCACCGGGTTTCGCCGTCCAGACCGCGCTCAATGCTCCGAGAGCAAGAAGCCCTGCCATTCCGACGACGAATCCGCCGGCGAGGCGCCGAAGCCGCCTCACGCGTCGGAGAGACGGCTCAGCGCTTCCTCCATCTTGGCAAGCCGCACCGCCTCGGCCTCGCGGCGTTCGCGTTGCTCATCGACCACGTCCTCAGGCGCGCGGGCGATGAAATCGGCGTTGTTGAGCTTGCCGTCGAGCTTGGCGATCTCGGCCTTGGCCTTTCCGGCCTCCTTCTTCAGGCGAGCCACCTCGGCGGCGAGATCGACGATGCCTTCGAGCGGCAGGGCCGCCACGCTGCCCCGCACCAGGAGCTGCACCGAATTCTTCGGCGCGACGTCCGCGAAACCGATCTCGGAGAGACGGGCGAGGCGAATCAGCGTCTCGCTCCAACGGTCGAGACGGGCCCGCACGGTGGCATCGGCGGCGATGAGAATCAGCGGCACCTGGGCACCAGCCGGCACGTTGGTCTCGGAACGGGCCGAGCGAACCTCGGAGATCAATTCGACGAGCCAGCCGATTTCGGCCTCGGCCTCCGCATCGGCGAGTCCCGCGAGATCGGGCCAGGATTCGAGGGCGAGCAACCCGCGGGGTGTGGGCAGCGCCTCACCCTTGATCGCCCAGAGCTCCTCCGTGAGGAAGGGCATGAACGGGTGGAGCAGCTTGGCGATCTGATCGATCAGGAAGGCGATGGTGGCCTGCGTTTCGGCCCGTGCTGCCGGATCGACCCCCTCACCCTGAAGGACGGGCTTGGCCAGCTCCAGGTACCAATCGCAGAAGACGTTCCAGACGAAGCGATAGGCCGCCGCCGCCGCGTCGTTGAAACGGTAGACGGTGATGCCCTGCGCGACCTCGGCGACCGCCTTGGCAGCCTCGGTCAACGCCCAACGGTTCAGCGTCTCCCGGGCCTGTTCCGGTCTGAAATCGGCCTTGAGAGCGCAGCCGTTCAGCTCGGCGAAGCGTGCCGCATTCCAGAGCTTGGTCGCGAAGTTGCGGTAGCTCTCGACCCGCTGCGGACCCAGCTTGATGTCCCGGCCGGGGGCGGCGAGCGCGGCAAGCGTGAAGCGCAGCGCGTCGGCGCCGAAGCGGTCGATCAGATCGACCGGATCGACGACGTTGCCCTTCGACTTCGACATCTTGGCACCCTTCTCGTCCCGGACGAGGGTGTGCAGGTAGACCGTGTCGAAGGGCGCGCGATCGGTGAGTTGCAGGCCCATCATCATCATCCGGGCGACCCAGAAGAAGATGATGTCCTTGCCGGTGACGAGGGTGTTGGTCGGATAGAAGCGGGCGAGTTCCGGGGTCGCGTCCGGCCAGCCCAGCGTCGAGAACGGCCACAAGGCCGAGGAGAACCACGTGTCGAGCACGTCCGGATCGCGGGTCAGCTCGACCGCGCGACCGTACTTTGCCTGCGCTTGCGCCTGAGCCTCAACCTCGCTCGTCGCAACGAACCACTCGCCGTCGGCCGCGTACCAGACCGGAATCTGATGACCCCACCAGAGCTGGCGCGAGATGCACCACGGCTCGATGTTCTCCAGCCATTGAAAGAAGATCTTCTCGTAATTGTCCGGGACGAACCGCGTCTGCCCGTCGCGCACCGCCTGGAGGGCGCGCTCGGCCAGCGGCTTGACGTTCACGTACCACTGGTCGGTGAGGTAGGGCTCGATAACGACGCCCGAGCGGTCCCCGTGCGGCACCGCGTGGGTGTTCGGCTCGATGGCGCGCAGGCGTCCCCGCTCCTCCATGAGTGCGACCACCTGCTTGCGGGCCTTCTCGCGCTCGAGTCTATCGAGCGCCAGGGCCGCGGCCTCGGGCTCCGCACCCTCGAGGAACGCGGCGTTGCCGGCGATCTGGATGCGGGCCTCGGCATCGAGGATGTTGATGGCAGAAAGCCCGTTGCGGCGTCCCACCTCGAAATCGTTGAAATCGTGGGCGGGGGTGATCTTGACCGCGCCGGTGCCCTTCTCCGGATCGGAGTAGCTATCGGCAACGATGGGAATGAGCCGACCGACCAACGGAAGGCGCACCCGCTTTCCGACGAGAGCCGTATAGCGTCCATCTTCGGGATGAACCGCAACAGCGGTATCGCCCAGCATGGTTTCGGGACGAGTCGTCGCGACCGTGATGACCGCGCCGGTTTCGGCGCCGGCCTCATCGACCACCGGATAGTCGAAGTGCCAGAGATGGCCCTTGGTCTCGATCTGCTGAACTTCGAGATCGGAGATCGCGGTCTGGAACTTCGGATCCCAGTTCACGAGGCGCTTGTCGCGGTAGATCAGACCCTGTGCGTGGAGATCGACGAAGGTCTTGAGAACGGCCCGCGACAGGCCCTCATCCATCGTGAACCGCTCCCGCGACCAGTCACAGGAGGCGCCGAGCCGCTTGAGCTGCCCGATGATGGTCCCGCCGGATTCCTCCTTCCAGGCCCAGACCCGGCGCAGGAACTCCTCACGGCCGAGCGTGCGGCGGTCCGGCTGCTGCGTCTCGGCCAAGCGGCGTTCGACGACCATCTGCGTGGCGATGCCGGCATGGTCCATGCCGGGCTGCCACAGCACGTCGCGGCCGCGCATCCGCTCGAAGCGGGCGAGGATGTCCTGGATCGTGTTGTTGAGGGCGTGGCCCATATGCAGCGAGCCCGTCACGTTCGGCGGCGGGATCATGATGCAATAGGGTTCGGCACCCGCGCGATCCGGGCGGCCGGCGCGGAACGCCTCGGCCTCTTCCCAGGCCGTGGAGACGCGCGCCTCGACGGCGGCGGGATCGAAGGTCTTGTCCATCATGGGCGGAGCGGGCGTTTCGGCGTGCGACGGGAAAATGCTGTCGCCGCTATCGGCCCGCGGCCCCGCCGTCGTCAACCATGCCTCGCGGCTACCGGCCCCGGGAGACCCGCTCGATCTCCGCACGCACGAGGCGCTCGACCATCTGCGGCAGGTTCTCGTCGAGCCAGCCTTTCAGCATCGGCCGCAGCATCTCCTGGACAATCTCTTCCAGGGTGCGGGCGTTCTGCGACAGCACCGTTTGAGCCAGAAGCTGAAAGTTCTGACCGACGCTCTCGACCGTTCGGGGGGAAACGAGCCGCTCCGTCGCCTCGGCTTCCACGGCCGCACGGATCCGTTCAGCCGGGCGCGGCGGCTCGGGTTCCGCCACCGGCTCGGGCGCGAAGACAGGCTCGGGTTCGAACACTGGCTCCGGCGCGGGCTCGGGGGCGCGAAAATCGATTTCGGGAATGTCGAACGCGACGGGCTCGGGCCGGCGCACTGGCTCGGCGACTTCGGCCAGATCGAGCACATCATCCTCGATCGGCGCCGGCGCGGCCGGGGCTTCGGGCTCCTCGTCGGGCTTGGCGGCCTGATCGTCGGCGATGATGCGGCGGATCGAGGCGAGGATCTCCTCCATGGAGGGTTCCTGCGTCTTGTCCTGGACCTTAAGACTCGCTGCGCTCATCTGGGCGATACTCGGTGACGATTGACAAGACGACGAAATGGTTAACCAACTATTTCATCGTCTCTTCCGACATCAACCGGGCCCGCGCTGCCGCCAACAGGATTCCGCGGTCAAAAGCCGTCGCGTCTCAGCGCCCGTCGGGGGTACGCAAGCCGAACCAGAGATCGCGCACCTGATCGAAATGCTCCCGCGGGCTGTACGGGGTGACCGGCAGCGCGGTGAAGCGCACGGTCAACCGGCCCACCGCCTGCACCACGTCGTAGGAATTCACCACCCGGTTGCGCTGTGCCAAAATCAGGTTGACGCGCGCATTCAGCAGTTCCTGCTGCGCGTTGAGGACGTCGAGCGTGGTGCGCTGGCCGACACGGGCCTCCTCGCGAACGCCGTTCAACGCGACCTCGTTGGCCTGCACCTGCGCCTGCGAGGCGATCACCTGCGCCTTCGAGGCTTCGAGGTTGCCCCAAGTCCGGACGATCGAGGCGCGGATCGTGTCGCGGTCGCGATCGGCCACCAAACGTGCCTGCCCGACATTCTCTTTGGCCTGCCGCACCAGCGCGTACTCGGCGCCGCCTTGATAGATCGGGATGTTGACCCGGCCCACGATCGAGGCGGTGACGCCGTTATCGCCGGGGAATTGTTGATCGTAGCGCTGCTGAACGGCACCGGTGAGCTGCGCCTGAGGCGCCAGCGCACCCTCGGCGACCTTCACTTGGAGTTCGGCCACGTCGACGGCGTGCAAGGACGCGAGAATCTGCGGATGCTCGCGCAGTCCGATGGCGATCGCTTGGTCGAGGTTGCCCGGCACATAGCGGTCGAGCGGCCGGCCCGGGGCGAGCTGGCGGGGCTCGACGCCGATGATCTGGCGGTAGATGCCGATGGAGGCGCGAAGGTTGGCCTCCGCGGTGGCAACCTGCGAGCGGGCGCCGGCAAGGCGGGCCTCGGCCTGGGCGACGTCGGTGCGGGTGACTTCGCCGACATTGAAGCGGTCGCGGGTCTGGCGCAGCTGCTCTTCGAGCACCTCGACGTTGTTGCGCTGGAGTTCGAGGGTCGCGGTGTCGGACAGCACGTTCATGTACGCCTGAGCGGCGTTGAACAGCGTGTTCATCTCGGTCTGACGCAGCGATTCGCGCGTGCTGAGGACCGTCGATTCGGCGGCGCGGACGCGGTTGTCGGTCTGAAAGCCGTCGAAGAGATTCTGGTTGATGGTGATGCCGGCGCCGCTGGGGACCGTCAATCCCTGGCGTCCGCCGATTGGAATGCGGCTGACCTGCCCCTGGAACTGTTGGACGCCGATATCGGCAGAGATGGCCGCGTTGGGGCGGTATCCGGATTGGAAGCGATTCACGTCCTCATCGGTCGCCCGCAGCCCCGCTCGGGCGGCATTGAGCGCCGGATTTGCCTGATAGGCGCGGGACAGCGCGCTCTCGAGGGTCTCGGCAGCGGCCGGGCTCGCGACTGCCAGCGCCGTGGCGACAGCACCGACGAGCCGAAGCGAAGACCGCGCCGCAGGGTTCCGTTCTCTCACGTCGATCAGCCCTTGCGGTTTCTCGATACGCCGTCTCGCCGCGCCACCGCTCCCGTCTTCTCTCTGCCGGACACCCTCGGACGAGGGCTGAGACCGGTAGAGAGGTACGGGGCTCGTCGGCTCGGCCACTCGTGCGCTTTCGCGCCGGGACAGCCTGCCCGCCTCGGGGCGCAGCATAGCCGAGCTTGGCCTCAGAGCGACAGAGCCTCGCACTTCTGCGTTACCGGATTGATGGCGGGGTGAATCATAAAAGCGACACCCGGCCCATGATGGTGGCTGTGCCTCGGTAGAGGGCGTTGCGGGCCGCCCTCGGCCGTCATCCGCTTATCGACGTCAGCGCAACGACCGTCGCATTCTGCCGCATGGAGGTCCGTTGCGGGAGGCCGATACGAAGCGGCGCGGCTCGACCGATTTTCAGCGCGTTTCGCGGGTCGAAATGACGCCGGAGAACGCCTTAGAACGCGAAGCCGGGCTCGGTCGCGAAGGCCTTGAGCGCCGGAAGATTGGCGTCGAACAGGGGACGTGCGCCGAAAGCGTCGCCTGCGCGGACGAACAGGGTCACCTTCGCGTTGCGGTCGGGCCCGAGGACGCAGACGAGGCGGCCATCGTCGCGCAACTGGTCGAGCAGCGCTTGCGGCCGGGTCTCGACACGACCCTCGACGAGAATTGCATCGAACGGCTCTCCGGCTACCGCGTCGGCGAGGCCGCCCTGCACAACCTCGGCCCCCTCCCCCAGCCGCTCGCGGGCGGCACCGGCTAGGGCTGCGTCCGATTCGAGCGCGACCACCTCTCCGCCAAGGCGGCGCAGGATCGCAGCGGCGTAACCGTAACCGGCGCCGACATCGAGAACGCGGGTGCCGGGCTGGATCTTCAGAGCCTGGACCATCCGGGCCAGAATCATCGGCGCGGGCATGACGCGCGGTCCGTCACCCTCCGTCGCGAAGGTCAATGCCTGGTCGATATAGGCGAAATTTTCCCGGCCGGCGGGCACGAACCGCTCCCGGGGCACCGCGTCGAAGGCGTCGAGCACGGCGTTGTCGTTCACGTCGAAGGTGCGGAGCTGACAATCGACCATGAGGCGTCGCGCCTGCGCATAATCGAGCATGAAACCGTCTTTCCCTCGCCGCCGGATCAGGCGGGCACGGGACCGGCCTGAGCGGCACGGGTTTTCGTGGATCGTCCGGGGAAATGCAAGGCAATTGCCAAGCTCGTGGGGGGCGGCCGGCGCCATTCGCACGGCCGTTCAAAGCCACTTCGAAACAGGTTTGCTGTGAAGCTTGGAGGCCTCGCCCGGAATCGAACCGGGGTGCAAGGATTTGCAGTCCTCTGCGTAACCACTCCGCCACGAGGCCTCATTCGCGATGGACGCGAAGCTCCGGCGGGGCGGCCGGCCCGGAGCGAGGCGTCCTTAGCAGAGCCTCGGGCGTCTCGGCAACGGCCTTGTCGGCGACTCCGTCACAGAACCGTCGCGCCTGACCGGATCGACCATCTTTCGCAAAAAAGCTGCGCCAGGACCCTTGCGCCGGCAATCGACGAAGGCTAATGACCCGCCAGCGCCGCCGAGGCGGCCGGGTGATCCCCGATAGCTCAGTTGGTAGAGCAAGCGACTGTTAATCGCTTTGTCGCAGGTTCGAGTCCTGCTCGGGGAGCCAAATCTTCACAACACTTCGGCAGTAATGCCTTCGAGCCAGTTGCGGCGGTCTTCGCTGCGACGGTGTTCGCGCTGATGATGCCGGTGGCCCGACATCGATCCTCGCCTAGGCAGCATCGATGATCGTGAACTCCATGCCCCGCCCCGGCCCCTGATCGGCATAATCGCCCAGGGCCAACCCCCGTTCGGCCAAAGTCTCTTCGACAGCATCGCGCTGCTTGCGCACCATTTGTCCGATCGCGAGGGGCGTCAGACGCGGGCTTGCCCGCCGCAGACTGTCCACACCGATCGAGGCCGGCGTGCCTTCGCTCTCGGCGATCCGTGCCAATGCCATCCCGAGATCGCGGGCTTTGGTTTCAGCGGCCGATTTTGGCTTGAAAGCCATCAGGTGTCCTCTCTTACGCGCTTCATGGGCAATACGCTGACCGACAGCGCGCGCTCATTGTTCATGATCTGTTCTAAACGTTTCGGTTGACCGAAGCGAGTCCTCGCCCCGTCGCACGCTTGCGAGGCGATGCGCTGCGGGGACCGACCACCTTCCGCGATCGATCCGTCTCAGCTCCACATCCCGATCACCGCCTGTCGCAACGGGTTGGTCGGGTTCGACAGCAGACGCAGGGCCATCGCGCAGGCAATGACGACGAGCAGCGGCCGGATCAGCCGAGCGCCGAGCCGCACGGCCAGGGCGGAGCCGGCCTGCGCACCGAGAAATGCGCCCACCGCCATGGCGAGCCCGACCGGCCAGATCACCACCCCCTGCAGGGTGAACAGGGCGAGGCTACCGACATTGCTCGCTGCGTTCGAGAGCTTGGTATGAGCGGTAGCCCTCACCACGCCGAGCCCGAGCAACGTCACGAAGCCGATCATATAGAAGGAACCGGCGCCCGGGCCGAACACGCCGTCGTAGAAACCGACAGCGGGTGCGAGGGTCAGGGCGAAGAGATTTGGGCCGATCCTCGCGGTCGCATCGTCATTGCTCATCCGTCGAGCCGTCGCGAAATACAGCGCGATCCCGATCAGCAGGAGCGGCACCAACCCGTCGAGGAATGCCCTCGGCAGCAGGCTGACGCAGAGTGCACCTGCCACCGAAGCAAGGCCGGCTGCCAGGGCGGCGGGTCCGGCGACGCGCCAGCGGATCAGACCTCGCCGGGCAAACGCGATCGTGGCCGAGATCGAACCGGCGCTGCTCTGAAGCTTGTTGGTCGCGATGGCGCTCACCGGATCGAGACCAGCGAGCAGTAGGGCCGGCAGCGTCATCAACCCGCCGCCGCCCGCAATGGCATCGATCGCGCCAGCAATTACGGCGACCCCGAACAGCCCGGCAATCGTTTCAGGATCGATCACGGGCGGTAGCCCGATGCTCGAATCCGTCGCGAGGCCGAACCAGGGATACCGATCATCGAGACAGACCTGCCGTGGGGATCAAAACTTGAGAACGGAGGTCCCTAGCGTCTCATGGCGTCTTGTACCATCACGCTCAACTGCGACGTCGCCAGCCCTGGCGATACCGATATTACGTATGCTATGTGGGATAAAATCCCACAACTTGGCCGCACATGCCCCTCTACTTTTTCGATCTCCACGACGGCACCAACTTCGTCAAAGACGAAGAAGGGTTCGATCTCCCCGACCCGGATGCGGTGCGCGAACGGCTGGCGCGGATCGTGACGAAGGTCGCCCGCGGCATCACCGCGACCGAAGATCGGCAGGACTTCTTCGCGATCGCGAGGGACGAGCAGGGCCGCGTCCTGTTCCGCGCGCACCTCTCCCTCGACATGGAGAAGGTGGAGGGGGCGTAACCGCACGATCGGCCTGGGCCTACGCTGCGATGGTTCATCAGATTCGCCGACCGCCCAGCTTGGTGCGCGGCTGCAGGCGGGGCATGATCGCGGGACGCCTGCTGCATCCGGCATGACGCCGTTCGCGATCCGAGAGATTCGACTATGGCTTTCTACCGCCTCGGCGAACACGCGCCGCATCTCGCCGATTCGGCCCGGGTTTGGATCGCTCCGGGGGCGCACGTGATCGGGCGAGTGCAGCTCGGCCTCGATGTCGGGATCTGGTTCGGCGCGGTGATCCGCGGCGACAACGAGCCGATCACGGTCGGCGACCGCGCCAACATCCAGGACAACGCGGTCCTGCATTCCGATCCGGGCTATCCCCTCACCATTGGAGAGGGTGTCACGGTCGGCCACGGCGCCATCGTCCACGGCTGCACCATCGGCGACGACACGCTGATCGGCATGGGCGCGACGATCCTTAACGGCGCCCGCATCGGCCGCGGCTGCATTGTCGGCGCCAACGCGCTGGTGCGCGAGGGAGCCGAATTCCCGGACGGAAGCCTCATCGTCGGCGTGCCCGCCCGCATCGTGACGTCGGGTGATCCGGACTACACAGCGGCGACGCGGCCGGCGGCGGATCTCTATGTCGAAAATGGTCGCCGCTTCGCGGCCGACTGCGAACTGATCGAGCCGACCTGAGCACAGCATCATCGATCAGTTTCGTCGGCGAACGCGCCGAGATCCTGCGGTCGTCACGGTCCCGAGCGCCACAGTCGTCGTCTCACGTTGCCGGCCCGTGTCGCGCGCATGACCGCCTTCGCGCTGGCTGACTGTCGGCACGGATCTGGACGACGTCGAGGTTCGCGAGCGTTCATGCGGGGATCGAAATCCGTTCTCGCTCGTCTTTCCAGCGTGACGTTGAGCCGAGGGGGACCGGGTGAGTATCGGACTGATTGCGCTGCTGGACGATGTCGCGGCGCTCGCGAAGATGGCCTCGGCCTCCCTCGACGATGTTGCCGGGCAGGCCGCGAAGGCGGGAGCCAAGGCGGCGGGCGTCGTCATCGACGATGCCGCGGTGACACCCCGCTACGTTGTGGGCTTTGCCGCCGAGCGGGAATTGCCGATCGTCGGACGGATCGCCCTGGGATCCCTACGCAACAAGCTTCTTTTCCTGCTCCCCGGGGCTTTGGCGCTCAGCGCCTTCGCGCCCTGGGCGATCACGCCGCTCCTGATGCTGGGCGGCGCCTATCTCTGCTACGAGGGAACCGAGAAGGTCTACGAGGCCCTGTTTCCGCACAAGGCTCATGGGCACGAGGAAGAGGTCGCCGCCGGGACCGGCCAGGACCGCACGGTGGAAGACCGTCGCGTCGCCAGCGCCATCAAGACCGACTTCATCCTCTCCGCCGAGATCATGGCAATCACTCTGGCCGCGATTCCCGAAGGCAGCTTCTGGACGCGGGCTGCGGTCCTCGCCGTCGTGGCGCTCGGCATCACCGCGGCGGTCTACGGTGCGGTCGCCCTGATCGTGAAGGCGGACGATGCCGGCTTGGCGCTCGCGGCCAACACCAACACGTCACCCATTGGCAGTCTCGGACGCGGCATCGGCCGGGCGGTGGTCAAGGGCATGCCCATCCTGCTCAAACTTCTCGCCGTCGTCGGCACCGCCGCGATGATCTGGGTGGGAGGCGGCATCCTCATCCACGGATTGGAGGAATACGGCGTGTCGGCTCCGGCCCATCTCATCCACGAGGCTGCGGCCTGGGTGGGCGGATCGCTCACCGTGGCCAAAGGATTCGTGGAATGGCTCGTCACCGCTGCCGCCTCCGGTGTCGTCGGCCTCGTCGTCGGTGCCGTTCTCATCCCCATCACGAGCTTCATCCTGATGCCGGCGTGGCAGGGCGTCTCGCGGCTGCGTCAGCGGCCAGCCTGACGCCTGATGGAGCGCCGCCGTCGGCGCCCGGGCCTCACACTTGGATGACCCGAATGTTGTTGGTGTTGCCGATGGTGTGGAACGGGATGCCGGCGGCGGCCACGATCATGTCGTTGGCTCTGGCGAACCCCTCGTCACGGGCGTGCCGGGCGGCCTCGCTCGTCATCTCCTCGTAGGAATCGACATCGTCCGAATGGACGCTGTGTGTGCCCCACAGCAGGCTCAGGCGTCGAGAGGTCGAACGGCTCGGGGTGAGCGCCAGGATCGGCACGGCCGGGCGCTTGCGCGCCACCCGCGCGGCGGTCGTTCCGCTGGTGGTGTAGGCGACAATCGCCCGGGCCTGGATCGCATCGGCCAGGACAGCGGTCGCGGTCGCGACGGCATGGGGCGGCGTCTCCTCCTCGCCGGGTTCGGAGGCCGCAACGATTGATCGGTAGAGCTTGTGCCCCTCCACGGAGCGGATGATGCGGTCCATCATCGCCACCGCCTCGATGGGATAGCGCCCGGTGGCCGATTCCGCTGACAGCATCACGGCATCCGCGCCGTCGTAGATCGCGGTGGCCACGTCCGAGGCCTCCGCCCGGGTCGGCGCCGGGGCGGCGACCATCGAATCGAGCATCTGGGTCGCCACCACCACCGGCTTCACCGCGAGACGGCAGGCGCGGATCAACTCCTTCTGACGGCCGGGTACGTCTTCGTGCGGGATTTCGACGCCGAGATCGCCACGGGCCACCATCACGGCGTCGGAGAGACGGATGATATCGTCGATCCGATCCAATGCTTGAGGCTTCTCGATCTTCGACATGATCCCGGCCCGATCCCCGATCAGGCCGCGGGCTTCCAGCACGTCCGAGGGCGTTTGCACGAAGGAGAGGGCCACCCAATCGACGCCGAGATCGAGGCCGAAGGCAAGATCGGCGCGATCTTTCTCCGTCAGCGGCGACAGGTCGAGCAGGGTACCGGGCAGATTCACGCCCTTGCGGTTGGTGATGACACCGGCCGTGACGACCTCGGCGTCGATCGCGGCATTCTCGACACCGGTGACGCGCACCCGCACCCGTCCATCGTCGATCAGAAGATCCTGTCCCGGTACGACCGCAGCGAAGATTTCGGGATGATGCAGCGGGATCGCCCTCCGATCGCCCTCCGCACCTTCGAGAACGAAACGGATGCGCTCGCCCGCCACGAGATCGAGGCGACCGTCCCGCAAGGTGCCGATACGGATCTTCGGGCCCTGCAGATCCTGCAGGATGCCGATGGGTCGACCGACCTCGGCTTCGAGGGCACGGATGACGGCATGGACCTTCGCGTGGTCGGCCTGAACGCCGTGGCTGAAATTGAGTCGGAAGGTGTCGACACCGGCCAGGAACAGGGCCTTCAGCATGTCCGGCGTGTTGGTCGCCGGACCGACGGTGGCGACGATCTTGGCGTAGCGGTGACGGCGCATGCTGTGCTCGGCCAAGGATGGCCGCCCTCTTCGTTGTGAATCGGACGCTCACGCATCACGGGCGAACGGCGCCGCGCATCGACGGTGGGGGCCGGCAATCGACGACGCACCCGCGAGATGGGGGCGCATCATGCCTCAGAACACGCGGAAGGCGAGACCGGCCGGTGAACCCTTTTCTGTCGGTGCCCTGCAACACACCCTGATGACAACCCGGAGCAGTGCCCGGCGACTTGTCCCATCGGCCTCAGCGAGGCCATGCCCTCCGTCGGGATCCGCTCTGCGCAAGCGAACGCTACAATTTACTGATCGACGGTATCCTGCTTGCAGACATCCACCACCGACGAACGACGGCACCATCGGGGCCCGCATGCATTCATCGCTGCACACTACGCGTGACATGATCGGTTATGGCCGCACGGTCCCCCACGCGGATTGGCCGGGCGGCGCCCGTGTCGCGGTGCAGATCGTGCTCAATTACGAGGAGGGCGCGGAGAACTGCCTCCTCCATGGCGACGCCGCCTCCGAAGCCTTTCTCTCCGAGATCGTCGGCGCCCAGCCATGGCCCGGCATGCGGCACATGAACATGGAGTCGCTCTATGAATACGGGTCCCGCGCCGGCTTCTGGCGTCTGTGGCGGCTGTTCACCGAGCGGCGCGTTCCGGTGACGGTGTTCGGTGTGGCGTCGGCGCTCGCCCGGAATCCGGAAGTGGTGGCCGCCATGCACGAGGCCGAATGGGAGATCGCCAGCCATGGCCTGAAATGGATCGATCACCGTGACATGGCGCGGGACTTGGAGGCTGCTCAGATGGACGCAGCAATCCGCCTGCACACCGAAGTGACGGGTTCGGCTCCGCTGGGCTGGTACACAGGTCGCTCCTCGGTCAACACGCTGGAACTCGGCCTTGAACGCGGCTTCGCCTACCTCTCGGACGCCTACGCCGATGACCTGCCCTACTGGCTGCATGGCCGAGCCGGTACCGGGCTCGTCGTCCCCTACACGCTCGATGCCAACGACATGCGCTTCGCCACCGCGCAGGGCTTCAACACGGGCGAGCACTTCTTCGCCTATCTGCGCGACACCTTCGATGCTCTCTACGCGGAGGGTGCCGACGCCCCGAAGATGATGTCGGTCGGCCTCCATTGCCGTCTCGCCGGTCGTCCGGGGCGGATCGGTGCGGTGGCGCGGTTTCTCGACCATGTCACCGCGCACGAAGCCGTCTGGGTCGCCCGCCGCATCGACATCGCCCGGCATTGGACCGCGCGACACCCGGCCCCAACCCTGACACCGAGCACGATGAACGCGTCGCAGTTCCTGACCCGCTTCGGGGACGTCTTCGACGACATGCCGGAAATCGCCCTGCAGATCTGGCAGGCTGGCCTGACCCAGCGCGAGGACACCGCCGAAGGCCTGCACACTGCCGTTGTGCGCGCCCTGCACGCCTTGCCGGATGAGTCGAAGCGCGCGCTCGTTCTGGCCCAACCCGAGTGGGCCGGGAGCGTCAATTCGTTGGCGAGCTTGACCGAAGGCCTGACGCAGATCGAACGGATCGCTTGGCTCCGCCTGAAGGATCGCCTGCCGTCGGAGGGATAGGCACGGGCTCGGTCGAACGCGGCGCGCCCGTCCACAGCTCCTCCTGGCATGGGGCGCGACACCTTTGCGACCCTCGCCGTGCCATGCAGAATGCGTGTCGAGGCGCCGCGTCGATCCGATGGCCGCCCTCGGAGTTTCCCTCTGTCTTCGGTCTCGCCCCCTGGGCGGAACGCTCGGGGACACGATGTGAATGGGGACGCGGCGCGACCACAAGCGCCGCGGCGAACAGGGAGGCCACGGATGACCGCCATCGCTTTGACCATCGCCGGATCGGATTCGAGCGGGGGCGCAGGCATCCAGGCCGACCTCAAGACCTTCGCGGCGCTTCGCGTCTACGGCGCGAGCGTCCTCACCGCGCTGACCGCGCAAAATACGCGCGGCGTGCAGGCGATCCACGAAGTACCGGCGGCCTTCGTCACGTCACAAATGGAGTCGGTTTTCGCCGATCTGCAGATCAAAGCAGTGAAGATCGGCATGCTGCCGAGCACGGATGTGATCCGTGCCGTGGCCAAGAGCCTGCGCAAGCATGCTCAGGCCATTCCCGTGGTACTCGACCCGGTGATGGTGGCAGCCTCGGGTGATCGGCTGATCAACGAAGAGGCCGTCGAGACCCTGCGGGCCGAATTGATGCCGTTGGCCAACGTGGTCACCCCGAACCTCCCGGAAGCCGCGACCCTCCTGGGTGAGGCGGAGGCGGGACACGAGAACGAGGCCGTGGGTCAAGCCCGGCGCTTGCTCGAACGGGGAGCCCGGGCGGTTCTGATCAAGGGTGGCCACGGCGAGGGGCGCGAGAGCGTCGATCATCTCCTGTCCCGCGACGGAACCCTGCGCCGCTTCGCGGCTCCGCGGATCGAGACCCGCAACAATCACGGGACCGGATGCACCTTGTCCGCCGCGGTGGCGGCCGGTCTTGCCGGTGGGGCGGGCCTTGCCGAGGCGGTGGCGTCCGCCAAAAGCTACGTGACGGAGGCGATCCGGATGGCCGACTCTGTTCCGGTCGGGCATGGCCACGGACCGCTGCATCATTTCCACGCTTTGTGGAAATGAACGACCGTAAGAGGGTTCAGAACGGACAGAGGGATGGTGAAGTCGCGTATGACCGGATCGCAATCGGATCGCCGCTCGCTCAATGAGGTCCGCCACCCGCCGCAGGCAAGCGAGCCTTCGGTGGAAATACGCAATCGCCTCGCGCGAAACCGGTTCACCTATAGCGGCGGCTATGACGGCTACGAGGGACGGATGGTCCTGAGGCCCGAAAGTGCCAAGCCTTCCGAAGCGAAACGCTAGCCCTGTTGGCGGGCGATTGCGTTTGACAAAGCAAACGTCCGTTCGGATAACGGAACGCATCTCCATCATGTGACGCGCGGATCGGCGCCGGACCGACGTTTCGCCCCGGCAGAACGCGCATCAACGGATCGGCAGCATGCAGGACATCACGGCAAGCCTCGAGCGCGGACGACCGAAGGACTTGGCGAGCGGCGCCCAAGTGCTGTCAGGCCAGCTCGGCAAGACGATTCAGCGCTTGCGCAAGGCCTACAACCTCTCGCTCTCAGAACTCGCCGAGCAATCCGGCGTGGCGAAATCGATCATCTCCCAAATCGAGCGCAACGAGACGAACCCGACGCTCGCCACGATCTGGCGCCTCAGCCAAGCGCTCGATGTGTCGATCGAGCGGGTCCTTGCCACGTCGGACGAGGAGCCCTTCATCGAGCGCTTCTCTCGGGCCGATACGCCGCGGCTGGTCTCCGAGGATGGCAAGGTCCGTCTCGCCATCATCGGCTGGATCAAGACGGTGGAGTGGCTGCAATGGTACGACGTGACCGCCGACCCCGGCGGCGTGCTCGAATCCGACGCCCATCAGCGCGGCTCGGTCGAGTCGCTATCGGTGACGGAAGGGACCTTCTCGGTCGAGGTCGCGGGTGAGGTTCAGCGGGCCGGCCCCGGCGAGACCCTGCGCTATCGCTGCGACCGGCCGCACAGCGTGCGCTGCCTCGGAGAGGCGCCGGGCCGGGCCACCATGGTGGTGATCATGAAGGCCGCGGTAATGGAGTGAGGTGGGAAGCGGCCCCCGAGGGGGCCGTCCGCGTCAGCGCGGGATGAAGGCCCAGTAGTCGAGATCGAGGATCACCGAGGGGTCGTAGCCCTCGCCCTGCTTGTCCGGATAAGCACCGCAGGGCTGGTTCTTGGCCGCGACGGTGCGCAGCCGCAGCGCGCCGATATCCTGACGCCCAGGCAGTTCCGCCGTTTCCAGCACCTCGGACCAAGCGTAGACCGTGTCGCCGGCGAAGAGCGGGGCCACGTGGCGGCCGGCATTGATGCCGCCGATGGCGAAGGCGTTGGCGAGTCCGTTGAAGCTGAGCGCGCGGGCCAGCGAAATGACGTGGCCGCCATAGATCAGCCGCTTGCCGAACTTCGTGTCCTTGGTCGCCACGGCGTCGAAATGGACTTTGGCGGTGTTCTGGAAGAGGCGCGTGGCGATCTGATGCTCGGCCTCCTCGACGGTCATGCCGTCGACATGGTCGATCTTCTCGCCGACGGCGTAATCCGCGAAACGGTGGGGGCTGCCGGCCAGGGCCGTGTCGTAGGCTGCCGAATCGAGCGGAGGCAGCGCATGGGCAAGGTCAGCCGGGTTCACGACCTTCGCGAGGCTCGGCACATGCTCCTCGGCGATCTTGGCTTCCGGGTCGCGCTTGCGCACCAGCACCCAGCGGCAATAGCTCAGCACGGTCTGGCCGGACGCATCGGAGCCGGTCGAGCGCACATAGACCACGCCGGTCTGGCGGTTGGAGCTCTCCTTCAGCCCGATGACTTCGGAGACGGTGGAGAGCGTTTCACCGGGATAGACCGGACGGTGGAAACCACCCTCGGCATAGCCGAGATTGGCGAGCGCGTTGAGCGAGATGTCCGGTACCGTCTTGCCGAACACGACGTGGAAGGTCAGCAAGTCGTCGAGCGGGCTCGCCGGGTAACCGAGGGCCTTCGCGAAGGCATCGGACGATTGCACCGCGAAGCGCGGGCCGTAGAGCGCCGTGTAAAGCGCCACGTCACCGGTGGTGACGGTGCGGGGCGTGGCATGGCGGATGGTTTCGCCGAGGCGAAAATCCTCGAAGAAGCGGCCCGGATTGGTCTTCATGTCTGGTTCTCGCCCCTGCTCGGCGGTCGTTCCTCGACGCCTTAGCAATGAGGCCGGGCGCAGCGCAATGCTACGCTCGGCCAAGGCGAGTGGGCCGCCATCAAGAGCCTGTCAGAAGGCCACCTGAATGTAGAGATCGGTGATGAGCTTCTGCACGAAGAGCAGCAGCAGGATCAGGATGATCGGCGAGATGTCGACGCCACCGAGATTCGGCAGCAGGTTGCGGATCGGCCGCAGGACCGGCTCGGTGACCCGATAGAGGAATTCGCCGATCTGGGAGACGATGGGATTGCTCACGTTCACCACGTTGAACGCGACGAGCCAGCTCAACACCGCACTCGCGATGAGAATGTAGATGTAGAGCTGGATGACGGTGTTGAAGAGCCAGAGCAGGGCGTTCATGCGGGCTTTACCGGTCCTCGTCGCCCGCGCTCGCGTCCGGCGCGGGATGCGCGGGGCTCGCGGGAAATTTCCGGAATTGACAGGTCGAAGCGGACAAGCCTAAAAGGCCCCCGCCTCGGGACGGGGCTGTAGCTCAGATGGGAGAGCGCCGCAATCGCACTGCGGAGGTCAGGGGTTCGAATCCCCTCAGCTCCACCAGGTTTCCCCTCACATGCGGGGAAATGGTGGCAATTGAAATCCAGCCTGCATTCTTTGTTTTGAACGCACTCCTGACCGGGTTAGGGGCTGAGCGTTCGGCGGGGCACGAACTTCGAGACCAATCTGCCCCTCAAAATTGCAGCTCTTTGAGCTCCTTTACCGCGCTTCATTCGGTACCGCGCGAGACGCGTGATCATCGGCGCGTATGCCCGCTTCAATCGCCGTGGATCTATGGGAAACCAGCCAACCGCCGGTAGCTCCGAAACATCCGAATGGGTTGTCGTGCCTGCCTAGGTCGGCGGAGTCACCGATCGATGGCTATTCAACTCAGGCCGAACGCAGACAGATCACGGATCGAGCTGCCACGCATCACGCCGAAAAATCCATCGACGAAGCGTCGAGCCCACATTGGCCCTGTGATCGCCCAGCCCGACGAACCAGATCGCTCGCCTGATCGAGCCGAGGCCTGCGGCGGGATTGGTGGGGCCGCCACCATCGCAACATTGCAGGGCCTGTTCGGACGGTGTGCATCACCGGCCCGAACTCGTCCGCGCCCTTCACGAACACCTCGCCCGCACTCATCGGACGGAGGGGCTGAGACCGCTATCCTGCCGCCGCGAAGATTGCCCCCTATCCGCCTCGTCGTGAATGGCGCGGGTGCCCGATCCTCTATCCACCATGTCAAACGAGATAATTTCAAGTTGTACGGCGTTCGATCGCGTGTGATAAGCTGATGCCTTCGTATCGATACTTTATAATATTTCGATTTAAAAAACATAACTTTTGACTCGATTGTTTTTTCAACACATAGGCCGATCTCATTGATTGAGGGCGGTCAATATGTCCGAGTCTAGAACAGTATTTCTTTCAGCCTTGTCGCTGGGGTGCATTATATCACTCCCGGTCGCCGCTCAGACCGCGAACGACGCGGCCAACAATCCGGCCTCGCTCAAACCGGTCGCGTCCTCGACTGGAGCTGTCGACCTCGACATGATCACGGTCACGGCGACACGGCAGCCGACCCTTGCGCTCGACGCACCGGCCACGGTCACCGTCATCTCGCGCGAGCAGATCCAGAGCCGCGTCACCCGCGATGTGCAGGATCTGATGCGGTATCAGCCCGGCGTCGATATTGGCCGTGTGACGTCGGCAACGGACCCCTGGCACAATCTCGGTAGCTTCACGATCCGCGGGGTCACGAACAATCGCGTCCAGATCCTGGTCGATGGCACGCGTGTCATCGAGCGGATCACCGACGGGACCCGCGATCTGGTCGATCTTCCCTTCATTCGCCAAGTCGAGATCCTGCGCGGACCCGGCTCCACTCTGTGGGGCGCCGACGCGCTCGGCGGCATCGTTTCCTACAGCACTCTCGAACCCGACGATCTGTTGGCGGGCAGAGGGAAGAACTGGGCCGTCCGCAGCGATGTGGGCTACGACAGCTTCGACCGATCCTTCTCGAAGACGGTGATCGGCGCTGTGCAGGCTGGTGAGTGGCAAGTGCTCGCCGGTTTCAATCATCGGACCGCGCATGAGCCGAAGCTGACCACGGCGCGAGCCGATGGCGGCATCGCCGGCTGCCCCCGGACACTGCGCTTCCTCCCCTGCAACGTGCTTGATCCGGTCGACACATCCGGCGTCAATTTTCTCGGCAAGATCGTCTACCGACCGACACCGGATCAGCAGTTCAAGCTGACCGGTGAGCTGTTCGACCGCAAGTCGACGGTCACGCAGCTCTATGATTACGGAATCGTGTCGTCCAGCATCCGTAACGGTGATTACTCGCGCGATCAGGATCTAAGCCGGTATCGAATCCAATTCGCCCATCAATGGAACGTCGGATTGCCGCTTCTCGATGGCATCCGTTGGAACGTTTCATACTCACCCCAGGAACGCTCCCTCACCAACCGCCGGACACAGTTCACGTCGAACAATCAAACGCGTTACACGCTCGGTACACTAAATTATCGTGAAGAATTTCTGCAAGGCGATATTCAGTTCAGCTCTTCCTTCAGGCTTCTGGGCACCGAACATCGGCTTACTTACGGCTTCCAAGGCGACCGAACCCTAACAGATTACCGGCGCCAGGACATCGTGCGTAATCTGTCGACAAACGTCACGACCGTGACTCGCGGTGGCGGCTTCAACTTTGCGAACGCAACGACGACCCGCGCCGACGGCTACCTGCAGGACGAAATCGCTCTCATGAACGGGCGGCTGACGGTGTCACCCGGTCTGCGTTTCGCGAATTACACGATCGATCCGCGCCCCGACCGGGATTACCGTATCGTCCCCGGCAAAGCTCCGCGGCGTCTCGATTCCTCCCGCCTGATTCCTCAGATCGGAGCGGTGTTCCGGCTTGACGATGTCTACGCCCTTTACGGACGTTATGCCGAAGGCTTCAAGATGCCGACATCACAACAACTCTTCACTTCAATGCCCTTCGGCAGCTCTAATTTAGTGCCTAATCCCGATCTCCGACCAGAAACTGTCCGATCATACGAAGCGGGTGTTAGAGGCCGGTTCGAGGACGGTTGGTTCTCGTTGGGCGCCTTTCACACTGAATACAAAGACTTTATCCAAGAACTTTTTCAAATCCCCGGAACGACTGATTATACGTCACGCAACTTATCCAGGGTGCAGCTGAGCGGTATCGAGGCCTCGGCAGAGTGGGCCTTTACCGAATCCCTCGTCGCCACGTCCTCACTGTCCTACCAGTACGGCAATCAGAAAGTTCGCCCTGGCGCCATTCGCACAGCCTTCGATGCGGCTAGCCCGTTCAAAGCCGTAGTCGGCTTGAAGTGGATCAGTCCGCGCTATGGCCTAGAGACGGAGGTGCTGGCGACCTTTGCGTCACCGGTCTCACGCGCGAGTATACCGACATACTTCAAGGCCGATGGCTACACCGTGTGGGACGCCTATCTCAATTGGCGGCCAACCGAGAATTTGAAGATCCGTGCCGGCGTACAGAATATCTTTGAGGCGCGCTACTTTCCGACCATAAGGGGTTACGATCTCGGTACGACGGACATGCGGGTGTTCGCTCAGAATCCACTCGAACTCCAAGTCGGCGCCGGCCGCACCTGGAAAATCGGCGCGACCCTCGACTTCTGAGCGAGAACGTCTTGAACGCCCTGACGTTCGAACGGGCGCTCGTCGTCGGCGACCCATCCGCGGCGATCGCCAGCGTCACGCGGATGGGTCGCGTGATGCTGGCGGTTGCCCGGCACGGCATCACCCATGAGCGCATCGGTGCCGTTGAGATGGTGCAGCGTGTCGATCACACGCTGCGGCTGGGAGGCTCGGCCCATGACGCGGTGATCGATCTGTCCGCCCTCAAGGCGATCTTGGCCGATCGGACGCCGCGTATGGGAAGCCGGGTACTACCCCGCCTCCAGGCCCTCGGCCATGACGGCGCGATTCTGTTCGCCCTCATCGCCCTCGACGGCCTCGCGGCTTTCGATGGTGCGGCGGACGAACTCGCTTTCGATCCTTCCGCAGCGCCGACCATCGTAGCCGCTCCACAGGCGGTCGCGGGCGCATCCGGTGAGGGGCCTGATCCCGGAGGTCTCGCCCTGGAGCGGGCAGCCGCAAAACCGGGCATCGCCCAGCTGCGCTTCGTGGTGCCGGGTGTTCGGCAGAGGTGGAGCGGGTCGATCGGGACCGTGCTGCCGGCCATGGGCTTCCTCAACGTCATCCAGGCCGATTTCCACCTGCATCTGCGCGCCGGTGCGATCGGTGGCTGGCATTCCGAGAGGAGCGCCGACGCCCAGGTCATGCAGGCACTCGATCCGTCGGGAGCGCCCCTCGGCCTCTTCCTCGAACATGCGGACGTGATCGATCTTGATTGAGATCGCTCCCCCGACCGCCGACACGGTTCGGCATCCGCGCGGCACCTGGTTGATCCCGGATACGGGCAATCTGATCGCCCATCGCGATCTGATGATGCGTATGGCCGAGCGCAGGGTCGTCCTTCTCGGCGAGACCCACGACATCGCCGATATTCATCGCTGGCAGCTGCACATCCTCGCTGCGCTTCACCTGTATCGGCCGAACCTCGCGGTCGCTTTCGAGATGTTTCCGCGCCGTCTCCAACCCGTGCTGGATGCCTGGATCGAAGGGTGCTTCGACACCACGACTTTTCTGCAGACCTGCGAATGGTCGCAAATCTGGGGGTTCGATCCAGACCTCTACCTTCCACTGTTCCATTTCTGCCGGCAGCATCGCATCCGGATGGTGGCGATGAACTGTCCCCGACCGCTGGTGTCGCGTGTCGGACGCGAAGGCTGGGCGGCGATCCCACAACACGAGCGCGACGGCGTCACGCCGGCACGGCCGGCGACGGACGCCTATCGCCGCTACCTGTTCGATCTCATCGGCGCGGCGGGGGGCGCCATCGCGGCGCTCGACCCGAGCTTCGATCGGTTCGTTCGGGCGCAGCAGGTCTGGGATCGGGCCTTCGCCTGCAACATCGCTGAGGCCCTGGCCGACGGGGGGCCTCCCCTCGTCGTCGGCATTCTCGGGCGCGGCCATGTCGAGTATGGCCACGGCACACCGTTCCAGCTGGCGGATCTCGGCATCGCGGACGTGGCCGTCCTGCTGCCGACCCATGCGGACAGCCTCGCCCTCAATCGGAATCGCGGCATTGCCGATGCCGTGTTCCGGCTGGACGAACCCGATCCGCCGCAAGCCGCCCGTACGACGCCGCCCGGCCGGACCGCGCCATGATCGCGACGTCTGACAATCGCCGACCGATTGCACTCGCGCGCTTCCTGCGCCTCGTCGGCCAGATGGCGCGTCTGCTGGCCCTGTGCTGCGCCCGCATGGAGGGCCGGCGAGGGCTGTTCCTCTTCGGGCTCGTTCTTGGCCTGAATCTGATCGGCATTCCGATCACCGTCCGCCTGATCGGCTGGAGCGCGGATTTCTACAACGCGCTGCAGAAGGCCGATGCGGCAGCCGCGGTCGAACAGATCGGCGTGTTCGCCGGCCTGACCGTTCTGAGTGCCACGATCTTCCTCATCGCCAGCTATCTCCGCAAGCGGTTGGTGATGCTCTGGCGGCGCGAATTGACCTCCGCGCTGCTGGACCGGTGGCTGGCCGCGCAGGTGTTCTGGCAGGCGGGGAAGGACGGCGAGGACGCCGCGATCGAGAACCCCGATCAGCGGGTCGGCGAGGACGCCGCCCTGTTCCTCGAGCGTGTGCTGGGCGAGGAGGGTGGACGCGGTAACGTTCTGAGCTTGATCACATCGGTCGTGGCGCTCGTCTCCTACGTGACGGTGCTGTGGAACCTCTCGACCTTCGCACTGCCGCTCTCGTTCCTCGGCCTGTCGATCGAGATCCCGCGCTACATGGTCTGGGCGGCCCCGATCTATGTCGCCGTATCCAGCGCGATCACCCATTGGCTCGGGGCGCCGCTGAAGAACCTGATGTTCGAGCAGCAGCGACGGGAGGGCGATTTCCGTTTCGCGCTCGCGCGTCTGCGAGAGAATGCCGAGCCGGTCGCCCTGGCCGGTGGCCAGGCAGTCGAACGGGAGATCCTCGGTCAACGCTTCGAGGCGATCGCTACGAACTGGTATGCCCTGATCCGGCGGGAGCTGATCCAGGGGACGTTCACGCGCCCCTATTTCCAGACCGTGCTGCGCATCCCGATGTTCCTGGCATTGCCGGCATTCCTGGCAGGACGGGTCACTCTCGGCGGATTGATGCAGATCGCCTCCGCCTTCCAGAACGTCGTCACGACGCTGTCCTGGTTCATCTTCGCCTATCACGACCTCGCGGAACTCGCGGCCGCCACCAGCCGGCTCGACGGCTTTCTTCGCGCCACGGAGCGCCCGTCGGAGACTTACAAGGACCGCGTCGCCAACACGACGCCAACGAATCCCGACGGTCTCGGCTGGCGCGACCTGTGCCTTCTCACGCCCACAGGCACTGGCCTCCTTACCTTGCCGGATGCGTGGTTCGAGCCTGGGGCACCGATCTGGATCAAGGCGCCGTCGGGAACCGGTAAGACAACCCTGCTGCGGGCGATCGGCGGCCTCTGGCCCCATCGCGTCGGCACGATCCGGCGCCCGGCCGGAACCGTGCACATCGTGCCCCAGCAAGCCTATATGCCCCTCGGATCGATCGGTGCGGCCACCACCTATCCTGGCGCGGTAGACCATTATCATCCCGAAGCGATTGCCCGCGCCTTGACGTCCGTCGGCATGCGAGAGCACGCGCCGATGGTCATGCAGGGGCGGGACGCGTCGCACGGCCTTTCAGGGGGCGAGCGACAGAGGCTTCGCTTGGCCGGTATCCTGCTCGCCAGACCCGATTGGGTGTTCCTGGATGAGGCGACATCCGCGCTCGATCCCGAGGCCGAGGCGTCCATCCTCGAAACGTTACGCCGCGCGCTGCCCGACACGACGTTCGTGATCGTCTCGCATCGGCGCCCGCCCCTCGCGGGCCTCCGGACATACGAGATCGATTCGCCCCGGGCGCCTCGTGCGACGCACCTGACCTTGCTGAGACCGGCGCCGGGCGACTGACCCGCGGGTATGACGCGCGGTGGCGTTCATCCCCGCAGGGGACGATTCACTCCCACTCGATCGTGCCGGGCGGCTTCGACGTGATGTCGTAGGTCACCCGGTTGATGCCCTTGACCTCGTTGATGATCCGCGTCGCGACGCGGCCGAGGAAGGCCATGTCGAAGGGATAGAAATCGGCCGTCATGCCGTCGACGGAGGTGACGGCGCGCAGCGCGCAGACATGGTCGTAGGTCCGCCCATCGCCCATCACGCCCACGGTCTTCACCGGCAGGATCACCGCGAAGGCCTGCCAGATCGTGTCGTAGAGCCCGGCTTGGCGGATCTCGTCGAGGTAGATCGCGTCGGCCTTTCGCAGGGCTTCGAGCTTCTCCCGCGTGATCACGCCGGGGCAGCGGATGGCCAGCCCCGGACCGGGGAAAGGATGGCGGCCGACGAAGCTTTCAGGCAGGCCGAGTTCGCGCCCGAGCAGCCGCACCTCGTCCTTGAACAGCTCGCGCAGGGGCTCGACCAGGCGCATGTTCATGCGCTCGGGCAGGCCGCCGACATTGTGGTGGCTCTTGATCGTCACCGAGGGGCCGCCGGAGAAGGATACGCTCTCGATCACGTCCGGATAGAGCGTACCCTGGGCGAGGAAGGCCGCGCCGCCGATCTTCTGCGCTTCGGCTTCGAACACGTCGATGAACAGCCGGCCGATCGTCTTGCGCTTCACTTCCGGGTCGTCGACCCCTTCCAGCGCGCCGATGAACAGATCCTGCGCCTGAACATGGACCAGGGGGATGTTGTAGTGGTCGCGGAACAGCCGGACGACCTCATCGCCCTCGCCGAGCCGCATCAGGCCGTGATCGACGAAGACGCAGGTGAGCTGGTGGCCGATCGCCTCGTGGATCAGCACCGCCGCCACCGAGGAATCGACGCCGCCCGACAGCCCGCAGATGACCTTCTCGGTTCCGACCTGCTCCCGGATTTTGGCGATCGCCTCCTCGCGATACGTGCCCATGGTCCAATCGCCGGAGCAGCCGGCGATGTCGCGCACGAAGTTACGGATCAGGAGCGCGCCATGCGGGGTGTGGTGCACCTCGGGATGGAACTGGACTGCGTAGTATCTCCGCGCTTCGTCCGCGACGGCGGCAAAGGGAGCGTTGCGCGACATGGCAATTGTCGTGAAGCCGTCGGGCAGCTTGGTGACGCGATCCCCGTGGCTCATCCACACGGGATATGTCTCGCCGATCTGCCAGACGCCCTTGAAGAGGGGCGAGTCGGAGAGGATCTCGACTTCGGCACGGCCGAACTCGGCGTGGTGCCCGCCCTCGACCTGACCGCCGAGTTGGGCCGCCATGGTCTGCTGCCCGTAGCAGATGCCGAAGACCGGCACGCCCGCCTCGAAGATGGCCTGAGGGGCGCGCGGCGAGAGATCGGTCGTGACCGATTCCGGACCGCCCGACAGGATCACGCCCTTGGGTCGATGCGCCTCGAACGCGGCCTCGGCCTTCGTGAAGGGGACGATCTCGCAATAGACCCCTTCCTCGCGCACGCGACGGGCGATCAACTGCGTCACCTGAGATCCGAAATCGACGATCAGAATCTTGTCGTGGTGCGAGGTGTCGATGGGGGAAATGTCGTTGGTCATGCTCACGGCCCTTTGCGCCCCGGTTAGACGACACGTCTCGACGGCGCAACGCAGGCCCTGTTGCGCTCCACGCACATCCATCGCTCGGTGCGTTGCGTTAACCTCACGTTCACGCTCGACGGTTGAAACCGCCCGCCCCTCGAAACGGACAGGAATCATCCGACCATGAGAGCCATTCTCTTCGGAATTGCCGTTACGATCGCAAGCGTGGGCGCCGTCGTGCCGGCTTCCGCCGTTCCCCTCTCAGGTACTGTCGCTGGCGCGGCTCCAACTTCGGGCGGTCTTTTCCAGACGGCGCGGGTCGTGCGCCGAACAGTGATCCGCGGCCCGCGCTGCGATACCGTCATCACCAAGCGGCGTGGGCCTTACGGTCGCACGGTCGTTGTCCGCAAGCGCCGCTGCTTCTGAACTCAGTCTGAGACGAAAGCGGGCGGCCCGTGGATAGGGCCGCCCGTCAGGACTTGAGCAACCCGTGGCCCCGCATCCAGGCCATGAACAGCGAAGGCCATGCCGAGACCGGGCTCCCCGGTACGCCGAGGCCGAAGCCGTGGCCGCCGCGCTCGAACAGGTGCATCTCCACCGGCACACCGGCCGCCCGCAAGGCAGCGTGCATCAGGAGGGGATGGTCGGTGATCGCGATCCGGTCATCCGAGGCCTGCACCATGAAGACTGGCGGCGTGCGGACATTCACTTGGACTTCGACGGAATAGGCCCGCCGCCGTGCCTCGGGCGGATCGTCGCCGACGAGAACCTTCCGGCTGGAGATCGTGCGGTCGTACGGCGCCCGCATGGTGATGATCGGATAGATCAATCCGGCAAAACTCGGCCGCGCGCTGAGGCTGTCGGCCTCGTCGAGATCGTCGTAGAGATCCTGCTCGGCATCGGCCGCCGTCGTACCCGCCAGATGGCCGCCGGCCGAGAAACCCAGCACCCCGATCCGGTCAGGGTCGAGGCCGAACTCCTCTGCCCGCCAGCGAACGAGCCGCATGGCGCGCTGCGCATCCTGGCGGGGGGCATCGGCACCGTCGCGCCAATTCTCCACGGGCAACCGGTAGATCAGGACGAAGGCGGTGATGCCGCCCTTGGCCAGCCAATGGCCGACCGGCAAGCCCTCGTTGCCGATATCGATGCGCCGATAGCCGCCGCCCGCCGCCACGACGACCGCGGCCCCGTTCGGGCGCGTCGGGCGGATCACGAGGAGACAGGGCCGCACCACACCGGTGACGACGCCGGTCAACGTCTCGTCGAAGCGATATTCGGACCGGTAAGGCCCTCCACCGCCCGGCGGCCGTTCGGGCCAGAGATCGATGACCTCGAGATCGGAACCCGGCGCCGATCGCGGCAGCGGCTGCACGATGTCGTCGGAGGCACGCACGGGTGGTCGCGCCTGGAACGGCGCCGTGAGGGGCGCTTGCGCGAGCGCCCGCTCGCCGGTCAGGGCCGCCGCCGTGCCCGCGAGAAGAGCGCGCCGGTGCAGCGTCATGGATGAGGCCTCGTCATCGCACGATTCCGTTCGCGCGCCGGCCGGTGGAATTCTCCAAAGCGGCGCGGGTCAGGCCGTCAACGAGGCAAGAGCCACACCGATCCCTCGCCGATGATCACAAAATGCGTGTCATCGTCGCGACATAGAAGCCGTCGGTGCCTGTCAGTGCCGGGCTCATCTGCACGCCGCGCTGGGTCCGGCGCACCTTGTCCGAGAGCCCTGGTACGGCAGTCAGATCGGTGGCGACCGAGGCGATCGCGCCGCCGCTTCGGGTGAGGAGCCCGTCGACCGCCGCGTCGTTCTCCTCGGGCAGGACCGAGCATGTGACGTAGACGATGGTGCCGCCCGGCCGCACCAGACGGGCGGCCCGGTCGAGGACCTCGGCCTGTTCCCCCGTGCGGTTCGCGAGGCTGCCGGGCCGCAGGCGCCACTTTGCATCAGGATTGCGCCGCCACGTGCCGGTGCCGGTGCAGGGTGCATCGATCAGCACCCGGTCGACCGTCCCGTCGAGATCGGCCAGCACGTCGGCCCGCGCCTTCCCCGTGCGCGGGGTACGAACCTCAACCTCAGCCCCGGAGCGCCGAAGGCGCTCGTGGATCGGAGCGAGACGGCGCGGATCGGCATCCGTCGCGATCAGGCGCGCGCCATTCCGGGTGAGGCTGGCCAGGGCCAGCGACTTGCCGCCGCCGCCCGCGCAGAGATCGACCACGGTTTCGCCGGCCCGTGCCGACGCAAGGAGGCTGGCAAGCTGGGAGCCTTCATCCTGAATCTCGAAACCGCCGTCCAGAAACAGCGGATCGACATGCAGGGCGGGGCCGCGACCGTCCTCGCCGATCGGGATCCGCAGGCCGAGCGGCGAGAGTGGGGTAAGCTCCGCCCCGAGGTCATTCAGAGTCGCCGCGGCTTCCTCGCGGCTCTGCTTGAGGGTGTTGATGCGGATGTCCAAGGGAGCCCGGCGGCCGAGGGCCCGCAGCTCTTCCATCAGATCATCGCCGAAGGCTGCGGCGAGCGAGGGCAGCACGAAGGCCGGTGCATCCCCTGCGATCTCCGGCGGGGCCCCGAGCAGGTTGCCTTCGATCAACCACTTCCGCTCATCATCGGTAAGAGGCGTGGGCGCGAAGCGGCCACCGTCGAACAGACCGGCGATGGTGGGTTCAGCCAATCCCCGCTGCAAGCGAAGCATGCCGATGATGACGGCGCGCCCGGTCTCGGTCCCCATGAGGTAGGCGGCCGAGGCGCGCCGCCGCAGGCCGTCATAGACGAAGCTGGCGATTGCGGCCCGATCACCCGAGCCGGCGAAGCGATGGGCGAGGCCCCAATCCTTCAGCGCATCGGCGGCCGGACGGCGGCGCGCAACAATATCGTCCAGGATCTCAATGGCGGCGGAGATGCGGGCGGAGGGGGTCAGGATCGGCTCCCGAGGCGCTTCAATGAGGGTCGAACAGTCGTTGCTTCGCATTGCCGGTTCTCGGCCTCCCGACGCAAGCCCAACCTCGCATGCCCCTCAGGCTCGGCCGCCCAACCGTTCGCGCGAATTGGAAGCTCTGCCACGCCCAGCGAGGTGTCCAACTCCGCGCCAACGACCTTTCGTCGTGCGGTTCATCTACTCAGAACGATAGAACGATTTTCCGGGAATCGTTTTGAATCTCGATTGCGCCGCAGGGCGGCGAGACGCCTATTCACCTACAAGCCACCAGAACATATGCAGATTTGATTAGTCACTTAGTAATAATTATCAGTCTGATATATATTATAGATTCGCATTGCTGTATACAAATACATTGGATGGGCCATTCTAATAAAATCCCGCCCTATAAACAAATGAGCATTAAATCGTGCGAATACGACAATCGCAATCCGGTACTGCTTTGGATATAATTTGAACATGCCTAAATTTGCATCTTCAAGTGCGACATACGTAATAAATTAACTCCTAAATGTCTTCACCTACAATCAAACTAAAATACCTCAAAATCATACTGCCTTGCAGTCACGCTTTCACCCGATATTTGTTGCGATACGGCCAAGCTGTGGGCGTTTGAGACGGACATACCGCCGCCCAGGAATAGCCGTCGCGAACGCGCCGTCCGAATCATCACGGAGAGAATGATCGAATGCCGACCCTAAGACTTCTTACGGGCGCCACGATTCTCGCGCTCGCTGCAGCCGCCTGCACGAAGGCGCCGGCCGCCCTGGATCCGACGCCGCCCCCGGCTCGCCGCGCCGATGCCAAGACCCAACTCGAATACGGCAACCCGCCGCCACCGCCGGCGCGCCGCTACTGAGAGCTGTCACGCACCGGGGGAAGCGTGCCCGCCCATCACGCGGCGTCGCGGTTCCTCCGGTTCTCGTAAGCCTTGAGATGCGTGAACACACGATCCAGGATCGGCGTCTCGACACCGGCCTTTTGCCCGCGCGCGATCAGGTCGCCGATGATGTGATCGGCTTCGATGCGGGCGCCTGCCTCGATGTCGCGCAGCATCGAGGCGGTCATCGGCGAGCGTTCCGCCGTTAACGTCTTCCGTGCGCCCGCGAGAACCTTCTCGCGCGACCCGTAACCGCTGGCGAGGGCGATTGTCTGACATTCATCGAGCAGGCCCTCGACGAAAGTCGGGCCGCCAGGGGCCGCCACGACGTCGCCGATGGTCGCGCGCATGAGGGTCGTCGATCCGGCAAGGGTCGCGAGGAACACCCATTTCTCCCACATCTCCAGCAAGACCTTGTCACTGGAGCGCGGCTGGAATCGTACGCCCTCCATCTCCGCCTCGATGGCCGCGATCCGCTCAGACCGCGTGCCGTCACGTTCGCCGTAAGTCAGGCTGTGCAATTCGCTCATCTGGCGGATTTCGCCGGTCGGCGTGAGCGTCGCCACGATGGCGCAACTGCCGCCGAGCACCTTCTCCGATCCGAACGCTTCGTCGAGCACGTCCAGATGGCGAAATCCGTTGAGGATCGGCAGCACCGTCGTTTGGGGCCCAACGGCCGGGCGCAGGTCCGCGACAGCCCCATCGAGATCGTAGGCCTTGGCGGACAGGATCACGAGATCGAACGGCCCGCTCTTGTCGAGGGTTTCGGCAGTCACGGTCTGTGGCTCGGCGATATGCACGTCGCCCACCGGACTCGACACGCGCAGACCCCCGTCGGCCAATTTCTCGGCACGGGCTGGGCGCACCAGGAAGGTCACGTCCCGCCCGATCTCGGCGAGCCGCGCTCCGAAATAACCGCCGGTCGCCCCGGCCCCCACGACGAGAATCCGCATCGTTCCTCCCTGCCCATCGACCCGCTGGACGCAGGCTCATGCGGCATCTGCGCGCCGTCTCCCTTTCGGCGCAAGAGCGGATGCACCCATTCATCCCGTCGGACGCAGCGGAGCGGCGATGCGGAAGGACGACGCGGAGGGCGCTCCGATCAACCATCGGACAGGGAGCGCCGCCAGTTTTTCTCTTTCGATGCACAAAGATCGCAACTCGCCCGTTGCCGACGCCGTCCAAGCCGATTATAGAGCCGCTGGCCCAGCGCCAGCGCCCTTCGTCTAGCGGTCCAGGACGTCGCCCTTTCACGGCGAAAACACGGGTTCGATTCCCGTAGGGCGCGCCACTTCCGTACAGAACTGCGAACACTGGGTGTGGCAGATGTGGCCGCACCAACGACGGCGGCTTCCAGGCTAGCCTTGTCGCCGACAATGCGGATAACGTCGGCATCCACCTCGACTCTATCGACGATCGCCTGCAGCCACGCCTTTCGGAACGGGACTTCGCCACTCGTCACGTTCGCGCGCATTAGACGCCCGAACTTCTCGACGAGCTCAGGCGCGATTTCGGCAGGCGCACGCTCGGCCACGTGGATCCGATCGAGGGCGCTCTGAGCCCGGTCCCGCTCCTCCTTCAGCGCCGCCAAGCGCCCCTTCAGAATGTTGTCGAGATCGGTCACCCCCTCCTCGACCATCCGGTAGAGCCGCTTCAGCTTGTCTTCCGCCTCCCCGACCTCGCCGCGCAAAGTCGCCACGCGGCCATCAACCTGCGCCGCCTTCTCGGCCCGCAGCGCCCAAAGCGAGGCCAGCGTCGCCCGCAGGCGGTCAGGCTGCAGCAGCTCGGTGACGAGGTGATCAGTCACCAGCGTGTCGAGGGTGTCCATGGGGATGCCGCGGCCGGTGCAGCCGGTTCGGCCCATCCGGCCGTGCGTCGAGCAGCTGTAGTAGCGATGGACCTTCCCGGACTTCGACGTGCCAGTGCGCAGCGTCATAGGTCCATTACAGTTCGTGCAGGTGGCTAGGCCCGTCAGAAGGATCGGGCCTGTGACCACGCGGGCTGGCGTCGCACGCGGATTGTGCGCCTTCAAGGTCGCCTGCACGGCCTCGAACTCAGGTAGCTCGATGATCGCCGGCACGGTGATCGGAATGTGCTCGGCCGCAGGCTTCTGGGCTAGCGTCTTCGAGCAGCGCCGGTTGAACACCAACTCGCCGACATAGACCCGATTGGTCAGGATCCCATGGACGGTGGCCACCCCGAACCGAGCCTCGGCGCGGGTGCGATAGCCGCGCTCGTTCAGGTAGCAGGTGATCGCTTTTACGCCGAGCGGACCGGTGGCGCCGTCGCCGAATCGGTACAGTCGGAAGATCAGCCTGACCGTCTCGGCTTCGACCGGATCGACAGTGAGGCGCTTCTTGACGCGGGTACCGCGTTTCTCGACCTCCGCGACCGCGTAGCCGAGCGGCACCGGTGAACCGTTGTAGAAGCCCTGCCGCGCGTTCTCCTTCATCGCCCGCAGCACGTGCTTGGCATTCTCCTTCGACTGGTACTCGTCGAACAGGGCGATCACCTGGCGCATCATCACCTGTGCAGGACGTCTCCGAGTTCCTGAGTGATCGAGATCAGCCGCACGCCGGCCTTGGCCAGCCGCCGCACGTACATCTCCAGGCCGAAGCTATCGCGGAAGAAGCGCGAGTAGGAGTGCACGACGATGGCGTCGAAGGGGTGATCGTCGTCGCCTGCGCGCTCGATCATCTTCTGGAACTCTGGGCGATTATCGTCCATGGCCGAGGCGCCCGGCTCGACATACTCTGCGACTACTGGCCAGCCCTTGTTCAAACAGAAATTATGGATCTGTTTACTTTGATCCGGCAGTGAGAGATCCCCCTCCGCTTGCCGTCCCGTTGAGACCCTGAGATAGCAGCAGACGCGCTGCGACCCTTCGGTCACTGGCACGAAGCGCGCTTGGCGGGTCTGATGGGTCATCGCGCTGGCCTCGGCGTTGCGGGAACAAATGTCATCGAACGAAGGGAGGCTGAGGAGGGCGCGACTCTGCAGCAAGAGTCCGCTCGGCTCTCCTCCACAGGTATTCGCACGCCCGTCGCATGCCGGATCGCGATCCGTGCGGTCATGGCTTCAGCGCGCGCAGGAGATCATCGAGGGCGGGGCCGAGATACATCTCCAGCACCTCCAGTTCGGCACGACCGACCGAGACGGGACGGGACAGGTCGTCGATGACGCTGAACGTGCGGGCTGGAACTGGCCGCGGGAGCCTATCGACGGAAGCTCGCCTGCCAGAATCGGGGGATCTGGTCCTCCGCCTCTCGCCCACTCTGCGTTCAGCGCACATGGTCGAGTACGGGCTGATGCGCCGCGACGCGGGCCTGCGCGTTCTTTCTGTCCTCGCCGGCCTCGATCACAGCGACGGTCGAGAGCTTGGCGCTCGACCGGGATAACCGCGCCGCGAGCCAGGCAAGCCTTTCCGCCGGTGCGACCGCGAGCTGCCTCGACTGGCGATCGGTTGGTCCCTCCGCGGCCAGCCGCCGGTCGATCGAGCGGGTGTCGACGAACAGCATCGTATCGCCGCGGGCACGGCTCGCGGCGACGTAGATATCGTGGCGGTCGAACGAGGGATCGACGAGGACGAGCGTTCGGTCGACTGTTAAGCCCTGGCTTCCGAAGACCGAACTCGCGTACGCCCAGCCGATCCGGGCACGCCCCTTCTCGTCGGCGAGATCGCGTGGACTGAATGCTACTGCGCGACCGTCGACCAGCGCCTCGATTTGGACCGCGTGCCCCCCAGGTGAATCGCGCTCATCGCGGACGACGATCGCAGTTACGGTGCCGACCGAGCCGTTGACGACCCCGAGGGCATCGTTGCGCGTCAGGAAGCGGATCGCGTCGCCGGCCGCCAGCGAAAGCCGATAGGTATGGCCTGACGGTGTAACCGCATCGATCATGCGCTCGGGGCCAAGAATCTTGCCTTCGCCCCTGAGCCGGGCGCGCACCTCACGCCCGATCGCGGCGACCTGTGCGTTCGTTTTGGCCAGAAGCAGAACGGCGGCGTCGGGCTCGGCCGCCCGGCTCTCCTGCCAAGCATCGACAAGCGCCGTCACCGTCGCTGCTGCGCCGTCTACCTCGGCGAGGAGACCACGCTCGGCGAAGACGGCGAGCGCCTCGTCCGATCGGCCGACACCGAAGGCGCGGATCGCTTCGCGTGCCCAGGTTTCGCGCTGACGTACGATCGTGGCGACCTTGACCGCCTCAACGGCGCGCCCGACCAAGTCGAGGCCGGGCCCCGCCCCGATCGCCTGGAGCTGATCGGGATCGCCGACAAGCACGATCTTGGAACCGGCTTGGTGCATCTGCGACAGGAGGACGTGCATCTCGCGCGAGGCGACGAGACCCGCCTCATCGACGATCAGCACTGTGTCCGCGTCGAAAGCCCCACGCCCGCGGCGGGCCGCCTCAACCCAACTCGCAATCGCGCGCGCCTCGATCCCCAGATCCTGCCTCAACAATCCGGCGATGCGCCAAGCCGAGGCGGCCCCGAGCACCCGATAGCCGGCAGCTTTATAGACGGCGACGATCGGGGCTAACGTCGTCGTCTTGCCGCTGCCCGGTGCGCCAGTGACGATCGCGAGCGCTTGCGGACCGGTCGCTGCAAGGGCAGCAGTGCGCTGCTCGGCGGTGAGGCCGGCGGCCGCACACCTCGCAAGCACCGCGTCGTGGTCGAGCGCCTTGCTGGAGTCGACTGCGAGCGCGCGAGCGAGGGCGACGACCTCGCGCTCGACTTCGATGATCTCGGGGGTCGCATAGCGCGGCAGCCCGAGGGCGTCGCGGCCGATTTCGACCACCGCGCCCTCAGCCAGGAGGCGGGCGACTTCGCGATCAATCCGATCCGCATTCAGCCCGGTGCCGACGAATGATGCGGCGACGGCTCGGATCAAATCCCGGCGTTCGAATACGCTGCGTGTCTCGGTCAGAGCGCGCGGCAACGCCGCGAGGCGCTCTGTGAGTTGCTTCTCCGCGAGATCGCGATCGAATGCTCGTGGGCAATCGCGGAGGCTTTCCGTGAAGGTTTGGACGTCGATCCCACGTGAAGCGGCAGCTTCAGCCCAGACCTTTTCACGCCGACGCCCCTCGGCTCCCGGCTTGGCTTCCCGAGTCGCACGCGCGATGGCGGAGGCGAGCGCAGCGGCTTCCCTGCTCGAGACGCTATGCTGGCCAAGCTCGTCCTCGATCTCGGCCCGGCGCGCTGAGAAGTAATCGATCAGCGCGGCGTCGACGCCCTCGATCTCGAAGGTGCCATTGTAGCCGATGCGATCGATGCCGAAGCCGAGTGCGCCCAGCTCGTGCGCCATGGCGGCGTGCCACGTCGCGCCGATGGCCATCTTGACGTCTCGTTGCAACTTGGAGTGGAGGATGCCGACAGAGCCGTCCGCACGAGTGGCGAGATTTGCAGCCACAGCATGCACATGCAGGTTCATATCCCCGAAGACGCGGCCGTCGTCGTGCTCGGAGGGGCGGCCCTCGCCGTGCTGGAAGAGGGCCGCCGTAAGCGCAACCGGTTCTGACCTTGCCCCCTGTTTGCCCCCGTTCATAACCAGAGTCCGTTCTGGTTCTGGTCCTGTTTGGACCGGGTTGCAAACG
>NZ_JAPRBT010000001.1:4051625-4952694 GCF_043352485.1 Methylorubrum sp. POS3
GCGATCGCCCGATCCAGTCGCCCGGATCAGCCGTGCCGCTCAAACAGTCCCGAAACCCTCAGGAGCCCCGAACCACCAGGTGGTGGACCGCCGCGCCCCGTCGGTGAAAATGCTTCTACGGGACGCCCCAGCCCGCGTCAACCGGAAAAATCCGGAAGATCGACGCCGAACCCGCCAGCGGCCATCCTGATGCAACGGAATGGCCGTCCGAGGAGTGGGGTGTTCGATCTAGCCGCGGGTTCCCCAGCGGCTTCCCATCCGGCTCGGGCGTGCGGCATCGGCACCGATCGCCGGACCGCTCGCGCGGCTGGGACGATGTTGCGATTCCGGAGCTTCGCTACGTGACGCAATCAGATCGGGGACCGCCGCCATTGCTTCCGTTCCGCGTCCCTGGGCGAATTGGCCAGCCTTGCGGAAGCGCCAGAGATAGCCGGGCACCACCGCCTCGACGGCGGTCGGCACGATGCCGAGACCCTCGATCGTCCGTCCCTCCGCCTGAGCGGCATCGGACACGACATTGTCGTTCTGGAGCAGCGTCACCTGATCGCGCGTGAGTTTGAGATTGGCCGGCAGCAATCCGAAGCTGAGCGTATCGACGATCTCCATCACCCGTGCCTGGACTCGGGCGACCGGCTCGGGCAGGTCGATCACTGCGCGGCGGCGCATCGTCACCTCGAGCATGTAGCGCACGAAGTATTCGAGCGTATTCACCTCCGGGCCGCCGAGTTCGTAGACCGTTCCCCGCGCCGCATTGCCGTCGACGGCCCGTGCGATCGCCTCCGCGACGTCCCCGACGAAGACTGGCTGGAAGCGCGACTGACCGCCGGCGAGCGGCAGGGCCGGCAGGAAGGTGGCGAGACCGGCGAAGCGATTGAAGAAGCCGTCGCCAGGCCCGAACACCAGGGACGGCCGGAAGATCACGGCGTCGGGGCTGGAACGGCGGACCTCAGCCTCACCGAGCGCTTTGGAGCGCGCGTAGAGCGAGGGTGAGGCCTCGTCCGCCCCGATGGCCGAGACATGGATCATCTTCGCGCCGACGGCGGCAGCGGCTCGAGCGATCTCCCCGGCCCCTTCCGTCTGAAGCGAGGAGAAGCGCTGACTGCCCTGCTCCTGCAGGATGCCGACCAGATTGATGACGATGTCCGCGTGCTCGACCGCCCGCCGGACCGAATCGGGATAGCGGAGATTGGCCTGCACGGCGACGATCTGGCCGACCTTGCCGAGCGGTTGCAGGAACAGGGCGAGGTCCGGACGGCGTACCGCGACGCGAATGCGGTACCCGCGCTTGGCCAGCGTCCGCACCACGTGGCGCCCGAGGAAACCGGAGCCACCGAACACGGTCACGAGCTGCGATTGCGGGCGCAGCGGCGCGCTGTCGATGCCGGGTCCGGTGTGAAGGCTGCTCATGGCCGACGGAAAACCTCTCTCGCGGATCACCGCAAGACCGGCATCACGAGCCGGCCGCGCGGCCGACGGGCCACGGACGGGACCGTCGGCAGACCGCTCCTTAGACCAGTTTCAGGGCGGAGGGCAGCCGTTTGCGGGAACGAAATCGGCGATCTTTCACGCGTCCGTGTTGTCGGCGCTGAACCGGCCCTCCATCAGGAAGCGCAAAGTCTCCGTCCGAACCCGTGGCGCCCGCATCATCGTCGGATGGGCGACCGGCAGCACGATGTGGTCGGCCATGCCGTCCAGGCGGGTGCGGGCAACGGTGACGCGGCCGTCATTGGGACCGCACAACCAGAGCCGCGAGGCGAGCGGATAAAGACTGCGATGGCCGGCGATGATGCCCAGGGGATAATCGACGCGACCGAGACGTGCCTCCAGGGCCGATTCCCGGCGGGTGACCAGCTCGGCTCCCGCCGGTCCGAAGAAGCGGCGGTAGAGGGACAGGCGGTGCAGCGCATCGGCCACCTCGCTGCCCTGGCTCGGGGGCCCGAGCATCACCACCCGTCCGAGATTGTCCGGGCGACAGCGCGTCAGCAGCACCCGGGCGACGAGGCCGCCCATGGAATGGGTCACGATGTGGATTCGCTTCACTCGGGCGGCGAAGGCGGTGAATGCGGGAGCGATCGCCTCGGCGCAGCCGGCCAGGTCGCAGCGGCGGGCGGGATAGCCGAGATTGAGGGTGGCGTAGCCGGCGCTCGCGAGAGTCCGTTCGAGCGGTCGCATCGCGGCGGGGCTTCGGGCGATACCGTGAAGGAGGAGCACACCCTCGCGGGCAGGGTCGTCCGGGCTCATACCGACGGTTCCGCGAGGGGCGCGCGCCAGCGGGCGGAGTGGGGGTCCGTTGCGGGGGAATTCTTCTTCGCAACGTCCAAAGAAGCGCCGAGCGGCATGTCATCATTCCCCGTCTGGGTGCGACCGCCCCCGTTGCACCGGAACAGGGACCGGGCATCCCGATCCTCATGCCTGAGCGGCGGAGGGAAGGTGGCCGAGGCGCCTTCGCGAAACGGCCCGGTTCGATTCCGGTGACGCGACGACACGTCATCTCCGTTTCGGGATGGCGCGGTGGGGCGCAATGTTCGCTTCTGGCCGAGAATCGATCGAGAGGTTCGCGAGCTGCCCGACACTGGTGAGGCCCGCTCCCAGGCCGGGTCAAGGGTGGATCGAACGCGACGCCGGAAGGCGCAGGCGATGCGCGCTTCACACCGAGGCTCCACCGCCCTCTTCCGGTGTCATGGTCGGAAGTCCCCTGACACACGGCCGATGGGGCCCGACCGCGGCGCAGCGCGACCCGGCCTAGGAGGATCGTCGCCCCCGCCCCTTCCAGCCAGGACGCGGGGTACCAGATCGAGGGGATCGGGGCGGAGGCGGCCGTGGGCGGGGGAGGCATCGGGCGGCAGATCGCGCTCTACGCGACTCTCTATGGCGGCTACGGTGCCCTCTCGCCGTTCCTGCCGGCCTATCTCGCGTCTCGGGGATGGGACGCGGCGCAGATCGGCGCGGTGCTCTCTATGGCGATGCTGGTGCGTCTGGCCGCCGGTCCTCCCACCGGGCGGATCGCCGATCGGCGGGCCGCCGCGCGGGGATTGCTGGCGGGGGGAATCGCAGGCTCGGCGGGGCTGACCCTGGCCCTTTTGGCCGGCCACCCCGTCGCGTTGCTCGTCGCGCTCGTCCTGATGCAGGCCGCGGCGAGCGCGGCGCTGAGTCCGCTGGCCGATGCGCTCGTGCTCTCCGGCGGGCATGGCGGGGACGAGTACGGGCGGATCCGTGGCGCCGGATCGGCCGCCTTCATCGTCATGACCGTTTTGACCGGATGGCTCGTCGGGCGTCTCGGCAACGGGGCGGGCCTTGCCGCCTGCGCCGCCTTGTTCGCGGCCGGCGCCGTTGTGACGATGCGCCTGCCTCCGGCCCCGGCCGCGCCCGCGCGCGAGGTGGAGGGCGGCTATCGCGCGCTTGTCGGTATGCGCGTGTTCCGCCGACTCGTTCTCGCCGCCGCGCTGGTGATCGGCGCGCACGCGATGCACGACGCCTTCGCGGTCATCGCTTGGACCGGGGATGGGATCGGCACCGCCGTCGCAGGCCTGCTCTGGGCCGAAGCGGTCGCGGCGGAGGTGGTCGTCTTCCTCTGGCTCGGGCCGCGCCTCCTCGCCCGGATCGGTCCGGCGCGGGCGCTGGAACTCGCCGCCCTGGCCGGGGCTTTGCGCTGGGCGGTGCAGGCACAGACGACCTCGCTCCCCGCTTTGGCAACGATCCAGGCGCTGCACGGCCTCACCTTCGCGCTCCTGCACCTCGCCTGTCTGCACATCGTCGCGCGGGAGGTGCCTGTGGGGCTGCGCGCCACGGCTCTGACGGTCTACGGAAGTGTCGGGCTCGGCCTTGCCTCGGCCCTGGTGACGCTCGCCGCCGGGCCGCTCTACGGGAGCTTGGGATTGACCGCGTTCTGGGCGATGAGCGCGGTGAGCCTGGCCGCATGGCCGGTCGCGTGGACCCTGCGGCGCACAGCATGAGGCACGGCGTTCGCCAGCGCCGCCTGGGACATATATAGAACGACGGCGCCGAGAGCCGTGATGCCGAGAGCCGTAATGCCATGACCGTGACGCTATGCCCGCCGTCGCCGAGATCCTGATCCCGCTGGCGCTCGACACCGCCTACAGCTACGCGGTGCCCCCCGGCCTCACCCTCGCAGAGGGCGACGTCGTTCAGGTGCCTTTGGGCCCGCGCGAAACGGTCGGCGTGGTCTGGGGCCTCGACGAGCGGGCTTCGGGCGGAAACCTGCGGCCGGTGACGGGGCGGATCGAGGTCCCTCCCCTCTCCGAGCCGCTCCGGAAGCTGGTCGATTGGCTCGCCCGTTACACCCTCGCGCCGAAGGGCTCGGCGCTGGCGATGGCGCTGCGCCTGCCGGACGAGGGAGCGCAACGGGAGAACCCGCGCATCGGGGTGCGCGCCTCCGGCCGGCCTCCGGCCCGGCAGACGGCGGCCCGGGGAAAGGTGCTCGCGGTCGCGTCCGACGGGGCGGTGCGCGGCAAGAGCGCGCTCGCCAAGGAGGCGGGCGTGTCGGTCGGCGTGGTCGATGGCCTGATCGACGATGGCGCCCTGGAGACGGTGGCCCTGGTGCCGGAGCCGGTGGCACTCCCGCCCGATCCGGACCATCCGCGGGTGCCGCTCTCGGATGCCCAGCGGGACGCGGCCCACGACCTGATCGCGGCCCCCTCCCCCGCCTCCGCACCCGCGGAAGCCGGTGGAACCATCCTCCTCGAAGGCGTCACCGGCTCGGGCAAGACCGAGGTCTATTTCGAGGCGGTGGCCGAATGCGTCCGGGAGGGCCGGCAGGCTTTGGTGCTGATGCCGGAAATCGCGCTCACCGCGCAGTTCCTCGACCGGTTCGCCGGCCGCTTCGGCGTGCGTCCGGCGACGTGGCATTCGGGCATCGGCGGAAAGCGCCGCGAGCGCATCCGCGCCGGGGTGGCCTCCGGGGATGTCTCGGTGGTGGTCGGTGCCCGCTCGGCGCTGTTTCTGCCCTTCAACCGCCTCGGCCTGATCGTGGTCGATGAGGAGCACGAGAGCGCCTACAAGCAGGAGGACGGCGTCCACTACCATGCCCGCGACATGGCGGTGGTGCGGGGGCGTCTCGAGGGCTGCCCGGTGGTGCTCGCCTCGGCCACGCCCTCCATCGAGTCGCGGGTCAACGCCCAGAGCGGCCGCTACCGCCACGTGTCGCTGCCCGGGCGCTTCGGTGGGAGACCTCTGCCGGACATCAAGGCGATCGATATGCGCCTCGACAAGCCGGAGCGCGGTCGCTTCCTGTCGCCGCCGATGGTCAACGCCGTGAAGGCGACGCTGGAGGCGGGCGAGCAAGCCCTGCTCTTCCTCAATCGGCGGGGCTACGCGCCGCTGACCCTGTGCCAGGCCTGCGGTCACCGCTACCAGTGCCGCAACTGCTCGACCTGGCTCGTCGAACATCGCTTCCGCCGGGCCCTCGTCTGCCACCAATGCGGCTATGCCGAGCGTAAGCCGGAGGCCTGCACCGAATGCGGCGCCTTCGATCACCTCACGCCCTGCGGCCCCGGGGTGGAGCGCATCGCCGAGGAAGCCGCCGAGCTGTTTCCCGACAAGCGCATCGTCGTGCTGTCGAGCGACTTCCCCGGCGGGGCCGAGCGACTCCGGCAAGAATTGGAGACGGTCGCGGCCGGCGAGTGCGACATCGTCATCGGCACGCAGCTCGTGGCCAAGGGCCACAACTTTCCGCACCTGACGCTGGTCGGCGTGCTCGATGCCGATATCGGATTGACCACCGGCGATCCGCGCGCGGCGGAGCGCACCTTTCAGCTGCTTCAGCAGGTGACGGGCCGCGCGGGTCGCGGCGAGCGACCGGGGCGCGCCTTGGTTCAGACCTACCAGCCCGACCACCCCGTCATCGCCGCCCTGCTCTCGGGCGATGCCGAACGGTTCTACGAAGAGGAGATCGCCGCCCGCGAGGCGGCGGGCCTGCCGCCCTTCGGGCGGCTGGCGGCCCTGATCGTCTCGGCCGAGGAGCGGGAGAAGGCGGAAGCCCATGGGCAGGCTTTGGCGCGGGCCGCCGATCCGCCGCCGGGTGTGATGGTGCTGGGACCGGCGGAGGCGCCGCTGGCGCTGGTGCGCGGCCGCTGGCGTTTTCGCCTGCTTGTGAAGACCGAGCGCGGCATCGACGTGCAGAGCTATCTGCGCGATTGGCTGGCGCGCGGACCGAAGCCACGGGGCAACCTCAAGGTCGCAATCGACGTGGACCCGCAAAGTTTCCTATAAGTCAGGTCTCGCGCGGCCGGCGCGGGATGTCTCGCGCCGGCGCCATCCTGAGGAGCGCCGCGCCTTGCTGACCTACGAGAAGAAGCCCGATTCCGCGATCGCCGAGATCGTCGTCGACGGCAAGATCACCGATGAGGAGATGAACGCGGTCATGACCGCGATGAAGGCCGACCTCGACAAGGGCGGCAAACTCAAGCTGCTTGAGGACGTTCGCGCTTTCGAGGGCATGGAGCCGGCGGCCTTCTTCAAGGATCCGCGCTTCGGCCTCTCGATGATGAAGGGCGTGAGCCACGTGGCCCTCGTCACCGACGCGACCTGGCTCAAGGCCGTCGCCGAGACCTTCGGTTTCGTGTCGCCGGTGCAGATCAAGGTGTTCGAGCGCGCCCGGATCGCCGAGGCGCGGGCTTGGCTCGAAGCGGGGGTCTGAGCCCCACCGGCTTGACAGCGTAGGCGGGGCTTACTCCGCCTGCGCGGTGCGCATGGTGTGGCGGCGGGCGGTCCAGCGTCCGCTGCAGAGACCGCCCGAGACGCGCCAAGTGCCCGTGCCGCTCCGGACCTGAAGCCGGCCCGAGGCGGTGCCATTGGCCGCCGCCGTCGCCACGGTGAGTCCGACGCTTCCATCGGCCCCGACCCGGCCCGACACGGTCGTTCCGTTGGTGGCCGCGTTCGTGATCGGGCGGACCTGACCGTCCTGAACGCTCAGCGTGTAAGTATATTGGGCTTCGCACAGCCCGCTTTCGGTCACGAGTTGGACCGACCAGTTTCCGTCGAAGTCACCCGCGACCGCCGGAGCGGCGAGCAGGGTGATCAGGGCGGCGGACAGGGCGAGCTTGGGCATGCGTCATCCGGTGCAGCGACGAGGGTGAGGTGACCGGAGGCGCCGTCGCCTGCGCTCCGAACCGTCAATCCGTGAGATGTCCGCACCATACCCCAACAAGAGGCGATAATATGACGGCAATCCATGATTGGATTGGCCATGCAGCGCCTCTGGTCGTAGGACTTTCTACACACCAGTCGTAATGAAGTTCCGCGCGGGAACTCGATCTATACGGCCGTATTATGTGGGGAAGCTTGGCCGAGCACAACTCGTCGTCGGTCGCTCCGGCCGCAAGCAATGTCGAGATCGTGCGGATGGGGACTGATCAATTGCCAGCGCAGTGGGCGGGTGGCAATAAGAATTGCTTGCTCGTAGAACCAGCCGACACGTCAATCGAAGAAGCAGCAGCTCTTCCGCGCCAAGGCGCAAGACGATCTTGGTCCGGGAAAATATTGCCGCCACCATCAAGACATCGAGTGACGTGTTTCAAGCATGTATTGTTGAAGCGAGGCACATCAAGGGACGAATATATGTGCGCGGCGAAAACGCCGATTGATATGAAGGAACCATCATCACGCCGAAGGTTCGGAGAGGCGCGTCCGGTGCCGGTCGAGGGCATCGCGCAGCAGCGGCATGAAGGGCGAATGGGCATCGAGGCCAGCCACGCCTTGGTCGAGGCGATCGAGGGCCGCGATCTGCGCATCGAGCCCCTGTACGGCCGAGAGATAAGCCCAGATCGCTTCGTCCGCCTCCCCGACCTGAGCCGGCGGCTCCGAGGCGAGCAGGGCGGAAAACACGGCCAAAGTATTGTCGAGGTTCGCCACGTTTCGTCCGTTTCTTCAGGGGCAAATGGAAACGCCCGGCCGGGAACGGCCGAGCGCGATTGCGATCTCGTCAGTGGGTCCGGGGCGTGTTGCCCTTGCCGCCTTCGTCCCTGCGGTGATGGCGATCCTGCTCGCCACCACCACCGGACACTTTCGCATGCGATCCGTTGGTTGCCGCTCCCGGCTGCGGTCCGCTTGTCTCCGTCGGGTCCGGGAGATCGGATCGCTGATGGCTGCTGCCGGGACCACCATGGTGCCGGTTCGCAGCCGGCGTCTTGCTGGATGTGCTCATGCGCTTGGGTCTCCTGATGGGCATTTCGCGTCGCGTATCGGACGCGAACCGCCGGTCTCATCGCGCCATCGCTCTCTTGTGCCGCCGGCAGCCTCCGTCATCGCGAGGGCTGCCGTCGATCCACGCTCAACGGTCCTGCTGATGGCCCTGATGGGTCGTATTGATCTTGGAATTGCCCGCCTGCCCGGTCTTGTCCGGATCGTTCGGGGTGGCCTTGGCAGTATCCTTCGGCGCGGTCTCGGCGCTGCCGGGGCCCTTGTCGGAACGGTTGGCCGGCGGAACCGGCGGTGGCTTGGTGGACATCGGC
This sequence comes from Methylorubrum sp. POS3, assembly GCF_043352485.1. Taxonomy (NCBI): domain Bacteria; kingdom Pseudomonadati; phylum Pseudomonadota; class Alphaproteobacteria; order Hyphomicrobiales; family Methylobacteriaceae; genus Methylorubrum; species Methylorubrum sp. POS3. Next base: position 4,060,094 of record NZ_JAPRBT010000001.1, read on the forward strand.
GTTCTCCTGTTTGCCGAGAAAGGGGATCAATGGCGGCGGCTGCCGCCGAGGAGGCTGGCCGCGGCGAAGCCGACGCCGGCCACGACAGCGGCGGTCGTAAGGGGGTGAAGGCTTCCGCGGGTGTAGAGGCTGCGGCGCATGACGTATCCGGGATGCCCCCCCTTCACGTTTCCGCCCTCGCGGGGCGCGTAGAGCGCGCCCTCGCGATGCTCCGCCGGCTTGTCCTGCAATTGCTGGCCGATCATCGTACGGCCGACGCGGTCGAACAGGCGCGGCGCCATGGCCTGCGCGGCGCTCATCATCCGGCCCGCGCCCCCGACATAGATGTCGCGCCGCGGGTTCTCGGCGGCGTGGAGGATCGCCTCCGCCACCTCCTCCGTCCGGTAGACCGGCGGCGGGAGCTTGGGGGCCCGGTCGGTGTAATTCTTGGCATTCTCGGCGAACGGGGTATCGATCGCCGCCGGCTTGATCAGCGTCACGGCGACGGAGGTGCCTTCCTCCTCCAACTCGATCCGCAACGCGTCGGTGAAGCCTTTTATGGCGTGCTTGCTCGCGCAGTACATCCCCTGGAGCGGCAAGGCGACGTCGGAGGCGACCGAGCCGAGATTGATCAGGGTGCCGCGGCTCTCCTTGAGATGCGGGAGCGCGGCGAGGGAGCCGTGCACCAATCCCCAGAAATTGGTCTCGAACAGGCGGCGGTGATCCTCCTCCGAGACCTCCTCGATCCGTCCGAAGATCGAGAGGCCGGCATCGTTCACCCAGGTATCGATGCGACCGAATCGTTCGACGGTTCGGCGGGCCAGCGCCTCGACCGCATCGCGGTCGGTGACGTCGGTGACGACGGCGAGCGCTTCGCCGCCGCCGCGCTCGATCTCGCCGCGGATCTCGTTCAGCACCCCCTCGTTGCGGGCGGCGAGCACGACCTTCGCGCCGCGGGCAGCGGCCATGCGGGCCGTGGCGAGGCCGATGCCGCTCGAGGCGCCGGTGATGACAACGACTTGCTGGGCGAGCGGCTTCTTGCTCGGCATCGGTTTCTCCTGTCGGGTGTTCTTGACGGTGCACGCCGGGGGCGGGCCAACATGTCAGGGTGAACCCGGGAGCGAACGGCGCAGTTTCCGGGCTCTCCGGCTTGGCCGAGACGGAGTCAGCCCGGCCAAGCGTCCAAGATTTCGGCGACCGGCGCCGTCTCGATCTGAGTGCCGAAGCGGCTCTGATAGAGGAACATCATCGCGTCGTAGGTCGGGTCGGCCGAGGAGCAGACGCCGTCGCAGGCAACGATCACGCGGTAGCTGCGATCGACGGCGCCCATCACCGTTGCGAGCACGCAGACATCGGTCTCCCCGCCAGTGACCACCAGCGTATCGATGCCCTCATCCTGCAGGAGGTTCTGCAGTTCGGGGGCCATCCAGGGAGAATAGACACACTTGTCGACCACCTTGGCCGGGGGTGTGAACCGGGCGAGTTCCGGCAGGAGATCGACCATCCCGGGCCCGAGGGCATCCACCGTCATGCTCTGCCAACGCTCGTAGTAGCGCCGCCAGGTGCCCGTTCCTTCCTCGGCGCGGCGCGGCGGAACGAACCGCGTGAACACGGTCCGTTCCGCATGCGCCGCGCAGAGGGATTCGAGCTTGGGCAGGATGCGCCCGAGCCAGGGCGTGTGCCAATCCGTCTCTTCCGCGAACAACCGTTGTGCGTCGACACAGATATGCACCGCCCGCGCACCGATGGCGCCGAACTTCAAGCCGTCTTCGCCCGCCATGACTCAACCCCAGCCGCTGCTTGATTCCTCGGATCGTGCGGGAGTCAGAAGGACCCCCGACCGAGTTCAGCCCGGGTGGAAGACGACCTTCACGCAGCCGTCCTTCTTGTCACGGAACGTCTTGTAGAGGTCCGGCCCGTCGGCGAGATTCGTCGAGCGATGGGTGATCAGGGAGGCCGTGTCGAACTTGCCTTCTTGGATCAGCTTGGTGAGGGGCTCGAGGTAGCGCTTCACATGGGTCTGGCCGCTCTTGAGCGTCAGGCCCTTCTGCACGATCGAACCCATGTTGACGGGGACCGGTCCGCCATAGACGCCCGGCACCGAGACGATGCCGCAGGGCCGCACGGCCTTGATGGCCTCAGCCAGGGCGTAGGGCCGTTCGGTCGAAGTCAGCTTCTCCTGCAGCGTGGCCATGACGCCCGCGACGCCGTGGCCCGCACTCGCTTCCATGCCGACGCAGTCGATCACGCCGTCGGCGCCCTCCCCGTGGCTGATCTCCTGAATGCGCGCGAACACGTCTTCCTTCTCGAAGTCGATGATGTCGGTCGCGCCGTATTTGCGGGCGAGGGAAAGGCGCTCCGGCACCGTGTCGATGGCGATGATGCGCTCGGCCCCCATGATCTTGGCCGACTGGATCGCGAACAGGCCGACGGGCCCGGCGCCCCACACGGCGATGATCTCGCCGCCCTGGATCTCGCAATGCTCGGCGCCTTGCCAGCCGGTCGGCAGAATGTCGGTGAGGAACAGGACCGACTCGTCGTCCATACCGTCCGGCACCTTCATCGGCGCCACGTCGGCCATCGGGACGCGCACGTACTCGGCCTGTCCGCCCCAGTATCCGCCGGTGATGTGCGAGTAGCCGAACAGCCCCGCGGTGGTGTAGCCGAACTGCGCCGCCGCCATCTCGGCATTGCGGTTCGAGCGCTGGCAGACCGACCAGTTGCCGAGCTTGCACTGGCGGCACTCGCCGCAATTGATATTGAACGGGACGACGATCCGGTCGCCCTTCTTAAATTTGGTGAAGCCCGGCGCGGTCTCGACCACCTCACCCATGAATTCGTGCCCGAGCACGTCGCCCGACTTCATGGTCGGCATCTGTCCATCCATCAGGTGGAGGTCCGAGCCGCAGATCGCGCAGGAAGTGACCTTGATGATGACGTCGCGGGAATCCTCGATCGACGGGTCCGGCACCGTGTCGCAGCGGATGTCGCCCTTGCCGTGCCAGCACAGTGCTTTCATGGATTGTCCCCGGATTTCGATGGGCGATGCTTCCATGACATCGCCGCAGGAAACCCGAGGCGCCTACGGCCAAGTTCCGTGCGCGATCCGCTGAACGAACGGCACGGTGGAATCGCCTACGAGGATCGGATCGTAGGCGCATCGATGGGACGTTCTTTCAGGCGCGGATGCCTGTTGCTGTCGTCGCCGCACATGCGAACCGGCCCGGTGCGACGATCGTGAGCACCGCTTGCTGCACCGGCTCGCGTGCCTTCGCGGAGGCTTTCCTGAAAAAGCGGTTCGCGCCACGTCATGGCTCCCGAGGGTGACCCGGACGGTGCCGATGCGACATTGTTCGTTCGTGTGCCACTTCTCCTGTGCTGTCCTGCCACGAGCCGGTTCACCGGGCGGTCGAATCTTCGAGGGGGTATGACGAGCGAACACGCTCTTCGTGCGCATGTCCGCCTGAACTTTCAGGCAGGCCACGTCGGTCTGCGCGCGACTCACGATCCGATCCCGAGCCACCGGTTCAATCGGGTCACGAGCCAGACCGTCACGATGGCGACGGTGACGCCCCAACCAACCTCCAGCACCCGCGAACCCGCCATCCGCTCCACCGGCCCGAGATGTGGAACCAGCAGGATGATGGTGGCGGTGATCCCGGCCAGCCGGCAGGCGCTTGCGACGTTGACCAGCCAGCAGGCGAGGATCGCGAGCACCACCGTGGCCGCGTAAGTCGGCAGGGTCGGTCCCAGGGTCAGATAAGCGGCGAGCCCGATGATTCCGCCGATTGCCGCACCGCTGAACTGGTCGCGGGCGGTGGATCGGGTCGCGCCGAACTCGGTCTGCGCAACGGCGACCGCAGTGATCGCCGCCCAGAATCCCTCGCGAAGGCCGAGCAACTGCGTCGGCAGATAGGCGGCAATGGCCGCCACCGCCGACATCACGCCATGCGCCAACCCGCCGGAGAAGCGGCGACGCAGCGGCAGACGCTTGCGCAGCCGTGTCGCCTGATCCCGCAGCCAGCGGATACGGCTGGTGTCGCGGTCGGCCCGGCGCGTCTCCACAATTGCGGCCTCCGACCGCACGGCATCCTCGGCCGCCCGCTCCGCCGCCTCCACTCCCGCTTCCCGGCGTGATATCCGCTCGGCCTCCATTCCCTTCCCTCTTCGATCCATGCGGTTCTCCGGGCCAGCACGGCCCCTCGAGCACATCAACGCAGTCAGGAAGAGGAGGGACTGACACGCCCATCGAAGTGTGGGCTCGGCCTCGATCTTGAGCAGCATCGGGCTCGCCGTGGCCGGCGCTGCGGCCGTGCTCACCCTCGGCGGGGCGTTGCGCCGCGCCCGCTCCGGCCGGCGACGGTGAACGGAATATGCCGGGCAAAAACCCCCGGTTAAGGCTAAGCGCCTATCACCGGCTTCAGGGCTCCTCGCCAAACGCCTGATTGCTGTCGCTGCCCCTCGGGGAAGCGGCGGTGCGGCGGCCGTGTTGCGGGAGGTGCCAACCGAGCCTGGTGTTGAAAGGAGCGCCGATGACCAGGGAACAACTCGCGACCGAACTCAAGCGCATGGCCTCCTCGCAGGTCAGCGACATCGAGCGCGCGGTCAAGGCGGGACACAAAACCATCGCCCTGAACGAGCTGGCCGATCTCGACCGGCAGCTCAAGGCGCTCGCCGCCGCCCTCAAGGCGAAGCCCGCACTCCGCGCCTGACGATCCGGTCCCGCGGCCGGGATTTCGATTTGGCGTCATCGGTCCGAAAGGCGGCTTCCGGCTTTCGGACCGAGGCGGTGCGGCAGATGAACCGGGAGCATCGTCCGGCTCCTGAGATCCGGGACGATGTGCGCGAGTCCGGCTTTCAGCCCATTCCACCCTCGGCGGCGACCGCTGCGAGCGGCGCCGTGAGCGCCAGGACCACGCCGCCGCGCGGATAGCGCAACCGGGCGCTGCCGCCGAAACTGTGCACCAGGCTGCGCTCGATCAGGCGGGAGCCGAAACCGCTGCGGGTCGGCGGCGCGACCGGGGGACCGCCGCGCTCGGCCCAGCGGAACCACAGCCGTTCCTGCGCCGCCTCGCCCACGATCCGCCAGCCGATCTCGACCCGACCCTCCGCGTTGGACAGGGCGCCGTATTTGGCCGCGTTGGTGCCGAGCTCGTGCAGCATCAGCGCCAGGGTCAGCGCCGCGCGCGGACCGACCATGATCTCCGGGCCCGTGACCCGGAACCGCTCGGGCATCCCATCCCCGTGCAGGCGCACCGCACCGTCCACGAGGCCATGCAGGGACGCGCTCGCCCAAGCTCCCTGCATGAGCACGTCGTGCGCTTGCGCCAGGGCCAGCATGCGCGCCCCGAACGATTCCGCCGCGACGCTGAGCGAGGAGGCGTTGCGAAGAGTCTGCGTGGCGATGGCCTGAACGATGGAGAGCGTGTTCTTGAGCCGATGCTCCATCTCCATCAGCAGGACGCCCTGCCGCGCCTCGGCCTGCCTTTGCTCGGAGATGTCGCGGGCCACCGTCAGCAGACGTGGGGGCGAGCCCGCCACCGGCGTGACCGTCACATCCCACAGAACCGGCCCGGCGGCGGCCCGGAAGCGTGCCGGATGGCCCGCCCGAGCCCGGGTGAGAGCCGCCTCGGCCTCCCCACGATCGTCCGGCGCGTCCCAAATCTCCAGCCAGGATGCGGGGCCGGCCGCGTGCGGCGCCCCTCCCATACGCCCCGCCCGCGGGTTGGTGGCCAGGATCAAGCCGGAGGGATCGAGCAGCGCGACGCCGTCCGGGCTCGCCGCGAAGGGAAGGAGGATGTCGTCGTCGCAGGCCCGGGATGCGAGGCCGAAGCTCTGAGGCGCCGCGGAGGAAAGTCCCGGCTTGCAGACCACACAGCCGGGCCATTCGTCGCTGGCCGTGACAACGACGCCCGGTCCGGACAGCTCGATCGTCGCGGACGGTCCCTCCCGGTCGTCCGGGAGGACCGCATCGCTGCGGGATGGCTCGATGTCGGCGAGCGCGAAGCCGCCGTTCAGGCCGGTTCGCATGGCATTCCCCCTAGCGCTTGCCCTCGACCCGTCCTCGGGTCGAGTCAGCGCGTCGCGCGAGTCGAACTATCCGTGCGATCTGATGTCAGGGCTTCGACGGGGCGTCGGACTGGGAAAAGTCCGCTTCTAGAACCCGGCGCGCCACCCATGCGGGTCGCGACTCGGTGCGTCGTGCGACGATAACAGATCTTGTCGCAGCGACAAGGCGCTGAACCAGTCCAGCGTAGTTTTCGCGCCGGGTGGAAACTTGGCGAATCTGTAGGCGGCGGCCGTTCTCAGCGGTCGCGGCTCAGGAGGAGAAGCCAACCGACGCCGAGCATCGCGACCGTCAGGCCGATGATGACGAAGACGGGCGTGCCGAGATCGATCAGCCGGGGCGCGAGCTGGGTGGCGAAGGCCGCCACGACGAGGCCGACCGCGACCCGCGCGGCGCCGCGCTCGATGCCGCGCACCAGCTTGTCCATGCCCTTCAGCTCGATCTCGACGGTGACGCGGCCCTGCTTGAGCCGCACCAGCATGAGGTGGATCAGCGTCGGCAGTTCGGAGGCGGCGCCGAACAACCCGGTACCGAGGGACTCGGCCTTGCGCATTAGGCCGCGCAGATTGAACTGCGAGCGCATGCTCGCCCGCACGGTCGGCCCGGCGGCGGAGAACAGGTCGAAATTCGGGTCGAGCTGTCGCATCACCCCGTCGGCGGTGACGAGGCCCTTGAACAAGATCGCGAGATCCGTCGGCATCGCGAGGTCGTTCTCGCGGGCCATCGTCATGAAGTCGGTCAGCACCAGCCCGAGATTGAGCGGGATCGACGAATGGGTCTGGACGAAGTTCTGGGCGGATTGCTCCAGCTTTGTCAGATCCGGATTCGAGGTGCCGGTCCAGTCGAGAAGCGTGGCCATCAGCCCGTCGACATCCTGCTTGAGCATGGCGCCGATCAGCACGAGGAGCTGCTGGCGCCGCTTCTGCGACAGGCGTCCGACGATGCCGAAATCGATGAACCCGATGCGGTTGTCGGGCATCACCAGCAGGTTGCCCGGATGCGGATCGGCGTGGAACACGCCCTCGATCAGGGCCATGCGCAGGAAGGCGTCGCAACCCTTCTGGGCCAGCGCCTTCTTGTCGGCCCCGACCTCGCGGAGTGCCGCCGCGTCGTTGGGCGAGACGCCGTGGATGAACTCCTGCACCAGCACCCGCTCGGAGCACCATTCCCAGTGGATCTTCGGGATGACGATGTCGTCGCGGCCCGCGAAGATCTCGGCGATCATCTCGCAATTGCGGGCCTCGTTGAGAAGGTCGAGCTCGCCGTTGAGGCCGTTGGCGAGGTGGCGCATCTGCTCCTGCGGCTGGTAGCGCGCCATCTCGGGCCATTCCGACTCGACGATGCGCGCACCGTGCGCCATCAGGCGGAGATCCGCCTCGATCACCTTGCGCAGGCCCGGCCGCAGCACCTTGACGACGACTTCTTCGCCCGAATGGAGACGGGCGCGATAGACCTGGGCGATGGAGGCCGAGGCGATCGGCTCGACGTCGAATTCGGCGAAGACCTCCGATGGCGGCGCACCGAGATCGGCCTCGAGCTGCGGCCCGATCTGGGCCCACGGCACGGGCTTCACCTGGCTGTGGAGCTTCTCCAGCTCGTCGGTCCAGATCGGCGACAGCAGATCGGGTCGGCTGGCCAGGATCTGGCCGAACTTGATGAAGGTCGGCCCGAGGGTCTCGATCGCCCGGCGCAGGCGCTCGGGCTGGGACAGGCGAGTCACGTCGACCCGCGGGGTGCGGCGCGGAATCAGCGGGATGTTGTGCAACCCCAGCCGATCCACGACCTTGGTCAGGCCGAAGCCGATCAGGACCGAGGCGATCTCGGAGAGGCGCTGACGGTCGCGCGCGGCGACGAAGGCGGTCTTGAGCATTCGGTCTCTGAGCGTGTCGCTCGGCGTGTCGCGCGGGATGCGTCGGCCCCGGATCGCGGATCCGGGACGGCCTTCGCCGGTCTGTTTCGCACTGGCCACGCCCATGGGGCTTTTTTGGGATGGCCCGCCGACCGATGTCCGGCCGGTGTTTACTCCTCGTCGCGCCGCTCCCGGCGAAGCCGCTCCCACCAAGCGAGACGCTCGCCGAAGCGTGTCTCCATGCCGCGGTCGGTCGGCACGTAGAAATGCTGCCGACCCAGCGCCTCGGGCCAGTAATCCTGGCCGGAGAAGGCATCCGGTTCGTCGTGATCGTAACGGTATCCCTCGCCGTATCCGATCTTGCGCATCAAACCGGTCGGCGCGTTGAGAATGGTGCGCGGCGGCGGCAGGGAGCCATTCGCCTTGGCGACCCGCGTGGCGGCCTTGTAGGCGTTGTAGACCGCGTTCGATTTGGGCGCGCAGGCGAGGTAGATCGTGGCCTGCGCCAGCGCCAACTCACCTTCCGGCGTGCCGAGGAAGTCGAAGGCGTCCTTGGCCGCGTTGGCCACCACGAGCGCCTGCGGGTCGGCGAGCCCGATATCCTCCACCGCCATGCGGACAAGGCGGCGGGCGATGAACATGCGGTCCTCGCCCGCATCCAGCATCCGGCACAGGTAGTACAAAGCGGCATCCGGATCGGAGCCGCGCACGGTCTTATGCAGGGCGGAGATGAGGTTGTAGTGCCCCTCCTGGGCCTTGTCGTAGATCGGTGCCCGGCGCTGCACCAATGTCTGGAGCGTCTCGGCATCGAGGGTTTCCCCGGGGCGCGCCGAGCGCCAGACCTCCTCGGCCAAAGTCAGCGCCGCGCGCCCGTCGCCGTCCGCCATGCGGATCAGCGCCGCCCGGGCCTCCTCGTCGAGCGGAAGGGGCCGATTCTCCATCTGCTCGGCCCGCGCGAGGAGCCGCGCCAGGGCCGCCCCATCGAGAGCCCGAAACAGGAGGACGCGGGCGCGGGAGAGCAACGCCGCATTCAGCTCGAACGAGGGATTCTCCGTCGTGGCGCCGACCAGAGTGACGGTGCCATCCTCCATCACCGGCAGGAAGGCATCGAGCTGGGCCCGGTTGAAGCGGTGGATCTCATCGACGAAGAGCAGGGTGCCCCGGCCCGTCGACCGCCGCCGCCGCGCCGCCTCGAACACCTTTCGCAAATCCGCGATGCCGGAGAAGATCGCCGAGATCTGCTCGAAATCGAGGTCGGTCTCGTGAGCCAGCAACCGTGCCACGGTGGTCTTGCCGGTTCCGGGCGGCCCCCAGAACACCAGCGAGCCGAGCGATTTTCCCGCGAGCAACCGGGTCAACGCCCCGTCCGGTCCCGTCAGGTGCTCCTGACCGACGACCTCCGTGAGGCGACGGGGGCGCAAACGGTCGGCGAGCGGACGCGGCGCGCCCGCCTCGAGACCGGCGGAGGCGAACAGATCGGACATGGCCTGCATCAACACCGCCGCCCGCCCCCACGGCAAGGCCCCGACCCCGCACTCCGCGCGATTGCTCCACGGCAATCGCGAAGGCGGCTTGTGGCGCGCCGACCTGCATGCTAGGGCCCATTCCGTCGTCGCGACACCTCTGCGGAGAGGTGGCAGAGCGGTTGAATGCACCGCACTCGAAATGCGGCATGCCTGCAAGGGCATCGGGGGTTCGAATCCCCCCCTCTCCGCCAAGTCGTCCCCAATCTCCATTGATGTCGATCAGTGACGGTCCCACGGCGGTTTCGTGTGGCCGGGCCGGTCTCTGAGTCATTGACCATGCCTGCGTCTGACACCGTCATCGATCGCGGCGACGAGACTGGGCCGACCTGGCTGCGCGCCCTTGACCGGGAGCGGCTCGGAACGGCGATCGGTGCATCCACCGATCCACCCGATCATCGTGGGGTCGCATCGCGTCGCAATTGGGTCAGCCCCGTCCGATCGTCGCCTCGATCTGTCCGTGCGGCTCGTCGGTCGGCAGGAACACCGTGCCGGGATTGTCCTCGCCGAAGGGAGCGAGCTTGATCGGGATGTAATGCTTGTTGGGCATCGCGAAGCTGATCTCGGCGATCTCCGGGATCTCGGCCAGCGCCGCCTCGCCCATCCGGTACATGCTGTCCTGCACGCCGTGCGAATAGGTCGTGCCGAACACCGCGATCAGGCGGTCGAGCACCCGGGCATTGGCGTCGGTGTAGTCGGCCGGCGCCCGCGACCAGGTCCAGGTCGCGTCCATGGCGGTGGCGGCGATGCGGTCGGTCGTGTCGGGCAGCGTGCGGTACTGATCGTCGACGAAATCGACCCAGCCCGACTGCGTCGTCTTCATGAAGGTGAAGCCGCGCAGGCCCGATTGCAGGGTCGCGCCGTCGCGGTCCGCCACCAGACGGACATAGCCGGTGCCGTTGCCGTCGAGGGTGAAGGTGTGCCCGTGCGGCTCACCCCCGAAGGCGTGACGCAGCCAGCGCGTCTCCCGGCCCTCGATCTCGACCGATGCGATCTGCGGATAGGTGTCGAGGAACGTCGCGGCGATCGCGCGGACGAAGACTTCCTTGTCGAGCGAAAGGTTGCGAGCCGCCACCACGTTGCAGATGTTCTTGACGCTGTCGGTGGCGACGCAGGCGCGATTGTCGCCCTCGGTCCAGGCCGCATCGAAACCGCCCTTCATGAGGACGGTCAGCGTCAACTCGCGCGGGGTGTGATGGTCGCCGTCGCGGGTGAGACGCATCACCCGCACGCGGCCCTTGCCGTATTTCGAGGCGATCAGCGGCATCGATCTCTCCGAGGGGGTGAGCCGGGTATCGAGGCGCCCGCGCGGCGCATCAATGGGCTTCCGCCGTCTTGGCCTGACGCAGGGCGGCGTCGCGGGCCTCCGCCGCGCTGCCGAGCCCGTTGAAGAACAGGTTGAGCCCGACCGCCGCGATCGCGGCGAGCAGGATGCCGGATTCGAGCAGAGGGTGCAGCGTATGCGGCATCTGCTTGAAGAAGGCCGGCGCGACGAGCGGGATCATGCCGAAGCCGACCGAGACGGCGACGATGAACAGGTTGTAGCGATTGCCCGCGAAATCGACCCCTCCAAGGATGCGCGCGCCGGTGGCCCCGACCATGCCGAACATCACGAGGCCGGCGCCCCCGAGCACGCATTGCGGCACCGCCTCGACGAGCGCGGCGAGCTTCGGGATCAGGCCGAGCACGAGCATGATGGTGCCGCCGACCACGGTGACGAGGCGGGAGCGCACACCGGTGACGCCGACGAGGCCGATATTTTGCGAGAACGACGTATAGGGGAAGGTGTTGAAGATGCCGCCGACGAGCGTGCCGAGGCCGTCGGCGCGCAGGCCCCGCGTCAGCCGCTCCTCGCCGACCGGATCGGCGGTGATCTCCGAGAGCGCCAGGAACATGCCGGTGGATTCGATCATCACCACGATCATGACGATGCACAGCGTGATCGCCGAGACGAGATCGAAGGTCGGCCAGCCGAAGTGAAACGGCCGGACAATGTCGAGCCACGGCGCGGCGGCCACCTTGGACATATCGACGAGCCCGAACATTGCCGCGACGACCATGCCGGCGACGATGCCCGCCAGCACCGAAGCGGAGGCCAGGAAGCCGGTGGCGAAGCGGGTGATGGCGAGGATGACGCCGAGCACGAAGGCGCTGATGGCGAGATAGAGCGGCGCGCCGTAATTCGGGTTGCCCAATCCACCCGCCGCCCAATTCACGCCGACCCGCATCAGCGAGATGCCGATGACCAGGATGATCGTGCCGGTCACGACCGGCGGAAACAGCGGCAGCAGCCGGCCGATCAGCGGCGCGACCGCGAGGCCGAACAGGCCTGCCGCGATGACCGAACCGTAGATGGTCGTCAGACCCAGATCCGGGTTGGTCCCCATCGCAATCATCGGCGTGACCGAGGCGAAGGTGACGCCCATCATCACCGGCATGCGGATGCCGATTCCCGGCAGCCCCCAGCTCTGGATCAGGGTGGCGATGCCGCAGGCGAAGAGATCGGCGCTGACCAGGATCGCGATGTCCTCGGGCGAGAGCTTGAGCGCGCGCCCGACGATCAGCGGCACCGCGACCGCGCCCGCATACATCACGAGCACATGCTGGAGACCCAGCAAACCCAAAGCCGCCGGGTGAACCGCCGTGACCGGGGCCGTCGGCGGCCCGAGCGGCACCGGTCCGTTCCCTGCGGCCGGCGCCGCGTTCGCTGCAGGATCGTCCATCACCCATGCCCCCCGATCGAACCCGGAGCCCGGCAATAGCGGGGCAAAGCGCGTGCCAGCCCCGGTGGTCGGATGCCCATGGGATGGGTGCGGTCCCGACGGGTGCGCGGCTCGATGCTGCTCGAGCCGCACAACGGGCGGGCGACGCATCCCGTCCTCGGCCCGCCTGCGGGTCCCCTCGATTGGCCCATTGCCTGCTATGAGGGCGCGCGACCGGCGCGCCGGCCGGGACACACCGCCGAGCGAGCCTGACCGCCAATTTTCGTCCAGAGAGCGCGATGCCCCTCCCCCTCTCAACACTCAACACGCTGCCGCCGGCGGACTTTGTCGCGGCGCTCGGCGCCGTGTTCGAGCACGCCCCCTGGGTCGCGCAGGGTGTCGCCGAGGGGCGGCCCTATCCGACGGTCGAGGCGCTGTTCGCCGCGATGCGCGCGACGGTCGAGGGCGCGGGCGAGGAGCGGCGGCTCGCCCTGCTCGTCGGGCATCCCGAACTCGCCGGCCGGGCGGCCCGGTCCGGCCGCATCGCCCCGGACTCGATCGCGGAGCAGGCCGCCGCCGGTCTCGACCGGCTGTCCGAGGCGGAATACGCGCAGTTCGAGCGCCTCAATACGGATTACCGCGCCCGTTTCGGCATCCCGTTCATCCTCTGCGTGAAGCGGCACGGACGCGCCTCGCTGCTCGCGACCTTCGAGCGGCGGCTCGGATCGACGCCCGAAGCCGAGCGGCGCGTCGCGGAGGCGGAGGTGATGCGCATCGCCGCGATCCGCCTCGATGCCCTCGTGACCGGAGAAGGGCCGCTGCGGACGACGGGCCGGATCTCGACCCATGTGCTCGACACCGTGGCCGGCCGGCCCGCTGCGGGTGTCGCCGTGGAACTGGTCGAGATCGTCTCCGCCACGGAGGCGGTCCCTGTCGCCCGGGCTGTCACGAACGCCGACGGGCGCACCGATGCACCGCTGATCGGGGGGCGACCGGTCCCGATGGCAACCTACGAGCTGCGATTCGCCCTCGGCGACCATTTCCGCCGTCTCGGGCTCGACCTGCCCGAGCCGCCCTTCCTCGACATCGTCCCCCTGCGCTTCGGCGTCGGCGAACCGGAGGGGCATTACCATGTGCCGCTGGTCGCGACGCCCTGGAGCTATCAGACCTATCGCGGGAGCTGATCGCGGGAGACTGGGGCGCGCTCCCGGGCGGTCTTCGGCGCCGCGGCGCATCCGGCGCGATCCGGTCTCCTTGGAACTTCGCGGACAGGTTTGTTAGGGGTGGGGTGCGCCCGAGGCCCCGTGGTCGTCCTCGATGATGCTCACATGGGCGGCCACGACCTTCCAGCCGTCGGGAAAGCGCAGCCATGTCTGGCTCTGACGGCCGATTCGACCGGGGGCGCCCGCCCGCGTGAACAGGGTCATCGCCACCGCGCAATCGCGCCCGTAAGTGGTGATCACGGTGTCCCTCAAGTCGCGCGCGAGCCCCTGCGGCGAGCGGGCCCGACGGAAGGCGCGGATCGCGTCCATGCCGTAGAGGTTCTCGCTTGCCCCGTAGCGGATGGTGCGCGGATCGTCGTGGAACAGCCGTTCGAGGGTTTCGACGTCGTTGCCGACCAGGGCCGTCTCGTAGGCCGCGAAGGCGGCCTCGACCTCGGCTCTCACCTCCGGATCGTCGATGATCATGTCTCCGGCTCCAGCGTCGCGACCGGCGCCCGTACTGCGCCCGCGCGCTCCAGTTCATGCGCGACCCGCAGGGCGACCGCCTCGCGCCAGGGCGCGGCGACCACCTGCACGCCGAGCGGCAGACCGCCGTCGAGCCAAGCCGGCACCGCCACGACGGGCAACCCGATGAAGGAGATTGGCTGGGTGAACAGGCCGATATTGGCCCGCACCGGCCATTCGACGCCGTCCAACAGGAAGGTCTTCTGCCCCGAGCGCGGCGCCCGGCACGGTGTGGCCGGCGCGAGGATCACGTCGACCTCGCCGAACAGCTCGAGCACGGCGGCGCGGTACCATCGCCGGAACCGCTGCGCCCGCTCGACGAAGGGGGCGGGCAGCATCGCCCCGGCGATGAGTCGGTCGCGGACGGCGGGGTCGAAATCGGACGCCCGCGTGCGCAGCCGGTCGAGATGGAGCGCGGCGCCCTCGGCTGCGGTGATCAGGTAGGCCGACGCGCGGGCACGCGCCGCTTCCGGGATCTCGACGCGGCGGCTGCAGCCGAGTGCCCGAGCGACGTGATCCACGGCGGCGAAGGCTTCCGGGTGCCCTCGGCACGCGAAGTAGCCCCCCGCCATCGCGATGCGCAGATCCCCGATTCCCGCGTCGAGGCCCGCGACCGTCGGCTCGGGTGGGCGGACGGCGCAAGCGGGATCCTCCGGGTCGGGTCCTTGCATCGCGTCGTAGGCCAGGGCGAGGTCGAGACTCGAGCGCGCCATCGGCCCGAGATGATCGAGGCTGCCGACGAAGGGGAAGCTGCCGGCCCGGCTCAGCCGTCCGTAGGTGGGCTTGAGCCCGAAGCAGCCGCAAAAGGCGGAAGGAACCCGGATCGAGCCGTTGGTGTCGGAAGCGAGCACGAGCGGCACGAGGCCCGCGGCGACCGCCCCGCCCGATCCGCCCGACGAGCCGCCGGACATGTGCCCGAGATCGTGCGGGTTCTTGGTGTCGCCGTCGTGGACGTTCTCGCCGGTGAAGTCGTAGGCGTATTCGCCCATATTGAGCGCGCCGACGAGGCAGGCGCCCGCCGCCTCCATGCGCCGGATCAGGGCGGCGTCGCGGGCGGCGGGAGGCCGCTCGCGGTTGATCCGCGCGCCCGCCCGGGTCGGCAGACCGGCGACATCGAACAGGTTCTTGACCGCGAAGGGCACACCCGCCAGCGGTCCGAGCGTTTCGCCGCGCCCGCGGGCGGCATCGAGCGCCTCGGCCCGCGCCATCACCCGCTCGGAGAGAATATTGGTGAAGCTGTTCACCTGCGGATCGATGCGCGCGATGCGCGCGAGCGCGGCGGCCGCCACGTCGCTTGCCGCGACGGACCCCTCTGCCACGGACCGGGCGATCGTGGATGCCGGGGCGAGGCTCCAGTCCGGCCGGTCGCTCACGCCGTGAAAACCGGGGCGGCCTCGGCCTCGTCGGGCAGAGGAAAGGCGCCGACCAGATCCGCGGCCTCGTTCAGGACGCGCAGGTTGGCAACGACGGCCGCCGTCCAAGCGGGGTCGAGGGTCAGGCCCAACATATCGGCCGCGTGCGCGGCGAAGGCGTCGAGGTCGGGTGTCGGCGGCTCGGTGAGGGGCGCGGGCATCGGTCCTCGCTTCTGCAAAGGCCGAAATCCGGCCACACCCATCCGTGCAACGGCCGCGCCACCGACGATTTCCAATGGCCGCATGCCCGGCCGGTGAAGGATCCGAGGTGACGCGGTGCCAGAGGGCAGCTTCCTTGCGGCGAACGAAGCTTTCGGGAACGCGCCTCAGCTGCGGCCCAGGGCGGCGACGACCGAGGACGAGTCCGACACCCAGCCGAAGATGCCCCCCTGTGCCGTGATCATGGCGAGACCGGCCTCGTGGAAGGCCGGGATGTAGGAACCGCAGGCATCTCCGACCACGACGCAGCGGTAGCCGCGGTCATTGGCCTCCCGCACGGTCGTGTGGACGCAGACCTCCGTCGTCACGCCGCAGACGATGAGGGTGTCGATGCCGCGCGCTTCCAGCACGGCGCCGAGTTCGGTGGCGTAGAAGGCGCCCTTGCCCGGCTTGTCGATGACGGGCTCCCCGTCGCGGGGCTGAAGGTCCGGGATGATGTCGTGACCGGGCTCGCCGCGGATCAGGATGCGCCCCATCGGCCCGAGATCGCCGATCCGCGCGTTCGGCGCGCCGCGTGTCAGTTTGGCCGTCGGCGCGTCGGAGAGGTCGGCCCTGTGGCCCTCGCGCGTGTGGATGACGAGCAGGCCGGCCGCCCGTGCGGCGGCGAGAAGGGCGCGGGCGGGCGGCACGGCGGCGGCGAGCAGCGAGACGTCGTTGCCGAGGCTCGCGCCGAACCCGCCGGGATCGAGGAAGTCGCGCTGCATGTCGATGACGACGAGCGCCAGCGTCGCTGTATCGATCGGCAGGGGCGACGGCTCGGCGTCCAGCATGGTCGTGGGGCGAGCGGGCATGGTGCGGCCTCGCGGATCATGGTCCGGGTCGTACGGATCACCGCGATCATGCATGCAAGTTGACGGAACACCACGCTCAATCATGGGCTCCGTTGCGCGAAGTCTTGTCAAGATGACGCTCGCATGGGCACGCGCCCCGATCTTGAGGCGCGTCGGAATCGCCAGTGCGCGTCCGTCGCAGATCGTGCCGATGGCGACGGACATCCCATGCATTGGGCGGCCCGACCTCGATGAGGATGTCGAAAAGGCTCACGGTACAGATCAAGAGCGCGGCACTTGATGCTTCACGATGTCGGGAACGGCATCGATCCGGCGCAGAAATCGCACCGCAGTATCGCGGCAAGGTGATCGCGTGCCGCATCGCCGCCGCCGGTCGATCCTCATCCTGCGATCGCCGATCCGCCGGAACGCGTCGCACCCCGGATCTCAGCGGAGTGAGCGCAAATTGTCATCGGACCTGGATCGCGCCGGCATCACGGGCAGAGTCTGCGCAAACTTCCAAAGTTTCGGCAAATCAAAGGGAGTCGCAGCGCCCTAACGAAGACCTCCCACTGCCTGCGGCCCTGCGAGCGTCGTTCCTGAAAAGATGACGTGATGTGTTCACCCAGCGTCAATGCCTGTGGCACGGCCATTCTGTTGCGCTTTTGTGACTCACTTCTTCGACCGGCAGCTCAAGACGCTGCATGGCATATCGGTTGCTGCCCCCGCTCAATGGCATGCGAATGAGGGGAATAACAATGTTCGCAAGGGGGCTCATGGTTGGACTGGCGTTGTCGCTGGCCGCATTCGGGCAAGGGTCGGCGGCCGATTTGGCGGCGGACGGGTACAAGAGGCCGCTCGCGCCGGTCGAGGCCGCGCCGGCCAAGCCTGTCTCGTTTTTCCTCTTCTCCGACACTCAGGTCAGCTACCGTTATTCGTTCCCGGCCGCAGAGCCGGGCGTACCGAACAACAATACGGCCAATCCGCTCGACGGGCGCGACATTCCCAAGCACATCCTCAACATCTCCCACGCGGATGCCTGGGAGTACGGAACGAACTTCTTCTCGCTCGATATTCTGAAGTCGGGCAGCCAGGACCCGGCCGGCACCGCGAACGGACCGGGCGGCCAAGCCGTCGTCTACGATTTCGGGGCGACCGAGGCTTACGGCCTGTATCGGGGCTCGCTGAGCCTCAACAAGCTGATCGGGACGACGGCCTTCACCTATCCCGGCCTCGTGAAGGACGTGTCGCTCTCCTTCGGTTTCGACGCCAACACGAAGAACACGGTCTTCGGTCCGGAGAAGCGTGACGTGGTCGGCGGTCTCGTCTTCTCGGTCGACGTGCCGGTCGGCTTCCTCAACGTCGCCGTGCACGGCTACAAGGAATGGAACCGCAACGGCTTCGCGGTGGGGCCGTTCCGCAGCGTCGAGTTCGATTGGGTGCCCGAATTCGAAATCGTCTACAGCTTCCCGCTCGACGGCCTCTTCGGCGGCTTCCCGCTGAAGCTCGCGGGCTTCAACAACATCGTGCTGCCCAAGGGCAACGGCGGCATCCCGGGCACGGCCCCGACCAACGTCGAATTCCTCTCGCGCACCAACCTCGTGCTGGACGTCGGCAAGCTGGTCTGGGACCAGCCCGGCAGGCTCGATGCGTTCGTGGGCTTCCAGTACTGGCGCAACAAGTTCGGCGTCGACAAGGATATCGGCTTCGCTCAGGGCGGCGCCGGCCCCGGTGCGGAGGAAAAATCGTTCCTCGCGGGCGTCGCTGTCCATATCTTCTGATCATCGACCGGTTCCGGGGAAGGTCCCTGGAACCCGAAGCGGAGAACCGGCCCCGGATGATGGAAGCGAGCGCCACACCCCGCCGCCTGTGGATCCGCGATCCCCTGGCGATCCTGGCTGAGGGAGCGGGCGGCGGAATCGTGGTCGAAGGCACCCGCATCGTCGAGCGTGTCGCGGCGGGCGCTCGGCCCGTCGCACCGGTCGATGAGACCTTCGACGCGGGGCGTCACGTCGTCATCCCGGGCCTCGTCAACACCCACCACCACTTCTTCCAGACGCTGACCCGCGCCCACCCGATCGCGATCAACAAGCCGCTCTTCCCCTGGCTGAAGGCGCTCTCGACGATCTGGCCGCGATTGACCCCGGAGGCCTTCCGGCTCGCCAGCCGGCTCGCCTACACGGAATTGCTGCTCTCAGGCTGCACGACGGCGGGTGATCACCACTATCTGTTCCCGAAGGGCCTCGAAGCCTCCGTCGATATCCAGGTCGAGGAGGCCCGCGCGATCGGCATCCGCGCCTTTGTCACCCGCGGCTCGATGAGCCTGTCGGAGAAGGATGGCGGCCTGCCGCCCGAGACGCTGGTTCAGGACGACGACACGATCCTGGCCGACAGCGAGCGCGTGCTGTCGCTGTTCCACGATCCCAAGCCCGGCGCGATGGTGCAGATCGGGCTCGCTCCCTGTTCACCCTTCAACGTCACCAAGCGGCTGATGCACGAGAGCGCGCGGCTCGCGGAACGTCACGATTGCCGGCTGCACACCCATCTCGGCGAGACGCTCGACGAGAACGCCTACTGCCTCGAGATGTACGGGCAGCGCCCGGTCGATTATCTTGAGGAGGTCGGCTGGATGAGCGCGCGGACTTGGCTCGCGCACGGCATCCATTTCAACGATGACGAGGTGCGGCGCCTCGGTGCCGCGGGGGTCGGCGTCTGCCACTGCCCGACCTCGAACATGGTGCTGGCGTCCGGCCGTTGCCGGACCTGCGAGCTGGAGGCGGCGGGCAGCCCCGTGGGTCTCGGCGTCGACGGCTCCGCCTCCAACGACAACTCCAACCTGATCGAGAGCGTGCGCCACGCCCTGATGCTGGCGCGGCTGAGCTACCGTGCGGAAGACGTCAGCCACCTCGACGCGCTGCGCTGGGCCACGGAGGGCTCGGCCCGCTGCCTGGGGCGCGATGACATCGGCCGGATCGAGCCGGGCCGCGAGGCGGATCTCGCTCTGTTCACCCTGGACGAGCTGCGCTTCTCGGGTGCGCACGATCCCCTCGCCGCGCTGGTGCTGTGCGGGGCGCATCGGGCCGACCGGGTGATGGTGGCGGGGAGCTGGCGCGTGATCGACGGCGCACCGATCGGTGTCGATACGGGCGATCTGCGCGAGGCGCATACACGGCTGGCCCGGGAGCTGTTCGGGACGCTCTGACGGACTCGTATCGAAAACCATCATCGAGGCGACGGGCGAGAAGATGTTGCCTCGATGAGGACGGCGCGAGGCCGGAACAGGCTGATGCGAGAGCGTGCAGAGATGGATGTCGTTTTAGGCGTCTGAGCGGAACACGCTGCCATAAGGCCGGAACTTTTGTCCCCTGCTTGGCACGGGACAGGTCCACTTCTTGCAAAGTTCCGGTCTCACATCGTCAAGACGGACCGAACCTCGTGGCAGCCCATTCTCTCTCCCGCAGACATCTTCTCGTCGGCACGTCCGCTGTCGCGCTCGGCTCGCTGCCCTTCGCCCGCGCCCGGGCTGCCAGCCCGCTTACGGTCGGGTTCATCTATGTCGGCCCCAAGGACGATTACGGGTACAACCAAGCCCACGCGCAGGGCGCCGCGGCCCTGAAGGCGATCCCCGGCGTTCAGGTCGTCGAGGAGGAGAACGTCCGCGAGACCACCGACGTCCAGAAGACCATGGAGAGCATGATCAACCTGGACGGCGCGAGCCTGATCTTTCCGACCTCGTTCGGCTATTTCGATCCGCACATGCTGATCGAGTGTAAGAAGAACCCCAAGGTGCAGTTCCGTCACTGCGGCGGCCTCTGGACCGAGGCCAATCCGAAGAATGCCGGTTCGTATTTCGGCTACATCGCGCAGGGGCAGTACCTGAACGGCATCGTCGCCGCCCACGCCTCGAAGTCGAAGAAGCTCGGCTTCGTCGCGGCCAAGCCGATCCCGCAGGTGCTCAACAACGTCAACGGCTTCCTGCTCGGCGCCCGCAGCGTCGATCCGTCGATCACCGTGCAGGTCATCTTCACCGGCGAGTGGTCGCTCGCGGTCAAGGAAGCGGAGGCGACGAACGCCCTGATCGACGGCGGGGCCGACGTGATCACCTGCCACGTCGACAGTCCCAAGGTCGTCGTCGAGACCGCCGCGCGCCGCGGCGCCTTCGTCTGCGGCTACCACGCCGACCAGTCGGCGCTCGCCAAGGGCAAGTACCTCACCGGCGCCGAGTGGAACTGGGCCTCGATCTACAAGAATTTCGTCGCCGACATGCAGGCCGGCAAGGCGCCGCCGAATTTCGTGCGCGGCGGCTTGCCGGACGGCTTCGTGAAGATGAGCGCCTACGGCCCGGCCGTGTCCGACGCGGCGCGCGCGAATGCCGATGCGGTGAAGGCCGAGATGATGAAGGGGGGCTTCGCCATCATCAAGGGACCGCTGAAGGACAACAAGGGCAACGAGATCGCCGGCTCGGGCAAGGCTTTCGCCGAGAACGCGATCGAACTCGAGAAGACCAACTACCTCGTCGAGGGGGTGAAGGGCTCCGCCTGAATTCGGCTGGCATGCTTCCTGCCGCGCTGCGGACGAGGACGTGACGCATATGGCCGCTGACACCACCGCCCCCGCCCTACCGCTCGCCGAGCCCGTCCCGGGGGCTCCGAACCGCCCGCCCGCGGCGCTTCAGGCGCGGGCATGGCTCGCCCGTCGGGCCGAGGTGGTGGCGATCCCGGTCGGGGCGGTGGTCGCCGGTTTCGGACTGTTCAGTCTCTTCCTGCTCGTTCTGGGCAAGAGCCCGGTCGATTTCGTCAATCTCGTCTGGCGGGGCGGGTTCGGGTCGCCCTTCGCCTTGCAGAACAGCCTGCAGCGCGCGGCACCCCTGCTCTTCGCCGCCCTCTGCGTGGCGCTGCCGGCCCGCCTCGGCCTGGTGGTGATCGGCGGCGAGGGCGCGATCGTTCTGGGCGGCGTCGCCGCCGCCGCCGCGGCGCAGCCGCTCCAGGGATGGCCGGCGACCCTCGCGGTGCCGCTCATGGCGCTGGCGGCGGCCGGTGCCGGGGCGCTCTGGATCGGCGCCGTCGGTGCCCTGCGCGCCTATCGCGGCGTCAACGAGACCATCGCGAGCCTGCTGATGTCCTACATCGCGATCGCTCTCTCGAATCACCTGATCGAGGGGGTGTTGCGCGATCCCGGAAGCCTCAACAAGCCCTCGACCTGGCCGATCGGCGAGGCGTTCGCGGTCGGTCCGCTGCCCGGCCTCGACGTCCATTGGGGGCTCGGCGTCGGCGCCATCGTCTGCCTCGCCGCCTACCTCCTGACGGAGCGCACGACGACGGGCTTCGCCGCGCGTATCGCCGGCGGCAACGTGCGCGCCGCTCAGATCCAGGGATTGCCGGTCGGGCGGCTCGTCGTCGGTTTCACCGCGCTCGGCGGCGCTTGCGCGGCGCTGGCCGGGTTCTTCGAAGTGGCGGCCGTACACGGGAACGCCAACGCCTCGCTGAATGCCGGATTCGGCTATACCGGCATCCTCGTCGCCTTCCTGGCGCGCCACAACCCGCTCGGCATCATGCCCGTCGCCTTCCTGCTCGGCGGCATCGAGGCATCGAGCGGGCTGATCCAGCGGCGGATGCAACTGCCCGACGCCACGGTCCTCGTCCTCGAAGGGCTTCTCTTCCTCGTCGTCCTGTTGAGCGAGACGCTCTACGGGCGCTTCAAGATGTTCAGCCCGCATCTCTGGGCCGAGAAGCGCGAAACGTCGAACGGGGCGGCGGCCGCCGCATGAGCGTGTCCCAGGAATCCGAGCGCGTGAGGCGGACACGATGAATGACGATCTCGGCCTCTGGACGGTGCTGCTCGCCGTCATCGGCGGCGCAATCCGCGTCTCCACGCCGTTCCTGTTCGTGAGTTTGGGCGAGACCATCACCGAGCGATCGGGTCGGATCAATCTCGGATTGGAGGGCACGCTCGTCTTCGGCGCGATGTCGGCCTACGCCACGGCCGTGGTCACCGACAGTCCCTGGGCGGGGGTCGCAGTGGCCGGTCTCGCGGGGGGCGGCTTCGGCCTGCTGCACGGATTCATCTGCCGGTTCCCACGGGTCAACGACGTGGCGATCGGCATCGCCCTGATGCTGTTCGGCTCCGGGCTGGCCTTCTTCCTCGGCAAGCCCTTCATCCAGCCTTCCGCCCCGCCCTTGCCCGCGATCCCCCTCGGCTTCTGGTCGGATACGCCTCAGGTTCAGGCGGCCCTTCGCGTCAACGTGCTCTTCCTCGTCGGTGCCGCCCTCGCCGTGTTCCTGTGGTGGGCCTTCCGCAACACCAAGGCTGGGCTGATCGTGCGCGTCGTCGGCGACAGTGCCGATGCGGCCCGCGCCATGGGGTACGACGTCGACCGGGTACGCCTCCTCGCGACCGCCGTCGGCGGCGTCCTGGCCGGGATCGGCGGCGCCTATCTCTCGCTCTACTACCCCGGCTCCTGGAACGAGGGCATCTCGTCCGGGCAGGGTCTGATGGCGGTGGCGCTCGTCATCTTCGCGCGCTGGAATCCGCTCGCCTGCTTCGGTGCGGCCTTGCTGTTCGGCGGCGCGGGGGCGCTCGGGCCGGCATTGCAATCGGTCGGCATCTCCCAGGGCTACTACCTGTTCTACGCCGCCCCCTACGTCCTCACCCTGGCGCTGCTGATCGCCACCTCCTCGCCCGATCGGGCCTTGGCCGGCGCGCCGGGCGAACTGTCTCTCAAATAGTCACGGAGTTCCCATGAACGGTCTCGGCGGACTGAACAAATCCCCGAACGGCGTCGTCATCGGCCTCGTCCAGCTCCAGCTGCCGAACGTGGTCACCCCCGAGGATCTGAGGGCGCAGACCGAGCGCATCGTCGCCATGGTCGGGAAGGCGCGGGCCAACATGGCGACCATGGACCTCGTCGTCTTCCCCGAATACGCGCTGCACGGCCTCTCGATGGACACCGACCCGGAGATCATGGTCTCCCTCGACGGTCCCGAAGTCGCCGCCTTCAAGGAGGCCTGCCGCGCGAACCGCATCTGGGGCTGCTTCTCGATCATGGAGGCCAACCCCGGCGGCAACCCCTACAATTCCGGGCTGATCATCGACGATGCGGGCGAGCTGAAGCTCTATTATCGGAAGATGCATCCCTGGGTTCCGGTCGAGCCCTGGGAGCCGGGCGATCTCGGCATCCCCGTGATCGAAGGGCCCAAGGGGGCCAAGATCGGCCTCATCATCTGCCACGACGGCATGTTCCCGGAAATGGCGCGGGAATGCGCCTACAAGGGCGCCGAGATCATGATCCGCACGGCCGGCTACACGGCGCCGATCCGCGAATCCTGGCGCTTCACCAATCAGTCGAACGCGTTCTGCAACCTGATGGTGACCGCCAATGTCTGCATGTGCGGCTCGGATGGCACCTTCGATTCGATGGGCGAAGGCATGATCGTGAATTTCGACGGCACGGTCATCGCCCACGCCACGACCGGGCGCGTCGACGAGATCGTCACGGCGGAAGTGCGGCCCGACCTCGTGCGCGAGGCGCGCCTGCACTGGGGCGTCGAGAACAACATCTACCAGCTCGGCCACCGCGGCTACACGGCGGTGAAGGGCGGGGCGCAGGACTGCCCCTACACCTACATGCACGACCTCGCCGCAGGCCAATACCGTGTGCCGTGGGAGGACGCGGTCCAGGTCGTCGACGGCACCTCCTGCGGCTTCGCCGCGCCGACGCGCTCCTACGGCGAGGCGCAGACGCCCCCGGCGCGGGAGGCCGCCGAGTGAGCGCGTCACCATCTCCCCTACCCGGGACGGACGGGCGCCCGAACGGTACCTATGTCGCCGCCGAACCCTATCCATGGCCCTTCGACGGTGACCTGCGCCCCGCCAACACGGCGCTCGTCATCATCGACATGCAGACCGACTTCTGCGGGACCGGCGGCTACGTCGACGCGATGGGCTACGACCTCGCCCTCACCCGCGCGCCGATCGGTCCGATCGGGCGGCTCCTCGCGGCGGCGCGGAGGAACGGCTACCACGTGATCCACACCCGCGAGGGTCACCGCCCGGACCTCGCCGACCTGCCCGCCAACAAGCGCTGGCGCTCACGCCGGATCGGTGCGGGGATCGGCGATCCCGGTCCCTGCGGGCGCGTGCTGGTGCGCGGCGAGCCGGGCTGGGAGATCATTCCGGAACTCGCGCCGCTGCCCGACGAACCGGTGATCGACAAGCCCGGCAAGGGCTCGTTCTGCGCGACCGATCTCGAACTCATCCTGACCACGCGCCACATCCGCAACCTGATCCTGACCGGGATCACCACGGATGTCTGCGTTCACACCACCATGCGCGAGGCCAATGATCGCGGCTTCGAATGCGTGATCGTCTCCGACGGGACCGCCGCGACCGATCCGGGCAACCACGCCGCGGCGCTGAAGATGGTGACCATGCAGGGCGGCGTGTTCGGTGCGGTCGCCGCCTCCGATGCGATTCTCGCGGCGATGGGCGCCAGCCCCCATGGAGGCTAGCATGGACCCCGCTACGACGGTCGCCCCACCCGTCACGTCCGGAACCGGCGCCCTCGCCGTCGAGACGATCGGCATGACGAAGCGCTTCGGCGGCTTCACGGCGCTGGACGACGTCTCGATGCGGATCGAGGCGGGCGGCTTCCACGCGCTGCTCGGGGAGAACGGCGCCGGCAAGTCGACCCTCGTCAAATGCGTGATGGGTTTCTACGCGCCGAGCGCCGGATCCGTGCTCGTGGACGGGCGCGAGGCCGAGATCACCGGCCCCAAGGGGGCGCAGGAGCGCGGTCTCGGCATGGTCTACCAGCACTTCACGCTGGTGCCCTCGCTGACCGGCGCCGAAAATCTCGTCATCGCCCGGGCCGACGCGCCCGCCCTGCTCGACTGGCGGACCGAGCGTGCGGCGCTCTCCGACTTCATGGCCCGGATGCCGTTCCGACTGAACCTCGATCGACCGGTGGCGGAACTGGCCGCGGGCGAGAAGCAGAAGCTCGAGATCGTCAAGCAGCTCTACCTCAAGGCGCGCTTTCTCATCCTCGACGAGCCCACCTCCGTGCTGACGCCGGCGGAAGCCGAGGAGGTGCTGGGCCTGCTGCGCGGCATGACCGACCGCGGCGCGCTCACCGTGCTGATGATCAGCCACAAGTTCCGCGAGGTCGAGGCGTTCGCCCGCTCCTTGAGCGTGCTGCGCCGCGGGCGGCTCGTCGGCGGCGGTGCGGTCGGCGCGCTCTCGCGCGATGACATGGCGGCGATGATGGTGGGCGAACGGACGGTTCGGACCATCGCCGCGCGGATCGGCGAACCCGACGCGGCGCGCACGGTGCTGAACGTCGAGAAGCTGGAGGCGACCGACGCGTCCGGAATGCGCCGCATCGACATCGCCGATCTGCGCGTGCGCGGACGCGAGATCGTCGGCATCGCGGGTGTGTCCGGCAACGGCCAGAAGGAACTCGTCGACGTGCTCGGCGGCCAGATCCGCCCGCTGGGTGGGCGGATCACGGTACAGGGCGAGCCCTATCGCGGCACCCGGGGCGAAAGCCGTCGGCACCGGGTGCGGTTCATCCCGGAAGAGCCGTTGCGCAATGCCTGCGCGCCGCGGATGTCGGTGGCCGAGAATCTCGCCTTCCGCGCCTTCGACCGTCGCGGCGAGGATCCCGCCGGTTCGCCGACCTTCTGGCTCGATCGACGGGCCATGGGGCGGCGGGCGAAAGACCTGATCGCCCGCTTCAAGGTGAAGACCGCCTCCTCCGAGGCGCCGATCGCCACGCTGTCCGGCGGCAACGTGCAGCGCGCCGTGCTCGCCCGCGAACTGACCGACCCGGTCGATCTCCTGATCGTGGTCAATCCCTGTTTCGGACTCGACTTCGCGGCGGTGTCCGAGATCCGCTCGCGCATCGTCGCGGCGCGCAACGCGGGTGCGGCGGTCCTGCTGATCAGCGAGGATCTCGACGAGATCCTCGAATTGGCCGACCGCATCGTCGTGATGTCGGAGGGCAAGCTCGTCTACGAGACGCCGGCTGCGGCGGCCGAGTCGAGCGTGATCGGCCGGCACATGGCCGGGCATCACTGAGCGCGTCAGACCTCCCACACCGGTCGCTCGAACGGGAGGCCTCGCCGGGGCTCAGACGGTGCCGCCCGTCAAACCGATCAGGGGCGTGGCGGCGGCGGAGGCGGCGGCTCCATGCCGGGTCGCGGCGGCGTCTCGACCGGCACCCCGACGCCGGGCGGAGCCGGGATCGCGTCACCGGAGCGGATCGCCTCCCGTTCGTTCGGGATCGCGGCCGCCCCCTCGGTGCCGCCGGGTGCCGTCGCCGCCGGCGTACCGGCCGGGGCGCCGGTCGAGCCCTGGGCGAGCGCGGTGCCGACGACACTGACGAGACCGAGCAGCGCGAGCGCGGCTGTCATCGTAGAACGCATGATCGCTGACTTTCCTGCATCGAGATCGTTGTCGGGACGGGGTGGAGAACCAGGCGGGATCGAGGTGTCGCTCGCGCCGGGAGGTGCCGGACCACGAATGAGGCACGATGCGGCACGGCGGATGCCCGCCGCATTCAGTCCCTTAGCGTCGCTTCCTGGCGGCGCGGGCCGCCTTGCCGCGACGCCCGCCTGGCGCCGTCACCCGTGGCTGGCCCGCCGGAGGCGTCAGCGTCCCCTGCGCGCGCGCGCCGGGCGCGGTCGCGAGGCTGCCTCCGAACAGGCAAGCCGCGACGATCCAGGCCAGAAGGGGTAGACCGAGGCCGAGTCCGGCCCGTGACACGCGCATCGTGAGACTCCCGTGGCGCCGCAGCGGCCGCATTTCGGCGAGCAAGGACTATGCCGCCGATGCCGGCCGATGGGGGCTTCGGACGACGCCGGGTCCGCTCGATCGAGGGTGGGCAGCACCAGCCCATCCGGGCGGTCGGCCTCCGGCTCAGGAGATCAGGGCGCGCGGAACGGATGCTTCGAACGGGCTGAGGCGGGGACGGCAGCGGGCTGGGCCCGGAACCGGATTGGCAAGCTCCCTGCAAACGGTTCGGCCGATCCGCGCCGGGGCGCGCGCAGGATGCGGGACGGAGGGAGTTCAGCCCATGCTGCATCATCGCCTGCTCGCCTACCTCGACGAGGTGGCTCGCAGCGGCTCGATCCGCCGGGCGGCCACCCGCCTCAACGTCGCGTCGAGCGCCGTCAACCGCCAGATTCTCTCCTTGGAGGAAGAGATGGGCATGCCGCTGTTCGAGCGGTTGCCGCGCGGCCTGCGCCTCACGGCGGCCGGCGAGGTGCTGGTGCGACATGTGCGCGACACCCTGAACGATCACCAGCGCATGTTGGCTCAAGTGGCGTCCCTCAAGGGCTTGACCCGCGGTGAGGTGACGATCGCGACGATGGCGAGCATCGTGGGCAGCGTGCTGCCCGGCGTGATCGGCGCGTTCCGCGAGTCCAATCCACGCATCGTCGTCAAGGTCTCCATCCTGTCGATCGACCGGATCGTCGCGGCACTGCTCTCGGGCGAGGCCGATCTCGCATTGGCCTATAAACTGCCGGCGGATCCGCGCCTGCGCTGCATCGCCGAGTTCGAGCACCGGCTCGGCGCGGTGATGGCGCCGGACCACCCGCTCAGCGGACGCTATCAGGTGCGGATGGCCGATTGCCTCGAATATCCCCTCGTCGTCGCTGACCACTCGATGACCCTGCGCGGCGTGCTCGAAGTCCTCGTCCCGGAAGGCGCGAGCTTCACGCCCGCCGTCGAGACGAACTCCATCGAGCTGATGAAGCGCCTCGCCCAGACCCCGCCGCACGTCACCTTCGTCAATCTCTCGGATGTCGGCGACGAGATCCGCCGCGGCGTCCTGGCCTTCACGCCGCTTTCCGACAATCGCGCGATCACGCAGCGCGCCTCGTTGGTCCAGCGTGCCCGTGCCCCGCTCGACGGCCCCGCCCACCTGCTCGCGACCCGGATCGAGGCCGAGTTCGAGCGCCAGAGCACCGTGGATTGCGTGTTCGAGTGATCGTCCCCCGCAGGAGCGCGACATGTTCGGATGTAACGAGCGCGAGCACGACAGGCCGGAGAACTCGTTCCTGCCGTCGGCGCCGGCTTTCCGCCTGCTCAACGCGCGCGTGCCCGCCGCTTTCCTGACGGACGGTGTGCCGGCCGGTGCCACCCTCGACACCGACGACTGCGCGATCGTCGACATCCTGATCGCGCATGGACGCTTCGGCCCGATCCGGCCCGCGGGACAGTCAACGGACGCCGCATTGGCCACGCTGCCCGCCGCCGACCTCGCCGGCCGGCAGGCCTGGCCGCGCCTCGTCGACATGCATACGCATCTCGACAAGGGACACACGGTCGCCCGAACGCCCAACCCGACCGGCGACTTCCCCGGGGCCCGCGACGCGACGAGCGCGGATCGCACGGCGCATTGGGACGCGGCGGATCTGCGCCGCCGCATGGAATTCGGGCTCGCCTGCGCCTTCGCCCATGGGACGGGGGCGATCCGCACGCATCTCGACAGCCAGGATGGCGGCCGCTTCCGCGATCAGGCGGCCACCACCTGGGGCGTGTTCCGGGAGGTCCGGGACGCCTGGGCCGGACGGGTGGCGCTCCAGGGCGTCGGTCTGACCCCGATCGACACCTACGCCACCGATCACGGGCGCCGGCTCGCCGACCTGATCGCGACTTCGGGCGGGTTGATCGGCGGTGTCACCCGGCCGACCGGTGGCCTGCACGGGGCCGCCCTCGCCGAGATCGACAGCCTGCTCGACCGGATGTTCGGCCTCGCCCGCGAGCGGGATCTCGATATCGATCTGCACGTGGACGAGACCGGCGATCCCGCCGCGACCTCGCTCGACGCCGTGGCGCGAGCCACCCTCCGCCACCGCTACGAGGGGCGGGTCACCTGCGGCCATTGCTGCAGCCTCGCGCTCCAGCCGGCGGAGCAGGCCGCAGCCACGATCGCGCGGGTCGCCCAGGCGGGAATCCGGGTCGTGACCCTTCCGACCGTCAACATGTATCTCCAGGATCGCGCTCATGGCCGAACCCCGCGCTGGCGCGGCGTGGCGCCGGTTCAGGAACTCATGGCGGCGGGCGTGCGCGTCGCGGTCGCGGGCGACAATTGCCGGGACGCCTTCTACGCCTACGGCGACCACGACATGCTCGACACGATCCGGGCGGCGGTTCGCATCCTTCATCTCGATCATCCGCTCGCTGGGGCGCCCGCCCTCGCCGGTCCCGTGCCCGGCGCGACCATGGGTCTTGCCCATGCCGGCACGATCCGTGAGGGCGGTCCTGCCGACCTGATCCTGCTCCCCGCGCGCAGCCTCAACGAGGTCGTGTCACGGCCGCACGCGAATCGACTCGTGATGGTCGAAGGGCGCCCCTTCGCGGCGCGGATTCCCTCCTACGAGGCTCTGACCGGAGGGTCGGCGCCCTGGTAGCTCACGGAACGCACGTCCGACCGTAATGCGTGTGTGAAAAAGCACGTCTGGCGAAAGAAACATGCCAGCTCCGTCGTGAAGCCGAAAAAAGACGCAAAGTCTACCCAAGAAACTGATTGCAAAACGAAATATGATCGATGGCCTGGGCCTGATCAGTCGCGCTCCGGCGCGTGTGCTGTGTCTATGTGCACACCACCAAGGCAGAGGATGTTGTTTTCCGCAGCACCGTTGCTCAATTTCCGACTAATCGGCAGCCGTAGATGCGCGCGGCTTCGAACTCGATTTTCGGAGATTGTGCCATGAGCCTCAAGATTGTTGCGGGCGCCGCTCTCGGCCTCGTTCTGTCCACCACCGCCTTCGCGCAGAGCTACAACGCTCCGAGCGGCATCCCTGCCGCCACCGCCCCGGGCGGCCTCGAAGGGATTGCCGGTCCCGGCAACGTGCAGCGCTACGTCGATCGCTACGGTCGACCCGGCCCGGCCTCGGTCGACGGCGTCTACGCGACCGGTTCGATCGTCCACGCGCCGCGCGCCGATCGTTCGCGCTGAACTCTGCCGAACGTGACGCCTGTCGACGGCTGAGAGGGCCTGCCGCTCCCGGAGCGGTGGGCCCTTTCTCGTTGCGCCAGCGCTGCGGAACGGGTCGCCGGCATCATCGCATGCGGCATTGCCCCTGCGCTCGACTGTTCAATTTCATCGAACGTTTCGTTCGATCTTATTCCAGTTTTCAGAAAGATGATCCGGGACCATCTTCACTCCATCAGCTGACGGCCGAAGCGACCGTCTCCGCACCGGACCGATGGAGTTCACCATGTCCCGTCTTCTCACCGCCGCCGCCCTCGCCCTCTCACTGACCGCCGGCCTGACCGGTGCCGCTTCCGCGCAGAGCTACAACGCCCCCGCCGGCATCCCCACCGCGACCGCCCCCGGCGGCCTCGACGGAACCCATCACGGGCAGCGTCTCCAGCAGTCCGGCGCCGCGGCGATCGACACCGTCTTCACGACCGGCTCCGTCCGGCGCGCGCGCTCCGCTCGCTGAGCCGGCCCCCGGCGCAACCGATCCGACCGAATACCGGGAAGCCGGCTCCGCCCTACGGAGCCGGCTTCCCGCTTGCTTGCTCGGGGAGAGGCGGCCCGGAGGGACGCCTCGCTCAGGGAGGGCGGCATGCAGGGTCCGGGAACACCGACGCTCGACCAGTTGCGGGTCTTTCTCACGGTGGTCGAGAGCGGCAGCTTCGCGGCGGCCGGGCGACGGCTGAACCGCGCCACCTCGGTGGTGAGCTACACGGTCGCCAACCTGGAACTCCAACTCGGCGTGTCCCTGTTCGACCGCGAATCCACGCGCAGGCCGCAACTGACGGAGGCCGGGCGTGCCGTGCTCGCCGAGGCACGCACGATCGCCCACGGCATCGACGGATTGCGTGCCAGGGTGAGCGGTCTGCTCGGGGGATTGGAGGCGGAGGTCGCCTTCGTATCGAGCGTCCTGTTGCCGGGCGACCGGCTCGTCGATGCCCTCACCGCCTTCCAGGTCCGCTTCCCGACCGTGGCTCTGCGTCTGAATGTCGAGGCGCTCGGCACCGCGCAGGATTTCGTGGCGAGCGGCAAGGCCCAGATCGGCATCAGCGTCGAGTTCTGGAACCGCGAGACGGATCCGCTCGAGCGGATCGCCGTGGGTGAGGTCGAGATGCTGACCGTCGCTGCGCCCGGCCACCCGCTCGCGCGGGGGGAGCAGCCTCCCGGCGCCGCCCGGGAGCAGATCCAGCTCGTCATCACCGACCGTTCGCCGCTCTCGCACGGCCAGGAATTCGGCGTCGTCGCCAGCCGGACGTGGAGGCTCTCCGACCTCAGCACCAAGCACACGCTGCTGCTGGCCGGGATCGGTTGGGGCAGCATGCCCGCCCATATGGTCGAAGCGGATATCGCGGCCGGTCGCCTCGTCGAACTGCGCCTGCCCGAGGCCACGCGCCGCCGCCTGCCGCTCACCGCGATCTACCGCACCGATCATCCTCCCGGCCCGGCCGGGCGCTGGCTGATCCGACGCTTCGTCGAGCAAGCCGAGGCTCAGTCTCTGTTTCCCGAAACGCCGACCGCCGCGACGGCGTGAACCACCGCGTCACGGGCAGGGCAGTTCCTTGTGCTCGGGTCGGTCCGAGGCTCGTGCCATGGAGGCTCGAGTTACGCCGCCTCGAACAACGGCACCGGGCACATCTCCGGCACCAGCACGAGACCCTTATCGGTGATGCGGATCTGCGGGATCACCGAGAGCGGGATCAAGTTGAAGCCCATATACGGGATGGCGCAGCCCGCCTCCGCCCAAGCCGCCTTGAGCCCCCGCATCGCCTCGGCGACGACGCCCACGCGCTGGTCCGAGAGGAGCCCGGCGACGGGAAGCGGCACCATCGCGACGACCTGACCCGCCTCGACGACGCAGACCCCGCCCTGCGCCGCAGCGATCGCGTCGAGCGCCACGCGCATATCGGCCTCGGTGAGGCCCGCGACGATCACGTTGTGCGAATCGTGCCCGACACTGCTCGCCACCGCCCCACGCTTCAAGCCGAAGGCGGAGAGCAGCCCGTGCGCGACCCCGCCGCCGAGACCGTGCCGCTCGACCACGGCGACGTGGCAGAGATCATGCGCCGCCAGCGTCTCGGGCCAGTCGGTCGCGGGTGTCAGCGCGACGCGCTCGTGGATCAGTTCGATGCCGGGCAGGGTTGTCCGGATCGCGTTGACGGTGCAGGGGCCGGGCGGCAGCGGCGGTGCCAGGGCGGGCAGCGGGTCGGGCAGGCGCACCGTGGCATAGGCGGCCGCCGGATAGCGGTAGGGCGTGGCGAGCGCCGCCTCCAGCCGCGGCGTGGCCTTACGGGCCTCCACCACCAGTTCGCCGCCGTACCACGTCGCCTGCGGCACGAGATCGTCGTCGAGCAGCACGAGGTCGGCGCGCCGCCCGCCGCCCAAGCCGCCGATCTCGCCGTCGAGCCCGTATCGGGTCGCCGGATGCAGCGAGCCCATCGCCCATGCTGCGGCTTGCGGGATGCCCCGTGCCGCCGCCTCCCGCACCACCCAATCTAAGCCGTAGGCGAGGAGATCGTCGGCGTCGCGGTCATCGGTGCAGGCGCAGATCCGCTTCCAGGCCGCGCCGTACTCGGTGATCGTGCCGATGGCCGCCGGCAGGGAGTGCCAGGGCGTCGTCGGCGGTCCGCCGCGCAGGAAGATCCAGAGGCCCGCCTCCAGGAGATCGTCGGCGATGTCGCGGTCGATCGCCTCGTGCGTGTCGGTGACGCCGCTCGCCGCGTAAGCCGCTACGAAATCGCGGCCATAGATGTGCCCCGAGACGGGCCGGCCCCGCTCCAGGGCGGCGGCGATGATCGCGTGCGCCCGCTCCTCCCCCGCCGCCACCGCGACGAAATCCATCTTCTCGCCGAGCGCGATCGCCTCCGGCCACCCGTCGAACAGGGCGGCGATCTTGTCCGGCGTCAGGTCGCCCCCCGCGGTCTCGATCGCGGGCGTCGTCGCGGGCACCGTGCTCGGGACGGTGAGGTAGATGTTGAGCGGGGCTGCGCGGGCATCCTCCAGCATCCATTCCACGCCCTTCGCGTCCAGCACGTTCCCGATCTCGTGGCTGTCGCAGACGATCGTGGTGGTGCCGTTGATGAGCGCGGCCTCCGCGTAGGCGCAGGCCGTCACCATGCTGCTCTCGATATGCAGGTGCGGATCGACGAGACCCGGCGCGATCAGGCCGCCGCCGGCGTCGTAAACCGGCGCGGAGCCCCGGTAGGACCCGGCCGGGAGCACCGCGGCGATGCGTCCGCCTGCGATCCGGATCTCGCGTTTTTCGAGAATGCGCTCGGAATAGGTCGAGAGCAGCCGCGCGCCGGTGACGACGAGGTCGGGCTCGGCCCGGCCGGCGGCGACGTCGGCGAGCCGGCGGGTCATCCGGGCGAGCGGTTCGACGGTGAAGCGGTTGAGCGGCGCTGGTTCGGTCATCGAGGCCTATCCGTGGGGACGGGAACGCGCGGGCACGCATCGTGCCACGCCTGCTCGCGACGAGAGAAGACCGCGCTGCAGGACCGGT
Source organism: Methylorubrum sp. POS3 (assembly GCF_043352485.1). Taxonomy (NCBI): domain Bacteria; kingdom Pseudomonadati; phylum Pseudomonadota; class Alphaproteobacteria; order Hyphomicrobiales; family Methylobacteriaceae; genus Methylorubrum; species Methylorubrum sp. POS3. The sequence goes on from NZ_JAPRBT010000001.1 coordinate 4,093,828, forward strand.
CGTCCGGAAGGGGCCGGTCACGGCTGCGTGAAAGCTTGGCCGTTGCCTTGCATAGGGCCCTGCCGGCTCTTTCTGGTTGAGGAAACGCGAATATGTGCCTGGGCGACGATCCCACCTGCGCGGCTTTCGCCGAACACCGTCTGCGCTATCGGCGCGACATGGAGCCGGAGCGGCGCGCCTTCCTGAAGAGCGGCTTCGTCGCCACGGGCGGCGCGGCGGCGTGGGCGGCGGGCGGCCTGTCGCTCGTGAGCCCGGCGCTCGCCGAGGTCAGCGCCCAGACAGCCGTCGGGAAGGCCGCGCATTACCACCTGCCAGCCTCGGCCGAGACCGTGCATTGGGGGTATTTCAGCAAATTGCTGAAACCTCAGATCGAGATCGCGTCGGGCGATTTCGTGACCATCGAGACGCTGACGCACCACGCCAACGACGATGCCGAACGGATGGTCGCGGGCGACCCCGGCGCCGAGAGCGTCTTCCTCTGGACGAAGGACCGGAAGGCGGTCTCCCGCCGCGGCGCGGGGCCGGACGACGCGAAACTCGGCCCGGGCGGCGGCCTCGGCGTCCATATCTGCACGGGGCCGGTGGCGGTGCGCGGGGCCGAGCCCGGCGACGTGCTGGAGGTGCGCATCCTCGACGTCGCCCCGCGTCCCGCCGCCGACCCGAAGTTCAAGGGCCTGACCTTCGGCAGCAACGCGGCGGCGTGGTGGGGCTACCACTACAACGACATGCTGGAGGGGCAGAAGCGCGAGGTGATCACGATCTACGAAGTCGACGCCACGGGGGGGCGCGACTGGGCCAAGGCGGTCTACAGCTTCCGCTGGCCGGGCGTGACCGACCCGAACGGGGTCGCGCACCCGACGATCGACTATCCCGGCCTGCCGGTGGATCACACCAAGACCGAGCGCCGCTTCGACGTGCTGAAGGGCATTCGGGTGCCGATCCGCCCGCATTTCGGAACGATGGGTCTGGCGCCGTCCGAGGCCGACCGGGTGAACTCGATCCCGCCGAGCTATACCGGCGGCAACATCGACAACTGGCGCATCGGCAAGGGGGCGACCCTGTACTATCCGGTCGCGGTGCCGGGCGCGCTGTTCTCGGTCGGCGATCCGCATGCGAGCCAGGGCGATTCGGAACTCTGCGGCACGGCGATCGAGTGCTCGCTCACCGGCACCTTCCAGTTCATCCTCCACAAGAAGGCGGACTTGGCCGGCACCTCGCTGGAGGCGCTGGACTTCCCGATGATCGAGACCAAGGACGAGTGGGTGCTCTCGGGCTTCAGCTATCCGAACTACCTGCGCGACCTCGGCGCGGACGCGCAGGACGCGATCTTCTCCAAATCGTCGATCGACCTCGCGATGCGCGACGCCTTCCGCAAGATGCGCCAGTTCCTCATGCACGCGAAGGGGCTGACCGAGGACGAGGCGATCTCGCTGATGTCGATCGCGGTCGATTTCGGGATCACCCAGGTCGTCGACGGCAATTGGGGCGTCCACGCCATCGTCAAGAAGTCGATCTTCTCCGAGCGGACGGTGTGAGACAGGAGGCGGGCGCCGATCAGGCGCCCGCCGTCTCCCGCACGGCCATGACGCTGCGATAGATCCGGTCGGGCGCGAACGGGGTCGCAGTGAGGCGCGCGCCGGTGGCATCGCGGATCGCGTTGCCGAGCGCCGCGGCGACGGGATTGTAGGGCGCCTCGCTCATCGACTTGGCGCCGAGCGGGCCGACGGTGTCGTGGGTGTCGGCGAACAGCACCTGCGTGGCCGGAACGTCGGCCAGGGCGGGGATGTGGTAGTTGCGCAGCGTGCGCGTGAGGACGCCGCCCTCCGCATCGAACCGGTAATCCTCGTAGAGGGCGGCACCGAGCGCCTGCGCCACGCCGCCCTCGACCTGCCCGCGGCACTGCATCGGGTTGATCACGACCCCGGCATCGGCGGCCTGGATACTGCGAAGGATGCGGGTCTCGCCGGTTCGCGGATGCACGGCCACACGGAATGCCTGGACGTTGAAGGACACCGAGCGCGGCGTGCCGTCGGCGTCGCCCGTTGCCTCGAACCCGTCGCCCCGCGCGAGCTCGGTCAGGGGAATCAGGCCTGACGGCGTCTCGACGCCGTCCCGGGTGAGGCGGCAGGCTTCGGGTTCCGTGCCGGCCTGAGCGGCTGCCGCGGCGAGGATCCTGCCGGCCAAAGCCGAGGCCGCCCGGTGATTGGCCTGGCCGGCGACCACGGTTCCGGTGCTGCCATAGGCGCCGGTATCGTGGGTCACCGCATCGGTGTCGGCCTGGATCAGGCGGATGCGGTCCGGCGTCGTGCCGAGCGCCTGCGCCGCGATCTGTCCGTGCACCGTGCTGGTGCCGTTGCCGAACTCGGCGGTGCCGATCGCCAGCGCATAGCCCCCGTCCGGTTCGAGGCGGATGCGGGCATGGGCGAAGTGGCCGCGCGGCGGGATCGTGTCGATCATGCCCATGGCCATCCCCTGCCCGACCAGCCATTCGGGACCGGGCGGCGGCTCACCGGGATCGTCGGCCAGGGCGCGCTCGGCGAGGTCGAGGCACTGATCGAGCCCGTAGGAGCCGTAGACGACGTCGTGCGGTTCGAGGCTCGTCGCGACCATCGGGTCGCCCGGCCGCACGGCATTGAGGCGTCGCATGGCGAATGGGTCGATGCCGAGGCCGCGAGCCAGCTCGTCGATCGCCGACTCGACGGCGAAGATCGTCTGGCTCAGCCCGTAGCCGCGGAACGCCCCGGCCGGCAGGGTGTGCGTGTAGACCGCGTAGCCCTCGACCCGCTTGTTCGGGCAATTGTAGGCGGCCAAGCTCTCGTTGCAGCCATGGTGCAGCACGCCCCCGGCATGATTGCCGTAGGCGCCGGTATTCGAGAGCACGTTGAGCGCGATCGCGGTGAGGCGGCCGTCGGCCCTCGCCCCGACCTTCACCCGCACGCGCATCGGATGCCGCGTGGTCGCCGAGCAGAAGTTCTCCTCGCGGGTCATCTCGTACTTCACCGGCCGACCGGTCGTCAGCACGGCCAAGGCGACGAGATCCTCGGTCAGCATTTCCTGCTTGCCGCCGAAGCCGCCGCCGACCCGGCCGCAGAGCACCCGCACCCGGTCCCGGTCGAGATCGAACAGCGCGCAGAGCGCGTCGCGGGCGAGGAAGGGCACCTGCGTCGAGGAGCGCAGGGTCAGCCGACCGTCGGCATCGAGCCAGCCCAAGGCGCCGTGGGTCTCGAGATGCACGTGCTGCACGCGCTGGGACACGTACTCGGCCTCGTGGACGCGGTGGGCCTGCGCGAAGCCCGCCTCGACGTCGCCGATGGCGCCGTGTGCCTCGGCCGCGAGGTTCGGATGGGCCAGGAGCGGCGGCGCGTCCTCGCCGGCCCTGTCTCCATCCCGGCCGGTCGGGTCGCGGTCGGCGGGATCGTGAACCAGCGGCGCGTCGGGTTTCAGCGCCATCCTCGGGTCGAACAGCGCCGGACGCACCGCGTAGGTGACCTGCAGCGCCCGCACGCCCGCCATCGCCGCGGCCTCGGTCTCGGCCACGACCGCCGCGACGCGCTGGCCCTGGAAGCGGATCACCGGATCGAGCAGCGCCGTGTCCGCCGCGTCGTCGAGGGGGTTCTCGTGACGGCCCGTCGAGAAGCGGCGCCGCGGCGCGTCCTCGTGGGTGAGCACCGCGACGACGCCGGGCACGGCCAGGGCCGCCGCGCGGTCGATGTGCAGGATACGGGCATGGGCGTGGGGCGCGCGCAGCACCTTCAGGTGCAGCAGGCCTGGGATTGTGCAATCGAAGGTGTAGGCCGCCCGGCCCGAAACGACGGCGAGGCTCGCGGGAGCCGGGAGGCTGCGCCCGACCGGGCCATCATGCCCGGCATCGGAGGCCTCCGCATGCGCGAGCCCGGCCACCGCATCGCGGATCGCCCGGTAGCCGGTGCAGCGGCAGAGATTGCCCTTGAGCGCCGTCGGCAGATCCTGCCGCTGCGCCTGATTCAGCGCGGCGGCGGTCATGATCATGCCCGGCGTGCAGAAACCGCACTGGAAACCCTGCGCGTCGCGGAACGCCGCCTGCATCGGATGAAGGGGTGTGGGTGCGGCCCCGTCGAGGGTGCAGGATCCGGCCAGCCCCTCGATCGTCGTGACGGCCCGCCCCTCGGCCTGGAATGCCGGGAGCAGGCAGGAATGGATCGGCTCGCCGTTGAGATGAACCGTGCAGGCCCCGCAATCGCCCGCGTCGCAACCCTTCTTCACTCCAAACCAGCCGAGGTCGCGCAGCAGCGTGCGCAGACACTGGCCGGGCTGCGGCGCGGCCTGCTGGACCTGACCGTTGACCGTAATTCTCATCGGGCGAGCTCCTCCCGGATCTCCTCGGCGAGCAGCCCCGTGACGTGGCGTCGCCAATCGGGCGCACCGTGCACGTCGTCGTACCAGCCGCCTTCCGGGATCGCCGCCTCGATCGCTGCCCGCAGCGCGGCCGCGTCGGGCAGATCGGCGAACGAACACCGGACGGGACGCGGCGTCGCGGCGGTCACCGTGAGCGCGAAGCCTCCCGCCCGCCCGCGCGTGCCGATGAGCAGCGCCCCGGAACGTCCACCGGGGGAGAGCGAGATGCGGCGGAACGCCGTGCGCCGTTGCAGCGCCGCGGCCGGCATGTCGATGCGGCGCAGGATCTCGCCGGGGACGAGCGCCGTGCGCTGCGGACCGAGGACGAAGTCGAGCACGGGGACGTGCCGCTCGCCCCCGCCCGGCCGCAGGATCACGCAGGTGCCGTCGAGGGCGACGGCGAGCGCGATCATCGGCCCGGCGGGCAGAGCCGTGCAGAGATTGCCCCCGACCGTCGCGCGGTTCCAGATCTTGAACGAGCCCAGCAGCGCCCGGCAGCACTGACCGACGAGCGGCGCGGCTACCCAGTCCCGCGGCAGGGCAAGCCGGTCGAGGGCGGCGATGGTGCCCGTCGCCGAGAGGCTCAACCCCGTGTCGGAGATCTCGGCGGCCGGCCAGTCGAGGCCCGACAGATCGATCAGCCGGGCAAGCGCCGGTTGTGGTTCGGAGAACAGCCACGTTCCCCCCGCGAGCCAAGCATCGCCTTCCCGCCACGCCGGCAGGTCGTTCGTTCGGCGCGGCCGCAGGACGCTGGTGATGGTGTCGAGGTCCATAGCGGGGATCGGCTCGCAAGACTCCGTCCAAACCGTGGACGAACTATTCGGACATCGTATCCGGTTCGATCGCCCCGGGCCCTGCGCCGCATCGGCCCGCTTCCGACGACCTCCGCCACCGCTCGGGCCGGTGCTCGTGCGGTCGAGATCCGCCCGGTCCCATCGCGGCCCGGGCTATGGGCTCTCGGCCGCCGTCACCGCGTGCGTCCAGGCGCCCTCGGGCTTCCGGGTGATGACGGGCTGGTCGGTTCCCCCGGAGAGCAGGATGGCGACCGTGCGGTCGTAATCGGCCGGCGCGAGCTTGCCCCCCGACCGGTCGAGCAGCTTGGCGATCTCGGTCATCATGCGCTTCTGGTGCTTCTCGGTCTGGGCGCCGCTGGCATCGTTCTCCAACACGATCCCGGCCGCCTCGTCCGGGTGCTCCGCCGCATAGGCCCAACCCTTCTCCGAGGCGGCCACGAACTTGGCGAGCCGGGCCACGAACGCCTTGTCCTTGAGCTTCGATTCCAGCGCGTAGAGGCCGTCCTCCAGAGTGGCGACGCCCTGATCCTCGTAGCGGAAGACGACGAGCTGATCCGGCTTGAAACCGGCGTCGATCACCTGCCAGTACTCGTTGTAGCTCATCGTCGAGACGCAGTCGGCCTGGCGCTGGATCAGCGGGTCGACGTTGAAGCCCTGCTTCAGCACCGTCACGCCGCCGGGCGAGCCGTCGGTCTTGAGCCCGAGCTTGGCCATCCAGGCCAGGAAGGGATACTCGTTGCCCGAGTACCAGACCCCGAGGGTCCGGCCCTTCAGGTCGGCCGGGACCTTGATGCCGGTCTCGGCCCGGCAGGTCAGCATCAGGCCCGATTTCTTGAACGGCTGCGCGATGTTGACGAGTGGCACGCCCTTCTCGCGGGAGGCGAGTGCCGAGGGCATCCAGTCGACGACGACGTCGGCGCCCCCGCCCGCGATGACCTGCGGCGGGGCGACGTCCGGCCCGCCCGGCTTGATCGTCACGTCGAGTCCGGCCTGCTTGTAGAAGCCCTTGGCCTGCGCGACGTAATAGCCTGCGAACTGCGCCTGCGGGACCCATTTGAGCTGGAGCGTCACCTTCTCGGCCGCCTCCGCCCCGCCCAAAGCGAGTCCGAGCAGCGTCGCGCCCGCGCAGACCAGCGCACGCATGTGCCCCTCGATTCCTGCCATCCCCGTCTCCTCTCGTGTCAGTCCCAGGCGGCCTTCGGCGCTGCCGCGATACCCCGTCAGCGACCCCGCATCGCCGGATGCCAGCTGGTCGTGGCGCGCTCGATCAGAGCGACGAGACCGTAGAAGGCGGAGCCCGCCAGCGCGGCGAGCGCGATCTCGGCCCAGACCATGTCGAGGGAGAGCCGCGCCGCCTCGATCGAGATGCGGAAGCCCATGCCGACGATCGGCGTGCCGAAGAACTCGGCCACGATCGCCCCGATCAGCGCCAGCGTCGCGTTGACCTTGAGGGCGGTGAAGATGAAGGGCAGCGCCGTGGGCAGGCGGAGCGCGAGCAGCGTGCGCCCGTAGCCCGCCGCGTAGGTGCGCATCAGGTCCCGCTCGATCCGGCCCGTCGCGGCCATACCCGCGCCCGCCTGCACGAGCATCGGGAAGAAGGTCATCACGGCGACGACGGCGGCCTTCGACGGCCAGTCGAAGCCGAACCACATCACCATGATCGGCGCGATGCCGACGATGGGCAGGGCCGAGGCGACATCGGCCACCGGCAGGAGGCCGCGCCCGAGGCCCGGCACGCGGTCCGCCAGGATCGCCACGGCGAGGCCCGACAGGCAGCCGATCGCGTAGCCCGGCAGGGCCGCTTTCAGGCAGGTCTGGACGAAATCCGACGCGAGCACGGGCCCGGCGGCGGCGAAGCGCGCCGCGACGGCGGAGGGCGGCGGCATCAGCACGGCCGGAACGCCGGCTCCGACGACGACCGTCTCCCACAACACCAGGACGAGGAAACCGAAGAGCAGCGGCACGGCGAGACCGACGGCACGTCGACCCGTAAGGCTGCGCGGCGTCAGCGCGGCGAGGTCGCGCGCGGCGAGCGTGGCGGCGAGCCAGACGAGGGCTGCGGCGAACCAGATGCCGGCCCCCGCCTGCCCGGCGAGGCCCGGACGATGGACGCTCAGCGCGAGAGCCAGTCCGCCGGCCAGCGCAGCGGGGCCAAGCAGGGCGATGCGGCCGGCACGGTGCGTCATCGGCCGCTTCCCGCCGCCGGCCGCCCCCGAGGGGCGCTCCCGGTCGCCCGCAGAGTCGCCGCCTCGGCGAGGCCGACCACCCGAACCAGCAGCGCCGAGAGCACGGCCGCCGCGATCAGCGCCGCCCAGATCTGGATCGTCTGCCCGTAATAGGAGCCGGCCAGCAGCCGCGCTCCGAGCCCCGCCTGCGCGCCCGTGGGCAGTTCGGCCACGATGGTGCCGACGAGGCTCGCCGCCACGGCGATCTTCAGGCTCGCGAACAGGTAGGGCAAAGCCGCAGGCCAGCGCAGGCTGCTCAGGATCTGGGCCTTCGAGGCCGAGTAGGTCCGCATCAGGTCGCGATGGATGGCGTCGGGCGCGTTCAGGCCCTTCACCATGCCCACCGTGACCGGGAAGAAGCAGAGATAGGCGGCGATCACCGCCTTGGGCAGCAGCCCGGTCAAGCCGGCCGCCCCCAACGCCACGATGACGATCGGCGCCACCGCCAGGATCGGAACGGTCTGCGAGGCGACGATCCAGGGCATCAGGCTCGCCTCGACGCTGCGCAGATGGACGATCGCGACCGCCAGCGCGATGCCGAGGGCGGTGCCGATGGCGAAGCCCAGCAGCGTCGCCGAGAGTGTGACCCAGGCGTGGTAGACGAGGCTGCGCTTCGAGGTGACGGGGAAGCCGAACACGCCGCGCCACAGTTCGGCGACCACTTGGTGGGGGGCCGGAACGACGGGCCGCTCCATCGCCATCGTCGTCGCGGCGATCCGGCCGGTCTCCGGTGCCTCACCCGCCCGGATCAGGGCGTCGGAGGCGCCGGACCAGTTCGCGACGAGCGCGACGAGGGTCCAGGCCGCCAAGATCGCGAGCACGACGCTCGCCACCGGACCGGCCTGGCCCGGTTCGGCCACGCGCCGGCTCCGCGTCGCCGACGGATGGGGCGCCGCCTCACGCGTCATAGGCATGACCCGCGCGCAGGCCCTCGCGCACCCGCTGGCCGAGGCGCAGGAACTCGGGCGACTCGCGGATCTCCAGCGGCCGCTCCGGCCCGAGCCCGGCGCAATCGACGATGTCCACGATCCGGCCGGGCCGCGGCGACATCACGACGACGCGCGTCGACAGGTAGACGGCTTCGGGGATCGAGTGGGTGACGAACAGGACTGTCTTCGCGGTCGCCCGCCACAGGGCGAGCAATTGCGCGTTGAGATGGTCACGCACAATCTCGTCCAGCGCCCCGAAGGGTTCGTCCATGAGGAGAAGCTTCGGGTCGAAGCACAGCGCGCGGGCGATCGAGGCGCGGCTCTGCATGCCCCCGGAGAGCTGCCAGGGAAATTTCTTCGCGAACCCGGAGAGCTGGACCAGATCGAGGTAGCGGGCGACCCGCTCGCGGCGCTCTGCCCGCGGGACGCCGAAGATTTCCAGCGGTAGTGCCACGTTGCGCTCGATCGTCCGCCAGGGATAGAGGGCGGGCGCCTGGAACACGAAGCCGTAATCGCGCCGCAGCCGCGCCGCCTCGGCGCTCACACCGTTGACGGTCAGTTCCCCGCCGGTCGGCTGCTCGAGATCGGCCACACAGCGCAGCAGCGTCGTCTTTCCGCACCCGGACGGCCCGATGAAGGAGACGAACTCCCCCGGTGCGACGTCGAGATCGACGTCGGCAAGCGCCCGAACCGGCGCGTCGGCGGCTTCGTAAGTGAGGCACAGGCCGCGCGCGGAGACGACCGGCCGGGGCGCCGCCGCGCGCAGGGCCGGCCGATCCGGCTCGGGAGGCTGTTTCAGGGCGAGGGCGCCGGCGCGCGACATAGCAGATGTTCGTTCCGAGGATGCCGGCGCCGCGGAGCCGGAGGATGCGCGCGAGGCCGCGTGGCGTGCCGATGACGGTTCAGGCCATCGGCGTTCGAGCATTTTCCGTGCCGCCCGCCGCGGCTCAGGCGCTGCCGACGGCCGGTGTTTCGGCGGGTTGCGGGACGCGGGGCAGCCTGCGATAGCGCCGCTCGCCGTAGAGAAGGGCGTCGGCCTCCCCGACCGACGCGACCGCCTCGACCGCGCAGTACAGCACGTCGTGCGTGCCGACCGCGTGGCGCGCGACGATGCGGCCGTCGAAGGCGACGAGCGCGTCGGCGAGTGCGGGCGCGCCGGTGCGCAGGGTCCGCCACGTGCCGGTAGCGAACCGCCGCTCCATATCCGTTCGCCCGCCGAACAGCGCCGCCAGCCCCTCGTGATCCGCGCCGAGCGTGCTGACGCAGAGGCTCTCGTTGCGGCTGAAGGCTCCGTGCGCGGACGATCCGCGATTGATGCAGACGAGCAGCATCGGCGGCGCGTCGCTGACGCTGCACACCGCCGAGGCGGTGAAGCCGGCCCGACCGCCGGGCCCGTCGGTGGTGATCAGGTGGACCGCGCCCGCGAGCCGGGACATCGCCTCGCGATAGTCTTGGCCGGACAGCGCATCGGAGCAGCGGCTTGGGAGAGTGCCCCGGCCCGGGATGGGCGGGTACGGCTCCCGGTCTCGCACGGTGGTGCTCTCGGTGACGGTCATGACGGCGACCTTTCGCGAGGGGGAGGCATCCTCAGGGTTGCCCGAGGAAGTCGAGGAGCGCGGCGTTGAACGCCGGGGCGCGGGTGACGCTGTGGGCGTGGCCGCCATCCTCCGCGAGGACGAGACGGGCGTTCGGCAGCCCGGCCGCCAGGACCTGCGAGGCGGTGAAGGGCACGAGCACGTCGTCGCGCGCGGCCATCAGCAGGGTCTCGTGCGGGATGTGCACGAGCGCGCCGGTGGCGTCGAACGCTTCCAAGGCGGCGATGCGCGTCAACACCGTCGCCGGGTCGGGACAATGCGCCAGCGCCCGCGCCTCGTCGGCCGCGACGCGCTCCGCGTGCTGGGAGAGCCAAGGGGCCGGGTAGAGGAAGATGGCCTGCGCCTTCACGTAGGCTTCGGGGCCCACCCGCGTCAGCAGCGCCTTGCGCGCGGCGAAGCAGCGGCGCGTCGCCGGGTCCATGGCGGCCCAGCCGTTGACGATGACGAGGCGCCCCACCCGCTCCGGATGCGTCAGCGCGAGTTGCAGGGCGATCAGCCCGCCGAGGGCGTGTCCGACGATGTCGGCGCGCGGGATGTCGAGGTGGTCGAGCAGGTCGAGCGCGTCGCGGGCCATCGCCGGGACGTCATGGTCCGGCGCCACGGGGCCGGCCGAGCGCCCGGTGCCGCGATGATCGTAGGTGACGACGCGCAGGTGCTCGGCGAGGACCGGCACTTGCGGAGCGAAATACTCGGCCGAGCCGCCGAGCCCGGGCGAGAGCAGCACGGTGCGCCCCTCGGCCCGGCCGTGCACCGCGTGGTGGACCGGAGCGCCCATGATTCAGGCGGGCCTGCCGAGATGGGCGATCGAGGCGATTTCGACGAGCGCGTCGGGTTTCACCAGCCCGCATTGAATGCAGTAGCGCGCCGGTTTCTCCCCGGGGAAGTATTCGGCGTAGACGCCGTTGATCGCGCCATAATCGGCCCAGTCCTTCAGAAAGATGTGGTTGAAGACGACATCCTCCATGGTGCCGCCGGCGGCCTCGACCACGCCCTTGATCGTCTCCAGCACGTGGCGGGTCTGCGCGGCGGCATCGCCGACGTGGACGACATTGTTGTCCCGGTCGAATGCGAGGGTACCCGAGACGTAGAGCACCCCGTCGGCGAGCGTGCCGGGCACGTAGGGGGCGAGCGGCTTGCCCGTGCCGGGCGGGATCACGACGGATTTGGGCATGCTTCGGGACTCCGGCGTTGCGGTTCGGCCTGCGGTTCGGGCGGAGGAAAGTCGCCTATTCGGCGGCGGTCGCGTGCGGCTCGGCATGGGCGAGCGCCGCCTCGAAGCTCGCCACGTCCGAGACCCAGCCGAAGAAGGTCTCGATGTTCAGGAGCGCGCCCGCCTGCAGGCTCGGTGGACCGGCCTGATGGGTCGCGTCGGCGAGCACGATCCCGAAATATTCGAGGAAGAAGCCGTCGCGCAGGGTCGATTCCACGCAGACATTCGTGGCGATGCCGGTGAAGACCAGCGTTCGGATGCCGCGCGCCCGCAGCATGCTGTCGAGCGGCGTGTTGAAGAAGCCGCTGTAGCGCGGCTTGCCCAGCACGATCTCGCCGGGCTCAGGCGTCAGCGCGTCGACGAGCGCATAGTCCCAGGTGCCCTTCGCCAGAAGCTGCTGATTCATCTCCGGCCGGCGGCGCATCGTCTTGAGCGCGTTCGACTTGTGCCAGTTCGGCGAGCCGGGGCCTCCGGCCTCGACGTAATCCGGGTCCCATCCATTCTGGAACCAGACCACGCGGATGCCCGCCGCGCGGGCCGCGGCGACGGCCCGCGCGATCTGCGCGATGACCGGCCCCGTCTCCGAGACGTCGAATCCGGCAAGATCCAGGTAGCCGCCCTTCGTCGCGTAGGCGTTCTGCATGTCGACGACGATGAGCGCGGTGGCAGCCGCATCGAACGCGATCGGTTCCGGCCGGGCCGGCAGCGTCAGTCCGCCGTGGCGGCCGGACGGGTCGCGGTAGCCCGCAGGCGCCTCCTCCATCATGCCACCTCCGCGAGCGACGCCGCGCTTCCGGTGATGTGCCGGCGCGTGCGCATCAGCGGTTGGATGCGGGTGCCGAAATCGTCCATCCCCTTCAGGAAATCGTCGAAGGTCAGCAGCACGCCGCCGGTGCCCGGCACCGTCACGACCTCGTCGAGCAGGCTCGCGACCGTGGCGTAGGAGCCGACCAGCGTGCCCATATTGATGTTCACCGCCGAGGTCGGATCGGCCATCTGCCGGATGTTGGTGTCGGCGCCGGACTTGGTGTCGGCGGCGCCCTGCAGGCCGAGCCAGGCGATCGCCGCCTCGTCGGCCCCGGCCTTGTAGTGCCCCCACTTGGCGCGGGCCGCCTCGTCGGTCTCGTCGGCGATCACCATGAAGAGGACGTAGGAGGATACGTCCCGGCCGGTCTTCGCCCGCGCCTCCTCCAGTCGCGCCACCGTCGGCGCGAAGGCGGTCGGCGTGTTGACCCCCTTGCCGAAGCAGAAATTGTAGTCGGCATAGGTCGCGGTGAAGGCCATGCCGGCCGCGCTCTGACCGGCGCAGATGATCTTCATGTCGGCCTGCGGGCGCGGGCTGAGACGGCAATCGTCCATCTGAAAGAATTCGCCCTTGAGGTCGCTGCGACCCGTTCCCCACAGGTCGCGCAGGACCTGGGCATATTCGGACAGGTATTCGTAGCGCCGCGCGAAGTAGTCATCGCCGGGCCACAGGCCCATCTGCGAGTATTCCGGCCGTTGCCAGCCCGTCACGAGGTTGATGCCGAAGCGCCCGTTCGAGATCGAGTCGATGGTCGAGGCCATCCGTGCGACGATCGCGGGCGGAAGGCACAGGGTCGGCGCCGTGGCGTAGAGCTTGATCCGGCTCGTGACGGCGGCGAGACCCGCCATCAGGGTGAAGGATTCGAGGTTGTGGTCCCAGAACTCCGTCTTGCCGCCGAAGCCGCGCAGCTTGATCATCGAGAGGGCGAAATCGAGCCCGTAATGTTCCGCCTTGAGCGTGACCTCTCGATTGAGTTCGAAACTCGGTTTGTACTGCGGTGCGTTCTCCGACAGGAGCCAACCGTTGTTGCCGATCGGAATGAAGACGCCGATATTCATGCGCTCGGTCATGCAAACCTCGCCCGCTGCGTCCGATCGCCGATGACGAAACCTTGCGATCGACGATGACGGTACTTGATCGGACCGTTTGGTCAAACTTCGAGACGCGAAATTTGACCGTTTGCACAAACTCTCCGCGCCTTGCCTGCGGCTTACGCCTCTCATGCTCAAGGGTCGCGCGTTTTGACGCTCGCCGAGCGCGGTTCGGGGGCGGATGACGGCGAATCACGACAGCCCGAGACTGCCCAGGATCAGTTTCTGGGTGCTCGCCACCGTTTCCTCGAAGAACGCCTCGTCGGTCAGGTCGCGACCGGTGACGGCCGATACCTGCACGGCGAAGTCGGCGTAGTGCTGGGTGATCGCCCAGATCGCGAAGACGAGATGGTGGGGATCGTGTGACCCGATCCGGCCCTCGGCGATCCAGCCGCGCAGCACGGCGGCCTTGGCCTCGACCAGAGCCCGCAACGGGCCTTCGAGTTCGGGGCGCAGAAGGTGGGCGCCCTGGACGATCTCCAGGCAGAACAGCCGCGACGCCTGCGGTGCGTCGCGCGACAGGGTCACCTTGGTCCGGATGTAGCGTTTCAGCGCCTCGGCCGGCTCGCTCCCCGCGTCGAGCGCCTGGAGCGGATCGAGCCAGACGTCGAGCACGCGCCGGAGCACCGCGACGTAGAGATCCTCCTTCGACGGGAAGTAATAGAGCAGATTGGTCTTCGAGAGCCCGGCGCGCTCGGCGATCTGATCGAGGCTCGCGCCGTGCAGACCGACCGTCGAGAACACCGCCAAGCCGGCATCGAGCACCGCCGCGCGCCGCAACGCGCCGTCCCGCCGCTGCCGCCGCGCCGGTGCCGTACTCCCGCTCTCGGTCACGCCGTCCCCTCTCTTCGCGTCGTCATCCATGGGTCTGCCACGGGGCCGCCATCCTCCGCGGCATCAGCGGCCGATCTGGTGCGATTATAGCAAAGGAGCGGGTTCGTATGCCGCCAAGCGCCCCGTCGGCACGCCATCCGGGGCCGCTGAGGAGAGAGCCGTGTCCCGTCATCACGAGATTCCCGCCCTGCCCGAGACGATGGTGCTCGGCTACTTCGACGCCGCCCTCCCCCCGGTGCTTACGGTGGAGTCCGGCGATACCGTGACCCTGCACTCGCACCCGGCGGGCGGGCGTGAGGCGCTGCATCCCGATCCCGCCCGCATTCCCGCCGATCTCACCGCCGCCCTCGACGCGCTGCCGCCCGGCCCCGGCCCGCATTTCGTGACCGGGCCGGTCCATGTGCGCGGCGCGGAGCCCGGCGACATGCTGCAGGTCGACATCCTCGACCTGAAGTTCCGTCTCGACTGGGGCTTCGTCGCGATCCTGCCGCTGCTCGGCACCCTGCCGGACGAATTCACCGACTACGAGACGATCCATGCCGATATCGACGCGGCGCGCGGCATCTGCCGGCTGCCCTGGGGGCTGGAACTGCCGCTCGCCCCCTTCTTCGGTATCCTCGGAACCGCCCCGCCCGCCGCCTGGGGCCGCGTCGGCACGCCCGTGCCTCGCGCCTTCGGCGGCAACATGGACAACAAGGAGATGCGGGTCGGCACCACGCTGTATCTGCCGGTCTTCAATGCGGGCGCCGGTTTCTATGCCGGCGATGGCCACGGCCTGCAGGGGGACGGCGAGGTCTGCATCACCGCCCTGGAGACGGGGCTGACCGGGACATTCCGGCTGACGGTGCGCAAGGATCTCGGCGGCCAGTGGCCGTTCGCGGAGACGCCGACCGACCTGATGTCGATCGGCCTGCATGAGAGCCTGGACGAAGCGATGCGTCAGGCGGTGCGCGAGATGGTGCGCCTCGTCTGTGCCCGCACGCGCCTCACCCGCAACCAAGCCTACATGCTCTGCTCTCTCGCGGGGAACCTGCGCATCACGCAGACGGTCGACGGCAACAAGGGGGTGCATATGCTCATGCCCAAAACCGCGCTCGTCTCCGAAGCCCCGGCGCAGGCCCGATGAGCGCGACGTCTCACTCCGGTCCGCCCCCGGCCGAACCGCCCTTCACCGGACATTCCTGGCCCGTCGACGTCGCGGGGCTGACCGTCGATCTGCCGATCGTGGCGATCAAACCCGATTTCGCGATCTCGCTGATGATGGTGATCGATCTCGGCGTGCGCTTCGGGACGCATATCGGGCAAAAGCTCGCGGAACGGCTCGCGCCGCTCGAACCGGAGGTCGTGGTCGGGGCGGCGACGCTCGGTATCCCGGTGGCCATCGAGACCAGCCGGGCGCTCGGCCTCGACGACTACGTCGTCCTGCAGAAATCGCCCAAACTCCACCTCGCGAACGCCCTGACCCGTCCGATCCGCTCAATCACCTCTCAGGGCGAACAGCGTCTCCTGCTGGACCGCCGCGCCTTGCCGCTGCTGAAGGGCCGGCGCACGGTTCTCGTCGACGACGTCGTGGCGAGCGGGGGCTCGCTGGTCGGCGCGCTGGCACTGGCACGGGCGGCCGGCGCCGACATCGTCGGCATCGGGGTGATCCTCACCGAGGCGCATGATTGGCGGGCCGCGCTCGGAGCCGATGCCGGGCTCGTGCACGGCCTCGCGCATATCCCGCAATTCGAGCCGGACGGCGCGGGCTGGCGGCCGATCCCGGCGAGCTTGGAGTGAAACCGCGCTTCAGGACAATCCCACCGTTCCGAAGCGCAGTCCCTTCTCCTTGAGCCACCGCCGGTAGACCACCGACGATTTGTCGGCCCGCGTCGGGATCTCGCCGCGCGGCTCCAGCGGCAGGCGCAAGGGCCGCTGATTCTCGACGATGATGCGGTCCTGCAGGAAGATCGTCTGCTCGAAGGCGAGCAGAGCGGTATGGGTCGAGACAGTGTCGACGAGGTACATCACGGCCTGCGCCCGGCAGAGTTCCTCCTCCATCGGTTGGATGAACAGCGCGATGGCATCGAGCCGGGACGGCGCGCTCGGGCAGACACGGTACAGCATCACCGTGAACGGCGAGGGTACGCGGTAGGTCAGCCGCACGAAATCCCCCGCGCTCTCGGTCGCGGCGATGCGCGGCTGGAAGAAGGTGCAGTTCGTCGCCCAGACCTCGTCGACGTCGCGCCGGATCTCGGAGGCGTAGGCCGGCACCTCGGTATGCGGCTCGGCGCCGAGGATGTCGGTATGGACGAAGGGGAAATGGGCCATGTCGAGGAAGTTCTCGACGACGCGGGGCCCGGAGGTGCGCAGCGTGACCCAGCCGCAGGGCACGAAGCGGCGATCGGTTTCCTCCGCCTCCTCGATCGTCGGAACGTCTCGATTCGGGTGCCCGAGGGTGGTCCACAGGCAGCCGTAGCGCTCGCGCACCGGCAGCGGCGGGCCGAGTTCGCCGTCGCGGGACCGCTCCCGTGCGAGCGGCGCGCCGTCGCCCGAGCGCGTCACCTCGATCTCCTGCCCGAGCAGGCGCGTGGTGCGGGCCTGCCGCGTCACCTCGGAAGCGGTCGCGACCGCGTACCAATCGTCGAGCGCGACCCGATCGTCGGTTTTGCCGGTCCCGTTTCCCGTCCCGTTTCCCGTCCCGTTTCCCGTCCCGTTTCCCGTCCCCTGGCCCATCCTCAGGCGCCCGGTCCGGTCCACTGCACGCTGCCGGTCTCGTGCTCGGCGAGCCACGCGGCGCGACGCGCGAACAGGCCGGGCGCGAGCCCGCGCACGTGGTCGATCAGCGCGCGCAGATCCGCGGAGAGCAGGCGGCCATCCTCCACGACCACGCGGCCGGCGACCATGGTGAGGTCGACATCCGAGCCGCGCACGGCGTGGACGAGGTTGTGCTGGAGATTGAAATAGGGGCCATCGCCGAACAAAGGTGTCATCCGTGGCGTGTCGGTGCGGACCGCGATGAGATCGGCCTGCTTGCCGGGCTCGAGCGAGCCGGTCTCGGCCTCAAGCCCGAGCGCCCGGGCGCCGAGGATCGTCCCCATGCGAAGCGCCTCCCAGGAATCGAGCGCCGCCGCGTCGAGGCCTTTCAGCTTGCCGAGCAGCGAGGCCGTCTTCATCTCCTCGAAGACGTCCAGATTGTTGTTCTCCTTCTCGCCGTCGGTGCCGAGCCCCACGGCGACGCCCGCCCGCAGCATCGCTTCCACGGGGGCGATGCCGCTGGCGAGCTTCATGTTGCTGACGGGATTGTGGGCGACCGCCACACCCCTGCGCGCCAAGAGCGCGATCTCCTCCCCGTCGAGCCAGACCGCGTGGGCGATGAGGGCGTGCGGCGCCTCGAAGAAGCCGAGCCGGTCCAGCGCCAGCATCGCGCGGCAGCCGTAGCGGCGCTCGAACTCGGCGACCTCGACCTCGGCCTCGCTGCAATGGGTATGGAAGCCGGTGCGGTGCCGCTTGGCCATTTCGATCGCGCGCCGCTGGCCGGCCTCGTCGGCGTAGAACAGGTGCTCCAGTCCCACCCAGACCGAGATGCGCCCATCCGCGCTGCCGTGGCGGGCCTCGATCAGCCGCTCGTTGTCGTCGAGACGATCGAAATAATCGTAATCGGGATGCTCGCCGACATAGGGCACGCAGATGAGGCGGTTGCCGAGCGTCTCGGCGGCCCGCGCGCTGCCCTCCATGAAGCGCCACATGTCGAGCATCGTCGTCGTGCCCGACAGGAGCCCTTCGGCGTAGCAGAGCCAGGAGGCGGCCTCGGCCTCCTGCGCGTTCAGCATCCGGTGCATCGGGTTGATGTGGAGCCGCAACCAGTCCCAGACCGGCAGATGCTCGGCGGTGCCGCGCAGGAAGCCCGAATGCATATGCGCGTTGACGAGGCCCGGCATCAGGAGCCGGTCGGGCAAGTGCACCAGCGTCGCGTGCGGGTGCGCGGCAGCGAGAGCCTCGCGCCGACCCACGGCGCCGATGCGGCTCCCTTGAACCAAGACCGCCCCGTCGGTGACGACGCGGTTCTCCGGGTCCATCGTGACCACGAGGTCGGCGGCGAGGATGCGGTCGGTGCTCATGCGCGTTCCATCCTCGTGTCACGCGCCTTGCCCGGTCCGCCCTGTGCGATCCACTCGGCGACCCGCTCGGCGATCATCACGACGGGGGCCTGCGTGTTGCCCGTCGGAATGATGGGCATCACCGAGGCGTCGGCGATGCGAAGGCCCGGGACGCCATGCAGGTTCAGGGCCGGATCGACCACCGCCTCCGAACCGACGCCCATCGCGCAGGTGCCGCTCGTGTGGAAGAAGGTCGAGCAGGCCGCCCGGACGAAGCGCTCGCTCTCCGCCTGCCCGAGGCGGCCGTGCGGGATCAGCGGTGCGGCGCCGAGGTCCCGGAAGGCGGCGGTCCCGGCCAGATCGAGGATGGTGTCGACCGAGCTGGACAGAGCGGCGCGGTCGGAGGCTTCCGCGAGGTAATGGGGCTGGAGCGTCACCGGATTTCCGGGCTCGGGGCCCTCCATCCGAAGGTATCCGACGCTCCTCGAGCCCATCAGACCCGGCGAGACGGCGAAGACCGGCCCCGTGAGATCGGCCGTCGCCGCGAGGTCCGGCCCGGCATGGGGGCCCTGCACCACGAAGGCGTGGAGATCCGGCGCGGCGAGGCCGTCGCGGCTGCGCCAGTTCAGGAGCGCGCCGCCACCGTTGTCGCGAACCGGTCCGAGCGGCGCGCGCGCGGTAAAGTTGATGCCCATCAGGAGCGGATGGTCCTGGAGGTTGCGCCCGACGCCCGGCAGGCCGAGACGCGTCGGAATCCCGAGCCGTGCAAGTTCGGCCGGATCGCCGATGCCCGAACGCATCAGCAGGCACGGCGTCTCGACCGCGCCCAATGCCAGTACGGTCTCGTGCCCGGCCCGTGTCTCGACGACGCGCCCGTCGAGCGCGTGGCGCAGCCCGACGCAGCGCCCCGCCTCGAACAGCAGGGACAAGACGGTCGAGCCGGTCAGCACGGTCAGGCGCGGGTTCCCGGCATGGGGCCGGATATAGCCATCGACCACGCTCCAGCGCCGCCCGTCCCGCATGTTGAGATTGGCGAGCGCCGCGCCCTCGTTGTCCGGCCCGTTGGCGTCCGCCAGCACCGGCCACCCCTTCTCGGCGGCGGCGGCGATCAGGGCGCGGGCGACCGGGTGCGGATCGGGCGGGGTCTCGATCCGCAGCGGCCCGCCCGCGCCGCGAAGCGGGGTCTCGCCGCCCTCCCAATCCTCGGCGCGCCGGAAATAGGGAAGGACCGAGGCGAAGTCCCAACCCACCGCGCCGCTCTCGGCCCAGCCGTCGTAGTCGGACGGGTGGCCGCGGTTCCACAGCATCGCGTTGATGCTGCTCGAGCCGCCGAGCACCTTGCCCCGCGGGATGGCGATGATCCGGCCATCCACGTATGGGCCCGGCGCGTAGGAGAGACCCCAATCGCAGGGCCCGCCGAGCAGGCTCGCCCAGGCGCCCGCATCGGCGATCGCAGGATGCCCGTCGCTCGGCGGGCCGGCTTCGATGAGCAGCACCGATAGTCCGGCTTCGGTAAGGCGCCCGGCCACGACGCAGCCCCCGGTGCCGGCGCCGGCGACGAGCACGTCGTAGGCGGGTTTTAGGGCATCGGCGTCGGCCAGCATCAATTGTGCTCGCTCGGGCCCATGATGGTGATGCCTTCGGTGGCCTCGACATGGCGCACGAAGATGTACTTGTCCTCGCGCCCGTCGCTGTGCTTGCGCCGGATGCCGGCCCGCACGCTCCCGTCGACCTTGGCGACGACGAGGTAGGGTTCCTGCGCCGCGAGCCCCTCGACACAGTGCCGGTCGAATGCGTCGAGATCGCGCGCCGTATGAGCCTGCTCGATCCCCGCGCCGCGGGCCATCGCCGCGAGGTCGACGAGGCCTTTCGCGGTGTGTGTCGGCGGACCGCCGATCGACTGGTAGCGCTCGTTGTCCCAGACGACGACGAACAGGTTCCTAGGCCGCTCGTTGGCGAGCGTGGCCAGGATGCCGAGGTTGAACAGCAGCCCGCCATCGGTGTCGAGCGAGACGATCCGTCGGTGCGGCAACCCGGCCGCAAGCCCGAAGGCCTGCGGCGTCACGCAGCCCAGCTGTTGCTGAAACAGGCTCGCCGCTCGCATGTGCGGGGCCGCGTCGTACCACTCGTCGACGCTGCCCCCGAGGGAGAGGATGACGAGTTCGTCGCTGAGCCGCGCGGCCAACGCCCGCATGCAGTCGTAGCGCGTCATCATCGCACGAGCCTCCCGCCGAGGACGATGGCCGTGTGGTAGTAGGAGGCGTAGGCGGAGGCGTAGGCCGCCTCGATCGTCCGCTCGATCTCCTCTTCCTCGCGCACGACCGCGTAGGGCACGCGCAGCGCCTGGAGCACCGGCTCCATGGTGATGCCGTGCGGGATCGCCCACCAATTGTTCTCGCCGAGTTCGCCCCGGTAGCTCATGAGCATGACGACGGGGATGCCGGCGCCGAGCCCCATCCGCGCCAGCGGCTCGACGGAGGCGCGGAGCCCCGAATGCTCCATGACGAGCACCGCGCGCTTGCCCGAGAGGAACACGCCGCCGCAGATCGCGGCGCCCTCCCCCTCGTTCGTCACCGGGATGGTGCGGATATCGGGATCGGCGTCGAGCGCCGGGTAGAGCGGGCGGAACAGCGAATCCGGAAGGTAGCAGGCGATCGATACGCCCGCCTTCTTCAGACCTCGGATCACCGCGTCGACGGTCGCAGGCGTCATGCGAAAGAGCCCTTCTTCACGGCAAACCCTCGATACGGTCCGATCAGTGGTAGTCCGGAATGCCGGGCATCGTCCGAAAGCCCGGGAGGGCCCGCACCCGGCGCGCCCAGCGGCGCAGGGCCGGGAAGGTCTCGTGGTCGATGCCGTGGTCGCGCGAGAGGGCGAAGGCGGGAAACAGGGCCAGATCGGCCAGCGTCGCGGTCGCACCCACGAAGAAGCCCGCATCCGCGATGGCCTGGAGCACCATGTGATCCTCCATGGCGCGGAAGGCGTCGCGCGACGCGCGCTCGAGGGCGGCGGCATCGCCCGGGACGTCGAACATCGCCGTGCGTCGCGCGAGCGTCGCGGCATGGAGATCGCGCGCGGCGAAGACGAGCCATGCCATCGTCCGCCCGAACGCGTCCGGCTCCCGCGGCAGCCATGGTCCGCCCGGGTCGAACCTCTGTGCGAGGTAGAGGAGGATCGCTTCCGCCTCGCGCAGGACCGTCTCCCCGTCGACGAGAATGGGCAGCGTGCCGAGGGGATTGAGGTCGATCAGCGGCGCCCGCGTCTGCTCGGCCCCGGGGATCATGTCGACGGCGACCGTCGCGTGCGGCAACCCGAGGGCGCCGAGCAGCAGCCGGACCTTGTATCCGTTCTCGTCGAGTTCGTAGTCGTAGAGGGTCAGGCTCACGCGGCGGCCCTCTCCCCGCTTCGTGCCTCGACCGACCGGCGCCAAGCCACGCAAGCGCTCGCGGCACGCGCTCGGTCCGAGCGCGTCACGGCATCGCTTGGCCGATCGATGAGAAAGTGGGCGGCGCAGCGATCATCGGCGAGCGGCTGGACGGCCACCAAGACCGGTATCCCGGCGAGCGCGGTGCGCAGGAGACCGGAAGCGAGACCATCTTCCGGCGCGTCCGCGAATGCTGCCCGCACCCAGGCGGCGGGCCGATCGAGATAGAGACTGCGCAGCGGCGTCAGGCCGTCCGCACCGGTATCCGGCGGCGGTCCCGGCTCCTCGCCCCAGGCGACCCAGACGAGACCCAGGCGCTCCAGAGACACGTAGGTGCGAGCCCGGATCATCGGGCTCACCGCGAGGTCGGGATGGGCCGGAATGTAGCGGCATTGCCCGGCCACGTCGTACTGCCAGCCGTGATAGAGGCAGGCGATGTGATCGCCGCGCACGAAGCCGAAGCTGAGGCGCATGCCGCGATGGGGGCAGCGGTCCTCCCACACATGGGCGGACCCGGCCGCGTCGCGCCAGACGACGAGTTCGGCACCGAACAGGCGCGTGCCCGCGGAGGTGCCGGGATCGAGGTCGGCGGCGAGCGCCACCGCGTACCATCCCTGCGGCTGGTCTAAATCGCTCATGCGCCTTCCTCTTCCCGTGTCGCGGGCGGTGGAACGCCCGCCTCGGCGAGTTCCGCGACGTCGAGGACGAGGCAGTCGATCGGCCCGAGGCTGCAGGCCATCTCGAACATGCCGATCAGGGCGTCCTCGCCGTCGACGATCACCTCCACGCGGTCCGGGTCGCTCCGGCGCGGGCGGAGCACGAGATCGAGCAGCCGCGCCCGTGCATCCATGAAGGCCAGGAAACTCTCCGGCCGGAATCTGCCGCTGAAGGCGAGCAACGCCTGCCGCCGCATCAGCACGCCGCTCTGGCGGCGGGCCGACCGGATGCGGACCCGGCCCCGCCCTCGTTCCGACGGGCGAAATCGGCCCCTTCGACGAGGGTGATCCGGCCCGAAGCCGGTGACGTCTCGCCTGCGGGTAGATCGCGGCCCCGTTCGAGGCCCCGTCCGCGAGTTCGGCTCGCGAGTGAGGTCGCGCGCATATCCAAAACTTGGGCAGACCCCATTCCGTGCAGCCGGTGGCATCCGGCACGCTGCGAACCGCATCGGGATCGATACGCCCCGCGCAGGCTTCGGCTCATGGTCGTGGCGGCTTGCATCATTCGCGCCACCCCCGTCGGCTTCCGCGCTGATGGCGTGGCAGCGGGGGGAAGGCGCTGTGGCCGCCGAGGGAGACGCGTGCCTACCAACCTCCCGCTCGCCGCGGTCGCCGAAGCCCGGGCGCCGGGCCGGATCTCCAGATGCGC
The DNA here is from genome assembly GCF_043352485.1 of Methylorubrum sp. POS3. Classification (NCBI taxonomy): domain Bacteria; kingdom Pseudomonadati; phylum Pseudomonadota; class Alphaproteobacteria; order Hyphomicrobiales; family Methylobacteriaceae; genus Methylorubrum; species Methylorubrum sp. POS3. The sequence continues at coordinate 4,116,553 of NZ_JAPRBT010000001.1, forward strand.
ACGCACCGGTCCAGCGAGATCGGCCGAGCCGCCAGGATGGGACGGTTCACGGGCCCCCTGCCGTGCTTGGGCACGGAACTTGCGGAAATTCGCCGGGGCAGAGCCGCATGCCCGGATGCAGAGGGCGCGTCGCCGCGTGCGGGACCGAAGGAGAACAGTGGTGAAGAGTGCACTGTCGATCGATCGCCGACGCCTCCTCGGCCTCGGGACCGCCGCTGGTGCGGGGCTTCTCCTCCCGCCAAGTCTCCGTGGGGCGCAGGCCGCCGGCTTTCCGGCCGTCGCCGAGAAGGATGCGGTCATCGCCTTCGGCCATGTCGGACCGGTGAATGACGAGGGTTGGACCTGGAGCCACGACCAGGGAATGAAGGCCGTCCAGGCCGCGTTTCCGAAGGCCAAGACGCTGTTCGTCGAGTCGATCCCCTACTCGGCGGATGCCACCCGCACCTTCCGCCAATTCGCGACGCAGAAGGCAAACCTGATCTTCGCCACGTCGCAATACGGCGACTTTTACAAGGACGTGACCAAGCGCAACCGCGGCATCGCCTTCATGGAATGCAACGGCAGCAGCCTCGAAGAGAATCTCGGCTGGTATTACTTCGCCCACTGGTACCCAACCTACGTGATCGGCGTCGCGGCGGGCCTGATGAGCAAGACCGGCAAGCTCGGTTACGTCGCGTCCTTCCCGGTGACCTCGTGCTACGCTTCGACCAACGCGTTTCTCATGGGCGCGCGCTCGGTCAAGCCCGAGGCGACGCTTCAGGTCGTGACGATCAATTCGTGGTTCGATCCGCAGGCGGCCACCCAGGCGGGCGTGGCGCTCGCCAATAACGGCTGCGACTTCCTGTTCGGGATCATGGACGAGGCCGGCTACCTCCAGATCGCCGAGCAGCGCGGCATCAAGGCGGCGATGTGGAACACCGACATGCGCCGGTTCGGCCCGAAGGCCTATGTTTCTTCGGTCGTCATCGATCTAAAGGCGTACTACGTCGATCAGGTGGCCAAGCGGCTCGCCGGGACCTGGGAGCCCAAGTCCACCATCCTGCCGCTCGGCAAGGGCGTCGATCGCGACGCGTGGGGCGAGACCGTGCCGGAGGCGGTGGCCAAGCAAGCCGATGCCGTGCGCGAGAAGATGTTGAGCGGCGGCTTCAATCCCTTCGCCGGTGAAATTCGCGACAACAAGGGCAAGGTGCGCGTCCCGGCGGGCCAAACGATGAGCGAGATGGACCTCTACAAATGGGATTGGTCGATCGAGGGCGTGGCCGGGCTCGGCGCGTGACCGGATCGCCGGGTTCAACCCCGTGAGCGCGCCCGCTCTCGCCCGCACCGAACGCGTCGAGACGGGCGCGGAGGTCGTTCCCGAGACCGGCGGTCGGTCGGACCTCCCGCCCGGCACGCCGCCGCTCGTCGCGCTTCAGGGCATCACCAAGACGTTTCCCGGGATCGTCGCCAATGACAGCGTCGATCTCGATGTGATGCCGGGCGAGATCCACGCCCTGCTCGGCGAGAACGGCGCGGGCAAATCGACCCTGATGAACGTGCTCACGGGCATCTACCGGCAGGATGCGGGCCGTATCATCCTCGACGGCTACGCGCGCGATCTCTCGAGCCCGCAGGCGGCGATCGCCGCCGGGATCGGCATGGTCCACCAGCATTTCAAGCTGGTCCCGGCCTTCACCGTGGCCGAGAACGTCCATCTCGGCTGGGAGGAGACGCCGTGGCGCGCCTCCGCCTCCGTCCTCGAAGCGCGCACCCGCGCGCTCGCCGAGCGCTTCAGCCTCAAGGTGCGCCCGGACGCCCGCGTCGGCGATCTCTCGGCGGGCGAGCAGCAGCGCGTCGAGATCCTGCGCGTGCTCGCCCGCGCCGCGCGCATCCTGATCCTCGACGAGCCGACCGCGGTTCTGACGCCGCAGGAAGCGCAAGATCTGTTCCGCGCGCTCCGGGCCTTCCGCGCCAACGGCAATGCCGTGATCTTCATCAGCCACAAGCTCGACGAGGTCATCGCCATCGCCGACCGGATCAGCGTCCTGCGCGGGGGCCGCAAGATCGCGACCCGCGAGGCGGCGGGCGCGACCGAGCGGGGCCTCGCCGCCCTGATGGTCGGTCACGAGATCACCCTGCGGAAGGTGCGCCCGCGGCGACCGGGTCTGCCCGTCTCGCCCGAGCCCTTCGTCGCGCTGGAGGGCGTCTCGGCGCTCGATGATCGCGGTCTGCCTGCGCTCCACGACATCTCGCTGCGGCTGCACGGCGGCGAGATTCTCGGCATCGCGGGCGTCGCCGGCAACGGACAGCGCGAGCTGAGCCAGGTCGTCACCGGCATGCGCCCGATCACGGCCGGCGCGATCCGCATCGATGGAAGGCCGGCGAAGCCCGGCGACGCGGCGGGCTTCGCCGGACGCGGCATCGGCCATATCCCCGAGGACCGGCTGCGGGCGGGCCTCGCGCCGTCGCTGAGCATCACCGACAACGCGGTTCTGCGCGAGTATGGCGGTCCGCCGGTCGGCGGCTTCGGACTGTTCCGGCCCTGGGCCGCGGGCCGGCTCGCCCGCGCGATCGCGGCGGCGGCGGAGGTCGCGGTCCCGAGCTTCGAGATGCCCGCCCGCAACCTCTCGGGCGGCAATCAGCAGCGGCTCGTGGCGCGGCGCGAGACGCGCATCGCCGAGCGGGTGCTCGTCGCCGCCTATCCGAGCCGTGGCCTCGACGTCGGCGCGATCGAGACGCTCCTCGCGCTGATCGCGCGGCTCCGCGACGAGGGCAAGGCGGTGCTGCTGTTCTCGGAGGAGCTGTCGGAGCTCATCGAACTCTCCGATCGGATCGCCGTGCTCTTCAACGGGCGGATCATGGGAACGCTGCCGACGGCGGAGGCCGACGTCGAGACGCTCGGCTTGATGATGGGCGGTCAGCGGCAGGACCGGTCGGGACGGGCGCCATGACGGGAGGGATTTAGGATGGGTTGGCGCCTGCAGCGGACGCCCTCCGCGCACAGAGCGGCGGCCTTGACCGGCCGGATCCTCGCCATCCTCGCCGCGCTTGCCTGCGCCGGCATCGTCCTGGCGATGACGGGCCGCGCGCCGATCGCGATGGGCGCCGACTTCTGGGATACGGCGACCGGCTCGACCGCCGGACTCGAGGATGTCGGGCTGCTCGTCACGCCGCTGATCCTGACGGGGATCGCCGTGGCGCTGACGACGCGGATCGGTCTCTGGAACATCGGCGGCGAGGGGCAATTCGGCATCGGCGCCCTCGCCGCGGCCGCCGTCGGTCTCCATCTCGACGGACCCGAGCCGGTGATGCTGCTCGCCATGGCCGCCGCCGCCGCCGTCGCGGGGGCGCTCTGGATCCTCGTGCCGACGATCGCCCGCGCCTATGCCGGCGTGAACGAACTCATCACCACGTTGCTCCTCAATTTCGTCGCGGCGCTGCTGATCGCCTGGGTCGCCACCGGTCCTTGGCGCGACCGCACCGGCGGCGCCCTCGCGGCCACCCTGCGGGTGCCCTACGAGATGCCGCCTCTCGGCGAGGCGGGGCATTGGGGATTGCCGATCGCGGTCGCGGTTGCGGTCGTGGCGGCGGCGGCCCTGACCTTCACCCGGTTCGGCTACGAGACCCGCGTGGCCGGCGCGAATCCCGGAGCGGCGGTCTATGCGGGCATTCCCGTGCGGGCCCGCATCGTCGCGGTGATGCTGCTGTCGGGCGCGGTGGCGGGAATGGCCGGGATGATCGAACTCGCCGGGACCGCCCATCGGCTCCAGGGCGGCATTTCCAACAATTACGGCTATCTCGGCATCATGGTCGCGGTCCTCGCCCGCGGGTCATGCCTCGCCGTGCTCGCGACCGCCGCGCTGATGGCGACCCTGCTCAATGCCGGCATCATCCTCTCGGCGCAGGGGCTCAACACCAGCGCCGTGCTCGCGGTCACCGGGCTGATTCTGTTCTTCACGGCGATCGGCGACGAACTGGCCCACTACAAGCTCGTGCGCCGACCGGCGCCGACCGGCTGAGGGAGCGCGCGCCATGGAGATCGTCACCGGCATCCTGGCCACCGCAGTGCTCGCGGGCGGCGTGCTGGCGCTGGCCGCCCTCGGGGAGGTGCTGGCCGAGCGGGTCGGCGTCGTCAATCTCGGCGTCGAGGGGCTGATGGCCTTGGGCGCCTTGACCGGCATCGCCACCGTCTCGGCGACCGCGAGTCCGACGCTCGGCTTCGTCGCGGCGCTCGGCGTCGGCTTCCTGTTCGGCTGCCTGTTCGCGCTCGCGACCGTGCTTCTGCGCGCCGACCAGGTCCTGTGCGGCCTGGCGCTCACGCTGCTCGGCACGGGCCTCGCCGCGACGGCCGGGCGCCCCTATGCCGGCTCGCCCGCGAAGGCCACGTTCGAGCCGGTGCCAATCCCTTACCTGAGCGAGCTGCCGGTCGTGGGGTCGGCACTGTTCTCCCAGAATTGGCTCGTCTACCTGATCTACTTCATCCTCCCGATCGCCATCCATTGGCTGATGTTCAAGACGCGCCACGGCCTGAACATGCGGGCGGTCGGCGAGAACCCCGCGGCTGCGGATGCCTCCGGCATTCCGGTCACGGCCATCCGCTTCTGGTACGTGGCGTTGGGGGCGAGCCTCGCCGGGGGCGCGGGCGCCTACCTGACGCTCGCCTTCGTTCCGTCCTGGTCGGAGGGCGTGGTCGCGGGCCGCGGCTGGATCGCGGTGGCGCTCGTGATCTTCGCGGGTTACCGCCCGCTCACGGCGGTGGCCGCCGCTCTGGTCTTCGGCGTCATCACGGCTTTGGGCTTCGTCGGCCAAGCCCGCGGCTGGCCGGTGGCGCCCGCGATCCTGTCGATGCTGCCCTATCTCGGCACCATCGCCTTCATCATCCTACCCGTGGTCGCGTGGCGGCGGCTCAAGCCGTTCTTCGCCGAGCCTGCGGCGCTCGCGCGGCCCTATCACCGCGACGTGCGCTGAGATTTCGATGCCGACGCTGCTCGTCCGCAACATCGCCCTTCTCGCGACCTTCGACGATGGCGGCCGCGAGATCGCCGACGGGGCGATCCTCGTGCGTGACAACGTGATCGAGGCGGTCGGCACCACGGCGGAACTGGCCGGGCGACAGGCGGACCGGACCATCGATCTGTCCGGCCACCTCGTCATGCCGGGCATGATCAACACCCACCATCACATGTACCAGAACCTCACCCGGGTCATGGTGCAGGACGACACGCTGTTCACCTGGCTCACCACGCTCTACCCCATCTGGGCGCGCCTCGACGACGCCGCGATCGCGGTCTCGGCCAAGGTGGCGATGGCCGAATTGATCGCCTCGGGCTGCACCACGAGTTCGGACCACCTCTACATCGCCCCCAACGACGTCACGCTCGATTCCACGATCCGCGCCGCGGGGGAGATCGGCCTGCGCTTCCACGCGGCGCGGGGCGCGATGTCCCGCGGCCAGAGCCAGGGCGGTTTGCCGCCCGATTCCTGCGTCGAGCGCGAGGAGGCGATCCTCAAGGACGCCGAGCGGCTGATCCACACGCATCACGATACCCGCCGCCACGCGATGACGCGGATCGTGATCGCGCCCTGCTCGCCCTTCTCGGTGACGCCGGGGCTGATGCGGGAGGCCGCGCAGCTGGCCCGCGCCCACGATGTCCATCTCCACGCCCATCTCGCCGAGGATCTCGACGAGGAGGCGTGGTGCGAGGCCGCTTTCGGCATGCGGCCCGTGGCCTTCGCGGAATCGGTCGGCTGGCTCGGCCCCGACGTCTGGTTTGCCCACGCCATCTTCTTCGACGCCGCCGAGATCGCGCAGTTCGCCCGGACCGGCACGGGCATGACGCATTGCCCCTCCGCCAATATGCGCTGCGGCCAGGGCATCGCCCGAATTCGCGAGATGCTCGATGCGGGCGTGACATGCGGGCTCGGCGTCGACGGCTCGGCCTCGAACGACACCTCGAACCTGTTCCTCGAGGCGCGCCTCGCCCAACTCCTCCAGCGCGTGGCGCCGACCCGCTACGGTTCGGAGAAACCCGGTGGGCGCGGCGGCTTCGGCGGCTCGCCGGGCGCGCTCTCGGCCCGTGAAGCGCTGACGATGGCGACCCGCGGCGGCGCGCGCCTGCTCGGGCGCGACGATGTCGGCCACCTCGGACCGGGCATGAGCGCCGATTTCATCGCGGTCAAGCTCGATCAGCTCGGGCTGTCCGGCACCCAGCGCGACCCCCTCGCCGCGATGGTGATGTGCGGCCCGTTCCGGGTCTCCCACTCGTTCATCGACGGCCGTCAGATCATTGCGGACGGAGCCTTCTGCAGCCTCGACGTCGAGGCGTTGCTGGCCGAGCACGCCGCCACGATGCGGCGGATCTGGCAATGACGGAGGAGATCGCCATGGCGACCGGCTCGGAGCTCGAACCCGCGGTGCGGGACGATTGGTACGTCGTCGGCGCCCTGACTCAGCTCGACCGGGGCGGTTGGACCACGCGGCTCCTCGGACAGAACGTCGTCGTGGAAGCGGGCGCGGAGGGCGCGCCGCCGAATGTGCGCGATGCAAGCGGGCGGGGGCTGCCCGTGCGTGAACTCTATGGTTGCGTCTGGACGAGCCTCGGGGCGCCGCGGGGCGAGCCGCCTCCGATCCCGGAGGCCGATGAGCCGGACCGGCGACACGTTGTCTGCGGCGCCGTCTCGGTGCGCGCCTCCGGCCTGCGCCTGGTCGAGAATTTCCTCGACATGGCGCATTTCCCCTTCGTCCATACCGACATCCTCGGCGCCGAGCCGCACACCGAGGTTGCGCAGTACACGAGCGAGATTCGGCGCGACGTCGACGAGGTCTGGGCGACGAATTGCACGTTCTTCCAGCCGCAGGCGGCAGTCTCGGCGACCGGGGGCCTGCTGACCCGCTACGAGTACCGCGTCGCCACGCCCTACGTCACGATGCTCTACAAGACTTGCCCCAATGCGGCGAACCGCTGGGACGTGATCTGCCTGTTCGTCCAGCCGCTCGATCCGGGCCGCTCGCGGGCCCATCCCGTGATGTTCCTCATCGATGAAGCCTCGCGCGACGCCGACCTCCTGGCCTTCCAGCAGATGATCTTCCTGCAGGATCGCATCATCCTCGAGAATCAGCGGCCCGTCCTCCTGCCGTTGGAGCCGCGGGCCGAAATCCCGACGCGGGCCGATTCGTCGTCGGTCGCCTACCGGCGCTGGCTGAAGGAGAAGAACGTCCGCTACGGCACGACGGCGCGCATCGCGACGTCGGCGGCGTAACGGCCACCGCTTACTCCTTCCAGAGAAAGCGATAGCGGGCCGGCGTACACGGCGACGGGCTCGATCGAGAGGGGGCGGATCCGCCGGGGTGCATTCTACGTCTCACCGACGGCTGTAAGTGGTGAGGCTGGGCCGACCCGAAGCCTCGCCCGCTGAAGCTGCCGGTGACCTCGCCGGACTTGGCTGTGCGGCGGCCATGACCGATGGGGTTCCCTCGTGCAGCGGAGCACCGTCAAGCTTGTCCCCGGCCATAATTGCGCCTACGCCTGATCAGCCCATGATCACAACAGATTTGATTTTTGGAATGATAATAAATCCGAAAATAGCTGCGTTCGCCAATGCCTGAAATATCGGGGAATGATCCTGTCTCGATCACCGATCTCCGTCTCACTGCGGCAGGATCGAGCCGAGAAACCGAACCGATGATCGAACCGAGAATCGCGTCGGATGCGCTCATGGAGGGGCGGCGCGAGATCGTGATCGTCCATGACGGGTCGAGCTACCGCCTCCGCATCACGAGCAACAACAAGCTGATCCTCACCAAATGACTGCTGATCCCTCCATGCCCGCCGTTTCGCGTCGTTCGATCCTTGGCGCCCTCGCCGGCTTCGGCCTCGGCGCGGCGATCCGACCGACCCGTGCCGCGGCCTCGGCCACGCGCATCGCCTCCCTCGGCGGAGCCGTCACCGAAATCCTCTGGCGCCTCGGTGCGGGCCCGCGGATCGCGATCGTCGACACGACCAGCGTCTATCCGGCCGAAGCTTTGCGCGAGAAGCCGAATGCCGGCTATCTCCGCGCATTGTCGGCGGAGGGCCTCCTCTCGGTCGGCCCGGACCTCGTGCTCGCGGCCGAGGGCGCGGGGCCGCCCGCGGTCCTCGATCAGATCCGAGAAGCCGGCATTCCGGTCACGATCATCACCGATCCGCCGACGGCGGAAGGGGTGCTGCACAAGATCCGGACGATCGGCCAGCAGGTCGGGCTCGAGGCGGAAGCCGAATCCCTGTGCCGAACGGTCGAGGCCGAATTCGCCGCCCTATCCCAACGGCGCGCCCGGATCGCACGGCCGGCACGTGCCCTCGTCGTGCTCTCCCTCGCCAGCGGGCGCGTCATGGCCGGCGGTCGCGACAGCACGGCGGACGGCATCCTCGCCCTGGCCGGTCTTCACAACGCCGCCGAGGGCCTCAGCGGCTTCAAGCCGATCACCGACGAGGCCATCATCGCCGCGGCGCCCGACGCGGTGATCGTGATGGCGAATGGGGGGCACGCCCTCGCCGCGGACACGGTGTTCGCCGCCGGCACGGCGCTCGCGCAGACGCCCGCTGCCGCCAGAAGCTGCCTCGTCGCCATGGACGGCCTCGCCCTCCTCGGCTTCGGCCCACGCACGCCGGAGACGGCGACCGCTCTGATGCGGGCGGTCTACCCGGACCTGCCCCGTGACTGAGAATCGCGGGAGGGCGGTCCCGGTCTTCGCCGGGCTCGGCCTGCTCGTCTCGGCAATCCTCCTGCTTTCCCTCAGCCTCGGCGCGATCTCCATCCCGCCGATGCGCATCCTCGACATCCTGGGGGGTGGATCGGGGTCGTCCGATCCGACCTGGGCACGGGACGCCCTCGTCGTCCTCAACCTGCGCTTGCCGCGGACCCTGCTCGGCCTGATGGTCGGTGCTGGGCTCGCCGTCTCCGGTGCCCTCATGCAGGGGCTGTTCCGCAATCCCCTCGCGGATCCGGCCTTGGTCGGCGTCTCGGCCGGAGCGGGTCTTGCCGCGGCCGCGGTGATCGTCCTCGGCGACCGCGTCCTGGCCGCCCTGAGCCTCCCCGGATCGATGCCCTATCTCGCGCTGCCGGCGGCGGCCTTCCTCGGCGGCCTCGCCACGACCTACGGCCTCTACCGTGTCGCCACCCGGTCCGGGCGTATCTCCGTGGCGACGATGCTGCTCGCCGGCATCGCCCTCGCGGCTCTGACCGGGGCCCTGACCGGGCTTCTCGTCTTCGCCAGCAATGATCGGCAATTGCGCGATCTGACCTTCTGGTCGCTCGGCAGCCTGTCCGGCGCCACTTGGACCAAGGTGGCGACGAGCGCCCCGGCGATCCTGCCGATTCTCCTGACGGTTCCGTTCCTCGGCCGCGGTCTCAACGCCCTGGTTCTCGGCGAGGCGGAGGCGTTCCACCTTGGGGTCGCCGTGGAGCGGCTGAAGCGGATCGTGATCGTGCTGGTCGCCCTCGCGGTCGGGGCGGGAGTCGCGGCGGCGGGGGTGATCGGCTTCGTCGGTCTCGTCGTCCCGCACGTGCTGCGCCTGCTGATCGGTCCGGAGCATCGGCGCCTGCTGCCGGCCTGCGCCCTCCTCGGCGGTGCGCTGCTGGTTCTGGCGGACATCATCGCCCGCCTCGTCGTCGCGCCGGCCGAATTGCCGATCAGCATCGTCACCGCGATCGTCGGAGCGCCCATCTTCCTGTGGCTGCTGCTGGGCCGGGGCGCGCTGGCCGATGCCTGAATGCCTTCGCGCCCAAGGTCTCGCCTACGCGGTGGCGGGGCGCCACCTCGTGGAAGACATTGATCTGACGATCGAGCCGGGCCGGATCTACGCCATCGTCGGGCCCAACGGCGCCGGCAAATCCACCCTGCTGCGGCTGCTAAGCGGCGAGCTGACGCCGAGCCGCGGCGGCGTCCGCTACGGAGGCGAGCCGATCGGCGCAATCCCGCCCTGGCGGCTCGCGGCGATGCGGGCGGTGATGCCGCAGGCCCTGAGGCTCGCCTTTCCCTTCAACGCCGCCCAGCTCGCACGGATCGGCCTCGACGGCATCGGCCGCGGCCTCAGCCGGCGCGCGCGGGACGCTATCGTGGATGACAGCCTCCGCCGGGCCGATGCGGATCATCTCGCGCATCAGGCCTATCCGACGCTCTCGGGCGGCGAGCAGGCGCGGGTCCAGTTCGCCCGGGCGCTGTGCCAGCTTGCCGCTGGCCGGACGCTGGCCATGCAGCAGGTGCTGTTCCTCGACGAGCCGACCGCGAGCCTCGATCTGCGTCACCAGACCGCACTTCTCGATGTCGCCGCCGAACTGGCGGCGACCGGCACGGCGATCGTCGCGATCCTGCACGATCTCAACCTCGCCGCGGCCTATGCCGATACCCTGGTGGTGATGCAGGCGGGCCGGATCGTCGCGCGGGGCACGCCCGCCACGGTGATGCGCGACGAACTCGTCGCCGCGGTGTTCGGCGTTCCCTGGCGCGTCGGACAGGTGCCGGAGGGCGGGCGTCCGTTCATCCTGCCGCGCCGCAGTGTTGCAGGCCAGCAACAAGAATGAGAGGCGGACGACAAGATTGGAATGGCCGTAAACTTATCGGCAGATAAGCAGTAATTGGACTAAATTGATCGTTTCGATGCAGTGTTGACTTGGTCCTGATCTCCGGCGCAGACCGAACAGGCGCCAGCCAGCCATCCGCCAGCCAGCCGCCCCCTCCCCATCTGGCCGGATGCCCCGATGTCGCCTGCGCCGCTTCGTGTCGCCCTCGCTCTCGGTACCTCGCTGCTCGCCCTCGACGCGGCCCAAGCGCAGGCCACCAACACACGGCCCATCGGCACCCAGCGCGACGTGGCGCGCAGAAATGCCCCCGTCGAAGAAGTGAGCCTCGACACGCTCTCCGTCACGGCGACGAAGACGGAACGCGCCGCCATCGATGCGCTGTCCGGAAGCAGCGTCGTTACCCGCGAGGCGATCGACCGCCTTCAGCCGAGCCGGCTCTCGGAGGTCTTGCGCGACGTGCCTGGCGTGACCACGCAGGGAAGCCAGAGCGATCCGGCCCAGGCGATCAATATCCGCGGGCTCCAGGATTTCGGTCGCGTCAACGTTCTGATCGACGGTGCCCGCCAGGACTTCCAGACCTCGGGCCACAGCGCCAACGGGGTGTTCTACCTCGATCCGGAACTCGTCGGCGGCGTCGACATCACCCGCGGGCCGAGTGCGACGATCTACGGTTCCGGCGCCATCGGCGGCGTCGTCGCGTTCCGCACCCGCTCCATCGACGACATCCTTGCCCCCGATGAGCGGGCCGGCATCGTGCAGACCCAGGGCTTCGGCAGCAACGGCCAGCGCTTCCTCAATTCAACCGCCATCGGCGCGCGCATCGGCACGGCGGCGGACGTGTTCGGGCAGTTCGTGTTCCGCAACAACGGCCCCTACCAGGATGGCCTCGGCCGCCGCATCGCCGATACGGGCAACGAGCTGAGCGCGGGTCTCGCGAAGATCAATCTCCGTCCGGCCGATGGCCACGAGATCTCCGGTACGGCGCTGCTTCAGCGCTTCGATTTCACCAATTCCGGCACCACCAATCGCGGCGCACGGTTTGCGAATGCGGTGCAGACCGACACCTATACCCTCGGCTACCGCTTCGCCCGGCCCGATGTGCCGCTCCTCGATGTCAGCATCCGCGGCTATTCCACCACGACGCAGAACGACCTGACCTTCCTTCAGGATTCGCAGAGGGGCACCTACGGCACCCTGGGCGTCCGGGCGGGCAACCGGATCACCTACGATCTCGAGACCCTCGGCTTCGACGTGCACAACACGGCCCGCTTCGACACTTGGGCTTTGGCCCATGCCCTCACGATCGGTGGTGACTATGTCGGCAATCGCGTCCGCACCACCGACAAGGCCGGCGGCTTCGGCGCTGCCTTCACCCCGTCGGGCGAGCGCAGCCTCGCCGGTGCCTTCGTGCAGGACGAGATCCGCTACAGTACGTGGCTGCGGGTGGTCGGCGCCTTGCGCTACGACCATTACGATCTCTCGGGCGGCGCCTACCGCTCCAGCGGCGATCGTCTCTCCCCGAAGATAACGGTCGGCGTCTCACCGTTTCCCGGCTTCGAGGTCTACGGAACCTACGCCGAAGGCTACCGCGCGCCGTCGATCACCGAGACGCTCATGCAGGGCATCCACCCGTTCCCGGCCTTCAGCATCCGGCCGAACCCGGCTCTGCGCCCGGAAACCGCCCACACCGTCGAGGGCGGCGTCAACCTGAAGTACAACGATGTGCTGAAGCCCGGCGACGTGTTCCGGGCCAAACTCAACGTCTTTCAAAATACGGTCGATGATTTTATCGGCATTCAGCCAGTTGGGTCCACCTATTTCGTTCCGGCCGTTGTCGGTATTCCCGCCTCGGTCTGCGCTCGCATCCCCGGGCGCTTCCCCTGCGTCATCCCCCAACGCGACGTGCAGTACCTGAATATCGCCCGGGCCGAACTCGACGGTGTCGAACTCGAGGGAGCCTACGATTGGGGTGGCGGCTTCGTCACCGTCGCGGCCACCCATACGGATGGGCGGAACCGGGCGACGCGAGAGACGCTGATCAGTGTCCCGCCGAACCGTGTGAGCGCCACGATCGGCCTGCGCTTCCTCAACGGCAATCTGACCCTGGCCAGCCGCCTCACCTTCGTCGAGGCACGGACCGGCCTGCCGTCCGGCGTCACCCTTTCGCCGACCAAGGCCTATGGCCTCGTCGATCTGATGGCCACCTACGTCGTCAACGATCATGTGAAGGCGGACTTCGTCCTGCAGAACGCGCTCGACAAGCGCTACACGCAGTACCTCAATGCCCTGCCGAGCCCGGGCCTGACCGCCAAGGCCGCGATCAGCATCAAGTTCGCGACGCATTGAACCTCGGGGGGGGGCGCGTCCTGCCTACCCCGCGGCGTTTGCCCTCTATGCGCGCTTCGACGGCTTCGCGCCGATCGATCCGCAAGGCGGCGGCGCGCCATTGATCGCGCGTAAACGCCATCGCCGAGCTTGAGATGCGAGCCTCGCACCGCCTGTGCTATGGCCGCCCGTGAGGTTGTGCCGTCGCTCCGGCGGTGCGCCTCGATCGGATGCGCCTGGGCTGTGCAGGCGAGGCGAAAGCGAAATCGGTGCGTGACCTCCTGACCGCGCTCGCGGGCGCCGTCGTGCTGATCCTCGTGGCGGCGCTCGCCGTGCCGCCCTTCATCGACTGGTCGGGCCAGCGCGCGCTGATCGACCGGGCGATCGCGCAATCCCTCGGCACACCGGCTTCCAGCGCCGGCGCGATCGATCTGCGGCTCCTGCCCTCCCCGCATCTCCGCCTCGACCAATTGCGCCTCGGTGCCGAGGACGGACCATCCCTCGAAGCCCGGCAGGTCGATGCGGAAATCGCCCTCTCGCCCCTGCTCAAGGGCGAGGTGCGCTTCACGCGCACGTCCATCGAACGGGCCCGCGTCACCCTGCCGGTGGCCGACGACGCCCTGCTTCTGCCGCGCGGCGGTGAGACGCCGCGCCGGGACGTGGTCATCGATGCGCTCACCGTCCGTCACCTCTCCGTCGCGACGTGGCGCGACGGCGCTGAGCCGAGCGAGATCTGGGCCGCCGATGACGTGCGGCTGCGCGCCCCCAACCTGGCCGGGCCGTGGCTCGCCGAGGGGATGGTAGCGGGAAGCCCGTTCCATCTCGCCACCGGCGTCGTAACGTCGGATGGCACGCTCAATCTGAAGTTCACCGGCGGCGGCGACACGCTGCCGCGACTCGAGGCCGATGCCCGCCTCACCTTTAAGCCGGAGGCCGTCGAGGGGGGGGCGCAGGCCCGCCGCGGCCTCGTGCCCGAAGCCGAGGGCTCGGCGAAGCTCACCGTCGGTCCTCCGGTCCAGGCGGCGGGCGATTACCTCCCGTCGACGCTGGCCGGAAAGTTCGAGGCGCGCGGCACGGTCGTGAACGCCAAGAGCGTGGAACTCGAACTCGATCCGGGCGGCAAGGCGGCGCGCCTGTCAGGCACCGGTCGGATCGATTGGCGGGAGGGCCGCGCCGGGCTGGACCTGCGCACCCGCCGTCTCGACCTCGACGGGCTGCTGCTGACGCCGGGCGGCCGGGCGCTGCTGTCGCGAGGCGCGGGCGGCCTTGCCCCTTCGCTGGCGATGATGCTCGACCTCGATCTCAAGGCCGAGAGCGTGGCGCTCGGCCTGGACGATTGGTCCGACGTGGCGTTCCGCGGCACGTTCGATCGATCCGGCGGATTGGTGCTGCGCCGCTTCTCGGGGCTGGCTCCGGGCGCCGCCACCGTCTCGGCGACCGGAGAGATCGATCTCTCCGCCTCGGCCCGCTTCACCGGCCATCTCGACATCGCGGCGCGCAACTCCGAGGGTCTCGGGCGCTATCTCGGGCGGCTCGGCGCGGAGGATGCCGTCGCCTCACTGCTCGACGGGCGGACGCTCGACCTCGGGGCCGACCTGTCCTCCACCGCTACCGACCTGTCCCTGCGCAATCTGCGCTTGGCGCTGGGCCCGGTGCGGGTCACGGGCAATGCCGCCTACACCCGCCCGCAGGCCGGACGGCGCGGTCGGCTGGAGGCGCAGATCGCGGCCAACGGCATCGATATCGCCGAAATGCCCCCGGCCAGCCGCCTGATGGAAAGCCTCGACCGGCACGACCTCGGCCTGACGCTCAGTGCCCGCGACGTCCGCTACGGCGCCTCGGGCGGCGCGGGCGGCACCATCATGGTGCGGCTGCAATCCGATGGGGCGAGCCTCGTCGTCGACAGCCTGGAGATTGCCGATCTCGCCGGGGCCAGCGCCAAGCTCGCCGGCCGCATCGCCCCGGACGGTTCGGGCAAGATCGAGGGCCGGGTCTCCGCACCCAAGGCTGCCCCCCTCCTGGCGCTGCTGGAACGCGGCTTCCTGGCGGAGGCGCGGCTGGTGCCCCGCGCCTTCCGCGAGGCCGGGCTCGATCTCGATCTGACGCTCGAGCGGGAATCTGGCGAGGCCGATGCCTTGCGCGCCCAGGCCCGCGGCAAAGCCGGCGGCGGCGAGATCGAGGCTTCGGCTCTGATCCGGGCCGGACGGATCGACAATCTCGCCGCCCGGCTCGACGTGGCCCGGGCCGGCCTCTGGTTCGGTCGCGACGATATCGCCGCGTTGCGCCAACCCGCCCGCCTGCGCTTGACCGGCACGCGGTCGCCCGGGGCGGAGACGACTCGGCCGAACGAGGAGCGCCTCGCGCCGGAGGTGGCACCGGTCGTAGTATCCCTGGCCCTCACGATCGAGGGAGCGTTTCCGGGCCTGAGCCTCGCCTCGCAAAAGCCGATCCTGCTCGATGTGTCCGGTCGCCCCCCGCTCTCGGGGGAGGTCCGAATCGAAGGCACCGACCTCACGCCCTATCTGGCCCTGACCGGTGCAGTGGTGTCCGGCGCCGGACCCTTGCCCGCTTCGGGCACCCTCGCCCTGTCGCGTCGGGGCGAGGCGCTGCATCTCGATCTGACGGGTCAGGCCGCCGGATCCGACATCACCGCTGCCCTCGACCGCCATCAGGATGGGGCGGTGACGGGCGCGGTGTCCCTCGGACGGCTTTCCCTGCCGGCCCTGACCACCGCCCTGATCCTGCCCACGGACCCCCGGGGCACCCGGTTCGCCCCGGCGCCGGATCTGCCGCGGGCCAATCTCGATCTCAAGATCGGCCGACTGGATCTTGGCCGCGGATATGTCGCCGAGGCGGCGGCCTTCCGGTTGCTCCGCGAGGGCGATGCCCTTCGCATCGGCGACCTCACCGCCGGCCTCGGCGGCGGGCGGATCGGCGCGAGCGTGACGGTGACGCGGCCGGCCGGTGCCGCCTCGGTCTCGGGGGAAGCCACGCTGTCGGACGTGAACCTCGCCCAGATCGTCGAGGGCGGACGCCTCGCCGCGACATTGTCCGGGGGATTGCGCTTCAGCGCCTCCGGCCCGAACCCCGCTGCGCTCACCGACGACCTTTCCGGCAATGGCGACATCCGGCTTTCACAGATCCGCCTGCCCGAGGCCGATCCTGCCGCCCTCGACCGGGCGCTCGTCCGGGCGCTGGCCGAGGACGATCCCCTCCGCGACGGCCGCCCCCAGGCGCTCGTCTCGGAAGAGTTCTCCGCCGCACCGCTCGTCGCCAAGGGACCGGCGACCGCCGCCGTCACTCTGGTCGGCGGCGTGCTGCGCTCCGCCCCGTTCGGGCTCGATCTCGGACCCGCCCGCTGGAACGGCACCTTCGGGGTCGATCTGCGCAGCGGAAGCCTCGACGCCAAGGGAATTCTCACCAGCCTGTCGGCGCCGAAGGGCTGGTCCGGTGCGCCGCCTGCCGTCCAGCTCGGCTTTTCCGGTCCGCTCGGCGCGCCCGAGCGCCGCGTCGATGCCGCCCCGCTGACGACGGGCCTCGCCGCCCTGGTGCTCCAGCGCGAACTCGAGAAGATCGAGCTGTTCGATGCCGACCAGGCCGAGCGCCAACGCCGCCGCGCCCGCATCGAGATGGACCGCGCGCGGGCCGCGGCCGAGGAGTCGGCGCGTCTGGCGCGGATCAAGGCGCAGCAGGCCGCCGAGGAGGCCGCCCGGCGTCAGCGCGAGGCCGAGGAGACGGCGCGCCGCCAGCGCGAGGTGGAGGATTTGGCCCGTCGCGCCCGACAGGACGCGGAGCCGTCACCGGAGACTCCCGCGCCCCTCGACATCACGCCGCCGGGCGTGCGGCCGTGAGCGTCGGCGGCCTCATGCCGCCGCCGCGCCCTTGATCCGCACCGGGCCGACCGTTGCATCCCCGATGCGCAGGCGAAGGCGCTCCACGTCCTCGGGATTGTTCGAGATCAGGTCGGTGATGTCCCCGTCGACCAGCGCGTCGACGTGGCGGCAGCGGCGACGATGGGTGCCCGCCGGGCAGGAGCAGCGCAGGTAGGGTCCCCCCGCGCTCTCCTCGAACACCACTACGTAGCGGTTGCCGGTGCTGCCGCGCAGGGAGAAGCGCAGATCCGCCGCCGCGACCGGGGGCGTGACGCCCGCCACCCGCAGCGCCTGGGCCGAGGTCGAGCGGACGAGGTCGCGGCGGGGCGCGTTGATGGCGCGGATCGGTGTGAGGCCGAGACCGCGGACGAGGTCGGGCACGTCGCGGGCACCGGTCTCGCGCACGGCGGCGAGGGCGATCTCGGCGCAGGCAAAGGCGTCCTCGCCCGCATCATGGTGCTCGAAGCGGATGCCGAGGCGGCCCGCGACCTTTGACAGCCCACAGCCGGCCGGATCCGGAAAGATGCGCCGGGCGATCTGGAGCGTGCAATGGCCGGTCAGGGTCGGCACCGGCTCGCCGTAGGCGCCGAGCGAGGCAGCCAGCACGCCCATGTCGAAGCCGGCATTGTGGGCGAGCACGAGGCCGCCCGCGAGATCGGGCAGGAACGGCGCCATCGCCTCCGGGAAGGTCGGCGCGTCGCGGACGTCGGCGGGCAGGATCCCGTGGATACGGATGTTGCCCGGGGAGAACCGCATCTGCGGCGGCCGGATCAGCCGCGATTCCCGCCGCACGACGCGACCGCCCTCGATCCAGGCGAGCCCGACCGCACAGGCGCTGTCGCGCCGCTCGTTGGCGGTCTCGAAGTCGATCGCGACGACGTTCATCGCGGGAGATTAGGGGCCGAGGCGGGGCGCCCGCAAGATATGGGCGTGCAACCATCGTCGTGGGCAGCCTGCGCCGGATGTCGTGATCGGCCCCCGTCGATCCGGTGGCGGTCCGCGCCGTTACCCCGGACCACAGGGTTCATCCGGGGACCGCCATGACCGATGTTTCACGTCGCAGCCTCATCGCCGCCGCCGGTGGGGTCGCCAGCGGAATCGCGTGGAAAGCCGGCGGCGCACGGGCCGCCGAGAGCCCGAAAGGTGCCGACATCCTCGGCCCGCGCAACCCGTCCCGCGAGGCGCAGGAGCCGTTCACCCTCCACCCGCCGCAGACCGATCACGGCACCATGCCGAACCTGAAATGGTCGTTCGCCGACAGTCACATGCGGCTGGAGGATGGCGGTTGGGCCCGGCAGACCACCATCCGCGAACTCCCGATCTCCAAGGCCATGGCCGGCGTGAACATGCGGCTCAAGGCCAATGCGGTGCGCGAGATGCACTGGCACAAGGAGGCGGAGTGGGCCTACATGATCAAGGGACGGGCCCGCATCACCGCCATCGACCCGGCGGGACGGACCTTCGCCGACGATGTCGGCGAGGGCGACCTCTGGTACTTCCCCAGCGGTATCCCGCATTCGATCCAGGGTCTGGAGAGCGAGATCGACGGCTGCGAGTTCCTGCTCGTGTTCGATGACGGCGGCTTCTCCGAGGATTCGACCTTTCTCATCAGCGACTGGCTGGCGCATACGCCCCGCGACGTCATCGCCAAGAATCTCGGTTTGCCGGAGAGCGCCCTCGCCGGCCTGCCGGAGAAGGAACTTTACATCTTCCCTGGGCCGAAGCCGGGACCGCTGGCGGAGGACCGGATGGGTGGGGCCGGCCCGGTGCCGCAAAAGTTCAGCCATCGCATGCTGGCGCAGGAGCCGATCCGCAGCCGCGGCGGAACGGTACGGATCACCGATTCCTCGGTCTTCCCGGCCTCCGCGACCATTGCGGCGGCGCTGGTGGAACTGGAACCGGGGGCCCTGCGCGAGCTGCACTGGCACCCCAACGGCGACGAGTGGCAATACTACCTCTCGGGCCAGGGGCGGATGACCGTGTTCGGCTCCGAATCGAAGGCCCGAACCTTCGACTATCGCGGCGGCGACGTCGGCTACGTGCCCTTCGCCATGGGTCACTACATCGAGAACACCGGCACCGAACCGCTGGTCTTCCTCGAGATGTTCAAGAGTCCGCGCTACGCCGATCTCTCCCTGCGGCAATGGATGGCGCTGACGCCGCACGCTCTGGTGCAGGCCCATACCCGGATCGACCGCGCCTCGATCGACGGCCTGCCCACGGAGAAGTCACCGGTCCTGCCGGGCTGACACTCCCGCCTTCGTCTCACCCCGGCCTGCCGAGGCGACGGTCGAAGATGGTGCGGACCTCGAGCCGCTCGGCCTCCAGCTGAGCCGCGAGGGCCTTCGCGTCGGGAAGGTTGGCCGCGCGGGCGAGGCGCGCCATCGCCACGGGGGAGGCTTGGGTCGGATCGCCCTCGACCATCAGGCGCTGCCAGTGATGCACGTCGTCCAAATGGCGGTAGGCGCGGCCCAACACCTCCGCCTCGCCGCCCTCCAGCAGGCCGGCTTGCGCCGCCCGCTTGAACAGGGCGGGGGCATCGAGGCCGATCAGATCGGGATGGTCGTGGGCATGGGCGAGCACCAGGGCTTGGCCCAGGAAATCGAGATCGAGCAGGCCGCCGGGGGTGAGCTTCAGATCGAGGGGGCCGTGATCGCCCTTCTCGCGCTCCACGGTAGCGCGCATGTCGCGCACGGCGCGATAGACGCTGTGCGCGTCGCGGGGGCGGCGCAGGGCCTCGTCGATCACCGCCGCGGCATCCGCGGCAAGCGCGGCGTCGCCCGCGATCACCCGGGCACGGGTGAGCGCCATGTGCTCCCACAGCTCCGCCTCCTCGCTCTGATAGGCTTTGAAGCTGCGGAATTGCGTCGCCGTCGCGCCCTGGCCGCCGCCGGGCCGCAGGCGGAGATCGACCTCGTAGAGCAGGCCGCGCCGGGTCGGGGCCGTCAAGGCGGCGACCAGGCGCTGCGTCAGCCGATTATAGGCCACCGCCGCGTCCAGGGGCTTGGGGCCGGCGCTGGTGCGGTCGTCCGGGTCGAAATCGTAGAGCACGACGAGATCGAGATCGGACTCCGCCGTCAGCTGTCGGCTGCCGAGGCGGCCATAGCCGATGACGACGATCCGCCCCCCCGGCACCGCGCCGTGCTCCGCGAGGAACTTCGCCGCGACCGTTTCCAAAGCCGTGGCGATCGCCGCGTCGGCAATGGCCGAGAAGGCCTCGCCCGCGCCCTGGGGCCTCAGGATGCCGGAGAGCAGCCGGGCACCGGCCACGAAGCGAAGCTGACGCGCCGCATCGCGGCTGCGGTCGAGGAAGATCTCATGGTCGTCCGGGCGGCCGAGCAACGCCCGGTAATGGGCGGCGATGCCGGCGGGATCGATGACCGGATCGCCGAAATCCGGGTCGATCACCGCGTCGAGCACGTGCGGGCTGAAGGCGACGGTGCCGGCGAGCCGCGGCGCGCTGCCCAGGAGGTCGGCGAAGAGCAGCCGCAGCCGCTCATGCTCGCGCAGGATGGTGAGGAGTTCGACGGCCGCCGGCATACGGCCGAAGGCGCGGTCGAGATTGGCCAGAGCCGCATCCGGATCCGGCGTGCCGGACAAGGCCTTCAGAAGCGCGGGCACGAGTTCCGTGAGCACCTCGCGGGCGCGGGGGCTGCGCACCGCGGCGCGGCGGCCGAAATGCCAGCCGCGCACGGTCTCGGCCACCGTCTCCGGTTCGCGGAAGCCGAGGCTGCGCAACGTCGCCAGGGTCGCCGGATCGTCGGCCGCGCCGCTGAAGACGAGGTCGCCCACCTCCGACGACAGGTCGGGGGCCGCCTCGAACAGCAGGGCGTAATGGGCCTGAACCCGCCGCGCGTGACCGAGCAGGGCGGCCTCGAAGGCGGGCCGGTCGGGAAAGCCGGCGAAGCGGGCGAAGGCGTCGAGCTCGGCCGGATCGGTCGGCAGGCGCTGGGTCTGCTCGTCGCGCACCATCTGGAGCCGGTGCTCGATGGTGCGCAGGAAGGTGTAGGCTGCTCCGAGTTCGTCGCGCGCCTCCTGCGAGATCCAGCCATCGTCGTGGAGGCGCGCCAGCATCGGGACGGTGGAGCGCCCGCGCAGGATCGGGCGCCGTCCGCCGAAGACGAGCTGCTGGGTCTGCACGAAGAACTCGATCTCGCGGATGCCGCCGCGGCCGAGCTTGATGTCGTGACCGGCGACGGCGAGCGCCTCGTGGCCGCGCACGGCGTGGATCTGGCGCTTCATCGCGTGCACGTCGGCGATCGCCGCGAAGTCGAAGTACTTGCGCCAGACGAAGGGCGTCAGTTCGGCCAGGAACCGTTCGCCCGCCGGGATGTCGCCGGCGATCGGCCGGGCCTTGATGAAGGCCGCCCGCTCCCAGTTCTGCCCGGTCGTCTCGTAATAGATATAGGCCGAGGCGAGGCTGAGCGCCGTCGGCGTCGAGCCGGGATCGGGGCGGAGCCGGTAATCGACCCGGTGGACATAGCCGTCGCGGGTCCGCTCCTGCAGGAGCTTGGCCGCGCCCTGCGCGAGGCGGGTGAAGAACGGCGTCGGCTCCAGACCCTCCTTGAGCGGCGCGATCTCGGGATCGAAGAAGACGATCAGGTCGATATCGCTGGAGTAATTGAGCTCCCGCCCGCCGAGCTTGCCGAGGCCGAGCACCACGAGACCGGAGCCGGCCTGCGGGTTCTCACGGTCGGCCGGGTGAAACCGTCCGGAGGCGGCGGCCTGGAACAGGAGCGCGTCGAAGGCCGCCGTGACCGAGGCATCGGCGAAGTCCGAGAGCGCGGCGGTGATCCGTTCCAGCGGCCACGCCCCGCCGATATCCGCGAGCGCCACCAGAAGCGCGTGCTCGGCCCGGTTCCGGCGCAGGATCTCGCTGACCGCTTCGAGATCGGGCGCTGCGCCGTCCTGTCCGCGTCCTGCAATCCGCTGCTCCCGGAGGATGCGTGCATCGGATTCCTCGGGCGGCGTCCGAAGCAGTCGGGCGAGGCGGTCGGGGTCGCGGGCGGCGAGCGACCACAGGAACGGCGAGTGCTCGGCCAGGGCCAGCAGGAGACCGCGCGCCGGCCCGTCGCGGAGTTCGGCCGGCAGGGCCTCGGCCACCTCGGCGAGGCGCGCCTCGGCCGCCACCGGATCGGAGAGCGGCGGCATCGGCCCGAGGCACTGGATCCACGGAGCGCGGCTGCCATCGCGCTGGGCAATCTGCCCGTTTTCTGGCCTGCTCATATCGGTCCGCCGCGCCCGTGCCCGCCGCCGCCTCGCGGCCCTGCCCATCAAGCGCGCAATGCGAGCGCCTTCAAGGGGCAGAGGCGTCGGCACCCGGCAGCGTCAGGGTGACGGCGAGGCCGGGGGCGTTGTCGCTCAGCGTCAGGCTGCCGCCGTGGAGACGCGCCACCGCGTTGACGAGGCTGAGCCCCAGGCCGAAGCCGGGACGGGAGCGGGCCGCGTCGAGGCGAACGAAGCGGTCGAGGACGCGGGCGCGTTCGGCTTCGGGTACGCCCGGTCCCTGATCGGCGACGCGCAGAGCCACCGCCTCGCCCGCTCGGCGCGCCGAGACGGTGATCTCCGGTCCGCCGGACACGCCGTACTTGATCGCGTTGTCGATGAGGTTGGCCAGGGCCTGCCCGACCAGCTCGCGATTGCCCCTCAGCGGCAGGTTCGGCGCGACGTCGAGGGCGATGTGCAGGCCCCGCTCCTCGGCCAGGGGCTCGTAGAGTTCGGCCATCTCCCGCGCCACCTCGCCGGCGTCGAAGGATGTGCCGGCCGCGTCCGGGGTGTTGCCGGCCTCCAGGCGGGCGATGGTGAGGAGCGCGTTGAAGACGCGGATCAGCCCGTCGCCGTCCTCCACGATCCCCTCGATCGCGGCCCTGAGCGCCTCCGGGGTCTCGGCCGTGCGCAGGGCTTCGTCGGCGCGGTTGCGCAGGCGGGTGAGCGGGGTCTTCAGATCGTGGGCGATGTTGTCGGAAACCTCGCGCATGCCCCGCATCAATTCGCCGATGCGTTCCAGCATGAGGTTGAGGTTCTGGGCGAGGCGGTCGAGTTCGTCGCCGCTGCCCGAGACGCGGAGGCGTCCGTCGAGGTCTCCCGCCATGATGGTGCGGGTCGTCTCGGTCATGTCGTCGACGCGCTTGAGCACCCGGCTCGCCACGAACCAGCCGCCGACGACCCCGAGCACCAGAACCAGGGCGAGCGACGAGCCGAAGGTGTTGCCGATGGCGTCGCGGAGGCGGTCGCGCTCCTCGGTGTCGCGGCCGACCAGCAGGCGGAAACCGCCGGCCAGGGTGTAGACCCGCATGATCGCCCGGTGCTCCGCATGGGCGGATTCCGAGCCGCGACCGTAGGGGCCGTCATACTGGCCGGGCGTCGACAGGATGCCGCTCGGCACGCGGTTGACGTTGCCGACGATCTGCTCGCCAGCGGGCGTGGTGACGAGGTAGAGCGAGGCGCCGGGCTCCTTGGCCCGGCGCTCCACCACGGCGATGAGCCGGCGCAGGCCCCCGGCCGTGTACTGCTCCGACAGACCGTTGATCTCGGCCTCGATGGTCGAGACGATCTGATCGTCGAGGATGCGGCGGGCGTTCCAGGCGACGTAGCCCAGCCCGATGCTCGCCAGCAGCGCGAACAGGACGAGATAGGCGAGCGACAGCTTGAAGGCCGTCGTGCGCAGCACCTTCTGCAACCGGGCGCGCAGGCCCTCGCTGGGTCGGGCGTTGGGCCGATCGACGGGCCCGGTCACGACCCGCCGGGCTCCTCCGTCCGCACGACGTAGCCGGCACCGCGCACGGTGTGGATCATCGGCCGGTCGAAGCCGCGGTCGATCTTTCCCCGCAGGCGCGAGACGTGGACGTCGATGACGTTGGTCTGCGGGTCGAAATGGTAGTCCCAGACATTCTCCAGCAGCATCGTGCGGGTCACGACCTGGCCGGCATGGCGCATCAGGTATTCGAGCAGGCGGAACTCGCGGGGCTGAAGCAGGATCTCGCGCCCGCCCCGGCTGACCCGGTGGGAGAGCCGATCCAGTTCGAGATCGCCGACCCGGTAGGCGGTGGGCTCGGCCGCACCCGCGGGACCGGCCTGGCGGCGGGCCAGCACTTCGGTGCGGGCGAGCAGCTCCGAGAAGGCATAGGGCTTCGGGAGATAGTCGTCGCCGCCAGCGCGCAGCCCCTTCACCCGGTCGTCGACCTGACCGAGAGCGGAGAGGATCAGCACCGGCGTCGCGATGCCCTGCTCGCGCAGCGACCGCACGAGGGACAGCCCGTCGAGCTTCGGCAGCATCCGATCGACGATCAGCACGTCGTAGGCGCCCTCGCGGGCGAGCGCGTAGCCGTCGAGGCCGTCAGCGGCCTGATCGACCGTGTGCCCGGCCTCGCGAAAGGCCTTGGCGAGATAGGCGGCGGCCTCGCGGTCGTCCTCGATGATGAGCAGGCGCATCGGGCTTCGGTCGATCAGGCTGGGGTGCCGGGGCCGAACGAGGCCCGACCCGGCACCCTTCGATGTAAGGCGGCCGCCTCAGGCGCGGGAGGCGCCGACGGTCAGTTCCGGCTTGTGGTTGAGCGTCTGGAACACGACGCAGTAGCGCTCGGTGAGCTTGAGCAGCTGGTCGAGCTTCTCCTGCGGGGCGTCGGTGTCGAGGTCGAAACGGAGGCGGATCGCCCGGAATCCGACCGGGGCCTCCTTGTCGACGCCGAGCGTACCGCGGAAATCGAGGTCGCCCTCGGCGCTGACGGTGCCGGCCCGCAGCGGGATCTCGAGGGCGGTGGCGACCGCCTTTACGGTCACGCCCGCACAGGCCACGAGGGCCTCGAGCAGCATGTCGCCCGAGCACAGTTCGGCGCCCGAGCCGCCGGTCGCCGGATGCAGGCCCGCCACGGCCAGCGCCCGACCGGTCTCCACCTTGCAGGCGATGCTGGTGTCGTCGAGGGCGCCGCGCGCCTTGAGGGTGATGACCGCGGAATCCGGGTTCTCGCGGTACTGGCCCTTCAGCGGGGCCTGGAGAGCGCGCAGGGCGTTGGCGTCCATGGGGTTCCTCCGATCGTTCTTGGCGTTCTGATCGCGGCGATGACGCTGCCGCTTAACGGGTTTTGCGCCCGTGCGACAGTCGCGCGACGGCTCAGAACGAGCTGCCGCCGGCCAGTTCCGGCGCGCGCGAGGCTTCGCGCGGGCGCAGCGACCGGTCGAGCGCACCGAGGATCTTCCGGGTGGCGGCCTCGCTCGTCGGGGCGGCCGGGTCGCGCGGGCGGCGCAGGTCGAGGGCGATGCTCTCGTCGAGCCGGCCCGGTTTCGGTCGCATCACGATGGCCCGGTCGGCCAACGCCACCGCCTCCGCCACGTCGTGGGTGACGATCAGGACCGTCGGTCGCACCTCCTCCCACAGGGCGAGGAGGTGACGGTGCAGATCCTTGCGGGTGAAGGCGTCGAGGGCCGAGAACGGCTCGTCGAGGAGCAGCACACGGGGATTGGCCACGAAGGCGCGGGCGATGGAGACCCGCTGCTGCTGGCCGCCGGACAATTCCCGCGGCCAGCGCTTGGCATGCTCGGCAAGGCCGACCCGTTCGAGGGCGTGGGCGACCCGCTCCGCCCGCTCGCGGCGGGGCAGGTCGCCGATGCCGAAACCGACATTGCCGGCCACGTCGAGCCAGGGCAGCAGGCGCGGCTCCTGGAAGACGAGGCCGACGCCGGGATGGGGGCCGGTGATCGGCTCGCCGTCGAGCGCGATCGATCCGGTGCTCGGCCGATCGAGGCCGGCGACGAGGCGCAGCAACGTCGTCTTGCCGCAGCCGGAGCCGCCGATGAGGGCGACGATCTCGGCATTGGGCACGGCGAGATCGATCCCGGCGAGGGCGCGGGTGCCGTCGGCATAGGTCTTGGAGAGGCTTTGGAGGCTCAGCATCGGGTCCTCACAGCGTCTCCCGCGCGGTGTCCTGCCAGCGCACCAGCGGGGTGGTGAGCGCCACGAGGGCCGTGTCGGCGAGCTTGCCGACGATGGCGAAGCAGATGATCGCCGCCAGGATCTGGTCGGGCTTGCTGAATTGCTGGCCGTCGACCAGCAGGTAGCCGAGACCCTCGGAGGCGCCCATCAGTTCGGCGGCGACCACGAACAGGAAGCCGAGACCGAGCCCGGTGCGCAGGGCCGTGAGCGTGGCGGGCAGGACGGCGGGCAGGAGGATGCGCCGGGCGAGGGCGAGCTTCGACAGGCGGAAGATGCGCCCGACCTCGATCAGCTTGCGATCGACCGAGGCGATGGCGCCGGCGACGCCGACATAGACGGGAAAGAAGACCCCGACGGCGATCAGCGCCACCTTCGGCGTCTCCAGGATGCCGAACCAGAGGATGAACAGCGGCACCCAGGCGAGCGAGGGCACGGCGCGCAGGGCCTGAAGGCTGGGATCGACCAGCCACCGCAGGGCCGGCAGGGTCGCGGTCAGCGTACCGATCAGGATGCCGGCACCGGCGCCGAACGCGAAGCCGAGCCCGACGCGGATCAGCGTCGCCTCG
The DNA here is from genome assembly GCF_043352485.1 of Methylorubrum sp. POS3. Classification (NCBI taxonomy): domain Bacteria; kingdom Pseudomonadati; phylum Pseudomonadota; class Alphaproteobacteria; order Hyphomicrobiales; family Methylobacteriaceae; genus Methylorubrum; species Methylorubrum sp. POS3. The sequence continues at coordinate 4,142,784 of NZ_JAPRBT010000001.1, forward strand.
ACATGCATCCAGAGTTCGCAGGAGGCCGCGAGCGACCAGAGAGCGGCGCCGATCCGGCTCGGCGGCGGCAGCAGGCGCCCGGTCGCGAGGCCGCTCGCCACGGCGATCTCCCAGGCACCGGCCAGGATCACGGGCAGCAGCAGGCCGAGCGCGGCGCGCCCTCCCCCGCCCAAGAGGGCGGCGCGACGGGGCGATGCCGTATCGGCCGGGGCGGTGTCGGGCAGGACGGTGGAACCGCTCATGGGAGTCTGTCGGGGCGGACGAACATCGGGGCGGCCTATAGCATCGACAGCGCGCCGCGAAACGACTCAGCGCCGCGCGTCGGTTGCCATGCGCAGGGCGAGGCCCGCCAGCACGGTTCCGAGAAGCCAGCGCTGCGCCAGGAGCCAGAGCGGGCGTCCGGCGAGGAAGGCGGCGACGCTGCCGGCGGCCAGCACGATCCCGGCATTGACCGCGAGGCTCACCGCGATCTGTGCCGCCCCGAGCGCCAGGGACTGGACCAGCACCCCTCCCCGCTCCGGCTCGAGGAATTGGGGCAGCAGCGAGAGATACATCACTGCGATCTTCGGGTTCAGCAGATTGGTCAGGAACCCCATGGCGAACAGCCGGCCCGGCCCGTCGGGACTCAGCCGGCGCGGCGCGAAGGGCGAGGTTCCGCCCGGCCGTACCGCCTGCCACGCGAGGAACAGCAGGTAGGCGGCGCCGGCGAAGCGCAGCGCGTCGTAGGCCAAGGGCACCGCGACGAGGAGCGCGGTGATGCCGAGGGCGGCGCAGAGGAGGTAGACGAGGAAACCCGCCAGCACGCCGAGCAGGGAGACGAGCCCGGCCGCACGCCCCTGAACGAGCGTGCGCGAGACGAGATAGACCATGTTCGGGCCCGGCGTCAGCACCATCCCGAGCGCGATCAGGGCGAAGGCGGTTAGGTGGGTGAGGTCGGGCATCGCTTCAGCGCCCCGGGGCGGGATTGAACTGCGGGTCGATCAGCGCATCGACCGCGGCCGTCACATCGATGCCGGCCGGAACGACGCCGGCCTGCTGCAGGGCGAGGCCCGCCGCCTTGATGCTCTCCGCCTGGGCCGGACCGACCGCGGGCTGGCTCAGGTCGGTGCGCTCGATCTGCTTCGCGATGACGGCATCGGGAAGCTTCGTGGCGTTGACGAGCGCGCTCTTGAGGGCGTCGGGATTGGCCAGGGCGAAGGTGCGGGCCTGCTCGTAGGCGGCGATCACTGTCTTCACCAGATCGGGATGCTCCTTGAGGAAGTCCTCGCGCACGTCGAGCACGCCCCAGGTGTTGGCGGCGGCATCGCGATGGAACAGTACGGCGCCGCCCTCGATCTCGGAGGCCGCCATCATCGGGTCGAGGCCCGCCCAGGCATCGACATCGCCGCGCTCCAGCGCCGTACGTCCGTCGGCGTGCTGGAGCAGGACGAGCTTGGCGTCCTTCTCGGTGAGGCCGGCGCCCTGGAGCGCACGGATCAGGAAGATGTGCGGGTCGGTTCCGCGGGTGACGGCGACGCGCTTGCCCTTGAGGTCGGCGGGCTTGGCGATGCCCGTGTCCTTGCGGGTCACGAGGGCGGTCCATTCCGGCCGGGAGAAGGCGTAGACCAACTTGATCGGATTGCCGTTGATGCGCGCCAGTAGGGCCGCCGCTCCCGCCGAGGACCCGATATCGATGGCCCCTCCGTTGAGGAATTCGAGTGCCTTGTTGGAGCCGAGCGACTGGGTCCAGCGCACCTTGATGCCACGGGGCTTCAGGGCTTCCTCGAGGAAGCCCTTCTCCTTCAGGACGAGGCTGACCGGGTTGTAGGTCGCCCAATCGAGGCGGATTTCGGCCGGATCCGCCGCTTGCGCCGCCGGAACCGCCAGCGTCCCTGCGAGCGCGCCGGAGAGGACGGACAGAAGCGCGGACAGAAGGGTGCGGCGGTGCATCATGCGGCTCTCTCCATGCGAGGGCGGGCGCGGTGTCGCAAGCGCCTTATCCTGCATGGCTAGAACACGACCGTTCGTTTCGTCAAACAAAAATCCGCGAAACAGAACGGTTGAGTTGCGCATAACCCAGCGCTGCCCAAGCCGACGTAACATGCTAACGGATCGGCCATGTTCGATCCTGTGATTGTTCTGGAAAAGGTCGTCGACGGCCTCGATCGCGACGCGCGCGAGCCGACCAAGCTGCGCAGTCTTCTCGTGCCCGAGCTGAAGAAGGTGCTGGAGGCGGGCCACAAGGACGCCGAGCGCCTTCTCCTGAAGGAGCGCGACGGCCTTGCCTGCGCCAAACGCATCAGCCGGCTCACCGATGCCGTCGTGCGGGCGATCTACGACGCGGTGGTCTGGCGGCTCTACCCGAACGACAACCCCTCCACCGGGGAGCAGCTCGCGGTGGTGGCGACCGGCGGCTACGGCCGGGGCACGATGGCGCCGGGCTCGGACATCGATCTCCTGTTCCTGCTGCCCTACAAGCAGACGGCCTGGTCGGAGAGCGTCGTCGAGGCGATGCTCTACGTTCTCTGGGACCTCAAGCTCAAGGTCGGCCACGCCACCCGCTCGGTGGAGGAATGCCTGCGCGAAGGCCGCGCCGACATGACGATCCGCACCGCGCTCCTCGAATCGCGTTTCCTGTTCGGTTCGCGCGCCCTGTTCGAGGAGCTCGTGACGCGATTCGATTCCGAGCTGGTGATCGGCACGGCCCCCGAATTCGTCGATGCCAAGCTGCGCGAGCGCGACGGGCGGGTCAGCAAGGCGGGCGCCTCGCGCTACCTCGTCGAGCCCAACGTCAAGGACGGCAAGGGGGGCTTGCGCGACCTCAACACGCTGTTCTGGATCGCGAAATACACCTACCGGGTCCGCGACCCGATGGAACTCGTCCATGCCCGCTTGTTCACGCCGGACGAGTACCGCCTGTTCGAGCGCTGCGAGGAGTTCCTGTGGCGGGTGCGCTGCCACATGCACTTCGTGACCGGGCGCCCCGAAGAGCGTCTCTCCTTCGGGCTCCAGCCGAAGATCGCCGAACGCTTCGGCTACGGCGCCCGCGGCGGCCTGTCGGGCGTCGAGCGCTTCATGAAGGCCTATTTCCTGATCGCGAAGGATGTCGGTGACCTGACCGCCATCGTCTGCGCCGAACTGGAGGCGCGCCACGCCAAGCGCACGCCGGTCCTCGACCGCTGGATCGGCCGCTTCCGCGACCGCTTCCGCGCCACCGCGATGGAGGCGGAGGATTTCTGGATCGACAACGGGCGGGTCAACCTGCGCGGCGAGGACGCGTTCGAGCGCGATCCGGTCAATCTGATCCGGTTGTTCTGGCTGGCCGACCGGCACAACCTGCCGATCCACCCCGACGCGACCCGCCTCGCCAGCCGCTCGCTGCGGCTGCTCACCCACGCGGTGCGGACCGATGCGGAAGCGAACCGCCTGTTCCTCGACATCCTCACCTCGAAGAACGCCCCCGAGACGATCCTGCGCCTGATGAACGAGGCCGGCGTGCTCGGCCGGTTCATCCCGGATTTCGGGCGCATCGTGGCGATGATGCAATTCAACATGTACCACCACTACACGGTGGACGAGCATCTGCTGCGCTCCCTCGGCGTGCTGGCGGCGATCGATTCCGGCCGGGTGCGGGAGGAGCATCCGCTCGCCACGCGCCTGATCGACACGATCCACAACCGGCGCGCCCTCTACGTGGCGATCCTGCTGCACGACATCGCCAAGGGTCGTCCGGAGGATCACTCGATCGCGGGGGCGGCCATCGCCCGCAAGCTCGGGCCGCGCTTCGGCCTCTCCCAGGCGGAGACCGAGACGGTGGCGTGGCTCGTCGAGCACCACCTGCTCATGTCGATGACGGCGCAGAGCCGCGACCTGTCGGATCACAAGACCATCGAGAAATTCGCGAGCGTCGTGCAGAGCCTGGAGCGGCTGAAGCTGCTGGCGATCCTGACGGTCGCCGACATCAAGGCGGTCGGCCCCGGCGTCTGGACCGCGTGGAAGGGGACGCTGCTACGCACCCTCTACGACGAGACCGAAGTCGTGCTCTCCGGCGGCCATTCCGAGATCGCCCGCACCGACCGGGTGCGGCTGATCCAGATGGGCCTGCGCGAGCAGCTCGCCGATTGGAGCGCGGAGACCTTCGACGCCTACGCCGCCCGCCACGGTCAGGCCTACTGGCTCAAGGTCGACGGGACGCGCCAGTACAAGAACGCCCGCTTCCTGCGCACCATCGTCGAGGAGGGCCGCACCAGCGCCACCACCTACGAGACCGATCCGGTGCGCGGCGTGACCGAGTTGACGGTCTACTCGCCCGACCATCCGCGTCTGCTCGCCATCATCACCGGGGCCTGCGCCACGAGCGGCGGCAACATCGTCGACGCGCAGATCTTCACCACGTCCGACGGCTTCGCCCTCGATTCGATCTTCATCTCGCGTGCCTTCGAGCGCGACGAGGACGAACTGCGCCGCGCCAAGCGCATCGCCACGGCGATCGAGCGGGCGCTGAAGGGCGAAATCAAGATCGCCGAACTGGTGGCCGACAAGCATCCGAAGGAGCCGCCCAAAACCTTCCTCGTGCCCCCCGACGTGTCAATCGACAACGCCCTGTCGAGCCGCGAGACCGTGGTCGAGATCACCGGCCTCGACCGGCCAGGCCTGCTCTACGAGCTGACGACCGCGCTGAACCGCCTGAGCCTGAATATCACCTCGGCCCATGTCGCGACCTTCGGCGAGCGCGCGGTCGACGTGTTCTACGTGACCGACCTCACGGGCACGCGCGTCATGCAGCCGGATCGCCTGGCGACGATCCGCGCGGCGGTGATGGAGGTGTTCGCCAGCGACGTCGCGGCGCTCCGGGCGGAGGGGCTCGACGCGCTCGTCGATTCACCGCCGCCCAGGGAGCAATAGGCCCTATCGCCTGAGCGTCACGGGTGATGCGCCGTATGGCCGGGCACGGAGGGCGCTTCGCGCAGCGGCTCAGCCGATTCGTCTGGCGGAGCCGAAGCGCGAGCTGGCGGAGGGGGGCGCCGGCGACTGGGCCGACAAAATTGCGGCGGTAGCGCCACGCTTGTCCGGGCTCGGTGCTGCTCCAAACTTGATTTCGGCATTTCGCCGAATGATATCAGCGCTCACCCCGACACGAGAGCGCAACCGATCGCACGATGATGGCTGACGACACGGAACATCAGAACCGGACGAACGGCGCCGAGGCGAGCCCGGAGACCGCGCAGGCCTCCGTCCAGACCGCGGGTGCCGACGCCGAGGCGCTGGCGGCGGCGATCGCCGAGCGCGACGAGTTCAAGGACCGGCTGCTGCGCACGCTGGCCGAAATGGAGAATCTGCGCCGCCGTACCGAGCGCGAGGTGACGGATGCCCGCACCTACGCGGTGACGAATTTCGCCCGCGACATGCTCAACGCCGCCGACAATATCCGCCGCGCACTGGAGAGCGTGCCGGCCGAGGCCCGCGCGAGCGCCGACGGCGCGTTCAAGGGCTTGATCGAGGGCATCGAGCTGACCGAGCGCGATCTCGCCAAGACCCTGGAACGCCACGGCGTGAAGGTGGTCGAGCCCCAAGGCCAACGCTTCGACCCGAATCGCCACCAGGCGATGTTCGAGGTGCCGAACGCCGAGGTCCCGAACGGCACCGTCGTTCAGGTCGTGCAGACCGGATACGTCATCGGCGACCGGACGTTGCGCCCGGCCCTTGTCGGTGTCTCGAAGGGCGGCCCCAAGCCCGAAGCCGGCAAGGACAAGCCCGCCGACGCGGCTTGAGGACAATCACATCGGGCGCGTCGTCGGGAGCGTGATCTCGAACGCCGCGCCCTCTCCACCGGCAGGGAGCAGCGCGATGGTGCCGCCATGGGCGCGCAGCATCGCGCGGACGATGCCGAGCCCCATGCCGGTGCCTCCGCTCTCCCGACGCGTGGTGAAGAACGCATCGAACACGCGGGCGCGGTTGTCCTCTGGAATGCCGTTGCCGTCATCCGACAGTCGGATCGACACGGCGCCCTCACCCGTCTGCACAGCGATACGGAGCTTCCGTGCTCCGTGTCGAACGGCGTTGTCGGCGAGGTGGGTAAACACAATCTCGGCATTTTCGGCCGAGATCGCGAGAGTGTGGTCCAATGCGGCGTCCACCTCCACGACGAGCCTCGGGAAGGCCCGTTGCAAGGCCGCGAGCACGGTTTCGAGAGGGGCCGAGCCGCGGATGTCCGGATTGTCGGCCCGAGCCAGTTCGCGCAGGCGTACGAGCAAAGCCGTCAGGCGGCCCGTATCCGACAGGATATTGTCGAGGAACCGGATCTGCTGAGACGCAGTCATGGCGTCTGCGGGGTTCTTCTGCGCGTCGCGCAACAGCTCGGCCGCGCCTTGAATTGCGGTTAGCGGTGTTTTCAGCTCGTGCGAAACATGCGCCGCGAAGGTGGCGATGTAGTCGGACCGTTCGTGCAACTGATGCGCCATCCGGTCCACGCCGAATGACAGCAGCGCGATCTCGCGTGTCCCGAAGGGACCGGGTTTTGCCAGGACGGCACGGTTGCCGCGGGCGATATCTTGGCTGCGCGCGACGAGAGCAAGTATCGGCCGGGTGATCGCCCGCGAGAATATGGCCGCAATGGCGATCACGGCAGCAAGGACCGCTGCGGCGGCGAGGGCCAGTTTGACGCGCTCGCCGTAGAGATGGCGTACCACGTTGCTGGGGGTGCGCGAGGCGTAGACCACGCCCGCCACCCGCTCACCGACGAGGATCGGCATGGCGGCGAACAGGCGTACGCGAGTGCCGCGACTGATCGATGTGAGCGCGGGCGGCGGCTCGTCGGAGACGCGCCGCCGGAGGACTGAAGTGAACCTGCCCTCGAGCGCCGCGGCAACCTCCGGCAAGCCGGCCAGCGAGCGCCCGATCTCGTTGCGCCCAGCAATCACGGTGCCGTCCCGGTCGGTGATCCGGAAACCCGCCAGCGTCACCGCCTGGGTCCGCTCCAGCACCGGCAGCAGCCCCGCGCCGACCGCCAGGAGGGCGGGATCAGGCGGGGTGGCCGGTTCGGTCGCGTCCGGGCGGCGATCAAGGATGTCGGCCACCGCGAGGTCGAGGCTCGGCTGGATCGGCCGGTACCGGTTGTCCACCGCTTCTGCCGGGGGCGGCGCGACGGTGCCGAGCAGCCCCTCGTGATCCGGTAGCGCCTCGATCGTGCGGGCCATCACCGCTGCGAGCGCGGCACTCTGTGCGATCAGTTCGGCCTCGGCCTCGCGGATCGGCCCGTTCTCGTAGAGCCGGATCAGGAAGAGGCCGAACAGCGGCAGAGCCGCGACGATACCCAGCACGCCGAGTACCACGAGGCCGAGGCTGGGGCGCCACTTGTCGCGCGGCATTCCCTGGCTCACGCGAGCGGCTCACAGGCGCTGAGCCGGAAGCCGATGCCGTGGACCGTCACGATACCCTCGCCGCATCCGGCTGCGGCGAGCTTCGCCCGGATGTTGCGCACGTGGCTGTCGATGGTCCGATCCGAGACGTGGACACGGCCGGAATAGGCCGCATCCATCAGCTGGTCGCGGCTCAGCACGAGGCCCGGCCGTGCGGCGAGCGCCGCCAACATCGCGAATTCGGTCGCTGTGAGCGCCAGCTCCTCCGCGCCGAAATGCGCCTCGTACCGCTTCAGGTCGAGGGTGAGGCCGCCATGAACCAGCACCGGATCGGGCGTGACCGGGAAACGCGGGGTACCCCGGCGCAGGATGATGCCGACCCGAGCCACCAGTTCGCGTGGGCTGAATGGTTTGGTGACGTAATCGTCCCCGCCGATCTCCAGCCCGAGCACCCGGTCAATCTCCTCGTCGCGCGCGGAGAGGAACAGGATCGGTACCTCCGACGTCCGGCGGACTTGCCGGCACAGCTCCAGCCCGTCCATGCTCGGCATCCCGACATCGAGGACAATCAGGCGCGGCGGCTGCGCCGCGATCCGGGCGAGCGCCTCGTGTCCGTCACGGGCGATGGCCGTGGCGTAACCGGCCTTGGTGAGCGCGAAGCAGATCACGTCGCGGATATGCGGGTCGTCATCGACGACGAGGATCGGGCCGGCCATGGTTCGGCCCTACCGGATGTCCGGCGCCTTGAACATCGGGCTCACGTCGACGGGCGCGAAGGGCCGGCGCTCCAGATAATGCCGCAACCTTTGCACGCGAAAGCTCCATCCGCGCCAATTGCCGCCCCGACGAGCATGCTCGACCTGAGCGGCACGCCACTGCGCGGCGATCGTCAGATTCTGGCCGAAGGCGTGAGGCAGGTAACGGTCGACCGCTCGGACTGCATTCGGCCCGAGGCTCATGGCGTACGGGAGATCGAAGGCTTCGCCCGTGCCGCCGAGTTCGCGGCTCTGCGCGATGTTGAAATCACTCACCAGCGCGGAAAAGTTGGCGAAGGCGCAGCCATAGAGGACGACGAGGAGCACGAGGCCGTTCGCGGCCACGAGCCAGCGATTCGAGCGCCGTAGCGCAATGCGGGCGACGATGAGCAGCAGGCCTACTGCCACGAGGCCCATCCAGACGAAGGCTGCGGCGCGCACCAGCGTCATCGAATAGACCGCGACGTAGAGGTCGAGCCGCAAGGCTGCCGAGACCACGAGCAGGACATTCTGGGCGATCCAGAGATAGACGAGTCGGCGGATCTTCGGAGAATGCTCCCCGGCCCCGCCGGGGCTCATCGCGATCAGGACGAAGGCGGCGGCGAGGAGGGCGGTAGCGACCAGCGGATAGGCGCCGCGATGGGCATAAGCCGCGTAGGTAAGTCCCTCGGGAAGACTGAGGCCGCCCCAGAGATAGAGGATGTCGAGCCCGCTCTGTACGGCGAAGAGCAGATTGAACAGCACGAGGCAGCGCCGGACGATGGTCGGGTCGCGGGCAACCTGTGGCGCCGTTTGGAGCTTGGCCGGAGCTTTGCGGGCGCGGTGGCGCAGGCGTAATGCCACGAAGGGCCATGCCAGCGCCGCGAGGAAAGTCCAGGCGAAGACCCGTCCGAGGGCGACGTTCGGATATAGCGACAAGCTCGGGATGCGTTTGAGCCACGCATCGATCAGCGGGTTGGCCGAGACGAACAAGGCGGCGAAGAGACCGGTGAGGACGACAGGCAGGATCCAGCCCACGACCGCCCCGACGCGCCAGCGCCGAACCGCGCCGACGGAATTGGTCAAGCCGACGGCGGCATCGAAGACGATCTGGAACGGGCCGGCGATCAGCATGCATCGCATGGCGTTCAGCGTTGCGCCCCAGCCCGGCGCCAACCCGCCGGTGACGATGACGGCGAAGGCCAGGAGGCCGCCGATTCCAAACAGGATGGCGAGCCAACCGGTATCCTCGACAAGCGGCAGCAGGCCGAGCACGAGCAGCGCGAGGGCCATGCCGAGACTGCGAGCGTCCCGCTGCACCGGATTTGCCAGCGGCACGGTGGCGGCCAGCGCAGCCAGGAACACTGCGACTGAAATCCCTAGCGAAGATCCGTAGAAGAGCTGATCGCCGAGGGCCACCAGGGCGGGCAGAAACAGCCATCGTGGTGGCCGATGGGTCAGTCGCGACGGAGAGACGGTGCGTAGAGCGAGCATCGGCGGGCAACCTCAAGGGCGGAGCCGTGCGCGTTCCCCTTGAGCGGTGCGCGGCTTCCGTCTGCTGAGATTGACCCGGCACTCGGCAGTAGCTTTGGAGCTCGTGCGCAGAGGTTCAGGCGTTTCGTGCAGAATTCGTGCAGGCGGGGCTTCAGACCCGCGTCGCGATCCACACCACGTGGCGCGGGCCGCTCGTGCCATTGGCGGGCATGCGCGTCTCCACGACGGCGAACCCCATCCGCTGCAGCCGGGCCTTGAACTTCCGGTCGGGCGTCCCGGACCAGACGCCGAGGATCCCGCCCGGTGTCAGGGCCCATTGCGCCCGCTTGAGACCCCAGGCGTCGTAGAGGCGGTCGTTCGCCCGCCGCATCAGGCCCTCGGGGCCGTTATCGACGTCGAGCAGGATCGCGTCCCAGGCCTCCGCGCCCGATTGCACGAGCCGGTTCACGTCGACCTCGCACAAAGTGACCCGCGGGTCGTCCAGGCAACCGCGGAAGATGTCGGCGAGGGGACCCCGGGCCCAGGCCGTCACCGCCGGCACGAGTTCGGCCACGACGATCCGGGCATCCGCCGGGAGCGTCCGCAGCGCCGCCCGCAACGTGAAGCCCATCCCCAGGCCGCCGATGAGCACCCGCGCGCCGGAGCGTCCCGTCAGGCGCGCGCAGGTCAGAGAGGCCAGGGCCTCTTCCGAATGGCCCCGGGTGCTGTTCATCAATTCCTTGCACTCGACGACGATCGAGAACTCGGCGCCGCGCTGCATCAGGTCGAGGCTTTTGCCGCCGCCGGGCACGTGCCCGGTGTCGAGATGGACCCAGGCGTTCATTGCTGCCCTTCGAACCTTGCGCTGGACGCAACCCCGACCGCGGCGGCCGCCGTTGCCCTGCACATCGAGCCGCGTCTATCAGCGCCGATGGCCAAGCGCATCAAGTCTCTGCCGCAGCAACGCGGCTTCGTGAGTTTCGACGTCGTCTTCGCTGACGGCTCGCGTGCCTCGAACCGGCGCGTCCCGATGGAAATCCTGGGCGGCCTCGACGGCGATCTGCCCGCCCGCGAGCTCATTGCCGAGCAGGAGGCGGAGATTGCCCAGAAGGCCGGACGCCCGCCGCGGGAGATCGAGAGCCTCACCCGCTCGCCGCCGCCGAGCCAGAAGCCCGCTGCCCTGGGCTGAGGCGGGCGCATGACGGGGCGCGGCGAAACGCGTCACCCCTCCGCCGCGATGCGAATCGCAATGGCCTGAGGTGCCGCCCGCTCCAACGGGAGGGCGAAGCGCCGTTCGGCCGCTTCCTCGCAGCCGAAATCGTGATCCACGAAGCCGAGCCGCGGATACAGATCGCGGACCATGCCGTTCTTCGGACTCGGCCGGTAGAGGCCGATGAGGCGGTCGACGCCCCGGTCGCGCGCCGCCGCGACCAGCACATCGCACATCGCCGCCTCGACGCCGCGGCCGATCACCCGGCAACTCATCAGCCAGGTCTCGACGATCAGATCCGTCCCGCTCCGTCGCCCGATGATCACGCCGATGATGCCGTTATCGGCGAGCCGGTCGATCAGCCGGAAGGACAAGGCCAGCGTATCGGGATCGGTCAGCAAGGCGGCTGCTTCGCCTTCATCGATGCGACGGGTCGTCAGGTTGAACTGATTGGTCTTGTTGATGAGCTGGACGATGCGGGGAAGATCCGCGGGCGTGAAGGGCCGCCACAGGAGGCGCATCTCGAGACCGGCGAGATAAGCCGGCAGATCGCTTCTCTGCGCCTCGACCTCTCGGCGCGCCGCGTAATGGCCGCTGCGCGCACGATCCTCCGATGTCACGCCGAGCGCCTCGAAATAGCCGGCCTGGGCGATGCGGTCGGCGTAGCCGCTCACGTCGGGCGGCAATTCGGGAACGGCGACCTCGGGAAGGGCCGTGCGCACCCGGTCACGCTCGTACGGGTTGTCGTCGACGAAGACGAGGGCGTCGAGGCCCAAGCCCAGCCGCTCGGCGACCCGGCGTAGATTGGCCGCCTTGTCGTCCCAGTTGGCCACGAAGGCGGCGATCTCGCCTGGCCGCAGCACCATCTCGGGATGGTGTTCGAATGCCTCCAGGGCGTTGGCCGCATCGTTCTTGGAGACGACCGCCAGCACGATGCCCCGCCGCGACAGATCGCGGGCATAGGTCTGGAACGCGGCGAAGGCTTCGCCCTCGGCGCTGCCCGGCCCGAGCACCAGATTCGCCGGACCATCGTCGCCGACGACGCCGCCCCAGACGGTGTTGTCGAGATCGAGCACCAGGGCCTTGCGTGAGAGGCCGCGCCGGGCCGCCAGCATCCGCGCGACGAGATCCCCGTAGAAGGGCGCCGCCGCCGGGGCGATCTCCTGCTTGGCGCGCAGCCACCAAACGGTCTCGTGCCACGCGGACAGGCCATGCCGCAGGATCGCGTTCTCCATGGCGAGCACGTCGACACCCTCCTCCGCGGCCATGCCGTGGAGGGCGGCGTTCAGGCGGGCGACGCAGGCCGCACGGGAGCCCGGCAATCTCGCCTCGCCCGATCCGAGCAGGAGCACCGGCGTCGGTAGGAGTGTCTGCTGGATCAGTCCGCAGCCGAAGCGCGCCCGCGCGGCGCGCCAGAGATGACGCCAATCCGCCAGCACCGCCTCGTCCGTCCGGCGGACATCGTCTGCCTCCTGCCCGATCGTGAACCCGGCGGTCGCGTGCGGCGTATCGAGAGCGAGCAGGATCTCGTCCGGGCGGAAGGCGTGAAGCCCTGAGGACGGATCGAGGATCTCTTGGCGATAGGCCCCGAAGGCCCCTTCATAGATCTCGATCCAGAGCCCGCGCCGAAGCCCGGCAACGCGGATCCCGGCCACGAGATGTGACACGGTGGCCGAGCCGAGGACCGCGAGCCGCAGCGGGGGGCGGGCCAAGCCCGGCGGCGCTTCGGAAAAGGCCGCGTCCAGGGCTCGGGCGAGAGCATTCGTGCGCACGGCGTTGAGGCGCGTGTTCGCGAGCGCGACGAAGCCGTCCCACGAGGGTATCTGGCGCAGGGTTGCCACGCGTTCCGCCCACGGGCCGGGATCGGGCAGCCAGTCGAGATCCGGCACGCCGTCAGGCTCCGGCCCGCTTGCGGGCGATCGTGTCCGCAAGATCGCCGACGCGGGCGAGGGCATCGACCTCCCGCGTGGTGAAGGTGATTCCGAACGCCTCTTCGGTGGCCATCAGGATTTCCACCATCCGACCCGAATCCCATCCGGCGACGTCGCGGGCGGTCATATCCGGCCGCAGGGTCATGGCCGAATCGTCGAAGACCTCACGAAAAATGTCGGTCAGGCGGGCATCGATTTCGTCCGAGGTCATGGTCGTTCCGGGTCCGCTCTCGGCGATCACCGCCGATGATGATGGTAAACGGTCTCGCCGGTCCTTATCAGGCCGCCGGGAGCCGCGGCACCTCATGTCGCTCTAACCGCGGATCATCAGCCGAGCTGCCAGCGGTGGGCGTGGGGCAGCATCGGGTTCGGGGTTTTCCTCGAAACGCCAGCCGGCGGACCAGAACGCTCCGGCGCCGGGACCGCGGGCGACGAGGCCGACCCGCAGCCGGCGATGATCATCCGGCAAGGTCGCGGTGACGTGGAGCTTCTGCCATTGGTCCCGAAGGCCGAGATCGGCCTCACGCGAGCGAAGGCGCCGGTCGCCGATCGCGGCAGAGATGGCCTCCCCGCGATAGGCGCGCGGAACCCAGACCCAGCAGGTCAGGGCATGGACCGCCTTACGGTCGAGCGGCTGCAGATCGACCAGGGGCCCGAACACGGTCTGCTCCGCGTCCGGATCCGGCCGGTGCCGTCGCGGGCGACCGCTGAAGCCGGACAGTAGGTTGATGGGCGGCCGGTGGCTCGCAGGCCGGTCAACCATCGGAAAGCCGTCGACGAGGGCGGCGGTTCGGCGGCACAGGTCGAGCCAGGGCGGGAGATCGACCGAGGCGACCTGATCGTAGGGCGCGAACCGTTCGACCCGCCCCTCGAGCCAGCCGCCCTCGTGACGGCGCAGGCGCGGTCCGCCCTCCCCCGCCCTCACCGACAGCAGCTCGCAGGACCCATGGCGGCGCACCGCCCGCAGCAATGCGGCAACCGCGTCGGGGCCCTCGTCCGCCCCGGCTTTGCGCAGGAGGATCTTCTCGCCGAGCCGGAGGTCTTCCAGGAAGCGCCGCTTCAGATAGGCGACCTTGCGGCTTTCCCGCTTCAGCACGGCGGCGGGATCGTCCGACCCGGCCGGATGACCGGTGTTGTACTCGAACACGTACCGATGGCTGCGACAGAACAAGTAATTCGAGGCGTGCGGATAGACAAACAGATCGTCGCCCTGGCCGTAAAGTTCGAAATCCGAGTCGAGCGCGTGGATCAGATCGTCGACCTTGGATGCGGAGAACCGGAGCAGGCCGAGATTCTCGACGCCGCAATACCGCTGGACGAGGCCGAATTCACAATTATCGCCGATGCTCTCGAACCGGCCGAGCAGCGCGTGGAGGGGGGGATGCAGTCCGGTTCGCATGTCGGTCCGGGCTTCGTCGTCCGCCCCTTAGGCGTATGCACCTTCGGCCATTCCGTCCGGGCTTGAGGTACTGGATAGGTGGAAGTGGGTGGGATAGTGCCGCAAGAGCGTATCGAGCGCTCGACCTCATCACCGAAACGGTTTCTGGCCGATCCTCTAGGGTCGTTTGCACGCCACGCGCAACCCGTTCCGCGCCGAAAGCGCTCACGCGACTGGAGCCGTGCGCCACTCGTACAGCCAAGGGATGATACTCAGCACCGAATTTCGGCTGACGATATGATCGCTCGTGCCGGAAGCGCCTCTAGAACTGCGCGCAGCCGGCGATCGCCCAACCATATCCTATCCCGTCCTTGTCGATGGAGGCTGCACCGGGCGCATCGACTCCCACCCGTCGCCTCCTGTCGCGCTTCACGTTCGCCTTCCCATGGGGGGCGGTCGACCTGAAGCTCTGTACCAACCCCGCCAGGCTCGGCCGAGGCGGGGTTTCTCGATCAGCTCGTAAGTGCCGGCTTGAACGTTCGACTGCGCGCTCGAACCTAATTCCGTTGTCAATTCTGTATCAGCGGAAGGCGTGTATCAGCACGCGACGACCGTTTCGTTCAGCGCGATCCTCGATCAAACTCACTGTCTTGAACCCATGCCTCTGACAGATTGCAATGAGATCTTCAGTTCGCAGCCATTTGGCGTGATCGCTCAAGCCTGCGAACGGATTGATCTCGATGCCGGCCTCGATGTGTTTTTGATAAGCGTAAGTTTGGTTGCCGACAGTATAAGTGAACTTTGCTTTTGCGTCGTCCAGCGCCACGTGGGTATCGAGCATCAGCGCTCCTCTCGTCCTCGGAAGAACCACGTCCAGATGCTCGACCGGATTGGTCAGATGATAGAGGACCCCGATGTGGTGAAGCATATCCCAGTGTTCCGGGATCGTGTTTGGCACTTCTTTCTCCAGGTCCCAAAGAAGCAACTCTGTGGTCTGGTCGTAGGCCCATAGTCGAGCCATGGTTTTGAGAATATTTTCAATTCTGCCGTCTACACCAGTGACCCGAGCGGCCCCTAAGAGCAGCGCTGCGAGAGTATGAATGCCTTCAAAGCAGCCAACTTCTAGGACGTGCTTGCCTTCCAGAGGCCAAATTCTGTCGAAGTTGCGCAAGCGCGGATCAATCAGCGCGTTGTAATATGTACGTTTGGTGGAGCTCCAAGCATTGCCGACCGAACGACCTTTGTTGTCGACCGTCATAGCTGCCCAAGGCAGCAAGCGGTTGAACGAGGCCAGCAACTCGTCGCTCAATAATCCGATATTCCTCCCGCTTCTGCTCAGGGCGATGTGATCCCGTTCGAGCGCCTTGCCCGCATCCGGCTGATCGGCATCCTCAAACGTTGCGGCGAAATTTAAAGCAATCGTATTGAGTTCATTGGCTGCTTGAGCTCTTGCCTGACGATCCGGTGCCTGCATCAGATTAATATAGGCTTTGTGCAGTTCGGCTTTTGGTTCCATTGGTGGTCTCTATGCTCCGATTTACGGCTTCATCGACGAGTCGAATTCCTATCAATCAATCAGCCCGAAGTAATCATTTTTATGATAAAATATTACAAGTATTATGATAACAAATCTTGTTTTAGATGATGCATTATTTGCGGTGACTGAATTAGCATCGTATGGACGATGAAGCAGCGAGTTGCGTAGGGTCGAAATCTAATACCTGCCGAGCCTACCCCAAGGTTTTCATGGACGCATCAGAAATTGCTCGCCTTGTTGGTTCCGCCATCGCCATCGGTGAATTCGATTGGCTGTGCGACGGCGCTGGCTGCTCCAGCCGATCTCTCGCGCGGCGACAGAGGCGTCCTGCGCGCAGCGTCGAGGGGCCCGTGTTCCGCCCTCGCTGTCCGGCTCGACATCGATTTGGCCGGCCGACCTCTCCTCGCCGCCTGGCTCGAGGGCGATTGTGTCGTCGTCAGGCCGGGAGGAGCGATCCGCTTTTCAGTGAAAAGCCGACGGCACAGGGCGATTCCGCTCCTCGTCGGCCATGATGGACACGGCTACTGAGTTGATGAGAAAAATCTGAAATGGAACGAGCTGATCGAAGGGCTCATGTCGAGCTGCGGGGAAGACGCACGCTCAAGATATTCTTCAAGGCGACGGGAAGGTCGTTGAGATAAATGGTGCTGCGAGAGAGGATTGAACTCTCGACCTCCTCATTACCAAAAAGGCGCTTCGCCCGGTCTTCATCGTTTGTTTTCGCGCTGTGCGCAACCCGTTCCGCGCGGGAAGCGCTCTCCAACCCCTAAAACCCTGCGTAGGGGTTCACCGGAACCTGAGAGCACATCATAACCTCACTGGGCCCGCCGCGGACCTAGTCGCGATCAAGCGAATGACCGCTGAGGGTGTTGAGGAGACGCTGGCCGCGCTCCCAGAACCGGACATGCGGCTTCGCGCCCAACCTTGGCCTTAGTCGCCTGACTGAACCGTTACAAGATGCGAACGTTCATTCTGACGCAACAGCGCCAAGAGTGCGCAAGGCGACCGGACCTACTACGTGAGCGATATGTCCTCCTCCGAATTGCCGGTCCGCCTTGAGAAGCTGCATTTCCTGACCGAGGATCTGCGGCTGGCCTTTACACTCTCTCGGGCCGCACCGGATGCTTGGACGGGAAGGCTCGTCGCGCGTCACATTTTGATCCGTGCCTACGATGTGATTGCGCATTCCCGACTGCTTCGCAGGCTAGCCCAGCCGTACGGTTCGGTCCGAGCCTTTCACGAGGCGAAGGAAACCTACGCGAGGTGGTTCGACGAATATTTTGCCACAGCTCGCCACAAGCTGGGCGCTCACATGCAGGACCTCGACTTCGGCCTCCGCATCGAGCTCTGGAACGACATCGAGACGAGTAAAATAGAAACTTTTGTCGACGGGGCAGCCGAGATCTATGGCACGCTGGCCTCTTTGGGTCTGCCGGGGTACATACCTCTTCCCCCGGAGCCGGCGGAGTGCGCCACCCCGGCGTTCACGTCGGCCCTTATTGGCTTTCGGGATGCCGCTCCGGCGCCGCGCGCCGAATTTGCGATGGATCCGCTTGCCGGAACGCGTCCGGGCACTCTCGGCGGCCGCGGTGGCACACCCATCCACGAACGCGCTTCCCAACTCGCTCTGGTCGCGCGCTGGGTGGCTTGGGATCGGGAGACGCTCGCTCGCTTTGAATCGTTTCCTCGCGTACGCCGCATTCTGCAGGCTCGCCTCGTCACGGATGTGGTTAGCTTCGCCGACTGCTTGATGACACGTCCGGTCGCTGCGCATGCCCCGCAAGCGATGGCCGGATTCGACCACCTGCTCGCGGCCGAAGGCGGACCCTCGGTCACGCTATCTAACCTCACGGCGGCATTTCGGCTCGATGCTGCGCTCGACCGGTTGCGACCGGTTCGGGACAGCTTTGGTGGCCACTTCGAGGTCGACCCTGCCCAGAGTCTGGGCGATCTAATCACTCGTGTTGACGGCACTGACTGGGCTGACGTCGTCTCGACGTTCGAGATCCTGCGAGCGGCATTCGGTGCTGCTTGCATGGAGCGCGTTTACCTGTACGGCTACGTCGCCGATGGCGAACCAGTCCGAGGTGGCGTACCCTCACCATCGGGCCATGTGGCTGCATACGATCCCGCCGCGCCCGCCCCAGCTTGGCCTACGTTGCGGCCGACCCCCGATTGGACGGCCGACGAGTTTCGCATCGCAATCGAGGCTTGGCTTACCGGCGACGAGGGCAGGCGGCACGAAGCCGAGGAGGCCATCCGATCAGGGCTCTCCAGGAACATCGGGGAGGAGTTCACCGTCGAGCACAGCATCGGCCTTGGGACGAGCTGGAGGCGCTGCGTCTTCACCCACGCTCATTTTGCCGTCCTGAACGCGCTTCGAACGGCCAAGTCGGCAGCAGAGTTCGGCCAAGTCCTGGAACTCCTGCTCACTGCAGGCCGCGGATACCCGAACCGTGCCGCAGAAACGCTGGTTCGATACATCGATGATATCAGTAACATCACTTGGACAGGACCAGCGCTCTACACCGCGCTTGGGAGGGTGGCGGAATGGGACGCTGCTCGCCAGATCGAACCGCTCCGCGCAAAGGCGGTCTCAGGTCAGCCTTGGGACCTCCGCCGGGCAGCGATCTTAGGCCTATTTGAGGCATTTGTGCGCTATGAAGGCTTGCACCGAATCAACTCCCAGGCGGTTTCACTTGATTTCGGACGGGAGGTGGAGCCCTGGGTTTCCCATTTGCCCCTGGCTCAGGAACTTGAACTCCTGCTCGCTATGGCGAGTGGGTTCTGGAAGTCTGGACTCGACGTCTTCTACGCGCCCTTCGAGCGGGAGATTCGAGCGGTCGATGATCGTCTCAGAACCCTGGTAGGTGACGAACTCGCGCGCATAGGACGTCCCGAGCGCGCGGACGCAGCGCGCAAACTCATCGCGGCCGGCGACCACGTGGGGCTTGTCTTGCTGATAGCCGAACCACCGACGACGGCCGAAGCCCGCAAGCTTCTGGAACTCGCGCGGGATGGTACCATCGTCACAGGACGGCACCCGCAAAATGGGCGTAATCTCGCCTGTTGTTTTTGGCTATTGGAAGACATCGATGGGGCCCTCCATATTGTCGAACGCCTCATCGCGCGCAATCCAGGGAATGTAGATTACGAGTTGCTGAAGCTTGAGCTTCTCACTAACCGGGCCGGATCCAAGGAGGCGGTGTTGAGCGGCGTCGCTCGACTTCGCCGCGACTTTCAGCTCGCACAGGAAAATTTAGCGCGCGTTGCGGCAATCGAGGCTTCGCCCGAACCGTAGGCAGTGTCCACTAAAAATTAATTCTAGAGGTAAATAGTTAATCTTGTGCATCATTGTTAATGGTCGACGGCGATGGTGCTTGAGCAATTGGATGCCCGGTAATTATTAGGTCTATAGCAGTGAGCATCGGCTGATCCGCCGTAGAACCCCTCAAAATCGTCGCCCTTCCGCTCTTGGTCAAGCCGGTTCGCCTGGACTCACTCAGGCTTTCCTGGGAGCGGACCTTCCGAAAATCCGCAACGGGTCGAAAGCAGTCCTCCAGCCTATCTAGCTACCTCGTAGTACGGCTCGCTAGTGACGGTCGCGTGCGTACCTCCAGGCTCCCCGCGGCGGTGCGAAGGTACTGGGGGCTGAATTTTGCATAGACACGTTGCGTAATTTGGTCGTCGGCGTGGCCGAGAAAGGCAGCAATCTCGCCCATCGGCCTTCCGGCTTCCGCCAACCAGCATGCGGCACTGTGCCGGAAGACGTGCGGCGTGACGCCGATGAGCCCTGCCCGCTTCGTCGCCTTCGTGAGCGCGGTGCGGACGCTCGCCACGGGCTCGCCGGCCCATTCGATGACGCGGTCGGTCCTGCGGTGCGCATGGGCGTTGGTCAGGGCCGCGCGCAGACCGTTCGTCATTGGGACGGTCGCCCTGCCCTTCTGGGGCCGGAGCATGTTGCGCTCGCCCAAGAAAACGAGTCCACGCTCGAAATCGATTCGGTCCCAAGTCAGTTCGAGCAGCGCCGCGTTCCGTCCGGCCGTCGAGATGGCGAGAAGCAGGTAGAGCCGCAGGTGCGGGGTCTCGGCAGCGTCAAGCAAGCGCTCGAACTCGTCGCGGGTTAGGTGGCGCTCGCGCGGCGCCGGCGCGCTCGGCATCTCGATCGCGGGCGCCTTGACAATGATCTTCGCCTTCTCGGCCCACAGCAGCGCGGCGCGGAGCTGGTTCAACTCCGTTCGGATCGTACCATCCTGCACGCCGGTCCACTGCGCGGACGGTCGTCCTGCGGAGCGCCATCGGGCCTGCTGCGCAGCTGAGCCCCTGGGTGCCGCCCGACGCTGGGCCGCATAGGCGCGACAGAGCTTCGTCGTGATCTCCTCCGGCTTGTGATCGCCGAAGAAGCCAAGCACGGCCTTGGCCGACCAAGCCATGTTCCGTGCGATTCGCCGCCCTTCCCGATCGGCGCAGTAGGCGTCCCAGATCTTGCGGATGTCGGGGTCTATCGGCCGGGATGCGTCCGCAACGATTCGGCTGAACTCCGCCGCCGCTCCCGCTGCGTCGCTGCTTTCAAGGCCTCGGCGGCTGACGCGTTTGCCCCCTTCGTAGAGGCAGATGGCGTACCCGCCGCGGAACCTTTGGAGCTTGTATTCCGGCATGCCTCGTACTCCCGGACGGCGCGTGCCGTGATCCGTAGCAACTTGCCGCCGACCCGGAACGCCGGCAACTCGCCATTGTCGATCAAGCGGCGCACGAACGACGCGGAGCACTTCCACCGCGTCGCGACTTCGGCGGCGGTGAAGACCTCGTCCTCTTCATCGGCAGCAGACAGGCTTAGGGCGCTCATCAAAAGTCCCCCGGTGCGACCTGGCAGCAGACGATGCCGCGCGAGCGCCACATCGCCACCATGGAAGCTCGATCCTCGAACACGAGGGCGGGCTTGCGCCCCTCGTCCATCCACTCGGCTTTGAGCACCGTGTCGGGGCGGTGGTCGCCAGCGCGGCGGGTCCGGATCGGGATGTGCCCCAGCCCGTGCTCGGCGAGCCAAGCCGTGGTTTTGTCCTTCACCTCATCGGACCGGCCGGACCAGATCTCGACTTCGGCGCCCGTGTGGTGGAGCGCCAGCAGGGTCCGGATGATGGGGTGGCAGGGCTCGTCCTTGTCGCAGGCCGCATAGAACCCGCGCCAGTCCTTGTCCTTGCCGGGCCGCTTCAGGAAGTGCGCCCGGTGCTCGGTCAGGGCGAGCGTGCCGTCCAGGTCGAACACGACGAACATGGTCTTCCTCATCTGCGTGGTGAGTTGATCGGTGAAAGCTGTCATCGGCTGACTGCTCCCTGGTTCGTTGCCTCGGTCGGCCGCACGCCGCGCTCGGCCAGCGCCTCGAGGTCCGGGATCATCTCGGCCACGATCTCGGCCCGCTTGTACGTCCAGCCCGGCAAGCAGGCGTGCGAGTAGTGCCCGCCGTACCCGTTCACGCGCACGAAGCCGGGCAGGTTCGCCCACATCGTGCACCACTCGCCGCGCCGTGGCCGGGCAAAGTCGATGTGCGCTGTCGACTCGGCGCCCCTCGTGCTGGGGTCGGCGATCGCCGCGCGGAGGGCGCGGGCCGCCTCTCCGGCGATGCGGCGCTCGTCATCGGTCGGCGGCGGGAGAGGCGTCTGACCGCGGGCGGCCATCTTCGGGGCCGGCTTTGCCCGCTGCTCCTCGAACGCTTTCCAGTTTCGGCATGCGGGCGCAGTCGTCAGCACGTCGGTGCCCTTCCCGCCGGTCCAATGAGGTTCCAAGAGACGGCACTTGCGGTAGACCTTAGCGAGGCGCTTCCGGACGAGATGCCCGCACGATCCGCATGTCTCCCCAGCCGGACCGGAGCCTGGAGCCGCCGCATAGCCCTGAGCCTTGGAGCCGCGCTGCTGCATGCTACGGCGCTCGACCGGTGTGAGGGCCCGATCCCTCGTGAAGGCCAGAAGGTCCGTCATACTGCGTTCCCTACAACTGAGGTGGCGGCAGCAAGGGGCACCCAACTCATCAGCGTACCCGTCGAGACGATGCTGCACAGTTGCGCTTTGTCGCGACTCGCCGGAAAGCATTGCGAATGAACCTGCGCGTCTCTCTCTTCTTCGTTTCGCTTATCGGTTTGCTGGTCGCCTTTTCTTTGGCGCCATGGGACGATTTCCTTTGCAAACAACCCTTTGTCGTAGATTTGCTGCAGCAGAAGAATAAAGATGGGGCTGTTGGTTGCTTTGAATTTTGGTTCAATAGATATCAGACGTTGATTGGTACCTTTGCAGCCGTAGGTGCTGCCGCTGCTGCTTGGCTCGCATCGCAAGGACAAATTTCTGCTGCTAAACACCAAGCTCAAGTTGGGCAGCAACAATATGCTGCAGCCGCATTGCCCGTGCTCGAAATGCTTTACAACAAGATGAATGAAGCTGATTCTGCTGTCACACAGCTGAAATCTGCACTTCTGCGACTTGTTAATGTTGTAAAAAATTCTAGGCAAAGTCTCAGCGCTGCTTATGAATCTGATGGCAGAATAATGGGTGACAATTTTACAAAAGCAATCATTTACATATATAGATCCGATCAAGATTTTGAACGTGCGGAAACGAATTTCGAGTCTGCGTACAAGGCAGCATTGGAGGTGGGGAGTCGCATGACTGTTAGCAGCGACGTGATTCGCGAGTATTCGGAAATATGCGAAGCGATCAGCTATATTAAAACTGAATGCGTGCATATACGGCTCGATTACGAAAATATATACAATTATTTCAAGGAAGGAGAAGCTGACATACCGGAAAGTATATGGTATAATCTGAGAGAAGTAAACTTTGATGAAATGTCCAAACTTCCGGATCAAGCCTTGTTTAAGGACGCGCATAAACAAATGTCCTCTAAGATAGAAAATATCGTCGGCGCACTAATCTCGTGAATTTTCATTGCTATGATTGCTGCCGAGCGGCCGCATCACGCCACCTCTGCTGTCGGCGTGCCGGCGAGGCGCGCCCAGCACCGGGCCATGATGCCGGCCCGCGATGGCTCGGTCCGGGGAGAGGCGGCCGGCGGCTCGGAGCGGGGGACGATCCGCAGGACCGGCGCGGGCCGGCGCTCATTCTGGTCGGCAAGGAACGCGAGGATGGTCTCGAACACCTCCGCGTTCGCGGAAAGCATCGCGGATGCCTCGTCCATGGTCGCGACCGACCGCTCGATCGCGGGGAAGTCGCGCGGCTTGATGACGTGGTCGTCGCCCGTCGGCGCCACGTATTTCTGCCCGAGGATTCGGCGGCTTTTGCGATGGCTCAACCCGAGACAGGCAGCCATCTCGACGTTGCGCCGAATGAGGTCCGGGGTGACGAGCCCGGCGATGTCGGCGAGGTTCGGCATCGAACGGGCTCCTGGAGCGTGGGGGGCAAGGCGGGGCGCGAGCATCAGGCAGCCTTCCGCGGCCGGAAGGTCTGGGCGTGCCGCACGACGTCGGCGTAGGCGGCGCCCTTGAGGGCGAGCCACGCGCGGCGGCACCATTCGATGTCGAGGCGGTCGACCGCGGCCTCGGCGAGCGGCAGGCGCAGCTCGTGCGCGAGGAAGGACGCGACGCGCTCCTCGGCGATGGCGCGACCGTTGGGGGTCTGGCGCAGGGCCTCCCCGATCAGCCGCTCGACCTGGCGCTCGCGCAGGACGGTGCGGGCGTTGCGGGTCTCGGGGCCCGCCGGGAGGCCGACACAGGCGCCGTCGGTCGCGCACGGGGCCCACGCCTCCAGGCATAGCGGGCAGGCCCAGACCTGGGCGTCGATCAGGTCGGGGTCGCGGGCGCCGGCCTCGCGACCGGTGACCTGCTCGCATTCGGTGCCGCAATCGGCGCAGTAGATGGCGGAGTCGGCCATGTCAGTTGGCCTCCCAGTTCACGCCACCGAAGCCGGGGAATCCGTCGTCATCGTCGGCGTGCTCGGCGGTGCGCTCCAACTCTGCGAGGATCGGGGCGAGTGCCTTGTCGGCCTTCGGATCGATGCCATCGCGGAAGGTGCGCAGCGCGGCGCTGCCCTTGGCCGCTTCGGCACGCGCGGCCGTGAACAACCGATCCCGGTTGCTGGGCTGGCGCTGTTCGCTCGGCTCCGGCGTCTCCGCCTGGGTCTCACGCGCACCTTGGTCGCCACGGGCCCACGCTGCGAGAGCGGCGCCTTGGTCTTCGTTGATCCGGTCACCGTCGCGAAAAATTTGGCGGTGCGCGCCCTCCATCTTGAAGGACAGGGGGTCGGACAGATCGATGAAGCCCTTCCGGTCAGCGGCGAGCCGGAACGAGACCGTCACCTCGAACGGGAAGGCTTTGTTCGTGATCGACTTGAACAGGGTTTTGTTGGGCGGGACGAAAGTCTCCTCGCCCCGGATCGAAAACACGATCGGGATGCGGCGCTGTAGGAGCGAGTAGACCATCGCCTTGTGGGCGACCTTCGGCTTGATCCAGGACGCGCCCTTGGTGCTGTCCTTGCCGCCCATCCGGGCGTGCTCCTCGGCCTGCCAGTCAAGCACGCCGCCGACGCCGACCCACTCCATCGAGAAGCTGTCGATTACCAGCACGTCGTAGCCGGCCTTCTCGGCAGCGAGCGCAGCCTCGGCGAACCGCTCCGGGCGGAACGGGGCCTGCATCACGTTCGCGTCGAAGTCGAAGGCCTCTTTGAGATGAAGCGTCCGGCCGCCCTCGGTGTCGAGGACGGCGACCTTGCCGTTCTTGCCGGCGATGCCGCGAGCGAGCCGCAGCGCCGAGAACGTCTTTCCGGAGTTGGTCCCACCGGTGAGCGAGACGAAGAGGCCGGCCCGTTCGGTGAACGAAGCAGCCGGAGCGAACGTGAACGTCACGCGGCATCTCCCATGTCGAGGGGGCGCCACGGGCTCTTGTCGAGCGACCAAGCGACGTCCGCGACGGTGGGGTCCAGTTCCTCGCGCTCTGCCCAGCGGCGAGCGGCCCATTCGGGGTATTCGGCGCGGATGATCTGGGTGGGGTAGCCCGGCCAGACGCTGCGGCGCAGGCTGGCGTTCCAGCGGTGCAGGGCCAGCGCGACCTTGCGCTCGCCGACGTGCATGCCCGCCCCATCGGCCTCGGCCACGGTGACGGCGTGTGGCGGGTCGTTCTCGATGAAGACCCACCGGAAGAGGATGTGGCCCTGAAGCTTCGGCAGCAGCAGCCCAAGGACATGGACGTAGAAGGCGGCCTGAACCTCCATCGCCATGCCTTCGATACGGCGACCGAGTCCCTGCGGAGCGGCGGCCTGATCTCCGGTCTTCACGTCCCAGATGATGGCGCCCTGGTCGGTGATCTCGACGCGGTCCATCATGATCCGCAGCCACGCGCCGGAGCGGTCGCGGGCGATGGCAACGATTTCGGCGGGGGCGCTCTGGAAGCCTTCGCAGCCCGGAACCTTGGCGAGGCGAGCGAGCGCTTGGTCGGCGATGCCTTCGGCCTTGAGGAGGTCGGGCTGCAGGATCGGACACGCGCCGACCTCGTAGGCTTCCGCGCGCTGCCTGCGGTGCTCGGGCTTCTTCCAGTCGTCGGCCTCGACCATCCTGAGGTCGCGGCCTTGGCCGAGCAGCAGCTTATGCGCCGCGGTGCCGATCTCCTTCGGGCGGGTCGGGTCCGAGTCCTCCTGCGGCCCGCCGAGCCGGGGATGCGCGAGATAGGCGTGTTCCGGGCTGCGGTCGATCAGAAGCTTCGCGATCGAGGACGACAGCGACGGCTCCGGGCAAGGGTCGGCGTGGTATTCCTCGGCGCTCAACCGGTAGAGGCCGGGGCCGGGCACGAAGCCCTCAAGACGGTGGTCGATGATGCGCATCGGTCTCACTCCGCAGCAGAGCGGCGCCGGGCCAGCCGCTCGCCAAGCGCGCGGCTCTGCTCGGACACGGCGTTGAGGTGATTCGGGTCGAAGGGGTCGCGGATCGCCCGGGCCTCGATTTCGAGGTGGGTGAGATCCGCCGCGAGCAGCTCGGCGAGCTTCCGCCGGAGGGCCGGACCGCAATCGGCCGCGGCGATGGTGACGACGCCGTGGCCCTCACGATCAACGACGCAGGCCGTCCGGGCCGGATCGACGTGGAAGGGCCCGTAGGCGCCGACGTCGTGCAGGTCGGCCAAGAGGCCGGCGGGCGCGAGCCCGGTGAGGGTGATGTGATCAGCCACGGTCGCGGCTCTCCCCGTCGTCGGTAGCCTGCTGGCGGAGACCGTCCCGACGGGCGGTCGCGGAGGCGCACAGCGAGGCGATGAGCAGAATGAAGCCGATGCCGGCGAGGCCGGCGGGTATCTGCTCGATGCTCATGGCCGACCTGCCGCGACCTGGATGCGGTGGGCGGCGAACAGCACGACGTTCGGGGGCGGGTCGCTGAGGTCCGGGCTGGCGATCGCCTCCAGGAGGAAGCTGGCGCCACGGCGCGCGGCGCTGGCGGCGCGCTCGATCGCCTCGTCGAGGCTCGCCTCGGTGTTGCGGTGGATGCCCTGCGCGACCGCCTCGTGATCGAAGGTGAGGGCGTAGACCTGCCCATACCGGAGCGCGGCTAGTCGCTCGAGGTCCTCGATGCGGGCGACGAGGTCGGAGTAGGAGGCCCAGCCGACCTGGGCGAGCGCCCGGTCGCAGACATCGATAACGCGCGCTGCTTGGGCGGTAGACACGGGTTGGGCTTCGGGCGCGCTCATGCTGCGGCTCGCTGGCTGAGGGTGGCGGAGGTGGTGACGGTCAGGCGCACGTCGTTCAGGACGTCGCGCAGCTGCTCGGCCTCGGCGGCCAGTTCGGCGGCCACCAGGCTCTGGAAGGTGTCGGCGCTTCCAATGTCGGCGCCGGCTCGGATGCGCTCGGCGTGGTAGCGGGCGCTTTCGAGGGCGTTGCGCAGGTGGCGCAGGTCGTCGGCGGTTTCGCCGTGACCGCAGCAGGGGAGGACGGGCGCGGCCATTACCGCCCCCGCCAAGCGAAGCGCACGAAGCACGCGGCTTCGTAGACGAAGAAGGACGCTGCGAGCGTGCCCACGGCCGGGCCGATGCCGCAGACGGCAAGGGCCTGGAGCGGCGAGAGGGCGTCGAGGAAGGCCAGCATCACGCCGCCTCCGCCAAGCGCTGCGCCTCGAAGTCGTCGAGCGCGGCGTCGTCGTCCTGGGCAGCGTGCTTCAGGTCGAGGATGTGGGACTCGGCCTCCCCCAAACAGGGGATGCCCTCTAGCTCGATGCCGGCGGCAGAGCGGACGGCATAGGCGCCGTCGAGGCGAACGATCCAGAAGTCGGGGGCGGCGGGCACTTGGGGCTCCATCGCTGGGGAGGCGATGGAGAAAGTTTGCCAATTGGCGAAAACGTCGTCAAGGCATTTCTCGCCAATTGGCGAAATTTGCCGACTGGTTGGCCTTTAGTTGATGTCCTCCTGCTTCACGCTCACCAATGTCGCGATCGGGTTCTCGCACTCTCCACAGGCAAAGCTCTGACGCTGAAGCCAAGCGCTCTCGAGCAACTCCTCAACGTTGCAGGGAGCGTCTTCCCGGTCCGGCGACTCGATGGTCCGCGTGGTCGTCTTCAAACAGTTGTGACACCGCAACCGCACTATGAACCGCGCTCGAACCGTGGACCCCTCGTCGAACATGCGCGCTCTTCTCCCTCAGTGTTCACTCATTGTTCTACAACTGCACACGAGCCGTCCATGCCCTCGCGGGCGAAAATGCAACTTGTGAACATCACGGTAAGTTGAGCGACTGAATTAGCGAGATAAACGCATCCGGGGAACGCGTACTCTCATTGAGACGTCGCGAACTAATCCAATGACCTCTATGGAGCCCCATTGCTCATTGCTGGGGTCGTTTACAATTTTGATGGGCTTATGCTTAGAATTCGTCGATCTTGGGCAAAACCAAACTTCGTCGTCGTGTAATTCAATCTGCTTGACGGACCATTCGCGCAGATGTCCTCCCTCGCGGACCCGCTGCACAACAACAATCATTCCTTCGACGAAGGGTTGCCCGGTTTGGTCGAAGTCTAAACAAACTACTCGGGCGCCATCTGGCATAGGCGGGACAGCAGCGTCCATGCTGTCGCCCTCGACTGTCAGTGCGAAGCGCCTGGCTTTTGGGAAATCTTCATCTTCCGGTTCAAAGACGTAATCTGGCTCGGCGTCGTCGAATTCAACTACTTCGCGAAAAATACCAGCAGCCGTTCGGCCGACCAGAGGAACGGGTAACAGGTCACCTCGCCGCGGCGGTGTTTTGGCGCCAGCCGCCTCTTCGCCAAGAAGCTCGGGAATCGAGCAGTCCAAGGCACGGGCCAACGCTTCGAGTTCGGTTCGCTTTGGCTCGCGCTCTCCAGTTTCAAAGCGCTGAATCTGCGAAAGCGACACGCCAACGATCTGCGCCAGGGCATCCAGCGTCAGCTTCTTCTCTTTGCGTCGTCGTTTCAGCTCAGGCATTGCCATTAGGCGAAACTGCTTGAGTGGCTGGGGATCGAACAGAGCCAAATGGCGAGAACCCCGTTGACAAAATTCGCCAATTGGCGAATTCATGGGGAATGGACCTTCCCGCCTATCTCGCTGAACGCAGGATCAATCCGACCGCCTTCGCGGCCGAGATCGGCGTGCCGCCTTCGACTATTCATCGGATCATTCGCGGTGAGCGCGATCCGAGGGGCGCGACCATCCGCAAAATTGTGGAAGGTACGGGTGGGAAGGTCACCGCTTCCGACCTGATTCCTGCCCCTGCCTCGCCGGAGGCAGCATGAGCGCGCCCCGCTCCACGCTCGCCCTGCTCTCGCTCCTGGCGCTCGGCGCCTGCGCGATTGAGCCCCAGGCTGCGCGCGAAGCTTTTCGTGACGAGGGATTCGAACACGTCGAGACTTCCGCTGAACCCGTGTTCGGTCGCCCCTGCGACTGGTCGCAGCTCTACGCCCGGCACTTCGTCGCCACGCGCGACGGGCGGCGCATCTCCGGCGTGCTGTGCGCTGTGTCCGAGGGCGCTCACGACGCGCAGGTGCGCGGCGGCAGGATCGTCGCCAGCCGGGCCCCGACCTGGGACGCGTTCGGGGGCGGGCGATGAGCAGCGCGGCCGCCCTCTACTTCGCCGCCCTGGCCGCAGGCATTGCCCAGCGGGAGCATGCGACCCGCTTGGGCGGCG
Organism: Methylorubrum sp. POS3; assembly: GCF_043352485.1. Classification (NCBI taxonomy): domain Bacteria; kingdom Pseudomonadati; phylum Pseudomonadota; class Alphaproteobacteria; order Hyphomicrobiales; family Methylobacteriaceae; genus Methylorubrum; species Methylorubrum sp. POS3. The sequence goes on from NZ_JAPRBT010000001.1 coordinate 4,171,496, forward strand.
CGGATGGTCGTCCGCCCGCTGCGGCCTGCGCGTGCTTCCTCGCGGCGGGCTTCGCCTGCCTGATGTTGCGGGGCGCTTGAGATGGCCCCGCTCGCCCTCGCCGCTTCCGCTGTCGTCTGCATCGCCCTCGCGGTGAAGCATGGCGCTGCGCTGCCGCTCGTGCTGGGCGGCGTCGAAATCCTCGCGGCCGGCGCGCTCTGGTTCGTGGAGCGACTGCCGTGAATACCCCCGGTCAGATTTCCCGCGCACGTGGTGGGAATAGCGCCAGGGCTTGCTCTGTAGCGATTTCTCGAAACACTGATAAAACTGTCAAGGTATCTGGGTTCGCGCGCTCTGCTATGGCGCGGTGCTCCAAGTTTGATAAATCTTTCATAACTTCCAAGCTGGTCGCCGCGATACCGGCGGCGCGATCTGCTTGTAGTATTGACCACATTTCCTTCAAATACGGGCAAGTCACATTCAGCATTTGCCAAGCCATCGAGGATCCTTCTGCGCCCAAAACAGGCGTTCGGGTACGATACGGCGGCCAAGGTGCCCACGTTCCAAACCCCTTCAGCAATCCGGTAACGTTCTTGTCATCGGGCGGCTTTGGCCTCCCGTGCGCGGCGGGTGCGCTAAAGCCCCCAAGCGTCCGCCGCGCTCCCCTTTCGAACCGCGCTGGAATGACCCGGCCGGTGGCGTCGATGGCCCCCGTTTCCGATGGTCGTCGGCGCCTCCCCTCTTCGCATCGTCTTCACGATGCGTCCGTGGCCCGCGAGGGCACATCCGTCTTGGATGGTTCCTTCCGTGACTGCCGGAGCCTGCGGGCTCCGGCCCTTCTCATCCCGCGCGCCCGCCGACGCCTGCCAGCAAGTAGCGGTCGCGCCTGTGTACCTCGTGCGTTCGTCCTCCCTCCGCACCTGCGTCTCCTCCTCCAGTGGTTCGAAGTAACCACAGGGGGATTTGCAGGTGTGCAAAAAGCTTTTGCGGGTGGCGCAAATGAATAGCGCTGACGTCTCACGGGCTCAGACCTGGGCCGATGATCTCGTTCGCTGGGAAGCCAAGGGCTGGGGCGACGCCGGCAACGCAATGAAGCGGGTCGCGGCGCGCGCCAAGGTCCCGTTCTCGAAGGTCTGGGCGCTCAAATACCGGCCGCCCAAGGAAATCGCCTCTCACGTCCTGTCCAGGCTCGAAGCCGCCCATGCCGCCGAACGCGAGCGGCAACTCAGGAAGCTCGCCGATGAAACCGCGCTCACCGCCATCGTCGCCGGGCCTGACCACCCTGCTGTTCGCGCGGCTGGTGCTCTTCTGCGTGCGGCTGCCGTCGAGCCTGACGACAGCGGTGACGACCTGGTGCCGCCGCCTCTGGGCACGCGTGCTCGGTCGTCGCGACGGCGGCCTCCCCCCGAACTGACCGATCTGCCGCTGTTCCGGGCGGCCGACCCGCGGCCGTGAGCCGCCGAACCTGAGGAAGAGACGATGGATCAGTATGCGTCCGCCACGAGAATGGCGTCCCACGAAAGCGGTCCTGTCGGCGGCATGGCGGTAGCGGCGCCGACGCTGGGCGGTGCCCTGGCTGTGCTGACAGATATCGGCGAGCTGGCGAACGGTGCCGCGGATCATGCCGAGCGGCTCGCGAACCATCTCGCAGGCGTCGCCCCGACAGGGGAGAGTCTGACGAAGGGGCGTCGGGATATCGACTGTTTGACCGACGCGCTGAATGAGCGTGCCGAGGCCGTGCGCGATCCGATCGTCCGCATTCGAAACGCGCTGGCCCGCATCGAGCGACGCCTCGGCTGATCATGTCCGGCGCCTCGCCCCTCGCCGCCATCGCCGAAAAGGTCTCCAGCCTCCGGGACGAGGTCGTGCGCCGCTGCGGTGAGCTGCACGGGTGCGACGAGCCGGCCGCCCGGAGCGAGCGGGCGAACCTGCGGGAAGCCCTCCGCCTGCTTTCCGCGGCTGAGGATCGGATCCGGATGTGCGGCGCGGGGACGACGATCCCGGCTGCCGCCACCGCCAACCCCTGAAACGCGAACCGCCCGGCCTGCTGGGGAGCGGGTGCCGGGCGGTCGAATGCCGAAGTCATGGTGAGCCAAATGAATGCCAAATCTACGGCCCTGCCGCAAGTCGATCCGTCGTCCGTTGCAGCCGATCAACTAAAAACCATCGTCGAGCGCATTGAACGGCTTGAAGAGGAAAAGGCCGGCATCGCGGGCGACATCAAGGATGTCTATGCGGAGGCCAAGGCCAACGGCTTCGATACGAAGATCATTCGCAAGATCATCGGCCTTCGAAAGCGCGACTATGACGAGCGCATGGAGGAGGAGGCGATCCTCGAACTCTACATGCAGGCGCTCGGCATGCTGGCGGACACGCCGCTTGGCCAAGCTGCGATCGAGCGCGAATCCTCTCGGTCTCGAGCCAGCGAAAGCGGACTGCGCCGACGGATCGGCGAGACGCTGAACCATGCCTTCGCCGGCATGGAAGGCGTTACCGTCACCATCGGCCGGGATGCCGGTCCGATTATGCGTCAGGCCGCCCGAAAGATGCGCGAGGCTGGCGCTCAGGTCGATCTCGAAGATTACGTCGCGGCTCGGGGCTGAGCCATGAAGCGCCCGCACCTCCGCGAATCCGCTATCCAGTCGGCCGTTGTCGAGCACTGGCGTGTTCTTGGCCTGCCGGACACGCTCGTGGCCGCCATCCCAAACGCGGGCGCTCTTGGGCAAGCGGGCCTCACCGCCGGGCTGTCCGATCTCCTCGTGCTTGGCGGTCTGATCCGGATTGGCTTCATCGAGCTGAAGACAGCGCGCGGCGTCGAGAGCGATGCGCAGATCGCGTTCCGAGAGCGGTGCGACCGCCTCGGTATACCCTGCGTCGTCACCCGTGGCCGTGATGAGCCGATCGCTGTGCTTGAGCGATGGGGCGTTGTGCGTGTCCAGGTCGCGAGGGCCGCCGCATGAGCGGCTACCGCGAGAACAAGGCTCACCCGCACGCCGAGCGCGGAAACGATCTGTACGAGACGCCGGGCGTCGCGGTTCGGGCGCTGCTCGCAACCGAATGGCTGCCGCAGCGGATCTGGGAGCCGGCCTGCGGGCCCGGCGCCATCGTCCGCGAACTGGTTCAGGCTGGCCACGAGGTGGTGCCAACCGATCTCGTATCCTACGGCTGCCCTGGTCAGGTCGCCGAAATGGACTTCCTGAAGCTGCACGGCGCCCCGTTCGGCGTCGACTGCATCGTCACGAATCCTCCCTACAAGCACGCCCGCGCCTTCGCCGAGAAAGCCGTCGAGCTTTGCCCGCGGGTGATGATGCTGCTGCGGCTCGCCTTCTACGAAGGGATCACGCGCGGCTCTCTGCTCGACACCGGCACACTGGCCCGCGTCCACGTCTTTCGGAAGCGGCTGCCGATGATGCACCGCGACGGCTGGGACGGCCCCAAGGCCACCAGCATGACGGCCTTCGCTTGGTTCGTCTGGGACCGCTCTCATCGAGGTCCGACGACGCTCGGCCGCCTCTCCTGGGAGGACTTCGTCGACGAGCCTGAATCCCAACCCCTGCCGGTCGCGGCGGAGTAGAGCCATGGCCATTCGATCGGAAGTTCTACGGGCGATGCTCGCGGCCGGTGCTTCGGCGGAGATGCTGGTCGCGGCCGTCGCGGCCGATGAGAAGGCGGAGGCTGAAGAGGTCGATGCCAGGACGGAGAAGCGGCGGGCGCTGACGGCGGCACGGGTCCGGCGCCACCGTGAAACGCACCGTAACGCAAGTAACGGCGGTAACGCGTTACCCCCCGGCCCCTCCCCTGATGGTCGCCCCTCTCCCCCTGCACCCCCTCACCCCACCCTTAATCCCTCCCCAACCCCCGGTTCCGAGCCTGACGGCTCGGCCGGCGATGCCGGGCAGGCGGGCAGCGAGGCGGCGGAACTGGCTCGGTCGAACCGGCAAGCCCTGCTGACGATCGGCGTGGACCTGATCAGCGCCAACACTGGCCGGTCCCGTCGCTCGGCGCGCGGCCTCATCGGCCATTGGCTCGGAATCGCCCGGGACGAGGCCGCGGTAGTGCTCGACGTGATCGAGGACGCCGATGGGCGCGAATTGGCCGATTTCTCGACCTGGGTCGAGTTTCGGCTCCGCAGGCGCCGGCATGAACTCGACCGGCCCCCGGATCGCGACCCGCCGTTCAACGGCCCTCGCGGCGGCGGCCGCCACTCACCCGCCAACGTCACCGGCCTCGCCGGCCGCCTTGTCCGCCTCCACGAGCAATCCCTAGCCGGAGCCTTCGATGTCGAACCGCCTTCCGTCGATGCGAACTCTGCCGGCGCTGAACCGAGTCGAGGCGAAGATTCCGGCCTTGCGTGGCAGGCTGGTTCCGGTGGACGGCCAGCCGAACCGCTTCTGCGTGCGGCGGGATATGGCGGTCACGACAGCCGAGCGTCGAGCGCTCTGCGCCGTCGCCGAGCGTCTTGAGCTGGAACGGAAAGCACCCGCGGACCCCACGGCCGTCGATGTCACGGTTTCGCGGGTCCTGCTGGGCTTCGAGTTGGGCCGCGGGCGCGAGGACGTCGGCAACGAGATCCTCGTGAACGAGTACATCAAGGGTCTGGCCGGCCTCCCGCTCTTTGCCATCCATGGCGCGGGCGAGCGCTTCCGGTCTGGTGAGACGATCATCACCTGGAATCGGGCCTTTCGCCCGTCGCCGGCCGAGTTCGCCGAAGAGGCGCGCCGCGGTCTGTTCCTGCACAATCTCAAGCTCGTCCACGTCCGCCAGATCCTCGACGCTGAGGTCTTCGAGCCGCCGTCTGAAGCGGACCGGGCGAAGGTTGAGGCGATCGCTGCGAACTGGCGCGACACGCGCGCCACCACCGATGCGGAGCGCGAGCGGGCCCATCCCGCGCCGGAGGAGGTCGCGCAGGCTCGCGAGGCGCACCTCCACCATCTCGGCGCGCAACTCCGTGACGCGGCCGACGGCGCCACGCTGGGCCGGCTGATGGGCCGCCTCGATGCGAAGGTGCCGCGACAGGGGGCGGAGGTCGCATGAGCGTCGCCCTCGCCCTCACCGACGCGCAGCAGCTCGCCGCCTCGTGGCGCATCGGCGTGTGCAGCCTGCCGGAGGACCGCGTGCCGTGTCCCGGCATGATCTGGACGGCGCCGGGCGCGAGAGGGCGCTCCGGCGTCTGGCCGGCGGTCCGTAAGGCCATGCTCGCTTTCATCGACGAGTGGGGTGAGGACGCCGCGCGCCTGGGCTGGTCGACGGAAGCGCTGTTCGGCGTCCATCGGCTCGCCGGGGCCTATCGCGTCGATTCCGTGGGCGCCCTGGTCACTATCTATCCCCGCCGCTGCGTCGCCCTGTGCGAGCGGGAAATCCACCTCGAGCGCCGTGGCTCGATCACTGTCGCCACCGCCCAAACCAACCCGGCCGACTCGGTGACGATCTGGCTGTTTCGGGGAGAATGAGCATGCCCGATCTCTCCCTCCCATGTGAGGCTTGTGCCGGCACCGGCTGGGCCACGCACGAGGACCGGCACGCCGAGACCCGTCCGGATGTTTGCACGACCTGCTGCGGGACCGGGCGCGTCCCCAGCCGCACCGGCGAAATCCGCGGCGGATCATTCGATCCTGAGACCAGGCAGGCGTTCGGCGGCCCCATTCACGCCGGCTCGGACGCCGACACCACAGTGGGAAGCCTCACTACAAAACAATGTGATCGCACTTTGCGGATTTCACAACGTCTTTATCATTTTGAGGATTGCAAGATAGTTATCTAAGTATATAAGCTTATAATTCAAATAATAATCATCAATTATCCTGAAGTATCACGTAGGAATGTTTGGTGGTGTCAAATAACCTTCCAGGCAACTCCAGCCCAGATGATCGAGATAAGATTGCTGATCGTGTCGTCAGCATAGTTTCTGCCTTTGTGGGTAACAATACAATTCCCGCAAAAGATCTGCCGGCTTTGATAGCCAACGTACATGTAACCCTTGCCAACTTGGACGGGCGCCATGGTGGCACGCAGATTACGCCAAGTTTGGAGATACCTACACAGGATCAAATTAAAAAATCGATCGGCCGCGACGCTTTGATTTCGTTTATCGACGGGAAACCGTACAAAATGCTTCGTAGGCATTTAAAACAGCATGATATGACGCCTGAAAGTTACCGGGCTCGTTATGGTTTGCCTCAAGATTATCCGATGACCGCTGCTGAATACTCAGCTCGGCGCGTGGCCATTGCGCAGGCCAACAAACCCAGACCACCGCGCGCTCAATGAGGTGTTTCCGCCGGGTCTTGAAGGCTGCAATTTTGGTTCATGGCTGATCACAGCGCCGTCAAAGGCTATGAGTTGTGACTATAGATCGCCACATTGAACTGAATGCCGCCCCGGATCGAAGGACCTGACCCGCCTGCCCGTCGCGCTGATCCGTGGACCCGTGCCGATGTCGAACGCTGGCTGAAGGCTGCGTTCCGGGCGATGCCCTATGCACCGATCTACGCCCCGCGCGGTAGCACGCTCCAGGTGGCGGCCGGCGTCACCCCAGACGCGACCTTTGACCTGCTGGCGTTCACCGGCACCGTTCTCGGCGAGAAGAGCGAGGAACGGCATATCCTGTTGCTGTGGGCGCGATCCATGGCGACCGGCGGCGGGGTCGGCGGTTCCGTCTCGGAATACTGCCTGCGGACCGGGCGCAGCCGGGCGACGTTCGACCGTATCAGGATCAGGGCCTGCGAGCGGATCGTCGAGGCGAAGAACCGCGCCGACAGCCAAGACGACGCGGCGCGTTAATACCTCTTGACGGTGAGGAAACCGGCGCACGATCCCGTGAATAACGGGCGCCCGATCCGGTTGTGCCCTCATCGAGGTCTGGCTCGTGTCCGTCGCCGCTTCGTCTTCCCTTCCGTCGATCTCCGCCCAGCGTTCGCGCTATGCCAGCCCTGCCCGTGAACGCGATGCGCGGGGTGACCGCTACAATCGTTCGGGCGCCTATCAGCACGGCGCCGGGCTCGGCCGCCCTGCTCGTCGTCAGGCTGTCGACACTGCCGTCGGCGCGGTCGATGATCCCTTGGAGCCGGGCAAGCGTGTTCAGGCGACGATCAACCGGCGCGTCGATGTCTTGGAGATGGAGCGCGGGCACGGGCGCATCACGGTCTCACAGTACGAAGTCGGTCGCCAAGTCCAGGCCATCCTCGAGCGCGCTTCGGGCGCTCGCTCCGGCGGTGGGATGTGGGACAATTCCGGGTCACGCGACCAGGTCATCGCCCACGAATTGGCTGTCATCTACGCGCTCGACGACGCCCGCCTCGTCGACAAGCTCAAGGGCAAGATCGTCCGAGCCGTCGGCAAACCGGGCGCTCGCTTCCTTGGCGAGGTCCTGACCGGACGCCAGACCTTCGGGCAGTTCGCCGAAGCGCGCGGCAAGGCCGGTGAGCGCGGGACTGCCTATGTCGCCGAGCACTTCCGCATCCTGCTCGAATATCTGGATGCCGACTTCGCAGCTGAGGGCGTCGCCACCGTCGTGGATCGCTTCTTCCGCACCGACGATACCGGCGAGGTGACCGACGAGCGCGGGCGGGTCGTTCCTGCGGGGCATGGGTACGCCTGGGGCGGTGAAGAGAGCCGTTACGCCCCGCACATGAACGATCACGCACTCAACCTCGCCGGACGTGATGCGCGGGTTCGCGATCGGGTATCTGCAAGGCACAGATCTACGGTCGAGGAATAAAATGCAGCCACTCTGCCCATAGACACACCGAAGCGAATCCACTTCACTCGATTAGGCTGATGGGAGTGTGTGATGGAATTTATTGTTCAGTTTGTGTCATTTTTAGAAAAATGGCAAACATTGATAGCCGGTATATTAGCAATTTTTGGAGCTTGGGCTACACTCAAAGGTGTTGATCGTCAAATAGCGCAAATAAAGGATTCTGAAGATAGGCAATTAAAGCGGCGCTTTTTTTGCTGCCAGGGTAGCTCTACCCGACGCGCTTAGTCGGATGGCGGAATATTCGCAAAATTGCACAGAGATCATTCATGCGCTCAGAAATGATCCTGATGTTTTAGACATCTACAAACATCGTTATACGCTGCCACCGCGTCCGAGTGAGGCGATTAACGAAATTAAAAGTGCGGTTCTTGCGACCGACGAAAAGCATGCTTTGACACTTGCGGACATAATATCGTGGTTTCAGGTAAGTGAAGCAAGATTGCGTGAATTTAGAAAATATATTGCAAATGAAAGTGGTAGGCCAAGTAATAGTGATTTTACAACAGCTATAGTTGATTCTGCGAAATTATATGCTCTGTCGGTACGACCTCTTGCTTGGGCTCGGGGGGAAGTTGATACGGTTGGTGCATTTGATGAGGGGAAGGAAATAAGAAGCGCATTATTTATCGTAAGAATATACGAGGAAGACAATGAAGATGTTTACGGCATGGCAGACTTATATGGGAGGGTTGCGAAAAAATTTTGAGGACAATGCCTGAGGCGCAGCACACTGCGACGGAAGCCACGGGATAGGCGATCCGGGCCACGCGAGAGCAGTAGCACCCTCCCCTTGCAGTTTGCTGGCGATCGCATATCTTCGTGTTTCAGAAGATATGAGGTGGCCCATGGCCAAAGACCCCGATGAACTGAGCGCCCTCGAGCAGCGCATACTGCTCGCGCTTACGCGTCTGCATCCGAACGGCTACGGCGTGTCGGTCCAGGATGAGATCCTTTCCCGTACCGGCAAGACCGTGTCGTTCGGCTCGATCTATGCGGCGCTCGACAAGCTTGAAGAGCGTGGCTTCGTAGAGTCTCGCCAGGGCGAGCCAACCGCTGAGCGGGGCGGGCGAAGGAAAGTGCATTTTACTGTAAGCGCGCCAGGGCACCGAGCACTGAATAGTTCGATGATGGCTCTGGACTCCCTTCGAGCTGGTATTGGTGGGGAGGTCCGGATATGAGCATCGAAATCATACTCAAGAATGAGAAAATAAAATCAGCAATCGCAGAGCAGCATAAAGAATGTGACCTTGCGGCTCTACGTTTAGCTGAATTGCGTGGAAGGCCAGTATCTGAACAGCATGCGCCTACGCATATGCTCATTTTGGAGGCTGCTGAAAAACGTTGGCAAAATGAAAGTCATAAGCTTGCCAATTTATACGCCGATTTACATATGCTTAGTGACGCGCTGGAAGGTGCGCTGTCTGAAAAAACTGAGCTGTCCGAAAAGGCCGAGTTGGTAGAAAATGAGGTGCTCAAAAAGCCCCCCGTACTCGCCGAAGCGCTATCACGCCTAGTGACTAAACCATCCCTCAGGGATCGCGTCCTCGGCAGTCGTGAAGAGCGCTTCAATCGCAACGTTGTTGAAAGGTCTGAGTCAGAGGCTCGCCTGTTATATTGGTGCGATACCATTGCATCATGCTGGCCAGGCGTGAAGCAGCTCGCTCGATGGGCAGTGGTTGGCGATGTCTTGAGGCGTTGGTTTGGTTCTTGACCCGTCGGGCGAAACACTGCATCTCACTATCCGTCGCGAGACGCGCGCCTGGGGCCTTCCAGCCGCCGGGCGTTGTCGTTTCTGGAACCGGCGGGACGGCCCCTACCTACTCGCTGCGACCGATGACCCGGGAGCCGCAAGGCTTCAGACCCCAACCCGGTGAAAGAACCGTGGGCCGCTTGCCGGCGGCGAAGAGGCCGGCACCCTATCAAGCCCTCGAACCTCCCCACAGCCAAGGCGTTGCCCTGGCGGGACGGCTGCGGGCTTTCATGGCATGATCGGTCCTCGATGAGCGCGCACGCCACCCTCACGGCGATTGAGCAGGAGGCCCGTGCCTTCTGTCGCCTGCGCTTCACCGATGCCGCCAGCTACCTCGAGGCCAAGGATGCGCACTGCAAGCGCGTCGATCGGCTGGTTCGGGAGCTTCGTCGGCAGATCGGCATGCCCGAGATGCTGAGCCTCGGCACCGGCCGGCGCTCGTTCGGCGGACGCTCGTTCAGCGTCGAGTTGCGGATGCCGCGGGCCCGAAAAGCGGGCTGATCCGCTCGCGGAATATGGTCGATCTGCCATGGGCAGAGCTTCCGCTAAGTTTTGTTGTCGGAAGTGATCGGACGATAAGCCGGGCCGGACGAGCTTAAGTTCCAACCCGCTGATCCCGCTTCGAAAAACAACGCCATTTCGGCTTTCGAACAAGCGAAAAACCAATGACGATCCCTGCGCTGGTGCCCGCCGCACCGGCGGAGGTCGTGTCGCTCGATCGGGCAAGAGCCTACGCGGCGGAAGCCCGGTCCGAGCGGACCCGGAAGGCTTACGCCTCCGCCTTCGGGATGTTCGTGACCTGGTGCCGGGGCGTTGACGCCAACGCCATGCCGGCCGAGCCGGTCACGGTCGCGGCCTACGTCGCGCACCTCGCCGATACCGGCCGGAAGCCGGCGACCATCAACCTGCACGTCGCAGCGATCGCGGCGGTGCATCGGGCGGGCGGCTTCGACGTCCCGACCGCCTCGGAGGCGGTGAAGGCCACACAGCGCGGCGTTCGCCGAACGCTTGGCACGCGCCAGGTCCGCAAGGCCCCGGTGACCGTCGAGACGCTGAAAAAGGCGCTGCGCAAGATCCCGGACGACCTTTCCGGCGCACGGGATCGGGCGCTGCTCCTGATCGGATTCGCCGCGGCGCTCCGGCGCTCCGAGTTGGTGGCGCTCGACGTCGCCGACCTGGAGCGGGTGCCCGACGGCATCATCGTCCACGTCCGCCGCTCGAAGACGGACCAGGACGGGCAGGGGCAGGAGATCGCGGTCCCGCGCGGTGGGAAGCTGAAGCCCTGCGACGCGCTCGATGCGTGGCTGGCGGCGGCGAGGATCATTGCCGGGCCGGTGTTTCGTCCGGTCAACAAGGGCGGGCGCGTGCTGCCGGACCGCCTCACCGATCGCTCGGTGGCGGACATCGTCAAGCGCCACGTCGGCGCCGCCGGTCTCGATGCCTCGCTGTTCTCCGGCCACTCGCTGCGCGCCGGCTTCGTCACCTCGGCGCTCGCTGCCGGGGCCGACGTCCTCAAGGTCATGCACGTCACCCGGCATACCGCAGTGACGACGCTCCAGAAATACGACCGGCGCGCCCGCGCCTTCGACGATCACGCCGGACGCAAATTTCTATGACCGCTTCCCCCATGTCGCGCACGGAAGCGGTCGCCCTCGGCCGCACCGATCCGGCCGCGTCCGCCTACGGCGCGCACATGCGCGATCCCGGCGCGATCCGCCGCGAGGCCGAACGCGTCCGCATCCTGATGGCGGTGTGCCGCCTGCCGGCCGCGACGCCCGTGCTCGTCACCACGCCCGCCGACGACGTCGCCGCCGCGGCGGCGGAGCTGCGCCGGCACGTCTCCGCGAGGTTCTGACCGTGAAGCTCATCGCCTTCTTCCGCAGGCTCCTCGCCTCGCCTGAGCCGAAGGCGCCGGCCCTGCCGGTGATCCGCACCGGCCGCGTCCTCAGCAACGGATGCGGTCGATGACCATGGGCATCGGTTCGCGCGTCCGGCTCAACACCGGCGCCCGTCAGATGCTCGTCGTCGACTTGGAGCTCTATCCGCGGCGCTTCCTGTGCGCGTGGCCCGGCGGTGAGCGCTGGTTCCCGGCTGCGTATCTGACGCCCGTCGAGCGCTTCTGAGAACAAGGCTCGAGCAATGGCTTTCCAACCTGGGCAGTCGGGCAATCCCGGCGGTCGCCCGAAAGCTTCGGCCCGCGTCCGTGACGCCGCCCGTGAATACACCGAAGCTGCGATCGAGACGCTGGTGAGCATCATGCGGGATGACAGTGCGGCCTCGGCCGCGCGCGTTTCCGCCGCTTCGGCCATCCTCGACCGCGGGTACGGCAAGGCGACCCAACCCATAGACGGCGACGGTGAGGGTGGGCCAATCCATGCTGGCATCGCCGTCACCTTCATCGATGGCCCCGGAAAACCGAGCTGAGTTCCCGCGCAAGCTGGCGTTCCTGTTCCAGCCGAAACGGTACAAGATCGCCAAGGGTGGACGCGGCGGCGGGAAATCCTGGGCCTTCGCCCGGGCGCTCCTGATCCTCGGTGCGCAGCGGAAGCTCCGGATCCTCTGCGCCCGCGAGTTCCAGAATTCGACGGCGGACAGCGTGCACGCGCTGCTGAAGGACCAAGCCGAGAAGCTCGGGCTCGGCCACTTCTATCAGGTCCAGCAAACGCGGATCATCGGGGCGAACGGCACCGAATTCTCGTTCGAGGGCCTTCGGCACAACGTCACGAAGATCAAGTCTTTTGAAGGCGTCGACATCTGCTGGGTTGAAGAGGCCCGCACCGTCTCGAAGTCGTCCTGGGACACGCTGATACCGACGATCCGCAAACCGGGCTCGGAAATCTGGATCAGCTTCAACCCGGAACTTGCAGAGGACGAAACGTACAAGCGTTTCATCGCGCACCCGCCGACAAATTCCGAAGTCGCGACCATCAATTGGTACGACAATCCGTGGTTTCCGGTGGAGCTACAGCAGGAAGCGAAGGACCTGCTGGCCCGCGACCCGATCGCCTACGAGACGGTCTGGGAGGGGCACTGCAAGCAGGTCCTCGACGGCGCGATCTACTCGAACGAGATCCTGGCGGCGACGCGGGCCGGGCGCTTCACCAGCGTTCCGTTCGATCCTTCGAAGCCGGTGCACACGTTCTGGGATCTGGGTCGGGCGGACAAAACCTCGATCTGGTTTGCCCAGATGGTCGGCTTCGAGTTCCGGCTGATCGACTATTACGAGAACCGCGGCTTCGCGCTCGAGCACTACCTCGACAAGCTCAAGGCGCTCTCCGAGGAACGCGGCTACGTCTACGGGGAGAACTGGCTCCCTCACGACGCGCAGAACGAGCTTCTGGCCTCGAAGCGCACCATCGAGCAGCAGCTCTGGGACGCCAAGTACCGGGTCCGCATCGTGCCTCGCCTGACCGTCGCCGCCGGCATCGACGCCGCGCGCCAGGTGTTCGGGCGGTGCTTCTTCGATGAGACCCGGTGCGCCGACGGGCTCCAGGCGCTGCGGAACTACCGTTACGACGTGGATCCCGACACGCAGCAGTTTTCAAAGAACCCGCTGCACGATTGGGCCAGCCACGGCGCCGACGCCTTCCGCTACTTCGCGGTCGGCATCGCCGAGCCGCGCGCGCCCGATGAGACGGTGGCGGGCCCCAACGACGTTTATGCGCGCCGCCGTCGCGAGCGCATCAGCACCTCACAAGAATCGGGTTGGGCGGCATGACGGACACCCACGCCGATCGCGAGCCCGCGTCCGCTGAGGAGCGGGCCGCCCTCGAAGATGCCGCGCTGCTGCGCAAGTTGCAGGGGTGGTTCCGCGCCGATCGCGATGCCTCCTCGAAGTGGCGGTCTGAGGCTCGGACCGATTACGACTTCGTGGCAGGTGAGCAGTGGGCGCCGGAGGATGCGGCCGCGCTGCGGGAGCAGGGTCGGCCCCCGATCACGTTCAACCGCGTCCTGCCGGTCATCAAGGCGGTCGCGGGCTCCGAGGTCAACGCTCGCCAGGACATCCAATACCTGCCGCGCGAGGTCGGTGATGGTGCCCTGAACGAGCTGCTCACCGAAGGCTCACGCTACCTCGCGGATGAGGCTGAGGCGGAGGACGAGGAATCCGACGCTTTCGTCGACTGCGCGATCTGCGGGCTCGGCGCCGTCGAGATGCGGCTGGATTATGAGATCGATCCGGACGGCGCGTACTGCGAAGATCGGGTCAACCCGCTGGAGATGTTTTGGGACGCCTCCGCGACGAAGCGGAACCTCTCGGATGCCCGCCGGATCTTTCGCGCGAAGAGCATGGATCGCCTCGAAGCGGAGGGGCTGTTCCCCGATACCGATCCGTCCGTGCTCGATGCGGCATGGGCTGAGGATCGCGACGGTGGGAAGCCGCACCGCGAGATCGGGGCCGGCGAGCGTCGCATCGATCGGCCCGGCACTGCCGACGAGGGCACGTCGCGCGTCACGATCGTCGAATGCCAGTGGTGGGAGCGGGTTCGCATCGCGGTGGCCATCAACCCGGCCACGGGCGAGACGACCGAAATGGAGCCGGAGCAGGCTGCGGTGCTGGAGAGGCGCGCCAACGTGCTTGCCATGCCGGTTCAGATCGTCCACCGGATGAAGCGGCGCTATCGGCGCGCCTTCCTCGGGACGGAGGTCCTGGAGCAGGGTCCGGCCCCGGCCGGTGACCGTTTCAGCTACGCGTTCCTGACCGGCGACCGCGACCAGAACCGGAATTCGTGGTTCGGCATCGTGCGCCCGATGCGCGACCCGCAGCGCTTCGCCAACAAGTGGCTGAGTCAGACCCTCGACATGCTCAACCGCCAAGCCAAGGGCGGGATGATGATGGAGCAGGGCGCGGTGCCGGACCAAGCCGCGTTCGAAGCCTCCTACGCCAAGCCCGGCGGCATCTCTTGGGTTGCCGACGGTGCGCTGAGGGGCGGCCTGATGAAGGAAAAGCCACTGCCGGTCCTGCCGTCGGGGCACTGGCAGCTCATGGAGTTCGCCATCGGGTCCATTCGGGACTCGTCCGGCGTGAACCTCGAACTGCTGGGGGCGAAGCAGCAGGAGCAGGCCGGCGTGCTGGAGTACCAGCGCAAGCAGGCGGCCATGACGATCCTGGCCTCGCTGTTCGATGCCCTGCGGCGCGCCCGCAAGCACATCGGCCGCGTGCGCCTCTACTTCATCCAGACGTACCTCTCCGATGGGCGCCTGATCCGCATCGTCGGCGACAAGGGCACCCGCGTCGTGCCGCTCGTGCGAGACAAGACGGCGGGTCAATACGACGTCGTCATCGACGAGGCGCCAAATTCGCCGAACCAGCAGGAGCGGGTTTGGGCGACGTTCGTGCAGGTCCTGCCGATCATCAAGGATATGATCACCCCACAGGTCCTCCTCGAGGTGCTGCCCTACTCGCCGTTCCCCGACAGCTTCGTCGCCAAGCTGCGCGAGTTGCTGGCCAACGCGCCGACCGACCCGCATGCCGAGGAACAGCGGCAGATCGCGGTTCGCACCGCAGTGGCCAAAATCGAGGACATGACGGCCGGCGCCGGTCTCAAGGCCGCGAAAGCCGATCGCGAGCGTGGGCTGGCCGAACAGGACCGATTCAACGGCTTGAGGACAACTTTAGCCGAGGCTGAACCATCCAGATTTGCCAATGGAAATGCTGCCAGTCAAAATTGATCTTTTCAGTAATTTTTTGCGTAGATATTTCGGTTATGTTTCGGGAATCGACAAATTTGGAACGGAAACTTTGACGCCATACTGATCTAGAACTACATAATTCCAAGGGTCGTCGGCTGCCTTAGTTGATTCACGTAGGTACCTCCCAATTAATTTGCGAATCCCATTATTGGGGACAAGTATTTCTGCACATTCTTTTGTGAGTTCTATTCCGGTATCACTTCGAAATCGCCACTCCCGTTCCCATGTAAAATCTATTGAAGGCGAATTTTTCAAGTCATATGTTACATGTAAATGCTGATGATCCTCGTGAAGTTTCTCAAAGTCATCCGCTGGCTGATAAATAACAGGCCGACCCCCTTTATCAAAAATATATTTCTTTTTGAAAATTATGCCAAAAGGTCTGTACCTAAAGTTGTCATGATTATTATCAAATAGCTGTTGCAAGGTCATGATAGGCGTCTCGCTAAAGCATACGCATTTATAGCGACCCTTAATCATTCCGTCGTGGCTCCGAAGTTTTTTCTCTTTGAGGATTTTCAAGAGTGTAAAAAACGCTTCATTCTCCATGTCACATTTTCCAGATGGTACGCTTGCATTCCATTTATGCCAATCTACTTTTGTCAGGTGCACGAGGCTGTCGCTCAAGTCTTCTCTTGTCAATTTCGGCTCCATTCAAGCATATTTATTCGTAAACTAAATGGGCAAATTCGGACGTAGCCTAAGCTGCTCACACATCACGCGCAAACTGAATGGCATTATTGCATGAGCTGAGGTTACTTCCAGGTGTAATCACGAGAACGCGATGACGTCGGCCCGGCAAGTCGCTGAGCAGTTTCTGGGCCAAGCTAAACCGCACGGTCGGCGCGTCAGTCCGGCCTTCGTCTCCATCACGTTACGGGGAATCGACCATGAACGACGACGCGAACAGCGGCGGCGATGATGCTTTCACGGCTGAGGAACAGGCCGCGTTCGACGCCTATGCGAGCAGTGCTGAAGCCCCTCCCGCGCCCGTAGGCGGCGGTGAGCCGGCGCCGGGTGGCGCTGCTGCCCCTGAGGCTGCTCCTGCTGCCCCTGCGGTGAGCGGTGAGGCTGCCGCGCCCGGCGACGTGGTCGATCCCGATGCGGAAGACGGCTCGCCCGAGGAGAACAAGGGCAAGTTCGTCCGCCATGGCGCGTTCCATCAGGAGCGCGAGCGCCGCAAGAATGCCGAGCGCCAACTCGCCGAGTTGCAGGAGCGCTATGCTCGCGGCGACGAGCGCCTGAAGCTCCTGACACAGGCGATGCAGGCCGGTCCGCAGGGCCAGCAGGCCGCCCAGCCGGCGGCGGCCGAGCCCGAGCCCGTCCCGGATCCGAACCAGGATATCTTCGGGTACGTGCAGCACCTCGAGAAGCGGCTCGCCGAAATCGCCTCCGGTCAGCAGCAGATGACGGAGGCGCAGAAGCAGCAGGCGGAGGCCGATCGCGAGACCCAGGAGCGCAACAGCGTCGTCTCCGCGTTCCAGCGCGATCACGCCCGCCTCGTCCAGGCCGAACCGACCTACGGCGATGCCTACGCCTACCTGATCCACGGTCGCGTCGCCGAGCTGAAGATGTTCGGCCTCAACGACCAGCAGGCCATCGCGCAGGCCAACGCCGACGAGCTGTCCTTCGTCCGTGCCTGCTTCGCCCGCAACGTCTCGCCCGCCGAGCAGGCCTTCGCCCTCGCCAAGTCGCGCGGCTTTACCCCGAAGGCTTCGGAGCCCGCAGCCCCGGCCGCTGCCCCTGCCGAGACCGCTGCGGAGCGTCAGACCCGCCTCGCTGCCGGGCAGGCTGCCTCAAAGTCGCTGTCGTCCGCCGGTGGCGCTCCGGCCGGCGAGGTCACGCTCGAAATGCTCGCCTCCATGTCGGAGAGCGAGTTCGAGGCCTTCCAGGCGAAGAACCCGGGCAAGGTCGCCCGCCTCATGGGGGAGGCCGCCTGAGGGCGGTCACCTCGATCAAACGCTGAACGGAGCCCGGCACGATGCCCGCACCCATGGTCACCACGCAGCTCGTGGATCGCTCCGGCAATCCGCTGGGCGTCGCCGCGGCCCCGCTCGTCACCTCGAACGCCCCCGGTGAGGCCCACATCGGGCAGGTCGGCGGCACCACGATCATCTCGACCGGCGTGCTGATCCGCCCGGCCGATACCGCGGACTATGCGGTCGGTGACCTGATCGGCGCCTCGACCGCACCCGGCGTCGGCAACGTCATCACCCTGCCCGGCGTGGCCCGCATTCCGGGCGGGACGGGCCGCGTCATCCAGGTTCGTGCGGCGACCAACCAAGCAGCCTTCGCCGGCACTCTGCGGCTTCACCTGTTCAAGACGCTGGTCGCGCCGGCCGTTGGCGATAACGGCGTGCTCGCCGCCGCGGTCGCGAACTACGTGAATTACTACGGCTCCGCCGATGTGACGCTCGCGCAGGGCATCCTCTCCGACGGCTCGAAGGGCTTCATGGCCTTCTCGCCGCCGATCGCCTTCGACGTGCCTGCGGGCGCATCGGACATCTACGCGCTGCTTGAGGCCCGCACCGCTTTCACCCCCACGAGCGGTCAGCGGTTCTCGATCACGGTTGAGGCGGACGTCGACTGATGCCCGCCAACGTCGGGTATCGCCGCTGGGACCTTCTTGAGCCCGAAGCCCTGATCCCGGCCAACATGTACGTCGCCCCGGCGAAGCGCTGGGCGATCCTCGCGCTCGGCGTCGTCGTCGCCATCGTCCTCCTGCCGCCCGGCGTGCGCCCAACGCTCCTGAGCGGCCAGACCGCCGTGCTGAGCACCACGCTGCGGGTCGGCGACCGCCCCTAAGCCCCTCCTCCCTCCCCGAACGACCCCACGGAGCGCACCATGCGTCTTGTCCGAACCCTTGCGCTTGCCTGCGCTCTACTCGCTCCGCTGCCCGTCCTGGCGCAGTCGGTGGTGCCGGCCTATCGCTCCGCCGCGCCGATCACGCCCGGCACGCCGGTCTCCTCCGGTGACGGCGTCGCGCTGGCCTGCTCGGTCGGCGGCACGCTCCGGCTCGTGATGCACGACGGCTCGCTGCTCGACTTCTATGCGCAGCAGGGCACCGCCATCGTCGACAACCTCGCGGTCAAGGACGTCTCGGCCGCCGGCACCTCGGCGACCTGCTCCGTCACCGTCCTGCGTCGGGGCTGAACCATGGCCCAGCGCAACCCCTTCAACCTCTTCGGCGGCGGCAACTCGCCCGCTGCCTCGGTCGGCAAGGTCGCCGTCGGCGCCATGCTCGTCACCGGCACCGTACCGGCCGGCGCAACCGCCGTCTGCCGCAAAAAGGTCGGCAGCACGGTGACCACACTCGGCGCCGCCACCGTCACGGCGACCGGCGCGGCGAGCTACACCCTGAGCGCCGCGGCGGCCGGCGGTGAAAGCTACGGCTTCGCCTGGACGCTGCCGGGCGAGAGCGTGTTCACAGCCGTCATCGTCGGACTCGGCCCGGCGGCCACCAAGTTCACGGCCGGCGCGTCGGCGGGTTCGTTGGTTGCGGCGATCACGGGCCTTGATGCCGGTGTGACCGCGAAGTCGATCGCGCCGAACGACGGCCGTCTGACGCTCAACGCTGCCGGCAACGCGATCCTCGTCGGCCTCACCGCCTCCTCGGTCGGCACGAAGGCCTACACGGTCACGCTGAGCACGGGCGAGACGTTCAACATCACCGTGACGGTGGAGGCCCCGGCGGCGGGCGACCCGAACCGCTACATGTTCGCGGCGACGCGCCTGCGGTTCCCTTCCACGACCGGCACCCTGTCGGGGAGCGGCACGGTCTACTCCGTGCAGTCGTTCTTCATCGGCACGCCGGACTATGCGGTGTCGAACCCGCGGTTCTTCCTGCCCACGTTTTACGGGGTGACGACAGGGGCGAACCCGTCCGAGTTCGCGCTTCCGACCGCCTATCAGTACGAAAAGCTGGCCATCAAGGTCGGCGGCACCTGGTACGAGTGCCCGAACGCAGCGTTCATGGTCGATCCGGCCGTTGATGCCTCCGGGTTCCTCCTCGACGCCATCCCCGTCACGATGCCGGCAAACACGGTCATCGAGTGCCGGATGGCCTGGAATGCGCCGGGCGGCTCGACGCTCGCGGGCGTTTCGCGCGCGAATGACATCGCTGAAATCAGCATGCTCTCATCTTCTGGGAGCCTCGCGGCGAAGTGCACCGATGGCACGGCGCTGACCGCCAACGGCTTCGCGCGCCATGTCATCCCGGCCTTCATGGTCGCCAAGGGCTGGGACGGGCGTCCCGTCGGCCTGCTCGCCGGCGACTCGATCCAGGCGGGCGCGAACGAGAATTCGATCACCGGCTTCATGTCGCCCCGCGGCACGCAGGGCTACTGGCAGCGCGGTCTCGACGACAACACGAATTCCCAGCGCATCGCGTTCGGCACGCTGGCCCTTGAAGGCGCGCGGCCGAGCGACTGGTCGACCCGTGCCAACTGGAGCCGCAAGCTCGACGCGGTCGCCAAGGTGACGGCGGTCAATTCGAACAAGCCGCCGATGACGTTCATCGGTTCGAACCACGGCAATAACTCCGCGTCGATCGCCAACCCGTATTCATGGCTCACCGGCTTCTGGCAGGTGCTGAAAACGGAGTGGCCGGGCGTCCCGATCTATCACTCCGAGCTGCTGGCCCGTCCGGTCTCCTCGTCGGATGGTTGGCAGTCCCTCGCGGGCCAGAACGTACAGGCATCGGACGCGTACAACGGCGGCACGTCCCCGGGCATCCGTTGGACCGCGAACGAGATCATCGGCAAGGGCGCTGCGAACGGCGATCCGACTGCGCAGGCCCGCTCCGAGGGGTGGATCCAGGGCTCGTTCGCGGCGTGGCGGCCCGGCTCCTATGACACCGGGGCGAACCGCGACAAACTCGCTATTGTCCCCTTCGACACGACGATCACGGTCGACAGCGCGGCGAACAACCTCACGGTCACGCTCGCCAGCGTCACCGGCATCTCGCTCGGCGAAATGCTGATCGTGAACCCGGGCGGCACCGGGTCCTATGACGCGATCGTCAAGACGATCAACGGCAACGTCGTGACGCTCTCCGGCAGCAGCAGCACGGCCATGGCGGCCGGCACTCGGGTCACCGCGGCGCTGAACGACCGAACCGGCCTCCATCCCGGCACCAAGCATCACATCAAGATCGCGATGGAGGCCGTGGTCCCCTGGAAGCAGTTCATGGGGTGGGTCAACGCGGTCGTCGATCCGGCGCCCCTCAACCTGGCGAACCTGCCTTCGGCTATCCGAAGCGCTCTGCCGGGCTCGAACCTCTACGAGGGCGGCGCCTATGCCAACGGACGCTTGGTCGGGCGGACCTCGACGAATGCTCTGAAGGACGCGGCCACGGCGACCCTGCCGACCGGGTGGCAGCGAGACACGACGAACAAGTGGATCAATCTCACAAGCTCGATCCCGTCCGACCAGACGACGATCTCGGATTGGTTGCTTCAGGACGACTGGACGTTCCGCATTCCGGCCTCGGGAGGTACGCCGCTCAACCTCACGTTCTCGCAGAACGTCATCAAGCCTGCGAAGTCCAAGATCTGCGCGATCGATAACCGCCAGAACGGCAGTTACACGCTGATCAACAACGACATCGGCGGCAGTATCCAAGACGCGGCGGGCTGCGCGCAGACTTTCGTCATGCATCCCGGTGGTACGGGATCGCATACCTACAAGGATAATGCTTTCTGGAACATGCCGGAGGACCACATCCGCCTGTCGGAAGGTGGTGGCACCGTACAGGGCAACTTCTTCTTCGGCGGCGGCCAGTCTCAGCTCGAAGACCCACACTTCGACTGCATTCAGGTGCTCCCGAACGTGGTGCCGCGCACGCTCAAGGGCAGTATCGTCGTCAAAGATAACTACTTCGATATGCGTCGCGGCGTCGGACACGTTCAGGCCGTGAGGCTGGCTGACATCGCTGCAATCGACGCCGGCGTGACGATCACGATCACAGGCAATGTGTTCGTCGATCCGAACTATGACATCTCGTTCCCCGGCCAAAACACGGCGATCGTCATCAACGGTAACTACTTCGCTGCGCAGAACTTCCCGAGCAATCAGAAGAACGGTGCAGCGGATTATGGCGAATACCTCGCCCCGATCCCCTCTCAGGCTGTCATCTATGACAACTATCGGATGGAGACGGGTGCCAAGCTGGCATTGGAGCAAAACCGCCCAGCGTGACGTAGCGAACGGCTGAATGAGGCTGTCGCGGTGGGACCATCCCGCTGCGGCAGCCGGCGACCCCCTTGACCCGACGGGCAAAACAGCCCCAAGGACTATCCGTCGCGAGACGTGCGGACACAGGCCCCGTCTGCGGCATCTCTCCGAGTTTCGGCATCCTCGACACGCTGCCCGCGATCCGCGGACCGGCGCGCCGTCGCATGCCGCTTCGCCTGATCGCACGTCACGCGATCCGCCCAAGCCGCGTCAGCGCCTCCGCCTGAGCCCCGTTACGGCTCCCGTCCGACCACCGTCCCCAACGGCACATGGGGCCCGGCTTCCGTCCGCGGCGCGACGCACGCCCGCAACGCCCCTTCCCACGGAATCCCAAGCCTCAGAGGCACCCCCATGTCCTATACCGCCTTCGGTCAGAACGACCCGATGGCCGTGAAGCTCTGGTCGAAGAAGCTCGCGGTCGAAGCCAACAAGTCCATCGACATCGATCCCCTGATCGGCACCTCCGACGCCTCGGTCGTTCAGGAGAAGACCGAGACCAAGAAGGGCAACGGCGACCAGGTCACCTTCGGCCTGCGCATGCAGCTCAAGGGCCCCGGCTTCTCGTCCTCGGACGTCGCTGAGGGCAACGGCGAGCAGCTCGGCACCAACTCCGACAAGGTCACGATCGACGAGCTCGGTCACGTCGTCGGCGTGAAGTCCGAGAACACGATCGACCAGCAGCGCGTGCCGTTCGATCTCCGTGAGCAGGCCCGTGCCGGCCTCGCCGACTGGTTCCAGACCCGCAAGACGGTCTGCTTCTTCAACCACGTCTGCGGCTTCACCCCGGCCAACGAGTTGGGCAAGAAGTTCACCGCCAACAACGTCGTCACCGCGCCGTCGTCCGGTCGCATCATGCGTCCGAACGGCCGTGCCAACGACGCCGCCCTCGTGGCAGGCGACATCTTCACCCTCGACCTGATCGACCGCTCCGTCGAGCTGGCGAAGACCGGCGGCCAGGGCCGCAAGGTGATGATCCGCCCCGTCGTGGTGAACGGGAAGAAGTATTACATCCTCTACCTCGCCTCGGAGCAGATCACCTCGCTGCGCACCAACACCTCGGCGGGCCAGTGGCTGGATATCCAGAAGGCGGCGATGGCCGGCGCCAAGTCGAGCGAGAGCCCGATCTTCACCGGCGCGCTCGGTGAGTACAACGGCGTCATCCTGCGCGAGGCCCAGGACATCACCGCGGGCGTCTCGGCCGACGGCAAGTCTGCGGTCGCCAACACCCGCCGCGCCGTGCTGCTCGGCGCGCAGGCGGCCACCATCGCCTACGGCAAGGCCGGCGGGGACACCCGTTACCGCTGGAACGAGGAGCTGCTCGACCACAAGCGCAACCTCGAGGTTTCGGCCTGGGCGATCTGGGGCATGAAGAAGACGACCTACAACGGCGACGACTTCGGCACGATCGTCATCCCGACCTACGCCAAGCCCGCCGACGCGGCCTGAGGCATCGCCCTCCCCTGAGTGATCAGCGCGCGGGGCCACGGGCTCCGCGCGTCCTCCTCCCCCCATCCTGAAGAGGGCCCGCCATGGCCACCGACGTCCCCCCGTCCAACCCGCCCGCGCGCGAGTATCGCGAGCAGGAAATCCACTACGTCCGCCGCTCCGTCACCTTCGCCAACGGCACCTTCGTGATGCCCGCCGCGCTCCCGGCCGGCGCGCTCATCTCCCGCACCCTCGTGCTCGTCTCGACCGCGTTCTCGGCCGGCGCTGCGCTGATCGTCGGCACCACGCCGGGCGGCAACGACATCGTCGCGGCTGCCGACTCGGCCGTGACCGCGGCGGGCGTGAAGCGTCCGGACACCGGCACCCTCAAGGGTCCGCTGGCGGCCGACACCCCGCTCTACGGCACGATCACGGGCGGTCCGGCCGCCGGTGCCGCGACCCTCGTGTTCGAATACGCGCCGAACAACGACGCCTGATGTCGCTGGTCTGGCTGCACTTTGCGGCCGCCGCGCTCCTGACGGCGGAGCCACCGGCCCCGCCGCCCCCTCCTCCCGAACCGAGCGATGCCGATGCCGGACGCGCAGAACCGCCCGACGCTGGCCGAACTCGTCGCGGAGATCGAGGACGACATCGAGCGGGCCGACCTGGAGCCGCAGGTCCTCCGCGCCGTTGAGCGGGCGATCCGGCACTACCAGCCGGTCCGCTTCTTCTTCAACGAGCAGATCCTGACGTTCGTGACCCTACCGGGGACGGACGTCTACGGCTCCGGCGACGCCCCGGCGATCCCGGACCTGATGGCGATCGACAGCGCCGTTCTCATCGAGAATGGCCAAGTCTCGACGCTCCGGCGCATTCCCGAAACGTCCATCGAGGCGCTCGACGATCCCGCGGCACCGTCCCGGCCCTGCGGGTTCTCCTACTTCGACCGGTCGCTCCGGCTCTGGCCGATGCCGTCCGGCGAATGGACGGTGCGCCTGACCGCGCATGTCCTGCTGCCGGTGCCGCCGCTCGACGAAGGCAACGCCTGGACCGACGAGGCCGGCAGCCTGATCGCGGCGTCGGCCAAGCGGCACCTCGCGCTGAACAGCCTGAAGGACGCCAAGCTCGCGCAGGCACAGGGCGTCCTCGTGAGCGAGGAAGAGGGCCGCCTGCGGGCGCGCTCGAACGTCATCGCCTCGTCCGGCCGGATCGCCGCGCACGACCTCTGACGGCCCCTCCCATCCCGATCGTCCCGTTGCCGGCGCCACGCAGCGCAGGGGACCGGGCTGGCCTGCCCGGAGAACACCATGGCTGATCCGGCAACGATCACGTCGTTCGACACGCTCCTCGACGCCGTGGGCGCGTATCTCGCCCGCAGCGACATCGACGAGCATTTCCCGACCTTCGTGCAGCTCACCGAAAACCGGTTCAACTCGGCCCTGAAGGCGCCGGGGATGGAGCAGGTTGCCACCATCGCGCTCGACGCGACGCTCAAGGGGGCTCCTGTCCCGGCCGACTATGTCGAGTGGATCAGCGCGGAATGGACCGGCGCCAAAGGAGGCTTGCGCCCGCGCTCCCTTCGCTTCTTCGAGCCGAACAGCCCGGAATTCACCTTCCGCTACCGCCCGAACGGCCCGCCGCAGTATTTCACGGTCCTGGCGGGCGCGGTCCGAATCAAGCCCTTCGTCGCCGGATCAATCGACCTCGCCTTCTACCGGCAGATCCCCCCGCTGTCGGCGAGCGCCCAGACCAACTGGCTGATCGCGAAGGCGCCGCACCTCTACCTCTACGGGGTGCTGGCTGAGGCCTACAAATTCCAGAAGGACGAGGCGAACGCCGCGAAGTGGCGCGCCGATGCCGACGAGCGGCTCAAGCTGCTCATGGGCGGCTCGAGCCAAGGCAAGGTCGGGCGCCGTCCCGAGAAGACGGCCGAGATGGAGGCGGACGTCGCCGCCAAAGCGCTGAGCTGATCCGTGCCCGCCACCCCGCTCGCCCCATACGCGCCGGACGTCGCCTCGGTCGATGCCACCGTGTCGGCTGTCGCCCGTAACGTCGTACCGCGCGCCGACGGCTACGCGCCGATCCTGTCGCCGGTCCCGATCACGGTAGCGCTGCCCGCAGCCTGTCGCGGCGCGGTCGCGGTCATCTCCCCGCGCTTCGGCACGCCGGTCTACTTCGCCGGGACCGGCACCAAGCTCTATCGCTCCCTCGGACGGGGCGAGTGGGTCGACGTGTCGAACGCGGCCCGCACGTACTCGATGCCGACGGACGATTCCTGGCAGTTCGCGCTCTACGGCATGCTCCTCGTCGCGGTGCATCTCGGCGCCCCGCCCCAGGTCATCGACGTCGACATCGAGAAGCAATTCCGGGATCTCGGCGCGGGGGGCGCGTTTCCGCCGCCGCGCGCCCGCCTCGTCGCCGTGGTGCGCGAGTACCTGGTGCTTGGGAACCTCGCTTCCGACCCGAACGCGGTGCAGTGGTCGGACATCGGCGATCCCGCCTCCTGGCCGCTCGGCGTCCAGGATGGCCACGACGGGGACATTCAGAGCTTCCCCGACGGTGGTGCCGTCACCGGGTTGGCCGGCGGCGATGGCGGTCTCCTCCTGCAGGAGCGCACCACGCGCCGGATGGACTTCGCGGGCGGTGAGGCGGTGTTCGGCTTCACCGTGCTCGAGGAGAACCGCGGCGCGGTCTCGCCCTCGGCGGTCGCCCGGGTCGGTGGTCGGGTGTTCTTCGTCGATCGCGACGGCTTCCACGCCTTCCCGTTCGCCGGCTCGACCTCCACGCCGATCGGCGCGGAGCGCGTGAATCGGTTCTTCCTGTCCAGGGTGGATCCGAACCGCATCGCCGCGACGCTGGCGATCCGCGACGCGACCGGCCCGCGCATGTTCTTCGCCTATCGCCTCAAGGGCGCGCCGGCCGCCGATCCGACGGTGCTGGGCGAAGCCCTGGTCTACGATTGGCTGCTCGACCGGTGGGCGGGTCCGGTCACGCTCTCGATCCGCGCCGGCCTCGTCGCGGCCACGCCCGCCACGTCGATCGACGACATCGCGGGTTCGCTCGATGACGAGGGGCAGCTCTCGCTCGACGATGCGACCTATGCCGGCGGCGTGCCCGCGCTCGGCATGGTCACCTCCGACAATCGGCTCGCGCTGTTCAACGGCGATCCGCTCGAGGCGGAATTCGAGACGCCGGACCTTCGCCCGTTCCTGCCGAACCGGGCCTTCGCGCGCGGCGTCCGCCTGTCGTCAGATGCCGACGACTGGCGCGCCGCCGTCGGCGGTCGGGAAAGCCTGAAGGCTTCGGACGCGCCGGTCTATGCGAGGGAGCGGCCCCCGAACGTCGAGGGCTGGTCGCCGTGCCGCGTCTCGGCGCGAGTGCACCGGGCCCGCTTCCGCATCCCGGCCGGCACGACCTGGTCCTATGCAACGGGCGTCGAGGCCGACGTCGTCGAGGAGGGCGGCCGATGATCGTCCCCGGCGAATTCGAGACCTCGTTCGCGAAGATCACCCGCGCGATCCGCGATCTCGCGCAGGGCAGTTCGAACGCCATCGGTGAGGCGACGCTCGCGGCGGCCTCCACCACGCAGGTTCTGGATCCGCGGTGCGGTCCGAACAGCCTCGTGCTGCTCTCCCCGCTCGATGCCGGTGCGGCACTGGCCGGGATCCACGTCCTTTCGACGGGCCGCGGTTCGTTCACGCTCGGCCACGCTGCCGGAGCGGAGGGGCGACGGGTCCGCTTCGAGGTGCGGAAGCCATGATCCGCTTCTACGCCATCCCGCCCGTCGAGGCGGTGCGATACTGGCCCGCCGTCGAGGCGCATCTCCGCCGGGCCTGCGAGCGGAGCGTCGGTGACATCTCGACCGACACGCTGCTGACCGATTGCCGGGCCGGTGCGGCGCATCTCCTGCTGACCTGCCGGGACGACACGATCCTCGCCGCCGCGGTCGCCCGGTTCTGTCTCCAGGCCGATGGCACCGTGGCCTGCGAACTCGTCGCGGCGGGCGGCGGCTCGCTGCGGGCGTGGCAGCACGTCATCCCCGATTTCGAGGCCTGGGCGCGGCACCTCGGCGCCATGAGCGTGCACCTGTGCGGTCGTCCGGGCTGGGAACGCATCTTCCGCGGCTACCGCCGCCGCCCCCTGATCTCTCTGTCCAAGGACCTCTGACCATGCCCGGCGGCGGATCGAAGACGCAGACCACCAACACGAAGCAGGAATCGACGCCTTGGGCCCCCGCCATCCCGGCGGCCACCAACATCGTCAACCGGGCGAACGGGCTGCTCGACTCCGGTGCGGGCTCGGCGGTCTACGGGGGCCAGCGCACCGCCGGGCTCGGGTCCGACACGCAGGCCGGGCTCGACATGCTGAAGTCCGGCGCTCAGGCCGGGGTCGGTGTCGCGCAGTCCGGTGCGGGCTTCGTCAACGGTCTCACCGATTCCGGTGGCACGACCGCGGCGACGCGGGACGCGACCGCAGGGCTCGCCGGGATCGACACGACGGTCAACAGGGGAGGCACCTCGGCCATCGTCGGCAAGCTGTCCGATCCGAACAACGTCGCGGCCACCACGGGGGCCGCGATGGCAGGCGGCTCCTACGCGACGGACACCAAGCCGGTCGCGGGCCTCGCCGCCGGGCTGGCCTCGGGCTCGTCCCAGACCCAGCGCTCCCTCCAGGACGTCGCCGACGGCAAGTACCTCGACGCCGGCAATCCCTATTTGGAATCGATCATCTCCCGCGGAGCGAACGAGGCCGGCACCGCCGTCGCGCAGCGCTTCGCCGCCTCCGGTCGCTACGGTTCCGGCCGGTTCGCCGGGGCCATCGCCGACTCCGCCAACCGGATCGGCACCGAAGCGCGGTATGCCGATTACAACGCTGAGCGGGGTCGCCAGGCCTCGGCGGCGTCCGCCATCGACGCGGCCGAAAACGCCCGCGCGGGCCTCGCCGGCTCGCTGATGGGGCAGGTCGCGGGCGTGAACCAGGGCAACGCCTCGATCGCCGCCACCGGCGCCGGGCTGGCGCAGGGCGCGCTCAAGGACGCGCTGACGGGCGAGACCGCGCTGGCCGGGCTTGATGCCGACAACATCACCCGCCGGCTCCAGCAGTCGAGCGCGCTGCTCTCGGGGGCGCAGGGCGACAGGGCGGCGGGGCTCGCCGCTGCCGGCATGGTGCCGACGATGCAGGCCGCCCTCACCCAAGGCGGTCGCGATGTCACCACCGTCGGTGCGGCACGCGATGCCGCCCGCCAGGAGGAAATCGACGCCAGCCGCGAGCTGTTCGACGAGACGCAGGCCGCGCCGTGGAAGTCGCTTGGGCTCGCCAGCAGCCTCGTGTTCCCGGCTGCCGGGCTCGGCGGAACGGTCGTCGGGCAGGAGACGAAGAAGATCCCGCAGCCGAGCGCCTTGCAGCAGTTCATCGGCCTCGCGTTGGCCGGCGCGGACACCGCCTCGAAATTCTACGGGAAGGTTTAAGCCGTGAGCGCATCCCCCTTCGGTTTCGGCGCGGCCTCGATGCGTCCGGAAGACATGGCGCGGCTGTTCAACCGTATGCCGCTCAGCGGGCCGGTCGGCGGTGCACCGTTCGCCCCCGCGGTTGCAGAAACCGAGGACGATGTGCGCCGTCTCGAGGGGACGGTGAGCGCATCCCCCGTCGGTCTCGGGACAGCGTCCATGCGCCCGGAAGACGTCGCGCGACTGTTCAGTCCCATGCCGATGAGCGGATCGGTGGCCGGCCCTCAGGCTGCTCCACCCGCGATCGCGGAGACCGAGAACGACGTGCGCCGCCTCGAAGGGTCGGGGTCAGCCGCCCCGGCTCCTTACGGGTTTCCGGGCCTTGCTCCCAAGGCAGCGGCCCCGCAGGCGCCCACGGCCTCGATGCGCATGCCGATGCCGCCGACCCGTCCTCCCGAATTCTCGGGTAACCCTGAGGCCGACCTGCCGGCGGAGGGCGCGAAGCCGATCATGGCCGCGCCCCAGCCCCAGGCTGGCCTCGCCACCGCGCCGACCCGCGAGGAACCTGGCTTCCTCGACAAGGCTGCCGGCGCCATCCGCTCGACCGACGGGCTGCTCACCTCGATCGGCATGGGGCTGATGACCACGCCGGGGTTCGGCCCTGCCGTCGGCGCCGGTCTTCAGCATCACCAGACCGCCCAGAAAGCTCGGGTAGCGACCGATCTGGCGCAGGCCGAACTCGCGCTGAAGCAGCGCAAGCTTCAGCAGGAGACGGGCGCCCTCCAGGGCAACGCCCAGATCCTGAAACGCGCCTTCCCGGACCTGTCCGACGCCGAAGCGCTGGCGGCGGGCTCGAACACCTCTCTCGTCACCGAAGCGCTGAAGATCGTCCGCGACCCGAACCATGGGCGCGAAAACGATCCCAGCATCATCCGGGCCCGTGCCCAGGCGCAGGCAGAGGGTGCCGCCGCGGGCCAGCCGCAGGACGTCTACGGCACCGAGACGGACGAAGCCGGCAACACCTGGAGCGTCAACCGCCGCACCGGACAGCGCACCGTCGCGCTCCAGCGGCAGGAGGACAAATCCGTGTCGATGGTGCCGGAGGATGAGCGGGTCCGGCTCGGGCTGCCGGCCGGCTCGTACCAGCGCGATGCGAACGGCAAGGTCTCGGCGGTGAACCAGGCCGGCACCACGATCAACATGGGTGCCGAGAAGGCGCAGGACGCCACGGTCGGCAAGGGATACGGCGAGTATCAGCTCGACCTTGCCACGAAGGGCCGGAACGCCGGATCCACCCTCAACACCCTGGCGCTGATGGAGCAGGCGATGAAGACGCCGGGCTTCTACTCCGGTGTCGGCGGTGAGGGCATGAAGCGGGCGAACCAGTTCCTCGGAGCGCTCGGTGTGAAGGATCCCCGCGCCGCCTCCGCTGCGGAAGTGTTCGACGCCCTCTCGAACAAGGTGGTGCTCGACGGCCTCGGCGGTTCGCTCGGCCCCGGCATCTCGAACACCGATCGCGATTACATCAGCCGCACCGCGCCGACGCTCGCGCAGTCCGAACAGGGCAACCGGGACCTGATCGGCGTGGCTCGAAAGCTGGCTCAGCGCCAGCAGGATGTTGCGCGCCTCGCGCGCGAATATGCTGGCAAGAACCAGGGCCGGCTCGACGCTGGGTTCGACCAGGTGCTCGATGAGTACGCGACCGCGAATCCGCTGTTCCCGCTGGCCCGCGAAGGCGCCACGGCGTCAGCTCCGAGAGAGCCGCCGCAGGGCGCTCCGGCAGGCGCCCGGCAGGCCGGCGACGGCATGTGGTACGTCCCTGACCCGAAACGGCCCGGCAAGTACCTGAAGGTGCAGTGATGAAGCTGGTCCCCGTCGATCACGATCCCTTCGCCGATGCGCCGGCGGCTTCGTCGTCCGGCCCGAAGCTCGTGCCGGTGGATCATGACCCGTTCGCCGACGGGCAGGTGGGTGATGCATCTGCCGCCGTCGGCCGCGGGCTCATCAACGGTGTGCCGGTAGTCGGTCCGTACCTCCTGGGCGGCGTGAATCGCGTCGCAGCCGGTATCCGGTCCCTCAAGAACGACACCCGGTTCTCGGACGAACTCGCGAACGTCGAGCGCTTCGGCGAGAACACCGCGGCCGAGCATCCCATCGCGACCGTTGCGGGCGAAATCGGCGGCGGGGTGGTGGGAACCGCTCCTCTCGTCGCCGCAGCTCCGGCCGCCTTCGGCGTCGGCCCTGGATCGCTCGCCGTCCGCAGTGTGGCCGGGGCTCTTTCCGGCGCGGGAATTGGCGGTGCCGATTCAGCGGTGCGCAGCGGCGGTGATCTCGACGAAATCCGATTTGGCGCGGGGGTTGGTGGCGCACTCGGTGGTGCGGGGCCGGCGATCGGCCGCGGCATTGGTAAGCTCGTGACGGCCGTGCGCGGCGAGGCTCCGGGCATGCCGCTGCTGCGCGAGGCGACTGAAGGGCTGAGCGAGGCCGAACTCGCATCGGCACAGTTCATCCGCGACCAGGCGCTTTCCTCGCCCGGTGGTCCGGTTGCGCTGTCGGTCGGCGAGGCGCTCAATGCCGCCACCGGCGGACGGGCGGGTCGTGTCTCGCAGCTGGAGCGCGTTGCGGCGAACTCCGGCGGTGAGGGCGGACGCATCGCCTCCGAACTCTATGCCGCTCGCCCGGCGGCCATCGACAATGCCGCCCGCGCCGCTTTCGACGGCGTGACGCCGACTCCGGGTACGCCGACCGGGTTGGCCTTCGACGTCCAAGCCGCGGCCCGTGCCGGCATCGCCCAAACGCCCGAAGGCATGGCCCTGACACAGGCGCGCGAAGCCGTCGGGCCGCGCACTTCGGCCGATCGCGCCGGGCAGGTGATCCAGCGCGAGATGACGACCGTGCGCGATGCGCGCGAGGCGACCCGCGCAGAGCAGGCCGCCTGGGATTACGGCACTGCCCGCGCCGCGCCGGATCGGATCGGTATCGAGCGGACCGTGACCGTCGAGCGGCCCGGCGAGCCGATGCTCCAGACCCTCGACAACAACGCGGGTGCGCCGCTGCGCTACGATCCGCCCCCGCAGGGGCCGGACACGCTCGGATCTCTTGCGCCGACCCGACCAGAGGCGCCTCCGGTGCCGCCCGGCGCGAAATCGCTCGCACGCTACATCGCCGAGAACGGCGGCATCGGCCTCGAGCGCGGTGACGTGAAGGCCGCCGGTCTCGACCGCTACCGACAGCCCGGCGTCGCGAACCTCGTGCGCGAGAATGGCAAGGGCATCGACGCGTACTGGCGCACGAAGCTGATTGAGGAGGGCTACCTTCCGCCGGATCGCGGCGGCGGGATGGAGCGCAACATTCACGACGAGCTGATCAGGCTTCTGGAGCAGGAGCAGCGCGGTCGCCGAACCTATCCGTGGGACTGGCAGGGCAGCGACGACCGCTCGGGCTTCGCTCAGATGCGCGATGAGTTCCAGGCCGCGTCCAGCACCGCCCTGGCCGATGTCCGCAAGGCGCTCACCGAAGCCGGCGTCGATCCCAGGACCGTCGATAAGGGCGTGTTGGACCGTACGGCGGCGGCGCTGGTGCGCGGGGAGGACTCCGATCCCCTCACCGCCTTCGAACGCGTCGTCATGGCAGCCAAAGAGCCCATGAGCGGACCGTCTTCGCGCATGGTGCCGACGACGGTGACGGAAGAGATTTCGGCGCCGCGGTTCGGGCAGGTGAACCCGCAGGCTGCGGTCGATGCGCTCGACAGACAGGCGCTCACCGCCAAGGGCGATGTCCGTTCCTCGCTCGACCAGGTCCGCCGCGATCTGTTCGAGGCTGGCACCGATCCGGTCTCCGGCGTCCGCGAGACCGATCTGAGCGTCGAAGGCCTGCTGCATGCCCGCGAGCGGCTGGATCAGCGCATCGGTCTAGCGCGGCGCGATGGCGACGCGACGAAGGTGCGCGATCTCCAGACCGTGCGCGCGAGCCTCGACGAGCAGCTCAAGGGTGCTCCGGAGGTCGCGACGGCGGATGCGAACTTCGCCCGCAACAGCCGCCCGCTCGATGTCTTCGGCGGCGACACGCCTCTCGGTCGGGTGACGCAGCAGGATCCGCTCACCGGCCGCATGGCGACCCCGTCGGAGGAGGTGCCGTCCCACCTCCGGGGCGCTACCGCAGCGCGCGAGCTGCTCGCCAATGCCACGCCGGAGGCGCGGACCGCCTACGGTAATCGGCTGGCGACGCAGATCCTCGACGGGGCGACGGACAAGCGCGGCGCGATCGATCCCGACCGGCTGAACGGGCTTCTTCGCGACAACGCCGACGTGCTGGAGATGCTGCCGGAGGTCTACGGTCGGCTTGACGGCGTGGTCCGGGCTCGTGACGGGCTCGACCGCGTCCTCGCCTCTCCGCTCGGCCGTATCGCGGAGCAGCCCGACGTGAAGCGTGCGATCGGCGCCGTGTTCAACGCCAACCCGCTGCCTGGGAGCGCGGACGAGGTTGCCGATGCGATGGCGGCGCTCGCCCGCAATCGTCCAACCGCGGCGCGCGAACTCGCCCGGGTCCACCTCGAGGGGGTGTTCAACGAAGCGACACAGCAGCAGCGGGGTCTCGCCGCACAGTACGGCGGTGCGGGGTTCGCCTCGGCTGTCCGGGGCAACCCGCAGCAGCGGCGGAACCTTGAGGCGGTGCTACGGGCCCTCCCCGACGGCGAAACGATCTGGAAGGGTGTCGATCGCCTCATGACGACGCTGGAGGCGACCGGCTACCGGCCGCAGAAGGGGTCGGATACCGCATTCAATCAGGCGATCCAGAAGCGCCTCGACAGCGGAAACACCCGGATCGGGCAGGCAATCTCGGACGTCACCACCGGCGCCGCCGCTGGCGCATCCGTTGGCGGTGTCACGGGTGCGGCGGCGGGCGCCATGGTCGGTCTGCGACGGACGGCAGGCGATGCGATGACTCGGGCGAGCATGCTTGGCCAGAGCGAGGCGTTGTCGCGTCTGATGTTTGATCCGCGCGCGCTGCCCGATCTACGGGCGCTCGCGAAATCGCCCGTCGGGTCGCCGAACGCCGAACTCTTCACCCGTCGTCTGCTGACGCTGGCCAACGGAGGGGCCGCGCCGCTTCGCCAGCCAGGCGCGAAGTAGCGGCCACCAAACGAAGTATGCCCCTGCGCAAAAAGCGGCGACCATGATGCCGGTGACGGCGTTCTTGCCGATCATCGCATCGGCCCACCGGATGCCGCCCGGCACCGTGGCGTGCAGAACCCAGCGCAGCGCCAGCATCGCGGCGGCGAACAGGACGAGGCTGAGGGTGATCTGGAGCCAACGGGGCATTTCGCAACCGTAGCGCAAAGCCGGCGCCTGCGCACTTGACCCGTCGGGCGAAACCCGCGAATTCATCACCGTCCGCAGCGCTACCCGCCGGACCCGACAGCCCCGCCCCTGCGCGGGGCTTCGTCGTTTCAGGATCCCGCCATGAACGCTGCCGACCGCGATGCCCTGATCGCCTCGGCGCGGCGCATCGGCGCCGATCCGACCGACTATGGGACGGTGATCTCGTACGAGACTGGCGGCACCTTCTCCCCTTCAATCCGGGGCGGGTCCGGCAACCGCCATATCGGCCTGATCCAGTTCGGCATCCCGGAGCAGAAGCAGTACGGCGCGAGCCAGGACCAGAGCTTCGCGGAGCAGCTGCCGGCCGTCGAGCGCTACCTCGTGGATCGCGGCTTCAAGCCCGGCATGGGCATTCTCGATCTCTACTCGACAATCAACGCGGGCAGCCCCGGCCGATACAATGCCAGCGATGCCGGGAACGGCGGTGCGCCGGGCACCGTGGCCGACAAGGTCAATTCCCAGATGGCGGGCCATCGGGCCAAGGCCGCGGCGTTCCTCGGCGGCGATGCGGCGATGACGATGCCGGCGGAGGCTGGTTCTGCTTCCGCCTCCGGCCGCTTCGGGTTTGCCGGCATCGAGCCATCGGCCGCGTCCGCGCCGACGATGACGACGCCGGCCCAGACTGAGGACAAGCCGACCGATTACGGCGCGCTGCTGAAGCTCGTGGCGGGCGACAAGGGCCTCGCCGCCCTGGCATCCCCGCAGGCCGGGGCCGCCGAACCCTCGCGGATGCCGGCGCCGCCCCCGCGCCGCGCGATCCCCTTCGATCTCAACGCCTACCTCGCGCGCCTGCCGCGCTGAGCTGATCCCTTCCCAGCCGAGCCGATCGATCCGAACGCCCTGGCGTCGTCGGAGCCGGACGCTTGCGCGCTTCGCGGACCTGCCGATGACCGGATTGTTCCACTTCAGCCAGGACTCGTCCTCGAACGACGTCGCGGCGCCGCCGATCTATTGGCCTGAAGGGCAATCGGCACGATCGATCAACGACTCGGCGCGGCAGATGATGGCGGCGCTGGCCAACTGGTACGCCGACAATACCGACGTCATCGTCGGCTCAGGTCCGACCCGCGGAACCATCACGATCGCCACCGCGCAGGGCGTCAATCTCACCAAGGCCTTCGAATTCAATTTTACGGTCGACAGCCAAAACACCGGGCCTGTCGAAATGGTGGTGGATGGCGCGCCCTCACGTCCGCTCCACCGGCCCGGCAACATTGCCATGGGGCCGGGCGATCTGACCCCCAAAGTCGTCTATCGCGCACGCTGGGTGAGGGTTCTCGGCCGCTACATTCTGGTCTCGCCGGTCCCCGAGGCCCCCGGCAAAATCGAGATGTTCGGGGCCGAGACGGCGATCCCCAAGGGTTGGGTCGTCTGCGACGGGCGAGCGCTGTCTCGCTCGAATTACGATGCGTTGTTCGGCGCCATCGGCACCGCACACGGCTCGACCAGCGACACAGACTTCCGTGTGCCGGACCTGCGGGGTCGTGCGCCTTTCGGCGCCGACGCGATGGGGGGCTCGGCGGCAGGCCGCTTGAACGGTGTCGGCGGCCTGAGTGGTGGCGTCGGCAACAGCGGCGGCTCGGAGACGGTGACGCTGACGGCGGCACAAATGCCGAGCCACAGCCACACCGGTTCGACCGGCGCGGCTGGGGCGCAGCCAGCGACGACGACCGGCGCCGGCGGGGCGGTGGCGGCCAGCACGACGGGTGCAGGCGGCGCTCACAGTCACACCGGGTCGACCGAAAACGCAGGCGGCCACAGCCACAGCGGCACTACCGACGTGGCCGGCTCGCACGTCCACGGCCAGCGATACGAGCGACAGACCATCTACGAGAAGGGCAGCGCGGTCTTCGCGGTGACGCAGCTCTATCCGCCCGGCACCAACTCGACCGCACAGACCGATGCGGCGGGCGAACACGGTCACAGCTTCACCACCGATCCGATCGCTGGCCACACCCACGGCCTGACGACCGACGCCGTGTCGGCGCACGCGCACTCGATCCCGGGCGCGCCCGATCACACGCACTCCGTTCCGGAAATCCCGGCGCACAGCCACACGGTCAGCGTCGATAACGCGGGCGGTGGCGGTGCTCACCCGAACATCCCCCCGGGCCTCGTCGTCGTCTTCGCCATCAAGGCCTGAGCGCCTTCGGCTCCTCAAAAATCGGACATCTCGCATGAGCGTCATCGACTGGTCCCCCCAGCCGAGCGGCAACGCCGTGGCCGACCGCAGCATTCCGGCTCACGACGGTGCATCGGGACGGGAAATCCCGTCGCTGATCCGCGGCGTCATGGCCGCGATCCGTCGGATGAGTGACGCACAGGGCGGCGCATTGACGACCGCGGGTGTCGGCGACGCCTACACCGTCACGACCGGCGTCGGCCTGACCGGCCTGCGGGCTGGCCTGCAATTCATGGTGCGAGCCAACCGCGACAGCGTGATCGCCCCGACGCTGCGCATCGACGGTCTGCCGGCGGTCGACTGGCTTTCGGCCGGCGCCGATGTCCCGGTCGTGCTCCGAGCGGGCCGGATCTACAGCGTCGTCTATGACGCAGCGTCCGACGTCGTCCGATCGATCATTCCCGAGATGTCCGTCGATGCGAGCGCCCCCTTGCGCACGCTCGACTATTTCGGGGCGCTCGGCAGCGGACGCGACGAGGATGCCGCCTTCGCTCAGGCCATCGAGTACATGGCCAGTTCCGGCCGGAAGGTCGGTCTCAAGGGCGGCGGCCTCTACGGATGCAACACCAAGATCGTGATCCCGGCGGGTGGCGGTCTCGTCGGCGCGGGCGGGTCGAAGATCCTGGCCCGTCGCGGCTCGTTCAACAACCAGGACCTGACGCCCGACGGGCGCAAGGGCAATAACGCGGTCGTCATCGACCTGTCGGGGCATCCCACCGATCCGGCGAAAGCCTCGCTCGCGCCGAGCCTGGAGAACGTGCGCGTCGTCTACGGAGCGCCGTCGGGGTCCGGCACCGACCTGATCCGCGCCGTGTCCGCTGTGCGCGCCTTCAACGTCCTCGACGCCCTCATCGCCGACAATGAGATCGTCGGCTTCCCGCTGGGCAAGGGCATCGTCGCCGGCACCCTCCAGGGCAACGGACGCATCATTCGCAACCACATCCACGACTTCCTCGACAACTCGACGGGGTGGCTGGCCGCGAACGTTCCCCAGATCACCGGCATCGAGATCGATAACGACCGCGTCGGCGGCATCTTCAGCGACGGTGTGCTGATCGAAGGCAACCGCATCGTCGGACTGAAGGTCGGCGCCGACTTCCTGGCGCTCTACGGCTACCAGACCGACGGCATCAATCTCTGCGGCACGCTCTATGCCCGCGTGATCGGCAATTACATCCGCTCCGTCGGTGAAGGCATCGACAGCTTCGGCTCTCATGGGACCTTCTCTGGTAACGAGCTGCTCGATTGCTACATCTTCGGCCTCAAGTTCATCCACGGGGCCAAGAACAACGCCGCCTTCGGCAATGTCATCATGCGCTTCGGCCTCGCCGGGATCACGCTGGCGGGCTCAACCGAGAAGGACGTCGGCAACACCACCGGCAATCGGGTCAGCGGCAACCTGGTGAAGGACTACGCCGCCAATCCGAGTTTCAGCACGGCGACCTCCGCTTGCGTGCTGATGCAGGACAACGGTGGCGCGAACGGCTCCGGCAACACCGGCGGCGCGACGCAGCTGCCGACCGGCAACGTCATCGAGAACAACACGCTCGATCCGAATGGCGCAAGCTACGGGATCGTCCGGAGCGTGGCCGGCTCGAACGACTATGCGGACAACAAGCTCGCGCAGCCCGGACGGTCCGGAGAGGTGGCCCACATGACGGATGGGGGCAAGTTCGTCCCCTACGTGAAGACCAACGTGCGCGTCTCGGCCGCCGCTGCGGTGCCGCTCACGGCCGGCGGGGTCGCCCTCGGCCTGGACACGGTCTCTACCGATCGCCGGTCCGAGTTCAGCACGGCGACGCAGCGGCTCACGATCAAGTCGCCGGGCGACTATGACGTCGCGCTTCGCTCGGTCGTCTCCGGCCTGAACAGTGGCGACCGGGTGCTGCTCGACATTCGCGTCAACGGCAACACGGTCGCGACGGTCTTCGCCTACTGCCCGAACGGCGCGTTCCTGACGCCGGTGCAGGTTGCCGAGCGCCTCACGCTCAAGGCCGGCGATTACGTCGAGTTTCAAGCTCGGATCACGGGCACCGGATCGGTTGCGACCGTGGCGACCGCAGGCGGCATCCCGAGCACGGTCATGACCGCCCGGTTCGTCGAGTAGCGGCTTCGGGCCCTCGCCCTCATCGGAGAAGACAATGGATCTGTCCCCCATCGGACGCGCGGCCCTCGTGGCGCGCGAAGGCGAGCGGCTGACTGCCTACAAGGATTCGGTCGGCGTTCTGACCATCGGCGTCGGGATCACCACGGCGTCGGGGCTCATCAAGGTCACCCCCGGGCTCACGATCACGAAGGCCCAGAGCGAGGCGCTGTTCGCGCAGGCCGTCGCGAAATACGTCGACCCGGTCCGCAAGGCGCTGCGCTCCGATCGGGCATGGCCGCAGGAGTTCTTCGACGCCTGCGTGTCGCTGGCCTACAACATCGGCCCGGTCGGCTTCGCACAAAGCTCGGTCGTGCGCCGCGCCAATGCGGGCGACATGGCGGGTGCGACCGAAGCGTTCCTGATGTGGAACAAGCCCGCGGTCATCATCCCGCGTCGGCAGGGCGAGCGGGACCAAGCCGCGACGCCCTACAGCCAAGCGCTGCCTCGAGCGCGCCGCGGGGATCCGAACCCCGTCTGGGCGTCGGCCGGCTCCGTTCCGGTGGCGAAGCCGATGCCTGACCCCTTGGCGCCGATGAAGACGGCGCCGACCCAGCCCGCTCCCCAGCCCGCCCCCTCCGGCGGGCTTTCTTCTGCGCCGAGCCCGGCGCCGGCCGCGCCGTGGTGGGTGCGCCTGCGGGAAACCATCCGCAGCAACATGACGAAGGGGGCCTGACCATGGGCGCGTTCCTCACCCTGTTTCCGATCCTGATGCAGGTCCTCGGGCCCGTCTTGCAGAAAGTCATCCCCGACGAAGGCAAGCGCGCCGAAGCGCAGGCCGAGCTCCAACGGGCGATGCTCGAGCAGCAGGCCGATCTCAACAAGGCCATGGCCGACGTGATGAAGGCGGACGCCTCGTCGGAAAGCGCCATGGCCCGCAACGCCCGGCCGATCGTCGTCTATTGGGCGCTGGCGATGATCACCTGGGTTGGCGTCGTCTCGCCGATGATCGGGCTGCAAGCCGAGACCATCGCAGCGCTGAAGGGCGTGCCTGCGGATCTGTGGTCGCTGCTGTCCGTCGGGATCGGCGCCTACATGCTGGCCCGCTCGGTGGACAAGATCGTCCCGCAGGTCCTGGCCAAGTAGCCACTTTCTCATCAACTCGGCTCTGCCCCGCTGGGGAAGGGCTCCCCTCAAACGCCGTCATCGGGGCCTGCATGTCATGACCACCAACCCTGTCGAGGCCCGCATCGGCGTCCTCGAAACCCGCGTCGCCGGGATTGAGGATGGCATCAAATCCATCGTGACGAAGCTCGATGCCCGCTCCGGCATCAATTGGGCGCCGATCTCGATCCTGGTCACCGTGCTCGCCATCGTCGGCGGCATGGGGTTCTCGTGGATCAACGCGGGCCAGGGCCGGCTCGAGGGGCTAATTGCGAAGGTGGAGGGCCGCACCGAGTCGTTCGTGCCGCGTGTTGATCTTGATGCACGCTTCAACGTCATCACGCAGCGGCGCGACGACCTCCAGCGGCTCACCGATGCCCGAATTGAGCGCGTGGAGCGGGACGTCGACACCGTGCAGAAGACCCTCGTTCCCCGCGGCGAGCATGACGAGCGCGCCGCTGCCCAGCGTCAGAAGGACGAGGGGATACAGCGTCAGATCGACAGCCTGCGGAAGGACCTGTCCGACCTGAACACGCCGCGCGACACGATCCAGGCGATGCAGCGCCGCATTGACGAATTGGAGCGCGGGCGGCGACCGTCCGGCTGATACGCGGCCATTGACACTTGTTCACGCTCCAGGCGCCTCGGCTTCGGCCGGGGCGTATTTTTTTGGGGTTCGGCCTACATTCACCGCTAGCGGAGGTCGATATGCGGGAACTGTACGTCAGTTCGAACGGGGATTACTGGTACCTCAAGGCCGACGAGGCGACCGGGCACGTTGTTGTGTGCCATACCGCCAACATGGCGTCAGGTGGCAGTGTCACGGATATACCGCTGGCGACGTTCCTAGGCGCCGGTCGGGATGGTCCTGAACATCAGGCCCTATGGAGCCTGCTCCGCTCCGTTGCCGAGGGGGATGCGTAGTGACTGACCCAGCAACGAAGTCGAAGGTGGAGACGGGCGCGGGAAGGCCGACGTCCGACGGCGGCCTTAGCCAATCCGAGCGCTTCATCAAAACGGCTCAGGAGCTTGGGACCGATGATGATCCCGAGCGGTTCGCCGAGCGGGTTAAACGGCTGGCAAAGCGGCGATCTGAGCATGAACC
The DNA here is from genome assembly GCF_043352485.1 of Methylorubrum sp. POS3. Classification (NCBI taxonomy): domain Bacteria; kingdom Pseudomonadati; phylum Pseudomonadota; class Alphaproteobacteria; order Hyphomicrobiales; family Methylobacteriaceae; genus Methylorubrum; species Methylorubrum sp. POS3. The sequence goes on from NZ_JAPRBT010000001.1 coordinate 4,211,696, forward strand.
TGATGCAACGATCCCATCGACAAAAAGGTGATGAGGACCGCGTACCTCACCGTCGTAAGTTCGGCCGTCATTACGGCGGCCATCATTACGATAGCATTACGATCTGTATATCAGGTCGATGCACCCTGTGTAGATCAGGTTATTGAAACGAAGGCCCAGGCTGTTGAATTTGCAAAAAATGCCATATCATCAGGCAAGTCCGCTGTAGCGAGGTCGGGATTTGCAAACGGCAGGGCATATATTGTTGCCATAGAACAAAACCCCAATTGCTGTGATGCCTCCTATGGTCCATATGAAATTGAAGGATCAGGAATAGGCTGGAACGTACAAATTTCTGCTTTTGGCGTCCCAAATGAGTTTCAACACGAACTTGAGTTCGATAAGTGTGGTGCAATTATATACAATGGCGGACTGAATTGGGGGCCCGCCAACCGCACGCCTTGAACAGGCGAGTTTGTAAGATACATAATCGCCTTGCTTTTTGCCTGGGTCGGCATGGCTGGAATATTCGTATCAATATTTGGCGGATTCAATAGTTATCATCAGGGGGAAAATGAAATATTTTATTTGGGTTGAAGATCGTTATTTTCCGGAATTATTATATTAATTGCTAGGAGCGCCGTCGCCTATATATAAAGAATGGTAATCTTATTACCGGCGTATGGCTTCTATAAGATCGGCGATGATACAAGCTCCAAACTCCGCTTCCCACCCTCAGCGGACGTTGTGCCTTTAAATTGTACCGAAGTTAATCCACAAATTAGGAGCCGACTGCGAGCAATCAATTGAACGGCTTCCTGCGCATCTCAAGCTTCTCACCCTCAGATCGAGAGTAACCGCTGAAGCCACGCAGATCTCCAAATATGTCAAGTAGGTAGGACGTATCGTTAGCTTCGCTCTGCAACATCACATGAATCATCGGTAGATAGGTCATATTCCCATATAAGTCCGAAAAAACTATTTCTTGTTTACAACATTTGGGGTTATCTCTCCTGTAGTCGCTTAACATTGCGTGATTCGCTGATATGGCTAGATGACTTCTAATATTTTCACCTGAGATACTATAGTCGTACATTTCTCTTGCGAAAGCCTTTTCAATATAATATCCAGTCTCATATGCAATAAAGAATGCTAGCGTATAACCCAATAATGCGAAAGCTACTGCCGACGCACCAAGTTTTCTTAACATTGCTTTCTCCTACCATTTTACGAATGGCATTGTTAACGGCCTCGGATCCTTATGTGTATACAATGATTCATCGCCTGGGCCGGCGCAACGCGCTACAAATTTTCCTCAGTGAGATAGACATTCGAGCATCTTACGGCACGGTTATTCGTAAACTTCACCCCAAATGACCGCTGCCCGCCCTTAGCAGGCGAAAAGTTCCCGTCCGCTACTTGCCCCCTTGGCGCCTATCAAATGCAGCATCTCAAATCTATAAATCAATTGCCATAAGAGTTTGAGGCTTTGCTAAGAGCCATCTTCTGGCCAAGACCACAAATGACATTCGCAGGTAAAGTCATTTGATATATTGGATATCATGCATAGAACTCGCAAACCGCGCTCTTTTTTGTGCCTGAAGCCAAAAATTTTCATTCCGTTTTCTTCTATTTCATCGACGAAATATAGTCCGTCTATTTGTAATATCGTATCCTTCAGGGCATTTTTTTGTACCGCAACCGTATGAACCACACATGATGTGATATTATCATGCTCATTATTGTCGTACAAAGTGACAAGGTAGGGACCGCTACGGGTGAAAATCCCCCACTCCGCGAGTAACGTTCTCTTCTTTTTTTCGTCATAATAAGGATACTGGCGTGGAACTAGCGTAAACTCAGATGTTGGGCGTTCCCTAACAAGATTTTGAAGTGAATGACGTTGGCGATAGCAAGTTTGATCAATCATTAACTTATACAGATCGGTTGCTTTATCAAGATTGATTTCAACACTACCACGGGGTATACTGTATTGAGGGACTGCCTGAAATGTTGTTATCAGAATAATTCCAGCTGCTGCCAAGGCTGATCTCAACAACATTGCCCCATACCTCTTGTATCAATCTGTAGGTTGATATGACTCAAGGCGAGAAACTGGCATCGAACAAATGGGCCGTACTATGACCGGTAAGCCACACTTAGGTGGGTTCTCTACATGCAACCCAGAAACCCCTTTCCGCCTAAGGCAGGTGTAAAGGCTGCAAAAACAATTTCATCGTTGATCGCCCCATAAGCCTTTGAAGATCCCGAGCGTTTCAAAGAGCGGTTGAGGAAGCTGGCAAAGGCGGATTGGTCGTCTAGCTAATCGATGCTGAGTCCATTATCTCTACAAATTTTAGCGATGTCATGTCTGCCATCCTGCTTGTCGATTTCTGCAAATCGTGGCTTTTCGCTGCCCCGTATCGAAGTTGTAAATGGTCTATACCCAGTTTTTCCGCCATATCCATCGCGGGCGTTGACCGTCGAACACACAGAAATCGGGTTTGATCCTTTTTTATTTGCCTTGATAGGACCGAACTGCGCCGTTGGCCCGACTATGCCGCGAATAAGGACTTTGATATTCTCAATTTGCTCATCAGTAAGCTGGATTTGATCCCGATCTTCTCGGGTCAATGTATCTCGTTCCTCGCCGTAACTTGTAATAGATTGGGACAAGCATGTGATTGCTGCCAGCCACAAGCAAGTCAAACCTAATCGAACTCTCCGGCCTCTCATGATGCAATCCAGATCTGCTGTCTCCCCAGGGCTACCTGAAGCATTGCGGTTTGCAAGCTACATAAACGCCTAGGTTTTGACCCCATCACCATGCTCAACAAAGCATTCATCATCCTTCTCAACCAAGCCGGCCCCTGAAATCGTCGTTCCGTCTCCTTGCGGCGATCCCTTGGCGTACACGGGCTGGCGGATGACCAACGTGCCAGCCGCTACAATGCTGGCACTTATAGGCGTGCAAGCCTCCCTCTTGCGACCGCTTCATCTGGACAAGGGCTGCAGCTTGATCGGCGTGCTTCGCCTTGCCCTCGCAAGCCTTCCGTCGCTGGCGTCGCTTCGAAGCCACCTCGTGACCCTTTCAGTTCGACGATGCATTGCCCGTTCTATCTATCCCCACCCGGCACCGCCTTGGCGCGGTTTTGCGTTGCGAGGCTCACGCCGCCTCGAATGACACAATGAGCCGTCCGCCCAAAGCTGCGGCTGCCTCCTCAAGCTGGTCGAGGCCGGTGCGGTGATCCGGGTCGAGAATGCGTCGCACCTCGCCCTCGCGACGATCGAGGCGCTCGCCAAGCGCGACCTTGCTGAGGCCGCTTGCCCGCCATGCGACGTAGACCGACGCCTTGGCCGCGAGTTGCGCCGGCAAGCCGACCTGATGCGGCGCGGCGGGATCGCCGGCGGGCGGAACAAGGTCGAGCTTCATATGAATGCGACCGCGCACGACCGCCTTGAGGGCCTCCGCCATTTCGCGCAGCGCGTCGGCTTCGGTCGCCCCGTAGGCGATGGCCTCGGGGGCTTCGGCACACACCGCGCGAAACTGGTCGTCCTCGCGCACGACCGCGACGCCATAGATCCAGTTGCTTCCCATCTCCGCTCTCCTGCGGGTGAAGGCCAGGCACGGGTTGAACCCCACCGTTAGGCGGGGTTCACCTTGAGCTGCCGCTTGATTGTCCGGACCTGCTGGGGGGCGAGTTCTCCGCTTTGGATCGTCGTCACCGCATCGCCGAGCCGGACCAAGTAGTGGCTCCCTTTGCCCCTCGCCTCGTACACCTCGAAGTCCAACCCGTGGCTCCTGGCGTACTTGCGAAGGTCTCGGATCAGTGCCTCGCGCTTCACCTCTCGTCTCCGTTTCGATGATCCTGTTATCGCACATGGATGTGCGATCAGCAAGGAAAATCGTACAGAGATGTGCGATTAGTGGGTGGTCGATTCCAGTTCGTACCCGCGCCAGACCACAGCCAGCATGAAGGGTGACCAGCATCCGTGCGTCGTGGCGGTCACCTCGCGCATTTCGCGTCGCCATTCGCGCTCGACTTTCCAGGCAGCCCGCAGCCCCTTGATCGCCTCTGCCTTCGTATCAGCCTCACCGCCGGGCATGATTGTAGGCTTGTGAGCAGATACCCACCGTATCGAGCACAGGATCGTCCAGACCCATCGCGGGCCGCCGTGTCGAACCTCGCAATGGTAGACCCGGCCAATCATCTCGCCACGGATCGCCAGCACGAAGTCGGGGGCACGCTCGCCGAAGGTGTGAGTCCAGACTTCAGGATCCGAGGTCACGCCTTATCCGCTCGGGCCAGCCGGATCGCCGTCCGCGCCGCGCTGCGCCTGGTTGCCGGCGCGCTGTCCTTGTTGCCCAGCACCGACTTGGCAAAAGCGCTCGCCTCCACGGCTGCGGCCAGATCGACCGCGTAGCCATCGTTAGGCCGAGCCCGGTCCATTGGGCTGTCGAGTACCGCCTCCACAAGGCGGTTCACGTCGTCGTCGGTGACGTCTCTCGCTTTGAAAAGCTCGGAGACAACAGGGGACGAGTCGCCCATGCTTGCGGCGTATCCCGAGGGAAACATCAGACGAGAGGTACGATCATCAGGGCGAACTTTCAGCGGAGCGGAGGCTCGGCCCCGCGGGATTGCTCGGATCCTCCACCCGCCCAAATCATGAGCGCGATCGCTCGATCGCCTCTGCCGTGAATTGGGTCCGGCCAAAAAAAACGCGTCCCGAAGGACGCGGTCTGGAAGATGGTGCTGCCACGATCGGGGTCAGAGACAGCACTCCTTTAAGGATAACGCTTCGGCACTGCCTTAAGAAGCCAAGTCAACATCACCGACCCGTGACCGAACCTGTTTCAGCTGCGCGCGCGTGTGCGCGTGCCCATCGCGATTTCTGCATCGATTTCCGCAATAAGCACCTGCATTGCTTTGTGTATTGATGGTAATTTTTCTTTATCAACGAGGGCGGCGGCTGCAAGACAAAGATTAGATATTACTTCTAAAGTTTTGGCATTGCTCGAGACATCTTCAGGTGTGCATTTTTTTACCATAGTGCTCCCCCTCGCCCCGGGGCTCTCGTAACGATGTCTGGAGCGTCACAGGTATCTCGGACAAGCGTTCACGGGTACGTGATATGTTTCAAAACTGTGCCCCAGTTCGCCGCAAAAATAAGGGCGGCTAGGTCGGTAACGGCGAATGGTTTTTTACCGCTTCCGCGATTGAGCGCCGCCTGCACCAGGCGGTTCCCGTCACCGTTGGTGATGGCTTTCGCCTTATGCAATTCGGAGATGAGGGAGGGACGATTCGGCCATGTGCTGAACCTATCGACAGGTTCAGGGAAAGGCTGTGGGTTCAACAGAACCCCCAAGCACTTCATTAATTGTCAGCTAAGTCGTTGAGATGGATGGTGCTGCGAGAGAGGATTGAACTCTCGACCTCCTCATTACCAATGAGGTGCTCTACCACTGAGCTACCGCAGCGCGGGTTCGGCGGGCGGTGCCGTCGCCGAACCGGAGGCGGCATTAGCGGATCGAATTCCGCTTGGCAACGCTTCTCCGGCGTTTCGAGGCAAGGAAATCGGCGGGGCCGCCGCGGCGTGACGATTTGTTGACGGAGCGCGGGGGCACCGCTATAGGACCCGCTCCGCGACCGGCCGCTCTCGGTGACCGGGCGCTTCGCCATTGCCAATCATTCAGGCTGCGCTGACCGACACGGGAAATTCCCGAATTCGGGTCGTTGCCGCCGCGACCAGACGAGGATGCCCCATGGCCAACACCGTGTCGGCCAAGAAGATGACCCGCAAGATCGCCAAGCGCACGGCGATCAACCGCTCGCGCCGCTCGCGGATGCGCACCTTCGTCCGCAAGGTCGAGGAGGCCATCGCCTCGGGCGATCAGTCCAACGCTCTGGCCGCCCTCCGCGCTGCCGAGCCGGAGATCATGCGCGCTGCCCAGCACGGCATCGTTCACAAGAACAACGCCTCGCGGAAGGTCTCGCGCCTCGCCGCCCGGGTGAAGGCCATCGCCGCCTAAGCCCCTTCGCCCGGCCGTCGGCCGGGTGACATCGTTATGGACGACACAAGCCCGGCCCTGTGCCGGGCTTTTTTCGTGCGCGAAACGAGGCCTTCGCTGTCCCCATGAGGAGCGCGCCCATCCACCGGACTCGGTCCGGTGTCCACAGGTTTCGCGCCATACTCCCGGATTGCCTCTTGCGCCATGGCGCGCCAGCATTGGCAAATATCCATTAACCACGTTCGAATCGTTATCGACTCGCCGAGTCGTGGCGCGACGTGTAGCTTAACAAAACCTTGATAGCGGGGGCGCTGCACAAGGTGAGCACCGATGCTGCGCGAGTCTTCCCCAAGATGGTCCCCCGCTCTCGACTCGGCGGAGGCCCGATCACGTCTCCGTGCCAGCGAAGAAGTTGTCCCCGATCGTCCCGCTGTTAGGAGAACGATAGAGGATTGTTGATACACAGCCTTCTTGAGCGATGGCCGTCGACGCGCCTCTTGACAGCGTCGCGGAGTTCATTCGGTCCCGCCTGAGTCGGGTGGGCCCTCTCGTGTAGCGTTTGCGTACGCAGCCGTCCGGTCCGCCGGGCGGGTGCGAGGAGAGTTTCGATGCACCTCGACGGCAGCATGGCGGACGGCGGGAATGGCGGCGATGGGAGGAACGGGATCGACGTGTCCGCCGCCTGGGGGCGGGTGAAGCGGCGCCTTCGGGCCGAACTGGGCGAGGATGTGTTCGCGAGCTGGTTCGCCCGGCTCGAACTGGAAGAGGTCTCCGGCGGCGTGGCCCGTCTTACCGTGCCGACCCGATTCCTGAAGAGCTGGATCGAATCGCATTATCTCGACCGGGTGCTCACCACCTTCCGGGCCGAGGCCGAGAGCGTCGGCCGGATCGAGGTGGGCGTGCGCGGTCCCTCGGCGCCGTCGCGCCCCGTCGCCAATGCGGGCAAGCCCAGCCCGACGAGCGGGCCGCTGACTCGGCTCCACGCCACGGCGACGCCCGCGGCGCTTCAGGGCCCCGGCCCGATGGTCGAGACCGAGATCGCGGTGCCGCGCGGTGAATCGGCCGCGGTCGATCTCAACGGGGCGCCCCTCGATGCGCGCCTGACCTTTGCGAGCTTCGTGGTCGGCCGCTCCAACGCGCTGGCGCATGCCGCAGCCGAGCGGATCGCCCGCAACGACGGCGAGGGCGCTCTGTACAACCCGCTCTACGTCCATGCCGGGGTCGGCCTCGGCAAGACCCACCTGCTGCATGCCGCAGGACATGCCGCCCGCGAATCGGGCCGGCGGGTCATCTATCTCACCGCCGACCGGTTCATGTACGGCTTCGTCAACGCCTTGAAGACGCAGAGCGCGCTCGCCTTCAAAGAGAAGCTGCGGGCGATCGACCTGCTGATCCTCGACGACGTGCAGTTCATCCAGGGCAAGTCGATCCAGACCGAGTTCGGCCATACCCTGAACGCCCTCATCGATTCCGGCCGTCAGGTCGTGGTCGCCTCGGACCGGCCGCCGACCGAACTCGAGACCCTCGACGAGCGGGTCCGCTCGCGTCTCGCCGGCGGACTCGTCGTCGAGATCGGCACCCTCGACGAGGGGCTTCGCACGTCGATCCTGTCGGCGCGCCTCGCCGCCGTGCGCCAGAGCCACCCGAACTTCGAAGTCTCGCCGGCGGTCTCGGCTTACGTGGCCCGCGCGATCACGGCGAATGGCCGCGATCTCGAAGGTGCGGTCAACCGCTTGCTCGCCCACGCGACGCTGACCGGTGCCCCGGTGACGGTCGAGACCGCGGAATCGGCGATCCGCGATCTCGTCAAGAATCGCGAGCCGAAGCGGGTGAAGATCGAGGACATCCAGAAACTGGTCGCCTCGCGCTACAATGTCTCACGCTCCGACATCCTGTCCGAACGGCGCACTGCCGCCGTCGTCAAGCCGCGCCAGATCGCGATGTATCTGTCGAAGGTACTGACGCTCCGCTCGCTCCCCGAGATCGGCCGCCGCTTCGGCGGACGCGATCACACCACGGTGCTCCACGCCGTGCGCAAGATCGAGAAGCAGATCGGCGAGGACGCGGTTCTGGGGGATGAGGTCGAGCTGCTGAAGCGCATGCTTCAGGACTGACCCCGCGGGATCGTCCTGCGCCGGTCTCCGCGGCTCTGATCCCGGCTCCAATGCCGGGGCTCCGCGACGGCGCAGGGCGCTGCAGGTAAAGTCCGGCGTCGGTGCACGCCGAGACCGGCGGCCCGAGGCCACCCGCGCGCTTGGCGCGGGTGCGTTCGCATGCCGCGAGGCGGGACAGGCGCCCCCGTGCCCTTGCCTTCGGCAGGGGGCTTCGCCAAGCTATACGGCCCTTTTCCGCTCACGGCTCCGGGCCGAGCCTCCTGGCGGGCGGGCGTTGTTGCGAAAGATCACGGATCCGTCGATGAGAGTCACTGTCGAGCGCGCGGCCCTCCTCAGATCGCTCGGCCACGTGCACCGGGTGGTGGAGCGGCGCAACACCATCCCGATCCTCTCCAACGTCCTGCTGCGCACCGCCGAGAACGGCCTGCAGCTGAAGGCGACCGACCTCGATATCGAGGTCACCGAGACCGTGCCGGCGGACGTTCTGGATGCGGGCGCCACCACGGTGCCGGCCCATGTCATCTACGACATCGTCCGCAAGCTCCCCGACGGCGCGCAGGTCTCGCTCGAGACCTCCGGCGAGACCGGGCAGATGACGATCCGGTCCGGCCGCTCGCGCTTCGCGCTGGGCGCGCTGCCCGAGGGCGATTTCCCCGATCTCGCCGCGGGCGAGCTGCCGCACTCCTTCTCGATCCCGGCGGCCGAGCTGAAGCTCCTCATCGAGAAGACGCAGTTCGCGATCTCGACGGAGGAGACCCGCTACTACCTCAACGGGATCTACCTTCACGCGGTGGAGGTCGAAGGCGAGGCCAAGCTCCGCGCCGTCGCCACCGACGGGCATCGACTGGCCCGGGTCGAGACTGCCGCGCCCGAGGGCAGCCGCGGCATGCCGGGCATCATCGTCCCGCGCAAGGCCGTGGCCGAGATACAGAAGCTCGTGGATGACGGCGGCGAGAGCGTCGAGGTCGAGATCTCGCCGGCCAAGATCCGCCTTACCTTCGCCGGTGGGGTGACGTTGATCTCGAAGCTGATCGACGGCACCTTCCCGGATTACCAGCGGGTGATCCCGACCGGCAACGACAAGCGCCTGACGGTGGAGCGTGACGCCTTCGCCCGCGCCGTCGACCGGGTCTCGACCATCTCGTCCGAGCGCGGCCGCGCCGTGAAGCTCTCGGTGACGGAAGGGCGGCTCGCCCTCTCGGTGACGAACCCGGATGCCGGATCGGCGACCGAGGAGCTCGACGCCGATTACGAGGCCGCCGCCCTCGATATCGGCTTCAACGCCCGCTACCTCTTGGACATCACCGCCCAGCTCCAGGGCGACACCGCCCTGTTCAAGCTCGCCGATCCGGGCTCGCCGACGCTGATACAGGATCGCGACGGGGCCCCGGCGCTCTACGTGCTGATGCCGATGCGGGTGTGAGGCGAAAGGGTCCCTCGCCTCGCTCGGATCGACCGGTTAGATTGGCCGGCGCGAGGGAGCCCATGTCCGAACCTGTCGTCCTCAACCCGGAAAACGCGGCCTTCGTCGATGATCTCGTTGCGGCCGGGCGCTACGCTTCGATCGACGAGGCCGTGGTCGACGGCATTCGTCTCCTGCGCTTGCGCGAAGAGCGACTATCGGAATTGCGCACGGCATGGGTCGAGGGCGTCGAGAGCGGCGCGTATGAGCCGGTCGAGGATGTTCTCGACGCGCTTGCCGCGCGCTACGAGACGAGGGATGCGGCCGGCTCGTGAGATCGGTCGTCATCTCGCGGCGGGCGCGAGCGGACCTCAGGGATATCGGCGATTTCATTGCGGTTGACGATCCGACGCGCGCCGTGAGCTTCGTCACGGAACTTCGCGAGCGGTGCCGATCTCTTTCCCACACCCCGTTCCAGGGCCGGCCGACACCGGAGATCGCGGCAGAAGTCCGCGTTCTGGTGTTCCGTTCCTATCTGATTCTCCACCGTGTCGGCGACGACGTCGTCCTGATCGATCGCGTCATCCATTCTGCCCGAGATCGGTCCGGCCTGCTGCCGTATGAATGAAGCACCAGCCCCGGCGACGCGCCTCACCCGCCTGATCGCCCGCGATTTCCGCAACCACGTCGATCTCGATCTGTCGACCGCGCGCCGCTTCGTGGCGCTGGTCGGCGAGAACGGGGCGGGCAAGACCAATCTGCTGGAGGCGGTCTCGCTGTTCTGCCCCGGTCGCGGCCTGCGCCGGGCGGATCTCGCCACCATGGCGCGGGTTTCCGGGCCCGGCGGATTCGCGGTCTCGCTGACGCTCGACAGCGGCGAGGCCGAGCATCGGCTCGGCACCGGCTACGAGCCCCCGGTCTACGAGGCGCGCGGCACGCGGGTCTGCCGCATCGACGGGGCGGCGGCTCCCTCGCCGGTCGCCTTCTCGGAATTCTTGCGGATCGTCTGGCTGACGCCCGATCTCGACGGGCTGTTCCGCGGTCCGGCGGGCGACCGGCGCCGCTTCCTCGATCGGCTGGTCCTCGCCGTCGATGCCAGCCACGGCGCCCGCGTCTCGGCGATGGAGCGGGCCCTGCGCTCGCGCAACCGCCTGCTCGACGAGCGCCCGGACGACACCCGCTGGCTCGACGCGGTCGAGCGCGAGGTGGCCGAACTCGGCGTCGCCGTGGCGCTCGCCCGCCGCGAGACCGCGGAGCGCCTGGACCGGCTCATCGCCGAGACCCGGGACGATGCTGCGCCCTTCCCCTGGGCGTCGATCCGTCTTGAGGGCGATCTCGACGACCTCGTCGCGGTCTGGCCCGCCTTGGAGGCCGAGGACCGGTTCCGGCGGGCGCTGATGCAGGGTCGCCATCGCGACCGTGCGGCCGGCCGCACCCTCATCGGCCCGCAAACCACCGACCTCGTCGTGCGTCACGGCCCCAAAGACGTACCGGCGGCCACGGCCTCCACCGGCGAGCAGAAGGCACTCCTGATCGGTCTCGTCCTGGCCCATGCCCGCCTCGTGCGCGCCATGAGCGGCCTCTCGCCGCTGATCCTCCTCGACGAGGTGGCGGCCCATCTCGATCCGCGCCGTCGCGGCGGATTGTTCGACGCCCTCGAGGCCTTGGAGAGCCAGGTCTGGATGACGGGCGCCGATCCGGCCCTGTTCGGCGAGTTGGAGGGCCGGGCCGACCTCGTCCGCGTGGCCGAGGGTCGAATTCTGCCGGGAGATGGGTGAGCCGACCAAGATCCTGCGGCGCATCGGCTCGCGCGATCGCCGGTCATCTGCGATATGGCTGCCTATCGGCCGGCTGCGATAAGCTGGTCCGCACCCCTCCCCTGAGCCCTCCGAGACCTCATGTCCGCTCGCCTCGCCGAGGCCCGTGCCGCGCTCCAAAAGACCTTCGGTTACGACGATTTCCGGCCCGGGCAGGACGAGGTGATCGGGGCCGTGCTCGACGGCGACGACGTCTTCGCGGTGATGCCGACGGGCTCCGGCAAGTCGATGACCTACCAGTTGCCGGCTCTCGTCGATGACGGGCTGACCGTGGTGGTCTCGCCGCTGATCGCGCTGATGCACGATCAAGTGCAGCAGATGCACGCCTTCGGCATCGAGGCGGCGACCCTCAATTCCACCGTGGCCGAGACGACCTCCCGCGAGACGTGGCGGAAGATCCGCGCGCGCGATCTGCGCCTGCTGTTCGTGTCCCCCGAGCGCCTCCTGATGGATGGCTGCATGGAGGCGCTGCAGAGCGCGGGTGTGTGCCGGCTTGCGGTCGACGAGGCCCATTGCGTTTCGCAATGGGGACACGACTTCCGGCCCGAATATCGCGAGATCGCCCGCGCCCGCGAGGCGCTCGGCAACGTGCAGACCCTGGCGCTGACCGCCACGGCGGATGCGGCGACCCGGGCCGAGATCGCCGAGCGGCTCTTTCCCGCGGGCCGCCCACCCAAGACCTTCGTCCATTCCTTCGACCGGCCGAACATCCGGCTGACCTTTCAGCCCAAGGACAACCCGACGCGGCAGCTCGAACGCTTCCTGAAGAACCGCCGCTCGGAGAGCGGGATCATCTACTGCTCCTCGCGCAAGCGCGTGGAGCAGCTGGCCGATACCTTGAAGGCCGACGGCTTCAACGCCCTGCCCTATCATGCCGGTCTCGATCAGGGCACGCGGGCGAAGAACCAGGACACGTTCCTGCAAGAGGACGGAGTGGTGATGACCGCCACGATCGCCTTCGGCATGGGCATCAACAAACCGGACGTGCGCTACGTCTGCCACGCCGACATGCCGACCAATATCGAGGGCTATTATCAGGAGATCGGCCGCGCCGGCCGCGACGGCCTGCCGTCCGACACGCTCACCCTCTACGGTCTCGACGACATGGCGCTCCGCCGTCGCCAGATCGACGAGAAGGAGATTCCGGACGAGCGCCGCCGGGTCGAGCGACGCAAGCTCGAGGCGATGATCGCGCTCTGCGAGGGTGCGGCCTGCCGCCGGCAATCGCTGCTCGGCTATTTCGGCGAGGCGAGCCAGCCCTGTGGACGCTGCGATCTCTGCCGCGGCGGTGTCTCTTTGATCGACGGCACGGTGAGCGCGCAGAAGCTGCTCTCGGCGATCGTGCGCACCGGCCAGCGTTTCGGTGCGGCCTATGTCTGCGACGTGGTGCATGGGAAGGAGAGCGAGCAGATCCGCCGCAACGGCCACGCCGCCCTCAAGACCTTCGGGGTCGGCGCGGACAAGCCGGTGGCCGCTTGGCGCGCGCTGCTGCGCCAGCTCTTCGCGGCCGGCGCGGTGGCCGAGAACACCGACGGCTATGGCGGCCTCGTCATGACCGAGAAGGGCGAGGCGATCCTGTTCGGCCGCGAGACCGTGCAGGTGCGCCCGGATCCTGAACCGAAGAAGGCCGAGCCGCGCAGCCGCCGCACCACCCGCACCGAGGACGGCGCCGATGGCCTTAACGAGGCCGACGAGGCGCTGTTCCAGCACCTGCGAGGGCTGCGCGCCACCATCGCCCGGGCGGAAGGCATCGCGGCCTTCATGGTGTTTCCCGATCGCACCCTGATCGAGATGGCCCGCGGCAAGCCGGTGGATCTCTGGGCGCTCCGCTCGATCCACGGAGTCGGCGAGCGCAAGCGCGAGGCCTATGGCGAGCGCTTCACCGACGCGATCCGCGAGTTTCTGAGCGACGCCGCGGGTCGCGGGGCGGGACCCGGCTGAGGTTCATCCAAACAAATCCCCTCATCCTGAGGTGCGGATCGAAGCGGAGCCTCGAAGGAGGGTTCCAGAAGTCGCGCGATCCCTGGAGTCCTTCTTCGAGGCTGCTTCGCAGCACCTCAGGATGAGGGGGGCGGATGGGACGAGTCCGGCCTTCTTCAACAGGCTTATCCACAGGCGACAGCGACCGGCCGCCGCAGGCGGATGCATTGCGTCGTCCACACTTATCCACATATAAATCTTCAACGGAACAAAACACGAACAAGCGCGGCCGCAGCACCTTTCGCTCACGGGCTCCGCCCCCAGATCGGGACGCACCATGAGAACCGCCGACAAGCAGATTGCCGATATCCTCGTGCGCTACGGCGAGCCCTTCGCGGGCAATGTCTGGCGCGTGCAGGGCACCGCCGTGATCTATCACAAGACGCTGGAGCGCATCGCCGCTCACACCCGCATCCGCTTCGACCCGCCGACGCTGATCCGCTCGGAGCGCGACGAGGCGGTGATTCTCGTCACCGGCCACATGCCCGGCGAGAAGGCCGGGGAGGAGCGGGTCGAGTGGTCGATCGGCGAGGCGCTGGTGAACGTGAATTACCGCGTCTCGGGCCGGCAGGCGGCTTACGTCTACGCCATGGCCGAGAAGCGGGCGAAGGACCGGGTGATCCTCAAGCTGATCGAGTTGCACGGGCTCGTCTATTCCGAGGAGGAGGCCGACGAGTTCCGCCAGAACCACGGCGTGCCGATCCGCGCGGTGGACGAGGATTACGACGCCCCGCCCGCCTTCGACGAGGTGACCGAGCAGGAAGCCGACCTGAAGCGACTGATCGACGAGGCGGAATCGATCAACGCCGTCACCGATCTCATGCTCGACGAGCGCAGCCAGGGCATCCTCAACGCCATGCCCCACGGCACCCGCGAGGAGGTGCGCGACTACGCCAAGGCCCGCCTGCGGGCATTGGGCTGGCCGCCGGCCAAGAAGGCAGGGCGCGGACGGGCCGCGTAACGGGTTCCCAAAGGGCAAGCCCTTTGGCGGGGCTTTGGGACAGAGCCCCGGTTTCCCTCCTAGATCAGGGCTCCGCCCTGGACCCGCGAAAGGACTTGTCCTTTCGAAACCTGGATTCGGTGACGCATGGATGTGCTGGCGGGTTCGGTCGAGCGGGTGACCTTCCACAGCGCGGAGACCGGATTCTGCGTCCTCAAGGTCCATGCCCGGGGTAAGCGCGATCTCGTTCCAGTGGTGGGGCACGCGCCCGCCATCGCCGCCGGCGAGTGGATGACCGCCTCCGGCCGCTGGACAAACGATCGTGAGCACGGGCTCCAGTTTCGGGCCGAGACGCTTCAGGTCACGGCGCCGACCGGGATCGAGGGAATCGAGCGCTACCTCGCCTCGGGCCAGATGCGCGGCATCGGCCCGCTCATGGCCAAGCGCATCGTCGCGGCCTTCGGCGAGGCCGTCTTCGAGATCATCGAGGCCGCGCCCGGCCGCCTTACCGAGGTCGAGGGCATCGGCAAGACCCGCGCCGCCCGCATCGTGAAGGGCTGGGCCGAGCAGAAGGCCGTGCGGGAGATCATGATCTTCCTGCACGCCCACGGCGTGGGCACCGCGCGGGCGACCCGCATCTTCCGCACCTACGGCCATGAATCCCTGAAGGTCATGGCCGAGGACCCATACCGCTTGGCCCGCGACATCCGGGGCATCGGTTTTCGCACGGCCGATGCGATCGCGCTCCGGCTCGGGCTCGCCCGCGAGGCGCCGCGGCGCCTCGCTGCCGGTGTCGCCTACGCGCTCCAGAAAGCGATGGACGAGGGCCATTGCGGCCTCCCCGTCGATGCCCTCGTGCGCTCGGCCGCCGATCTGCTCGACGTCGCACCCGAACTGGTGCGCTGCGCCGCCGCCCTGGCGCTGCGCGAGGGCCGGGATGTCGTCGCCGATACGCTCCGGGGCGAGCCCTGCCTGTTCCTGAAGGGCCTGCACGGGGCCGAGCGTGCCATCGCTGCCCGCCTCCTCGACCGTGCCGGAGGCACGCCGTCCTGGCCCCCGATCGATTTTCCCGGACGTGCCCGCCCCTGGGTCGAGGCGAGGACCGGCAAGGCGCTCTCCGCGTCCCAGGCCGAAGCCGTGGATCTCGCGCTGTCCGCAAAACTCTGCGTGCTGACCGGCGGGCCGGGCGTCGGCAAGACCAGCACCCTCGACGCGATCCTGCGCATCCTCACGGCCAAGGGCGTCCGCGTGCTGCTCGCCGCCCCGACCGGCCGCGCCGCCAAGCGCATGGCCGAGCAGACGGGGCTCGAAGCGCGCACGATCCACCGCCTTCTTGAGATCGACCCGCGCAACGGCGGCTTCCAGCGCGACGAGACCAATCCCCTCGACGCCGATCTCGTCGTCATCGACGAGATGTCCATGGTCGACGTGCCGTTGATGCACGCTCTGCTCAAGGCGATACCCGAGCGCGCGGCGCTGATCCTCGTCGGCGATGTCGATCAGCTTCCCTCGGTCGGTCCGGGACAGGTCCTGGCCGACGTGATCGCCTCCGGGCGCGTCCCCGTGGCCCGGCTCACCGAGATCTTCCGCCAGGCGGCGCAGAGCCGGATCGTGACGAGCGCCCATCGGGTCAACAGCGGATGTGTGCCCGAGACCCCGCCGCGGGGCGAGCCGAGCGACTTCCACATCATCGAGATCGACGATCCGGATGCCGGCGTCGAGACCCTGATCGAGGCGGTCACCCGGCGCATCCCCCGTCGCTTCGGCCTCGATCCGACCCGGGACATCCAGGTTCTGACGCCGATGATCCGTGGATCCCTCGGCAGCCGCAACCTGAACCACCGGCTCCAGGCGGTCCTGAACCCCAATCCGCCCACGCTGGTCGAGCGCTTCGGTTGGCGCTTCGCCCCCGGAGACCGGGTGATGGAGACCCGCAACGACTACGATCGCGACGTGTTCAACGGCGATCTCGGCACGATCGCCGCGATCGATATGGCGGAGGAGGCGCTCAGCGTCGATTTCGACGGGCGCGCGGTCGTCTATCCCTTCGCCGAACTCGACACGCTCGTGCCGGCCTTCGCCACCACGATCCACAAGGCGCAGGGCTCGGAATACCCGGCCGTGGTGATTCCGGTGGTGACGCAGCACCGCACCATGCTGGCACGCAACCTCCTCTACACGGGGCTGACCCGGGGACGTCGCGTCGTGGTCCTGATCGGCCAGCCCCGGGCCATCCGGATGGCGGTGCAGGATCATACCGTGCGCCGCCGCTGGACCCGGTTGCAGGAATGGCTGGAGGCGGGCTGACGCAGCGAGCGGTCACCGGACGCCGTCAGCCTGGGGCGCTGATCAGCGCCACAGGATGGCGGCGGTGATGTGGAAGCCTGGGCCGTTGCCCTTTTGCCCTCGCGCGCCCCGTGCGCCATCGTGTAGGCAACGGAAACGGCCGCTGGCCGCACGTCGCAACAAGGGCCGCACGCCATTTCCCGCCCCGACCCTTCCGAGCCGGTGCGGCAGGTCTTCTACCTGCCGGGCTTCGACCCGCGCCCGCCGGAGACGTATTGGGGCCTGTTCCGCCGGGAGAGCCGCATCACGGCGGAGCGGCGGGGGATCGGCATCACGGTCGGCGAACCGGTGCGCTCCGGCGACGAGATCAGTCTCGATTGGGACGTGACGAGCGATGTCGATGGCGCGGTCACCCGCCTGCGCTACAGCCTGCTGCGCTGGGACGATATCGTGCGTGCCCGCTTCCCCCGCTCGAACCTGCGCCGCCTCGCCGAGGTGCCTGCCCTCTGGTGGCGCTTGTGGCGCAGCGGCTATCTCAGGGCATTCCGGCGCGAGGCGCGGCGCTTCCATCGCGTCATCCTCGGCATCCACCTCATCTACCTGGTCCTCGTCGTGCTGAGCCTCGCGCTCGCCGCCGGACTCGTCGCGATCGTATCGCCCGCGGGCTGGCCGGGCCTCGCCGCCGCAGCCGTCGTACCGCCTCTCGCCTACGCGATCCTCAGCCTCGTGATGCGGGTGACGCGGGGAAAACCGCTCTACGTCGCCCATCTCGTCGACGACACCGCCTTCACCCACGACCATGCGTCCGGCCGTGAGCCGGCGATGCGCGAACGTCTGGCTCCCTGGGCCGAGCGTATCCGCGCCGCCGAAGGGGTCGCCTCCGAGATCGTCGTGATCGGCCATTCCTCCTCGAGCTTCCTCGCCCTCGAAGTCCTCGACCGCATCCTTGCCCAGGATCCCGATTTCGGATCGCGGGGCACGCCGGTGACTCTCGTGACGATCGGCAGCGTGATTCCCTGGATCACCCTCGATCCCCGGGCCGAGCGGACGCGGAATGCCCTCGCCCGGATCGGCGGCGAGACCCGCATCGGCTGGCTCGACGTGCGCGCCAGTTGGGATTGGCTGTCGATTCACCTGCGCGATCCCGTGAGTGCCTCGGGGCTGCCCGCGCCGCCGCCGGGGCGGTTCGCGGTGCTGCGGGTGTCCATCGAGGATCTGATCGAGCCGGCCATCGTCGCGCGGCGGCGCTGGAACCTGTTCCGCATGCATTTCCAGCTCCTGATGTCGAGCCGGAAGCCGGGTGCCTTCGATTACGCGGCCTTCGTGGCCGGACCCGAGCCGGTCCACGCGGCGGTTGCCCGGATCGCGGCCCCGGCCACGAAGACCTAGGGGCTTGCCATCCTGGAACCGGTTAAGGAATTGTGAGGAAAAGCCGAGACCGTATCGCGCGCGATCATGTTGCGATGCCGTTCCGTGTTTGCAGCCGCCCCCGTTCCGCTCTAGAGCGAAGCCCGCGTCGCGCCGGTCCTTGCGGGGATCGGCCGCGGGTCTGGCGGGGCAGCGGCGCCGTCGTTTGGACGCTCGCGCGGCGAGGATTTTGAGCAAGGGCTGCGAATGTTTCGCAACGATGTTCCGATAACCCCCGAGCTCGTGCGCCAGCACGGTCTGACGCCCGACGAGTACGAGCGCTTCCGCGCGCTCGTCGGTCGTGAGCCGACCCTGACCGAGCTCGGCATCGTCTCGGCGATGTGGAACGAGCACTGCTCCTACAAGTCGTCGCGAAAACATCTGCGCGGGCTGCCGACCTCGGCGCCGTGGGTGATCCAGGGCCCCGGCGAGAATGCCGGCGTCATCGATATCGGCGACGGTCTAGCCTGCGTCTTCAAGATGGAGAGCCACAACCACCCGAGCTTCATCGAGCCGTATCAGGGCGCAGCGACCGGCGTCGGAGGCATCCTGCGCGACGTGTTCACCATGGGGGCCCGCCCCATCGCCGCCCTGAACGCGCTCCGCTTCGGCTCGCCCGACCATCCGCGCACCCGCCACCTCGTCTCGGGCGTCGTCGCGGGCGTCGGCGGCTACGGCAATTCCTTCGGCGTGCCGACGGTGGGGGGCCTTGTCGGCTTCCACCGGCGCTACGACGGCAACATCCTGGTCAATGCCATGGCGGTCGGCCTGGCGCGGGCCGATTCCATCTTCTACGCGGCGGCGACCGGCGTCGGGAATCCGATCGTCTATCTGGGCTCCAAGACCGGACGCGACGGCATCCACGGCGCCACCATGGCGTCCGCCGAGTTCGACGAGGAGAGCGAGTCGAAGCGCCCGACCGTGCAGGTCGGCGATCCCTTTGCCGAGAAGCTCTTGCTCGAGGCCTGTCTGGAGCTGATGGCCTCCGGCGCCGTCATCGCGATTCAGGATATGGGCGCGGCCGGGCTGACCTGTTCGGCGGTGGAGATGGGCGCCAAGGGCGATCTCGGCGTCGAGCTGCATCTCGAGAAGGTGCCGACCCGCGAAGAGGGCATGAGCCCTTACGAGATGATGCTGTCCGAGAGCCAGGAGCGCATGCTCATGGTGCTCAAGCCCGGCATGGAGGCCGAAGCCCAGGCCATCTTCGTCAAGTGGGGTCTCGACTTCGCCGTCATCGGCCACACCACCGACACGCTCCGCTTCGTCATCAAGCACAACGGCGAGACGGTCGCCGACCTGCCGATCAAGGAACTCGGCGACGAGGCTCCCCTCTACGACCGCCCGCACATCGCCAACACGCACCAGCCGGTGATCGCCGCCGCCGATGTGGCGGCGCCGGTCCCGAATGCCGAGGCCCTGACGCGTCTGATCGGCTCGCCCGAACTCGCCTCCAAGCGCTGGGTCTACGAGCAGTACGACCACTTCATCCTCGGCAACACCGTGCAGAAGCCCGGCGGCGACGCGGCGATCGTGCGCATCGAGGACGGTCCGAAGGGGCTGGCCATCTCCACCGACGTGACGCCGCGCTACTGCGAGGCCGATCCGGTGGAAGGCGGGCGCCAGGCCGTGGCCGAGGCGTGGCGCAACATCTCCGCCGTCGGCGGGCGCCCGCTGGCGATCACCGACAACCTCAACTTCGGCAATCCCGAGAAGCCCGAGGTGATGGGCCAGCTCGTCGGCTGCCTCAAGGGCATCGGCGAGGCCTGCAAGGCCCTCGATTTCCCCGTCGTGTCCGGCAACGTCTCGCTCTACAACGAGACCAACGGCGTCGGCATTCTGCCGACCCCGACCATCGGCGGCGTCGGCGTCCTCGATGACGTGGAGCGGCACGCGACGCTCTCGCTCAAGCGCGAGGGGGACGTGCTGGTGCTGATCGGCCGCACCGAGGGTTGGCTCGGCCAGTCGCTGTATCTTTCCGAGATCGCCGGCCGCGAGGAGGGGGCGCCGCCCCCCGTCGATCTCGCTGCCGAGCGCCGGGCCGGCGACTTCGTGCGCAGCCTGATCGTGTCCGGGATCGCCGACACGGTCCACGACCTGTCGGATGGGGGTCTCGCCGTGGCGCTCGCCGAGATGGCGATGGCCGGGGGGATCGGCGCGACGCTTCCCGCGGTGCCGGACGGAAAGCTGCCGGTCCATGCCTACCTGTTCGGCGAGGATCAGGGCCGCTACCTCATCGCCGTCCCGGCCGAGGCGGCCGCCGATCTCCTCTACAGCGCCTCGGCGCAGGGGATCGACGCCGCGACCGTGGGCATCGTCGGGGGTGACAGCCTCGTCCTGCCGGGCGAAGAATCGGTTGCGGTGGCCGCGTTGAAGTCGGCCCACGAGGGCTGGTTCCCCGCCTATATGGCGAGCCAGCCCGCCGCTCCGGCGGCCTAGAGCATCGGCCCGAAAGGCGGATGACGGCTTTCGGAAAAAGCCGATGCGGACCAACACTCCGGAAGATCGCCCTGGATCCGAAATCCAGTGTGATCTTCCGGGCGACACGAGAAACGGGAGACACTCCATGCCGATGGATGCGCGCGACATCGAGGCGATGATCCGCGAGGCGCTGCCCGACGCGAAGGTCGAGATCAAGGATCTCGCCGGCGATGGCGACCATTACGCCGCAACGGTCATCTCCGCCGCGTTCAAGGGCAAGACCCGTGTCGCCCAGCACCAGATGGTCTACGGCGCGCTGCAGGGGCGCATGGGCGGCGTGCTCCACGCTCTTGCGCTGACCACGGGCGTCCCCCAGGATTGAAGCGGAGATGTGCCGCGCAGGGCGGTACGGCCTTGTATTCGGACGGGCCGGCCTGACCTCACGGCCAGTGGCATGAACGAAAGCTCGACGAGGACCACGCGATGACTGACACCAACACCACGATCCAGAACGAGATCGCGTCGCAGGACGTGGTCGTGTTCATGAAGGGCACGCCGCAATTCCCGATGTGCGGCTTCTCCGGTCAGGTCGTCCAGATCCTCAATTACCTGGGCGTCCCGTTCAAGGGCGTGAACGTGCTCGACGACATGGGCATCCGCGAGGGCATCAAGGCCTTCTCCAACTGGCCGACCATCCCGCAGATCTACGTGAAGGGTGAGTTCGTCGGCGGTTGCGACATCGCCCGCGAGATGTTCCAGTCCGGTGAGCTCCAGCAGTTCCTGTCCGAGAAGGGCGTGCCGGTGAAGAGCGCGGCCTGATCGCCGTACTCCGTCTGAACTCTTTTCTGCCCGAACACTTGTCTCCCGGGTCAGCCCGGGAGACGGCATGTACGACGTCATCATCGTGGGTGGTGGCCCCGCCGGGCTCAACGCCGCCCTGATCCTCGGCCGGGCGCGACGCCGCGTCTTGCTCTGCGACGCCGGGCATCCGCGCAATGCCGGAACGCCGGCGACCTGGGGCCTTTTCACGCGCGACGGCACCCCGCCCACCGCGTTGCGGGCGCAGGCACGGGCCGATCTCGCCCGCTACGACACCGTCGAAATTCGCGATGTCGAGGTGATCGGTGCCTCCCGCGACGGCGAGGCTTTCTCCGTGCGCCTCGCCGACGGACGAAGCGAGCAGGCCCGCCGCATGATCCTCGCAACCGGCCTTCGCCAGGATCTGCCCCCGGTCTCCGGCTTCGACATCTACTGGGGCACGGGGGTGCATTCCTGCCCGTATTGCGACGGCTACGAGGTGCGCGACCGGCCCCTCGCGATCTACGGACGCGGACATGGCGGAAGCGGGCTCGCCCTCGAATTGTCGGCCTGGAGCCGTGACGTGACGCTCTGCACCGATGGCGCCGACGCGGAGCTTACAGACAAGGACCGCGCCCGCCTCACCCGCAACGGCATCCGCATCGTCGAGGCCTCGGTCGACCGGCTCGACGGCGACGGGGCCCGCCCGCATCGCCTGCATTTCCGGGACGGCAGCGACATTCCCTGCGCGGCGTTGTTCGTGATGCCCTTCGCCTGCAGCCCCTCCCCGCTCATCACCGAACTCGGGTGCGACCTCGACGAGAAGCGCGGGGTCGTGCCGACCCGCGAATACGAGCGCACCAACGTGCCGGGATTGTTCGTGGCCGGCGACGCGTCGCGCCGGGTCCAGTTCGCCGTCGTCGCGGCAGCGGAAGGCGCCATGGCGGCCTTCGCCATCAACACGGAGATCATCGCCGAGCAGACTCGCTGAGGGGCTTTGTCCGGCTCGCCCTCGCCAACCCCTCATCCTGAGCTGCCGCGTCGGCGGCCTGGAACGAGGCTTCGAGGGATCGCTGAGACTTCCGAAGCCTTCCTTCACGGTTCCGCTTCGCAGCGCATCTCAGGACGAGGAATCGATGGGATCAGCCGACCGAACTGGCTTCAAGGCTTCGTGACAAACCGGGCCGCCGGGCGTTGACCTGCGACCTCTCAGTCCGCGGAGCTGCGATGACCCCGACGATCCATCCCGAACCTGCCTGTGTCGCGGTGGCCTGCGGTTGCACCCTTGGGGAGGAGATCATTTGGGACGCGCGCGACGCCTCGCTCCTGTGGGTCGACATCGAGAATCCCGCCATCTGGCGGCATTGGACGCAGACCGGCGAGACCAAACGGCTCGGTCTCGACGAGAAGCTGAGCTTTGCCCTACCGACGACTGACCCGGATGTCGTCGTGGCGGGTTTCCGTTCCGGCGTGGCGGCGCTGAACCTCGCCGACGGGACGTGCCGGCCGATCGTGCGGCCCGACGATTTTCCCGAGGGCAACCGTCTGAACAGCGGCAATATCGGCCCTGACGGCAGCCTCTATTTCGGCAGCATGGACGATGCGGAGGAGGCCGAGACCGGCAGTTATCACCGGTTCGACGGCACCCGGCTCGCGACGTTCGGCGGGCTCGCGGCGGTGACGAACGGGCCGGTGGCGAGCCCGGATGGGCGACGGCTCTACACCATCGATACGGCCGAGGGGATCGTGCGGACCCATACCTATGAAGGCGGCGAGATCGGCCCGGCGGAACCCTTGATCCGCTTCGAGGATGGATGGGGAAAGCCCGACGGCCTGACGCTCGATGCCGAGGGGCATCTCTGGATCTGCCACTACGGCGCCTCGCGCATCACGCGCTTCCGCCCGGACGGAAGCATCGAGCGCGTGCTGCCGATTCCCACGGCGCTCGTCACGAAATGCGCCTTCGGCGGGCCGGACCTCACGACGCTCTACGTGACGACCTGCCAGCGAGGGCGTGATCCGGCCATCGACCCGATGGCCGGACATCTGTTCCGCGTCGAAACCCCTTTCAAAGGACTTCCGGCACGGCTCTACGAATGGCCGCTCCCCTGACCAGGGCCCGGCCTTGACGCTTCAGCCGTGGCAGGTGCAGCCGGCGTGGTCGCAGCCATTGTGCTCGGGATGGCCGTCGGCGCACTCGTCGCAGCAGAACGCCTTCTCCTCGCGCTTCACCGCCTTTTCCAGCGAGACCACGCAGACGCAGTCCGGGCAGGCGCACTTCACCATCTCGACATTCACGCTGCTCATCACGGTCCCCTTAAGACAAATGTTGCGCGTTCCGGCGCGTGCCGACGCAAATCGATCTTCTGCCTCAGCTGATCGAAGCGCAATCATCTCCTGCTAAGATCGCAGGAATGTTGCGCTCGGGACGCGGATCGGGGGATTTCGATGACGCGGCGCGCCGGTGAACGGACCACGTTTTTCGCGTCCGTCACAAGACCCCGCCGGGGGCCAACATGCGCGGAGACGCCGGGAGCGAAGGACGTTTCGCGATCGAACCGTTCTCCCTCGAATCGCTTTGGCGTCGCTGCGCCCGCGAGGAAGACGGGCGCGTCAGGCGCTTCCGGCGAGCAATTGTGATACCCGCGCGGCGAGTTCCGCCGACGCGAACGGCTTCTGCATCACCGGCAGATCGTCGGGGATCGGCACAGCCTCGGCATGACCGGTGAGCAGCAGGACCGGCACGCCGGCGAAGCGGCTGCGGATCGCGGCGGCGAGTTCGACCCCGGTCATTCCCGGCATCGCGAGGTCGGCGACGACGAGATCGAAGGCGGTCCCCTCCTCCATCAGGGCGAGCGCCGTGTGTCCGTCGTTGGCTTCGGTTTCGGTATATCCGAAGTCGCTGAGGAAGGAGGCCGTCACGTGCCGCACCTCCGGATCGTCGTCGACCACGAGGATGCGGGCCGGTGCCGCCGCCGTCGCCAGCGGCGGCAGGGTTTCGGCAGTGTCGCCCTCGCTGACGGCCTCGGCCTGCGGTAGGGCCAGCTCGATCCGGGTGCCGACGCCGACCGTGCTGGTGATGCGCAGGCGTCCCCCCGCCTGTTGCGCGAGGCCGAACACCATCGCGAGACCGAGGCCGGTTCCCTGCCCCACCGCTTTGGTGGTGAAGAACGGCTCGCAGACCCGCTCCAGCAGCTCCGGCGGTATGCCGGTGCCCTCGTCGGCGACGGTCACCACGGCGTAAATGCCGGGCTTCAGGTCGGGATCGTCCGCGATCTCGACGCGGCGGGTCGAGATCGTCACCCTCCCGCCGTCGGGCATCGCATCACGGGCGTTGATGCAGAGATTGAGCACCGCCAGTTCGAGCTGGTCGGGATCGACGAGGGCATGGGGCGTCTTGGGTTCGAGATCGCGCATCACGGTGACGAGGCTGCCCAGGCTCGACCCGAACAGGGCGCTCATTCCCTCGATCAGGGCATTGGGATCGACGGGCCGCGCCTTCAGATCGTTGGATCGGCTGAAGCTGAGGAGGCGCTTCGTCAGCGCCGAGCCGCGTTGGGCCGCGCCCGTGGCGTTGTCGACGAGGCGCTTGACGCGTGGCTGGTCGGCGATCTTGGGGCCGACCAGTTCCAGGCTGCCGAGGATCGCGGTGAGGAGATTGTTGAAGTCGTGGGCAATGCCCCCGGCGAGGGTACCGAGTGCCTGCATCTTGTCGGATTGGCGCAGACGCGCCTCCAGGCTCTTCTGCTCGGTCACGTCGCGCTCGATCGTCGCGAGGTGGGTCACGTCCCCACCGGCGCCGCGGATTGGCACGCGGATGACATGTGACCAGCGCTCGGCGCCGAGCACGCCGCGGGCGATCACCGTCGAGCCCGCCTCACCCGCCGCGACCGCGCGCGCATCGGTTTCCTCCGCGTCCCGCGCCTCGGCCGCGTCGGTGATGGCAGATTCGGTGCGACCGAGGCTCGTCTCGACCTCCGCGCCCATGAGGGCCGCCTTGCGGGCGTTGAGCCGCACGAAGCGCCCGCCCGCATCCTTGAACGAGATCGCCTCCTCGGCGTGATCGAGAAGGCCGCGCAGCAGGGCGCGCTCGGTGGCGAGGTCCCGGCCGAGGCGGTGGCGCTCATAGGCGTTGCG
This sequence comes from Methylorubrum sp. POS3, assembly GCF_043352485.1. Taxonomy (NCBI): domain Bacteria; kingdom Pseudomonadati; phylum Pseudomonadota; class Alphaproteobacteria; order Hyphomicrobiales; family Methylobacteriaceae; genus Methylorubrum; species Methylorubrum sp. POS3. Next base: position 4,236,984 of record NZ_JAPRBT010000001.1, read on the forward strand.
CACCGTGGCGCGCAGGAGCGTCGGATCCCAGGGCTTGGCGACGTAGCCGATGATACCGCCGCGATTGAGCGCCGCGATCACCGCCGAGATGTCGGCATAGCCGGTGAGCAGGATCGCCTGCGCCTCGTGGAACAGCCGGGCTTCGGCCAGCAGCGCATCACCGGTCATGCCGGGCATGCGCTGATCGGAAACGACGACGGCGATGTCCGGCTCGCTCCGGAGAATCGCGAGCGCCTCCTCGGGCTTGGCCGAGGTGAGCACCCGGTACTCGTCCTCGAACAGGTCCTCCAGGGCGATCAGGATGTCCGGCTCGTCATCGACGGCCAGGATCGTGCCTCTGCTCATGCCGCTGCCGACTGCCTCGGGATGCCGATGACGAAGCATGCGCCCCCACCCGGCGCCGTCTCCACGGTCAGCGAGCCGCTATGCGCCTGAACGACGCTGTAGGCAATCGCCAAGCCGAGTCCGGTACCCGATCCGACCGGCTTTGTCGTGAAGAACGGCTCGAAGATCTTCTCGCGCAGATCTTCGGGAATGCCCGGCCCCGTGTCGCTGATGCGAATGATGTCGGTCTCCGCGTCGGTGGACGTCGCGATGGTGATCGTGCCCTCGCCCGGAATCGCGTCGGCTGCGTTGCCGAGGATGTTCATCACGACCTGATTGAGCAGCGCGGGCGTACAGTGAATCTCCGTCCGTCCGGAGAAGTCGCGGATGACCGCGATGCGGGTGCCGAGCTTGTGCTGGATGAGGGCCAGCACGGTCTCGATCGCTTCCGGCACGTTGACGAGACCGCGCTCACCCTCGTCGAGCCGCGAGAATTTGCGGAGGTTGAGGACGAGATCCTGGATGCGGGTGAGACCGAGTCGCATCGAGCCGACCCGGTCGCGGGCTTTGGTCAGGGCCCGCGCGCTGTCCGGGGCCTCCGGAGCGGGCAGCTCACCCAGAATGCGCTCGACGGTGCCCTGATGCGCCAGGATGAAGGCGAGCGGATTGTTGATCTCGTGGGCGATGCCCGCCACCAACTCGCCGAGGGAGGCCATCTTGGCGGCCTGAACCAGCTTCGCCTGCGCCTCCGTCAGCTTGCGGTTGGCATCCTCCAGATCGCGGTTGGCCTGCTGCAGCGCGTCGGCCAGGGCCGCCCGGGCCGCCGCGGCCTCCGCCTCGGCCCGGGCCCGCTCGACGGCCCGCTCCCGGTCCCCGAACTCACCGGAGATTCGACGATTGTCCTCTTCCAGAAGGCGGCGGCGTACGAGGCCGCGCACCCGCATCGCCAAGACCTCGCCGTCGGCCTTCGACACAACGTCATCGGCACCTGCCGCGAAGGCGGATACCAGGAGGCTCTTGTCGGGCTTGGCCCCGGCCATGCCGATCAGCGGAAAGCCGAGGCCACCCGCCTCGACCTCCTTCAGGCGGCGCGCACCGATCTCGGTGCAAAGGGCGATCCCGTCATAGGGGCTGCCGATGAGGTCGAGCGTCACGCAATCGAAGCTCGCCCCCGGCGCGTCGAGAGCCGCCAGCGCCGCCGCGCGATCGGCGGCGGCGATCACGGCGTGGCCCTCCTGCGAGAGCAGGCCGGTGAAGAAGGCGCGGTAGGTGGCGCTGCCATCGACGATCAGCACGCGGCCCCGGCGGAAGGCAGCGCCGGAGGGGCCCTCCGCCGCGCCGTTCTTGCGCTCGCGCAGAAGGGCGCGGATCCGCAATACCAAGAGATCACGGTCGGCCGACTTCTCGACATAGGCGTCGGCGCCGCTCTCGAAGCCGTGGCGTTCGCCGTCGCGGGCACTCGTCAGCATCACCACCGGCAGCGCGCGGGTGCGCAGCGACAGGCGCATCTGCCGCGTGAACTCGTCCCCGTTCATGCCGGGCAGGTGATGGTCGGCGACCACCAGATCCGGCAGATCGGTGTTGAGGAGATCGAGGGCGGATTCTGCGGTCGCGCAGCGCTGGACCGAGAAGCCCTGGGCTTCGAGCTGGAGCCGCAATTCCAGCGCCTGCGTTTCCGAATCCTCCACCAGCAGCAGGCGGTGCTCCCGCGCCGCCGCTTCGGGGGCAGCTGCACCCATCGGTGCGTTCATGCCGGCCTCCGTTGCGCGAGCCGCAGCAGATGGGGCGCGACCTGATCGAGGGGAAGGACCCGCGAGGCAGCGGAAAGACGCACCGCCGCGGCGGGCATGCCGTAAACCACCGCCGAACTCTCGTGCTCGGCCACCGTCGCGGCCCCCGCCTTGCGCATGTCGAGAAGCCCCGTCGCGCCGTCCTCCCCCATGCCGGTCAGGAGCACGCCGATGCCCTGAGCCCCGGCCTGCCGGGCGACGGAGGCGAACAGGACCGTCGCGGCCGGGCGCTGTCCCCCGACCGGAGGCGCGTCGTGGACGCGGAGCACGCCGCCACAGCCAAGTTCCAAGTGACGGTCTCCGGGGGCGACGTAGACCTGCCCGGCCCGCATCATCTCGCCGTCGCGGGCGAGGTGGACGGGTAGGGGCACCACGCCGTCGAGCCAGTTCGCGAATCCTTCCATGAAGGCCGCGCCCATGTGCTGGACGAGGAGGATCGGCAGCGGGAAATCGGCGGCGAGTCCGCCGATCACCTTGGCGAGCGCCGGTGGGCCGCCGGTCGACGCCGCGATGGCGAGGACGGTCGGCGCCGCCATGACGGGCTCGAACGGGACCGGAGTCTCGCTGGGACCCGCGAATTTGCGGCTGGCCCATTCGGCGCCGATCGGCCGGCGTCGGATCACGGGAACCGCCGCCATGATGCGCAGCTGGGTGCAGATCTGCCCGGCCACCGCGTCGTACCCGTCATTCGTGGTCGCGACGGGCTTCTCGACGACGGAGAGGGCACCGGCCCGCAACGCGTTCATCGAGATCTTGAGCGAAGAATCCTCGACTGCATCGGCGATGACGACGATCGGTGTCGGCCGATCGGCCATGATGCGCCGGGTCGTCTCCAATCCGTCGATGCCCGGCAGGCGGATATCCATCGAGATCACGTCCGGCCGTACCGTATCGAGGACGGCGAGAGCCTCCTCGCCGGACTCGACGGCCCCCGCGAGTTCGAGCCGCGGATCGCGGGCGATGATGTGCGTCAGCAATATCCGAACGACGAGCGAATCCTCGACCACCAGCACGCGCACGCGCCCCTTCGGCGCGGAATGATCGCTCCCCCCGCTCACAGCAGCTGACCGATGGTATCCAGGAGCGCGCGCTGATCGAATTTCTGCTTCGTCAGGTAGGCATCCGCTCCGAGTTCGAGCCCGCGGGCGACGTCCGCCTCGTCGCCGCGCGAGGTCATCAGGACGACCGGCAACCGCCCGAAATCGTCTTCCCGGCGCAGGGCCTCGACGAGGCCGAAGCCGTCGAGACGCGGCATCTCGACGTCGGCCAGGACGAGATCGACCGGCTCGATCCGCGCCCGCAGACGGTCGAGTGCTTCCTGACCATCGACGCAGACGATCACGCGGTAGCCCGCCGCTTCCAAAATGCTCTTCTCCAGGGTGCGGGTCGTGATGGAATCGTCGACGACAAGAATCGTCGAACGTCGTTTCTCTGCCATCGTTCCGTCGGCGGAACCGTATCCTTTCATACGTTCCTGCGCCGGCCGCGGACCGGTGCGGCCGAACCGCGCCAGCAGGCCGTCGGGATCGAGCACCAGGGCCGGCATATCCGTGCCGAGCAGCACGGTGCCAGTCACGAGAGCGGGATCGACACCGATCGGCGGGGCCGGCAGGACGAGCAGCCGGCGCACGTCGTGCAGCTGAGTGACCGTCACGAAACCGCTTCCCTGGCTCCCGCGCAGCCGCAGCGCGGGCACCGTCCCGGCCTCGGCGGCCGTCTCGGGCACGCCGAGCAGCGCGGCGAGCGAGGCGACCGGCAGCGTCGCACCGGCCCGCGCCCCATCACCCTCGACCGGTACGACCGGACGGCCCGCCACGGTCTCCAGCGTGTCCGGATCGAGTCGGGTCAGAGCCTCGACCGCGCCGCTCGGCAGGGCGTAGCGGGCACCGCCCGCCTCGACGATCACCACCGGGCGCTGGGCGGCGGAGAGGGGCAGAGTCAGGATCAGGGACGTGCCGTGCGGCGTGCGCGGAGCGAGCCGTGCCTGCCCATGGAGCGCGCGGGCGACCTCGGCCACCACGGAGAGGCCCATGCCGCGTCCCGACAGGGCATCCACGGCGCCGGCGGTCGAGAAGCCGGGCTCGAAGGGCATGGCGAGCAGAGCCTCGGGCGCCGGATGCTCGTCCGGAGCGATGAGACCACGCTCCCGGGCCGTCGCCGCGATCGCGTCGAGATTCGGCCCGCGCCCGTCATCGTGAATACCGAGCACGAGGCGTCCGCCCTGGGCCTCGATGGTCAGCAAGATGGACAAAGTAGGCGGCTTGCCGGCGCGGCGCCGTGCCTCCGGCGCCTCGGCGCCATGGCTCAGGGCGTTGCGCAGGGCGTGCAGAACCGGATCCTTGAGAGACTGGAGCATGGCCCGCTCCACCGGGAGGTCGAGGCCACGGGCGCTCACCTCCACATCGCGTCCCTCGGCACGGGCGAGATCCCGCACCATCCGGGCGAGACCGCCGAACACCGTCTCGGCAGGCACCAGGGCGAGCCGCTCGGTCTCCTCGCGGACGCGGGCGGCGGCGGTCTCGACGGCCAGATTGGCCGCCTTCTGCCCCTGGGCCAGATCGGAGGCCTCGCGTGCCAAAGCGCCAAGTCCAGATTCGATCTCGGCGAGCGCACGGCGCAGGGCGGTGACCTCGTCGATGCCGCCGGCCAAGCTCTGGCGCTGGACGGCCTCGGTCCGGCCCCGCAGCGACCGCGCATGGGCCGCGAGCCGCGACGCCCGCTCGGCTGCCGCGAGCTGGGTCGGCAAGGCGGCCCCGAGCCCATGGCTTGCCCGGGTCAGCGCCTCGACCGCGGCGGCCGGTACGCGCAGGACCGCGAGCGACGGCTCGCCCGCCGCTTCCGGCGCAGTGGAGGGGGGCAGCTTTGCGGCTGACGGGATCGCTTCAGGGGGCGGGGGGGCCGCAGCCTCCGCTCCCGAAGTCCCGGTCCCTGAGGGCGTCGATGCGGTGGGGTGGAGACAGGCGGCAAGGGCGGCGAGCGCATCGTCCGGCATCGACGCCGCGCCACCCGCGGCCACGTAGGCCTCGATCCGGTCGAGGGCGAGATGGGTCGCGGCCCTGGCGTCCCGGTCGAGGGGATGCCGGCCCGCGCTGATGCGCTCGAACAGGGCCTCCAGCTGATGCGCCACGGCCTCGACCGGCGGCAGATCGACGGCGCGGGCGGCGCCCTTCAGGCTATGGGCCCGTCGGAACACGTCGTGCCAATCGACCCCGCCCTCGGCCGCGAGGGCGGCGCGGATCGCGTCGAGATGCTCCCGATGCTCGACATCGAAGGCGGCGAGCAGTTGCTGACGGATATCCATCAGCGCGCGTCAGAGCCGGTAGCGTTCGGCCAACGCCATCAGCCCCTGCGCCAGCTCGGTCAGGTTGGCCGAGGCGGTCTCGACCTCGCGGGTGCCGGCTGCCGTCTGCTGGCTCGCCTGCCGGATGTTCTGGAGCGCCCCCATCACCTGCTCGATGCCGAGCTGTTGCTGGTTGGTCGAGGCCACGATCTGCTGGAAGGTCTGAACGCCCTCCTCGACCCGGGCGGCCATCTCCTCGATCGTGCGGACGGTCGAGTCGGTGCGGGTCTTGCCGGCGGCGGCACGCTTGACCGCCTCCTCCGTCAGCATGACCGAGGCGTTGATGCCCCGCTGGATCTCGCCGAGGATGCCGCGCACCTGCACGGTCGCCTGCTTGGCCTGATCGGCCAGCAGCTTCATCTCCGAAGCGACGACGGCGAAGCTGCGGCCTTCATCCCCCGCGGCCGCCGCCTCGATGGCGGCGTTGAGCGCCAGCAGATGGGTGCGCTCGGAGATGTCGTTGACGGTGACGATGATCTCGCCGATCGCCTGCGTCTTCTCGCTGAGCGCGACGATGTTGCCGGCCACGGCCTCGCCCTGCTCGCGGATCGACTCCATCGCCTTGGCGGTGTCGGTGGCGGCGCGCAGGCCCGAGCGGGCGGTTTGCGCCGCAGCCTGCGCGGTGGCGATCACTTCGCTCGCCCGCTTCGAGATCTGGGCGCCCGAATGGGTGATCTCGTCGACCGTGGCGGCGGTCTCCTGCACGGCGGCGAATTGCTCCTCGACGCTGGCCGCCTGCTGCTGGGCCGAGGCGCGGATCTCCGCCGCGGCGGCGTTGAGGTCGTTGGTGGCGGAGCGGTTCGTCCGGGCTAGGTCCCCGAGGCCTGCCACCATCGTGTTGAGCGTCGTGGCCAGCCGCCCGACCTCGTTGAGGCCCGTCGCCTCGACACGGCCGGTCAGATCCCCGGAGCCGACCCGCTCGACGAAGGCCATCACGCTCGCGAGCGGGCGAACGATCAGGCGGCTGATGACGAAGGCCAACCCGGCGCAGATGAGGAGGGTGAGCAGCGTGGTGCCCCAAAGGGCGAAATTGGAATTGCGCTCGCCCTCGGCGACCCGCTCGTTCTGCTTGGCGCGGACGCGCTCTTCCGCCATCTCGATGGCGCCGAGCTTCTCGCGCAGGGTATCGAAGAGCTGTTTCCCCGACCCGTCGGCTTCGATCCGGACGGCTTCGGAGCGCGTCGCCGGATCCGCCGCGCGGCGGAGGGCGGCTTCCCCGACATCGGTCTGCCATGCCCGAGCCGCCACGACGGCATCGGCCAGCATGCGCGATTGGTCGGTGTCGCTGCCCATCGTCGCCCGGAGGCGATTGATCGTCTCGTCCAGTGCGAGCCGGCCGGTCTTGTAGGGCTCCAAGCTGCTTTCCCGCCCGGTGAGCAGGTAGCCGCGAATCCCGGTTTCCTGATCGAGCATGGCCGAGCGGAACGCGTCGAGGCCGCGGATGATACGATTGGATCGTCCGCGGGCCTCGGTCGCGTCGTGCAACTGAGCGAGCGTCACCTGCACGGCAACGCTGCTGAGAACCGACACGAGCGCGATCGCACCGATGGCGCCGCCCAGCGAGCGGTTGAGGCCGAATGTGTTCGCCATGCTCGACTTCTCTCAGATCCAGGAACCGTCGGGAACGGCGTCCCGGATGTCGATGGGGGCGGCGAAAGCCGCTTCGCGATGGTTGTGTCCGCGCTGCCCGACAGAGCGATTCCCGTTCGAGCGAGACGCAGCCGCGCCGGAGCGGGCCGGGCTCGACGCGATCTCGTGCCAGCCGCGAATGGATCGTCTCATCGCCGGAGCGGCGAACGCCGATCCGTGGAGGCTTGCCTCACCGGTCCCGGGAGAATGCGTGGTCCGATGCGTCGGTGACACGAGCGTTCGAAGACTCCGGCGAGAGGGATCCGGCCTCAGCCGGGCCATCAGGAAAGGAAGCGAGCCAGCAAGGCCGGCAGGTCGAGGATCGTGAAGCCGTCGCGGACGTCGTCGGTGCGGTCGGAGCCGGGCGGGACATAGCCCAGAAGCGGTCCGCCTCCCAGGGTGCTCGCGGGATCGGCCGGGCGGGCTTCGATGCGGGCAATCCCGACGACACGATCCACCGCGAGGGCCAGCGGCGGCTCCTGCGCCCGAAGCCGTACGAAATGCCCGCCCTCGCCTTCGGCGACGAGTCCGAGACAGGCAGCGAGATCGAGAACGCTGACGATCGTCCCGGCCATGGCGCAGATGCCGCGGAGGGTCGCCGGTGCGCCGGGCAGCGCCGTGATGGGACGTGGCGGCGTTACGCCCGCGACCGCACCGAGCGGCAGGCCGTAGCGTTCGGGTCCGCAGAGACAGACGAGATAGCCGTGCGTTTCGATGGGGCGGGCCGCTTCCGTCGAGCGGCCGGCCAGAGCCGCCGCGCGGGCGTCGAGCAGGGCGTCGCGGCTGGCATCGAGAGCGGCCTTCATTCCGATTCCCTGGCGGCTTCCCGGGCGGGCGGCCCACCGATGCCGGAGAGGATCCCCCGCGCATTCTCGGCCAACAGATGGGCGCTCACGCCGTCTCCCTCCGGCAGGATCGTGACGGGCGGTAGTCCTTGCGCGAGCCGGAGCGCGTTGTCGAGGGCACGGGCCGCCTCGTCCCGACGCCCGTGGCGGGCGAGCAGCAGGCCGAGCTGATAATGCGCCATCACGAAACCACGGTCGAGGAACAGGGCGCCCCGCAGAGCCCGCTCCGCCTCCACCTCGCGGCCGAGATCGAGCGCGAGCAGGCCCTCGTAATAGCGGAGAGCCGGTTCCGTGCCTCGCCCGCCGATCGCGTCCTGAAGGAGGCGCCAAGCCTGAGCGGTCTCTCCCGCATCGGCGAGCCTTCGGACCGTTTCGATCAACGCGGCGGGTTCCGCCGCTTCGATTGCAGCATCGACCGATAGGGGTTCGCGAGATGCCTCCGGCATGGGGGCGGGAGGCAAGTCTTGGGGCGGTTCCGGAAGAGGTGGGAGGGGAACGGCCTGCTCGACCGCTGCCGCTTCCAGTAGGGGCGGCATGAAGGGAGCCGGTGGATCGACCTCCAGAACCGTTCCCGCCGGGCGGTAGGCGACGGTGCCGGGCAAGGCCACCGGTTCCAGCCATTGCGCGAAGGCGGGGTTGGGCTCGGCGTGACCGATCAGCAGCCATCCACCGGGTTGAAGCCGCTGTCCGAGGGCACGCACGATCCGGTTCACATGATCGGCATTGAAATAGATCAGCACGTTGCGGCACAGGATCAGATCGTAGGTCGGTCCGATCGGGGATGCCGCCCCACCGGCAGGCTGCGCAGCGTCGATCAGCGAAAGCAGGTTCTGCCGCTCGAACCGGACCATGCGGCGGTAGACCGGACGCAGGGCATAGGATCCGTGCGGCCGGCCGGACCGTGCGGGAAGACGACGAAACCAGCGTAGGCGGTCGGCTTCGCCGAGTGTCCGCAGAGCCCAGGGGCCGAACTCGGCCTCGCGGGCGGTAGCGAGCGCCTCCACGCTCAGATCCGTGCCGAGAATCGTGACCGACCAGTCGGACAACGCCTCGCCGAGAAGGTCGCGGATCAGGATGGCCAAAGAATAGGGCTCGGCGCCGGTCGAGCAGCCGGCGCTCCAGATGCGCAGGGTGCGAACATTGCCGCGCGCCGCGATCAGTTCGGGCAGGATGCGACCGCGCAGAGCTTCGAATTGCTCGGCGTAGCGGAAGAAGAAGGTTTCACCGATGGTGATCTCGGCTTCCAACGCCGCCCATTCCTCGCGCCCGCCCGGTCCTTCGAGCCGCGCGAGATAGGCGGTGCAATCCGGGAGACCGCAGATCTTCAGCCGCCGCCGGACCCGGTCGTGGAGGAGATCGTCCTTGTCGATGTAGTAGTTGTGGCCCGTGCGGGCGATCACCTGCTCCTTCAGAGCGGGAAAGCCGGGATCGGCGCCCGCGAGCGGGGCGCGCTGCAAACGTTCGGGCGGGCGAGTCACGCGGGCCGAATGGTCTCGTTGAAGGCGAACCGTGCGAGGCGGTCGCGCGCCTCCGCGGCCAGGGCATCGAGTCGTACCCGCTCCTCCAGCGTCAGGATCCGCGGTAGCGACAGGCGATGAACGAGTTCGTTACCGCGGGTGAACTCGGCGACGACGCAGCCATTCAGGCTTCGCTCCGGCTCGACGGGTCGCAGGCTCTCATCCGCAATCTGCATCACATCGAGGGCGCGGTCGACCAGGAGGCCGAGCGACCCACCGCGGGCAAGGATCACGTGACGGTAGGGGTCGTCCGTCTCCGCGACGTCGCGCAAGCCGAACAGCAGGGCAAGATCGACGACCGGCACCGGTTCGCCACCGAGATTGAGAAACCCGGCCAGCGGGCCGCCCGAGGCGGGCGGCGCGTGCAGACGCGGCAACGGCAGGATTTCGCGGATCTCGGCCTGCGGCAGGGCACAGGGCGTGCCGGCCACGTCGACTATCAGATGGGCGGCGCCCGCCATGCCTCATCCCTCGCGAGCCTCCGCGGCATCCCGCATCCCAGGGACACCGGCCGCCCCACGGGACGGGCCGGTCATTGATCTAGAGCGACGACCGTAGCCGGGAAGCGGGCTGGGTCGGTCGAATGATGGCCCGCATCGGCATCGAGGCGGGCGCTCCTTCGGGCTTGAGCGGCGCTCAGGCGACCTTCTGGCGCGAACGGGTCGGCTTCGGCTCAGGCTCCGGCTCGACCTCGTCTTCGATCCGCCCACCGGGACGGCCCAGGCCGATCGACTTGGCGAGCGCCGAGCGCTGCGCGGCGTAGTTCGGAGCGACCATCGGGTAGTCGTTCGGCAGGCCGTAGCGCTGACGATAGGAATAGGGATCGAGACCGTGCGTGCCGAGATGGCGCTTCAGGGTCTTGTAGGGCTTGCCGTCGACGAAGCTGATGATGGCATCCGGGGTCACGGACTTGCGGACTTGGGCCGGCGTGGGCTTCTCGATGGCTTCTTCAGCGGGGGGCGCTGCCGTAGTGGCCGTTCCGAGGCCGGTCAAAGCTGCGTGAACGTTGATGATCAGGCCCGGAAGCTCGGATGCAGGCACTGAGTTATTCGACACGTAGGACGAAACGATATCACTCGCTAATTCTACGAAGTCGTTGAACGTTTTCTGGCTTTCTTCCGTCATCCTGCTTGTCCGCTCCTAAGGCCCCCGTGCGCGAAGATCATACGTGTTGCAGGAAGACGCAAGGGAGGTTTTTAAAAAACTACGTTTGCCTTGTGGGTATTGAGAGTGACGCACTCAAGTCGAGAGCTGTCTGGACAGCGTACTCGGTCAAGTGGAAGGCAACCGCTCCACTCCGAGCCGGACCGTTGAAGGCTTAGCCAGCAAGGGATGTGCGGCCGAACCGGCCGTAGCGCAGGGCGAGCGTCGGAAGGATCAGGAGGTTCAGAACGGTCGACGTCACGAGGCCGCCGAGGATCACCAGCGCCATCGGTCCCTCGATCTCGCGGCCCGGTTCGCCGGCGCCGAGCGCCAACGGCAGGAGGCCGAGGCCCGTCACCAGGGAGGTCATGAGGATCGGCACGAGGCGATCTGCCGCGCCGTCGATCGCGGTTGCGCGGCTCCAGGCGCGACCTTCGACGGCGGTGAGGTGCTCGTAATGCGAGACCATCATGATGGTGTTGCGCAGCGAGATGCCGAACAAGGTGACGAAGCCGACGATCGAGCCGAGAGACACGACGGCTCCGGTCGCCGCCACGGCGGCGACGCCGCCGACGAAGGCGAAGGGCAGGTTCACGAGAACGAGGATCAGATTGCGCACCGATCCGGTCACGACGGCGAGCAGCACCACGATGCCGAGGCCGGCGAGGGCCGAGTAGGCGATGAGATCGCGCCGCGCCTTGGTCTGCGCCTCTGCCGCGCCCGCAAAACTTACATAGACCCCGGGCGGCAACTTCACTTCGCGGGCAATCTTGCGCCGCGCCGCCTCGACGAAGGAGGCGACGTCCCGCTCGACGACGTTGGCCGTGACCGGCTGCACCCTCTGCGCGCCGATATGCTGGACGGCGTATCGGCCGGAGGTTTCGTAGATGTCGGCGACCTGGGACAGGCGGATGAAGCTGCCCCCGCGCACCCGGATCGGCAGGTCGCCGAGATTTGATAATCGGGTCCGCGCCGCGCGCTCCAAGATGACGGTGACGTTGAAGACGGCGTTGCCCTGGTAGGTCTGTCCGACCACGTCGCCCTGATAGGCGGTGCGTACGATCTCGAGGACCTCGACCGCGTCGAGGCCCCAATGGCGCAGATCGTTGGCGCGCAGCGATACGTTGATCTGCGGCAGACCCGCGGGCGAGACCACCTGCACGTCGGCCGCCCCCCGCACTTCGGCGAGTTCGCGGGCGACGTCGCGGGCGGCGGCCTCGATCGCGGCGAGATCGTTGCCGAACACGTTGACGGCCACCGGTGCGGTGAAGCCCGAGACCGTTTCCTCGATGCGCTCGGTCAGGAAGGTCTTGAGCGAGAAGCCCGCACCGGGCGTGCGAGCCATGACGGCACGGATGCCGGCCTCGGCCTCCTCCTGGCCTTCGCCATCGAGTCCCGCCGCGAGATCGATATGGATCTCGCTGTAATGGGTGCCGCCCACATCGTAGCCGGCCTCGGCCCGCCCGACTTGCTGCGCCACGGCGCGCACGCCGGGCACCTCCTTCAGCGCCTTCGTCAGGTGCTGCCCGAGCCGCAGCGACTGCTCGAGGGAGGTGCCGGGCGCCGCGGCCATGTGGAGGATCAGGTGCCCCTCCTTCAGATCGGGCAGGAACGCGCCGCCGAGGAAGGGCACGACCGCCCCCGCGGCGGCCACCGCCACGACCCCCACCGCCATCACCCGCTTCGGGGCGCGGTCGATGCGCGCGAGCAGCCGCATATAGGCGGCGCGCGAGGTCCGCATGGGCAGCGGATCGTGCGTGGGCAGTCGCTTGCGCCGGGCGAGCAGAAGGACGGCGAGGGCGGGGGTGAGCGTCAGCGCCACCGCGAGCGAGGCCAGAACGGCGAGGATGTAGGTGAGCGCGAGCGGCCCGAACAGCCGGCCCGCCACTCCGGTCAGCGCCAGGACCGGCAGGAAGACAAGCAGCACGGCGAGGGTCGCGTAGGCCACGGAGGTGCGCACCTCCATCACCGCGTCGAAGACGATGGCGGGTCCGGGCCGGGGCATGTCCGACCGCCGGTTCTCGCGCAGGCGCCGTACGACGTTCTCCACGCCGATGACCGCGTCGTCCACCACCTCGCCGATGGCGATGGCGAGCCCGCCCAGCGTCATCGCGTTGAGACTTTCGCCGATGGCCGCGAGGACGACCACCGCCGCGATCAGCGAGAGCGGGATGGCGACCGCGCTGATGAGGCTGGTGCGCCAGTCGAGCAGGAACAGGAACAGCACGACCACGACGAGAAGGCCGCCCAGCGCCAGCGCCTGGATCACGTGGCCGTTGGCGACCGCGACGAAATTCGCGGGGCGAAACAGGTCGGTGCGCAGCACGATGCCCTCGCGCTCCAGGCTCGGCCGCAATTCGGCGAGCGCCGCCTCGACCCGCGCGGTGGCCTCGACGGTGTTGGCGCCGATCTGCGCCCCGACGGAGAGCAGGACGCCGGGCACGCCGTCGATCTGCGCCGCGCTGATCGACGGCTCGGGGGCGTCGCGCACATCGGCCACATCGCCGAGGGTGACGCTGGCCCCGCCCTCGTTGACCAGCACCGTGCGGGCGACCTCCTCCGGCGTGAGCGATTGTCCTTCCGTCTGCAGGGCGATGCGCTGGTTGGTGGTGTCGACGAAGCCGGCGCCGCGCACGCCGGTCGCCTTGCGCGCCGCGACGAGCACGTCGTTGAGGCCGATCCCGAAACGGATGAGATCGCGCGGCCGGACCTGGATCTGGATCGAGCGGAGATCGCCTCCATAGACCAGCACTTCGGCGATACCGGGAACCGCGAGCAGCCGTAGCCGCAGCCGCCAATCCGCGACGGTGCGCAGGTCGAGGAGCGATCGCGTCGTCGATGTCAGACCGAGGACCAGAACCGTCCCGGTCGAGGAGGTCAGCGCCGTCATGGTCGGGGCCATGATGCCCTGCGGCAACCGGCTCGCGATGGTCGATAGGCGCTCATTGACGAGCTGGCGCGCCCGATAGATGTCGGTCCCGGTCGTGAAGGTGGCGGTGACGACGGAGAGCCCCTGGATCGAGGAGGAGCGCAGTGTCGCGATGCCGGGAAGGCCGTTGATCGCGCCTTCGACCGTCTGCGTGACGATCACTTCCACCTGCTCCGGGCTCAGGCCGGGTGCCTCGGTCTGGATCGAGACGGTGGGTGGGGCGAATTCCGGAAAGACGTCGTACTTCGCCTCGTTCAGGGCCATCGCACCGTAGACGAGCAGCGCCAGCGCGAGCGCCAGCACCACGCCGGGAAAGCGCACCGCGAAGGCGACGAGGGCGGCCTGCGGGCCGGTGGCCGGTGACACGGGCGGACTCAATCGTCGTCGTCCACGGCCGCGGGCGATTGGGCCCTCGCCTCCTCCGACAGCAGCGCCTGTGCCCCGCGGACGACGATCTCGGTCTCCTCGGCGATGTCGCCGACGACGTAGGCATCCGCCGACATCGCGGCGCCCGACGGGAGCGGATGGCGGGCGAACCCGCCCTCGCCGATCGCCCGATAGAACCACGCCCCGCCCTGCCAATGCACCACGGCGTCTTCCGGCACGAGGATGCCGTGTGCCGCCCGGTCCGCGGTGATGAAGGCGAGGGTGCTCATGCCCGGCAGCAGCCCGCTGTCACCCGATACGACGTAGAAGAGGCTGACCCCCTGGATGCGTTGATCGGTGCGGGTGGCGGGCGAGACGTAGCGCAGGGCCACGCGCTCGCTCTGCGGCGGGACTTCGGCAAAAGCCGTGTTGGGCTGGCCCTTCAGCACCTCGCCGGGGGGCAGCGTGACTTGGACGAGGAACTCGGTTCGCTCGATCAGGCGCGTCACCGCCGGGGCGCGCTCAATGATCGCCTTCCCGATCACCGGTCCCCATTCCTGCTGGGCCGTGGCCGCCAACGTTCGCAATTGCGATTGGGCCGCGGAGAGGCTCGCCTGATCGGTCTGGTAGGTGCCCTCGGCGGTTTCCAGTTGCACCTGGGTCGCGTAGGGGCCGAGATTGCGGGCACGCTGAAAAGCGCTCTTCGAGACTTCGGCCTTGGCCTGGGCAGTCTGAAGCGCGGCCTGCGCGCTGGCATAGGCATTCGTGAGTTCGGTGACCCGGGCAAGATCGAGGACGCTGCCATAGGCCTGGATCTCGATGCGGTGGTTGCCCGGGGCGACATCCAGTGTCTCGACGCCGATCCGCTCGCGCTCGCCGGGGGCGAGCTTCACGACGATGCGCCCACCTTCGATGGCCGTGCGCGACGCGGGCTTCGGCACGGCAGGGGCTTCATGGGCGGGCGATTCCGCCCTGAACGCTGTTCTCGCCGAGGGAAGGGCGAGGCTCGGGACGCGCTCCAGCAGCCGTGGCTCGACCGCCAATACGAGGCAGCCCACCGCCAGGAAGAGCGCAACGATGAGCCAGGACTGTGAGCTGCCTCGCCCCTTCACACGCGTGACCCCCGCCAGCGACTCGAGGCCGCCCGTGTGAATTACCGATTTATCCCGGTTCTGGATACCAAAATTGCCCGCCTAGTGAGGGCGCGACAGGGATTTTCCCAAGTGCGGTAAACGCCAAACGGCTGGGGCCTGGGTCAGTTCTTCTTGCGGAACGCGTCGAGGCTGACGACCTCGGCACTGGCTTCCTTGTCGCCCTTCTCGGCCGCCTCGGGCTTCGGAGCTTTGGCGCCGTCCTCGGTCTCCTTGCCCTCGCGCGTCGCCGGCAGTGCCGGAACGATCTTCGGGCCGGCGGCGATGGGGGTGAGGCCGGTCCCCTTGGGCTTCATCTCGGTGGGCTCGGACGCCGCACCGCGTGGACCGATCTTCGGCGTGGCCGGCTGTACCTCGGCGGTCTCTTCGCCCTCGGTGCCGTCGTTCAGGTCGAACTTGAGCCCGAACTGCACCGACGGGTCGAAGAAGCCGGACAGCGCGTCGAAGGGTATCAGGAGCCGCTCCGGCACGCCGGAGAAGGACAGGCCGACCTCGAAGCTGTGCTCGGTGACGCCGAGATCCCAGAACTGGTGCTGAAGAACGATCGTCATCTCCTGCGGGTACTTCTCCCGCAGACGCTGCGACATGCGCACACCCGGCGCCTCGGTCCGGAACGAGATGTAGAAATGATGCTCGCCCGAGAGGCCCTCGCGGGCCGCGTCGGTCAGCACCTTGCGCACGACGCCGCGCAGGGCATCCTGAACCAGGAGATCGTAACGGATCAGATCTTCGGCCATCGGCGCTCGCTTGTCCGGTCACGGCCGGAGGGCGGCAGCGCCGGGACGTGGAAATTGAGTGGAGGTTTCTGTTGCCAGGTACCTCCGAACCCCGCCTATGCGGTGCTACCCGCTAGGACTTTAGGTCGGTTTTTGGCACCGCTTACGCGGCGACAGCCACCGGAGCAAAGTTGTCGTTGGCAACTATTGCAAAGGCCCGATAACGGCGGAACCATGCCGAGCGAAAGTGCTCCCTTTACGCCCTCGTCGATCCTATTTCGCCCCCGCCGGAGCCCAGGAATTTGCCGCGTGATGACCATGCGGCCATCGGTCCTGGGTTCGGGTGGAGGCGCCGGGTACCGCCCCCGGGTCCGATAGGTTTATTGCGAAGAACGTTTATCGCCATAGCCGGCCTTGCGACCGGCAAGGGGAATATAGAGGGGCTGACGGCGGTTTTGAAGAGCGATCCGCGCTCAGATCCGCTCCGCGTTGCAAGCGTGGCCGATATGCCGCCCGATGGCATGCGCGCGTCCCTACCTTCCCCTACGGATTCGCCGCGGTTTTCCCCCTCCCCCGTCGCTCCGCTCCTGTGGATGGGGCGCATCCTCGCGCTCGTGGCGGTGCCGTTCGTCGTCCTCATCGCCGCGACGCTCCTCGCGATCGCCCTCGTCCGGTTCGTGGGCGATTGGCGTCTGGGTATCGACCCGTTCACCCCGACCCTTCAGCGTCCGCGCCTGCCGCTGGCCGAACTCGCCGCCCGTGGCGTCGTGACGGATGCCTTGCGGCAGGGGCTGATGGCACTCCTCGTGGTGGCGCTCGCCGCCTGGGCCTGCCGCAGCGCTGGGCCGGGGGCCGTGTGGGCGCGGCTGGGCTTCGCCGCCCCGGCCATACCCCGCGCCTCGACCCGGCGGCTCCTGTGGTTGTTGCCGCTCTGGCCCCTCATCCACATCGCCTGGGTCACGGCGACCGCCGCGGCGCTCCAGGTCAATTTCGCCCAGGGCGTGCGGATCTCGCCGTTCCTGTCGCCCTCCATGGTCGCCCTGTGGTTCGCCTTCGTGGTCCTGCTCGCGCCGATCGCGGAGGAACTGCTCCTGCGGGGCGAGGTCTATGCGCGGGCGAGCCGGTTCCTCGGGCCGGCCGCGACCATCGTGACGACGGCGCTGATTTTCTGCCTCGCCCATATCGGATTGGAGCCAGCCCCCAGGAACGCCAACGCGTTTCACGCCCTAGCCCGGCCCCTGACCCTGTTGCCGCTCGCCCTCACCCTCGGTTGGCTGCGCTGGCGTACGGGACGGCTGTGGCCCTGCATGCTGCTGCACGCGTGGAGCAACCTCGCGCTGGTCGTCTACCAGATCGGGCCCGGTTTACGCTGACTGCGACGATGACTCGACATCCGCTTCGCGGCCCGTCAGACCTGACCGGACATGCGCGCGTACCACGATCTCCTGACCCGCATCCTCACGGACGGCATCCGCAAGGAGGACCGCACCGGCACCGGAACGCTGTCGGTGTTCGGGCATCAGATGCGCTTCGATCTGGCCGAGGGGTTTCCCCTCGTGACCACGAAGCAGCTGCATCTGCGCTCGATCATCCATGAATTGCTGTGGTTCCTGAAGGGGGACACCAACGTCCGGTATCTGCGCGAGAACGGCGTCACGATCTGGGACGAGTGGGCCGACGCGCAGGGCGATCTCGGCCCCGTCTACGGGCGTCAGTGGCGGTCTTGGGAGAAGCCCGGCGGCGGGACGGTCGACCAGATCGCGTGGGTCCTCGACGAGATCGCCCGTAATCCGGATTCGCGCCGACTCGTGGTCTCGGCCTGGAATCCGGCCGATCTCGATCGGATGGCGCTCGCTCCGTGCCACTGCCTGTTCCAGTTCTACGTGGCGGATGGGCGCCTCTCCTGCCAGCTCTACCAGCGCTCGGCCGACGTCTTCCTTGGCGTACCGTTCAATATCGCGAGCTACGCTCTGCTGACCGCGATGATGGCGCAGGTGACGGGCCATCGACCCGGCGATTTCGTCCATACCTTCGGCGACGCCCATCTCTACGTGAACCATCTGGAGCAGGCCCGCCTCCAGCTCTCCCGTGAGCCGCGCCCCCTGCCCCGGCTGCGGCTCAACCCGGAGGTCCGTTCCCTGTTCGATTTCACCTTCGCGGACATCGCCATCGCGGATTACGCCCCCCACCCCGCCATCAAGGCACCGGTGGCGGTCTGATGGCCTCCCGCATCTCCCTCGTCGCGGCCGTTGCCCGCAACGGCGTCATCGGCCGCGACAACGACCTCGTCTGGCGCCTGTCGAGTGACCTGAAGCGCTTCAAGGCGTTGACCCTCGGCAAGCCGATCCTGATGGGCCGCAAAACCTGGGATTCCATCGGGCGGCCCCTGCCCGGACGGCGCAGCCTCGTGCTGACCCGTGACCGGAACCTCACCCTGGACGGCGCCGAGATCGTCCATAGCTGGGAAGAGGCGGTGGCCGCCGCCGGGTCCGACGAATTGATGGTGACGGGCGGTGCGGAAATCTACGCACTCGCCCTACCCCATGCGGACCGGTTGCATCTCACCGAGGTCGAGGCGAGCCCGGAGGGCGATGTGCATTTCCCCGCTTTCGACCGGTCTCTCTTCCACGAGACCCTGCGGGAACGGCATCCGGCGGGGGAGCGCGACGAGTTTCCCTACAGCTTCGTGGATTGGGAACGCGGGTCCAGCCGTTGATCGAACCGGGGCGCATTGGCCGCAGGGTTCCGATGGGGGCGAGGTCGGTCGGTGCGGTTGCCATTGACGGGCCGCGCGCCCACCTGCCAGCCTTGACAGGACCGTTCGTGGCCACTCAGGTGCGCGGCGTCCGGTTGGCGCCGCAAACGCGTTCTCGCGGCTTGAGAAATTTGTCGTATCCGCCCCGTGCGGGCGCGGCCTGAGCAGGAGTTCACGTCGAGAATGCCTTGGAGCAATCAGAGCGGCGGCGGTGGCGGTCCCTGGGGCCGTCCCGGCGGCGGCAACGGCGGCGGTCCCTGGGGTGGCGGGGGCGGCGGCAAGACGCCCCCCGATCTCGAGGATCTGCTCCGGCGCGGACAGGACCGACTGCGCGGCGTGATGCCGGGCGGCGGCTTCGGCGGCGGCAAGGGCATCCTGATCGCGGCGGGCCTCGTGCTCGGGGCGTGGCTGCTCACCGGCTTCTACATCGTGAAGCCCAACGAAGTCGGCATCAACACCATCTTCGGCCGCTATACCGGCTCGACGGGTGAGGGCCTGCGCTACAACTTCCCCTATCCGATCGGCACGGTGCAGAAGCCCAATGTCGGCGTCGTGAACTCGATTCCGATCGGTTACGTCACCGGTGGGAGCGCCACGCGCACCCGCGACGTGCCGGAGGAGAGCCTGATGCTCACCGGCGACGAGAACATCGTCGACCTCGATTTCGAGGTGCAGTGGCGCGTCAATCCGCTCAAGGCCGAAGACTACGTCTTCAATCTCGCCAACCCCGACGGCACCATCAAGGCCATCGCCGAGAGCGCCATGCGCGAGGTGATCGGTCGGCGCAACATCCAGCCGATCCTGACCAACGAGCAGTCCAGCATCGCCCAGGAGGTCAAGGAGATCCTTCAGGCGGCGCTCGACGAGTACGGCGCGGGCGTGCGCATCGAGGTGGTGCAGCTCACCAGCGTCAACCCGCCTCCGGAGGTGCGTCCGGCCTTCATCGACGTGAACGCCGCGCAGCAATACGCCCAGCAGGTGCGCAACGAGGCCGAAACCTACGCCAGCCGCGAGGTGCCTCAGGCCCGAGGCAAGGCGAGCCAAGTGGTCCAGGGCGCGGAAGCCTTCCGCACCCAGGCAACCGCCGACGCGACCGGTCAGGCCGCCCGGTTCAGCCAGGTCTACGAGTCGTACAAGGCCGCGCCCGCCGTGATCCGCGAGCGCATCTTCCTGGAGACCATGGAGAAGGTTCTCGGTTCCGTGAACAAGGTGATCATCGACCAGAGCGGCTCCGGTGTCTCGGGTGCCGGCGGAGCGGCCGGCGTGCTGCCGGTCCTGCCCCTGACCGACACCCTGCGGGCCCCTGCTGCGAGCGGAGCGACGAACCGATGAACAATCCCGCCCTCCGCACGGGCCTGATGGTGGTCGCGGCAGCGATCGCGGTCGGCCTCTACGCCTCGGTCTTCACCGTCGGGCAGATGCAGCAGGCGCTGGTGCTCCAGCTCGGCCGCGTGCGCGACGTCCTGAATCCGGTCGGCCAGAACAAGCCGGGCCTCTACTTCAAGGTGCCGTTCGCCGACAGCGTCGTGCTGTTCGACAAGCGCGTGCTCGATCTCGACCTGCCGGTCCAGCCGCTGCTCACGGCCGACCGGCAGAACCTGGAAGTGGACGCCTTCGCCCGCTACCGCATCGTCGATCCGCTGAAATTCTACCAGTCGGTCGGCACGGTGGCCCAGGCGAACCAGCGTCTGGCGAGCTTCACCAACTCGGCCCTGCGCAACGTGCTCGCCCGCTCCAGCCGTGATGCGCTGGTGCGCACCGACCGCGCGAAGTTGATGAACGAGATCCAGGACAGCGTGAACCGCGAGGCCAAGGGACTCGGCGTCGAGATCGTCGATCTGCGCATGACCCGCGTCGACCTTCCGGCGAAGAACAGTCAGGCGGTCTATGATCGCATGACTTCTGAGCGGAAGAAGGAGGCGACCGATATCCGCGCCAACGGCGATCAGGCGGCAACGCTGATCCGCGCCAAGGCGGATCGCGACGTCACCGTGATCCTGGCCGAAGCCAATCAGAAGGCCGAAGAACTGCGCGGCGCGGGCGAGGCGGACAAGAACCGCATCCTCGCCGAAGCCTTCGGTCGTGACGCCGACTTCTTCGCCTTCTACCGCTCGATGCAGGCCTACGAATCCGCGCTCAAGGGGCAGGATACGAAGCTCGTGGTCAGTCCGAACTCGGACTTCTTCCGCTACTTCTCCGATCCGCAGGGCCGCAAGCCCGAGGCGGCGAAGGGCGAAGCGGCGAAGGGCGAGGCCAGCCCCGGCACGACCGGTACGGTCCGCTAAGCCGCCTGAGCCTGCGGCATCCGCGGCCGGCACTCTTGATCGGGGTGCCGGCCGCCGAATTTATAGAGGGGCAGGCCCGAAACGGGCCGCGTTCATGAACGTGAGGAAACCGCCGATGATGCCCGCAGCGAGATTCGCCGCGAATGCCGAACAGGGCCGTCGGCCGTCGTCCGGCTCGACCATCGCCCGACGCGCCGCCTCGGCGCTCACTGCCGCGATGATCGGTGTTGCGGTGGCCGCAACGTCGCTGCCGCTTCCCGCCCTGGCGAAGGGCCCGGAATCGCTCGCCGACCTCGCCGAGAAGGTGACGGACGCCGTCGTCAACATCTCTGCTTCCACCACCGTGGAGGCCAAGAGCACCGGTCGCAGCCTGCCCCAGCTGCCTCAGGGAACCCCGTTCGAGGATCTCTTCGAGGAATTCTTCAAGCGTCGCGGACAGCAGGGCACCCCTCGCAGCGATGAGGACAGCCCGCGCTCGCCGTCGCGCAAATCGAACTCGCTCGGCTCCGGCTTCATCATCGATGCGTCCGGCATCGTGGTCACGAACAACCACGTCATCGGCGATGCCAATGACATCCAGGTCATTCTCAGCGACGGCGTGAAGCTCAAGGCCGAGATCATCGGCAAGGATTCCAAGATCGACCTTGCCCTGCTCCGCGTGAAGCCGACCGCCGAGCGTCCGTTGAAGGCCGTTCCGTTCGGCGATTCCGACAGGATGCGCCCGGGCGACTGGGTGATGGCGATCGGTAACCCGTTCGGCCTCGGCGGCTCGGTCTCCGCCGGCATCGTCTCGGCCCGCGGCCGCAATATCGAGTCCGGTCCTTACGACAACTACATTCAGACCGACGCGGCCATCAACAAGGGCAATTCCGGCGGACCCCTGTTCAACATGGACGGGGAGGTCATCGGCATCAACACCGCGATCCTGTCGCCCTCCGGCGGCTCGGTCGGCATCGGCTTTGCGGTCCCGTCGGGTACGGCGAGCCCGGTCATCGATCAGCTGCGCCAGTTCGGCGAAGTGCGCCGCGGCTGGCTCGGCGTGCGCATCCAGAACGTGGACGATGCCACGGCCGAGGCGCTCGGCCTCAAGGGCGGCGCCAAGGGCGCGCTGGTCGCGGGCATCGACGAGAAGGGCCCGGCCAAGACCGCCGGCCTGGAAGTCGGCGACGTCATCGTCAAGTTCAATGGCGTGCCCGTCAAGTCGTCCACCGAGCTGCCCCGCATCGTCGCCGCGACCCCGGTCGGCAAGACCGTCGATGTGCTGGTCGTGCGCAAGGGCGAGGAGCAGTCGAAGTCGGTCCTGCTCGGACGTCTCGAGGACGGCGAGAAGACCCAGGTCGCCAACGCGAAGCAGCCCGAGCCGGAAACCGTCAACCGGCAAATCCTCGGTTTGAACCTGTCCGGCCTCTCCGATGAGGCCCGCCGTCGCTACAACATCAAGGATACGGTGAAGAGCGGCGTCGTCGTCACCAAGGTCGATCCGAACTCCACCGCGGCCGACAAGCGCATCCAGCCCGGCGAGGTGATCGTCGAAGTTGGACAGGAGGCTGTGGCGGCCCCCGCCGACGTCACCAAGCGGGTCGAGGCCCTGAAGAAAGAGGGCCGCAAATCCGTGCTGTTGCTGGTCGCCAGCACGGGTGGCGATGTGCGCTTCGTCGCGATCGGGCTCGACTGACGCCTGCTTACCGGCCGCGTGACGGTGGGACTGCTTGCAGTCAAGCTGACCGTCACGCCGCTGCTGATGGCGCTGGTCACCTACGTGAACCGGCGCTTCGGCAGCTTCGCCGGCGGCGTCGCCGCTGGCCTGCCCCTGACCTCCGGGCCGATCTCGATCTATCTCGCCGCGGAGCAGGGGTTGTGCTTTGCCGGCGAGGCCGCTCACGGCTCGCTGGTCGGCGTCGGGGCGGTCCTTGCCTCCTATCTCGCCTATCTCCAGGCGAGCCGGCGCTGGTCGGTTCCGCTGTCCTGCTTGGCGGGCCTGTCCGGCTTCATCCTCTGGGCCTTCGCCGCCGGCCGTATCGGCGCGGAGACGGTTCTTGTCCTCCTCGATCTCGTCCTGACTGGGCTGATGCTGGTGCTCACCCGCGATGCACCTGCGGGGACGCGGGCTGCCCGCTTGCCGCCCTGGGATCTCCCGGCGCGGATCGCCGTCTCGACCGGACTCGTCGTGCTGGTGACGCTCGGCGCACCGCTGCTGGGGCCCGCCGTCAGCGGCCTCCTCGCTCCGGTGCCGGTGATCGCGTGGCCGCTGATCGTCTTCGTCCACGCTCAAAACGGACGTCCCGAGGCCGTGGCCACCATCCGCGGGACCGTCTCAGGGGCCGTGGGCCTCTGTGCCTTCAACCTCGCGGTGATCCGCCTCGCGCCGACGACCGGCATGGCGGTCACTTACACGGTCGCGCTCTCGACCTCGCTTGCGGTGTCTCTGGTTCTGGTCGGGCTCATCGCCCGGCGAAAGACCTGAGGCGTCCGGTCAACCGACGAATTCGGCGGCCGAGTATCCCTGGAGGTAGAGGAGCGCCGTCAGATCGCCGTGCTCGATCCGCACCCGCGCCGCCGCCGCGACCTTGGGCTTGGCGCGAAAGGCAATGCCGAGGCCCGCTTCGCCGAGCATCGGCAGGTCGTTGGCCCCATCCCCCACAGCCAGCGTGTCGGCCTCGGACAGGCCGAGCCGCTGGCGCCATTCGATCAGCGTCGCACGCTTGGCCTCCGCCCCGACGATGGGCTCGACCACCCGTCCGGTGAGATGGCCATCCGCCACGTCGAGCGTGTTGGCGCGCGTCTCTTCGAAGCCCAGCATCGCTCCGATCGGCCCGGTGAACAGGGTGAAGCCCCCCGAGACGAGACAGGTATGGGCTCCGTGCGCCCGCATCGTCGCGATGAGGGTTCGCCCGCCCGGCGTCAGGCGGATGCGGTCCCGGATCAGCCCGTCGATGACATCGACCGAGAGACCTTTGAGCAGTCCGACCCGCTCCCGCAACGCCGGCTCGAACGCGATCTCTCCGCGCATGGCCCGCTCGGTGATGGCGGCCACCTGCGGCTTGATGCCGACGAGGTCAGCGAGCTCGTCGATGCATTCCTGCTCGATCATGGTCGAATCCATGTCGGCCAGGAACAGGCGTCGACGCCGATGGGGGCCACCCTCCAGCACCGCCACGTCGATAGGCTCCCCTTGCAAGGCGTGGCGCAGCCGCTCCGTGAGGGCCGCCGCCTCGTCCGGCTCCGCCGGAACGAGCAGTTCCGCGGCGACCTCGCCGTGCAGGATTCGCGGTTGATGGTCGGTGGCGAGCACCCTGCGGGTCTCTGCGAGCACCGCATCGGTGATGGCGGGCCGGGACGGGTTTGCTATCAGCGTCGCGAAGAGTGTCATGAGAGTGCGTGGTGCGAAAGCTTGATGGAGGCGACGCCGTGCCTGTGGCGCAGGGACGCGAGGAAGGCCGCCTGCCCGCGGTTCTCATTGCAGGGCCGACGGCGTCGGGCAAGTCGGCCCTGGCCTTGGCGCTCGCCCGTGCCTTCGGTGGGACGGTGATCAACACCGACTCGATGCAGGTCTATGGCGACCTGCGCGTCCTGACGGCACGGCCGAACCTGGAGGAGGAATCGCTCGCTCCCCATCGCCTTTACGGCAGCGTCGACGGGGCCGTGAACTTTTCCGTGGGTCATTTTCAGCGCCAAGCCGCCGCGTTTCTCGCTGAGGCCGAGGCAACCGGCCGGCTCCCGATCTTCGTGGGGGGCACCGGCCTCTATTTCCTCTCGCTCGACGAAGGTCTGTCCGATCTGCCCGAGGTTCCGGCCGCCGTCCGCGAGGCCGTCCGGTTGGAGGCGGAGGATCGACCGACCGAGGCCTTGCACGCGCGGCTCGCCGAGCGCGATCCCGTCAGTGCCGCGCGCCTGCGCCCCACTGACCGGATGCGTGTGATGCGGGCCCTGGAGATCTTCGCCGCCACCGGCCGGCCGATCGGCGCGTTCCACGAGAGCCGCGAGCCCGGCCCGCTGGCCGGACGGGCAACCTTGAAGCTTTTTCTCGAGGTCGAACGTGACACGCTGCGTCGACGGATCGATGCGCGCTTCCTCGCGATGATGGACGACGGCGCCCTCGACGAGGTCGCAGCGCTGCGGGCGCGTCGGCTCGATCCCCTCTTGCCGGTGATGCGTGCTCACGGCGTGCCGGGGCTGATCGCCCATCTCGACGGGACGATCAGCCGCGACGAGGCGATCCGGCGGGGCCAGGGCGACACCCGCCGCTACGCCAAACGGCAGCACACGTGGTTCCGCCACCAGATGGGGGCGGACTGGCACTGGCTGCCGCCGGAGGCGGCGCGCGATCTCGCCGTCAGCCGCCTGAGCGCTCCAGCCGGGCGATGAGCGCGGAGGTGTCCCAGCGCTTGCCGCCCATGGCCTCGACCTCGGCGTAGAACTGATCGACCAGAGCGGTCACCGGCAGCCGGGCGCCGTTGCGGCGCGACTCGGCGAGAAGAATACCGAGATCCTTGCGCATCCACTCGACGGCGAAGCCGAAATCGAACTTGTCCGCATTCATGGTCTTGCCGCGATTCTCCATCTGCCAGGAGCCGGCCGCACCCTTGGAGATCACCTCCAGCACCGCCTCGACATCGAGCCCGGCGCGCTTGGCGAAGTGGATCGCCTCGGACAAGCCCTGCACCAAGCCGGCAATGGCGATCTGATTGACCATCTTGGTGAGCTGGCCCGACCCGATCGGCCCGAGCAATCGGCAGGAGCGGGCATAGGCGGCGATCACCGGCTCGGCTTCCTCATAGGCGGCGGTGTCGCCGCCGCACATCACGGTCAGCACGCCGTTCTCGGCCCCGGCTTGGCCGCCGGAGACCGGTGCATCGACGAAGCGCAGACCGGCGGCCTCCGCCGCGTCCGACAATTCGCGGGCGACTTCGGCGGAGGCGGTGGTGTGATCGACGAAGATCGCGCCCTTCTCCATGCCGGCGAAGGCGCCATCCTCTCCGAGCACGACCGATCGCAGATCGTCATCATTGCCGACGCAGGCGAAGACGACGGCGCAGCCCCGTGCCGCCTCACGGGGCGTCGCGGCGGCCCGGCCTCCGTTGGCCGCGACCCAGGCCTCGGCCTTGGATCCCGTCCGGTTGTAGACCGTGACCGTGTGGCCCTTCTTGGCGAGATGCCCCGCCATCGGCGAGCCCATCACGCCGAGCCCCAGGAATGCGACATTGGCCATGGGTATCGTCTCTTCAGCCTTTGATCGGATCGTAGGCCCGCTTTATCGCCGACGCGGTCGCATTCAAAATGCGAAGAGTGTCCAGGGCGCGCGATCCGCACCGTTCCGGTGTTGGAATCCGGGGGCACTGAACGCTGCTCGGTTGCTTGTTGCGCTGGCGATCTCAGCGAGCGACGCATGCTGAAAGCCGGAAGGTTGACACGGGAACTCGGCATCGGTTTCGGTCGGCGTCGCTTCACAGGGTGCCATTGCCGCCCCCTCCCCGCTCCATTACGGTCCGCCTGCCGATGCAGGACCGCGCGCCGCATAAGAACCCCTATTCGGGATTGCCCGACCATGCCTTCTGGGAGCGGTCGGTCGGCAGCGTTCCTCTCTTCGCCCTCGATCCGATGGTGGGACATGCGGTCCCGGACGCGTTCCGCCTGACACGACAGACACGGATCGGCACGGCCGGCAGTTGCTTTGCGCAGCATATCGCGGAGCGGCTCCAGGAAAGTGGCTACCGCTATCTCGTCACTGAGGACGCACCGGAAGGCACGACGCCCGAAGCGGCGCGGGCGCGCGGTTATCGGCTGTTCTCGGCGCGCTACGGCAACGTTTACACCGCCCGCCAGCTGCACCAATTGATCGAACGGGCCTATGGCCGCTTCGTCCCGCAGGACCGGGTCTGGACACGGCCGGACGGACGCTTCGCCGATCCGTTTCGCCCGCGCATCGAGCCGGACGGCTTCGCTTCCCCAGAGGCGGTCGAGATCGAACGGCAGGCGCATCTCGCGCAGGTGCGGTGCTTGTTCGAAACGCTCGACGTCTTCGTCTTCACTCTCGGCCTCACCGAGGGATGGCAGGCGGCCTCCGACGGGGCGGCGTTCCCGCTATGCCCAGGCGTCGCGGCCGGCCGCTACGATGCGGCCGCCTACCTGTTCGCCAACCAGCCGGTCGAGGAAGTGATCGCCGATCTCACCGCCTTCGCCGATGCGCTGAAGGCGGTGAATTCGCAGGCTCGCCTCATCCTCACCGTGTCGCCGGTGCCGCTGGTGGCGACCTACGCGCCGCGGCACGTGCTGCAATCGACCGTGCACAGCAAGGCAGTCCTGCGGGTCGCCGCGCAGCGCCTCGCCGATACCCGCTCGGATACGCTCTACTTCCCCTCCTACGAGATCGTCACCTCACCCGAGGGTGCGTTTCGCTATCTCGACAGCGATCTCAGATCCGTCAGCAAGGACGGTGTCGACCATGTCATGCGGGTCTTTTTCCGCCATCTCACCGAAGGCGGGGACGCCGATGCCCTCCCCGCCTCGTCCCGCAGCCTCCACGAAGCGCGGCGCGAATTCGCCGAGCAGGCTGCCATCATCTGCGATGAGGAGCTTCTGGCGGGCGGGAGCGCACAGCCGTGGCTAGGCGTATCCTCGTCGTCGGCCACAATTGTCAGGTCGCGGTCCTGGGCGGGTGCTTTCGGTTCCTTGCGCCGGATGCTGAGGTCGCCACGGTAGAACCGGCGAACGTCACTGAGTTCGAGTCGAGCCCCGAACGGGTTCTGACGATGGCGGCGGGCGCCGATCTCACCGTCAGCTTGCCCTTCGAGAAGGGGCAATTGGGTGCTCTGACGCCCGCCCGCCTGCGCGAGGCCGCGCGTGCCTATGTGCCGGTGCCGAGCATCATCTTCCCGGCCTTCCATCCGGATATCGTCTATATCAGCAACAAGGGCCGCAATTTCGGTTCGCCGATGGGTGATTACCACTCGGCACTGATCGTCTACGGTTTCGCCTGCGGCTACTCGGCGCGCGAGATCGTCTCGCTGTTCCGGGCCGAGGTGTTCGCCAAGATCGGCTATCTCGACGGCTGGTTCGGCGCGCGCGACTCGCTCCTGGCGATGAGCCGAGCGCATGGCTTCGAGCTCGGGCGCTTGTTCGCCGGCTGGATGCGCCGGGGCTGCTTCATGCACACGATCAACCATCCGAAGCTGTTCGTGATGGAGGATCTCGCCCGCGAAGCCCTGGCGCGGGCCGATATTCCGGCCCGCCCGGTTCGCTGCGAGGAGATTCTCACCGATCCGCTGAGCGGCATCGTCTGGCCGGTCTATCCGGAGATCGCGGCGCGATACGGGCTCACCGGTGGGACCACCTTCAAACCGCCGGCCGGCGGCTTCGATTTCCTCTTGGATGCCGTTCGCTGCTTCGATCTACAGGCGATGGTCGAGGGTTCGCTCGCGCATTATGCTCCGGCACCGAAAATCGCGCAGCATTGCGACCGGGTGCAGGGCTGGCTCGACAATGCGGAGGTGCGGGCGGTGCTGCAGCCGGTGACGGGCTGAAAGCTCAGCCCCCCGTCACGCTCATATGGCGCGGAACGGCTGCCGGGCGGGCGCGCTCGATGACGAAATCGTGCCCCTTCGGCTTGCGCGAGATCGCCTCGATCACGGCCCGGGTGACGAGGGTGTCGTCCGGCGAGGCGCGCAGGGCCGCACGCAGGTCGGCGGCATCCTCCTGTCCGAGGCACATGTAGAGCTTGCCGGTGCAGGTGAGGCGCACGCGGTTGCAGCTCTCGCAGAAATTATGGGTCAGCGGCGTGATGAAGCCGAGCCGCCCGCCGGTCTCCTCGACGCGGACATAGCGGGCCGGGCCACCGGTACGGTCCGGCAGCGGCGTCAGGGTGAAGCGCTCCTCCAACCGCGCGCGGGCGACTGAGAGCGGCAGGAACTGATCGGTCCGGTCGCCGTCGATCTCGCCGAGCGGCATCACCTCGATCAACGTCATGTCCATGGCGCGCTCATGCGCCCAGGTCAGCATCGGCGCGATCTCGTCCTCGTTGACCCCCTTCAGGGCCACGGCGTTGAGCTTCACCTTGATACCGGCGGCGCGCGCGGCCTCGATCCCGCCGAGCACGGTGGCGAGATCACCGCGCCGGGTGATCTCGCGAAACTTCGTCGGGTCGAGCGTATCGAGCGAGACGTTGATCCGTCGCACACCGAGATCGGCAAGCTCGGAGGCAAACCGCGCAAGCTGCGAGCCGTTCGTGGTGAGCGTCAGCTCTTCGAGAGCGCCGCTCTTGAGATGGCGCGACAGCCTTCGAAACAGCTGCATGATATCGCGCCGCACCAGGGGCTCTCCCCCGGTGATCCGCAGCTTGCGTACGCCGCGCTCGACGAAGACGCCGCAGAGCCGGTCGAGTTCTTCCAGCGTCAGCAGGTCGCGCTTGGGCAGGAACTGCATGTCCTCGGCCATGCAATAGGCACAGCGGAAGTCGCAGCGGTCGGTGACCGAAAGGCGCAGATAGGTGATCGCCCGCTGGAACGGGTCGATCAGGGGAGCCGGTCTCAGCAGCGTCGACGCCTCGTCATGGGCGGTCTCGGCGGCACGCGGCTTGTCGGCTGACAGATCCAACATCTTCGGCCATATGAGGGTTTACGCGCCCGCCCACAACCGCGCGGGGCGTGGATCAGATACGCGAGCCAATACGTGAGACTTGTCCCATGAGCGAGCGCTGGCCCACAGAAATTCGATTGACCGGGGACAAGCGCATCCTGCGGGTGGCGTTCGACGATGGCGGCCGGTTCGATCTCCCGGCCGAATACCTGCGCGTATCCAGCCCATCGGCCGAAGTACAAGGCCATTCGCCGGCAGAGCGCAAGGTGATCGGCGGAAAGCGCGACGTCGCCATTCTCTCGGTTGAGCCGATCGGCAACTATGCCGTCAAGCTGCATTTTGACGATATGCACGACACCGGGATTTACGGCTGGGGCTATCTTTACGATCTCGGTCGCGAATATCGGAATCGATGGGCGACCTACCTCAAGGAGTTGGATGAGCGCGGGTTGAACCGAGACCGGATTGCCACCGCACCGGCCAAGAGCGGCCAGAGCGGGGGCGGATGCGGCAGCGGAAGCTGTGGCTGCCACTGAACGGCGACCAGACGGGCGGAGCGGCAAAGCGCCGCCCGTCTCGAAACGTCAGGCGGCGCCGGAGGTGCTCCACTCGCGCTTGACCTCATCGGCCGGCTTGTTCAGCCGCACCTGATCGCCATCGACGGAGTCCACGAAGTCGAGCGGGATGTAATGGTGCAGGCCGCCCGCCTCGGAATCCTTCTTCGTCAGTTTGATCTCGCCTTTGTCGACGTGATCGACGGTGCCGACATGGCCGCCGTCGGACCCGACGACGGTGGCGTGCTCACGGATGGTGCTGGAATCGACCATGTTTCATCTCCCGTTCGGTTGCTGGCGCAACGGGAGGCGCAGGCTCGATGTTCCGGTCTCACGCAGCCGTGAAACGCAATCGGGGCCGGCGTCGCCGCCAGCCCCGATGTTTCGACGGCGTTGATGCGCCTCAGCGCTGGACGATAACGCGAGTTCCGACCTTCACCCGGGTGTAGAGATCCG
Source organism: Methylorubrum sp. POS3 (assembly GCF_043352485.1). Lineage (NCBI taxonomy): Bacteria > Pseudomonadati > Pseudomonadota > Alphaproteobacteria > Hyphomicrobiales > Methylobacteriaceae > Methylorubrum > Methylorubrum sp. POS3. The sequence goes on from NZ_JAPRBT010000001.1 coordinate 4,267,355, forward strand.
CGACGTCCTCATTGGTCATGCGGATGCAGCCCGACGACACGGCGGTGCCGATCGTCTCCGGCTCGTTGGAGCCGTGGATGCGGTAGATCGTGTTGCCGAGATACATCGCGCGGGAGCCGAGCGGGTTCTCGATGCCGCCCTTCATGTAGCGCGGCAGGTCGGGACGACGGCGCAGCATCTCGGCCGGGGGACGCCAATCCGGCCATTCGCGCTTCATCGTGATGGTCTGCGCGCCGCCCCAGGTGAAGCCGGGGCGTCCGACGCCGACGCCGTAGCGCATGGCCTCCCCACCCGGCAGGACCAGGTAGAGGCGCCGCTCGGCGGTGGAGACCACGATGGTGCCGGGGCTGTGCGGGCCGGAATACGGAATCGTCTCGCGGCTGATGGCGGTCGCCTGCGGCACGGCAGCCGCGGCCGAGCTCGGCAGCAGGGGGTCGGCGCTCGGCAGGGCGGCGTTGGCGGTCGGGACCGCCTGTGCGCGCACGCGGACGGTCAGGACGTCGGAGAGCGGCTGGCGGGTCAGCGGGTCGATCTCGTAGGCGGCAACGGGGCCGGCCAGCGCGATCGTCGCGCAGGCAAGCCCGCTCAGGGCGGTGACGAAACGGCGCATCAGGTCCTCTCGGGGACAGGCGGAATGTGCGGGAACGCGGTGAACTCAGGTCGCACGATGCCGTGCGGATCATCGCCAAGGCGTAAACGCTCGCCGCTTAAAGCCAAGCTTGATTTGCACCGCACCACCGGTTCGGGGCGCCTCGTGACCGTGTGGCAACACTATGTCAGCTTGGCCGTGCGATGGGAAGGAAACTGCTTCTGGCGCGTGTCGTCCGCGAAGCGAAGGCGGAACGGTTTGCGATGAGTGATTGCCACTTTCATCCTTACGATCCGGCTGACCTCCCGGCCGTCGCCGACATCTTCGTGCGCGCGATCCGTGAGACGGCTTCAGCCGATTATGATCCGGCGCAAATCGCTGCGTGGTCCCGGTTCGACCCTGCGGCTTGGATCAGACAGCGTGCGGCGCGCACGACCTGGGTCGCCCGGATCGAGGCCGTGCCTGCGGGCTTCGCCGACCTGGAGCCGGACGGCCATCTCGATCATCTTTACGTGCATCCTGGCTTCGTTCGCCGCGGAGTCGGCCGATGCCTCATATCCGCGTTAGAGGCGCACGCGGTCACTTCCGGGCTCAGCGCGCTGTACACCGAGGCAAGCCTGACCGCCCGCCCCTTCTTCGAGGCCGTCGGCTTCCGCATTCTCGCGGAGGAGACGGTGGCTCGGAGTGGCCAACACTTCCGGCGCTACCGGATGCGCAAGGACGGGCTCAGGCCGCGTCCAGCCCCAGATCGATGATCGCCGAACTATGCGTGATCCATCCGACGGAGATCAGATCGACGCCGGAGGCGGCCACTGCGCCGACCGTGTCGCGATTGATCCGGCCCGATGCCTCGGTGATGGCGCGGCCATCGACCATGGCGACGGCCCGAGCTAGGGTCTCGGGGTTCATGTTGTCGAGGAGCACGGCGTCGATCCCGACGCGCAGCGCCTCTTCGAGCTGCGCCAGCGTATCGACCTCGACCTCGATCTTCACGAGATGCCCGGCCCGCGCGCGGGCCCGCTCGATCGCCGGCACGATGCCGCCGGCCACCGCGACGTGGTTGTCCTTGATGAGAACCGCGTCGTCGAGGCCGAAGCGGTGGTTCGAGCCCCCGCCTGCCCGCACCGCGTGCTTCTCCAAAGCCCGCAGGCCCGGCGTGGTCTTGCGCGTGCAGACGATGCTGGCCTTGCCGTGCGGGCGCGCCGCGTCGACCAGGGAGGCCGTGGCGGTGGCGACGCCGCTGAGACGGCAGAGCAGGTTCAGGGCGACGCGCTCGGCGGTGAGGACCGCGCGGGCGGGGCCGGAGAGGCGGATCACCACATCCCCAGGCACGACACGGGCCCCGTCGGGATGCTCGACCGTGACGGAGAGAGTCGGGTCGATCAGCTCGAAGGCGATCGCCGCCGCGTCGGTGCCGGCGATCACCCCGTCCTGACGCGACGCGATCACCGCCTCCATCCGCTCGGATGGGGGAACGATGGCGTCGGTGGTGATGTCACCGGCCCGACCGAGATCCTCCAAGAGTGCGGCGCGCACCACCGGCTCGATCAGGATGCGGGGGAGCGGCAAGAGCCGATCGTCAGGCATCGGTGAACTCCTGCTTCGCCGGCATCCCGATCGTATCGGCCCGCGTCGTCACCGCGTGGTAAGCCGGAAGCTGCTCGGGGAAATCGCTGCGCCAATGAGCGCCACGGCTCTCGCGACGGGCGAGCGCCGCCCGCGCGATCATCAGGCCGGTCTCGGCCGCGGCGCAGCCGAGGCGGGCACGGCGGTCCAACTGCTCGATCGCCGTGGAGAGACCGTTCTCATCGCGCACCACGCCGACATGCCGCTCCATCACCGAACGGACCTCGTCCGGCGCGCCCTCCCCGGCCGGGAATGACGCGGGCAGCGGCGCGGGGCTGACCGGAGCATGGGCCGGAGCCGCGTCGGTGATCGCCGCGGCGATCCGGGGGGCGAAGGCGAGTGCCTCGAGGAGGGAATTGCTGGCGAGGCGGTTGGCGCCGTGCAGGCCGGTCGAGGCCACCTCGCCGCAAGCCCACAGGCCGGAGACGCTGCTGCGGCCGAACGCGTCCACGAGCACGCCGCCCATGTGGTAGTGCGCCGCCGGTCGCACCGGGATCGCCTGCACCGCCGGGTCGATTCCGGCTTCGGCACAGAGCGCCGCAACCGTCGGAAACCGCGTCGGCATGGATCGACCGAGAGCGCCGCGCGTGTCGAGATAGACCGTGCGGCCCCGAGCCAGCGCCTGGAAGATGCCGCGTGCGACGACATCGCGTGGGGCCAAGTCGCCTCCGGTCACGCCGGCCATAACGCGCTCGCCGTGCTCGTCGATCAGCGCCGCGCCCTCGCCGCGCAGGGCCTCGGTGGCAAGCGGCATCGGATCACGCCCCGAGGCGATGGCGGTCGGGTGGAACTGCACGAATTCGAGGTCGCGCAGGGCTGCGCCCGCCCGAGCCGCCGCGAGCAGGCCACGGCCGGTGGCGCCGCGGGGATTGGTGGTCGAGGCGTAGAGCCCGCCGAGCCCGCCGGTCGCGAGGACGACGGCGCGGGCGGGCAGGCGAAACGCCGCCCCGTCGCGGGCGCAGATCACGCCCCGCACCGCCCCATCCGCGTCGCGGAGCAGATCCTGCAGGGTCGCGACGACGATTTCGACGGACGGGCAGGCCTGCACGGCGCGCACCAGCCCTTGCAGCACGGTCGCTCCGGTCGAGTCGCCCCGCGCCCGCACGATGCGGCGGCGGCAATGGGCAGCCTCCAGCCCGAGGGCGAGCGCCCCGTCCGCCGTGCGGTCGAAGCCGATGCCGAGATCGACCAGCCAATCGATCAATCCGGGGCCGGCTTCCGCGACGGACAGAGCGACGTCCGTCTCGGTCAGGCCGGCGCCCGCGGCCTCGGTATCGGCGGCGTGGAGGGCTGGCGCATCGTCGTGGCCGATGGAAGCGGCGATGCCACCCTGCGCCCAGCCGGTCGCGGTACCGAGGCCCAGGGGGGCCGCGGTGATGAGCGTGACGGGGCACGGGGCGAGCCGCAGGGCGGTCGCGAGACCGGCGACGCCGCCGCCGACCACGATCACGCGGTCGGCGGGGCTGCGGGCGACGATGCTCATCAGGCGGCCGCCGCGGCCGGTGCGGGCGAGACGGTCTTGGTCGGCTGCACGGCGAGCATCCGCTCGACGGCGAGGCGCGCCCGGTCCGCAAGAGCGGGCTCGACGGTGATCTCGTGCGTCATCGTCTCAAGAGCGTGCCGGATATTGGCGAGGCTGATCCGCTTCATGTGCGGACAGAGATTGCAGGGCTTGATGAACTCGATATCCGGGTTGGCCACGGCGATGTTGTCGGCCATCGAGCACTCGGTCACGAGCACGACCTGGGCGGGACGCTTCTCGGTGACGTAGTTCATCATCATCGCGGTCGACCCCGAGAAATCGGACGCCTCGACGACCTCCGGCGGGCATTCGGGATGGGCGATCACGGTAATGCCGGGATAGCTGTCACGCACCTCGGCGATGTCGGCGGGGGTAAAGCGCTCGTGCACCTCGCAGTGGCCGGCCCAGGTGAGCATCTCGACCTCGGGAACTTGCTGCTGGACGTTGCGCGCCAGGAACTCGTCCGGGATCATCAGAACGCGCGGCACGCCCAGGGCGCGGACCACGTCCGCGGCGTTGCCCGAGGTGCAGCAGACATCGGATTCGGCCTTCACCGCGGCGGAGGTGTTCACGTAGGTGACGACCGGCACGCCGGGGTAACGCGCCTTCAGGGCGCGCACATCGGCGGCGGTGATCGAGTCCGCCAGCGAGCAGCCCGCGCCCATGTCCGGTATGAGCACGGTCTTGTTCGGGTTCAGGAGTTTGGCGGTTTCCGCCATGAAGTGGACGCCGGCCAGCACGATCACGTCGGCATCGACGTTGACGGCCTCGCGCGCCAAAGCCAGGCTATCGCCGACGATGTCCGCCACCGTGTGGAAGATCTCCGGCGCCTGGTAATTGTGGGCGAGTACCACGGCGTTCCGCTCGCGCTTGAGCCGCAGGATCGCTTCCACGTCGGGCGCGAGCGCCGGCCATTCCATGGCCGGTACGTGGCGGCTGACGCGCGCATACAGCTCGGGCAGCGTGAAGGCCCGGCCGATGTCCTCGCGGGGGGCGGATCCAGCCTGCAACATCGCGGACTCCTTTATGCTCAAAGTGAGCATTGTGCCGCCTAAGTTAGGGATCGTCCGATCCGTTGTCCAGATATGCTACGACTGAGCATAACATTTTTGCGACGCACAAAAATCGCATGAGTGGCGGGCTTCAAACCCGCAAGGATTGTACGTGACTATGCAGGCGAGGGTTGTGTGCCCAAGGCAGCTGACAGAATATCCCAGATGAATTTCGGAAATCGAATTTTAACGACGCGCTGACACTGTATCGGCCAGCGGACGATAACCGCACCGAGCGTCCGACCCGAGCGGCTCATCGTCCTTTTACGATCCGTCGTCCCGGCTCGACCCGGGATGGCGAAGTAAACGGGATTCCTATGCTGCCACTCAAGTTCCGCCGCGATGCTGGCACCGTCTCGCCGCCGGTCCCGGAACGCCAATCTGGTACACCGTCCGATGATGCGCGCCTCGTGGCGGCAATCGAGCGGCTGACGAAGACCAGCGGTCGCGTCGATGAGCCTGCCCTTGCCGGTACGCCGGTCGGTACGGCCCTCGACGGGCTGAATCGCGCTCGCAGCGCCGGTCTCAAGGCCGAACGAACGAATCTCGCCTCCGTCGCCAAGGAAGCGTCCGAAGCCGCGATCAATATTGGATGGACTACCTACGATATCGGCGAGGTCGCACAATCGACGCAGACCATCGCCAGCGCCATCGAGGAGATGGTCGCCTCCATCGCCGAGGTTTCGGATACGTCGGAATCGGCCGGAGCCTGCGCGCTTGCCGCCCGTGAGGCGATGGCGAGCTGCACGGCGGATGTGCGCAATGCCCGCGCCGCCATGGATGCGATCCGTGACCGCACCCACCAGATCGACGAGCGGCTGAAGCTGCTTCAGAACGCGATCGCCGAGATCGGCACGATGGCGGGAACCATCGCGACGATCTCCAGCCAGACCAACCTGCTGGCCCTCAACGCCACCATCGAGGCGGCCCGCGCCGGCGAGGCGGGGCGCGGCTTCTCCGTGGTGGCCGCGGAGGTGAAGTCGCTCTCCGGCCAGACCGCCCGCTCCACCGAGCAGATCCGCACTTGGCTCAACACTCTCCAGGGTGAGATGGGCCAGATCGCCAAGGCGGTCGAAGAGAGCCGCGCCGCCGTGGCGTCCGGCAGCACGGTCGTCGAGGAACTCGGCGGGCGCGTCGAGGGCGCAGCCGAGCGCATCTCTCAGACCAGCGAGATGAACGCGGCGCTCGCCGCCTCCCTCGGCCAGCAACGCAGCGCCACCTCGGAGATTTCGGGCAGCGTTCAGAGCATTGCGGAGAAGGCGGCCAAGACCCGCACCGAAATCGACAGCATCACGAGCCGGCTCGCCAAGGCCGAGGCGCTCGCGCAGAAGGGGCTGGAGGAGCCCGTCGGCATCGACCATTACGAACTGGTGCGGCTGCCGGCCGATATCGGCCAGTGGAAGCGGGCGCTCGCCACGATCCTCGTCGGCTTCTCCCCCGCCGATCACGCCTCCGCGACCCTGCGGGGCCGTGCGGCCAAGCGGGCTGCGGAAGCGGCAAAGGGTGGCTCCGCCCCTTCGGCGGCGATCGAAGCATTCCTGACGGCCGAGGCCAAGGCCCACGAGGAAGCCGCGCGCATGGTGACCGCCATCGCCCAGGGCAATTGGGACGTCGGCACCCCGGCCTACAAGGCGGCCACGGCCGCGATGAAGGACATGATCCTGGCTGCCGAGAAAATCGTCTGAGCGCGCCTCACCGTCGTCCCGGATGTCCGATCCGGGACGACGGATGATCCGTCGCGCATTCGGTCTCGGAAAAGACGGGCCACACTCGATCGAGCCGACCCTTAAGAAACGGGGCCGGCCGAACGAGCGACAGCCTCAGGCGGCATCCTCTTCCTCGATCGGGTCCGCGGTCCAGGCCGTCGCGAAGGCGGCAAGCTGGCGGGAATCGGAGAAGGCCAGAACCGTGACGCGCCGCTCGGACGGTGTCCCGCCCGGATAGGGCGCGAGCAACACGGTTTCCTGCGAGAGACGCGCGTCGGGCGCATTCGCGTCGATCCAGGCCTGCGCCTCGGGCGTCAGCCGATCTGTGCCGTCGAGTGCCCGCGAATCGGCGCGCAGAACGATGATCGTCGTGCCGAGGGCGGGGTTCGCCTCCTGCAATTGCTTGATGATGTCGATCATCGGCGCCCTTCCCTCTTCAAACACGCTGCCCGGGCCGTGAAGACGGCCCGGGCAATCGCTTACTCGGCGAAATCGCTGATTTGAACCACCGGCTGGGAATCCGTGAAGTTCGGGATGTCGCCGAAGATTTCCGGACCGTCCTCGCTGGCCGCCTTCTTGAAGGCGTCGGCCGATTCGAAGCGAAGATTGGCCACCACCTGATAGACCGGAGCGCCCCCATCCGGTGCGCCGACGCCCTTGAGCACCGTGTAGTCGTGCAGCCCCTTGGACGACCAACGCTGGCTCACCAAAGGCATGTGGCTCTTGAGATAATACCCCATGTCGAAGCGGGTGCCGCTGTCGCTCGGGTACATCACGCTGATCAGGACCATGGCATCTCCTTCCGGCCATCCTCACGCGAGGCGGCCGTACAGGAAGATGAGGCGCGGTCCGTCACGCTTCAAGCGCGTGTCGATCCCGCCTTCTCGAAGCGCCCGCTTCGATCGTGCCGCTGCGCTGAATGGCCGGCCACAACCTCCGTCTTGCGCAGGATCAGTGCAGCTTCACCCGCGCCACGGTCCGGCGCGTGATCGCACGGGCGAGCGCGTCCAGGCTGGTCTTCCAGAAGCCGTTCACCGCCGTCTCGTGCATCTTGTAGAGCGAGCGATACATCAGCCGGGCGAAGAGGCCGGCGATGAACATGTTCTTGCCCTGGATGAACCCCATCAGATTTCCAACAGTGGTGTACTCGCCCAGAGACACCAGGGAACCGAAGTCGCGATACTTGAACGGCTTGAGCGGCTTACCGGCCATCTTGTTGGGGATTTGCTTCAACAGATGGGCGGCCTGCTGGTGGGCGGCCTGGGCGCGGGGTGGAATGGGCGTGTCCGAACCCTGTTCGACGAGATAGGCGCAGTCGCCCATGGCGAACACGTCCGGGTCGCGGGTGGTCTGAAGGGTCGGGGTCACGATGAGCTGATTGTTGCGGGTGGTCTCAAGGCCGCCGAGATCCTTCAGGAAGCCCGCGCCCTTCACGCCCGCAGCCCAGACGACGAGCTCGGACGGAATGAAGCCGCCATCGGCCAGCTGAACGCCGTCGGCCCGCACCTCGGTCACGCGGGCCTTCACCCGCACTTCGACGCCGATCTTGCTGAGAAGCGTCATCACCTCGGAGGAAAGTCGGGCCGGGACCGCGGGCAGGATGCGGTCGGCGGCCTCGACCAGGGTGATCTTGAGATCCTTCGCCGGATCGATGCGATCAAGGCCGGTCTGGGCGACCTCCCGGGTCGTGCGATGCAACTCCGCCGCGAGCTCTGTGCCGGTCGCGCCCGCGCCGATCACTGTAACGTGAAGCTGCCCGGGACGGACCGGGCCCGCCTGCGTATGGGCACGGAGCATGCCGTTGACGAGGCGCTGGTGGAAGCGCACCGCCTGCTCCTGGGTGTCGAGCGCGATGGCATGCTCCTGCACGCCGGGTGTGCCGAAATCGTTGGTGGTCGAGCCCACCGCCATGACCAGCGTGTCGTAAGGAATCGAGCGGACCGGGGTGACCTCGCGTCCCTCGCTATCGGTGCTGGCGGCCAGCTGGACCACACGGCGCTCGCGGTCGAGCCCGGTCATCTCGCCGATGCGGTAGCGGAAGTGGTTGGCGTGGGCGTGGTGCAGGTAGTCGACGGCGTGATGGCCCACATCGAGCGAGCCGGCGGCCACCTCGTGCAGGAGCGGCTTCCAGATATGCGTGCGGGCCCGGTCCACCAGGGTGACATGGGCCTTGCCGGACTTGCCGTACTTGTTGCCCAGTGCCGTCACCAATTCCAGCCCGGCCGCCCCTCCCCCCACCACGACGATTTTGTGCAGATCGGTGACCGACTCGCTCGGAACCATCCTCGCCCCACTCCACGAACGGGCCGCCTCGCGGACGGCCCTTTTGCCAGTTTGGAATGATCTTACACCAGCAATCCTGCAACGGCCCACACCAACCGTGCGCGGGTGGGGCGCGGGGCGGACAGGTGGTGGTCTTATTGCGCCGGCGCGCCGGGCTGCCGCAAGGGGTGAGCCTTGGCGACGGCATCGAGGGCGAGCAGAGCCTCGGCGATGCGCTTGACCGTCGGATAGGGCGCGGTGTCGATGCCGAAGATGCCGGTGCCGACCCAGAGGCTGATCAGGCAGAGATCGGCATGACTCACCGCATCGCCCTGGCAGTAACGACCGGTGCCGGCCTCGGTCGAGAGCCGCTTTTCCAGCACCTTCAGGCCAGTGGTGAAGGCGTTGCGCAGGAAGTCGAGCATCTTCTCCCGCGGCAGACCGTAATGCTCCATCAGGAAGGTGCGCACCCGAGGGACGTAGAGGGGGTGCGTGTCGCAGGCGACGACCTGCGCGAGGGAACGCGCGCGCGCCCTCTCCCGTGGATCGGCCGGCAGGAGCTTCATACCGCCCTGCGTCTCTTCGAGGTAATCGAGGATCGCGAGCGATTGCGTGAGAGGCGGGCCATCGCCATCGAACAGAGCGGGGACCGCGCCCTGCGGATTGATGGCCAGGAAGTCGGGCTTGAATTGCTCCCCCGCGTCGAGATCGAGAAAGATCTCCTCGTAGGCGATACCCTTGAGGTTCATCGCGATGCGCACGCGGAAGGCCGCCGCCGAGCGCCAATTGCCATACATCTTCATCAGAGCGTTTCCCCTCTTCCGCTCAGAACGCCTCGAGGTGGAGTTCGGTGTGCTCGACTTGGGGCGGGCTCTCGAAGGTGTCGGAGACCAGCGCGCGGTAGTCCTTCCAAGCCTGAGAGCCGGTGAAGTCCTTCGTATGGGCCTCCAGGGTGTCCCACGTGATCAGCAGGCGATAGCGCTGCGGCTTCTCGATGGAACGACGCACCGTGAAGCTGCGGCAGCCCTTCGCCGCGCGGAAAATCTCCGCGGCCTGAGTGATACCGGCTTCGAAGGCAGGCTCCGATCCCACCTTCACGTCGATCTGCGCGATTTCCAAGATCATGCGTGCCGTGTCTCCGAGTCCTGCCACGCCACGACATAGCGCGCCGATACGATAAAGGCCCCTCCCTTTCGGGAGAAGCCTATTTCCAGGGCGCTCAGGAGCGCCCCGATCGACGGGTCGTCCTCAGGCCGCGAGCGAACGCAGCACGTAGGGCAAGATCCCGCCGTTGCGGAAGTATTCCAGCTCGTCGAGGGTATCGATCCGGCAGGTCAGCGGCACTTCCTTCTTCGAGCCGTCGGCCGACGTGATCTCGGCGGTCAAGGTCTGGCGGGGCTTCAGCTCGCCCTCCAGGCCCTTGATGGTGACGGTCTCGTCGCCCTTGAGCCCCAGGGATTGCCAGGAGGTCTCGCCCTGGAACACCAGCGGCACCACGCCCATGCCGACGAGGTTCGAGCGGTGAATGCGCTCGAAGCTCTCGGCGATCACCGCGCGCACGCCGAGGAGTTTGGTGCCCTTGGCCGCCCAGTCGCGCGACGAACCGGTGCCGTATTCCTTGCCGGCGAAGATGACGAGCGGGGTGTTCTCCGCCGCGTATCTCTGCGCGGCGTCGTAGATGAACATCTTCTCCCCATCGGGCTGGTGCAGCGTCCAGCCACCCTCGACGACGTTTCCGCTCTCGTCCCTCACCATCTGGTTCTTGATGCGGATATTGGCAAAGGTGCCCCGCATCATGACTTCGTGGTTGCCGCGCCGTGTGCCGTACTGATTGAAGTCCTGCACACGGACTTGGTGCGACTGCAGATATTCACCGGCGGGCGAGGCCGCGCGGATGTTGCCCGCGGGCGAGATGTGGTCGGTGGTGATCGAGTCGAGGAAGAGGCCGAGGATGCGCGCGCCCTCGATGTCCTTCACCGGAGCCGGGTTCATCTCCATGCCCTCGAAATAGGGCGGGTTCTGCACGTAGGTCGAGCCGCCGTCCCAGGCGAAGGTCTCGGCCTCGGTCACCTCGACGCCCTTCCAGTTGTCGTCACCGCCGAACACGTCGGCGTAGCGGCTCTTGAACAGGGCCGAGGTGATGTTCTCCTCGATGAAGCGGCTCACCTCCTCCGAGGACGGCCAGATGTCCTTGAGGTAGACCGGCTGACCGTCGGCGCCCTGGCCCAGCGGCTCCGTGGTGATGTCGATCTGGAGCGAGCCCGCGAGCGCGTAGGCGACGACCAGGGGCGGCGAGGCGAGGTAATTGGCCCGCACGTCGGGGTTCACGCGGCCCTCGAAGTTGCGGTTGCCCGAGAGCACGGCCGCCGCGACCACGTCGTTGTCGTTGATCGCCTTCGAGATCGGGGCCGGGAGCGGACCCGAATTCCCGATGCAGGTGGTGCAGCCGAAGCCGACGAGGTTGAAGCCGAGGGCGTCGAGGCTCTCCTGCAGACCCGACTTGTCGAGGTATTCGCCCACCACCTGCGAGCCGGGGGCGAGCGAGGTCTTCACCCACGGCTTCGAGCGCAGGCCCTTGGCGACCGCGTTGCGGGCCAGCAGCCCGGCGCCGATCATCACGCTCGGGTTCGACGTGTTCGTGCAGGAGGTGATCGCCGCGATCACCACGTCGCCGTGGCCGATGTCGAAATTGGTGCCCTCCACCGCGTAGCGGCTGGAAATATCGGCAGCCTTCTTGAACTCCTTCTCCATGGCGTCGGCGAAACCGGCCTTGGCGGCGTCGAGAAGGACCCGGTCCTGCGGGCGCTTCGGGCCGGCGAGAGACGGGCGGACGGTGCCCATGTCGAGTTCGAGCGTGTCGGTGAAGACCGGGTCCGGGGTCTCTGCGTCGCGCCACATCTCCTGCGCCTTGGCATAGGCCTCGACGAGGGCGATGCGGTCGTCGTCGCGGCCGGTGACCTTGAGGAAGTCGATGGTCTTCTGATCGATCGGGAAGAAGCCGCAGGTGGCGCCGTATTCCGGAGCCATGTTCGAGATCGTGGCGCGATCGGCCACCGCCATGTCGTCGAGGCCGGGGCCGTAGAATTCGACGAACTTACCGACAACGCCCTTCTTGCGCAGCATCTGCGTCACGGTGAGCACGAGGTCGGTCGCGGTGGTGCCCTCGGGCAGCTTGCCCGACAGCTTGAAGCCGATGACCTCGGGGATCAGCATCGACAGCGGCTGGCCGAGCATCGCGGCCTCGGCCTCGATGCCGCCGACGCCCCAACCGAGCACGGCCAGGCCGTTGACCATGGTGGTGTGCGAATCGGTGCCGACGAGCGAGTCCGGATAGGCGACGTCCGTGCCGTCCTCGGACCGCGTCCACACCGTCTGCGACAGGTATTCCAGGTTCACCTGATGGCAGATGCCGGTGCCGGGCGGCACGACCGAGAAGTTCCGGAATGCGGACTGACCCCATTTGAGGAAGGTGTAGCGCTCGCCGTTCCGCTCGTATTCCAGCGCCACGTTGTCCGCGAGCGCCTTCGGGGTGCCGAACTCGTCGACGATCACGGAGTGGTCGATGACGAGATCGACCGGCACCAGCGGGTTGATCTTCTGCGGGTCACCACCGAGCGCCGCCATGGCGTCGCGCATCGCCGCGAGGTCCACCACCGCGGGGACGCCCGTGAAATCCTGCATCAGCACGCGAGAGGGGCGGAAGGCGATCTCGGTCTCGGCCTTGCCCTTGTTGTCGAGCCACGCGACGGCCGCCTCGATGTCGCCCTTGCGGACCGAGCGGTCATCCTCGAAGCGCAGGAGGTTCTCGAGGATCACCTTCATCGAGAACGGGAGAGCGGCGGCGTCGGCCAGGCCGTTCTTCTGCGCCTCGGGGATCGAGTAATAGGTGTAGGTCTTGCCCGCGACTTGGAGCGTCTGGCGGGCTTTGAAGCTGTCGAGCGATGCCACGGCGGGTCTCATCCTGAAGCTGGCGTTGTCGAACACGGCGTAGGCATAACCTGCGCCACGAAAGGTGTTCGGCCGTATGCGCTCTAACGAGCGCGCGCCGCCCCGGGGGCGCCCGGGAAGAGTGCCCGAGAGGACACTCAGGATGGTGCGCGAGGGGCGAATTGGACGCCCTGAGAAAATCGCGCGGCGCAGCCTGCCCGGTCTATAGAACGTTTCGAAATTGGCCGCTACTGCCTCTTACGCGGGCAGTGACGCCGTCCCATGATTGAAACGGAGACCTCAGCCTGCGGCGGGTAACGTCCCCTTAAGATGCCTTCGTCGGCGGTGCCCTGAAGCAGTCACCGACGAGCCACCCGCATGCGGCCCGTGTTCGCACCTGATGCAAGCGTGATGCTCTTTCAGCGGCGCACGGTCGGCGACGGATGCCGGATCGCCCTCGGTCCTCGCCACCTTTGGGACGGGGTCGCGGCATCGGGCTAAATATCCGCCTTGGGTCAGGCCCCCACCGGCCCGGGCCCTTGCGATCGTCGATGCGAGAGCGGCGCGGTTCGCCTCTCGCCGCGCATTAGGCTATCGGGTTCCCGTTTCCGCTGGGTCGTTCCGGGCGGTCGGAGGATGGACGCGTGGCGTCACAGGGCAATCCGTGCGGCTGATCGTCGAGAACCTCGCCTGTCGGCGTTCCGGTCGACGCATCTTCTTCGGGCTCTCGTTCACCCTTGGACCGGGCGAGGCCCTGATGATCACGGGCCGCAACGGCGCGGGGAAATCGAGCCTGCTCGCCATGCTGTCCGGCCGCTTGAAGCCCGACGCGGGGACGATCCGTGGAGAGGACATCGGCGACGCGGGTCTCCCCGAATGCCTGCATGTCGTGGGCCATCGCGACGGCCTCAAATCCGCTTTGACCGCCCAGGAGAATCTCGACTTCGCCCGTGACCTTCTCGGCGACGCGCAGCTGACGCCGGGCGAGGCCCTGGCGGCGATGGGGCTCCCGCATGTGGCGCGGCTGCCGGTGGGCTACCTTTCGGCCGGTCAGCGGCGGCGCGTCGCCCTCGCCCGGCTGCTCGTCTGCCGCCGCCCGCTCTGGCTGCTCGACGAACCGACCGCCGCCCTCGATCTCGCTTCCCAGGATGTGCTCGCCGCGATGATGGGCCGACACCGGGCGGAGGGCGGTCTCGTCGTCGCCGCGACGCATCAGGCGCTTGGACTGGAGGATGCCCGTGAATTGCGGATCGGTCCGGCCGCGGCGGAACAGGTGCTCGACGAGCGGATCGAGGAGAGTTGGGCATGATGCGGGCCTTCTCGGCGCTGCTCGCCCGCGATCTCCGGCTAGCTGCCCGCGTCGGCGGTTCGGGGGCACTCTCGCTGGTGTTCTTCCTGATGATCGTCGTGATGGTGCCCTTCGCGCTGGGTCCCGATCTCAACCTGCTGTCGCGGATCGGCCCGGCGATCCTGTGGCTGGCCGCGGTTTTGGCGACCCTGATCGGCCTCGACCGCCTGTTCCAGTCCGATGAGGAGGACGGCTCCCTCGACCTGATGACGGGCGCCGCGGTGCCGCTGGAACTCGTGGTGCTCGCCAAGGTCACCGCCTATTGGCTGACCACCGGTCTGCCGCTGGCGCTCAGCGCCCCGTTATTCGGCCTGCTGGTCGCGCTCTCGCCGACGGCCATGGGTGCAACGGCTCTGACCTTGCTGATCGGCACACCGGCGCTCGCTTTCATCGGTGCGGTCGGGGCGGCCCTCACCGCCACCATCCGTCGCGGGGGCCTGATCCTGGCGATCGTGGTGCTGCCCTTAATGATTCCGACCCTCATCTTCGGCGTGTCGGCGACGGAGGCGGCGCTCGGCGGCACCGTGCCGTTCACGACACCCCTCGCCGTACTCGGTGCGCTCAGCCTGATTGCGGGGGTGATCGGGACCCTGGCCGCTGCGGCGTCGCTGCGCTGGTCGGAGTAACCGCTCGACGGAACGGCCGGCTACTTATCGCAGCCGATACAGATGCCGGTGTCGATCTTGTCGTTCCGCCGCTCGGTGCGGGATTCCCGCTCGATCGAACGCGACTCGCTGCGATCGATCCGATCCAGCCCACCGCCGGCGGGGGGCATGGTCCGTCCGACGGCGGAGGTGTTCGGTGCCGTGACGGTCGAGGTGGGACCGCCGCCGGTCCCGGTCTGCGGCGTTTGGGCTGAGGCTGCGGTCGCAACGGTGACGCCGAGAGCCGCGGCGAGCAGAATGCGCATGGTCATGATGGAACTCCCTGGCCCGTCAACGCCGGGGCCTGGAGTGGGTTTCCCATCGGCGAAGGCAAGACGAACCGGTCAATCCGGCCAGTGGATCGTCCCCTCGCGCAAGCCGAGAACGTGCCGATCGCTGACGCCGAAATCGCTCGACTGATCTTCGACCACGCCGGACACACTGACATGGCAGGCCTCGTCGAGCGCCCCGCCCTCGCACAGGCCGCGGGCCTGCCGCTGTGCGAGTTCGCCGACATCCGCCAGCCGAATTAGCACCCGGCGTAGGGGAGCCGTTGCCTCGGCCGCGACCGGCTGCGGGGTGAAACCGAGACAGGTCGCCTCGTTCTCCGTGGCGAACACGAGATGGCAATCTTCGAGGGTCACGCGCTCGCCGATCAGTTGATCGGCCGCAACGGAGAACTCGACCGCCGCGATATGAGACTCCATGGCCATCAACTCCGCCGGAGACGGGAGTGTCGAGAGGAGAACGGGAAGAAGTGCTGATATCCGCATGATCGTCGGGGCCTCGGATTCGTCGCTTCCGAACCTAAGCAAAGCTTATGCAACTTTGCGGGACTGAAACCCTGGGCGCGTCACGTGTTTGTGCTCGCTCCACTGATTTGAGGGGCAAAATCTGCGATCGGCATTAATCCAATCACTTTGCAATCACGAGTTCGCATTCGCGCACAATCAAATCAGGCGGCGCCGTCCATCCGGTGCCGATCATGCGTACAAATTCGGCAATACACTGGGCCTTCGCATGCGGTGATCAAAGGTGCGTCCGTTCCTGGGCCGCGAAATGAATGTCCATCCGGCAGCGAGTGGGACGACCCTCCGTTTCGCGCGCTCATCACGACGCGTGGGGGCAGCCGCGGCCCTCCCATTCATGCATGTGGTGCATAGCTGCGATCGTCACTCCCGGATTGTTTTGTGCAGCGCAACGTGAGACTGATCCGCATGCGAGATCGCGATGGCGTCGCGGTCCCGTTGCCCTTCTTGGGCGTTTCCTCCCTAGACTTCGGGCCGCTCCATTGGGGCGGCCTTTTTTCTTGTTCGGTGCGCGATGCCGTGGGCCTGATCGTCCACGGGAAATCCCCTGAGACCTGTTCAAATTCAGTTGACCGCCGGGTCCCGCTCCTCTTAGTCTAATACTAGACGGTTCCCGCGAGGGATCAAAAGGGAACGCGGTGAGGGATCGGTCCCGAACCCGCGGCTGCCCCCGCAACTGTGAGCGGAGAGTTCCCCATCACCACGTCACTGGGCGCCTCGCCTGGGAAGACGATGGGGGGCGGCGACCCGCGAGCCAGGAGACCTGCCGTCTGCCGTGGTCACACGCGAAACGCGCTGGGCGGGGTGCCTCGGCGGTTGCCAAAGCGCGGATTCGCGCCACGGCCTCGTTCGCGGTGACGTGCCATTGTTGCCGTCCGAGGCTGTTGCCATCATGTCCTATCCCGCAGGCCGCCGAGCGAGGCCGTTCCTCGCCGCCCTCTCTGCTGCTCTTTCCGCCTCTCTTCCTTTGGCCGCGAAGTCCCAGGTCGTGGCACCCGTCGAGACCCACCTCGACGAGATCGCGATCGCCGGCATTCCGGCCAATGCGCCCGCCGACGCCGTCGGTGCGGAGGCGGCCGCCCTGCTGCGCAAGCCGAGCCTGACTCAGGCCTCACCGGTCGGGCTCAATCTGCGCACGCCGTCGCGCGGCGCGAGCCGGCTGGGCCTGACCCCTCTGGAGACACCGGCCAGCCTCGATATCGTGTCCGGGGAAACCATCCGGCTGCGCGGTCAATCGTCGGTGCTGGAGGCCGTCTCGCAGAACGGCACGGGCATCACCGCCTTCGGCTCGCCCGGCTTCGGCATCGGCGCCTTTACCGCGCGAGGCTTCGCCGGGCAGAACTCGATCCAGACGCTGTTCGACGGCACACGGCTCTATGTCGGGGCCAATACACTGACCTTCCCGTTCGACACGTGGAATGTCGAGCGGATCGAGGTGCTGCGCGGGCCGGCCTCGGTGCTCTACGGAGAGGGCGCGATTGGCGGGATCGTCAATGTCGTCTCGAAGAAGCCGCTCTTCACGCCGCTCAACGTCGCCCGTGTCGGCCTTGGCTCCGACGGGCTGGCGCGTGCGGCGGTCGACACGACCGGGCCGATCGGTGAGTCGATGGCTTACCGCCTCAATATCAGCGGCAACCGCGCCGATGGTTGGATCTCGCCGAACGGTGAGTTCCGCAATCTCGCGATCTCCGGCGCCCTCACCTTGCGGGCGACGCCCGACCTTACCTTCACTGTGAGCCACGACCTCGGCTACCAGGAGCCGACCCGCTACTGGGGTACGCCGCTGGTGAATGGGCGCGTGCTCGATGCTGTGCGCTTCAACAACTACAACGTCCGCGATTCCAAGATCACCTACAACGACAACTGGACCCAGTTCCGCACCGAATGGACGCCGTCCGCGGATATCACTGTGCGCAACACGGCTTATCGTTTACAGAGCCGCCGCCATTGGTTCGATGTGGAGCAGACCGCCTACAACCCGACGACCGGCCTCGTCGATCGGTCGGACTATACCGAAATCTACCATAGTCAGGAACAGATCGGGAATCGCTTCGATGCGACGATCCGGGGCTCGGCCTTCGGGTTGGCGAACCAGTTCACGGCGGGCTTCGATGTGAACCATATCGCGTTCCGCCATACCAACAACTTCAGCGGCGACTTCGTGGAGACGCCCACGAGCGTCCCGCTGATCGGATACGATCCGGGGTTCTTCCCCGCCAATGGTCGGGCGGTTCCGGCCTACGCCACAAGCACGAACCAAGCGTCCGTCTTTGCCGAGAACCGGCTCGAACTGACCGATAGGCTATCGTTTCTGGCGGGTGTGCGCTTCGATGCCCCGCACCTGTCGCGGGTCAATTTGCTGAACCGCACGTCCTTCGAGCGCTCGTTCCGCGCCCTCGGCTATCGTTTCGGCCTCGTCTACGCGGTGGCGCCCGACACGACGCTCTATGCGCAATACGCCACCGCCACCGACCCGGTGAACAGCCTCATCTCGCTCTCGCAATCGCTGGCGGGCTTCGAGCTGTCCACCGGTCGCCAAGTCGAAGTCGGGGCGAAGGGGCTCGCCTTCGGCGGCGCCGTCGAGTGGACGCTGGCCGGCTACCGCATCGTCAAGGACAACCTGATTTCGAACGACCCCGCTCGGCCTACGGTCTCGGTCCAGGTCGGCCAGCAATCCTCCTACGGTGCCGAGGCCGCCTTGTCCTGGCTGCCCGCGCCTGGATTGCGCGTCGATGCCAATCTCGCCTTGCTCAACGCTGAATACGATGCCTTCAGTCAGGGTGGCGTCTCCTTCGCCGGAAACCGTCCCATCAACGTGCCGGAGCAGGTCGCCAATCTCTGGGTCAACTGGGCCTTCGCCCGCGATTGGGAGGCTCGGGTCGGGGTGCAGTATGTCGGCGCAGTCTTCAGCGATTTCGCCAACCTCGCCCGCAGGCCGGATTATACCTTGGTGACGCTCGGCCTAGATCGGCAGGTAACCCCATCTTCCCGCTTGTCGTTCCGGGTCTTCAACCTGCTCGATACGGTTTATGCCGTCGATGGCCGTGCCGCCGGCGGGATGAACACGTGCTGGTATCTCGGACGGCCCCGTTCGTTCGAGGTCGCTTATACGGTGGCTTGGTAGATCGCCCAGTCGAACGAGAAGCGTGCCGCCCGCCAGCCTTGCGGGGGGCACGCCTGCTTGCAGGCAGATCGAACGGCTCGATCAGCGTGTTCGTCGGCGGAACTTCTTGAGCGGTAAGAAGCGGGATGGCCTGAAGGCACGTCACCTGTACCGCACTGGCAACCTCTTACTGGCGTTGAGATCCTCGGAGGCGGTGTGTCGTTCACGACGCATGTCGTGACGAACGCCGTGCGCCGTTTCCATGTCGGCCCAGGAGGCATTTCAATTAATCGGCTCGAAGGCCGAAAGCCGCGGCTGTTTCTTCGAGGCAACAGGTTCGGTCTGCCGATCACCAACTCCAAGGAGCGTACTTTCTCGGCGGAACGCCTTGCTCTTTGTTATTTATCGGGGCTTCGCGGAATGGGAGACGTCAGTGCCTAATGGCTTCGCACACGCTGTGCGCGAAGCCGGCGGTCACATCGAACCACCCTCCGACATGGAGCCTCGGCAGTGCGGACCTACGTCATCCGCGTTTCCAGCCCGAACAAGGCCCCGACCCGCTTTGCCGTCCTTGCCCCGAGTTCGGGACAGGCCATGGCCGCAATGGTCGCCGATCTCGGCCTGTCCGACATCGCCGAGATCACCGGCGAGGTGCTCAATTCGAATGTCGCCGCGAGACTCGGCCTCACACCCGGCCGCCCGCTCCGTCTGGTTTGACGGAGCGTCCCGGCCGTCGTTTCACCGTTCCATGACGTACCGTTCCATCAAGAGGCCGACGGTGAGGCTGCCGAAGATCCAGCCGAGAATGTACAGATAATCAATTTGAATCGGGAGGCTCGGTTCATAGCCCAGGCGGACCCATTCGACGATCTGTACGCAGGGGTTCCACCGCATCAGCGAATAGATCTGCTCCGGCATGTAGGCGGCAACAAACATCAATCCGCTTGAAAAATACACGAGCAGAACAACAAGAATGTAGATGATCTGCCAAGGTGGGAAAATCGAAACAATCCCAACATTGACGGTGCCGACTGAAATTCCGAGGGCGATGGCGGCGATATAACCAGTCATGGCGGTCGTGATGTCGACCGGGATCGGATCGACGCCGAATGCCAGCAGGAAGAGGCAGATGACACCGAAGCCCATGAAGCTGCTGCAGATCTCCACGACAGCACGGGCCACCATCGTATCGATGCGTTTGACCTGAGGGAACCACGTGAGACTCTTGTGGACCAGATATCCCTTCATCATCTCGCGCGAGATATACTTGAAAGCCAAAAGGGGAAACGCACCCGATGCAACGAAGAGCATCGTCGAATCGCCCATCGGTGACGGCACCTCACGAAACACCATGATGCCGACGATGAGGATGACGTGGGCGACCGGCCACAGCATCTGGACGAGATAGCCCCAGTACGAACCGCCGAAGCGACTGCGCATGTCCCGGAGGATCAATGCGTTGAGGACCTGTAGATAGATATCCGTCTGGCTTCGCCGTATCAGGGCGGTCGGGGGCTGTAGGTTCATGAAATCCGTCGCGCGGATGATGTGTTTGCGCGATTCATCTCAGCCAATCGCGCCGAAATCGAGGAAGCGCCGATGTGCCGGCGGTCCCTCCCCTCGGTCAGACGTAGTGGCGAAACACGACCCGTTCCTCGCGATCCGCATCGTCGTCCGAATCCGATGCGCAAGGGGTTTGGAAGATCCCGAGGCCGATTGTCGAAATGAGAAGGACCGAAAGGAAGCGCAGAAATTTGTTCGCCTGATGCAGCGACCCGTGGGTGCTGCCTCTAATGGTCCGACGAACCGTCATGCCCGTATCCCGTACATTCTGCCGACCGAACGGAAGGCAGAGGGTGTTGCGCGAGCTTGACCCTTTTGTGACGCGGTCCCGTGCTGCCTATGGTTTCACAGGGGCGAGGCCGATGACTGTCGGGATATGAACCATGACAATTCCCGCTCCCCCTCAGACGCGAAGGTTCACCCCATCCAGAACCCGCTGCGCGCTATGGCGAGAGAGGATCTTCAGAGATCCACTCAGTCGAGGGGGGCCAGACCGGGATTTGCGATCATCACCCCATCCGCATTGACGCGTGCGCGCGCCTGACGCTGCCGCGGCGATGCCGATGCGACGGAGATTTGAGAATCTGCGCAGCGCGAACAGATCGACTTCACGGCCCGATCGCTGCTGTCCGCAATCTTTCGATCGAAAGCTTCCTGTTGCGCTTTGGCCGCCTCGCGCACGGGGTCCGGGGGAGCCTCGGCTTCCGGACTATCCGTCACGAGTGCGGCGGTCGGTTGCCGATAGGCAACCCGATAAGGGGCATAGGCGCGGAATTCGGCCTGTGCCTGCGCGATGGGCGACAATGCGAGGATCGTCATCAAGATGCGCAACATGGATCCTCGTCATCCGTTCAGCATCGACCTTCGCACGATTGGTCGATGACCCCGGCAAAGGGTGAGGGATCGCTCAGGATGCGGAGAGTCTGAACGGTGGTCGTGAAGAATTTGTTAAGGTAAGTGGTCGTCACGCCTCGCTTGGATGTCATTTTGTAACGCACCTTTAGACTCGGTGCGGTGATGCGTTTCGTTGGAATATATCGATGAATGAAGGGTGCGGGCTGTTTAATGAAAAGACTTACCGCACTATTAGCGTTTAAAAATTTCGTCATGACGTCCAATTTTCAAGCAATTGCTTCGAAATCGGCCTTGATCGAATTATTGGTAAGTACATCTTATCTATATCGACGGCGTAATTGATCGTTTTGTACCATAACCCTCGGAATATAGCCGTTTGATTAATTATGACGTTTTTGAACGGCCGCGTTCGGCTGAAGTTCTCCAGTCGCCAGCAGGCATCAAGAAGAAGAAACTTAACGGGGATGACAGCAGCTGCGTTCGCAGGTCTGCCTCTGGTCGCAACGGTCGCGCAAGTTGCTGCCGGCCGCTCAAGCTCCTGATCAGAATCGGTTGGGGCTAGCAGCTCAGGCACGGCCAACGCGACGGGTGCGAACGATGCGGGCTCGGGTTCAACGCCCGGCGCATCGGGCAGCGCGCCATCGGCGGGCGACAAGAGCCGCTCAGGCACATCGAACAGCACCGGTGCCTCTGATGCCGGGTCCGGCTCATCGCCAGGTTCCCGTGGCACCGAGGCTGGCTTCGGAACCCATCAAGCGGCAACGTCCCTCCCGGCCGTAGCTGGGAGGGACAACCCGCATCCTCATTCCGACAAGACCGCCAATAGAGCGATCAGGCCACTGTAGATCGTGTGAAGCTGCCTCAAATCCTGCCTGTTACCAGGAGCACGATCAAAATGATGAGCAGGATGCCGCCGAGGCCGAAGCCGGGACCCCGATAAGCGCCACCGCCGAGGAAACCACCACCGCCGAATGCGAGGAGGATGAGCAAAATCAGCAGAATGGTTGTGACGGACATCGATGGCTCTCCTGTCGCTCGAGCCGGTTCGCCTGAGCTAGGCATTAACCCGGTCCATCACAAATTCGTTGCAGCCCTTTTTGCGCGGCACTGCGCTTCCGTTTTGAGCGGCAAGCGCTTGCAAACATTCGGTGAACGCCTTTCAGTCTTTGCTCGGCCAAGCTGTTCGAAGCATCCTCCCTTTTTTGTCGCGAAAGATCGCTTTGATTCCTGATAAAATTGTGTCGCTTGTGAATCTTTCGAAATCAGGGCGCGCCATGAGGGTTGGTAATATGTTTTCCTAGAACGAAGCCTAAACGGCAACTTGGAGCATTGGTAGGCAAGTCTTGACATACATTATGTCAATTAAATATTTCTTCTGCATTCCGTTCAGCTGATTAGTTACCTATAGTTTATGAAAAAATTGGTATCAATAGCGAATTTTATGAGTCTATAAGATAGGATCCTATTTAATGCAGGTTGGTTGCGCAGTGTATCAAGTTAACATCAATGTAACTTTGATCAACACGCTTAAGTACAGAAATATGTCGATATGAATATTTTTTGAATCGCATTGATTAAGGCTTGTGATAGATCGAATGCGCATGCCTAACATTGAATACAGCATAAATTGATGGTTTCTATTCGGTGTACAATTTATATATTCCAGATTGTGAAGCTGTGGTCTATGCCTGTCGCAAAAACGCAACTGTTCCGGAAAGAGCAAACGGATTTTGGGCCGCGGCAATTCTGATCAATTCAAATCAAACTATTTCCTATATTGCGCTCAGCATCTTATCTTAGAAGCTTGCCGTGTTTAGAAGCGCCCTAAAATCCGGGTATGATTTGAGCTGTCTTGTCTGACGATCAGCGATGCGTCACGGCGTTGAGCGGCCAGGAGGTCCGTCACCGACAGGATTGGAGTCATGAGCGGAGTATCGGTCGATGCTCTTCATCGCCGGGAAGGGTTGAAGCTGCAGCGCTTCCTCCTGCGCATGCTGGGCGACCCCGTCGATGCCGCCGATGCGACGCAGGAAACCTACCTGCGCATGATCGCGGCCTTGTCGCGCACCCATGTCGAGCATCCCTCGGCGCTCCTCTTTCGGATCGCCCGAAATGTCGCGTTGCGAACGCGCAACCGCCATCGGCTCGAACGTTGCCTCTTCAGCGACAACGGTGAGGTGGATCTCGCGGACGCCGTCGACGGCTTGGCTGTTCCGGAACGGCAGGTGATCGCCCGTCAGGAATTGAGGCGTCTTGCCTCCGCCATCGACGAGTTGCCGCCGCGCTGCCGTGAGGTGTTTCTGCTGAGCCGTTTCGAGAGCATGGCGAATGGGGAGATCGCGATTCGCCTGGGCATCTCGCGAAACATGGTCGAGAAGCACCTCATCAAGGCGCTTCTGCACTGCCGAACTCGGCAATCGGAATTTTTTTAAACGCAAGGCCTCAGGAGTTCGGTGCTTCGTTGATCTAAAGCAGGGAAGCGCATCGCCTGGCAGACGGCGCGAACCGGGGGAACGGCCGTGGCCGGCAACGAGCAGACCGAAGGGAGCGGCGTCGAATCCGACGATCCGGTCTTCGAGGAGGCCGCCGGGTGGGTCGCCCGTCTGTCGTCAGCGGACGCGACCGAGGCCGACCGGGCCGCGTTCGAAGTCTGGCGCTCGGCCGATCCGCTGCACGCGGATGCCTACGACGAGATGGACGCCCTTTGGCACAGGCTCGGGCAGCTGCCCGAAGCCAAGTCCGGCTCCGACAAAGCCGCACGACGGCTGCTCAGACGACGGGTGACCAAAACCGTATCCGGCATCGCTCTCGCCGCCGCGCTCGGTGGGATATTGGCCGATCGGTACGGTCTCGTGGATCGGCTGCGGGCCGATCTCTGGAGCGGTGTTGGCGAGATCACGCACGCGACGCTTCCCGACGGCAGCCGCATCGACCTCAATACCGATACGGCTCTGATCATCCGCTTCACGCCCCAAGAGCGCCGGATCTCGCTGCTCCGCGGCGAGGCCAGCTTCGATGTTGTGTCGGATCCTCGCAGACCCTTCACGGTCGAGGCCGGAGGATTGAGCGCGCGGGCCGTGGGGACGCGCTTCTTCGTGCGCGCCGACGGCACCGATCAGCCGGTCGGCGTCGCAGAGGGCCGTGTCGAAGTCGGCGAGGCGGGTCGCCGCTCGCTGGTATCGGCCGGCGAAGCCGTTCACCGCGGTAGCGACGCCTCCCTGACCGCAGCCGCAGCGAATGTTGAGCGCAGCATGGCTTGGCGTGAGAATCGGCTTCTCTTCGCCGGTCAGCCGCTCTCCGCGGTTTTGACTGAACTCGGTCGCTATCGCCATGGGCGTATCCTCCTCCTCGACCGCCGCCTCGGTGAGCGGCGTGTGACCGGAGCGTTCGACACCCGTGACACGGACGACGCCCTTGCGGTGATTGCTGCCACGATGGGGGTCTCCCTCCATCGCGTATCTCCGTTGCTGGTCCTGGTCGGCGCGCCTTTCTGAGGGAGCGCGAAAAAATTCTGCCGCCGACGTCAGGAGATCGCGAGCTCGTTGATCTTGGTCCGTAACGGGGCAAGAGCGCGCGAAACGCCCGCCCCGACCGATCAAGGGGCAAGAACATGGCAGCGCAGATCAGGAGAATTTCACGGAGCCGGGTGGCGGCGATCGCCCTCGCTGGCGTGTCGTTTGGGGCGATGGCTCAGGCGGTCGCGGCCCAACCCAGCCCGCCGGCCGAGCGCCTCGTTGGGGAGCGGAGCAGCGTCCATCTGACCATCCCCAAGGGACCGTTGGAGAACGGCCTCGTCGCCTTCACCGAGCAGGCGGGCGTGAAACTGGTCTACCCGACCGAATTGACGGCAACGTTGGAGACCGAGGGCCTCGACGGTGAGTTCTCCCCCATCGATGCGCTGGCCAAGCTGCTGAAGGGGACGGGTTTGACCTATCGGCCGGCCGGCGCGACGACGATCACCTTGGTCAATCCGCGCTACGCCCAACTCGGCCCGGACCCGGTCGGCTCGGTGCGACTCGATGAATTGCGGGTCGAAGGCGATGCCCGAGGCCGCAACACGGTCTCAGCTGGTCAGCCGCCTCGGTCCGGCACCATCGGTCAGCCGCCCGCGCCCTATGCCGGCGGGCAGGTCGCCACGGGGACCCGCCTCGGCATGCTCGGCAACCGCTCGGTGCTCACGACGCCGTTCAGCGTCACCGGCTATACTGAGAAATTGATCCGGGATCAGGAGGCCCAATCCATCGGCGACGTCACGCTGAACAATCCTTCCGTCCGCAGTGATGCGCCGGCCTTCAGCGAGCGGGACTCCTACTTCATCCGCGGTTACTCGGTGACCAATCTCGATACCGCCTTCGACGGGTTGTTCTACCTCGTCAGCCCACGTCGCCATTTCGTCGAGGGGATCGAGCGGGTCGAAGTGTTGCTCGGGCCCACAGCCCTTCTGAGCGGCGGCATCGGCCGGATCGGCGGTACGATCAATCTCGTTCCCAAGCGTGCCCTCGACGAGCCCCTCGCCCGGCTCACGACCACGTATATCAGCGACGCGCAGATCTGGACGCATGCCGACCTTGGCCGACGCTTCGGCACGTTCAAGGAGTGGGGCGTGCGCTTCAACGGTGCGTACCGGAACGGAGCCACAGCGCTCGACAAGAACGAGATCGAGGTCGGGGTCGCAGCGCTCGGACTCGACTATCGCGGCGAGCGGGTCCGGGCCTCGCTCGATCTGGTGCATAGCCGGCAGAACATCACCGCCCCGACATCCCTTTTCAATTCAGCGGTGGCGGATATCCGCATCCCCCGCAATCCCGCCAATCGGCGCAACACCGCGAGCAGCTTCGAATTCAACGATAGCCGATACAATATGGCGGTGGGTCGCGTCGAATATGACCTGACGCCCGATACCACGCTCTACGCAGCGGGAGGTATCAGTCGCTACAGCGAGGATTCCCTCAGCTCGTACTATCTGATCACGAACTCGAACGGGCGGGCGACCAACACGTTCGCTATCGCCCCCATTCAATTGCATGGACTGACCGGGGAAGTGGGCCTCCGCTCCAATTTCCAGACCGACTTCATCGGCCATCAGCTCAGTGTCTCCGCCACCGAAGTCAATAATAAGAATTACTCGAGAGGATACTTCCCTCCAAAACTCCCAAGTTTCACGACAAATATCTACGAGCCGAACTATCTTCCATTCGGTTCGGTCGCCACTTTCGGCCTTCCGCGATCCGGCCAGCAACCGCTCTTCAACGACCTCACCGTTCGGAGCGTCGCCGTGGCCGATACGCTCTCCTTCGGTGGCGATGATCGCTTCCTCCTAACCTTGGGCGGCCGCTATCAAGAGGTCGGGCTGAAGAGCTACGTCACCCGACCGGTCGCAACTCAGGGGAGCCTCTCGACCAACTATCTCGAAAGCCGGTTTAGCCCGGCCATCACCCTGGTGTTCCGCCCGTTCGACAATCTCTCCTTCTACGGCAATTACATCGAGGCTCTCACGGAAGGACCAATTGCACCGAGCACGGGCGTCTCCAATCCAGGTCAAGTGTTTCCCCCTGTCGTGAGTCAGCAGAAGGAGATCGGTGCGAAGTACGATTTCGGCACCTATGCCGTCACGGCCGCACTGTTCGAAATCGAGCAGCCGAACGCGTTCAACGATGCCGGAACCTTCACCGTCAGCGGTCTTCAGAGGAACCGTGGCCTCGAACTCAACCTGTTCGGAGAGCCCCTGCCCGGCGTGAGGCTGCTCGGCGGCGTGACCTTCATCGATGCGAGGCTGGTCAACACCGAGGACAAGGACAAGAACGGGGTACCGGACTTCAATGGCAATATCGCGCCCGGTGTCCCCAGCACGACATTCAACCTCTACGGCGAACTCGACCTGCCGCCGTGGTTGGCGCCGGGGCTCACCTTGACGGGCCGGGCGATCTACACGAGTGGGGTGTACTTCGATCAGGCCAACAAACAGACAGTGCCGGACTGGACGCGGTTTGATGCGGGACTGCGTTACACGTTCGAGGGCGTCAACGGTAAGCCGGTGGTCCTGCGGGCCACGGTCAAGAATGTGTTCGACGAGAAATATTGGGCGTCCGCCGCACGCGGGTTCCTCGCCGTCGGTGCGCCCCGAACTTTCATCCTGTCGGCGTCCGTAGATTTCTGACGGAACTCGACTTCAACTGTCTTATCGCTTAAACGCCGTTGCCGAAAAAGTCGAAACCTGATTGTAGGATAGCAACGGCTCAATAGAGAACCTGGGAGCGACTTTTCGGAGCCGCTCCTGAATCTTGAGAGCATGCTGGAGCGTTGAACAACGTTTGAAAGTGTCGTCGCCTTCCATTAGGTTTGAAGCGTTACGGTTTGCTGACGACTTCGAATTCACCGCAGGTGCTTCAAATATGACGATAATTCACCGTTTGAGAATTCTTTGCGCATTTAGATCGTAAATATAAATTACATTACGGCATAGACATTTGACAATTGGCTCGGTATTTATTGGGCTATGCAATAAAAATTATTCGAATATTGTATTAAAAGCATACTACCGAGTTTTTATTTTGGTTCGAATTTTCGAACGCTTCGCAGAATAGTGTGGAGAAACCATTGGGTAGTCAGACGGTAGGCCGTAGTGATCGCGGTATGAATCGGCATTATACCCATTCGCATTGAGATGCGGTTTGAGCGACTTGTATGGTTTGCCATCGATAAAAATAATAATCGCCTCTGGGGTAATCGAAGTTTGGATTTGAGTTTTGGTCGGTTTGCTCGGCGTATTGGGCTTTGCTAAGGCTGGATCACTTTGCACAATCGAAGCCAAGGTTGCATAAATATTCAATATAAATTCAGACATTTGTATCGTCGCAATTGTGTTGTTGGACACATAATTGCCGACAATACTCGCAGTTAAGTCCATCAAATGGCCCTTCGTCGCCGCATCGACAGACATCGCTCCCCCGCTTGCAACCGAAACCTGAGCAGTTTCCGGCTGCAAGATGGCTGAAAATCAATATTTGTTCGCCCCCGTACCAAGTCACAATGATGTGATCGCGACTTTCCTGAGCCAGCAAAATTTGTTCGCAGGCCTGGAAACAAACAACTTTATAATAAATTTGCGTTTTATTTAATTCACGACCTCGCTCGTGTTCCGCAGGCCAATCGACCGTGTAGCCTTCCAAACCGGAGTCGATTGAGTGTTGATGCCCCGGCTCATACCCGGCGACATCGTAGTGACCGGCAGTCCCCAGAACCATAAGGGCGCGGCCGTTCGCACCACCCTTCGCGTGGCAGCCATGGTGTTCGAGTCCGCCCATCCTACAGGCAGAGCCCAAATCGGAGGGATTCCTCGAATTACTTCAAACGATATAATATTCTTTGAGCTTGAGACAATGTTGCGCGCATCTATTGAGCGCATCATTGCAAAGTTATGGCCAGTTGGCAGAGGCCTCGTCGGCATCGGATTGGCTGACGAGTGCAGATAATTTCTATTATCTGCCCGATATGATCACGGTCAAAGCGTATGAGATCAATATAACATCAAAACCATGCGTGGCGAATTCAATGACTTTTTTCGCCTTCGTCCACTCAGCCAAGCTTGTGAGCGACATTCAGGTTTGGCAATGGATCGCGGGAAAAACAGTCTCGACAGTCAGGCCCGGCCGAACCCGGCAAATTCTCCTGCCATATCGCCCAACCCGTTGAATTGGGTCTGCCTTGAAGCCCCAGTATCGAGGGCTTTGAATGGAACGGTGTGAAGCTTGTCGCTCTTGCGCATGACCACACCTTTGTCGATTTTCGTGCTGCCCGTTTCTGCACCCCGCACGAACGGCACACGTTTCAGCTTTGTCCTGAGTTGCCGCTCGTCCGCCGCTCGACGGTTTGGAACGGTGTTCAAGGAGGGAAGCCGGGTCTCACGACCCGGCCTCCGGCGCGTGCTGTCTCAGGCAGCGAGCCAAGGAAAGCGCGTGGCGTCTTCCCATGCGCAATCGGCGGTGAGGCTTCCGGCGAAGACCCCAGCAAGACGAGCCCGCTCGGCCTCGACCACGGGCCCATCCACCGCGACCGGGCGGCACCGAGCATCCCAGCCCGGAACAACGAAGTCCGGATTGTGGAGGGCATGGTCGGAGGCTTCCTCGAAGAAAGCGCGTTCGCCTCCATCCAGGTAGCTTTCTGCAGCAAGGCCTTCGGCTAGCAGGATATCATGGCATTCGAGTTCGACATGCCAATAGGTCACCGAAGAAACCGGTTCGCGCGCGATCGTCGTACCGTTGATGAGGCACATCACGGGGACGAGGTAACCCCCTTCGTTGTCCGCATCCGCACCGACGAGAACGGGATGGCCCGGCGACAAGCGAAGATCCCGCACAGGAAGGCCGCGACCGAACGCGTTGGCGCGCACACGCACCGGCTGATGACTGAAACAGATTGAACCGCTCGCGGAGGCAACCTCGCGGTGACCGATCCAGGTGATCGGACGCACCGCCCCTGAAGCGGTAACGGCCAGATCCCCCACACGCAGATCCTCCACTGCCACTTCACCCCGAGTCGTACGGATCATCGTGCCCGTGACAAAACAGGGGGCGTTCGTGGAGGAGAGAGTAGCAGGTGTCGGGTTCCCGTTTGCCTGATAGCGAAACTCGGTTCCGTCGGTGAAGACACCATAGTCAGTCGTTGCGGTTCGGAACCCGATACCGTTCGAATCGACTCCGCGCGAGCTTGTGCCGAATTCGGCCTGCGTGTCGTTGATGAAAATGATGTTATTGAAAGGTCCGGACGCTCCGCCGCCATTTGCATCGGTGTCACTTTGACTGAAACCGGCCGGGCCTGACAGGCCAGTAATCTCTTGGCCGTTGAATGTGCCACTGATCCCCGTGATTGCAAATCCCTCAGCCTGTTGCCCGCTCGGGGACGTGAATACGGTCGTATTGTCTTCTGTCGTAACCGTGAAGCTACTGCCGGCGGGATCGCTGAAGTTGTAGGTAAACTGCGGCATGACTACCCCTCCCCGTATGTCGGACTTGGCAAAATAGCTAATTGACGCCCCCTCAGATTGCCCAACGAGGCCAACGAGTGAGTGCCAAAAGCGTAGATGCTCTGCGTTTTCAACTTACAGATCATCGTGCGGCAGGCGAGAGGCTACATAACGATCAAATGATGCATTTGGTTGAAAGGCAATTAGTGTGTGAGATTTGCCAGCCGAGACTGCATTTTCCGATTCAACGTTGGGGCACCGGCGCCTTGGCCTTGCGACATGCCGCATCTCAATACGGTTTACGGCCTGCGCTGAGGCTGTTCCGTTCAGCTGATTGGAAATGGAGCGTTACGATCTAAGTTTTCATACGTAACATCCGAGCATCGACTTTTGTTCGTATCGGTGGACTGATTTCCACGCCGCAACGCTGCCGAATCCTCGGTGATCAGCAGCTACGCATGGTAGCGCGCCGAAGCCATATCGCCTGTCGCCACCCGCACGCGATCGCCCCTAATATCCGCAGCATCGCAAGCATTTCCACTTCAGTGGAAGCCTCTCCGTTTGGTCGGATTGCAGTTAATTCGCCCCCTGTGAGTGGTCCGCCCTGCGGCATGGCCTGCGGGCCAAGACAAGGTGAGACAGTCGGGAACGTAGTGGCACCAGCCGGAGAATGTCGTCGCCAAGCTGCAGCAGGCGGACGTGTTGATCGCGCAGGCCCAGAGCGTGACCTAGGTAATCCGTACGCTGGCTGTGCTGGAGGTTACCTACGAAACGCTGGCGTTAGGAGATTGGTGGTCTGAAGACCAGTCAGGTCCGACGGATGAAGGATCTACAGCGCGAGAACCGCAGGTTTCGCAGGGCGGTTGCCGACCTGACGCTCGGCAAATCAATACATATCGAAAATTTTATCTATTAAAATTCGGTACATAGCTCTACAACGAGATATTTTTTAGGAAAGCATTCAACAAATGAAGTAAAAATCGCGCATTTCGCGCTCCTAATGGTTTTGGTATTCTCAGTGAAATTTACTAGACTGCCTAAGCAGCTCATAACCCGATCCAGACTTTGGGAGGGGCGTTGTATTTCGGCAAGGAGACCGTAGCCGCGCTTCGCGCGTCCAAGCCTCGCGTCGCTTCGGACGCATAGCCGAACAGGCAATTGGTGAATGCCTGCTCGGCTGCAGAAAACCGTTACGGGGTTCGCGGCCGGGCGGCCTCAATCATGTGGTCGCCGTCCTCGCGCAGGAGCAGGCGATCGGCGACGAGTGCATCGACCGATTTCGTGACGGCGGCGACGTAGGCGTTCGCATCCGGATAGCGCTCCTCGATCGAGGGCCTGGGATCACCCTTCGCGATCCGGTCGGCCTGCTTGGGCGAGAACGGGATCTGGCTGCCCTCCCGGTCGCACAGAGCGCCGGCCGGGAACGGATCGGCGTAGAGATTCCAGCCCGTATAGGTCGCGCGGGGGGCGGCGATGGCGGGCAGGCGGATGCCCGCCACGTCGTTGCCATCCGCATCGACCCGCGGGACCAGCGGCCGGTACTGCGGCCCAGCCTCGGGGCGCGGATCGACGTAGGTGCCGAACCGGGCGATGGCGTTCGGTGCCGTCGGCACGGGCACGCCGACCATGAACGGAAAGCCGATCTCAGCCGCCTCGACCAGCGTCCCGTCCGAGATGCGTGGCACGCGGCTTTCCGGCGGGGCCTTGCCCTCCTTCACCCACTCTTCGAGTGCGACGAGCAGCGCCCGGATCGCGGGTGCGGGGTTCAGCGTGCTGCGCTCGTTCGCGCAGGGGCCCTTGGTCGAGGTCATGCCGGCGCGCCCGTAATGGAAGCCGCTCGACACGAGATAGGCCCGCGCCGTGTCCGGCAGCGCGACGTCGCGGCGTCCGATCGGATCCGTGGTCAGGAGGGAAGCGCCCTTCTGCCAGTACTCGGTGCCGGTGTTCATCTCGATCAGGAGGGGATCGAAGCCGTCGCCGCGCAGAATCGTGCCCGTCCGCCCCGTGACCGGATCGTGCTGGGCCGCGGCCGAGAACGGAAACGCGTTCTCCGGGTAGAGGTGATCCTCGTGCTGCGTGTTGGTGCGCGACGGCTGGCCGAAGCGGGCGTTGAGGAACACCCCGCCCACGCCGGCGATGTGCGACAGGACGCCGTCGAACACGCGCCGCCCAGCCTCGTCGCGATTGAAGCCCTGCTGGATGAAATCACGCAGGTAGCGCCCACTCTGCGAGATGCCGAGCGCGAGGGTCTGCTTGATGCTGCCTCCGGCCGGGTTGGCATCGCCAGAGGCCTCAGTCCGCAGATGCGCCACCACGTCCCGCGTGGCGGCAAAACCGATGCCGAGCACCTTCGGCTCGGTGGCTTGATAGGTGAACTCGTAGAGTGAGCCGGGCAGCGGCTTGGTGCCCTTGGGCAGCAACTCGATCTGGCGCGGCGTGGCGTAGTGCCATGCCTCGGCGGGCACCGGTCGCGGCGGATCGGATTCCCGGCGCCGAACCGTGAGGCGGGCATTGTCCTTGTCCGGGCTCGCCGTCTTGAAGGTGAGGAAAAACGGCGCTTCCGGCGGACCGCGTGTGGCGCTCACGAGCTGGTCCCGCACGGTCTCGACGATGGGCTGGCCGAAGCGGGTCGCCACCGGCACATCGATCGCCATGCCGCCCTGCTGGCGCAGCGCGTCCGCCTCCCAACCCGACCAGACCAGGGTGTAGCCGCGACGCAGGACGAGACCGGTCCCGGCATCGGCCGCGGATTTTGGGTCGTTGACGGCTTGAACCGCCTGGGCGGGCGCATCGAGAACCCAGTTGAACAGGAACTTGCGGCCGCGATTCAGCACTTCGAACAGCAGCGTGCCGTTCCCACGCGCGGGATCCTTCGGGCGAAGGATGAACAGGTCGGTCTTGTATTCGACCATGCCGCGGGCGTTGCGGGGCGCCAGCGCGATGTCGACAATGCCGGCATTCGCAGGATCGGACGGATCGAGCTCGCCGCGGGCCGTGCCGATCACACGCTCGTAGCTCCCGGCGGTTCCGAACTCGGCGCCGTCCGCGAATGGCTCGACTGAGGCAATGTCGATTCTCGTGATGCGTGCCTGTGCAGGTGTGAGGCACAGTGCGTAGCCGAGCACGCCGGCAACGGCCATATTCGTGCGCATGATATTCCTCCCGTTGTTTATCTTGTTGTATTTGGTTTTATCTTGAGCCCACGGCGAGGATGTCAGCCGAAACTCGCTCGAATGGATGACGTCTTCGGCTTTGGTCCCCACGGCAGCGCCACGACGCGCAGACCGTCTGCCGGCCATTCGGGAGCGCCCTGCGCGCGTTCCTCCCGCGCGGACCGCGCCGGATCATCCGCAATCACCGCGGTGATCCGGCAGCGTCAGGCCGAAATGTGCCACGAGGTCGTCGACCTGGGCCGGTGAGAGCGCGCGGGGATTGAGATTGCGCAGAAGCAGGTAGAGCCGGGCTGTCTCCTCCAGTTCTTCCGTTGCGAAGACCGCGCCTTCCAGGCTGTCGCCCGCTACCACCGGACCGTGATTGGCCAGCAGCACCGCACTGTAGCGCCCGGCGAGCCCACGGATCGCGTCCGCGACGGCCGGGTCGCCCGGTCGGAAATACGGGACCAGGGCCGTGCCGCCGGTCCGCATCACGTAGTAGGGCGTCAACGGGGGCAGCACCGCCCGTGGATCGATTTCCGGCAGCATCGACACCGCCACCGCATGGGTCGAGTGCAGATGCACGATTGCCCGTGCTTCGGTCCGGCTCTCGTAGAGGGCGGCGTGAAGCGGAATCTCCTTCGTCGGCTTGTCGCCGGATAGGAGGTGGCCCGCCGCATCGAGCCGGGCGATCCGGGCCGGATCGAGGAAGCCGAGCGAGGCGTTCGTCGGCGTGACCAGCCAGCCGCCGTCGTCGAGACGGACCGAGATGTTGCCCGACGAGCCCGGCGTCAGACCCCGCTCGAAGAGCGAGCGGCCGTAGCGGCAGATCTCCTCGCGCAGCTTGCCGTCCGAGCTGCTCATTCCGAAGTCCTCATGCGGTTGCCCCCTGACAGAGTTCGAAGCCGAGATCGATCGTCCCCGCGAGCGCGCCGTCGGCGAGGCTCCGGGCCGCCGCACGGCCGATCTCCAGGCGTGGCGTCCGAATCGTGGAGAGCGGCTGCGGCATCGCGGCCGTGATGTCGAGGGCGTGGCAGCCGAACAGGGCGACGCGCCCGGGCACGGCCCAACTGCGTCCGAGGCAGCCGAAATAGCCGCCGAGCGCCATGTCGTCGTTCGAGAAATAGACCGCGTCCGTGTCCGGCGCCCGCGCCATCAGCGCCTCCAGAGCCGCGCGGCCGACGGCGGCTGACGAACGATCGAACACGAGTTCCTGGCTGTGCAGGCTGAGCCCTGCTTCGCGGAGTGCCGCCTCGAAACCGGCGAACCGCTTCGCGGCTCGCAAATCCCGGCTCAAGTCGTGCCCGACATAGCCGATGCGCCGGTAGCCGCGCTCGATCAGATGACGGGCGCTGGCATGCCCCACGGCGCGGTTTGAGAAACCTACGACGATATCGAGACCCGGCCCATCCGTGTCGATCATCTCGACGATCCGGATGCCGGCGGCTCGCAGACGGGTCACCGTCAGCGCCGTGTGCTCCAGCCCGGTCAGCACGAGGGCGGACGGGCGCCAGGACAGGAGGCTTTCGACCAGCGTCTCCTCGCGGGCGGGATCGTAGTCGCTCACCCCGATGACGCTCTGGAAGCCGGTGGTATCCAGATCACCGGTAAGCCCGCGGAGCAGATCGGGAAAAACGATGTTGGTGAGCGACGGGATCACGACCCCGACGAGTTGCGAGCCGACCGAATCGGCGTTGCCCGCGAGAGAGCCGGCGAGCCGGTTCGGAACGTAGCCGAGCCGGGCGGCCGCCTCCAGCACACGCTCGCCTGCCCGCTTCGAGTAGGAACCCTGGCCGCGCAGAACGCGGGAGACCGTGCTCTCGCCGACCTGCGCTTCGCGGGCGACATCGGCGATCGTCACGAGGCGGCCCGGCACCTGGTGAAGGGTCATGCCTGCTCCCTCCGGCTGAGGTTCTGCATAACAACCGGGCCTGCCTATCACAACCGATTTTGGCAGCGCTGCCAAATATAAATTGGCAGCGCTGCCAAAACATCATACGTATCGATTCGAGCACTGCCACTTCGAGTGGTGCCGATAGGCCGCCCGCCTGGACGGGCAGCCGGGAGAACGCCCATGACCACGCCAGCCGCCGCACTCTCGGGGGCCGCCGCGCCGCCGAACGAATTCGTCGAGCAGACCTACACGAAGGTGTTCTGGCGCCTCGTGCCGTTCCTGATGCTTTGCTACGTGATCGCCTACCTGGACCGGGTGAACGTCGGTTTCGCCAAGCTTCAGATGTCGCAGGAGCTGCAGTTCAGCGACACGGTCTACGGCTTCGGCGCAGGCCTGTTCTTCGTGGGCTACTTCCTGTTCGAGGTGCCCTCGAACGTGATCCTGGACCGGGTCGGTGCTCGGGTCTGGATCGCCCGGATCATGATCACCTGGGGGATCATTTCTGGGGCGTTCATGTTCGTGAACTCGGCGACCTCGTTCTACATCATGCGCTTCCTGCTGGGGTTGGCCGAGGCAGGCTTCTATCCGGGCGTGATCCTCTACGTGACGGCGTGGTTTCCCTCCCATCGCCGCGCGCGGGTGATCGCAGTGTTCATGTCCGCGATTCCTGTCTCCGGCATCTTCGGCAACCCGCTCTCGGGCTGGATCATGGATGCCTTCAACGGGACCTACGGCCTCTCCGGCTGGCAGTGGATGTTCCTGATCGAGGCCATTCCCGCCGTGCTCGTGGGCGTGGCCGTGTTCCTCTACCTCGACAACCGCCCGGCCGACGCGGCGTGGCTCTCTCCGGCCGAGAAGGCGGTGATCGAGCGCGACATTGCGGCCGAGCGCGCGAGCAAGGTCGAGAGCCCGCACTCGATCACCAGCGTGTTCCGCAACGGACGGATCTGGTTCATGAGCCTGATCTACTTCGCGTTCGTCACCGGACAGTACGGCCTGACGTTCTGGATGCCGACGATCGTCAAAGCCTCCGGGATCCAAGGCAATTTCAACATCGGTCTCGTCAGCGCGATCCCGTTCCTGTTTGCCGTCCTCGTGATGATCCTGCTCGGCCGCAGCGCCGACCGGATGCGTGAGCGCCGCTGGCATCTGATCGTGCCGGCGCTCTTCGGCTCGGTTGGCTTCATCGTCGCGGCGAGCACCGGCAGCACCGTCGTCGCGGTGGCAGCCCTCTCGGTCGCGGCGGGCGGCGTGCTGACCTGCGCGCCGCTGTTCTGGTCGCTCCCGACCGCCTTCCTCACCGGTACCGGCGCGGCGGCTGGCATCGCGCTGATCAACTCGGTCGGCAACCTCGCGGGCTTCGCCAGCCCCTACGTGATCGGGACGCTGCGAGATTCCACGGGTAGCACGGCGGCCGGCATGTACGCCCTGGCCGGGATGCTGGTGGTCGGCGCCGTCTGCGTGTTCCTGACGCCGAAGCGGCTCGTGAACCGCTAGCGCGTCTTTCGACCGTCGCCCTGCCTGGCCCCCGCGGCTGCAAGGGATACCCCGTCCGCGGCGGCGAGACCGCCAATCTCGCTGCTTCGATCTCAGAGAATGGATCCTACACGATGAGTATCACCCCTCAGACAGGTCGCGTTGCGGTGATCGGCCTCGGGTCGATGGGCGCCGGCATGGCCGGCTCGCTCCTGCGGGCGGGATTCTCGGTCACCGCCTGCGACGTCGATCCGGAGGCGGTGACCCGCTTTGAAGCTGCGGGCGGGCGCGGGGTCGCGACCCCGGCCCAGGCCGCGAACGGTGCCGACGTCGTGGTCTGCGTCGTCGTGAACGCGGCACAGACGGAGGCCGTCCTGTTTGGCCCCGAGGGAGCCGCCGCCGCGATGCCGCCGGGCACCGTGTTCGTGTCCTCCGCGACCATGGACCCGGCCATCGCCCGGCGCCTCGCGGCCCGACTCGAAGAGACGGGGCGCCACTACCTCGATGCGCCGATGAGCGGTGGGGCCGCCCGAGCGGCGGAGGGCGAACTGACCTTCCTGGCCTCCGGCACCAAAGCCGCCTTCGACGCGGCCCGGCCGGCGCTCGAGGCCATGGCGGGCAAGCTCTATGAACTCGGCGATGCGGCTGGGCAGGGCGCCGCCTTCAAGATGATCAACCAACTGCTTGCCGGGGTTCACATCGCCGCGGCCAGCGAGGCGATGAGCTTTGCCGCCAAGCAAGGCCTCGATCTGCACAAGGTCTATGAGGTGATCACGGCGTCGGCCGGTAATTCTTGGATGTTCGAGAACCGGATGCCGCACGTGCTGGAGGGCGATTACAGCCCCAAGAGCGCCGTCGACATCTTCGTCAAGGATCTTGGCATCGTGCAGGACATGGCGCGGGCCGAGAAATACCCCGTGCCGGTGGCCGCCGCCGCGCTGCAGATGTTCCTGATGGCCTCGGGCTCCGGCATGGGCCGGGACGACGACGCCTCCGTGGCCCGCCTCTACGCGCAGGTGGCCGGCGCCGTCCTGCCGTCGCCGAAGGACTGAAGGGAGACCGCGCCCATGCCGCGCTTCGCTGCCAACCTCACGCTCATGTTCACGGAGCGGCCGTTCCTCGACCGCTTCGCCGCCGCCGCTGCGGCGGGCTTCACCGCGGTCGAATTCCTGTTTCCCTACGACCATCCGCCCGAGGCCATCACCGAGCGCCTGGCGCGGTACGGGCTGACCCAGGCGCTGTTCAACCTGCCGCCGGGCGACTGGGCGGCGGGCGAGCGCGGCCTTGCCGCCCTGCCGGACCGCTTCGCCGAATTGCAGGCGGGCGTCGAGACCGGGCTGACCTACGCCGAGGCGACCGGCGTCGCCCGGCTCCACCTCATGGCCGGCATGGCCGCGGCGGACGATCCCGAGGCGAGGAAGGCCTATCGCCGGGCCGTGGCCTGGACGGCCGAGCGCGTCGGGCGCGAAGGCCTCGATCTGGTGCTGGAGCCGATCAACGCCCGCAACATGCCGGGCTATTTCCTCAACGACTTCGGCGCCGCCGCCCGCCTGATCACGGAGCTGGCGCTGCCGAACCTGAAACTGCAGTTCGACCTCTATCACTGCCAGATTCTGCACGGGGACGTGACGACCCGCCTGCGCGACCTGATGCCGATGATCGGTCACGTCCAAACGGCCAGCGTCCCGGCCCGGAACGAACCCGGCACGGGCGAAATGAACGACGCTTTCCTGTTTGCCGAACTCGACCGCCTCGGCTACGCGGGCTTCGTCGGCTGCGAGTACAACCCGGCCGCCGGCACGGAGGCAGGCCTCGGCTGGTTCGAGCCCTATCGCGCCGCGCAGAGCGGGGAGGTCGGCCGATGAGCCTCGCCCTCGGATCGGTGGCCGACGACTATACTGGCGCCTCGGACCTCGCCAACACGCTCACCAAGGGCGGTCTGCGCACGGTGCAGACCATCGGCATCCCCGCCGACGATCTGGATCTGGCCGGTATCGACGCCGTCGTCGTCGCCCTCAAGACCCGCTCCATCCCGGTCGGAGAGGCCGTGTCGCGCTCCCGCGCGGCGGAGGCTTGGTTGCGCCGACGCGGCGCCGCCCACGTCCTGTTCAAGATCTGCTCGACGTTCGACTCCACCGACGCGGGCAATATCGGTCCCGTCATGGACGCCCTGCGCGGCGAGGCCGGTGAAGCCATCGCCCTCGTCACTCCCGCCTTCCCGGAGACGGGGCGCACGGTCTACCAAGGCAATCTCTTCGTCGGCGCGGTCCCGCTGAACGAGAGCCCGCTCAAGGACCATCCCCTCAATCCGATGCGGGACGCCAACCTCGTGCGGGTGCTGGCGCGCCAGAGCGCTTCGCCCGTGGGGCTGGTGGATTTCGCCACTGTGGTCCGGGGCCACGAGGCGGTGGCCAAGCGCCTCGACGCGCTCGCCGCCGAGGGCGTGGGCGCCGCCATCGCCGACGCCGTGACGGAGGCCGACCTCGAAACCCTCGGCAGGGCAGCCCTCGCCCATCGGGTCTCGGTGGGCGCCTCGGGCCTCGGCCTCGGTCTCGCCCGCGCCCTGGTCGCGGCCGGGCGCGCCTGTGCGCCGGACAGCGCCGCCGATGTCGGCGCCCCGGTCGGGGGGCTTGCCGCCTGCCTGGCCGGCAGTTGTTCCCAGGCGACCCTCGGCCAGATCGCGGCGGCCGAAGCCGTGATGCCTGTGCGTCGCCTCGACCCCGAGCGGGTGCTCGCGGGCGATGCCGAGATCGAGGCCGCCCTGGCCTGGGCCGGCGAACGCGTGGGGACCGGCCCCATCCTCATTGCCAGCAGCGCCGAACCCGAGACCGTGCGGGCGCTCCAGGCCCGCTACGGCGGCGACCGGGTCGGCCATGCCCTCGAAGACGCACTGGCCCGCATCGCCGAGGGCCTCAATGCGCGCGGTGTGCGCCGTCTCGTGGTGGCGGGTGGCGAGACCTCGGGGGCCGTCGTGGACCGGCTCGGGCTGAGGGCTTTCCAACTCGGGCCGGAGATCGCCGCCGGGGTGCCGGTGCTGCGGACCCTGGGACAGGGCGATCCGATGCTGCTCGCCCTCAAATCGGGCAATTTCGGCGGTCGCGACTTCTTCGCCCGCGCCCTCGACCTGATGCTCTGAATCCCGTTCTGGAGGAAGACAATCCATGCATGCCCTAATCCTCGGCGCCGCCGGCATGATCGGCCGGCGTCTTGCCGATGCTCTCGCCGCGCAGGGCGATGCCCGCGCCCTCACGCTCGTCGACGTGGTGGAGCCGACGGCGCCGGCGGGCTTCGCTGGCTCGGTCGTCACGGCGGCCGCCGACCTCTCGAGTCCAGGCGCGGCGGAAGCCGCGCTGATCGGCCGACCGGACGTGATCTTCCACCTCGCGGCAATCGTCTCGGGCGAGGCCGAGGCCGATTTGGAAAAGGGCTACCGGGTCAACCTCGACGCAACGCGCCTCTTGTTCGATGCAATCCGGCATGCCCATGTCGCCGAGGGCTATCGCCCACGGGTGATCTTCACCTCGTCGTTGGCCGTGTTCGGGCCGCCGCTGCCGGGCGTCATTCCTGACGATATGATCCTCACGCCGGCCACCTCCTACGGCACGCAGAAGGCCATGGGCGAGCTGCTCCTCGCCGACTATACGCGGCGTGGCTTCTTCGACGGCATCGGACTTCGCTTGCCCACCATCTGCGTCCGGCCGGGCAAGCCGAACAAGGCGGCCTCCGGGTTCTTCTCGGGCATCATCCGGGAGCCGCTGGCCGGCCAGGAGGCCATCCTTCCGGTTCCCGACACTGTACGCCACTGGTTCGCGAGCCCGCGCTCGGCCACCGAGTACCTCCTGCACGCCGCCCGCATCGACCTCAGTCCCCTGGGCTTGCGCCGAAGCCTGACGATGCCCGGCCTCTCGGCCACGGTGGCCGACGAAATCGAGGCCCTGCGCCGGGTGGGCGGCGACGCGGCGGTGGCGCTGATCCGGCGCGAGCCGAACCCGGCGATCCAGGCGATCGTCGAGACTTGGCCGGAGGCTTTCAACACACGCCGCGCGCTCGATCTAGGTTTCAAGGGCGATGCGCGCTTCGATGACCTGATCGAACAGCATCTGGCCGAGTCGCAGTCGACAACCTGACGCGTGCACTGGCCATGCCTGTCCCGAGAGCATGCCGGTGGCGTGCCACGAGGGACTCGCCGCCGCACCGACCCGATGGAGTCAGTTGGGATCCCGTTGGGCCGTCATGTCCAACCCAACCGCCTCGTAATTCTATTGCTCAGGTGGCGTCGCGTCGGTCATGCACTGGCCCGCGACGCTCCTCGTGCTCGCGGTGCTGTCATTGGCCTAGGGCGCCACAAGCCTGTCGCCGGAGGCGGCAAACGAGGGCACCCGGTTCGTCCTGCACAAGTCGGTGGGACTAGGGATCCTAGACATCGCCGTGTGCCTGATCATCAGGCGAATGTTTCATGAGACACCGCCACATCCGCCTATACCGGTGATATTCTGAGGAGCTAGGGCATGTTGAACTGGTTTCGCGCCCAATAAGAAGTTGAACTCTATCATGGTTCCAGTGTCAGCTGAGGCCCGACCCGCTGCCTTAAACTGGACCTTCCGAACTCCCACTTTGAGGCGAAGGCGGCAGTTTGGTGCGTTCCCGCTGGATATCCGATCATCACGCAATACGACGAGTCAGAGGTGGCCTTGATTTGGGTTCGATTGCTGGGCTCGATGCACCGTGAACCTTTAGCACATCGACCAGTCCCATCGGATCGTCTTGCTGACTCGACGCAGATAGATCGGCTCTCCCGACGCACGCGATGACAGCCCTTTCAGCAATGAAGCAGCTCTTGCCAGCAAGATTGCGAACGTCACGATGTTAATGCCTTGCTGTCCGTGGCCATTTAAGAGCAATTGTTGAGGTGCTGTGCTGATAGTAATCGAGGAACCGAGAGCGTGCTCATCTTGACAGCAAAGTCCCGGCTACCGCCCTGACGGTGCGGGTGCGGCTGTAGAGCCAAAGTGAGCTGCTTGGAACGACGTTGCGGGTCAGTCCGCGCTTGAAATCATAAACACCGCGATTGTTCGCCGGATCGATCCCGCCAAAATCGAACACTCGGCAGCCCTCCTCTGCCCCACGGCAGATGAAGCCCCACACTGCTAAGTAGGCGGCAGCGTTCACTTTGGCTCGCTCGGTCGAGGCGGTGAAAAAATCGGTGAGGCGATTGCGGCTCACATGCGCGATGCGGACCAAGCACCGCTCGCCACCATCTCGGACATCCAGCATAACGAGATGCGGATCGTTTGCTGCGAGGTCGCGATAAGCGGAAGCGTCGAAGTTGTTCGAGAAGCCCTTCCGTAGCTTCAGAGCCTTGTACATCTCCGCAAAAGCATCGAAGGCGGCGAGCCGCTCGGTCACTGTATCGAGGAAGTGCAAGCTGAGCTCTGTGTTGCGCTGGGCCTTTCGCAAAGCCTTGCGCCATCGTTGTTCCATCTCAGCCTGCACCTTCTCGAGACCGTGGGTGAGATCCACCTCGAGGGTATGGCGACCAGCCGCGGTGACGGGCGCGAAGCCGGCTGCCAGGAGACCGAGCACCGCGCCAGGGCTCTCCGCTCGTGCGGGATCGACGATCATGAGATCGAGCGGCCCGAGCGCAAGGTATGTGAGAAGCGCGCGCATGACGGCCTCGCCATGACGTTCACCCTTGTCGGTCAGGAGCGGCCCACCCTGGATGTATATCTGCCGCGCGGGGCCGCGAGCGCGGATCTGCATCTGCGCTAAGCCAAGTAGATCGCCATTCTCGTCGGAGACGCCTAGGCGGGCGATGTCCGCGCCACATCGCGCCTTGTAGGTACCCCAGCCCGCGGTTGCGAAGATTGTGCCGCTTGCATGCGCCCACACCGCCGCGTCCCAGACTGAAAGATCGTCTATCGGGATAACCTGCAACGTCGCCTCGCGAATTCGCTCTCGTTATGAACGAAGCGAATTCGAAAGTAATCCTGCAAATCGGCACGTTTGTTTTCAACATCGAGTGCCAATCGCCGGTGTCCGGCTGCCTAAGAGATGCGAAATTGTGCCGACTCTCAGATAATAAAATTCAATTCGTTCTCTATTGTCCACAACGATGCGATCGCAATGCCTGCAGCCATCCGCGCCTCTGCGGTGGCCTTCCGTGCCGCTGGGTCGGATGCATGTGATGCGGTGGCATGCTCAAACCTTATGAGCGTGCGCAGTAACTTGGATGACTGTCTTTCTTTTGCATGCCCTAACGGAAGGACAGCCTCGGCGCCGCGAGGAAGCCCTGCCGAAGAAGAGCGTCGCCGAGGCGCTCATCCGGTCCGAAGTTGTGAGCTACGAGGGAGCTGACCCTGACCCACCAAACTGATCCGCGCTGAGCGCAAGTTTTTCGGGCATTTGGAGTTGCCCCGGTTTGTATTCCACGGCCCATGCAAGTTATCGGGCTATGACAGCTTGTTCGACGAAGGCTCGAGGCGTCAATCAGCTCAAGGCCGTGTGAGGTCGATCTTCGTTGGAGTGGCACCTCCAGTCATCAATGCGCTCACGGCCATCTGTCAGCGACAGAAACCACGAGGCGTTCAAGCACTCCACTCGAAGACGGCCGTTGAACGCTTCGATACAGGCGTTGTCGGTCGGCTTGCCCGGTCGGGAGAAGTCGATCTCGACCCCGTTCAGGGAGGCCCATCGGTCGAGCATGCGCCCGGCGAACTCCGGTCCAGTATCCACCCGCAGGCTCTTGGGCCAACCTCGCAGCCCGACCAAGGCGTCCAGAGCCTCGGTCGCCTGGAAGGTGCGGAAGTTGGCTCTTGGTATCAGTGAGAGCGCCTCTCGCGTGTGGCAATCGACCACCGTCAGGATCCGGAACGGACGCCCGTTGAACAGGCAGTCGGACATGAAGTCCATGGCCCAGACCTCGTTGGCTCCACCGATCGCCGGTCGTCCCTAGCTAGAGCGCCGGGCTCGCTTGCGCTTAGGCATCTTGGACCGGATCGAGAGCCCCTCGTCGCGGTAGATCCGGTCGGCGCGCTGATGGTTCACCTCCCAGCCCTCCCGTCGCAACAGGATGTGCCGCCGCCGGTAGCCGTAGCGCACCCGTGCGGCAGCCAATTCCGTCAGCCGCATGCGCAAACCCGCCTGAAGGTCCAAGCGCTTCCTGTCGCGCTGGGACGAACGGCCGAAGCCGGTAGCCAGACAGGCCCGACGCCCGCTAATTTCGTATGCCCCCTGCAGCTGACCAACGACCTCACGGCGAGCGGCAGGCCTCACCACTTTCGTTTGAGGACGTTCCGCAGCATGGAGCGGTCCGGCGTCAGATCGGCGACCAGCCGCTTCAGCTTGCTGTTCCCGTCCTCCAGTGGCTTGAGCCGTCGGATCTCCGGCACGCCCATGCCGACGAACTGCTTCTTCCAGCGATCAAAGGTCGGCTCGGATACGCCGATCTTCCGGCAGACCTCGTCCACCTTCGCGCCGTTCTCCGCTTGCCGCAGGGCAAAGGTGATCTGTTTGTTCATGAAGCGTTTGCGAGGCATGGCATCCCCCCTCCTTCAAGATATAGAGCGCCTAACAGAACCGTCTGATCTGGTTGATGGTGATGAGGCTTGCGGCGAGGCTGGTGAAGGCCTCGTCGATGTCGGCGCGTCGCTCGTAGCGGATGGGCAGGCGGCGGAAACGATTGAACCAAGCGTGGGTGCCCTCATCCTGAGCTTGTCGAAGGATCGACGACCCAGCGATGGCGGCCGAGCCTCTGGCTGCACTCGATGCCTTTGCGGGCGATGCGCGGCACGATCCCGCGCGCCCGACACTCCTGGCGGCGTGCTTTGGCATCGTAGGCCTTGTCGGCGTGCAGCTTGTCGGGTCGGTGTCGTGGGCGTCCGCGCCGGCCGTTGCGCAGGGGCGGGATGGCCTCGAGGGTCTGGGCCATCATCACGCTGTCGTGCCGGTTGGCCCCGCTCAGGCAGAAGCCGAGCGGCGTGCCGCGCGCGTCGGTGACGAGGTGGCGCTTGGTGCCCGGCTTGCCCCGATCCGTCGGGTTCGGGCCGGTGGCAGGCCCCCCTTTTTGGCCGGGACGGACGCGCTGTCCAGGCTCGCCCGGCTCCAGTCGATCTGCTCAGCTGCATGCAAGCGCTCCAGCAGCACCTGATGCAGCCACGCCCAGACGCCGGCCTCCTGCCAGTCGCTCAGGCGGCGCCAACCACTCATCCCGCAGCCGCAGCCCATCTCGGCGGGCAGCATCTCCCAGGGCAGACCTGAGCGCAGCACGACAGGATCCCGGTCAGCGCCGCCCGGTTCTCGATCGGGCGCCGCCCGCCCTTCGGACGTGGCCGGGGCGGCGGCAGAAGCGGACGAGCCATCACAACCAACGCACGCCCAACC
Source organism: Methylorubrum sp. POS3 (assembly GCF_043352485.1). Lineage (NCBI taxonomy): Bacteria > Pseudomonadati > Pseudomonadota > Alphaproteobacteria > Hyphomicrobiales > Methylobacteriaceae > Methylorubrum > Methylorubrum sp. POS3. Next base: position 4,312,224 of record NZ_JAPRBT010000001.1, read on the forward strand.
GTTCCGTGCCCGTTCTGTTAGACGCTCTAAGCTAACGGCAGGCACGTGCCCCGGGAGGCTCAGTGCAACAATGAGGGAAGCATTCTTGTGTAGTGAAAAGGGAGACGGGTGGTCCCTAATCTCCTGAGGCAGTCTAACATATTGATAATATTGGTGGGCGGTGAGGGACTCGAACCCCCGACCCTCTCCGTGTAAAGGAGACGCTCTACCAACTGAGCTAACCGCCCGCTCGCCTGCGCCGCAGGGTTACGAGAGCGGGGCTGGACGCGCAAGGCTCAAGCTCGATTTCCTGCGATCTCCAGCACGAAAAAGGCCCCCGGCGCTGAGCGTCGGGGGCCTTTCGCGAGGAGTCGGGCTCGCTCGAGTTTAGTGAGCGATCAGGGTCGCCCCGTCGTCGTCCCGCGCCGGGGTCTTGGCCGGGAGCGGCTCGTCCCACTCGATGGGTTCGGGCTGGCGCACGAGGGCGTGCGTCAGAACCTGATCCATCCGGGAGACCGGGATGATCTCGAGCCCCTGTTTCACGCTGTCGGGCACCTCGGCGATGTCCTTGGCGTTCTCCTCAGGGATAAGAACCGTCTTGATCCCGCCGCGGAGCGCCGCGAGCAGCTTCTCCTTGAGGCCACCGATCGGCAGGACGCGACCCCGCAGGGTCACCTCGCCGGTCATCGCCACCTCGCGACGCACCGGAATGCCGGTGAGCGTCGAGATGATCGCAGTGGCCATGGCGATACCCGCCGACGGCCCGTCCTTCGGGGTGGCCCCTTCCGGCACGTGGACGTGGATGTCCCGACGCTCGAACAGCGGCGGCTCGATGCCGAAATCGATGGCCCGCGAACGGACATAGCTGGCCGCTGCGGAGATCGACTCCTTCATAACGTCGCGAAGGTTGCCCGTGACCGTCATCTTGCCCTTACCGGGCATCATGACGCCCTCGATCGTCAGCAACTCGCCGCCGACCTCGGTCCAGGCCAGACCCGTCACCACGCCGACCTGATCGTCCGCGTCGATCTCGCCGTAGCGGAACTTCGGCGGGCCGAGGAAGACCGGCAGAGTGTCGGGGTTGCCCTCGACCTGCTTCACCTTGGTGATCAGGATCTCCTTCACAGCTTTGCGGATCAGGTTGGAGATCTCGCGCTCGAGGTTGCGGACGCCCGCCTCCCGCGTGTAGCGGCGGATGAGCATCATCAGACCGTCATCGGTGATCGACCACTCGTCGGTCCCGAGCCCGTGCTTCTTCATCGCCTCGGGGATCAGGTGGCGGCGGGCAATCTCCAGCTTCTCCTCTTCGGTGTAGCCGGCGATGCGAATCACCTCCATGCGGTCCATAAGAGGCCCAGGGATATTGAGCGTGTTCGCGGTCGTCACGAACATCACGTTCGACAGGTCGTAATCGACCTCGAGGTAATGGTCGTTGAAGGTCGCGTTCTGCTCCGGGTCCAACACCTCGAGGAGGGCCGCCGACGGATCGCCGCGGAAATCCATGCCCATCTTGTCGATCTCGTCGAGCAGGATGAGCGGGTTCGATGTCTTGGCCTTGCGCATCGACTGGACGATCTTGCCGGGCATCGAACCAATATAGGTCCGACGGTGACCGCGAATCTCGGCCTCGTCACGCACGCCGCCGAGCGACATCCGGACGAACTCCCGGCCCGTGGACTTCGCGATCGACTTGCCAAGCGAAGTCTTGCCGACGCCGGGCGGGCCGACGAGGCAGAGGATCGGGCCCGTGAGGCGGTTCGTCCGTTGTTGGACGGCGAGGTACTCCACGATCCGGTCCTTGACCTTGTCGAGGCCGAAATGATCCGAATCGAGGATCGCCTGGGCGCCGAGCAGGTCCTTCTTGATCTTCGAGCGCTTGCCCCACGGGATGCCGAGCATCCAGTCGAGATAGTTGCGCACGACGGTCGCTTCGGCCGACATCGGTGACATCTGACGAAGCTTTTTCAGCTCGGCGGTGGCCTTCTCGCGGGCCTCCTTGGTCAGCTTGGTCTTCTCGATCTTCTCTTCCAGCTCGGCCAGCTCGTCGCGACCGTCCTCGTCGCCGAGTTCCTTCTGGATCGCCTTCATCTGCTCGTTGAGGTAGTACTCGCGCTGGGTCTTCTCCATCTGCCGCTTGACGCGGGTCCGGATGCGCTTCTCCACCTGCAGCACGGAGATCTCGCTCTCCATCAGGGACAGGACACGCTCCAGGCGTGCCGCCACCGTGGGAATTTCGAGGATCGCCTGCTTGTCGGCGATTTTCACCGCCAGATGCGAGCCGACCGTGTCGGCAAGCTTCGAGGGCTCGTCGATCTGGGTGACGGCGGACACGACCTCGGGGGAGATCTTCTTGTTGAGCTTCACATAGTTCTCGAACTCGGAGATCACCGAGCGTGCGAGGGCCTCGGCCTCGACGCGATCACCGAGGTCGTCGTCGAGGGTCAGGGCGCGTGCCTCGTAGAATTCGTCGGAGCGGACGAACTCCTCGATCTGCGCGCGACCGGCGCCTTCGACGAGCACCTTCACGGTGCCGTCGGGCAGCTTGAGGAGCTGAAGCACGGAGGCGAGCGTGCCGATCTTGTAGATCGCGTCGGTCGCCGGGTCGTCGTCGCTCGCGTTGATCTGCGTCGCGAGCAGGATGTGACGATCCGAACGCACCGCCTCCTCGAGCGCGCGGATCGACTTCTCCCGACCGACGAAGAGCGGGACGATCATGTGCGGAAAGACGACGATGTCGCGCAGCGGCAGGACGGCGTAGGAGCCCGTCGAACCGGGAACGACCGGCTGGCGCGATTTCGACTGGGTCATGGAGTTTCCCTTATCTGTTGACGCCGGGCATACGCTCCTCGAATCGAGCAAGCATCCTGCCAGGTGCCGACCGGGCCGCGAAGGGTCGGAGGCGAATGATACGTCTGCGGCTGGTAGCGCAGCTCGCACCTTGTAGAGGGGTGAAAGCGTGCCGGCTGCGATGGACCTGAGTTGGTCCTTCGTCGGCGCGGTTTCAAGCGCGACACCCCGGAACGAGAGAGGGCCGCCGGCATGGCCGGGCGGCCCTCACTTCATACCCGTCAGGCGCTGACGCTTGCCGGGGCGTCCTTGTTGCGGTCGCCGTGAATGAAGAGTGGCCTCGACTTTCCGTCGACCACCTCCGGGCCGATGACCACCTGCTCCACCGAGTCGAGGCCGGGCAGATCGTACATCGTATCGAGGAGGATGGTTTCCAGGATCGATCGCAGGCCGCGGGCGCCCGTCTTGCGCTCGATCGCCTTGCGGGCCACGAGGCTCAGCGCCTCGTCCTGGAAGGTCAGCTCGACATTCTCCATCTCGAACAGCCGCTGGTACTGCTTCACCAGCGCGTTCTTCGGCTCCTGCAGGATCTTCTTGAGAGCTTCCTCGTCGAGATCCTCGAGGGTCGCCAGGACCGGGAGACGGCCGACGAATTCGGGGATGAGTCCGAATTTCAGCAGATCCTCCGGCTCGACCGAGCGGAAGATCTCGCCGGTGCGGCGGTCATCGGGAGCCTGGACGCTGGCGCCGAAGCCGATCGAGGTGCCCTTGCCGCGCTGCGAGATGATCCGCTCCAGCCCCGCGAAGGCGCCGCCGCAGATGAACAGGATGTTCGTGGTATCGACCTGCAGGAATTCCTGCTGCGGGTGCTTGCGGCCACCCTGCGGCGGCACGGAGGCGACAGTGCCCTCCATGATCTTCAGGAGCGCCTGCTGGACGCCCTCGCCCGACACGTCGCGGGTGATCGACGGATTGTCCGACTTGCGGGAGATCTTGTCGATCTCGTCGATGTAGACGATGCCGCGCTGCGCCCGCTCGACATTGTAGTCGGAGGCCTGGAGCAGCTTGAGGATGATGTTCTCGACGTCCTCACCGACGTAACCGGCTTCCGTGAGGGTGGTCGCGTCCGCCATCGTGAAGGGCACGTCGAGGATGCGGGCGAGCGTCTGCGCGAGCAGCGTCTTGCCCGAGCCGGTCGGCCCGATCAGCATGATGTTGGACTTGGCGAGCTCCACGTCGTTGTGCTTCGTCGCGTGGGCAAGCCGCTTGTAGTGGTTGTGCACCGCCACCGAGAGGACCTTCTTCGCGAAGTCCTGGCCGATGACGTAATCGTCGAGGACCCGCCGAATCTCCTTCGGGGTCGGCACGCCGTCGCGGCTCTTCACCAGCGAGGACTTCGATTCCTCGCGGATGATGTCCATGCACAGCTCGACGCACTCGTCGCAGATGAACACCGTCGGGCCCGCGATCAGCTTGCGGACCTCGTGCTGGCTCTTGCCGCAGAACGAGCAGTACAGCGTGCTCTTCGAGTCGTTGCCGCCTGTCTTGCTCATGTCGGTCTCCGGTTCGCGGGCGCAGCCCCAGCCAGCAGGGCACGCGCTTCGTCATAGGATGTAAGCGCATCCGCCTAAAGAAACAGTCACACCGCGCGGATGCGTCGGGAGTGAGGCGCTCGAATCCCGATGCAACCATGCTGCCGTCTCGGGATCAACCAGCCCCGGGGGTCGGCGAAGCGCCGAAAGGCCGCATGGCTAACGGGCGTGCCCGGAACGCCTCACCCGAGGCGCCCCGGATCACGGGCCGAACCGTCCGCGTCAGGCGGCGGCGGGCTCCGGGCGCTTGTGGAGGATGTCGTCGATGAGGCCGAACTCCTTGGCCGCGTCGGCGGTCATGAAGTTGTCGCGCTCCAGCGCCTGGTGGATGGTCTCGTACTCGCGACCCGTATGCTTCACGTAGATCTCGTTCAGGCGCTTCTTGAGCGCCTCAATCTCGCGCGCGTGGATCAGGATATCGGTCGCCTGCCCCTGGAAGCCGCCGGAGGGCTGGTGGACCATGATCCGGGCATTCGGCAGGGCGAAGCGGTGACCGGCTTCACCGGCGGCCAGCAGCAGGGAGCCCATCGAGGCAGCCTGGCCGACGCAGAGCGTCGTCACCGGGCAGCGGATGAACTGCATGGTGTCGTAGATCGACAGGCCCGAAGTCACGACGCCGCCGGGCGAGTTGATGTAGAAGGAGATTTCCTTCTTAGGGTTCTCGGCTTCCAGGAACAGGAGCTGGGCGACGATGAGCGAGGCGCCCTGGTCCTCGACCGGTCCGGTCAGGAAGATGATCCGCTCGCGCAGCAGCCGGGAATAGATGTCGAAGGCGCGCTCGCCGCGGCTCGATTGCTCGACCACCATCGGGACGAGTGAATTATGAAAATATGCGACCGGATCTCTCATGACAGCCCTCGGCTCCGGAATCCGGCCTCGGACGAATCCTCCGGGGCCGGTGGTTACAGCGAACACGGCGCGCCTTAACGCCGTCTGATCCTCAGTGCTTCGCGAGGCGCCCGCGTGGCAGGCGCCCCGTGAAGATCACGTTACGATCGTCGCCCGCCGCGGAGCCGCTAGGCGTCGATCAGCCGGCAGCCGTCTCGGCGGCCGCCTCGTTCTTCGTCACGTCCTTGGGCTCGTCGGCCTTCGACGCGCCCTCGGCGTCGGCTTCGTCGTCCTCGGCGAAGAGCGTCTCCTTCGAGACCGGCTCTTCGACGACCTGGACCTGACCGAGGACGTGGTCGACGACCTTTTCCTCGAACAGCGGCGCGCGAAGCTCGGCGAGCGCCTGGGGATTGTTGCGGTAGAAGTCGTAGACCTGCTTCTCCTGACCCGGGAACTGCCGGATCCGAGCGAAGAGGGCCTGGTTGACCTCGTCATCCGAGATCTTGATATCGGCGGTCTCGCCGACTTGCGCAAGCACCAGGCCGAGGCGCACGCGACGCTCGGCGATCTTGCGGTACTCGCTCTGCGCCTTCTCCTCGGAGGTGCCCTCCTCCTCGAAGGTTTTGCCGCGGTTCTTCAGGTCCTGCTCGACTTGGGCCCACACCGCGGCGAACTCCTGGTGAACGAGGCTCGGGGGCAGCTCGAAGGCGTACTTGCCGTCGAGGGCGTCGAGCAGCTCCTTCTTGAGCTTGCGGCGGGACTGCGCCTCGTAGTCGGAGCCGATCGCCTTGGAGACGGCCTCCTTGAGCTTCTCCAGGTCGTCCATGCCGAAGCGCTTGGCGAGCTCGTCGTCGATCTTGGCTTCACCCGGCGCCTTGACCGCCTTGACGGTCACGTCGAACTCGGCGTCCTTTCCGGCGAGCTGCTCGGCCTGGTAGCCTTCGGGGAAGGCGGTCTTCACGAGGCGGGTGTCACCGACCTTGGCGCCGACGAGCTGGTCTTCGAAGCCGGGGATGAAAGTGTTGGAGCCGAGTTCCAGCGGGACGTCCTCGCCCTTGCCGCCCTCGAACTCCACGCCGTCGATGCGGCCGACGAAATCGATCACGACCTGATCGCCGGACTGCGCTTCGGCGCCCTCGTCGCGATCCTCGAAGGAGCGGCCATCCTTGGCCATGCGCTCCAGCGCCTCGGTGATCTCCTCATCGGAGGGCTTCACCACGAGCTTCTTGATGGAGACGTCGGAGAGGTCCGCGAGCTCGAAGCTCGGCAGCACCTCGAGCTTCACCTTGAAGGCGAGGTCGCCCTTGGCATCGAGCGCGCGCTCGATGATGTTCTGCTCCTCGTCCTTCGGGAACTCGATCTGCGGCTCGAGAGCCAGCTTGAGGCCCTTGTCGGCGACGATCTGCTGGTTGGCCTCGTTGACGGCGTTCTGCAGCACGTCGGCCATCACCGACTTGCCGTACACCTTGCGCAGGTGCGCGACCGGCACCTTGCCGGGGCGGAAGCCCTTGATCTGAACCTTGCCCTTGATGTTCGAGAGCTCGGTGTTGAGGCGATCCTCAAGCTCGGTGGCGGGGAGGAGTACCTGAAACTCGCGCTTCAGCCCCTCGGAGGTCGTCTCGGTCACCTGCATCGTCGTTCGTCCGCTTTTTTTAAAAACCGCAATCTCGTCCTCGATGCCGCGGCGCCGTGGGAAACCCTGGCGGGAGCCCAAACAGCGCAAGGCCCGGCAGGAACCGGTCCGGTCCCGATGCCGGCCCGATGCGGACTTGGTGCGGGCGGAGGGGCTCGAACCCCCACGTCTTGCGACACTGGAACCTAAATCCAGCGCGTCTACCAGTTCCGCCACGCCCGCGAGCGCTTGAGCGACATGGCCCTGTCCGGGCCTTCGAAGCGCGCGTCTATAGCACGCGCGTTCGGGGCCGCAGCAAAAATTTGTTCGGGGTCGACCTCAAACGCCGTCAACCGCGCCTGCGGCTTTGGCGCCGCACACCACGAGACGCTGTGTCCTCGTCGAGCCCAGCCGGGGAGCGCTCTTTGCGTCCAGGCGTACGACCCCGTTTCTATCCGCGCCGATGATCGCTCGCGCCGCTTTTATCCTGAGGGACGATTGGCGCCCGCTGAAGGGCGCAGCTACAACGCGGGCCACTGCCCCACCAGCCGCACGAGCCCCCATGCGCATGTCCGCCCCCGAGGCCCCGAACGAGCCGATGCGGGAGGATGCGCGGACAGCGGGCGATCTGTCCCGCCGCGCGCTGATCGTCGGAAGTGCGGCGCTCATGCTCGCACCCCTCCCCGCCCTGGCCCAGTCGCCGGCTCGCAAATCGGCTCCGGCGGCCAAGCCCGCCGACGCGCCCGTTCCCGAAGCCAAACCGTCGGAGACGATGTCGCTCAAGGCGGGTCCGGCTCAAGCCCGGCTCAGGCCGGAGCCCGCCGCGGAGACCCAGGTGTGGCGCCTCGGCGACGGCGCCGCACCGCCGGTCATACGGATCAAGCTCGGCGAGGCGGTGCGTCTGCGGCTCGAGAACGGCACCGACAAGCCGCTCTCCCTGCATTGGCACGGTGTGCGCAATCGCAATCCCATGGACGGTGTCGGTGGCGTCACCCAGGCTCCGATCGGCCCTGGACAGGACTTCACCTACGAGTTCACGCCGCCGGATGCCGGCACGTTCCTGATCCGTCCCCTCGTGATCGGCGGGGCGAGCGAACCGTCGGGCCGCGGGCTGGCCGGCCTTCTGGTCGTCGAGGAGAGGTCCCCGCCCCCGGTCGAGCAGGACGTGGCGCTGCTGCTTCAGGATTGGCGCCTCGACGAGGCCGGAGCCCTGCTTCCGTTCGGCCAAGTGGCGTTCGCCGCCTCCGCTGGACGCCTGGGAAGCGCCGTGACGTTGAACGGCCAGGCAATCCCGTTGAAGCTGGAGGGGCGTCCCGGCAGCCGCCTGCGTCTCCGTCTGGCGAATGCGTGCAACGCCCGCGCGACCCGCATCCGTTTCGACGGCGTGAAGGTCTATGTCGCCGCCGTCGATGGGCAGCCCGCCGACACGTTCGAGCCGCTCAAGGCCACCCTGCCCTTCGCACCGGGCACGCGCTACGATCTGCTCCTCGACCTGCCGACACAGTCCGGCCCGGCCGGTGCGATCATGGCCCTCCTCGGACAGGGCTTGCCTTTGGCGAACCTGATCGTCGCCGGCGACCCCGTCACGCAGGCGGGTCGCAGCCCGATCGCGTCGATCCCCGAGAACAAGCGCCTTCCCGATGAGATCCGGCTGCAGACTGCGTTTCGCCGCGATCTCGTTCTGACCGGGGGCGTCAAACCCGACCGCGCCAAGCCGGGCGACGACACGCCCTATATCGCCGACCCCGCGAAGATCTGGCAGGTGAACGGCGCGAGTGGCGCGTCCGGCGCCCCTCCCCTGTTCACCGTCAAGCGTGGACAAGTCGTCGTCCTGACGATCCGCAACGACACCGCCTTTCCTCAGATCCTCCACCTGCACGGCCATGTCTTCCGCCTGCTGCATCTCCTCGATGACGGCTGGGAGCCCTACTGGCTCGATACCATGCAGATTCCGGAGAATCGGCACGCCCAGATCGCCTTCGTCGCGGACAATCCCGGTCGCTGGCTCCTGTCCTCGACGGTGCTGGAGCGGTTCGATACGGGATTGTGGACGAGCTTCGAGGTCAGCTGACGCTGGGAGCCAGATCGCGCAGGACTGCCGGCATCAATTCCGGGATATCCTCGGCAATGAGGCCCGGCCCGTGGCGGAGGCCCGCATCGCCGTGGAGCCAGACGGCCGCGCAAGCCGCCTCGAACGGCTCCAGGCCCTGTGCCAACAGCCCGCAGATCAGTCCGCCGAGCACATCGCCGGAGCCGGCAGTGCCGAGATAGGGCGAGCCGTGGTCGTTGATCGCGATCCGCCCGTCGGGCGCGGCAATCACCGTATCGGCACCCTTCAGCACGACGACCGCGCCGGCGAGATGTGCCGCCCGCGCGGTGCGTTCCGGCTTGGTCAAATCCTGCGCCAGCACCTCGGTGCCGGAAAACAGGCGACCGAACTCCCCCTCATGCGGCGTCAGCACCGCCCGGGCCTCGCCGTCGCGGAGATGGCGGGCGAGCGTGCGAAGCTCGCTGCGAAAGCTCGTCAGGGCATCGGCATCGAGAACCAGGGCGCGTCCAGCGGAGGCGGCGACGGCCACCAGCTCGCAGGTCGTCGGGCCAGTCCCGAGGCCGGGGCCGATCAGAAGGGCGTTGAGGCGGTCATCGACGAGCAGATCGTCGAGATCGTCGGCGGTCTCGCACGGGCGAAGCATGATCGCGGTGAGATGGGCCGCGTTCTCCGGGAGCGCCGAGGCGGGCGAGGCGATGGTGACGAGTCCCGCGCCGACCCGCAGCGCGCCGCGCGCGGCCAAACGTGCGGCGCCGGTTTTGAAGGCAGGGCCGGAAAGAACCAGGGCGTGACCGCGGGTGTATTTGTGGCTCGATGCGCTCAGGGCGGGCAGCGTCCACAGGCCCGGCGCATTGCGGAACAGTCTCGGCGCACCCGCCAATCCGGCCTCCAGCGCGGCGGGCCCCGTGCCGATATCGGCGAGGGTGATGTGCCCGCACAGGGACCGGCCGGGCTGAAGCAGATGGCCGGGTTTGAGGGCGACGAATGTCACGGTCTCCTGCGCCCGGATCGCCGCGCCGCGGATACGGCCGGTGTCACCGTCGAGACCACTCGGAACATCGACGCTCAGCACGGGCTGCCCGGCCGCATTCACGGCCTCGACCAGGGCGCGGGCGTCGCCTTCCAAGTCACGCGATAGACCTGCCCCGAACAGGGCATCGATCACGAGGTCGCAATCCGGCAATGACGCATTTGCTCGGCCCACCGGCCCGGGCCACTCGGCTGCGGCGATAGCGGCGTCGCCAGCCAGGGATGCCCGATCACCGAGCAATTGCAGCTCGACCGAACGTCCAGCATCCACCAGCAATCGGGCGGCGACGAAGCCGTCGCCTCCGTTGTTGCCCGGTCCGCATAGGACTAAAATCTTTTCTCCGCCCATGGCCAGGGCTCTGTCGGCGACGGCGGCACCAGCTCTCTGCATCAGCGTCAGACCGGATGTACCGGAGCTGATGGCCGCCGCATCGACCCGGCGCATCGCCTGTACGGTAAGCAGTGCGAGGTTCGCGCTCTCGGCGGCGGACGGATCATGCATGCATCGCGCTCACAATGTGCCTATAAATTCATCCAAAAAGCCGCATATGCCTACATAATCCGCAGTTTGTGCCTGCGTGATGCGCAGCATACCGAGCCGGCATCGCAAATCGCCGTGGCGGTCACGCCCCTGCGATGATACACCTGCGACGTAGTGACGACGTGTGGATCGGGTCGAGCCGGGATGAAGAAGATCGAGGCGATCATCAAGCCATTTAAGCTCGACGAGGTGAAGGAGGCCCTCCAGGAAGTTGGCCTCCAGGGTATCACCGTCATCGAAGCGAAGGGCTTCGGGCGGCAGAAGGGACATACCGAGCTCTATCGGGGCGCGGAATATGTCGTCGACTTCCTGCCGAAGGTGAAGCTGGAGATCGTCCTGTCCGATGCGATGGTCGAGGGCGCCGTCGAGGCGATCCGCAAATCGGCTCAGACCGGGCGTATCGGAGACGGCAAGATCTTCGTCTCGACGATCGAGGAAGCCATCCGCATCCGGACCGGCGAAACCGGCGCTGACGCGATCTAACAGGGTGGCCCTTTCGGCAGCTCTACGCTTCTCCCCCCACAACGAACGATTTTGGCGCGCTTCGTGAACGGGCGGCTGCGCGTCCGACGAGGCGCGGCGGCGACGCGAGCAAGTTTGTGCCCGATCTCGACCTCATCGTGAAAGAGATCGCCGACGAGATGCGGGCCCGGCCCGATCGCGGCGAAGTCGCCAGCTATATCCCCGAATTGGCAGGGGTCGATCCCCGGGCTTTCGGCCTCGTCGTGATCGACGGAGCGGGGCGCGTCGCGGCGGGCGGCGAGGCCGATACGCCCTTCTCGATCCAGAGCATTTCCAAAGTCTTCACCTTGACCCTGGCGCTCGGCATGGTCGGCGACCGGCTATGGCGCAAGGTTGGCCGCGAGCCCTCGGGCAGCCCCTTCAATTCCATCGTCCAGTTGGAGCGCGAGCAGGGCATCCCGCGCAATCCCTTCATCAACGCGGGCGCCATCGCGGTGACCGATGTGATCCTGTCGGGGCACCAGCCGCGGGAGGCGCTCGGCGAGATCCTGCGCTTCCTGCAGTTCCTGGCGCAGGATTCCAGCATCACCATCGACGAGACGGTGGCGGCTTCGGAGAAGCGCACCGGGTTCCGCAACGCGGCGCTCGCCAACTACATGCGCTCGTTCGGCGTGATCGAGAACCCGGTGGACTACACGCTGGGCGTCTATTTCCACCACTGTGCCATCGCCATGACATGCCGTCAGCTCGCCACCGCCGGGCTGTTTCTGGCCTATTCCGGGCGCAATCCGCTCTCCGGCCATTCGGTAATCTCGGCAGAGCGGGCGCGTCGCATCAACGCGATCATGCTGACCTGCGGGCATTACGACGGCTCGGGCGATTTTGCTTATCGCGTCGGCCTTCCGGGCAAGAGCGGGGTCGGCGGCGGCATCCTGGCGGTGGCGCCGGGGAAAGCCTCGATCTGCGTGTGGTCGCCGGGGCTGGACGCTGCCGGCAACTCGCATCTCGGGCGCATCGCCCTGGAGATGCTGGTGAAACGGACCGGCTGGTCGATTTTCGGTACCTGAAGCCGAGGCGCCGTACTCCTCAGGGCCATGGCGTTGAGCGACCGTCTCAACGAGCGTTCGGTGAAGTCGCGCGGCTCTCGAGAAACTCGCCCAGGTGTCCCGCAAGGCGCAGCTATCGACGGGTGAGGAAAGCGACCGACCCAAAAAAGAACCGCCCCCGTCTGGTGACGGGAGCGGCTGTTGCACACGGTCAATCGACCTCGGAGATCCTTAGGCGACGGCCTTCGCGGCGGCTTCGCCCGGGAGCGGAACCTCGGTGATCGTCTTCAGGACCTGGCTGGCGATCTGGTAGGGGTCGCCCATGGAGTTCGGGCGGCGATCCTCAAGGTAGCCCTTGTAGCCGTTGTTGACGAAGGAGTGGGGCACGCGCACCGAGGCGCCGCGATCGGCCACGCCGTAGGAGAACTTGTTCCACGGGGCGGTCTCGTGCTTGCCGGTCAGCCGCATATGGTTGTCCGGGCCGTAGACGGCGATGTGGTCGTCGAGATTCTTCTCGAACTGGGCCATCAAGGCCTCGAAGTACTCCTTGCCGCCGGTCTCGCGCATGAACGTCGTCGAGAAATTGCAGTGCATGCCCGAGCCGTTCCAGTCGGTGTCGCCGAGCGGCTTGCAGTGGTACTCGATGTCGATCTCGTAGGTCTCGCACAGGCGCTGCAGCAGGTAGCGGGCCATCCACATCTCATCGGCGGCCTTCTTGGAGCCTTTGCCGAAAATCTGGAATTCCCACTGTCCCTTGGCCACTTCGGCGTTGATGCCCTCGTGGTTGATACCGGCGGCCAGGCACAGGTCGAGATGCTCTTCGACGATCTTGCGGGCAACCGGACCGACATTCGAGGAGCCGACGCCGCAGTAATAGGGGCCCTGCGGGGCGGGGTAACCGGACTCAGGGAAGCCGAGCGGGCGGCCGTTCTTGTAGAGGAAGTACTCCTGCTCGAAGCCGAACCACGCACCGGCATCGTCCAGCACGGTGGCGCGCTTGTTCGACGGGTGCGGAGTCTTGCCGTCGGGCATCATGACTTCGCACAGCACGAGCACGCCGTTGGTGCGGGCCGGATCGACGAAGTGGCGGATCGGCTTGAGCACACAATCCGACGACGAGCCCTCGGCCTGCAGGGTCGAGCTGCCGTCGAAGCCCCAGAGCGGGAGCTGCTCAAGGCTCGGGAAGCTGTCGAACTCCTTGATCTGCGTCTTGCCGCGCAGGTTCGGAACCGGGGTGTACCCGTCGAGCCAAATGTACTCGAGCTTATACTTTGTCATTTCGAGTCTCTCGTTCCTGATCGACGAATTCCGTCTGACGCAGCCCCTCAAGGTCCGGCGCCCTGTCCGCCTTCCCCTCCGGTCCGTATCGTCGCCTCCGGCGGATATCCCTGCCGTCATGCGGGGGCCGATACGCCGGCGGGCACGGCTTTCGCCCAACCCTCGAAGCGTCGGGCCCATACCGATCGCTTCGGCCAGCCCTCTAGCATGCGGCGTGCCAAACTGCCCACAAACGCGCCATGTCTTCCCGCAAAAATCCGCCGCGGTTTTGAGGAGCCGCCCGGAGGCCGTTTGACCCGTCAGACACCCGCTTCGGCGGAGATTTTTGTCTCAGGATGGCTGGCAACCGTGGGGCACGGGCAGTATCGTCCGCGCCCGTCGGCCGGATCGACCCGGGGGCGCGAGGAGGATGTCCGCTTCAGGATCCGTGCCACGCCGAAGGCGCGCGGGCCTCTGAGGCGAACGCCCTCCCCCCTCCATCGATCCGACGGACCGGCCGGGATCAGCCCCGGCCCCGGACGGCATTCTGCGCCGCTCCGCTTTTGAGACGACCGAGGAGACGCTTACGATGAAAACGGCCGCTGATGTGCTGAAGGCCATCAAGGACAACGACGTGAAATACGTCGATTTCCGGTTCACCGACCCCCGTGGGAAGTGGCAGCACGTGACCTTCGACGTCTCCCTCGTCGATGAGGAGATCTTCACCGACGGCACGATGTTCGACGGCTCCTCGATCGCCGGCTGGAAGGCGATCAACGAGTCCGACATGCTGCTGATGCCCGATCCCGTGACGGCCTGCATGGACCCGTTCTTCTCGGCCTCGACCATGTCGATCGTCTGCGACGTGCTCGAGCCCTCCACCGGCGAGCCCTATTCCCGCGATCCGCGCAGCACCGCCAAGCTCGCCGAGGCCTATCTGCGCTCGACCGGGATCGGCGACGACATCTTCGTCGGCCCCGAGGCCGAGTTCTTCGTGTTCGACGATGTGAAGTTCGGCGCCGACCCGTACCATACCGGCTTCCAGCTCGATTCCACCGAGCTGCCGACCAACGGCTTCACCGATTACGAGGGCGGCAACCTCGGCCACCGGGTCCAGACCAAGGGCGGCTACTTCCCCGTTCCGCCGCAGGATTCGGCCCAGGACATGCGCGGCGAGATGCTGGCCGCCATGCAGTCGATGGGCGTGAAGGTCGAGAAGCACCACCATGAGGTGGCCTCGGCCCAGCACGAGCTCGGTATGAAGTTCGACCGGCTGACGCTGCTCGCCGACCACATGCAGATCTATAAGTACTGCATCCACAACGTCGCCCAGAGCTACGGCAAGAGCGCGACCTTCATGCCCAAGCCCGTCTACGGCGACAACGGCTCCGGCATGCACGTCCACCAGTCGATCTGGAAGAACGGCAAGCCGCTCTTCGCCGGCGACAAGTATGCCGATCTGAGCCAGGAATGCCTGTGGTACATCGGCGGCATCATCAAGCACGCCAAGGCGCTGAACGCCTTCACCAACCCGTCCACCAATTCCTACAAGCGCCTGGTCCCGGGCTACGAGGCGCCGGTTCTGCTCGCCTACTCGGCCCGCAACCGCTCGGCCTCGTGCCGTATCCCGTGGACGACGAACCCGAAGGCCAAGCGCGTCGAGGTCCGCTTCCCCGACCCGATGGCCAATCCCTACCTCGCCTTCTCCGCCCTGCTGATGGCCGGCATCGACGGCATCATCAACAAGATCGATCCGGGTCCGGCGATGGACAAGGACCTGTACGATCTGCCGCCGCGCGAGCTGAAGAAGATCCCGACCGTCTGCGGCTCGCTCCGCGAGGCGCTGCAGAATCTCGACCGGGACCGCGCCTTCCTCAAGGCCGGCGGGGTGTTCTCGGACGATCAGATCGATTCGTTCATTGAGCTGAAGATGACCGAGGTGCTGCGCTACGAGATGACCCCGCATCCGATCGAGTTCGTGCAGTACTACTCCCTCTGAGCGAGGGCTGAGCGGGCCGATTTTTCGGCCCGCCTTTCCTCTCCCACCACCCTACCGCAGCGCCGGTGCCTCGTACAAGGTGCCGGCGTTTCGGTTTTCAGGCCGACCTTGAAGTCCGGCTGTGGTGGTGTCGGCACCAACTTTCCGCCGATGCGAGGGCCTATTGTTCTTCTGGAAAATCCCTTTGCCGACCCAGATCAGTTTAGCTGCCGATGCTCGTAACGGATGTGACCTGCCGCTCTTGAAGCCGACGTGATCATCCTCGGGAAACTGCGGTTCAAACCGATCGTGGGGGAACGAGGTCTCTAATTTTTAACAGATGATAGTTTTTATCGAGCCTCCGACGCGTTGAGGGCGAGGCGACCATGACGATCCCGGGGCTCCGGCACCTCCTGGGCCTCTACGACATCCGCCAGAACGACCCGGTTCTGGCGGAGGCGCAGTTCCGGGCCTTCGCCCGACAGGTTCTGATTCTCTACGCGGTCCTCAGCTTCAACCTCGTCGGGCTGGCCTTTGCCCATTACGGGCAGGCGCCCTTCTGGTCGATCGTCGGGCCGCCCGCGGTCCTCATCACGGTGATCGTGATCAGTGCGGCGGTTTGGGTGCACATGTCGCGACGGCCCCCTCAGGGAGAGGAGGCCTTCGCCAGCCTCCGTATCGTAAACTTTTTCGCCTTCCTGCTTGCCTTATGCATTGCCGTCTGGGCGACGACCTTATTCGGCCGGGGTAGTCCGGCGGACGACATCCATATCCTCTTCTTCCTCGGCATTACGGTGATGTTCTGCATGCAGTGCCTCTCGCAACTGCGCAGTGCGTCTTATATTCTTGCGACGGTCGCTCTCCCCTATTGTGTTTATTATATCAGTATCGGCGAACCGTTGGTCAAGATGACGGTCGTGAACTACGTTGTGGTGCTGTTAGGCTCCTTGGTCATGCACCAATTCGCCTATCGCGATTTCTGTGATCTGGTGAGTCTCACGGAAGAAAACGGCCGCCTCGCCCTTACCGACCCTTTGACCGGTCTACCGAACCGTCGTTCCTTCGTCGCGCGACTCGAAGAAACCGTGGAGACCGCCCTGGCGAAGGGCGGGCGTTTCGGCGTCGGCGTCATCGATCTCGATGGGTTCAAGCCAGTCAATGACAGCCTCGGCCACGGCGCAGGGGACGCGGTGCTGCGCGAAGTCGCCCGGCGGCTTGAATCGGTCGGTCTCGGCTGGCCGGCCCGTCTCGGTGGTGACGAGTTCGGGCTGATCGTCGAGGACGGAATTGATCTGGATGAAATCGGACGTCGGATCTGCGCAGATCTCGGGAGACCCTATCATCTGCGGGAAGGACAGGCGCAGATCGGCGCCTCTATCGGGTTCGCGGTGTTCCCTGACGCGGCGACGCGGGCGGAGACGCTCGTGGACCGGGCGGATTTCGCCCTCTATCACGCCAAGGCGCGTCGCCGGGGCTCGTCCACCTGCTTTGCGCCCGAGCACGAGGCGGAGTTGCGCCGTCATGCCGATGTCGAGCAGGCGCTGCGACGGGCTGACCTGGCCGCCGAGTTTCACCTGCTCTATCAACCGATCATCGACGTCGCGGACGGACGCGTCGAGGCCTACGAGGCGCTGGCCCGCTGGAACAGTCCGATCCTCGGCTCGGTCTCGCCCGCTGATTTCATCCCCGTGGCCGAGCGCAGCGGCCTGATCCGGGACTTGACCCGCATACTGCTCACCAAAGCCTTGGAGACGATGCGGGGCTGGCCGGTCGAGCGTCGGTTGTCGTTTAACCTCTCGGCCCACGACATTGCAGGCCCCGAGGGTGTCGATGCATTGACCACCCTGGTCGTGGCGAGTGGGATCGATCCGAGCCGGATCGTCTTCGAGGTCACCGAGAGCGGCCTGATGCGCGATCTCGTCGATGCCCGGCGGGCCTTGACCTCGCTCAAGGCACTCGGCGTTCGCATCGCCCTCGACGATTTCGGCACCGGATATTCGAGCTTGAGCTATCTCCAGCGTCTGCCGGTGGATCGGCTCAAGATCGATCGCAGCTTCATCTCCCGCTGCACCGAGGACGAGACGTCCCTTAACATCATCCGCTCAATTCTCGACCTCTGCCGCCACCTTGCGCTCGACTGCGTCGTGGAAGGGATCGAGACCATCGAGCAGAAACGACTGCTGCGATCGGTCGGCTGCCGATCGATGCAGGGATACTTGTTCCAACGACCCATGCCGGCGGAGGCGATCGCCGCGTTCGATGCCGCTTCCGGTCCGGGAATGATCAAGCATCAGGGGCGAGAGGGGCAGCCGGCAGCAGCCTGACGGCGACGGTCCGACTCGTATAGTCTCCGGGCTCGTTGCGAAAACCGAGGCCCGACCATGTCCCTGACGATCCCCGTGATTCTCGGCTCGGTGCGGGCGGACCGCAACGGTCTGCGCGCCGCCCGCTTCCTCGTCGCGCAGATCGAGGCACGCGGCCATACGGCGCCGCTGGTCGACCCGGCCGAACTCGACCTCCCGCTCCTCGATCGCATGTACAAGGAATACCCGAAGGGCGAAGCGCCCGAGACTCTCGAGCGGCTGGCTGCTCTCTATCGGAGTTCCGACGCCTTCATCGTCGTCTCAGCCGAGTACAATCATTCGATCCCACCGGCTCTCTCCAACACGCTCGACCACTTCTTGGAGGAGTATTACTGGCGGCCTTCCGCCATCTGCAGCTACTCCGCGGGTCAATATGGAGGCGTGCGTGCGGCGATGCAGTTGCGCGCGATGATGGCGGAACTCGGCGCCCCGAGCATCCCGTCGCTGTTGCCGATCCCGCGCGTGCACAAGGCACTGACAGAGACCGGGGAGCCTGCGGAGGAGTGGTTGCCCAAGGCTGCTCGCAAGTTCCTCGATGAACTCACCTGGTACGCCGAGGCGTTGCGGGCGAAGCGCGCGACCGGAACGCCTTACTGATCCCTTGGCATTGCCTTTGCCCCCTATGGGCGATGCTTGAGCACGAGGGACGGATGAACGAGAGCGTGAATCGGGTCAGGGATGTCCTGGCCGCGTTGATCAAGGCGGCCCTGATCTCGGATGATCACGAAGGGCTCCCCTTCCGTGAGGCGGCGCGGACCGGCTTGGCGGAGCTGCGCGAGGATCCTCCGAATCCGGCCGAACTCCGCATGGACGGCGCCTGGACCCTCGCGATCCAAATGGCGGAGTCGCCGGAGCTTCAACCCTTGGAAGGGCGGGTCAATCTCACCCTGCCGCGTCAATCCCTCTTCACCCTCGACGAGCTGCTGTCGCCCGGTTTCGACCGGGACGCAGCGATCGAGCAGATCCGCAAATCGGCTTCCACGGGATGAACGCCGCAAGGGCACCGAGCGTCATGGGCTGAAACCGAAAGGCGCCCTCGGCGATTGTTGGCCAAGGCAGAAGTAAGGAGCCGATCTTGTCCGCCAACGATTTCCCCCACCGCGTCGGTCATGACGTAAACAGTGTCGATCAAGTCAGCAGCGTGGTCCTGCTCGGAATCGCTGTCGCCGGCGGCATCGCCGCAGTCCTGCTCGATCTGCTCCTGATCGGCTGACCAAATCTCATCCTTCGTCGCGTTCGACGGAACGCGACGGGGATTCAATTCGTCGCTCCGGCGGTCGGAATTCTCGATCGGACCTGGAATGTTAAACCCTTGTTAACCATCTTGCGGCAGGTTTCATTCTCGGTTGCAGATCCGCATCTCTGCGGTGACGGAACATTCATCATCGCTTCGGTCCTCCATGGCACATCTTGCGACGGACTATGCCGCCGAGACCCTCACACAAGCGTCCATGCCGGGCCTGAGCGACGAGACGCGGGACCGTCTCGGTCACGCGCTCCGTGAGGCTTACGTCGATACCTGCGAATCGCGGCCCATCACCGACGTACAAGTCGAATTGCTGCTCCGGCTTCGTCAGAAGGAACGGGATCGCCGCCGCGGCGTGTGATCGCCGAACTGGGCGCTACTGCCAGCGCCGCGCCAGCGGCTGGCTGCGCCGGATCTCCGCGGCGCGGATCAGGGTCATCACCCGGTCGAGGTCCTTCAGCAGGGCCGCCTCGTTGTGGCGGGCTACCTCCACATCGTCCGCCTCACCGAATCGCTGAGTCTGCTGGGCCAGGGTAAGGGCGCGTTCGAGCGCATCACGCTCGCTGTGCAGCGCGCGATAGACCGCCTCCTGCGGATCGAGCGCCTCGGTCGTATCCTCGGTCTGCGGGTCGCCTGGCGTCGGATCGCCCGGGCGATCGTTTCTGCGGGATGGCTCCGCCACGCTGTCGTCCTCCTGCGGTGTCGGTCCCTGCGCAGCCCACCCGACCGGAACCGGGCCGGAGCGCCCCGACTTCCCTCAACGCCCGAAAGCCGCCAAGCGGTCCCATCCGCAGCGAAATTCGGCGAAGGCATGGGAGTGGCCGGCGCTGTCATGTCCCCGTCATGTGGCCGTCATAGAGGCGGCGCGTCGGCTGGCTAAGGCTGTTCCGTCGTGGCGGGAGGCCGGTTCTTGACGGGTGGGGACGCCCGGGATCGCCCTCCGCCGCCGGCAGCGCCCGACCCGTTACGGAGATGCTTGTGAAACCCTTCGCTTACGCCCTGGCCGTCGGCCTCGCCGCCGCTCAGCTCGCGACCTCGGCGCTCGCCGCCGACATCACCGGCGCCGGTGCCACCTTCCCCTTCCCGGTCTATTCGAAATGGGCCGAGGCCTACCGCAAGGACAGCGGAACGGGCCTGAACTATCAGTCGATCGGCTCCGGCGGCGGCATCAAGCAAATCCAGGCCAAGACCGTCGATTTCGGCGCCACCGACGCTCCGCTCAAGCCCGCTCAGCTCGAAAAAGACGGTCTCGTCCAGTTCCCGACCGTCATGGGCGGTGTGGTCACCGTGGTGAACATCGCCGGCCTCGAGCCCGGCAAGCTGAAGCTGACCGGCGAGATCGTCGCCGACATCTACGCTGGCAAGATCCAGAAGTGGTCGGACCCGAAGATCGCCAAGCTGAATGAAGGCCTCAAGCTGCCCGAGGCCAACATCACCCCGATCTACCGCTCCGACGCCTCCGGCACGACCAACATCTTCACCACCTACCTTTCGGGTGTCTCGGAGAGCTGGAAGAAGGAATTCGGCGCCGCCACCACGATCAGCTGGCCGGTCGGCCAGGGCGGCAAGGGCAACGAGGGCGTGACCGCCACCGTCAAGCAGGTGCCGAACGCGATCGGTTACGTCGAGTCGGCCTATGCCAAGCAGAACAAGCTGGCCTACGCCCTGATCCAGAACAAGGCCGGCAAGTTCCCGCAGCCCGACGACAAGGCTTTCCAGGCCGCCGCCGCCAGCGCCGACTGGAAGTCGACCCCCGGCTTCGGCATCGCCCTGACCAACCAGGCCGGCGACGACGCGTGGCCAATCACGGCCGCGACCTTCATCCTGGTCTACCGTGAGCCCGCTGATCCGGCCAAGTCCGCCGACGTGCTCAAGTTCTTCGACTGGGCCTACAAGAACGGCGACAAGCTCGCGACCGAGCTCGATTACGTGCCGCTCCCCGACAACGTCGTCGGCCTGATCCACGAAGAGTGGAAGACCATCAAGGGCAAGGACGGCAAGCCGGTCTTCGGCAGCATGTGAGGCGTCACCGGGGCCCCTTTCCGAGGGGCCCTTTTCGCGCCGGCTCGCCTCGCGCCCACGAGCGCGCTACACGCCACGCACTCGATGAGCATTCGCGGATGACCGCCTTGACCCAATCCGTCGCCCTGGCCCGCGAGAGCGGCGTGGCCCCCCGCACTGCCCCGAGCAAGACCGGGGACCGGCTCTTTCAGGGGCTGTCCTACGCCTCGGCGCTGCTGGTGTTGCTGGTGCTCGCGGGCATCCTCGGCTCCATCATCTACGGCGCGTGGCCGGCCTTCGCGGAATTCGGCTTCGGCTTCCTCACCTCGTCGGCCTGGAACATCGGCACCGAGCAGTTCGGGGCGCTGCCCGCGATCATCGGCACCGTGGCCGCGGCCCTGCTCGCCCTCGTCATCGGCGTGCCGATCTCCTTCGGAATCGCGATCTACCTCACGCAGCTCTGCCCCGGCTGGGCGCGCAAGCCCGTCGCCATGACGATCGAGCTCCTCGCCTCGGTGCCGAGCATCATCTACGGCATGTGGGGCCTGTTCGTGTTCGCCCCGCTCTTCGCCCGCTTCGTGCAGGTTCCGGTGTCGAACCTCGTCGAGGGCATGCCGATCGTCGGCACCATCCTCTACGCCCGCATCCCCTCCGGCGTCGGCGTGCTGACCGCGGGCATCATCCTCGCCATCATGATCGTGCCCTTCGTGGCCTCGATCACCCGTGACATGCTCGATCAGATCCCGACCGTGCTGCGCGAGAGCGCCTACGGGATCGGTTGCACCACCTGGGAGGTCGTCCGGCACGTCCTCGTGCCGCAGGCCTCCGTATCGATCATCGGCGCGATCATGCTCGGCCTCGGCCGCGCGCTCGGCGAAACCATGGCGGTCACCTTCGTGATCGGCAACGCCAACCGCCTCTCCGCCTCGATCTTCGATCCCGGCTCCACCATCGCCTCGCGCATCGCCAACGAGTTCAACGAGGCCGACGGTCTCCAGCTCTCCTCGCTGATGGCGCTCGGCTGCCTGCTCTTCATCATCACCTTCTTCGTGCTGATCATTGCGCGCCTGCTGGTGCGGCGCGCGAAGGTCGCCTGAACCGATATCGCCTGAGCCTCAAGCGGGACGAGCGCCGACCATGGACGCCACCAACCCCATCACCGCGGCCGGCCGGACGCCCGCCGTCAGCCGCGTGCGCTCGAGCCGCCGGGTTGCCGACCGGATCCTGATCGTGGCCAGCACCCTCGCCACCCTGCTCGGCATCGTCGTGCTCGGCTCGATCCTGCTGATGCTGATCGTCGAGGGTGTGAAGGGTTTCACCCCGACCCTCCTCACCGCGCCGACCCCCGGCCCCGGCTCGGAAGGCGGCGGCATCGCCAACGCCATCCTCGGCAGCCTCGTGATGACCTTCATCGGCATCGTCATCGCCACGCCGATCGGATTGATGGCCGGGACGTTCCTGGCCGAGTACGGCAAGACCTCGAAGATCGCCGACGTCATCCGCTTCCTCAACGACGT
This sequence comes from Methylorubrum sp. POS3, assembly GCF_043352485.1. NCBI lineage: Bacteria > Pseudomonadati > Pseudomonadota > Alphaproteobacteria > Hyphomicrobiales > Methylobacteriaceae > Methylorubrum > Methylorubrum sp. POS3. The sequence goes on from NZ_JAPRBT010000001.1 coordinate 4,334,512, forward strand.
GCTGCTCTCGGCACCGTCGATCCTGATTGGCCTGTTCGTCTACACCCTGATGGTGCGGCCGATGGGGACCTATTCCGGCTGGGCCGGCGCGGTGGCGCTCGCCATCATCGCCGTCCCGGTCATCGTCCGTACCACCGAGGATATGCTGCGCCTCGTGCCGGGTCCGATGCGGGAGGCCGGTGCGGCACTCGGTGCCCCCCGCTCCCTGGTGATCCGGGCGATCACCTGGCGGGCGGCCTCCGCGGGCATCGTCACCGGCATCATCCTGGCGCTTGCCCGCATCGCCGGCGAGACCGCCCCGCTGCTCTTCACCGCGCTCAACAACAATTCGTGGTTCAACGCCAATCTGCTCGGCGGCGTGCCGAACCTGCCGGTCATGATCTATCAGTTCGCCCTCTCGCCCTACCCGAACTGGCAGAGCCTTGCCTGGGCCGGGGCGCTGCTCATCACCGTCACCATCCTGGCCCTCTCCGTGACGGCCCGCTTCGTGATCAAGGAACAGCGGCAGCGCTGACCGTCGCGCGGCCTCAGTCCCGACCTCCTACCCCACGAGAGACCTCCGATGAGCGCCTCCCCCGCGATCCGCAGCCAGCTCGACGGCCGCAACCCGGCCGATCACGCCGCGGCGGTCCGCATCGCCGTCAAGGACCTGAACTTCTATTACGGCCAATTCCACGGCCTGAAGAACATCAACCTCGACTTCCGCGACCGGCAGGTCACCGCGCTGATCGGCCCCTCGGGCTGCGGAAAGTCGACGCTGCTGCGCACCTTCAACCGGATCTACAGCCTCTATCCAGAGCAGCGCGCAGAGGGTCAGATCCTGCTCGACGGGCAGAACGTCCTCGACCCCAAGATCGATCTCAACGAGCTGCGCTCGCGGGTCGGAATGGTCTTCCAGAAGCCGACGCCCTTCCCCATGTCGATCTACGACAATGTCGCGTTCGGCCTTCGGCTCTACGAGAAGCTGCCGAAGGCGGAACTCGACCAGCGCGTCGAGCAGTCGCTTCGGAAGGCCGCGCTGTGGGACGAGGTGAAGGACAAGCTCAAGCAGTCCGGCATGGGCCTTTCGGGCGGTCAGCAGCAGCGCCTCTGCATCGCCCGCACCGTGGCCCAGCGTCCGGAGGTCATCCTGTTCGACGAGCCGACCTCGGCCCTCGATCCGATCTCGACGGGCCGCATCGAGGAGCTGATCGAGCAATTGCGGTCCGAGTTCACGATCGTCATCGTGACGCACAACATGCAGCAGGCCGCGCGCATCTCACAGTTCACCGCCTTCATGTATCTCGGCGAGCTGATCGAGTTCGACGCGACCTCGAAGATCTTCATGAACCCGGCCAAGCGCCAGACGCAGGACTACATCACCGGCCGCTTCGGCTGACCGGCCCGCCCGCGCAACCCATCGACCAGGCGACGGGCGGCAACGCCCGACCGGAGAGTCCGAAGATGTCCGAACATATCGTCTCGTCCTACGACAACGACCTCGAAAACCTGCGCCGTTCCATCGCCGAGATGGGGGGCGTGGCCGAGAAGATGCTCTCGGAGGCCACGGAGGCGCTGGTGCGCCGGGATACCGCCCTCGCCCAGGCGGTGATCGCCGCCGACAAGCGCCTCGACGTGTTGCAGCGCGAGATCGAGGAGCGTTCGGTGCTGCTGATCGCCCGGCGCCAGCCCCTGGCCATCGACCTGCGCGAGACCATCTCCGGCATCCGCGTCGCCGCCGATCTGGAGCGGATCGGCGATCTCGCCAAGAACATCGCCAAGCGCGTCGTCGCGATCAGCGATCAGGCCCAGCCGCAGAAGATCGTGCTCGGCGTTCAGCACATGAGCGACCTCGTGCAGGAACAGCTCAAAGACGTCCTCGATGCCTATTCGAGCCGAGACACGACCGCCGCGCACGACGTGTGGGAGCGCGACGGTGCCATCGACGCGCTCTACAACTCGTTGTTCCGCGAACTCCTGACCTACATGATGGAGGATCCGCGCAACATCTCGTTCTGCACGCATCTGCTGTTCTGCGCCAAGAATGTCGAGCGCATCGGCGACCACACCACCAACGTCGCCGAAACCATCCATTATCTTGCCACCGGCGAGGCCCCCGCCGGTGAGCGACCCAAGAACGACGCGTCGAACTACGCGACGGTCGTGCCGGGCGCCTGAACCCGCGACCGGTTGGAATGTAGAATGAAGCAAGAATCGTCTTCGCAGGGCATGACCCTGCGGCGGGACTGGATTCCCGCGCGCCGCTCCGGCACCGTCACGGTGACGGACAAAGCCCGAGGCGACGCATGCGAATGGGTAGACGGGCGATGACGAGCGCGCGCATCCTGATCGTCGAGGACGAGGAATCACTGACCACGCTGCTGCGCTACAACCTCGAAGCCGAAGGTTTCGTGGTGGATGTCGCGAGCCGCGGCGAGGAGGCCGATCTTCGCCTGCACGAGACCACCCCCGATCTCGTGCTGCTCGATTGGATGGTGCCCGGCCTGTCGGGGATCGAGCTGTGCCGGCGTATCCGTGCCCGCCGCGAGACCGAACGGCTCCCGGTCATCATGCTCACGGCCCGCGGCGAGGAGGCCGACCGGGTGCGCGGCCTGTCGACCGGAGCCGACGATTACGTGGTCAAGCCGTTCTCTGTGCCGGAACTGCTCGCCCGGGTGCGCGCGCTCCTGCGCCGTTCCAAGCCCACCCACGTCGCCGACATGCTGACCGCCGGTGATATCGAGCTCGACCGGGTGAGCCATCGCATCCGCCGCCAGGGTCGCGAGATCCATCTCGGGCCGACCGAGTTCAAGCTGCTCGAATATCTCATGCAGAGCCCCGGCCGGGTCTTCTCGCGGGAGCAATTGCTCGACGGCGTGTGGGGCCACGACGTCTATATCGACGAGCGCACCGTCGACGTGCATGTCGGCCGCCTGCGCAAGGCGATCAACCGTCCGCGCCAGAGCGATCCGATTCGGACCGTGCGCGGGTCCGGCTACTCGTTCGACGAGATGTTCGCTGTCGCCGAGTAGGCCGGGTCGTCAGCCGTTCCTCTTTGGCCGTGGGCCAGCGATGGTCTGATCGCCACGCGTGGCTCAATTACAACGGTTCAGCTACCGCCGGGGTGCGTGACGAATATAGCAGGCTCGATCAGCCCAGCATGGCAGGGCCGAGACCGGGGGACGCTCAGGCGGTCCGCAGCAACAGCAGTATCGAAGCGATCGTCATGACCGCGAGCGTTGCCAGGATGCCGACGCCGCGGCAGGCGAACTGGCGCGGCGTGTTCGCGGCGGCGAACATGCCGATCGGGTGCAGGATTCGGGCGATCACCAGCACGATCAGGAGGCCGCGTACCCAACCCTGCGCGCCCCCACCCGCCTCGTAGAGGGCGATCAGCAGAAGGGTAATCGGCACGTATTCCATGAAATTGGCGTGGGAGCGGATGCGCCGCTGCAGGCTGTCCTGTCCACCATCGCCGAACAGCACATTACCCGTCAGCCGTCCACCGATCACCCAGCCGGACATCCCGGCATAGATCAGGCCGAGCAGGCCGGCATAGAAGGCGGTGGTGGCCGGAAAGATCACAGGCATCGGTCTCCGTCGCGATTCGGCCAAGGTGCCGATCACGGCACCAATCGGCACCGGTCTCAGTGGTTCCCCCCCACATACGCACGTCAACGTGTTGATCCGTGCCGGTCGCGGGGGGATGCCGCTGTGGATTGATCGAGATCGGTCGGGCTCTGCATCGCTTCGTGAAGACGAAGGCTGACATATGTCTGTCTTGCCTTGCGCCGATGTCGGCACCGAGAAACGTGGGAGGGCGCGTTCGTGAGCGGCAAGCTGATCGCGGTCGCCAACATGAAGGGCGGCGTCGGCAAGACGACGACGGTCGTGATGCTGGCCGAGGCGCTTGCCGCCGACGGGGCCCGGGTTCTCGTGGTCGATCTCGATCCGCAAGCCTCCGTCTCGGTCTGTCTCGCGGGCGACGACCTGCTGGCGCAGATGATCGGCCGCGGGCGGACGCTCGAGGCTTATCTCGCCCTCAAGCTCATTACCCGGCACAAGCCCGATCTGCGCGCCCGCATCCAGCCCGGCGTCAGCCTGACCATGCACAAGAACCGGCCGCTGGAACTCGCGCTCTTGCCCTCCGGTCCGCATCTGCGACTGGTCGAGCGGGAGATCCTGTACGAGCTGACCGAGCGGAAGTTCTCGATGCACGACATCGAGGCTCGGCTTTGGACGCTGTTCCAGGACGAGTTCGCGCCGCTGGTTCAGGATTACGATTACGTACTCTTCGATTGTGCGCCCGGCATCTCGCCGATGACCGAGGTCGCGGTGCGCGCCGCCGACCTCGTCCTCGTCACATCGATCCCCGATTTCCTCTCGACTTACGGCCTGAACGCCTTCGTGGAAACGATCTGGCGGCGGAGCGGACGCCAGGGCAGCCATATCCGCCCCAAGAGCGAGCCATATGTGCTCGTCACCCGCTATCAGGCGCAGGTGCGCCAGCATCAGCAGACGCTCGCGCGGCTCGTCGCCGAGGCGGCGGCGGCGGATGCAGGCTTCCGCCTGCTGGAGACCCGCATACCCCAGGCTGCGGCACTCGCCGATGCCCTTGTCCCGGTCGGCGGGACGCCGCCGACCTTCTCGGCCAAGTACGGCGCGCATGTGCCGAACGTATTGATCCCCCTCGTCGCGGAAGTGAAGGACATCCTCCATGGCGCTTGATGTCGACGGATACGCGGTGTTGCAGGCCATGGCCTCGGCACCGGAAGCCTTCCCCGACATCCGCGCCGAGGTGCCGAAGGCCGCCCGTTCCCTCGTGATGCGTCAGCTCAAGGCCCGAACCCTGAAGGTCCCGGCACTTCGCCTCATCCGGGACGTGATCGGTATGGAAGCCTTCGCCCTGATCGCCGACGGCCTGACCGATGCGGAGGTGAAGGCGGTGGTCACCCGCCTCGATCCCCATCATCCGACTTTGAAAGAGGCAACGCCCGGCTGGCACCGTCGTCGCCTCGCCGCGCTCGCGGCCGGGGAGGCACCGCTGCGCCGCGGCGAGACCGCTCCACCCGAGTCCGCCTCACCCCCGGCCCCGCCACCCAGGGCCCTCGTCAGCCGCCCCTTCGCGGCGACGTGGGACGGGGTGGATCACGATGCGCCGGTCAAGACGAAGGATGCCGCCGGGGACACGAAGATTGAGGGCAAGAAGGAACGGAAGGACGGCGCCAAGAAGAAGAACAAGAAGAAGAAGGCATGAGGGATGGCGGCGCCGAAGCCCCAGGCACGCTGTTCGGGAGAGCCTCAGCGGACAAACGGCGCTGACCTTGCCATCGACGGGTGCGCGAATTCACCCTGGCCGTTGGATCCAGGTGGGTCCTCCTGAAACGCGAACGGGCGCCCCGAGGGGCGCCCGTTCGTTCCCACTGAATAAGCGGAAGGCGATCAGTAGGCGCTGAACTTGTAGTTGAAGCCGGCGCGGATCAGGCTGCCTTCGGTCTTGAAGGTCGAGGTGTAGCTGGTGGCGGCGTTGCCGGGCAGGACGCCCTGCACAACGATGCTGCGGCCGCCGAGATCGTAGCGGATGTATTCCGCCTTGATCGTTACGTCGGACTTGATGCCGAGGAAGCGACCGAATGCGAAGTAGTTGAGGAACGATTCGGCCGGAATGGCGTACTCGATGCCGCCACCGTAGTTGTAGCCGGTCTCGAACTGCTTGTCGTAGCCGCCGACGAACTGCAGAGGCTGGCCCTGCGCGGCGGTGCCGAAGAAGGAGGCGCCGTAGGCAACCTGACCGAAGGCCAAACCACCGGTCCCGTAAACGAGGAACCGATCGAAGGCGTAGCCGATCTTGCCGTTCACGGTGCCGAGATAGTCGAGGTTCTGCGTGTAGACGCTGGCGTTCGGCGTGGCCGGGAACAGGCCGCCGACGGTGTTCGGCGAGCCGAGGAAGCCGCGGTTCTTCTCCAGATCCGTCCAGGTGATGTCGAACGCCGCGCCGACGACGAAGCCGGAGCCGGGCGTGAACTGCAGGTTATAGCCGAAGCCGCCGCCGATCTTCGAGAAGCCGTCGACTTCGCTCTTGAGCGAGGCGGGGCGGAAGTTGTTGGCAACGTTTAGAGCCGTGCCGGCCTGATTGCCGACCGTGCGGATGTTCGGGTTGTCGGTGAAGGCGTAGCCGGTGTGCAGGCCGGCATAGAAGCCGGTCCAGGTGAAGACCGGAACCGGCGAGAAGACCGGCGGCGGCTCGGCCCGGCGCGGAAGGTCGGCAGCCAGGGCCGCGGAGGTCGCGAGCGCCGCTGCGCCGCCGAGGAGGAAAGCTTTGATCACGAGGTGCCGCCTTGGAGAGCTGAATTTGTAGCGTAACCGTAGCAGCCTTACGGCCACGCTGCCTATGGCAACGAAGCAACACGTAGCGACCGCCTGCCTCTTGTTGCGATGCACGCCGGTCCCACCGGTCAGGACGTTGATCATTCGAATGTTTCGACTGCCGATTGTCGGCGCCCGACGACTCGCAAAAAGGGCTGCCGTTGCGCTCGGCAAGACGACCTTGACCTGTGGGGCCCAGGGATGCTTCTGGCGCCGGAAGCCCCCGTCCGGCCGCCAGCGCCCCATCCCGCCGCGCGGCAGCCGGGCCGTTCCCGCCCTCGCGCTCCCGCGACCGGCGGGTCCAGCGGGTCATGGAGGCTGGATTGAAGCGCTCGCGCCGTACCAAGATCGTCGCAACCCTGGGGCCGGCCTCCGACACGCCGGAGATGATCACCAAGCTGTTCCAGGCCGGCGCGGACGTATTCCGCATCAACATGAGCCACTTGGACCGCGCCAAGCTGCCGGAGCGGATCGAGGTGATCCGCACGATCGAGCGTGAAGCGAAGCGGCCGATCGGCATCCTGGTCGATCTCCAGGGCCCGAAGCTGCGGCTCGGCACCTTCGTCGATACCGCGGCCGAGCTGGAGAACGGGCAGAGCTTCGTGCTCGATTCCGATCCGACCCCGGGCGATGTGCACCGCGTCTACCTGCCCCATCCGGAGATTCTCTCGGCGCTCGAGCCCGAGCACACCATTCTGATCGACGACGGCAAGCTGCGCCTGATCGTGACGGAGGTCAGCGAGGGCCGTGCGGTCACGCGCGTCGAGGTCGGTGGCCGCATCTCGAACCGCAAGGGTGTGTCGCTGCCCCAGACGGTCATTCCGGTGCCGGCGATGACGGACAAGGACCGGGCGGACCTCGAAGCCGGCCTCGCCGCGGGCGCCGACTGGATCGCCGTGTCCTTCGTTCAGCGTCCCGAGGATGTCGCCGAGGTCAAGAAGGTCGCCGCCGGCCGCGCCCTGGTCATGGCTAAGATCGAGAAGCCGCAGGCGCTCACACGCCTCGACGAGATCATCGAGATTTCCGACGGCATCATGGTCGCCCGCGGCGATCTCGGCGTGGAGATGCCGCTGGAGCAGGTGCCCGGCGTGCAGAAGCGCATCACCCGTGGCGCCCGTCGTCTCGGCAAGCCGGTCGTCGTCGCGACGCAGATGCTCGAATCGATGATCACCGCGCCCGTGCCGACACGCGCCGAAGTGTCGGACGTCGCCACAGCCGTCTACGAGGGCGCGGATGCCGTGATGCTCTCGGCCGAGAGCGCGGCCGGCGCCTTCCCGGTCGAGGCGATCACCACCATGAGCCGCATCGCCGAGCAGGTGGAGCGGGACGCGCTCTACTGGTCGATCCTGACGGCGCAGCGCACCGCCCCCGAGCCGACCGCCTCGGACGCCATCGCGGCGGCCGCCCACCAGATCGTCGAAGCGTTGGGCCTGCGCGCCATCATGGCCTGGACCCATTCGGGCTCGACGGTCCAGCGCCTCGCCCGCTCGCGGCCGAATGCCAGCGTGATCGCGCTGACGCCGAAGCGCGAGACGGCCCGCCGGCTCACCATGGTCTGGGGCACGCACCCGATCGTCACCAAGGATGCGAGCGACATCGACGACATGGCGTTCCGGGCGGCGAAATTCGCCGTGCGCGAACGTTTTGCCGAACTCGGCGACCGGGTCATCGTCGTTGCGGGCGTGCCCTTCGGCATTCCCGGCGCCACCAACATGGTGCGCATCGCCTTCGTGACCCGGGAGCACGCCGAACAGGCGTAAATCTCACTGCCGCCCGAGCAACGCCTCCGTCTCCCGCACCAGGGCGTCGGGGGCGGTGTAGGTGATCATGTGTCCGGCGCCCGGCAGCACCACGAGGCGCGCGCCGGGCACGGCACGGCTCAACGGCTCCGCCTGCTTCGCCGTGACGACGACCGGATCGCCCTCCCCGGTCACGATCACGGTCGGTAGTCGGAGCGAGGCATAAAGTGGTGCCTGCTGCGCTAGAGCCGCCGGCAGGCCGGCCAGATCCTGGATGTTGGCAAGCGCCGATCCCGGTCTGAGGATCAGCGCGGCGCGGCTCTTCTCGACATAATCCTCCACCGGCGGCTCGGGCCGGAATACCCCGCGGGCGACGCCGGGCAGGTAATACAAGCCGAGGGGTACCGCGATCGTGCGGGTCAGCAGCCATGTCACCGGCGGTTTCAGCGCGAGATCGGCCCACCACGGGAGGGGCATCGGCGGGAACGGCATGGCGACCGGCGCGACGAGAACCAAACCGGCGATGCCCTTCGGCCGATCGAGGGCCATCCGCAGAGCCAGTGCCCCGGACCATGAATGGCCCATGAGAATCACCGGTCCGAGGCCGAGCCGGTCGATGGCGTCGGCCAGCATCCTGGCCTGGAAGGCCGGCGTCGCGGCCTCGGCCCCGGCAAGCCGATCGCTGCCGCCATAGCCGGGACGATCGAACGAGACGACGCGGAATCCGGCAGCGGCAAGGCGCCGGCCGACGCCTTCCATCGGGTCGTAGGCATTGGCCGATGCGCCGTGTAGCAGCACGATCGTTGCCCGTGGGCCGTCTCGCGGGCCATCCTCGAGATAAGCGACCGACCCGCCTGGAACGGGAATGCGATGCCCGGCCGGCGGATGGCGCGCTTCGACCCTGGCGGCGATCAGCAGCGTTGCGGCAGCGGCAACACCGAGCACGAGGATGATCAGGCCGGCGGCCAAGGCCAGGAAGCCGGCGGCGAAGCGCAGGATGACGAAGGGGTCAGGCACGGATCACGGCGACCGGATCAGAGGTCGCGACCATCTACCTCGGGCCGCAAGCGGTCGATCGCCTTCTTGAGGACGTCCCAGCGGGGATAGAGCGCTTCTGCGCGACGGAAGGCGTCCATGGCGCGGCCTTTGTCGTCCGCCGCGAGGTAGAGCTTGCCGAGGGCCGCCCAAGCCTCGAAATGGCGGGGCTCCAGCACGAGGGCGCGCTGAAGATCGGCGATGGCACTCGCCGAATCGGATAGCCGCCAGAACAAGGTGGCCCGACGGCTCCAGCCCTCGGCCCAGTCGGGCTCCAGAGCGACGGCCCGGTCCATCAATTCGACGGCGAGGGCCAATTCGTTGCCGGCCATGGCTTGGCGGGCGCGGTCGGAGAGGAGGTCGGCCGTCGCACTTCCGGAGCGGCCGAGGCGACGCTCGATCAACGTGGCGATGGCTTTGGACTCGGCCTCGTCGTCCGATTCCTTCAAGCGCTTGTACAGATCGTCGAGGCTGACGGGAGGTGGCGCCTTGCGCTCCTTCTCCGGTTGCTCGCGCCTGCCCTGCTCGGGATTGGCCGGAGCGGCCGACGCGCTTGTCCCCGCCAGGATCAGGGCGAGGAGGAGGGTCAGGCTCGGGAGCGGGTGGGCGGGCATGTCGCCAGCATCCACCCGGTCGCCGGGGGCGTCAACGCGCCCGGGCGCCGCGCCCGCAGCGGGCGGCGGCGCGTCCGATCAGCCCTGGCGGGCCTTGAAGCGCTTCTGGGTCTTGTTGATCACGTAGACCCGGCCCTTGCGGCGCACGAGTTGGTTGTCGCGGTGACGGCCGCGCAGCGACTTGAGCGAGTTGCGAATCTTCATCGGTCTCACGTCGGCACGGATCGAGACCGGCCGCCTGTTGTCAGAAAGTGTTTCTCGGAACGGAGCGCCGCGGACGGCACTCCGGCGATGGCGGTTTATGACATCGCGGGAAGGCCGCCGCCATATCAGACAAAAGCCTTCGCAGGCAAGGTGTCGCCTCAGCGCTCGCGCCACGCTTTCGCCAGCTGGTCGGTCAGCGGCTTCACCAGATAGGAGAGCACCGAGCGCTCGCCGACCTGCGTGTAGGATTCCACCGGCATGCCGGGCACGAGCCGGAGGCCGTTGAGATTGTTCTTCTCGCCGTCGTCGATGCGAATTCGGGCCGTGTAATAGCTCATCCCGGTCTTGGGATCCGTGGTCACATCGGCCGAGACGCGCATGACCTGTCCGTCGACCTCCGGCGTCGTGCGCATGTTGAACGCGGAGAAGCGCAAGGTCGCCTTCTGTCCGACGCGGACATTGTCGATGTCCTGGGGCTGCACCCTGACCTCGACGAGGAGCTGATCGGCGGTGGGGACGATCAGCATGGCCGGCTCGCTCGGCGTCACGAGGCCGCCGATGGTGTGCACGGTCAGCTGGTGGACGTAACCGTCCTGGGGTGCGCGCAGGTCGATGCGCTTGAGCTGGTCCTCCGCAGCGACACGCTTCTCGCGCAGTTCCGACCACTTGCCGCGGATATCGGCCAGATCCTTGCCGACCTCGGTGCGCATCTCCTGGTCGATCTGGTAGATCTGCAACTCGGTCTCGGCGATCTTGCCGCGGGCCGAGGCCGTCGAAGCGATGAGCTGGCCGCGCTCGCCCTCGATCCGCGCGCCGTCGCGCTCCAGCGCCGTGACGCGCGACAGCGGCACGAGGTTCTTGGAATAGAGCTCGCGCACGCCCTTCAGTTCCTGGCCGATCAGGACGATCTCACGGTCCTTGGCCGCCGCCTGATCGGTGAGGCCGAGGATTTCCTGGCGAAGCTGCTGAACGCGCTCGCGCAGCTGCGCCTTCTGGCCCTCGCGACCGGCGACACGGGAGACGAACAGCCGCGTTTCGCCGTCGATGAGGCGGGCGACCGTCGGGTCGGTGTTGAGCCGCGAGAGAAGTTCGTCGGGGAAAGCGATGGTCTTGTGGCCGTCACGCTCGGCCTCGTCCCGGGCTTGGCGGGCGGCGAGTTCGTCCATGGCCTTCAGGACGATGTCGAGATTGGCTCGGGTCTGCGTCTCGTCGAGGCGGATCAAGACATCACCCGCCGACACCTTCTGGCCCTCGCGCACGAGGAGCTGACCGACGACGCCCCCCGTCGGATGCTGGACCTTCTTCACATCCGTCTCGACGACGAGCTGACCCGGTGCGATCACCGCGGCCGAGACATGGGTGAAGGTCGCCCAGCCGCCGATGCCGAAGACGAGGGCGACGCCGAGACCGAGGGCGACCGCGAGATGGCGGCGGATCGAACCCAGAGCGGTCGGTCGCGGCAGAGCCGGATTGAGGCCGACCATCGGAGCGAGGCTCGAGGACATCAGGCGCTCTCCTGCATGCCGGGAATGTTGCCTTTGGCGACCTGCTGCGCGGCGACCGGTGCCGCCACCGGCGCGGGAGCCGGACGCAACACCCGCTTCAGCACCTCGTCCTTGGGTCCGAAGGCCTGGGCGCGCCCATCGGCCAGCATCAGGATCAGATCGACGGCCGCCAAGGCGCTGGGACGGTGGGCGACGACGATGCAGATGCCGCCGCGCTGACGGACGCTGAGAATCGCCTGGGTCAGTGCGTTCTCGCCCTCGCTGTCGAGGTTGGCGTTGGGCTCGTCGAGAACCACGAGGAACGGGTCGCGGTAGAGGGCGCGCGCCAGTCCGATGCGTTGGCGCTGGCCGGCGGAGAGGCCGGCTCCGCCCTCGCCGATGCGGCTGTCGTAGCCCTCGGGCAGGCGCAGGATCAGCTCATGGACGCCGGAGGCGCGCGCCGCGGCGATGACGAGTTCGGACGGCGCGTTCGGCTCGAACCGCGCGATATTCTCGGCAACGGTTCCGGCAAACAGCTCCACCTCCTGCGGGAGGAAGCCGACATGGACGCCGAGGTCGGTGCTCGACCATTGATCGAGCGCCGCGCCGTCGAGGCGTACCTTGCCGCGGATCGGCGGCCACACGCCGACGATCGCCCGCACCAGGGAGGACTTGCCGGAGGCCGACGGGCCGATCACGCCGACGCCCTGCCCGGCCTCCAGCGTGAAGCTGACATCCTGAATGACCACGCGCGGGGTGCCGGGCGGAGCGACGCTGACACCCTCCACCGCCATGGTCTGGGTCGGAGCCGGCAGGGTATGCGGCTGCTCGGTCGCGGGCAGCTTGGCGAAGAGGTCTGTGAGACGGCGCCAGCTCTGACGGGCGGCAACGAACCCCTTCCAATTGCCGATGGCGAGTTCCGCTGGCGCGAGGGAGCGGGAGACGAGGATCGAGCCGGCGATGATGATGCCGGCGGTGGCCTCGGCATGAATCACGAGCCAGGCGCCGAGCGCCAGCACGCCCGATTGCAGGGCCATGCGGAACACCTTGGAGCCGGCACCGTATCCGCCGCCGACATCCGCCACGGTCTGGTTGGCGGAAAGGTATTCGCGGTTGGCGAGGGCCCAGCGGGCAGCCAAGCGCTGCTGCATGCCCATCGCGGCCAAGACCTCGGCGTTGCGACGGCTCGAATCGGCGAGCCCGTTGCGGCGGAGGCCATGTCCCGTAGCGGCCTGGGTCGGGGCCTTGGTTGCCCGATCGGTCAGGAACGTGAGGCCCGCCAGGATCAGCGAGCCGGCAATCGCCGCGATGCCGATATAGGGATGGAACAGAAAGCAGATGCCGATATAGATCGGCATCCACGGCAGGTCGAAGAACGCCGACGGGCCGGTTCCCGATAGAAAACTCCGGATTTGATCGAGATCGCGCAGGGGAAGTAGACCGTCGCCGGGTATCGCACCCTTCAGCGGTGCGCGGACGATGATGTCGAAGACCCTCGCGCTCAGCGATTCATCGAGCGCGGCGCCGATCCGCGCGAGGATGCGCGAGCGGATCGCCTCCAGCACGCCCTGAAAGCCGTACAGTACGAGGGCGAGTACGCTGAGGCCGATCAGCGTCGGCACGCTGCGGCTCGGGATCACGCGGTCATAGACCTCCAGCATGTAGAACGAGCCGGTGAGGTACAGGATATTGACGAGGCCGCTCATCACGGCGACGCCGATGAACGCCGCCTTGCACTGCCTCAATGCGGCAGCGATCTCGTTGTGGTCGCGCCCTCGATTCACCGCTCTGGCCCCCCGTCCTCCGGCGTACGCCCCACCACCGTCGTGGCATGCGCCGCCCAAATGCTTCGGACGTCCAGCCTTCATATTCGTAAATGCGTCCAAATTTAAGCGATGGGTCTGCGTATCGCGCCGATGAGCAATGTTGCCGCGATCAAGGCTTGCGCACACCGGCACAATTCTTATTGTATATAACAATATCCAGCCGATTTGGCGGAGTTCTATAATTCATATAGTGTAAGATTCTGAGTTTATCTCATATGTCAATGAATGTCCACGACCATGCAATAATCGAATGATAATATCTGTTGGAAAACGATTATTATTTGTAATAAAACTTAAGATCTATGTATTCTGATGGTGCGATCCGGCTGTCCACCGATTTTGTGCACTATAGGAAGGCATAGAACAGATCCGGGTGACGTGACACGTGGCCACTCAACACGGAAAGTTGTCTGCCTTCGCGGCTTGGGTGTGATGAAAAATGCCGCCGGCCCGAGGAGACGGGCCGGCGGCTCAATGACCGAGCGCCTGGTTTAGTTCGCCGAATTGCCTATTGCGGCGGATTCGGAGACGGCTCCTTTGTCGGCTCCTGGGCGGGAGCCTTGCCGGGTTCCTGGGTCGCCGCCGCATCGGCCGTCACCTGCGTGAGTTCCGGGTAGGTCTCGACCACGTGGGCACCCGCAAGGGGCTTGTTCTGGCCGTTATGGCAGGTGGCACAGTTGAGCTTCGGCGCGTCGCCGGTGGGCCCGAGGCGGTTGGCCGGGAAGGTGGAGGTCAGCGGCTCGATGTAGTCGCCGTTGAGGTCTCGCACCATCCGGATCGCGTGCCAGGCCAGAGTGCGCTGCGGCGTGCTCTGCGACCAGTTCGAGATCGCCCGGGTGTTGTGGCAATAGGTGCAATTCACCCCGAGCGCCGACGACATGTGGATCATCAGGCCGTAGGTCTTCTCCGCGGCCTGGATCGGCTTGCCCTTGCTTTCGGGCAGAGCGGTCGTGGCGTTGACGCGGATCAGGTTCTCGTCGACGTTCTTCTTGCCGAAGAACTCGCTCAGGGTGTCGTAGGGGAGCGAGGCGAGGCCGACCGAGGGTGACGCCATGTTCTGGCCGTTGTTGCGCGGCGTGAACGCGGTCTTGTAGTTCGGACCCGGGTTCTCGAACCAGATGTTCTTCGGCACCGGCTGTCCGCGGTGGCAGGTGTAGCAATTCACGCCCGCCTCGCCGACATGCTTCTCCTTCCAGCTGGTGTTGATGTGCTGCACCATCTGGATCATGCGCCGGGCGACCTTCTTCTGATAGAGGCTGTCGTCGGCCATGTTCTCCGTGTTGTGGCAGTAGGTGCAGCCCTGCTCGGGGGCGACCCATTCGGTCATCGAGGTCATCAACCGGTTGAATTCCTCGACGCTGACGTCCTTGAGCACCTGGACGTTCTCGTAGGTCGTCCCGGCCTTCTCGCTGCCCTGCTCCACCGGTTCGGCCGGATCCGGGGCGACGTTGGCGGCCTTGAGCGCGGCCGCCCCCGCCTTGGTCTGGATCTGATCCATGCCGGTGCCGCGGTAGCCGTGCTGCTGGGCCAGGATCGGCGGTCGGGTCCAGCCAGCGGTGCCGAACTGGGCGATGGTGAGGAACGCGGCGACCACCGCCGCCGCGACGAGGAGCAGGGTCTTCATGGCGTCCCTCCCGGCGTGCTCAGCGGATCGGTGATCGGCCCGTAGACCTGCGGGTAGGCCGGCGCGACGCCGTGCTTGACCGCCCAGAGGTACCAATTGTCGACCACCGTGCCGGTGAGCAGGATGCCGATCCCGCCGGTGATTGTCGTCAGCACCGCGAACCACCACGCCCAGCGGTGGATCGATTCCATCGTGGCGTTGAAGCCCATGGTCCAGCGCCAGAACAGGGCGGCGCGCTCGGTGGCCGTGCCGCGGTCGACGATCTGGTCGATCTCACGCTCCGCGCCGTAGCGGCTCGTCGCGAGGATCGTCCCGCCATGCATGGCGAAGAGCAGCGTCGATCCGTACAGGAACGCGATCGAGAGCATGTGGAACGGGTTGTAGAACAGATTGCCGTAACGGAGCGAGAACGCCGCGGTCCAATCAAGGTGCGGGAAGATGCCGAAGGGCACCGCCTCGCTCCACGAGCCCATCATCAGCGGGCGGATGAAACCGAGCACGAGATAGAGCCAGATCGCTGCGGCGAAGGCCCAGGCGGTGTGCGAGCCGAGCCCCAGCGCCTTCGCGCGGCGGTACATGCGCACCCACCATAGCAGGATCGAGGCGGTGAGGAAGAAGCCGGCGATCAGCCACCATCCCCCTTCGTTCAGCGGCGGAAGTACCTTGAGCCCGTGCTTGGGCAGCGGCGGTTCCAGCGCCAGCCAGGGTAGCTGACGCACGAACTGGATCGGATCCCAGTTCACGGAGGCCAGCATGTTGAGGCCGATGATCTCGAAGGCGATGAGCCCGCAGGTCAGCGACAGCGCCCCGAGATAGCCACCGTAGATCGGCCCGACCTGCGAATTGCCGATGAGGCCGAACAGGTAGCTGTTGAACGGTCGGCCGACGCGGTTGTCGACGGCCACCGGGATGCCGTGTTCCGGCTCGCGCGGGCGCACCTGAACCGCGGTGAAGATGTTCTGATAGTAGGCCACGGGTTCTCCCTCCCTGGACCTACGGTCGCCCGAGGTGACCCTCGTGCCCGTCGATCGATCGTTCCACGGATGAAGCGGCCGGCGCGGACGCCGGCCGACGAGGTCGGTTCAGCGCCAGATCGGCAGGTTGAGCCACCAGCCCCACCATTCGGGCCACCCTTGCGTCCAGAACGGGCCGCTGATGACGATGCAGACCGCGCTCCAGAAGCCCGCCGAGAGGGCCAGGAACAGGCCGAGCCGGTGGATGCCGAGGGTGCCGATCGAGTAGCCGATCGTGTCGCGGAAATAGGTGTCCTCGTGTTCCGGCGTCTTGACGGACTCGCCCTTAGGCGGATTGGTCGAGGACAGGATCAGCGAGCCGTGGAGCGCCAGCGCGAAGGTCGTGGTGAAGAAGAACGTCACCGCGAGCATGTGCGCCGGGTTATAGTGGAAGTGCAGGTACTGGTATCCGGTGTTCGACACCCAATCGAGGTGACTGAGGATGCCGTAGGGGAAGCCGTAGCCCCAGGCACCCATCAGGAACGGACGGATCACCACGAGCGTCACGTAGGCGAAGATCGCCACCGAGAAGGCAAACGGCACGTGGTAGCCGATGCCGAGCTTGCGGCAGATCTCGACCTCGCGCAGGGCCCAGGACGAGAACGACCCGACCGCGCAGAAGGTGATGATCTGCCACAGGCCCCCCTCCTTCAGGGGCGCCAGCGCCAATCCGTATTTCAGGTCCGGCGGGGCGATGTTGATCTGCCAGATGTTCCAGGTCGGGCCGATGGCGGCGCCGTAGATGACCAGCGCGGTGCCGAGCACCGTGAAGAACATCCCCGTGACGCCGAAGAAGCCGACGTAGAACGGGCCCAGCCAGAAATCGAAAAGGTCGCCGCCGAGCAAGGTGCCGCCGCGGACCCGGTATTTGCGCTCGAAACTCAGCATCGCCATGGGGCGGTTCCTCCCGGGTGGTCGGAGAGGGAATGCCGCGGGCAGGCGAGGCCCGTCCGCGGCGGAGGTGTCGTGTCAGCCCGGCATGGTCGGGAGGACGAGACTGTGAGCGGCGGCCGCCTTGGCGTCCTTCGGGCCTTCCAGCCAGTTGAACCGGTCGGTGCTGAGCAGGATGAAGTGGATCAGCAGCGCCAGGATGAACAGGAAGGTGAAGAGCGCCACCAGCGTGCGGCGCGGATCGAACAGAAGCCAAACCTTGTGCATGCGAGCCTCCTCAGACGATCATCGAGACGAGGCCGTGCGCGGCCTGTGTCACGCCGTCGAGCATGGCGTAGCCCTTCGGCCCGGGAAGCCAGGGGCGCCACAGCCAGACGAGGATGTGGGCGACCACGGCGATCGCCGTGAAGATGATGAAGCTCGTCAGGAAGATCGCGTGGAACTCCTTGGCTTCCGGTTCCGTCAGCCCCGACAGGCTGCTCGGTCTTTCGGTGGTCACTCCGTTGGCCATCGATTGAACCTCCGCTGGTTGGGCCGCGCCCTTGAGGGACGCAGCGGGTGACGCCGCAACTCGATGACATCGCGGCGTAGGATCCCCCGTGACACCGCACGGAAGTGTGTTTCGCCCGTCGGATCGTCTGGCCGATGCGGCTAGCCCATGAAGGCGAAGGGGATCGCCGAGACCGCCATGGCCTTGGCTTCGCTGAAGACCGAGCGGCGGATCGCGGGCAGCCCGCGCCGCGGCTCCGCATGACCCGGGAGCACACGCTGCACCAGGGCGGCGGCGAGGAAGAACGGATAGGTCGCCGCCAGGATGATCCGGAACTGGATCGCCTCGCTGTGCTGGCGCGACGGAGCGGTCAGGGAGCGTTGCATGGACGGGCTCTCCGCGATGGGTCCGGGATTGGCTGGCGCCGGACGGTGAAAGGGGGATGCGAGGGGGGAAGCGGCGCTCACGCGGCGGCCCCCATCGTGAGGTCGGCCTGGGCCCGCTCGACATGGGCGGGCGCGACTTGGCTTGCCGCCGCCCGGCGGGCGGCCCGCTCGGCGGCGTCGCGCAGGCGCTTGGCGGCCGAGATACGCACCAGCACCGGCTGCGCCTCGACCAGGGCTTCGAGCTTCTCCCGCGCCGCACTGTCCCACGGCAATTCGCGATGGCTTCGCGCGGGTGTCGCCTCGACCGCATCCATGTCGCGGGCGAGCGGCAGGATGTGGAAGAGCATGTCGAACAGGGCGTTGCAGACTTCCTGAACGAGGTAGGTCGCGCCGGAATAGCCCATGAACGGCGTTCCGGTGTGCCGCCGGATGATCGCGCCGGGGAAGGAGGCCGGCACGTAGACCGCCCGCCCACCCGCCTCGGCGAGATACATCCGCTCGTTGAACGAGCCGAACAGGACGAGCGGCGGGTTCGCGCGGATCGCCTCGCGCACGGCGGCGTTGTCGGGCTTCGTCCCGGCGCTGCGGCTGAACGCGAAATGGCAGGGCAGCCCCATCTCGACTTCGAGAAAATTCCGTACGCCACGGGCGTAGGTCTCGGTGGCGACGATGCCGAAGCTCGCCGTCCCGAAGAAATCCTGCGTCACCGAGCGCCACAGGTCCCAGACCGGTTTGATCGTGGTGTGCCGCTCGCGCTCGATGAAGGGTTCCGGGTCGAGGCCGAGGATCTCGCCCAGCGAGCGCAGGAACTTGGTCGTCGAGAGCACGCCGATCGGCGCCTGCAGATAGGGCCGCGCCAAGCTCTCGCAGAGTAACCGGCCGAACTCGCGGTAGAGGCAGATATTGGCATCGGCATTCACGAGCTTCGGCACGTCGGCCAAATGCGAGCCGAGGGGGAAGGTCAGGTTCACCTCGGCGCCGATGCCCTCGACGAGGCGGCGGATCTCGGCGAGATCGGAGGCCATGTTGAAGGTGCCGTAGGCCGGGCCGAGGATGTTGACCCGCGGCTTCTCTCCGGGCTTTCGCTCGGGCCGGGCCGGAATGCCCTTCTTGGCGAAGCGCTTCGCGCCGTATTCCTGCCAGAGCCAGGACATCGCCCGGTCGGCCGCTTGCCACTGGTCCTCGTCGATGGTGCGCGGCAGGAAACGCTGGAGACCGGTTCCTTCCGGGGTGACGCCGCCGCCGATCATCTCGGCGATCGATCCGGTGACCACGACGCTCGGCTGGCCCGGATCGAGCGTGGCATGCGCCCGCTTCATCGCGCCCTCGGTCCCGTGGCGGCCGAGTTCCTCCTCCGCGAGACCGGTGACGACGATGGGCAGTTCGTGCGGTGGCAGCGCGTCGGTGTAGTGGAGCACCGAGGTGACGGGCAGATTCTCGCAGCCCACCGGGCCGTCGATGACGACCTGGAGCCCCTTGATCGCGGTGAAGACGTAGACGGCGCCCCAATATCCGCCGGCGCGGTCGTGATCGAGGACGAGCATCAGGCCATCTCCCCGATCGGTTTCAGGGGCGCGGCGGCCTTCGGCGACGCCTTGCGGGTCGGGATCTCCTGCCAGATGCCGGCGGCATGCCCGGTGCCGACGCCCTCGAAGAAGTCCCGCATGGCGTCGAAGCGCGGTTTGTTGGCGAGAGCGGCGTTGATCACCCGGGCGAGCGAGCCGGCACCGGCGGCCCCCATCAGGGGGCGGGCCGAGATCAGGTTGGTGAAGTAGAGGGCCGGCGTGCCGCGCTCCTTGGCATGCTGCACCACCGGCGTCGTCCCGATGGCGAGATCGGGCCGAAATTCG
This sequence comes from Methylorubrum sp. POS3, assembly GCF_043352485.1. NCBI lineage: Bacteria > Pseudomonadati > Pseudomonadota > Alphaproteobacteria > Hyphomicrobiales > Methylobacteriaceae > Methylorubrum > Methylorubrum sp. POS3. The sequence goes on from NZ_JAPRBT010000001.1 coordinate 4,354,013, forward strand.
TGGAAGGCCGCGAGATCGTCTTCGAGCGAAGCCCGGTAGCGAATGGTGACACCGCGCGCCTCAAGCCAGACCCGATCCGGCTCGGACCAGGGCGTGCGCGGACAGGCGGTACCGACGTAAGGCACCTCGGCCCCGCTCTCGACGAGGAGGCGGGCGACCAGAAGCTCGGAGCCCTCGTAGCCCGAGAGCGTGATGCGGCCCTTGATCGGCATGGCTGAGAGTGCGCCGCGGATGGCCGGCAGCAGCCGGTTCTGCGCTGCCGCAATCGTCTCCGACGGCACATCGCAGGCTCGACCGATGGCGGCGAGCCACTCGGCGGTTCCGTCATGGCCGACCGGGGCGGAGCCGACGATCGGGCGGCCGGCCGCCTCGAATTCACGGATGCTTGCCGTATAGAACGGATGGATCGCTGCGACGGCACCGGCATCGAGGGCGCCGTAGAGTTCGCGCCACTCGCGCGTCGGAACCACCGGCCCGGCCGCGAGCCCGAGCGGTTCGAGGAGGCCGCCGATCACCACCGGATCGGCCGGGAACATCTCGCCGAGAAGCGCCACGCTCGGGCGCTCGGACCGGCCGCCGCGGGGCGCCTGGACCGGCCCCTGCTCGGCCTCGCCGCGGGCGAATTTGAGCATCGCGCCGGCCAGCACGTCCTTGGCCTCGGCGTGGGTCGGCACGCCGAAGCCCGGCACGTCGATGCCGATGATGCGGACGCCACCGATCTCCTTCGGGAGCAGGCGGAGGGGCACGCCCGACGCGGTGGGGACGCAGAGATTGATGACGACGACGGCGTCGCACTCCTCGGGTCTCGCCGAGGCGTGGACCGCCTCGCGGATGTCCTCGAACAGCTTGCCGGTCACCAGCGTCTCGGAATTAAACGGGACGTAGCCGACGGAGCGGCGGGCGCCGTAGAAATGCGAGGTGAAGGTCAGCCCGTAGACGCAGCAGGCCGAGCCCGACAGGATCGTCGCCGTCCGCCGCATCCGCAGGCCGACGCGCAAGCTCCCGAAGGCCGGGCACATGCTCTGCGGCTGGTCGTGGGGTCCCGCCGGATAATCCTGTCGCAGCTGCTCGAGAGTTTCGGACATGCCGGCCGCTTCGGCAGCCGCCCGCATCGCGTCCTTCCCCGCGTGGCAGCCGAGCCCGTCGCCCTTGGTGGCGTCCAGGTTGACGGCATCCGCCGGGCTGCGGGCGCGAAGGGCTGCGATGTCGAGGGAGACGGCCATGCCTCAGACCTCGTCGTAGACGACTTCGAGGGACGGCTTGACCAGCGTCGAGACCCCGCACATGTCCTCGAGCGTCGCGGGCTCCAGCACCACGTCCCGCCCCGTCGTCGCGCTGGAGAACAGCCCGAGCAGGCCGTCCTGCGTGAGCGGGGTCGGTCGATGCGGCGCGGCCTCGGCCACGTTCTGCGCGAGCTCCGCGAAGAGCGGACCCCAGCGCCCGTCGGGCCGGCCGATGATCTCGTAATTCGCGCTCTTGCGGCGGATGTCCTCGTTGGCCGGGATCGAGGCCAGAACCGGAACGCCCGCAGCCTCCGCGAAAGCCTGCGCCTCGCCGGTCCCGTCATCCTTATTGATGACGAGGCCGCCGACGCCGACATTGCCGCCGAGCTTGCGGAAATACTCCACCGCCGAGCAGACGTTGTTGGCGACGTAGAGCGATTGAAGGTCGTTGGAGCCGACGACGATGACCTTCTGGCACATGTCGCGGGCGATCGGCAGGCCGAAGCCGCCGCAGACCACGTCGCCGAGGAAATCGAGCAGGACGTAGTCGAAGCCCCAATCGTGGAAGCCGAGTTTCTCGAGCAGTTCGAAGCCGTGGATGATGCCGCGGCCGCCGCAGCCGCGCCCGACCTCAGGGCCGCCCAGCTCCATCGCGTAGACGCCGTCGCGCTTGAAGCAGACGTCGCCGATGGCCACGGGCTCGCCCGCGAGCTTCTTGCGGGTGGAGGTCTCGATGATCGTCGGGCAAGCCTTGCCGCCGAACAGCAGCGAGGTCGTGTCGCTCTTCGGATCGCAGCCGATCAGCAGCACCTTCTTGCCCTGTTGGGCCATCATGTAGCTGAGATTGGCCAGGGTGAACGACTTGCCGATGCCGCCTTTCCCATAGATCGCGATGATCTGGGTCTCGCGCTTCACGGGTCCGGTGGCGACGGGATCCGGCTCGCGGGCGGCCTCCTCGCGCAGCCGCTCCGCGGCGTTCAGCGACGCCTTGTTCAGCTGGACGTTCATGAGCAGGCCCTCCAGTCGAGGATCATCTTCAGGCAGGCCGGATCGGTGAAGGCGGTGCGATAGGCCTCCTGGGCCCGGTCCGCGGACAGGCGGTGGGTGATCAGCCCATCGAGCGACAGGCTGCCGCTCCGGATCAGGGCACTCACCGCGGCGAGGTCGTCCGGGCGCCATTCGGCCGAGACGCGGATGCGGGCCTCGCGCATGAAGGCAGGCGGGAAGGCGAAGGCGAGCGGCGCCTCGTAGAAGCCGGCAAGCACGATCTCGCCCTGCGGTGCGAGGCGGGCGATCAGCGTGTCCAGAAGTCCGCCGCTGCCACTCACGTCGGTGATGGTGGCGTAGTCGCGGGTCGTGTCGTCCTCGGGCGCGAGGACCGGGTAGCCGAAGCGACCCTCTCGCCGCACGGCATCGCGCTCCCACACCACGGGCTGGCCGCCCGCCAGCAGGGTGAGCCGGGCGAGCAGACGCCCGAGCACGCCGTGCCCGACGATGAGGTTGGCGGTGCCGGGCGTGACGCCGGACAAGGCGTGATAGGCGGTGGCGGCGAGCGCGATCAGGCAGGCTCGGTCGCCGAGGCCGGCATCGACTGGGACCAGGCGCGCCGCCGGGACGACGAGATGGGAGGCGGCGCCGCCGAACAGGCCGCGCACTTCGCCGAAACAGCGGGCACCGGGCACGAACACGGTCTGGCCGAGAGCGAGCCCGGAGGCCGGATCGGCCGCGATCACGGTACCGACGGATTCGTAGCCGGGGACGAGGGGGTAGCCCATACCGGGAAAGGGCGGCATCCGGCCCGACCAGAGCAGGCGCTCGGTGCCGGTGCTGATCCCGCTCCAGGACACGGCGACCACCGCGTCACCTCCGGCCGCGGGCGTCAGCGCGAGGCGGTTGAGCGCCAAGTGCTCCGGTCGCTCAAGGACGACGGCCAAAGCCTCCATGTCCCCGCCTCCGCCCCGATCATTGCGACTCTGCCGATTGGAAGAGCGCTTAATGTCATCCTAGACTTACACTGATGTGCGTCAAGCTATCTTTACACACCGATCAGCGCTTTGCCGTGATCATCCGGGCGAGCAGGGGGCGGCGCGTCGGGCGCTCGCGGATGTCGGTGAAGCCGGCGCGGGTGAGCATCGCGGTGAGTTCGTCCGCTCGGCGCGGGCGCCCGCTGCCCATGGCCAAGAGGTAGAAGCCGAAATAGGCGTCGCCAACCGGCTCCGCGCCGGGTGTCCCGGCCATCGGCTCGGCGATGGCGACGAGCCCGCCGGGGGGAAGTGCCGCGTGGACCGCGCGCAGGAGGGCTTCGACGACGGCGTCGTCGTGATCGTGAACGACCCGCACCAGCGAGATCGCGTCGGCGCCGGTCGGGAGGTTTCCGTCCGAGAAGCTGCCGCCATGGCACGTGACGCGCGAGGCGAGACCGCCAGCGGCGAAGCGGACGCGCGCGCGTTCCGCAACAGGCGGCAGGTCGAACAGGCACAGGGACAGGTTCGGATGTCGCCGACCCGCCTCGCTCAGGAACACGCCCTCGCCGCCCCCGATATCCATGAGGCAGGTGCGCCCGTTCAGCGGCAGCGCGTCGAGAACGTCGCCCGCGATGAAGGCCTGGGAGGCCGCCATCAGGCCGCTGTAGGCCGCGACCGAGTCGGGTCGAATGGCCTCGACGCCCTCGGCATAGGGCCAGTAGCGCGAGAGGCGCGTTTGATCGGACGGGCCGCGCAGCAGCGCGACGGGGTCGGCGAGGTCGGCATAGAGCATGGCATGGTGCTCGACCATCGCAGCGATCGAGGGATTGCCGATCATCGCGGCCCCGAGGTCGGCGAGGCTGAAGCGGCCATCAGGAAGTCGGGACAGCAGTTTCAAGGCGACAGCGGCCTTCAGGAGCGTCAGAGCGCGTTCGGGCGGCAGGTCGAGCCGGCGCGCGATGATTTCGGGCGCGAGCGGTCCGGGCCGCAGCAAACCAAAGAGGTCGAGGCGCACGCAGGCGAACAGAACCTGCGCGTAGACGAATCCCGCGCAGAGATCGAACAGCGCTCGCGTGTTCCGTTGCGCGATTCCGCGGGTCAATGGGAAGCCCGCCGCCCACCGTTGGAAGGCCGGGCGCGCTACAAGTCCATTGCGAAAGGCGAGCCATCGCTCGCGCCAGCCGTGTCGGGGCGCCGCCGGCGGTTCGGTGCGGGCCGTCGCGGCGGTCATGGGTTCGTCGCCTCAGGCCATGGCAGGGCGGAGGGAGGCGGGCAGGAACAGCCGGCTCTGCGCCTCGATCTCGGCCCGGATCGCTTCCAGGCCGGGGCAGGCCGGAATCACCTCGATGGCCTCGCGGGTGAGTCGCGCGAGGCGGTCGAGCGCACCGCCCAAGCCGAGAAGCGCCGCCGCGTTGGGTCGCCCGAGAGTGGCATCGCGCCCGGCCGGCTTACCGATTTCCTCCTGGCGGCAGGCGACGTCGCGCAGATCGTCGGCAACCTGATAGGCCTCGCCGAGACATTCGCCGAGGAGGCGCCAGGGCAGCGGGGCAGCCCCGGCGGCGGCGGCCCCGGCGACGGTCGCGGCTGCGAAGAGCGCGCCGGTCTTAGCCTGCTGGTAGGCGCTCAGATCGACATGCGCCTCGGATTCCCAGGCCTGACCGGCGACGATGCCGGCCGGCGAGCCGGCGGCGCGGGCGACGAGGCCGACCAGGGCGGCGAGCCGCTGCGGCCGGCGCGCGGCGCTGCGGGCCAGTGTCTCGAAGGCGGCGACAATCAGCGCGTCGCCGGTGAGGACCGCCAGCGGCACGCCGAACGCGGCATGAACCGAGGGCTTTTGACGGCGAACGGCGGCATCGTCGAAGCAGGGCAGGTCGTCGTGGACGAGGCTCGCGCAATGCAGCAGCTCGATCGCCGCTGCGGCCGCATCGGAGGCCGCCGGATCGTCGTCGCCGCAGGCGAGGGCCACTGCGAGGCAGAGGCGCGGGCGGATGCGGTGGCCGCCGGGGAAAACGGCGTAGCGGATGGCTTCGGCCAGCTGCGGCGGCGCTCCGGGCGCCTCGAGATGCGAGACCGCCACGTCGAGCGCTGTTTCGATCCGCCGGCCGACATCCATGGCGCTCTTCCTATGTCAACTCATGTTGTCTCTTTGTATGTCATCTCAGATTGACACTTTCCGGGATCGGGATCAACGCTGACCTGAGGGCATACCGGGGGAGTCGTGGCGGAGAAGCGCGTCATCGTCGTCGGCGCCGGCATCGGTGGTCTCGCCGCAGCCCTGACGCTCGCGGCACGGGGATTCGACGTGACGGTGCTTGAGCGCGCCGACACCGTCGGCGGAAAGATGCGCTCCGTGGCCGTCGGCCCCGTACCGGTCGAAGCCGGGCCGACCGTCTTCACCATGCGTTGGGTGTTCGAGGAATTGTTCTTCGAAGCCGGCGCCTCGCTCGCCGCCGAAGTTCGGTTGCAAGCCGCCTCGCTGCTGGCTCGTCACGCTTGGAGCGCGGGCGAGCGACTCGATCTGTTTGCCGACATCGATGCCTCGGCCGAGGCCGTCTCCGCCTTTGCCGGCCCGCGAGAGGCCGATGGCTACCGCCGCTTCTGTGCGCGAGCCGCCGAGGTCTATCGCACGCTGGAAGGGCCCTTCATCCGTTCCGATCGACCGAACCCGGTCGAGCTCGGCAAGCGCGTCGGCCTCAGCGGCATCGGCGATCTCTGGCGGATCCAGCCCTTCGCGACCCTCTGGTCGGCCTTGGGCGACCATTTCCGCGATCCTCGTCTGCGCCAATTGTTCGGCCGCTACGCCACCTATTGCGGGGCCTCGCCCTTCGCAGCGCCTGCCACCCTGATGCTGGTGGCCCATGTCGAACAGTCCGGAATCTGGACGGTCGAGGGCGGCCTGAGCCAGCTCGCCCGCGCCGTGGCCGATCTCGCCGAGCGGCGCGGTGCGCGGATCCGCCCCTCGGCCCATGTGGCCCGGATCCTGACCCAGGGCGGACGCGTCGCGGGTGTCCAGCTGGCCGACGGGGAAAGACTCGCGGCGGATGCCGTAATTGCGGGCGGCGATGTGGCGGCGCTCGGCGCGGGATTGCTCGGACCCGACGTCGCGGCGGCGGGGGATCGCGTGCCGCCCCGCGAACGGTCGCTCTCGGCGGTGACATTCTGCCTGCATGCGCGGGCGCGAGGCTTCCCGCTGGCCCATCACACCGTGTTCTTCTCCGCCGATTACCGCGCCGAATTCGACACGATCCTGCGCGGACGGCGTCTGCCGCCCGACCCCACCGTCTATGTCTGCGCTCAGGATCGGGATGAGATGGTCCGAGCTCCCGAGGGACCCGAGCGCCTGCTCGTCCTCGTCAATGCGCCCGCCGATGGCGGTGAGCGCCGCTTCACACCGCAGGAGATCGCTGCATGCGAGACGAGCTGGACCCGGAAGCTGGCGGCCTGCGGGCTGAGTCTGAACTCGGCGGCCCCCGCCACGGTGACCACGCCGGACGGGTTCTCGGGGCTGTTTCCGGGGACCGGGGGGGCCCTCTACGGTCGAGCGTCCCACGGCTGGACGGCGACCTTCAAGCGACCGGGCGCGCGGACGCGGGTGCCGGGGCTCTACCTCGCGGGGGGCAGCGTGCATCCGGGTCCGGGCGTGCCGATGGCGGCGCAGTCCGGCCGGCTCGCGGCGGCGGCACTGATCGAGGACCTCGCTTCGACGCCGACGTGGCGCGGGGCGGCTATGTCTGGTGGTACGTCGACGCGCTGAGCGACGACGGCCGCCAAGGCCTCACCATCATCGCCTTCATCGGCAGCGTCTTCTCGCCCTACTACGTCTGGGATGCGCGGCAGGACCCCTTCGCACACTGCGCCATCAACGTCGTGCTCTACGGGGCCGACAAACGCTTCGCCATGACCGAACGCAATGCCCGGTCCTTGGCGCGCGACGCCACCTCCATCGCCATCGGCCCGTCCTCACTTCAGTGGGACGGAAGCGTGCTGACGATCCATCTCGACGAGCGCTCCGCGCCAATTCCGAGGGCGCTACGCGGCACCGTCCGGGTGCGCCCGCAGGCCATCACGGCGCAGCCTTTCACCCTGGACAGCCAAGGGCTGCATCGCTGGTGGCCGATGGCGCCGTCCTGCGAGGTCGAGGCGGCCTTCACGGCGCCGGATCTCGCGTGGCGCGGCAGCGGCTATCTCGACACCAATGACGGCGACGGACGGCTGGAGGACGCCTTCACCGATTGGACATGGTGTCGGGCGTCGATGAAGCGCGGCTCGGCGATTCTCTACGACGTCCGTCGAAAGGACGGCAGCGGCCAGAACCTCACCTTGCGCTTCGACGGCGACGGTCGCCGGCGGGAAATGCCCGCGCCGCTGGCCGCCGCGCTACCGAGGACGAGCTTCTGGAGAATGCCGCGCGCGACCCGCAGTGACGACGGGCAGGCCCGCGTGGTCGAGACCTTCGAGGACACGCCGTTCTACGCCCGCTCGCTCCTCGCCTCGACGCTCGACGGCGAACAGGTGCGACCGGTGCATGAGAGCCTGTCGCTCGGGCGCTTCAGGCACCCGGCCGTGCAGTTCATGCTGCCGTTCCGGATGCCGCGGCGGATTGCCTGAATCGGGACAACTACGCCGCTTCCGTGCCGTCCTTCTTCTCATGACGCAGAAGCAACGGCGTCTGCGCGAGAGCGAAGGCGATGGTCAGCGGCATGATGCCGAAGACCTTAAAGTTCACCCAGAAATCCTCGGTCTGTGTGCGCCAGACGATTTCGTTGAGGGCGGCCAGCGCGAGGAAGAACAAGCCCCAGCGGAAGGTCAGCTTTCGCCAGCCCTCGTCGGAGAGGGCGAACATGCTGTCGAGAACGACCGAGAGCAGCGGCTTCCCGAAGGCGAGCCCGCCGAGGAGGACGAGGCCGAACAGCGTGTTCACGATGGTCGGCTTCATCATGATGAAGGTCTTGTCCTGAAGCGCCAGGGTGAGACCCCCGAACACCAGCACGACGACGCCGGAAACCATCGGCATGATCGGCAATCGACGCAGCAGGGCGAAGTGCACCGCGAGGGCGATCACGGTCGCGGCGATGAAGACGCCGGTCGCGACGAACAGCTTGCTCTCGGGCGGCACGCCGAAGCGTTCGGCATAGGCGTTGCCCAAGAAGAACACGACGAGCGGGCCCATTTCCAGGGCAAGCTTCAGCAGAGGCGGCAGGTGGCGGCGCGGGGGCACACCCTCGACCTTGAGGCCGGTCCGCTCGGTTCCGGTGTCGGTGAGGCTCATACGCGCTCCTCCCTGGGCAGGCCGGTGATGGCACGGGCGAAGTCCCGGGCCGCGAACGGCTCCAGATCCTCGATACCTTCTCCGACTCCGATGAAATGGACCGGCAGGCCGAACTTGGCAGCGAGGGCGACGAGGATGCCGCCCCGCGCCGTACCGTCGAGCTTCGTCATGACGAGGCCCGAGACCGGGGCGGCCTGCGAGAACAGCTCGACCTGACTCAGTGCGTTCTGCCCCACGGTGGCATCGAGCACCAGCAGGGTGGCGTGCGGCGCTTCCGCATCGAGCTTGCGGATCACCCGGACGATCTTCTCAAGCTCGTCCATCAGACCGGCCTTGTTCTGGAGGCGGCCCGCCGTATCGATTAGGAGCACGTCGGCGCCGGCTTCCCGCGCCTCCTTGAACGCATCGAAGGCGAGACCGGCCGCATCCGATCCCTGCGCCCGGCTGATCACCGGCACGTCGGTGCGCTCGCCCCAGACCCGCAATTGCTCGATGGCGGCGGCGCGGAACGTATCGCCCGCCGCCAACATGACGCGGCGCCCTTCCGCCTTGAACTTGAGCGCGAGCTTGCCGATGGTCGTGGTCTTCCCCGCGCCGTTCACGCCGACCGTGAGGATCACGTAGGGTTTCTTCGCCGGATCGACGGTGATCGGCACCGCTACGGGATCCAAAGCCCGCTCGATCTCGGTCGCCAGGATCGACCGCACCTCGTCCGGGGAGATGCCCTTCTCGTAGCGTCCCTTGCCGACGGCCTCCGCCATCCGTGTCGCGGTCTCGACGCCGAAATCGGCCTGGATCAGCGCGTCCTCGAGATCTTCGAGCGTCGTCGCGTCGAGCTTGCGCTTGGTGAACAGGCCCGTCACCCGGTCGGACAGGGCCGTGGACGTGCGCATCAATCCGCCGGTGAGGCGCGACCACCAACCGCGCTTCTCCGTACCTTCGACGGCGCCCTGAACGGCGTCGCTCGCGAGGGCCGCCGCGCTGTCGACGGGCTGGATGTCGACTTCGGCGGGCGCTGTCAGCTCCGCCGGCGGCGTCTCACCGCCGGTGACGCGAGACCACCAATTGCGCTTTTCCGCGGGAGCGGCCGCAGGCTCGGGGATCGCCGGTTCGGGCTCCGGCACCGGTTCCGGCGCCTCATCCGACGGTGCATCGAAGGCCACGTCCTCGGTTGGCGGCTGCGGCTCGGGCTGGAGGTCGGCGCCCTCGATCTCGTCGGGGATGCGATTCTTGTTCGGGCCGTCGGGTGAGGGTTCGCTCACCGGGGGCGGCACGTGGGAGACGTCTTCGGCACCTGTGGCGAAGTCCGGCACGCCCTCCGATTCGGATGCCGGCGAAGTCGGCTCCGGGAGAACCGATTCCTCGGACGGCTTCGTCTCGGGAGCTTTTCGCCCGAACAGGCGCCCGAACCAGCCGGGCTTCTCGTCGTCGCTCATCCTCGAAAACCTTGCTCCCGATGGTCCGGCGCACTAGCCACCGGGGATGGATCCCCGAGCATCGTCGCCGAACCGCAGCGTTGACCCGCAGATAGGGCTTTCCCTCCTTTACCGCGATGCCCTGATGCTCGTCATCGACAAGCCGGCGGGCCTTCCTGTCCATCCCGGGCCGAAGGGCGGCCCGACGCTGACCGATCGATTGGACGCGCTTCGCTTCGGTCTGCCCCGTCGCCCGGAGGCCGCGCACCGGCTCGACCGCGATACGTCGGGCTGCCTCGTGCTCGGCCGTCACGCCAAGGCCCTCGCGCGGCTGAACCGCCTCTTCGCCGACGGAAAGGTCGAGAAGACCTACTGGGCGTTGGTGGAGGGGGCTCCGCCGGAAGAAGGCCGTATCGACCTTCCCCTCGCCCGTCGATCCGACGATCCGCGCAGCTGGTGGATGAAGGTCGATCCCGCGGGCCTGCCCTCGCTGACACATTTTCGTGTTCTCGGCCGCGCCGATGGCTTGGCTTGGCTTGAACTGAAGCCGGTCACCGGGCGGACGCACCAGCTTCGCGTCCACTGCGCCGCCATGGGCTGGCCGATAAAGGGGGATGCCATCTACGGCATCGCCGGAACGGAGCGGACCGGCTTACAGCTTCACGCCCGCGCCCTGAGCCTGCCACTCTATCCGAAACGCGACCCGATCACGGTCGTTTCGCCCGCGCCGGTGCATATGCGCAGCGGCCTTCTCGCCTGCGGCCTCAAGCCGGAGGACGAAGACGTTGGAAGCAATTCCTTGATCTAGCGCTTCACCAATGACGGTGCCCTGGGCGGCGAACGTGCCGGTTCGGTGAGGCGGCAGCGCTCGATCCGCCTCGCTCACCCAAGGACAAGGACGCGCTCCGATCCGGTGATGCAGGCGCGTCGGAGGCATCGGCGGCTCCGCAGGACGAAGACGATATCAGACCTGCCGCAACGTGCGAGATGTCCGAAAAGCCCTTGGCGGATGGTCTCAGGCGGCCAGCAGCACCTGCCCGTCATGGCCGGTGATCGTCACGTCCCGGATCTCCCCCGACGGCACCTCCGTAACGAGACGCACTCCGGTGAAATCCTCGGTCCGAGCCATCCCGCCGCGCTCGGTCAACACCCGGCGATCCGTACCGACGGCGCCGTCGAGATGGTGCCGGAGCGCGGCCGCGCCGGCTTCGCGCAGCCGGGCGGCGCGGGTGCGCACGTTGTCCGGGGAGACCGGCGGCATGCGGGCGGCCGGCGTGCCGGGGCGCGGCGAGTAGGGGAAGACGTGCAGATGCGTCAGCCCGCATTCCGCCACGAGATCGAGGGAGCGGGTGAACTGCGCCTCCGTCTCGGTCGGGAAACCGGCGATGAGATCGGCACCGAAGACGAGGCCGGGGCGCAGCGCCCGCAGGCTCTCGCAAAAGCGGATCGCGTCGGCGCGGGAGTGACGTCGCTTCATCCGCTTGAGGATCAGGTCGTCCCCGGCCTGAAGGGAGAGATGGATATGGGGCATCAGCCGCGGTTCCTCGGCGAAGGCCGCGATCAGCTCAGCATCGGCTTCAACGGAATCGATCGAGGACAGGCGCAGTCGCGCGAGGTCCGGTACCTCCCTCAGGATCGACCGCACGAGGCGTCCCAGGGTCAAGTCGGGATCGAGGTCGCGGCCATAGGCGGTGAGATCGACCCCGGTCAGCACCACCTCGCGCCCGCCATGCTCGACGATGCGGCGGACCTGCGCAACCGCATCCGGCACCGGCACCGAGCGTGAGTTCCCGCGGCCGAACGGAATGACGCAGAAGGTGCATCGGTGATCGCAGCCGTTCTGCACGGCGACGAAGGCGCGGGTGTGACCGGCCATCCGATCGAGGGCGCTCGCTTCGGCCGCGCGCGGGGCCATGATGTCCGCGGTCTCGCCCCAATTCTCAGGGCGGAGCTTCACCGCGTTGCCGACGAGCCGCGCGACCTCCGGCATGGCCGCGTAGGCCGCGCGCTCGACCTCCGCACCGCACCCCGTCACCACGATCTCGGCGCCGGGACGGGTGCGGGCCAGACGGCGGATCGCCTTGCGGGCCTGCCGGCCGGCTTCCGACGTGACCGCGCAGGTGTTGACGAGGACGAGGTCGCGGCCCTCGGCGCCGGGCTCCGCGCGACCGCGCATCACCTCCGACTCGACAATGTTGAGCCGGCAGCCGAAGGTCAGCGTCTCGACGCTCATCCGTCCGCCCTCTCGAAGATGCCGGGGGCGAAGGTGCCCTCCCCTTCGAGGAAGACCGGGCCTGTCATCAGCACGTGGTCGTCGGCCTGCCATTCGATCGACAAGACGCCCCCCGGCAGGGCGACGCGGGCGAAGCGGCCGATCATGCGCAGGCGCGAGGCCGCGACGACGGTGGCGCAGGCGGCGGTTCCGCAAGCCAGGGTCAGCCCCGCGCCCCGCTCCCAGACCCGGAGCTTGATCGTGTCGGGGCTGGTGACTTGGGCGATGGAGATGTTGGCCCGTTCGGGAAAGATCGGATGCGCTTCGAGCAGCGGTCCGATCCGGCCGAGATCGAAGCTGTCGGGATCACGGTCGACGAAGAAGATCGCGTGCGGATTGCCCATGCTGACCGCTGCGGGCGAGTGAAGGATGGGATCGTCGATCGGCCCGATTTGAAGCTCGATGCGGCGCGTGTCGGGAAACGGCTCGGCCAGGGGGATCTCGTCCCAGGCGAGCCGCGGCTTGCCCATATCGACGGTGAAGGAGAGTTCGCCGACGCGGCGCACGGCGACGAGCCCCGCCTTGGTCTCCAGCGTCAGCCGTCCGCCCTCGGCCGGTCGCGCCATGGCCGGGTCGTCGTGCAGCGCGTAGGCGACGCATCGCGTGCCGTTGCCACAGGCGCCGGATTCCGAGCCGTCGGTGTTGTAGATGCGCATGAACGCGTCGGTGCCGGGGCTGACGGGATCGTGCACCACCATCAATTGGTCGAAGCGCGAACGGGGATCGGCCCCGATCGCACGCGCTTCGGATGCGGAGACGCGCAGGTTCGTGCCGCGCAGGTCGAGCACCACGATGGCGTTGCCCGCGCCGTGCATTTTCAGGAAGCGGCGGTTTGCGAGAGGGCTCATGCGACCTCTTTGCAGGTGGAGCGGCGAAGGGAGCTTGTCCGTCGCCCTATAGGGCAAACCGGCGGGCGCGTCGCGGATCGTGAGACGCATCCGCTCTGCACCCTCGCGGAAAGGCCCGTTCGGCCCTAACCTGATGCCATGGCCCGCGCTTGCGCCGCGGACCCTTGGGAGCCTCGCGCCTTGACCCGTTCCACCCTCGTTGCCGTCAGTCTCCTGGTCCTCGGCCCTCTCGCCGCCCTGGCCCAGACGCCCGCGCCCGGCGACGCGCCGAAGGGCGCCCCGCCCCCCACCAACGCGCCCTCACCGGCGGAAACCAACCCCTTGCCCCTCACCACATCCCCGGATCCCTCGAAATCCGGCCCCGGAACGGCGATGCCTGCCCCCGAACAAGCGCCGGTGCGCAATCCCGGCGGCTCGGATCCGGCACCGATCGCCAAGCCCGGCCCCTCCACCCTGCCGACCCTCGTGCCGAATTCCGGCGAGGCGAACGACGTCGACGAGGTGACCCTGCCGGCCAAGCCGGCGGCGATCCTCTCGGGCCAGACCAAGTGGGAGGACGCCGTCGCGAGCCTGACGGGCTCGTTCAGGACGATCGAGGCGGCCTTGGCGAAGGCCGGCCTGAAGGCGGCCGGTCGCCCGCTCTCGGTCTTCACGAAGACGGAAGAGGACGGCTTCCAGTACGAGGCGATGATCCCGATCGAGGCGGCCCCCGCGGGCGGTGGCGCAGTCGATGGCGTGCGCTTCGGGTCAACGCCTTCGGGTCGGGCTTTGCGCTTCAAGCACAATGGGACCTACGAGGAGATCGACGGCACCTACGAGACCCTCACCGCCTATCTGGACGTGAAGGAGATCGACGTTCAGGACCGTTTCGTCGAGGAATATGTCAGCGACCTCAAGAGTGGCTCGGAGGACAAGCTCGACATCAACATCTACGCCCTGCCGAAATAGTCTTCACCGGCGCGGGGGAACCGGAGACTCCATTGGTGGATTCGGCTCACATGTCGATGCTGCCCGGATTCGAGACCCCCTCCCCGCGCCGCGCCCGCCGGGCCGAGCCGCCTGCGCCGAGCGAGGCCCTGCGGGACAAGGCACTCGATATTCACCGCCGGTTATGCGGCGTCTATCATTGCCCGATCCCGTACTTCCACAGCCTGGATCCCCTCTCCGAGCTGATCTCCTCGCTCCTGTCCCATCGCACGCGCAACGCCGATTCCGGACGCGCCTTCAAAGCATTGCGGGCGCGTTGGCCGGATTGGGAAGCGGTCGAGGCGGCGCCGACGGAAGAGATCGAGGCGACGATCCGCGGCGTCACTTGGCCGGAGCTGAAAGCACCGCGCATCAAAGCGGTGCTGTCGGCCATTCGCGAGCGCCAGGGATCGCTGAATCTCGATTTCCTCTCGGAGATGAGCGTCGAGGACGCCCGCGCCTGGCTCCAGGCAATCCCCGGCATCGGTCCGAAAACCAGCGCGGCGGTGCTCTCCTTCAGCACGCTGCGGATGCCGGCGCTGCCCGTCGACAGTCATCACCATCGGGTCGCACAGCGCACGGGGCTGATCGGCAAGAGCGTCGATGTCGGGCCGAGCCATCCGATCCTGCGGGCGCAATTGCCCGCCGATTGGTCGGCTCAGGCCCTCTACGACAACCATGAGGTGCTGATGCTGCACGGGCAGAAGGTGTGCTTCCACCACAAGCCGGCCTGTGACCGCTGCGTGCTGCTGGAACTCTGCCCAACCGGACAGGCGCGCATGCAGCGGTAAGCGGAGCGGTCTCGCGCTTCGACCGCGACCCGGGAGAAGGCGTGCCACGAACGAATTGTCTGGAAAGTAAAGCTTCGTACTGCGAGCCGATCGTCGCGCGCGGGCCACTTGGATCGGGACGATCCCAGACCAGCTCACGTCCAATACAAGATTTTCGCGAAGGGCAGCCGCATCCCGATCCGCTCGTGGAAGAAGGCCCGCATCTCCCGCATGACGTCCGCCGGGAGAACGTATTTCACTGAGCCGAACTTCGTGAATTTGCGGCTGCGCTCGGCCTCGCGCATGGGCAGGTCGGAGCCGGGATACCAGCCTTCCAGGACCTCCTTCGACCCCGGCGTGAAACGGTGGGTGATGAGTTCGAGCGTCAAGTCGGGCGCGGATACGTCGGCCAGCGCTTCGGCGGCATCGGCGAGAAGGGCATCGTAGGCCTCTCGCCAGTCCTCCACGGGGAGGATCGGCGCGATGGTGAGGCCGACCGGATAGCCCGCACCGGCCATGGCGCCGAGCGCCGCGAAGCGCTCGGCGAGCGGCGCGGTGCCACCCTCGTAACGGGCAGCGGGGGCGGCGTTGACCGAGAAGCGGATGCGGGTGCGCCTGCGATGCGGCAGGTCGAGGAGAGGCCCGATCGCGGCGAATTTGGTGGTGAAGCGCAGCTGGACCGGCGCTTCCCAGGCACCGAAATGCCGGATCGCTGCCGAGAGTGACCCGGTCAGGTGCTCGATCCCGAGGGGATCCGTGTAGCAGGAGGCCTCGAAGGTCGTGCCCTCCGCCGCGCGCTCTGCGGACGCGCTGGTGACGTTGCCGCGACCGACATAAGTGTCGAGATTGGTCAGGATCGCGTCGAGATTGGCATAGGCGCGGGTGATCGGCGGCCCCGACAGGGACCCGGCAAGGTAGCAGTACTGGCAATGTGCCGGACAACCTTCGGCGAGATCGAAGCGCCAATCGGCGCTCGGCGGGATCGGCTGAAGCTTGAGCTTCGAGGGCGGCGCCACGACGATCGCCAGCGTCGCTTTCGCCTCGGCATAGGCGCGGCCCGGGTCGCCCTGCTTCGCGCTGATCCGGTTGCTTGCCAGGTATTCCACCGGCAAGCCCTGCCCTTCCGCCCGTTCGGCGATGGCGCGGCCATGAGCATGCTCCAGGGCCGCCGGGGTCACGAGCACCCGGCGCGGCCGCCACAGCCGGGCCGGCTTGCGGGCCGCCGCTCCGGGGTGGAATGCGCGTTCGCGCGCCTCGCTCGACCTGTCGGGTGCCTCGATCATGGCAGGGCAACGATCGACTCGGCCCGCGGGTCCACCCGGTTCGGAACCGCGCCTGCCGCTGCGCGATGTTTCCGGGGGCGTGGAATCGTCTCACCGGAGCGACCGAGGACGCCATGGCGGATTGGGAAGTGAAGCGGCAGGCTCTGGCGGCTCTGGTGGCGCGCCGGATGGGGTTCGCCGATCCAATTGAGCTCGCTCCGCAGGATCGGGCGGCGGTCGATCGCGAGGTGGAGGCACTGGCCGACCGCGGCAATCCCGCCGACACCGAACCGGCGGATCCGGAGGCAGCTCAGCTCCACCGGGCCGTCGCAGCCTATCGCGCCGCGCGACAGCTTCGGGCGGACGAGGACAATGTCCACCTCGCCGAGCGCGGCGAGGTCTTCGCACCCGAGGACGATGCGTGACGCCGAAACCCGGCTTGGCCATCGGCCCGGTCCGGTGCAAGCGCACGCCATGACCCGCTCGCTCCTAGCCTTCTCCGCCGCCGCGCTCGCCGAGATCGGCGGCTGCTTCGCCTTCTGGGCTTGGCTGCGCCTCGGCCGCTCGATGGGATGGGTCGTGCCGGGCCTCGCTTCGCTGGCTCTGTTCGCCTATCTGCTCACCCTCGTGGAAAGCGAAGCCGCCGGTCGCGCCTACGCCGCCTATGGAGGCGTCTATGTCGCGGCGTCGATCGGCTGGTTATGGGCCGTGGAGGGCCACCGGCCCGACCGCTTCGATTTGGCCGGCGGTGCAATCTGCCTCGTCGGAATGGCGGTGATCCTGTTCGCCCCACGGGGCGGTTGATCGGGCGACAGGCGCGGCCCGGCCTGTCAATAGCGTCGCCTGCTCGCTGCGTCCCCAGGATGAAGGGCGCGCCGGGCGATCGCTTCCCACCCTCAGCGGAATCGGTTGCCGACCACGCCCGCCTCGACCGCCACCGAGAGCCGGTCGGTGATCGCCCATTCGACGCCGACGCGCGCATCGGGAAGTACGGCAATGTCCTCGCGGGTGTAGAGCGGTGCGGCGGCATTGCCGCCGAAGCGCAGCCGTTCGTGCACCGCCCACGCCCCGGCCTTGCCGTAGAGCAGGACGTTGTCGGTCAGCAGCGTCCCGACCTGCACTTGGAAGGCGCCGGCAAAGTCTCGCGCGTAGCCGAAACCTCCGACGCCCGGCGTGAGACCGCCGGTGCCGGGTATCAGAAGATCGGCCCCGCCGACGATGCCGTAGACGAACCGCCCTTCCTGCCACATTCGGCCGCCCTCGAACCCGATCGTCGGGCCGCCATAGCTGCCGAAATGCTTGGACGAGGAAAACGCGTAGCCGGTCGACAGGGCGGCGTAGGAGCCGGACCAGCGCGAAACGCCGTCGACGCTCGGTGTCGACCAAGCGAAGGTGGGCAGCGGCGCGAAGCCCGCGAACGGCAGGACGCTCTGCGCCAGGGCCGGTGTTGCTCCGACGAGGCCGGATCCGAGGATGAGGCCCGCCGCGAGGCGTCGCAGCGTGGACGAATCGAGATGCCGCTTCATACGGCCAAGATAGCCGAGACGACGCGGCGGGGACAGGCTGCCGATGGGTGCCGACCTTGGTTCAGGACCTGCCGCGGGGCCGGGCCTCGGCGGCGGGGGCTGCCGCGTCCCATTCCCGATCGCGCTCTTTCAGCAATTCGGCTCGATCCAGCCGGTCCCCTGCATCCTGCTCCACCCCATCGTCGCGTGTACGAATGTTCGAGGTTGCCGGGGACGGGTCCGGCTGCACCGCCCGCATGAGAGCGACGACGATCCGGTCGAGATCGACCGAGGCAATCCCGAGGTCCGTCCCGATCTCGGTCCTGCGCCGCTGGGCCAGATCGGCCCCGGTCGTGAAGGCCCGAGCGAGCCGCGCGCGAAGGGACGGTTCGAGGGAAAGCGTAGCCGCCGGCGCATTGCGCAGGCGCTCGAGCCGTCGCCGCTGGGTTGCCTCCGTGTCGTGATCGGCGCGGGCGCCCGGCACCATTCTGGCGAGTTCGCCGAGCAGGTGGGTTCGCAATGCGGCGACCCGCAGCGGACCGATCTTGCGCACGGCCAGAAGATCCGTCGGCGAGGCGCGGACCAGCGCGCCCATATCGGCAAAGCCCGCCTTTCGCAGCCGTGCTCGGAGCGACGCCGTCAGCAATCCGCGCCCGTAGCCCGATGAACTGAGGCGTTCGACGCTGTCTCCGGTGAGGCCGTCGAAGAGCGGCAGGCGCGCGGAAACCTCGTCGAACAGCGTAGGGCCGGTGTCGGTCTTGGTCGTGGCGCGCTTCACCGGCTCATGCATCCGGCCGAAGGGGTCACCGGTCCTGCGATCAGCGGGCATCGTCATGTTTCATGCCACGCCCGACCAGGGTGAGAGAACCATCTCGCAGAGGACGTTGGAGTTTCTTCGCTTCGGACCATGGCGCTCGTAGCCATGTCTCCCACTCGTCTTCCGTGGTCAGGATCACCGGCATCGCTTTCGGATGCACCGCGCCGACTTCCTCATTCGGGGGACAGGTCAGGAAGGCGTAGAGGTCGTCCGTGGTCTCGCCATCCTTGAGCTTGCGCACGGAGGTCCAACCCTCGGTCCTGATACCGGCGAAGCCCGCGAGCGGGCGTTCCGCACCGAGGGCGAACCACACATCTCCGCCCTCCGCCTTGTTGAACTCGCTGAAGGCGGAGAGCGGCACGAGGCAGCGATGCTCGGGGCCGAGCCAGCGGCGCCAATGCGGTGAGCCGGTGTTGCGCACATTGGTCACGCCGGGATCGACTCGCTTGCCCTCAAGCGCGAAGGCCGGAGACGGCATGCCCCAGCGATGCATCGCCAGCACCCGCCGGCCCTCGTGGTTATGAATGATCGGCGCAGCGGTATTGGGAAAGATGCCGGGCAAGGGCGGAAGGTTGCCGGTGCGGTCGTCGTCAATCCGGAAGGCTCGCCGGATCTCATCCTGGCTCTTCGTCAGGCTGTAGAGGTTGCACATCTCGGCACCATTCTGTCGCGGCCACCAAGTGGGGCCAGACACGTTACCGGATACCGCAGGTGGCGCTCCCGAGGAGCCCCCCAGGCGCTATCGAGGAGCCACCATGACGATCGATCCGCACGAGGCCGGTCCGCGTCCCCCTTTCCCAGGGGCGCAGCAGCAGGAGCGGCCGGGGCTCAGTTCGAAGATGACGCCCGCGCCGGATCACGGTGAGATGAGCTATGTGGGCAAGGGTCTGCTGACCGATCAGGTCGCGCTGATCACCGGCGGCGATTCCGGTATCGGCCGCGCCGTCGCCATCGCCTATGCCCGCGAGGGAGCCGACGTGGCCATCTCTTATCTCGACGTCGAGCAATCGGATGCCGAGGAGACGGCACGGTGGGTCGAGCAGGCCGGCCGGCGCGCGCTGCTGCTGCCGGGCGACCTGCGCGACGAGGACCATTGCCGCGCCATCGTCGCGCGCACCGTGTCCGAGCTCGGCCGCCTCGACATCCTCGTCAACAATGCGGCCGCACAGACCATCAACGAGGGTCTGGACGATGTGACGTCCCACGATCTCGAAGGGGCGTTCCGCGCCAACGTCTTCGCCATGTATTACCTCGCCCAGGCCGCGCTGCCGCACCTGCGCCCGGGCTCGGCCATCGTCAATTCGACGAGTCAGCAGGCCAAGGTCGCGGACAGCTCGATGCTGATCTACGCCGCAACCAAGGGGGCGATCGCGAGCCTGACCATCGGCCTGTCGAACCTCCTGGCACCTAAGGGCATTCGGGTGAATTGCGTGGCTCCCGGGCCGGTCTGGACGCCGATCCAGCCGATCGCCAAGACGCCGGAACAGATCGAGCAACTCGGGGCCGATACGCCGCTCGGGCGGGCCGGTCAGCCAGCGGAACTCGCTCCCGCCTATGTGCTGCTCGCCTCGCGCGAGGGCAGCTACATGTCGGGTGCCCTCGTCCCGGTCACCGGCGGCACTCCGATGTACTGAATGTGGTGAAGGGTGCCGTCCATGGACGGCACCTTGTCATGGCAGCCGTCGAGGTTGGGGGCGATCTTCGCTCGGCTGGACCGATGCTGTGATTTTGCTCGGCGGATGGATGTCGGGATGCGGTGAACGTCTGTCCGCTCATCGATTGCCCTGGATGAGACCGCTGTCCTTAAGAAATTCAGCGGCGACGTCCCTGATCAGGCGCCTTTTGACGTCCACCTCGGCGTTCAACCGAGTGATCGTCGCACTATCGAGTTTCGACGACAACGTTTCCAAGATCTGCACCAGCGTCGGATGAGCTTGTGCCGTCTCGGTCTTGATGATCGGTGCGAGAAAATAATTGAAGAAGAAGCCTCTGTCATCACGGAGGATTTGGAGGTCGTAGCCGCTGATACGTCCATCCGTGGAAAAAACGACGCCGACATCGACGCCGGATATCCGGAGTGCCTGATAGATATAGTCGGTGTCGACCTGCCTGACGATCTCTCGAGGAAAACGACTGCCGTAAGTGCGTTCGAGCGGCTCCAACCCATCCGGACGTTCCGCAAACTCCTTGTTGATGCCAACGATCAGATTCACACCTCTCCCGATGGCGGCAAAGAGTTCGGAGATCGTCGCGATCTTCAGCGCCTGCGACGATTGGGTACGCATTGCGAGGGCATAGGTATTGTTGATGTCCGTCGGTCTCAGCCAAGTGTATCCGATCGACAGATCGAGTTCTCGCAGCCGGGCATAGGCCGCGCCCTTGTCGTAGTTCGCCCGGTCGCCATAGATCAGCGAGAGGCGCGTGGTCGTATATTCCCAATAGATGTCACCTCTTCTCGCCCGCATATGCGCGTGCATCTCTGAGGTGCTCAAGCCTTGGACCTTTTGGGCATCGAAGCCTTTCGAGGCGAGAAGCTGTCGCGTCAGTTCTGCGACGAGACCCTGTTCCGTAAAATCTTTTCCGACAACGACGATCGGTTCGGCAGCAGCCGAAACGCGCAGGGCGACGAGAACAACGAAAACGCTCAACAGATGCCGCGCAACAACTTTTGAAAGCATTGGTCGCATCCGCATCTGCTCATGCTGATTTTCTTATAAAAAGCGGATCGACACAAGAAACCGATTTCGGATGGTCAACATCGGTGGCAGTCGGTGATATGCGGTGCAGCCCGTGTCATCCCGTTGAGGTGTTTTCCTCGTTCGGCGATATCGTTACGGATGCGGAAAAATATTATCTTTCGTCAACTACGATAGTGGTAACTCTGCTAAAATCCAAGAGGAACTGTGTTGCTACTGCGGCCAAACATGTGGGCGCAGAGTCTCATATTGCTTATTGCTGCAAGCGAAGAATGTAACGTGCAGGCCACGTATCCCTCATGATTCGATTTTGGCAGAAATGACGTCCACCTTCGTGGCTCAATAGATCGTTCTCGATCTGCCTTGGGGCGGCTTTTGAGGTTTGACGACCGATACCTTCGCCGGGCCGCTTTCCATCGTAGGGGAAGGAAACTTAGGCGCCTCCGCGCGACGCTGATCTGAGACGATAGAGGGGCTGCTATGGGCCCATCCGCGCGAGGGAAGCGCAACGGAGCGATCGGCCCTGCCATTGATCGTCGTGGGATAGGGTATCGTCGAGCGATGATGCCGGCGGGGCAACAGAGTAACCTGGGCGGCTGCCGATGTCGGCCCTGGTGGAACCCCTTCAGGATGCAGCGGCGGGCACTTTACGGCCTCAGGAACAGGAGCGGCGGTTCATGCTGCCAGGTGCTGCCAGGGCTTCCCCAGGACCTTCGGGTGAACCCGTTTTGTGCTTGGGCCTGCCACCGCCAAACACGGTGCGAGACGATCGGATCCTGAGGCATGACCGGGCATGATCTCGGTGAGATGCACCGGTAAAAAGTCCGGATATCACAGCCAAGGGATAGGCCGGACAGCATAAAGCCCCGGACAGTCGATCCGGGGCTTGGCAGAATAACTCGATAATTGATTGAAGAATTTTGGTAGCGAGGGAGGGATTTGAACCCCCGACACAAGGATTATGATTCCTCTGCTCTAACCAGCTGAGCTACCCCGCCACCGTCGCGGGGGGCGCTGCGGCGTCCCCCGGTGGGCGGCGATATAGGAAGAAGGGGGCGGGGGTGTCAACGGCCTGCAGCCCTCGAGCTGCAGGTTCTTCGCGGGATGCTCAGGCGGACGTCAGAGCGTCTGGCCGAAGATGCGGGCGACTTGGGGAATATCCTTGTCGCCACGCCCCGAGAGATTGAGCACCATCAGGTGATCGGCCGGCTTCGTGGGAGCCAGCTCGGCGACCTTGGAGAGGGCATGGGCCGGCTCCAGCGCCGGAATGATTCCTTCCAGGGAGGAGCAGAGCTTGAACGCCTCCAGCGTCTCGGAATCAGTCGCAGAGAGGTAGGTGACGCGGCCGGCCTCGTGCAACCAGGCGTGCTCCGGGCCGATGCCCGGATAATCCAGGCCCGCCGAGATCGAGTGCGCGTCGGCGATCTGCCCGTCGGCATCCATGAGCAGGTAGGTCCGGTTGCCGTGCAGCACGCCCGGCTTGCCGCCCGTCAGGGAGGCCGCGTGCAGACCGCTCTGGACACCGTGGCCGGCGGCCTCGACGCCGTAAATCTCGACCTCGCGGTCGTCGAGGAAGGGATGGAACAGGCCCATCGCGTTCGAGCCGCCGCCGATGCAGGCAATCAGCGAATCGGGCAGGCGCCCCTCCAGGGCCAGCATCTGCGCCTTGGTTTCGTGACCGATCACGGATTGGAAATCGCGCACCATCGCCGGGTATGGGTGAGGACCCGCCACCGTGCCGATGCAGTAGAAGGTGTCGGCCACGTTGGTGACCCAATCGCGCAGCGCCTCGTTCATCGCGTCCTTGAGGGTCCGGGTGCCGGACTGCACCGGTACGACCTCGGCGCCCAGCATCTTCATGCGGAATACGTTCGGCGCCTGCCGCTCGACGTCGACGGCTCCCATATAGACCACGCATTTCAGGCCGAAGCGGGCGCAGAGGGTCGCGGTCGCGACGCCGTGCTGGCCGGCGCCGGTTTCGGCGATGATCCGGGGCTTGCCCATGCGGCGGGCCAGAAGAATCTGGCCGAGCACATTGTTCACCTTGTGCGAGCCGGTGTGATTCAGCTCCTCGCGCTTGAAATAGATCTTGGCGCCGTTGCCCTTCGGTGCCTGCGCGCGGAAATGCTCGGTCAGGCGCTCGGCATAGTAGAGCGGGCTCGGGCGGCCGATATAATGGGTGCCGTAGCTCTCCATATCGTCCTTAAAGGACGGATCGGACTTCGCGTCCTCGTAGGCCTTCTCCAGATCGAGGATCAGCGGCATCAGCGTCTCGGCCACGAAGCGGCCGCCGAAGATGCCGAAGCGGCCGCGCTCGTCCGGCCCGGTGCGGAAGGAGTTCGGTGCGGGGTTCAGGGTCACGACGGGCAGTCCTCGATCAGGCGTCAATCTTTCTGATTGCGCGTGCTAGACCCATGGGAGGCCGGCCGCAATGCGACGTCCCGTGCTTCCTCGGGCTTCGGGATCTCGTCGGGGCGGGTTTGCCGGCTGGAGACGTACTCTCGATCGGCTCGCCTGAACCAAGTGGAAGCTATCGGCACCGGTGCGGGACGGGCCCCGAGCTGCGAGCTGCCGATCGGCGAAGTGACGGGCTACTTTCGTTGGTCCGCGGATCGACGGCGACGGAGCCTTCTCGGCTCGTTGCGTGGGAATGTCGTTAGCCGCGTTGCCTGATCGTCGGCCGGCCACGGGCGGCGGTCACGAAGGCGGCGATGCGGGCCGGATCCTTCTCGCCGGGGCGAACCTCCACGCCCGAAGAGACATCGACCGCCGAGAGACCTGTGCGGGCCAGTGCTTCGGCGACGTTGGAAGCATCGATTCCGCCCGACAGCATCGTGTGCTCCGGCAAACGCGACTGCGCCAGCAGATCCCAATCGAAGGCGATCCCGTTGCCGCCGGGAAGCGGCGCGCCGGGAGGCGGTTTGGCGTCCAGAAGCAGCCGGTCGGCCACATCTGACCAGACCGCCAAAGCCGCAAGATCTTCGGCGCGCGCGATGCCGAGCGCCTTCATGATTGGCCGCCCACCGTGCCTACGCAGAAACGCCACGCGTTCCGGCGATTCTCGGCCGTGCAACTGGATCAAATCCGGATCGACCGCCTCGATGGCCGCCGCCAGCAGGTCGTCGTCGGGATCGACCAAGAGAAGCACACGCTCCGCGCGACCGCCCGCCCGGCCTGCGAGGCGGCCCGCCGCCTCAAGGGAGAGATGGCGGGGGCTTTTGGCAAAATGCACGAAGCCGACGAGATCGGCTCCCGCATCGAGCGCGGCGTCGAGCGTCGTCTCTGTGGAGAGACCGCAAATCTTGACGCGCACGTTCGACATCGGGACGGGAGTGTGAACGCTCAGCGCCCGGCGGGAGCCGGCAGCGCCGTATGGCCGGAAACCGGCGCGTAGCCGGGCTCGACGCCCGGTGCGCCGAAGGTCTTCAGGGTGGCGGCTTCCTTGGCGAGACGGTCGGCCTCGCGGCGGTGGTAGCGGGCCCTCTGGCGGGTGCCGCTCTGACCGAGCCAGCTGCCGATGCCGCCGAACACGACGCCGAGGGCGACGGCGCCGAACAGCACCGCGTAGAGCGGCAGAACCGCGCTGAACAGGGGCTCCGGCGAGAACGGGTCGAAGGACAGGGTCACGGCCTGACGGTTGGCGACCGCCAGCAGCACGACCACGATCGCGACCGGCAGGAGCACCAGAGCTTTCAGGAAACGAATCATTCCAACGTGTCTCCGACGGATCGGTCTCGCCGACCCGGCCGGCGCGTACCGGGGCGACGCCCGGTGCGAGCCGCCGCGGGAGCCTGGACGGCTCGGACGGCGCGAGTGAAGGGCCTTGGCGCCCGACCGGCAACGGCGGGTGCTGTTCTCAGGGTGAGTTAGGGCGAGACACCGTCGCCGTCACGGGGCAGTTCTACAGAGGGCTCACGCCTCGGCCCGCTCCTCGCCGATGCCGGCCTTGTTCAGGCGCAGCCGCATCTCCTTGCCGGTCTTGAAGACGGGGATCGCCTTCTCGGACACGGCGACCGATTCGCCGGTGCGGGGATTGCGACCGCGCCGGGCTTCCCGGCGCTTCACCGAGAAGGCACCGAAACCGCGAAGCTCGACCCGGTCGCCCTGTGCCAACGCATCGGCGATGGTGTCGAGGATCGCGTTGACGAGAGTCTCCACGTCCCGCTGGTAGAGATGCGGATTCTGCTCGGCGATCTTGAGCACGAGTTCGGACTTGATCATACGGCCATCTTCCGGATGCGGGGCAGGTGCGGCATGCGGGGGTGGATCAGGGCGCCGGACGCCAGACGGCGAGGAGGCCGCCCTGCTCCAACGCCGCCGTCTCGGCGCCGACCGCCCGCAGCCGTGCAGCAAGTCCGGCGAAACCGGCGAAGTCCGCAGCACCGCCGAGGGATGACCAGAGGGTCAAGCCGCCCTCGGATTTCGGCTTCCAGTCGTTCACCGGCAGGTCCTTCGGCACGTCCCGCTTCTGCTCGAGCCAAACCACCGCCTGACGCTCGTCGCCGAGTTCGTCCACGAGCTTGAGCGGAATGCTCTGGCGCCCGCTGAACACGCGTCCATCGGCCACCGCCGCGAGCTGCTGCTCGTTCATGCCGCGACGTTCGGCGACGAGCCCGCGAAACCAGCCATAGGTGTCCATCACGATCGCCGAGAGGGCAGCGCGGGCCTCCGGCGAGGTCGGAGCGAAGCCCGAGGGCTCGGCCTTCAACGGCGATGACTTGACCGTCTCAACCTTCACGCCCACCCGATCGAGCAGGCCGGACACTTCGGGATATTGAAACAGGACGCCGATGGAGCCGACGAGGGCGGTCTCGCGGGCGACGATGTGATCGGCGGCAATCGCCGTGATGTAGGCGCCCGAGGCTGCCGTGCCGTCCACGAAAGCGACGACCGGCTTCTTGTCGGCGAGCGCGCGGATGTTGCGGTACAGTTCCTCCGAACCCGTCGTCGTCCCACCGGGCGACGAGATCGAGAGGACGACGCCCTTCACCGAGTCGGCCTTGCCGACGCGTTCGATCAGCTTGCGGGTGGATTCGCTGCCGGCGATGAAGCCGCCGATGGAAATGCGCGCGATCTGATCCCGCTTGGGCGCGAAGAATCGTCCCTCGCCGATCCGGGCCCGGTAGCCGACAGCGCCCACAGCAACGATGAGCGCGCCGATGCCGATCACCCGCCACAAGGTCAGCTTGCGGCGCAGACGACGGCGGTCGATCAGAAACTCGGCGTCTGCGGCCATCCGACGGTCCACTCCCTGGCGTTCGGCCTCATTCAGGCCGCCTCGCGATTCGCCCGCCGCAGGATGCGCCGCGGTATGGCGAACCACACTTGTCCATTCGGGCAACCTGCGTCCGAGCCTGGGCGTCACCCTGGCCCGACTCGCGGCCAAGTCCTTGACGCATCTGGATTCGTGCAGGCCGCTCGACCTTGCGGCCGTGTTTAGACCCGCCGATGGCGGGGCGGCAAGGGGTTGATGCCGCGGGGCGTGTCAGCGCGGGCTCTTTACCCGCGGCGGGCGTAGACCTCTTCCACATAGCCGTCGCGCAGCCAGAAGAGGTTCCGGCTGAGGCGGCGATAGCCGCCGTCCCGGGCAACGAGGTCGGGCACGACACCCTGCCGGAACGCATCCGTGTTCACGGCGGCCGCTTCCTGATTGATCGAGTAGAAGAGCGGCGCGATTTCGCGGATCCGGCCCACATACATCTCGGCCGTATCCGGTGGCATTTCCGGTATCGAATCCTGGTTGATGACGAGGTCGTATCGCTCGTCGCGATGGATTTCCCACCACGGCAGGATCCTGATCCGCGCATCGGCCTCGCCGGAGAGGGAGACGGGGAGCCCGGCCTTGAGCAGGAACCATCCCTGAATCACGTTGGTGAACGGCAGATCCAGGATCGTGTAGCTCTGCGCGGCATCGTGCAGATACCAAGCGAGGCCGCCGAATCCGCCGCCGATCTCGGCCAGTCGCGGACCGGGTCGGAGATCACGGATGCGCCGGGCAGCGTAGGCGTGGCTGAAGGCATGCTCGGGCAGGATGCTCCCGCCGAGGCGTACGCCGTAGGGCGCACCGACATTCGGAAAGGTCAGCGGAAAGCCGAGGGCGGCCTCGATGCGTTCGAGTCCCGTGATGGATTCCAGCGGTCGCGCGTAGTCGCCCTGTTCGGGGCAGCGGACCGGCTCGACCGCGAGGGCCTCGGCAAGCCTCAGCAGGCGATCGTGCCATCCGGCGGCGAAGGTGTCGGGCGCGTGACGGGCGAGCGTCGCGGTGGTGCGGCCCATGGCGATGCCGTGCGCGAGGTGCGACTGGAACAGGTCGACGAGCATCGCGGCCAAAGCCGGCGCGTCCCCTCCGTGCAATGCCCTATGGAAGGCCGAGAAGCCCTGGGTGCGGGCGGCCCACATTCCCTCCTCGACGGCGTTCGGCGCAGCGGCGGCGGAGTGACGCCAAGCGGCGATGAGGCGACGCGCAATCGCCCCGTCTTCCCCACCGATGGCGGGTTCGGCGAACTCGATCCGCGGCAGGCTGCCGACCGCCCGATACGGATAGCGGAAGGTCCCCGCGCCGACGATATCCCCACCAAGGGCCGCCGTCGGGATCGGCAAGCGGTAGGCGCGACGCTCGCGGCGACCGAAATGGCGCCAATGTTCGGCGGCCGACGCGATGTGGCCAGCCTCGACGGCCATGGCCACATCGGCGTTGAGATCGAGATAGAGATCCGCGTCGAAATCGACTGGGAGAGCGGCGCTGCGTCGTCGGCCGCGCAAGAGGCCGTCGAGCCGCCTGCGAAGGCCGATCCGCATCCGATCGACCGGGCCATCGTCCTGAGAGGGTTTCGACACGCGATCCTCACTCATGCCGCGCGTGGCGGGCGGTTCCCGATGACACAACAACCCACTCGAACGACGCGACCGTACGCGCCCGGAGGGTGACTGGCATGCCCCTCCTGCTCCGACGGGCACGGGGGACGATCAAGGCGGCATCGCTACGATCGGCGGACAACGCAAACGGAAACGGCCCGAAAAGCGAAGCTTTTCGGGCCGTTGGTACGGGACGTCGCGTGAGCCGAAGGCTTCCCCGGGCCGATGGCCCGGGGCGCTTCGCCTTACTCTTCGTCGCCGCCCTTCTTCTTGTTGAAGGCGGCACCGAGGATGTCGCCGAGCGAGGCACCCGAATCGGCCGAGCCGAACTGGGCCATCGCTTCCTTCTCCTCGGCGACTTCGAGGGCCTTGATCGAGACCTGCACGCGGCGGGCCTTGCGGTCGAACTGCACCACGCGGGCATCGACCTTCTCACCGGCGGCGAACCGCTCGGGGCGCTGGTCGGCACGGTCGCGGGCGAGCTCGGCGCGACGGATGAAGGTCTGCATGTCGGTGTCGACGAGCTTCACTTCGAGGCCCGAATCCTTCACCTCGACGATCTCGCAGGTGACGATCTGGCCCTTCTTGATCTCGCCGGCCTCCGCGAAGGGATCGCCGCCGAGCTG
Source organism: Methylorubrum sp. POS3 (assembly GCF_043352485.1). Taxonomy (NCBI): domain Bacteria; kingdom Pseudomonadati; phylum Pseudomonadota; class Alphaproteobacteria; order Hyphomicrobiales; family Methylobacteriaceae; genus Methylorubrum; species Methylorubrum sp. POS3. The sequence goes on from NZ_JAPRBT010000001.1 coordinate 4,382,501, forward strand.
CTTCACGCCGAGCGAGATGCGCTCCTTCTCGACATCGACGTCGAGAACCTGGGCGCGCACGATATCGCCCTTCTTGTACTCCTCGATCACCTGCTCGCCGGGACGGTTCCAGTCGAGATCCGACAGGTGAACCATGCCGTCGACATCGCCCTCAAGGCCGATGAACAGGCCGAACTCGGTCTTGTTCTTGACCTCGCCCTCGACCTCGGAGCCGACCGGGTGCTTCTCGGCGAAGGCGTCCCAGGGGTTCTGCAGGGTCTGCTTGAGGCCGAGCGAGATGCGGCGCTTGACCGAATCGACTTCCAGGATCTGCACCTCGACCTCCTGAGAGGTGGAGACGATCTTGCCCGGATGGACGTTCTTTTTGGTCCAGCTCATCTCGGAGACGTGGATCAGGCCTTCGATGCCCGGCTCCAGCTCCACGAAGGCGCCGTAATCGGTGATGTTGGTCACGCGGCCCTTGAGCTTGGCACCCTCCGGGTAGCGGGCGGCGATGCCCTCCCACGGATCGGCGAGCAGCTGCTTGATGCCGAGCGAGATGCGGTGCGTCTCGTGGTTGATCTTGATGATCTTGACCTTCACCGTCTGGCCGATGGTCACGACCTCGGACGGGTGGTTCACGCGGCGCCATGCCATGTCGGTGACGTGCAGCAGGCCGTCGATGCCGCCGAGATCGACGAAGGCGCCGTACTCGGTGATGTTCTTGACGACGCCGTCGATGACCTGACCTTCCTCAAGGTTGGCCACCAGCTCAGAACGCTGCTCGGCGCGGCTTTCCTCGAGAACGGTGCGGCGCGACACGACGATGTTGCCGCGGCGGCGATCCATCTTGAGGATCTGGAACGGCTGGGGCGTGCCGAGCAGCGGGGTCACGTCGCGCACCGGGCGGATATCGACCTGCGAACGCGGCAGGAACGCCACGGCGCCGTCGAGATCGACGGTGTAGCCGCCCTTGACCTGGTTGAAGATCGTGCCGGTCACGCGCTCGTTGGCCTCGAAGGCCTTCTCAAGCTTGACCCAGCTCTCCTCGCGGCGCGCCTTGTCGCGCGAGATGACGGCCTCGCCGAGCGCGTTCTCGATGCGGTCGACATAGACCTCGACCTCGTCGCCGACGGCCAGATCGCCGTCGCGGCCGGGGCCGTTGAACTCCTTGAGGGCGACGCGACCTTCGGTCTTGGCGCCGATGTCGATGACGGCGACGTCCTTCTCGATCGCGACGACGCGACCCTTGACGACCGAACCCTCGGTGATCTCGTGATTGAGGAAGCTCTCCTCAAGCAAGCTCGCGAAATCTTCGCGGCTCGGCTGGAAAACGTTCAGACCAGCGGACATTCTCTCTCCTAGATGGCCTCCCGCGGGAGGCCGCGTCGACGGCAAGCGTGGCAAGGACCCCCGTCATCGCCGGCCGCCGGATGGAACGATCCGGCCGAGCCAACCTCCTCTCGGAGGGCCGACGCATGCTGAAACAAGCGATGGTCGAGGGCCGACATCCCCGGCTGAAACGAAAGACGGATCGGGGTGCGCAGGGCACCGCGATCCTGACGGTTCCGAAAGGGAAATCGGCGGGACGGATAACCGATCCGGCGCCTGGGCGCAACGCCGGGTTGGCCTGCTCCTGCCGTGCTCCCGCGGATCGGCATGCACGCGCGCGATCCGAGGTCCCGGTCGGGGCGGCACCACTGGTTCTTCGCTCAGCGCGTCTTGAGGGGCTTGGGCGCCTTCTTGACGATCCGCGCCAGGTCGGACGGCCGGGATGAGGGCGGCTTGGGCAGCGGTCCGCGACGCTTGACCGGTTCAGGCTCGGGCGGGGTGGCGAGATCCGGTTCTCGCGGGGGTGGCACCGATGCCGTGGTGACCGGGGCCGGGCCGGTCAGCGCATGGGCCAGCACCTTCTTCATCGCCCCAGGCAACGGCTCCGTATCGAGCTTCTCGCGGGGCGTGAAGCGCATGCCGTCCGGGGCCACCGTGCCCGCCGCGACGCGGGCGAAGAACACCGTCAGTTCCAGCGGGAAATGCGTGAAGCCGTGCTTCACGACGCCCGGAAGACGCTTCCATCGGGCATCCAGCGGTGCGTCGAGCAGGCCCTTGGCCGGATCGTAATCGGGCAGCCATGGACTGCCCGGCGGTTCCGCCATGGCCCCGAGCAGACCTTCCGCCGGTCGCGTGCGCAGGAGGATCGCCTCGTCGCCGGCCCTGAGGGCGACGAAGGCGGCGCCCTTGCGCAAGGTCCCCTTCTCCTTCTTCACCTTGCGCGGAAAGGTCTCCTGCAAACCTTCGGCGCGGGCGTGGCAGGGGCGCATCCACGGGCACAGTGCGCAAGCGGGGCGTCGCGGCGTGCAGAGCGTCGCCCCGAGATCCATCACGGCTTGCGCGAAATCCCCCGGTCGGTCGTGCGGCACGAGCGCTTGCGTGAGCGCGCGGATCTGCGGACGGGCGGCGGGCAACGGCGTCTCGATCGCGTGGAGGCGCGTCATCACCCGCTCGACATTGCCATCGACCGCCGCCGCGGGGCGATTGAAGGCGATGGCCGCGATGGCGCCTGCCGTGTAGGCGCCGATGCCGGGGAGCTTGCGCAGGCCCTCCTCGGTATCGGGGAAGCGTCCGGCTGTGGCCACCGCCTTGGCGCAGGCATGGAGATTACGCGCTCGGGAATAGTAGCCGAGCCCGGCCCAGGCGGACATCACCGACTCTTCCGGAGCGGCGGCGAGCGCATCGACGCTGGGAAAGAGCGTCAGGAACTTCTCGAAATACGGTTTGACCGCCGCGACCGTCGTCTGCTGCAGCATCACTTCCGACAGCCAGACGCGGTAGGGGTCGGAACGCTGTCCCGGCAGGGCGCGCCAGGGCAGCGCGCGGCGGTGCCGGTCGTACCAGGCGAGCAGGTCGTCGGCCGAGGCGGCGGGCGCGGACATGGCGCGAACCCATAGCCGGGCCGCGCCGACCGCAAAAGCGGTGGGGCTCTCCACCGGGACGACAAAAATCCGCGACGCACCGTCTTTCCGGAAGAATCGGCGGCTCGCCGAGCAGGACGCCGGGCTCGCGTCGTGATCGGCGCGCGAACTGCAATTCGAGAGGAACCGGTAGGGAAGATCGGTCACACAGGCGTCCCGGCCCCGCGCGACTCCCGACGCGCACGACCTTGGGCTACAATCCCGTTCCCTCACCCACCGGATCTCCGATGGCGCGCGCGAAACCCCTGGCCGAATTGATCGGTGACTGTGTCGGTCCCGCCTTCGCCGCGCAGGGGTTCGCCTCGGCGGACATCCTGGCGGTCTGGCCTGGCATCGTCGGGTCGCGCCTCGCGGATGCCTGCCAGCCGGTCAAGCTCGAATGGCCCCGCCGCGCCCGCCGCGACGCCGAGGGGCGTCCGGAGCCCGGCACCCTGGTGGTTCGGGTGGAGGGCGCCTTCGCTCTCGAACTCCAGCATCTCGCCCCGGTGGTGATCGAGCGGGTCAATGCGCATTACGGCTGGGCCTGTATCGGCAAGATCGTGCTCCGGCAGGACCGCCTGCGCCGGCCCCTCCGCCGCCGACCGGTCCCACCCTTGGATCCCGCCCGGCGCGGCGAGGTGGCCTTGGCGGTCTCGCGCATCGAGCACGATCCCCTGCGCGACGCCCTGGACCGGCTCGGCATCGCCGTGGTGGCCGGACGCACCTGAGACCGGGGCTGCCTCGCGCGCGCTCGCCGTGGTAAGGGGCGCTCGACCCGTGCGGCGACGCGTCCGCGGCCCGTGCGACGCCGTTCCGCCTATACCTCGCATGTCCCGGGCCCGGATTGGGCCCCCAAGGAGCCCGTCCCTGCCATGATCACCCGGCGCGACGCCCTCAAGACCACCGGTCTCGCCCTCGGCGCGGCCATCCTCATGCCCCGCCTCATTGCCGATGCGGTGGCGCAATCGGCGGACACGGCCGCCCTGATGCAGCCAGGTCCGCTCGGCGACGTCTGGCTCGGGCCGGCGGATGCCAAGTGCACGATCATCGAGTACGCCTCGCTGACCTGCTCGCACTGCGCCCATTTCCACGCGACCACGTATCCGGTCCTGAAGGAGCGCTACATCGATACGGGCAAGGTGCGCTTCACGCTCCGCGAGTTCCCGCTCGACCCGCTGTCGACGGCGGCCTTCATGCTCGCCCGCTGCGACGGGAACGACAAGTATTACCCGATCTCCGATCTCTTGTTCGATCAGCAGCAGAACTGGGCCTTCGTGCGTAAGCCGCAGTCTCCGGTCGATGCCCTCGAGCAGATCGTGCGGCAGGCGGGCTTCTCGAAAGAGAAGTTCGAAGCCTGCTTGAAGGATCAGAACACCTACGCGGCCATCAATGCGGTGAAGACCCGCGGCCTCGAAACCTTCAAGGTCGATTCCACACCGACGTTCTTCATCAACGGCACCAAGCATAACGGCGCGTTGTCGATCGAAGAGATGGAGAAGATCATCAAGCCGATCATCGGCGCGTAGCCGATCGGCCTCGAAAAGGTGCGGAAAAACTCGGATTGCTATGAAAAATCAACGGCTTAAGCTGAGCCAGCCGTGCCTTGACTCGTCAGGATGGCGAAACTATGGTGCGCCGCGCCGAGGGGGCGAGCCTTTTCCCTCCGCTCCCGACGACATGTGGGGTCGCCCGTGAGCGGCGATCCTTCAGGCAGCGGGAGTGGGCCGGGTGGGGCTCCCGACGACGGCGATCTCTCCGCGAGGCTCAGACGTCTCGAGACGCAGCTCGAGGGCAGGCGGCCGAAAGCCGCTCCCGGCGGGCCTGCGCGCAACGGTGCGCCCGGTGGATCGGCTCCGCTCGGGCAGGCCATGCGCCTCTCGACCGAGTTCATCGCGGGCGTGATCGCCGGAGGAATTCTCGGATACCTGTTCGATCATCTTCTGGGCACCAAGCCCTGGGGAATGATCGTGTTGCTGATGCTCGGTTTCGTGACCGGTATCTACAACGTCATGCGGGTGAGCGGCTTCAGCGGCCAGAAAGCTGAGAAAGATCGACCGGAAGGGTCTTGAGACTCGCCCGGCATCGTGTAAGGGCGACGCGCAACACGGGAGCCGCCAGGCGCCCGGCGCGACTCGAAGAAGGGCGGAAGCGAGCACATGGCGGTCAGTGTCGACCCGATCCACCAGTTCGAGCTGCAGCCGCTCGTCTCGCTGGGGCATATCGGCAACCAGCAGATCGCGTTCACGCAATCGGCTCTCTACATGTTCGTTGCGGTGGGCATCATCGCGCTCCTCACCATCGTAGCCACCTCGGGCCGCTCCGTGGTGCCGGGTCGCCTGCAGGCTTTGGCCGAGACCCTCTACGAATTTATCGCCGATACGGTTCACCAGGCGACCGGCGCCGAGGGCAAGCGCTTCCTGCCCCTGGTGTTCTCTCTCTTCATGTTCGTGCTCATCCTGAACCTGCTCGGGATGATCCCCTACGCCTTCGCGGTGACGAGCCATCTGATCGTCACCTTCGGCCTCGCCCTGGTGGTCATCCTCACCGTGGTGATCTACGGCGTCGCCAAGCACGGCACCCACTTCCTCGGCGTGTTCGTCCCGTCGGGCGTGCCGAAGCCGCTGCTCCTCATCATGGTGCCGATCGAGATCGTGTCGTTCCTGTCGCGTCCGATCAGCCTCTCGGTGCGTCTCTTCGCCAACATCCTGGCCGGTCACATCGCGCTGAAGATCTTTGCCTTCTTCGTGGTCCAGCTGCTGGTGGCCGGCGCCTGGGGCGTGCTCTCGCCCCTGCCGCTCGCGCTGACCATCGCGCTGACGGCTCTCGAGTTCCTCGTCGCGGCCCTCCAGGCTTACGTCTTCGCGACGCTCACGGCGGTCTATCTCGCCGACGCCCTTCACCCCGGCCACTGATCCTCATCGGTCGGACCCTTCCCCCGAGAACCCTCGTTCGAACCTCAGGAGTGTTTCATGGATCCCGTCGCTGCGAAGTACATCGGCGCCGGCCTCGCCTGCCTTGGCATGGCGGGCGCCAGCATCGGCCTCGGCAACCTGTTCGGCCAGTTCTACTCGGGCGCCCTGCGCAACCCGTCGGCCGCCGATAGCCAGCGCACCAACCTCCTCCTCGGCTTCGCGCTCACCGAGGCGCTGGGCATCTTCTCGCTGCTCGTCGCCCTGCTGCTGCTCTTCGCCGTCTGACGCGTCGATTATCGGGGGAGCGGGAGGTCGCGCCTTCAGCCGATCTTCCCTCCCCCGCTCGCTGATCCGGCCGCTCCGCCCGCGGAGCCGGCCTTCCGACGTCACCGGACAGGGCCATGGCCGAGAAGAATCCCCTCACGACCCCCTCCCCGAATGCGGATACGAAGATCGTTCCGCCCGGGAGCACCCAGACCCATACCGAGCATGCGCCCGGCGGGCACGGCGCGGCCTTCCCGCCCTTCGAGAGCCATACCTTTCTCTCGCAGCTGATCTGGCTCGCTCTGGCCTTCGGCCTGCTCTACTACCTCATGTCCAAGGTGGCGCTGCCCCGCATCGAGGCGATCCTCAACGACCGCTCGAACCGGCTGTCCGCCGATCTCGACCAGGCGCAACGCATGAAGGCCGAGGCCGACGCCGCCGGCGCCGCCTACGAGAAGTCCCTCCGCGAGGCGCAGGCCAAGGCTCAGGGCATCGCTCAGGACACCCGCAATACCCTTTCGGCGGAAGCCGATGCCAAGCGCAAGACGCTCGAGGCCGAGCTGAACCAGCGGTTGGCCGCCTCCGACGCCACGATCCGCGCCCGCACCGCCGAGGCGATGGGCAATGTCCGCTCCATCGCCGGCGAGACCGCCTCCGCGATCGTCGAGCGGCTGACCGGTCAGGCGCCCGATCCGGCGACCCTGAACCGGGCCCTCGACGCCACGCCCGCGCTGAACTGATCCCGAGGGCCGGCCATGGTGCCGGCCCCGCTCGACGAACCGGACCCGGGCCGACGCGCCGGGACAGGCCGACCAAGGGTTTGAGACCGACATGCTGTTGACCGCAGAATTCTGGGTCGCCGTCGCCTTCGTGGCGTTCCTGGCCATCGTGTGGAAGGTCGGTGGCTTCGGCATGATGACCGGCGGGCTCGACACCCGCGCCAAGCGCGTGCGTCACGAACTCGACGAGGCGCGCCGCCTTCGGGAAGAGGCCGCCGCCGTTCTCGACGACTACAAGCGTCGTCGCGCCCAGGCCGAGAAGGATGCCGAGGCGATCGTGGCAGGCGCCCGCGAGGAGGCCGAGCGCCTCGCGGCCGAGGGTCAAGCCCGTCTGAACGATTTCGTCGCCCGCCGCACCAAGTCCGCCGAATCCAAGATCGCGCAGGCGGAAGTCCAGGCCGCCGCTCAGGTCCGTGCCGCCGCAGCCGATGCCGCCGTGAGGGTTTCGGAGACGATCTTCCGCGAGCGGCTCCAGGGGTCTGCCGCACAGGATCTGCTCCGTGCCAGCCTCGGCGACGTGAAGAGCCGCCTTTCCGCCTGAACCGTCTCGCAAGAATCCGTTTCGGCGAACGCCCGGCCCGGTGCCGGGCGTTTTGCTGCGTGCAAGAACCTATGCGGTGCTGCATTCGATGACGCTCCCGTGAAAATTTTTGACGGAAGTCGCAAAATCAGCTGCGCTTGGCCTGTCATGCTCCGCCGTGTAGGAATGGACTCGAAAAACACCCCCGTGCATGCCGACGACAAACGGGCGGGTTTAATCAGGAAACATCAGAAGAGGCTCCTCACATGAGCGCCGGTACCGCGACCGACCACACCGCCCTCGATACGTTCTTCTCTGCCAACCTTGCCCAGACCGATCCCGAGATCGCCAAGGCAGTCGCCCAGGAACTCGGCCGCCAGCAGCACGAGATCGAGCTGATCGCCTCCGAGAACATCGTCTCGCGGGCCGTGCTCGAGGCGCAGGGCTCGGTGCTGACCAACAAGTACGCGGAAGGCTATCCGGGCCGCCGCTACTATGGTGGCTGCCAATTCGTCGACATTGCCGAGGAACTGGCGATCGACCGCGCCAAGCGCCTGTTCGATTGCGGCTTCGCCAACGTGCAGCCGAATTCGGGCTCGCAGGCCAACCAGGGCGTATTCATGGCCCTGATGCAGCCGGGCGATACGTTCCTCGGTCTCGACCTCGCCGCCGGTGGTCACCTCACGCACGGCGCCCCGCCGAACGTGTCGGGCAAGTGGTTCAAGCCGGTTTCCTACACCGTGCGCCGCGACGATCAGCGCATCGATATGGAGCAGGTCGCTCAGCTCGCTCAGGAGCACAAGCCGAAGGTCATCATCGCGGGCGGCTCCGGCTATCCGCGTCACTGGGATTTCGCCAAGTTCCGTGAGATCGCCGATTCCGTCGGCGCCTACTTCATGGTCGACATGGCCCATTTCGCCGGCCTCGTCGCCGCCGGTCTGCACCCGTCGCCGTTCCCCCACGCCCATGTCGCCACCACGACGACGCACAAGACCCTGCGCGGTCCGCGCGGCGGCATGATCCTGACGAACGACGAGGCCCTGGCCAAGAAGTTCAACTCGGCGATCTTCCCCGGCCTGCAGGGCGGCCCGCTGATGCACGTCATCGCCGGCAAGGCCGTGGCCTTCGGCGAGGCCCTGAAGCCCGAGTTCAAGATCTACGCCAAGCAGGTGATCGACAACGCCAAGGCGCTGGCCGATACCCTCATCTCCGGCGGCTACGACATCACCTCGGGCGGCACCGACAACCACCTGATGCTGGTGGATCTGCAGCGGAAGGGTCTCACCGGCAAGGCGGCGGAAGCCGCGCTGTCGCGGGCCGACATCACCTGCAACAAGAACGGCGTTCCGTTCGACTCGCAGAAGCCGACGATCACCTCCGGCATCCGCCTCGGCACCCCGGCCAGCACCACCCGCGGCTTCGGCGTCGCGGAATTCAAGCAGGTCGGCTCGCTCATCGTCGAGGTGCTCGACGGTTTGGGGGCCAAGGGTGATGGTGGCGACGCGGCGGTGGAAGCGGCCGTGAAGCAGAAGGTCCACGCCCTCACGGACCGCTTCCCGATCTACCAGTAATCGTTTCCGGCAACGGATGACGGCGCGGCCGCGGATCCTAGCGATCCGCGGCCGCTCTCGTTTGCGATGAGACATTCTCATCCTGGCAATCCGGTCCTGGCTGGGGCACAGAGGCGTCCCGGACGACCGGGAGAGAGCAAGGGTTCGAAGACGCGCGATGCGATGTCCGTTCTGCGGGGGTCCCGACACGCAGGTGAAGGATTCGCGGCCGAGCGAGGATTCCGCGGCCATCCGCCGTCGTCGCATCTGCCCGGATTGCGGCGGGCGCTTCACGACGTTTGAGCGGGTGCAATTGCGCGAACTCACCGTGCTCAAGCGGTCCGGCAAGCGGATGCCGTTCGACCGGGACAAGCTGCAACGCTCGATCGATGTGGCTCTGCGGAAGCGGCCGGTCGAGCCCGAGCGGATCGAGCGTCTCGTCTCGGGCGTTGTCCGTCGCCTGGAGAGCACCGGTGACGGCGAGGTCACCAGCGAAGCCATCGGCGAGGCGGTGATGGAAGGGCTCAAGGGCCTCGACGACGTGGCCTATGTGCGCTTCGCCTCCGTCTACAAGAATTTTCGCGAAGCCCAGGACTTCCAGGATCTCCTTGGGACCCTGGGGGGGCGTCTTGCCGGTGAAGGCGACCCGGTCGCCGATGCCGCCCCGGTCGAGGGGACGCCGGAGGCTGTGGCGGCTCCGCGTCGCCGTTCGGCGCGGGCGCGAAGTTGACGAGGTCGGCTGTGAGCGCGACGCACGCCCTGGACCACCGCGCGATGCGCCTCGCCCTGGCCCTCGGGCGCCGCCATCTCGGTCTGACATGGCCGAACCCCAGCGTCGGTGCCGTCGTGGTCGCGGATGGCCGCATCGTCGGCCAAGCGGCGACCGCGCCGGGCGGTCGCCCGCATGCGGAGCCGCTGGCCATCGCCATGGCGGGCGAGGCGGCGCGGGGGGCCACACTCTACGTCACCCTCGAGCCTTGCTCGCATCACGGCCGGACGCCGCCCTGCACCGACGCGACCATCCGCGCGGGCATCGCTCGCGTCGTCACCGCAATGGAGGATCCGGACCCGCGGGTCTCGGGCCGCGGTCATGCCCTGTTGCGGGAGGCCGGGATCACGGTCGAAACGGGGCTGCTGCGGGACGAGGCGCTTCGGGATCATCGCGGTCATGTTTCCCGCATCACGCGCGGGCGTCCGAGCGTGCATCTCAAGCTCGCCCGGACCCGCGACGGGTTCGCGGCCCCCCCGGGCGGCGATCGGCTGAAGATCACCGGCGCAATCGCCGATGGCGCCGTGCATCTCTGGCGGGCCCATGCCGATGCCATCATGGTCGGGATCGGCACGGCGCGGGCCGACAACCCGTCGCTGACGGTGCGCTTGCCGGGCCTATCAGACCGGTCGCCGATCCGGATCGTCCTGGACTCGACGCTCCGGCTGACGCCATCCACACATCTGGTGCGCGGCGCCCGCGATATTCCGACCCTCGTCGTCACCGGTCCCAACAGCCCGGCCCATGCGCGGCGCATGCTCACCTCGTTCGGCGTCGAGCTTCTGCCCGTCGCCGCCGATGCCAATGGGCGGATCGATCTGCGCGCGGCGCTCATCGCCCTGGCCGAGACCGGATTGACGCGGATCTGTAGCGAGGGCGGGCCCGCGCTTGCGGACGCCCTCGCCGCGCACGATCTCGTCGATGCCTGCACGCTCATCACGGGCCCGATCGATCTCGGAGGCGCGGGTGGCCTGCCGGCGATCGGACCGAGCCTCGCCCGCCGCCTGGCCGAAGGCACGCTGCGCCAAGTCGAAGCGCAGGCCTATGGCGAGGACGAGGCGATCACCTACGAGAGGCACTGAGATGTTCACCGGGCTCGTCACGGATGTCGGCCGCGTCGTCTCGATCGACGGCACGGATCGGCTGCGGCGCATCGTGATCGAGAGCGCCTACGATCCCGCCGGCATCGCGCTCGGGGCTTCCATCGCCTGTTCCGGCCCCTGTCTGACCGCCGTGACGATCGAACCGCACGGCACGGGATGCCGGTTCGCCGTCGATGCCGCCGCCGAGACGCTCGCCCGTACCACCGTCGGAGCGTGGCGCGACGGCACCCGGGTCAATCTCGAGCGCTCGCTCAAGCTCGGCGACGAGATGGGCGGCCATCTCGTCACCGGCCATGTCGACGGCGTGGCCGAGATCGTGGCACGTGAGACCGTGACCGGAGAGGACAACCCCTGGGGGGCGAGCGAGCGCTTCACGCTCCGCGCCCCGGCCGCGCTTGCCGGGTTCATTGCCGAGAAGGGCTCAGTCTGCCTCGATGGCACCTCGCTCACCGTCAATTCGGTCGCCGGCAGAGACTTCTCCGTGCTGCTGATCCCGCACAGCCTCTCGGTGACGACCTGGGAAGAGCGTCGGGCCGGGGACCGGGTCAATCTCGAAGTCGATTTGATCGCCCGCTACGCCGCGCGCCTTGCCGAAGCGCGCGGATTGACCCGCGCCTGACCGAAGATACCCGCGGTCGGCGGTTCCGCCCCGCTACGGTCGTGGGCAGCACGGTGAATCGTCCTTAACCCTTCGTCACGAAAGCTGACTTCCGCGATTCGCGAGCGAAGGGCAGCGGCGATGACGGCGAACGGGTTCGAGGCGCGGCGCGACCGGCTACTGGCCGTGATGACCGGCCTCGCCGGGGCGACTCTTCTGGCCCTGATCCTCCTGCGCGGCGCCTTGCGTGATCCCGGCCTCAATTCGCACGGCGCGCTGGCCGACGCGTTCCTGCACGGGCGGCTCTGGATCGAGACCTGCCCGGAGATCGACTGCGCGCTGTTTCAGGGGCGGACCTACGTCATCTTTCCCCCGCTGCCGGCGGTTCTGGCGATGCCGTTCGTGGCCGTATTCGGCTTTCCCGGCTTCAAGGGCTTCGTTGTCCTGGGACTCGCACTGAGCGCACTCAGTCTGCTGGTCTGGCGCGCGATCCTGCGCGGTCTCGGCCTGTCTCGGAGCGACACGCTATGGCTCCTCGCCGCTCTCGCCTTCGCGAGCCCCCTCTACCAAGTCACTTTGCGCGCCGACGGTGTCTGGTTCTACGCGCAGGCGGTGGGCTTCCTGATGGTCAGCCTCAGCCTCTGGGCCGCGATCTGCCGGGCTTCGCTGCCGCTCGCCGGGCTTTTCATCGGCCTTGCTTTCCTGTGCCGGCAGATGGCGATCTTCTACCCGCTGTTTCTCCTCTTCCTGTGCCTCCCGAGGGAGCGACCGCTTCTGAGCGGTCTTACAGGATTGGCGAAGCCGGTGATCCTCGCCGCGATACCGGTCGCCGCGGCGCTGGCGGTCTATTTCGCCTACAACATCGCCCGCTTCGGAAGTCCGACCGAGACCGGCTACGCCTTCATCAACAATCCGGATCAGACCACCTTCATCTGGCGGCGCATCAGCGAGACGGGTCTGTTATCCCGCGACTATCTGCTGTTCAACACGCTCTACCTGTTCCTGCAGGGCTTCCATTTCGAATTCGGAGGTCCGCAGCTCACGGCGCTCACCGGCTTCGACAAAGCCGGAACGGCTCTTCTGGTGACGAGCCCCTGGGTTCTGTTGGCCTTCTACGCCAAGGTCGATCGGGTCTTCCTCGCCGGCGCGGCGGTGATTGCGACCATCGCCGGCATCACCCTCTTCTACCATTCGAACGGCGCCGAGCAGATCGCGACCCAGCGCTACGCCCTCGACTGGTTGCCGATCCTGATCGTCCTGATGGCGAGGCCGCATTCGCGCGCAGGGGACGGGCAGGGCTCCGGAACGGGACGCCCGGCGGCTTTCGCGGCGCTGCCGCTCCTCGTCACCTGGGGCGTGACCGCGAACCTCGCCGTCCTCGCGGTGCTGTCGGTCTACAGGGTCTGAGGCTCGCCCGACCGCGCCGAGAAGGTCAGGAGGCGGTGGCCGAGATAGTTCGCCCCTGCCCCCACCGCGATGCCGACCCCATGGCTGAAGGCTTCGACCAGGGCGAGCGGCACCTGCGGCAGCAATGGTGTCAGCCCGGCTACGAGGCCGGCGCTGACGGTCAGCACCACACCGGCGCCCGCCATGTTCACCGCGACGAACACCGCGAGTTGTCCACGCAGCGAGCCGCCGCGCGCGCCATGGAACACGAAGCGGCGGTAGAGCCAGAAGCCCGCGGCCATGCCGATCACGTAGGCGAGGAGCAGGGCCGCCTCGAACGGCATGACGAGCGACAGGAGGATGCGCGCGATCCAGTTGAGCGCCGCGGCCAAGCCCCCGGCGAGCAGGAAGCGAAGGATTTCGCGGTTCTGCGCGAGCCGCATCAAAGCCCCCAGGCCGGCAAAAGACCCTGGGGCAATCCGAAGGCGGCGATGCCGAAAGCGAGGCCGGCGATCCCGGCCAGAGCAAGGCTCGGGCGGTCCTTCACGGCGAAGGCAACCGGATCGTCGTGCAGCTCGTCGCGGCCGGCCAGCAACCAGACCCGGCCCATGAACAGGACCAGGACCATCGGGAACATCCAGAGTGCGAGGGGCGCCGCCAAAGCCGCGTGCCGAAACGCCTCGTTGGCGAGGTAGAGAATGAAGATGACGATGCTGGCGAGCCCCGCCGCGATCCCGAAGGCCAGCACGACCGGCTCGTCCGCGCTCTGATAGCCGCGCCCGGAGAGCTTGCCGAAGCGCCCGCGCTTGGCTGCTCCGCGCAGTTCGGTATGGCGCTTCGCGAAGGACAGGGAGGTGAAAAGGAACATCGAGAAGGTCAGGAGCCAGGGTGACCACGCCACGGCGATCGCCGCGACGCCCACGGCAATGCGCAGGGTGAACAGGCTGCCGAGGGTCAGCGCATCGAGCATCGGCACGCGCTTGAGCCAAGCGGAGTAGGTCAGCGTCAGCGCCAGATAGGCGAGAACACCGGCGAGGACCGCCGCGCCCGCCGCGAACGCGACGGCCAGGCCGCCTGCCAGTCCGAGGATGAGGGCGGCAATGCCCGTGGCCAGCGGCAGACGTCCGCTCGCCAGCGGACGCTCGCGCTTCGACCAATGGGCTCGATCATGCGGCAGATCGAGCAGGTCATTGAGGAGATAGCTCGCCGAGGCGACGAGGCCGAGCGCGAGGAAGGCCGCCAGAGCCAACCCCCAGGCGGCCGGGTCGCCCGCCCTGCCACCGAGGACGAGGGGCAGGAAGACGAGGCCGTTCTTGGCCCATTGATGCAGCCGCAAACCCTTGACCAGGGCGCGGACTCGCGAAGCGGCGGGAAACTCCTGCATCGGCTTGCCGAGGGCCCGCGCCGCAAGCGTCACCCTGGTCGGCGTTTCCACCGCGATCACCGCCCGCGCCCTGGCCCAGACCGGGAGGTCGGCAGCGGCGTTGCCGGCGTAATCGAAGCCTTGCGGGTAGAGGGCGGCGAGTTGCAGGGCCTTGGCCTCGCCCCTCAGATTACGGATCCCGTCGCTCGCCACCACGCGGTCGAAGACCGGAAACGCCTGCATCACCTTGAGAGCCATCAGCGCGTCGGCGGCGGTGGCGAGGACGATCTCACGGCCCGTCGCTCGCTCGGCCTCGATATGCGCGAGCAATTCCGCGTGGGCCGGCATCGTCGCGATGTCGAGAGTGGCTCGCTCGGCGACCTTCCGCTTGAAGAAGGCGCGCCCCCGCGGCAGCCACAGGAGCATGGCGAAGACCATGAACAGGTTGCGCCGAAGGATCGAGACGGCGCCTTCGAGCAGCAGGTCGGTGCGCAGCAGCGTGCCGTCGAGATCGATCACCAATGGGACGGGCCGTACGCTGGGCGCGGATACCGGAGTGGGGGTGGGAAGTTCCGCCCGTCGAACGCTCGCGAAGCCCATGCCGATCGCCTGTGCCGAAGGCGCAGCCGCCGCGCGACCGCCGTCTCGTGGCTGGAGCTTCCGACAATCAGAACTTCATTTCGGTTAAATCAGAGACGGAACAACGCCTGTCTGCACGACACCGGGGCGGTATGATGAGACCATTCGGTGATATTTACAGATAATTCGATCGGCTTGCGTCTAATTAACCTTATTCAGTGATCCCGCGCGTCTTCGGGAGGACGCCCGTCCGAAATCGTTGATCGCCGTTTCCGAGCGAAAAGCGATCTCCCAGGAGAATGGCGCGGCGTTCCTTTCTTCAGCGCGTCTCGTTTTGGGTCGCGCTGAACGCCAGCGCGTGCGCGAGCTGGCAGGCGCTGTCGAGCTGCGCTTCGAGCGCTTCCCGAACCAGGGTGAAATGCTGCTTGTCGACGGCATTCGCCGCACCGTCCGAAAGCTCCGCCAGGATCCGTGCGAACTCGCGTTCCAATTCATCGATGGCACGGGACGGCTCCGTACGGGAGCGATCGAGCGAATGCTGGACCGGCAGCATCGTCACGAGCTGCTGCGTGGCACTCAGTTCCGCGCTGATCGTCGCGAGTGCCGCTTCAAGCTCCTCGCTCATGTCGCCTCCCGATCCTCCGATCTCGCCCAGGCTCTCATGGTGGGCTCAGGGTGGCACCCTGCGCATCGCCGCATGAGCGTTGGCACCGCTTGTGGTGTGGAAGGCTTCTGGGCTAACCCTCCGGCCCCACCCCCTCCCCGGACCCGTCCGACGCCATGGTAGCCCAGAACCGCGACGCGGCTGCGCCGAAAGCCATTCTCGAGAGCCTCGCGGGCATCCGCGTGCTGGTGGTCGAGGCGCGCTATTACGAGGATATCGCCGACGAATTGCTGGCCGGTGCCCGCGCCGCGATCGAAGCGGTCGGCGCCGAGGCGCGGGTTTTCACCGTGCCGGGGGCGCTTGAGATTCCCGCTGCCATGGCGATCCTGCTCAAGGCTGGCGAGCGGCGCGGCGAGCCCTACGACGCGGCGGTGGCGCTCGGTTGCGTCATCCGGGGCGAGACGGGCCACTACGACATCGTCGCGGGTGAGAGCGCCCGTGCGCTGATGGATCTCTCCGTCGCGGAGCGGTTGCCGCTCGGCAACGGCATTCTCACCGTCGAGACCATGGAGCAGGCGCTTGTCCGCGCTCGAGTCTCGCAGATGAACAAGGGCGGCGGCGCGGCGGAGGCGGCCTTGAGCCTCGTCGCGATCAAGCGCGCCGCCAATCTGGAACCCACCCGATGAGTCAGCCCGCCGAGACCCCGGCCGTGCCGGAGGCCGCCAAGCCCGAGCCGAAGCCCGCTCCCCTGAGCCTTCGCAAGGGGGCCCGTCTCGCCGTCGTGCAGGCGCTCTACGAGATGGAGATCTCAGACAAGGGTGTGATCGAGGCCCTGGCCGAGTTCGAGGCGTTCTGGATCGGGCAGGAGGTCGACGGTGTCGTCCACCCGCCGGCCGAGACGGCCTTCTTCCGGGACGTCCTGCGCGGCGCGGTCGAGGAGCAGCGTGCCATCGATCCGAAGCTCGACGCTGCCCTGACCAAGGGCTGGCCGCTGCGCCGCCTCGAAGTGGTTCTGCGCGCGATTTTGCGGGCGGGCGCCTACGAGCTGATGTTCCGCCGCGACGTACCGGCCCGCGCGGCCATCTCCGAATATGTCGATGTCGCCCATAGCTTCTATTCCGGCGACGAGCCCGGCTTGGTCAACGCGGTGCTCGACCGGGTCGGCCGGGAGACGCGATCGACCGAGTTCGGCATCCCGGCCGCGCCGAAGAAGGCCTGACGCCGTCGTGGCGCGCGCGGGCGAGGACGCTCTGATCGCGCGTTACTTCGCACCGCTGAGCGGCCCCGGCGCGGAGGGATTGCGCGACGATGCGGCCAGCCTGACCCCCTCCCCCGGCCACGATCTCGTAGTGACCACCGACGCCGTCGTCGCCGGGGTGCATTATTTTCCCGACGATCCGCCGGGTTCGATCGCGATCAAGGCGCTCGGCGTCAATCTCTCGGATCTCGCCGCCAAGGGTGCCTCCCCCCGCGGCTTTCTGCTGACCTTAGCCTTGCCCGACGACTGGACCGAGGCGTGGCTCTGCGCCTTCGCGGAGGGGCTCGGTACGGCATCGCGCCATCACGCATGCCCGCTTCTCGGCGGCGATACCGTCCGATCCGGCGGACCGGCGCTGATCGGAATCACGGCGTTCGGCGAAGTCCCGGCGGGCTGCATGGTGCGTCGGCAGACGGCCTGGGCCGGCGACCGCCTCTGCGTGAGCGGCACCATCGGTGATGCGGCTCTGGGACTGGCGCTACGGCTTTCGACGGTGACGACGCCCGACGCCGTCGCTCTCGACGCTCTGCGCGATCGCTACCTGCATCCGCGGCCGCGCCTGTCCCTCGCCCCGCTTCTGAGGCGTCACGCCCGCGCCGCCATGGACGTGTCCGACGGTCTGGTCGGCGATCTCACGAAGATGCTGGCCGGGACGGGCCTCACCGCTCAGATCGAAGCCGCACGGGTGCCGCTGTCGTCGGCCGCACGGGCCGTGATCGGAGGCGATGCCGGACGCCTCACCATCGCGCTGACCGGTGGCGACGATTACGAGATTCTCTGCGCCGTGCCGCCGGAGAGGCTTGCGGCGTTTCTCCACCAGGCGGAGCAGGCCGGTGTGCGGGCGACTGAAATCGGGTCTGTGGAACCGGGTGAGGCGCCGCCGCGGGTGCTCGATGCGACCGGTGCAGCGATGACCTTCACGGCGGGATCGTTCAGCCATTTCTGAGCGCGACGGCTCGGGGTTCTCGCTCCAGCCCGTAAGGGGGCGCGGCCCCGCGGAGCCGCTGCCGATCAGTCCGTTATGCCGACCTGCCGGCGGCTCAGCGTCCAGACCCTTTCCTGCAGCACCTCGTCCCGGCTCATCGCCGATGATGCGATTGCGCGGCATCGCACGAAGTAGCGACCGTTCACGCTCGCGACCGCGGGTGAGGACGCGACATGGAGAGAAGTGCGGGCGCCCTTCTCCGGTGTGATTAATACGGGGCGGATCAAGCCCCAGGCGAGGCGCAGCAGCCCGTGTGTGTTGCCCGCGAAGCCGCTGGCCACGACACCGGGATGGACCGCATTGGCGGTGATCGTCGTCCCGCTCAGACGGCGCGCCAGGGCATAGGTGAACAGCACATTGCCAAGCTTGGCCTGACAGTAAGATCGCATCGCCGCGTAGCGCCGGGCACCGTCCAGATTGTCGAAATCGATGCGCCCGCGGGTATGGGCGGCCGAGGCGACATTGACGATCCGGGCCGCCGACGCGGCGGACAAGCAGGGCATCAGTTCGTGCGTCAGCAGCACGTAGGCCAGATGATCGAGCGCCCAGGTTCGTTCGAATCCGTCCGCCGTGACGTGGCGATCGGAAAAGATCGCGCCCGCGTTGTTCACGAGGATATTGAGGGCGGAGTAACGGCCTTTGACCTCCGTCGCGAGACGACGGATCGCTGCCTGCTCGGAAAGATCGGCAACGAACGCATCGGCCTGGGCGCCCGCTTCGCGGCGGATACGGGCAACCACGGCCTCGGTCCGGTCGGGATCGCGTCCGACGATCCCGACCCGCGCCCCGAGACGAGCGAGGCCGAGAGCTGTTTCGGCCCCGATGCCGGAGGTCGCGCCGGTGACGAGGGCGACGCGCCCGCGCAGAGCGGCGCTCACGGGGATCAGAACACCGCTTGGCCGACGGCGAGGGCGATGACCACGATGACGATCGCCAGGACGAGGAAGAGACCGAACAGGATGCGGGCGATCGAGCTGGCGCCGGAGGCGATGCCGGTAAAGCCGAGGGCACCGGCGACCAGCGAGATCACGAAGGCGATGAGGGCCCATTTCAGAAGGGTCATGACGCGAAACTCCGAAGCGTAAGCGTCGCGATAATCGTCGCAGAGCCTGCGGCGTTCCGTCCGCTGACGATTATCGTTCCGGCACGGTCGCGGCCCGCAATACCAACACCTCGGCCAACGCGTGATAAAGGCCGCCGCGGCATACCGACTTCGACACCGCATCGGCGATGAGCGCCGCCAGCATCAGCGGAATCATCATCGCGTGGTTCTGGGTCATCTCGGTGACGATGACGAAGGCCGTGATCGGGGCTTGGAGCACACCGGTCAGGTAGGCGACCATGCCGATCAGCACGAGCGCCCCGATCGGGACTTGGGGCAGCAGAAGGCCGGCCTCCGCACCGAGTCCTGCGCCCACGGCGAGGGACGGTGCGAACAGGCCGCCCGGGATCCCGCTGATCGAGGAGAGCAGCGTCGCCAGAAATTTGAGCGGCGCGAAATCAGCTTGGGCTTGGCTTTCGCCGTGCAGGATCGCCCGCGCCTCCTCGTAGCCGGTGCCGTAGATCGTGCCACCGGAGGCGAGCCCGCAGAGTGCGACGCCGAGTCCGCAGAGGGTGGCGAAGGCAATTGGGTATCGGGCGATTCCAGCCCCGATCCTGCCTGGAAGGCCGCGGGCGACGGCAATGACGGTGCGGCTGAACAATCCGCCGAGCAATCCCCCTGCCCCACCGACGAGCGGCACGGCGAGCCAGCCGGTGGCCAGCGAGAGCTTCGCCTCGCTCGTCCCGAAATACGTATAGTCGCCCAGGATCGCCAAGGAAGTCAGGCCGGCGGTCACGATGGCGGCGACGATGAGCCCGCTGCCGCGGCTGTCATAGGCGCGACCCAATTCCTCGATCGCGAAGACGATGCCGGCGAGCGGGGTATTGAACGCTGCCGACACGCCGGCTGCGCCGCCCGCGAGCAACAGGACGCGCGCCCGTTCCGGGCTGAGCCGCCCGAAGGCCGCCATGATCGCCGCCCCAACCTGCACGGTCGGCCCCTCTCGACCGATCGATGCGCCGCACAGCAGACCCATCACCATCACGGTCACCTTGCCGGCCGCGACCTTGAGCGAGACCAGGGCGTGGCGGGCCTCCGGATCATCGAGGGCGCGGGCGGCGATGACTTGTGGGATGCCGGATCCCTGCGAGTTGGGGAAAACCGCCCGCGCCAGCCAAGCCGCCAAACCGAAGCCTGCCGGGCAGATGATCAGGGCGAGCCATGGGGACAGGTCGAGAAGGCCGTGGAATCCCGCCTGAGCGGCATCCGCGGCCCAGGCCATCAAGACGGCGGCAAGCCCGACGCTGATGCCTCCCGCCAAGAACAGAGCGCGACGGCGCCAGATGGTCCAGACATCCGCCGGGGGCCTGCGCAGGCGGCGGAGGGCGGAACGCAGGGCGGAGGGACGCAGCACCATCGAGATCCGGTATCAGGAACACGTCACTTTCTGGTTCGCGGCGATCTTGCCGTGCTGCGTCATCCACCGCCATGCTTCGGTACGCGAAAAGGGGATGGATGCGTCGCGGACTCACAGCCCATCTCTTGCGGTGCAGCAAATGGTCCCGGTTGCGGGACGCGGTCCGATCTGCGTGAGTAGGCGCTGCGCTTCCGAGATGGACCCGCGAGCGAACGGGTCGGCAATGCGATGTACGAGCAACAACCGGGAGACGGCATGTCGCGGCTGACGACGGTTCCGATGAGCGCAGTTCTCCTCGGTATTGCCGGACTGATTCCCTTCATCGGTTTTTCGGCCCTCGCCGTCAGTGGGTCCGACGGCGGGCTCGGTACGATCGGCCTTTCGCCGCGCACGATCCTGTCGGCCTACGGAGCCGTGATCGCGTCGTTTCTCGGCGGTATCCGTTGGGGGGTCGCCGCGGCCCGCGGCGCCGGTTGGCCGGACTATCTTCTGGCGATCGTCCCGTCCCTCCTGGCCTGGGCGGCCCTGGCTGCCCCCAGCCCTTGGGACCTGCGCATGCTCGGCGCGCTGGTGCTGCTCTGGGGCTTCGTCGACCAGGATCTCGCCCGCCGAGGAATGGTGCCGAACTGGATGAGCCGGTTGCGCTTGGCGCTTTCCGGCGTGGCCGGAGCGGCGTTGCTCGTGGCGGCGTGACGGCGGTCTGCGGAATGCAAGACGACCGCAAGCGTTCAAAGAAAAACCCCCGGCCTGACCCAAGTTCGGGTCCGCCGAGGGCTCCATCAATCAAATTACGTCGCGGAGATCGGACCGCGGCGGCACTTGATCAGGTGTACTTAAAGCGTCGGCGAGCGGCCGCGCATCAGGCCGATCACGGCAGAGATGGCGAACAACACGATCGCGACGAAGAACACGAGCTTCGCGGCTTCCATGGCAGTGCCGGCAATGCCGCCGAATCCCAGCAGGGCGGCAACCAGGGCGACTACGAGGAATGTAACGGCCCAACCGAGCATTTTAGATTTCCTTCCAAGAACTGGCGCGGCATCTGCAGCAGCCTCATGACCGCAATAACGTCAAGGTTTCGCCATCAGTTCCTTTTGACGGTGCGGGTTCCGTCTCCGCCCACACGATTTTCTGGGGCCACGTCGGTACCCGGCGGTTGAGGGCTGCGGCGGAATGCCGGGCGGAACCGGGTGGCGTGACGGGCCGTTCGTCACCAAGTATTTGTCGATGGCCCTCAGGGGCGATGGCCCTCAAGGATTTCCGAAGGAGGCGTTCGGCGTGCCTGCACAGACCAAGCCGGGATCTCTCAAGTCCGCTCTCGCGAAAGCCGTGCATGCCGCCATTGAGCGGCTCTCGTCTCTCACGCCACAGCCGGTACTTCAGCCGATCCCCGTACGCGTCAAGACCGGCCGGCGGCGTTGAATCGGCCGACGTCGGGCACGGAGATCTGAGGCGCCGCCCCATCGAGCGGCGTTTCGTATTCAAGGGTCATCATCCACATCCGATTGTCTTCGATGTCGAGTGGATCGGTCGTGCAGCGATCCCGTTAGCTGTGCCGGAACAAGAGCTTGGCCCTGGCGCGTTGTGTGGGTTTCACCGATACGATCTCTCGGGCGGAAAACTCGGTGATTTCCCGCAATTGTCCCTCATGCGCGGGCGTTCATAGCTGCCCCGGCGCGTGAAGATTTGCCTCCGACGCGCGGTATCGGGAGCGGGACAGACATGGCTTTCGGCAAACGTGCGCCCGGAGCGTGGGGCCGGACGCCTTCCCGTTCGCGGCTCCCGAGCAGACTCCGTCTTGTGTCCAGACGCGCCGTGTTCGGTCTCGCGTTGGGGATGATCGGCTTAGGCGCAACGACCTCGTTGGTGCGGGCCTCCGAGCGCAGTCTTTTGACCGAGATGTTCGATGCGTTGTTCGGAGCACCGAAGACGCCGACCCCCGTGGCTGCGGCGCCCGTTACGATCTCGCCCAAAGCACAGCGGCGTTACGCGTCGTTACCCGATGCCCGGACGCTTCGGACCGGACCCTCGCTCGCGCAACCGACTCAGCGTGTTCGTGCCCGCACGCCGCGCCCGGCGCTGACCGCAGCGACCCATGGGTTCGGCCCCCCGGCGCTGAAAGGCACGCAGACGGTCTGCGTGCGCCTCTGCGATGGCCTCCCTTTCCCTGTCGGTCGGCTTCGTGACGCTGCCGACCTGCCGATCCACCAAGCGGCCTGTGCCGCCGCTTGTCCCGGCGCCCGTACGGAGCTCTTCACCCTGGCCTCGGGCCGGGCCGATTACGAACAGGCCGTCAGTCTGACTGGCCAATCGTATCGCTTGGCCGCTTACGCGGGTCTCTACCGGCGCACCCGCGTGGCCGAATGCGCCTGCCGCCCCGCCGCCGCATCGGGCAGCCTGCTTGGTCCGGGCGACGATCGTACCGTGCGGGAAGGGGACGTGTTCGCCACCGAGGACAGCGCCGATGTCGTGACGGCCCTCACCCCGAACGGTCCGGTTTTGACCGATTACCGCGAGGCGGAGATCGCCGAGAAGCGGCGTCGCTCGATCGAAGGGCGGGTCGGCGCGATCCGCCGGAATGCCGAGGCCGCCGCTTTCCGACAGGTCCTGCGGCTTGCCGATCAGCGCGCCCACCGAATCCAGATCGCCGAGGTTCGGATCGACCGTTCCGGCGCGGATGGATATGTCACCGGCTTCTCGGAACTGCCCGGAGCGGGCACAGGCTTCACATCGGTGCGGGTGGTCGCCCCCTCTCCGTACGGGCAGTGAAAGTATCGCATTTGGCGAATGCCGCCGGCTATCGTAGGCGGCATCTCCGAGTCCCCGCGATCCGAATCTCGCCGAAGCCCCTGATGAGCCGACACGACGAAGAGGCGCCGGACGCGTCCGCCCCCTCCCCCGGCTTCGATGCCGCCCTGCCCGCCGCCGGGCAGATGGAATCGGTGAGCCCGCTGGTGCGACGGCGGATTTGTCCCAATGGCGGCCCGTTCACGGCCAGCGGGACCTGCAGCTACGTGGTCGGACGGGGTCGTGTTGCGGTGATCGATCCGGGACCGGCCGATCCCGGAACCATCGCGGCATTGCTCGCCGATCTCGGTCCCGAGCGGGTCGACGTCATCGTCGTCACCCATACCCACCGCGACCATTCTCCGGGGGCACGCCTGCTCCAGGCGTCGACCGGCGCGCCGATCATCGGCTGCGGACCTCACCGTGCGGCGCGGGACTTGGCGGAGAACGAGTTGCCGATGCTCGACGCCAGCGCCGACCGGGATCATCGCCCGGATCGCGAATTGGCGGACGGCGAGAGCTACGAGGGCGACGGCTGGACACTGACGTCGATCGCGACCCCCGGCCATACCATGAACCATCTCGCCTTCGCTCTGCCGCAAGAGCGAGCGTTGTTCTCCGGCGACCATGTGATGGCGTGGTCGACCTCGATCGTCGCGCCGCCGGATGGCTCGATGCGCGCCTACATGGCGTCGCTGGATCGCCTGCGCGCGCGCGACGAGGTGATCTACTGGCCCGGCCATGGCGGGCCGGTCCGGGATCCGCGCCGGTTCGTTCGTGGCCTCGCGGCCCATCGGCGCCAGCGGGAGGCGGCGATCCGGGCACGACTGGCTGCGGGCGACGAGGACATCCGCACCATCGTCGGGGCGATCTATCAGGGACTCAGCCCCAAGCTGCTGGGCGCAGCCGGGCTCTCGGTCTTCGCCCATCTCGAGGATTTGGTGGAGCGCGGCTTGGTGGTCACCGACGGGGCACCGCTCATCGATGGCCGTTTCCGGCCCGCCTGACCTATTTGAGCGCGATGGCGAGGTTGGCGACCTCATCCAGGTAGGAGCGGATGCGATCGGCGTTATCGCCGAGATCGCGCGTTCCGATCCGCGAGGCCGAGCGCACGTCGATCCGCGCGCCGTCCGCCCGCGGATGCACCCGGACGGTGATGTCGGCGGCCAAGTTGAGCAGGCGGGAGCGGGCTACGGCCTCGATCCGGCCATTGCCCATGCGGCCGCCGGGGCGGATCGCCTCGACGATCTGCCACTTCCGATTCACCGCCGCTTTGCGCGCCAGTTCGAAGGCCTGATCCGCCTCGACGTCGAGTGTCAGCGGTGCGATCTGCGGATAGGCCGCCCGCTGCAGCTCCCTGGCCTTTGCTCCGGGATCGGGCGGATAGCGGCCCTCGCGCGCCGCGAAGGCTTGGCGCGAGCGGGAGAAGCTGGGCGGACGCTCGGTGTCGGTCGAGACGTCGGTGATCGCCGGCAGGCGCACACCCTTGAGGGCCGCGTAGGCCGGGTAGGCCAGCACGAGGCTCGCGACGAACAGCCCACCCAGCGCCGCGCCGAGGCCGCCCGCGCCCTCCCGCCACACCCGCACGAAGGCGAACAGGGCGAAGGCGACCGCCAGGAGCGAGAGAGCCACGCCGCTGCCGAGAACGGCGAGGGCCGGCATCGCGTCGGCGGACGGGCTGCGCACGATCAGCACGGCCATGCCGGTGACCAGAAACGAGAAGATCGCGAGCGTGCGGGCGTAGCGCCCCGCGCGCGTCACCGGTTCGTCGAGGATGTGACGGCGCATCGCCGGGAGCGTGACCTTGGATCAGGAGGCGGTGGTCGAAGTCGACTTGTATCGCCTGGGGGCGGACCGCGCCACTCGGCTGCCCGCCGGACTTCGCTCTGCTATAGCTTGACGCAGCATGTCGCAGCCCCCCCGTCCCGAGCCGAGCGGCGAGCCCGATCCGCTGCGCGTCTGGTTTCGCTTCATCCGCCTCGGCCGTCGCGTCACCGCGGCGGTCGCGGCGGAGTTGCGTGAGACCGGTCTTTCTATTCCGCAATTCGACGTGCTCTCAACCTTGTCCGAGCGGGAGGGTCTGACCCAGCAGGAACTGGCCGGACGGCTCTACGTGACGAAGGGCAATGTCTCCGGCCTGATCGATCGTCTGGTCGAAGCCGGCCTCGTCGAGCGAAGGCCGATACCGGGTGACCGGCGCTCGCACGCCCTCCACCTGACGCCTGCCGGCGCCGCTCTCGCCACCCGCGGCATCGAAGCGCAGGCGGCTTACGTGGCGCGAACCCTGGGGCAATTCACGGGGCGGGAACTCGAGAGCTTCGAGGCTCTGGTCCTGAAATGGCGGGCCTTGGCACGTGCCGATGCCGAGGGGCCGGACAAACAAAAACAGACGCCGGGGGCGCCTGTCGAAGATCACTGACGTTTCTGGTTATCGTCGACCGGGGTGGCACGGCGCGTCGCGCGCGCTGCGCGCCCCCCTGCCGGATCAGGCTTCGCCGGTGCGGCCGGTCGATTGTCCGCCCTTGCGGCCAGCCGACGAAGCGAGTTCGCGGTCCTGCGAGAAAGACCGCTTCTCCGCCGGGACGGAACGGCCGCCCTTGCTGGCGATCTCGCGCTGACGCTCGATGTTCATCGACGCGAAACCTCGCTTCGAGGTCGAGTTTCCAGTTGCCATTGACGCCTCCTCAGGCTCGATTCTTCACACGTTTCTCAACCTTCAGCGCAATCGATGGTTCCTTGGCCGTATCGATCACGGTCGAGTGCGAAACCCCAGTCCAGTCCAGACGTTACGAGCGCTGAGACAAGGATTTGCGCAGACTTGTGAACAGGCCTTGCACAGGCCCCATCACCTCCGGAGGACACCGGAAATGACCAATCGGAATATGGTAAAGCCTGACGCTGCGGCCAAGCCCTCGCGGGCGCAACAGGTACCCTCGACACCGAGGCCGGCCCCGGAAGACAGCTGCACCCCGACGACGCGCGAGGAGCCGATCGACTCGCCCCAGCCCAATGCCAGCGCCAAGCGCGAGCCGCCCGCGCCGGGTGAGATCGGGCTCGCCACGAAACGGCGCGACTAGGGTGTGCGGGAGCGTCGGCTTTGACAGGGTCTGCGCACGCGTCTAGGCGCGGCGCTTTCCTACGCCGCTTCTGGCGGCGGATCGGAGGAAGCAATGACCCTCGACAACGAGGTGACGTCGCTGCGGCAGGTTCCGCTGTTCCGCGAGGTCGAGACCGCGCGCCTCAAGCTCCTCGCCTTCACCAGCGAGCGGGTGCATTTCGAAGAGGGACAGCTCGTCTTCGCACGGGGCGAGGCGGCGGACGCCGCCTATCTCATCCTCGAAGGGGGTGCGGCTGTGACGATCGACGGCCCGCACGGACCGGTCCCGCTCGCCCTTCTCGGCGCCAATGCGCTGGTGGGCGAGATGGGCATCCTGGCCGATCAGCCCCGTTCCGCCACGGTCACCGCGAACAGCGCGACGACCGCCCTGCGCATCGACCGCGACGTGTTTCTCGAGTTGCTCGCCCAGTTCCCCCAGATCGGCATCGCGGTGATGCGGGATTTGGCGTTGCGCCTGGAACAGACCAATCAGCGGCTGGCCGAGCGCGGCGGCGGCTAGGCGCCGAGCCGCTCACGGCGTCGGGTAGGTGATGAACTCCATCAGCGACCCGTCGGGATCGCGGAAATACACGCTGATGCCGGCCCCCGCCGCCCCCTGGCGCTCGACCGGCCCGAGTTCGACCGCCACGCCTTGGGCGGCCAGATGCGCCATCGCCTCCTCGATCGATCCCGACCAACGGAAGCACAGATCGCTGCCGCCGGGCATGACCGGCTTCTCCGCCCGCGGCGTTCCGATCTGGCCGGGGCCGTGCACGTTGAGCTGCACGCCGCCGAAGCGGAAGGCGACGCCCTTTCCCGCAGGGATCACCTCCGCGCCGAGGACGTCGCGGTAGAAAGCGGTCGCGCGTTCCCAGTCGGAGACGTGGATGACGCAGTGATCGAGATGGATCGCGGGTGCGAGGGCGAGGGCGTCGGCTGGAGCATCCTCGACGGTCAGGGTCTCGGTTTCGGGCATCACGCGCAACTCCGGGAAGCGATCGGCCATCAAGATAATGCGAGGCCGTCCCTCGGCGAGGCGCCCGGTTGGGCGCGTTCCCGCCGCCATGCGGCCCGGAGGTCACACCCGAACGGCCCGGCTGGGGCTAGTCATGAAACATGACGTTTCCTCGACGCCCGTTCCCCGGTGCCCGCAACGGAGTGGCCATGACCGCCCGCCTGTCCACCTGCCGGACCCTGCTCGCCGCCCTCTGCCTCCTGCCGCTCGCGGCCTGCAAATCCACGGGCCCCGGCTCGATGGCGGCCCTGGACGACGAATCCGCTTGGTATATCGGCACCATGCCGGACAAGCCGCACGACGTGCCGCTGGTCGATACCTCCCGGCTCGATCCGAAATACCGCCGCCAGGAGGTCGCCTATGCCGGCCCCGAGGCGCCGGGCACCATCGTGGTGGATATCGACAAGCGCCAGCTCGCCCTGGTGCAGGAGGGGGGGCGTGCGATCCAGTACGGGGTCGGCGTCGGCAAGCTCGGCTTCTCGTGGAAGGGGGAGGCGCGCGTGGCCCGCAAGGGGGTGTGGCCCGACTGGACGCCGACCACCACCATGGTGTCGCTCAATCCCGACATCGACCGCTCTCGCAAGGGCGGCGTCGACAATCCGTTGGGTGCCCGCGCCCTGTATCTCTACCAGGGCAGCCGCGACACGCTGTTCCGCATCCACGGCACCAACGAGCCCTGGAGCATCGGTGAACAGATGTCGTCCGGCTGCGTCCGCATGCTCAACGAGGACATCGTCGATCTCTACGAGCGGGTGCCGGTGGGGACACGGGTGCTGGTGAAGCGCGGCGGCAAGTACCGCGCGTGATCGGCCTTACGACCAGCGAAGGATGCCCATGACGATCACGATCTCCCACCTTCAGCCCATCATCGCCATCGTGGCCGGCGTGCTGATCCTGATCGCGCCGCGGCTCCTGAACTACATCGTGGCGATCTACCTGATCGCGGTCGGGTTGATCGGGCTCGGCGTGCTGAAGTCCTTCACCTGACCCGCCGGTCTTGCCTCTGACAGACGGCTCTCTTCGTCACCAGCGTCTGTGCGCAGTGCAAAGCTTCTTCTTGCGCTGCGGGATCAGATGCGCCACGCCCGCGGGAACGATGCGTTAGAATGCTTCTCGGGCGCCCCGTTGGCGGCCTTCATGTTCTGTTCGGGCGATATGAGCCAGACGGAACGAGAATTGGAAGAGCGTTCGCGCCATCCGTCGAGCGGAGAGCCTGATGACGAAATGGGTCTATTCCTTCGGTGACGGCAAGGCCGAGGGCGAGGCGTCGATGCGCAACCTCCTCGGCGGCAAGGGTGCCAACCTCGCCGAGATGTCGAACCTCGGCCTGCCGGTGCCGCCCGGCTTCACCATCACGACGGAAGTCTGCACCTACTACTATCAGCACGGTGAGACCTATCCGTCGGAACTCGCCGAGGAGGTGAAGGCCGCGCTCGAGAAGGTCGGTGCCCTCACCGGCCGCCGCTTCGGCGATGCCGAGAAGCCGCTCCTCGTCTCGGTCCGCTCGGGCGCACGCGCCTCGATGCCGGGCATGATGGACACGGTGCTGAATCTCGGCCTCAACGATGAGACCGTCGAGGCCCTGGCCAAGGACGCCGACGACGAGCGCTTCGCATACGATTCCTACCGTCGCTTCATCACGATGTACTCGAACGTCGTGCTCGGCGTGGAGCACCACGCCTTCGAGGAGGCCCTGGAGCATTACAAGGACAGCAAGAATCTCAGCCTCGACACCGAGCTGAAGGCCGACGATTGGAAGCACCTGATCGGCGTCTACAAGAAGATCGTCCGCGACGAGCACGGTTCGGATTTCCCGCAGAAGCCCGAGGACCAGCTCTGGGGCGCCATCGGCGCCGTGTTCGATTCGTGGATGATTCCGCGCGCCAAGAAGTACCGCGAGCTGAACAGCATCCCGGAGAGCTGGGGCACGGCGGTGAACGTTCAGGCCATGGTGTTCGGCAACATGGGCGACACCTCGGCGACCGGCGTTGCCTTCACCCGCAACCCCTCCACCGGCGAGAGCGCGCTCTACGGCGAGTTCCTGATCAACGCGCAGGGCGAAGACGTGGTGGCGGGCATCCGCACCCCGCAGGACATCACCGAGAAGGCCCGCATCGAGGCCAACTCGGACAAGCCTTCGATGGAGAAGGCGATGCCCGAGAGCTTCGCGGAACTGACCCGCATCTACGGCGTGCTGGAGAAGCACTACCGTGACATGCAGGACATGGAGTTCACCATCGAGCGTGGCAAGCTCTGGATGCTCCAGACCCGCAACGGCAAGCGCACCGCTAAGGCGGCTCTGCGCATCGCCGTCGAACTCGCGGGCGAGGGTCTGATCTCCAAGGACGAGGCGATCAAGCGTATCGAGCCCGGTGCCCTCGATCAGCTGCTCCACCCCACCATCGACCCGGATGCCGAGCGCAAGGTGATCGCCACGGGTCTCCCCGCCTCGCCGGGTGCGGCGGTCGGTGAGATCGTGTTTAACTCCGAAGCTGCCGAGGCCGCCCGCAAGGCCGAGCGCAAGTCGATCCTCGTGCGCATCGAGACCTCGCCGGAGGATATCCACGGCATGCACGCCGCCGAGGGCATCCTGACGACGCGCGGCGGCATGACCAGCCACGCGGCGGTCGTCGCCCGCGGCATGGGCAAGCCCTGCGTTTCCGGCGTCGGCTCGATCCGCATCGACTACAAGGCGCAGACCATGACGGTCGGCGGCGTCACCCTGAAGGCGGGCGACGTCATCACCATCGACGGCTCGACCGGTCAGGTGATCCACGGCGAGGTCAAGATGCTCCAGCCGGAGCTGTCGGGCGACTTCGCCGCGCTGATGGAATGGGCCGACGCGGTCCGCACCATGAAGGTGCGGACCAATGCCGACACCCCCGCCGATGCCCGGGCCGCCCGCAAGTTCGGCGCGGAAGGGATCGGCCTGTGCCGCACCGAGCACATGTTCTTCGAGGGCGACCGCATCGTCGCGGTGCGCGAGATGATCCTGGCCGACGATGCGGAGGGCCGCCGCGCCGCCTTGGCGAAGCTCCTTCCCTATCAGCGCCAGGACTTTGTCGAGCTGTTCACGATCATGTCGGGCCTGCCCGTCACGATCCGCCTGCTCGACCCGCCGCTGCACGAGTTCCTGCCGCATACAGACGAGGAGGTGCAGGAGGTCGTGGCCGCGACGGGCGTGAGCGAGGACAAGATCCGCCACCGCACTCGCGAATTGTCCGAGCACAACCCGATGCTCGGGTTCCGCGGCTGTCGCTTGGCCATCGCCTTCCCGGAGATCGCCGAGATGCAGGCCCGCGCCATCTTCGAGGCCGCGGTGCAGGCTGCCAAGGATACCGGCGCCCCGGTGACCCCGGAGGTCATGGTTCCCCTGGTCTTCACCCGGATGGAGTTCGACATCGTCAAATCGCGCATCGACGCGATGGCAAAGGCGGTGGCCGAGGAGACGGGCGCGACCTTCGAGTATCAGGTCGGCACGATGATCGAGCTGCCGCGGGCGGCGCTAAAGGCCGGCGAGATCGCGGAGACGGCGGAGTTCTTCTCCTTCGGCACCAACGATCTGACCCAAACGGCCCTCGGCATCTCCCGCGACGACGCCGCGACCTTCCTCGGGCCCTACACCCAGAAGGGAATCCTCGCCGTCGACCCGTTCGTATCGATCGACCGGGAAGGCGTGGGTGAACTCGTGAAGATCGCGACGGAGCGCGGCCGCGCGCAGCGTCCGAACATCAAGCTCGGCATCTGCGGCGAGCACGGCGGCGATCCGGCCTCGATCGGCTTCTGCCAGGAAGTCGGCCTCGACTACGTGTCCTGCTCGCCCTTCCGCGTTCCGATCGCCCGCCTCGCCGCGGCGCAGTCGGCGCTCGGCAAGACCGAGTAAAAGGCTCGGCGTCCCGGAGTGGAGCCTCCGGGACGCCTTTGCCGGCTCAGGGACACGAAGCTACGCAATATTTTTGCGGATGACGGCGTGAACCCGTGTCGTGCTGGCGCGTTCAATGCTAGCGGGAGTCTACGCGCGGGAGCGCCGGCCTTTCGTTTGGTCCGGGTCCTCGCGGGACTTGCCACATGCCCCATCCCGATTCCCCCATCGCCCTTCTCGACGCGCGCACCGTTGCGCCGTCCCCGCGGGCCATGCAGCACGCCTTCCTCTGGATCTTGGCGAGCCTCGTCACCGCTTCAGGGCTGCTCGGGCTCGGTTTCGCGTTGGCGGACCGCAGCGAGCGCCAGG
Organism: Methylorubrum sp. POS3; assembly: GCF_043352485.1. Classification (NCBI taxonomy): domain Bacteria; kingdom Pseudomonadati; phylum Pseudomonadota; class Alphaproteobacteria; order Hyphomicrobiales; family Methylobacteriaceae; genus Methylorubrum; species Methylorubrum sp. POS3. The sequence goes on from NZ_JAPRBT010000001.1 coordinate 4,413,690, forward strand.
CCGGACGGATGATCGTCGAAGCCCAGGGGCAGGTCGGTTACCTGACGATCGTCGTCGGCGGCTTTGCCGCGCGGCACGGACAGCCGTCCCGCTGACAGGTTCTCCTCGGATCGCGGCCGGGACTTAACCGTCCGGCAACCACGTTCGCGATTAAACTGACGCTGATGGGGAACGGTGATTGCTGCGTGCGCTACGCTGCGATCCCCGGGCCTGGCATGAGCGTGGGATGTCGGCGTTGCGTACGAGACGCGTTCGAGGACTGGGCCTTGGGCCGCGCTTCATCGTCTCGGCCGTGGTGCCGTGGATGCTCGCGAGCGGCCTGTTGATTTCGTTCACGGCCACGGCCGGCACGGACACGACCATGCCGCCGGAGCGCCTCTACGATCACGACGTCACCACGACAGGCGGTCTCCCTTCGGCCTGGACTTCCGACATGATCGCCGCGGGCATCGTTGCCACGCCGGATTCGACGCATGACAGCGATCCGGACGATGGCACTCAGCCGTCCCTGGCCGATTCCGACGGATCGACCCCTGCCGTGCCCCGCGCGGTGGCCCTTTCCTCCGTCACACCCGCGCCGGCCGACGCGACACCGATCGAGGTCGCCGCCGGCAGCCTCGTCATGCCGGGCTTCTCGCCGCGCCTCGACCGTGCGCCGGCCACCGAACCGGAAGATGCCGCCCCCGACGCCAAGCATCGCTACGCCGATCTGATCGGGCCGGAGGCCATGGACAAGGAGCAGCGCTGCCTCGCCGAGGCCGTCTATTTCGAAGCCCGCAGCGAGCCCGAGGAGGGACAGGCCGCGGTGGCCCAAGTGGTGCTCAACCGCGTCAAGAGCGGCCTCTATCCGCAGAGCGTCTGCGGCGTCGTCTACCAGAACCGCCATCGCTTCATGGGATGCCAGTTCTCGTTCGCCTGCGAGGGCAAGTCGCTGCGCATCACCGATGCCGGCTCGTGGCAGACGGCGACCCGCATCGCCAGCGCCGTGATCGAGGGCCGGACCTATCTCAGCGAAGTCGGCGGGGCGACGCATTACCACGCCGATTACGTGAAGCCGGGCTGGTCCCGTCGCCTCAAGCGCAAGGATATGATCGGCCGGCACATCTTCTACCAATTGAAGCCGAACCAGACCTGACGAACCGCGACGAAAACTTGGGCTGAGCGCCTCCCGTTCGCCGGGTCCGCCCCCCATCCCCACGCAAGCTTGCTCGGCCATGACCGCTCCATGAGGCTGGCAGCGGTGTCGACATGGCGGTGAGCGAGGCGCTCGTCCCGGAGAAGCGGTCACGGCGGGATTTCGGTTTCGCGGCCGGCATCGTCGCGATCCTGGCGGTTCTCTTCCTGCCGGTTCCGGCGGTACTGATCGATATCGGCCTCGCCTTCTCGATCGCGCTGTCGGTGCTGATCCTGATGGTGGCGCTCTGGATTCAGAAGCCCCTCGAATTCTCGGCCTTCCCCACCGTCCTCCTGATCGCGACCCTGCTGCGGCTGGCCCTGGGCATCGCCACCACGCGCCTGATCCTGGCGAACGGTCAGAAGGGGGTCGACGCCGCCGGCCACGTCATCCAGGGCTTCTCGCAATTCGTGATGAGCGGCGATTTCGTCATCGGAATCGTCGTCTTCGTGATCCTGATCACGGTGAACTTCCTCGTCATCACCAAGGGGGCAACCCGTATCGCCGAGGTGGGCGCTCGCTTCACGCTCGATGCTATTCCCGGCAAGCAGATGGCGATCGACGCCGACCTCAATGCCGGGCTGATCGACGAGAAGGAGGCGCAGCGCCGCCGCCGCGAACTGGAGGAGGAGAGCGCGTTCTTCGGCTCCATGGACGGTGCCTCGAAATTCGTGCGCGGCGAGGCGGTGGCGTCGCTCATCGTCATCGCGGTCAACGTGTTCGGCGGCGTCATCATCGGCACCACCCGCCACGGCATGCCGCTCGGTCAGGCGGCGGATGTCTTCGTGAAGCTGTCGGTCGGCGACGGCCTCGTGTCGCAAATCCCGGCGCTGATCGTCTCCCTCGCCGCCGGTCTTCTCGTCTCGAAGGGGGGCACCCGCGGCACTGCGGAAGAGGCCGTGCTCGGTCAGCTCAGCGCTTATCCCCGCGCCCTGATGGTGGCCGCCGCCCTGATGCTGATGTTCGCCCTCGTCCCCGGCCTGCCGTTCCTCCCCTTCGTCGCGCTGTCGGGCCTGATGGGCTTCGTGGCGATCACCATCCCGAAGCGCCAAGCCGCCCGCACCGCCTTCGCCGCCGCCAAGGCCCAACTCGAGGCCGAGGCGAAGCAGGCTGAGGCCAAGGATTCGGTCAAGGAGCAGCTCAAGACCCCGGAGATCGAGCTGTGTCTCGGCCGTCAGGTCTCGGCGCAGATTCAGACGAGCCACACGGAGTTGCAGCACCGCGTCGCCAAGATGCGCCGCAAGTTTGCGCGCCAGTACGGTTTCGTCGTCCCCGAGATCAAGCTGACCGACAGCCTGACCCTGCCGGCGAAACACTACCAGATCCGCATCCACGGGACCGTTGCGGCGACCCAGGAAATGCGGCCGGGCGAACTCCTCGTGGTCGTCGGCGAGGGACCGCGCCCGGACGTGCCAGGCGAGGAGGTGCGCGAGCCCGCCTTCGGCATGAAGGCGCTCTGGGTGGTCGATGCCTATGCCGCCGAGGTCCGCCGCGCCGGTTTCGAGGCGATCGACGGCGCCTCGGTGTTGCTGACCCATCTCTCGGAGGTCATCCGCAACAACCTGCCCCAGTTCCTGTCCTACAAGGACATGCGCGCGCTGCTCGATCGGCTCGATCCCGAATACAAGCGCCTGCTCGATGAGATCAGCCCATCGCAGATTTCGCATTCGAGCCTGCAGGCGGTTCTGAAATTGCTGCTGTCCGAGCGCGTCTCGATCCGCAATCTGCACCTCATTCTGGAGGCGGTGGCGGAGATCTCGCCCCATGCCCGCCGGGCCGAGCAGATCGCCGAGCATGTGCGCATGCGGGTGGCGCAGCAGATCTGCGGCGATCTCGCCGAGGACGGCACGCTGCACGTGCTGCGCCTCGGGGCCAATTGGGACCTGACCTTCCATCAAGCCCTCAAGCGCGACGCGAAGGGCGAGGTCATCGAGTTCGACATCGATCCCCGCCTCGTCGAGCAATTCGGCACCGAGGCCGGCGAGGCGATCCGCGAGCGGATGCGCCAAGTCCACAGCTTCGCCCTCGTCGTGGCACCGGATGCGCGGCCCTATATCCGCATGATCGTCGAGCGCATCTTCCCGACCCTGCCGGTGCTCTCGCATCTCGAGATCGCCCGCGGCGTCGAGATCAAATCCCTGGGCACCATCTCATGATGGCCCTGGCGGGAAGCCTCGTCGGCGGCGAGGCCTTTCTCGCGACCTTCCTGATCTTCTGCCGCGTCGGCGCCTGCCTGCTGATCGTACCCGGCCTGTCGAGCCCGCGGGTGCCGGCGCAGGTGCGGCTACTGGTGGCGGGCGGCGTCTCCCTCGCCGTGACGCCGCTGCTGCTGCCGCTGTTCCAGACCAAGGTGACGGGCCATGCGCCGACCGAGACTCTGGCCTGGATCGCCAGCGAGACCTTCACCGGATTGATGATCGGCTTTCTCGGCCGCATCTTCGTCTTCGTGCTGGAGACCGTCCTGAACGCGGCCTCGACCATGGTCGGTTTCGGCAGCATGCCGGGGACTCCGGTGGAGGGCACCGAGGCGGTTCCGGCGGTCGAGTCGTTCATCGTCTTCTCGGCGGTCGCCTTGATGTTCGCCGCCGATCTGCATTGGGAGCTGTTTCGCGGGCTGGTCGATTCCTATTCCCGCATCCCACCCGGGGAGGGTCTCGGCACGCAGACGGCGCTGGTCCGCATCACCGATCAGATCGGCGAAGCCTTCACCCTGTCCCTTCGCATCGTGGCCCCGTTCGTCATCTACGCCGTGGCGGTGAACCTCGCGGCAGGCTTCGTGAACAAGCTGACGCCGACGATTCCCGTCTACTTCGTGGCCACGCCGTTCATCATGTTCGGGGCGCTGATCCTGCTCTACAGCGTCGCGGACGAACTCGTGACCCAGTTCCTGGCGGGATACGCCGCCTGGCTGAGGCGCGGCTGAGGCCATGGCCGCGACCGGGGATCTGAACAAGCGTCTCAAGCGCGCCGAGCGCCTCAGCGCCGTTCAGGCGCAGATGCGCCGCGCGGCCGAATGGGAGCTGGCGGCGATCCAGCGCGATGCTGCGGCCTTGGAGGAGAATCGCGCCGCCCTGCTCGCAGCCCTCGGCGGAGACAGCCACGGTCATCTCTTCCTCGAAGCCGCCAATCGCCGTCTGAGGTCGCTCGCTGCCCGCGCCACCGAACTGGAGGAGGCCGCTGCCCGACAGACCGAGGCCGTGCGTGAACAGAGCCTCGCCCAGAAGCGGGCGGAACGCGGCACCGAGCGCGTCGCCGAATTGCTGCGGCAGGAGCGCGAGCGGGTCGAAGGCATCGAGCGCCTCGACGGGCTGGCCCAACGCCGCGACGCAAGCCTGCCGTAAGCCAGCGGCGCTAGGGTCGTCCGCGTGCTTTCCCCTCCCCGCTTCGAGGGGTGGCGACGACAGCCCGCGGCGGGCAGCAGGCCCGCGATGAGGCGCAGTTTCAAGACAGCTGCCAGGGACTTTGCCGCGATGAGCATCACCCCTCCCTCCGACATCGTGATGGACGTCGCCCGTGCCGCCGATCCGGCGCGGTATCAGGAGGCCGCGGCCAAGCTCTCGCAACCCGGCGATCCAGCGGCCTTCGCCGGCATCGCGGCCGAGGCGGCCCGTGACGTAGGCTACAGCCTCCACATGCCTCTCGATGCCAGGGGCACGCTCACGAACCTCAAGAACGACACGACGCTGAAGGAAGCCTCCGATCCCTACCGCAAGTTCGAGGGGCAGGTTCTTCAGCAATTCATCGAGACGATGCTGCCGGACAAGGCCGAGGCGATCTACGGCAAGGGCCATACCGGCAATCTCTGGAAATCCATGCTCGCCGAGCAAATCGGTCAGCAGATCGCCAAATCCGGCGGCATCGGGATCGCCCGGATGCTGGAGGCCTCCCAACCGACTCGGGCACCGACGCTTTCTCCCGCGGCGACGGGCGTCGCCGGAAAGGTCTGACACGCCATGCTGCTCGAATCCCTCAAGCGCCTCGAAGCCACCATCGAGGCCGAGACCGAGGCCCTCACGCTCAACGCCGCGATCGATCTGGAAGCCGTCAATCGCGCCAAGAGCCAGAGCCTCCTCGAATTGACGCGTCTCGCCCGTTCGGTTCCGGCCGAGGAGATCGACGCCGCCACCGGCATCGTCCTGGCCCGGCTCCACGACAAGCTGGCGCGCAACCAGGAAGCTGTGGCTCGGCATCTGCGGGCCGTGGAAGAGATCGGCGACACGCTGGCCGCGACGCTGCGGGCGGCGGATTCCGACGGCACCTATTCGGCGCATCCCGGACGCTGAACCATGCGCGTCCTCGTCAGCGGCCTGTGGATCTGCGCCGTCACCATCGCCTCCTGTTACGCGGCCGTGACCTACGGCGGAGGCTTCTTCAAGAAGTCGACCGAGCCGTATCTGGAGGGCCTCCAGTACCAGAAGCTCGCCCCCATCAACATTCCGATGGTGGCCGATGGGAAGGTCCAAGGCTACATCGTCGCCGTGCTGGTTTTCACGGCGGATGCCAAGCTGATGCACACGCTGCCCGTCTCGCCGAACGCCTTCGTCGTCGACGAGACGTTCCGCCAGATCTACGGCGACACCACGATCGATTTCAGAAAGCTGGCTCGGTACGACATCAATGGGCGCCTCGCCCAGATCCGCAGCAAGGTCAACGAGCGGTTGGGTTCCGATGTGGTGAAGGATGTGCTGGTCGATGAGCTGAACTTCGTCGCCAAGCGCGAGGTGCGCTCGTAGGGGCCTGTGGCCGTGATGGTGCGCGCGGAGCAGATCGGCCCAGCCGATACGGCCTGCCTTAACTGGCTCCTGACAGCATCGGGCTGAGGTTTCAGCCCGCGAGGTTCGTCTTGATCGGCGGGCGGAATACGCTCCGTCCCAGAGCTGCCCCTGGGACTCTCGATCGGTCTAGCGAATGGGCGGCACGGATCGGGCTCCTCGCGGCACAGCGCGGCGCACTGGCACCCATCCGACGCGGCATGGTAGCCCGGCGCGGACCCGTCACGCCGCACGGCAGGCCATGGCTCTTCTCACCTTCGACGATCTCGCTCCCGGTCAGGAATATACGGCCGGTCCCATCACGGTGACCCGCGAGGCGATGGTCGCCTTCGCGCGGGACTACGATCCGCAGCCCTTCCATCTTGATGAGGCCGCGGCGAGGGACACCTTCGTCGGCACCCTGATCGGTTCCGGCTGGCAGACGGCGGCCTTCGGGATGCGGCTGCTCGCCGAGGCGTTGATCTCGCGCTCCACCTCGATGGGCTCGCCGGGCATCGACGCCCTCCGCTGGATCCGGCCGGTCTTGCCTGGTGACCAATTGAGCGCCGTCGTTCGTGTCGAGGAGGTCCGAGCCTCGGCTTCGAAACCGGATCGCGGCTTCGCCCGCCTGTCGATGACGCTCACGAATGCGTCCGGCGACCGGGTGATGACCCAGGCCTTCGCGGTGATGTTCGCCCGCGCGGGAGCGGTGCCGCAGCCGCGGGCGGTCACAACGGACGTGGAGGTGACGCCCTTGCCTGAGGCCGAGGAGGCTCGGGACTTCCCGTTTCTCGCCGAGGCCGAGATCGGCAACGTGCGCGATCTCGGCGCCCATCGTTTTGGGGCCGATTCCATCGTCGGTTTTGCCAAGGAATACGATCCCCAGGTCTTCCACCTCGATCCTGTAACCGCCCGCGCCACGCATTTCGGTGGTCTCTGTGCGTCTGGCTGGCAGACAGCGGCCGTTTGGATGAAGCGGTTGCACGCGACCTTCGCCCGCGATGTCGCCTTCACCGCCCGCTCCGGTCCGGTGCCGCAACTCGGTCCATCGCCGGGCTTCAAGGATATGCGCTGGCTGCGCCCGGTTTATGCCGGCGATACCATTTCCTATGCCAGCCAACTGACCGACCGGCGGGCCTCGGCCTCACGACCCGGTTGGGGCATCGCCACGCACCACAACACAGCAAAAAATCAGCGCGGCGAACCGGTCTTCGAATTCACCGGATCGGTGTTCTGGCAGTGGGAACGGCCTCGCTGAAGGTCGCAGGGCGGCTGCGCATTGATCGACAGGTTCGCCCGATTCGTCCCGTCAGGCCCAGTCAAGGGCGCGCGGCACGTTGAAACAACCGCATTGAGAGCACCGTACCGAATTATTGATACAGTACGGTGCTCTGAAATAATCTCAAAGACAACTTTCTTGACGTTGTCTCCGACCTCTCCGGCCAATACTATGGTCGAAATCTCACCCCAGTAGCTTGTCGAGGGTGATCGGCATCTTGCGGACGCGCACGCCGGTCGCGTGATAGACCGCATTGGCGATGGCGCCTGCCGTTCCCGTGATGCCGATCTCGCCGACACCCTTGATCCCAAGCGGGTTCACGTGCGGATCGTTCTCCTCGACCAGGATCGCCTCGATCGAGGGTACATCGGCATTCACCGGCACGTGGTACTCGCCGAGATTGGGATTCATCACCCGGCCGGTGCGAGGATCGACCACCGCGTTCTCGTGGAGCGCGAACGAGACACCCCAGATCATGCCGCCGTAATACTGGCTGGTCACCAACCGGGGATTGACGACCCGTCCCGCCGCGAAGGCCCCGACGAGCCGCGTCACCCGGATCTGTCCGAGATCGGGATCGACGCTGACCTCCGCGAAGACCGCCCCGTGGGCATGCATGGCATAGGATTCCCGGGCGGCCGGATCGGGCGCACCCTTGCCGGACGCCGAGATCGACGCGCGCCCCGCACGCGCGAGGATATCCGTGAACGATTCGCTGCGGCTCACGTCGTCGCGACGGATCAAGCGGCTTTTGCTGGCATAGACGCCGGCATTGCCGGCACCGAAGAGGGGCGAGTTCTCGTCGTTGGTGGCCAAGTCCGAGAGCTGCGCCAGCACGGCGGCGGCGGCGGCGTGGATCGCCGAACCCGCCGTTGCCGTATGAGCCGAGCCGCCCGCGATCCCGCCGTTCGGCAGATCCGAGCTGCCGCTCCTGAAATCGAGCTGCTCCAGATCGAGACCCAGTCCATCCGCCGCGATCTGTGCGAGCGCCGTCCAGGCCCCCTGTCCCATGTCGTGGGCGCCGATGGCGACAACACCGCTGCCATCCGCACGAATCTCGGCGCGGGCTTCCGCCTGCATCATCAGGGCGGGGAACAGGGCGGTGCCGACGCCCCACCCGATCAATCGCCCGGCCTCGTCGCGCATGGAGCGCGGCGCCGCCGAGCGGCGCTCCCAACCGAAGCGCGCGGCTCCCTGCTCGTAGCACTCACGCAGGGCCTTCGACGAGAACGGCCGGTCGGAAATCGGCTCGGCCTCGGCATAGTTCATCTGGCGGAAGACCAGCGGATCGACGCCGCAGGCCTCGGCCATCTCGTCGATGGCGGCTTCCAAGGCCGCGCTCCCCGACGCCTCGCCCGGGGCGCGCATGAAAAGCGGCGTCCCGGTATCGACGCGCACACCCGAATGCGTCGTCGAGAGCGTCGGTGCCGCATAGAGATAGCGCGAGAGCGCGCTCGCCGGCTCGTAGAAATCGTCGTGGCTGCTGGTGGCGGTGAGCGTATGGTGGTCGAGGGCGGTCAGGGCGCCGGACCCGTCTGCGCCGAGGCGCAGGGTCTGACGCGTCTCGGCCCGATGGCCGACGGGGCCGAACATCTGCTCCCGCCGCAGCACGAGTTTGACGGGCCGGTCGACGAGCTTGGCCGCCATCACGCCCAGAACCTGCGGGCCTGACAGGAAACCTTTGGAACCGAAGCCGCCGCCCAGGAAGGGCGAACGGACCAGGATGTTCTTGGGATCGATCCCGAAGAGACCGGCGAGCCGCATCGTCGCCATCGCCATGCCCTGGCTCGGCGTGTCCACGGTCAAGCGGTCGCCGTCCCACTGCGCCACGATGGCGTGGGGCTCCATGGCGTTGTGGTACTGCGCCGGCGTTTCATACACGGCTTCGATCCGCCGCGCGGCTCCCGCGAGACCGGCCTCGATATCGCCCTTGGTGGCGGCCGTCTTGTCGCCCGCTCCGACAGCCTGCGGTTTATGAGGCTCGGCGGTATCGAGGCCGATGCGGGGCGCTTCGGTCTCGTAGCGGGGCGCCAGCAATTCGGCGCCTTCGGTGGCGGCTTCCAGCGTCTCGGCGATCACGACGGCGATCGGTTGATGCGCGTAGCGAACCCGATCGTTCTGAAGGAGATCGAGCCGGAAGGTGAAGGGGTCGTTCTTGGCGTCCGGATCGGCGGCGAGCTTCGGGGCGTTCTGCGGCGTCATCACCGCGACGACGCCGGGATGGGCCTCGGCCGCCGCGATGTCGAGATGCACGACGCGCCCCTTGGCGATCCGGCTCACGGCCAAGACCGCGTGCAGCATCCCCTCGGGACGATTGTCGGCGGCGAAGGTCGCGCCGCCCGTGACCTTCAGGAAGCCGTCGCGTCGGGTCAGCGGCTGGCCGATGCTCGACCCGTGCCGGGCCTGCTCGTAAGCGATATCAGGCATGGAGCGTGTCCTTCTCGGAGGCGAAGGCGGAGGCCGGCAGCGCGGGCATGCGCGCCGGCGTCCCGGCGGCGGCGCGCGCGAGGGTGCGCACGATCAGCCGGCGGGCGAGTTCGATCTTGAAGGCATTGTCGCCGGAGGGCTTGGCCGCGACCAGCGCCGCGTCCGCCGCCTGCCGGAACAGGGTCTCGGAGATCTCGGCCCCGGCCAGCACGGCTTCCGCCTCTCGGGCCCGCCAGGGCTTCAAGGCGACGCCGCCCAGAGCGAGACGGCCTTCCACGATCCGTCCGTGATCGAGGCGTAGGGATGCGGCGGCCGAGACGACGGCGAAGGCGTAGGAGGTCCGGTCGCGGATCTTCAGATATCGGGAATGGCCGGCGAACGCTGCCGAAGCGGCCGGCAGGTGAAGGGCGACGATCAATTCGCCCGGCGTCAGCACGCTTTCGTGCTGCGGTGCATCGCCCGGCAGGCGATGGAAGGCGTCGAGCGAGACTTTTCGCGTTCCTTCATGGCCCGCGATCTCGACCTCGGCATCGAGGGCCACCAGAGGTACGCAGAAATCCGACGGGTGGGTCGCGATGCAGTGCTCGCTCCAGCCCAGGATGGCGTGAAGCCGCGTCTCGCCGCCCCGTGCCTCGCAACCCGCGCCGGGCTCGCGCTTGTTGCAGGCGCTAGCCGGGTCGTAGAAATACGGACAGCGCGTGCGCTGCATCAGATTGCCGGCGACGGTGGCGGCATTGCGCAACTGCGCCGACGCCCCCGACAGCAGGGCCTCGGCCACGGAGGGATGGGCCTTCGCAAAGGTCGGATCGTAGGCGAGGTCGCTGTTGCGCACGAGGGCGCCGACGCGGAACCCACCGTCGGGCAGGCGCTCGATCCGATCGAGATCGGGCAGGTGCGTGACATCGACGAGCCGATTGGGTCGCGTGACGCCGCCCTTCATCAGGTCGAGGAGGTTGGTCCCGGCGGCGAGGTAGGCCGCACCCGGCTCGGACGCCGCCGACACGGCTTCCGCGACGGTCTGGGCGCGAACGTAGTCGAAGCGGTTCACGCGGCTTCTCCCTGGCGGTCGGACGCCATCCTGGCCTGCGCGTCGAGTACGGCCTCGGTGATGCCGATATAGGCGCCGCAGCGACAGAGATTGCCGCTCATGGCTTCCCGCACCCGCTCGGGATCGTCGCCCGCATGTCCCTCGCGGATGAGGCCGACGGCACTCATGATCTGGCCGGGCGTGCAGAAGCCGCACTGGAAGCCGTCATGCGCGATGAAGGCGGCCTGGACCGGATGAAGAACGTCACCCTGGGCCAGACCCTCGATGGTGGTGATCTCGGAGCCGTCGAGGCTGATCGCGAGGCTGAGGCAGGAATTCACCCGCCGTCCATCGACCAGCACGGTGCAGGCACCGCACTGGCCGCGGTCGCAGCCTTTCTTCGATCCGGTGAGTCCGAGGCGTTCCCGCAGCAGGTCGAGAAGGGTCACCCGCGGGTCGTCGAGGGCGATGTCGTGAGGCTCGCCGTTGACGCGCAGCGAAACGGTGAGGCTGTCGTGCTGTCCCATGGGTCGGCTCCCAATCTGGAAGCATTTCAATTAGCCCATGTGAGGAACTCGGCCAGTGCAGTGCGAAACGGTCGCAGGCCGGCCGGCGAAGTCCCGTCCGCGGCGGTCAGCGCGGTTGGGTGACGCCTCGCTCCTTCAGGAACTTTTCCATCCAGGCGATCTCGCCATCCTGCGAACGAACGATCTCCTCCGCGAGCTTGCGGATCTCCGGGTTCTTCGAATGCTCCAGGGCCACCTTCGCCATGGCGACGGCGCCCCGGTGATGGGGGATCATGCCGCGCACGAAATCGACGTCGACATCACCGGTGTAGCGGATCGCCATGTCGCCGTGCATCTGCGCGTCGGCCTTCCGGAAGGCACGGGTGGCGGGGGTCTCGACCTCCTTGCTGGATGAGGACGTCGTCCCGTGATCGTGGTGATGGGAGCCCTCGGCGAGAGCGAGGGTGGCCACACCGCAAGCGGCGGCGAGGACGGCGAGGATCGGCAGGCTTTTCATGGGCAGGCAAACTCTTCAATCGGCATCGCGGGCATTCGGAAGCGGTGCCACATCGGCGTCAATGACGCCGCGTGACGACCATTCGCAAGCCGTTCTTCGGGCGCAAGGTCACGCGATGGAGTGGTGTGACCGGCGGATGCCCTTCCGGCAGGGTGAGCCGCACCGCGTGGAGGACGCGGGCAAGGACGAGGGTCGCCTCGTGCAGCGAGAAGCTCTGGCCGATGCAGATCCGGGGGCCGGCGCCGAACGGCAGGTAGGAGAAGCGTCGGACCGCGTCCCGCCGCTCGCCGAAGAACCGATCCGGGATGAACGCGTCGGGCGCCTCCCACAGCTTCTTGTGCCGCTGCATCACGTAGGGCGCGATGATCACGGTCGAGTTGCGGGGGATCTTCACACGGCCGATGCGATCGTCGCGCAGCGCTTGGCGGCTGAGGAACGGCACCGGCGGGAACAGCCGCAAGGTCTCTTCCATCACCGCCTTTGTGAAGGGAAGGCGGTCGAGCCGCATGGTGCCATCGTCGCCGAGGGCGGCATCGACCTCTGCCTCGAGTCGGGACTGCACCGCCTCGTCCTGCGAGATGCAGTAAAGCGCCCAGGTGAGGGCGTTGGCGGTCGTCTCGTGTCCGGCGGCGATGAACGTGACGATGTTGGCCTTCACCTCCAGGTCCGAGAGGCCCTTGCCGGATTCGGGATCCTGCGCCGCCAGAAGCAGGGTCATCAGATCGTGGGGCGCCTCGCCCCTGGCCAGCGCCGCCTTGCGACGATCCAGAAGTTCGTCGACGACTTCGGCGAAGTATCGCAATGACGGCCGCGCCTTGAACCGCCCGAGCCGGGGCACGAAGCCGGGGACGCCGAACACGTCGAGCGGGTCGATCGGCCCGATCGATTCGAGAAGACGCGTCAGGGCGCGGCCGAGGGCATCGGGATCGCCGGGCAGGCCCTGGGTGAAGATCGTCCGCTCCAGCACGTCGAGGGTGGTGCGGGTCATCTCCAGCACGACATCGATGCTGGCGCCGTCGCGGCGGGCGAGGCGCTTGGCGACCCGGGCGCCGGCGGCATCCATCTGTGTGAGGAAGCCTGCGACGTGGCGCGCGGAGAAGATCGGCGCCATGGTGCGGCGCTGCAGGCGCCACTCGTCACCCTCGGCGGTCAGCAGGCCGTTTCCGAGACCGGGAGCGAGCACGCGGCGTTGCAGGTCGTCCTTGCGGTAATTCGCACCGTTCTCGACCAGGAGGTAGCGCACGAGATCGGGCTCGCTCACCACCGTGATGCGCCCCATCGCGCCCTCGCCCGCTACGACGAAATCCTCGAAATGCGATTCCATCCAGGTCGCGATGGGGTTCTCCCGCACGGCCTTGAGGAAGGCGAACAGACCGAGCGGCCGGGTCAGCGGTGGCGGCACTTGCGGCCGGAACGGCGGGCGCGCCGTGAGGGTCTCGGCCGTAAGGGAAATCGTGTCCTGCATCGGCCGAACAACCTTCGCGGTGACGGAGCGGGAGATGCGTCACGCCCCTCCGCGGGGCGCCATCGCGCTCGAGCCTCGGCTTCGTTAAGTAGGGGCACGCCCGAGCCAACGAAGAGGCCACGATGTCGCCGCACGAGTCCCCAGCTGCCGAGTCCCGCGTCGAGACCCGCACGGAATCCGACACCTTCGGTCCGATCGAGGTGCCGGCCCACCGCTACTGGGGCGCGCAGACCCAGCGCTCGATCCAGAATTTCCGCATCGGCACCGAGCGGCAGCCGGCGCCCCTGGTCCATGCGCTGGGCATCGTGAAGCAGGCCGCCGCGCTGGTGAACAAGGATCTCGGCGGGCTCGACGCCAAGGTCGCCGACGCCATCGCCGAATCGGCCGCCGAGGTCGTCGCCGGAAAGCACGACGACGAGTTTCCGCTGGTCGTCTGGCAGACCGGCTCGGGCACCCAGTCCAACATGAACGCCAACGAGGTCATTGCCAGCCTCGCCAACGAGCGGCTCGGCGGCAAGCGCGGCGGCAAATCGCCGGTTCACCCCAACGACCATTGCAACCGCGGCCAATCCTCGAACGACACTTTCCCCACGGCCATGCACATCGCGGTCGCCCGCGAGGTGCAGGAGCGCCTGATGCCGGCCCTGACGCACCTGCACGGGGCGCTGGACGCCAAGGCGAAGGCGTTCGAGAGCGTCGTGAAGATCGGCCGAACCCATCTCCAGGATGCGACGCCGGTCTCGCTGGGCCAGGAATTCTCGGGCTACGCCGCGCAGGTCGCCCTCGGCGGCGCCCGGATCGCCGCGACTTTGCCCGGCGTGCTGGCGCTGGCGCAGGGCGGTACCGCCGTCGGCACCGGTTTGAACGCCCATCCGGAATTCGCGGATCGTTTCGCCGCCAAGGTCGCCGAGTTGACCGGGCTGCCCTTCACCTCCGCCGAAAACAAGTTCGAGGCGCTGGCGACCCACGACGCCCTCGTCTTCCTCCAGGGCGCCCTCTCGGCTCTGGCCTCGGGCCTGTTCAAGATCGCCAACGACATCCGCCTGCTCGGATCCGGCCCGCGCTCCGGCCTCGGCGAACTCTCGCTGCCGGAGAATGAGCCCGGCTCGTCGATCATGCCGGGGAAGGTCAATCCGACACAGTGCGAGGCGCTGACGATGGTCTGCGCGCAGGTCATCGGCAACGGCACGACGGTGAGCTTCGCCGGCAGCCAGGGCCATTTCGAACTCAACGTGTTCAAACCGGTGATCGCCAACGCGGTGCTGCAATCGGTGCGGCTGCTCGCGGATGCGGCGGTGAGCTTCACCGACAATTGCGTCGTCGGCATCAAGGCCAACGAGGATCGCATCGCGGATCTGATGAGCCGTTCGCTGATGCTGGTGACGGCCCTCGCCCCGTCGATCGGCTACGACAAGGCTGCCGAGATCGCCAAGACGGCGCACAAGAACGGCACCACGCTCAAGGACGAGGCTCTGCGACTGGGCTACGTCACCGAAGAGGAATTCGAGCGCGTGGTGCGGCCGGAAACCATGCTGGCGCCGGGCGCCGAATAAGCGCAAACTTCCGGCCCGGCGTGGGCGATACCCTGCGCCGGGCGATGACGGAGGACGGGGTGGCCGAGATCATCAACCTGCGGCAGGTGCGTAAGGCGCGCGAGAAGGCCGAGCGGGAGGCGAAGGCTGCGGAGAACCGGGTTCTGTTCGGCCGCCCGAAGAAGGCCAAGACCCTGGCCGAGACGCGCAAGTCCATCGAGACCGCCCGCCACGAAGGCCACCGTCTGACCGATCCCGACAAGGAATGAGCGCGGCACCGCAGCCGGGCATCGTCAAGCGCTCGGTCAGTATCGCGGGTCATCGCACCAGCATCTCGCTCGAGACCGAGTTCTGGGAGGCCCTCCAGACCCTGGCTCGAAGCCGGGGCCAATCGGTCCAGGCCCTCGTCGGCGCCGTCGATGCGGCGCGCGAAGGGCGCAATCTCTCCTCGGCGATCCGGGTTTTCATCTTGGAAGCTTGTCAGACGACCACGACTGGCCGGATGGATTAGTCCGAGAGAATTTGACCTGTCACGGAGACGTGAAGAGCCCAAATTTGCCGCTTGCTCCGAACCTCGAACAACTCGTCGCTGCAAAATTATGTATGCAGATACTACTCAGAGGTGAATAAGGCCGCTAGTCTGAAGTAGATGGGGCGTTTTACGCATTACCATCTCGAAAGTTGCTCGATGAGCGCGCATTTTCTGGCGCATCCCGGCTCGAAATCACACGGGTCGCCAGTCGCCGTCTTCATCAATCGTTGAGCGTCCCGGTATTGTCGTCTCGCCGCGGGGGAGAGCTCCGACGGCGCGCCAGACCGGCCGCGGCCGTGACGAGCGTGTCGGGAGAATCGTTATGGGTTCGGGTTCGGGAACGCTCCGAGGGATCTCTCTTAAGACAACCCTCGCCGGCCTCTTCGCCCTGATGGCGGCCATAGCCTGCGGGCAGGGCATACTCTCGACGATCAAGCTGTCGGGGATCCGCTACGAGGCCAATGAGGTATCGACCAATTGGCTGCCATCGATGACCGCACTCGCGGGGCTGCGCAGCGAAATCGATCAGGTCCGCATCCTCCAATACCGCTACATCACCGCATCCGCTGATCCTCAGCGCCGCGCCACGCATCGGACCGACTACCTCGCGTCGCTCGGGGCCGTGTCGACCGCCCGGAACCGGTACGAGCCGCTGATCTCCTCCGAGGAAGAGCGCAGCGTCTACGCGCCCTTCCTGCGCTTGTGGGAACAGTATCTCGTCATGAACCGGCCGATCGAGTCACTGGTCGAGGCCGGCAAGTTCGACGAGGCGCTGACGGTTCTCGTCGCAGCGGAGAACATCCGGACCTACGCGGCGATGCGCGAGGTCATCATGCAGGACGTCCTATTGAACGAGCGCGGCGCGAAACACAGCGCTGCTGTCAGCGTGGCCGAGGCGGAGGCGGCGAGCGTCGCGTCCTACGTGGCGATGGCCCTTGCCGTCGCGGTCGCCGTCGCCGCTTCGATGATGGCCATGCTGCGCATCGCCCGACCGATCACCGCCATGACGGCGGCGATGGACCGCCTCGCCTCGGGCGATGCCACCGCCGTGACACCGTACCAAGAGCGTCGTGACGAGATCGGTGCGATGGCCGCCGCCGTTCAGGTGTTCAAGGACAATCTCATCCGCAGCCGCGCTCTCGAAGAGGAATCCGCTCTCGCCCGCGCCGGTGCGGAAGCCCAGCGCAAGGCCGCCACCCTGGCCATGGCCGACGGCTTCGAGCGCGCTGTGAGCGGGATCGTCGCCTCTGTGGGAGCGGCCGCGACGCAGCTCCAAGCGACCGCGCGGAGCATGGCCGGTACGGCGTCGCAGACGGCGGGACAATCGACGTCGGTGGCGGCCGCCGCCGAGGAAGCCGCCGCGAATGTCGGCACTGTCGCCGCAGCGGCGGAGGAACTCGGGGCCTCCGTGCAGGAGATCGGTCGACAGGTCGACGGCTCGGCGCTGCTCGCCGGGAGCGCCGTGACCGAAGCGAGCGAAACCGCCGTCCTGGTACAGGAATTGAGCGGCGCTGCGACCCGGATCGGCGACGTGGTGGCCATGATCTCGACGATCGCCGGACAGACCAATCTGCTGGCGCTCAACGCGACGATCGAGGCGGCGCGCGCCGGCGACGCCGGTCGCGGCTTCGCCGTCGTCGCGGCTGAGGTCAAGGAACTCGCGAACCAGACCGCGCGCGCCACCGACGAGATCTCGAACCAGATCGGCCGGATCCAGGCCTCGACCGGCAGGGCGGTCGGCGCAATCGACGGCATCACTGACCGGATTCGCGAGATCAGCGGCGTTGCCACGTCGATCGCCGCGGCCGTCGAGCAGCAGGGCGCGGCCACGCAGGAGATCGTCCGCAACGTGGCCCAGGCGGCGGCCGGAACCGGTGAGGTGACCGCCAACATCGTAACGGTCGCCCAGGCGGCGGAGCGAACCGGCACGGCGGCGAACGAAGTGCTCGGCGCGGCCTCCGGCCTATCCCAGCAATCCGAACACCTGCGCACCGAGGTTCAGCGCTTCCTCGACACGGTCCGCGCAGCCTGAGGCGCCCCTTCAGCGTGGCCGCATCGAATCGATCTCAGAGCGCGCCCTCGCGGATCGCTCCGGGATCGGCCAAAGCGTGCAGCAATCCGGCGGCGAGATGGGCGAAGCGCAAGGTCACGGCCTTGCGTCGCGGTCCGCTCAGGGGATGATCCGGGGGCGCACGCAGGATCGCAGCGCCGAAGGCATCGGCGACGATGAGGCCGCAATCCTCCGGGATAAGGCTTTCAGGTACGCTCTCGGGAATCGCGAAGTAGAACCGGTCGCAGTAATCGCGGTAATCCGGCCATTTCCGGTCGGCACGAAAATCGGCCACGCTCGACTTGATCTCGACGATGGTGAGCTTTCCCGCTCCGCACAGGGCGATCACGTCGGCCCGACGCCCGTTGGCGAGGGAGAATTCCGGCAAGGTCACGCAGCCCATTTCGGCAAACAGGCGACGGACCCCGCGCTGGATGTTGAGCGCCGTCGGCGATTGCCGCCGATCGGGCGGGAGAACCACGTGCGCGAGGGCAGGCGACGCGAGGGCTGTGGACATGGCGGGGCGATGGCTTGCGGGTGAGGCCGAATCGTGACCGGCCTATCCTGGCAGGCGCCAGCCGCCGCTGTCACCTGCGGCAATGTTTCAGGCTGCTGATGCGGGTCGCTCCCGCGCTTCCGGGTTGGGCCCGAGGGACGCTACGCATCCACCGGCAACCTCTGACCACGCTCATCCGAGGGCCGCGCGGATCCCATCAAACCCGTCGCTCAGCGCCGCCGGGCCCGGCTGGAGGATCAGAGGCGACTTGATCTCATGGATGCGCCCGGCCGCCACCGCGGGGATGTCGTGCCAGCCCGGCCGCGCGCGGATGCGCTCGATATTGACGCGCTTTCCGCACCAAGAGGCGAGAATCACGTCGGGTGCCGCGGCGATCACCTGCTCCGATGTGACAATGCGGTCCTTGGCGGCTTGGGCTCGGCTGAGATCCGGGAAGACGTCGCAGCCGCCCGCATGTCCGATCAGATCGGAGACCCAGCCGATGCCGGAGATCATCGGCTCGTCCCATTCCTCGAAATAGACCTTGAGGCGTGGCCGTTCGGCTTCTGCCGCGGCGGCGTCCCGCAGACGCGCTTCGTAGGAGCGGGCCAGGGCGTCGGCCCGCTCTGCGGCGCCGACGAGGGCGCCCAGCGTGCGGATCATCGCGAGGCAGCCGGCCACGTCGCGCTGGTTGAAAAGATGAACGGCGATCCCCGCTCGGGCGAGGTCGGCGGCGATCCCGGCCTGCAGGTCGGAGAAGGCGAGGACGAGGTCTGGATCGAGGGCGAGGATCTTCGGGATGTCCGCGCTCGTGAAGGCTGAGACGCGCGGTTTCTCCTTGCGCACCCGCGGCGGGCGCACCGCGTAGCCCGAGACGCCGACGATGCGATGCTCCTCGCCGAGCAGATACAGCGTCTCGACGGTCTCCTCCGTCAGGCAGACGATCCGTTCGGGCGGGAAGCGGCGCATCTCAATGCTTGAACCATGTCAGCAAACCGGCTCCGGGGGCCAGCATCAGGAAGGCCCAGACGAAGGCCGACAGCCAGTTGGCAACCTGAAACGGGATGCGATGGACCCCGAAGGAGCCCGCCACCAGCGGCACCACGGCGCGGGCCGGACCGATGAAGCGCCCGATCGCCACTGCGCCCGCACCCCAGCGCCGAAGGAAATCCTCGGCCTTGTCGGTCATCTCAGGATAGCGCTTCATCGGCCAGACCCGCTTCACGTCGTCCTTGAAGTAATGGCCAACCTCGTAGGACACCCAATCGCCGATGCCGGCGCCGATGCCGGCCCCGATCACCATGGGCCAGAACGGCAGGTCGCTCGATCCGATCAGCGCGCCGATGGCGAGCAGGATGAAGGTGGCGGGTACGAGCAGCGACAGGAACGCCAGCGACTCGCAGAAGGCGATGACCGCCGTCACGACCGGTGCCCAGGCCTTGTGGGTCTCCACGAAGGTAAGCACCGTCTGCTTGATCGTCTCGAAGTCCATGCCGTCTCCGGTGCCTCAGGGCGTCCCTTGTCCGGTCCGCAACGCGGCAGCAAGGGCACGGGATGCACCGGATGGCCAATCGGGTTACGAACGCAGTGGACGCCGTAACCCGGAGCGCCGAGAACGCCCTGCATGAAGGTTCTGTCGATCCAGTCGCACGTTGCCTACGGCCATGTCGGCAATGCCTCCGCGGTGTTCCCGATGCAGCGGCTCGGGGTGGAGGTCTGGCCGGTGCACACCGTGCAGTTCTCCAACCATACCGGCTACGGGGCCTGCCGCGGTCGGGTGTTCGATGGACCGGCGGTCGAGGAGGTGATCCAGGGCGTGGCCGAACGCGGCGCGCTGAAGCACTGCGATGCGGTGCTGTCCGGCTATATGGGTTCGGCCGATATCGGCACGGCGATCCTGCGGGCGGTCGCCGCCGTCAGGGCGGCCAATCGCGAGGCGATCTATTGCTGCGATCCGGTGATCGGTGACACCTATTCCGGGGTCTATGTTCGCCCGGGCATCGCCGATTTCATGCGGAGCCAGGCGGTACCAGCGGCCGACATCCTCACACCCAACCAATTCGAGCTCGATCTCATCGCCGGGCGACCGACCGATACGCTGGCCGCCGCCAAGGCGGCTGTGAATGCCGTCCAGGCTTTGGGCCCGAGGGTCGTGCTGGTCACCTCGCTGACCACCGCCGAGACGCCGCCGGAGACCATCGACATGATGGCGGGCGAAGGCGGGGCATTCTGGCGGGTACGGACGCCGCGTCTCGATCTGAAGGCGGTCTCGGGCGCGGGCGACGCGGTCGCCGCGCTCTATCTCGTGCATTACTGGCGCACACGCTCGGCGGCTCTGGCCCTCGGCATGGCGGCGGCGTCGATCCACGGTCTCCTGCGCCGCACGGCGGAGGCGGGCGCGGAGGAGTTGCTGACGGTGGAGGCGCAGGACGAGTTCGTGGCGCCGACGAGCGCCTTCCCGGTCGAGGCCGTTTGAGGACGAGGACATTCCGGATGCCCAAACGCCGCTATGCCATCCTCGACGTGTTCACCGGCACGCCGCTTGCCGGAAACCCGCTGGCGGTGGTGCTGGACTCCGACGGATTGGACGAGGCGACGATGCAGTCCATCGCCCGCGAGTTCAATTTGTCCGAGACGGTGTTCGTCTCCGCTCCCGCGGAGTCGCGTCACAGGGCGGCGTTGCGGATCTTCACCCCGGCCCGCGAACTCCCCTTCGCCGGTCATCCGACCGTCGGGACGGCTCTGCTCCTCGCTCTGCGCGACCGTTCCGAGCGGGCCGAGGTCGAGGCGGCGGACGCCGTGGCGTTCGGTCTCGAGGAGCGCATCGGCACCGTTTCCTGCGTGGTCGAGGCGGATGCGGATGGGCGCTCCGGCCGCGCGCGCTTCAAGCTGCCGGTTCTGCCGACCTATCTCGGCGAGGCTCCCAAGGCGGAGGCGCTAGCCGCTGCGCTTGGCCTGAGTCACTCGGAGATCGGCTTCCATCGACATCATCCCAGCCGCCACTCCGCGGGGCCCGCTTTCACCTTCGTTCCCCTGGCAAGCCGTGACGCTCTCGACCGGGCACGGATCGACGAAGCCGGTCTTGCCCGGCTTTTCAGGAGAGAGGCGGACGCGCTCTATCTCTACGCCCTCGATCCCGAGGGCATCGGCCATCAGTATCAGGCGCGGATGTTCGCTCCGCGGCTCGGCGTGCGCGAGGATCCGGCCACGGGAAGCGCCGCGGCGGCCTTCGCCGGCGTGCTGATGCAATTCGAGCCCTTGGGTGACGGGACCCACGACGTGCTCATCCGCCAGGGCATCGCCATGGGTCGCCCGAGCGCGATCGCGCTTCAACTCGTCATCACCGAGGGCGCCTTGCGCTCGGCCGAGATCGGTGGCGCCGCGGTTCTGATCGCCGAGGGAACACTGCATGTCGATTGACGGGTCGAGCCTGCCGGCGCCCGGCTTCACCCTGACGCCGTTGACGCGCATCGCCGCTCGTCTCGTACCCTACGAATGGGTCTGGGCCAGGGACAACGAGGCGTCGATCGAGCGGAATTGGCAACGCCGTTTGGAAGCCACGCCGGAGCTGTTCGACGGCCCGGTCTACTTGGCGAGCGGCTGCGCCATCGAGGACGGTGCCTGCGAGGCAGCGTTCTTCGAGGTGCGGTATTCGCGCTTCATCGCCTTTCGCGATGCGGGCGTGCCGGATGCGCTCGTCGCCAACGCCTTCGCCGCGATCGTGCCGCTCAGCGCCGACGGCGCGGTGGTGCTCGGCGTGATGGGCGCGCAGACCGCCAATGCCGGTCAGATCTACTTCCCCTGCGGCACGCCCGATCCGGGCGATCGGCGCGACGACGATACGGTCGATCTGGCCGGCAGCGCCGAGCGCGAGTTCTTGGAGGAGACGGGCCTTTCGTTGCCCGAGGACGCGGCCGAAGATTGGGTTCTCCTGCGGGGCGACGGACAACTCGCCTTCCTGCGCCCGGTACGGTTCGACCTCGATGCCGAATCGCTGAAGGCCCGCATCGACGCCCATCGCGGCGAGGAGGCGGAGCCGGAACTCGCCCACAGCGTCATCGCCCGCTCCCGCGCCGATATCGACGCCGCGCGAATGCCCGGCTTCGTTCAGGCCTATCTGGCGAGCGTGTTTCCGGACTGAGAGAGGACCGAGCCGGAACCCGGCTTCCTTTCGCTCCTACCCGGAGGGTTTGCGTCGGGGGCGGAGACTTACCGGTACCCGTAGCGCGCCTTGGCCGCGGCGTGCAGGCGCAAGGCCTCGGCGTCGCGTCCGGCGGCGCAGGCATCGGCCGCCTTACCGAGATCGGCACCGAAGCGCTTGCCGACCGCCTCCGACAGATCGCCGGTCTGCACGTCGCCGGCGACGATAGATTGGGTGCGGGCGATGGTCGGGGCACAACCGGCGCCCGGCGCCAGATCGGCGATCACAGGTGCCGGGGCGGCGGCCACCGCCGCGACCGGCGGCGGCGCGCTCGACTGGCAAGCGCCGAGCGACAGACCAAGGCCGGCGAGGAGAGCGGCGGAGCGAGGCAGGGTCAAGGCGTGTCTCCCATCGGGGGCGGCGCGTTCGAGAAAGGCCAAGCTTTCGTCGAGCGAACTTGTGCGGTGCTCGAAGAGACGGGTCAATCGCTCCGCGCGGCTGTGCTTGTCACACTCCCCACCAATCGATACATACCCGAACCCTGGTCGCGGGCGGTCTGCCGGCGAGTCAGCCCCTGAGGAGAGAGAGCGTGGCCCCTGGCCGCTCCGCGCAGACGAGTGACGGCGCCGCTTCCGCGGCCGTATCGTCGCGCGCGCTCATCCTCGTCGGCCTGCTTCTTAGCCGCCCCTGAGGGCCGTCCGGGCGTGGGCGCCTGGGCTCTCAGGGGATGCCGCGCCAACCCGGATACAGGCTTTTCCGGCGCCGCTCCTCACGAGGTCGAGCGCGCCGACCGCGAGGACAGACCCATGACGAACACCACCCCGAAGGACCGCGTCGTCATCTTCGACACGACGCTGCGCGACGGCGAGCAGTGCCCCGGCGCCACCATGACCCTCGACGAGAAGCTGGCGGTTGCCGAACTCCTCGACGGGATGGGCGTCGACATCATCGAGGCAGGCTTCCCCATCGCGTCGAACGGGGATTTCGAGGCCGTCTCCGAGATCGCCCGGCGCACGAAGCGCGCCACCATCGCCGGGCTCGCCCGCGCGATCCCCGCCGACATCGCCCGCGCGGGCGAGGCGGTGCGCCATGCGCAGAACGGGCGCATCCATACCTTCGTCTCGACCTCGGCGATCCATCTCGCCCACCAGATGCGCAAGACGCAGGACGAGGTGATCGAGATCATCCTGAAGACCGTGGCCCAGGCCCGCGACCTCGTCGCGGACGTGGAATGGTCGGCCATGGACGCGACCCGGACCGACATCGACTATCTCTGCCGCTGCGTCGAGGCGGCGATTCGCGCGGGCGCCACCACCATCAACCTCCCCGACACGGTGGGCTACGCCACCCCCCAGGAATACGGTGCGATGTTCCGCCAGGTGCGCGAGCGCGTGCCGAATGCCGACAAGGCGGTGTTCTCGGTGCATTGCCACAACGATCTGGGATTGGCGGTGGCGAACTCGCTGGCCGGGTTGGAGGGCGGCGCGCGTCAGATCGAGTGCACGATCAACGGGATCGGTGAGCGGGCGGGCAACGCGGCTCTCGAAGAGATCGTGATGGCCATCCGCACCCGGGGCGATGTGATGCCCTACGAGACCGCGATCGACACCACGATGCTGACGCGCGCCTCCAAGCTCGTCAGCCACGCGGCGAATTTCCCGGTCCAGTACAACAAGGCCATCGTCGGCCGGAACGCCTTCGCCCACGAGAGCGGCATCCATCAGGACGGCATGCTCAAGCACGCCGAGACCTACGAAATCATGACGCCGGCCTCCGTCGGTCTGTCCAAGACCTCCCTGGTGATGGGCAAGCATTCGGGCCGGGCCGCGTTCAAATCGAAGCTGTCCGAACTCGGCATCTCGCTGTCCGACAACCAGATGCAGGACGTGTTCGAGCGCTTCAAGGATCTGGCCGACCGGAAGAAGCATGTCTACGACGAGGACATCGAGGCGCTGGTGGATCAGAACCTCGCGACCGCGCATGACCGGATCAGGCTGGTCTCACTCTCGGTGATCGCGGGCACCCGTGGGCCTCAGCGGGCCACGATGAAGATCGAGATGGACGGGCGCACGTTCACCGAGGAGGCCGACGGCAATGGGCCGGTGGACGCGGTGTTCAACGCGATCCACGCCATGGTCCCGCACGACACGACCCTTGAGCTCTATCAGGTCCACGCCGTCACCGAGGGGACCGACGCGCAGGCCGAGGTCTCGGTGCGGCTGAAGGCCGGCGAGCGCTCGGTGACGGCTCGCGGCGCGGATCCCGACACCCTGGTCGCTTCGGCCAAGGCCTATCTGTCGGCCCTCAACAAGCTCTCGGCGGCCTCCGTCCGGCTGCACGCGCAGCACGCCGCGGTGGTCTAATACGAGCCGCGTTGTCCCACCCGAACCCCTCCTCCTGAGGTGCCCGCCTTTACGGGGCCTCGAAGGAGGGCTCCAGGGACCACGGCGGCTTCTGGAGCCCTCCTTCGAGGCTCCGCTTCGCTTCGCACCTCAGGATGAGGGCGTGTCTTGGAGGACCGGCCCATCGGCCGATCCGGCTCGAAAAGTCGATCAGCAAAAATGCCCGCCTATCGCTCCCGCACCACCACCCATGGCCGCAACATGGCCGGCGCCCGCGGCCTGTGGCGTGCCACCGGCATGAAGGACTCGGATTTCGGCAAGCCGATCATCGCGGTGGTGAACTCGTTCACCCAGTTCGTGCCCGGCCATGTCCACTTGAAGGATTTGGGTCAGCTCGTCGCCCGCGAGATCGAGAAGGCGGGCGGTGTCGCCAAGGAATTCAACACCATCGCGGTCGATGACGGCATCGCCATGGGTCACGATGGGATGCTGTACTCGCTGCCGTCTCGCGAACTCATCGCCGACTCGGTCGAGTACATGGTCAACGCGCATTGTGCGGACGCCATGGTCTGCATCTCGAATTGCGACAAGATCACCCCCGGCATGCTGATGGCGGCGCTCCGCCTCAACATTCCGGCGGTGTTCGTCTCCGGCGGGCCGATGGAGGCCGGCAAGGTCGTCATGAACGGCATCACCCGCAAGTTCGACCTCGTCGATGCGATGGTGGCAGCGGCCGACGACCGGGTGTCGGACGAGGATGTCGCCGTCATCGAGCGCTCCGCCTGCCCGACCTGCGGTTCCTGCTCGGGGATGTTCACGGCCAATTCCATGAACTGCCTCACCGAGGCGCTGGGGCTGTCCCTCCCCGGCAACGGCTCGACCCTGGCGACCCATGCCGACCGCAAGCGCCTGTTCGTGGAGGCCGGGCACCTCGTGGTCGATCTGGCCCGCCGTTACTACGAGCAGGACGATGCCAGCGTGCTGCCGCGCTCGGTCGCCTCGTTCGCGGCCTTCGAGAACGCGATGACCCTCGACATCGCCATGGGCGGTTCGACCAACACGGTGCTACACCTGCTCGCCGCCGCGCATGAGGGCGAGGTGCCCTTCACCATGGCGGATATCGACCGGTTGTCGCGCCGCGTGCCGGTGCTGTGCAAGGTCGCCCCGGCGGTGGCCAACGTTCACATGGAGGACGTCCATCGCGCCGGTGGGATCATGGCGATCCTCGGTGAACTCGACCGCGCCGGCCTGATCGACCGCAATGTCGGCAATGTCGGCGCCGGCACCCTCGGCGAGGCGCTCGATCGTTGGGACGTGACGGTGACCCGCAGCGAATCGGTGCAGAAATTCTTCCGCGCGGCCCCGGGCGGCGTGCCGACCCAGGTCGCCTTCAGCCAGGAATCACGCTGGGACGACCTCGACCTCGACCGGGCGGGCGGCGTCATCCGCGATGCGGAACATGCCTATTCCAAGGATGGCGGCCTGGCCGTGCTCTACGGCAACCTGGCCGAGGACGGCTGCATCGTGAAGACCGCTGGGGTCGACGCATCGATCCTCACCTTCACCGGAACGGCCCATGTCTTCGAGAGCCAGGATGCGGCCGTCGACGGCATTCTGAACGGTCGGGTCAAAGCCGGTGAGGTGGTGCTGATCCGCTACGAAGGCCCCCGTGGGGGGCCGGGTATGCAGGAGATGCTGTACCCGACGAGCTACCTGAAATCGAAGGGGCTCGGTAAGGCCTGCGCGCTCGTCACCGATGGACGTTTTTCGGGCGGCTCGTCGGGTCTCTCCATCGGACACGTGTCGCCGGAGGCCGCCGAGGGCGGTCTAATCGGCCTCGTGGAACAGGGGGACCGGATCGAGATCGACATCCCGAACCGCCGCATTCACTTGGCGGTGGACGAGACCGTCTTGGCGGAGCGCCGTGCGTTGCGCGAACGGGAGGGGTGGCGCCCGGCATCACCGCGCAAGCGCAAGGTCAGCACGGCCTTGCGGGCCTACGCGATGCTGGCGACCAGCGCGGCGAAGGGCGCCGTGCGTCGGCTCGAAGAGTAAAGACCCGAAGAGGCCGTGGGCCGCTACCCTCCCGTTCAGGAGGGGAGCGGATCGCGGGTCACGCCGCCTGTTCGATGCGAACGGCATCCGACTGCGTCACCTCGTCGGTGTGCACGTCGAACCGAACGAGGCGCGCCGAGCCGAAGCTCGTCGAGATCGCGCAATCGGTGGCGTCGCGCCCACGCGCCATCACGATCCGGCCGATGCGGGGCGTGTTGTGGCGCGCGTCGAACGTGTACCAGCGCCCGTCGAGATACACCTCGAACCACGCCGAGAAGTCCATCGGATCGGGCACCGCCGGCACCCCGATATCGCCGAGGTAACCGGTGCAGTAGCGCGCCGGAATGTTCATGCAGCGGCAGAAGGCGATGGCCAGATGGGCGAAG
This sequence comes from Methylorubrum sp. POS3, assembly GCF_043352485.1. Classification (NCBI taxonomy): domain Bacteria; kingdom Pseudomonadati; phylum Pseudomonadota; class Alphaproteobacteria; order Hyphomicrobiales; family Methylobacteriaceae; genus Methylorubrum; species Methylorubrum sp. POS3. Next base: position 4,440,370 of record NZ_JAPRBT010000001.1, read on the forward strand.
TCGCGGCAGACCCCGACCTGCTGGGTGTAGCCGTCGAAGGCCGTGCGGGTGGCGTCGGCCTGCTGGTAGTCGAAATGGATGCGCTCGTGCACGAAGTCGACGATCGCCTGCACGCGGCCCCAGCCTTCCGGGGTTTGGCCGAAGAGCTGCCAAGCCGTCGGGCACAGCTTGTCGGTGTCGCAGTAGCGGCTGCCGAGGAGAAACGGCATCACGTCGTCGGGCAACTCGTGCACCGGAAGCTGCCGCGCCGTCGGCTCGATGATGTCGGGCAGTCCGGAATCTTCGACGAGGAAATCGGCTGACAGCGTGATGCGTCCGGCCGGAGCCAGAAGCCGAGTGCAGACATTGCCGAACGCGTCGAGCGATTGCCGCTGCGGCACCTGCGGATCGGTCGTGATGATCTCGGGGCTGCGCAGATCCTTCCTGCGGGAAGGATGCACGTTCAGCAGCAACGTCATCGGAGTTGGGGCGAAGGTTTCGAACGCGATGTCGTAGCCGGTGCGGATCAGCATGGCCGTGCCTTGAGGTTTGGACTGCAACACGGGCGCTCGATCGACAACGGAGATTGCGATCGATGCGCGAGTGAGCCCACAATCCTTTGACGGATTTGTCGTTCCGAACGACGCTGCTCAAATGTTGCGCATCGCACACAAGCCTTTGTGATCCCGCCCGCGCGAAACGCGCGCATTGCTGGTGCGCCGCAGCAAGCGTTATGGAGAGTGGCATGTGGACCGCTCTCTGGAACCGCCTCGCCCAACCGGGCCATTTCCTGCGCTGGTCGGGCGCCGCTTTGCCCTGGCTCGCAGGGCTCTCGGCCGTGATGATCGCGGTCGGTCTGTTCCTGACCTTCTTCACCGTGCCGCCGGATTACCAGCAGGGCGATACGGTGCGGATCATGTACATCCACGTGCCGGCGGCGGTCCTCGGAATGGGGTTCTACGGAGCGATGGCCCTGTCGGCCGTTGGCTCGCTGGTCTGGCGCCATCCCCTCGCTGACGTTTCGCAGCGTGCTGCCGCGCCGATCGGAGCGGCCTTCACCCTGATCTGCCTCGTCACCGGTTCCCTTTGGGGCAAGCCCATGTGGGGCACCTACTGGGTCTGGGATGCACGACTGACTTCGATGCTGGTGCTGTTCCTTCTCTATTGCGGCATCATCGCCCTGTGGCGCACCATCGAGGATCCGAACCGGGCCGCGCGTGCGGTCTCGATCCTCACCCTCGTCGGCGCGGTCAACCTGCCGATCATCAAGTTCTCGGTGAACTGGTGGTCGACGCTGCATCAGCCGGCTTCGATCCTCCGGATGGGCAGCCCGACATTGCATGCGTCGATGCTCTACCCGCTCCTCGAGATGATCCTGGCCATGACGCTTCTCGGCGTGACGCTGCATCTCCAGGCGATGCGTACCGAAATCTACCGGCGCCGAGTCCGGGCGCTGCTGATCCGCCAGGCCGAACGGCTGGATTCGGGCGTGCAGGCGCCCGTCACCCGGGCGGCGGTATCGCTGCCCGTCGGTCAAGCGATCTGAGAAACCAGCGATGGCCTTCGGACCCTACACAGCGTTCATCGCGGGCGCGTTCGGCTTCACGGCGCTCGTGCTCGGCGCCCTGATTCTCAATGGCTGGCGCGACGGGCGGGCTCAGCTCCGCGCATTGGCCGAACTTCAGGACGAGCGGAGCAGCAACCGGTGAGCGTGAATCCGACGGTGGAGCGCCCCCGGCGCTCGCTCCTCGTCCTGCTGCCGGTGGTGGTCTTCGCCGTGCTGGCGGTGGTCTTCTTCGTCCGCCTGCGCTCGGGCGCCGACCCTCAGGCCCTGCCGTCCGCCCTCATCGGCAAGCCGGTGCCGACCTTCGCGCTCGGTCCCGTGCCGGGCCTGCAAGCCAAAGGCATATCGGTGCCGGGGCTCAGCAGCACCGACCTCAAGGGTCAGGTCACGGTCCTGAATATCTTCGCCTCGTGGTGCGCACCCTGCCAGGTCGAGCACCCGATGCTGATGCGGCTCGCGCAGGAACCCGGCATCCGGCTGGTCGGCATCGATTACAAGGATCCGGGGGATGCCGGTCGCCGCTGGCTGGAACGTCACGGACTGCCGTTCTCCGCGGTCGGTTCCGACGTGACGGGTCGCGCCGGCATCGATCTCGGCGTCTACGGCGTTCCCGAGACCTTCGTCATCGGTCCGGACGGCATCATTCGCGACAAGCTCGTCGGCATCCTGACGCCGGAGAATTACGCGAGCGTGCTGGAGCGCATCCGTGCTGCGGGGCGCGCCGCACCCGCGACGAACTGACGACGGCGCCCTTCGCCCAAACGGTTTCATGACACCCGCGGCACGAGTCTCCTCGCGGGATACGACCTGAAATCCGGTGAGCCTGTCGTTGATAGGCGGCCCGATGCCCATTCTGGCCTCGCGCCTCGACATCTCCCCCGATCCTTGCATCCTGGGATCGGAGCAGGAGAGCCACTGAATGCCCTATCGCCATACCGTCGGCCCGCGGACCCATGTCTTTGCCGATTTGGCGACGCTGATGGCCAAGGCGACGCCGATCCGCTCCGGCGATTGCCTCGCGGGCATCGCCGCGGAATCGGCCGAGGAGAACATGGCCGCGCGCTGGTGCCTCGCCGACGTGCCGTTGAAGGAGATCCTGGCGCGTCCGCTCATTCCCTACGAGGACGACGACGTCACCCGTCTGATCCTCGACGATCACGACGAGGCGGCCTTCGCCGACATCGCTCACCTGACGGTCGGCGATTTTCGCGAGTTTCTGCTCACCGCCACGTCCGAGACCCTGGCCCGCATCGCGCCCGGCGTGACGCCGGAGATCGCCGCCGCCGTCTCCAAGATCATGCGCAATCAGGATCTTATCCTCGTCGCCCGCAAGTGCCGGGTGGTGACGAAGTTCCGCAACACCATCGGCTTGCCGGGAACGCTGGCCGTGCGGCTCCAGCCGAACCACCCGACCGACGATCCCGCCGGCGTCACCGCCTCGATACTCGACGGATTGAGCTACGGCTGCGGCGATGCGGTCATCGGCATCAATCCGGTCTCCGACTCGATCCAGACGATGGCCGGCCTGCTGCGCCTGTTCGACGGAATCATCGACCGCCTCGAAATTCCGACGCAAGCCTGCGTGCTGACCCATGTGACCACGACGCTGGATGCGATGAACCGAGGTCTGCCGGTCGATCTCGTGTTCCAGTCCATCGCCGGCACCCAGAAGGCCAATGCGAGCTTCGGCGTCACGCTGCCGATCCTGAAGGAGGCGCACGAGGCGGCGCTCGCCCTCAAGCGCGGGAGCTTGGGCGACAACGTGATGTATTTCGAGACCGGACAGGGCTCGGCGCTCTCCGCGGATGCCCATCACGGCATCGATCAGCAGACCCTCGAAGCCCGGGCCTACGCGGTGGCGCGTCGCTACCGGCCGCTCCTCGTCAACACGGTGGTGGGCTTCATCGGGCCCGAATACCTCTACGATGGCAAGGAGATCATCCGTGCCGGCCTTGAGGATCATTTCTGCGGCAAGCTGATGGGCGTGCCGCTCGGTGTCGACGTCTGCTACACCAATCACGCCGAGGCCGATCAGGACGATATGGATACGCTGCTCACCCTGCTGGGGGCGGCTGGCTGCACCTACGTCATGGGCATTCCCGGCGCGGACGACGTGATGCTGAACTACCAATCCACCTCGTTCCACGATCAACTCTACATCCGCGAGGTCCTGGGCCTGAAGCGCGCCCCGGAATTCGAGGAATGGCTGGCCCGCATCGGGCTCACCGATGCCACCGGCACCCTATTGCCCGGCAATGCGGCGTCCCGCTTGATATCCGTCGCACCGGAGCTCGCCGCATGATCGGGGATACCGACGATCTCTGGCGTCGCCTCGGCGCGCTGACGCCGGCCCGCATCGGGCTGGGTCGCGCCGGCGCAGGCCTGCCGACCCGTGAAGTGCTCAAGTTCGGTCTCGCCCATGCGCAGGCACGGGACGCGGTGCACACCGCGATGGATGCGGCGGCTTTGGCCGCCGAGATCGAAGCGCTCGCGCTGCCCACCGTCACGGTGACCTCCCGCGCCGAGGATCGCGCGACCTATCTTCGCCGGCCCGATTACGGGCGCCGCCTCTCGCCGGAGGGTCGCACCAGCCTTGCCGAGGCGGCCCATGAATCGGTCGATCTTGCCCTCGTCGTGGCCGACGGTCTGTCCGCCCGGGCGGTTCACGAGGGGGCTGCCGCCATGCTGAGGGCCTTCAAACCGCACGCGGACAAAGCCGGCTGGAGGCTCGCCCCGGTGGTGATCGCGACGCAGGCGCGGGTCGCCCTCGGCGACGAGGCGGCGGAAGCCCTGCGGGCCCGCGCCGTGGCGGTGGTGATCGGGGAACGACCGGGCCTGTCCTCACCGGATAGTCTTGGCCTCTACGTCACCTTCGATCCCAAGGTCGGCCGTTCGGATGCCGAGCGCAATTGCATCTCGAATGTGCGCCCGGCCGGTCTCTCGCACGACCTTGCCGCCTTCAAGCTGAACTGGTTGTTGACTCAAGCCTTCTCCCGCGGGCTGACCGGGGTCGGCTTGAAGGACGAGAGCGACCGGCTGATCGAGGCCGCCGACTCACCCGAGGCCCTGGCGCCGCCCAGCTGACATATCGCTCCGACGCCGCAGCGTCCCGCGCCGGAACCGCATCGGAACGGAGGCCGATCGGCCTCCCTTCTCGTCCTCCAGCTTTCATGGCAGCCGACAGCGCTCGGCTGTCGTTGAGGGTGCGACCTGCCTATGGCCTCAGCGTCGTCGACAACGGATAGCCAAGATCGAGCCTAGATCCTCAGAGGCACCGCGCGATCGGTCGATTCCTTGGGGATGACGCGAATCGTCGAGTTGATGCTGGGTGTGACTGGATTTGATCACCCGGAAAACCGGATGAAGCCGCACGACGGTTTCAAGTGATGAGCGCTCAACGTGCAGGCGGATGAAGCTCGATACGAAATCTCAGGACATGAATTGAAGCAAGCGTAGCTGTTGCGGGCCCGACACACCGCGAAACCAACCAGACTTTGCCTTGGGGCGTGCCTTCGAGCGCCGCAATCCCACCATAAACCGGGACGACTTCCGGGGTCGCGGTAAGTGCTGTCGCTCCAACACTTTATCGCGGAGTTTCGAGGACGTCGAACGACGTTTTCGCGAGACCTCTCTCGGGAGGCGCCGCGACCTCGGATGCGTACAGGGACCGGGGCAGAGATCGGCGATCAATCAGCGATGGACGCGCGTCAGACCGATAAGTCGAAGCTGCCGAGCCGGCACGTGACGGAGGGACCCGAGCGGGCACCCCACCGCTCGTATCTCTATGCCATGGGCCTGACCACCGAGCAGATCCACCAGCCGCTCGTCGGTGTGGCCTCCTGCTGGAACGAGGCCGCGCCCTGCAACATCTCGCTGATGCGCCAAGCGCAGGCGGTGAAGAAGGGCGTCGCCGCCGCCAAGGGCACGCCGCGCGAATTCTGCACCATCACGGTCACCGATGGCATCGCCATGGGCCATGGCGGCATGCGCGCCTCCCTGCCCTCCCGCGAGGTCATCGCCGATTCGGTCGAGCTGACGATCCGCGGCCATTCCTACGACGCGCTCGTCGGGCTCGCGGGCTGCGACAAGTCCCTCCCCGGCATGATGATGGCCATGGTGCGCCTCAACGTGCCGTCGATCTTCATCTATGGCGGTTCGATCCTGCCCGGCTCGTTCCGCGGTCGGCCGGTCACCGTGCAGGATCTGTTCGAGGCGGTCGGCAAGGTCGCCGTCGGGGACATGAGCCTCGACGATCTCGACGAACTGGAGCGGGTCGCCTGCCCGTCGGCGGGCGCCTGCGGCGCGCAGTTCACCGCCAACACCATGGCGACGGTGTCCGAAGCCATCGGCCTCGCCCTGCCCTATTCCGCCGGCGCCCCGGCTCCCTACGAGATCCGCGACCAATTCTGCGCCGCGGCGGGCGAGAAGGTGATGGAACTCATCGCCAAGAATATCCGCCCACGGGACATCGTGACCCGGAACAGCCTCGAGAACGCTGCGGCGACGGTGGCGGCCTCGGGCGGATCGACCAACGCGGCGCTCCACCTGCCCGCAATCGCACACGAATGCGGGATCGAATTCACGTTGTTCGACGTCGCGGAGATCTTCCGCAAGACGCCGTACATCGCCGATTTGAAGCCCGGCGGCCGCTATGTCGCCAAGGACATGTTCGAGGTCGGCGGCATCCCGCTCCTCATGAAGACACTTCTCGACCACGGCTACCTGCACGGCGATTGCCTCACCGTCACCGGCCGCACGATCGCGGAGAACCTGGCCAAGGTCGCCTGGAATCCCGATCAGGATGTAGTCCGCCCGGCCGACAAGCCGATCACCGTCACCGGCGGTGTGGTCGGCCTCAAGGGCAACCTCGCGCCGGAGGGGGCCATCGTGAAGGTCGCGGGCATGCCGGCCTCGAGCCAAGTCTTTACCGGGCCGGCCCGCGTCTTCGACGGCGAGGAGGCCTGCTTCGAGGCGGTGCAGAACCGCACCTACAAGCCGGGCGACGTTCTGGTCATCCGCTACGAGGGCCCGAAGGGAGGCCCCGGCATGCGCGAGATGCTCTCGACCACCGCCGCCCTCTACGGACAGGGCATGGGCGACAAGGTGGCGCTCATCACCGACGGGCGCTTCTCCGGCGCGACCCGTGGCTTCTGCGTCGGCCATGTTGGTCCCGAGGCGGCCATCGGCGGTCCGATCGGCCTCCTGCGCGACGGCGACATCATCACCCTCGATGCGATCCAGGGCACCCTCGACGTCGCCCTGTCCGACGAGGAACTGGCCCAGCGCCGTGCCGCCTGGACACCGCGGGGCAATGCTGCGACCTCGGGCTATCTCTGGAAATACGCGCAGACCGTGGGGCCCGCCGTGAACGGCGCCGTCACGCATCCGGGCGGTGCCCAGGAGACGCACATCTATGCCGATATCTAGGACTGTCTCGTTCCGGCCCATGTGGCCGGCCGGGGCCGATCCAGGTCGGCTTCGTGCGGCCTTTCTCGCCGGCTTCCTCGGCTTCACGCTGATGCTCGCCGCCAACGGTCCGACGACCGCACTCGATGCCACCGTCCGCACCCCGGTCCCGGAGAAGGGGTTCCGGTCGGGCCGTGACGCCCTGCGCTCGGGCGTGCGCGATTACAATGCGGGTGACAAGCAGGGCGCCGTGCGCGCGCTGGAATACGCCGCCGACCAGGGCCAGACCCTGGCCCTATGGAAACTCGGCCGCATGTACGCGTCGGGCGACGGGGTGCCTCAGGACGACTTGAAGGCGTTCGAGTATTTCTCGCGGATCGCCGACGACACCACCGACGATGCGCCCGACACGCCGAATTCCGGGGTGCTGGCGAGCGCCTTCAACGCGCTCGGGACCTACTTCCTCGAGGGGATCAAGGGCACTTACGTGCGCCCGAACCCCGAGCGTGCCTACGAGATGTTCAACTACGCGGCGTCGTATTTCGGTGATCCGAACGCCCAGTACAATCTCGCCCGGCTCTACCTTGAAGGCACCGGCGTAGAGCAGGATCCGCGCAAAGCCGCGCGCTGGTTCAATCTCGCTGCGGAGAAGGGCCACCGCCCGGCCCAGGCGCTGCTGGGTGACCTGCTGGTGAACGGCACCGGCATGCCGCGTCAGATGGTCAAGGGCCTGACATGGCTCGCGCTGGCCCGCGCGGGCGTGCAGGGCTCGTCCGATGCCTGGATCGTCGATCTCTACGACAAGGCCTGGGCCTCAGCGAGCGAGGGGGATCGGGCGGATGCGATGGCGCAGGCCCAGTCGCTCTCGACGGGCTCGACCCGGCGTCGCCGCTGACTCGACCCGAGAGCGGATCGGCACTGTGCCGGACCGTACGGATGGTTCCGGCGGCCTGGGGTCGCCTGTACGCCCCGCGCTAAGCGCGCTAGCGTGCCATCATGGTGAATGCGTATGACAGGCACGATCCGGCGCTGACGAGAACCGCCGCCCTGATGGCGGAAGCCGGATCGGAGGATGAGGTGATCGACGTGCTGCGGCTCACGGCCCGGTGGATCGCCGGTTCCGATGGCATTGCCGTGGTCCTGCGCGAGGGTACGTCGTGCCGCTACGTCGCGGAGGACGCGATCGAACCCCTCTGGTGCGGTTCCCGCTTTCCGCTCGACGCCTGCATCTCGGGTTGGGCGATGCTGAACGACGAGATGGTGGTGATCACCGATATCGCGTCCGATTCCCGCGTGCCCCATGCCAGCTACGTGAACAAGGCCATCTGCAGCCTCGTGATGGTTCCGATCGGCTCGCCCAACCCCGTAGCGGCCCTGGGGGCCTATTGGTGCGCCATGGTGTGGCTGGATCCCACCGCGCTCGCACGCATCGAAGCTCTGGCCCGACAGGCGGGGGAAGCGTTGGCGCGGGTGCGTCATGCCTCGCAGATCCAACCTGTGCGGGCCGGGCGGAGAAAGCTGACCGCGGATGCCTCATAGGGCGGGATGCCGCTGCGGGGTTCACGACCGGTTCGAGCCCGAAGTGAATCTCTCGAATACCTCAAAAATCTCCCGCCGCTCGGTGAGCGAGCCGGATCGGCTCCGGTAGGCGGTATCGGGGCGTACAGGCAAGCACGAGAGCCACCGCGCTCGTGAGATCGGCCCGGTGTCCCGGCGAGATGAAGAGCGGGTGCTTGCCCGTTCGCGTGCGGAGGACGGCGCCGATGGTCTCGCCGCGGTCGATCAGCGGCGTGGAGGCACCCTTCTCCTCGGCAAGCGGTCCGTGCGTACCGACGAGGCGCGTCTTGCCGACGCCGATGGTCGGGCGTTCCAGCCACAGGCCCATATGGCAGGCGATGCCGATGCGACGGGGGTGGGCCGTGCCCATGCCGTCGAAGAGGAAGACGTCGGGCTCGGCCCTCAGCCGTCCGAACGCCTCCTCCAGCACCGGCCCTTCACGGAAACTGAGGAGCCCGGGCACGTAGGGGAAGGGTGTCGGGCGCTCGGCGGTGGCGATCTCGACGACGAGAAAACCGGGAAACGTCACGACAACGACCGCAGCACGGGAGCGCTCGTTCTTCACGCTGACATCGACGCCCGCCACGAGATGGACGGACGAGAGATCGATCGGCCGGTCGATCGCCACCTCCCCGCGCAGGCGCTTCTGCAGCGCCACCGCCTCGGACGGTGTCAGGTCCCAGGCGTGGCGCGAATAGAGGTGCAAGGCGGCTTCAATTGGCGAAGCGGAAATGCAGGACGTCACCGTCCTGCACCACGTATTCCTTGCCTTCCAGCCGCAGCTTGCCGGCATCGCGCGCGCCGGACTCGCCGTTGAGGGCGGTGTAGTCCTTATAGGCGATGGTTTCCGCGCGGATGAAGCCCTTCTCGAAATCGGTATGGATCACCCCGGCGGCGGCGGGCGCGCGGGTGCCCTTGGTGATCGTCCAGGCGCGGGCCTCCTTCGGGCCGACGGTGAAGTAGGTGACGAGGCCGAGCAGATCGTAGCCCGCGCGGATCACCCGGTTCAGGCCGGGCTCGGTCAGGCCGACCGCTTCCAGGAATTCGCCCTGGTCGGCTACCGGCATCACCGCGATCTCGCTCTCGATCTTTGCTGAAACGACGACCGCCACCGCGCCCTCCGCCTTCGCCCAATCGAACACCGCCTGCGAATGGGCATTGCCCTTGTCGGCATCGCCCTCGTCCACGTTGCAGACGTACAGCACGGGCTTGGCCGTCATCAGGCCGAGCTGCTGGAACAGGCGTTCCTCGTCATCCTTGCGCTCGACGAGGCGCGCCGGCTTGCCGTCCCGCAGCAGCGGGAGCGCCCGGTTGACGAGGTCGAGGAATTCCTTGGCCTCCTTGTCGGAGCCCTTGGCGCGCTTCTCCAGCGCCACCACGCGCTTCTCCAAGCTGTCGAGATCGGCCAGCATCAACTCGGTCTCGATCGTCTCGATATCGGCGATGGGATCGACCTTGCCCTCGACGTGGGTCACGTCGCCGTCCTCGAAGCAGCGCACGACGTGAGCGATGGCATCGACCTCGCGGATATTGGCGAGGAACTGGTTTCCGAGCCCCTCGCCCTTCGAGGCGCCGCGGACGAGGCCGGCAATGTCCACGAAGGTGAGCCGCGTCGGGATGATCTCCTTCGACGCGGCGATCTTGGCGAGGCTGTCGAGGCGCGGATCCGGCACCGCGACCTCGCCGACATTCGGCTCGATGGTGCAGAACGGATAATTGGCGGCCTGCGCCGCCGCCGTCTGGGTCAGCGCGTTGAAGAGGGTCGACTTGCCGACGTTCGGCAGGCCGACGATGCCGCATTTGAAGCCCATGGCTGGTCCTAAAGGTCCGTCGTGATCGGTCGGGAGCCGCACCCGGTTGTGGGCTCCATCGGGGTCTGGTGCCGTCGTGTCAATTCGCGTCCCTGGACGCGGCCTTCGCCTTGCCGGCCTCGGCGGGCGTCTTCACCGCGTCCCATCCGCGTCCGACCATGGCGAGATGCACCTTGTTCTGAAAGCTCGCATCTTCTCCGGCGGCCATCACGGCGGCGTGGTCGGCGATGGCCCGGCACAAATCCTCGACCCAGGGCTCCTCCGCCTTGGCGAAGTCGTTGAGGACGTAGGCATGAACCTGCGCCTTGTCACCGGGATGGCCGATGCCGAGGCGCACGCGGCGGTAATCGTTGCCGCATTGCGCCGTGATCGAGCGCAGGCCGTTATGGCCGGCATTGCCGCCTCCCAGCTTCACCCGCAGCTTGGCCGGGGCGAGATCGAGCTCGTCGTGCAGCACGATGACGTCGGCCAGCGCGATTTTGAAGAAGCGCTGCGCCTCGCCGACCGAGCGGCCGGACTCGTTCATGTAGGTCTGCGGCTTGAGCAAAATGGCGCGCTCGGAACCGAGCACGACTTCCGCCGCCTCGCCTTGGAAGCGGCGCCGGAACGGGCTCGCCCGATGGACGCGGGCAATCTCGTCGACCGCCAGGAAGCCGATATTGTGGCGATTTCGTGCGTAGCGCGGGCCGGGATTGCCTAAGCCGACGATGAGCCGCATGCGAATGCCCCGTTACACATGAAAATGCCCCGGCCGGGCGGCCGAGGCATCTCTCCGATCGACCGGGCGCGCTGCCGCGCCCGGACCGGATCACTCCTTGTCGGACGCGTCGGACTTCTCGTCCTCGCCGCCCTCGGTCTCTTCGCCCTCGGCCTTCTCCTCGGCGGCCTCGGCGGACTGCGCCTCGGCGATCGCGGCCTCCTCGGCCTCGACCTCGGCGCCGAGCACGGTCGGCGGCAGGATGTTGGCGACCGTGTCGGTGGCCTCGCCGGTATAGGTGCCCGCCGGGATCTTGATGTCGGAGACGTGGATCACGTCGCCGATCTGGCGGCCGGTCAGGTCGATCTCGACGGCCTCGGGGATCTGATCGGGCGCGACGTCGAGCGAGAGGGTGTGCAGCGCGACGTTGAGCGTGCCGCCGCTCTGCTTGATGCCGGGGGCCTCGTCCTCGTTCACGAAGTGCACGGGCACCTCGACGGTCACGGTCTGGCCGGCCACGACGCGCAGGAAGTCGACATGCATTGGCACGCCGGAGACCGGGTCGAGCTGGTAGTCGCGCGGGATCGCACGGACCTTCTTGCCGCCGACGCTGATGTCGAACAGCGTGGTCTTGAAGCCGCCGGCATAGATCAGCGTGCGGGTGCGGATGAGGTCGACGGCGATGGCCTGCGGAGCCTGGTTGCCGCCGTAGATGACGGCGGGAATCTGGCCCTGGCGACGAACGGCCCGGGCGGCCCCCTTGCCGACCCGGTCGCGTGCCACGGCCTCAAGCGACTTGGAAGCGCTCATGGCGTGATCCTTCTGATGAAAAATGGAGCCGGGCCCAACGACAAAGGCCGCCCGAAGCGGACGGCCCGACCGTTCCCAGCGCGCCCGTGCCTCCAAGGGTGTCTCAAGGGCGCGAGGCGCGCATACACGCAAACACCCATTCTGGCAATGGCGGGCCGGTCGAGCCGCCCCCCGCCATCGCGCGTCCACCGTTCACAAGCGGGGCTCGTGTCCCCCGGGACATCCGGACTTCGCCTCCGCCCTGCGGCAACGCGCTCCGAAACGATCACCGGGTGGTGCCGTTCCCATCGGCATTGCACGAGGAGCGACCATGGCCACGGACGACCATAACCGAATTCCCCTTTCCCGACGCCAACTTGTGGGGGGCGTCGGTGGCGGCCTCGCCATGGCGGCGACCGGAACGGTCGCTGCCGCCGGGCCAGCGGCGGCGCAGGAGCCCGCATCGAACCCGTTGATCAACCCGATCGACAAATACCCGAAGCCGCCCTTCAAAAAGCAGTCGCAGCCCTGGCCGGGTCTGGCCAGCCGCATGGATCCGAAGCCCGATCACGGCGAGACGAGCTATCGCGGCTCGGGCCGCCTCGCCGGACGGAAGGCGCTCATCACCGGCGGCGATTCGGGCATGGGCCGGGCCGCGGCCATCGCCTTCGCCCGCGAGGGCGCCGACGTCGCGATCAACTACCATCCCGACGAGGAGCCGGACGCTCAGGAGGTCATCCGCCTGATCCAGCAGGCGGGGCGCAAGGGCATCGCCATTCCGGGCGACCTGCGCGACGAAGGCTTCTGCCGTTCTCTGGTCGAGCGGGCCGTTCAGGGCCTGAGCGGGCTCGATATTCTCGTCAGCAACGCCGCGCGCCAACAGGCACACGATTCGATTCTCGACATCTCCAGCGAGCAGTTCGACTGGACGATGAAAACGAACATCTACGCCCCGTTCTGGATCATCAAGGCCGCGCTTCCGCACCTCAAGCCCGGCTCGACGATCATCGCCTCCACCTCCGAGCAGGCGACCGACCCGACGCCCGACCTCTACGATTACGCGCAGACCAAGGCCGCCACGACGAACTTCGTTCGCTCCCTCGGAAAGCAGCTCGCCGCTCGGGGCATCCGGGTCAACGGAGTCGCGCCCGGTCCCATCTGGACGCCGCTGCAGGTGTCCGGCGGCGCTTCAATGGACAAGCTCGAGACGTTCGGCGGGAAGACACCGTTCGGCCGGCCCGGTCAGCCGGTCGAGCTCGCGGGCATCTACGTGCAGCTTGCCGCCTCCGATGGCAGCTACGCGACCGGGCAGATTTACGGCGCCGCGGGCGGCAACGGTCTGCCGTAGGGGCTCCGATCGATCCGCCGCCGCTTGGGTGCGGCGGCGGGTCGAACCGAGTCTTCCTCACACCGGAAGGCGCAGGCGCGCCAGCAAACCGCCGAGGTCCGAGCGTTCCAATCTCAAATCCCCGCCGTAGAGTTCGGCGAGTTCCAGCGTGATCGGCAACCCGAACCCATCACCCGGCACGCTCTCGTCCAGGCGACGACCGCGCTGGAGGACATGGGCAACCTGACCGGTCGAGAGGCCGGGTCCGTCATCCTCGACGCGCAACTCGATCAGGGCTCCGCTGCGCGCTGCTCCGATGCGAACGCGGCTGCGTGCCCAGCGACAGGCATTGTCGATCAGGTTCCCCAGCATCTCGTCGAGATCCTGGGCATCGCAGGCCACGCTCGTACCCGGCGCGATTTCCGCTTCGATGGCCAAGCCGCGCTCGGCGTGCAGCCGGGCCAGGGCGGCGGCCAGATCGCGGGCCTGCCCGGCGAGATCGGCGCGTGCGCGCGAGGGCCCGCCCAATGCCGCGGCTCGGGCGCGGCGCAGGTGATGGCGGACCTGCCGGTCCATGGCGGCGACGAGCGGGGCGAGGCCGGGCTCGGCACTGCGCTCCGCCGCCATGGCCAAGGTCGCGAGCGGTGTCTTCAGACCGTGGGCAAGGTTGGCGGCATGGGCGCGGGCACGCTCGAGATTGGCCGCATTCTGGTCCAGCAGCAGGTTCAATTCGGTCACCAGCGGCCGAATCTCCTGTGGTTGTTCCTCCGGCACGCGGTCCCGTTCGCCGGCTCGCACCGCCGCGAGTTCGCGGCGCAAGGTATCGAGGGGGCGCAGGCCGAGCCGCACCTGCACGGCAATGCCCGCCAGCAGACAGATGCCCAGGAGTCCGAGCGCCAGCGTCAGCGTCTTGCCCGCTTCGCGCAGCGGGCCGTGCAGGGTTGCCGCCGGAGCAGCGGCAACGATCACCGTCTCGGGCGCATCGCGGGGACCGGCCAGACGTAGCACGCGCAGGATCAGTCCCTCGCCCCGTGGCCCCGTTCCGTCAGCGGGAGCGGGTCGGCCATCCTCCCGCTCGGGGCCGCGCGGCACGGTGAGCTCGGCCTCGCCGAGCGAGGGGGAGCGCAGGATCCCCTCCCCCGTCCGAACCTGCCAGTACCACCCGCTGCGTGGGCGATCGAAGGGCGGCCCGTCATGGGCGTACGACAGAACGGGACCGTCTTTGCCGGTCTTCAGGTCAGCGGATATCGCGAAAATCTCGCCATCGAGCCGCGCATCGATCTGCCCGCGGGCGAAGCGGTAGAGCACGAGACCGATGGCGAGGCCCGCCACCACGAGGGCCAGCGTGACGAAGACGAGGGCACCGAGAAACAGGCGCCGCTGTAGCGAGGCACCTCTGCGCCGTCCCATCACGCGTCGGGCTCCGCATGAAGGCGCCAGCCGTGACCCCGCACGCTCTCGATTCGGGCCGGGGCGATCTTGCGGCGCAGCCGCGTGATGATGACCTCGACCGAGTTCGAATCGACCTCGGCATCGCCGTCATAGACGCGCTCGATCAGCTGATCGCGCGGCACCACCACGTCCTTGCGCAGGATCAGGCAGGACAGCACGCGCCATTCAAGGCCGGTGAGGCGCAGCGGCAGGCCGTCCCGCTCGAAGCTGCCGAGACCGGAATCGTAGACGAGGGGGCCACAGGTGATCTGCGTCGCGCCGTTGGCGCTGGCGCGCCGCACCAGCGCGCGCAGGCGGATCACCAGTTCCTCCACACGAAACGGCTTGACCAGGTAATCGTCAGCGCCCGCCTTGAATCCCGCGACCTTGTCGCTCCAGCCGTCCCGCGCGGTCAGGATCAAGACCGGAAGCGTGAGCCCTGCCGTCCGCCAGTCGCGGAGGACCGTGACGCCGTCCACCACCGGAAGGCCGAGATCGAGGATGACGGCATCGTAGTGTTCGGTCTCGCCGAGATGGCGCGCATCCTCGCCGTTCACCGCGTGGTCGACGGCGAAGTGCTCGGCGCGCAAGGCCCGCAACAGCTCCGCGGCCAAAGCGGCATCGTCCTCGGCGAGCAGCAGCTTCATCGGCGTCCAAGGGCCTCCCGCAGGATCTCGAAGGGCGGCGCGCTGTAGGCGCCGAGCTTTAACGGGAACTGAACCTGCAGGTTCAGGCCGGATTTCGGGCCGTCTCCTAAACACGCTGCATCCCGGCGGCGAAGCGGTCGCCGGAGCATGTTCGAGATCCCAGAGGAAAGACGAGAACGATGACCGAGCAGTCCATCCCCACCCCCATCACCACCCCCACCGAGGCCGAGCCTGCCCGTGCAGCGCGCCGCTCCGGCGCCCGCCGCGGCCTCGTCGTCGGTGCGCTGGCCGTTCCGTTGGCGCTCGGCGCCGTCGGCCTCTCCTTCGCCCAGAAGGGCGACGTCGCGACGACCCCGCTGGAGCCCGTGGCGATCTCGGCGCTGGCTCCGTCCGGCGCCGTGGCGGCCAAGGGCGAGGTGGCCGAGATCTTCGGCAACAAGTTCATCCTGCAGGACACGTCCGGCCGGGCGCTGATCGAGACCGGCCGTCAGGGCGAAGGCGGCGATCTCGTCCGTAAGGGCGAGACCGTGACGGTGCGCGGTCGCTTCGAGAACGGCTTCCTCCACGCCGCTGCCTTGGTCCGGGCCGATGGCACCACGACGAGTCTCAAGCCCGCGGGCGGCCCGCCCCCCGGCAGCGTCGATTGGATGAAGGACAAGGTCGGTCTCGGCCCCGAGATCGACGTTCCGGGCCTCAAGGCGAAGGTCGAGGCGGCCGGTTACACGGATGTCCGCATCGCGGGGCGCGGACCGCGCCATCTCGATGTGGCTGCCAAGGGCACGGATGGACGCGAGCGCCTGCTCCATGTCGGCTTCGACGGCGGCATCCGCGAGAAGCGCGTATTCTGACCGGTTGAGGGCCCGGCCAGGGAGAGCCGCCGCGCTTTCCCTGGCCGGTAGCGCGGGCTACATGCATCGGCGGTTCCGCACCCACCGACGCGAAGGGCCCGCGATGTTCCCCAAGCCCGTGCCGAAGCTCGATCCGAACACCTTCGCGTTCGAGCAGCTGCCGTTGGTCAAGCCGACGGGGTTTCGCGAATACGACGCCCGCTGGCTGTTCCCGCAGGAGATCAACCTGATGGGCGTCCAGGCTTTGGGACTGGGACTCGGCACACTCGTGCACGAACTTGGGGTGCGCCCCGAGATCGTCACCGGGCACGATTTCCGCAGCTACTCGTCCTCGATCAAGCTCGCGCTTATCGCCGGGATGCAGGCTGCCGGTTTGCGGGTGAAGGATATCGGTCTCGCGCTCTCGCCGATGGCCTATTTCGGTCAGTTCGCCCTCGATTGTCCCTGCGTGGCCATGGTCACCGCATCCCACAACGACAACGGCTGGACCGGCGTGAAGATGGGCGCCAATCGCCCCATGACGTTTGGCCCGGAGGAGATGGGCCGCCTCAAGGAGATCGTCACCGGTGGCACCTTTCAGTACCGCGACGGCGGTTCCTACGCGTTCGTCGAAGGCTTCGCAGAGGTCTACCTCGCGGACTTGGTCGCGCGGGCCAAGCCGATCTCGCGGAAGCTCAAGGTCGTTGCGGCCTGCGGCAATGGGACGGCGGGCGCCTTCGCCCCGGCCCTCCTGGAGCGCCTCGGCGTCGAGGTGATCCCGCTCGACGTCGAGCCCGACTACACGTTCCCGCGCTACAACCCGAACCCCGAGGACATGGAGATGCTCCATGCGATCGCGGCCAAGGTGAAAGAGACCGGCGCCGATGTCGGCCTCGGCTTCGACGGCGACGGCGACCGCTGCGGCGTGGTGGACAATGAGGGCGAGGAGATCTTCGCCGACAAGATCGGGGTCATGCTGGCTCGCGACCTGTCGAAGCTTCACCCGGGCGCCACCTTCGTGGTCGACGTGAAATCGACCGGGCTCTATGCGGCCGATCCGGAATTGCAATCGCGCGCGGTCCAGACCGATTACTGGAAAACCGGGCATTCCTACATCAAGCGCCGCGTCAACGCGTTGGGCGCCTTGGCCGGGTTCGAGAAGTCGGGGCACTTCTTCTTCAACGAGCCGGTCGGCCGCGGCTACGACGACGGCCTGCTGACCGCGATCGCGGTGATCGAGATGCTCGATCGCAATCCGACCCAAACGATGGCCGACCTGTACCGGGCCCTCCCCAAGACCTGGGGCTCGCCGACCATGTCGCCCCACTGCGCCGACGAGGTGAAGTACGGCGTCGTCGAGGCGGTGACCGAGCGCTTCCGGTCGATGCAGGCGAGAGGTGAGCCGGTGGCGGGTCAGGCGATCACCAGCCTCGTGACGGTGAACGGCGTCCGGATCACCACCGAGGACGGCACCTGGGGCTTGGTGCGCGCCTCCTCGAACAAGCCGGAACTCGTCGTCGTGGTGGAGAGCCCCGTCTCCGAGGCGCGGCTGCACGCGATGTTCAAAGCCGTCGACGGCGTGCTGCGGCAGCACCCGGAAGTGGGCGCTTACAATCAGACGATCTGACGTCCCCCGCGCTGCGTCGACGGTGGGCTACTTGCCCGCCGCCATCGAGCGTCGCTGTTCGGCCTGGGCGCTGGTGTCCGAGAAATATTTCTGGGCATCGCCCAACTGCACCGAAGGCTGACAGTTCGGCGTGCAGGAATAGGATTCGCGATCGAGGCCGCGCTGCACGGTGATGATCGAAGCCTGCGGGGCTTGCACGCTGATCGTCGATTCGGCCAGCATCGTGCCCTTGTGATCCAGCGCGATCAGGTTGGTGCTGCCGAAGCTCTTGCCGGTCAGCACGACGACCCCGTTCCGCTGAAGCGTGATGTCGGCGATCATCGGGTTGCCGACGATCACCGTCGCGGTCTTCTCCGGCAATCGGATCACCTTCGCGTTGTCCACCGAGACGGACACCACGTTCTGCGGCACCGCCTCGTTCGCGACCGCATGACCGAACAGGGCGAGCAGCGCCGGGCCGATGGCGAGAAGGGCAGAACGGGCAGGTCGCGAGCAGGGCATGGGCGGTCGATCCGGTCCGATGAGCCGGCGAGTCATTGCCGGGATGCGCCGCCTGCCAGACCCCAATAACGAGCGAGGCGAACGGGCAGCGCGCGACCCACAGCACAACCGAAAAGTGGTGAAAGAACTGCTAAGGCTCGTTTGCGTCGGCGCTTCCTCACTGTTCCTTCGCTGTGCAATTGGTGAAACCGACCGTTAACGCAGCTTTCGAACGAGCCCCGTTCCTCAAGGTTCATCGGATGATTTAACTCAAAAGCAACTCATGGGCGCTAACTCTAGCCCCGTCGCCGATCGGGGCCTGAACAGACTTTCGACCGACACATCAGATAACGGTCAAGTGGAGAGTACCATGAAAGCTATTGCCAAGCGTTTCGTCGCCGACGAGTCTGGCGCCACCGCGATCGAGTATGGCCTGGTCGCTGCGATGATGGGCATTGCCGTCGTTACGATTTTCAAGGCTTTCGGCTCCAGTCTTCAGACCGCCTTTACCACGATGGGCTCCGCCCTTCAGAGCAAGGCAAGCGATATCAACAAGTAATACTGTTGATTGAGTGGCAGTTAGAATGGGAAAAGTCTTAGTAATGCGGGATGATTATCATCTCGCATCCTCAGGCTCAGCGTCATTCTGCTGCCACCATCTCTAGGTAAGAAAACAGATAATTTAATAATAATGTTAATATGTGACTCAAGAACAATATTCGGGATGGTTTGTTGTGTTGGAATGCATGTGTTAGATATAAATTATATATAAAAATCATGGATTTCCCCGCCTATACATCCGACCAAATAACTAGCATTTACATCGATTTATAATCGGAGAAATAATTTGCGTCAGCTATTTGGCTGTATCTCGTGTCTCGACATATGAGGGACTACCTATGGCAGCCCATATAGCAGGCTTTCTCTTGTGCGTTTTGTTTCCTTTCTTGCTGGCGTATGCTGCTGCAAGTGATCTCCTCACAATGAAAATTTCTAACAAAATTTCATTGTTTTTAGTTGCTGGATTTGCGCTCTATGGGCTTGCATCCGGCATGACCATCGAAGCAATGAGTTGGCACGCCGCCGCTGGTGCCTTTACGTTGGCCGTTGCATTCGGATTGTTTGCGCTCAACTGGGTCGGCGGGGGAGATGCAAAGCTTGCAGCGGGAATTGCCCTTTGGTTCGGATTTGCCAATCTCGCGGATTTCCTCTTCGTTGCGTCCTTGGCTGGCGGAGCACTGACTTTAGCCATACTCTATATTCGCATGTATCCGCTCCCCCTGGCGACTCTACGGTTGCCTTTTGCTGTGCGTCTACATGACTCTCGGACTGGTATCCCTTACGGGATCGCTCTCGCAAGCGCTGCGCTGTTCGTGGCGCCGGAAACCATGATCTGGAAAAATCTTCTACTAATCTAACAGCGGGATTGTGGTCAACCATCGAGCCGCTGAAAACACAGTCGTGCTTTTGAGCTATTCCCTAATTTGATTGGCGCGGCGAGGTGACGGTCGGTTAACCATAACTACACGAATCTGGGTGCAGTGTGGGGATCAGACGGCAGTGAAGCCGTTGAACGGTTCTGCACCCGCCATGAAACCAGCCCGTCTTGCCGTACTGGCCATCGCGATCGTCGCGGGCTGCGGCGCCGCCCTTCTGATGAGCGGTGAGGAGAAGCCGCCGGAGCCAGTCCTCCGCACGGAGCCTGCACCGCAGATCCAACTGTCCGACGTGCTCGTCGCCGCTGCCGACCTGCCGATGGGGCAGACTCTGAAGGCCGAAGACCTTCGTTGGATGTCCTGGCCCGAGCAGGCGTTGTCACCGTCCTATGTCGAGCGCAAAGCCGCGCCGCACGGACTCGAGGACGCGGTTGGTTCGATCGTTAGGACGCCATTCTCGGCCAATGAGCCGATCCGCCCCGAGCGCCTCGTCAAAGCCGGCAGCGGCTTCATGTCGGCGATTCTGCCGCCGGGCATGCGAGCCGTGGCGATCACCACCGACAACCGCGGTTCGAGCTCGGCCGGCGGCTTCATCCTGCCGAATGACCGCGTCGACGTCATCAAGACCGCTCGCGACGAGAGTGGCAATGGCAACGATCAGTTCGCCGAAACGCTGCTGACTGACATCCGCGTGTTGGCAGTCGGTCAAATCGTTCAGGAGAAGGGTGGCGCGAACGTCGTCACCGCCGAAACCGCGACTTTGGCGCTGACGCCCAGCCAAGCTGAGGTCGTGACGCTCGCGCAGAAGGTCGGACAACTCTCGCTCGTGCTGCGCAGCGTTCAGGACGCAGGACAAGCTACAGCGGTCGCGGATGCCGAGCCCGACGGAGCCATGACCGTGGTGCGCTTCGGCGTCGCCAAGCAGCAGCGCCGGTGAGGACGAATCGCATGTTCCTTCAGTTACACCGCCGGGCCCTCGCCTTCGCGCTCGCTGCCAGCTCCTGCTCTGCAGCTCTCCCCTCGGTCGCGGAAAGTGCGTCGTCGGGTTCCCCGGTGCTGACGATTGGTGCAGCCGAGGCGAATGCTTCACGCAAGATTGAGCTGACCAAAGGCCGCTCCTTGATCGTCGATCTCCCTCGCGATGCGAAAGAGGTGTTCGTGGCTAACCCTGCCGTCGCGAATGCGGTGGTGCGGTCGAGTCGCAAGCTCTTTCTGATCGGCATCGAGAATGGTGCCACCTCGATTTTCGTGATGGATGCCGAAGGTCGGCAGATCGCCGCCCTCGACGTTACGATTGCCCGCGACATCAACGTTCTGAAACTCTCGCTGCAGCAGAGCATGCCGGCGGGCCGGTTCGATGTGAAGGCAGTTGGAGATTCGATCGTCCTGTCTGGCGCTGTCGGTTCGGCCTCAGAGGCTCAGCAGGCGGTCGACATCGCCAACGCCTTTGTTGGGATATCGAGTGCCGGCGGCGGCGCTCGCGGTGCGGTCATCAATAATTTGACGATTCGAAACAAAGATCAGGTGATGCTGCGCGTCACTGTGGTGGAGGTGTCGCGCTCCGTCATCAAGCAATTCGGTATTAGCACGACCGGAAACTGGGCTGCGTTGAATCCTGTTGATTCAGCGGCATCGGCACCAGGAAGCTTTCTCAGCAACGCAACACCGTTCCCGATCACCGGCAGTTACTCGCCGGAAGGGAACGCTTTGAATGCATCCGTTCGGGCCGGGGGGTTCTCACTCAAAGCTACGCTGAAAGCCTTTGAGCAGGCAGGCGTTTCACGAATTCTTGCTGAGCCAACGTTGACGGCAATTTCCGGTGAAGCTGCAAAGTTCACGGCGGGTGGCGAAATTCCTGTACCGGGTGCCTGTACGGCGAATACCCTTGGGACGGGTTGTCAGATTTCCATTCTCTACAAGCCCTACGGTGTCAGCCTTTCTTTCACGCCAGTCGTGTTGGCAGAAAACCGCATCTCCATTCGTGTCGCGACCGACGTGACAGAATTGGACCGGCAGAACAGCTTCAACTTCGCCTTCGCCGGCAACGGGCGGTCGACGGCAATTCCTGCGACCACCAAGCGCAGTTCGGAAACGACGGTCGAACTCGCTTCCGGCGCGACGATGATGACGGCAGGCCTGATCCAGCAGAAGAACCGCGCTGCCATCGGCGGCCTGCCGGGGCTGATGAACCTGCCGATTCTGGGCGCTCTGTTCCGCTCACGCGACTATCAGCGCGACGAGACCGAGCTGATGATCATGGTCACGCCCTACATCGCGCAGGCGATGGAAGCGCGCCAAGTCCAACGGCCGGACGATAACTTCGTCGATGCGCCGGATGGTCAGGCCGTGCTGCTCGGACGATTCAACAAACTTTACGGAACGGTCGGGGGCGGCACGCTCGGACCCTCCTATCGCGGCCGTGTCGGCTTCATCGCCGACTAGGTCGATGCGTGCACCGGGGCCGAGCCACTCCAAGGCCCTGCCGGACCAGACGGATCGCGGGCGCAGAGCCGCTTCAGCAGAATCGAGAGACCGATGCGTTTCCCCGCTCACTTCCCTGTTCGCCCGATATCCGCGGTCGCGGTGTTGATGGTCGCTGGGTTGCTCAGCGCCTGTCGGGCCGACCGTGTTGCCACCACCGGCTCGACTTACCCGATCGACGTTCGCACCCGCCATCCGATCGTGCTGGCGGATTCCGATCGAACCCTCGACGTCTTTCCCACGGGCATCGGCCATCTCGATCCCCGCCAATCGGCCGATCTCGAAGCGTTTCTCGTCGAGTATCGCCGCTACGGACGCGGATTGATCACTCTCGAACTCCCGCGCGGCGTTGCCCCGGCCCTGGTCGGACCGGTTGAGCGCACCGGCGCAGCAATTCGCCGCCTCGGCGGAGATCTGGGCGTGCCGCCGGGGGGATGGTTGATCGGTGGTTATCCGATCGCCAACCCCGCCCTCGCTTCCCCAATCCGCCTCACCTTCCAGCGCATGCAGGCCAAGGTATCGAGCAAATGCGGGCTATGGCCCCGGGATCTCGGTACGAGCGATCTTCGTGCCGATTGGTCAAACGAGCCGCACTGGAATCTGGGCTGCTCGATGCAATCGAACGTCGCCTCTCAAATCGCCGATCCGATCGACCTCGTCCGCGGTCGCCCCGAAGGCCGCATCGACACCGTCCGGCGCACTCGCGACATCGACGATCTGCGCAATGGCAAGGATCCATCAACCGCTTGGCGGCAGGATGGGAAGACGAACGTCAAGGACGAGGTGAAGAACTGAGCAGCGGCACCCCCGCGCTTCGCCCCCCCTGTGATGTGCGATTATCGAACCGGAAACACGCGTCATGCCGGACATCCACGAGGCTACAGAGCGGACGATCGCCCCGGTGCCCCGGATCACGATCCAGGCCTTCTGTGAGACGTCCGAGACGGCGGCGATGATTGAAGGCATCGTCTCCGACCGGCGGATGCAGAAAGCGCATGTGAAGGTGCAGATGGGCGGTGGCGCCGCCGCAGTCGAAGCCTACCGCCACGCTCCGACGCCGAACGTGATCCTGATCGAATTCGTTGGGCCGAAATCGCGTCCGCTGGAATGCCTGGACCAACTCGCTGAGGTTTGTGACGAGGGAACGAAAGTCCTCGTGGTCGGGCATGTCAACGATGTGTTGCTCTATCGGCAATTCATGCAACGTGGCGTGAGCGAGTATCTTATCGCTCCGGTAGAGCCCGTCGTGCTGATCACGGCGGTGTCGGATCTGTTTGCGGCGCCGGGAGCCAAGCCCGTCGGTCGCACGATCGCCGTCTACGGTGCGCGGGGCGGGGTCGGTGCCTCGACGATCGCCCACAACCTGGCATGGACAGTCGCCCGAGAGCACGGCACCGCGACCGTGATCGCCGATCTCGACATCGCCTTCGGAACCGCGAGCCTCAACTTCAACCAGGACCCGCCCCAGGGCATTGCCGAGGCCGTGTTCGCTCCCGAACGCCTCGACGCCAACCTGCTCGACCGCTTGCTGTCCAAATGCGCGGACAATCTGAGTTTGCTCTCCGCTCCGGCCACCCTCGATCGCACCATCGATCTGACCGAGCCCGCCTTCGACGCCTTGACGGATCTGCTGCGGGCGGCGGTGCCCTGCATCGTGCTCGATGTCCCGCATCGCTGGTCGGCTTGGACCCGTCGCGTCCTTGTCTCCGCCGACGAAATCCTGATCGTCGCCTCACCAGATCTCACGTCTCTACGCAACACGAAGAATTTGCTCGCGCTGCTTCAGGCGAGCAGGCCCAACGATGCTCAAGCGCGGGTCATCCTCAACGGCGTCGGGATGCCCAAGCGCCCGGAAATCTCCGCCAACGACTTCAAGAAGGCCCTTGATGCCGGCTTGCAGGCCAGCATCCCGTTCGATCCCGCCTTGTTCGGCACGGCGGCGAACAACGGTCAGATGATCGCTGAGGTGCAGGCAGGGGCGAAGGCCGCCGAGATCTTTTCGGAAATCGCGAGTCTCGTCACCGGCCGGAGCGAGGTGAAGCGGGCGCGGGCGAACATCCTTGAACCGCTCTTGGCGCGCTTGGGCCGCAAGAAGGCATCGTAGGTATGTCGTCCTCTTCACTCTCGTCAGGTGAGGGCGAATAGCGCCATGTTCGGACGTCGCTCCAACACTGTTCCCGCTGCTCCGGCCGCACCTGTCGTTTCGGTGGGGAAGGCCTTGCCGCCCGCGCCGGTGCTGCAGGACGAGGTGCGCCCCGCGCGTCCGGAAGCACCACCGATTCCGAAACCGGCACCGCCCCCTGCCGCACACAAATCCGAAGAGTATTTCCGTACCAAGAGCATGATCTTCGGGGCGCTGATCGAGGCGATCGATCTCGCTCAGCTCGCACGCTTGGATAGCGAATCGGCCCGTGAGGAAATCCGCGACATCGTCACGGAGATTATCGGCCTCAAGAACATTGTGCTGTCGATCGCAGAGCAGGAGGAGTTGCTCGACGATATCTGCAACGACGTGTTGGGCTATGGCCCGCTCGAGCCGTTGCTTGCCCGGGACGACATCGCCGACGTGATGGTGAACGGTGCTGATCGGACATTCATCGAGGTCGCCGGCAAGATCCAGCTCACCAATGTGCGGTTTCGCGACAATCAGCAGCTGATGAACATCTGCCAGCGTATCGTCAGTCAGGTCGGGCGCCGCGTCGATGAATCTTCGCCGATCTGTGACGCACGCCTTCCCGACGGCTCGCGCGTCAACGTCATCGCCCCCCCGCTCGCCATCGATGGACCGGCCCTGACCATCCGTAAGTTCAAGAAGGATAAGCTGACTCTCGATCAACTCGTTCGCTTCGGCGCCATTTCGCCTGAGGGTGCGAAAATCTTGCAGATCATCGGCAAGGTTCGCTGCAACGTCGTCATATCCGGAGGTACGGGTTCGGGAAAGACAACGCTGCTCAACTGCCTCACGGCCTTTATCGAGAACGATGAGCGCATCATCACCTGCGAAGATGCCGCCGAATTGCAGCTTCAGCAGCCACATGTGGTCCGCCTCGAAACACGGCCCCCAAATCTTGAGGGTCAAGGCCAGATCACCATGCGTGATCTCGTCAAGAACTGCCTGCGTATGCGCCCCGAGCGCATCATCGTCGGCGAGGTGCGTGGTCCGGAGGCGTTCGATCTGCTGCAAGCCATGAACACCGGCCATGACGGCTCGATGGGAACGCTGCATTCGAACTCGCCGCGCGAATGCCTCGCTCGTATCGAATCGATGATCACCATGGGCGGCTTCTCGCTGCCTTCGCGGACGCTGCGCGAGATGATCACCGGTTCGGTCGACGTCATCATCCAGGCCATGCGCATGCGCGACGGCTCGCGCCGCATCACTCACATCACCGAAGTGTTGGGGATGGAAGGCGATGTCATCATCACCCAGGATCTGTTCGTCTACGATGTGCTCGGCGAGGATGCGAACGGCCGATTGATCGGTCGTCACCGTTCGACCGGGATCGGTCGCCCGCGCTTCTGGGATCGCGCGCGGTATTACGGCGAGGAGCGCGCGCTGGCGGAGGCACTCGACGCTGCTGCTCTGGCCGGAGAGGCGGCATGAGCATACCGAACCTTCCTCTTGTGGCAGGCTTGGTCGCCGTGGCGGCGGGGGCTGTCGCCTATGTCACGCTCATGCCCTTGCTTTCCGGCGAGCGCCGAGCGGAGCAGCGTCGTAAGTCGGTCGGCCAAAGCCGTTCCGTCAGCGCCGAGCGCGCCCTTGCTTCCAATCGACGGGAGCAGGTCGCTAAGAGCCTCAAGGAACTGGAAGCGAAAAAGGACAGCACTAAAGTTACCTTGGAGCTGAAGCTGGCTAGAGCGGGCCTCGATTGGACGCCACGGAAATATCAAGTTATCTCGGTGCTGATTGCCGTGGCGCTTGCCTTCGGCGTTTTCTTAGTCTCCGACAACTTTTACGTTGCATTGCTGGCGATGTTCGCGGGCGGCCTCGGTGTCCCTGTCTGGATGCTGAAGCACCTGCAGAAGAGGCGCATCGCTGGCTTCATCGACGAATTGCCGAATGCCATCGACGTGATCGTCCGGGGCCTCAAGTCCGGCATTCCCCTCGGCGATTGCCTCCGGATCATCGCCCGCGAGGCGAAAGAGCCGCTGAAATCGGAGTTCAAGGCTGCGAACGAGGCCCAGACGCTTGGCCTGTCGATGTCGGAGGCGATTCAGCGCATGTATGAGCGCGTACCGGTGACGGAGGTGAATTTCTTCGCCGTAGTGATCGGTATTCAAGCCAAAGCGGGCGGCAACTTATCTGAAGCCCTTGGTAATTTGTCGCGTGTTCTGCGCGAGCGCAAGAAGATGGCGGGCAAGGTTGCCGCTATGAGTATGGAGGCGAAAGTGTCCGCGGGAATTATTGCGGCGCTTCCTTTCGTGGTGGCTTCAACGACCTATTTTTCAAATCCTGATTACATCTCTCTCCTGTGGACAACCTGGATCGGAAAGGTGGCGCTCGCAGCATCTGGTATTTGGATGGGTCTCGGGATCTTGATGATGCGGAAAATGATTAACTTCGACGTTTGAAGATAGTCGTTATTTCAAGGGGCAATAGACATTCTGTGCATCGCACGGTGTGACGCGGCCACCAGCATGCTTCCCGGAACTGCAACATGCTTGCAGTGATACCACAAGCCCGGTGAGGGGTTCCAGAGCGGTGGCGCGGAGGGGACGAAGAGGCGGGTGATGCTGGAACAGATGGTCGAAACGGCTTTTCAGCCGCGCTCTATCGCCGCCGTGCTGACGGGCATTGCTGCTGCCGCGACAGTCTACACGCTCGTTCAGCCGCTGCTGGAAACGGATGAACTCGGCAAGCGCATGAAGCTCGTGAGTGACGAGCGCGAGCAGATGCGGGTGCGTGAGCGGGAGCGGCTTTCAAATCGCGTGACACTGCGCACGGAGCCCAAGGCTTACATGAAGCGGGTGGTGGAGCAGTTTAACCTCACACGCTGGCTCGGGACAGAGACAGCCAAGGCAAGACTGGTTCTGGCTGGCCACCGCGGCGCAGGCGCCGAAACAGCCTTCCTCTTCTTTCGCCTCGTGATGCCAATCGGCGTCACCATTGTGGCTTTGTTCTACTTGTTCGTACTGCAAGTCCTCGACCAGCCTCTCATGATTCGTGCCGGGCTCGTGGTGCTGGCAGGTTTCATCGGTATGAAATTGCCCGAACTCTACCTCAGCAACCTCACCTCCAAACGGCAGGCACAGATCCGTCAAGCTTGGCCCGATGCGCTCGATATGTGCTTGATCTGCGTCGAATCGGGAATGTCTTCGGAAAACGCGTTCCGTCGGGTCAGTCTCGAAATTGCGACGCAATCGGCCGTCCTTGCCGAAGAATTGGCGTTGCTCAATGCAGAATTGTCTTATCTGCCGGATCGGCGTGTGGCCTACGAAAACTTGGCACTGCGTACGGGCCTGGAGCCGGTGAAGTCACTCACCACAGCCCTCATCCAGGCAGAGCGCTATGGCACACCGGTGGGGCAGGCCTTACGCGTGCTGGCCCAGGAAAGCCGGGACATCCGCATGAACGAGGCGGAGAAGAAAGCCGCTGCACTGCCGCCGAAGTTGACGGTCCCGATGATTGTCTTTTTCCTCCCGGTCTTGTTCGTCGTCATCATGACGCCGGCAGCCATTCAAGCTTTTGCATTGATGAAGTGAGGCGTCGAGCCCACGAAAATCGATCTCAGCGCGTCGCCGGCTCATTCCGGTCCCAATAGCCAACGACGAGGTGCTTCTCTCGGCTCAAGCCCCGCTCGGTGCGCAAGATGCGGCGCAGAGAGCGGGCGATCGTCGATTCACAGCCGGCCCAGACGAAAACGTCGTCCGTCATCGGAAATTCGAGGCGCCGCACACTGTCGATGAGCGGGCTCTCGGCATCTGCCCGTCGCTCGAGCCACCGCACAGGCACGCCCTCAAGGGCACGCAGGGGATAGTGCGTCGCTTCGCACTCCGCCTCGAGCAGCACGATGCCCTGCGCATCGGCGGGCATGGCGTCCAGGATGCGGGCGATGGCCGGTAGGGCCGTCTCGTCGCCGACGAGCAATGTCCAGGCGGCGGGTGACGCGGTCCGACCAAGGGGGCCGGCGATGCCGCAGATCGCGCCGGGCTTCGCATGCAGGGCGAAGCGCGCCCCAGGTCCAGGGGCGTCGTGCAGCACGAAATCGATCTCTACCGTTTCGGCCTCGGCGCGGCGGATCGTGTAGTAGCGCATATCCGGGCGCCGAGTGGCGTCCGGCCAGATCGTGCGCCCGTCGGGCCCCGGGCGGGGCCATTCCGGACGCGCCACACCCGACGGCGGCAGATAGAGCCGCACGTGCAGGTTCTCATGATCGGCGAAGCGGCCGAGATTCAGACCGCTAAAGGTGAGCCGACGAAGGCGCGGGGTGAGCGATCGGCTCTCGATGAGTCGAAGCTCGCGAAAGTTCGAGAAGGTCTCGGCCCCCGCCGTGAAGCCCGACCAGACGATCTGGGGGGTATCGCCTCCGGCGAAGTCGACGACGTTGGACGCGACCACGGAGCGCATCATCTCCAGGCCCCCCTCGTCCGGCGCTTCGACCCGCACCCGGAGGATACCCCCATCCGGCTCGAGCGTCGCGTCGCCGAGGCCGAGATGCACCACGACGCGGCGTCCTATCCGGTCGTGAGCGACATCGTGAGCGGTCATGTGATCGACGAGATCGGCGACGAGCCGTTCGGGATCCGACAATGCCACCGCGGCCTCGGAGAACATCATCGCGGATCGGCTCCTGTCGGCACATCAAGCAACACATCCGGCCAATCCGATTGGTCCGTTCGCGCACGTTGGATCACATCCAAGGGCGAGATTTGTTGCTAGGTCGAAGATAAAACACCTCACTTACTATGAGACGATCGCTCCGAGCGTCAATCAACAAATCGTCCAGCGTCGAGAAGCGGACAAAGCTGCATATTTTACTTATTCCAGACTGGAGCGCGGAGTCACCTCAAAGCGGATGGGGACGCCTAAATTTCTCGGATCCCGGTTCGTCTCCGCTTCGAGTCGCTTCGAAGGACCCCGCTTCTGGCGGTGTGTTCGAAGCCGAGCGTCATCGAGGCAGGGTGGATCCGATGAGTTTCGACCGCGACGACATCCAGTTCCACGTCGTCGTGAACGACGAGGACCAGTACTCGATCTGGCCCGACTTCAAGCCGACTCCCGAAGGATGGCGCCGCGTCGGCGTCAGCGGGGACAAGGCCACCTGCTTGAAGCACATCGAGTCCGTCTGGCTCGACATGCGCCCGCGTAGCCTGCGCGAGGCGATGGACCGTGACTCCAGCCGCGCCTGAAACCGCCGCTGATCGAGGAAGCCGACCATGACCCCTCTCGCACTTCCCGTCCTGCTTCAAGGTGATGGCCCGTTGATCCGGGCGCAGGATGCACGCGATTCCGAGATTCGCGACGCGCTCGGCACCGTCGGCGCTGTTCTATTGCGCGGTTACACGGTCGAGAGCGTCGAGGCATTTCGGGCTTTCGCCGCCGCCTTCGGCCATCCGCTTCTCTCTTATGAGTTCGGCTCGACGCCACGCAGCAAGGTCGAGGGCGGTGTCTATTCCTCGACCGAATATCCGGCGCATCGCGAGATCCCGTTACACAACGAGCAATCCTATACGCGCGACTGGCCGCTGCGGATCTGGTTCCACTGCGTCACCGCCTCTCCTGAAGGAGGAGCGACCCCTCTCGCCGACAGCCGTGCGATCTACCGCGCGCTCGACCCGGATTTGCGGGACCGGTTCGCGCGGAAGGGGCTTCGCTACGTGCGCAATTTCGGCAACGGCCTCGATCTGCCCTGGACCAAGGTGTTCAACACCGAGGATCGAAGCGCCGTCGAGTCCTATTGCCGGGATCACGCCATCGACTTTACTTGGAAAGAGGATGGTGAACTGCGCACCAGTCAGCTGTGCCAAGCGGTGGCCAAGCATCCCCGCACCGGCGAGGATGTGTGGTTCAATCAGGCCCACCTGTTCCACGTCTCGGCCCTCGACGCGGTGGAGCGCGAAGTGCTGCTGGACACGGTTGGGGAAGACGAACTCCCGCGCAACGTTTATTTCGGCGACGGAAGCCCGATTCCCGATGCGGAGCTTGATGCCGTGCGCGCCGTGCTCGATGCCGAGAAGGTGAGCTTCCCGTGGCAGGCGGGTGACGTGCTCATGCTGGACAACATGCTGATCATGCACGGTCGCGAACCCTATGCGGGACCGCGCAAGGTCGTGGTCGCCATGGCAGAGGCCCACGGGATGAGCCGAGCAGCATGAGCGTGACGGCATGAGCGGCGCCATCGCGCTCGAAGGTCGGAAGCTCACCGTCGCCTACGGCGGGCGGCGGGTTCTCGACGGCCTCGAGGTGGCGATCACCGCGGGCGGCGTAACGGCCCTGTGCGGTCCGAATGGATGCGGAAAGTCGACGCTGCTGCGCGCTCTGGCCGGATTGCAGCCGATCCAAGCCGGCAGCGTGAGGATTGACGGGCGCGTGCTCGGCACGTTGCGACGCCGTGAGCGGGCTCGCGCGTTGGCGCTGCTGGCTCAGGCCAATGAGGTCCCGGCGGGTCTGACGGTGTTCGAGCTGGCCGCCTATGGGCGTCACGCCCATCGCCCGTTGATCGGCGGGCTCTCGACGACCGATCGCACCGCGATCCTCGACGCTCTCTCCGCCACGGGCCTGCGCGAGCATGCCGCCCGTGACGTCACGGCCCTCTCGGGGGGCGAGCGGCAGCGCGCCTGGATTGCCATGGCACTCGCGCAGCAATGCCGCGTGCTCCTCCTCGACGAGCCGACGACATGGCTCGACGTGCGCCATCAGGTCGAGCTGGTCCTGGCCCTCAAGGCCCTCAATCGCGAGCGGGGCATCACCATCGTCTGCGTGCTGCACGACCTCAACCAGGCCGCGGCCTTGGCGGATCGGGTGCTGCTGATGCAGGCGGGCCGCATCCTCCATGACGGTCCGCCGGACCAAGTGCTGACGCCGGACAATTTGGCCGAGGTCTACGGCGTCGAGATGTGGCGGCTCGACCACCCGGAATCGGCGGCGCCTCTCTGTGTCCCGGCTTTCGCTCCGGCCCGGCACCGGTCCCACGAATTTCGCTCGTGACGGTCCTGGCAGCTGAGCGGCCAACCTTGGTTCGGCCCATACCCAGTCTCCGGATTGGGCTGCCGATCACCGCCTTCGTGGCGCTCGTCGCCTTGGCCCGGCTCTGGCCGACTTGGTACGCACTCACGACCGCGCCCGGCCCGGTCGAGGCGGAGGCCGCGCGCTTCCTGCTCTGGGAATTGCGGCTGCCGCGGATTCTCGCCGGGCTCGCGGCGGGTGCGGCCTTCGGTATGGCCGGCGCCCTGTTTCAGGCGGTGACGCGCAATCCCTTGGCGGCACCGGACCTCCTCGGGGTCACGGCCGGAGCACAGGTCGGTGTGCTCATCGGTCTGACCGTGCCGGCGCTGGCAGGCATTGCCGGCCCCCCGCTCCTCTTCGTCTGCGGTCTCGGCGCCGCGAGCTTGGCTTTGCTGGCGGCCGGTGGTTGGCATGCCCCTCCCCTCCGGCTGCTCCTCGCAGGAGGCGCCTGCGCCCTGCTTCTCAGCGCCGTCCTCACCGTGATGCTGGCTCTCTTCGAACAGGATATTGCCGGCCTCGCACTCTGGAGTGGTGGAGCGCTGTACCAGCCCGGCGCCGATGGTCTTATCGAGGCGGCCTGCTGGCTGCTGCCTCCGCTCCTCGTGCTTCCCTTCCTGTTGCGCGGCCTCGATGCGTTGGCTCTGGGGGATGATGCCGCCACCGGCATCGGCGTCGCTGTGCTGCCGGTTCGGTTCGCGGGCCTGATCACGGCGACGGCGCTGACTGCCTTCGCCGTAGCCCTCGCCGGGCCCATTGGCTTCGTCGGCCTGATCGCCCCGAATCTCGTCCGCGCCGCAGAAATCCGGCGGCTGACCGCGCTCATCGCCCTTTCGGCGCTGGTCGGCGGTGGCCTTCTGCTCGCCGCGGATGGCGTGGTCGCTGGCCTCGGCTTCTCGGCGGGGCTCTCGACGGCGGTCGCTACGGCTCTCGTCGGCACGCCGCTGCTTCTGATTCTGGTGGTACGCGGACAGGTGCTCTCGCCGCCGGATCGGACGGAGGCCGCCGCCTCGACCCGCGTCGCTTCCCTCGCTGTCGTGGCGCCTGCCCTTGGTCTGGCGCTGGCGGCCCTGTCCGCCTTCGGCCTTGCCTGGGGTGAGACGTGGCTCGCGCCCGCCCGCTGGGTTGCGGCCTTCGTGGGCGGCGACAACGAGGCGGCGTTGATCTTAAGTATTCGCGGTCCCCGCATCGCGGTCGCGGCGATCGCCGGCATGATGCTGGCGGCCAGCGGTGTCGTTCTCCAGAGCGTGGTGCGCAATGCTCTGGCCGGGCCGGAGCTGTTGGGCGTCACGCAGGGGGCAGCGCTCGCAACCCTCGTCGGGCTTCTCACTTGGCCCTTGATCGGACGGCCCGAGACCTTCGCGTTGGCGCTGGTGGGTGGGCTCGCCACGCTGGGGCTGATCCTGCTCATCAACCGCCGTCACCGGTTCGCCCCGCTCCCCGTGGCATTGACCGGCCTCGCCTTCAGCGGCTTGTTCGCGGCCCTGACCTACGCCGTCATCGTCGAGACCAGCGCGCAACCCGCCCGTGCTCTCATCTGGCTCGTGGGTGGAACCTATGGCCGGGCTTGGCCGGACGCGGTGGCGCTGCTGCCATGGCTCCTGGTGAGCCTGCCGGCGCTGGCGCTCCTGAGCCGCCCGCTCGATCTGCTGACGCTCGGCGAGGACGCGGCTGCCGGGCTTGGTCTCAACGTCGCGCTGTTGCGGGCCCTCGGCCTCGGGCTCGCCGCCATGCTCGCCAGCGCGGCGGTGGCCATCGTCGGCCCGTTGGCCTTTGTCGGATTGCTCACACCCCACCTTGCCCGCCTCGTCGGCTTTCATGCTCACGGGGATCGGCTGCCGGTGGCGATGCTTCTGGGGGCGCTCCTCACCGTCGGTGCCGACATCCTCGGACGGGTCGCCTTGGCGCCGAAGGAGATTCCGGCCGGTGCGCTGACTGCGTTGATCGGGGCCCCCTACTTCCTCTGGTTGATGTCCCGCGGCCGGAGGGGAACACGGTGACCGGCTTGCCGAACCGCCGCCATTGCCTCGCCTGGGGGCTCGCGTCGGCAGCCGGGCTTGGTCTTCGCGCGGCCTCCTCCTCTGACCTCGTGGTTCGCCGCTCGGCAAACCTGCCGGCCGCTGCGCGACGGGTCGTGGCGCTCGAATTCCTCCTGGCCGAGATGCTCGTGGCGGTCGGTCGTCCGCCCGTCGGCATGTCCGATCCGACGCTCTATCCCGGGTGGATCAATGTCCTAACCGAACGCCTCGCCGACGTCGCCGATGTCGGCACGCGTCAGCAGCCGAGCCTCGAAGCCATCGCCCGCCTCAAGCCCGACCTGATCCTCGGACTCACCTACCGCCACGCACCGCTCTTCGACGTGTTCGAGAGCATTGCTCCGACCGTCCTCCTCGACTTTGCCCCCGAGCCACCCAGAACGCGTCTCGACTCCGCCTTCGCACTTCAGAGGATGATCGGTGAGTTCGTCGGTCGGGATGCCGAGGCCGTGTGGGCCGAAGCCGAGGTGTCGGCGGGCTTCGATCGGGATGCCGCACGCCTCGCGGCGGCCGGACGCAGCAATCGGCGCCTTGTGGTTCTCCAGGAACTGGCCGGGCTGGACACCTACTGGGTCTTCACCGGCGACAGTCTGTCCGCGGGTCTGGCATCGCGGCTCGGCTTGCGATTCTGGCCGTCCGAACGCAGCCGCGAGGGCGTACGCCCACTGACATCGGAGGAGCTGCTCGGTCTCGACGATGCCGATGTGATACTCGTGAGCATGACCGGGCCAAACGTTCCGCTGGACGCCAAGACGCGCAGCGCCGCGTGGCAGCGCGTGCCGGCTCTGCGATCGGGCCGTGTCGGGCTCATCGAGCGCAACATCTGGAATTTTGGCGGGCCCGCCTCGGCCCTGCGCCTGTCGAACCGGATCACTGATCTCATGTTGCGGGCGCCCGCTGCAGGTTGAGCCGACGCTCCTGCAGTCAGAATCGAACCGATGTTGTGGACGCCGATCCTGTGAGCGTCCATCCGGGACGGCCGAGACAATGCCACGGCGATGCCTTGACCGATCCGACCTATCCGCCCCTCGACACCTTGAAGCCGGTCGCGCCCGATCTCTGGATCGTCGACAGCGGTCCCCTCCCCGGCATCCTGCCGTTGCCGGTGCGGATGACGGTGCTGCGCTTGGGCGACGGCTCGGTCTGGCTCCACTCGCCCACGCGATTCGATGAGGCTCTCGCCCGGTCCATTGAGGCCATCGGACCCATTCGGCACCTCGTTGCCCCGAACATCGCCCACTGGATGTTCCTCGGAGCATGGCAGCGGCGCTGTCCTGCCGCCATCACCTGGGCCCCGCCGGAACTGCGCCGTCGGGGTCAGGTACAACGTCAGATCGAGGCGGGAGCGCTGCGGATCGATCGCGATCTGGGGGAGCAAAGCCCGGAGGAATGGGCCGCGGACATCCGCCAAACCGTGATTCCCGGTGGCTTCGGTTTCCGCGAGATCGCCTTCTTCCACCCCGTTTCGCGAAGCCTGATCCTCACCGATCTGGTGTTGAACCTCGAGCCTCGAAAGCTTCCCTTCCCTCTCCGGCTGCCGATGCATCTCATCGGGGCTACAGCACCGGATGGGCGTGCGCCGATCTATCTGCGCCTCGCCATACGGTTCGGCGGTCGGGCCGCTTCGCGGGCCGCTGCTGCGCTCGTCGCGCTCGCACCTCAGCGGGTGCTGTTTGCCCACGGCGCATGGTTCGAGCACGATGCCACGCCGGCCCTGCGTCGCTCCCTTCGCTGGCTGCTGCGTTAGGGAATGGTCTGAAATCTGAGATCCGAGATGACTACTTAGGCTTTAGGTCGCCGCGCAGCTTTCCGAAGGCCAGTATCCGCTCAACAAGTCGGCGCTCTACACGGCCGAAGCCAAGCCGGCGTTCCGGGTGCGGGAGCCGCGCTTCAGGGCGATGGCAAGGGCGGAGAGCGTGAGGCAATCGCAGGTCAGGCCGAAGACCGAGCCGACCAGCAGATTGTGGACGGCCCAGCAGTACGAGGCACCCAGGAACAGGCGGCGCATGGCCTGCGGCTCGGCCTGCAGGCGGGCCAGCGTCGCCAGGAGCGCACCGATCCCGGCACAGGCCGAGGGCCAGCCATTCCAGGTGGCCAGCGTCAATCCGGCAGCGACGACGCTGGAGCCGGTAAAGAGCGGCACGATCCAGGCCGGGCGTTCTCCGTTGCCGATGGCGTAGGCCGCGACCAAGCTCTGCAGGATCGAAACGGTGCACATGGCCGTGCCGGTATAGGCGCCCAAGCGGAAGAAATGCAGGGCGAAGCAAAGGGAGCATGCGGCCGCGGTGACCAGGATCCAATCCCGCCTCGGCATGAGCCCTGACGCGAAGCCGAGGCTGAGCCCCAGGGCCCCGAAGAGGTCGAGGTGAGGCAGGACGGCGTTCGCCAGGAGGAAGCCGAGATCCGCGGCGGTCATGATGGGCGCTTCGTGTGATGCGGTGACTTGGGCTGTACCGGCGTCCGGTCCCGAACCCGTGACGGCGCGCGTCTTCGCGCTCGTTTGCACGTCGCTCCGCTAGGGGCAGCCAATGAAGTGATGGTTAACGAGAGTGGCCCGTGCTCGTCGCTGTGGTGCGGCCGCAACGCCCGGAACAGGGGCATCGAACGGGTGGTTCCCGCGCAGGATCCCAGCTGAAATCGCAGCGGGATTGCCGTCCGAGCGAAGTGAGGAACTGCGCCCGTGAAATTGAAATCATTGCGCGATCAGGTCGTCGTCGTCACAGGTGCCTCAAGCGGCATCGGTCTGGCGACCGCACGGCGAGCGGCAGAACGAGGGGCCCGGGTGGTCCTCGCAGCCCGCAGCGGTGACGTGCTCGACGACATTGCCCGTGAACTCGGCCCCGATGCGCTCGCCGTGGTGACGGATGTGGGGGAACGCGCCGATGTCGAAAATCTGGCCGAACGGGCTGTGGCGGCGTTCGGGCGCATCGATACGTGGGTCAACGTCGCAGGACTAACGGTCTATGGCCCCCTGCGCGAGATAGAGCAGGCCGATCACGAGCGCCTGATCCGCACCAATTTCTGGGGCACGGTCAACGGCTCTCTGGTGGCGGCCGAGCATTTGCGGGCGGGAGGCGGCGCGCTCGTCAATGTCGGCAGCATCGCCTCCGATCTCGCCTTTCCGTTCCAGGGGCTCTACGCCGCCTCGAAACATGCGGTGAAGGGCTTCACCGATACCCTGCGGATGGAGCTGATCGCGGAGGGAGCACCGATCTCGGTGACGCTCGTCAAGCCCGCTTCGATCGACACGCCGCTGCCGGCACGGGCGCGCAATTACATGGATCGCGAGCCGATGCTGCCGCCGCCGGTCTACCCACCCCGGGAGGTCGCCGCCGCGATCCTGCATGCCGCCGAGCATCCGGTGCGCGACATCGTCGTCGGTGGTGGCGGGAAGCTGTTCACGGCGGGCAAGGAATTCGCGCCCGGTGCCTTCGATCAGCTCGCACCGGCGATCATCGCCATGCAGAAGCGGAAGGATCCCCCGCGTGAACCGGAAGGGGCGTTGCACGCGCCGCGCAACGCCGGACGCGAGCGCGGTGACCAGCCGGGCTACGTCCAGCGCACCAGCGCCTATACGCGGGCGAGCCTACACCCGCTGGCGTCATCGGTTCTCGGTATCGGCGTCGCCGCGACCGTCGCGGCGATTGCGGTCGGCGGGGGACGTCGCCGAAGCTGACGGAATGAGCGTTCGCTGTTCCGGCTCGCCCTACTCCCCGGATGCGGGGAGTAGGATCCCGTATTGAACCGTCCCTGCCTGGACGGAGACGAGGCCGCTACGGCTGCGAGTATTTGAGATCGAGCGCCGAAAGAGCCAGCAGCGGCGGGGGCATGATGACCCCGGCAACCCGCATGGCACGAGCGGCGGAGCGGCAAGTCGGCAGATCGTTGGCGGCGGCTGCCGCCTCGATCTTCTCGATCGTCGCCTGATCAGGCTTCGGGCCGGGGGCGGGCGTGGCGGGCGCGGGCGGAACCTTGGCATCGGCGTTGGCGCGAGCGCGGGGATCGGTCGCCGGGTTGGTCGCAGCGTTCGGCGTCGTCGCAGCGGTCTGCGGATCCATGGGCTTCGCATCCGCGGGACGATTGGCTTCCGACTTCGGTCCACTTTCGTTGACCGGGCCGCTCAGGCCAGCGGACTTCTCGGTGCCAGCGGCTTGAGCAGGCTTCGCGCCCGCTGTGTTGCCGGACGGGTTCGACACGGCGGTCGCCTGCTGGGGCGGCGTCACCGCCGCCTGCTTGGCAGGCTCAGGCTGTTTCACGAAAGCCACCAGCTCCTGGCACAGATTGGCCGGTTTACCCGGCTCCGGGGCGGGGGGAGGCGCGTCCTGCGCGACGGCCAAGCCGACGCTGAAGGAGAAAGCTGAAAGACCAGCCGCCAACCGACGGGCGAGAAAGGACGAGATCATGGGCGGTCCCTGGATACGGAACGGTGATCGGGACGGTTCACGAACGCTTGGGGTTCGAGGCCTCGCCCTCGGCCTTGCCGTGCGGCTCGGACTCGAACTCGTCGGGGCGCGGGGCGCCGTTCCAGCGCGGGCCGACGAGGTTGGTGCCGGGCTCGGACACGCGCGCACCCGAGGTCGCGAAGGCCTGATAGGCGAGCTTCTGGCTGCTGTTGAGCGCGAACATCGCCAACACCCCGAGGGAGATGGCTGCGATCACGGCGACGGCGAAGGCTTTCATGGGGGCGGTTCTTTCCGAGGAGCCCAAGTGGCTCCAGTTCGAAAGGCTGGCCGGGACGGCGGGTTTCCGCCGCCCCTGGACTTACTCGGCCGGAGCCGGATGACCCTTGAGCTGCGGACCGCTGGCGGTGCGGGCCTGCTCCTGCTCGACCCAGAGGTCGTGGTGGGCGCGCGCCCAGGCCAGATCGACCTTACCGCTGCCCATGGCGTCGTAGGCGCCCTCCATGCCGAGCGAGCCGATATAGATGTGGGCCAGGATGCCGGCGATGAAGACGATGCCGATCACCGAGTGGACCACCTGCATCAACTGCATCCCGTTGATGTCGGTGAGGGCGAAGGGGAAGATCATCATCAGGCCGGTGACGCTCATGGCGGCGCCGAAGCCGGCGACCATCCAGAACACGCCCTTCTGGCCGGCGTTGAAGCGGGCGGCGTGGGGATGGCCCTTGCCGATCAGGCCGCCGCCGGCCTTCAGCCAGGCGATGTCGATCTTGTTCGGGATGTTGTCCTTGATCCAGAGGACGAACATGAAGGCAACGCCGAGCATGAACGGCCACGCGAGATAGATGTGGCTGTACTTCGCCCATTGCGCCAGCGCGCCGAACGCATCGGGGCCGATCAGCGGCATCAGCAGGCGCTTGCCGAAGATGTAGTTCAGGCCCGACAGCGACAGGATGATGAAGCAGGTCGCGGTCATCCAGTGCGTGAAGCGCTCGAAGGCGTTGAAGCGCAGGATCTTCTTTCCGGATTCCTGGCTGTGCTCCATCATGATCCGGCCACGGAACAGGAAGAAGGCGCCGAGCGCGGCGATCATGCCGAGGATGACGAGCCCGCCGATCCACGGAAGCCAGCTCTCGCGGAAGTTCCGGTATTCCCGGCCCTGGGGCTGGATGAGGTTGGCGGCCTTCTGGTCCGGGATCGAGATTCGACCCTGGATCTTGTCGGACTGCTTGAACAGAAATTCCTCGTTGACCGAATCCGCGGTCGGTCGCGCGCCCATCGGGTTCACGCCGTCCGCCTGAATCGGGTTCTGCGCGAGGGCGGGCGCGAGCGCCGTCGGACCTGCGACGAGCATCGCGGCCAGAAGAAAAGTCTTGAGGAAGGTTACTGCCCGCCGCATCGGCGTTCCTTTCCGAATCCTTGTCGAGACGCCGCCGAGCCCGCGCGACGTTGGCGTCCCATCCATCCCCCTCATCCTGAGGTGCCGCGAAGCGGCCTCGAAGGAGGGCTCAAGAAACCTTCGCGATCCCTGGAGCCCTCCTGCGAGGGCGCCGCTTCGCGTCGCCACCTCAGGATGAGGTCGAGGGTGGGAATATGGTTCGAGGGCAAAAACCCTCGAACCGGGCGTCAGATCGCGACGGTCTCGCGGTAGGCCGTCTTCCAGCCCCAGGCGCCGGAGCCGTAACCGCGCTTGATGACCCGCTGCTTGTAGATCTCGGCGATCATCTCGCCGTCGCCCGCCAGAAGCGCCTTGGTCGAGCACATCTCGGCGCAGAGCGGCAGCTTCCCCTCAGCGAGGCGGTTCGAGCCGTATTTCTCGTACTCGGCGGTCGAGAAATCCGCCTCGGGGCCGCCCGAGCAATAGGTGCACTTGTCCATCTTGCCGCGCGAACCGAAGTTCCCGACCCGCGGATATTGCGGCGCGCCGAACGGGCACGCGTAGAAGCAATATCCGCAGCCGATGCAGATGTCCTTGGAGTGCAGCACCACCGCATCCGCGGTGGTGTAGAAGCAGTTCACGGGGCACACCGCCGCGCAGGGCGCGTCGGTGCAGTGCATGCAGGCCATCGAGACCGAGCGCTCGCCGGGCTTACCATCGTTCAGCGTCACGACGCGGCGACGGTTGATGCCCCACGGCACCTCGTGCTCGTTCTTACAGGCGGTGACGCAGGCGTTGCATTCGATGCAGCGATCCGCGTCGCAGAGGAACTTCATGCGGGCCATGGTTCAAGTCGCTCCTCGTCACGCCGCCTTGATCTGGCACAGGGTACACTTCGTCTCCTGCATGCCCGTCACAGGATCGAAGCCGTAGGTGGTCACAGTATTCACGCTCTCACCCAGGACCACCGGGTCGGTGCCCTTCGGGTAATAGTCGCGCATGTCCTTCCCCTGGTACCAACCGGAGAAGTGGAACGGCATGAAGGCCACGCCCTTACCGACGCGATCCGTCACCAGGGCCTTCACCTTGGCCTTCGAGCTGTTCTCCGGGCCGTAGACCCAGACGAACTGGCCGTCCTTGATGCCGCGATCAGCCGCGTCGCCGGTGTTGATCTCGACGAACATGTCCTGCTGCAGCTCGGCGAGCCACGGGTTGGACCGGGTCTCCTCGCCGCCGCCCTCGTACTCGACGAGACGGCCGGAGGTGAGGATGATCGGGAAGTCCTTGGCGATGCCCTTGTCGACCACCGCCTTCTGCACCGTGAGGCCGATATTCGGCACGCGCAGTTGCCGCTCGTCGGGCCGCGTCGGGTACTTGGCCACGAGGTCGGGGCGCGGGGAGTAGATCGGCTCGCGGTGGACCGGCACCGGGTCGGGCAGGTTCCAGGCGTTGGCCCGGGCCTTGCCGTTGCCGAACGGCGAGACGCCGTGTTCCAGGCACACGCGCTGGATGCCGCCGGACAGGTCGGTCGCCCAGCTCACGGTATCGGGCTTCTCGCCGCCGATCTTGAGGATCGTGGCGCGCTCCTCCTCCGTGAGATCCTTGTCCCAACCGAGCTTCTTGAACACCCCGAAGGTGAACTCGGGGTAGCCGTCCGTCAGATCCGAACCCTTCGAGAACGAATCCTCGGCCAGCAGCGTCGCGCCGTTGCGCTCCGTGCCGAACCGGGCACGGAAGGTGCCGCCACCCTCCTTCACGTGAAGGTTGGTGTTGTACAGGATCGCCGAACCGGGATGCTTCAACTCCGGCTTGCCCCAGCACGGCCAGGGCAGGCCATAGTAATCGCCGCCGACTTCCGGATCGTCCTTCGGCGCCCGCAGGGTGATGAGGTCGAACTTGTGCTGATTGCGCATATGCGCCTTCAGCCGCTCCGGCGACTGGCCGCTGTAGCCCGTCGACCAACCACCGCGGTTGATCTCGCGCAGGATATCCTCCGCGACCGGAATGCCGTTCTCGACCTTGATCTTCTTGCAGAGCTTGTCGGCGAAGCCGAGCTTCGTCGCGAGCTTGTAGAGGACCTCGTAGTCGTTCTTGGACTCGAAGGCCGGCTGGACGATCTGCTCGCCCCACTGGATCGAGCGGTTCGAGGCCGTGCGCGAACCGTCCATCTCCAGCGAGGTGCAGATCGGCAGCAGGTAGGTGTTGTCCTGCCGGGC
The DNA here is from genome assembly GCF_043352485.1 of Methylorubrum sp. POS3. Taxonomy (NCBI): domain Bacteria; kingdom Pseudomonadati; phylum Pseudomonadota; class Alphaproteobacteria; order Hyphomicrobiales; family Methylobacteriaceae; genus Methylorubrum; species Methylorubrum sp. POS3. The sequence continues at coordinate 4,481,622 of NZ_JAPRBT010000001.1, forward strand.
ATCGAGTGCCGCGAAGGTGGTCGGATGCGGATCGGCGACGACGAGCAGCTCGAGCTTGTTCATGCCCTCGATCGCCTCGGGCATGCGGGTCACGGTGTTGCCGCCATGGCCGAACACCATGAAGGCCTTGACCGGGCTGCGCTGGTCGATCTGCTCGGGCGGCAGGTTCACGGCATCGAACCACCGGGTCGAGGTGATGCCGGGCGCCTCCATGTTCTCCTTGCGGGACCGGGCCTTGCGGCCGGCCTGCGCGGGAACCTCGTCGAAGCGCGATTGCAGCCACTCGTAGGGCACGTCCCACACGCGGGCCCAGTGCCGCCAGCCGCCCTCGACGAGGCCGTAATAGAGCGGCAACGTCGTGACATCGAGGCCGAGATCGGTCGCGCCCTGCACGTTGGTATGGCCGCGGAAGATGTTAGCGCCGGTGCCGGGCTTTCCGACGTTGCCGGTGGCGAGGCACAGGATGCAGAGCGCGCGGACGTTGGCCGTACCGACCGTGTGCTGGGTCGCGCCCATGCACCAGATCAGCGTCGCGGGTTTCTCCTTGGCGAACTTCTCCGCCACGCGCTTGAGCTGCTCGCCCGGCACGCCGGAGACCCGCTCCACTTCGTCGGGCGTCCACTTGGCGACTTCCTTGCGGACATCGTCCATGGCGTAGACACGCTGCGCGATGAACTCCTTGTCCTCCCAGCCATTCTGGAAGATGTGCCAGAGGATGCCGTAGACGACAGGAATGTCGGTGCCGGAGCGGATGCGGACGTATTCGGTCGCGTGCGCCGCCGTGCGGGTGAAGCGCGGATCGATGACGATCATGTTCGCGCGGTTGATCTCCTTGCCCGACAGCACGTGCTGGAGCGAGACCGGATGCGCTTCGGCCGGGTTGCCGCCAAGCACGATCATCGTCTTGGCGTTGCGGATGTCGTTGTAGCTGTTGGTCTGGGCGCCGTAGCCCCAGGTGTTGGCCACGCCCGCGACGGTCGTCGAGTGACAGATGCGCGCCTGATGGTCGATCGAGTTCGTGCCCCAAAGGGCCGCGAACTTGCGCATCAGGTAAGAAGCCTCGTTGGTGAACTTGGCCGAACCGAGCCAGTAGACGGAATCCGCGCCGTTCTTCTCACGGATGGCCATCAGCTTGTCGCCGATTTCCTCGTAGGCCTGATCCCACGAGATCCGCTTCCACTGCCCACCCTCGAGCTTCATCGGGTATTTCAGGCGGCGGTCCGACGAGACGAGTTCGCGGATGGCCGCGCCCTTGGCACAGTGGGTGCCACGGTTGATCGGGCTGGCATAGGACGGCTCCTGGCCGACCCAAACGCCGTTGACGACCTCGGCCGTTACCGTGCAGCCCACCGAGCAGTGGGTGCAGACGTTCTTCTTGATGACGGTGTCCGGACCGACCGCCGAAGAGCCGGCGGCCTGCGCCTTGCGCACGGCGCCGAGTTGGATCGTGCCGGCGGCAGCGATCGCACCGGCCGTCAGACCGGAGCGACGCAGGAAGGCGCGGCGGTCGAGAACGCCGGCGGCGAGCCCGGCGGCCACCGCCTGATGCTTGGAACGGGACGCTTCGCCGCTTCTACGCTTGATCAGCATCGCCGCCTCACTTCGTGCCCGTGGACGCCGGGTCCATGTTCTTCTTCAAGGTCTCGTATCCGTTGGTGCGATAGAACGCCTTGACGTGGTCGCTCTCGCGGTAGCGGCTCTTGGTCTCTTCGTTGCCGGGGTCGTAGGCCTGAGCCTCGGTCGCCCCCATCGGCGACGCGACGGCCGCCGCGGCGACCACCGTGCTGCCGCCGAGTGCCCGGAAGAACTGCCGACGACCGAGCGTCTTCCCGTCCTGTCCCATCGTCCTGTCTCCCCTGGCGGAGGCTCATTCCAGATGATCCTTCCGCGTAGATTTCTGTTCCGCCCCCGAAAACGGAGGCTCGAATTTGTTCCCCGCCGTCGCTCTCCGCGACGACGATGGTTCTGGCGTTCGCCGCCTCAGCCTTCCATCGAGAAGGCTTCGGTCTCGATCTCGATGAAGGTCCGTCCAAGCTCTCCGACGGTCCGATAGAACCGGCCCGCCTTCGCTTGTTCGAGGTCGGCGAAGAAGCGCGTCGCCCAGGGCTCGATGTGGCGCGCGAAGAAGCGGGCCTGCATTCCGGGCTCCGCCTCGAACCGACCGGCCGCGAGACCCGCCATGACCTCGAAGAGGATGGCGAGGTGATCTTCCGGCTCACTCATCGCCTCGCCCCGCTCAATGCCGAGATGGGACAAATCCTCCCGCACCCGCGCGAGGGGACGCTCGTTGAGGAAGCCGGTGAGATAGTAGGATGCGTAAGGCAGAAGCTCGCCGCGGCCGACGCCGACGAAGAGCGCGAAGAACTCGCGCTCGACCGCGTTTGCCGAGGTCGTGGCGGCGGCCCGGCTCAGATCGGACAGGTGACGGCCGAGAGCGCCCTCGCCGCCCTCCAACGTTCTCAAGACATCGAGAAGCGCCACGTCGGGCGCACGTCCGAGAAGGGTCGCCAGCAGATCGTAGTGCTGCGCACGAAGCAGGTCGATATCGTCGACGACTGCGACCGACCCCGACACCCCTTCGGCAGAATGTGCCAACACCGACGCCACCGAACCCATCGTCCCTCCGGGCCCATGCCCGGACCGCTTGTTTGGACCGATAATAAAAAGCGTTTGAGTTGGCCGCAATCAGATTTTGTCAGAATTAGACCGGTATCGCGCCTCCATGTCGCCGCATGCGCGGTTCCATCGACGGAACTTGTGCCACTTCGGATTGTGGCGCCGAGGGGATCGCGGCCGTGGCTGGCCGCATCGCCTCGTCGGGAACCGGCTCGCCCTCCAGGGCCGCCTCGACGGGGGGCGTCGCATCGGCCGGAGCGGGATTCGATTCATCGATCGATTCCTGCGGGTGTTCGACCGGAAGGGCTTTCGCTTCGGCGGGATCGCGGAACAGCCGACCGAGCATCGCCTTCACGTCGTCGCTCGGTAGAAGCGGCCCGAGACCCGGCACGCCGCCCGGCGTATTCCAGTCATAGGCGTATTCCCGCGCCTCGCTCACGAAATCGCGGATGCCGGGATCGAGCGACCACATCCGACGTAAGGCCGCGTTGCGCAGGGCCGTGGGCACGCCGGATCTCAGGAATGGCGTGAGGTCGGTCTCGGGCGTCAGCGCGTCGAGGGATGGGAGGTCTGCGAGAAGATCCGGCTCGGCATCGGCGCCTAGCTCGGGGATCGTTTGGCGATCGTCCGGCGCCCGGCTCGCGCCATGCGGGGACGATGGGAGCGGTGAAATCGCCTGGAGTTCAGTCGCTCCGTCCAAATCCCCCACGCTTGGCGCCGTGGGCGTGAGCGATGCTTCCCTGGTCGCAGACTGCTCGGCGACCCGCACGGCCTCCTTGCGCCGGGCCCAACGGGAGAGGAACCCGTCGCTCATTCTCCCCTCCCCTCGATGCGGGCACTGCGGGCCAGGGCTTCCGGGTCGGCCCGGTCGCGCTTGCGCTTCTCGAAGATGCGCTCGATGTGGAAGGCTTCGAAGAAGGCCAGCAGCTTGGCCTGAATCTCCGGCGGCATCGGCACGGCCTCGACGATTTCGCCGATCCCCTCAGCCATCGCTTCGCCCTCGTAGGGGTCGGCCGTCACGGTCGCGATCTCGTACGTCTCCTCGCCCGTGTTGCGCAGGGAGACCCAGAGGGACGGTCGTCCGGATACGAGGTTGTCGCGGTAATGCGCGGTTTCGGCCACGTGCAGCGAAACTTCGTACGCGCCGGCGTAGAAGGTCGCCTCGTCTTCGGTCTCACCCAGTTGGGTCCAGGCGGGCGCGTCGGGGGCGGCGGGAAGCGCCGCGACCGGGAGCCAGGCATGGCTCGCCCACGGTCCCTTGAGGCGTCGACGGGCGACGATGATGCCGACCTCGAAGCGATCCTGCGGCGTCATGTGAAATCCTCAGGCGGCGCGGTCGAGGGCCAGGGGAAGGCCGACGACGAGGTTGTGCGGCTTCAACGTGACGGTCTTCTGGGCGTTCATGGCGAGCAGAAGATAGACCGGCCTCTCCCCGACCCGCGGATCGACGCGGGCCGGATCGGCGAAGGTCAGGGCGAAGACGGCCAGGAGTCGCTCGCGGGCGGCCGCATCGAGTGCCTCGCCGTTCCACAGGGCATTGCCGATCCGGGTGGCTTCGGCGTCGAGCCCCACGAACCAGCGCCAATCCGGATCCTCCAATCCGTCGCGCGGTTCGACACGGATCGCGGTGTTGAGCAGATGGCCGACATAGGCTTCGATGGCGCGGGCCAGCCCGACGCGCGCTTTGGCGCCGTTCAGGTTCAAGGCCATCGTGAAGGCGTCGGACCGGCTCCAGTAGGTCCAGGCGTTGTCGTCGTTCAGCACGTCGAGTTCGTTGGCCGCTTCCTTGCCGAGCATGGAGACGAGGGGCGAGAGCGGGGAGGATCCCTCACGCGCCTCGATCACCTCGGCATCGGCGAGCAGCACCGCACCCTCGTGCAGGCTGACCCGTTGCGGGCGGAAGAACAGCTCGGCCGCCCGCAGGACATGCGGGTCGTCGCAGCCGTCGAGCGCGTTGCGCAGGATCAGGTGGCAGAGCTGGTTCAGGAACAGACCCGGCACGTTCTGCAGGCCGCCGCGCACCAGGGCGAGATAGGCCGCCTCCACCGAGCGGGCGGCGAGCAACCGATCCCGAAAGGCGAGCATCACCTCCCAATTCTCGCGCGCATCCGCGTCGGCGATGGCGCGCAGATCCTCGGCCGAGACCGGGCGGCGGGGCTCGGCCATCAACGATGCGTGCAGCGCCCGTTCGGCGGCGCAGGCCTCGTCCGGCGGCATCAATTCGGGCCGGGCGAGATAGGCGAGGATCAGTTCATCCGTGACGGCCAACCCGCCGCCTTCGTGGCGTTGCGTCAGGTGGTGGCCACTCGAAACCCAGAACTCGGTCATCGTGTCAGCGTCCCGGAGCGGCGTCGCGGAGGAGCCCGACGAGGTCGGCCTCTTCCTCGGCGGCGTCCTCATCGGTCTCTATGAAATGGAAGGCCCGGGCATGCAGCGGGTCGGCACCCGGCGCCCGTTGGTGAAGCGTGCGGAAGTTCTCGCGGATTTCCCCGCCTTCCGCGGTGCGGTGCATCGCGACGACGCTGCCGACCGGCAGATGGCAGAGGGAGGCCGACACGGCGATCTCCTCCTCGGCGGCGCCGCGCGCCGCCGCGAGGTCCGGCGCTCCGAACCGCTCCAGGATGTGGCGCGCGAGGTCTTCCACCGCCGCCGCCCGTTCGGCCGCGCTCGCCTCGCTGACCACGACCAGGGTGGAGAATCCGAGGGAGCGCACGCCGACGAAACCGGAGCGGAACGCCGCCCGAGCCTTGCCGGTCAGCGTGTCGGGGTCGGCGTCGAGAAACAGGAACGAGCCGGTCACCGCCCACTCGCCGGGTTCGGCGGCGTCCGCGAAGACGAAGGTGTCGGAGGGGTCGAGCCGCAGGGTACGCGGCAATCTCAAGCCGCTCACAGCCGCACCGTCCCGGTGTCGGGGTCCCGCCAAGCGGGCACGTTCAGAACGGGCTGGAGCGGCCACGATTCGACCTGTGCATCCGGCCGGTGCAGCTGCAGATCGCCCATGTCGTCGATCTCTGCGCGAGCGCCCGGCGGCAGGACGAGGTGATCGAGATACCGCTGCGCCAGAACCGAGAAACCGTCCTCGCTCCAGATCTCGAACGCCTTGGTGAGAAGCCGAGCGAAGCTCTCGGCGAGGGGACCGGCGAGATCGGGTGGGAAGCCCTCCTCCTCCAGCGAGGTGGAATCGGGCGTCAGCCCCGGATCGCCCGCATGGCGCTTCGAGACGATGAGGCTCACCGAGAACACGAGCCAATCCGGAACATTGTCCTCACGGCACCCATCGGGCCAACCGAGCCGGCCCCCGCCGAGGCGCCCCTGGTTGAAGTGGATGGTGTCGGGCCAAGCGATGACGACGGGAATTTCCGGCGGGCCGAAGCCGCCGATGGCCTCGGCCATCGCCCACATTCCGGCAAACAATGCGCGGCGCGCGGGCGCCAGCGGCTCGTCCGGGGCGAGCACCACGGCAAGTGTCACGGTGCCGTCGCGCTCGCCGAGCAGCAACGTGCCCGGCTCCGCGCCCTCCTCGGCACTACGGCAGGCCTGCGCATGCACGTCCGCAGCCGGCTCTGCCATGCGGGCGGTGAAGGCCGGTGGAAGGATGAGGTCCGCCGGGCGGTCCTCGGAGATGGAAATCATCAGCAACCGTCTTCGGGGCTGCGGCGTCGCGTCCGCACCCTGGGCCGTGAGCCGAGCCATGGCTCGTAGTTTGGAATCGGTATGAGTATATGAAATGAATGTCCCTCCGCGAAGGGGCCACCCATTGAAGCAGTCAGGTTCCCCCGTGTCCGATCGTCTCGTGTTCGCCTGTTCCTGCGAGAGGACGATGCCGCTCGATACCGCCAGCCTGGAGAAGGGCTGCGGCGGACGTCTGACCACGGCCGATCAGCTCTGCGGCCGCGAGCTCGATCGGTTTCGGCAAGCCCTCACGGGATCGTCGCCGATCACCGTCTCCTGCACGCTTCAGGCGCCGCTGTTCGACGAGGTGGCCGAGGAGATGGGCGCGGAGGGCCGCGTCGCCTATGCCAAGATCCGCGAGACGGCCGGCTGGTCGTCGGAGGCCGCACGCTCCGGTCCCAAGATGGCGGCTCTCCTCGCCGCGGCCGCCGAGCCGCTGCCGACGGCCGGCACGGTCCCGATGGAGAGCCGCGGCGTCGCCCTCATCTACGGCCGCGACGAGGTTGCGGTCGAGGCGGGCAAGCGCCTCGCCGAGCATCTCGACGTCACGGTGCTGCTTTCGCGCCCCGGCGCCGTGGCGCCGCTCCATCGCAACGAGTTCCCGATCCTCAAGGGCACGGTGCGGAACGCGAAGGGCCATTTGGGCGCGTTCGAACTGCGCATCGACGATTACGCGCTCCCGGCCCCGTCCTCCCGCACGCAGCTCGATTTCGGCGTGCCCCGCGACGGCGCGACCTCGACTTGCGATCTCGTGATCGATTTCACCGGCGGCACGCCGCTGTTTCCCGCGCACGAATTGCGCAGCGGCTACCTTCGGGCCGATCCGCGCGATCCGGCGGCGGTCGAGCGCGCCGTCACGGCGGCGTCCCACCTCGTCGGCGAGTACGACAAGACCCGCTTCGTCGAGTTCCGCGCCGAACTCTGCGCCCATTCGCGCTCGCGCATCACCGGCTGCACCCGCTGCCTCGACGTGTGCCCCACCGGCGCCATCGCTTCCGCGGGCGATAGCGTCGCGATCGACCCCTATATCTGCGCCGGTTGCGGCAGCTGTGCCGCCGTCTGCCCGACGGGTGCGGCCGGTTATGCCCTGCCCCCGAGCGACGCGCTGATGCGGCGGCTGCGCAGCCTGATGCGCGCCTATCGCGCGGCAGGGGGGACGGAGGCCGTCGTCCTGTTCCATGACGGCGAGCACGGCGAGCCGCTGATCGACGCGCTCGGCCGCTACGGCGATGGGCTTCCGGCCAATGTCCTGCCGGTGCGGGTCAATGAGGTGACCCAACTCGGCCCGGAAGTGTTCGCCGCGCTCTTCGCCTACGGCGCCGCGGGCGTGCGGCTGCTCGCCCGTGCCCGGCCGAAGCACGACCTCGATGCCCTCTACCGCACCATCGCCCTCTCCGAGACGCTGGCGGAAGCCCTCGGCTACGGCTCCGGTCTGGTCGCGGCGATCGAGACCGACGACCCCGATGCCCTCGGCGCGGCGTTGCGGAATCTCACTCCGGGGCGCACGGCCGTCACCGCCGCGGGGTTCGTTCCGGATGGCGGGAAGCGGGAGATGCTGCGCCTCGCCTTCCGCGAGATGCATGCCGCCGCGCCCGTGCCGGTCGATGCCGTGCCGCTGGCCGCCGGAGCGCCGTTCGGCGGATTGAACTTCCGCGTGGACGATTGCACGCTCTGTCTTTCCTGCGTCGGCGCCTGCCCGACGCATGCCCTCACCGACAGCACGGACCGTCCGCTTCTCGCCTTCGAGGAGAGCCTGTGCGTCCAGTGCGGTCTGTGCGCCGCGACCTGCCCCGAGAACGTCATCGACCTGAAGCCTCAGATCGACTTCGTCGCCTGGGCCGCCCCGCGCCGGATCGTGAAGGAGGAAGAGCCCTTCGCCTGCATCGCCTGCGCCAAGCCATTCGGCACCCGCGCCAGCATCGAGCGGGTGATCGACAAGCTGCGTGACCGCCATTGGATGTTCACGGGCGAGGCCGGCGAGGCCCGGATCCGCTCTCTTATGATGTGCGACGATTGCCGCGTCGAGGCTGCCCTGAACCAGGGTTTCGATCCCCACGCTCCGGAGCGGGCGAAACCGCGCACCACGGAAGACTATTTCCGTGAGCGTGAGACGAGCGGCACGGCCTCCTGAGACGGCGCGGAAACGCGCCGTCCCTTCGGATGGGACGGTGACGGGCCAAAGGCCCTCCCGTTACCTGGTCGCCTTCTCGAGGAATTGCATCAGCGCTTCGCGATCCGCAGCGCTGTTGATCGTCTGCTCGGGCATCCGTGTGCCGGGCGTGTAGCGCGCGGGGCCGACCTCGAACAGGCGGGCCACGGTTTCCGGCGTCCAGACGATGTCCATGCGCTTCAACGCGTCGGAGTACCGGTAATCCGGCAGGCTGGCGATGCGACGGCCGAAGATCCCGGCGAGCGTCGGGCCCGCGCGGGGGCCTTCGTCGGCTTTGAGGGAATGGCAGGCCACGCAGGCGCGGAACACCTCGGCCCCGCGCTCGCCGTGGAAAGCCGCCAGCGCGTCGACGGGGCGTGGCATGGCGAGGGGACCGATCGGCGCACCGGTCGCCGCGTCCCAGCGGCGCACGAGGCGGTCGCCGCCGCCGGTGATCAGTTCCGAGCCGTCGGGGCACCATGCCACCGACCAGACCGGCAAGCCGGGCCCGATCAAGGTGTAGAGAACTTGCGCCTTCGCTCGATCGATCACCGCCACCGTCCCGCCCGCTCCGGCGGCGGCGACTCGCGTCCCGTCCGGCGACAGAGCGAGGGCGATCACCGGCGCCGGTCCGAGTTCCACCGGGGCGCGGACGCCGCCTGCCTGATCGAGAAAGCGCACCGTCGCATCGGCCCCGGCGGCAGCGATCTCCCCATCGGACGCGACGGCGAGGGCGCTGACGGCACTTGGCAGCGTCACGTTGGACAGCGGCTCGCCCTCGGCCGACCAGATCCGCACGGTCGCGTCGGCACCGGCCGTGACGACGCGCCCATCGGTGAGGTAGGCCACCGCATTGACGTTGCCCCGGTGCCCCTCGAGGCTTCGCGCGGCGCCGCCCGCCAAAGGCCAGAGGCGGGCGCTGCCGTCCCAGGCAGCGGAGGCGAGGCTCGTTCCGTCCGGGGCGACCGCGAGGGCCGCGACGGGCCCGGCATGGCCCTCCAGCACGCGCTCGGGCTCCGCAAGGCCGAGCCGCCACAGGGCGATGCGACCGTCCTCCGAGGCGGTGGCGAAGCGTCCGTCCGGCAGCACCGTGACGGCGTTCACGGCCCCCTCGTGAAAGCGAAGTACGGAGAGGGCCGTGCCCGTGTCGAGCCCCCAGACGATGGCTGCCTGATCGAACCCACCGGAAATGGCGAGCCGCCCATCGCCGGTCACGGCGAGCGCCCGCACCGGTCCACCATGGCCCCGCATCTGGGCGTTGGCCGGCCCGACGAGGGCAACCGCAAGGGTGAAGGCGAGGAGCGATAGCAGTTTGGGCATCGGGGCACGGTCGAGCGAGGGCGCGGGACCATAACCAGACACCCGTCGACTGTCAGCGCGAGGCGGGTGGGCCGCGATGTCCCAGCCGCTCCCCACATGCTTGATCATCCGGGAGGGATGGCGCATCGCTCGGTGCATGAGACGATCCCCCCGTCGATCCATTCGGTCGCGCGTTCGGGCGCCACGATGATGCGGGCTGCCTCCGCGGCCTTGATGCCGCTCGTCGAGGCCCGCGCGCTTCTGCTCGCGCTCGCAGGCCCCGTCCCGAGCGAGGCGATTCCTCTGTCCGATGCTCCCGGGCATGTCTGCGCGGAGCCGGTGCTTGCGCCCCGCGATGTTCCGGAGCGGAGGCGGGCGTCGCGCGATGGCTACGCCGTGGCGGCAACCGAGCTCGGCGGGGCATCGCCCTACGCCCCGGTGCGGCTGCTGGCGACACCGTTCTGGGTCGAGGCCGGAGACGACCTTCCGGACGGTACCGATGCCGTGCTTCCGCCCGAGGGGCTGGAAGGGCGCGATGCCGTGTCGGACGTCTTCGTCCATGAGGGCGTGCGGGAGCGCGCCGACGATGTGTCGTCGGGAGATGTCGTGGTCGCGTCAGGCGAGCGGATCGCGTCGCGTCATGTCCTCGCCCTCGCGCTTTGCGCCCTGTCGGAGATCCGGGTTCGGCGTCCGCGCGTGACGCTGATCGTCACCGGAGCGCCCGGACCGGAGGCCTTGTCCGCCTTCCTGACCGCCGCGATCGCCCGGGAGGGCGGTACGGCCAGGACCGTCGCCGTGGCGGATTCGGAGGACGCCATCGCCGCGGCAATCCTCGACACGGACGCCCATGCCATCCTCGTTCTGGGCGGCACCGGATTCGGCCGTACCGATCGCAGCGCTGCCGGCCTTTCCCGCGCTGGCCGGATCCTGGCGCACGGAATCGCTCTGCGACCCGGCGAGACCTCAGGAATCGGCGTAGCGGGCGGGCGGCCCGTGATCCTGGTGCCGGGTTCACCCGAGGCGGCGATGGCGGTGTTTCTGACGCTCGGGCGCCCCCTGATGACGGCCCTGTCCGGTGGCGTTCCTCCCGCTCCGAGGCGGGCGCGGCTGCGCAGAAAGATTGCCTCCGGTATCGGCTTGAGCGAGGTCGTGTTCGGGCGCCATGGCCCGGGCGAGGTCGAGCCGCTCGGGAGCGCCGATCTGCCGTTGCGCGGACTGATCCGGGCGGATGCCGCCATGCTGGTGCCGCCGGAGCGTGAGGGCTATCCCGAGGGAACCGAGGTCGAGGTTCTGGACCTGTGAGCGAGCCCCGCGAAACCGAGGATTTCGTCCGTCGCCTCACGGCGGCGGCCCGCCAGGAGCAATTCCTGAGCGTCGCGACCCAGGACGAGGCGCATGCCGCCTTCCGGGCCGCGGTGCCCCACGCCGCGTTGTCAGCCGAAACGGTGCCGCTCGCCGACGCGCTCGGTCGAGTGCTGGCGCAGGACGTGGCCTCGCCGATCGACGTCCCACCCTTCGACCGCGCCCTGGTCGATGGGTTCGCGGTGCGCGCTGCCGACGCCGAGGGCGCGGGCGCGGGTCGGCCCCGACGCCTCGCTTTGAACCGCGAGATCCTCGCCTGCGGCGTCTCCCCGTCTCTCTCGGTTGCACCCGGAACCGCGACCCCGATCGCCACCGGCGGCGTGATCCCGCGCGGGGCCGACGCCGTCGTCATGGTGGAGCACACCGAGCTCGACGAGGCGGCGCTCGCCATCGACCTATCGGCGCCGGTCCGGCCCGGTCAGTTCGTCGGATATGCGGGTGCCGATATGGCACTGGGTGAAACGGTGCTGCGGAAGGGGCTGCCGATCACGGCCCGCGAGATCGGGATGCTCGCGGCCTGCGGTCTCGCCGCCGTGCCGGTGGTGCGCCGGCCCAGCATCGCGATCCTCTCGACCGGCGACGAATTGGTCGCCCCGGGCGCGACGCTCCCGCCTGGGTCGATCTACGATTCGAATGGAGCCATCGTCGCGGCGTCCGTGACCGAGAACGGGGGCGAGCCGGCTCCGTTCGGCATCGTGCGCGACGACGAGGCGGCGCTCGAACGGGCCCTGCGCGAGGCCATCTCCGGGCACGACCTCGTCGTCCTATCCGGAGGCACCTCGAAGGGGGCGGGCGACGTGTCCCACCGCATCCTCGACCGCCTGGGCGCTCCCGGTATCCTGGTTCACGGCGTGGCGCTCAAACCCGGCAAGCCGCTCTGCCTCGCGGTGGCGGCCGGGACGCCGGTCGTGGTTCTGCCGGGTTTTCCGACCTCGGCGATGTTCACCTTCCATGAATTCGTCGTGCCGCTGATCCGTGCGCTCGCGGGGCTGCCGCCGCGTGAGGAGACGGCGGTGGCGGCCCGCGTGCCGCAGCGCGTCCCGTCCGAACTCGGCCGCACCGAATTCGTGATGGCCTCGCTCGGCCGTGGCCTTGACGGCCCGGTGGCCCTGCCGCTGCCGAAAGGATCGGGCTCGGTCACGGCCTTCTCGCAGGCCGACGGCTTCTTCGCGATCCCGGCCCCCCGGTCCGGGCTTGAGGCGGGCGAGGCGGTGTCACTGGTGCGCCTGGGCGCGGGCGTACGGGCGCCGGACCTCACCATCGTCGGGAGCCATTGTGTCGGACTCGACCGGCTCGTGGGGCTACTGGCCAACCGTGGCTACCGGGCCCGCACCGTCTGGGTCGGGTCGGCCGGCGGCCTCGCGGCCCTGCGGCGCGGGGAGTGCGATCTGGCAGCCATGCATCTGCTCGATCCCGAGACGGGCCTCTACAACGCGCCGTTGCTCGATGCCGGGATGCGGCTCGCTCCCGGTTGGCGGCGCCTGCAGGGCGTGGTGTTCCGGGCCGGCGATGGCCGCTTCGAGGGCCGTAAGGCCGCAGATGGCGTCGCTGCCGCCCTCGCGGACCCCGATGCCGTGATGGTCAACCGCAATGCCGGTTCCGGCACGCGCCTTCTCATCGACGGTCTGGTCGGAGGTGCGCGGCCTACGGGCTTCTGGAACCAGCCGCGCTCGCACAATGCCGTTGCGGCGGCCGTCGCGCAGGGACGGGCCGATTGGGGCGTCGCCATCGCCAGCGTGGCTGAGGCCTACGGCCTGAACTTTTTGCCGTTGACGGAGGAACACTACGATTTTGCCTACGCCGCCGGAGCCGAGGACCGGCCAGCCCTCGCGGCCTTCCTCGCCCTGCTCAGGACATCGGAAGCGGCCGCTGTTCTGGAAGCGCTCGGCTTCACACCTGCGGGGGACGCCCCATGATGGCGCCAGGATCGCGCGGCTTGCGGGTGATCGGACTTGCCGGCTGGAGCGGCGCTGGCAAGACCACGTTGCTGGCCAAACTGATTCCAGTTTTGGTCGCCCGCAGGGTTCGCGTCGCGACCCTGAAACACGCCCATCACCATTTCGACGTCGATCACCCGGGCAAGGATTCGCACACTCACCGGCAAGCGGGTGCGAGCGAAGTCATCGTCTCCTCGTCCCGACGCTGGGTGCAGATCCGCGAGGTCGGCGAGGGTGAGGAGGCGCGCCTGCCCGATCTCCTGCGACGCCTGACGCCGGAGGGCATCGCCCTGGTCGAGGGCTTCAAGCGCGAGAGTCATCCGAAGCTTGAAATCTTTCGTCACGGCAACGGACGATCGCCGATCCATCCCGACGATCCGCGCATCGTCGGAATCGCCAGCGACGTACCCTTCCCGGAAGCCGGTGTGCCCGTCATCGATCTCGACGACGTGGAGTCCATTGCCGATCTCGTGCTCGCCCGCGCCGAGCCCCTGGAATCGGTGCTCGCTCGCCTGGAGATTCCGTGATGGCGCAGCTCACCGACGATTGCTTCGCGTTCGGCGGAAAGCTCCTTCCGCTCGAGGAGGCGGTGGCGCAGATCGCCGAGCGCTTCCCGGTGATCGCCGGCAGCGAAACCGTGCCGCTGGCACAGGCGGACGGGCGCATCGCCGCCGAGGATGTGTTTGCGAAGCACGCGCTGCCGCCCTTCGCCAATTCCGCGGTCGACGGATATGCCGTGCGCCACGCCGACCTGACCGCGGGGGGAGAGACCGTGCTGCCGGTGACCGGCCGCCTGCCCGCGGGCGCCCCGGCGGACGCGGAATGGCCGGGGGGCGCGATCCGCATTTTCACCGGAGCGCCGATGCCGCCCGGCGCCGACACGGTGTTCATGCAGGAAGACGTCCGTCGCGAGGGCGAACGTGTCGCTCTGCCGCCGGGCCTGAAGCTCGGCGCCAATGCCCGGCCCGCGGGGGAGGATCTGCCTCAGCATGCGCTGGCGATCCCCGCCGGTCAGCGGCTTCGCCCGCAGGATCTCGCGCTCGCTGCCGCCACCGGTCATGCGACCATTCCGGTGAGGCAGCGGTTGCGCGTGGCCTTGTTCTCGACCGGCAACGAACTCGCCGAACCCGGAGCCGCCCTGCGCCCAGGCGCCATCCACGACTCGAATCGCGTCCTGCTGGCGTCCCTTCTGACGCGGCTCGGCTGCACCGTGTCCGATCTCGGCATCTTGCGGGACGATGCCACGACCTTGCCGGATCATCTCGCCCGCGCGGCGCAGGACCACGATCTGATCCTCACCTCCGGCGGCGTCTCGACCGGCGAGGAAGACCACGTGAAGGCGGCGGTCGAGACGCTGGGCCAGCTCGTTCTGTGGCGCTTGGCCGTTAAACCGGGCCGACCGGTGGCGGCGGGACTCGTCGCCGGAACGCCCTTCGTCGGCCTGCCGGGTAACCCGGTTGCTGTCTACGTGACGCTGCTCTTCGTGGTCCGCCCGCTCCTGGCGCGGCTCGGCGGCGCGCGCAACGAGGCCCCCCTCGCCTATCCGGTGCGGGCGGGCTTCGCCTACAAGAAGAAACAGGGCCGCCGGGAATTCGTGCGCGTGAATCTCGTCCGGGACGGAGACGGCCTGGTTGCAACCAAATACCCCCGCGACGGGGCGGGCGTGCTGACGTCGCTTACCGGCAGCGATGGATTGGTCGAACTGCCCGACGATGCCACCGGTGTCGTGCCGGGCGACAGCCTCGCCTTCTACCCTCACGTTCTGCTCTGGTGAGCCGCCGGCGGCGCGTAGCCCGGGGCCGATTGGGCGCGCTTCAGGATCTGCTCCCGTAACGGGGCCAGACGCTCCGGCGGCAGGGTCGCACGAACCACGAGGTGATAGGTCTCCCAGCCGAGCGGGCGGAAGTCGAGGGTGAAGCGCTCGGCCACGGCACGGGTCCCCATCCCGACATCCGCCGCGCCCGTGGCGATGAGGGCCGCCACCGCCTGATGCGTGAACTCTTCCGTGTGATGCCCGACGATCGAGTCGAGCGGCACGCTCGCTTCCCGGCACAATCGTTCGAACCAGATGCGGGTGCCCGCGCCACGCTGCCGGTTGACGAATCGGGCTTTGCGATCGGCAATACTGGCGACGTCCGTGAGACCGAGGGGGTTGCCCGGCGCGAACAGCAATCCCTGCTCCCGCCGGAACAGCGATTCCACGGACCATTCGGGATCCGAGAATAGGATATCGAAAGGCGGCGGGGGTGGTCCCTCGGCCCCGTAATGGAATCCCGCGGCATCGACCGCACCTTCGCGAAGCCGTGCCAACGCATCGAGGCTGCCGGCGATCATCAGATCGATGTCCTGACGCGTCTCGAGAGCGTCCAGCAACAGGGGATCGTGGCTTGCCGCGAGCCGGATGCGCACCATTCCGGGTTCCAAGAGGCGACGCAGCCCATCGGCGAGGGCCATCTCTTCGGCAGCGAGAGCGGGCCCGAGCCGAACCTGCGACGATTTCAGCAGGGCGAGCAGACCGTTTCCGAGCGGGGTCAGCGCGCTGCCATGTCCCTTGGTCTTCACCGCCGCCGGGCGCCCCAGCGCGTGCTCGAGGGCTGCGAGCTGTCCCCAGGCCGAGCGGTAGGAGATGCCGAGCTCACTGGCGACGCCTTGAAGGGAGCCGCTGCGGTCGAGCGCTTCCAGCAGGGCTTGAGTCGGCGCGAGGGGGATGTCGGCCCGACCTCCACCGGCGCGGCCGTCGATCCGGAGGCTCACCCTCATATGCAAGCCCTTTCCTATTGATTTATCCGACAAGGACGTAGCATCCGGCGAAGCATGGCGCATCCCTCGGCGCCGGCTTTGTCGATGACTGAGACCTTCCACGAGACGCTGATCCGCCTCTGGTCCCTCGACCGCGACGTCGTCGCGATCGCGTGGCTCTCGCTGCGCGTCAGTCTCACGGCGGTCGGCATCGGCCTCGCGCTCGGTGTTCCCCTCGGTGCCCTCGTCGCCGTCGCCCGCTTTCCCGGACGCGATGCGCTGGTGGCCCTGCTCAATGCCTTCATGGGCCTGCCGCCGGTCATCGTCGGGCTGGTCCTCTACCTCGTCCTGTCGCGCTCCGGCCCGTTGGGAAGTTTCGGCCTGCTCTTCACCCCCGGCGCGATGATCGCGGCTCAGGCGGTGCTCGCCACGCCCTTGGTCTCTGCCCTGTCGCGACAGGTGGTGGCGGATGCCGAGGCCCATCTCGGCGAGCAGCTGCGCTCGCTGCGCCTCTCCGCCCCGCGACGGGCGATGGTGCTGATCTTCGATGCCCGCTTCTCGCTGGTGACGACGGCGCTGGCCGCGTTCGGCCGGGCGATCTCCGAAATCGGTGCCGTGCTCGTTGTCGGTGGCAACATCGACGGCCACACGCGGACCATGACGACGGCAATCTCGCTGGAAACGCAGAAGGGCGACCTCAGCCTCGCCCTGGCCCTCGGCATCGTGCTCATGGGCCTCGTCGTTGCCATCAATGCCGTCGCCGCGTTCCTTCGAAGTCATGCCGCGAGGGCCTACGGATGACGGTGCCGCCGGTCATCCGACTCGACGACGTGCGTCTCGCGCTCGACGGACGATCGATCCTTGAGGGTCTGACATTCGCCGTGCCCGCCTGCGGCGTCACCGCTCTGATCGGGCCGAACGGCGCCGGCAAGAGCGTGACACTCCGGGTGATCGACCGCTTGCTCTGTCCCGATTCCGGCACCCTGCATGTGGCTGCGGGCCGCTCGGCCTTCGTCTTCCAGCGCACCGCCCTGGTGCGGGCGAGCGCGGCAACCAACATTGCCCTGGCGCTGGCTCCCCTGGGGCTTTGCCGCCGGGAGCGGGCGGAGCGCGTGGCGTCGGCCCTGGCGCGGGTCGGCCTTGCCGATCGGGCGAAGGATGCCGCGACGCGCTTCTCGGGCGGTGAGCAGCAGCGGCTCGCTCTCGCCCGTGCCTGGGCCCTGCGCCCCACGCTGCTGTTGCTCGATGAGCCGACCGCGAACCTCGACCCGACCGCGACCGCCATCGTCGAGGATCTCGTGGCCGAGATGGCCGAGGCCGGCACCACCGTGCTGCTCGTCTCCCACAATCTCGGGCAGGTCGCTCGCCTCGCTGCCCGCGTCGTCGTGCTCGATGGAGGGCGCGCCGTGGAACAGGGCCCGACCCGCTCGATCCTCTCCTCCCCCCGAACGCCCGAAGCCCGGGCCTACTTGACCGGAGAACTGCCTTGGACTTCCTTCGCCGCGGCTTCCTGACCCTCGGTCTCCTTGCCGGCTTCGCAGTCGGCGCTCCGGTTCATGCCGATCCGCAATCCATCGTCGTCGCCTCGACGACCTCCACCGAACAATCGGGCTTGTTCAAGCACATCCTGCCCCTGTTCCGGGACAAGACCGGGATCGAGGTGAAGGTCGTGGCGCTCGGCACGGGCCAAGCCCTCGACGCGGCCCGCCGGGGCGACGCCGACGTGGTTTTGGTCCATGACCGCCCGGCGGAGGATAAGTTCGTCGCGGAAGGGTTCGCCAAGGCGCGCCAGGACGTGATGTACAACGACTTCGTCGTTGTCGGTCCCGCATCGGACCCGGCCGGCATCAAGGGCGCCGATCTTCAGACTGCATTCCGTAAGCTCGCCGAGACCAAGTCTCCATTCATCTCACGGGGTGATCGTTCCGGCACGCACAGCGCCGAATTGCGGGCCTGGAAAGAGGCTGGAATCGACCTCGCGGCCGTCAAAGGCGATTGGTATCGCGATGTCGGACAAGGCATGGGCCCGGCCCTCAACACGGCCTCGGCGCTCAACGCCTACATTCTGTCCGATCGCGGCACGTGGCTCTCGTTCAAGAACCGCGGCGAACTGACGATTCTGGTCCAGGGCGACCCGCGCCTGTTCAACCCCTACGGCGTGATGCTGGTGAACCCCGAAAAGCATCCCAACGTGAAGGTGAAGGAGGGTCAGGCATTCATCGATTGGCTGGTCTCACCCGAGGGGCAGACGGCGATTGCGAACTACAAGATCGGCGGCGAGGCCCTGTTCTTCCCGAGCGCCGGCAAAACGAACAAATAATCCGTCAAGCGCCGTTGGTGTTAGCATGAAGAGGCCGCCGACGAAGGCGGCCTCGACTGTGCGGTTCTACGATCGCGGCGGTCCCGATTGCCGCCGCCGGGCGAAAAGCCAGAGGCCAAGAGCGGCAAGAGCGATCAACAGGCTGATCCAGACCCAGTTGAAGTCGATCGCGGCGGCGGTCGCCGCGGGCGAGCTCGAACCGGACGGTCCCGACTCCGGAATCGGCGGCGCCGGATTCATCTGCTGCGCCAGCCCTTGATGGACCGTCAAAGCCCAGAACGGCACGGCGGTGGCGATGGCCCGCATGGGACCTCCCGTTTTGCTCTCGGTCAAACGCATCAATCTGCCTTGAAGGTGAAGGCCGGCGCATCCTGAAGCTGCGCCTTCGTCAGCCGAACCTCGGCATGAACGATCTTATCGCCCGCCAGCACGGTCGCGGGGTGCTTGGAAGGACGCTGCGGCTCGACGGACCCGGTCGCGTCGGTCACCCGGCCGCTATGCTGGTTCTGGACGGCACCGAGAACCTCGTTGGAGGTCTGCGAACCGGGCATCGTCTCCGGCCCCGCCTTGTCCGCCGCCTTCTGGCTCGGCGCCTCGTCCACCTTCACCACCGAGGACGGCCCGCTGGTCAGCGAGACATCGCCCGTGTTCCAAGAGAGTTGATCGAATGGAACGGCGACGGACTTCTCACCCAAGCCGAGGAAGCCGCCGACACCGATCACCACAGCCCGGATCTGACCCGAGCCGTCGAGGAGGACATCCTCGATTTCGCCGACCCGGACGTGATCCATGCCGATCACCGGCACGCCCACGATCTTCGAACCGCGCACCGTTCCGGCCGGGCTCGTGGTCATGAAGGGCGCTGCGGGCTCGGCATAGGCGGGCGCGGCCCATGGAAGCGCGAGTCCGAGTGTGAGGGCGAGGCAGGTCAAGGCGTTGGAACGCACGGAGCGTCTCCGAAGTCGATGGATCGGCAAGGTCCAGCGACAACGTCAGACACGCGGCGGCAGTTCACCGGTTTCGACCGGGGGCGTCACCGTGGTCGGTCGAGCAGGCCCGAGACCACGCGGGCCGTGTAATCCACCATCGGCACGATGCGGGCGTAGTTCAGGCGGGTCGGGCCGATGACGCCGACCACGCCGACGATCTTCTGAGCGCTGTCGCGGAAGGGCGCAGCGATCATCGACGAACCGGACAGCGAGAAGAGCTTGTTCTCCGATCCGATGAAGATCCGCACGCCGTCGCCCTGCTCGGCCCGGGCCAAGAGTTCGATCACGTCCTTCTGCGTTTCGAGATCGTTGAAGAGCAGGCGGATCCGTTCGAGATCCTCGGCGGCGCGGAGATCGTCGAGGAGGTTGGCCTGACCCCGGACGATGAGTTGGCGTGCTTCCGAGGGGCCGACCGTGGTGGCGAGGCCGGCATCGACGAGCCGCTCGGTGATGGCGTCGAGCTCACGCTTCATCGCCTTGCGGCCGGCCTCGATATCGGCCCGCAGGGCATCGAGGGTGCGTCCGCGCAGCCGCGCATTGAGAAAGTTCGACGCCTCTTGCAGGGCGCTCGCGGGCAATCCCGGCGGCAGGTCGAGCAGGCGGTTCTCGACGGTGCCGTCGGTCGAGACCAGAACCACCAGCGCCCGGTCGGCGTCGAGGCGCACGAACTCGACGTGTTTGAGGCCGGAATCGACCTTGGTGGTCAGCACCACGCCCGCGCCGCGCGAGATGCCGGAGAGCAGGGTCGAGGCCTCGGCCAGGGCCGAGTCGAAGGTGTGGCGCGAGGCGGCGGCCTGCATCTGCGCCTCGATCCGCGCCTTCTCCTCGCGATCGACGTCGCCGATCTCCATCATGGCATCGACGAAGAAGCGCAGACCCATCTCCGTCGGCAGCCTTCCGGCCGAGGTGTGGGGCGCGAAGATCAGGCCGGAATGTTCCAGATCCGCCATCACGTTGCGGATCGAGGCCGGCGACAGGCTCATCGGCAGGATGCGGGCAAGGGTGCGCGATCCCAGCGGCTCGCCCGTGGTGACGTAGCTCTCGACAATCTGCCGGAAGATCTCCCGGGCGCGCTCGTTGAGGGCGGAGAGCGCCTGGGAAGAATGACGCGCGGTGCTGAACGGGATCTCGGACACGACCAACTCAATCTGACATGCGATTGTGGGCGCAAGGTCGCCCGCGATCAATCCTTCTCGACGGGCAAGCCGCGGGGCTTCCTCCAAGGCGGTCATGCCCGGGTTCGGATTCGAGCCGACCGATCTGCGACGATCACCTCACCCGGCAGAACGCTAACGATGGCTCGCGACTTCGGTTCGATCGTGATCGGTCGATCCAATCCACCATCCATCAACGCTCCTCTAGCCTGGAGGGATCGTTCTTCCCGCGATGACGGTTAGCGGGGGACCGTGCGCTCCGGCTCGCGGTGCCAACGAAGAAATTTCTGTGTTGTGGAGAATGCCCGTGAAGCTCGGCGCCAACTGGAAGATGATCAAGGTCGCGGCCGTCGCGATCGCCCTGTCGGGGTTCGGCCTGGCCGCCTCGCCGCATCGGGCGGAAGCGGCGCCGGTCACCGTTCCGGCCGAGGCCGCGGCCAGCGCCGGTGAGGCAACGCAGGTCGCCTACGGCTACGGCCATCGCATGCGGCATCACCGGCATATGCACCGTCACCACATGCGCCATCATCACCGTCACATGATGCGTCGCCACATGATGCGGCACCATATGCGCCACCATCACCGCCATCATCACTGGCGCTAAGGCAGCGCGAACGGCGCGGAACTCGCGGGTCGCGCGTGAAACACGAGGCCGCCGTCGGACCGACGGCGGCCCTTTTTGCGCTCGATTCGGAAGGCCGGCGGAGTTGCCGCCCGGCGCGGCAGCGCCTAAGAGCGCCGACTTCCGTTCTCGATCCTGGAGTGTCCTGCGGATGCGGCCGTCCAAGCGCGCGCCCGACGAGTTGCGTGCCGTCACGTTGGAGCGGGCCGTCGCCCGTTACGCGGAAGGCTCCTGCCTCGTCACGTTCGGCAATACCCGCGTACTCTGCACCGCATCGCTGGAAGAGCGCGGGCCGCCGTGGCTGCGGGGATCCGGCAAGGGCTGGGTGACGGCCGAATACGCGATGCTGCCGCGGGCCACCCACGAGCGCACCCGGCGCGAGGTGAACTCGGGCAAGCCGTCGGGCCGCACCCAGGAGATCCAGCGTCTGATCGGCCGTTCGCTCCGGGCTGTCACCAATCTGCCGGCTCTGGGCGAGCGCCAGATCACGATCGACTGCGATGTGATTCAGGCCGATGGCGGCACGCGCACCGCCTCGATCACCGGAGCGTGGGTCGCCCTTCACGATTGCTTGGCCTGGATGCGGACCCGATCGATCATCTCGGTCGATCCGCTCAGGGACCATGTCGCGGCCGTGTCCTGCGGTATCTACAAGGGCAAGCCGGTGCTCGATCTCGATTACGCCGAGGATTCGGCGGCCGAGACCGACGCGAACTTCGTCGTCACCGGCAAGGGCGGTATCGTCGAGGTTCAGGGCACCGCCGAGATGGAGCCCTTCTCGGACGAACAGTTCCTCGAATTGCTGCGGCTCGCCAAGGGTGGCGTTGCCCAGTTGGTCGAGTTGCAACGGAAGGCCATCGCTTGAGCGAACACCACCGCATCCTGTCCGGCAAGGTGGTCATCGCCACCCACAATGCCGGCAAGCTCGTCGAGATGCGCGAGCTGCTCGCACCCTTCGGCGTCGAGGCTGTGTCCGCCGGCGAACTCGGGCTGCCCGAGCCGGACGAGACCGGCACGATGTTCGCCGAGAACGCCGCCATCAAGGCGATCGCCGCCGCGGAAGCCTCGGGTCTGCCCGCCTTCGCCGACGATTCGGGGCTCTGCGTCGATGCCCTGGACGGTGCGCCGGGCCTTTTCTCCGCCCGCTGGGCCGGCCCGAACAAGGATTTTGCCGGGGCGATGGCCCGGATCGAGGCCGAATTGTCGAAGCGCGGAGCCACGGATCGCCGCGCCCATTTCATCTCGGCCCTCGTGCTCGCTTGGCCCGACGGGCATACCGAATTGTTCGAGGGCCGCGTCTTCGGCGACCTCGTGACGCCACGCGGCAATCTCGGCTTCGGTTACGATCCGATGTTCCGGCCCGAGGGAATGAATCGGACCTTCGGCGAGATCTCGTCCGAGGAGAAGCACGGCGTCGATTGGCAAAGCGGCGAGGCCCTGTCGCACCGGGCTCGAGCGTTCGTGACCCTGGCGGCAGCCTGCCTGCGACGGCCGGCATAGGCTTTCGCTTCCCGCCCGCAGGACCTACATCGTCGAACGGGAGATCTCTCCCGAATATCGCTGCCCGGTCGCGACCTTCGTACGGGCGGGCCGACACAGCAAGCTGTGGTCGAGATGAGGGCGGATGAGCCCGCCAGAAGCCCGATGCCCGTCATGACACCGCCCGATCACCCGACCCGCGATGCGGGTTTCGGCGTCTATCTGCACTGGCCGTTCTGCGCGGCGAAGTGCCCATATTGCGACTTCAACAGCCATGTCCGCCATGCGGGCGTCGACCAGCCACGTTTCCTTGCCGCCTTCCGGCGCGAGATCGCGCATGCGGCAGCCCTCGTTCCGGGGCGCACCGTCACCAGCATCTTCCTCGGCGGGGGCACGCCTTCGCTGATGGCGCCGGAGACGGTCGCGGGCCTGCTCGATGCGGTCGCCGGCGGCTGGACGATCGCCGCCGATGCGGAGGTGACGCTCGAGGCCAACCCGACCAGCGTCGAGGCGAGCCGGTTTCGCGGCTATCGCGCGGCGGGCGTGAACCGGGTGTCGCTCGGCGTCCAGGCCCTGAACGACGGCGATCTCAAGCGCCTCGGCCGGCTGCATTCGGTCGAGGAAGCCCTCGCCGCCGTGCGCGTCGCGGCCGAACATTTCGAACGCTTTTCGTTCGACCTGATCTATGCCCGGCCCGACCAGACGCCGGAGGCTTGGCGCAGCGAATTGCGCGAAGCGATCGCCCATGCGGCCGAACACCTCTCGCTCTATCAGCTCACCATCGAGCCGGGCACGCCGTTCTTCGGATTGGCCCGCACCGGCCGGCTCGTCACGCCGGACGATGACCTGTCGCGGGCGCTCTACGACGTCACGCAGGAAATCTGCACGGCCCACGGCTTGCCCGCCTACGAGATTTCGAACCACGCCCGCCCCGGTGCGGAGTCCCGTCACAACCAGCTCTACTGGCGTTACGGCGAGTATGCCGGCATCGGCCCCGGTGCCCATGGGCGGCTCGTCCTGCCGGAGGGCCGGACCGGCACGCTCACCGAGAAGGCGCCCGAAGCCTGGCTCACCCGCGTCGAGGGTGAGGGCCACGGCATCGTCGAGACCGAGGCCCTGTCGGCGGAGGATCAGGGCGACGAGTTCCTGATGATGGGTCTGCGGCTTGCCGAGGGCATCGACCCCGCCCGCTACGCTGCCCTCAAGGGCCGCCCGCTCGATACGGGACGTCTCGCCGCGCTGACGGCCGATGGGCTGGTCGCACGCCGCAACGACGGACGCATCGGCGTCACGCCACGGGGGGCGCCGGTGCTGAACGCCGTGGTGGCGGAACTGGCGGCGTGAGGTTCAGATCCCTGAGGGACCCAGCACTTTCGGCGCCGGGCTCACCACAGCGGCCGCGTTGTTTCGGATTTCGTAGACCGCCAGCGTCCGTTCGCTGAGGCCGTCCGGGCGGAAGCGGAACGTCCCTTCGAGGCCGGAGAAGCCGGCCGGGCTCGTCAGCGTCGCGTCGGCGAAGCGTTGCGTCCCGTATTGGCGGATCAGCGCCGCCGTGAGCGAGACGGCATCGTAGCCGAGCGAGGCGGCCCGCGGCGGAGACGCATTGTAGCGGGCTTGATAGCGCTGGGCGAAGCCAGAGAAGCCCGCCGTGTCGGGGGCGGCGAACCAGCCCCCCTTGAAGGCCGGCTGCGACAGCACCCGAGGGTCGTTCCACAGGGCGAGGCCCATCGGGCGGACCCGTGTGGGCGAGAAGCCGATCTTGGTCAGGGCCGGCGCGACCGCCAAGAGTCCGTCGGGCGTGTCGGGCACGAACAACGCGTCGGCGGGGGCCGCCGAACCCACCATCACCGTGCGAAGGCGCTCGACGGCCGGGCCGGGGGCGCCGGTCGGGTAGTGCTCGATGGCGACGAGGCGGGCGCCGCGACGCGCTACGGCCTCGCGGAACTGCGCTTCGACGGCATTGCCGTAGGTGGATTCGGGGATCAGGGCCGCGAAGGAGCGTCGCCCGGCCGCCGTCGCCTCCTCGACGATGCGGTCGACTTCCGATTGCGGCAGGAAGCTGATGAGGTAGACGCCGCGCGCCGCGACGCCGGCATCGGTCGAGAAGGCGACGACCGGCTTCCCGGCGCCCCGCGCCACGGCGCCCGCGGATTGGACATTGGCGGCGAAGAGCGGCCCGAGGACGATCTCGGCCCCGTCGGCGAGGGCCGATTGCGCCGCTTCCCGGGCGCCGTCGGGCGTGCCGCGGTCATCCTTCACCAGGATCTGCAGATCCGGCTTCTGGAAGTCGTCGTAGGCGAGTTCCGCGGCGTTGCGCAGAGCCGCTCCCACCGCTGCGCCCTGGCCGGTCAGCGGCACGATCAGCGCAACCTTGATCGATCCGGTCCCGATGCGCTGACTTTGATTGGTTGGGGGCGGGGCGTCGGCGTTGAGTGCGGGGGTCGGACGCGACGACGGCGCGAGGACGTCGGACCCGCCGGCGCAGGCCGAGAGGGCGAGCGTGATGAGCGCCACGCCGTACAATCCCGTTCGCCGCCCGCCGATCCGCGTCATTGCCGACCCTCCCGATGCCCGCAACTGTCGGTCACGATGCGGAGAGCCCTTCAAAAAGTAAATGTGAGGCCGGCCTTCTCCACGGTCCGCAAACACGCTGCGGCGTGCCATTGTCGCGTCGATGACACAGCGCAGCGACTCGGAAGCCCGCCGGGACCGGCCGGCCACCTTCACCGCCTTCGGCCTCGCCGCGGAGGCGGAGCGGCCGGCGCCCGGCCTCTACGTCGTCGCGACACCCATCGGCAATTTGCGCGACGTCTCGTTCCGCGCGCTGGCGACGCTCGCTGCCGCCGACGCGGTGCTGGCCGAAGACACCCGCGTCACCCGCACGCTGCTGATGCATTACGGGATCACCACACCGCTCCTCTCCTATCACGAGCACTCGAACGAGGCGGTGCGCGAGCGGATGGTGCTGCGGCTTCAGGCCGGTGAGACCTTGGCTTTGGTCTCGGATGCGGGAACGCCCCTCGTCTCGGATCCAGGCTTCAAGCTGGTGCAGGCCGCGATCGCCGCGGGCATTCCCGTGACGCCGATCCCCGGTCCGTCGGCGGTCATGACCGCCATCGTCGCCGCCGGCCTGCCGACCGACCGCTTCTTCTTCGAAGGGTTCCTGCCGCAGAAATCCGGGGCGCGCCGCAGCCGTCTGGAGGCATTGGCGCCGATCCCCGGCACTCTGGTGGTGTTCGAATCCCCCCATCGCCTTCCGGAAATGCTGGCGGATGCCGCCGACGTGCTCGGCCCGGACCGTCAAGCGGCCGTCGCCCGCGAATTGACGAAGCTCTACGAGACCATCCGCCGCGACAGCCTGGGGGGCCTCGCCCGCGCCTTCGCCGAGGAAGGACCGCCCAAGGGTGAGGTCGTGGTCGTGATCGGCGCCGAACCCGAGGACGCCAAGGCCCGCGAGGTCGATACCGGCCTCGACGCGCGAATCGAGGCAGCCCTCGCCCGTCACTCGATCAAGGACGCCGCTGCCCTGGTCGCGGACGAGACCGGACAGCCCAAGCGGGTCGTCTATGCCCGCGCCCTGGCCCTGGCCCGACGCAGCAATGACGAAGCTTCGTCCTGACACGATCCGCAATCGGCGCCGCGCCACCCATCGCCATGGCCTCTTCGCCGAGACATGGGCGCTCGTTGCCCTGATGGCGAAGGGCTACCGGCCGCTGGCCCGGCGCTACGCCGCAGCGGGCGGTGAGATCGACCTGATCGTCCGTCGCGGGCGGGTCATCGCCTTCGTCGAGGTGAAGGCTCGGCCCAGCTTCGAGATGGCGGCCATCGCCATCGATGCCCGCAAACGGGCGCGGATGTCGCGGGCGGCGCGTGCTTGGATCTCTCGCCATCCGACCGAGGCGGACATGACCCTGCGTGCCGACGCCGTGTTCGTGATGCCGAGGACATGGCCTCGACACCTGCCCAACGTCTTCGAACTCGAAAAATTGTGAGTGCGTGAATGCCCGTGACGGTGTCGGATCGACGGATCGGACGCATCCATCGATGAGTGGGTCACGATGGACCGAAGCTCTGTCCCGAAGTCGCTGATGACTTTCGGGAAAGATAGGGCCGCCGTCAGCCCTGGGCGCTGACGATCGCGGCGATCAAGGTACGCTTGAGATCCGCTTGGCTGAACGGCTTCTGCACAACCGGACGATCACGGAACGGCTCGCGGATCCCCGCGCCGCCATAGCCCGTCGAGAACACGATCGGCAGGTTCCGCTCGGCGATGGCTTCGGCAACCGGATAGATCGGCTCGCCCGCTACGTTCACATCGAGAATGGCGACCGTGTAGTCCTCCGCACGCGCCATCTCGAGGGCAGTCGCGAGGCGCGCGGCCGGTCCGACGATCTCGCAGCCGAAATCGAGGAGCATGTCCTCGAGCAGCATCGAGATGGCGGCCTCGTCCTCCACGACAAGCACGCGGGCGCCCGCCAGACGATCCTCGTTCGAATCCACAGTCACGCCGGGTCGTCTTCCTTCAGATCCGTTATCGTCGCGGCACGGCCTCGGCCGGTCCGGTCGCATCCCGGATTGTTACCGAGGTGACTTCGCCCGCTGACGGACCCGGCCCCCTCCGGATCCTGCCCCGGTCCTGGGAGGGGTCGCTTGGAAAGCCAGGCGTGTCAAGCACCGCGACGGGCCCGGTATGCTATCGTGACCGCCGCAATGTTATTCAGAGATACATTTCGTCCGACCTGTTGCTCACGGGTCGGCACGGGGGCGCGAATTCCGTCCCGACCTGGCTTCACCCGGCGAGGGCTGGCCCGCCTTGCCGGATCGGCCGCCGCCGCTGGATTCCTGCCTCGCGGCGCGTCCGGAGCGACCTCGAAATCGCTGGTCGTCGGTTCGAAGAGCGACACCGAGGGCACTCTGCTCGGCAACGTGATCGCCACGATTCTGGAAGGACTTGGCTTCCGGGTCGAGAGACGCCTCGGGCTCGGGCCGACGCTGATCGTACGATCTGCCCTGATCGGCGGCGAGCTCGATCTCTATCCGGAATATACTGGCAACGTCGCGTTCTTCGCCGGCACGGAAACCGATCCGGGTTGGAAGGACGGTGAGAGCGCCTTTGAGATGGCGCGGCGGCTGGATGCGGCGGAGGGCCTCAGCTGGCTCGCCCGAGCTCGGGCCGACAACACATGGTGCATTGCCGTCAACGGCGCGCTCGCCCGATCAGAAGGCCTTGCAGCCATGACGGATTTCGCGCGCGCCGTGCGGGCCGATCGCATCCGGCTCGCTGCTTCGACGGAATTCGTCGAAAGTCCCGCCGCGCTTCCAGCCTTCGAGGCGGCCTATGATTTTCACCTGCCGATCACCCGCATCGTCAGCCTGCCCGGAGGCGATACGGCCGTCACCGCTCGGGCGGCAGCCGAGGGGATCAGCGGAATCAATGCCGGAATGGTCTACGGCACCGACGGAGCAATCTCCGCCCTCGACCTCACCGTGATGAGTGACCCTCAGCGTGCGCAGATCGTGTACGAGCCGGCACCGGTGATCCGCGCGCGCGTCCTCGATGCGTATCCGGAGATCCGTGCAGCTCTCGACCCGGTTTTCGAAGCGCTCGATGCCGCGACCTTGCGCCGCCTCAACGGGGCGATCACGGTGGAGGGACGTCAGGCCGAAGAGGTCGCCGCCTCATGGCTCGCCGAGCGCATGGGCGCCCGTTGATGATCATTGCTGCCGAATCGTGGGGGCGGCTTTTTTTCAAAAACTCATTTTCCGTCGCGGCAGCGCTCGCCCTGCCGTTCATCCTCTGGCGACTGCCTCTGCTGCATCTCGCCCCGAACCGACTCGTCAGCGGCGAAGCCATTTCCTCCACGACGGCATTGGGCGCAGGGCTCTGGCCGTTGCTCATCCTCGTGGCCCTCGGTCCGGGTCTGGCGGTGTCAGGCCGGGGGCGCATTGCCGGCTTTCTCGCCCTCGTCACCTGCGCGGGAGCTTTCGCCCTCCTGCTGGCGGCACTCGGGAGCGGGGCGCACGATCTGCTGGCCGGTCAGCCGCCGGCGGCACGGGCTCGCCTGGCCGCAGGCGCGTGGCTTACCGGGTTCGGCCTGTGCTTCGGAATGCTGCAAGGTGCTCGCGCGATCCGTATCCCGGCGCCCTGTTGGCTGGTCGCGGCCTGTATCGCACTCGTCATCGTGTCCCTCGGTGCATCCGGCCTCCTGGATGCCCTGTCCCTCACGGTGGAACTCAGAGGAAGGCGGGACGGCCTGACCCAGGCGATCCTCGACCATCTCGCATTGACGGGGGGCGCGTTGGTCTTGGCCTCTCTCGTCGTCGCGGCGCTCGGTTCCTGGCGGCGCGGACGCGCGGTCGTCGATCTGCTCGTGAGCGGACTCCAAGTCGTTCCGGCTGTCGCGCTGCTCGGTGGTCTGGTCGCCGCAGCATCGGCGCTGCTGGCCATGCTGCCGGCTCTTCGCGGGCTGGGCCTGTCGGCTCTCGGATCCGGTCCAGCCCTCATCGGCATTGCCGCCTATCTTCTTCTGCCGCTCTGGCGGGGATTGCAGGGTGCCTTGCGAGCGCCCGATCCGGCGATGCTCGACGCCGCCCGCGCCATCGGTCTGACACCCCGCCAGATCTTCGTCGATCTGCGTTTGCCGCTCGGTGCCCCCATCCTGATCGGCGGTCTGCGCGTGGCGGCGGTGCAGGCCTTGGGTCTCGCGACACTGGCACCGCTGGTCGGAGCAGGCGGGCTCGGTCGGCTCGTCTTCGACGGCATGGCCCAGTTCGCCCCCGATCTGATCGTGCTCGGCGCCGTCCCCGTTGTGGGGCTCTCGCTCGCCACCGAATCCGGTCTGAGCACCGTCGAGGCGGCTTTGCGCCGACGCTGGTCATCATGATCGCGGTGTTCCGACCGGCGCTCGCGCCGCTGCTCTTGGGCTTCGCTCTTGCAGCGGCGAGCCATCCCGCCTTGGTCCGCCTGCTCACGCGCGGTGGAGCACGCCCGCTGGCGGCGGAACGCCTCCTCGATCTCGCTTTGAATCACCTGATGCTGGCCGGCACCGGCTTCCTCGTCGTCGCCCTGCTCGGCCTCGGTCTCGGTATCGCCGCCACCCGTCCGGCTTTTGCCTCCCTGCGCCCGGCCATCGACACGCTCGCGGCCTTCGCTCAGGCCGTCCCGCCGGTCGTGGTGGTGGCACTGGCGCTCCCGATCCTCGGCTTCGGCGGCCCCCCGACACTCTTGGCGTTGCTGGCCTACGGCATCATGCCGGTCTTGCGCGGGATCGTCGGCGCGATCGAAACCGTCCCGGCCGAGGCCCGCTCGGCGGCCGAGGCCATCGGCTTCAAGGAGATCCAGATTCTCCTCGGAGTCGAACTGCCGCTGGCTGTCCCTGGCATCTTCGAGACGCTGAGGACCGCCTTCATCCTGTCCGTCTCCGTCGCAGCGGTGGGAGCCCTTGCCGGCGCCCCGACCCTCGGCACGCCCATCGTCGCCGGTCTTCAAAACCAGAATCTCGCCGCGATGCTTCAAGGCACGCTGGCGACGGCCGCCCTCGCCTTCCTCGGTGATGGCCTGCTGCAGGTCGTCGGCGGCCGGATCGAGCGACGCTGATCGACCTATCGATCGAGGAATTCGACCTTCGCCCCCTTCACGGTGCGGCTGGCGAGGTCGCGGGCATCCCAATTCGTCAGCCGAATGCAGCCATGCGATTCCGTCTTACCGATCTTCTCCGGCTCCGGCGTGCCATGGATGCCGTAGGATTCGATCGAGAGATCGATCCAAACGAGACCGACAGGATTGTTCGGGCCTGGATGGATCGAGAACTTTCGGTTCGTCTTGACGCCCTTGAAGCGATATTTCGGATTGTAGGTGTACCATGGGTCGAAGGCGACGGCCTTCACCTTGGCGGTGCCGTCCGGCGCGGGTTTCTCGGAGCTGCCGATCGAAGCAGGGTAATCGGCCGTGAGGGTGCCATCCTCACCGAAGGCCCGAACCCGCTTCGTCTCCTTATCGACCTCGATGCGTGACACCTTGGGCGCCAACGGTACGCCCTCGACCTTGCCCGAACCGGTGGGCGGCACGGCCGCGACGATCAAGGTACCGCCGGCTTTGTCCAGAGGAACGCCCGGATTGAGCGCCGAGAGCAGATCCCGCTGCATATGGAAGCGTTCGGCCAGCATCTCGCGGTTATTGGTGTAGCGCATCGGACCGATATCGGCCTGCTCCTCCATTTTCGCCGGCATCTTTTCGACGAAGGGCCCGTTCACATCGGCGTCCGTGATCGCGTAATCGGTGACGACCGGGTCCTGGCTCGTGGCCTGGAGCCGATCGAACACGGCACGGGTCACCTTTCCTTCGGCGGGGAGCCCTTGGGCGGAGGCGTAGGCCTTGAGTGCGCCACGCAGATTCTCGCCGTCGCGTCCATCGATGGCACCGGGGGAGAAGCGGGCACGGTCGAGCAGCACCTGCACCTTCACCAGCAGAGGATCCGGACGTTTCGTGTCCGGCTCGGCTTTCATGTTCGAACGGTCGGCCTTGCCCTTTGTCCGCCCTTTCGGGGCACCGTCCTTGGTCGCGTCTTCCGCTTCGCGGAAGGTGGCGTTGTTGATCGAATCCTTGGTCAACGTGGGCGCTTCGGAGCTGGATTCAGCCGTTGCCGGAGCAGCGAAGCTCACGCCTGAGAGGGTGAATCCGAGGACGAGCGCCGCGGGGACGCTCCGCATCCATGTCCACGCCATCGCCCGTCCGCTCTCCCACTGCCAATGGCAGAGGAAATGACGGGAAAGCGCTGCCGTTCCCGCGGCGAAGCGACCGCTATTGGCAGAGGCGATGGCCGGCGTTGCGCTCGCGCTCGTCGAGGTGGAGGTGGTTGCCGTGGGCGGCATCGCTCCCTGGTCCGAGCACCGTGCGGAAGAACTCGCACGCGCTGGCGCGCACCGTCGCGAGGAAGGTGGCCTCCGGACTCCCCTCCGCCGCGGCCGTCACTTTGATCGCCGGGCGTTTGGCGAAACCGTACCCCATCACGTCGATGGCATTGGCGAAGCTGTGCTCGCTCAGCTTGGCGTCGCTGTCATGGTTCTGGCCACGGCAGACATAGGTTCCGCCCAGAGACAGGCTTGCAAGCCGATCGTCGAATTCCTTGCGCGCGGACGCTTGTACTTCCGTCGTCCAACGGGCCAAAGCTTCCGCCGCCCGGCAGGTCAGGATCGCGGCCGGTTCCAGCGCGACGCCGTCGGCCAGGGCCGTCACGTTGAGCGGCCGCGGAGCGCTGCACTGGCCGTTGCCGAGCGGCGCCACGGATTCGAACCGCGCCCCGAGCCGTTCCAGCCGGCGCAGGCAGGCGGCATCGTCGGGCGCCGCGACCTTCAACGCCAGAGCCGCCTCGCCCGATAGTTCCGGCGGTCGCGCAGGCGGCAGCGGCGCTTCGGGTAAAGCGGTGGGATTGGTCGTGTCAGGGCTTTGCCCCCTCGGGGCATCGCTGCCGGTCTTTCCCTCGGGAGGTTTCACGGCTTCCTTGCCGGTGACGAACTCCGGCGGCCGCTCCGGCGGGAGGGGTGTGACCTGGGGCTCCGGGGGAAGGAGATCGTTCGGGCGCTGGGGCGGCTCCGGCGGCGGAAGCGGGACGGTTGCGACCGGCGGCTTAACCGGGTCGGCCAGAGCCGAACCGAGACAAGGGGTCAGACCCAGCAGGCAGGCGACGATGACAGGCTTCATGCCTCGGACCTTCCCGAACGCTTCCGCGACGGATGGCGGACCGGCCTCGTGATCCTATCCTGACGGCGTCCCGACTAGGACGCTGCGGCCACGCCCTTCGGCAATCGTGCGGCGAAGGGTAACGCGCCCTCGTCCGGACGCCCTTTTGCCTGTGTCCGATCGGGGCCCTATCCTGGCGAAGGTTCCGACGCCCACGACGCTCTGCGTGATCGAGTGGCGTTTGGCCGATCGAAAGGCGTTCCGGCGCCGATATCGAAGGGTTTTCCTGCATGACCGTCGACACTGTCCCCGACTTGAACGCCGCCTCCGCCGCGACGGAGGCGAATCCGTTCGCTGCGGGGGACTGGGCGACGCCGTTCGGCCTGCCGCCATTCGAATCGATCCGACCCGAGCATTATGTGCCGGCCTTTGCCGAGGCCCTGAAGGCGCACGAGACCGAGATCGCGCAGATCGCCGGAAACGCGGAAGCGCCGGACTTCGAGAACACGGTCGCAGCCTTGGAACGCGCCGGCCAAGCGCTGGATCGGGTGGCGAGCGTGTTCTTCAACCTCACCGGCAGCACCACGAGCCCGGAACTGCAGGCGATCGAGCGGGCGGTGGCGCCGCAGCTTGCCCGGCATTCGAGCGCGATCACCTTGAACCCGCAGCTTTGGGCCCGCCTCTCGGCGATCGATCCGGAGGCCGAGGGCCTCAATGCCGAACAGCAACGCGTCCTCGACCGTACGCTCACCCGCTTCCGCCGCGCCGGTGCCGATCTCGCGCCCGAGGCCAAGACCCGCATCGCCGAGATCGCGACCCGGCTCGCCGAACTTGGCACCCAGTTCGGGCAGAACCTACTCGCCGACGAGAACGGCTTCATCCTGCCGCTCGACGGTGAGGAGGATCTGGCCGGTCTGCCGCCCTTCCTGCGCGATGCCACCGCGGCGGCGGCGGCGGAACGGGGCGGGACGCACGGCCACGTCGTCACGCTCTCGCGCTCGCTGATCGAGCCGTTCCTCGTCTTCTCCACCCGTCGCGATCTTCGGGCGCGCGCCTACGAAGCCTGGACCCGCCGCGGGGAGAACGGGGGCGAGACCGACAATCGCCGTCTCATCGCCGAGATCGTCGCCCTCCGGGCCGAGCGCGCACGTCTGCTTGGTTACGACAGCTTCGCCCATTTCCGTCTGGACGACACGATGGCGGCTTCGCCCGACGCCGCCATGGCGTTGCTGCGCGACGTCTGGGCGCCGGCCCTTCGCCGGGCGGCCGAGGAACGCGAGCGTTTGCAGGCGCTGGTACGGGCGGAGGGGCAGGATTTCGCCCTCGAAGCCCATGATTGGCGGCACTATGCCGAGAAGCTGCGCCGGGCCGAGCACGACCTCGACGAAGCCGAGATCAAGCCGTACCTGCCGCTGGAGGGTGTGATCCAGGCGGCCTTCGACACCGCCTCACGGCTGTTCGGGCTGCGTTTCGAGGAAGTCGCTGACGTCCCGCGCTACCATCCGGACGTGCGGGCCTGGCAAGTCCAGGATGCGGATGGCGCCGAGATCGGGTTGTTTCTCGGTGACTACTTCGCCCGCTCGTCCAAGCGGTCGGGAGCCTGGATGAGCGCCTTCCGTTCGCAGGAGCGTTTGAACGGCGACATCAAGCCGATCATCGTCAACGTGATGAACTTCGCGCGCGCACCGCGGGGTGAGCCGACGCTGCTTTCCTTCGACGACGCCCGTACCCTCTTCCACGAATTCGGCCATGGGCTGCATGGCCTGTTGTCCGACGTCACCTACCCGCTCTTGTCCGGTACGGCGGTCTCCCGCGATTTCGTCGAACTGCCCTCGCAGCTCTACGAGCACTGGCTGGAGCAGCCGGAAGTGCTGCGCCAGCATGCGCGCCACTATCGGACCGGCGAGCCGATGCCGGAGGCTTTGCTGAAGCGTCTGCTCGCGGCACGCACCTTCAACCAGGGTTTCGCGACGGTCGAGTACACGGCCTCGGCCATCGTCGACATGACGCTGCACCTGTCGGCGGCCGGCGAGGACGGGCTCGACGTGCCGGCGTTCGAGGCGGACGCGCTCAAGCGCATCGCCATGCCGACCGAGATTGCCATGCGCCATCGCTCGCCGCATTTCGCGCATATCTTCTCCGGCGACGGCTACGCGGCCGGCTATTACAGCTACCTCTGGTCGGAGGTGCTCGATGCCGATGCCTTCGATGCGTTCCGCGAAGCCGGCGACATCTTCCACCCCGAAACGGCGCAACGCCTGCGCCGCTTCGTCTACGGCGCGGGAAACCTGCGCGATGCGCGCGAAGCCTACACCGCTTTCCGCGGTCGTCTGCCGAGCATCGAGCCCCTGCTGAAGAAGCGGGGATTGGCGGCTTGAGGCGCGAGTTGGAAGAAGGGCGCCGGCGACCGGAATAAGCGTTCCGGTAAAGGGTCAGGCGGCGTCCCGGACGCCGCCGCGCATCGCCAGATCGATCGGCCCCTCGATGATCGGCAGCGGCTTGGCCTGCCGGTTGGTCTTCTGCTCATAATGCGCCCGTAGGAGCTTGGTCCGATCGAGAAGATGAGCCTCGATCCGCCCGTTCGTCCGGTCAACGATGCGGGTCGTCGCGTCGAGGACGGTGGTCAGCACGCCGACGGTTGCGCGCATCGTCTTGGCGGCAGCGCCGCTGATCCTTTTGAAAATGCTCATGGTCATCCGCTGGAGATCGGGTGGTGACCAGAAGATAGGGCGCGCTGTCGAACGGCAGCCGCGGCTGAACGTGGCATCGCACCGTTGGAACTGACGGAACGCCGCAAACTTGTCTTCGATTTCTGTGAGTGCCGGGGTCGATGGCTGTGCACTGTGCTGCCGAAATCTTCGGCGAGCTCATCGTGGTCTGATCATCTGTGCCTTCTTGATTGGCACAAAAGACGATCGCCGCTCTGCAACAGTCGCGTGCCGATACACACATGCCGTTTGCGCAACAACAACGGCGTAGCGCGAAGTTTGTGCTGTTTCCGCGGGTCCGTGCCGCCGGACCAGACCATTCGTCCGGCGGCACATTGGTCTTCAGCAGATGTCGTCGATGGCCTAGAACAGCCCGTCGATCTGCCCATTGGCGTCGAGACGAATGCTGTCCGCCGCCGGAACCTTGGGAAGACCCGGCATGGTCATGATCTCACCGCAGATCACGACGACGAAGCCGGCACCAGCCGAGAGACGGACGTCGCGCACCGAGACCAAGTGTCCCGACGGCGCTCCCATCAGGGTTGGGTCCGTCGAGAACGAGTACTGGGTCTTGGCCATGCAGATCGGCAGGTGACCGTAGCCGTCCTTCTCGAAACCGGCGAGTTTGCTCGCCGCCTTCGATTCGATCTGGATATCGGCCGCGCCGTAGAGTTTCGTCGCGATCGCCTTGATCTTATCGGTGAGCTTGGTGTCGGTCTCGTAGGCGAAGGTGAGCGGCTTCTGCTCGCCCTCGGCCAGCTTCACGACCGCCTGCGCGAGATCCTCGGCACCGGCGCCGCCATCCGCCCAGTGCTTGCAGGTGATGGCCTCGACCTGCAGGCGTTCGCGGCACAGCTCCTTCAGCTTGGTGTGCTCGGCATCGGTGTCCTGGAAGAAGTGATTCACACCCACAACCACCGGCAGGCCGAAGCTCCGCACGTTCGTCACGTGGCGCTCCAGATTGGCGAAGCCCTTCTCCAGCGCCTCGAGGTTCTCGCCGGCGAGATCCTTCTTGTTGACGCCGCCATGCATCTTGAGCGCGCGGATGGTGGCGACGATGACCACCGCCGAAGGCTTCAAGCCGGTCTGCCGGCATTTGATGTCCAAGAACTTCTCCGCTCCGAGATCGGCCCCGAAGCCGGCTTCGGTCACGACATAATCGGCGAGGCGCAGACCGGTCTGCGTCGCGATCACCGAGTTGCAGCCATGGGCGATGTTGGCGAAGGGGCCGCCATGGATGAGGGCCGGATTGCCTTCGAGCGTCTGCACGAGGTTCGGCTGCAAGGCATCCTTGAGCAGAACCGTCATGGCGCCGGTGGCCTTCACCTGTGCCAGCGTCACCGGTTTGCGGTCGCGGGTCTCGGCGATGACGATGCGGCCGAGACGCTCCTCCAGATCGGCGAGATCTTTGGCGAGGCAGAACACCGCCATCACCTCAGAGGCCACGGTGATGTCGAACCCGTCCTCGCGCGGGAAGCCGTTGGCGACGCCACCGAGCGACTGGGTGATGGCGCGCAGGGCCCGGTCATTCATGTCGACCACGCGGCGCCAATGGATCCGGCGCACGTCGATGTTGAGCTCGTTCGCCCAGTAGATGTGATTGTCGATGAGCGCCGCGGCGAGGGAGTGCGCCGAGGTGATGGCATGGAAGTCGCCGGTGAAGTGCAGGTTGATCTGCTCCATCGGCACGACCTGCGCCTTGCCGCCGCCGGCCGCACCGCCCTTCATGCCGAAGCAGGGACCGAGGGACGGCTCGCGCAGGCAGGCGACGGTGCGCTTGCCGATGCGGTTGAGCCCGTCGGACAGACCGACGGTCGTGGTGGTCTTGCCCTCGCCCGCGGGCGTGGGCGAGATCGCGGTGACGAGGACGAGCTTGCCCTCGGACTTGCCGTCCAGCGACTTGATGAAGTCGTGGTCGATCTTGGCGATGTGCTTACCGTAATTGTGCAGCGCCTCGTCCGGGATGCCGATCTTGCGGGCGACCTCGGCGATAGGCTTCAAAGTCGCCGCGCGGGCGATCTCGATATCAGAGGGCATTTCTCTCACCGTCGTTTCTTAGGGTGTGGCGCATGCCGAAGCACGGTCCGAGCGGGCGAACCTTGCAGCCACGATAAACCGATCATCGCATTTTGTGCGAAGCCGAAGGGAAATGCCTCTCGGATTTTTTTGAGAAACCCCAGCAACTTTCTTCAGAGGATGAGGAGCGGCCTCACGCGGCGGCGCGGATCGCGCGATCGAGCCGCTCCACGAGCGTCGAGATATCGTCCGCCCCAATGTTGAGCGGTGGCGAGAGGGCCAGAGTATCGCCGGAGACGCGCACGACGAGGTCGTGATCGTGAAAGGCCCGCTCTAGCACGGCGAAGCCACGGGCACCCGGCCCAGCGGGGTCAGGCGCGAGGTCGATGCCCGCAGCGAGCCCGACCGTGCGAATGTCCAGCACGTTCGGCGCGCCGCGCAGCCGCATCACGGCCTCGGCGAAGACCGGCTCCATGGCCTGGGCGCGCTCGAACAATCCCTCGTCGCGGTACAGATCGAGGGCCGCCAGACCGGCCGCGCAGGCCAGCGGATGTCCGGAATAGGTGTAGCCGTGAAACAGCTCGATGGCCTGTTCCGGGCCCCGCGTCAGCTGCTCGTGAATGGATGAAGCGACGATCACGCCGCCGAGGGGCACCGCCCCGGAGGTGACCCCCTTGGCGAAGCAGATCATGTCCGGGGTGACGCCGTACCGCTCGGCCGCGAAGGCGTATCCGAGGCGCCCGAAACCGGTGATGACCTCGTCGAAGATCAACAGCAGACCATGTCGATCGCAGATGTCGCGAAGGCGTCTAAGGTAGCCCATCGGCGGCGGCAGCACGCCGGTGGAACCCGCCATCGGTTCGACGATGACGGCTGCAATCGTCGCGGCGTCGTGGAGCGCGACGATCCGCTCGAGCTCGTCGGCGAGATGCGCCCCCCATTCGGGCTCGCCGATCGTGAAGGCCTGCCGCGCCCGGTCGTAGGTGTGGGGCAGGTGATCGATACCGGACAGGCCATGGCCGAACACCCTGCGATTGTTCGGCAGGCCGCCAACCGAAATGCCGCCGAAGCCCACGCCGTGATATCCGCGCTCGCGGCCGACGAAACGGGTCCGTCCGCCCTCGCCACGGGCATGGCGGTAGGCCAAGGCGATCTTGAGCGCGGTGTCGACCGCCTCGGATCCCGAATTGCAGAAGAAGACGTGGTCGAGGCCGGGCGGCGCGAGCGCCGCGACCCGGGCGGCCAGGGAGAAGGCCGGCCCGTGACCGAACTGGAAGGGCGGCGCGTAATCCAGTCGTCCCGCCTGCTCGCGGATCGCCGCAACGATGGGCCCGCGATTGTGACCGGCATTGCAGCACCAGAGGCCGGCGATGCCATCGAGCAGGATCCGCCCCGCATCGTCCCGGTAATGAAGGCCCTCGGCGCTCGCGATCAGCCGCGGCGCCCGCTTGAACGCTCGATTGGCCGTGAACGGCATCCACCAAGCGTCGAGATCATTGCGCGGAGAGCCGTCCACGGTCTCAGCCCGTCATGGCCGTCGCCGTATAACCGGCTTTGGTCAGCGCCTGCGCCACATCGAGACTCTGCGCCCGGGTGAAGGTCGTGACGCGCCCTTGGGCGACGTCCAAGGCGACTTCGGCCTCGGGATCGAGCCGCTGAATCGTCCGGCGCACGGCATTGGCGCAGCCCTCGCAGGTCATGCCTTCGACCCGCATCGTCAGTTCGATCGGCGTATCGTCCATTGCGGTCTCCTTCGAGACCGTTCATGTCGCCCCCCATCACGCCGATGGCAAGCGCGGCGACCTTTGCACAGGCATGAGCCGGCCCGGCAGCCTGCCGCCTTGCGGCGACGAGCCGGCTCGGCAACAGTAGGTTTACAGATCGTATGCGGAGCGGCCCGAGGGGGCGGCTCCGTTCCGGGGAGGCAAGCGGCCTGCAGCCGCTCGAGAAGAAGCGCGTCGACCGACGGTGATGACACCGAAAGCCCCGACGATCGGCCCGCGCCGCACCCCCTGGATCCTCGGCCTCATCGTCGTCCTGATCCTCGTGCCGCTGGCGATCTATGTCCCGCTCGTGGCGGCAGCCGGCGTGTCCGGGCTCGCGGTCGTGAGCGGGTTTTTCCTGCGCCGCCGCCTCATCGCGATGGCTACGGCGCAGGAGGTCGTCTCGCAGGAAATCGGCGTCCTGTCCCAGCGTCTCGTCAAGCTGGAGGCGGTGGCCGCCGCCCTCGTCCAATCCCGCCACAAGGCGCATCCGGCGCCCATTCCGCAGAACGCCCCTGACAACGCGGAGGCGGTGGCGGAACTGGAAACGCGACTGGCCTCCGGTATCGAGGAGGTGACGGCGGAAATCGGTTTGCTCAGCGGGATCGTGCGCGAACTCGCCGCCGTGGTGTCCAGCCAGGATGGCGACATTACCCGGCTCAAGGCCGATCGGGAGCGCGCGGTCGCGTCCCCCCAGATTCCGGCCCCTGCGGCGCATAGGGTCGTCCCGGAGCCTGCCGCGTCCGCCGGTGAGCCGGCGCCGCCCTCCGCCCGCCTCGTGCCGCGGGCGAACTTGCCGCCGCCGTCGCGCGTCGAGCCCCCGCCCCGCGATCCGGCGGCGGAGGCGGCTCTCGTCGAAGCCTTCGATGGCGAAGGATTGGAGGTCTATCTCCAGCCCATCGTGACTCTCCCGCAGCGCAAGGTGGTCTCCTACGAGGCGCTGCCCCGTCTGAAGGTCGGTTCGGAGATTCTGGATCCGGAGACGTTTTTACCGGTGCTGGAGCGGCACGGGCGGACGACGGCGCTCGACCGACGCATGCTGCAGCGCGTCGCCACCATCGCCCGCCATCTGCAGGGCCGGGGCAGTTCGGCAGCGGTCGGCTACGGGCTGACGCCGCACTCGCTGTTCGAACCGGGGTTCCTTCGATCGCTCGGGCGCCTCGTTTCGGACGGTCCGGATCTGGCCGGTCGCGTCGTGCTGGCGCTCCCTCAGACGAGCTGGCGAAATCTCGATGCGGAGCAAGCAGCTTTGCTGGCCGGGCTGAAAGGCCGGATCGGCTTCGTCATGGATCGGCCGATCGATCTCCGCTTCGACGCGGTCGCGCTGGCCGAGCGCGGCATCGGTCAAGTCAAGGTGCAGGCCGTGCAGCTACTCCGCCCCCTTCCCCGCGAGGCGACCCCCGAAATCGCGCTGGAGGATCTGGTCGCCTCCCTGGCCCGAGCCGGTATCCGGCTCGTGGCGACGGGCGTCGAAAGCGAGAGCGAGGTTCCGGATCTGATTGATCTCGATGTGCCGTTGGCGCAGGGCCCGGTCTTCGCCGCGCCGCGGGCGGTGCGGGCGGAGGTCTTGAGCGAGGCGAGCGCACCGGCGCCCACGCCACCCCCCTCCCCGGATCCACCGCCGAGCCCGCCGCCGCAGCGGCGCCCGTTCCGGGATTTCCTGAGACGGGCGAGCTGAGTTCAGCCGGCCGCGGTCTCGCGCTCCAACCGGCGACGCAGGCGCGTGGCACCGTACACTTCAGCCAAACGCTGCCGGGCGGCAAGCACCGGTGCGGCATCCCGCTCGACGCGGGCAGCGGCGATCAACAGCAACGTGGTGGCGATGGACTGGTCGAGGCGACCCTGCGCATGGGCGCGATCGAGGAGGTGCGTATCAGCCGGGTTCGAAACGCGGCCGGTGTCGCGGTTGGACCGGCGGTCCGGCCGCAGATCGATGCTCGCCATGGTCAGCCCCTTCGGTTCCGCTTCGAGCGAATTCCGAGGTCAGTCTCCGGGATGACCTTGACAGTTTTTCGCACACCCGGTGTCGCGATCAAGGCAGCTTGACCGTGAGCCGTGTTCCGATCCGAGCGTCCGCACTCGATTGGTAAGGGCGGCGTACAGGCCGTCGCTCTCATCGGCCGCGTCGGTGTTGAGCTGGAACGCCTGATCCGGTGCGCTCAGTCGAACAGGGCGTCGATGGCATCCTGTGGCGTGGCCGGTCCGCCCTTCTGCGGCCCGTTGAGCAGCAGCGTTTCGTTTCTCTGGCGCCGATCGGCCTCGCTCTCGTCGATTCCGCCCGCGTCGCGAGCCTTCACGGCGACGCTGAAGCGCGCGAGGCGTCCTTCGAGCAGGCTCATCGCCTCGGCCACCTTCGCGATGCGCTGACCGGTGATGTCCTGAAACGCGCAGGCCTCGAAGATGTGGAAAATCTGCGCCTCGACGGCGGCTCGATAATCCGGACCATCGGGCAGAGCGAGCATGGTCTCGGCGCTCCCCATGATCGTGTTGGTCGCGCTTGCCGTGGCGGCAACGACCTCGCCGAGTTCCTCGTGAACCATCGGCAGTCGGTCGCGGGTCAATTCGTTCGCCCGCAGCAATGCGATGGCGTCACGAAGCTTGGCGATGTAGTCCGCGATGTCGAGGAGTTCCTGGATCATCGCCGACGGCGTGCCGGATGACGGACGCGCGTCTGACGGGAATGCCATCGATCCCATGGATGCGCTTTCGAGCCTCCCTGCGCCGGTGCTGTCCCGGGCAGGATCGGGTACCAGGGAGATCCCCGCTCCGCCGCGGCTCTCCGCGGCGGGCGAGGGTCGAGGTCGGTCACGCACCGCAGACCGCCTCGATCTTCGATTTGAGCGTCGCGGCGTTGAACGGCTTGACGATGTAGTTGTTCACGCCGGCCTTCTTGGCGGCGATGACGTTCTCGGTCTTCGACTCGGCCGTGACCATGATGAACGGCGTGGTGCGCAGACCCTCGTCGGCGCGCACATGGCGCAGCAGCTCGTAGCCCGTCATCGGCTCCATATTCCAGTCGGAGATGACGAGGCCGTACTTGCGGCCCTTGAGGCGGGCGAGCGCGGCGGTGCCGTCGGAGGCCTCATCCACGTCCTCGAAGCCGAGCTGCTTCAGAAGGTTGCGGATGATGCGCACCATGGTCTGGTAGTCGTCGACCACCAGGATCGGCATGCTGAGGTCGAGGGCCATATGAATCGTACTCCGTTGTCCCTGTGTCGAGGCGGAAGGCTCATCTGGACGCGCTGTCTCGCGAGCGCAGGTGCCGGGAGCCTCCGGTCTCGCCAACATTAGACATCGGCGAATTGCGAAAGGTTTAATCGCCGCGTTCGCGTGCCGACCGGCCTCACGCGAACGATCCCTGTGCGCTTGGCGCCTGTCCGTGTCGCTTGACCGGGCATGCGGTTTTCGCCAAGCCGCATCTCGCGGCCAGGGCGTCGTCCGACGTCGCCCGCTCCGGTCCGCCGTGATGCCCCGCAGGAGCCGATGCCGTCAGGCGATCCGATCACCGAGCCCGGCCCGAATGCGTCGGACCGTCCGTTCACGGTCTGTGGAGCGGACGACCCGGTTCCGCCCGCCCTGCAGGGGGCGGTGGCGGCGCTCGGCAATTTCGACGGCGTGCATCGCGGCCACCGCGCGCTGATCGATGCCGTTCGTCAGGAAGCCGGAACGCGGCCGGCGGCCGTGCTGACCTTCGAGCCGCATCCGCGCGCCTATTTCGCTCCCGATCAACCGATGTTCCGCCTCACCGGGCCGCGCGCCAAGGAGATCGTCTTCGCACGGCTCGGCCTCGACGGGTTGTTCGTGCGGCGCTTCGACGGAACCCTCGCGGCGACGAGCCCTCGCGGATTCGTCGAGGGCTGGTTGCGCGACGATCTCGGCCTCTCGGGCGTCGTGATCGGCCACGATTTCCACTTCGGGCAGGGACGCGCCGGCACCCCCGCCATCCTGGCCGCGCTCTGCGCCGATGCCGGTATGGCCTGCCGGGTCGTGCCGGCCGTGGGGGCGGGACCGGGCGACGAGCCGATCTCGTCGAGCGCGATCCGCGCCGCGCTCGCCGCGGGAGATACGGCCCGGGCCAACGCGCTGCTGGGCTATCGCTGGTTCGTGTTGGCTGAGGTGCGACATGGCGACAAGCGCGGGCGCACGCTCGGCTACCCCACCGCCAATCTCGCCCTCGATTCCTGCGGCCTCGCCCACGGCATCTACGCGGTACGAGTGCGCCTCGCCGATGGACGGCTCATTGACGGCGTCGCGAGCTACGGTCGCCGTCCGACCTTCGACGACGGTGCGCCGCTGCTGGAAGCGCATCTGTTCGATTTCGCGGGCGACCTTTACGGCCAAGAGGTCGCGGTGGAGCTCGTCGCCTATCTGCGGGGCGAGGAGAAGTTTGCGAGCGCCGAGGCGCTGATCGCGCAGATGGACGTGGATTCGGCACGGGCGAAAGCGGCCATTCGAGGCGATGCCGTGCCGTCGATGTTGGGGTGATCCACCCCGGGGCCGGTAACGGCGCGCCGGGGATCGACGATTGATCGGACGTCTCCGCCTCCCGCCGGAACCCGAGGACACCGCTTGCAGCCGTGTCCCAATCTTAAACGCAGCGGGATGGCTCCGCGGCTTCCCGCTAT
The DNA here is from genome assembly GCF_043352485.1 of Methylorubrum sp. POS3. Taxonomy (NCBI): domain Bacteria; kingdom Pseudomonadati; phylum Pseudomonadota; class Alphaproteobacteria; order Hyphomicrobiales; family Methylobacteriaceae; genus Methylorubrum; species Methylorubrum sp. POS3. The sequence continues at coordinate 4,524,751 of NZ_JAPRBT010000001.1, forward strand.
CGGGCAGCCGCGGATTCTAACCCCCGTTCGACTGCGTTCAGAGCATGGTGGGAAGGATGCGGTCCGGCGGCCGATGACCGTCCATGAAGGTCTTGATGTTGATGATGACCTTCTCGCCCATCTCGGTGCGGCTCTCGTGAGTGGCCGAGCCCATATGCGGCAGCAGCACGACCTTACCGGTGCGGGCGAGGCGAACGAGGCGCGGGCTGACCGCCGGCTCCTGCTCGAACACGTCGAGGCCTGCCGCCGAGATCTCGCCCGCCTCGATCAGGCGCGCCAGGGCGTTCTCGTCGATGACCTCGCCGCGGGCGGTGTTGACGACGATGGCCTCGGGCTTGAGCAGCTTCAGCCGGCGAGCCGAGAGCAGGTGATAGGTCGCGGGTGTGTGCGGGCAATTGACCGACACGATGTCGACGCGGGCCAGCATCTGATCCAGCGATTCCCAGTAGGTGGCGTCGAGCGCCTCCTCGATCGCGGTCGGCGCCCGGCGGCGGTTGTGGTAATGGATCGACAGGCCGAAGGCCTTGGCCCGCCGGGCAAGCGCCTGACCGATACGGCCCATGCCGACGATCCCAAGGCGCTTGCCGGTGATGCGGCGGCCGAGCATCCAAGTCGGCGACCAGCCGGTGGTCCAGTCGTCGTCGGGGATGATGCGCGCGCCCTCGGCGATCCGACGGGCGACCGCGAGGATCAGCGCCATGGTCATGTCGGCGGTATCCTCCGTCAGCACGCCGGGCGTGTTTGTGACGGTAATGCCCCGCTCCAGGGCGGCCCCCACGTCGATGTGATCGACGCCGTTGCCGAAATTGGCGATGAGCCGCAGATTCGGCCCGGCCTGGGCGAGCAGGCCGGCATTGATCTCGTCGGTCACGGTCGGAACCAGCACGTCCGCCTCGCGGATCGCCGTGGCGAGAGCCTCCGGCGAGAGCGGCGCGTCGTCGTGGTTCAGGCGAGTATCGAACAATTCGCGCATGCGCGTCTCGACCGCGTCCGGCAGACGCCGGGTGACGACCACGAGCGGCTTGCGCTTCATTGACGACATGATCCCTCCCGGCGGCGCCGGCCCGGACATGGTCCGGCTTACGCTCCTTTAACCACGTCGCGGCCAGATGGGCCGGCGGCAAACCGGCCGATCCCCGGCCGCGCCGCAGGACGTCCGGCCTCTCTATCAGAGAGGTTGGGGAACACAATGCGGACCGGTTCGCCCCCCAGGCGGATCGAATTTGCGTTCGTTTGTTCGAGGAACCAAGGTTCGGAGACGAGGACCATGCGCCCGCCTGCCCTTCCCCTGGTCAACCCCGCCCGCCTCGCGATCCTGGCGGCGGTGCTGGCCCTGATCGCACCGCTGACGTCACGCGCGGCGCCGGCTCCCCCCCCGGCCGCCTCCGAAGTTGGCAAGGGACCGGTCACCAAGCTGCCCTTGCCGCGTTATGCCAGCCTCAAGACCGATCGCGTGAATCTGCGCGAGGGTCCGTCCAAGGATCATCGCACCCTCTGGGTGTTTCAGCGTGCTGGTTTGCCGATCGAGATCGTCGCCGAGTTCGAAACCTGGCGGCGCATCCGCGATTCGGAGGGCACCGAAGGGTGGGTGCTGCACTCGCTCCTGTCCGGACGCCGCACGGCCGTCGTCATCCCGCCTTCGGGGGAGAAGGCCGACGCCGCGAAATCCACGGTGCCGCTCAAGGCGCGGGCCGATGAAACCTCCGGCGAGGAGGCGCGGCTGCAACCGGGCGTCATCGGCAGCGTCAAGACCTGCACCGGCCGTTGGTGCCGCCTCGTCGTGGCGCTGCCGCAGAAGCAGGGCGATGTCGACGGCTATATCCGGCAGGACCGCCTTTGGGGTGTCTATCCGGATGAGAAGATCGACTGAGACAAATAAAAAGGGCCCGGAGAACCGGGCCCTTTTCATAGTCAGGATCTGAGCGGCTCAGCCGCGACCGGAAACCTGGCGGCGGCGCAGGCGAACGATGACTTCGACGCCCGCGATCTCCATGCCTTCCGGGGCCTCGGGCAGCGAATCGACCGAGATTCCGCATTCCGGCATGTCGAGCACCTTGCCTTCCTCCTCCAGGAAGAAGTGGTGATGCTCGCTCGGGTTGGTGTCGAAATAGGCCTTCGACCCGTCGAGCGCGAGCTGACGCAGCAGCCCGGCCTCAGTGAATTGGTGCAGCGTGTTGTAGACGGTCGCGAGCGACACCGGGACCTTGGCGCGCATGGCCTCGTCGTAGAGCATTTCCGCAGTCAGGTGGCGGTCACCGCGCCCGAACAGGAGCCAGCCCAACGACAGGCGCTGGCGGGTCGGCCGCAATCCGGCACGACGCAGGCGATCACGCAGATCGGACAGCGGGCAGCCGCGACGCGGGCCGGAAGCGTCGATCGGCAGGGAGCTTCGCGCGTTCAGCACGGCCTGGAGGGGCAACAGATCGGACATCGCGGGGAGTGATTCCCAACCTTTAGGCAGACAATGATCTGGCAAGTATACGGTCCGCACCCGCCTGCGGCAACCCGAAGCATGGCCACGCAGGTGCGTTCCCCCAGTGAGTGCATAGCTCGGGGGTCGGTGCCTCCGAGAAACATTGATGATCGGGGGGACCGAAACGCCGCGGTTCGAATGGTTGGGGAAAAGACGACCGAACCGCGCGTTCCGTTCGAATGCGGGACGCCGGATGCATCGCGCTCGCAATCTCTATGATTGGGGAGCGAGGACGCTTTGAGCGCCGGCGGAGCTTGTGCTAACGAGGCGCCGACCCCGTCATTCCCCGTCCGGCACCGATCGGACTCGTCCGTTAGCGAGGACGCACCCTCTCCATGGCCTCTACCGACCCGCAAAACGACACCGCGACGCCGCAGCGGGCTTCGAGCTACTCATATGAGGAGCTACTGGCCTGCGGACGCGGGGAGCTGTTCGGCGCCGGCAATGCTCAGCTGCCGCTGCCACCCATGCTGATGTTCGACCGCATCACCTCGATCGGTACCGAAGGCGGCGCCCATGGCAAGGGGCACGTCCTGGCCGAGTTCGATATCCGGCCGGATCTCTGGTTCTTTCCGTGCCACTTCAAGGGCGACCCGGTGATGCCCGGCTGCCTCGGCCTCGACGCGCTCTGGCAGCTCGTCGGCTTTCATCTGGGCTGGCTCGGGGCCCCCGGCCGTGGCCGCGCGCTCGGCGTGGGCGAGGTGAAATTCTCGGATCAGGTGCTGCCGACCGTGAAGCAGGTGGTCTACGGCATCGACATCAAGCGCGTCCGCACGGGCAAGCTCGTCCTCGGCATCGCCGACGGATGGCTGGAGGCGGATGGCCGGCGCATCTACGAGGCGAGCGACCTGCGTGTGGCTCTGTTCCGCGCCTGATTTCGAGCCGATCGGCCTGCCGTCCATGGTAGGCTCGGCAACCTCGTTTCAGGCGGGGCTGTCGGGTTTCGGTCCTGGCCACCAATCAACCAGTTGAGATTGCCGGCGCGGCATCCTAGTTGACCGTTAATGAAGTGCCGCACCGCCTGCGGCACAACAAGCCTGAGCCACCATGCGGCGTGTCGTCATCACCGGGATGGGCATCGTTTCGTCCATCGGCAACAACACCCAGGAGGTGCTCGCCTCCCTGCGCGAGGCCCGTTCCGGGATTGCGCGGTCGGAGTCGCAGGCCGAGCACGGTTTCCGCAGCCAGGTCGCTGGAGCACCGTCCCTCGTCGCCGAGGAGGCGGTGGATCGGCGCGCCATGCGCTTCCACGGTGGGGGTACCGCCTGGAATCACGTGGCGATGGATCAGGCCATCCGGGATGCCGGCCTTGAGGCGAACGAAGTCTCGAACGAGCGCACCGGCATCATCATGGGCTCGGGCGGTCCTTCGACCCGCACCATCGTCGAATCGGCAGCGATCGCGCGGGACAAGGGCCCGAAGCGCGTCGGCCCGTTCGCAGTCCCGAAGGCGATGTCCTCGACCGCCTCAGCGACCCTCGCGACCTGGTTCAAGATCCGCGGCGTGAACTACTCGATCTCCTCGGCTTGCGCGACGTCGAACCATTGCATCGGCAATGCCGCCGAAATCATCCGCGGCGGCCGACAGGACGTGATCTTCGCGGGCGGATGCGAGGATCTCGACTGGACGCTTTCGGTCCTGTTCGATGCCATGGGCGCGATGTCCTCCCGCTACAATGACACCCCGGCCCGGGCCTCGCGCGCCTACGACGCGAATCGTGACGGTTTCGTGATCGCGGGCGGTGCCGGTGTGCTGGTGCTGGAAGAACTCGAACACGCCAAGGCCCGCGGCGCGCGCATCTACGGCGAGATCGCCGGCTACGGCGCCACATCGGACGGACACGACATGGTCGCTCCGTCGGGCGAGGGCGCGATGCGCTGCATGCGTCAGGCCATGGAAGACCTGAAGGGCGTGAAGATCGATTATATCAACCCGCACGCCACCTCGACGCCGGTCGGCGACGACAAGGAAATCGAGGCCATTCGCGAAGTGTTCGGCGCGGGCGAGGCGTGCCCGCCGATTTCGGCCACCAAGTCGCTCACCGGCCATTCCCTTGGTGCCACGGGCGTCCAAGAGGCGATCTACTCGCTTCTCATGATGAACAACGGCTTCATCTGTGAAAGCGCGCATATCGACGAACTCGACCCTGCCTTCGCCGACATGCCGATCCTGCGCGAACGGCGCGACGGCGCCAAGCTCAGCCATGTCATGTCGAACTCGTTCGGCTTCGGGGGAACGAATGCGACCCTCGTCCTGAAACATCCGGACGCATAAGACATTTGCGGCGCTGCACAGTGTTCCTTCGCAGTCGCGAGCAATAAGGCGAGGCTTGCGGCTAGAGCTAGACTGGCAGCCATTCGGAACCGCGCATCCAGAATTGCGTTCCCCTCAGACCTTTACGGGATCGCTTCATGGTCGCCTCGCTCGTCGTTATTGGTCTGCTCAGCGTCGCCGTTGCGGGCAGTGTCGCTTGGCGCGCCAAGCAGACGCTCATCGACGACGCCCAGTCGGGCACTCGCGGCTACTTCTGATCCCCTTTCCGGCAGCTCCGAGGCCCCGTCCCGCACGAGCGGGCGGGGCCTTCGCATGATTGCTCCCGCGTGGACAGGCGCGCATCCGGCGCGCTAAGCGTCGGGGCGGTGCTGCGGCGCCCCACCTGAAACGCGTACGGGTTTAAAGCGAATGACAGGGTTGATGGCGGGCAAGCGCGGCCTGATCATGGGTGTCGCCAACGATCATTCGATCGCCTGGGGTATCGCCAAGACGCTGCACCAGCACGGGGCCGAACTTGCCTTCACCTACCAGGGGGATGCCCTCGGCAAGCGGGTCACGCCGCTCGCCGCCTCGGTCGGCTCGGACATCGTGTTGCCCTGCGACGTCGAGGATATTGCCTCCGTCGACGCCGTCTTCAGCGCCCTCGACGAGCGCTTCCCCGACGGGATCGATTTCATCGTCCACGCCATCGGCTTCTCCGACAAATCGCAGCTCAAGGGCCGCTACGTCGATGTGACGACCCGGGCGAATTTTTCGCGGACCATGACGATCTCGTGCTTCTCCTTCACCGAAATTGCCCAGCGTGCCGCCACCCGCATGCCACGTGGCGGTGCTCTGCTGACGCTGACCTATGCCGGCTCGACCCGCGTCATGCCGAACTACAACGTGATGGGCGTCGCCAAGGCCGCTCTGGAAGCGTCGGTCCGCTATCTCGCGACCGATCTCGGACCCGACGGCGTCAGGGTGAATGCCCTCTCGGCCGGTCCGATGCGGACTCTGGCCGGTGCCGGCATCGCCGATGCGCGGCTGATGTACAATCACCAGAAGGCGCATGCCCCGCTGCGCCGGACGGTCACCCTCGACGATGTCGGCAATTCGGCCCTGTATCTCTTATCCGACCTGTCGGGAGGTGTGACGGGCGAGGTCCATTTCGTGGATTCCGGCTACAACATCATCTCGATGCCCCGCCCCGCGGTGCTCCAGGCCCAGGACGAAGCCGGTGTCGTCGGCGACGGCGAGATCTGAAGCATCGTCGAACCGGTACGGTGCCGCGCACCATGAGCTGGCCGTGGTCTTTCCCTAGAGGCGGCTGCCCGATCCGCCAGCCCGGTCACCCCACCCGCCATTTCCGGCTGCGGCCTGCGATGACCCTGTCGAAGCGATTGCGAACCCTCGCGCTCGCCGCTCTGCTCACGGCGGGTAGCAGCGGCGCCGCACTCGCCCAGAGCGTCACACTCGACCTCGGCGCGGGGGGCACGACCGAGCGCGCCCTGCAACTCGTCGCCCTCGTCACCGTCCTGGCGCTGGCCCCGTCGGTCCTGGTGATGGCGACGGCCTTCACCCGCATCGTCGTCGTTCTGTCGATCCTGCGCTCGGCGCTCGGAACGCAGACCGCGCCGCCCAACGCGGTGGTCACCAGCCTCGCCCTGTTCCTGACGGCCTTCGTGATGGCTCCGACCGCCCGCGAGGCCTACAAGGCCGGGATCGAGCCTCTCTTGGCCAATCAGATCAGCCAGTCCCAAGCCTTCGAACGGGCATCCGGCCCGTTCAAGACCTTCATGCTGCGCAACACCCGCGAGAAGGATCTCAAGCTGTTCCTCGACATGGCCCGCCAGCCCGTGCCGGCCGGGCCTGAGGCGATCGGGCTGGAGGTCGTCACGCCCGCATTCATGATTTCGGAGCTGCGCCGGGCCTTCGAGATCGGCTTCCTGCTGTTCATCCCGTTTTTGATCATCGATCTGGTCGTCGCCTCGGTGCTGATGGCGATGGGCATGATGATGCTGCCGCCGGCGACCGTGGCCTTGCCGTTCAAGCTAATCTTCTTCGTGCTGGTCGATGGCTGGACGCTGGTGGCCGGTTCGCTCGTTCAGAGCTACGGAAGCTGATCGGACGAACCGAGCGGAGAGACCGAGGCATGGACCTATCGACCACCACCGCACCCTGGGCCCCGCGGATGCTGAGCGTCCTGCGGATCGTCTCCGCCCTGATCTTCATGGCGCACGGCACGCAGAAGATTTTGGGCTTCCCGGCAAGCTCCATGAACCCGGCGATGTTCAGCCTGCCGTGGATCGCGGGCGTGCTGGAACTCGTCGGCGGCGCCCTGCTCCTGATCGGTCTGTTCAGCCGGCCCGTGGCGTTTCTGCTCTCCGGTGAAATGGCCGTCGCTTATTTCCTCGCACATGCGCCCAAGAGCGTGTTTCCAGCCCTGAACGGGGGCGATGCGGCGATCCTGTACTGCTTCGTCTTCCTCTACATCTTCTTCGCCGGCCCTGGCCCCTGGAGCGTCGATGCGCGGATGGGCCGAGGGCGTTACTAGGTCTCTCTCACGGCAGCATCCTGCGAGTGCGCCGCGCGGTGAGGTCCGGAGCGCGATCGGCGCGCGGATCTCACCGATGCAGCCGGGCGCCTACGTCACCACGCTCGGCTCGGCCCGGCCGGTGATCGCCGCGATGTCTGCGAGGTCACGGGCGACCGCGACGACCGGCGCGAGCACCTCCGCCACCGGTTGCTCCAGGCGAGCGGGATCGCTCTCGTAGCGCTCGATATACACACGAAGCGTCGCCCCGGCGGTGCCGGTGCCGGAGAGCCGGTAGACGATCCGGGCGTCCTCCGCGAAGGTGATGCGCACGCCCTGGGCTTCGGTGACCGATCCGTCGACCGGATCGACGTAACGGAAATCGTCCGCCGTCTTGACCGTGAGCCCGCCGATCGCCTGGCCCGGGAGAGAGGCGATCTTGGCCCGAAGTCCGTCCATCAGCCGCTTCGCGGCATCGGAGTCGATCTCCTCGTAATCGTGGCGGGTGTAGTAGTCCCGGCCGAACTCGGCCCAGTGCGCCCGCACCAGATCCTGCGCCGGCTTGCCCGTCGCCGCCAGAATGTTGAGCCAGAGAAGAACGGCCCAGAGACCGTCCTTCTCCCGTACATGGTTCGAGCCGGTGCCCGCGCTCTCCTCGCCGCAGAGTGTGATGCGGCCGGCATCCAACAGGTTGCCGAAGAACTTCCAACCGGTCGGCGTCTCGAACGCCTCGATGCCGAGCTTGGCCGCCACACGGTCGGCGGCTCGGCTCGTCGGCATGGAGCGGGCCACGCCGGCGAGCCCCGTCGCGTAGCCGGGCGCGCGATGGGCATGGGCCGCGAGGATGGCGAGGCTGTCGCTCGGCGTCACGAACAGGCCGGGCGCCACGATCATGTTGCGGTCACCGTCGCCGTCCGAGGCAGCACCGAAATCGGGCGCGTCGGGGCCATGCAGCAGGTCGAACAGCTCGTGGGCATGGACCGGGTTCGGATCGGGATGGTGACCACCGAAATCGGGTTTGGGTTCGCCGTTGACGACGGTGCCGGCCTCCGCCCCCAGCGTGTCCTCCAAGATCGCCTTGGCATAGGGCCCGGTGATCGCCGAGAGCGCGTCGAAGCGCATGCGGAAGCCGGAGGCGAACAGTTTGGTGAGCGCCTCGAAGTCGAACAGCGAGCGCATCAACTCGGCATAATCGGCGACCGGATCGATGGTTTCGACGGACATGCCGTCGATCTCGCTCGTACCGGTGACCCCGAGATCGAGATCGGGCGCATCGGAGATGCGATAGGCGGTGATCGTCTTGGTTCGTTCGAAGATCGCGCTGGTGACGCCCTCGGGTGCCGGGCCGCCATTGGCGCCGTTGAACTTGATGCCAAAATCGCCGTCCGGTCCGCCGGGATTATGGCTGGCGGAGAGCACGATGCCGCCGATGGCGCCGTGTTTGCGGATCACGCACGAGGCCGCCGGCGTCGAGAGCAGGCCGTCGCGTCCCACCAGCACCCGACCCAGGCCGTTGGCGGCCGCCATCTTGATGGCGATCTGGACGACCTCGCGATTGAAGAAGCGGCCGTCACCGCCGATCACCAGGGTCGCGCCGTCGCGTTCCGGGATGCAGTCGAGGATCGCCTGAACGAAGTTCTCGACGTAATTCGGCTGCCGGAACACCGGAACCTTCTTGCGCAGTCCCGAAGTGCCCGGCTTCTGGTCCGCAAAAGGGCTGGTGCTGACGTGTCTCAGTGCCATGCGGCTCGGTTCCCGTTGTAAGATCCGCTTGTCCTAGCGCAGTTTGGCCGTGCGCGAAGGTGATCGTCGCCGATTTCCCCGGTTGATGACGTAGCGAATCTCGGACCCGCTAGAGATCTGGACCGGATCGAACCCGGATCACCGTAGGATTTTCGCGCAACCGGCGTGCGACGGCCTCGACATGAGCCCGCGGCAGACGGGCGAAAGTGATGGTGACGTCCTCCAAGCCCGGCTCATCGCCCGGTCGCACCACGAATTGCCGGATGCGCGAGGCGCGCTCGCCGGTGAGATCCGGCACCGCGTCGATCGCGAGACTGCCGGCCTTCACCGTGAGATGGATCTCGCAGGACTGCATCCGATCACGCCAGCGTTCCTCGATCGGCTTCACCCCGGCGAGGATGCCGACCACCAGCACGGTTGCGGCGACGGCCGGGATGTAGAGGCCGCCGCCGACCGCGAGCCCGATCGCCGCCACCGCCCAGAGGCTCGCGGCGGTGGTGAGCCCTTTCACGACTTCACCGCGCAGAAGGATCGTGCCCGCACCCAGAAAGCCGATGCCGGAGACCACCTGAGCGGCCACCCGGGAGGGATCGAGCACGACGTCCTTGCGGCCGAGAACGTCGCCGAAGCCGAAGGCCGAGACCAGCATGAACAGGCAAGCGCCGACGCAGACCAGCATGTGGGTCCGCAGGCCGGCCGCCCAGAGCAATCGTTCGCGCTCGAAGCCGACCACGCTGCCCATGGCGCCCGCGAGCAGAAGACGCGCCACCATTTCCGTGTTGCCGAGCATCTGTCCTCCTGAATCGCGGGATCACCGTGAGCCTGCGCCCTGGGCCGCTCGGCGCGCAACCCGCCCGCCTTGACGCCCGGAGGCATGCGGGTCCAATGCGGCGCGCCTTCTCGACAACGTCGCCCAAGGGCCGCCGATGCCGCCGCTCCTCGCCTTGCCCTTTCCGGCCATCGACCCGGTCGCGGTCTCGATCGGGCCGATCGAGATCAAGTGGTACGCCCTCTCCTACATCGTCGGTCTGATCGGCGGATGGTTCTACGCCCGACGGCTGGTCCAGGCGGATTCGCTCTGGGGCGTCACCACGCGGCCGAGTCTGCCCGATATCGACGATCTCGTGGTCTGGGTGGCTCTGGGCGTCGTGCTCGGTGGGCGCATCGGCTACGTGCTGTTCTACAATCTTCCGCTCTATCTCGATCAGCCGCTGGAGATCCTGGCGATCCGCAACGGCGGCATGTCGTTCCATGGCGGCTTCCTCGGCGCGATCCTGGCGCTCCTGCTCTTCGCCCGTGCGCGTGGCCTCAACGGCCTGACGATGCTCGACATCGCCGCCGTGGTCGTACCGATCGGCCTGTTCTTCGGCCGCATCGCCAACTTCGTGAACGGCGAGCTCTGGGGTCGGCCCGCGCCGGATTTTGCCTATGCGGTGATCTTCCCGACCGGGGGCGACGTGCCGCGCTATCCGAGCCAATTGTTCGAGGCGGCGACGGAGGGACTGCTCCTGTTCATCGTCATGGCGCTCGCGGTGTGGCGCTACGGCTTCCGCAAACCCGGCTTGCTCGGCGGCATCTTCGTTCTCGGCTACGCGGTCACGCGCACCTTCTGCGAGTTCTTCCGCGAGCCGGACCGTCAGCTGGGTTTCCTGTTCGGCCGGGACGTCGATGCCCTCGGCGGTGGCATCACCATGGGCATGCTGCTCTGCCTGCCCATGGCCATCGTCGGCCTTGCCGCCATTGTTCTGGCCGCCCGCGGCGTCACGCGGCCCCGGCGCGAGGGCCCCGAGATTCAGGCCGAGGCCGGGCAGATCTGAGCGTGTCCACGCCGCTCTTCCCGGTGCTCGCGCGGACGATCCGCACCGACGGGCCGATCGGCCTCGACCGCTACATGGCCCTGTGCCTGAGCCATCCGGACCACGGCTACTACGCCACCCGCGATCCCCTCGGTGCGGCTGGTGATTTCGTCACCGCGCCGGAGATCAGCCAGATGTTCGGGGAGCTGATCGGCGCCTGGGCCGCCACGCTTCTCGCCGGATTCTCCGGACCGCGCCCCTGCCTCGTCGAACTCGGACCGGGGCGCGGCACGTTGATGAGCGATGCCCTCCGTTCCCTGCGGGCCGCGGGCGCAGCGTTCGACCTGCATCTCGTCGAAACGAGCCCGGTTCTGCGGGCGCTTCAGGCGGAGCGCTTGGCCGGGGCCAGCCCTGTCTTCCACGACAGCGTGACGAGCCTGCCCGAAGCGCCGCTTCTCGTCATCGCCAACGAATTCTTTGACGCGTTGCCTGTCCGCCAATTCGTGCGCACCCCGCGCGGTTGGTGCGAGCGCCGGATCGGCCTGAATGCCGACCAGACCGATCTGATGTTCGGACTCGATCCGGAGCCCGATCCGCAGATCACCGCCGAGGCCGCGGACGGCGCCGTGCTGACACTGCCGAGCGCGAGCCTTGCCGCAATGCGCGACCTCGCTCGCCGCCTCGTGCGCAACGGCGGCGTGCTCCTCGCCATCGATTACGGGCATGAGCGGGCCGGCTTCGGCGACACGCTCCAAGCCCTCGAGGATCACCGCTTCGCGGATCCACTCGCGCGACCGGGAGAGGCGGATCTCACGACTCATGTTGACTTCTCCGCCCTCGCTCGCGCCGCCATCGCCGAGGGAGCGGTCGTTCACGGCCCCGTCTCGCAGCGCGATTTCCTTCTCGCACTCGGCCTCGAAGATCGCGCAGCCCGGCTCAAGGCGCGGACGCGGCCTGAACAGGCGTCGGAGATCGACGCGGCCGTCGCCCGCCTGACCGACCCGAACCCGCGCGGAATGGGCGCCCTCTTCAAGGTCCTCGGCATCAGCCACCCGGCCGTCGTGCGGCTACCTGCCCTTCCCTCCACCGCCTGAGCCCGGGAGATCCCATGTTCATCGAAGCGCCCGAACTCAGCGCCCACGCCTCCCTGCGGCATGCCTTCTTCACGCGGCAGGGCGGGGTGTCCGATGGCCTCTACGCCTCGCTCAACGGCGGCCTCGGCTCGAACGACGCGCCCGGCGCCGTCGCCGAGAATCGGTCGCGGATGTGCGACCATCTCGGCTTGCCGCCCGAAAGCCTTGTCAGCCTCTATCAGGTGCATTCCGCCGACGTGGTCACCGTCGAAGCGCCCTTTGCGGAACGGCCCAAGGCGGACGCGATGGTGACCCGGGTGCCCGGTCTCGCGCTGGGAATCGCCACGGCCGATTGTGGGCCGATCCTGTTCGCCGATCCCGAAAATGGCGTCGTCGGCGCGGCCCATGCCGGGTGGAAGGGCGCCCTGGGCGGGGTGGTCGAGGCGACGGTGGCCGCAATGGAGCGTCTGGGCGCTGCCCGTCCATCGATCATTGCCGTGCTCGGGCCGACGATCTCTCAGGCGAATTACGAGGTCGGTGCCGATTTCGTGGCCCGTTTTCTGGCCGAGGTGCCGGGCTCCGCGCCGTATTTCGCCCGAGGTCGCGAGGATCGTGCGCAGTTCGATCTGCCCGCCTTCATTTTGGATCGTCTTCGGCAAGCCGGCATCGGCGAGGCGACCGTGCTCGGGCACTGCACCTATGCCGATGCGGAGCGCTTCTACAGCTTCCGCCGAACGACCCATCGCGGCGAACCCGATTACGGCCGTCTGATCTCGGCGATCGCCCTGATACCCTAAAGCCACACCTCGTCAGGGGGCGCCCGTTGCGGCCGAGCTTTTGTGCGGTGCCGCACATGCTCATCCCGCAGCTCCGTCGTAAGCCGTTCGGGCAGCGGATCGCCGTGGCCATGGGCTGCGACAATCTGTCAACGAATGTCACCAAGAAAAGCTCGGCCATAAATGAACCTTGGCCGTTTGGTGACGTTTGATGTTCGAACTGACGGACGAAAACGATCTTCGCCACAAAGGGGCCGCCTTCGGGACGGTCGGCGTGATCGGGCCGCAACAGCATCTTGCGAGATGCTGGAATAGATACGGGGCACCGTGCCGCCGCGCTTCACGAAAGCGCCGGCACAGTCAAAAGGGACCAGAGTAATGAAAGCTATTCTTCGGGCCGGTACGGCTCTCGCCGGTATCGTCGTCGCGGGTTCCGCCCTCGCCGCCGATCTGCCGCGCCGCGCCGCCCCGCCGCCGGTGTTCACCCCGGTTCCCGTGTTCACCTGGACCGGCTTCTACGCCGGTTTCAACGCGGGCTACGGCTTCGGCACCAACGACAACCGCCGTGACTCCACCGTGATCGGCGTGAACAGCGCTTCGGGCCTCGTGCCGGCCGGCACCACCGCCGTCGTCGCCTTCAACAACAACCGCACCAACGAGGGCTTCGTCGGCGGCGGCCAGATCGGCTACAACTACCAGTTCACGCCGGGCTCCGGCTTCGTCGTCGGTATCGAGGCCGACGCCCAGTACGCCGATTTCGGCCGTGAGCGGAACCGCTTCCAGGTCGTCAACAGCGCCGCCGGCGTCAACGGCCTTGCCGCTCAGCAGGTGTTCAACCCGGCGGGCATCGCCGGTCTCGACTACTTCGGCACCGTGCGCGGCCGCCTTGGCTACGCCTTCGACCGCACCCTCGTCTACGGCACCGGCGGCTTCGCCTATGGTGGCGGCGGCGGCCGTGACTTCGGCACCGGCGTGTCGAGCAACGACTTCCAGACCGGCTGGGCCGCCGGCGGCGGTGTCGAGTACGCCCTGCCGACCGACAGCTTCCTGAACTTCTTCCGCTCCTCGGCGGTGACGCTGAAGGTCGAAGGCCTGTACGTGAACCTCGACCAGGGTTCGGCCCGCAACGGCGCCTTCGCCGTCGACAACGCCGGCCGCACCGTCACCGTGAACAGCCCCGGCGTCCTGCTCGTCAGCGGCGGCCGTCAGGTTCGCGAGAGCGAGTTCGCCGTCGTCCGCGCCGGCATCAACTACAAGTTCGGCTCGTATTAAGCCGAACGCGGCGGCGGCCCCCTGAAGGGCCGCCTCCTTATCTTTCGAAAAAGCCCGGCGCTCCTGCGCCGGGCTTTTTTCGTGGCCACGCAAGTTTGACTGCGTCGAAAATCCGATCTCGTTCGTTCAAGCCATGAGGCAGGATTCCGGTGCCCGCCCTCCCCTCACGGGCGGCGGTGCCGAAGGCACCGTCTCTCGTCCGGCTCTTACATTAGCTCGGCCGATTACCCATCTCAGCGGCACCGCACGGTGGATCACCACGCCAGCGACGCCGGCGCTTCAGGAGGACGGCTCCATGAACAGCGAAGAACGCGACATCATCAACGGCATCTTCCAGCGGCTCGAACAGGCATCCGGCCAGCCCCGCGACGCCGATGCCGAGCGCTTCATCGCCGACAAGCTGCGCAGCCAGCCCTACGCGCCCTACGCCATGGCGCAGCTGATCTACGTGCAGGAAGAAGCGATCAAGAGCCTCAACCAGCAGCTGGAGCAGGCCCGCCAGCAGCAGGCTCAACCCCAGTCGTCCGGCGGCGGCGGCTTCCTGTCGAGCATCTTCGGTGGCGGCAGTCGCCCCGAGCCGCAGCGCCCGGCCGGACAGGCCTGGGGCCAGCAGCCGCCCGGCTACGGGAATCAGCAACCCGGTTATGGCCAGCAGCCCGGCTATGGCGGTCCCCAGCAGGGCGGTCCGTGGGGTGGCCAGCCCGGTTACGCGCAGCAGCAACCGGCCCGCGGTGGCGGCTTCCTCGCAACCGCCCTTCCCATGGCGGCGGGCGCGGCCGGCGGCATGCTGCTCGGCAGCGCCCTGTCCAACGCGTTCGCCGGCGGGCATTCGAGCCTGGGTAGCGCGTCGGCAGCCGGTCTGACCGGCGGCGGCGATACCATCGTCGAGAACAATTACTTCGGCGGCTCCGGCGGCGACCAGGACCTGGGGTCCGCGCTCGGCGGCGGTGACGGCGGCTTCCAGAGCGCAGGCTTCGGCGGCGGCGACAGCGGCGGCGATTTCGGGGGCGACCTGAGCGATGGCGGCGACGACGATTGGGCCTGATCCGGCCCTGACGTAGCGCGGAAAAGCCCGGCACCTCGCGGTGTCGGGCTTTTTTTTTCGGGCTCGTTACAATGCGTGGAAAGGCGTCCGACCCTCGAAGAAGCCGGTGCCGACACCCTCGCCGATCGGATCAGATCACTTCGACGCGGGTGCCGACGGGCGTCCGTTCGTAGAGATCGATCACGTCCTCGTTCATCATGCGGATGCAGCCCGAGGAGACGTTCTGGCCGATCGTGTGCGGCTCGTTGGTGCCGTGGATGCGGTAGAGCGAAGTACCGAGATAGAGCGCTCGCGCGCCGAGCGGATTGCCGGGTCCGCCCTCCATGTGTCGCGGCAGATCGGGACGGCGTGCCAGCATCTCGGCGGGCGGCGTCCAATCCGGCCATTCGCGCTTGTTCGTGATCGACTTCGTCCCCGTCCACACGAAGCCTGGCCGACCGACGCCGATCCCGTAGCGGATCGCCTGGGCTCCCGGCTGTATCAGGTAGAGGTACTTGGCTTGGGTATCGATGACGATGCTGCCGGGCCGCCCCGGGCCGTCATACGAAACCACTTGACGGGCAAAGCGCGGATCGGCCGCGCGGGCGATGGCCCCCTCCTCCGCCATCGGCTGCGATGGAAGCGCCGCCAACCGGGTGCGAGACTCGGGCCGCATCATGGCTCGGGGCTCGGAGGGACGCGCGGAGACCGCACCGTAGCCGTCGAAGGCGGATGAAGAGGGCTGACCCTGGGCGCTACCCGTCATCAGGTATTCGATGAAGCCGCCGCCATATTGACCGGGCTGGATCGGCGCGCGCGCCTGGGCCAGGGCCGGCCCCGATCCCACCATGGCGAGGCAGAACACCGCCCCGCGCCATCCGAACCGCATCGTTCCCTCCCGCCGATTGCTCAGGATGGCGCAAGGGTCCGGCAAGGCCGCTCGCGGCCGATGAATGAAGATGGTGAATCGCGGAAGGGCCCCCGCAAATCGATCGATGTCGTCAATGTCCGATTAACGGCGACGGGGATGGGCCATCTTCAGCAAATGGAAACCACTGCGCGGGATTGTATCGCGACGACGCGATTCCGAAGGCCGACACGACCGATGATGACCAAGCGCTACCGCATCGAGGACAGCCTCGGCTTGGCCACCCCGGTTGCGCCCGTGCAGCCGGTCGAGGCCGCGCCGAGCCCGCGTATCGAGGAGATCCTCGCCGCCATCAACGACCTTCGCCGCATCACCCAGATGAGCGCGAGCGAGACCGTGGAAGCCTGCCGACGCGAACTCGGTGAAGCCTTCGCCATGCGTCACGAACTCGAACTGATGAAGGAAGCGATCACCCGGACCAAGACCGAGATCGCCAGCCTCCACCGCTCCGAGCATTCCGGCAAAGGCATGCGCCGCGTCGCCGGTGAGCTCGATGCCGTCGTCGAGTCGACCGAGCAGGCCACCTCGACGATCCTCGGCGCGATCGAGCGAATCGAGACCAACGCCAACATGATGCGCGGCGTGCGCCTGCCGAAGGCGGCCCAGGAGAATGTCGACGCGATTCTCGACAGCGTGATCGGCGCCTACGAGGCCTGCAACTTTCAGGATCTCACCGGACAGCGCATCAGCAAGATCGTCGGCGTTCTGAAATTCGTCGAGGAGCATCTCGACCGGGTGATCGATGCCTGGAGCGGGCTCGACAGCTTCCGGGATCTCCTGGCGGTCGATGCGATCGGACCGTCCGAGGACGACGAGAGCTCGCTGCTCAACGGGCCCAAGCTCCACGACGATCCCGGCCACGTCGATCAGTCGGATATCGACGCGCTGTTCGACTGAAGCAACGCCGACGCAGATTGAGCCGGATACGGATCCGGCGCTGCCCTTCCAACCGGAATCGCGTCGGCCTACATCAGCGGCATGAACCGCGCGACCCGATCCAGCTTCGAGGACGTCCCGCCCGAGAATTTCGACGAGGACGAGGGCGAGACCCAGGGGGCCGACGAGATCGCGGCCCTCGACGAGGCACCCGAGATCGATTTCGATATCGATCACGGCGCGGTCAAAGTCGGCACCGAGATCATCCGTCGATTCTGGTCGACCCTGCCGTCCTCGCCCGGCGTCTACCGGATGTTCGACCACAAGGGCGATGTCCTCTACGTCGGCAAGGCCAAGAACCTGAAAGCGCGGGTCGGCTCTTATGCACGGGGTCAGGCCCACTCGAACCGCATCGCGCGCATGATCGCGCAGACGGCGGCTATGGAGTTCGTCACTACCGCCACCGAAACGGAAGCGCTTCTGCTGGAAGCCAACCTCATCAAGCAGTTGAAGCCGCGCTTCAACGTGCTGATGCGGGACGATAAATCGTTCCCCTACATCCTGCTCACCAGCGACGGTCCGGCCCCCCAGATCGTCAAGCATCGCGGTGCGCGGCGCCGGAAGGGCAATTATTACGGCCCCTTCGCGAATGTCTGGGCGGTCAACCGCACCGTCAACGCGCTGCAGCGAGCCTTCCTGCTGCGCACCTGCTCCGACAGCTATTACGAGAATCGGACCCGGCCTTGTCTGCTGTTCCAGATCAAGCGCTGTTCCGGCCCCTGCACCGGTGAGATCGCCACCGAGGATTACATCGCCCTCGCGGACAATGCCCGTGCCTTCCTGTCCGGCAAATCCAACGCCGTGAAGGACCGGATGCGGGAGGAAATGCAGAGCGCCGCCGAGGCGCTCGAATTCGAGCGCGCCGCGCGCTTCCGGGATCGTATCGCGGCGCTCTCCGCCATTCAGGGGACGCAGGGGGTCAACACGCAAGGCGTCGAGGAAGCCGATGTCTTCGCCCTCGACGAGCAGGCGGGTCAGTTCTGCATCGAGGTGTTCTTCTTCCGGAACTTCCAGAACTGGGGCAACCGCGCCTATTTCCCGAAAGCGGATCGATCCATGAGCGCCGAGGAGGTGCTCGCGTCGTTCATATCGCAGTTCTACGACGACAAGCCGGCGCCGCGTGTGGTGCTCGTCAGCCATGCCGTCGAGGATGCGGAGCTGGTGGCTGCGGCGTTGTCCAGCAGGGTGGAACACCGGGTGGAGATCCACCTGCCGCAGCGGGGCGAGCGCCGGAACCTCGTCGATTATGCCAAGCGCAACGCCAAGGAGGCCCTCGGCCGGCGCCTCGCCGACACCGCCTCGCAAGGCAAATTGCTGACGGCGCTGGGCCAGACGCTTGGGCTCGACAAGCCGCCGCGCCGGATCGAGGTCTACGACAACTCCCACATCTCGGGCACGAACGCGGTGGGTGGGATGATCGTCGCGGGCCCGACCGGCTTCATGAAGACGCATTACCGCACCTTCAACATCAAGTCGGAGGAACTGACCCCCGGCGACGATTTCGGCATGATGCGGGAGGTGCTGACCCGCCGCTTCAAGCGCTTGGCCAAGGAGGCCCCCCGGACGCCCCGGGAGGCGGAGGTGGGCGAGCCGCAAGCGGCGGTGGAGGGGCAGGCAGTACCCGCCGCGACCGAAGCGGAGACGGTTCCGGAGGATATCGACGCCTTCCCGGCTTGGCCCGACCTCGTTCTGATCGATGGCGGCGCCGGCCAATTGGAGGCCGTGCGGACGGTGCTCGCCGAGATCGGCGTGACCGATGTCCCGCTGGTCGGAATCGCCAAGGGACGAGATCGGGACGCCGGCCGAGAAACTTTCTTTCTGCCGGGTCGACCGCCCTTCAAGCTGCCGCCACGGGATCCGGTGCTCTATTTCGTTCAGCGCCTGCGTGACGAGGCGCACCGTTTCGCCATCGGCACCCACCGCGCCCGTCGCAAACGCGAGATGACGAAGAACCCCCTGGACGAGATTGCCGGCATCGGGCCGACCCGCAAGCGCGCGCTCCTGCACCATTTTGGAACCGTCAAAGCGATTCAGCGGGCGGCTCTGGAGGATCTCGCCAAGGCTCCGGGCGTCAATGCCGCCACCGCCCGAGCGGTCTACGACTTCTTCCACACCAATGCCTGAACCCGTCCCCGGCCCCGCTTTCGTTCCGGTTCGCGAGGATGCGCCGCAGACACCGCGGTTGACGCCCTCCCCGGCCCATGATTTCTCGGCGCCGATGAACGCCGTCCTCCCTCGACGCCGGTCGCCGGCCTGGACGCTTGCGAACTGCCTCACCTATGGCCGCCTCGTCGCGGTCCCGGTCGTGGTCGTCCTGCTGTTCTGGCCGGAAGAGCTGACCGCGCGCTGGGCCGCGTTCGGGGTCTTCGTCGTCGCGGCCATCACCGATTACCTCGATGGCTACGTGGCGCGCGCCTACGCGCAGAGTTCGGCCCTCGGTCGTATGCTCGATCCCATCGCCGACAAACTGCTTGTGGCCGCCTGCCTGTTCATGCTGGCGGCCGACGGCACCATCGAGGGGCTGTCGATCGGAGCCGCGATCGTAATCCTGTGCCGGGAGGTGCTAGTGTCGGGGTTGCGCGAGTATCTGGCCGAGCTGAAGGTCGGACTGCCGGTCAGCCGTATCGCCAAGTGGAAGACGACCGTGCAACTCCTCGCCCTCGGCGTTCTCGTCGCGGGTCCGGCGGCGGAGGAACTGTTCCCGGGGAGCATGACGCTCGGCATCGTTCTGCTGTGGCTCGCCGCCGCCCTCACGCTCTATACCGGCTGGGACTACATGAGAGCCGGTGTCCGGCACGCGATCGACGATCCGCGCTGAATTCGTTCGAGTCTTGAAGACCATCCGCACGAGCGGTGCGGGTGCGGGAGCACGCGCATGAAACTCGTCTACTTCGCCTGGGTGCGCGAGCGCGTCGGAAAGCCCGAGGAGACCGTGCACCCGCCGGCCGAGGTCGCGACCGTGGCCGACCTGATCGGCTGGCTGAAGACCCGCGGCGAGGAATATGCCTATGCCTTCGAGGCGGAAGGCGTCGTGCGGACGGCCATCGATCGCGTCCATGCCAAGCCTGCCAGCCCGATCGCCGGCGCGCAGGAGATCGCCTTCTTCCCGCCGATGACGGGTGGCTGATCCCACTTCAGCTCTTCAGGCGGTACCCGGTGCGGAAGATCCAGGTCACCAGCCCGAGGCACAGCGCCAGGAACAGGAACGTCACGCCGACGCTGATCCCGACCGAAACGTCGCCCTTGCCGAAGAAGGCCCAGCGGAAGCCGCTGACGAGGTAGACAACCGGGTTGAGGAGGCTCACGCCGTGCCAGAATGGCGGCAGCATCTCGATCGAGTAGAAGCTTCCGCCGAGAAAGGTCAGCGGCGTCACGACGAGCAGCGGGACGAGCTGGAGCTTCTCGAAGCCGTCCGCCCACAGACCGATGACGAAGCCGAACAGGCTGAAGGTCAGGGCGGTCAGGAGGAGAAACGCCACCATCCAGACCGGATGCTCGATATGCAGCGGCACGAACATCGCTGCCGTCGCCAGAATGACGAGCCCGATGAAGATCGACTTGGTCGCCGCCGCGCCGACATAGCCGAGCACGACCTCGAACGGCGAGATCGGCGCGGATAAGAGCTCGTAGATCGTACCGGCGAAGCGCGGGAAGTAGATGCCGAAGGCGGCATTGGACACGCTCTGGGTGAGGAGCGACAGCATGATCAGACCGGGGACGATGAAGGCGCCGTAGGCGATGCCATCGACCGTCTGCACCCGCGAACCGATGGCCGCGCCGAAGACCACGAAATAGAGCGAGGTCGCGATCACGGGCGCCACGATGCTCTGGAGCGCCGTGCGCCAGAAGCGCGCCATCTCGAAGCGATAGATCGCCAGGACTGCCGGCAGGTTCATGGCGGAAGTCCTCAGGCCCGCTCGCGGACGAGATCGACGAAGATCTCTTCGAGCGAGCTCTGGCTGGTGTCGAGATCGGTGAAGCCGATGCCGGCGGCGGCGAGGTCGGTCAGCAATCCGGTGATGCCGGTGCGCTCACGCTTGGTATCGTAGGTGTAGATCAGCGTGCGGCCGCTGGAGGCGAGCTGGAGGCCGTAATCGGCCAAGCTGTCGGGCAGAGCGGCGATGGGCTCGTTGAGATGCAGGGTCAGCTGCTTCTTGCCGAGCTTGCGCATCAGCTCGACCTTGTCCTCGACGAGGATGATGCGGCCCTTCCGGATCACACCGACCCGGTCGGCCATTTCCTCGGCCTCCTCGATGTAATGCGTGGTCAGGATCACGGTGACGCCCTGATCGCGCAGGCGACGCACCAGACGCCACATGTCCTGGCGCAACTCGACATCCACGCCGGCGGTGGGCTCGTCGAGGAATAGAACCTGCGGTTCGTGGGCGAGGGCCTTCGCGATCAGCACCCGCCGCTTCATGCCGCCGGAGAGCTGCATGATGCGGTTATCCCGCTTCTCGTAGAGGCTGAGATCCTTCAGGATCCGCTCGATATGGCCGGGATCCTTGCGCAGCCCGAACAGCCCGCGGCTGAAGCTGACGGTGTCCCACACCTTCTCGAAGGCGTCGGTGGTGAGTTCCTGCGGCACCAACCCGATCATGCGGCGCGCGGCGCGGTAATCGGTGAGGTGGTCGTGCCCAGCGACGCGAATGCGTCCCGAGCTCGGCGTCACGATTCCGCAGACGGTGTTGATGAGGGTCGACTTGCCGGCGCCGTTCGGACCGAGCAGGGCGAAGATCTCACCCTTGCTGATGGTCAGGTTCACGTCCTGAAGGGCGTGGAGGCCGGAGGCGTAGACCTTCGACAGGTTCTCGATCGAGACGATCGGCGACATCGCGGTCCGGGAGCGGGGGCGGGGCGCGCCCTATACCACGCCTCGCGCCCTCGTGAAGGTGTGGCCGATCCGTGACGCTGCGGAGTTTCGACGCGTTGAGGCGGTTTGCCGGGGAACCGTTGTCCCGTCTCACGCTTTCAACCAGCACTCTCCTGCGAAACCTCCCCTGACCCGGCCTGCCCTCTTCCGAGAGCGGGCCGTTTTTCTGTGGGACGTCACGCCGCCATGGGCAGATCGTCCTCGGTCTGCGCCGCCATGAACTGCGCCTTCGCGAGGTCGGCGAAGCGATGGCCCTGGGCGACGAGCTCGTCGAACGTTCCCGCCTCCACGATCCGGCCCTGCTCGAACACTAGGATCCGGTCGGCGTTGCGGATCGTCGCGAGGCGGTGGGCGATCACGAAGGTCGTGCGGCCTTCCATCACCGTTTCCAGCGCCTGCTGCAGCTTCCGCTCCGTGGCGGCGTCGAGGGCACTCGTCGCCTCGTCGAGGATCAGCACGGGCGGGTTCTTCAGCAAGGCGCGAGCGATCGAGAGGCGCTGACGCTCGCCGCCGGAGAGCGAGCGGCCGCGCTCGCCGATCACGGTGTCCAGTCCATCGGCTTGGCGCGCCATGAACTCGCCGGCCTGGGCGCGCTCCAGCGCGTCGAGCATCTCGGCATCGGTCGCATCGGGGCGGCCGACCTGGAGATTCTCGCGGATCGAGCGATTGAACAGCATCGGCTCCTGGAACACGACACCGATGTTGTGGCGCAGGCTCGACAGTCCGATGTCGCGGATATCGATGCCGTCGATGCGGATCGCGCCGTGCTCCGGGTCGAAGGTTCGGTGAAGCAAGCCGAGGGTGGTCGACTTGCCCGAGCCGGTGGTGCCGACGAGGGCCACCGTCTCTCCGGGCTTTGCGCTGAACGAGACGTTGTCGAGCGCACGGCGGCGGCCGTCATAGGAGAAGCTGACATTCTCGAACTCGACCGCGCCCTCGGGCCGGGCCAGGGGCTTCGCCTGGGGCCGGTCACGCACGGTCGGCACCGTGTCGAGCACCTCGAAGAACTCGCGCATCTTCGGGGCCTGCATGAAGACACCGTTCACGAAGGTCACGACATGGTCGAGCTTCGTCACCAGCATCGTGGCGAGGCTCATGAAGGCCACGATCTCGCCGACCGTCGCGGCGCCCTTCTGGTGCAGGGCGATGCCGGTGATGAAGATCGCGGTCATGGTCAGCGTGCCCGACGCGCGGGTCGCGACATTGGCGAGCGCCCACCACGACAGGACCGGGATCTGCACGCGCAGCAGATCGTGGATGATGTTGCGCATCGCCTCCTTCTCGGCCCGGGCGCGGGTGAAGGATTGGATGACCGCGACGTTGCCGAGCGCGTCGGACGCATGGGCGGCGAGACCCGACTGGTACTCTTCGACCTCGCCCTGAAGCGTCTCCGTGCGGCGCAGGACGTAGCTCGCCAGAGCCGTGAAGATCAGGACCAGCACGACGAGGATCGCACCGAGGCGCCAGTTCACGAACAGGGTCAGCGGCAGCAGCACGCCCACCGAGAGCAGGGCGGCGAAATGCTCGCGGAAGAAATTGAGCCAAATCCAGGCCATGCCGTTCGTGCCCTCGAGCATGGCTTTGAGCACGCGGCCGGAATGGTTGGACGAGTGGAAGGCGATGGGCAGTTCGAGAACGTGCTCGAAGTAATTCGCCATGGTGGCGAGGCGGTTGCGATGCGCCAGCCGGTCGGAATGCAGGGCGATGGCCACGCCGGCTCCGATGGTGAACAGGCCGAACACCACCCAGGCGACGATCCAGGGAGCCAAAGTGCTCGCGGGAGATTCCTTCGACAGATGGGTCAAGCCATCGATGATCCGGCCCATGATGAGCGGCTCGGCAAATGCGGCGACCGCCAGGGCGACGTTGGCCAGGATCAAGCCGACGGCCAGCCGCTTCTCCGCCCCGAGCAGGCCCAGTACCCGCGCGTAGAGTCGAAACATCGACATCAGGTGTTCGCTCCCCGTCCCGTCCTGCCGTCGTGCGGCACCGGGTTGTGAGACTCGCCGGGAAACGTCCCGGCCCCGACGATCACGACCCGCTCTAGCGGTTTTCCGACCATCGGTGCGGGACTTATGCCCTGCCTCCCCTGAACGGCACATGACGCGGAGAGCGGCGATCCGGCAACGCCTTTACGCTTCCTTCAGCCTGTTTTTTTAGACCTGTGACGAGTGCCCGCAGGCGGGCTGGATCGGGCGTCGCGTCAATGGATCTCGCAACCGGTATCGGGCTCGTCGGTGGCGTCGGCGTGGTCTTCACGCTGATCATGATCGATGGCGGCAACTTCGCCGCCTATTTCGACAAGCACGCCGTCATCGTCATCTTCGGCGGCGCGATCGCCGCCACGATGATCCGTTTCCCCTTCTCGACCATGCTGCACGGCCTGCCGATGGGCCTGCGCTACGCGTTCACCATGCGCTCCATCAAGCCGCACGAGTTGATCGAGGAGATCACGAAGATCGCGGACGTGGTGCGCAAGTCCGGTCCGATCGCGCTGGAGAACATGGAGATCTCCGACCCGTTCCTGGCCCAGGGCGCTCGTTACATCGCCGATGGCTACGACCGTGACTTCATTCGCGACACGATGGAGCGCGACCGCGACAATTTCCTGATGCATCTCGACGAGGGCTCGAAGATTTACCGCGCCTTCGGCGATTGCGCCCCCGCCTGGGGCATGATCGGCACCATTCTCGGCATGGTGACCATGTTCGCCAATATGTCGGACCCGTCGAAGCTCGGCCCCGCCATGGCGACCGCCCTGCTCGCGACCCTCTACGGCGCGCTGATCGCCAACATGGTCACCCTGCCGATCGCCGACAAACTCCACGTCAAGCTGGAGGAGGAGGACGTGTCGCGCTCCCTCATCATCGACGGCATCCTGCTGATCCGCGACCAGAAGAGCCCCTCGCTCGTGCGCGAGATGTTGATCGCCTACCTGCCGGCCAACCACCGCGCCGACCTCGTCGCCGAAGCGGCTTGATCCACGAGGGCGCCGCTCCCCGAGGAGCGACGCGTCCGGTTTGAGGAGACAGGAGCGTGGCCAAGAAGAAGCGCGGTGGCGCGCATGGCGGTCACGGCTGGTTCGTGACCTTCGCCGATCTGATGGCGCTCCTGATGAGCTTCTTCGTCATGATCGCCGCCTACTCGACCCAGGACCAGAAGAAGCTGCAGGTCGTGGCGGGGTCGATGCGCGACGCTTTCGGCACCAACAAGGAATCGAAGTTCGCCGGCATCATCGAGCAGGAGGGCCTGCCGACCGCCGACAAGCTGCGGAATCTGCGCGACGTCTCGCCGGATCGGGCGAGCGACCGCACCACGCCGCCGCAGGTCGAGAGCGGTCTCGACGACGGGATCCCCGATCGCGGCTATCCGGACGCCTTCGGCCAAGCCGCCGCCTCCCTCTATCAGGCCATGCAGGACATGCCGGAGGTGGCGGAGTTGTCGAAGAACATCATCATTGCGCCGACCAAGCGCGGTCTCGACGTCGCCATCGTCGATCAGGACGGGCGCTCGATGTTTCCGGAGGGATCGAGCCGTCCCTACGATCGCACCCGTCGCCTGCTGGAGCGCCTCGTACCCACCCTGGTACGGCTGCCCAACCGCATCGTCGTGACGGGATTCACGGCGACCCCACGGCCGGGCTCCCGCGACACCGCTCCTCCCTGGGAGCTTTCGGCCAACCGTGCTCTGAGTGTCCGCGAGATCTTGGCCAGTGCCGGCATGCCGGAAGATCGCTTCGCCTCCGTGAGCGGCAAGGCGGACACGGAGCCGATGTTTCCCGACAATCCCTATCTGGCGGCCAACCGCCGGGTGACGGTCACCTTGCTCTCGGAACCGCCGGCGACGCCCAACGGCAAGGGAATGCCGTGAGGGCTGCGTCGATGGCCTATTTGGCGACGAGCAGCGCCCAGTAGACCTTGTACTTCGAATTCGGCGCGTAGGCCGTGGCGATGCCCATTCGGGATGTCTCCGGTGCCAGCATCACCGAACGATGCGGTGGGCTGTCACGCCAACCTGAGAACGCCTCCGCGAGCGTGTGATAGCCCGCCGAGAGATTGGCATCGGCCCCCTCGTAGCCCAGCCGTCCGACCGCGCTGCGGACCGTGCGACTGCTGCTCGGCCGATCGGCCGCGGCCATCGCCGCCGCCTCCGCTTCCGCCAGCCTCTGCAAGTCCGGATCGAGCCGGAGCGGCGGAAGGCCGTTGTTGCCGCGATAGGCCGAGATCATGTCGCGCGCCTCGCCCGTATTCAGGGAGGTCGAAGCGGTGGTCAGCGGCAGGTAGAGGGTCGGAAGCGCAGCCTCGGGCGTCGTGCGACTCGCGCAACCCTGCAGAAGGGCAGCGAGAGCGAGAGCCGCAACGATGGCGGCGAGAGGCGGACGTCCCAACACGAATCCAAGTCCCGAAAGAGATGGCGTTAGGTGGGAACGGCTCGGCTTCAGCTCAAGAGGGCTGACCGAGTTTGCGCCGCCCGCCGTCCCACTGACCATCCACACGGCGTGATTCGTCGCGGGAGCCGGAAACCGGGCCGCTGCCCCCCTCCCCCGCAGGCGCCTCGGCCGAAGCCGCGACTGCGACGGTCTGAGTGTTGCCGACCGCGTGCGCGATCTGGCCAAGCGCGTCGCGCACCGGCTCCAAACCTTGAACCGTAATGAAACTCGACGCCGGGCCCATGGGCGGAATGAATTCCGCGTCGGAGAGTGTCTTGAACACGGAAAAATTCAGATCGCTCTGGACCTTCTGCGATAGGTTCACGTCGACGATCATCGCGACCAGCTCGAATTCCAGGAAGGGATCGCCGATCTTCTTGAACACGACCCGCGGCGGCGGCTGCTTGAGCACATCCGGATGGGCGCTGGCGCAGGCCACCATCATCTCCGCGGCCCGCACCGGATCCTGATTGCGCAGGACGCTGACCGCGATGATGACGCGGCCGGTCCGGTCGCCGCGCACCCGATTCTTGACGATGCCGGAGATGAGATTGGAGTTCGGCACGATCACGGCCGAGCGGTCGAAGGTTTGGATCTCGGTGGAGCGCACCGAGATGCGCTTCACGATGCCCTCGGAATCGCCGATCAGCACTTGATCGCCGACGCGGATCGGACGCTCCCACAGCAGCAGCAGACCTGAGACGAAGTTGTTGACGATCGACTGAAGGCCGAAACCGATACCGACCGAGAGCGCGCCAGCGACGATGGTGAGCTTCTCGAGGCTCAGGCCGAGATACGAAAACGCCAGCGCCAGGGTCAGCAGGAAACCGACATAACCCGCGACGGTCGAGATCGAGTTGCGCAGCCCGGCATCGAGGTCGGTCGCCGGCAGATAGGTGTTCTCGAGCCAGCGCTGGATGCCCCGGGTGATAAAGACGCCGACGCCCAGGATGGTGATGCCGAGCGCGATGGCCGAGAGCGAGATGGTGACGTCGCCGATCTTGAAGCCGAAGAAGGCGGTACGGATTGAGGAGAAGACGTCGGTGGAATCGAGCCCCCAGGGCGCCAGGATCAACAGGGCAGCGATGGCGATCAGCAGCACCCGGGCGGCGCCGGTGGCGAGGACGGCGATCTGATTGAGCGACCGGCGGCGCAGGCCGGTATTGGCCTGAAGGGTCGTGGCAAGGCGCGTTTCGCCGCTCAAGCTCCCGCCGATCAGGGTATCGGCGCTGGCCATCAGCAGCCAGAGCAGGACGATGAGCCCGGCGGCCCAGATGAGCTGGTCGACCAGAAAGGACGAGAGGGCGACGTAGCCGACGAGCGGCGCCACCGCGATCACCGCCGCCGCCGCCCAACCGAGCAGGCGCAGCGGGCCGCCGATGCCGCTGGAGGCATCGGCGGCGACGTAGGGGCCGAAGCATTCCTCCTCCTTCTCCGCCGTGTCGGCGAAGCGGTGGAGACCGATGGCGAGCAGAGCGGCGGCCGCGACGGCGCCGAGGCCGCGCGTGGCGATGGAGATCGGCAGGGCCGCGTAAATGGCCGAGTTCAAGGCTTCGAGCGACTTCGAGACGGTGATGACGACGGCGATGGAAACGGCCAGGGCCGAGATCCGCCACGCTGCCGCGTCCGAGACCGGAGCCGGGCGCCAAGCCGGTTTGCCGACGGCGAGCAGGGCATCGGCGCTTGCCTGGACGAAGGCCACGAAGGCAAAGCCGCCGACGATCGCACTCGCCACCGGCAGAAACCGTACCGGTAGGAGTTCGGTGGCGTCGAGGGCGTAGTAGATCGCGTAGCTGCCCGCCACCGCCGGCAGCGTGCCCAGGAGCAGGACCCGCCACGCCGCCAGCAACTTGCGCCGCCGCGATGGGTCGGTGACCGCGGTATCGCGACGCCCGAGCCGGGGTGCGATGTTGCGGCGTCCGAAATAGAGCGCGAAGGACAGGCCGAAGGCGAGCCCGAGCACCAGAAGGTTCCAGAGGGTGCCGTTGCGGCGGAAGAGCGTGAGCGTATCGTCCAGGCCCGATTTGAGCGAAGTGATATCGCGCGGAATGTCGGCGGCGACCCGCATCCATAGATCCGGGCTCAGCAGTGACGAGGAGCGCTCCAGCAGACCGCGGGTGAAGGCGGCGCGGCGGCGGTTCGCGATCTGATCGACGATCTGGTCGCTCTGGACCAGAAGCGATTTCGCCAGCCGTTGCGTCCCGTCGACATCGTTGACCGCCTGCTCGCGCTCGGCCCGCTCGCGCGCGACGTCCTCGCCCTCCTCGCCCTCCTTGGGCTTCGGGCCGATCTGCTCCAGGCGTTCGCGGGCGGCGTCCAGGCGCGGGGCCAGGGCGTCGATGATCGTCCGCAGGCGATCCGCGACGGCGTCAAGCCCGTCGCGGGCGCGGGTCAGGTCTCCGGGGCCGGCATTCGGCCCGGTGATCGACTTTTCCCGGGCTTCGAGGTCGGTCTTGATGCCTTCCAGCCGGTCACGGACCGTCTGCAGCGCCTCCGAGACCGGGGTCTTGGGCTGGGCCGGCTTGGCGGCGGGAGCCGGTGCGGCCGCCTGTCCCTGCGCCGGCGCTCCGGCGGGCTGTGCGGGCGCAGCCTTCGGCGGTGAGGCCGGCTGCTGAGCCGCGGGCGGCGCGGCCTGTCCCTGACCGATCGCTGCATTCGGAAGCAGGGCGCTGACACCGAGACCGGCGATCAGACCGGCGCTTCGGGCGAGGCGGCGGAGGCCGGGGAGTGATGAGAGCATCGTCATCCTTTGCCGGAGGATTCGAGGTCCTGACGGTTCACGGGCATGCCCGTGCAGCCCGGCTTCGATCGCCTGGGTCGCAGTCGTGCCTCCCGCGGAGGCCGGTGTGGCGCGGTTGCGCGGCAATCCTGCCACGCTCGCCCCCCACCGGCCCCGTTCCTCTGCCCGCGCAATGGGGCGAAACCGTGCGGCTCGGCCAATTCCGTACGGACGACATCGGCGGGGGATATCACCCGCCGCGACGACACGGCAGGACGCTTCGCCTTCACAAGCTTGTCACGCTGATATTAGACTAAGCGCCGATGGACTTGGCCATATCCTCACGCAGCGAGGAGGCGGCGCTGATCGTCCGCCCCGCCACGCTTGGGACCGAGCCGGCACGTTCCGCCGGACGGGAGAAGCGTCGCCGTCAGGATACCCCTTACCAGGATGCCGTTCGCCCGGATCCGGCCCCGCCGGATGCCGGGCTTCCGCCGTGGCGGG
This sequence comes from Methylorubrum sp. POS3, assembly GCF_043352485.1. NCBI lineage: Bacteria > Pseudomonadati > Pseudomonadota > Alphaproteobacteria > Hyphomicrobiales > Methylobacteriaceae > Methylorubrum > Methylorubrum sp. POS3. Next base: position 4,554,086 of record NZ_JAPRBT010000001.1, read on the forward strand.
TGCGGCATGGGCCTTCCGGACTTCCTCCGGCCGAGGCTGCGGCGCCACCGGGCGCCGCCGCGAGCAGCGAGTGGCGTCGATGATCGATCTGCAAACCCTGGTCCTCAACGCGGATTACCGGCCGCTCTCCTACAATCCGCTGTCTTTATGGTCTTGGAAGGACGCATTCACGGCCCTTTTCCTCGACCGCGTCACGCTCGTCGCCAATTACGACGTCGAGGCGCATAGCCCGAGCCGGTCCCTGAAAGTACCGAGCGTCGTCGCTCTGAAGAGCTACGTGGCCCTCGCCCGAAGCCCGGCCTTCACCCGCTACAACATCTACCTGCGGGATACCTTCAGCTGCCAATATTGCGGCCTGCGCCTTCCCTCCGGCGGCCTCACCTTCGACCACGTGGTGCCGCGCTCCCGCGGCGGCCTTTCGACCTGGGAAAACGTGGTCGCGGCCTGCTCACCGTGCAATCTTCGAAAGGCCAACCGCACCCCGGCCGAGGCCGAGATGCCGCTCCTCAACGAGCCGCACCGACCCACCCGCTACGAACTGCACCGCCGCCAGCCGGAATTCGACCACCGGCAATACCACCACACCTGGCTCGACTACCTTTATTGGGACAGCGAGCTCGACAGCTGAGCGGTTTGCTTGCCCAACCCTCTCACAGCGGACGAGGGCGACCGTTCGGAGGATCCCCTCAGCGAAGCGGCTGTGGCGGTTCGTTGTAGATCGGTTGATTGGTCGCGCGGGGTTGATAGCCCTGTACCGTGTAGCGGATCACGGGAGGGGGCGCACGGAACCCGGGCCCGGGCGGCGGCAGGCGGAATCGTGGCCGGGGATCGCGATACGGCACCTCCGGCGGCAGCATCTCGGCTACCGGACGATGCGCGGGACCACGCCCGATTTCCTGCGCGGCGGCCGAGCAGCAGGCGAAGCCGCAGGCGGACGCAGCGAGAGCGGCGACAATAGAGAGAATGGGTCGCACGGGGCTGCCTCACAAATTCGAGTGCGTCAGAACTTGACGGCGGCACCGCCGCGGACGGTGTTCACATTGACCTTGTGACCATCGAAATCGTTGAAGAGGATGTACTGATACTCGCCGCGCAGAACGATGTTCGATGTCAGGGCAAATTCAAAACCGGCACCGAGGGCTACGCCGGCCATAGCCTTGCTTTTCTCCTTGACCGGGAGTTTAACGAAGCCCGATGGGGTGGAGAGATTAGGATTATTGGGATCGAACCGAGTGTACCCGTGATTGTAGGGTATTCCCGCCTTTGTATCGGCTTGATACGCTGCAACGGCCGTCGCATCGTAGCCGTAGTTCTGAACTTCAGGCTGGTCAGAGATTGTCGCCCGCCCGATAGCAATACCGGCCGTCACGAAGGGCAAAAAGCTCCCGAAGGCGTATCCAGCCCGACCACGAATTGTCCCGTAATCCTCAAGCTCAGTTTTCGAGACTCCGCGCAAGTTAACGGTCTCAACCATGTTGCCTTTAGTGGTCATAATCCGACTTATGGCATTATAGGACTCACCTGATTTGCCAAAGTAGGTGTAATCCGCCTCTACGCCGACGATAATATCGTCAAACTGCAGGTTATAACCAGCATATCCGCCATAAGTTGCCCCGTGGACGCGACGGGGCGGCAGCGCAAGGAACGAAGAGACGTTGTATTCAGCTTCGATGTCCCTGTTCCGAAAATAAGCGCTATAGATCTTACCAAGGGAGCTGGAAAAACTCATGGACGACGAAGAGTATCCTCCATGTCCGCCAACATAGAAGCCACTCCAATCGATATCGGGAGCGGGAGCATAATCGTCGTCTGCGCCGCGCAAATAGCCATAATCGAGATCGGCCGCGGCGGCGCCGGACGCCGACACGAGAGCAGCGAGAAGACCAAGGGTCGCGATACGCATCGTCATCGTCCTCCAGCCACCGGAGCGGAACGATGCGCCGGGCTGATCATACCGTGGTACTTCAGTAACCTTAATTTTCTGTTCCAAGACAGTATCGGGTTGTGTCTCATTCGGACAGCTATGATCTTCCGAAGACCACGCCAAGAATGGCAAGCGGTCTGATCCGGTCGTCATGGTTATGATGAAGGGGCGCACCGGCTCGGCGCGGTGTTCGCCGCCGGGTGCCAGCGCCAGGAGCGCGGCACCCTGAAGCCCTTGAGGCTCAGGCAATCCGCGCGAAGCGTCGTCGATATTCCCCGGCTGCCGTTACGGCATTGGGCACGTGTTCAAGACCCGAAGCGCCTGATGGATAGGGTGACCGACCCCGACCTACGGTCGCGATCGGCGCCCCGGCATCAATTGCCGTAAGGGTTGTTCAGCCCGGGCGTGAACAGGTTCGAGAAGCTGTAGCGCAGGCCGATGCGAAACTCGTTGGAGGCCAAGTCCTTCACGCGGGTGCCGAAGCCGTAGGCGTCGAGGCCGCTCTTGGAACGCCCGAGATCGACGTAGCGATAGGCAGCGTCCACGGTAAAGCCCGCGCCGATGTCGTAGGACAGACCGGCGGTGAGCGCCCAGGCGAAGCTCGCAACGGAGTGATTGGGCCGGGGCACCGCATCACGCGGACCAGGAAGCGAGCCGGTGACGCCGTCGCATTCCGCGATCAGGCAGGTGGTTTGGGTGTAATTGCGACGCATGTTTTTTTCGGCAAAGCCGATGCCGGCGCCGATATAGGGCGTGAAGCCGTACCACGTGCCGAGATCGGCGTAGATGTTCACCAGGCCGGTCAGGACATCGATCTTGCCGGCCTCGACGTTGTAACCGGTCGCGAAGTTTGAGCGCGACGAGAAGGCGCGGAAATCCGAGCTGGACCGCTGATCAAACGTCGCATCGACGCGAAGCCACGGATTGATGCGGTAGCCGATGCCACCGCCATAGCCGCCCTCGCGGCTCATGCGCACTCCGACGAGGGGGGGCAGGCCGGGATCGTTGGGATCGGGCAAGGCCGCATCCTTGGGATGGCGGAACCAGCTTTCCGTGTAGTCGCCCCGCAGATACCAGCTGCCGCCGATCTCGACGGGAGCGGCCACCGGCAGCGGCGGCGGAGGGGGGAGATCCGCCGCTGCGGCAAGGCCGGGCGCAGCGCAGACGATGATGGCCGCCGCAAGGGCGAAACTCTGCCGACCAATCATGGACTCTCTCGGGTCATCGGCGGCCGGAGCCGCTCTGCGATTGTCCAAAGGTTGCCGCAATAAGGTTATGATCCACTTAACCTTAACGGCTCACGTCCGAACAAAGAAAGACGGCGCGGAATGCCCCGCGCCGTCTCTTCCGTCAGGCAACCTGTTCTAATGGCTGCACTCAGTACTTGCGCACCAGCGGGCCCGGCGCCGGATAATCCATCGGCGGCAGGGGCGCAGGCGCGCCAAGCAGGTAGCGCAGACCGAACTTTACGTCGTGGGAATCGATTTCCTTGACGCGGTAGACCGTGCTCAGACAGGTCGCGCCGCAGGTCACGATACCCGTCTGGGCGTCACCCATGTTGAGGTAGCGATACGCCAATTCGAGCTTGACGTTGTGGGACAGGGCATAGGCGATACCCGCGTGGGCAGCCCATGCGAAATTGGTTTTGTCCTTGGCCGGACCGGTGCCGTAGCCGCCGGCATAGGCGCCGAAGCCGTAATCGTTCGCGGTGCCGAACATGTGGTGGGCCACGCCGACGCCCGCGCCGAAGAACGGTGTCACGCCGAAGAAGGTACCGAGTTCGACGTAGCCGTTGACGAGGCCAACGACCGAATCGAACTTACCCTTGGTCAGGTTGTAACCGTTGGTGTTCGGAAACGTCGTATCCTCGGCATAGAGGTGCCACTTCGCATGAAAGCGGTACTCGCCGGTGGCATCGAAGCGCAGCCACGGATTGACCTGATAGCCGACACCGCCTCCGGCAAACCACTGGCTACCGACCTTGTCCTGGATGGCCTTGTAACTGTACGGGGTCGGCGGCTTGGAGACGTCGATCGCCTCCGTGCGACGCAGTTCGAGGTCACCCCAGCCAGCATCACCGCGGAGGTACCAGCCACCGGCAAAATCGACGGTCTCGACAAGCGGCGGGGGCGGAGGCGGCGGAGGCAGAAGGTCGGCGGCTTGGGCCAGGCAGGGCACCCCGACGCCCGCGAGGAGCGTAAGAGAGCGCGCCCAGGCGAGCTGCGTTGTGCGGCGGCGCATGCGGGTATCCTTCACTCGTTGGGCGCGCCGAAGAACAGGGAGGCCAGCCCGTGGTGCGAGTGGGAGAATGATCCCCGGCGGTTAAGCCGCGCTTAACGCTAAAAATTAGCCTTGCCGATTTCCTTGATTTCTCGTCGGAACTTCAAAACTGCCACAGGTGGGCGAATTGCAGCGAATTCCGGAGGCCGTCCGCAAGTTCATTCGATCGGCCGACAGCTATCGCAACTGTTGGGAAGCCCTCGATGATCACAGGGTGATTTTGTTTTCAGCGGATGCGGAGGAGATGACCCGCCAGCCCCGGCCTCATTGCGGAAGCCGGGGGCTTGCCCATCAGCGCCGTCAGGCGGCGGCGCGGGTCACCGCGTCGACCACCTCATCGACCACCTCGTTGACGAGCGCGCGGTCATCGCCTTCAGCCATGACGCGGATCACCGGCTCGGTCCCCGACGGACGAATGACGAGACGGCCCGAGGCGCCGAGCCGGTCCTTGGCCTGAGCGATGGCCGAGACGACGGAATCGGCGCGCAGCGGCTCACCGGAGCGGAAGCGGACGTTCTTCAGGATCTGCGGCAACGGCTCGAAGCAATGACAGACCTCGCTCACCGGCCGTTCCTGACGCTTGACCACGCTCAGGAGCTGAAGGGCCGCGACAAGCCCGTCGCCGGTCGTGGCATAATCCGACATGATGATGTGGCCGGACTGTTCGCCCCCGAGATTGTAGCCGTGCTCCCGCATATATTCGAGAACGTAGCGATCCCCGACCGCCGTTCGAGCGAGCGACAGCCCGAGGCCGTTGACGTAGCGTTCCAGGCCCAGATTCGACATGATGGTCGCGACCAAGCCAGGCTGGGTGAGACGCTCGTCCTCCTTCCAGGAGCGAGCGACCACCGCCATCAGTTGATCCCCGTCAACCTTCTGCCCCTTCTCATCGACGATCAGCACCCGATCGGCGTCGCCGTCGAGGGCGATGCCGACATCGGCGCGAAGCTCACGGACCTTGCTGATGAGCGCGTCCGGGGCGGTCGAGCCGACATCGTGGTTGATGTTGAAACCGTCCGGTTCGACACCGATGGAGATGACCTCGGCGCCGAGCTCCCACAACGTTTCAGGGGCGACGCGGTAGGCGGCGCCGTTGGCGCAATCGACGACGACGCGCAGGCCTTCGAGCGTGACGTGACGCGGAAGCGTGCGCTTAGCGAACTCGATGTAGCGCGCATGCACGCTCTCGATGCGCTTAGCGCGTCCGAGATCACGTGAACCGGCCAGCTTCTTGCGGAGATCGCCGTCGAGAAGCCCCTCGATCTCGAGCTCAAGCTCGTCATTGAGCTTGAACCCGTCGGGACCGAACAACTTGATGCCGTTATCCTCGAACGGGTTGTGCGAGGCCGAGATCATGACGCCGAGATCGGCGCGCATGGAACGGGTGAGCATTGCGACCGCCGGAGTCGGCATCGGGCCGAGCAGCAGCACATCCATGCCGACGGATGTAAATCCGGCGACCAGGGCCGTCTCGATCATGTAGCCCGAGAGACGGGTGTCCTTGCCAATCACCACGCGATGGCGGTGATCACCCCGCTGGAACACGACGCCGGCCGCTTGCCCCACCTTCAGGGCGAGCTCCGGGGTGATCACGCCGTTGGCGCGTCCGCGGACGCCGTCGGTTCCAAAGTACTTGCGCAAGTCCGTCGCTCCCGGTTGCCCAGGTCCCTATACGATAAAGCGGTACACGGCTGGTGATGAAGCGTGGCGAATCGATGGTGAACCGCCGCGCCGCATCTGACACGGCACCCGTCACTGTTGCACAAAAAAGGGCCCGCCGGAGCGGGCCCTGATTAGAAGTTGCCGTGGGAGACCGCGTCAGCCCTGAGGCTGGGGGGACGGCTCCAATCCGCCATCACTGCCCCGAGGCCGCCCGCGACCCGTCGACGGCACCGGCGAACCGCGGGCGGGCGTCGGCGGCACGTCGCCGGAATCGCGCACGGGCGGCTCACCCTGGAGCAGCTTGCGAATCTCATCGCCGGACAAAGTCTCGTATTCGAGCAGTCCCTGGGCCAGCGCTTCGAGGTCATCGGCGCGATCGGCGAGGATGCGACGAGCCTCCTCGAGTCCAGCCTCGACCAGTCGGCGCACCTCGGCATCGATCTTCTGAGCCGTCGCTTCGGACACCGTCTGCTGACGGCCCATCGACATCCCCAGAAACACCTCGTCGTTGTTGTCGCCGTAGGCCACTGTTCCGAGTTCAGGCGAGAAGCCCCAGCGGGTGACCATCATCTTGGCAAGGCGGGTCGCCTGCTCGATGTCCGACTGAGCGCCGGAGGTCACCTTGTCCTTCCCGAAGGTCATTTCCTCGGCGATGCGACCGCCCATCATAATTGCGAGGCGGGAGGTCATCTGCTCGAACGACATCGACAGCTTGTCGCGCTCGGGCAGCTGCATGACCATTCCGAGGGCACGACCACGGGGAATGATGGTGGCCTTGTGCACCGGATCGGTCGCCGGAACGTTGAGGGCGACGATGGCGTGGCCGCTCTCGTGATAGGCGGTCAGCCGCTTCTCGTCCTCGGTCATGACCAGGGTGCGCCGTTCAGCACCCATCATCACCTTGTCCTTGGCGTCCTCGAATTCGTGCATCGTAACGATGCGCTTGCCACGACGCGCCGCGAGCAGGGCCGATTCGTTGACGAGGTTCATCAGGTCCGCGCCGGAGAAACCGGGGGTGCCGCGAGCGATGGTCTTGAGATCGACGTCGGGAGCCAGCGGAACCTTCCGGACGTGGACGCGCAGGATGCGCTCGCGGCCGGTGACGTCCGGGTTCGGCACCATGATCTGACGATCGAAGCGGCCGGGACGCAGCAGGGCAGGATCGAGAACGTCGGGCCGGTTGGTCGCGGCGATGATGATGACGCCTTCGTTGGCCTCGAAGCCGTCCATCTCGACGAGCAGCTGGTTGAGCGTCTGCTCGCGCTCGTCGTTGCCGCCGCCCAGGCCCGCGCCGCGATGACGACCGACCGCGTCGATTTCGTCGATGAAGATGATGCAGGGCGCGTTCTTCTTGGCCTGCTCGAACATGTCACGGACACGGCTCGCGCCGACGCCGACGAACATCTCGACGAAGTCCGAACCGGAGATCGTGAAGAACGGAACGTTGGCCTCACCCGCGACCGCGCGAGCGATCAGCGTCTTACCGGTGCCGGGCGGGCCGACCAGCAGAACGCCGCGGGGGATGCGTCCGCCGAGACGCTGGAATTTCTGGGGATCGCGCAGGAACTCGACGATCTCCTGCAGATCCTCCTTGGCCTCCTCGACGCCAGCGACGTCCTCGAAGGATACCCGTCCGTGAGCCTCGTTGAGGAGCTTCGCCTTCGACTTGCCGAAGCCCATGGCGCGGCCCGCTCCGGACTGCATCTGCCGGCTCAGGAAGATCCAGGCGCCGATGAAGACCAGGATCGGCAGCCAGCTCACCAGCAGTTGGATGAACCACGGGGTGTTGTCGGACGGCGGGCGGGCGGTGATCGACACGCCCTTGCTCTGAAGCTTCGAGACGAGGCTCGGATCGTTCGGGATGTAGCTCGTGAAATTGCCGCCGCCCACATAGGTGCCGCTGACATCCTGACCGGCGATCACGACGGACTGGATCTTGCCGGAATCGGCATCATTCAGGAGTTGGCTGTAGGCGATCTCGCTGCCGCCGCCGCGATGACCCGGGTTCTGGAACAGGGTCACAAGGGCAAGCACCAGCAGGAAGATGACGACCCACAGGGCGAAATTGCGGAAATTCGGGTTCATCTCTCGGTCCTGAGAGGCGTGCGGGCGACTTCCCGCGGCTGCCGGGGCATGCTCCACGCGCTCGGAGCCAATGTAGGCGGCGCTCCTCCCCTTGCCAAGTAAATCGAAGCGCCCTGCGGCGAGGTCGCCCCACAGGATTATCGCCGCGGTTCACCGCATCCGACGCGGCGCGGCGGGCGTGAGGCGAATGCGTCCCGAGGAACCGACGCTGACAATCACGCCCCTCAGGGTCCGTCGGATCGTGTCGCCTCGGGCCAACGCGGGCAGAATCGCGTCGAGGACGAGGCTCTCCAGCCGCTCCAGCCGTCTCGGTACCCGCTCCCCCTCGAGCTGGGAGGCAACGGCTTCGAGAGCGGTATCGATGACACGGAGGACAAGCGCATCCGCTTCGCCGGCCAGGCGGCGGCCATCGACAACGACCCCCTCCCCCTCACTCTCGCGGGTCACTTCTTTGAACAGACCAGCGGCGGTCGCCGCGAGAGCCGCATCGTCGCGCGCGACGCGATGCGCAAGCCGCGCCAGCCTCGATGCCGTGAGCCCCTCCCCCTCCAGAGCCGGCATCAGCCGCCGTAGCCGGGCGCGGGCGAAGCGCTCATCCCCATTGGATGGATCGCTGACGAAGCTCAGCGAATGGGCCTTACAGTAAGAGACGAGGTCGGCCTTCTCGATCGAGAGAAACGGGCGAGAAAGCCGCAAGTTTGGCGTGAGCCGACGTTCCGCGCGCATCCCCGCGAGGCCTGCGGGCCCACTGCCGGCGATAAGACGCATCAGGACGGTCTCGGCTTGATCGTCGAGTGTATGGGCCGTGAGGAGGATCTCGGCGCCGACCCGCTCGGCATGCGCCGACAACAGGCGATAGCGTGCGGCCCGCGCTTCGGCCTGGATCTGCCCGTCGCGCCGGGGCGCTTCCCAGGTCAGCACGGCATGCCGCAACCCGAGCGCGGCGGCCCGTTCCCCGACCGATCTGGCTTCCGCCGTCGAGCCCGCGCGCAATCCATGATCGACGGTGGCGACGGACAGGCTTGCCGGCGATCCGTACCTGGCAGCCGCGTGCATGAGGGCCGTCGAATCCGGACCCCCAGATACGGCCAGCAGCAGGGGGGCCGTGGCTGCGTCGAGGATCGGTGTGAGCGCGCGGGCGATGCGCTCGTCGATCGAGGAGCCTGTTGCCGCTCGGCTCAAGCCGCGCAGCGGGCGCGCTTCAGCTCCCGCTCGACGCCCTGGCGCACCGTGGCGCCCGCGCTCGGAAATTTGCGCTCGACTTCCGCGAGGGTCGCGCAGGCCTGCGCCTTGGCACCGAGGGCATGGAGCGAGGCTCCGAGCTTCATCATTGCCTCAGGAGCGACCGGGGAATTGGCGTAGTCGGTCGAGACTTTCAGAAACTGCTCGGCGGCTTCGCGGGAGCGATTGCGCTGCAGGTAGCTCTCACCGAGCCAGTAGGTCGCCTTCGGCACCAAGCTATTGCGCGGATGCGACTGGATGAACTGGCGCAGGCTCATTTCGGCCTGCTCATATTGCCGTTCGCGGATGAGCGCGTAGGCAGTCTCGAAATCCGCCTGGGCGTCGCCACTGCCCGTGGCAGCGATACTGGCCGATCCCTGCGGCTCGGCCGTCGCGACCACAGCGCGGGGTTGGGGCGGCGCGATATCGACCGGACCTCCGAGGCCGGGGGGCGGCAGATCGGTGTCGCCGGGCTCGCCGGCATCGCCCTCGTCCACACCCGCGCGGCGCATCGGTGCCTCCGCCTCGGCGATGGCACCAGTGGGCAGCGGCAGCGAGGGCTGCGTGGTCCCGAATTGTTTCGGCGCACCGGGTGCATTCGGATTCTGCGCCGGGTCGAATGCATCGCCCCGCTTGGCCGGCTTACCCTCGCCCGGATTAACGCCGTAGGGTGCGCCCGAGGGGGCCGGCGAGGCCGCGGGAGGCGGCGCGGGCGCCCGACGCGGTGCGGCGGGGGCGCTTCCCTTCCCGTCCTGGAAGCGGAACTCGACATCCTCCTGGAACTTGCGCAGCTGCTCTTTCAGCTGACGATTTTCGTATTGCAACGTCTCGATCTGGCCCGACATCTGGCGGGAGACATTCTCCAGCCGATTCAGGCGGACGATCAGCTCGGACGCATCCTGCGCGCCCGCAGGTGCGCAGCAGGCGAGAGCGATCCCGACGGTAAGGAGAAGGCGGCGGAGCATAGCGGCTGGCACCGATCGTCCATTCGTTCGCGGCCGTTCCTCGCGTTAGCAGAAGGCCCGGCCGGCCGCAAAACCGGGATCTTCCGCGAGCGGGCCTCAGGAACCGGCGCCACCGTCGAGGACGGTCACGGCGCGACGGTTCTGCGACCAGCATGAGATGTCGTTGCACACCGCGACCGGGCGTTCCTTGCCGTAGGACACCATTCGCATCCGGTTCGCGGCGATGCCGCGGGAGGCGAGGTAATCCTGGACCGCCTGCCCGCGTCGGGCACCGAGGGAGAAGTTGTACTCGCGGGTGCCGCGCTCGTCGGCATGGCCCTCGATCAGGAAGGAGTAGCGCGGGTAGCGCTGCAACCAAGCAGCTTGCTTGTCCAGGGTCGCGGTGGCCGTCGGTGTCAGATCAGTCGAGTCGGACTCGAAGAACACCCGGTCGCCGATATTGACCACGAAATCCTGCGCGCTTCCGGGTCGTCCCGCACCGCCGCCCATACCACCAGCCGCACCGTTCGCGCCGAAACCCGATGCGTCGGCGAGATTCTGGTCCTTGGAGCAGGCGCCGAGGCTGATGGCAGCGCAGAGTGCAAGGGTGAGGGAAAGCCCACGGATACGCGCGGGTGTCGGCATCGTCGTTCTCCTCGGCACGTCGATGGCGCGCCGGTTATGTCCACTGGCGACCGATTTAGCCGCTGATGGTTAAGCGTCCTTGACGCTGAGGGCGTCCTAGCCTTCGCCTTGGCACGATCCGGTGCGGCGGCACACGCTCGCCATCGTCCAACTTTGCGGCGCGCCTAGGACGGGATCATGAGCGAACTGTCTTCACGGACAGGTGTTGCTCTGCAGCAACGCTCGACGACTCAGCTGGTCCGTAAGGCAGCAATCGCCGATCGCGCTCGCGCCGCATCATTCAGCGCGTCGCTCAGGGCCGCATCAACCTCCACCTGCCGCAAGCAAGCTTGTTCCAGGCGTGCACAGGAGTGAGACAGGGTCGAGAACGCGAGGGCGCCACTCGATGAGACCAAAATATGGGCGTCGCGCGCGAGCTGCTCACGATCATCGGACGGGGGCACAAGTCGGTTGACGATCTCTTGATCCAAGGCGCCCAGCAGTTCGAGCAGCCGCGGACGCCCAAAGAGGTCCTCCAGGTCGGCCATGGCATCGGCGTCGAACTCGGGGGTGGGCATTACGCTCTCCTGCCTAGCGTATCTGCGGCGTGACGGGGTCTCCTCAAGGGAACCTTAACCGAAAGCCGATGTGATGGTGGACGTGCGCCACCGGGACAAGGCCATGGTTTCACGTCCGACGGTCCTCATTGTCGAGGACAATTACCTTCTGCTCGAAATGCTCACGCAGTTGTGCGAGCAGGAAGGCATCGCCGTGCTCACGGCGTCGAGCGGCGAGGCGGCGCTGACGATGCTGCGCGATGGCCGGACCGCGATCGATTGGTTGTTCACGGATATCAACCTGCCCGGTCTCATCGACGGCTGGACGGTGGCCGCAGCCTATCGCGAGCGACACCCGCAGCGACCGGTCGTCTATGCTTCCACGTCACCGCCATCGGAGCGCCGTTCCGTGACGGGCAGCATCTATGTCCGGAAACCGTTCCAGATCCGCGAGATCCTCGGACTGGCTCGCATGATGGCGGGCACGGATCCCCAACACCAAACATTGCGCGCGGTGGGCTGAAGCGAGGCGCCCGAATTGCCATCGAGCGCTACCTAGCAAGCAGGCACCGAGCATTTGGCGCATTGGGCCGACAGACACATTGGCAGCCGTCGGTGATCGGATCGCCGCAGCCGAAGAAGATCCGCAAAGCCTCGTGAGTTTTACTCAATACGCATGCCCGTAGGCATGTGCGTAGCAGAACGGTCGCGATTGACCCAATCAACGTGCTTCGGACCGTCGGCCGTGCCAACGCAAAACGTCCTACGCATGTCGCTCACTTGAGGTGAGCGAAGTACACGTCACCGGCAGCCCGCTTCAGTTCGGCGCCTGCATCCCGTCCGATGGCCTCGGCATCGGTGACGGTGCCCTCCCGGTGAACGGCCCAATGCTGCGAGCCGTCCGGCAGAAACAGCAGTCCGTCGAGTCTGATCCGGTCACCGTCGAGTTGAGCGAGTGCCGCGATGGGGGTCCGGCAAGACCCGTCGAGTTCGGCAAGCAATCCGCGCTCGGCCTTGAGCGCCGTCGTGGTGGCGGCACAAGCGATCGGGGCGAGCAGAGCACGGATATCGTCGTCCCCCGCTCGGCACTCGATACCCAGGGCGCCCTGGGCCACTGCGGGCAGCATTTCCTCGACGGACAGGACGCAGCGGGCGACATTCTCCATGCCGAGGCGCTGGAGGCCGGCCAGCGCCAGTAACGTCGCATCGCACTCGCCGGCCTCCAGCTTGCGCATGCGCGTATTGGCGTTGCCGCGGAGCGGCACGATCCGCAGGTCCGGCCGGTGCATCAGAACCTGCGCGCCCCGTCGCAGCGACGAGGTGCCGACCCGAGAACCCGCAGGCAAATCGGCGAAGCCGGTGGCCGTGCCCGCGGTGAGAAAAGCGTCGCGGGGATCGTCACGCTCGAGGATGCAGGCGATGGCCAACCCGTCGGGCAGCCAGGTCTCGACATCCTTCATGGAATGGACCGCGACATCGATCGCGTCGGCGAACAGCGCCTGCTCCAGTTCCTTCGTGAACAGTCCCTTACCGCCGATCTCAGAGAGGGGCCGATCCAGGATACGGTCGGCTACGGTCGAGACGACGACGATCTCGGTCTCAAGCCCGGGATTGGCCGCGACGATCCGGTCACGGACCATGCCGGTTTGCGCCAGCGCCATGGGGCTGCCGCGGGTTCCGATTCGCAAAGGGCGCGCGCTCATGCCTCGCGCTGTAGCCGAGACTGCGCCCTCCGTCACGCGGCGCGCCCGGTCCAGCGGCTGGCCCGTTTCGATCGTCCCGGCAAAATTTTCGACGATGGGGTGGACAGCCCGCCCGAGCGTTGCTAATTGCCCGTCACCGCAGGGGATTGGTGGCTCCGCGGCACGGCCTCGAAGACGAGACCGAAGGGCGCATAGCTCAGTTGGTAGAGCAGCTGACTCTTAATCAGCGGGTCCTAGGTTCGAACCCTAGTGCGCCCACCAAATACATCGCAGATTATCTCCTACATTTTCATCGAGAGTGTCGACCGAGATCAGTCGGAATGCTCCGCCGCTTCGTACGAAGCAGCGACGTTGAGCGATGCGACGGAATGAGATTGAGAGTCCGGATCTACCGCCGCCGACTTATGCCGTAGCGTTGATGACCGAATGCGGTTGCGGCGCAATCTTTAATCGGCACGCTAAAAATTATCCGGCCGTTCGAGATCGCCGAAAGAAAGCACCCAGGCGGACTAACGCCCCCTGCTCAAAAGTATTACCTGAAATAGCCGGTATATTTTTGTCAACCCAAAATAATTCGATTAATATTGTTCATTTTCTCCGATTGAAGATGCGTTGATGGCTTGGTGTAAGATAGCATAAGCTCGCTCGCGCGCGTCAAAAGCTGTGCGGAGCAGCGTACCAGAGTCTCCGCGGACTTTCAGCGAGGCGATGGATTTGAAGTCGCTCGAATTGGGTCCGAGGGATTTCTGAGCTTCACACCGCCATGTCGCATCGGCGGCGGCAAACAGCAGCTTGGCACTGTGAAGGCATTGTCCGTACATTGAAATACCTCCTTTCAGAGTTTCATAAGTAATACATGCATCCGTATTTGACGTGTAGCCGATCGAGCTACCAGTCAGCCAGACAATGCTAAGATGGTGCGCAACATAGTTGTACAAAATGTAAATAACCACATCGTTCCTGAGCGTGGGCGATCACACATCGGTGTTCGATGCAGTCCATAGCCGACTACGATTCCATCATAGGTAGGACAACCGCTATCGCTTTCGCGCGAAGGCTTCAAACGTTGAGCGTTGTCTTGCCCCAGCGGATGCACGACGCACTTTGGTACAGCTATCGCCTACGCCGCCGTGTCGGCGGTCGCTGAATTGGAAGCCCTTCAGCGGCTTGGAGGATTATCCAAAAGACAACCGGAGAAGAAGAATCCGGGTTTTGGCCAAGCAATTTAATGGCCTGGAACGTATTTCAACTGTTTAAGGTCCTGGCGCCAACCGACCCCTTCGAGCGATCGTCAGGGCGCGTCGCATCCGATGCAAATGTCCCGAACGACGCGCTCGCGCTTCGGTCCGGTTGCCTGGTTCGGCAGTTGCCCGGTGGCTTTTGGGGCCGCCTCGTGAGCCGTTAGGGCCCAAGGCCGTTTCGGCGCAACATCTATCGATTGGGTTTGGGGAGCGGATTCGCGCGGTTGCGTCAGCATCATTCCCTGCGCTGCCGCATCGCTGGCGGTTGCGATGCCACCGAGCAATGCGCCCAGCATCACGTGTCGCAGCATCATGGATGCCTCCCCCGGAACAACCCTCGCGCCGAGACAACTTCCGGCCAAGCGAAACGGGTCCGGGGAGAACCTGCTCGTTTTCTGCCTCGACCGTGGAGGGCTGAATGGCTGCGACGCGTCGTCCCGATCGGGCGTGGAACACGGACGCCCCTCGCCGCTTCCCACCCCGCCGATTGGCGCAGGACAGCTTTGAGAGGATTTTCATGGCCAAGGACGTGACCACTTACGCGCTCAAGCAGGCGCTCGCTGCGCAGGTGGACGATCACATCGAAATCGCCGTCGAGGCGCAGGATGGGACGAAGTTCAAGATCCGCGCAACGTCCGACCAGCTCGATGCGCTGATGGGTGATCTGGAAACGATCCTGGATGGCGATTCCGCCGACGACGCTGTTTGATCCGGCTGATACAGGCGGCTGAGTACGATTTGGCCTTTTAGGAATTTTGGCCGCATCTCGAGGCGCTGACGCGTACCCGGGATGCCCAATCTGTGGCTTCGCGGCGACGTGGGTTGTTAGGCAAGATGAGTGCGCTCGCGATCGCCCTATAAGCTATCGGCGCGGCGACGGAACGTGCGGCAAGCCAGGCCCGGATCCGGTCCGATCAGAGATCCCTCATCGTCTCCGTTATTCTGCCGCCTGCCGGGTCGTTTCCCGGAAGGGATGAGCCGGATACGTGCCGACGATCCGAACCTCGCGGGAGAAGTAGCGCAATTCCTCGAGCGCGCGGCGCAGGCCGTCGTCCTCGGGATGTCCGTCGACCTCCGCGTAGAATTGGGTCGCGGTGAACTGGCCCTCGACCATGTAGCTCTCGAGCTTCGACATGTTGACGCCGTTGGTCGCGAACCCCCCGAGCGCCTTGTAGAGGGCAGCCGGAATGTTGCGCACCCGGAAGATGAAGCTCGTCACCGTGGGATCGCCGCCGGGCTCCGGCATTACGGGCTCCGGAGCGAACACCACGAAACGCGTCGTGTTGTGCGCTTCGTCCTCGACGTCGCGCTCCACGATATCAAGACCGTAGACCTCCGCCGCCAGAGCGGGGGCCAGCGCCGCGCGGCTCGGGTCGCGGGCTTCCGCCACCTCACGGGCCGCCCCCGCAGTGTCACCCGCCACCACCGCCTTCAGACCGAGGCGACGGATGATGCGGCGGCACTGGCCGAGGGCGTGGATGTGGCTGTGCACGCTCTTCAGCTCGTCGCTGGACGCGCCCGGCAGGACCATCAGCTGGAAGTGGATCGGCAGAAAATGTTCGGCCACGATGTGCAGCCGCGAAGTCGGGATCAGGTGGTGAATGTCAGCCACGCGCCCCGCGATCGAATTCTCGATCGGAATCATCGCCAACGCGGCATTCCCCTCGTTCACCGCCGCGAAGGCGTCTTCGAAGGTCGGGCAGGCGAGGTAGCGCCAACCTGGATAAGCCTGGGCGCAGATGATGTGCGAGTTGGCCCCGGGTTCGCCCTGATAGGCGATGGTGCGATCGGTCATGGCGGTCCGAGCTTCAGTTCAGGCGTCGAGCGGACAGCAGCGCCCGGGCGCGTTCGAGATCGGCGGGGGTGTCGACACCCAGGGGCAGGTCGGTGACGACCATGGCGTCGATGCGCATCCCTGCCTCGAGGGCGCGCAGCTGCTCCAGCTTCTCCCGTTGCTCGAGTTCGCCCTGCGGCAGGCTCACGAACCGTTGCAGCGCCTTCCGCCGATAGGCGTAGAGGCCGATATGGTGGAAGAGCGGGCCGTTTCCCCACGGGGCGCGGGCACGGGTGAAGGCGAGCGCCCTCAAGCGGTTCGGGGCGACATGGTGGCCGATGATCTTCACCACGTTGGGATCGTCCGCCTCCCCATCCCGCTCGATCAGGGCCGCGAGGGTCGCGATGTCGACCTGCGGATCGGCGAGCGGGGTCACCGCGGCGGCGATGATACCGGGATCGATCGTCGGAAGATCGCCCTGCACGTTGACGACCACATCGTGATTGCCGTCGGGATCGACGATCTCCAGCGCCTCGGCGAGACGGTCCGACCCGGATGGGTGGTCGGCCCGGGTCGTCACGGCCAGTCCGCCGCGGGACTCGATTGCCTCGACGACCTCGGGAGCGTCGGTGGCGACCACCACCGGCCCGACACCGGACTCGATCGCCCGACGCCAGACATGGACGATCATGGGCTCTCCGGCGATGTCGGCGAGCGGCTTGTTCGGAAGGCGTGTCGCGGCGAGGCGCGCCGGAATCAGGATCAGCGGATCGGACATGATGAACCGGATGAGGCTGTCCGGCCGGGTCTTCGGGCCCCCGCACCGGGCACCGGAGCCCGCCGGCTCTCGTCGGCAGCCTCTAACAGGGGCCGCGCGGCTTGTCATGACAGGGCGCCGACGCCGATCGCCCACCGAAATCCGTTTCAGAACGCCCTATGCGACAGCGCGCAGCGTACGCGGCCCATTGTCAAGATCGGCCCCGAACGGCTAATCACCCTCGAAGTCTTCCAAAGTCCGGCGTCTTGCCCGTCGGGCCCCCATCCGCCGGGCTCTCTTCCCGCGCGCCGGAGCTGTCGAGCATGGATTCCTTCGAGCTGAACAAGGTCGCCGGCGCGGTTCTCGGTGCCCTGTTGTTCGCGGTCGGGTCGGGTTTCGTTGCGGAGCTGATCTATCACCCGAAGCCGGCCGGCAATGCGGGCTACCCGCTGCCGGAGCCCGAGCCGAAGGCCGCTTCCGCATCGGCCGCCGCACCGAAGGCCGAGCCGATTGCCGTTCGCCTTGCCAGCGCCGATGCCGAGAAGGGCAAGGCCGGCACCAAGGCCTGCCAGGCCTGCCACAGCTTCGAGAAGGGCGGCCCGAACAAGGTCGGCCCGCATCTGTGGGACGTGGTGGAGCGACAGAAGGCGCATGAACCCGGCTTCGAGTATTCCGCCGCCCTGAAGGAGAAGGGCGGCACCTGGACCTACGACGATCTCGACCATTTCCTCGAGAATCCGAAGGGCTACGTGAAGGGCACGAAGATGGCCTTCGCCGGGATCGGCTCACCGGCCGAGCGGGCCAACGTCGTCGCGTACCTGCGCACGCTGTCCGACAGCCCGAAGCCCCTCCCGGCCGCCGAGAAGAAGGAAGAGGCCAAGCCGGCTGAGAAGGCTGCCGAGAACAAGAGCGACGCCAAGCCTGCCGAGACGAAGCCTGCCGAGACCAAGGCACCTGAAAGCGCCACCGGGGACAAGAGCAAGAAGCCCGAGACCAACGCGCCCCAGGGCAATCAGGGGGACGGCAAGGACACTGCCCGGACGGTGCCGGCGCCCGAGAAGCAGCCGCAGCAGAACGAGGTCGCCCCGTCGCAGCCGGACATCGCCAAGCCGTCGGGCGGCACCGACGCGCAGCAGCAGCCGACCGCGCCGGCGACGCCGCCCGCGACGGACAAGCCGGCCGAGGCGCCCAAGCCCTGATTTCATCGCACACGGACGTGACGGAAGGCCGGATCGAAAGGTCCGGCCTTTTTTGTCGCGCGATCACGGCCAACGACGGGACCGGGATGGATCCGCTCCGCATTGAGCTCCTGCCATGATGCCGGAGGCGGGACCGCACCCTGTGAATGGCCTAGTCAGAGGCCGAAGCCCGCATCGCACAACACGGAGAAATTCAAGCCTGCGCCTCCCCGTTTGAGCGCATGCCGGTGAGGCAAGGCCAATTCCCATTCGTCGCCGAACGCGCCTGCGCGGACGGGACCGCTTGGCGTGAACAGCCCGCCGTCCTAGAACAACGGCCAGAAATTCTCGTTATTCCTGAGAGACCGGGAGAGAGCGCCAACGTGACGGAACACGCCGTGATTGCTCGCCGAAGCTTCCTCGCCGGTGCGCTCGCCGTCCTCGGATTGCGATCCCCAGCCTCGGCTCAGGAGCCCGCAGAATCGGCGGCGCGGGCGTCGGCTCAGGACGCATCCGGCAAAGCGTCGGGAACTTGGCGCCACGCGCTGACCCTGCTCGGCGAACCGAAATACGGTCCGGACTTCGCCCATTTCGAATACGCCGACCCGAAGGCTCCGATCGGTGGACTGGTCCGCCTCGGATCCCAGGGCGGATTCGACAATCTCAACATGATCGTCAACGGATTGAAGGGGGATCTGGAAGGCGGGATCACCCAGATTTACGACACGCTCATGGAAGATTCGGGCGACGAGCCCTTCTCCTCCTACGGCCAATTGGCCGAAGCGGTGCGCATCGCCCCCGATGGCATGTCGGTCGCCTATCGTCTGCGCGCGGACGCTCGGTGGCACGACGGCAAACCTCTGACCGTCGAGGATGTGATCTGGTCCTTCGACACGCTCAAGGCCAACAGCCCCTTCTACGCCGCTTACTACCACAGCGTCGGCAAGGCCGAGGCCACGGGCGAACGTGAGGTCACGTTCCGGTTCACAGAGGCCGGCAACCGCGAACTGCCGCAGGTGCTGGGCCAGATGCAGGTTCTGCCGAAGCATTGGTGGACAGGGACGGATGCGAGCGGCAAAGCGCGCAATCCGACCGAGACGACATTGGAAATCCCGCTCGGCTCCGGCCCCTATCGCTTGGCCAAGATCGATGCCGGCCGCTACGCGATCTACGAGCGGGTCGCCGATTATTGGGGCAAGGATCT
Source organism: Methylorubrum sp. POS3 (assembly GCF_043352485.1). Classification (NCBI taxonomy): domain Bacteria; kingdom Pseudomonadati; phylum Pseudomonadota; class Alphaproteobacteria; order Hyphomicrobiales; family Methylobacteriaceae; genus Methylorubrum; species Methylorubrum sp. POS3. Next base: position 4,573,240 of record NZ_JAPRBT010000001.1, read on the forward strand.
ACCGGTCAATCGCGGGCGCAACAATTTCGGCACCGTCCGCTTCGAATATTTTCGTGATGGATCGGTTCTTCTGGAAGCGTTGAAAGGCGATCTCTACGACTTCCGCTCCGAGAATATCGCCCGGAACTGGGCCACGCAGTACGACGATTTCCCCGCCGTGAAGGATGGCCGCCTCGTCAAGGAAGAGTTTCCCGGCCGCGGCACCGGCATCATGCAAGCCTTCGTGTTCAACCTGCGCCGCGACAAGTTCAAGGATGAGCGCGTGCGGCGTGCCTTCAATCTCGCGATGAATTTCGAGGAGATGAACCGGCAGCTGTTCTACGGGCAGTACAGCCGCATCGATTCGTATTTCTACGGCTCCGAACTGGCGGCGTCCGGCCTGCCGGAGGGAATCGAGCGGGCCATCCTCGACAGCGTGAAGGACAAGCTGCTCCCGCGGGTCTTCACCGAGCCCTACCGGAACCCGGTCAACGACACGCCGGACGCCGTGCGGGCAAACCTGCGCCAAGCGGTCGGTCTCCTCAAGGAGGCGGGCTACGAATTGAAGGGCGGACAGATGGTCTCGAAGGCCACCGGCGAGCCCCTGACGGTCGAGTTTCTAGAATTCCAGAATGTCTTCGAGCGCGTCATTCTACCGTTCGCGGCGCAGCTGAAACTCATCGGCATTCAATCGAGCGTGCGCGTGATCGATCAGGCGCAGTACCAGAATCGGCTGCGCGCCTTCGACTTCGATATCACCACGTCGAACTGGCCGGAATCGCTCTCGCCGGGCAACGAACAGCGCGAGTATTGGGGGTCGGCCTCGGCCGACAAGCCGGGCTCACGCAACATCGCCGGGATCAAGGATGCGGGGATCGACGCGCTCATCGAGAAGCTGATCTTCGCCAGCGACCGCGAAACCCTCGTGGCGGCGACCCGCGCGCTCGACCGGGCGCTGCTGTCCCGCAATTACGTCGTGCCGCAATGGTCGTCGCCGGTGACGCGCACGATCCGCTGGAACCGTTTTGGCCGGCCGGCGGTCCTGCCGAAATACGGATCGTCCGGCTTCCCGACGACGTGGTGGTACGACGAGGCGCTGGCCGCCAAGACCGGAGCGCCGCGTTGAGCGGCGCCCTGAATCGCCGCGGCATCATCCTCGGTGCCGGGGTTCTGGCCACCTCGGCAGCCCTGCCCCGCTTCGCTCACGCCGCGCCGACCGGCCCTCGCCACGGATTGTCGAGCTTCGGTGAGCTGAAATACGGCTCCGATTTCACGAATTTCGACTACGTGAATCCGATGGCACCCCGCGGCGGGCGCTTCTCGACGCAGCTCGTCCAGACCTTCGGCAATCAGGCCTTCGACACCTTCGATACCCTCAATCCCTACGTCTTCCGCGGCAACGGCGCGGCGGGTTTGAACTTCACCTTCGACAGCCTGATGGTGCGCGCCCTGGACGAGCCGGACGCGCTTTACGGTTTGATCGCCCGCACCGTCGAGACGAGCGAAGATGGCCTGAGCCAGCGTTTCCGTCTCCGGCCGCAGGCTCACTTCCACGATGGTTCGAAGCTCACCGCCCGCGATGTCGCATTTTCTCTGAAGGTCCTGCGCGACAAGGGGCACCCGGCCATCGCGCAGGAGCTCCTCGATCTCGAAGACGCGACATCCGAAGCCGACGATGTCGTGCTCGTCCGTTACAAGCCGGGATATGCCCGCGACCTTCCCCAGACCGTGGCCGGCCTGCCGATCTTCTCGGAGACATGGTGGAAGGGCCGGGATTTCGAGGCCTCGACGCTCGAAGCGCCCCTCGGCTCCGGGCCCTACCGCGTTGGGCGGATGGATGTCGGTCGGTTCATCGAGTTGGAGCGCGTGCCGGATTACTGGGCCGCCGAGCTTGCCGTGAATGTCGGGCGAAACAATTTCGCCGCGCTCCGCTACGAGTATTTCCGCGATCGGCAAGCGGCATTCGAGGCGTTCAAGAGCGGGGCCTTCACCTACCGCGAGGAATTCACATCTTCGATCTGGGCGAACGGTTACGATTTTCCGGCTGCCCGCGAGGGTCGCGTCAAGCGGGTGACCCTCCCGAACAATGCGCCGGCCAGCATCCAGGGCTGGTGGTTCAATACCCGCCGCGACGTCTTCAAGGATCCGCGGGTGCGCGAAGCAATCGGACTCTGCTTCGACTTCGCTTGGACCAACCGCAACCAGATGTACGACACCTACGTGCGGACCGAATCGTTCTTCGAACGATCCGATCTCAAGGCGACGGGGAAGCCCGGGCCCGATGAGCTCGCTCTGCTCGAACCCCTGCGCGATGCCCATCCTCAGCATCTGCCGGCCGAGGTGTTCGGCGATGCCTGGGTACCACCCTCGACCGACGGATCGGGTCAGGACCGGGCTCTGCTCAGCCGCGCCAACGCGCTGCTCAAGGAAGCCGGCTGCACCCGCGACGGCAGCGTCTTCAAGCTGCCGAGCGGCGCACCGATCGCGTTCGAGTTCCTCGACAACGACCCGATCTGGGAGGCCCGGACCCAGCCCTTCATCCGCAATCTGGCACGTCTCGGGATTCGGGCCAGCCAGCGCATCGTCGATGCTTCGCAGTATCAGCTGCGGGTGCGCGATTTCGATTTCGATATCGTGGTTCGCAACGCCTCGCAGGGGGCGACGCCGGGCCCGGAACTGCGCACGAGCTTCGGATCGTCCGCCGCCGCGATACCGGGCACCAACAACATCGCCGGCATCAGCAGTCCGGTGGTGGACGCCCTGGTCGAGAAGGCCGTCACGGCGGCCTCCCGTGCCGAACTCGAAGCGGCCTGTCGCGCGCTGGACCGGGTGCTGCGCGCCGGCCGCTACTGGATTCCGATGTGGTACGCGCCGAGCTACCGGCTGGCGACCTGGGACGTGTTCGGCCATCCGGCGACCCCGCCGGCGTACGGTCTCGGCACGCCCGATCTCTGGTGGTACGACGCCCAGAAAGCTCGGCAGATCGGCCGGGATTGAGGTTCGACCCCGATGCTCGGCTACATCCTGCGGCGCCTCGCCCTCATGGTCCCGACGATTTTCGGAATCATGCTGATCACCTTCGCGATCATCCAGTTCGCCCCCGGCGGCCCCGTGGAGCGCGTGCTCGCGCAGCTTCAGGGCCAGCAGGAGGGTTCGCTCAACCGTGTCACCGGCGGACAGGGCGATCTCGGCGGCGTCAGCCGCAGCGGCTCGGAGAACGCCAAGTATCGCGGCGCGCAGGGTCTGGACCCGGCCTTCATCAAGAAGCTCGAGGCCCAGTTCGGCTTCGACAAGCCGGCACCGGAACGCTTCGCCAAGATGTTGTGGGACTACGCCCGGTTCGATTTCGGCCGAAGCTATTTCCGCGATGTGAGCGTGCTGCAGCTCATCAAGGAGAAGCTGCCGGTCTCAATCTCGCTGGGTTTGTGGATGACGTTGATCTCCTACGCGATCTCGATCCCGCTCGGCATTCGCAAGGCGGTCTCCGACGGCTCGCGCTTCGACGTCTGGACCTCCGCCGTCGTCATCATCGGATACGCGATCCCGAGCTTCCTGTTCGGCATCCTGCTGATCATCCTGTTCGCCGGCGGCTCGTTCGTGCAGATCTTTCCGATCCGCGGCCTGACCTCCGAGAACTTCGAGTCCCTCTCGCTGTGGGGGAAGGCGGTCGATTACGCGTGGCACTTGGCCCTGCCGCTCGCTGCCCTGGTGCTCGGCGCCTTCGCGACCTCGACCTTGCTGACGAAGAACTCGTTCCTCGACGAGATCCGCAAGCAATACGTTCTGACGGCGCGGATGAAGGGCCTGACTCAGCGCGGCGTACTCTACGGTCACGTCTTCCGGAACGCGATGCTGATCGTGATCGCGGGCTTCCCCGGCGCCTTCATCACCGCCTTCTTCACCGGCTCGCTCCTCATCGAAACAATCTTTTCCCTCGACGGGCTCGGGCTGCTGTCCTTCACCTCCATCGTCGGCCGCGATTACCCGGTGGTGTTCGCGACATTGTACATCTTCTCGCTGCTGGGCCTCGCGGTGAATCTGGTGTCTGATTTGATCTATACGTGGATCGATCCCCGGATCGATTTCTCCGCCAAGGCGGCGTGATCGCGCACAGTTTGCCGGCTGCGGACGGGACTGCTATCGGCCGTCGTCCCCGCTCCCGGATGACGCCCGCCTTGACCGCCCTCCCCCTCGTCATCCGCCGCGAACAACCCGAGGACGGGCCGGCCATCGAGCGACTGCACGCCCGCGCCTTCGGACCGGGACGCTTCGCCCGCACCGCCTATCGCCTGCGCGAAGGCACGGCTCCCCTCGCCGAGCTCTGTTTGACGGCTCTGGTCGGCACCTATCTCGTCGGTTCGGTCCGCGTCGGCCCGGCGGAGGCCGAAGGGGGGCGCCTCCTCGTCCTCGGGCCGCTCACCGTAGATCCGAGCTTCTCGGATCGCGGAATCGGAACCGCGCTGATGCGAGCGAGCCTGGACGCCGCCCGCGCCTCCGGTCATCGCGTCGTCGTGCTGGTGGGCGACGCTCCCTATTACCGCCGCTTCGGCTTCGCGCCGGTCCCCCCGGGGCGGCTCGTGTTGCCGGGACCGGTCGATCCGGCCCGATTCCTCTGGCTCGAGCTCGTGGACGGTGCGGCTTCAGTCCTCTCGGGGGGCATCCGTCCGATCCGGCAGACGCGTCAGCTCGACGGTGCCGGGTCGCAACGGACCCTCGACTGAACCGAACCTAATCGGCGACCACCGCCCGTGCCACGGCGGCGATGGCGTCCTCGCGCTCGGAGAGCGGCCGATCCGTGGCGGTCAGGTAAACGGCGACGACCTGCGCGGCGCCGTCCGGCGGCCAGATGACGCCGACATCGTTCGTCGTCCCATACTCGCCCGTTCCGGTCTTCTCGCCGATCCGCCAGCCCGACGGCAGCCCGGCCCTCAGCCGCTTACCGCCGGTGCGATTGTCGAGAAGCCAAGCCGTCAGCCGGTCGCGGGAGGGCTGCGTCAGGGTGGAGCCGAGGGTCAGCCCCGCGAGGGTGCGCGCCATCGCCCCCGGGCTCGTCGTATCCCGCGGATCCCCCGGCACGGCCTCGTTGAGCGTCGGCTCGGTTCGGTCGAGCCGCGTCACTTCATCCCCGAACGCGCGGAGTTGCGCGGTCAGTCCCGCCGGGCCGCCGATCGCCTGAAGCAGGAGATTGCCCGCCGTGTTGTCGCTGCGGATCACGGCGGCCTCGCACAATTCCGCGAGACTCATGCCGGATCCGCCGATGCGGGGCTCGGTGACCGGAGAATACGGCACCAGTGCCTCACGCCCGAACACCACGCGGCGATCCAGACGCTCCTCTTGCGCGTCGACCCGCGCGAGAACGGCGGCCGCGGCCAGCGCCTTGAACGTGCTGCAGAGGGGAAAGCGCTCGTCGATCCGGCGTCCGGTCAATTCGCCGGAGCCGGTGTCGAGGACCGCGACGCCGAGCCGTCCACCGCTCCGCACCTCGATTTCGGCGAGGGCATCCTCGAACGATGCGGCCCGTGCCGGTCCCACGCGGTCGGACACAATCAGAGCGGCCAATCCGGCCATAGTGGTTTGGCGACGCGTGAACATGCGGCTCCTTCCTGCCGGTCCCGGAGCCGCCCCCCCTTCTTGACGGGCCTCGAACGGCGGCGGACACCGGATGACGCATCGAGACGACCGGACGCCGCCGTGCCGATACCCGACGACCGCCTTCCACCGCCTCGCTTCAATGCGGCCCGTCATTGTCTCGCGGAGAATGCGCGGCAAAGCGGCGACAAGACGGCACTGGTGATGGCCGGAGAGAGCGGAGCGGTGAGCCGCCTGACCTTCGGACAGGCCGACCGTGCCGTGCGCGGCATTGCAGCGGGCCTTCTCGGTTGCGGCCTGAAGCCGGGCGACCGGGTGATGATCCGCATGGGCAACGAGACGGATTACGTGCTGGTCTATTTCGGCGCCCTGGCTGCCGGCCTCGTGGCGCTGCCCTCCTCCCCCCAGCTGACGCCGGACGAGGCCGCCTTCCTGATGGACAATGCCGGCGTGGCGGCGATCGTCGTCGGCGAAGGCTTCGCGAAGCCCCCGTCGGACGACGGACGGCTCTGGCTCGACGCGGATGCCGTCACCGCGATGAAGGCGGGCCCGCCGCTCGCTGATTACGCCGATACCGGCGCCGACGATCCGGCGACGTTGGTCTACACCTCCGGCACCACCAGCCGTCCGAAAGGCGTGCTTCACGCGCATCGGGCCATTTGGGGCCGACGGCCGATGCATGCCCATTGGCTCGGTCTGACCGAGTCCGACGTGATGCTCCATGCCGGCACGATGAATTGGACCTACACGCTCGGCGTCGGCATCACCGATCCGTGGGCCTGCGGCGCCACGGCGGTTCTCTATAACGGCCCGCGCGACCGAGGAGCTTGGCCACGCCTGATCGAAATGCACGGCGCGACGATTTTCGCCGCCGTCCCGAGCGTCTACCGCCAGATCCTCAAATATTCGGACCTCGCCGCCTACGACCTCGCGCGGCTTCGCCACGGGGTCACGGCGGGCGAGGCGCTGAGCCCCGATCTCCTGGCCGAATGGACCGACCGCACCGGCATCCCGCTCTACGAAGCGCTCGGAATGAGCGAGGTCTCGACCTACGTGTCGAGCGGGCCGACCATTGCCGTCCGACCCGGCTCACCCGGCCGCCCCCAGCCCGGCCGATGCGTGGCGATCCTGCCGGTCGATGGACCGCCCGAACCCCTGCCCCCCGGCGAGACGGGCTTGCTGGCGGTCCACCGCTCCGAGCCCGGCCTGATGCTCGGATATTGGCAGCGACCCGAGGAAGAGGCGGCTGTGATGCGCGGCGCGTGGTTCGCAGGCGGCGACCTCGCCAGCCTCGATGCGGATGGCTACCTCTGGTTCCACGGCCGCAACGACGACCTCATGAACGCCATGGGCTACCGGGTCTCTCCGGTGGAAGTTGAGAGCGTGCTGGCGGCTCATCCTGACGTGGCCGAGGTCGGTGTGGCGGAACTGGCCGTGCGGGCCGATGTGCGGGTGATCGCGGCTTTCGTCGTCCCGCGTCCCGGCGCCGAGCCCGATGCGGACGGGTTGCTGGCATGGTGCTCCGAACGCTTGGCCGGGTACAAATGCCCCCGCGCGATCCGCTTCCTCGATTCGCTGCCGCGCACCGCCAACGGCAAGGTTCAGCGCAAGCGGCTGGCGGAGACGCAAGGCTGACGCCGCCCTCCGGCGATCGACACACGAGTCCATGTCTCGATAGGACCCGATGCGGGACGATCCGCATCGGGTCCGACGGGATTCCTTCGGGTTGAGATGGGCGCGGGCAGAGTCCTCCCGAGAAACTGCGCTGGTTCGCGATTTTCGAAGGTTCGAGAAGCGCCAGCGCAGCGCGGATCGTCCGCGACCCCGATGGCCTGGAGCGCCCCCGCCCCGTGATGGGGAAGGGCCACCAGTCCGATCTTCTCAGCCGTGCCGAGCACGCGCATTCGCGCGTTACGGATCGCCCGCCGTGACCCCTTGGCGAAGGCGCGCGGACCGGCTTGACCCGCCGCCCCGGAGCTTCTAGAGCCGGTGCGCCGGAGACGTGGCCGAGAGGCTGAAGGCACTCGTTTGCTAAATGAGCATACCCCTAATAAGGGTATCGAGGGTTCGAATCCCTCCGTCTCCGCCACTAACCCCCTAACCATCTGCAATAACGGAATCTTTTTGATTCCGTGGGCTTCTGAGACCGCTCCTGCTACGAAGGAGTGCTACGAAGCCATGAGACAGATGGTGGGCCTCATCCGCCGCGGACGGACCTTCTACTTCCGTCGTACCGTGCCTTCACACCTCCGGCCGGCGTTGCAGGAAATCCTCAAAAGCGCCGGACCGGTCGTCTTTCGCCGCGATGCCGCCATCAGCTTGCGGGGCACGCGCGCGTCGCGCGAGTTCTGGGTGAGCCTTCGGACGAGCGATGAGGAGGAGGCGCGCCGACTGGCGATCGCCCTGGACGCAGAAGCCGAAACGATTTTGCAGATCGCCGAAAATTGTTCTCGTTCGTCTGCCGTCTCGTTCGTAGGCGACGTCGACGAGGCGATGGTGCGCCACCTCGCTTCGGTATTCCGCAGTCGAAAACTCAGGGCGGACGAGACACTCCGACGCGGCGACCGCGCGATGACGCCCGAGGCGCACGCCGCCCTCAACCGCAGGCTCGACGAGGACGAAGCGCTCGCGCGAGACATGATCGCACGCGGCGATTTCAGCGAGATCCACTTCGACGACGATGCCCTCGTCACATTGCGGCAAGCGGGAGTCTATTTCCGTTACGGCTCGGCGGCCGACCGACGGATCAACCATGCCTTCAACGATGCATGGCTCGACGCCATCACGGTCATCAAAGAACGTCAGGCTGGAACCGTCGCGCCGACACCTGAAGTGCAGGCCCTGCCGCCGGCGGAAGCCCCTCCGCTACCCCCATCGAGTGCCCTGACCAGTGTCGACCTTCACGGAATGTGGGAGAAGTCGGAAAAGCCGACCGCAAAGACCGCAGAAGGCTTTCTCCGCAAGCTCAAGAGCCTCGAAGAATTTCTCGAGACGCGAGGGCGCACCCTGAGCGACGCCACGACCGCGGATGCCTCCCTGTGGAAGCTGGCCCTCCTCGAGAACAAGAGCGAAGAGACGGTCGCCAACTACCTCAATGCGACGAAGGCGATCATCCGCTGGGGGTTCGACAATGGACACCTTCGGTCGAATTTCATCTCGAGTATCCGCTCTTACTCCGCGCGAGGCGGCCGACCGACATCCGATCGACGGGGGTACACGGACGAGGAAGCTACGAAGATCCTGCGCGAAGCAAGGCACAAGGAAGGGTATCGCCGATGGGTGCCATGGCTCGCGCATTTCACCGGGGCGAGGGTCTCGGAAATTTGTCAGCTTGAAAAATCAGACGTTCTTCAACAAGAAAAAATACCTTACATTTTTATCAAGGGTGCCCCTGCACGTTCTAAAAACAAGATTGCGATCGACCCCAAGAAGGGGATCAAGCGCGTCAAGACGAAGAACGCAAACCGCAAAGTCCCTCTTCATCCCGCTCTTGTTGCGGAAGGTTTTCTTGATTTTGTCGCTGCGCAGCCAGAAGGACCGCTATTTCGAGAAATTACACCGGATCGCTATGGCAGCCGGGGCGGGAATGCTACCAAGGTCCTCAGTAGATGGTTGAGAAACGATCTGCGGATCAACGATGATGATCTCGCATCTTCCCACTCATTTCGGCATCGATTTATTACTTTGTGCCGCAATGCGCGAGTCGATACCGAAATCAGAAACGCAATCGTAGGCCAATCCAACAATCATATCAGCGATCGATATGGAGAAGAGCGCTTTATCAGCGTTGTCGCAAAGGAGATTAGGGAAATCAAAAGCCCGCCCAATATTTAGGGTCAGGCTATTTACATGCGCGCGATTACCAAGCTTATGTATTCTAACTTTTTGGTCGCTCTGGTCTGAAGGGTACGAGGCAGGCCTGGGCGGCGGCCGCCAATGCCAAGTCATGCTCGGCCCGACACGGCAGTTTCAAGGGTCGGGTCGGCCGCGCGGCATGGGCGTGATACGCCGAAGTAGCGATCGGCATACACATCAGCTTCGGGGCAAAGCGCGGGTTTGCAGTCTTGTAATTTCGGCCTCGGCCGATGGCGATGAGCTTGGAAGACTAATCGTCTTGACGGCTTGCTCGCCTGCGGGAAGCGCACGTTCAATCTCGACATGGCCGCCACGATCCGCCAGGACTGAACGAAGCTTGTCGAATTGCCCGCACCAGATCGTTTCCTGATCTTTATCGCGCATGGCATTTCGCGGACTGGACGGCTGGTCTGAACCGACTAACCGGGCCTGCATGCGTGATGCATCGGCGGGAGCCGCGAGTTCGACACCGTAATCGTCAGTGCCGGGGCGGCGTACGACAATGCGCCCCTCCTTCGCCCAAGCTGCTTCCATTCCCTCCCGAACCTCGTAGCCGAGCGATGCCAGCCCCCCGAGCACAGCCCGCCGCCGCGCTACAGCAGAGGCCTGGCGACGCCTTTCCTCGAGCAGCGTCTCCCCGTCAGTGATGCGCGCCCGCAGCTCCGCGACATTTCTGTCGGTGATCGCAGCATCGAGTTGAACGCTGCATGCATGCCCCCTTTCGGAGGATAGGGCAGCCAACTGAGCGCGGACTTGCATTGCTTTAGCGGTGGCAGCTTCGATGGCGCGTTCGTCTCGCAGGCGCCGTGCAGCCTCAAGAACGAGCGAGTCCGTCAGGAGGGCACGTCGGTCCGCTGAAGGCTCGGCGGAAATCGAGAGTGCCCGTGCAGTCAGATCGGTGATGTCGACAAGTGTCGCACACGTGCTTAACTCCGAGAGCAACCCGTCGAGCCGTTCCGCCTGAGGGTCAGGTCGCGCATTCTGCTCGAGCCATTGAGCGAAAGCCGGGATAGGACCGCCGGCATTGAGCCGGGCTGCGAGTTCACTCTGCCCTGACGATTGCGTCTTCGGCTGGCCTTGTACCAGCGTGGCGATGCTGGCCTCCACGGTACGCTGCATGACATCCAAGTCAGTGCCTGTGGCCGTCATCGCGCCCTCGATTGCAGCGGTGAGGGCTACCGGCACCGGTTGCCCGGCCTTTGCCAAAGAGGCTGCGATCGAACGGGCCGCATCGAGCGTTCGCCGCTGCCGCGAGCGTTGGGCCGCTTCGGCGGCGACCGCTTCGCTTCTCAGGCGTTCGCCTTCGAAGCGGAAATGTTCGATCGCTTGGGCTGCGTCCTTCTGGAGATCGACCCATTGTTCCGAGCGAAGCAATGCTTCGAGGGCAGCCCGTCGCGTCGCCAGCTGCGTCTCAAGGGCGGAGCTTGCCAGTCCGAAGCGAGCTGCGTTGCGGAGCAGATCGGCGGCGGCCTCGCCTACGAGTAAAAGCCAACGCTGGCAGGTCGCTTCCAATTCCTCTCGGGTCACGACTCTGACGACCTTGGGACCGCTCATTCCGCCGCCTCCCTCACGATGGCTGTCGCAAGAGCCTCCCGAAGCCGAGCTCGCTCAACTTCCGGCCGGCTATACCACGCACTCGATGAGACGCGGTGCGTGCGCGGCACTGCGCGGCCTAGCACCTTGGGCCGCCAGACTTCGCGGGCTCTCGCCTTTTGGAGGAGACGGTGGCGCGGAGAGTCGCATTCGATTCCGAGGCCGAAAAGGCCCGTCCGTGGATCGACGATCGCATAGTCCAAGCCGAAGACGTCGGTTTCGTCCGCGGACGGCACCGGCTCGTAGCCGAGTTCGCGGATGTATCGCCCGACGGCCTGAGCCAATCCGTCGTGCTGGATAGTGCCGATCTTGATCTTGCCCTGGCCCGGCGCGAGGCGCGTTTGGAGCACCCGCGCGGCGGCGACGTCTCCAGATGCCATCTTCGCCGCGTAATCGAGATAGGCTTGAAGAAAGTCGCGGGGCTTGTGCGGCACGCGTCCGGCTGCGTGCCAGTCCGAAATTTCGCTGAACGGCATCGAGGTCACGACGACGATCTTCTCCCGGGCGCGCGTGACTGCGACGTTGAGCCGTCGCTCGCCACCCGTCTGGCCGAGGACGCCGAAGAACCGGCGGAAGGCCCCCCGGCGGTCACGGCCGAACGTGGTGCTGAAGACGATCCAATCGCGCTCGTCGCCTTGGACGTTCTCGACGTTCTTGACGAAGAAGCCCATGTCTTCGCCGCCTTGATTCCGTTCGCGTTCGGCCTTCAGCGCGGCGAGGAAAGTCGGGTCCGCCCCGGCGCGCTCCTCGATCTTGTCGGTGACGAGGTCGGCCTGCTTCTTGTTGAAGGTCACGATGCCGATGCTCGGCCTCTCCGCAAAGGGAGCTGACCAAACTTCAGCCAAGAGCTCGACCAAGCGGTCCGCCTCCTCCGGGTTCGTCTGCGCGTCATAGACGCCGTCGACCCGGAGTACCTCGATCGGCTTGCCGCGACGGATCTCCTCGTCGGGGTGCCGGGCGGGAACGCTGAGGCGGTTGCCGTAGAAGGCACCGTTCGAGAAGCCGATGAGCTCGCGGTAGATCGATCTGTAGTGGATCTGCAATGTGGTGGCCGGCAGGCATCCTCGCGCGAGCTGCAGGAGATCCGGGCACGCGGTGACGTCTTTCTTGTTCCAGGCATCTTCGAGCGCCGAGCGTTCGGCCTCGGTGGCCGCTTCATCGGGCTGCTCGTCGATCTCGTCGTCCTCCTCCTCCTCCGCTCTTCCAGAGAAGAAGGCGCTCGGTGGCATCTGCTTCTCGTCGCCAGCGACGACGACCCGTCGCCCGCGGAAGAGGGCAGGCACGGCCTGCTCGACGGGGATTTGTGACGCCTCGTCAAAAATCACGAGGTCGAAAATGCCGGGCCTCAGAGGAAGCAGGCGACTCGCCACATCGGGCCCCATGAGCCAAACCGGCCGCAGGCGCATGAGTCCGAGGGCTTCACCCCTCTCGAAGGCGCCCCGAAGGCTCATCGGGCGCGGACCCCGTAGAGCCGTGACGACATTCCAGTCCGCCTGGCGGCCGATCGAAGCCGGATCGATGCCGTGAGCCAGCACCTTTCGGTTCAGATCCCGCATCTCCGCGTCGAGCCGCGCCAAGTTGGCGACCTTGCGCGCCGTCTCGGCCATGTCGACCGAGAGTTCTGGATGCTCCGTCTCGATGCAGGTTTTCCAACCGAGCAAAGCCTCGCGCCGAAAGGTTGCCCGCACCACTTCGTCGAGTGCTCCAGCCGGGGCGCGATTCAACACATCCACGTGCGACCGCAGAGCGGAAAACGCGGCGAGGCTTTCCGCGTCGAGCGACGCCGCCTGCGCCCGGAAGCGTTGGAAGGCCGACAGCGTTGGCAGAGCCGCCATGATCGCTTGCACCGTTTGCGGCATGGAGCCGCCCCGGCGGATGGCATCGACACAGCGTGTTGTCAGTTCGTCACTGAACGACTCTGCCAACGGCTCCAGGGCCTTGAGGCTCGCCTCGCGGGCGGCGTGGCGTCGGAAGGCGGACTGGTAGCCGATTGCCAGAGCATGAAGGGCCGAACCGGAAGCGGACTCGATCACGTGCTCGGCGTCCGCGCGTCGCGGGCAGGACAAGGCCGCCTTGGAATCCTTCGCAGCTTCTCTCAGGGACGATTCGATGGCTGTTGTCTCGTCCAGCAAGGACTGCAGCGGTGCCGGTGTCGAGGCTGGCGCCAGCCCGAGGGTCGAGCGCAGGCTGTCGAGGCGCTTGCGCAGCGGCCTGACTATGCCTTCCCGCGCCGTCGCCGCCGCGAGAGCCGAGAGGCCGGATTCGTCGCCCGCCTGTTCAAGACCGATCAAGTAATCGCGGCAGGACTTCCTGAGGCGTCGCCGACGCGGACTCAACCTGCCGAAGAACCCAACCGGAGCCGACGCCTCTCGCGCCTCGGCAGATCGGACCTGCAAGTCCTGATCGGAGAGCGCGGCCACCGGCTTGAACAGCTTGCCTTCTGCTTGGGCCGGCGCTGCATTCTGCAAGTCGGAGGCCAACGCCGCGAGATCGCGGGCGATGCGGTTGCCGGGCGTCTCGTTTCCCGTCTCGCTCTTGAAAAGCGGAAACCACGCACGAAGCCGCTCACGGCGTTCGTCGGTCATGGCCGCCAAATGTCGAGCCCCAGTCTCGAGCCAAGCTCGATGGGGAGTGGGATCCTCGATCTCGAAGGAAGGAGGCAAGTCGGCGAGCAGGGCTTCGCGGGCTTCCTCCGCCGCACCGAAGTTGGCGAGGGCCGCCTGGAATTCCGTGACCGTCGCGTGATCGACCGGGAACGGCTTCAACGCTGCCAGGGCGCTGCCCTCGTAGGCCGACGCGAGCCATAGGGATGCGTGGGGCCCACATTCCTCTTCGAGACGCGCCACGGCGTCGGCTCCGACGTTCGCCAGCATACGGCGCAGTTGAGGAGCATCGATCGCGAGACCGTCTTCTTCGATCGCGAGAAGCTCGCCCAACATCTGGCGGTAGGTCAGGCCCGCCGCGTCATCCACGACGTGGAGGGTCTCGTGTCCGCGGTCGAGATCCTTCTCAACGACCTCGATGCGTGCCGCCTTGGCATCCCGCTGCTTCCGCAGGGCGGCAAACGCTTCGACATCGCCGGCACCGAGGGCCGCAACCTGATCGCGCAGCGCACGGAAGATGCCCTCGCGGTCGCGGTTGATATCGTTGACCATGAAAAGGCGCTCTCCGAGCCCCTCCGCGTCCATCCGCTTTTGCACCACCTTGAGCGCCGCCTGCTTCTGGCAGACGACCAGAGCGGTCTCACCGCGCCCGATGACGTCGGCCAGGATGTTGACGATCGTCTGGCTCTTGCCGGTTCCGGGCGGTCCCTCGACGAGGAGGCCTGGCGCCAGTCGCGATGCGAGAACCGCCGCGTCCTGCGATGGGTCGCCTTCCGCCGTGCCGAAGCGGTCACGTTCTGGCACGGGCTCCGGTTGAGGAGCTGCGGGCGTGCCGGAGACCCTGAGAGCGGGATCCAGGGCCGTCCCGGCTACAGGCTGGGCGCGCAGCTGGCGGAGATCCTCGACGAGCGATTGACCGGCAAACTCGGCGTTGAACAGCACCGCCGACGGACACAACGCCATGGGTACTGCAGGCACCGCATCCTTGCCCGGCAAGCGGGCAAGGGCGTGTCCCTGTGGTTCAGCGAGATGGCCAAACCCATCCATTGCCTCGCCAAGCCGCAGAGCGGGCCGCTTCAAGAGGTCTTCGGCTGCCGAACGCCATTGCGCGAAGGCCTCTTTGCCGAGGAGCCCTTCGAGCGCTGGATTGAGCCGCACCTCCTCACGCCCACGGTCGAAGGCCAGACTTGCCGTTTGACCCGCGCCGCTCGGCAGATCGATCGACACCGGCCATAGCAGAATAGGCGCGATGCGCGGTTTGGTGTTGGCCCGTCCGGGACGCATGTCGCGGGCGTGCAGTATCGGGAAGCCAAGATACCGTCCGTCGATGCCGGTATCGCGAACGAAGGTCTGGGCGTAATTGACGAGGTGACGAAGGCGGTATCCGATATTTTGATCCGCTGTCAGAGCGTCGGGATCGATCGGCGTCGCGGCTTCTCCCCGAGCCAGGATCTGGTTTAGCAACGCCTCGGCCGAGCGCGAGCCTGATCCGAGTTCCATCAGGTCGAGCCTGGGCGTGGTCTTGCCCAGCACGAAGCGGACGAGTGGACCACGGCCCACCGTGGCGGAGAGCCGCTTCTCGAAGACGTCCATCAGTTTGGCAACATATTGCTGCCGCGGGGGCTCCTTCCATTGGTCTTCGGACACCGCCAGCAGGGTCGCCGCCCGCGCCAGCGGCATCCTGCGTTCGACGCGATAAGCATCGGCCCACTCGTCGATCGCGGGATTGCCGCAGCGGGCGAAATTGGCGATGCGAGCATCGACCGCCGTGAAGATCTCGCGCCGAGAGGCAGCAAGCGTTGTGCGCAGTGCGGCCTCATCCGTCGGTACGCCAGCCGAAGCAGCGGCCGTTCGCGTCGCTTCGACCAGCGCCTCCATCGGCACGAACTGATGGAGAGCCGCGCTGATCAGGATGATCACGTCCTCGTCGCTAAGCCGGGACCGCTCGACGAGCATGGCAAGGCCGGCTTGGTCCGTGTCGGGAAACAGGACGCGTCTCGCCTCACGCTCGGCGTCCAGATTGGCCCGCGATGTTGCAAGCAGCGCGACGCGAGCCCGATCTTCGTCGAGTTCGACCTCGAGACGTTGAGCGCGCTCCCGGACGGCGGTCGCACGGGCCTTGAGGCGTGGTAGCCATGCCTCGCGCCCGAGCCGTTCTAGGTGTCTTGGCGCATCGCCGGTCACCAGGGCATAGCCCTGCTCTGGATGCGCCATCAGCCAGGCGGGGGTGACGATCTCGCCCCGGACCGACAACGGCAGCGCCGGATTCATGGCCATCATGGCGATCGCGTGCCGAAGATCCGCGTCGAGGCCGTCGGCCGTCGAAGCACTCCTAATCAGCGAGAGGATGCGCGCATCCTCCTTGCGCTCTGCCAGCCACGTCGCCGTGGTCCCATTGGCCGTCAGCGTCGCCGCTTCGTCCCAATGGCCGGCTTCGGCCGCCGCGAGCGCGAACGTCGCCGGGTCGGTGAAACTCCGACCCGCAAAACGAATAGCGGGCCCTGCTCGCTCGTCGGGTTCGGGTTGGCCCGGTAAGGGCAGTGGAGGCGGTGCCCCGTTGAGCCACGCGCTGACCTCCCGGCCTCCCCAGCGTCGGTTCGGGTCGCGGACGAGCAATCCACGAAGGAGCGTCCTGATCTCACCGTCGATTGTGTCGGGCAATGAAATACCGCGCGTGACGACATGCAGTCGGAAAGCGAGGTCTTCGGTCCCGGCGAAGCACGCCCCACGCGTTGCCTGCTCCAGGACGATCATCCCCAGCGACCACCAATCCGACGCAGCGCTCACCGCGCCAACAATGGCCTCGGGGGCGGAGTAGCGGGACAATTCGAGCGGCGCGACCTGTTCCAGATCGAAGTCCGACAGCCGTGCCGAGCCCCATCCCGTGACGACGAGATCGAAGCTTTCGGGATCGCGGATAAGCACGGTCGCCGGCCGCAGGTCGCGATGCCGTAAGCCTGCTTCGCTGAAAGATTGCAGGGCCCGACCAAGCTCATCGATTGCGGTGCGCAGCCTTTCCGGCTCCAACCATCCCGCGGCGGCGAGCGAGCCGTTGGGCATGGGCTCGACCGCCTCGAAGGTACGCCCGGCGATGCGTCCTGTCGCGAGAAGCTCCGGGACGTGGTCGGTGGGCAGGCGCCGCAGGGCCTCGTGTACGGCAGGGTCGGGCTCGCTCCCCGCGTGGTAGTGGACGATCCGGACCGGACGGCCATCGGCTTCCCGCACGGCGTCGTAGACATCCCAGGGACCTGTTGCGGTCCCCGCCGCCGCTCGACGGATATCTCGAAAACCCTCGAAGGCGGGGGCGTCTCCTTCCTCAGCGGGCCGATCAGGCTCCGGAGCAGGTTCTGGATCGACAGGATGGCTCTCCGCGATCTCGCCGCCGCAGACCATGCACATTTGGTCCCCGGGCTCCACCGGGTGACCGTTGACGCAGCGAGGCGTCGGCTCGGCAGGTCGCGGTTCCGAGGGCGGGGGAGCGACGATGGGCGTAGGCTGCTGAGAACTGCCAACGGCGCGCAATTCTTCATCGCCGATGTAGTAGTCGCAATTCCCGCAGGTCATTTCCGACGGAGGGCGCTCACTGCGACAAGAGGGGCAGACGCGGACGATCACCGGAAGGTCGCTGGTCGTATCGGTCACCGCACGTCCTCTGTTGTCGCCGCCGAATGACCGGCGGCTTTCAGCGCCGCAGCAAGCTTCACCATATCGCCCGGTCGCGGAATGCCGACCAGGAACGCGTCGCCGGTGTCATCGTCGAAGAGCACGTCGAGCGCGCGCGCTCCGACAGGCAAGGGGGCCTCATAGGACGAGAAGAGCTCCACGCCCCGCGCGGTGAGTGGCACGAGACGTTGGTTGTCGCTGCCACGAAGCGCGAGCGTTTGTGGGGCATCGCGCACGAACGGGTCCGCAATGATGGCATCGATCAGGCCGCCGAGTTTGGATAGCTCGGACTTCAAGTCCTCGAAGGCGCGCCCGGAATAGACGAGGACATTCCCGCCGCCGAGCCGGTGCCAGCCGCGCAGGAGCGTGGTGAGCGCTTCGGGCTGCTCGAACGGTTCGCCGCCCGATACCGTTAGACCATCGGCCAACGACACAGCTGGTGCGAGCGCATCCAGCACCTCAGCAACCGTCGTCATACCCTTGCCGACCGCCCAGGTATCCATCGACACGCAGCCAGGGCACCGGATCGAGCATCCCTGAAACCAGACGCCGACTCGCTGACCGGGGCCGAGCGTCGTTACGGGAAAATGGATGCGGGAGAGCGCCACGGCAGTCATCAGCTCGGCACCTCGGATCGGGTGAGCTCAATGACCGTCCCGCCCTCGGGGTGCACATGAAGCGCGGTGACGCTGAAGGCGTCTCCAGGGGCGGCATCGCGATCGAACAGCGCCCGGGCAAGCGGGCTAATCAACCCGCTTTCGACCTTGTTGCGAATGCCACGACCACCATTGGACAGATCGGAGAGGCAAGCCTGCCTCAGGGCAGAGCGGGCATCGTCGGTGATGGTGACAGCGATGCCCTGATCCGAAGCGATTCCGCGAAGCACATCATCGACTTGACCTTCGAAAATCAATTCGGCGATTTCGGGTCTGATGAAGTCGAAGACCAAAACATTGTCGCCGATCCTGTTCAGGATCTCGGGGCGATTTAGAACGAGCTTGAAATGCCGGTCGATCTCCGCACGCACCTTCGACTGAACGTCGAAGAAGGTGTCCTCGGCCGTGACGTTTGCCACACGAGATCCATCGGCTTCCAGGCGATAGATGCCAAGGTTCGACGTAAAGATGATGAACGCCTCGGAGAAATAGACCCGATCGCCGCGGCCGCTGGTGAGCACCCCGTCGTCCAGCACCTGCAAGAACTTGTCGAGGATACGCGGATGCGCCTTCTCGATTTCATCGAAAAGCACAACCGAGAACGGTCTTTCGCGGATCGCGTTCGTGAGTTCGCCACCAACGTCGTAGCCGACATAACCCGGTGGCGCCCCAATGAGGCGCTGATCGGAGTGCTCTGCTGAGAACTCGGACATGTCGAAGCGGATATACGCCGTCTCGTCGCCGAAAAGCAGGCTCGTGAGCGCCTTCGCTAGTTCAGTCTTGCCTACACCGGTCGGGCCAGCGAGGAAGGCTACGCCGCGAGGGCGGCTACCGCGCCGGGGCGCTCCCACTCCAGTGACCGCGCGTTTGACGATATCGAGCATGTGCGTGACGGCATGGTCCTGGCCTTTGACGCGCGCTTGAAGCGTCGCCGTGCCGTTTCGAACCTTCGTGCGATCGATCCGCCGCCAGGGATCATCGCTCACACCTACCTTGTAACGCCGAACAGCGTCGCCGATCGCTGCAAGACCAATGCCCTCGCTTCGGGCGAGTTGCGCGATGGCTGACATGTCGACCAGCAGCATTCCGTCCGTGCCATCGACGAAGGCACCTACGGCGGACTCCCTCTCGTCCGTGCGCGCATCGGCATGGCCAGCGAGGCTTCTCAGCAGGACCCGCGCAAGAACACTGCGTGCGAGATTGTCGGGTTTGCCGACCGGGATGTGCCTGATCCGGGGATTGTCGATCAAAAACCAATCCGGCAGATCGCCTTCCTTTTCGACGACCCAGACAATGGAGTTAAAAAATGGGCGCGGCGGCGTTCCAATCGGCCGGGAGCGCGTGACGTGGGAGACGACGAGCGCCTGCATGAAGGCTTGATGCTCTGCGGCACTCAGGGCGTCGTTGCGAATGATCAGTCTCGACGCGAAGTCGATCAGCAGAGCGATCGGCTCACCGGATCTCGCCGCGATCCGCGCAAGTGTCGTCGCGAGCAGTTCGATCCCGGCGGGCGCATGTCCCTGCGCATCCGGCTGCAGGCCCAGCGCCGCCATCGCGCTCAAGGCAGTTTGGAGCTCCTCTCCCGGCGCCAGCAGAGGGCGAAAGCCGTTTACGGGGTCGAAGTAGAGCACAACGGCGAAGCCCGCTTCCCGCAGTTCGCTCTGTAGCGCCGCCGCGAGCGAGACAGGGACAGGCGCCCCCGGCGTCACTTCCAACAGCTGATGATCCCGTACATTGCCGGATACGACGAACTGTGGCTTCAGTGGTAGAAAGCGCCGCAAGTCACGCAACCAGCGTGGCTTTTCTGCTACTTGCACAATTAAGACCGGATTCGTCACGCTCTTCGGCTCTGCTACGCCAAGGTACCGATAATATATTCACGGGTATCTGAATGCATCAACAACCGTCAAATCCAGTGTTGTAACAGATCAGGCAATTCTCAAGCTTCGGGTAAAACGCATCGTGTCTCCAGCGTTGCCTTCGGGAACATGAGCAGTCTGCGCCGCACATCCTAGAAGTCCTACATAACCCAGGGTTTATACCGACCGTTGGTCCACACCCACCGGCGGGATGTCCGACGCCTCCCGCAATCGTGCTTCACGCCGACGTTGCCGCTCTGCGGGTGTGATCGCGGTTGGTCCATTGCTCTGCGCCTCGGCCGCTTCGTCGTGCCAGAGCAGCAGCCCCAGGCCGAGCATCAGCGGGCTCACGCTTGTCTCCTCGTCGATGTCACCAGCCAGCGCCACAAGGCGCTCCATGCGCCTCCCCGCCTCGTCGGCCCCCAGAGGCACCGGCTCCGCGCTCGACCAGTCGTCGCGCAGCGCCAGGACAGCCTCGCTGAAGACGACCCTCCCGCCCCGGGACAAGGCGTCCCGAACCGCGCGGGCCGGAGCGGCGAAGCTGAGATATCCGCTTCGCCGATCCGACGGCAGGTTGAGAAGCCGGTTCCACCGGCTCACATCCCGCAGCGGCGCAGCCAGCTCCTCAAGGGAGCGCGCCACGATCACTCCCACGCGTTCGGATCGATGTCCGGATCACGGGTGATCACGGCCATGTCGTCCGTGGTGCCGAAGTCGTCACCCATCTCGATCCCGATCTCGGGGAGCGGCAGAACCGTGCCGTCCTTCAAGGTCGGCTCCGGCGACTGCACATTCTCCCACTGTGCGTCGGAGAGCAGCCACTCCGGTGGACGACCCTGAGAAGACAGGTTCACAGGCCCCGTCAGGTCGCCACCCTGCCCGAACCGCTCCAGCAGTTCCAGACGCGATAGACCCGCCGGCCAGGGCAGCTTGTCCAGGATCCGGGTCCGGTAGAACTCCAGATCCGCGTTGGCCATCCCCAGAAGCCAGTTGTGATCCGCGTCGCAAAACACGATCCACCGGACGCTGCGATCAAGGTCGGACTGCGCCATCGAGACCGGCTCGAAGCTCAGTTCACCCACCGCGAGCCCGTCCATCAGGCTCTTGATCAGATTCCGACGCGCCACCGCATACGGCCACATCCGCCGCCGCACACGCTCGGGATCGCGGACCAAGAGGTCGATGTACATCCGGTTCTTCGCGACGAGCTGCTGCATCGAGCCGCCCGCCCGACGCACCTCGCCCCGCCAGCTGTCCTCCGGCATATCCCGCTCCCGCGTGAAGAACCGCGGCGGCGGACGATCCCGGTACTGCGACGGGTCGAAACCCTCCGGCTTCGGGAACATCGCCGGACCCGCGAGCAGACGCGCCTCCTCGTCGGTCAGGTCCTCCGGACGCTTGTCGATCTCCGTCCCGAAGGTGATGAACTCCGCCAGCATCTCCGGCACCGGCACGTTCGGATCCTTGACCCAGCCATCCGCCCAGGTCGGATCGTAGCCCGCCGGAAGCCGCCGGGGATCGCGCCGCTTCGCCCGCGCGGCCAGAACCTCCGGGGAGAAGATGTCGAGCACCTTGTCGGTGACCATGCCGACCTCCGTCAGGCCGACCTCATCCTCCTCCGGCCGATCGACGTCGCCCAGGATGTCGGCCACCTCCCGCGTCAGCGCGGGCAGGATGACAGGCGCGGCGAGCGGCGGTTCCACCACCGCCTCCGCAGGCACCTCCACCTCCGGCTCCGGCACCAGGGGAACCACGATCTCGCTCGCCGGCGCGACCGCGACGGAATCCCCGGCGCTGACGACCGACAGGCCAGTCTCCACCGCCTCAGAAGCCGCGCCCGCGATCGCCTCGGACGACGTCGCCTCGGGTGCGACGGACGAGGGCACGCGCTGCCGGGACGCTGCGCTGCGGCCGCGCTTATTGGCAGCCCGCTTGCCAGAAGACCGGCGCTCGCCGGACGCCGCACGCTCCGCATCCGAGCGCGGCTGCGCCGGAGAGCCGTCCTTGCGCGGCCGACCCCGACCCCGCTTACCCGGAACGTTGGCAAGATCCTCCAGCGGCATCGGATAGCGCTTCAGCATCTCGGGAAGGCGATCCCCGACGTAGTGACCCCGGTCATCGAGCATGAACTCCAGGCGCGCCTTGCTGACGGCCGCCTCGCGCGTCCGCGCTTCCAGACGCGCCAAAGCCTCCTGAGCGAGGCGCTGAGCCTCCTCAAGCTCCGCCGCGATCCGCTTGCGCTCGTCCGCCTCGGACAGGATCACGCGATCGATCCGGGCCAGCGCCGCCTTCGGACGCTCGCATCCGTGATGATAGCGGTACCGCTCCCGGTGCCCCCGCGCTCTCGCCGCCGGCATCGCCAACTCCGAACCCACTTCGACCTACGGCCAAGATTCTACGGGTCCGGGTGAAAGCCTGTCAATTTTCGCCGACCGCGAAATGGCAGCCAGCCGCCACCCTCCGGAGAGGCCCCGGCAGGCCCCGGACCGCGCATATTCGCGGCGGGATTTGGCAGCCCAACCCCCGGATGAGGGACCGCCCGCAGCTCCTCCAGGTCCGGCGCATCGCCTCCCTTGGCGGGGGGCGGATCACCGCAACACCCTATCGCCTGTGGCCTATTCGATCCTGACAATATTGGTAGCCCCACCCCGCCGGTGGGCCACCAGGGGCTGCCAATTCCATGACATCCCGCCTTGCATCCCACGGTCTGCGCCAAAAGCCATAACCCCTATTTGGCAGCCCACCCATCACCCATCAGGCCTAAATCGGCTGTTGGTAATTGGCACCATCGCTGTGCGCCTGTGTGCGCCATATACGTCTCGCATATTTGGCATCATAGAGTCTGGCGCGCAGCGCATGTTTTCACCGACGGTAATTGGCATCCAGCCTATACCGCTCATATCGTTCGCTAAAACGAAAATCCCGCCTCGGTGTATAGGGCCCCCGTGTGAGCACGGATCCAAACCCCTGGAGTAGGTAGATCCGTCGTCGTGCCGCGCCGGAAATTGGCCTCATCGCGGTACTCCGATGGCCACGCTCCCGTGTCGCGATTGAGGCGGCTCACCTCTGATCCGAACCCGTCATGCCCGAGACCCGGCAAGGCGGCTTGAGGTCCCGAATATTCGCGCTCACCCCGCGGGCGAACATGCTCGAAAGGACCGATCTCGACCTCCACACACGACCAAGGCCGGCGTTGGAGGCCCTCGAGGTCGGAATCGGTGCCTCAGGCCCCCAATCCGACCCTTCGGACTGCCCGATCGAGGCGACCCGACGGGCATTTCCGGCCCCCAAACCAGGGTCTGGACGGGCCGGGAGCTACCCAGAAGGACGATCCCAGAAGAGACCCAGAAGGACCCTGGATCCGACGATCCAGGTCTCGCAAGCTCGATGGCTCAATTCCTCAGTTTGTTAGCACCCTGACGGGCGCTCACAAACTGACGGCTCCTTCGAGCCGATTCCGGTCCCTATCCCTGCCTTCCCTGGTCGATCAAACGGGCGTCCCCGTTTCGGATCGTCCTGCCCCTCGCCATGCCTGCGCATGGGAGTTCGTGAGACCCTGCTTGGGTCCACTGGCAACGGGATAGGTCGCGCAAGCCTTCGCTCGCTCTTCCTTGCAGGGTCGCCGGATCAAGCTGCCGCTTCGGATCCTGCTTAGGGACGGCGGGACAGCCCCGAACCTGATGCCACCCGACCGCTCCCGGTCAACCGTGGTGGGACCTGCCGTTCGTGCCAACAGCCCAGGAGCTGTAGCGCTGGATCGTGCCGACTTGATCACTGGCGGCCTGTAGATGGTGACGCGCGATTATCTTAGGTTGGACGATGGGCGGGTGGCACTCGCTAGGAGATTGGAACGAGCAAGGACAAAAACGGCAATGGGAAAGTCTGGCGAAGGCACCTTCGCTCGAAACCCCGAAATGACCTGACGACGGGATGACGGAGGGCGGCGCTCGCACAGCGTCCGCCCGAGGTCGGCGAGGCTCCTTCGATCCTCTGACCCCGCATCACGAAAGTCCCCAAACCATGACAGATCAGGACGCGCCCTTCGGCGCGAACGAGCCCGCCTGCGCGCTTGTCCCGACCGGCCTGTGGGTCCGCGCCCAGGTCCGGCAATCGCGCCGACACCGGGACGGGCTGCTACTCGCGCTCGAGCCGCTCGATCCGCATCGCCCAGGCCGGCTCAGCGCCGTCCTCTCCGGCCCCTTCCTGCGCCAGATCGAGGCGGCCTCGGGCGTCCTGCTCGACCCAGACCACCTCGTGGGCGAGCACACCCTGCTGCTCACCCTCGTGGTCGATCCGCTGCTCGGCCTGACCGGGCAGGTGCTCGGGCTCGAGCGCGGCGCCTTCCTCCAGGCTTGGCGCGAGCAGGATCAGACAGCGCGGGCGGCACTGGAAGCGGATGGACTGTGGGACCGCCAACGCGGCTTTCCAGTCCCGCAGAAGCTCAGGCGGGTCGTGCTGATCGAGCCGGATGACGGCGCGCCCCACCCGCTCGGGGCGACGCTCGCTCGCTGGTACGACCAGGGCCTGCTCGAGCTGATCCGGCTGCCCGTTCCTTACGAGGAGCCGGGCTCGGTCGCTGCGCTGCACGAGGCCTTCGGGGCGGCCTACGACCAGTTCGATTGGGGCACCCTCGACGCGGTCGTGATCGAGCCGGGCCCCGGCTTCGCCCACCGCGCGCTCTCGGACGAGGGCCTGATGCGCCGCATCGCCGTGCTACCGGTACCGGTGCTGTTCCGCCGGGCCGGCGCGCCGACGCTGCTCGACGGCGTGGCCTTCCGCGCCTGCGACACCGCCGAGGCACTGGTCGCCGATCTCACCGAGATCCTGCGCGGCGAACTCCGCACCGGGGGCTACGCCCGCCTCGCGGCGATCGTCCGCACGATCGGTCCTGATCCGGCCGCCTCCACGCCTGCATCGGCGTCCGACGCTCCCGCCGATCCGAGACACGCCCGTCAGGGACCTTTGTTCGACTGACGCCGTCCCACTGCCGATCCGGCTGGCCGCACCAAGGCGGCCGGATCCACTCCCTTCAGTCACCTCGTCTCACGCTGCTCCTCGACCCTCCGCACGCGAGCCCGCGCGCTCGCGACATCCTCACTCCGACACGGATCCCGACACTCCAATGCGCCATCACAGATTCCACCACGGGCCGGACACACCGCCCCGACCGCCGCGCCCGGCCTCACTGCCTGACGGCGCCCGCCGAAGCCTGCCCGATGCGGGCGATGCGGTTCACTCCGAGGCGGCGGTTGTCGGCGAGCTGCGCGACCTGATCGGTTGGCTGCGCCAGCGCCTGCGCGGCGAGCACACGGTGCGCGCAAGCGTGCTTACCGTCGAGCCGAACGGGCAAGACGGCTATCTCATCCTGCTCGGCGAGGCCGAGGCCCGCCTCACCAACGATCCGCCCCGGCTGAAAGCCCGGGTCGATGCCGCCGAACTCGCCCAGATCAGGTCCGAGCATGGGCCGGATTTCGATCCTGCCGGGCTCATCAACCGTACGGTCACGCTCAGCTTGCGCACGAGCCTGCGCCAGCGCTTCGGCCGCGGGGCCGGCGTCCAGGCCAAGGCCATGGGCTTGCTCTCCATCGGTCAGGTCCCGCTCGAGGCCGATCTCGACCGCGAGCGCACGCTGCAGCGGCTGCGCCTGGAGGGGCGGCGCTTCGGGCCCGAGACCTGGAGCGAGCCGGAGGATCCCTGTCACATCGCCCTCGTCGTCTCCGAGCACGGCGAGGTGCGCCGCGACGTCGAGCACGTTCTGCAGCCGCTGGAAGACGCCGGGCTGATCCGGATCCACCGGATCTGGGCAATTTTCGAGGGGGCGGGGGCGGAGCGCTCTCTGTCTGAATCCTTCGCCCGGGTGGCGGACCTGCAGCGGGAGCACGGCCTCTCCGCGACGCTGGTCTGCCGGGGCGGCGGACCGGTCGAGGCATTCCGGCCTCTCAACGCATTCGGGACAGCGAACGCCGCCGCGCACCCTGAGGTTCCGAACCTCATCACGGGCCTCGGCCACGCCGGGACGCCGCGCACCGCGCTTGACGCGGTGGCGGGGCGCTCGGAGCCGACCCCGACGGCGGCGGCGATGCTTGTGCGCCATCTCGTCGAGTGCACCGGGGCCCGGGCCGAGCGGGCGCTGGCCGAGCTCGATGCCGCGATCGAGGCGGAGTTGGAGACGGCGGGCCGCATCGCCCTGGCCCGGGCCGGGACCGCCTTCGACCGGGCAATGCGCGATCTTGCCGATCTGGCCGGCGAGCGGCTGCGTCAGCTCGGCCAAGCGGTCGAGCAGAGCTTGCTCGCCAACCTTGCCGCATCCACCGCTGGCAGCGCGAAGTCCGTATCAGCTGTCAGTACCGCCGGGGCCACCTCGCTCAACGAGGCTGCCATGCTCGAAGAGACTGGGGAGGAGGATCTCCTAAGCGAAGCCATGACGCTGGTGATCGCAGCCGAGACCGGCCAGGTCGTCACCACGGCAGAGCAGGCCCGCACCGAGGCAGACCTGCTGCTGCATTTCCCGGACGGCGTCGTACCTGCCTGCGTCGAACCCCGGACCACAGCCATCCTCTCCGCAACCACCCACTGATCCACCACGAGGAGAACCCCAGCATGACCACGACCCGTACCGACATGACCGCAGCGCCCGAGACGCCGAGCTTCCTCTCGGCGGTGAGGCGCATCGAGGCGCTGACGCAGGAGATCCGCCGCGAGGGTCTCTGCGCCTTCGAGAAGGCGGAGGCCGCCTACGTGGAAGTGCAGGAGCTGCGCACCGTGCTGACCGCGCGCATCGCCGACCTGCGTCGTCGCAGCGCGTAGTCGGGAGCGGCGCCACCGACGAGCCTAATAGCGCACGCGGTGACGCTTCCGTGATCAAAATCGAAGAAGCCGTTCCCTTCGGATGCGATGCCACACAGGCATGGGTACGGTACCAAACCCCGTGCGGATACATCGGACGGCAGCCCTATGAACCGAAACCTCGATTCGCGGCGGGAAGGCCCGCTAGGGTAGATCCTGCTCAGCGAGGGTTCGGACTGAGCCAAGCCGAGAACTACCTGTCCACTCTTGAACGGGCCTCTGAGAATGCGAACATTCGGCACGTTCCAAATGAATGCCTCAGTTTGACCCGTTGCGGACCTTTGGAAGGTCCGCTTGCAGGAGGTCTGATCTACCCCGAATGACCGAAAGTGGCCGAAAGCGGCCGGTCTGCTTAGGAGCACGAGCTGCAGGTAAGCGGACGCTTCCCGCTATCTTTGAGCTCTGGCTTGATTAAACGCGGTGTTCTTCCAACAGGCACACCTCCCCCATAACGGCGACGCGGACCTCGCCGTGAACCCGGCGATCTGGATCACCAACATCATCGTCTTGCTGCTGCCCTCCGTGCTAACCGATGCAGGCTGTTGATAGCCGATCCAATGATCAGTTTCGGGACATCAAAGTTCCGCATCGGATAAACCTAGAGTAAACAAGGGGTCGCTGTTCAATCAGCGGCCCCTTGCCTTCATTTCCCGGCGATTTTGGCTATGAAGGCGAAGTTTGGCCCAGATCCATGCCGAGGCGGTCAATCCCTACGGCTTTCCGCTTGGCGCAACAAACGGGTTGGTCTCGGTGGCCGAGCCGTTCTTGGCGTAACACGCCTCCAATCGGTCGAGGGCGGCCGCGCTCTTATCCAGCGCCACCTTAATGGTCGCGCCCTCGCCCTTCACGTCCAGGCCATCCGCGAGCTTGAGCGACCGCAGAAACTTCTCGTCCTTCACCGGCAACGACACCGTATTGCCGGAGGCGGCCACATCCGCCTGCAGCGTCGAGGACCCGGCGGCGAGTTCGACCGGATAGCTCTTCCCGCGCCCGAGCTTCCACTTCGGCGAGCTCATCGTCAGGTCGAGTCCGTCCGCGTCACGGGTGAACCGTACCTCGACCCCGTCATCCGTCGTCCGGGTCATCGTGCATCGCTCGAACTTCGGGCCTTTCGAGACCGCCTCAACCTTCCAGGGACCGATGGCCACGGCATCCGCTGGCGCTTCCGCATGGGCGACGAAGGTCATCCCCGACAGGGCGATGGTAGCGATGGCGAGGCGCATGCGGGGCTCCCAATTCGTTGGACGGGATCAGGTCACGAGAACGCCAGTGGTTCCCGAACGACCTGTCACCATCCATGGCAGCCACCGACGACGGGGGAACGAGCCTACCGGTCGGACGCATGGACGCGCCGCAACGGCCGCAGCATACGTCCCACGCTTGCGCCGCGAGCGGTCGGTCATCCTCCTTCGCCCGTTTCGTCCGCTTCGGAAGGTGGGCCTCGTTCGTCCGGGGGCGGCGGCAGGTGTGGTGGCGGCAACCGCCCCGGGCTTGGCGGCGTCGGAAGGCCGGTCCCCTCGTCCACCGGCGGCAGGTCGTCGGGTTTGGTGCCGTCACTCATCCTGATGTCTCCCGTGCCCGGGCCAACGCAAAGGACGGCACACGTTTCCGCCGTTGGACGGTCCCCTGTCTGGCGTTCGGGCCAACACGGGCTTCGGCGCTCAGGTCTTGGGGACCTCCATGCCGCGCATGACGGCCGGCCGCTCGCCGACCCGCGCCAGCCATGCATGCACGTTCGGGGTGTTGACGAGCGTACCCGCGAGCGGCTCCTTCAAGAAGGACGTCGCCGCCAAGGTCCAGGCATAGCAGGCGATGTCGGCGATGGAGTAGTCCGCCCCCGCCAGGTACGGCCCCTCACTTAGACGCCGGTCCATGACGCTCAGCAGGCGGTCGGCCTCGTCAGTGAACCGTTTGATGGCCAGCGGCGCCTTCTCGTCGGAGCGTACCGCGAAGAAGCCGAGTTGCCCCAGCATCGGCCCGAGGCCGCCCATCTGCCAGTGCAGCCATTCCAGCGCCTTGTAGCGGGAAGCCCCCGAGGGGGCGAGGAAGCGCCCGGTCTTCTCAGCGAGGTAGGTGAGGATCGCGCCGCTCTCGAACACGGATAACGGCCCGCCCTCGGCCTCGTCGTCGACGATGGCCGGGATCTTGTTGTTGGGCGAGACCTTCAGGAAGTCGGGGGCGAACTGCTCGTCCTTGCCGATGTTCACCGGCACCACCGTGTAGGGCAGGCCGCACTCCTCCAGCATGATCGGGATCTTGCGGCCGTTCGGGGTCGACCAAGTGTACAGCATGATCATGCGGTCCCTTCCGTCTCGCGGCTTCCGTCGGTCCCGGCCCCTATCGCAAGGTGGGGGATTCGCCGGGCTTGAGGTGCGGGTCGCCACCGTCGGGACCGCTCAGGGAGACGTGGTCGTTCAGGCGTCCCAGATGTTCGAAGACGTGCTCGAAGGCCTCCGTCACCGCCCGCTCGAAGGAGCCGTCCCCCTTGCCCTGCGCCTCCCTGAGGGCACCCAGCAGCGCCCTGTGCTTCTCGGTATCCGTCGACATCGCGTTCCTCCCAGCCGGTTGCAACCCCGGCTCGGGAAGCCAATCTGCCGACGGCATGCCGGTTCCCGGCGTACCGGTCCCGCGATGCGGCCCTTGCAGGGTGCGGTGACGGGCAAGCCGACAAGGGGTATGCGGGTCCGGCCGCATTCCGAGCCCATCGCCATGGAGACCCGCGCGTGGAGCGTGCCGCGAACCTGACCACGGACGACTTCCGCGCCCTCGCGGACGCACTGCCGCAGATGGCTTGGGTCGCCGAGCCGAGCGGCGACATCATCTGGTACAACCGGCGCTGGTACGACTATACCGGAACCACCATCGAGCAGATGCGGGGCTGGGGCTGGCGCGACGTCCACCACCCCGACCACGTCGAGCGCGTGGTGGACCGCATCGGCGAGGCGTTCCGGACGGGCGAGCCGTGGATGGACACATTCCCGCTCCGCGGCGCCGACGGCGAGTATCGCTGGTTCCTGTCGCTGGCCCAACCCCATCGCGGGCCGGACGGACGCATCCTGCGCTGGTTCGGGACCAACACCGACATCACCGAGCGCAAGGGGATGGAGCGCCGGCTCGCGCGCCACGCCATCGACCTGCGCCGCTCGAACGAGGAACTGGAGCAGTTCGCCTATGTCGCCTCCCACGACCTGAAGGCGCCGCTGCGCGGCATCGAGAACCTCGTCGGGTGGATCGAGGAGGACCTGGAAGACTCCCTGACCGGCGACGTCCGGACCAACATGGAGCTCCTCAAGAGTAGGGTTCGGCGGCTCGACAGCCTACTTGACGACCTCCTCGCCTACTCGCGGGCGGGGCGGGCCGACGCGACGATGGACACGGTGGACACGAAGGCCCTCGTCGAGGAACTCGCCGTGCTGGTCAGCCCTCCAGAGGGCTTCGCCATAACGGCGGATGCTTCCCTGCCGACGTTACAGGCGGCACGGGCCCCGTTGACCCAGGCCTTGCAGAACCTGATCGGCAACGCCATCAAGCACCACGACCGGCCGGCCGAGGGACACATCCGGGTCGAGGCGAGGTCGGCAGGGGACGTGGTCGAGTTCGTCGTGACAGACGACGGCCCCGGCATTCCCGAACAGTTCCGCGAGCGCGTGTTCGGCATGTTCCAGACGCTCAAGCCCCGCGACGAGGTCGAGGGCAGCGGCATGGGGCTCGCCATCGTGCGCAAGCTGGTCGACCGCCAGGGCGGAAAGGTCTGGCTCGCCGATGGGCCGGACGGGCGCGGGCTGGCGGTGCATTTCACGTGGCCGCGCGACGGCCGGAAGGGACAGGCGGATGGGCTCGACGGTTAACATCCTGCTGGTCGACGACGACGAGGTCGACGTCCAGGGGCTCAAGCGCGCCTTCAAGAAAAGCAAGATCGGCAACCCGATCACGGTAGCCCGCGACGGCATCGAGGCGCTTGAGATCCTGCGTGGCGAGAACGGACGTGAGCGGCTGCCGAAGCCGCACCTGATCCTGCTCGACCTGAACATGCCGCGCATGAACGGCATCGAGTTCCTGGAGGCGGTACGCGCCGACGAGGACCTGCGCTCGGCGGTGGTGTTCATGATCACTACGTCGAAGGCGGACGAGGACCGGATGCGCGCCTACGGGCACAACGTGGCCGGCTACATCGTCAAGCGCGATCCGGCCAACACCTTCATGGAGGCGGTGGCGTTGCTGGAGCACTACTGGAAGGTCGTCGAGTTTCCTGCATAGTCTTCGCTGTGACGAACCCGACCCGCATCCTCCTGATCGACGACGATGCGGTCGACCGTGCGGCCGTCCGGCGGGCGCTCGCCAAGTCGGGGCTCAAGCATACCCTGACCGAGGCGTCCGGCGGCGAGGAAGGCCTGCGCCTCGCCTCCGAGGCGACCTTCGACTGCGTGCTGCTCGACTACCGGCTGCCGGGCATCGACACCTTCGCTCTGCTCAAGACGTTGCTCGCGGCGGAGGGCGAGGCGCGGGCGGTGCTGATGCTGACCGGCGAGGCCGACCCGGAGCTCGCGACCCGGCTGATGCGAGCCGGCGCGTTGGACTACCTCGACAAGGCCGAGGTCACGCCCTCAGGCCTCGCCCGGGCGATACGCTTCGCCGCGGCGCGTCGGGCGTTCCAGGACGAGCTCGCCGCCGCGCGGCGCGAGGCGGAGGCGAAGTCGCTCGAACTCGACACGCTGAACAGACAGAAGTCGCTGCTGTTCTCGATCATCGCCCACGACCTGCGCAACCCGTTCCAGGCTCTCCTTGGCCTGTCGGAGGTTCTCGGGAAGGCTGTCGCGGCGCGCGAGCCCGCCTCCATCGAGCGTCGGGCGAAGGGTATCCACGAGGCGGCGACGCAAGCCTACGCCTTGCTGGAAAGCCTGTTCTCCTGGGCGAGCCTGCAGATGGATACGATGGCGGTCACCCTGACCGACGTCGACCTCGAAGCCGTGACCAACGAGGTGGTGCGGGGCGCGGCGGAAGCCGCCTCGGACAAGGGGCTGACCATCGAGGTTTCCTGCGGCGGGATCATCGTCCGTGCGCAGCGGGACATGCTGACCACGGTGTTGCGCAACCTTGTCGGCAATGCCGTCAAGTTCACGCTGCCCGGCGGGACCATTTCCGTCGCGGGCCGCCAGGATGGGGACGGCGTCGAGATCTCCGTTACGGATACCGGGGTCGGCATGCCGCCGGGCAAGGTCGACGACCTGTTCCGGCTGGACAGGCGGACTACTACGAACGGCACGGCGGGCGAGCGGGGAAGCGGGCTCGGTCTGCTACTGTGTCGCGACCTCGTCGAGCGACAGGGCGCCGTGCTGACCGTGACGAGCGCCGTCGACCGGGGCACGACCTTCCGGTTCCGTCTGCCTGCACCGCTCGTGGCCAGACAGGTTCCCGCCTCCGCAGCGTCGGCTTCCTGACCTCAACCGGCAACCCTGACCGTTCGGAGGTGACGAAGCCTTCGTCAGCTCGGGAAAAACGGCGCCTCCCTGGAGGACTTTGGCGTCATTTGTCAGGTATCGGACATCTTTGCGCCAGGAAGTCCGCTAGTGGACAACCCAACGGCCAGCACTGCGACCATCCCCGTGAACATCCGACCTTCGCCTGCCATCGACGGCAACCTGCTACTCGAAGCCCTCGACGCGGCCGACCGCGCCCTCCTGGAACCGTACGCCGAACGCCGAGAGGTCCGGCGCGGCGACGTGTTGTTCCGTGCCGGCGACGACGTCAATCAAGTCACCTTCCCCGCGCATCATTGCGTCGTCACCTTGGTGGTGCCGCTCATGGACGGGAAGTCCGTCGAGACCGCCACGGTCGGTCGCGAGGGCGCGATGGGCGGGGTCGTCAGCCACGGTTACCTACCGGCATTCGGACAGGCGGTCGTCCAGGTCGGCGGCCCGGTCATCCGGATCGATGCCGCGCGTCTGTCGGAGGCCAAGCAGGCCTCGAAGGGCATCCGCGACCTGTTCGTGCGCTACGCCGACTGCCTGCTGGCGCAGGTCCTGCAATCGGTCGCCTGCAACGCCGCGCACACCATCGAGCGGCGATGCCTGCGCTGGCTCCTGACCCTGCAGGACCGGATCGGCACGCCCGAATTGCCGGTCACCCACGAACTCCTGGCCGACATGCTCGGGGTGCGTCGCGCCTACCTCACCGAGGTTCTCGGGCGCATGCAGCGCGACGGCCTGATCACCATCGGCCACGGACGCATCACCCTACCGGACCGGGCGCGTGCGGAAGCCGGCTCGTGCGAGTGCCACGTCGCGGTACGGCGGCACTTCGAGGAGGTGATGGGTGCCGTCTACGCGCCCGGCGGCCGCATCGTCGCCGTCGATGTCGGCGACCCCGAGCGGCTGCGGCCCCCGTCCGTTCTCGTTAAGGACGCAAGCCTGTGAACCAGGTCACGCGTCCCGTCCGCGTCGAGGAGGACGCGCGGCTGGCCGCGCTCGCCGCGTTCGACATCCTCGACACCCCGCCCGAGCGCGGGTTCGACGACATCGTCCATCTCGCTCGCCGCCTCTGCGCGGCGCCGGTGGCACTCGTCAGCCTGGTCGACCGCGACCGCCAGTGGTTCAAGGCCCGCGCCGGCTTCCCGCCCTGCGAGACCGACCTCGACCGCTCGGTGTGCAAATTTGTGCTGTCCGAACCCGGCGTGCTGCAGATCCCCGACCTCACGCGCGACGCGCGCACCCGCGCCAACCCGCTGGTGACCGGCGAGCCGAACCTACGCTTCTACGCAGGCGCGCCCCTCCGCACGCCCGACGGGCAGGTGCTCGGCAGCCTGTGCGTGATCGACCACGTCCCGCGCCCGGGGGGCCTCTCCACGGAACAGGTTGCGGACCTGGAGGCGCTCGCCCGCCAGGTCATGGACCAGCTCCTGCTGCGCCGCTCCAGGTCGGACCGGGACCGCGCCGGGCGTCAGGGCGAGGCTGTCGCCGTGACCCTGGCCGGCGTCGCTGCGGCGGGTGGCGACCTCGACGAGAGCTTCCGGGCCGTGCTTGCCGGCGCGATGCGCGCCGTCCCCGCCGCCGAGGCCGGCACGGTCGAGATCCGCGAGGGGGATACCCTGGTCTACCGCGCCGTCACGGAGAGCCTCGCGCCGCATCTCGGCCTTCGCGTCCCGCTCCGGGGAAGCCTCGCGGGTGCCTGCTACCGGGAAGGCGTCCCGCTCCTCGTCCCCGATGTCCTGAGCGATGACCGGGTCGATCCTGAACTGGCCGAGCGGCTTCGCCAGCGCTCGTGCATGCTGGTGCCCGTTCGCCGCGGCGGGGTCGTGGTCGGTGTCCTGAAGCTGCAATCGAGCCGCCTGGGCGCGTTCGCGGAGGAGGACCTACAGGTTCTCGGCGTCCTCGCCGGTTCCGTCGCCTCCGGCCTTGCCGAGGCCGGCGAGCGCGCCGCCAACCGAGCGGCAGCCCTGACCGAGTACCGGCGCCGCGCCGTGTTCGACAGTGCGCAGGACTATGCCATCATTCTGCTCGACCTCGACGGCCGGATCACGGACTGGAACGCGGGCGCGACCCGCATCCTCGGCTGGCGTCCCGAGGAGATGTGCGGCGAGACCGCCGACGCCTTTTTCACTCCGGAGGACCGGCGCGACGGCATCCCGGCCAAGGAAATGCAGTCGGCCTTGGAGACTGGCACCGGCGTCGACGAACGCTGGCACCTGCGCCGCGACGGCGAGCGCTTCTGAGCCAATGGCGAGATGATGGTCCTGCGCGACGAGGCAGAGGCCGCCATCGGATTCGTGAAGATCCTGCGCGACCGGACAGAGCAGAAGGAAGCCGCCGCACGCCTCCAGGAAAGCCAGGACCGCTACAGGCTTGCGGCCCGGGCCACGAACGACGCGATCTGGGACTGGGACCTCGCCACCGACCACGTCCTGTGGAACGAGGCCCTTACCGAGGCCTATGGCCATGCAACCGAGACGGTTGACCCGACCGGCGACTGGTGGATCGCGCACATCCATCCCGATGACCGCGCACGCATCGACGCGTCGATCCACGCGGTCATCGACGGCATCGGTACGACCTGGACGGACGAGTACCGCTTCCGACGCGCGGATGGCTCCTACGCCAACGTTCTAGACCGCAGCCACGTCATGCGCGACGCCGAGGGCCGGGCCTGCCGAATGATTGGCGCGATGCTCGACCTGACCGAGCGCAAGCGGGCCGAGGACGCCATGCGGGAGAGCGAGCGCCGCCTCGGGCTTGAGCGCGGCTTGCTGGAGTCCATCTTCCGCCAGGCCCCCGTCGGCATCTCCATCGCCGGGGCCGAGGCCGGCATGCCATCGTCACTGAACGCCAAGGCCGAGGAGATCCTCGGCCATGGGCTCGGGACGGAGGGCGACGCCCGATACGTCTCCTACGGCGCCCTGCACCCGGACGGTCAAAGGTACGAGCCGGCCGAGTACCCGACCCTCCGCGCCCTGCGGGAGGGCGAGACGGTGCGGGGCGAGGAGATGCGCTACCGCAACGCCGCGACGGGCGAGGTTCGCCTCCTGGAGGTGTCGAGCGGACCTGTGCGCGATGCCGAGGGCGCGATCCAGGCCGCGGTGACCGTGCTGGTCGACGTCGGGGACCAGCGCCGGGCCGATGCCGAGACACGCCGCCTCGCCGCCCTGGTCGAGCAGAGCCAGGACTTCATCGGCCTGGCCGCCCCCGACGGGAGCGTCGACTTCGTCAACGAGGCCGGGCGCCGCCTCATCGGCCTGCCCGACCTCGCCACGGCCAGGGCCATGCCCATCGTAGACTACTTCGTGCCGGAGGAGCGCGCGCGCGTCCTCGACGAGGTGCTGCCGGCGGTGGAGCGGGACGGCTTCTGGGAAGGCGAACTGCACTTCCGCCACGTGGTCACCGGGGCGGCGGTCCCGGTCTTGTACAACCTCTTTCCCGTGCGCGACGCTGACGGGCGCAAGCTCGGCTACGGCACCGTCACGCGCGACCTCACGGAACAGCACCGCGCCCGCCAGGCCCTGCAAGCCAGCGAGGCGACGTTGAGGGCCGTGCTCGACACGGTACCGGTCGGCATACTGTTCGCGGAGGCGCCGTCCGGTCGTATCGTCGCCGGAAACCGGCGGCTGGAGGAGATCCTCCGCCATCCCATCCTGCCGTCGCCCAACGCTGACAGCTACGGCGAATGGGTCGCCTTCCATGAGAACGGCCGGCCGGTCGAGGCCGCCGAGTACCCGCTCAGTCGCATCATCCGAGAGGGAACGGAACACGCCGAGATGCGCTGCGAGTACCAGCGTGGCGACGGCACCCGGCTCTGGATCGAGATTGCGGGTGCGCCGATGCGCGACGAGGCCGGCGCGGTGGTCGGCGCGGTCGTCGCCGTGTCCGACATCGACACCCGCCGCCGGGCCGAGGAACGGCAGGACCTGCTCAACCAGGAGCTTTCTCACCGCATGAAGAACCTGCTGGCGATGGTGCAGGCCATCGCCGCCTCGACCCTGCGCGGCGCCACCGACATGGACGCGGCGCGCGAGGTCCTGGGCAGCCGGCTGGTCGCGCTCGGCAAGGCGCACGACGTGCTCCTCGGCGGCGCCGCCGAGAGCGCCTCCCTGGCGGCAGTGGTCCGGGAGGGTGTCGGCGTCCAGGAATCGGCGGGGCGGCGCGTCGCGTTCGAGGGACCGGACGTCGCGATCGGCGGCAAGGCCGCCTTGTCCCTCGCCCTGACCCTGCACGAGTTGACCACCAACGCGGTCAAGTACGGCTCCCTGTCCGTACCCCATGGCAGGGTCGCGTTGACGGCCTCGCTGGTTGGGCCGGAAGATGCGCCGCGGCTGCGCATCACATGGATGGAAATTGGCGGTCCACCGGTCGTGCCGCCATCGCGAAAAGGATTCGGGTCGCGGCTGATCGAGCGTGGGCTGACGGCACAAGTCAACGCCAGCCTAGCCCTCGACTACCGCCCGGAGGGTGTGGCGTGCGTCGTCGAGGCGGCGCTGGCCGATTTCCAGGCGGTCGTGTGACGGGGCGACGCAACGAAGGGTCGCGCGGACCGTTGCCGCTCGCCATGACGGATGCCCCGGACGCGAAGACGGCCTTGGTGGTCGAGGACGAGATGCTCTTCCGCTTGGAGGTCCGCGACCTCCTCGAAGCGAAGGGCTACGCCGTGGTCGAGGCCGGAAACGCCGCCCAGGCGCTGGAACGTCTGGACGGCACGGTCACCCTGATGATCACCGACGTGCGCATGCCGGGCACGATGGACGGCTTGGCGCTCGCACGCGAGGTCATCCGCCGTCGGTCAGACGTGGCCGTCGTTGTCGTGTCGGCACAAGTGACGCCTCGCCCAGAGGCCTTGCCCGGGCACGTCCCCTTCGTCGAACGCCCATTCATTGAAAGCCGCTTCCACGCCGCCATCGACCGGGCCGTGTCGGCGAGGACCGAACGCCGATGATGACGTTGATTTTCTGTTCGGCCAAACCGCACGAGGCCTCGACCCGACCAAAGGCCGCATCCGATTTCCGTCCCGTCGCCCCCGAGGGCGTTGGTTCCCGCATGGACGCCCTTTAGAGATCCAGGCCATGAGCATCGAGGATCTTCGGGGGGAGGTCGAGCGGCTGCGCCGGCGCGAGAGCGAGTTGCTGGCGGAGGTCGCCCGCCTGCGTGCCGGTCAGGAACCGCACGCACCTTCGACCGCCAGCGAGGCCGGCGTCGGGACCCTCAGGCCCGATCTGCTGTTCACCGCCGCCGACAAGACGCGGATGGCGATGATCGTCACCGACCCGAACCTCCCCGACAACCCCATCGTCTTCGCCAACCGCGCCTTCCTGGAACTCTCCGGCTACGCGGCGGAGGAGTTGATCGGACGTAACTGCCGCTTCCTCCAGGGTCCGGAGACCGACCCGGCCCACGTCGCCCGCATCCGGGATGCCATCGCGGCACGGCGGGACGTGGTCGTGGAGTTGTTGAACTACCGGCGCGACGGCAGCCCCTTCGTCAACGAGCTCTACGTCAGCCCGGTCTTCGGCCCGCACGGCGAGCTGCTGTTCTTCTTCGGCAGCCAACTCGACCTCACGCGTTTCCGGGAGCAGGAGGGCAACGCCGTCCGGCGGGGCGCCTCCTTCCGCAGCCTGCTGGAGGACGGCGAGGCCGGGTTTTGCATCATCGAGTTGAGGTTCGACGGGGAAGGCCGGGCCGAGGACTACCGCTTCGTCGAGGTCAACGCCGCGTTCGAGCGCCAGTCAGGGCTCGCGAACGCGGAGGGCCGATGGATGCGCGAGCTCGAACCCGAGCTTGAGCGGCACTGGTTCGACACCTACGGCGAGGTCGCCCGCACGGGACGCGACGCGCGGTTCAGGGGCGCGGCGTCCCGGCTGGGGCGCGTGTTCGACGTGCATGCGGTGCGCATCGGCAGCCAGGCGCAGAACCGGGTCGCCGTGCTGTTCGAGGACGCCACCGTCAGGCAGGAGGGCGAGGAGCGGCGGGAGGCCCGGGACCGCGACAACCTGGTCGAACGCGACTTGGTCTGGCGGACGAGCCGCGACCTGCTCGTCGTCTGTGGGCTCGACGGGAGTATCCGCGCCGTCGGCCCGGCCTGGACCGAGACGCTCGGCTGGCCCGCCGGCAGCCTCGTCGGGGTGCGCATCGACAGCCTCGTGCATGCGGACGACCAGGAGGCCGCGTCACGCGCCTTCGAGATGCTGCGCGCCGGCCTGCCCCTCTCCGACCTGGACGTCCGCTTCAGGACGGCGGACGGCGGCCACCGCTGGATCTCGTGGAACGCCATCCCGCAGGGGGACCGCTTCCACGCAACCGGCCGGGACGTGACCGAGCGTCGGGCCCTTGAGGAGCAGTTGCGGCAATCGCAGAAAATGGAAGCGGTCGGGCAGCTGACAGGCGGCGTCGCGCACGATTTCAACAACCTGCTGACCGTCATCAAATCCTCCACCGACCTCCTGAAGCGACCGAGCCTGAGTGAGGAGCGCCGGAGCCGTTACGTCGACGCCATATCCGACACGGTCGACCGTGCCGCCAAGTTGACCAGCCAGTTGCTCGCGTTTGCGCGACGGCAGGCGCTGCGCCCGACCGTATTCGATGCCGCGCATTCGGTGGCCGCCATCGCCGACATGGTGCGCACGCTCACCGGCGCGCGCATCCGCGTCGAAACCGACACCAATGCAGGCGAGGATGCGGACGGCGCGCGGCTGCCCTGCCACGTCGATGCCGACCCGAGCCAGTTCGACACCGCACTGGTGAACCTCGTGGTGAATGCCCGCGACGCGATGCAGGGCGAGGGTCGGTTGCGCATCGCGGTCAGGCGCGCCGACCGCATCCCGACCTTGCGCTCGCACCCGGCAGTGCCGGGCGACTTCGTGGCCGTGTCGGTCTCCGACACTGGTGGCGGCATCGAGCCTGACTTGCTCGAACGCATCTTCGAGCCGTTCTTCACGACGAAGGGCGTCGGCCACGGCACCGGGCTGGGCCTGAGCCAAGTGTTCGGCTTCGCCAAGCAGTCAGGCGGCGACGTCGCGGTCGATAGCGAGGTCGGCGCCGGGACCACCTTCACCCTGTTTCTCCCCCGCTCCGCCGATGGCTCGGCTCGGGAACCCGCGCGTGACGATCCTGGACCACTGCCCGAAGGCCACGGCACCCCGGTCCTGGTCGTCGAGGACAACGTCGAAGTCGGCGCCTTCGCCACGCAAGCGCTCGGCGAACTCGGTTACCAGGCCGTCTGGGTGAAGGACGCCCAGGCCGCCCTGGCGGAGATCGAAGCCTCAGGCCAGCGGTTCGAGGTGGTCTTCTCCGACGTGGTGATGCCCGGCATGAACGGGGTCGACCTGGCCAGGGAGATCCGGCGGCGGTGGCCCTATTTGCCGGTCGTTCTGACCTCCGGCTACAGCCACGTGCTGGCCTTCGAAGGCACCGACGGCTTCCCGCTGCTGGGCAAGCCCTATTCGGTGGCCGACCTCAGCCGGGCCCTGCGCAAGGCCCTGCGGGAGCGGTTGGCACTGACGTTCGGCTGACGGGTGATGCACGCGGTTGAAAGCGTCGGGCGAGTGCGCATCCGCCAGGGACCGCGCGCGTTATCTTTCGGCGCCAGCCGGACGCGCCAAGGGGACAAGGTCATGCAATCGGACACGCCACGCCCGGGGGACGAGCCGTTGCCACCCATCGGCGACCCGCCGCCGGACCCGGCGCCGCCCGAGGGCGATCCGCCGACGGAGCCGCCGGCACCGCAGCCACCCGGTCCGATCAACGCGTTCTGACTGCACGCGCCGCTGCGGTCGGCCGCCATTCCCGACCGTGCCACCACATCATTGAGTTTGCGTCTTCCGACCCGTCGCGGGCGAAGCGGTCGGAAACTATCGAGCCATCATGCACGCACCCACACCGGACCCGGGAACGATGTCCCGCGATGAACTGGAAGCCGAGGTTCGCCGGTTGCGTGGGCATTCGGCTTCCCTCGCGCAGATGTTCGAGCAGGCCCCGAGCTTCATCGCCCTCCTGAGCGGCCCCGAGCACCGCTTCACGCTGACCAACGCGGCCTACCAACGCATCGTCGACGGTCGCGACGTGGCCGACCGTACCGTGGCGGAGGCACTGCCGGAGGCTGCCGCCCAGGGTTACGTCGACTTGCTCGACGAGGTGTTCCGCACCGGCCGACCTCACACGGCGACGGGTGCCAGGCTCGATCTCCAGCCCATCGCGGGAGGGGCGATCACGGAGCGCTACCTCGACTTCGTCTATCAACCGGTCGCCGGCCCGGACGGGCGGGTCGAGGGCATCTTCGTCGAGGGCCACGACGTCACGGAGCGCACACGCGCGGAGGTCGCTCTGCGCGAGAACGAGGCGCGCTACCGGACCCTGTTCGAGAGCATCGAGGTCGGGTTCTGCATCGTCGAGATGAAGTTCGAAGGCGAACGCGCCATCGACTACCGCATCGTCGAGGCCAACCCCGCCTTCGTCGCGCAGACCGGAGCAGACGTCGCCGGCAGGTGGGTGAGCGAGTTCGCGCCGGACCTGGAGCGGCATTGGTTCGACACCTACGGCCAAGTCGCGCTGACCGGCGAGCCCGCCCACTTCGAGCATTACGCCGACGTGTTCGGGCGTTGGTTCGACGTCAGGGCCCTGCGCACCGGCGAACCCTCCGCGCACCGGGTCGCAATCTTCTTCTCGGACATCACCGAGAGGCGCCATGTCGAGCAGCGCGCCGAGGCCGGCGAGCGCGAGT
The DNA here is from genome assembly GCF_043352485.1 of Methylorubrum sp. POS3. Lineage (NCBI taxonomy): Bacteria > Pseudomonadati > Pseudomonadota > Alphaproteobacteria > Hyphomicrobiales > Methylobacteriaceae > Methylorubrum > Methylorubrum sp. POS3. The sequence goes on from NZ_JAPRBT010000001.1 coordinate 4,614,076, forward strand.
TGCGCCTGATCGCTGACGCCCTTCCGGTGCTCATCGCCTTCATCGGCGCGGACCACGTCTACCGCTTCGCCAACGAGGCCTATGTCGACTGGTTCTTTATCCCCGCCAGCGAGATTGTCGGCCGGGACGTCCGGGACCTGCTTGGGCCGGACGCCTACGCGGCACGTCGGCCGTACATCGACCGGGCCCTCGCGGGTGAACCCGTCACCTTCGAGATGGACTGGCCCCACCGCGACGGGCGTCCCCGCGTCGCCGAGATCCGATACCTGCCGCGCCGGGACGCCGACGCTCGCGTCGACGGCTTCCACATCTTCGTGCAGGACGTGACCGTCCGGGTGCAGACCGAGGCCGACCTCGCCCGCCAAGTCGCCGCCCGGACCGCCGAGCGCGACCAGATCTGGCAGGCCTCGTCCGACCTGCTGTGCGTGGCCAATTTCGAAGGCTACTTCGTCGGCCTTAACCCGGCCTGGCCGCAAACGCTCGGCTGGACCGATGCCGAGATGAAGGCGCGCCCGTTCCTCGATTTTGTCCACCCCGACGACGTCGAGGCGACCGTGGCGGCGGCGGAGGGTCTGTCGCGCGGGGAGGCGCAGCTCACGTTCGAGAACCGCTACCGCCGCAAAGACGGCAGCTACGTCTGGCTGTCTTGGAACGCCGTGCCGCGCGACGGGCTGATCTACTCTTCCGTACGCGACGTGACCGAGAGCAAGCGGCAAGCCGAGGCGCTGGCAAAGACGGAGGAGGCCCTGCGGCAGTCGCAGAAGATGGAGGCGGTCGGACAACTCACCGGCGGCCTCGCGCACGACTTCAACAACCTGCTCGCGGGCATCTCAGGCTCGCTGGAACTCATGCAGACTCGGATGTCCCAAGGGCGGATGGGTGACCTCGACCGATACATGACCGTCGCCCAGGGCGCGGCCAAGCGGGCTGCCGCCCTGACCCACCGCCTGCTCGCCTTCTCCCGCCGCCAGACCCTCGACCCGAAGCCCACCAACGTGAACCGCCTCGTCACCGACATGGAGGAGCTGATCCGGCGCACCGTGGGCCCGGCCGTCCACCTTGAGGTCGTCGGCCTCGCGGACCTGTGGCCGGCGCTGATCGACCCGGGGCAATTGGAGAACGCGCTGCTCAACCTGTGCATCAACGCCCGCGACGCGATGCCAGACGGCGGTCGCATCACCATCGAGACCGCCAACAGGTGGATCGACGAGGCCGGCGGCCGCCAGCACGATCTCGCTCCCGGCCAGTATCTCGGCGTCTGCGTGACCGACACCGGCACCGGCATGGCGCCGGACCTGATCGGAAAGGTGTTCGAGCCGTTCTTCACGACCAAGCCCACCGGCGAGGGCACTGGTCTCGGCCTGTCCATGGTCTACGGCTTCGCCAAGCAGTCCGGCGGGCAGGTGCGGATCTACTCCGAGGTCGGCGAGGGGACGATGGTCTGCCTGTACCTGCCGCGGCACTACGGCGAGGCCGACGAGGACGAGGTGGCCCGCAGGCTTGCCGAAGTGGAGCAGGCCGGCCAGGGCGAGACGGTGCTGATCGTGGACGACGAGCCCTCCGTGCGCATGCTGGTCACCGAGGTGCTGGAGGATCTCGGCTACACCGCCATCGAGGCCGCCGACAGCATCGCCGGGCTGAAGGTACTTCAGTCAGACGTGCGCATCGACCTCCTAGTGACCGACGTCGGCCTGCCGGGCGGGATGAACGGGCGGCAGATGGCCGACGCTGGCCGTGAGCGGCGCCCCGACCTGAAGGTGCTGTTCATCACCGGCTACGCCGAGAACGCCGTTCTGGGGAACGGATATCTCCGACCCGGCATGCAGGTCCTGACCAAGCCGTTCGTGCTGGAGACGCTCGCCACCCGCATCAAGGACGTCATCTCCGAGGTCTGATGTGCCTACGCGCTGGGTGCCACCGACACCTGCAGGAGCCGGTGGACTGGAACGGACTCCACCCTTTTGACGGACCTGGTTCGCCCACGGGCCATCGCCGTGAATTCAGACCCGCCTAGTCGATGACCTCGACAACCCGACGGGTGCGCGGGTCGACCAGCACCGGGTGGTCGTTCACGATGGTGTAGTTGTAGCCCGACAGGGCGAACTCCGAAGGGACGTCGTAGTAGACGACCCCGTCCTCGGGGAGGACGGTCCCAACCTTCAGGGTGCCCGGATAGGCGAACGACGGACGGCGCTCGCCCGTTGCGTAGATGCGGAAGCGCTCACGCCGGTCGATGCCGAGGATGCCGTTGGCGGTGCCCACCGCCGCCCCGACCGCACCGCCGACGACGGCGCCCAGCGGCCCGGCGATCATCTCGCCGCGGTTCGCCCCCTCCTGCGCGCCACGTTCCAGCCCCTGGGCCTGAGCGGTCGTTGCCCACGCCAATGTGGCCGCCGCAACAGTCAGTCGGACTTTGCCTGTCATCGCCCATTCCCCCCTGATGCCGGTAGGCCCGGCGTCGTCGTTGCATGCTGGTCCGACAGTTCAACGGCTGCCGGTCATGGCCCGCACGGGCACGCCAGCCAGGTCGACCGTCGAGCCGACTGTGTCCCGCAGGCCGGAGCCGACGTTGGACAGGTGCTCGCCGTAGGTCTCGCGAGTCTGAGGATCGACGATCGCAACCGGGGCTGCGACAGCCAGGGCCGCACCGGTCGCGACCGTGGAGGCGGCCCCGGCCGCCGTGCTCACGAGCTTATCCCCGAAGCCAACCTGCCCGTCGGAAATCGGCTGGCCGTCCGCCAAGCGCCTGCCCAGCAAAGCAACGACGTCGCCCGAGGCGAACTTGCCGTGGTTCAGCGGATCGTCGCCCTTCACCGTCGAGAGGTTCAGGACACCGATGTTCTGGCGCTTCAACTCGGACCGGTAGGGCTCGGCGTTCGGATCGATAGCTCCCAGCCGCACGCTGTCGCCCCAGACCAGCCGCGAGACCGCCAGGGCCTGATCGTCGCCGGAGACCATCAAGGTCAGGTGCGGCCGGTCCGGGCCCATATCGCGAAAGGCCTCGCGGGCGAGGTCCATATCGACGTCGGGTGCCGCCAGGATGACGTTGCGGATCTTGGGCGCCACGCGGCGGTCGCGGATGGCCATCTGGCGCAGGCTTTCCAGGGTCAGCCAGTTACCCATGGAATGCGCGAGCACGGTGATCTCGCCGACATTCGGATCGCGGGCGAGGTCGCGCAGCAGCGTCTCCAGGCCGTTGCGGGAGAAGTTAGTGCTTTCCCGGTCATAGCCATAGGCGAGAACCGACCCTTTGGACGGCCACGTGAACAGCACCGGGGCGACGTCGGCCCCGGAATCGTGGACGATCTGCGCGAAACGGAAGACGGCGTCCTCGAACTTGTTGTTGAAGCCGTGCACGAACACCAGCACGTGGCGCTTGGCTCCGCGCCGGACAGCGCGGCCGGTCCAGGCAGCGACCTTCACGCGGTCGACCGGTTCGGCGCGCAGCGCGACGAAATCGGTGGCCGGATTACCAGGGAGGGACTTCGGCCACTGCACGGAACCGGGCTGGCGCGTGGCGTCGGGCGGGATGGAGACGCCAAGGTCGGTATAGGTGACGGTGTCACCACGCTCGCCGGAGAACAGCACGCTGCGGTCGCTGGCCGACTTGCGGGTCGTCGCCACCAGCATGTCGACCCGCGAGGTGCCGGGGACAGTTTCGACGGCTGCGACGGGGAGCAGCACTCCGGTCGGGCGACCGGCGCAGCCCACCAAGAGCATGAGGGCCGCAACGGCTACGAAGCCCCGGATGGCCCCTCTTGGCCCAGCAAACGTCCCGTACACCGGCGTCCCCCGACAAACCTCGACAAGGCAGGGCGGGATAATGGTTTACCAAATCCTACCAGCGCCCAGATGCCACCCGATTGCGGCGGCGCCGGGTCCTGCATGCCGTCCTCCTCCACGACCCGGAGCCAACCAGGCAGCCGCGCGGTCACGACGACGTCTGTAGCCTTCCGGCGCTTCGCCTTGGACTTGGACTCCGCGTGGGCGCGCATCATCACCATGAGCGATCCGAACAACACCAATCGAATGCGCAAAATCGACGCCGGCGGCCTGCCAGACGACCTGATTCATGGACCACGTCATCAGAATGTCGTGGCCGCCGGCTTGATCGATGTCTGCTTCGGAGCCGCACACGAGCGCCATCTAGTGACTGGAATGGGCGCAAAGCCGTCGACCTTCACTGTCCGAGCTAAGGTCCGGTTTCGTGGCATCATTTGCCAGAAGCAGCCGGACTGCTTCCCACCCTGAGCAGCCATTCGGCATGCGACCCAACCCGGTCGCCCGGACAGCTTCCCCCGCTTCCTGAAAGCGGTCGTTCGTCCAAGTCGTAGTTTCGAAGAGTTGCCGAGCCGATTGGTCGGAGGTAATCTCGACGGTGTCGCGAAAAACGACCGCCCGGCGAAGGGCCGTCGAATACACGTCATCCACGCTCCTCGCATGGATCGGCCAGCGTCTCCGAAGCAATCGCCCGATGATCTCGGGCAGCCGTGGTTACCGGTGCCGGAAGGTGCCGGTCGCGCGGTCGCGGGAGCGCACCTATGCGACAGTCGATCACGATCCTCGGCGCAGGCCCCGGTGGCCTCGTGCTGGCCCGCATCCTTCACCTTCATGGGATGACGGCAACGGTCTACGAGGCGGAGCCATCGGTCGATGCGCGCGCCCAGGGCGGACTGCTCGACATCCACGAATCCACCGGACAGATCGCCCTGAGGGCCGCGGGGCTCCACGACGGCTTCCTCCGCCTCGTCCGCCCCGGTGAAAACGCCAAGCGCGTCGTAGATCGAAGCGGCCATATCCTGTTCGACCGACCCGGCAGCCCGGCGGACCATCGGCCCGAAATCGATCGTGGTGACCTCCGGCGGCTGCTCATCGCCTCGCTCCCCGCCGGGACGATCAGGTGGGACCACCGGGCGGCTACGGTCACCGCCTGCGGCGACGGTCGGCATACGGTCGCCTTCACGAACGGCGCGACGGTCACCGCCGACTTGCTCGTAGGCGCGGACGGGGCCTGGTCGAAGGTCCGCCCCATGCTCGCCCACGCCACGCCCGCCTATGCCGGCGTGTCGTTCATCGAGACGACGGTCCGCGACGGCGACAGTCGCCTTGCGGCCAGTGCGGAGGCGATTGGCGGCGGTACGCTGATGGCCGTGGCACCGGGCCAAGGCATCCTGGCCCACAGGTATGCGGACGGTCGGCTGCACACCTACACGGCGTTGAAGAGGCCGGCATCCTGGTTCGACGCCATCGAAGTCCGCGACGCCAAAGCTACTTTGGCCCGCGTCGCGGCCGAGTTCGCTGGCTGGGCCCCGCACCTGACTGCACTCATCACGACCAGTGACGACGATCCCGTCTTCCGCCCCATCCACGCCCTACCGGTCGGCCACCGCTGGGACCGGGTGCCCGGTGTGACCCTCGTCGGCGATGCGGCGCACCTGATGTCGCCGTTCGCGGGCGAGGGCGCGAACCTCGCCCTCTACGATGGCGCGGAGCTCGCTAGGGCCATCGTGGCGACGCCCACAGATATCGACGCGGCGCTTGCAGTCTACGAACGCGACCTATTCCCCCGCAGCGCCAGGATCGCCGACGCCTCGGCGCAGAACCTCGCGCGCTTCTTCGGAACTGGCGCACCTCACAGCGTCGTCAAAATGTTCGCGCCCGAGCGTCCCTAAATCTCCGCTATAGGCCGAAGATGGATGCAGCGGTGATGTCTGATCCCCGCCGCTTTGGTCCAATTCTGGACCATATCGAAACCACACAGACGACCATCCCGCCGTGCAAACAAGCAGCTATCCGGAGCGCCTTTGCCGCTTGCGAGCGTGGATCGGGCTCGATACCTGTTCTCAAGCGCCGCTCGCCATCAGGACGCCGGGCTTTACGGCCTGAGGCCCGGACAAAGACGGAAGCTTTCGCCGCTGCCGTAGGTCAGGTCGGTGTAGCGATCCGGCCCATCGACGCGGATGGTGGAGCGTTCGGTGGCCCGCTCAACCTTGGGGCCGCCGAACTGACGGCAATCCTGTTCGATCTCGAACACGTTCCCCTGCCTGGACAGCACTCGGCTCCGGCAGTCATTCGCCTTCGAGCTACCAAGGCCGCCGCTATCGTAGGTTCGCAGCGCGACGTTCGGTGGGTCCTTGCAGTCGGTGTCCACGCTGACATAGGCGCCGTGGCGCAGCGGCAGGGTGTCCGCAAGCGCGGGGCCGGTGCACAGAAGCAGGGCGCAGGCGGTGATGTTTCGAACGGTCATCGGTCATTTCCTCGAAGGTCGGGATGGCACGGATCAGCCACGCCCCAGCGGCGTGGCTCAGGCTCCGACGGGACCCAGCAGCCGGCTTAGGAAGCGGTAGTAGACCGGCTGCTTCTGCCGCAGCTCGTCGCGGGTGAAGGGCTCGCGCGCCAGCCTGCCGTGCAGGTAGACGCTGGCTGTCATGGCGAAGAATTCGCCCTGGTTCTTCAGGAGGTAGGCGCCTGCCGGGTAGAATCCGCCATCCTTGGCGCGCCCGTAGAACGTCAGGATGTCCGGATTATTCCGGCCGCCCGGCAGCTTCCGGAAGTGGTAGACGTGCATGTACTCGTGCAGCAGGATGGGGCGGTCGTCCTTCGGGTCCTCGACCGCGATGTCGACGTGGTCGCCGCCGCTGTAATGGCTGCGCTCACCGGCCCCGGAATGGACGACGACGGGGAAGCGGCGGAGGAAAGCCTTGGTGCCCTCGTCCAGGCTCGTCGCCTCCACGATGTCGACCTGATGCTCGGCCGCCTGTCGCAACTGGGCGATCTCTGCATTCGGGACGTCCCGGGCCATCTCGATGCGGTAGCCGCGGTAGCGTTCGCCGCCATCATCGAAGTGCAGCGTGCCGGCAGGCGCCTGCTGCGGCATCGCGTGCGCAGGTCCGCCATGAACCGCCAGCGTCCCGGCCACAGCCAGAGCCGATACGACGTGCCAGATCGGGGATGTCGCCATGCTCATCTCGCCTCCACTTCTGTCGCCCTGGAGAAGGGCCCGTCTCGATGCGGAAGACCTTCGCGCCGGTCCCGTTCCGCGATGTGACGGGATGCCGGAGGCGTGTAACGATATGTAACGACGTCTGTTTTCGCGTTGCCGCCCCGCCCCGGCGACCTATCCTCGGGACATGACAGACGGCACCACCATCGCCATCGTCGAGGACGACGACGACATCCGCGGCCAGCTCGCCGGCTACCTGGAGGACGAAGGCTTTCGCGTCGTCTCCCTCGACGGAGGCGCCGGCCTCGACCGCCTGCTCGCGACGGGACCGAGGCCGCACCTGATCGTCCTCGACTGGATGCTTCCTGGCGAGGACGGGCTATCGATCTGCCGCCGCCTGCGCCAGACGGGAGGCCCGCCGGTCGTCATGCTGACCGCCAAGGACGAGGACATCGACCGGGTGCTCGGCCTGGAGATGGGCGCCGACGACTACGTGTCGAAGCCGTTCAGCTCCCGCGTCCTGCTGGCCCGCATCCGCGCGGTCCTGCGTCGCGCGAACGGCGCCCCGGCCGCAGCGGAGGCCGCGCCCGAACGGCTCGCCGTCGCCGACCTCGTCGTCGACCTCGCGGGCCGCGCCGTCACCATCGGCGAGTTGGCCGACGAGATCCCGCTCACCAGTGCCGAATACGACTTGCTCCACTGCTTCGTGACGAGGCCGCAGCGGGTGCTCTCCCGCGACCAGCTCCTCGACTGGACACGGGGCCGCACGGCGGATGCCTTCGACCGGACCATCGACGTGCAGGTGAGCCGCCTCCGGCACAAGCTCGACGACGCCGGGAGCACGGCGTCGGCCCTGATCAAGACCGTCCGCAACGCGGGCTACATCCTTGCGGCACCCGTAAAGGCTGCTCCATGATGGCTCGCGTCGGCCTGCTCGGGCGGATCATGCTGGTCCTGCTGGGCGCGCTCTCGCTGCTGGTGGTGGCGACCTTCGGCATCGACCAATGGCAACGCGGCCAGGAGCGCTCTCCCTACGCCACCCGGTTCCCCCGCCTCGACCAGGCAGGCGGCATCATGGCCCTTCTGAGGGACGTCGACCCGGCGCAGAGGCCCGCCATCCTGCGCGCCATCAACGGCGAGGCGCTGCGAGCCGACATCGTGGATGCCCCGCCGGACGAGACCGCGCTGATCCGCGAGCCTGTGCTCGAAGCACGCCTCCACCGCCTGACGGGCGATGCCGGCGACGGCATCCGGGCCTTCACCTCGGCCGACATGCTGTATCGCGGCAACGGTCCAGCGGACGCGGGGACCGGCAACCGGCACAAGTCCATCGGCAGCCTGGCCCTGGCGACCTACCGATTGCCCGACGGACAGACCCTCGTCGTTTCCGCGATCACCCGGCACCGCTCTCTCATGCCATGGCTCCTCGGACAGCCGCTCAGCCTATGGGTAGCCGTCCTGGGCCTGGTCGTCGCCGGCCTGGTGACCATCGGCGCGCGGCACGAACTCGGTCCCCTGCGCCGCCTGACCGAGGCGGTCTCGCGGTTCGACGGCCGCGCGTCCGAAACCACGCTCGCGCAACAGGGGGCCCCGGAGATCCGGCGCCTCGCCCAGGCCGTTCAGGCGATGCAGGAGCGCATCGTCGGCCTGATGGGCGAGCGGTCGATGCTGATCGGCGCCATCTCGCACGACCTGAAGACCTACCTGACGCGCATGCGCCTGCGGGCCGAGCGCGTCGCCGAGCCGGAACGCCGCGACCGGCTGGTCGAGGACGTCGACGCGATGACCGCGCTGATCGAAACCTCGCTGGGCTTTGCCCGGGGCACCGCCGCCGAGGTCGGTCGCGCCCCGGTGGACCTCGCGGACATCGTGGCGGTCGAGGTGGCCGAGCACGCCGCCCAGGGCGCCCGCATCAGCCTATCCGGCGAGGAGGTGCCGAACGCCACCGTGGCCGGCGACGCCGTCGCCCTGCGCCGGGTGGTGGCCAACCTGATCGGCAACGCCGTCAAGTTCGGCCGCTCCTCCGTGGCCGTTGCGGTACGCCGGGCTGGGAGTGCCTGCGAGGTCGTGGTCGAGGACGACGGACCCGGCATCCCCGAGGACGAGCGGTCGGCGGTATTCAGCCCGTACTACCGAGTCGAGCGCTCGCGGAACCGGCGGACCGGCGGGACCGGTCTGGGCCTCGCCATCGCCCGGCAGATCGCCGAAGCGCACGGCGGCACCATCGTGGCCGAGGCGGCCCCGTCCGGCGGGGCCCGGCTCGTGGTGAGCCTGCCGGCGCTCGCCTGACACCGGGCAACGCTCCGACAGCGACCGTTACACGACGATACGTTCCGGCGCGGACCCGTCACACGCGGGATCACCGCCGGCGCGAACCTTCCCCTCGATCCGATGCGGCCCCGGCCACCGGGGTGGGACGGCACAGGGCCGTTCCCGGTCCATTCGAGAAGGAGATCACTGATGTTGAAGGTCCTCGCCTCCGCCACGCTGCTGGCGGCCCTCGCGGTTCCGGCCTCGGCCATGCCGCTGGTCCAGAACGCGGTGTCCGACGGGTCGGACGGAGCGCAGATCATTCAGGTCTACGGCGGCTGCGGACCTTACGCCCACCGGGGCATCTACGGCTACTGCCGCCCGGGCGGCCAGTGGGGCGGATACGTCCGCGGCGCGTCCTGCCCGGCCGGCTTTCACATCGGTCCCTACGGCCGCCGCTGCTGGCCGAACTGAACCCCCCGTCCCGTGACCCCCGACGTCCGGCCCCTCGCTGGACGTCCATGGAGCGCGTCATGATCCGCAGGCTCATCGTACCACTCGCCCTGGCGTCGGGCGTGCTGCTCGCCTCACACGCAGCGGAGGCCCGCGACGGATGCGGCCCCGGCTTCCACCGCGGCTATTACGGCTGGTGCCGGCCGAACTGGCGACCCTACGCGTACCGCCCGTTCGTCTACGGTTCCGGCTATCGCCGCTTCGAATACCGCCGCTGGGGTGGCTACCGCTGGCATTACCGCTATCGCTACAGCTGGCACCGTTCCTGGCACCGCGGCTTCGCCTGGCATGGCGGCCACCGTTGGGGCGGCTTCCGGCATGGCGGTTGGCACCGGCGCTTCTGAAGGTTCGGGGCGCACCCCGGCGCGAACGGCGGCCGTGGTCCTGCAATGCGCTCAGGCCATGCCTCCGTTCGCGCGGATCACCTGTCCCGTGACCCAGGACGCCTCGGGCCCTGCGAGAAACGCCACGACGCCCGCGATGTCGTCCGGCTGCCCGAGCCGCCCGAGCGGCGTCATCCTGGCATAGCCTTCCAAGCGGTCGGGCCTGTTGGCCGCCGTGAGCAACTCCGTCTCAGTCGGCCCCGGCGCGACGGCGTTCACCGTGACCGAGCGAGCCGCGAGCTCCTTGGCGAGGCAACGGGTCAGGGCCTCGACCGCCGCCTTGCTGGCGCAGTACGGCCCGTACCCGGCGGGGGCCATCGCGAGGACGCTGGTCGACAGGTTCACGATCCGGCCCCCGTCCCGGAGCCGCGCGCAAGCCTGCCGGCAGCCATTCACGACGCCACGGACGTTGACCGCCATGAGGCGGTCGAACGCGGACCCATCCAGTTCGGCCAGCGGCATCGGCGACATCACCCCGGCGTTGTTGATCAGGACGTCCAGGCCGCCGAAGCGTGCCGTGGCCTCGTCGAAGAGCCGCGCGACGTCCTCTTCACGCGTGACGTCGCCTCCCACTGCGACCGCATCGCCGCCGCGGTCGCGGATCTCGGCCACGACGGAATGGGCGGCGCCGGCATCGGAGCCGAAGCCGACGGTCACGCCGAAGCCCTCGGCAGCGAGGCGCCGGGCGATGGCCGCGCCGATGCCGCGGGATGCACCTGTCACGATGGCCCCGCGCCCGTGCCTGAACCCACTCACCGCCCGCCTCCGGTCGTCATCACGAGCTTGCCGATTCTGCGGCCGGCCACGTAGTCGCGGTAGGTCGCCGCCGATTCCTCGAAGCTGAAGACGACCGGGGCCTCCGGATGCAGGACACCTCGCGCCGCGGCATCGGCGATGGCGGCGAGCGTATCCCGGCGCGTCTCCAGGACGAGGAAGGCAGCCTCGATGCCCCGAGCGACAACGGCCGCCTCGTCCACGGGCGCAACGATGGCCGCAAGCTTGGCCCCCGGACGCATTGCCGCGATGACCCGGTGCTGGATTGCCCCACCGACGCAATCGAGGACGGAATCGGCCTTGGCCGCCACACGAAGGAAATCGGGTTCGTCGGGGCGAACCCAGCGTGCGGGGGAGGCCGGGTCGGGTCCGCGCGGTTGGCCGGCGCAGGCGACGATCTCCACCCCCGCGGGAAACAACTGGATCGCGGCGCGCCCGACTGCGCCGCCCGCCCCGAGGATCAATAGCATCGCCCCTTCTGAGACCCGGAGGTGATCGAACAGGGTCTGGTGCGCGATGCCGGCCGGGGTCGGCAGGCATGCGGCGGTGACCACATCGAGTCCTTCGGGGCGTCGGATCACGGAACGGGCAGGGACGACGATGGCTTCGGCCAGGGCACCGCCCGCCACGGGTTCGCTCCGTCCGAGCACGGGCTCGCCAAAGTGGAGATCGGTAACTTCCTCGCCGAGTGCGTCTACGAAGCCAGCGAAGTCCGTGCCCGGCACGTAAGGGAATGCTAGCGGGAACCAGCCCGTCATGTCGCCGCGCGCGAGCTTGGCGTCGAGCGGATTGAGGGCTGCGGCCTCCACCCGGATGCGGACCTCCCCGGGCCCGGGCCGGACATCCGCCGCGGTGCCGAGGTGCGCGGACGGGACCGGCGCGTAGCCGTCGATCAGAAGGGCGCGCATCAGGCTTGCCCTCCGGGAAGCGCCGGGAAGGCCCCGGCCTGCGAGAACAGGCCGAACAGGTCCTCCAGGTGCCATGTACGGCGGAGCCGGTCGCCTTCGAAGTCGTGGAACTCGTGCAGCACGAACGCGACGCGGCGGCCGCTTGCCGGGACCCCGAAGAGGGGACCGGCATGGGTGGCGGACACGCGCGCGCGGACCGCAGCACGGTCCCGCTCTGCCAGGACATCGACGATCTCGACGGCGAGGTCAGGGAACGCCGTCAGCAGCATCCGGAAGACCGGCTTCGCGCCCTCCGGCCCGGGGGCTTGGCCCGGTGCGAGCGGGATATCCTCCCAGTCCGGCGTCGTGGCCCCGTCGAGTAAGTCGACGTCGTGGCGCCCGAGCGCGCCGTAGAAGGCTTCCAGCGCCGTGCGCTGTCCATGGGTGAGCGTGGTGGCCGCGCCGTCGGGAATGCGGGGGTCGGGCATCTTTGATCTCCGTTCCAATCCCGGAGACGTAAGACGGCGTAGGTCATCATTGAAACGCATGATGTCGATGTGTGAACATCCACGTCATGGATTACCGTGGGCTCGACCTGAACCTGATCGTGGCGTTCGATGCGCTGATGGAGGAGCGTCACGTGACGCGCGCGGCGCGTCGCATCGGTCTGACCCAGCCCGCCATGAGCGCGGCACTTGCCCGGCTGAGGAAGGCGACGGGCGACGAGTTGTTCGTACGGGGCCCCAAGGGCCTGGCCCCCACCCCCCGGGCGCAGGATCTCGCCGCCCCTTTGAAGGGTGCGCTGCGGACGGTCGGTGAGGCTTTGGCGCTGCGCGACGATTTCCGTCCGACCGAGGCGTCCGTCGTCTTCACCCTGGCCCTCTCTGAGCATCCCACGCACGTCCTGTTGCCGCCGCTCGTGGAGGCTTTGGCGACCGCGGCGCCAAGAGTGGACCTGCGCATCCGGGGCTTCACGGACAGGAACGAGGCGGTCCGACTGCTGGACGAGGGGTTGGCTGATGTGGCGGTCGGCGTACCTCCCGGCACCGAGGCGCGTATCCTGGCGCGGCCCTTGTTCCGCGAGCGCTTCGTGTCCGTCGCCAGGGCTGGCTCGCCGGCCGCCGAATGCCTCGGCAACGCGGGGGCCTTCGCTGCCGCCCGGCATGTCCTGGTCTCCCCAGAGGGCGACGGGTTCGGCGCCGTCGACGAAGCCCTTGCCGGACTGGGCCTTCGGCGAAGGCTCGGGGTGGTGCTCCCCCAGATGTACGCGGCACCGTCGCTCGTGGCGCGCACGGATCTCGTCGCGACGCTCATGGAACGCGTTGTGACCGGCTCGGGCATGGCGCCTTTCCTCACGGTCACGCCCTGCCCCGTCGACCTCGCCCCGGTGGAGTTCCACCTGCTCTGGCACAGGCGCTCGGACCGTCACCCGGCCCAGGCATGGCTGCGGGATCTCCTGGTGTCTTCGGTGCCCAGCGGCTGAGGGCGAACTCTACCGGGAGCAGTAGACCCCGAAGGACTCGACGAGATGGTTGAACACGGCATCGATGCGGGCGCTGCGCCGCACGTCCTCGTGCGCTACGATCCAAGTGTCGAGGTCGAACACGACGCGGTCCGGCAGGACGCGCACGAGATCGCGCTCGCCGACCGGCACCTGCACCACGCCGATGCCGAGGCCGGCGCGGATCGCAGCGAGTTGCGCGGGATGGCTGTCGCTGCGCAGGGCGATGGGCAGCGGCCCGCCCGCCTCGCGGGCCAGCGCATCCAGGATCGCGAGGTAGGCCGGCATACGGTCGGGCCCGACCATGGCGTGCCGGGTGAGGTCGGCGACGGTCTCGGGAATGCCGTTCCGGTCGAGGTAGGCCGGCGACGCGAAGAACCCGAGCGCGATGCTGCCGACGTGGCGCGCCACGAGCGAGTTCTGGCTCGGCCGCGCCATGCGCACCGCCACGTCCGCCTCCTGGCCGGGGAGGTCGGTGTTGGCGTTGGTGAGGAGGAGTTCGACCATGAGGCGCGGGTGGCGCTCGCGCAAGGCCACTAGCATCGGCGGTACGACTTCGATGCCGACGAAGTCCGAGACGCTGAGACGGACAGGGCCGGCCACCTCGGACGCCGCGCCCTTCGCCTCGCGCCGGAACGCCTCAGACGCGTGGGCCATGCGCCGGACGTGCCCAACCAAGCCGAGCGCCTCGGGCGTCGGCGCCAACCCGTTCACGCCGCGGACGAAGAGCGGTTGCCCTACGGCCCGCTCCAGCGCCTCGATCCGGTGCCGGACGGTGGGCTGGGTGAGGCCCAGCGCCCGCGCCGCGGCCGACAGGCTGCCGGTGTCGAGCACCGTCAGGAATGCCCGCTGATCGTCCCAGTCGAAGTCCGCATCGCTCATCGAAATTCGATAGGCGGCCCAACGGAGCTCGTCAATTTCATGGATCTTCCTTTGGGCGCATCAAGGCGGCGGCGAATGGAGGAACAGGATTATGAGAACGGCTCTGGTGTTGGGTGCGACGGGCGGTGTCGGCGGTGCAGTGACCCGGGCGATGCTGGCGCGCGGGTGGCGCGTCTGCGCGCTGGTGCGGGACCCGGCGAGGGCGGCGTCTGCCTGGGGCAACTCGGTGACGCCGGATTGGCAGGCGGGTGACGCCATGAACCGGGCGGACGTGGTCCGCGCCGCGGCAGGGACGAGCGTCATCGTCCACGCGGTGAACCCACCCGGCTACCGCGATTGGGACCGGCTGGTCCTGCCGATGCTCGACAACACGCTCGCGGCGGCGCGAGACGCGGGCACCCGGATCGTCCTGCCGGGCACGCTCTACAACTATGACCCCGCCCTCGCGTCGTTGATCGACGAGGCGACCCCGCAGATACCGCGCGGGCGCAAGGGAGCCATCCGCGTCGAGATGGAGAAGCGCTTGGCGGGGGCCGCCCCGGAGGTGAGGAGCCTCATTGTGCGGGCGGGCGATTTCTTCGGACCGGGTGCGGGCCAAAGCTGGTTCGCGCAGGCCCTGGCGAAGCCGCCGCTTACGCGCATCCTCAATCCCGGAACGCCGGGCGTCGGGCATGCCTGGGCCTACCTGCCCGACCTCGCCGAGACCATCCTCCGCCTGCTCGAACTGCCACCGGATCGGCTGATGCCATGCGAGCGGCTGCAGTTTCCCGGCCACTACGATGCCGACGGCGGCGGGATGGTGGCTGCGATCCGTCGGGCCTCGGGTCACCCAAACCTTCCCGAGCGCCGCTTCCCCTGGGCCCTGATGCGGGTGCTCGCGCCGTTCGGTGGGTTCCCCCGGGAGGTCATGGAGGTCCGTCCGTTCTGGGCGCACGCGATGCGCCTCGACGCAGGTCGGTTGATAGACCTTCTCGGCGATGTGCCGTGCACTCCGCTGGATGCGGCGGTTATCACCGCATTGAAAACTTGAGAGGTTCAGGACGCCTGTCTCTTCTTCACCTCAGTCAGTTCGTTTCAAGGCCGTTCGATTTGGCGGCGAACGATCTCCACTGGGTACCCTTACTTTCGGTTGGCTTACGCCCAATCGCCAGACGTCCGCTTTCTCCGACCTGCACCATAAAGCGGAAGGGCGGCAAACCACCCAACGCAGCCGTTCCACCGGGCCTGCGGAGAAGGCTGGTGCTGGCCGTAAGCGGAACGGCCGCTTCGGAGACGGTTGGCCGGAAAAGCGGACGGCCTCCTACCGACCCAAACCGGTCGTACAAGCAGCGACAAGGGCCGCCCCAAAGCGGACATAGGCTGGGGTGAAGCTTAACGGCAGGAGCTTTCCCGTTGAGGATCTTCCGCCCGGCCTATTCGAATGTCGGATAGTAGAGGTGATAGCCCATAAACGACGGGCAATGACGCGCGTATTACGCGCGACGTCTACCGGCCGTATTCCGCGACGTGACCGGGAAAGGCACTGGTGCCGCGGCCAGGATCGGCTTCCACGTCGCGCTCCAGCCCTTCAACGGAACCGGGTCGGAGCGGTGGACGAGGTCGAGGAACGCCAAGCTGACTTCCATCGTCGCACGCTTGACCAAGGGGTTCAACGGTCCGCCGTTTTGGAGGGAGCGGTCGGTGAAGACGCTGTGCGGACCACCCTGAAACACAACGAGGGCCTTTTGTGCCGTGGGAACAGCATTGAAGACGTTGATGCGGTCTTGGACCGGCGAATAGCGGCCGGGGATCCGAATCGTGTCCTCCGTTGTGGTCACGTGGAGGGTGGGCACGTCCACGGAGGCGAGGACCGCGGCGAGGTCCGTCTCGCCGTAGAAGGGCGGGGCCGAGATGACGATGCTCGCCGTGAAGCGCGGGTCCCGGTGCCCGAGAGGCTTCCCTTTCCGGATGACCTGGGCGCCGGTGAGGACCAGTGTAGTGTTCGCCCCGTAGGAGTGGCCGGCCGCGACGATGCGTTTTCGATCGATGGCGCGATGGAAGGGATTGTCCCGGTCGAGCAGGCGGTCGAGGCCGAAGCTCACGTCCCGAGTCCGCTCGATGGCCTCGCTCTCGTCCGCTGCGCCGTCGAGGCGGTCGAGGAGTAGGAGTGGGTTCCCCTGCCACAGCGTCTGGTCACTGCCGACATGCTGGATGTGAAGGCTGGCCGTCCCGCGCCCCGACCATCCCTCGCCGAGATAGCTGTAGCCCTTCCGCGACCCGCCGAGCCCATGGGAGAAGACGATCAGCGGAACCGGACCCTTTGTGTCGGAGGCGGCAGGCCAGTAGAGCCGCGCCGGCACGGCACGGTCACGTGACGGGTCGACCCACTCGAAGTCGACGAACCGTGCCTCGGCGGATGCCGGCAGGGCCCCTGCCGAGAAGGATGGGAGACTGGCTCCGGCACCCGCCGCCAGGGCCATCGCACCGAAGCGGCGGCGGTTGAAGCCACGGGAGCTCGGCCCCGGAAGAGCATCTGAACCTATCGCAACTTCGCTGATGGTGGTCATGAAGGTCTCGCGACGATTGAGGGGCGGGTTGATCCGGCTGGAGCCTCGCGGCTCGCGTTTGGCACCTTCACGGACGTCGATGGACGTTTGGCCACTATCCGAAAGTGCCGACGCCATGCCTCGCTCATGAAAAGCGATGGGAAGCCTCTGCTCCGCGTTCCTGAGGCGGGCGGCCGACAACTTCGCCGACGACCGCGAGCCTCCGCCGTTCGGCCAGCGCATGCACGACCATCGCACCACTGCGCCCCCTCAGAGCATACTGCCCCAAGGTTTCCGCCGCGATGCCGTCCGGGAGCAGGGGGATTCTGGACAGGACGGCTTCCGAGACAAGTACGGACCGCTTCGTCTCCCGGCACAGGCCTTCCAATCGGGCGGTCGCGTTCATGACGTCGCCGAAGTAAGCGATCTTATGCCGGTCAACCCCGATCTCGGCGGTGACGACGCTGCCACCATGGAGCGCGGCGCGAAGTTCCGGGACAAGTCCGAACCGTTTGGTCCATCGGTCGCGGTCATCGCGGAGCATTCTTCGGATCGCGAAGACGCAGTCGATGCACCTCGCCCGCTCGACGCCCTGCATCAAAGGCCAGGAAATGATCACCTGGTCGCCGATGTAGTCATCGATCTGACCGCGGTGTCGGCGAATCGGTTCGGCAATCGTCTCGAAGACTTCTTTCAGCAGTTCCTGCGCCGCGAAGTCCCCGTGCTTCTCCGCATAGGTGGTCGAACCGACGAGGTCGAGGAACAGGAAGATGCGCTCCTCGCTTCGCGGGCGGTGGTAGCGTCCGAGGATCAGGTTGGTGAACGTCCTGCTGCCGATCAGGTCACGCACGCGCAGCACGCCGATAAGGAGGGCCGACACCGCCATCGCGTAGAGTACGGCCTGGGGCCGGGGTGTCACGAGCTCAGCCAGGCTCTTGTCCGTCAGCCCGAGGGCTCGGACCATGAGGCCCGTCGCCGACATTCCTCCGACGATCACCAGGAGCAAACTCAACTCCGCCGCGGCGAAGTATGCCAGGGAGGGCAGTCGTCGCAGGCAGGTCGTGTATCGGGGAAACAGGGCACCGCGCTCGTAGGCGATGGCAAGGACCCCGATGCACGTGCCGTATGTCACGCCGAGCACGGCCGGCCCCTCGTGGAACAGGATGCCATACAGGGCGCCGAACGCTGCGCTGGCGGCGGCGATGACGATCCAGAATGTGATCGAGCCGTTCGTCATCGTTTTTATCCGGGTGGGAGGCGATCTGGGATGACCGGGACGGCCATGTGTATGGGATTGTCGGGATCGAGTTCGTCGAGGCGTCCTACCGTGTCCGGCGCAGGATGATCGTTTGGCCGAGAAGCGGGATGCCGAGGTACCCGCGCAACTCCATGTGCCCGTCCACCAGCGAGACATATGCCGAATACGTCCGACCGGACGAGCCGTCGTAGAGACTCCCTCCTTCCCAGCGCCGGACTGCCTGATCCCATCTCAGGCCGGACAGAATGACAGTGCCTCGCAGGTTGCGACCACGCAGAGCCGGATCGGGGTTAAAGGTATCGGCCCGGAAGGTTCTGCCGTCGGCTTCCATGACGCGTGCGCTATGGATGAGGTGGGCCTCGTAGGTCTCGTTCACCTCATGGACTTCGAACTTGAGCTGACCGTCGTCTTCGGCCCACACGCCGACGATCTCCCGCGCTGCTGGGGTCTGCGCGGAGGCGTGCCCAATCAGCAGTCCCGCAGTCAGACCGGGGAGGGTCGCGGCCCAACTCGCCCACCATTTCGATCTCACCATTCCGCGGCCTCCTCGCTTCGCTGCTTATGATCAGGACAGTTCGCCTGATGACCGGGACCTATCGGAACGCCGCACCGGAAAGACGTTCGGACTCAGCCCACAGCCGAGCGGCCACGGCCTCGTCGCGGGCTTGGGCGGGGATGGCGGCGGGCCCGGGCGTGCCGCGGGTCTCGCCGAGTCGCGTCGGGCCGTAGTACCCTCCACCCGACGCGAGCGGCGATGATGCCGCATACAGGGTGGGCAACGCTCCCTGCGCTGCCGGCTGGAACAGGAACCACAGGTAGGTCCGCGCGATGCCCGCAGGGCTCCAGCGACCGGAGCCGTTCGGTAATAGGTCGGTTCGCGAGATCCCCGGATGGGCCGCGAGG
The DNA here is from genome assembly GCF_043352485.1 of Methylorubrum sp. POS3. Classification (NCBI taxonomy): domain Bacteria; kingdom Pseudomonadati; phylum Pseudomonadota; class Alphaproteobacteria; order Hyphomicrobiales; family Methylobacteriaceae; genus Methylorubrum; species Methylorubrum sp. POS3. Next base: position 4,632,895 of record NZ_JAPRBT010000001.1, read on the forward strand.
CTGGCTAATCCCCAGCCGTTCGCGTCGCTGCGGCGCTGCAGTTCGAGCGCGAAGATCAGGCAGGCGAGCTTGGACTGGCTGTAGGCCGCCATCGGGCGATAGGTGCGCTCCGCCTGCAGGTTGTCGAAGTCGATGCGGCCGGCACGGGCCGCGACGCTGGAAAGCGTAACGACGCGGGGCTCGCGCGCCCGGCGCAGCAACGGCAGGAGGTGGGCAGTAAGCGCGAAGTGCCCGAGGAAGTTCGTGGCAAACTGCAATTCGAAGCCGTCGCCCGAGACTTTGCGCGTCGGCGGGTTCATCACCGCGGCGTTGTTGATCAGCAGGTCGACGCGGTCGAGATCGCCCGCTGTGCGCTCGGCGAAGGCGGCCACGGATGCAAGGCTCGCAAGGTCCAAGATCTCGAAGCGGATTCTGGCGTCCGGCGACTTCTGCCGTATCGCCGTGACGGCTTGCGCGCCCTTATCCGGATTGCGCCCGGCTATGATGACCTCGCCACCGGCCTGAGTCAGGGCGATCGCATCCTCGAAGCCGAGGCCACCTGTCCCCGTTACGATAGCGATCCGTCCCGATTGGGCCGGCAGGTCGTTCAAGGTCCAGCGGGGCATTCAGGTTTCTTCCACCACAAGGAAAAGTCGCACTCGGTGCAAAAATGTATTCGCACTGAGTGCGATTTTGCAAGTGCGGTATCGCATGTCAGAACGAGGGCATGGAAAGCGTCCCGTCGAAGCCGGATGGCCTGCGCGCGCGCAAGCGTCAGGAGACGCTTGAGCGGATCGCGGAGACGGGCCTGAGGCTGTTCAGTCGGGACGGCTACGAGGCGACGACACTGGACGCCATCGCGGAGGCGGCCGGCATCTCTCGCCGCACGTTCTTCTACTACTTCAAATCGAAGGAAGAGATTCTGGTAGATTGGCAGATGCGGGGGTTCAGCGCGTCCCTGCACAAGGCGGTCCTGGCCCAGCCTTCTGACAAGGCGCCGGTGGAAGCAGTCCGCGATGCCTTGCTGACGCTATCTGCGGGCTTCCGTACTCAGGAGTTCATCAGTATCGACCGCGTCCTGCGGTCGAGCGAAACCCTGAAGGCGCGCAAGCAGGCGACCTACGGCATCCATGAGCAGGCCCTGTATCGAACGCTTGTCGGGAAGTGGCCGAGCCCCGGATGCGGTACATCTTTGCGCCTCGTTGCTATGGCATCGCTCGGTGCCATGCGCATAGCCATCGAAGACTGGATTCAAGCAGGCGGGGATCAGCCTCTGGACTCCTTCCTCCGTACCGCGTTCGATGAGCTAGCGGCCGAATTCTGTAAGCTTTCACGGTAGCGTTGCGCACTGTCGAAGGGCTGGGAGAAACACCAAGCTTTTGTATATTGATGTCTGAGCAAATGTCCGCTTTCTCAGGCTGTCGTCCCAGAAGCAGACCAGCCGCAATCCACCCACTTCGGTCATCCAGAGGTACATTCCGGTGGGCCGGAAGTGGCCGGAAGCGGAATGACGGCTTCCAGCATTAGAAACGAGGAAGCAGACCTTTGTTGCGGCCCAGGGCCTCGTCTCAGTGTGCCTCGTATGGGACCATCCATCCTGCGGATTCCAATGTTCGCTTGGATGGCGAAATCCGCGTGGAAGGCGAGTGGCCCTGAACGCGGTGGCCATGACATCAGCATGTCATGGCCCATTCCTTACGCATGACTGTGAACTGAGATCGGCGCAGCCGGACGATTTATCGGGGCGGCAAAGGCACGCAGAATGGCGTCGAGCCCATCGGTGAGTGCAGCTGGCCCAGGCTGGAGGATGAGCGGCGATTTTATCTCGACGATCCGTCCCTCCGCGACCGCCGGCATGGACGACCAGCCGGGCCGCGACGCGATGCGGGATGCCACCACCTTCTTCCCGCACCACGATGCCAGGATGACTTCCGGCCGGGCGGCCAACACCGCCTCCGGCGTGACGATGCGGTCCTTGGCGGCCGGCTGCCGGGCGAGTTCGGGGAAGACGTCATCACCGCCCGCGATGCGCACGAGCTCGGATACCCACCCGATGCCTGAGATCAGCGGCTCGTCCCACTCCTCGAAATACACCCGGGGCCGTGGGCGCCCCTGTGCCCGTTCGGCGACCGTCGACAGCCGTTTCTCGTAGCCGCGGGCCAGCGCCTCCGCGCGGTCCCTTGCGTCCACGAGGGCGCCCACCGTCCGGATCATGGCGAGAATGCCGGCCACGTCCCGCTGATTGAAGAGGTGGACCGCGACCCCGACCCGGGCGAGGTCGGCGACGATGCCAGCCTGCATGTCCGAGAAGGCCAGGACCAAGTCCGGCGCGAGTGCCAGGATCTTGGGGATGTCGGCGCTAGTGAAGGCCGACACTCGGGGCTTCTCGCGACGGACCTGGGGCGGGCGGACGGCGTAGCCGGACACGCCGACGATCCGGTCCTGCTCTCCCAGCAGGTACAGAGTCTCGACCGTCTCCTCGGTCAGGCAGACGATCCGTTCAGGCGGGAAGCGACGCATACAATACCCTATAGCGCAAGCGACCGCCCGATGTCCGCGGGAGGCCCAGGCATGGCAGACGTACGAATACGACGCTGGCCAACTATCCAGCCGCTGGTTCTCAACGCCAAGCCATAACGCGTAGCGCATGGCGTGACCCGTTACGCGTTTCCCTCGGAGTCGCGCGACGCAACGTTCCAGGGCGCCTGCTGTCGGCGGGGCGCTCCCAGGCGGGCCGGGGCGCGAATGACGCGGGGCCAACGAGTGTCGCCAACGACCGATGACGCATAGGGTCGTCCCCAAAACGCCCTCGTGCGCCACCACCGACACGCGACCTGGTCGAGCCGAGCGAAACCAATCCCGTCCGCAAGGGCGATCCTTGAATAAGAGGTCTGGAACGATGCTCTCCCAAGCGGCCGTCCTCCTGACAGCCCTCCTGTTCGGGGGAATGCTCCTGTACTCGTTCGGCTTCGCCTCGTTCCTCTTCAGCGCCCTGCCTGCCGAAGCCGCAGGCCCGCTCCTGCGGCGCGCCTTCCCGCACTTCTACGCCTTCGTCATAGGGTGCGCCCTCGCCGGCGCGGCGCTGACGGCCAATCTCGATGGGACTTCCGCCCTCATCCTAGGGCTCATCGCCTTCACGGCCCTCCTGGCGCGGCAGGTTCTCATGCCGGCCATCAACACGGCGAGCGACGTAGGCAATCGCAGGCGCTTCGGCGTGCTTCATACCGGGTCGGTCCTGGTCACCCTGGCCCACATCGTCGGATCGTCCGTGGTGATCCTCAGGCATTCCGCATAGGCGTGAAAGCCGATGCGCTGTCGGGAGGCGCGTCGCGGGATCGGCAGGGCCCAGCGTCCCGCAGGCATTTTACGCGTTCGCATTTCTGGTCGGGAGCAGCGCATCTACCAAGCCCGTACGGTCTGACCCCCGAAGATGCGCGACAAGGGCAGGTCAAGGAAGACGTAGGGGTTGGGGCTTGGCGGCTTGCCGGCCGCGTCCCGACAAAGCGGTCGGGTATCTCCGAGGACACCGCCACGTCGCCGGGCTCGGGTGTTGCTGCCCTCGAATGGTAGGCGTCCTGCGTCATCGTCCGCAGGGACAGGGACAACGGCCAAGCGTTGCCCACGGGTATCGTCAGACCGGAGCCCCCATGCTGAACTCCCTCTATGCCGCCTTCCTGCTTGCCGTGGAGGCGCGGAAGGTGATCGAGTTGCGGCTGATGCGGATCGCCTGGGGCGGCGCCGAAGGCTAGGCCGAGATGGTCTCGATGGTCGGCGAGAAGGTGGTCGCCGCGATGGAGGCCGCCACCACACTGATGGCGTGGGGAAGCCAGGGCGATATCATCGCCCGCTACAGGGAACTGGTCGCCGACAACACCCATCGCCTGATGGCCTGAGACGGCCGTTCCGAGGGAAGCGGGATCACGTGGGGAAGGCCACACCCCTCAAGCGCACGCCGACCTCACGGCCAGCCGTCTGTCGGCGGTTCCGCGGGCGGGGCGTCGTCCTTTGGAGGGGGCGGCAAGTAGGGAGGCGGGACGCGTCCCGGGCTCGGCGGCGTCGGCAGCCCAAGGTCCTCGGTCGGTTTGGGTGCCTCGTCGGTACGGTCCTTCTTGTCGGACATGTCTGATCCTCAGCCCTAGTTGACCTTGTGAACGAGGAGGCCGTCGAGGTTATGACCATCGCACGCAAACTGATCTACGCCGCATCGAACGGCGACAACGGGTTCCTGTGCGTCGGCAAGAACCCGTCGGACGTGATCGTCCTCCATGAGCCGAACGGTCCCTCGGGCGGGAGGCCGTCCCGCGTCGAACTCTCGACTTTCCTCTCCTTCGGGGCGGACTGCCCGGAGCGGCTCCCGCTGCTCGGCGTAATTGACTCACTCGTCGCCGCCTCCAGCGCCACCGTGCCGGCGTCCCCGTCCGTGCCAGAACCCGGTACCGCCGGGGCCGAACCGACACCAGGGGAAATGGTCTCGTCGACCTGAAGGCGGCGCACCTGATGAACGCATCGGGCTCTGGTCGACACTCGCGGGATGCTCCCATACGCAAAGAGGCGCCCGACAGTCCGTCGGGCGCCTCTGTCGTTAGACGTTATGGCGAAGCCTGCGACCCGCCATTAGAAGTGATGTTTCAGTATCCGTAGCCGTAAGCCGGGTATCCGTAGCCATAAGCCGGAGCGTATCCATAAGCCGGAGCATAGCCGTAGCCGCCGTAATATCCGACCGGGCGGCCATAGCCGTAACCGTAGCCACCGTATGAGTTCGCGACGATGGCACCTGCGGCGAGGCCGGCGATCCCGAGGCCGATGGCTGCACCGGGGCCGATGCCGCGGCGATAGCCATAACCGCGATAGCCGTAACCGCGTCCGTAGCCGCCGCGGAAGCCCACGCCGCGATATCCGCCGCCATAACCGTATCCGCCATGGCCGTAACCGTAGCCACCGCCGTAGCCCCAGCCGCGGGCCTCTGCGGGTGCCGATGCCAAGAGCCCGAGGCCGAGCAGAGCCGTGGAAGCGAGTGCGATCTTACGCATTCGAAACCTCATGTCGCATGGGAATGACACCTCAACAGCTCGGGGCGTGCGCCGTTCCAAGGCTATGTGCGCCATGGCACGGTGGGGTGCCCGTCCGACGGGAGATGGCCGCAACATCGCCGACCAAAATCTCCAGCAAGCAACCATGATGCCTGGGCGGGAGCATCACCCCTCTTCGGCGGCGACTGCGCCGTCCCGGAGAAACGAGGTCACCATCTGGCCGGTCAGGCTGCGAACGGGGGATCCCGCCTATCCAGGACATGGCTGTCCCGAAGAGCAGCCAAGGCCTCGTCGGCGGCGCGTTGCCCGCTGTCGTGGGCACCGTGGGCGGTCGTGAAGTCGAAGGGATGTGTCGCCTCGCCAGCGAAGAACAGCCGGTTCTCGAAAGGCTGCGCCAAGCGCGAACGCGCCTGCGAGCGACTAGGAAGCGCGCAGCTATACGCGCCGCCTATGGACGCGATCCGGCTCCACGAGGTCGCCGCGAGCGGCCGGATCGCCGACGCCACGTCGCTGCCGAACAGGGCGGCCAACTGCGCCGTCACGAAGGCGAAGCCGTCGGCCGGGCCCTCCTCATCCAGGATGCGCGCGCCCTCGCCACCGAGGAAGGCCTCGATCACCGGCCAGCCATTGGGTCGTATGGAATAGGCCGCCGACCTCGGGTCCTCCAAGTTGCCGTAGGCATGCGAGTCCGGCCCGAACGCGGTCTCGCGCTCGATCTCTAGAAAAATCTTCTCGTTGCGTCCGAGGGGAAGGGCCGCGGCTGCTTCTCGCCAAGGGTCGATGCCGCGGGGAAGGCGGATCGCGTCGCCGGCCAGGACCGCGGTCGAGACAGTGAGAACGGCGGCCTTGGCGCGGATGGTACCCGCGCGGGTGGTCACCTCGACGCCGTCCCCGGTCAGGTCGATGCGTTCGGCCGGCGTGGCCAGCCGGACCGTCGCCGAGGACGGCAAGCTGGCGGCGACCAAGGTGCCGTAGCCGAGCGGCAAGTGCCAGTTCTTACCGGTCGATGCGTCGTCGTAGGCCAGGTAGTCGGTCGCGGAGATGTCCTCGGGCGCGGCGCCGCTCATGAAGCCCGCGATGGCCCGCACGTAGCCGTTCCAGGCACCGCCCTGTTCCAGGGCATCGCTGGCACGGTCGCTGCCCGAGGCGACCGTACGGAGTCGCTCCTCCCAATCGCCATAGGCCCTCCACGCCGCCTCCTGGTCGTCCTTGTCGACATCCAGGGAAGGGTGCGCCTTCGTCCAGGGCGGATCGCCCCGGTTGACCGGGAAGCCGGATGCCTCGGCGATGCCGACCCATGCGTTGCGGTCGCCTGAATGGAGCCACTCGCAGCCGAAGTCGAGAGGATAGCCTCCGAGGTCCTGGGTATAGGCACGCCCTCCTAGCCGCTGGGAGGCTTCCAAAAGCAGGCACGAGGCGCTGCTGTCCGCGAGCCTGCGCGCGGCACCGATGCCGGCGGCGCCTCCCCCCACGACGATCACGTCGAATTCGCTGGTCATCCGTCCAAGGTTAGGTCGGCCGACACGGCTTCCAAGGTCACCGCGGCCCCGCGGCCTGGCTTCAGGCCCAAAGCCTCCCACCGAGGCCGCCAATCATCGACGGGGAGTGCCGGGCACGACCGACGGGGGCCATCCTAGGTCATCGGACCTCCGGGCGCGGGCACCATCCCGTGACCGTCCGCAAACCTCCGAACCTTGAAGTCCCGCATACCCGGTCCCGAACCGGTAACCTCCAGCGCTCTGGATTGCCCCAGCGCGAGGATGCGCGCGAATAGGAGCTCGTAGCTGCATCCCTGTCCCGGCTGGTCTGAGCCGTCGTCGAGATGACCGATCACGCGGGCGACCAGTTTGATCAGCAACTCCCATTCCCCGGTGGCGAACCCAGTCAGGACGTCGTCGAAATGGGTCAGGGGCGCCGAGACCAAGGTCCCGTCCCGAACGATACGCAGCGGCGCGTTTTCCCGCCGCAGTTTCGCCCAGCGGGCCGTGGCCGCTTCGTTCTCGGCTTCGGTGAAGGGCCTTCTCCCGCTCACGAGATCGGCCGCGACCATCTCCTCGGGACGCAATTGACCCAACGACCATACCGTTGAGGCGGCACTTAATCGGGGGAAGTCCGAGCCTATCACCTCGACGATGTCGAAGGGGCGCCCGGCCATGCGGGAAACGAACCGAAGGAAGCAAGCGTGCTCCGCCGCGTCGGTCAGGCAGGCCCAGTAGACCGGATGGACGCCGGGGTCCGTCGCCTCCGCCCAAGGTGCCTCCGGATCGGTGGGCTCCCCTTCCGGGTCGTCGTCCGGCCGCGTGTTCTCGGCGAACCAAATCCGGCGCGCCTCGGGGTCGAACGGTTCGATGGGCCCGACGTCGAGGACGTGGGTCAGCGCGATCACCCGTTCCGCGCGGCCCTGCAGCCGTAAGGCCTGCCTGACGGAGTCCGCCCTGGCCGCGCCCCAGGTCACATGGACGACCTTCGACGCGCCGGTCACGGCGTGCGGCCCGCGGCGCACAGGTCCGCTGGGAGCGGACTCGACGCCTCGAACAGCTTGCAACTGCGCGCGATCTCCTCGCGGATCATCGCGCACGGGTTCACGACGTTGCACGGCGGGTGCGTGGCCGGCGAGGCATCGAAACACTGCGCGACGAGACGCTTGGCGGCAGCGGACCCGATCTCGTCGCGGCACGCCACGGTCCCCTGGCCGGCCTGGGCTTGTGCGAAAGGCGGGACGATGGAAGCGACGGCTACCGCGAGCCATGCCCCTGTCACTCGCAATGCCTTCATCCGAACCTCCCCGCTCGATGCCTCGCCCGGCACTAGGCGCGGCCGGCCCGAACCGGTGGGCTCATTTGCGATCATCGGTCCGACATCGATCCCGGATGTGACCGCAGGGCACGCGGGCTTTTCGAATTGTAACCGTCGTCCTCCGCAGCCGAGTTGCAGGTCGCCAAGAGGGGGCCGGCGCGGCCGAGATCGTCGTTGGAGGTCTTGTCTTGCCCGGGCGCCTTTCGCGCTTCCCCGGATGGTCGCGCCCTATTCCACCTTCAGCCTTTTGGCTGCGGCGGGGCACAGCATCTTGAACTGCTCGATCATCGGCGGGTTACCCGATGCACAAAAGGTGTCGCCGTCCGGGCCAAGCGGGAAGCGGGCCATCGTGGCTTGGCGGTCGCCGTACCGGTAGCTCACCGTACCTGCCTTGCAGTTCGCCTGCGCGGCCATGGTGGCCCGCCCCTCGCTGCGCAGATAGTCCGCGACGCACTGGGCCGTCGTCAGCTTGCCGCCGAACTGCTTGGTTTCCCCGCCGGGGTCGCGCTCGCAGTATTCCTGCAAGTCCGCCTTATTGACGATCCCGCACATGCAAGGATCGCGTCCAGGGCGGTTCTCTGTGCCGCTGAATGACCCTTACGGGCCCCAGCGCGTTCACTGCCGTAACCCAACCCGCGCAGGAGCGCCAATGTCGAGCCTGACCGAGCGCAAGGCACGTCTGATCGTACACGGCGACCAGCCCTACAACGCCGAACCGCCCCTCGACCGATTGCGGGCCTCCTACCGGACACCGGCGGAGGACTTCTACGTCCGCACGCACGGCGACCTACCGGACCTCGACGAGGCGACCTGGCGCCTCACCGTCGATGGCGGAACCGGCCCCGCGCTTGAGGTGTCGGTATCCGATCTGCGGACCCGCTTTCCGGTAGCCATGGTGACGGCCACGATGCAGTGCGCTGGCAATCGCCGCGCCGACATGCGGGCGGTCGCCCCGGTCTCGGGCGACCCGTGGGATGCAGGAGCCATCGGCACCGCCGAATGGACCGGGGTTCGTCTCGGCGACGTCCTGCGCGAGGCGGGGGTCGCCGAGCGCGTGGGCCTCCATGTCGCCTTCGAGAGCCACGACACGGTGGACGGACACCCCTACGGCGCCTCCATCCCACTCGCCAAGGCCATGGCGCCCGAGACCGTGCTGGCCTACGCCATGAACGGCGAAGCCTTGCTCCCGGAGCACGGCTTCCCGGTCCGCGCGGTGGTGCCGGGCTTCGCCGGCGTGCGCAGCCCGAAGTGGCTCCGGAGACTGACTGTCCAGGACCACCCCTCGGACAACCCGATCCAGGCCGGCGATTACAAGCTGTATCCGGCGGACGTGACCGCCGAGACCGCCGACCCCGCCAATGGGCACACCATCGATACGATGCCGTTGAACGCGGCGATCTGCGAGCCGGCACGCGGGGCCATTCTCAAGCCGGGGAGCAACAGGATCCGAGGCTACGCGGTAAGCGGCGACCGAACCGTCGTACGCGTCGACGTCTCGGGAAACGGCGGCCGGTCCTGGGTGCAGGCCGAGCTCGAACGCGACGTGGCGGCTCCTTTCGCCTGGACGTTCTGGAGCACGAGCCTCGACCTGCCTCCGGGCGAGCATGAGCTCGCCGTGCGCGCCTGGGACGAAGCGGGCCAGACGCAGCCGGCACTGCCGGACGAGACCTGGAACCATAAGGGCTATCTATGCGCCTGCTGGCATCGGGTGCGGGTGAACATCGCCTAATGGTCAAAATCTGACGCTTAGTACCCGCCGTGAGGGTCTGCTTCCGACCTAACCCGGTTTTCCAAACCGCTTTCAGAGCAACCGCTAAACGGCAATTCATCGGCCGCTCGGAGTGCTTGCGCGCGATGCACGGCCTGCGCTCCCAACGGCTTCGGCGCAGACGCGCGGGGGGCGTCCAGGAGGCCCTGTCTTCATGTCAGCTCAGCTCTGCTGCAGATGAGGAGAGGGTGCATATCGACGTCTCGATTTGCGGTCGCTGAATTGCCGATCTCGAAATTCGTTCGGGTCGATATTCCACCACTGTTTCACCAGCACGGGCGTGATGTGCGCGTCACGCCGCTGCGCCGAAGGAAGCAGCACGCTATGAGACGGTCTGGGACGGCGGCGCGGCGCCGTCCGTCGCGACATCCTGGGAGACACCCATGCGTGGCGTTACCTACACCGAAGGCGCCCAGATCGATGCGCCGGACGCCCTCCTCGACACCACCTTTCCCGATCCCGTGCCGGTTGGGCGCGACCTGCTCGTACGCGTGCAGGCCATTTCCGTGAACCCAATCGACACCAAGGTGCGCCAAGGCGCCTACAAGCAGGGTTGCGAGCCGAAGGTTCTCGGCTGGGATGCGGCCGGAACCGTGGTCTCGGTCGGACCGGAGGCGCGCCTGTTCAAGCCCGGCGACGCGGTGTTCTATGCCGGTGCGCTCGACCGGCCAGGTAGCAACGCCGCGTTCCAGTGCGTGGACGAGCGCCTCGTCGGTGCCAAGCCAGCCAGCCTCGATTTCGCCGCCGCCGCGGCGCTACCGCTTACCGCGCTGACCGCTTGGGAGATGTTGTTCGACCGGCTCGACGTCGCCACGCCCGTTCCGGGTGCCGCCCCCGCGATCCTGATCGTCGGCGGCGCCGGCGGCGTCGGCTCGATCGCGATCCAGCTCGCCCGGCAGCTCACGGATCTCATCGTGATCGCTACGGCCTCGCGCCCCGAGACGGCGCAATGGTGCCGGGACCTCGGCGCCCACCACGTGATCGACCATGCGAAGCCCCTCGCCACCGAGGTGGCGGCGCTCGGTCTTCCTGGGGCGCCCGGGTTCGTGTTCGCGACGACGCAGACCGGTGCGCATCTCCCGCAGATCATCGAGCTCCTCGCGCCACAGGGTCGCCTCGGCCCGATCGACGATCCCGAGACCCTGGACGTGATGCCGCTCAAGCCCAAGAGCCTGTCGCTGCACTGGGAGCTGATGTTCACCCGCTCGCTGTTTCAGACCGCCGACATGGAACGGCAGCACGCGATCCTGACCGAGATCGCCCGCCTCATCGATGCGGGACGGCTGCGCACGACGTTGAGCGAGACCTTCGGTCCGATCAACGCCGCCAACCTGGCACGCGCCCACGCGCTCATCGAGAGCGGGAAGGCGAGGGGCAAGGTCGTCCTCGCTGGGTTCAGCGACTAAGCCGGCACGCGAAGCGTCCCGGCTCGGAGCTGGGACGCCGGTCGAGCTTGCCCCGGTCCCGGCCGTTCAGGACAATGGAAGCGCCCTCCGACGCAAACCGTTTCGCGGTGGCGGCGCCGATGCCGCTTCCGGCACCAGTGATGACGCGCCTCTTCTCGAAGCGAGACATGTTCGGCTTCCCTCCCAACGGGCGATGCCGGATTTCAGGCGACGGGCGGGATGACCTTCAGGTCGCTCAGGTGTCGGAACTGGTTACGGAACATGTCTTCGGTGTCGATGCAGGCATGGAATCCAGCCTGGCGGGCCTTGATTGTGCTGCTGATGTTGTCGAAGCCGCTGGCGAAGATGAAATCGCCGAAGGGCCACGAAGCCACCTTGTCATAGGGGATCAGCTGTAGCCCGTGGCGTTCGGCCATTCTATCCCAGAGCGGCCCCTTGTCGGCCATGTAGGTCGCGAGCGGCATCGGGATCGGATCGGCCCAGTCCATGTTGAACATGCGCGCGATCCGCGGCCACATGTGCTGCCAGCGAAAGTAGTCGCCGTTGGTGATGTTGAAGATCTCGTTTCGCGCAGCCGGCGTCGTACCGGCCCAGTCGGCGGCCTCGGCCAGGATGTCGGCGGAGCTGACCTGGTAGAGCGCCCGGTAGGCGGCCTCGGTCCCCGGGAAGCGAAGCGGGATGCCGAGTTCCTTCGAGATGGCCGCATAGACGGCGATCACCGTCAGCAGGTTCATCGGGTTGCCGACCGCGAAGCCGCAGACCGCCTCTGGCCGAAGGGCCGTGAACGACCAATCCTTACCCTTCTGGCGCTCACGCAGGAGATCCTCCTGGTCGTAGTAGAAGTTCGGCGGCATCAGGCGCGGGTCGTCTTCGCGGGCGGGCGTCTTGAACGGGCCGAGATCGGCGCCGTAGGCCTTGCCGCCCTGGTAGAACGTGACGTGGCGCAGGCCCGGTGAGGTCTCCTCGACGACGTCGAGCAGGTTGCGCAGGATTGCGACGTTGACCGTGCTCTTCTCGGCGGCGGTCTGCTTTTCGATGTAGGCGCCGAACACGATGTGGGTGACGTCGCGGATGCCGCCGAGGCGGTCCCGGACCTGTCCGGGGTCGAGCAGGTCGACCGAGACCGCCTCGACGTTCGGGATGGACGGCTCGGTCCGTCGCGACAGCCCCAGCACTTGGGTATCGGGTCGAGCAGCGAGGCGAGCGGCTGCGGCGCGGCCGATGACGCCCTGGGCGCCGGCGACGAGGACTTTTCTTTGCATGGTTGGCTCGCTCCCGTTTCCCGTAAGCTGGGGGTTGGCGGGACGCGTGGGAGGCGACCGCTTCCTGAACCAGTCTTACCCAAAGGAAAGCTGCCGTCCTCGGCCTAGGTTCGCACGCTCGATGATCCGGTCCGCGCCTCGCCCATCGCACGCCTGCAACGATCCTCGACCTCGGAGAGGTCGCGAGCGATGACCTTCTACACGCCGAAGGCCCGTATGAGCGCTATTCCAGCATGGCCTGCAGCTCGGCCCGTCGCGTATCGCCGGGCACGACCGTTTCAATCAGGCGACAGGACCACGCGAGGCGGTCGGGGTCGCGCTCCCCCCAGAGCCCGCGTGCCTTGTTGTCCCTTGAATCCTCGCAGACGTGGAGCGGTGGGCACAACAGGGTCGAAGCTCAAACTACCAGGCGAGGGTCTGCTTTTGACCCAACCCAGCCGCTCACCGCTTCAGATCCGGCGCTTGAAAGCGGATAAACGCTCGCTCAAGGCAGTCGTTTAGCGATCGTGATCGCTGGCTTGGTGGGTCGGAGACACCGGTTCGTCTGGCGCTGCGGGCTGAACGAACACGTCAGGTGCGGACGAGCCGTTGCCGCTAGATGATCCGGCGCGTTTCCTCGGCGGTCCACCGGCGCTTTCCGCAGCGCACTGAATGCGGTGTGCGCCATCCGCGCAGGTTTCACCCCGGGGAACCAAGGCGGCCCGGAACCGGTCGTGTGAGAGACGATCGTCCGACCGGAGAGACCATCATGCCCTTCATCGCGGCCCACGACGGCGCGCAGCTTTTTTTCAAGGACTGGGGACGCGGTCGGCCGGTCGTGCTCATCCACGGCTGGCCGCTCGATACCGACATGTGGGAGTTCCAGCAGCGGACGCTCACAGAGGCTGGTTTTCGCACCATCGCCTACGACCGCCGCGGATTCGGCCGCTCTGACCAGACCTGGGACGGCTACGATTACGACACCCTCGCCGACGACCTGAAATCCGTGCTCGACGCCCTCGATGTGCAGGACGTGGCGCTGGTTGGGTTCTCAATGGGCGGCGGCGAGATCGCCCGGTACATGAGCCGGCATGGCGGCGCCCGGGTCACTCGGGCCGCGCTCGTCTCGTCGGTGACGCCCTATATGCTCAAGACGGCAGACAACCCAGACGGCGTCGACCCAGCGGTGTTCGACGGCATGATCGCCGGGCTGAAGAAGGACCGCCCGAACTTCATGGCGACTTTCGCAAAGACGTTCTTCGGGGTTGGGATACTCTCATCGCCGGTCTCGTCCGACCTGATCGAATGGACCGGCACCCTCGCGATGCGCGGGTCGCCGAAGGCGACGACCGCCTGCGTGACGGCCTTCGCCGAGACCGACTTCCGCGCCGACATGGCCGCATTTCGCGTGCCGACCCTCGTGATCCACGGCGATGCCGACCGGACCGTGCCGATCGACGTGTCGGGCAAGGCCACAGCCGCCGCGATCCCCGGCGCCGAGTTCGTCGTCTATGACGGCGCGCCGCATGCCGTGCCGTTCACCCATGCCGAACGGTTGAACGCGGATCTGATCACCTTCCTGAAGGGCTGACCCGCGCTCCGCTCACCATTACCCCGCACACACAATCCGAGGTACCATGACGACGAGCCCGATCCTCCAACCCGTAACAATCGGCGATCTGCACCTCAAGAACCGCATCGTGATGGCGCCGCTGACCCGCAGCCGGTCTTCGACCGCGGGCGTACCGCCGGACTTCGCCGCCGATTATTACGGCCAGCGTGCCAGCGCCGGCCTCATTATCTCAGAGGCTACTAATATCTCGCAGCAGGCCGTGGGCTATGCCTACACGCCGGGCATCTGGTCGGACGAGCAGATCGAGGCTTGGAAGCGCATCGTCTCGACGGTCCACGCCAACGACGGCTGCATCTTCCTCCAGCTGTGGCACACCGGCCGGATATCCCATCCCGACCTGCAGCCAGGGGGCGGCCTCCCGGTCTCCGCTTCGGCGGTGAAGCCGGAGGGAACTGCCTTCACGATGGAGGGGATGAAGCCCCACGTCACCCCACGGGCGTTGGAGACCGACGAGATCCCCGGCATCGTCGAGGATTACCGGCGCGCGGCCGTGAACGCCAAGCGCGCCGGCTTCGACGGGGTCGAGGTCCACTCGGCCAACAACTACCTGCTGGAGCAGTTCGTGCGAGATTCGACCAACAAGCGAACCGATCGCTACGGTGGCTCGATCGAGAATCGTTTGCGGTTCCCGCTTGAGGTGGTCCGTGCGGTGACCGAGGCCTGGGACGGCGGAAGCCGCGTCGGCATCCGGTTGTCGCCCGCCACGACGCAGCCCGGCGAGACACCGCTCGATTCCGAGACGCATGCCACCTTCGGCGCCTATGTCGATGCGCTCAACGAGTTCGGCTTGCTCTACATTCACACGATCGAGGGCGTCACGCAGCAGACCCGTGATGTGCCGGACGGCGTCGATTTCCTCGACCTGCGGCGCCGGTTCGGGGGCGCCTATATCGGCAACAACCAGAACACCCTGGATCTCGCCGAGAAGGAACTGGCCGAGGGCCGCGCCGATCTGTTCAGCTTCGGCCGGCCCTACCTTGCCAACCCGGACCTCGTCGGGCGGCTGGCGAGCGGGGCACCGCTGGCCGAGGCACCCAAGCAATACTGGTACGGCGGCGGTGCGACCGGTTACTCCGACTGGCCGGGCATGGACGGGCCGGTACCGGTACGGCGCTGAACCGATCACGGAGATCGGCACGTCGCCGATTGTGACCGAGGCGACGGCCTGTATCGTGTGAGTGTCTTGCTGCGCGCGGGAGAGCGCTCGGCCAACCTCGGCCTTGCCGGCAGGATCGAACCGAGCGGCCGGTGTGTACCCCGGCCGGCATCGGGCGTGGGTCACCACCACCAGGGGCAAGTTGCTCGAAACCGCGCTCCGAGCCTCCGAGGGCGCCAAGTCGGTGAGTATGCGACGTGGCGCCGAGGATGCGTCCTCGGTCGCCTACAACCCGTGCCGACATGCGGGCCGGCGCGCCGCGTCGCTCCGGCACCGGGTCCCAGCGCGGCCTCACGAGGGCGGCGTGCAACGACCGGGCATGGCGCGGGTTTCCTAGCCTTCGACTGAGACGCCCCGATCCTACCGATCCGAACCCAAGGAGCACCATGTCCCGCGAGAGCAGCATCCAGGCGACCGAGAAGTTCGGAGAACTCGTCAACAGTGGCCAGTTCGACGCCTTCCCCGAGGTCGTCGCCCCGGACTGCCATGATCACGACCCGGCTCCAGGCCAGCACATGGGTCCCGAGGGATACAAGGCCTTCTTCACCGAACTCCGCACGGCGTTCCCCGACATGCAGGTCGAGGTGAAGAAGCTCGTCGCCGACGGGGACAGCGTCGCCTTCGCCTATACGCTCACCGGCACGCACCAGGGTGACTTCAACGGCCACAAGCCGACCGGGAAGGCCATCAAGGTCCGCGGCATGCAGATCGGCCGCTTCGTCGACGGCAAGATGGTCGAGCGGTGGGGCTCGTCCGACGAGCTCGGCATCCTGAAGCAGATAGGCGCCATCGAGGGTTGACGGAGGCTTCCGCGAAGGCGTCCCGGCCGCGGGACGTCCTCAAGACATGACCCGGGGCGGCCCATGGGCCGCCCCGGGTCTCAAGAGCCAATTTTCGGCTTCCCGACGCCTCAGGCGCTCCGGGCTTGGTCGGGATGGCGGCCCTCTGCGAACTCCTCAACGATCTTGGCGCAGAAGGCCGGCAGGTCCTTGGGCGTCCGGCTGGTGACAAGCCCCTTGTCGCAGACGACCTCCTCGTCGACCCAGGTGCCGCCGGCGTTCTCGATGTCCCGCCGAACGGTGGGGTAGGAGGTCAGCGTCCGGCCCTTCACGACGTCGGCCTCGATCAGGGTCCACGGCCCGTGGCAGATGACCCCGACCGGCTTGCCCGCGGCGAAGAAGTCCCGGACGAACGCCACGACATCCTTGCTCGCCCGGAGCTTGTCGGCGCCGACGCAGCCGCCGGGCACGACGAGGCCGTCGTAGTCCGCGGCCGACGCCCCCTCGATGGTCCTGTCCACCTTGTAGCGGTTGGCGGGATCGAGGTCGTTGTTGACTGTCTCGGCTTCGCCGGCCTCCAGACCGATGACCGTCACGGTCGCCCCGGCCTGCTTCACCGCCTCATGCGGCTTGGCGAACTCCGGATCCTCGGTGCCGCGCGGTGCGATCAGGATCGCGATCTTCTTGCCCTGCAAGCTCATGTCATCGTCCTTCTGGGTGTCGGAACCTAACGGAGGCACCGTCGCGCCGTTCCTCACGACGGGATGCGGTCGATGCCGGAGGTATCCCGGCCGCGACGCCGAATTCGCGGTGGCGGACGGCGCTCAGCGCCCGATAGACTCGGAGACGCGCCGGCATCACCGAACCGAGCGGCCGGTGCGCCGCGAGACTAAGCGCTGGGCGGAAAGTCATCTCCCGGGATACGAACGAGTTCCTTTGCGGCCCGAGGGAGCCCCACCGCCGAACGGTCGCCACGACGCATGCTCAAGGCGCCTTCACCTCTGGGCAGGCAGCTTGGGTCGTTCGGACGATCCGCGAATCCCCGCCTAGCGGCGGGATCGTCCGCTGCCGGGCGGGGCTTCGAGACAGCGGGACGGTCATCTGCCCTGATCAAGTGGGCATCACGGGCCTACAACATAGGGAGGTGGCGCGGTCCGGGACCCCGCGGAAACGCTGCGTCGATCCGCATGAACTCGTCTTCCGTCAGCCGCAGCGGGCCAGCGCTGGCGTTGTCGGCGGTATGCTCGGGACTGGACGCCTTGGGGATCGTGAAGGTGGACGGCCTCCGCGTGAGGAACCGGAGCGCGACATGACGGGCGGTGGCGCCGTGGTTCGCCGCGATCTCATCCAGGACGCGGCCGCCCGGTGTTCGTGGGCCAGGGAAGCTGCCATGGCCGAACGGGCTGTAGGCGACGACGGCGATGCCGTGATCCTCGCACCAGGGCTGGACGGCGTGCTCGATTGCACACTCCTCCAAGTGGTAGAGAACCTGGTTGCAGGCGATGCGCCCCTCGCCCCCGGCCTTCCAGGCGGCTTCGAGGTTGGACACATCGAAGTTGCTTACCCCCCAGGACAGGATCTTGCCCTGTTCGCGGAGCCGCTCGAAGCCGGCGAAAGTATCCTCAAGGGGATGCGAGCCAAGCCAATGCAATAGGTAACAATCCAGCCTGTCGGTGCGCAGGCGCGCCAGCGAGCGCTCGCAGGCTGCCACTGTCCCGGCAAGCGAGGCGTTGCTGGGGAGGACCTTGGAGACGAGGAACACGTCGTCGCGCCGACCGGTGATCGCCTCGCCGACCACGGTCTCGGCGTCGCCGTACATCTCGGCGGTATCGATGTGCGTCATGCCGAGGTCGAGGCCGCGGCGCAGGGCGGCGACCGCGGTGGGCCGGTGCGCGTCGTCGATGTACCAGGTTCCCTGGCCGATCACCGCAACATCGCGCGGCACGGGACCAAACGGGCGCTGCTCCATGCATTTCCCTCCATCCGTGGACGGCACGTGCGCCTAAGGCGCGAACACCGCGCGCACGCAGCCGTCCGTCTTGTGATCGAACATGTCGTAGCCGCGCGGTCCGTCCTCGAGGGAGAAACGGTGGTTGGCGAGGCAGGCCGGGTTGAGCTCGCCCTTCAAGGCGTGCGTCAGCAGCCGGTCCATGTAGGCTTGTGCATGTTGTTGGGCGGTGCGCACCGTCATACCGCACCGTTTGGTCGCACATTCCGTCGTCGCTGTACCCCACCTAAAGAACTGGATGCTGCGATCTTGCGCTTAGGCGTGCCTTCCAAAGCCCGCTGATGTGTCACAACATGAGGATGTCGTGGCCGCCGGCTCGATCGATGTCTGCTTCGGAGACGCACACGAGGACCATCACGTGACTGGAATGGGTGGAAAGCGGCTATTGGTGGCGCGGCGGGTAGCGGACATAGCCCGTCGCCTCAGTCCGAACGCCCACCATCCAATCCTTCCAATTATCTCAACGCATCGCGCCTCATTGTTCGAAGGGAATATCATCCGATCTCAACCTACATAGGCGACTCCGTATCAAAAAATCTTTGCTGTTCAGATCGCAAAGTACCGTCTTCGCGTCTGACAACCCTTTGCGAAGAGGCGAATTTCCGATAGCTTCGGCCGTGAGAAAGTAGGGAGCTAATCTGCTTGGCACCTCTGAAACCCGTCCTAGCTCAAGACGCAAAATTCAGGGGGTACTTAAGCCCTCATAGCTATACCTTATGCTTGGGGGCCGGGATCTCGAGGGGAATAGCTCCAGACTGGCGTGATCTTACGCACGAGTTACTGTCCAACGCATTTAGTACGTCCGTTCCCAGTACCGTATTCGATGACCTTATTTCCCTCGGTTGGTCACTTGATGCGCTAATCCAAGCGGCGGCCAATCAATTCGAACGAGCGGGTCGAACTAGGCAGGATTTTGCTGAAGCGTTGGAAGGTTGTCTTTATTCAAACATTAGAATTAAGGCTCGAGGCATGGGGCTTGAGCGCTATATAACTACAGTCCTCAACAGTCCAAAAAAAGTTTCGAGAGAAAAGGTTATTGAAGTCTGCGATTTTTTAGAAGGTAGTTTTCCGGATTGCTCGCTGTTCCAAGTCGGAAAGTTCATGCTTACGGCCGCAATCGGTGATAAAGGGCCTAAAGCCGTTTTAACCTTCAATGCCGATACATTTTTAGAGACATATATAGATCTCTTCGCGAGACGTCAGCATTATCTCAGCCCCCCTCCGCATGGCCATCCCCCTTACTATTACGTAGCTATAAACGATTCTGGGGGCGGAAGTGGTGGAAAAATACCGATCTATCATTGTCATGGGTCAGTAGCGCCGCTGGAAAAAGTAGGGACACGCCCTCGAGACAGGCGAGATCGCCTCGTTTTTTTAGAGCAAGAATACCTTGCGCTGGCGAGCGGACACTCCGCGTGGGCACAAACCGTATTCCTATATCATGCGCAAACTACTCGCATGGCGTTCTGCGGCCTTTCGATGTCTGATACCAATATTAGGCGCTGGATGAGTGCGGTAGAAGTTGATACAAAAGCTTACCATGCTGCCATGGGAAATACATCGCGTGAGAATGCGGAGCATATCTGGATACGCCCGCAGCCCGCCGACACTCTGTCGCAAGAAATTATTTTGGTTAGCATGTCTCATCTTGGGATTAGACCCGCATGGATCAATGGCTGGTCAGAACTCGAACAGAGCCTTCAAAACCTTGCAGCAGTTCGCTAATATAAAGACGACAAATATCCAAAGAAGCGTCCTGTTTGAGTGGTTCCTTTTTTTGACGATGGACGCAAAAGCGGACCTCTCAAGGTTCCGCAAGGGGTCGACACCGGACGGTCGCTCAGCAGAATGTGAATGTCTGCTGCTGGGCGGTGGGCTGATGTCTGCTCATGGCGCAAAGACGAAGGCTGAGTTCGCCTCGTAGCGTGGGTTCAGTATCTTTCTCTTGGTTGGCGCCCTAGGGCAGCAAGTGGTGAGACCGTCGAAAAACTGAGCATCCGCCCGCATTCCGACGCTGCATCCGAAGCGCCGGACCGCGGGTCTCGCATTTGACGAGTGCCCCAAACCACTGCTACGAACTGATTACCGAGCGTTCGAAAAAGCTCAATCTTTGCAATGGTTTCCAGGTCACGGCGGCGAATCCCTCCGTCTCCGCCACCTCTTTTTATTACAGCCGGACAGTGGTTTAGGTGTCGCGGCAACGGATTTGCGTCCGCGTCGACAGTTCAGCTTCGCTGACCCGAATCGGTGACGAAACCACAACCACATTGCCCGTGAGGCTGGCGAAGCCAGCCGGTGCGCCAAAAATCCTACTTGTCGAGAGCCACATAGGTTCCGCCCCAATCGGCGGGCGGCGGCGCGACTTCATAAGTGGCGATGCGGGTCTCGTAGAGATCGTAGAGGCCGCCGAGGCGCACACCATTGATTCCGGCTTGGCGTGCGCGGCACAGCGCCAGGTGAGCGCGGGCCTCGGACCAAGCGCAAGCCCGATAGGCCCGCAGGAAAGCCATATGGGCCTCGCGCAGAGTCTGGAACGCATCCGATGCGAGGAGAGAGGCATCGCCGACGAGCGTCGAGATACGCTCTGCCTCGGCCTTGCCCTTCACCCGGATCAGATCGATCTCGAGAAGGGCGTAGCGATCCCCGACCGCCGCCGCCGTGGCCGCGCCGAGGATCGTCTTGACGGTGTAGGATTTGGATTGTCCTTCCAACCGGGAGGCAAGGTTCACCGGGTCGCCGAGGACCGAGTAGTCGAAGCGCAGGTGTGAGCCCATATTGCCGACGACGCAGCGGCCGGTATTGATGCCGATGCCGATATCGATCGGCAGCACGGGATGCCCGCCGGATTCGGCCTCCACCTTGCGCAGGGCGTTCAGCGCATCCATCCGGGCGATCATTGCGAGCGCCGCGGCGCAGGCATGGGCCTCCTGATCACCGTCGTCGAGCGGCGCGTTCCAGAACGCCATGATGGCATCGCCCATATACTTGTCGATGGTGCCGCGGCTTTCGAGAATCGCGTCGGTCAGGGGTGACAGGAAGCGGTTCATCAGGGCGGTGAGACCGGCCGGATCGGTCTTGTAGAACTCCGCGATGGTGGTGAAGCCGCGCACATCCGAGAACATAATGGTCAGAGTGCGCTCTTCGCCGCCGAGCTTGAGCGTCTCGGGATGGGCCGCGAGCTGCTCCACCAGGGCGGGCGAGAGATACTGACTGAAGGCGGAGCGGATGCGCTGGCGGCCCATCTGCTCGCGCGCGTAGTTCGAGAAGATCAGCGTCGCGTAGACGCTGAGGCTCGCGAGCAACGGAAAGGTCGAATCCTGGAGGGTGTTCTGCTGGGTGAAGCGGATCCAGGTCACACCGACCAGCAGAACCGCCACCAACCCGCCGAGGACGAGGAGCCGCAGCGCGCCGAGCACCGGCGCGAGGACGATGATGCCGAGCCCGACCACGAGCGTCAGTCCGACTTCCAGGAGGACGGCGTAGCTCGGATAGGCAAGCGCTGCCTGCCCCAGCATGATCTCCATCATCTGGGCCTGGACTTCGACACCGGGAATGCTCCGGTCGATCGGCGACGTCTTGTTGTCGAGGAGACCGAGCGCCGAGGTGCCGATCATCACGATCTTCCGTGCGACCCGGTCCGGATCGAAGCTTCCGTCGAGGACCGTGCGGGCGGAGATGAAGCGGGCGGGATCGTGCGCGTTGAAATGCAGCCAAATCGAGCCGTAGGCGTCGGTCGGCACCTCGAGGCCCGGCAAAGCCACGCTGCGGATCCCGCCCGCGTCGGTCCGGACGAGAATCGCCCCGGCCCCGGTCAGGACGCGCAGGGTCTCCAGCGTCACCGCCGGCACCATGCGGCCCTCGGCGAGCATCACCAACGGCAACCGTCGCACGAGCCCATCCCGCTCGGGGACAATGGTGAACATGCCACGCCCTGCGGCCGCGTGTTCCAGAAGCGGCAGATTGTGCAGCAGGCCGGGGAATTCGGACAGGAAGGCGGAAGGGTCCGGGCCGAGCACGGCGAAGCCCGTGCGCGGTAGACCGCCATCGCTCGTCGTGGGTTGCGCCAGGGCGGTCTGGCCCAGGATGACCCGCGCCGAACGGATCGCGTCGGCGAGTACCGCGTCGGTGCTGGGCAGCGCCTCCAGCCGATCGGCCATCGACGCGTCCATGGGCCGGATCGAGCGGGCGATCCGATCCGGCGACAGCCGATCAGGCTCGGGGAAGACCATATCGAAGACGATGGCGGTGGCGCCGGCGTGCGAGAGACGGATCACAAGATCGGCGATCCGGGTTCGCGCCCAGGGCCATTGGCCCTCGTTGCGCAGGCTGTCCTCGTCGATATCGATGATCACCACCGGCCGGATCGTCGTCGGACGCGGGTTCCAGGCCTGCAGGGCATCGAACGTCCGCAATCGAAGGAGTTCGACCGGAGCCGGATCGATGAGGCGCACCGCGATCAGGGCAACGAGCAGCGCGAGGGCGGTAAGCCGGTCGACGCCGACTCGCCGCAGCAGGCTGCGGCGCCGGTACGACGGCGGGGGTGGTGGGGGGACATATCCTGATCCGGTCGGCAGCATGCCGGCTTGCCGGCGCAAGAAGGTTTTCATGGCCGTCTTAGGTGGCCGGAAGATCTGAAACGACGACGGACGACCGGTGAGGCTGAACGATCACTCTAAGAGCGTGAAAAGCAGGACGATCGAGCATCTGGACCGTAAAGATCGCGACGGGATGCACGACCCATAGCACGTCGCTCGTCGTATCACTCGGGCGGATGGGGTGTCGCCTTTCCCACCCCTCCCCTACATCGTCTTATCGTCGTCCCACTCGCTGCCGTTCGTGGGGAAGGATCAGTTCTATTGCCCCACCGCCGAACCGATACGGTATTGGATATGTATGAACGTCTTGAAGTCCGGCCACCTCTGTCCACGCAACGGTCGATGGCCTGCCTGTTCGGTTGCCGGCCGAAACGATGCGAGTTCGGCCGACCACGCATCGCCCCGCCCGGGCGGAGCGATGCCTTAGAGCCCGTCGACTTGCTGACGCTCCGGACGAGCACCGATCAACGATCGGCCTGCTCACCCGCCAGCGTGAGTTCGACATATCGCCGGGTCGTCGGCTTGATCAGCGTCCGCACCCGTTGGGCCATCGCCTCCTCTTCCTGCAGCGACTGGCGGAAGCCGGTGAGGCTGGTGCCTTGGCCGGCTGCGTCGCCGATAGTGATGAGGGAGTGATAGGCGGCGATCTCGAAGTTCTCGAAGGCGTGGTTGGCGTAGGTATTCTTCAGGATCTCATCCTGCGCGGGCGTGTGGCCGAGGGCCATCATATTGCCAACGAAGCCCAAAAATCCCTCCTTGATGGCCGACGGGCTGTCGCCCAAAGCCTGGAGGGCCTCTTCGAGACGGGCGCGCTGGCCGTGCGTCTCTTCGATGTGTCGGCGCAGGGCCTCCTCCATCTCGGGGTAATTCTTCAACCGCTCCACCTGCCGCTCCATGATCTGCAGAGCCTGCATTTCGAGAGCATGGGTGTTCTTCAGGGCGGTGACGTAAATCTCGCGTGCTTCGATTGCCATGTCGACCTTCTCCATATTGGTATCCTGGTTGGATGCCGTCCGACCGGAGACGATTTGCCTCCGGCCGCAACCGGGACGGTTGCCCGGAAGCGGCACTGATCGCGGCGCAAACGCCCGTCAGGCGATCTGCTGAGTCTCGGCCCCGCTGTCGGGACGAGCCGGACCGAGCACCGGCTCCTGGCCCATCGGCTCGTTCTGGACCACGTTGAATTCGCCCTTGCCGTCGAGGGAGCGGCCCCGCGTCCAGCGTCCCTCCGGCGGCGGCGTGCCGTCGCGGCTGGTGGCAAAGAAGCTGTCATTGTAGTTCTGGTTCTCTTCCGATTGCGGGAAGCTATTGGGGATCGGGAGCGCTCCCTCGGTGCCACCGATTTCCTCCGTTGCGGTATGAAGCAACATATCGCGATACTTGGTGTTCGGCGCGCGATTGCCCCAGGCCTGAAAGAAGTACTGCATACAGACGCGGATCTCGCCTTCCACGCCGCCGATCGCCTGCTGGAGCAACCGCGCGTAGATCGAATCGGGGCTGTCGACCCTCACCGGATATTGGTGGCGATTGTCGTGATGATACATCGGGCACAATCCTTCGCCGGGGCGGGCCACGCGAAGCAAGCGAATCGGACCGCAGCTTCGTTGGCCGGTAAATCATCCGGCTCGGGAATTGTTCAGAATTGCTATCGTGCGCTTAGCAGCCAAAACATATGTTGGCCAGCATTGTAGCGGATCTTAACTTAGGTTGATCTGCAACGGTTGAGTTCTCGACCCCAACTCTTCCTGGATTTGCTAGGCTGCTCGGCGGCGCAGCCGGTCGAACAAGGCGTGAATGCCGGCCGCTGGCACAGGCCGGCTGAACAAGTAGCCCTGCGCCTCGTCGCAGCCCTCCAGCCGCAGATGCTCCATCTGTGCCTCGGTTTCGATACCTTCCGCCGTCACCGTCATGCCAAGGCTCCGACCAAGGCCGACCACCGAGCGAACGATGAGGCGTGAGCTTGCGGTGATGTCGAGGTTCCGCACGAAAGACTGATCGATCTTGATCTTGTCGAAGGGGAAGCTCTGCAGGTAGCTCAGCGACGAGTAGCCGGTGCCGAAATCGTCCATGGCGACGCGCACGCCGAGGCGTTTCAGGGTGTGGAGCGTGGCGAGAGTCGCCACGTTGTCGGTCAGCAGCACCGATTCGGTGATTTCCAATTCGAGCCGGTAGGCCGGCAGCCCGCTCTCCGTCAGCGCCTCCATGACGGCGCGCACCACGGCGGCGTTGCGGAACTGGGCGGCCGAGACATTGACCGCGACGCCGATCCCGTCCGGCCAGCTTGCCGCTTCGCGGCAGGCGCGGCGCAACACCCATTCGCCGATCGCTCCGATCGCCCCGGTCTCCTCGGCCAGCGGAATGAACTCCGCCGGCGAGACGTAGCCGCGCTCGGAATGCTTCCAGCGCAGC
The DNA here is from genome assembly GCF_043352485.1 of Methylorubrum sp. POS3. Lineage (NCBI taxonomy): Bacteria > Pseudomonadati > Pseudomonadota > Alphaproteobacteria > Hyphomicrobiales > Methylobacteriaceae > Methylorubrum > Methylorubrum sp. POS3. The sequence goes on from NZ_JAPRBT010000001.1 coordinate 4,657,695, forward strand.
AGCGCCTCGCAGCAGGAGACGCGATGATGGGCGAGATTGACGATGGGCTGGAAGTACACCTCCAACTCGCCGTGGGCGATGGCGAGCCGCAGATCGTTCTCCAGGGCGCGGCGCTTGCGCAGTTCGAGGTCCATCTCCTCGTCGAAGAACGACCAACCGCCGCGTCCGCCGCCTTTGGCGCGGTACAGGGCGAGGTCGGCGCATTTGAGCAGCGTATCCGGATCCGAGCCGTGCTCGGGTGCGAGCGAGATGCCGACGCTGACACCGACGGCAACGACCTGATCCTCAAGATAGAAGGGTTGCTCGAATATCTCGATCAGACGCGTCGCCAACGCGACTGCGTCCTCCCGCGGGCACGGCCCGGATTGCACGATGGCGAACTCGTCTCCGCCGAGCCGGGCCAACAGGTCGGTCTCGCGCAAGCAGGACTGGAGACGCTCGGCCACGCCGCGCAGCAACGCGTCGCCGACCGGGTGACCGAAGGTGTCGTTCACCTCTTTGAAGCGATCGAGATCGAGGCACAGGATCGCGAAGCCTGAACCGTTCTCCAGGCGCGCGGCCGCATCCTCGAGCCGCTCGGAAAAGACCATGCGATTGGCGAGCCCTGTCAGCGCATCGCGGCGGGCCATGGTGATGATCCGCGCCTCCGCTTCGAAGCGCTGCGTCACGTCCTCGTAAGTCGCGATCCAGCCACCTTCGGCCGTGGGCTGCTGACGCACCGAAACGACCATGTCGCCGCGAATGGTCCGGCACAGGGCGCCGCTGGCTCCGGCGCGCAGCAGATCCTCCTGCTCCAGCAAGAGCTCGAGGGCACGAGCATCGTCGAACGCGGAACCGGCCGCGACCACGGAAGAGATGGCACGCAGCCGCATGCCGGGATGCAAGGTCCCGTATTCGATACCGAACATGTCGCAGAAGCGGCGATTGTGAACGAGCAGGCCCCCCTCCGCATCGAAAAGGCAGAGGCCTTGAAGCATGTTGCTCAAGGCCGCATCGAGTTGCAGGTTGCTGCGCTTGAGTTGGTCTTCCTGCTTCTTCAGGCGCGAAATGTCGGAGCAGACGGCCACGAAGCCGCCGTCGCGGGTCGGAGAGCGGCTGATGCGCAACCAGCGCCCTTCCGCCGCGTGGCGTTCGACGGCGGAGGTTCCGTTGGTGCGCATCGCGATCAGGGTGTCGGCCAGAACCGAGCCGCGGGCATCGGCGATGTTGCCGCCAGCGACCTTCTCGGGCTCGAGACCGAGGAGGTCGGCGAAGCGGGCATTGGCCATGACGATGCGGCCTCCCGCATCGGCCACGACGATTCCCTCGTTCGAGCCTTGGACCGCATCGGCCAGAAGCCCCTGCGCCGATCGGCGCTGGGACACTTCCTCCTGCATCATCGCTCGGATGTTGCTGCGCATTCCGTCCATGGCACGAAGCAAGGCGCCGAATTCGTCGGCGCCCCCCTCCGGCACGGGCACGGCGAGATCGCCGGCGGCGATCCGGGTCGCGACCGCGGATGCCTCGGCGACCGGCCGCACGATTTGGCGCGACAGCAGGAACGCGATGATGCCCGACAGCAGTATGGCGAAGACGGTGGCGGCCATGCTGAGGCGTACGTCGCGGGCGACGAGGGCCCGCGCCGCCTGACGATAGGAGAAGCCGTCCCCGGCGGTGAAATTGATGAGCAGATCGATATGCTGCTCGACCACCGACGCGTGCGCGTCGAGAGCTTGCCAAACATCGGCGGTCTGGGGACCGGTCCCGAATTCCCGGCGGGCTGCCAGCCAATGGCTTAACGCCTCTTTGGCGGCAGCGGATTCCGCAGCGGCGCGGGTCGATTGGGCGCGCTCTTCGGCGATCGCCAGATCTTCCTCGAAGGATTGGACGAGCGCGTTGACCCGGGCTTCCTGAGCACGGCGCTCGCCGGGGTCGGTCGCGAGGCGGGCCCGTGCCACCGCAGCCTGGATCGCCGCGAAATCGGCCGAGGCGGCGCGGGCATAATTGATCGACATCAGGGAACGGTCGTAGGTCTTGTCGGCCAACTGTCCCGTGGTGGCGATACCGATCGCTGCGTATCCACCCAGAATTGCGGTGATCGCGCTCAGCATCAGCGAGGCCAGAAAGATACGGCCTCGGATCGTTCCGCCCACGCGCCACAGCATGCGGACCGGGCCGCGCCGGCAAAGATCGCTGAATAGGGACCGATAGGATGGCATCGTCTGGTCGGGTACTCCGCGACCCAACGATCCGCTACATTCGTTAAGGTAATCTGCACCCAATCGCAAAGCTGAGTTGCGAAGGAAATCTATCGCACCGAATTCCGTTAAGCCGTGCGCAAGCCTCTTGTGCTGAGATCGGATGATCGGCGATCGCCGCGGCGTCTCATGATAAGCGGGGAATGCATGCCTGAACTGGGCCGGGCCGGACTACGGCGAATTGCCATGGCTAGCCTCGCGCTTGCCCTGATCGGGATCGGAGCCGGCGCCTTGGCCTTGACCGCCGGAGAGGCGCCACTTCAGCGCATCGCTCAGAAAGGGCGTGCCTTCGCCCCCGGCGCCGTCGCGCTCAAAGTCGGCGAGAGCGTCGAGATCGTCAACGACGACGGCGATCTCGTTCACCACGCCTACATCGAACACCCCGACTTCAATTTCGATACCGGCGAACAAATCCCGGGCAGCCGGATCGTCGTCACGTTTCCGGCCAAGGGAAGCTTCACGGTTCTGTGCGGCATTCATCCCAAGATGAAGCTCGCGGTCACCGTAAAGTGATGATCGAGTTGTTTGTTGGAAATATTTTATCGAAAACGCTGCCGTTGATTCACGGTTCGAAAACGACCGGCCCTTAACATCCAAACTCAGAGGTTTGGATGTCGAAGAGCTTGGCAGGTGCGGCGGCGGCCCTGATGGTGATCATGGGGTGCGCTTCGGCCGTCGGAATATCGGGTGAGCCGGATCGTACCGCTCGCCTGGCCGAATTCCGTCGCCCGACAGAGATTCCGTTCCCTGAGAGCAATCCCTACAGCCAAGCCAAAGCCGAGCTCGGTCGCTCGCTGTTCTTCGATCCGATGCTGTCGCGCGATCAAACGCGGACCTGCGCCACCTGCCACGTGCCATCCATGGACTGGACGGACGACAAGCCTCGGGCGGTGCGCAACGACGATGCGCCGATGGCGGTGCGCACGCCGACCTTGCTCGACATCGCTTGGATCGAGCGCAGTCTCGGTTGGGACGGGCGCTTCCGCGATCTCGAAGCCGTCGCCTTCGTGCCGATCTCGGCCAAAGCCAATATGGATATGCCCGACACGCTCTTGGTCGAGCGCCTGAACGCGACGCCTTCCTATGTGGAAGCGTTCCGACAAGCCTTTCCGGACGCCGCGGACGAAGCGCGGCCGGTCACCCGTCTGCGGATCGAGCAGGCGCTTGCCACGTTCGAGCGCCTGATCGTCTCCGGTCCCGCGCCATTCGATGCCTGGGTCGCCGGTGACTCGGCGGCCGTCAGCGCGGGGGCGAAGCGCGGCTTCGATCTCTTCACCGGGAAGGCGAATTGCAGCGCCTGTCATTCAGGGGCGATCTTCACCGACGGCTCGTTCCACGACATCGGAACCGCCTCGGGCGACGATCACGGTCGCGGTCGGTTCTTTCCGAATTCCACCGCGCTCCGCTACGCCTTCAAGACTCCGACCCTGCGCAACGTCGCCCGGCGGCCGCCTTACATGCATGACGGTTCGGCCAAGGATCTCGCCGCGGTGATCGATGTGTACGACCGCGGCGGCATCGAGCGCCCGAGCCGTTCCCGCGACATCCGTCCCCTGGGCCTCTCCTCACAGGAGAAGGCGGACCTGATCGCCTTCCTGGAGACCTTGACCGATGCCGGCGCCGACGGCCCGGCTCATCAGCCGATTACGGCAGAGCCGCCGCGCCCCTGAGGCACGGCGGCTCCGGTCCTGCGAAGCTCCCGGGTCCGGCTCAGATCACCGGCACCGCGCTGAGCGCCGTGGCCGCGCTGTAGAGGTCGCCGTACAGGAGGTTGTGGGCGACGTAGTAGACCCCGAGGAAGGCCGTCAGCGCACCGAGGTAGTAGACCGGGGCCAGAACTGTGTCGCGGCGGGTGGCCGGAACCCTCGCATCGTCGGCGGCGATGCCGATCAGCACCGCGATGATGCCCGAATGGCCGACCGCATCCACCTTCCCGAACTCGACGATCGCCGAGATGAAGACTGCGGCCAGGATGATGGCCGCGGCGCGGCGCACCAGCGGCGTCCAGATCAGCGCGAAGGCTAGGGTGAACTCGATCACGCCCGCCGCCCGCATGAAGGTCTCGGCCGAGGCGCCCATGGTCATGCTGGGCTTGGCGGCGAGCAGCGGATCGGTCCACTGGGGATAAGCCCATTTCTCGACCGAAGCCCACATCAGCGTGATGGCAGCGGTGGCGCGCACCACATCGATCGGACGGTAGCCGAACAGGGTGCGGTCGAGACCGGTCAGGGCGAGGTAGGCCGCGACACCGAGGAAGACCGGATAATCGGCCAAGTGGAAGGCGCCGTAATGCCAGACCGCGAAACCGAACAGGAAGACGATGCCGAGCGCCGTCAGCGGCAACGTCCGCTTCCAGATGAGGCAGCCGGCCATGGCAAGCTGGAGCCATGAGATCCAAGACGCGTCCGTCTTCAATTCCGGTGTCAGGATGATGCCGCCGAGATTCCACACCGAGATGAGGAAGAAACCGACCACGGCCCGCACGATCAGGCTCGTATCGTCCCGCAGCCGGAGGGTGACACGGTCGAGGGCGTTGAGAAGCGCGGTGCCAAACGGCGTGCCCTCGGCGAGACATCCGACCATGAGGCAGAGGATGGCGAGGCCGGTCAGCCATTCGAACTCGGCGCAGAGCACCTGCTCCAGGCCACGGGGCTGGCCCGCAACGTCGAAAGCACAGAACCATTTGACGTGGGCGCTCGCCGCTTGCGTCCCTAGAAGGAGGACGCTGGTAGCGGTTGCCAGCACGACGGGAGAGCGCACCCAAATATTGGACACGATGGACATGGCGCCGCCGGAGAGGGAGTGAGGTCCGTTGTTCGATAAAAACTTAACGAATTCGGACGGGTTGCGCTAAGGTTTTGTTCATGCACGTTGACGAATGGTTAATGCCACCCGGTGAACGAACGCAGCCCCTTCATGTGACTGACCGCTTCCGGCGCTGTCGTCCGTCACAGACGCCCTGTGGATATCGGGGATTTTCGGCAGATCCGGACACGGATCTCGTGCGTTGACGGTTCCTGAAGCCCATTCGGGCCAGTCCTCAAACGCAACCCGATCGCGTCGCGCGGCCGGCCTCTACCGTCTGATCCGGGAAACCGAATGGTCGCGCTCTTCAGCCTCGTTTGCCTGGTCGGCGGCGCCGCCCTCGCGGCTACTGCCGAACGCTATCCGGAATGGACCGCGCGGATCGAGACGGCGGGCGGCCTCGCCCTGGTGACGGGCCTCGCGACGATCGGCGCGGGACTCAAGGTTTCGGTTTAAACGGCACTCGGTCACACGGGGTCGGGCGACATCCCAGGCTGCCTGTTCGGCGGCGGGTTCGTCGCCGAACGGGTTTCCGCTTCATCGGACGCGTTTCAACCGCCGCTTCGGCGCAGCACACTCGCGAAGAATCCATCGAGGCCCCCTCCCCGGCCGGATCCTCCGCCGAGATGGCATGGCAGGGTGCGCAGGTCGCCGTTCCCGTCGATCAGCTCCGCATGGCCGCCGACTTGATCCGCGGTGATCGGCACACGTTCGAATGTCGTATGGCGAGCGAGGAACGCGGCGACTTGGTCGCGCCCCTCCTCGACTTCCAGGGAACAGGTGCAGTAGACGAGCCGCCCGCCGGGTGCCGTCAACCGGGCCGCCTTGTCGAGCAGGCGGCGTTGCAGGCCGACGAGGCGAGCGATATCGGCCTCGCTCTTGGTCCAGGCGACGTCGGGATGCCGGCGGATCGTGCCGGTGGCCGAACAGGGTGCATCGAGGAGCACGGCGTCGAAGGGCGTCTCTTCCGAGAGATTGAGGGCATCGGTCGTCACCACATCGGCCGTCAAGTTCAGGCGGGCGAGGTTGCGTTGCAGGCGCTCCAATCGCGCGGCGGAGCGATCGACGGCCGTCACGCGGGCACCCGCCGCGGCAATCTGAGCGGTCTTGCCACCGGGGGCGGCGCAGAGATCGGCAACCCGCTCGTCCGGACGCGGCGCCATGAGACGGACGGGCAAGGCAGCGGCGGCATCCTGTACCCACCAAGCACCGTCGGCATAGCCGGACAGGTCGGCCACGGCTTCCCGCCCGGAGAGGCGGAGCGATCCGAGATCGAGCAGGCGTCCACCGAGGCGCTCGGCCCAGGCGTCCGGTGCATCGCGTAAGGTCAGGTCGAGAGCCGCGCCTTCGAGATGCGCGGCAGCGATGCCGCGGGCGGTCTCCTCGCCGTAGGCGGCGGCCCAGCGTCTCGCGAGCCATTCCGGCGTGTTGACGGCAAGGGGATCGGTTTCGGCGGCCCGGATCGCATCGCGCTCGCGGCCGATCCGCCGGAGTATCGCGTTCACCAGCGGCGCGAGATGCTGCAGCTGCGGGTCGGACTTGGTGAGTCGGACCGCGAGATCGACGGCGGCATGGTCGGCCACGGCGAGGTCGAGGATCTGCGCAGCCCCGGTGACCAGGAGTGCGAGGAGGTGCGGCCTATCCTCGGGGAGCCCATCGCGCAGACGTTCGGCCAAAGCGGCTTTGAGAAAGCCGAGGCGGCGAAAGCTCGCGGTGGCGATGGCACGGGCCAAGGCGCCATCACCCGGATCCAGGCTCTCGCCCCGACCGGCTTGGGCGAGCGCGTCGTCGAGAGCCAGGCCACGGCTCGGTCCGAGCAGCGTCGCGACCGCGTTGGCGGCCACGCGCCGCGCCGCGAGGCCCGGGACGTTCGGATCGATCGGGGGCGGGTTGCGGCGGTTCGGTGTGGATGCCACGCTCTCGGCCGTTCTCATGACGGAAACAGGGGACGGGGCTCGCCCCGAACCCGACGCACTCCCATCTGAGAGCCAGCGATGCAAGCCGATCGAGGGAAACAGGCATGAGCGACGACGCGACGAAGGACGGAGAGAACCGGGAAGCTCGACCGCTCAGCCCCGCCGCGCAGCGGGCTCTTGCCGAGGCCGCCGAGCGCCGCGCCGCCATCGACGCCCGCGCCTCGCAGATCTCAGAGCGCCCGGAGCGGCTCGGTCGCGGCGGTCTCGAGCCGGTTCGCTACACCGATTGGGAAGTGAAAGGTCTGGCATCAGACTTCTGAATCCGCTCGCGCAGCCTCTGATGTCATCAGAGTGTCGCGAAGTGCGGGCGAGGCTGCCTACGTGCGGAGAAGGATCTTAATCCGCACGCAGGAGTGATCGGCATGGCGGGATCGTCTGTGCAGGGTGTGAGCGATGTCATCGCACCCGCTGCGGAACGCCGCGGCCGGCCCGATCTCGACAGAGGCCACTCCCCTCTCCTCCTGATCGCCATCGTGGCAGCCTTGGTGGCGGCTCTGGCCTACGTCGCTTTCAGCATCCACGAGGATGTCGAGGCCACCGGCGCCCGCGTCACGACATACCTGCCTTACATCCTGCTCTTCGTGGCCCTGACCATCGCCCTGGGCTTCGAATTCGTGAACGGCTTTCACGACACCGCCAACGCTGTCGCGACCGTGATCTACACGCATGCTCTGCCGCCGAGCGTGGCCGTGATCTGGTCCGGCTTCTTCAACTTTCTCGGCGTCCTGCTTTCCTCCGGGGCCGTCGCCTTCGGCATCGTCTCTCTACTTCCTGTGGAATTGATCCTCCAGGTCGGTTCAGGCGCGGGCTTCGCCATGGTGTTCGCGCTGCTGATCGCCGCGATCCTCTGGAACCTCGGAACGTGGTTCCTCGGCCTGCCGGCTTCCTCGTCGCACACGCTGATCGGGTCGATCATCGGCGTCGGCGTGGCCAATGCGCTGATGCATGGTCGCTCCGGCACCTCGGGCGTCGATTGGTCCAAAGCGACCGAGATCGGCTGGTCGCTGCTGCTCTCGCCGCTCATCGGGTTCGTCGCGGCGGGGGGGCTGTTGCTGACCCTGCGCGTCCTCGTGCGCAATCCCGCGCTCTATGCCGAGCCCGATGCCAAAGCTCCGCCACCGCTCTGGATCCGCGGCCTACTGATCGCGACCTGCACCGGCGTGTCCTTCGCCCACGGCTCCAATGACGGGCAGAAGGGCATGGGATTGATCATGCTGATCCTGATCGGCACGGTCCCGACCGCCTACGCCCTCAACCGTGCCCTGCCGGAATCATCGGTGTCGCAGTTCCGCAAGACCTCGCAAGCTGCCTCCGCGGTGGTGGCCGGGAAAGCGGCCGGCTACGACATCATCGGCGATCCGCGCCCCGCGGTCACTGCCTACGTCGCGGCCCAGAAGGTCGATTCCGGGACCTACCCGGCGCTCTCGGTGATGATCCGGCAAATCGGCGAGGCGGTCGAGCGCTACGGCAGTCTCGCACAGGTTCCGGCAGAGGCGGTCGGCAACACCCGCAACGACATGTATCTCGCCTCGGAGGCGATCCGCTTCCTGATGAAGGACAAGGAGAGCGCGCTGTCGCCCACCGAGGCCGACACGCTCAAGGCCTATAAGGGCAGCCTCGACGAGGCGACGCGGTTCATCCCGATTTGGGTCAAGGTTGCCGTCGCCGTCGCCCTCGGCCTCGGGACCATGGTGGGCTGGAAGCGCATCGTGGTCACCGTCGGCGAGCGGATCGGCAAGACGCACCTGACCTACGCGCAGGGCGCTTCCGCCGAACTCGTCGCCGCCACGACCATCGCGGCGGCGGACCTCTACGGCCTTCCAGTCTCGACCACCCATGTGCTGTCATCGGGCGTCGCCGGCACCATGGCGGCCAATCGCTCCGGCCTGCAGTTCGGCACCCTGCGGGCGCTGGCCATGGCTTGGCTGTTGACGCTGCCCGTGGCGATGGTGCTGGCGGGCACCCTCTACGTCCTGTTCTCCAAGCTCTTCTGAGAACGACCCTTAAGGAGAGGCGATCGTGGCGTGGCCGTCGCGTCCTCGCGCGGAGCTGCAACGGTGGCGGGCTTGGCGCGATGGTCCGCCCCATCAGGATCGGCTGCCCGGGCCAAGCGTCTGACCGTGCCGCCGGGACACGGCCATAGATGAATGAAAAAGGGGCCGCCTCTCGGCGACCCCCTTCGTCGTCTTCTGCGGAGGCTCTGGACTTAGAAGTCCATGCCGCCCATGCCGCCGCCGCCCGGCATCGCCGGGGCGCCGCTGTCCTTCTTCGGCGCGTCGGCGACCATGGCTTCCGTGGTCACCAGCAGGCCGGCGACGGAAGCCGCGTCCTGGAGGGCGGTGCGCACGACCTTCGCCGGATCGACGATGCCGGCCTGGATCATGTCGACATACTCTTCGGTCTGAGCGTTGAAGCCGAAGGTCTCGGAGTCGGTCTTGTCGGTGATCTTGCCGACCACGATCGAGCCCTCGACGCCCGCGTTCTGGGCGATCTGGCGGATCGGGGCCTCAAGCGCCTTGAGGACGATCTTGATGCCGGCCTGGACGTCCGGGATGTCGGACTTCAGCTCGGCAACCGCCTTCTTGGCCCGCAGCAGCGCGGTGCCGCCGCCGGGGACGATGCCCTCTTCCACCGCAGCGCGGGTGGCGTTGAGCGCGTCGTCCACGCGGTCCTTCTTCTCCTTGACCTCGACCTCGGTCGCGCCGCCGACGCGGATCACCGCGACGCCGCCCGCCAGCTTGGCCAGACGCTCCTGGAGCTTCTCACGGTCGTAGTCCGAGGTGGTCTCCTCGATCTGCGCCTTGATCTGCCCAACGCGGGCCTCGATGTCGGCCTTCTCGCCGAGACCGTCGATGATCGTGGTGTTCTCCTTCTCGATGCGCACGCGCTTGGCGCGGCCGAGCATGGGGAGCGTCACGTTCTCGAGCTTGATGCCGAGATCCTCGGCGATCATCTGGCCCTTGGTCAGGATCGCGATGTCCTCGAGCATCGCCTTGCGGCGATCACCGAAGCCCGGAGCCTTCACGGCCGCGACCTTGAGGCCGCCGCGCAGCTTGTTCACCACGAGGGTGGCCAGGGCCTCGCCCTCGATGTCCTCGGCGATGATGACGAGCGGCTTGCCGGTCTGCACCACGGCCTCGAGCACCGGCAGCATGGCCTGGAGCGACGAGAGCTTCTTCTCGTGGATGAGGATGTAGGGGTCCTCGAGCTCGGCGACCATCTTCTCCGCGTTCGTGACGAAGTACGGGGAGAGGTAGCCGCGGTCGAACTGCATGCCCTCGACGACGTCGAGCTCGGTCTCGGCGGTCTTGGCCTCCTCGACGGTGATGACGCCCTCGTTGCCCACCTTCTGCATGGCGTGGGCGATCATCTCGCCGATCTCCTTGTCGCCGTTGGCGGAGATCGTGCCGACCTGGGCAACCTCGTCGGACGAGGCGACCTTCTTGGCGCGGTTGGTGATGTCCTTCACGGCGGCCTGAGTAGCGAGGTCGATGCCGCGCTTCAGGTCCATCGGGTTGATGCCGGCGGCGACGTACTTGGCGCCCTCGCGGACGATGGCCTGGGCCAGCACGGTCGCGGTGGTGGTGCCGTCACCGGCGATGTCGTTGGTCTTCGAGGCCACTTCGCGCACCATCTGGGCGCCCATGTTCTCGAAGCGGTCGGAGAGCTCGATCTCCTTGGCGACGGTGACGCCATCCTTGGTGATGCGCGGGGCGCCGAAGCTCTTCTCGATGACGACGTTGCGGCCCTTCGGACCCAGCGTCACCTTCACCGCATCGGCGAGGATGTCGACGCCGCGGAGCATCTTGTCGCGCGCGTCGGCGGAGAAACGAACGTCTTTCGCTGCCATGTGAGTCTACCTCGAATGTCGGAAAGAAGCCCCGAAGCCTGCCGAGTGCACGGGCACGGGCGGCCTCGAAGGGCGGTGAAACGTGTCGGCCGGCGTTAGACGGCGACGACGCCCATGATGTCGGATTCCTTCATGATGAGGAGATCCTGGCCGTCGATCTTGACCTCGGTGCCCGACCACTTGCCGAACAGAACGCGGTCGCCGACCTTGACGTCGAGGGCGTTGACACGGCCCTGCTCGTCACGGGCGCCCGAACCGACGGCGACGATCTCGCCCTCTTGCGGCTTCTCCTTGGCGGTATCCGGGATGATGATGCCGCCCTTCGTCTTCTCTTCGCTCTCGATGCGACGGACGACGACGCGGTCGTGCAGCGGACGGAACTTCATGAGCTGCCCTCTTGCTTCGGAATGGCGGTTGGTCTTGATGCGGCCGGAAGGCGGCCACGCCTACCCTGGCTGTTAGCACTCACGTGATGTGAGTGCTAACGACGGCTGCGAGATAGGCGCGCGGATTTTGCGAGTCAAGACGCCGCATCTCTTGCGGTGACGCTTCGGCGCCCGATCCTTCTCCGAACAACCCGTTCCGAAGACACCTCTCCCGATGATCAATCTTCACGGCCCGCAGGGGGCGGTCGATGTGAGTGGCCTGGATGGCGGCGCGGCGCTGCCCGCTCATGCCGTCTGGATCGACTTGGTCGATCCGACCGCCGAAGAGGCGCGCCGGGTCGAGGAGAAGACCGGTATCCGGGTGCCCTCGCGGGCCGCGCTGAGCGAAGTCGAGCTGTCGAGCCGCCTCCGCCGCAGCCGGGATGGGATCTCCCTGTCGACGCCCATGGTGACCTTCGACCGGTCCGATTTCAGCCTGAAACCGCTCGGTTTCCTCCTGAACAAGAACCATCTCGTGACGGTACGCTACCACGACATGCGGGCCTTCGCGGCGGTGCGCAAACGGGTGGACGAGGAAGGCGGCGACGGCAGCACCGGCGCCCGGATGTTCCTTCTCGTGGTCGAGGAGTTGGTCGATAACCTGGCCGACCTGTTGGAGGAGATGTCCGCCGACCTCGACAATCTCTCGACCCGCATCTTCGACTTCGATGCCAGCGCCCGGCCCGGAGCCCGCAAGGGGGACACCTCGGCACCGAAGCGGCGCGACCTCGCCCTGCGCCGCCTGCTCCGCACCGTCGGGCGTCATGGCAAGTCGCTGTCGAAGGTCCGCGCCAGCCTGCTGGGCCTGGAGCGCATCGTCGCCTTCGCCAAGGGCGAGTGCGGGCAACATCTCGACGAGGGCGACGCGCCCCGGTTCGAGACGCTGGCGCGGGACATCGCCTCGCTCGACGAGTTCGAGACGCGGCTGTCGGAGACGCTACAGTTCCTGCTCGACGCAACGCTGGGCCTCATCAACGTCGAGCAGAACAACGCCTTCCGGATCCTGACCGTCGTGTCCGTGGTCGGCGTACCGCCGACGCTGGTCGCCTCGATGTACGGCATGAATTTCAAGCACATGCCCGAACTCGACTGGGTCTATGGCTATCCCTACGGCCTTGCGCTGATCGCGATCTCTGCGATCGTGCCGCTGCTGTATTTCAAGTCGAAGGGTTGGTTGTGATCACCGGCCGATCCCGCCCGACGCCCTTGCTCTGAAGTGCTGCGACACAGCCTCGAAGGATGCCGGTCTCGAACGCGAGACGACGGAAGGCTTTCTTCGGGGCCCGCTTCCGCGAGCCCCTAAGCCGCAAGTGAGGGGTGGATGCGCCGTTTCGAGACCGACATTTAATCTCTTGGACAGCATCCGAAGCGAGACCCGCGCGCCTCGGACACTGCGTAAACGCCGCTTAATCGTTTCGAAATCGCACGACCCCATCGTCAACGGCAGCCGCACGATTGGGGTTTGCCCGATGAACGTCCGCCACAATTTTGAATTCGCTCAAGTTTCCAAACTGTCCGAACCGCGTGGACTGAAATCGGTCGCAGACGATCTCGGTTACTCGCCCGACTGGAACTGGAGCTGGGAGAATTACAAGAACATGATCCTGGCGCTGAGCCGGGATTACGACCTGCGCAACCATCTCGAGATCGGCGGCGGGCGCGATCCGGTGTTCAGCCCGGCGGAACTGGCCGATCACCGTATCGCGGTGACGATCAACGATCTGTCACAGCGCGAGCTCGATCTCGCGCCCCCCGGCTTCTCCAAGCTTTGCTGCGACATCGCCGCGAAGGATACTCTGTCCGTCACCGGCCGGGAACGGTTCGATTTCGCCTATTGCCGGATGGTGATGGAGCACGTGCCCGACGTCGCGCAGATGTGGCGCAACGTCTACGAGTTGCTCACACCCGGCGGCGTCGCGCTGAGCTTCTTCCCGACCCTGTTCGCACCGCCCTTCGCGGCCAACCAGATCATGCCCGAGCGCCTGTCGCGGGCGGTGCTGCACACGCTGTTCCCGGATCGGGCCGATGACGGCGACAACCCGAAATTTCCCGCCCATTACAATCTCTGCCGCGGCAGCGAGGCGGTGATCGCGCCGGTGCTGACGGAGATCGGTTTCCGCGAGGTCGTGGTGCTGCCGTTCTACGGGTACAGCTACTTCTGGAAGATCCCCGGCCTCAAGCAGGTCGACGCTGCCTTCACGAAGGTGGCGCAGGCGCGCGACTGGCGCGCCTTCACGAGCTTCGCCTACGTCATCGTGCGCAAATAGGCGGACCGCCATGCCGATCATCGTGGTGGCGGATCACGCCCATATCAACGGCGGACAGGCCAAGGTCGCGATCGAGAGCGCGCTCGGGCTCGCAGCCCGCGGGCATGCGGTGACCTTCTTCGCCGCCGTCGGGCCGGCGGATCCGCGGCTGGAATCGGCCGGTATCGCGACGATCCTGCTCGATCAGGTGGACGTGACGACCACGTCTTCCTTGGCCCGGTTCGGGGTGCAGTGGCTGTGGAATCAGAAGGCCGCCGCCGCACTCGGCACCCTGCTCGCCCGCCACGATCCGGACGACACCGTCATCCACGTGCATGCCTGGGCCAAGGCGCTCTCGCCCTCGATCGGACCAGTCCTCGCGGCGAGCCGCGCGCCCGTCGTCTTCACGATGCACGAATATTATCTCGCCTGCCCGAATGGCGGATTCTACGATTACCCCGTCTCCGCCGCCTGCCACCGGTCGCCCGTCTCGATGGCCTGCATCGGTCACAATTGCGATTCCCGTGGCTACGCCCGCAAGCTGATGCGGGTCGGCCGTCACGTGCTCATGCGCCACACCGGCATGATCGACAATCTGTCGGCGGTGATCACCATCAGCCGCCTGCAGCGCGAGGTTCTGGCGCCGCACCTGCCCGCGGACACGAACTGGTACGACGTCGCGAACCCGATCGACGCCGTACCCCTCGGGCATAAGGACAGCACCACGGACGAGACGCCCCCGGGCGGCTTCGTCTTCGTCGGACGCCTCTCGGCGGAGAAGGGCGCCGGATTGTTCGCCGAAGCCGCGCGGCTCTCCAGTCAGCGGGCGATCTTCGTCGGCGACGGGCCGCAGCGGGCCGAGCTCGAAGCCGCTTACCCGGAGGCCGCCTTCCTCGGCTGGCACGATCCGGACGGCGTGAAGCAGCAGCTCCGGGCCGCACGCGCCCTGGTCTTCCCCTCCGTTTGGTACGAAGGCCAGCCGCTCACGGTGCTCGAGTCCCTGGCGCTCGGCACGCCGGTGATCGTCAGCGACCTCTGCGCCGGCCGCGAAGCGGTGCGGGACGGGGTCAGCGGCCTGTGGTTCCGCTCGGGCGATCCCACCTCCCTCGCCGCTGCGATGACCCGCCTCTCCGACGACGACACCGCGCGCCGCATGAGCCGGGCGGCCTATGACGCGTTCTGGGCCGATCCGCTCACCCTGGACCGCCATCTCGACCGATTGGAGCGCATCTACCGCGACGTCGCCCTCCGGTCGGCCACTCTTGGAATCGGCAGCCGGCCTACATCGGCCGTCTTGCGCAACGCCGCCTCGACGTAAAATCGTCTCATCCCTGCATCAGACGTTCCCCGATCGAGCCCCCGGGCAACGCCGAAGAGCCGACTTTCCCAATCCATGGCCGTCATCGCAGCCTACGTCGTCAACGCGGCCCTGAACCTCGCCCTCGGTCTGCTCCTCGCGGACATTCTGGGGCCGGCCGATTTCGGCCGCTTCGCCCTCGGCATCGCCGGCTCGGTGGTGCTCACGACCCTGTTCTTCGAGTGGCTGCGGCTGTCGGCGACGCGGTTCTATTCCGAGCGGGTCCGGGGCGAGGAGCCGTGGATCCGGGCCATGCTCGACCGTGCCTACGCGACGACGGCCCTCTGCCTCCTCGGCGCGGCATTGCTCTGCCTTGCCGGGCGGCCCTTCGCCGGGCCGCCCGCGACGCTGGCCGCCGCCGCCGTGGGGACCGCGATCGGCATCGGCTTCTTCGATTATCAGACGACGCTGGCGCGCGCCCGCTTCATAGGCGGGCTCTATCTCAAGCTAGTTCTGGTCAAGAGCGGGCTCGCCCTGATCCTCATGGTCGGCACCGCCTGGGCGACGGGAGACGCCACCGCGGTGATCGCGGCGGCGGGCGTGAGCCAGTTCCTCGCCGCCATTTTGATCCATCGCGGCCTCACCGATCAGCCCCATCGCCCGGAGGCCGAGCGCAGGCGGGAGATGCTGCGCATCTTCATCAGCTACGGCCTGCCGCTGATCGCCGCCAACGTGGTCTACCAGCTCCTGCCCTTCGCCAATCGCAGCGCCATCGCGGCGGTCGGCGGCTTCTCGGAATCCGGTTACTTCTCCCTCGCCTCCGACATCGGCACGCGCATCTTCGGGACCTTGGGCGCCGCTCTCGACGTGCTGCTGTTTCAGATCGCGGTGCGGGCCGAGGAGGAAGGCGGACGCGGTGCGGGCGAAGCCCAGGTCGCCCGCAACCTCGCCGTGGTGGCGGCCCTCATCCTGCCGAGCGCCGCCGGCTTCTGGGCAGTCCTGCCCGCCATCGAGGCCATTGCCGTACCCCACGCCTTCCGCGGGCACTTCTCCGAATACGTCCTGCCGATGCTACCGGGCCTCGTGGCCTTCGCGGCGATGAACTACGCCCTGAACCCGATCTTCCAGATCCGTCGCCGGACCATGCCGGTGATCGTCGCCGCCCTGTTCGGCGCGCTGGTCAATGCGCTGGCCTTGCTGGCGCTGGCCGGGCCGTTCGGCGGCTACGGCATCGCGGTCGCCCAGACATTGGGCTTCCTCGCGGCATTCGGCTTGCTCGCCATCCTGGCCCTGAGCGGACCTGTGCGCATCGCCCTCCCCTGGCGGGATCTGGCGACGGCGAGCGCCGCGACGCTGGCCATGACGGTCGCGGTCTGGCCGCTGCGCACCCTCGCGCCCTGGATCGCATTGCCGGTCTGCATCGCCACCGGCATCGCCGTCTACGGTGCCATGGTCTGGCTTCTCGACATCGCCGGGCTGCGCAGCGCGGTGATGGAACGGCTGCGCCCATCGGCACCGGCCGCGGCGGAATAAAATTCCGGCGCCCTTCCCGCGAAGGCAAGAGCCTCAGTGTCGAGGAGACGCCGGACGATCTGCGACGAGGCGTGACGGCGCCTTCGCGACCAATATCCCGCAGATTCGGCGTCCGAACTGCTTCGCTCCGACGACACAACGCACGGCCGGTGATCGGGGCCCGATCAAACCTTCGGCAGACCTGCGCCGTCGGCGGGAGTGAATGTGTGAACGCTGCCCCGGAATGTACCGCCGACGTCCCACTGCTTCGCGGCCCCACGCTTGCAACCGGCTCCCGATCCGGGTTTTGTCGCCGGAGACGGCCGCGGGACAAGGCCGAGCGGGATGGAAACCGGGATCATGACGACATACGCGCCGGCGAGCGAGCAGGAGGCGGCAGCCATCGTCGCGCAGGCCGCCGGGCGCTCCGAGCGGCTTCGCCTCGTCGGGGGCAACACCAAGGCCGCGCTCGGTCGCCCGCCGCAGGACGAGGCGACGCTCTCGGGCACAGGACTCAGCGGCATCACCCTCTACGAACCCGCCGAGATGGTGGTGGCGGCCCGCGCTGGCACGCCGCTTGCCGAGGTCGAGGCTCTGCTCGCCGAACGCGGGCAGATGCTGCCCTTCGAGCCGATCGATCACCGCCCGCTTCTCGGCTCCTCCGGCGAGCCGACCTTCGGCGCGGTGGCGGCGGTCAACAATTCGGGCCCCCGACGCATCAATGCCGGGGCGGCCCGCGACAGTTTGATCGGGGTGCGCTTCATCAACGGACGGGGCGAGCCGATCAAGTCCGGCGGTCGCGTGATGAAGAATGTCACGGGCCTCGATCTCGTGAAGCTGATGGCGGGGTCGTGGGGCACCCTCGGCCTTCTGACGGAAGTCACCTTCAAGGTTCTGCCGGTGCAGGAGCGGGTCACCACCCTCGTCCTGACGGGGCTCGACGACGTCGCGGCCGTCGACGCCCTGTCCACCGCCCTCGGATCGCCCTTCGAACTGACCGGCGCCGCCCACCTTCCGGCGGGAATCGTCGGCTCCGAGTCCCTCACCCTGATGCGGGTCGAGGGTTTCGCCAAATCGGTGGAGTATCGCCTGGGTGAATTGCGGCGATTGCTGCGGCGACGCGGCGACGCGCAGATCGTCGAGGGCGAGGACGGAGCCACCCTGTGGCGCGCGGTGCGCGACGCCGCCTTCCTGGCAGAGCCCAGCACGGATGCGGTCTGGCGCATCTCGACCGTGCCCGGCCGGGGACC
This sequence comes from Methylorubrum sp. POS3, assembly GCF_043352485.1. NCBI lineage: Bacteria > Pseudomonadati > Pseudomonadota > Alphaproteobacteria > Hyphomicrobiales > Methylobacteriaceae > Methylorubrum > Methylorubrum sp. POS3. The sequence continues at coordinate 4,675,293 of NZ_JAPRBT010000001.1, forward strand.
GGAGGTGACGGCGGCGGTGGCGCGGGACCGCTCGGCCCGCTGGTTCTACGACTGGGGCGGCGGTCTGATCTGGCTCGCCACCGACGCCGCGGACGATGCTGGAACGACCGCGATCCGCGCCGCCGTTCAGGCCGCGGGAGGCCACGCGACCCTGGTCCGGGCTCCCGAGACGGTGCGGGCGGCATTGCCCGTGTTCGAACCCCTGCCCGAGCCTCTGATGCGCATCACCCGGGGCATCAAGGCCGCGCACGATCCGAAAGGTCTGTTCAATCCGGGGCGGATGTATGCGGGTGTCTGATCCCGCTGAGGCGTCATGCTGACTTATCTCCTCATTGTCGCCTTCGTGATCGTGCTGGGCCTGATGGTGGTGCGCCAGCGCAACCTCACCTTCTTGATGTCGTTGGCTGGCATCATCGGGGCGGTCCTGACGATGATCTGGCTTCAGAATCAGGGCCTGCTCCCCGGTACGCAGGGCCCGCTGAGCGGAACGCGACCGCAGACGCTGATCGATGCACCGAAGGAGCCGGCGCGCGTTCCCTAGGGCGCTGACCGGAGACGGGATCGTGTCCGCCGGGGGAACCACCCGACGCCCTGGCGCGTCTGCCGCGTTGAAGGTGTTCCGTGACCGGGGCGCCGCGACCGGAGCAGTCCGTTGCGCAGTCTTCTCATTCTCCTGATCCTTCTGGCCGGCGGCTTCGTGCTGACCGCGATGTACATCGCGCCCAAGCAGCCGGAACTGCGCGGCTGGTACGAGACCAATGCCTGCCCCCATCTCGACAAGATCAGCCCTCAGATCTGTCAACCGATCCGCGCCGCCAGGGGCACGCAGCCGATCTGATCCGCGTCCGTCGTGGCGCATCCTGCCCGATCGTCGCTCCTGCGACCTTCGAACGACACGCCTCGGCCGCGTTCACGGATCAGGGCTCCTGCAAGGCCACGTCGCTCTTCGGAAAACGCTTCGTATGCGCCGTCTCATCGACTGGGCTTTCCGAGATCGCCACTCCGGAGCGATCGTCGTCGGGCAATGGCCGAACGCGCCGCTCTCGATCTTCCTCGTGGCCTCCGCGGCCGAATGGATCCTGGAAGCCGCGGCACCCGGCTCGCCGCCCTGGCTCTTCGCCGGTCTGCGCCTCGTCGCGCTGCTCGCTTTGGCGGTGTGGGCGCTTGACGAGATTGTGAGGGGGGTCAATCCATGGCGCCGTTTCCTCGGGGCTGCCGTGCTGATCGGGCTCGGCTTCAGCCTCGCGGGCCGCCTGTGAGGCTTCTCTGACGTGTACGATCTCCTCGTCATCGGTGGAGGCATCAACGGAGCCGGCATCGCCCGTGACGCCGCCGGACGTGGCCTGTCGGTCCTGCTGTGCGAGCGCGGCGACTTGGCCGAGCACACCTCGTCGGCTTCGACCAAGCTGATCCACGGCGGATTGCGCTATCTCGAGCAGTACGAGTTTCGCCTGGTTCGGGAGGCCTTGGCAGAGCGCGAGCGCCTGATGCGCCTCGCCCCCCACATCATCTGGCCGCTGCGCTTCGTGCTGCCGCACGATTCCGGACTTCGCCCGGCCTGGCTCCTGCGGATCGGGCTGTTTCTCTACGATCATCTCTCGCGGCTGCGGGCCCTGCCCGGTTCGCAATCCGTGCGGCTGAGCACCGAAGGCGTCGGCGCGCCGCTGCAACCGCGGCTGACCCGGGGCTTCGCCTATTCGGATTGTTGGGTAGAGGACAGCCGCCTCGTCGTCCTCAACGCGCTCGACGCGGCCGAACGCGGCGCCACCATCCGCACCCGCACCCAGGTCGAGTCCGCCCGGCGCGAGGAGAGCGGTTGGACCGCAACGTTGCACGATTCAGAGACCGGGCGGCGTGAGCGCGTGCGGGCGCGGGCCATCGTCAACGCCGCCGGTCCTTGGGTTGCGCAGACGCTCCTGCGGACGCTCTCCGTCGAGGCGAGCCCGAAGGTGCGCCTGGTGAAGGGCAGCCATATCGTCACCCGCAAGTTCTACGAGGGTGATCACGCCTACATCCTGCAGCAGCCCGACCGGCGCATCGTCTTCGCGATCCCCTACGAGCGCGACTTCACCCTGATCGGCACGACCGACGTGCCGTATGAGGCCGGTCCCGGCCGCGTAACGATTTCGCCCGAGGAAACCCGCTACCTCTGCGACTGCATCAACCGCTCCTTCGCGAAAGCGATCGGGCCGGACGATGTGGTGTGGAGCTATTCGGGCGTGCGCCCCCTCTACGACGATGCGGCCGAGAACGCCTCCGCCGTCACCCGCGACTACGTGCTGGAGCTCGATGCGGATGGCCCGAAGGTCCTGTCCGTCTTCGGCGGAAAAATCACCACCTACCGGCGTCTGGCCGAGCATGCGCTGGAAAAGCTCGACCTCCCGGGCCTCAAACCCCCATGGACCGGCAATACCCCCCTGCCCGGTGGCGATATGCCGGAGAGCGATTTCGAGGCGTTCCAGGCCGGCCTCCGCGCGGCCTATCCGTTCCTGCCGGACGCCTTGGCCCGCAGGCTCGCCCGCGCCTACGGCACCCGGGCCGAGCGTCTCCTGGGCGATGCGCGCAGCCTGTCCGACCTCGGGGAGAGCTTCGACGGCGGTCTCACCGCCCGCGAGGTCGATTACCTCGTGCGGGTGGAATGGGCGCGCTCGCCCGACGACATTCTGTGGCGACGCACGAAGCTCGGGTTGAGAACCGGCCGCGCTGGCGTCGCGCGCCTGTCCCGACATCTGGCCGGGCGGTCGATCGAAGTGGACTGACGTGGCACGGGTCTCAACGGCCGTGATCCGATCAAGGTCACAGAGCTTGAGACCCGCGGCGCGCGGGCCTCAGCGCCCGTAGACGTCTTCGACCCGGATGATGTCGTCCTCGCCCGTATACGAGCCGACCTGCACCTCGATCAGTTCCAGCGGAATCTTGCCCGGATTGGTCAGGCGATGCATCGAGCCGATCGGTAGATAGACCGCCTCGTTCTCGTGGACGAGGATGATCTGATCGTTCAGCGTCACCTCGGCCGTGCCCTTCACCACGACCCAGTGCTCGGCCCGGTGGAAATGCTTCTGCAGCGAGAGCCGTCCGCCCGGCGTCACCATGATCCGCTTGACCTGGAATCGCTCGCCGATGTCGATGCGCTGATACCAGCCCCAGGGCCGGTACATCCGCCGATGCGCGTCGGCTTCCGGATGCCCCTTTTCGCGCAGAACCCCGACGAGGTCCTTCACCTTGCCGGAGCGTGCCTTGGAGGCGACCAGCACCGCGTCGGGCGTCGACACCACGATCACGTCGTCGAGGCCGACGACGGTCGTCAGGCCCTCCCCCTCGCTGTGAACGAGGCTGCCGGTGGTCTCGACCAGTTCGACCCGCCCGCGCACCGCGTTGCCCTGCGCGTCGCAGTCGAGCACCTGCCAGACGGCATCCCAAGTGCCCACATCCGACCAGCCGAACGAGACCGCGAGCACACCCGCCCGGCTCGTCCGCTCCATCACCGCATAGTCGATCGAAGTCTTCGGCGCGCGGGAGAAGGCGGCGGCGTCCAGGCGCACGAAATCCAAATCGGTCTTGGCCGCCTCCAAGGCGTCCCGGGCCGCTTCCAGAATATCAGGGGCGTAAGCCTCCAGTTCGCCGATCATGACGTCGGCGCGGAACAGGAAGTATCCGGAATTCCACAGGGCTCCTTCCTCGATGAGTCGCGCGGCGCCCTCGGCATCCGGCTTCTCGACGAAGCGCTCGACGCGGTGCACGCCCGGAGCGCCCGGCACGGGGGCGCCCTTGTGGATATACCCGTAATCGGTGGCCGAACGGACGGGCGTGATGCCCAGCGTCATGATTTGCCCGAGCCGCGCACCGACGGCCGCTTGACGCGCCGCTTCGGTGAAGGCGGCCGAGTCCTCGATCACGTGATCGGCAGCCAGAATGAGCACCACCGTCTCGGGCCCCTGCCGCGCGGCGTGAAGCGCGGCGACGGCGACGGCGGCGGCGGAATCGCGCCGATCCGGCTCCAGCAGGATGTCGGCCGCGACCTTCGCCTGGGCCAGCTGTTCGGCGACGATGAAACGCGCTTCCGAGGAGGCGATCACGGTCGGCCGGGCGAACACCGTCGCATCGACGACCCGACGGGCGGTGGCCTGGAAGGTCGAGGAATTGGGATCGACGAGGGGCGTGAACTGCTTGGGCATGCTCTCCCGGGACGCGGGCCAGAGCCGCGTACCCGAGCCGCCACACAGGATGACAGGAAGTATCCGGCTGCCGTCCGACATCGCGCACCCCCCTCCGGCCTCAGGCCCCGTCGGGTCGCCCGTCTGCCGCGGCGGAAAGCTCGGGAAATCCTCGAACTGTCAGCATCGGACGCGGCTCGCGACCTCGCCAGCGCGAGGTCGGCGAATGATCGAACACCCTGAGGACGTGTTTTAGCCGAACGTGCCGCAGGGCACTACAGGGAGCCGGCCCGGGTGCACACCCGGGCCGCGATAACGATGAATTAAGATTAAGTTGGCTGCGATTATTCGGCCGCCTGCCGTTCGATGTAGCCCAAGCGCTCGTTGAGTTCGCCCAGCAACTTCACCGCCGCCTCGGCGATGACGGTCCCCGGCGGGAAGATCGCGGAGGCGCCCGCGGCGTGGAGCGCATCGTAATCACCCGGCGGGATGACGCCGCCGACGACGATCATCACGTCCTCGCGGCCCTCATCCTTCAGCGCGGCCTTCAGTTCCGGCACCAGCGTCAGGTGGCCGGCGGCGAGCGAGGAGACGCCGACGATGTGGACGTCGTTCTCCACCGCCTGCCGTGCCGCCTCCGCCGGGGTGGCGAAGAGCGGGCCGATATCGACGTCGAAACCGAGATCGGCGAAGGCCGACGCGATCACCTTCTGACCGCGATCGTGACCGTCCTGCCCCATCTTGGCGACGAGGATGCGCGGGCGGCGCCCGTCATTCTCCTCGAAGGCCTCGACGAGGCCGCGCACCTGCTCCACCACCGGCGACATGCCGCCCACCTCCCGCTTGTAGACGCCCGAGATCGAACGGATCTCGGCGCGGTGACGGCCCCAGGCCTTCTCCAGCGCCTCCGAGATCTCGCCGACGGTCGCCTTCGCCCGCGCCGCATTGACCGCGAGTTCGAGCAAATTGTCGTTCGTGTCCACCGCCCGCGTCAGGGCCGCGAGCGCGGCATCCACATCGGCCTGCTTGCGCTCGGAGCGCAGGCGCTTGAGCTTGTCGATCTGCATCGTGCGGACGTTGTGGTTGTCGACCCGGAGCAGGTCGATCTTCATCTCGTCGTCGGGCTTGTACTTGTTGATGCCGACGATGGTCTGGCGCCCGGAATCGATCCGCGCCTGGGCGCGGGCCGCCGCCTCCTCGATCCTGAGTTTCGGGATGCCGGCCTCGATGGCTTTGGCCATGCCGCCGAGGCTCTCGACCTCGCGGATATGCTCCCAGGCGCGGGCCGCGATGTCCGCCGTCAGGCGCTCGACATAGTAGGACCCGCCCCACGGATCGATGATGCGGGTGGTGCCGCTCTCCTGTTGCAGGAACAGCTGCGTGTTTCGCGCAATCCGGGCCGAGAAATCGGTCGGCAGCGCCAGCGCCTCGTCGAGAGCGTTGGTATGGAGCGACTGCGTCCCGCCCTGCGTCGCCGCCATGGCCTCGATGCAGGTGCGGGTGACGTTGTTGAACACATCCTGCGCCGTGAGCGACCATCCGCTCGTCTGCGAGTGCGTGCGCAGGGGGAGCGACTTGTCCGTCTGCGGGTCGAACTCCTTCACGAGCTTCGCCCAGATCAGGCGCGCGGCCCGCATCTTGGCGATCTCCATGAAGAAATTCATCCCGATCGCCCAGAAGAACGACAGGCGCGGGGCGAACTGATCGATGGTCAGCCCGGCGGCAAGCCCCGCCTTGATGTACTCGACACCGTCGGCAAGCGTGTAGGCGAGTTCGAGATCCTGCGTCGCCCCGGCTTCCTGCATGTGGTAGCCGGAGATCGAGATCGAATTGAACTTCGGCATATTCTTGGACGTGTAGCCGAAGATGTCCGAAATGATCCGCATCGATCCTTTGGGTGGATAGATATAGGTGTTGCGGACCATGAACTCCTTCAGAATGTCGTTCTGGATGGTGCCGGCGAGCTTCTCCGGCGGCACGCCCTGCTCTTCGGCCGCGACGATGTAGAGAGCGAGCACCGGCAGAACCGCGCCGTTCATCGTCATCGACACCGTCATCTCGTCGAGCGGGATGCCGGAGAACAGGGTCCGCATGTCGTAGATCGAATCGATCGCGACGCCGGCCATGCCCACATCGCCGGACACACGCGGGTGATCCGAATCGTAGCCGCGGTGGGTGGCGAGATCGAAGGCGACCGAGAGGCCCTTCTGGCCCGCTGCGAGGTTGCGGCGGTAGAAGGCGTTCGAATCCTCGGCCGTGGAGAAACCGGCATATTGCCGGATCGTCCAGGGCTGGGTGACGTACATCGCCGGATAAGGGCCGCGCAGATAGGGCGGCAGACCGGGAAACGAGCCGATCCCCTCCAGCCCCTCACGATCCTCGGGGCCATAGAAGCCCTTCACCGGAATGCCCTCCGGCGTCATCCACGGCTCCCCGACCGGCGGAGGCGGCGCCTGGAAGCCACCGGCCGAGAAGGCGAGCGAGGCGAAATCGGGGATCCGGGAACTCATGCGGCGGTCTCGGTGTCTCGGAGGACGACAAATTTTCTTGCGCATTATAGGCAAGCCACCAAACGCGGCTACTGTCCATAAGACGGCGTCCGCCACCGGTGTCGCTTCGTCAGCAAGCGACGGCCTGGATCTCGCCGGATGCTGGGCGCGGGTCCCGTCGGCGCCGCGAGCCAAGCCCGACGCCGAGCGATGAGCCGCTTCATCCGCTGGCGCTTGCAGCCGCAATTCCCGCAACAATCGATATCGCCGGCGCTCACCCCGCCCTCTCCGGTCAGAAACCCGAGAATCATCACGAGCAGGCCGAGGACGAAGATCGCCCCCAACACCGCGACGGGCCACGCGAGTGCGAGGCCGATCATCGCGGCGAGAAACAGCTTAAATCCGAGAGAGACCGCGAGCTTCGTTTTGAGCAGGACCAGCAGCGTCGCACCGGCGCCGAAGCCGCCCCGCATCGTGCGGAAGACCCGGCGCTTCAGGCGCGCCCGTGACGCCAGACGCTCGAGACGAGCGAGCTCGTGCTCCGCGCGCCGCACGGTCCTTTCCTGCTGTAGACCCGCTTCCATTCCCTCTCCCCGACATCACGAATCCGCGAGACGGTGCGCATTCCGGGAGGCAACCAAAGGCAAAGCACAGCTTCCGTCCATTCCCGTAAGACGCGAAGCGTGACGGTGCGCACCTGAAGGGGGAGCGTCGCGGAGAAGGCGGAACTGGGCCGGCGTCCGAGCGCCGCGCGCTACTGCCGTTCCTGGTCGGCTTCGTTGCCGCCGAGTGTCGGCTCGGGAGGGGCGCAGGCCGGTGGACGGCTCACCCCCTTCGCCTACGAATTCCTGCGCTTCGGGGTGAAGCAGGGCTGGGCCTACCTGTTCGCCGGATTGGTCTGCGCGCTGCTGATCGGCACCGATCTCGCCTGTCCAGCCGATGCCGCCTCGAGCCGCGACGATTTTCCGATGCTGGCGGCGCTGGCGATCCGAGTCTTCCTACTGGTCCCCGGATGGAAACTTGGGAGGAGGCGAAGGCCATCGCACTCTACCACACCGTCGGAACGGTGATGGACGTGTGCAAAACTTCGGTTGTCTGTAGATTTATCTAGGAGCCAGCGTGTTACGAATCGCTAGATTACCGCTCTTCGCCGGCTTCATGTGTGCGAGCGTCGGCTCGTAGATCGCCCGCGTGTCGCGGCTGTTCGACTTCCGCTTCACCGGCGTCCGCCATCGATACGTGCTGCTCGTCGAGACCATCCGACCGTTCGGGCGAGCGGTCGTGTTCATCACAGTCTGCCACGTGAACCGCTCGATGCCGCTTCGCGTCGGCTTCGGGCTGGTCTCGCTGTTCATTTGGCTCGCCGAAAATATCGGCACGGGACGCGCGTCTGGCTCTACCCGAACCAGACGGCCGGCTGGTCGCCGGTCCCGGCGGCCAAGCTCGGCTCTCAGTTCCTGCCGGTGCTCGTGTCCGACGTGCTGGTCACGCTCGTGAGCCAGCCGGAGCCGATGCCGACGGCATCGGCGGCCGACGCGGAGGCAAGCCCGGGGTTGGGCAGCCCGGTCAGTTGAGGTAGGTGCGGATCCAGTTCGGCGAGAGGATCTCGCCCTCTTCGGTGATGATCCAGGGCTGCTGTGCCGGATCGCGCAGGGCGCCCTTGGCGGCCATCAGGGCCTCGCGAAGGGTGTCGTAGCGCTCGGGCTGCGCCAGCGGCGACGAGGCCGGCAGGGTGCGCCAAATGGTGAGGTCTGCCGGTCGTTCGAGGGCCTCGGTTTCCATCTCTTGTTTTTCCTTCCGAACTCTATCGGTTCGCAGACGACCGTCGCCGCGACTGATGTCACCGCGCCGATCTGCGAAGATCTTCCAGGTTGATCGAAGCATCTCTGGGGCAGCTTTGCGATCAATTCGGGTGCTCGTCATCCGAGCGGCCACCGTTTCGTCGCAGTTCCTCGCGCAGACCTTGCCTTGGTTTTGCCAAGGATTGGTCTCCGCCTGCCCACCGATGCATTTTCATCAGTGTCTCGACACTGCTTTGAAACAGTCACCAAGTGGTTACCTGCGAAGCGTGACTGCTACGGTGCGCTGCCGCACCCTCCCGGTCCGCTTTGGAAAACGGGGATTCGTTGACGGCGGGCCACACCGGACACAGCTTAGCCCCAGTTCGGTGCCCAGGCCGGCCCGACCCCTTGATCGTTCCTGCGCGTCGGCTCACGGCGACGTGTTCTCCGCTCCATTGCATTGCGTCTTAGGCCAAGAGAAATGTCCGGTGCCTGATCGTTTCGTGCGCATCGCCCTCGGGGTGACGTTGGGCCTGCTGATCGCCTTCGTGGCGCAGCCCTACATCCTGGCCTTCCTCTACTCGGTAGAGAGCCCCCGGGCGGTGACCGCCCGGGGCGACCTCTCCGCAGCGGAGCGGACCACCGTCGACCTGTTCGCCCGCGCCTCACCGTCGGTCGTCCACGTCTTCGCTCAGGCTGCCGCCCGGGGGCAGGCCCTCATGGACCCGGACGACGAGTTCGGACAGTTCGGACAGGAAGAAGACGGAGGTCGGCAGCAGCAGGGCGGCAGCGGCACCCAGACCGGCACCGGCTTCGTCTGGGATGCCGCCGGCCATGTCGTGACCAACAACCACGTCGTCGAGGCCGCGACCAAGGGCGGCGGCTCGATCTCGGCGCGCCTGTCCTCGGGCGAGGTCGTGAGCGCGCGCGTCGTCGGCACGGCCAAGAGCTACGACCTCGCCGTTCTCCAACTCGGTCGCGTCGCCAAGATGCCGCCGCCGCTGGCTCTGGGCACGTCCGCCGACCTGAAGGTGGGGCAAGCGGCCTTCGCCATCGGCAACCCGTTCGGCCTCGATCACACGCTGACGACCGGCGTGATCAGCGCGCTGCAGCGGCGTTTGCCGACGCAGGAGGGTCGCGAATTGTCCGGCGTCATTCAGACCGACGCGGCGATCAATCCGGGCAATTCCGGCGGGCCGCTCCTCGATTCCGCCGGGCGGCTGATCGGCGTCAACACCGCGATCTACTCACCCTCGGGGGCGAGCGCCGGCATCGGCTTCGCCGTCCCCGTCGATGTGGTCAATCGCGTGGTCCCGGACCTCATTCGCAATGGGCGGGTCCGCAACCCCGGCATCGGCATCATCGCGGGCCAAGAGGCGACGGCGGCGCGTCTCGGCATCGACGGCGTGGTGGTGGTGCGGGTGCTGCCCGGCTCGCCCGCGGCGCAGGCGGGCATCGCGGGCATCGATTCCCGCAGCGGCGATATCGGCGACGTGATCGTCGGCGCCAATGGACGCCCGGTCCATCGACTGGCCGACCTGACGGCCGTCGTCGAGGAGGCCGGTCTCGACAAGCCGGTCAATCTTCTGGTCGAGCGCGACGGACGGGTCCGCTCGGTGCGGGTCACGACCACCGATGTGGCGCAATCCCGCCTTTAGTCAGCGGAAACGCGAGGAAGCTGCCGAGGAACCGCGGCCCTAAGACGGCTTTACCCGAGCCGCGAACCGTTCGATGAGGCGGGATGCTGCTCGCCCTCGGCCTCCTGGCACTCATCGGATTCTGGTGGCTCGGTCGTTACGGCGGGCGCCTCCCCTTCGGACTCACGCCTCGCCGGCTCGCCGGCTACGCGGCCTTCGCCGCGGCCTTCCTGCTCTCGTTGCGGGGCAGCCTCGTTCTGGCCGGCGTCGTCGGCTTGGTCGGTGTCTGGCTGCACGAGGGACGCGACGGCGTGTTCCGCCGGATACCGGGCCTTCGGGGCACGCCGCCACCTCAAAGGCTGCGAACGGCATCGGTCGAACTCGACCTGATGCCCGACGGTACCCCGCTCGACGGCAGCGTGTTCGTCGGTCCCTTCGCCGGCCGCCGTCTCTCGGCGGTCCCGACCGCCGATCTCGCCGAGCTCGCACGCCTGCTCGCCGCCAACGACCCGCAGGGCGCCAGCCTGCTACAGACGTATCTCGACCGCCGGCATCCCGGCTGGCGTGTAGACGCTGATGGCGATCCGGACGCGAGGGCGGGCCGCCCGTCGAAGCCAGGGACGATGACGGAGGAGGAGGCCTATCAGATCCTGGGGCTTGAGCGCGGGGCGACCTTGGAGCAGGTCCGCGCGGCCCATCGGGCGCTGATGAAGGAGGCCCATCCCGACCAGGGGGGCAGCGTCGCGCGCGCCGCGCGCGTCAACGCGGCGCGGGACAGGCTTTTGGACCGACATCGCTGATACTCCACGCGCGTTGTCAGAGATAGGCAGGCGGATTTGCGCAGCGCCTCGCACCTTTCCCGACGGGGAAAGGATGTGACCGGCTTCGATCCGGTGAGGCCCGCGCGGGACCGGCCCTGAACGAGGGCCGGTCCCGGTCTTCTCGGAGCCGTCAGCTCCGGGTCGCGAAGCAGCTGAAACCGTTCTTCTTGAGGGCGGTGCAGGCGTCCTGGGCCGCTCCCTGCTCGGTGAAGCCGGAGAAGCGGGCGCGGTAGAGCGTGGTGGCGCCATGGGTGACGCGCACGGTGTAGGGCGCGGCCTTCGAGAGGGCGCCGGTGCGGCTGCGGGCATCCGACAGCATCGACTTGGCCTTGTCCTCGTCGTCCATCGCACCGAGCTGGATCACCCACGGGGTCGGCGTCACCGGACGGAAGGCCTCGGAGCGGGCATCCTTGGGCGGGGCTTCGGTGCGGGAAGCGACGCCCTCGACGGCGGGCAACCGCGCGGTGGTCTTGCCGCCGGCGCCCGGGAACGGCGCCTGACCGGCCGGACCGGCATAGGCCTGGGCAGCGCCGGGAAGCGCCTGGAGCCCGGGGCGGCGCACCATGCCCGGCGTGGTGGTGATGGAGGCCGGCGGACGGATATCGACGGGGCCCGTGCTCGTCGAACTCGTCGTCTCGACCTCCTCGTCGTCGGCGGAGGCGATCTCGGTGCGGGTGCGCGACCCGGCCTCGGCGATGACGGCGGGGCGCCCGCGCTCGGCGAGTTCGGTGACCGGGTTGGTCTGGCGGGCGCCGGCATAGGCGCGGGGCAAGCTCGACCGCACGAGATCGGCCATGATCCGGTCGCGGCTCGCCCCCGACTTGCCGCCGAGCACGATCGCCACGATCTGGCGATCGCCGAGCTTGGCGGCGGTCATGAGATTGAAGCCGGAATCGCGGGTGTAGCCGGTCTTGATGCCGTCCACGCCCTCGACGGTGCCGAGCAGCCGGTTGTGATTGCCGATGACCCGGCCGCGGAAGGCGAAGGAGCGGGTCTGGAAGTAGCGGTAGTAGCGCGGGAAGCGGTCCTGAATCGCCCGGGCCAGAATCGTCAGGTCGCGGGCCGTGGTGATCTGGTCCGGATCCGGCAGACCCGAGGCGTTGGAATAGTTGGTGCGGCTCATGCCGAGGGATTTGGCTTTCCGCGTCATCATCTCGGCGAAACGCGGCTCGGAGCCCGCGATGTTCTCGCCGATCGCGCAGGCCACGTCGTTGGCGGATTTGGTGACGAGGGCCTTGATCGCCTCCTCGACGGTGATGGTCGAGCCGGGACGCAAGCCCAGCTTCGACGGTGCCTGAGCGGCGGCGTTGGACGAGATCGACAGGTCGGAATCGAGTTCGTAGCGGCCCTTCTCCAGCTGCTCGAACAGCATGTAGAGGGTCATGACCTTCGTGATCGAGGCGGGGTGGCGCAGCGCGTCCTCGTTCACCGCGTGGAGCGTCTTGCCGGATTTCACGTCCACCACCATGGCGGCGTAGGGCGGAGCGTAGCCGCCACCGGCCGGGCGGTGATGGCCCCCTCGCTTCCTCGCCTCCGCCGGTGCGACCGCCGCGGTGAGGACGCCCGCCGCCAGGAGCACGACGGCGGCAGCGCGGGACCCCATGGTCCGGCCTTCTACGCGACGCATCTTGGAACCTTCGCCTCGACAACCGGGAAGCAGGCCCGGTTCGCACCAGTCATTCGCGGATGGCCGGAAGGCCGAAACCCGCATTCTCTGAAGGGCACGGTAGGCGTGACGCGGTTACGCGGGCGTTAATGCTGTGCAGTACGCAACACAGATCGTTGTTTTGCCTCAGGGGTTAAGCAGGTGTGAAGGATCGGCCGCGTCAGCCGGATGACGGAGCCTTTGCCGTCGGGCGAACATGACGTCGAAGCCGGCGATAGCGGGCGGACAGCTCCGTCGTCCTCTCGACGCCGGTCGTGGTCGGGACGGGTTTTGGCGCCCTGAAGCCCGTCGCAGCGCGGCGTCGATCGGGCGGCATTCGATCCGGCGCACGTCGATCGAGGCACGCCGAGCCGCTACGGAGTGCATCTGCGCAGTCTGCAACTCCCTCCCCCTCGCGAGGGACAGTTTCACGCACCTCACTGGCGCAGTCGTTTTTCGGCCTATAGATTGCCTTTCAAGGGCACCGCACCCGAGGGGCGCGGGAGTCGAAGACCGCCAGACAAGGTCGCTGCGTATCAGATGATTTCCATGTCGATCCAGGAGGGCGCGGCATCGTGGGCGGAGCGGGGGCTCCGGCCCGTCGTCGCGGCCTCGACCCCGCGCGGCCCGGGCGACGACGACCGGTCCGGCACCGCCATCATCACCCGCACCAAACCGCGGGCGAAACGGCCGAGCCTGTACCGCGTCTTACTGCTGAACGACGACTACACCCCCATGGAGTTCGTCGTTCACGTGGTCGAGCGGTTCTTCAACAAAAGCCACGACGACGCCTACCAGATCATGATGCACGTCCACCAGAACGGTGTGGGGGAGTGCGGCGTGTTCACCTACGAAGTGGCGGAGACGAAGGTGACGCAGGTGATGGATTTCGCCCGCAAGCACCAACATCCGCTTCAGTGCGTTATGGAAAAGAAATAGGCATCCAGCGAAGGCCAGAGCATTGCCCAGCTTCTCACGTAGCCTCGAGCAAGCCCTCCACCGCGCCCTGGCCTTGGCCGGTGAGCGTCGCCACGAATACGCCACCCTCGAACATCTCCTGCTCGCCCTCGTGGACGATCAGGATGCCGCGGCGGTGATGCGGGCCTGCAACGTCGAACTCGACGTTCTGCGCCGCAACCTCGTCGAATATGTCGACACGGAATTGTCGAATCTGACCGGCGATGGACGCCAGGATGCCAAGCCAACGGCCGGCTTCCAGCGGGTGATCCAGCGGGCGGTGATCCATGTCCAGTCGTCCGGCCGTGAGGAGGTCACCGGCGCCAACGTGCTGGTGGCGATCTTCGCCGAACGCGAGAGCCACGCCGCGTACTTCCTGCAGGAGCAGGACATGACGCGCTACGACGCCGTGAACTACATCAGCCACGGCATCGCCAAGCGTCCTGGCGCTTCGGAGGCCAAGCCCGTCCGCGGCGCGGAAGAGGATGGCCCGTCCGAACGCCCGAGCGGCGAGGACGGCGAGGCGCGCCCGAAGAAGAAGGGCGATGCCTTGGAAGCCTACTGCGTCAACCTCAACAAGAAGGCCAAGGACGGCAAGATCGACCCGCTGATCGGCCGCCACTCGGAGGTCGAGCGCACGATCCAGGTTCTATGCCGCCGCCAGAAGAACAACCCGCTGCTGGTGGGCGACCCCGGCGTCGGCAAGACGGCCATCGCCGAGGGCCTGGCGCGCAAGATCATCCAGAACGAGGTGCCGGAGGTTCTTGCCGACGCCACGGTCTTCTCGCTCGACATGGGCACGCTGCTCGCCGGCACCCGCTATCGCGGCGACTTCGAGGAGCGCCTCAAGCAGGTGATGAAGGAGATCGAGGCGCATCCCAACGCGATCATGTTCATCGACGAGATCCACACCGTGATCGGTGCGGGCGCGACCTCGGGCGGCGCGATGGACGCGTCGAACCTGCTCAAGCCCGCTTTGGCATCCGGCTCGCTCCGCTGCATCGGCTCGACCACCTACAAGGAGTACCGCCAGTACTTCGAGAAGGACCGCGCCCTGGTGCGCCGGTTCCAGAAGATCGACGTCAACGAGCCGTCGGTGCCGGATACGATCGAGATCCTGAAGGGCCTCAAGCCTTATTTCGAAGAGTTCCACAAGCTCAAATACACCACCGATGCCGTGAAGGCCGCGGTGGAGCTGTCGGCGCGCTACATCAACGACCGCAAGCTGCCCGATAAAGCGATCGACGTGATCGACGAGACGGGCGCTTCGCAGATGCTGGTGCCGGAGGCGCGGCGCAAGCGCACCATCGGGGTCAAGGAAATCGAGGCGACCATCGCCACGATGGCCCGGATCCCGCCGAAGACCGTGTCGAAGGACGATGCGGTGGTGCTGAAGAACCTGACCGAGAATCTGCAACGTGTCGTCTACGGGCAGAGCAACGCCATCGAGGCGCTCACCTCGGCCATCAAGCTGGCGCGCGCGGGCCTGCGGGACCCCGATAAGCCGATCGGTGCCTACCTGTTCGCCGGCCCGACCGGCGTCGGCAAGACCGAGGCTGCCAAGCAGCTCGCCTCGTCGCTCGGGGTCGAGATGCTCCGCTTCGACATGTCGGAATACATGGAGCGCCACACCGTCTCGCGGCTGATCGGTGCGCCTCCCGGCTATGTCGGGTTCGATCAGGGCGGTCTGCTGACCGACGGCATCGACCAGCATCCCCATTGCGTGCTCCTGCTGGACGAGATCGAGAAGGCACATCCGGACCTATTCAACATCCTGTTGCAGGTGATGGATCACGGGAAGCTGACCGACCACAACGGCAAACAGGTCGATTTCCGCAACGTCATCATCATCATGACGTCGAATGCCGGGGCGTCGGATCTCGCGCGCTCCGCCTACGGCTTCACCCAGAACAAGCGGTCGGGCGACGACGTGGAGGCAATCAACCGGCTGTTCGCGCCGGAATTCCGCAACCGCCTCGACGCGATCATCTCCTTCGGTCATCTGCCGAAGGAGGTCGTGGCTAAGGTCGTCGACAAGTTCGTTCTCCAGCTGGAGGCGCAGCTCGCCGACCGCAACGTCACGATCGAGCTCTCGGACGAGGCACGCGACTGGCTGGTGGAGAACGGCTACGACGATGCGATGGGTGCTCGCCCCATGGCGCGTCTGATCCAGTCGACCATCAAGACGCCGCTCGCCGACGAGGTTCTGTTCGGCAAGCTGAAGGATGGCGGCGCCGTCCGTGTCGTGCTCCAGCGTCCCGCGGGCGAGGATGCCGGCGTTCTGACAAAGGGCAAGGGCACCCTCGGGTTCGAATTCCCCGCGGGCCCCGTGACCCCGCGTCCCGAGAAGGACGTCACCAATGCCGCGAAGCGCCACAAGCGCTCGAAGCCTCGGTCCGCGCCGCGCAAGAAGCCGGGCAAGGGCGAGAGCGGCAAGGGCGACGGCCCGAGCGGCGGCGGATCGTCCGGCGGCGGTGTCCGTACGGTGCCTAAGGTGCCCCTGAAGGTCTGATGAGAGGGCGGCACGGGTTGCGTTCCCGTGCCGCCTTGAGGATATGAGCGTCATCGCGGGACGATTGCGCAGCATCGATCCGCGGTGACGCCGCCGGCTCACGGGCCGATGCGGTACTCAAATCGGGGGCGTCTTCCTGAATACGGTTCTCAGGACGAAGCCCTCGCCGCACAGTGCCGAGCAGAGTGGGGAACGCATGACGAGCGACGCGCAGGAGGAACCCCTCAGGCCGGTCGCGGCGCCGCCCTCCCCGCCGACGAAGCCCAAACCCCTCACGGCCCGCGAGCAGCGCCGCCGCCGCCGGAGGGCCCGCCACCGCGGGGAAGAGATCCTCGGCTGGATTCTCGTGCCGGTGATCCTGTTCGGGATCTATTGGGGCATCACCGCCGGTCTGGACTTCATGGGCACGAGCCCGGGTGTGGTCTGGGACCAACTCATGCAGGTGAAGGCGGCCCTCGAAAAGAAGATGTGACGGACCGGTTGCCGTCACGAGCCATCATCACGAGCAGCGACCGGCTCACGCCATGGAGCGTGACAGGCTGGTCGAACGCACAGTTTCGGCTGCGCGACAGCTATTCCGCCGCCTGTCGATGCAGGCCGATGCGGCGCCAAATCGTGCTCAGGGCCTCGACGAGGTGATCGATGTCGGCATTCGAGTGCAGCGGCGACGGTGTGATGCGTAAGCGTTCGGTGCCGCGCGGCACGGTCGGGTAGTTGATCGGCTGGACGTAGATGCCGAATTCGTCGAGCAGGCTGTCGCTGATCGCCTTGCACAGGACGGGGTCGCCGACCATCACCGGCACGATATGGCTGCGATTGGCGAGCGTCGGGATGTCGGCGGCGTCGAGGGCCTGCCGCACCCGGGCGACCCGCTCCTGATGGCGCGCGCGCTCCACGCCGCTTTCCTTGAGATGCCGGATGCTGGCCGCCGCGCCCGCAGCCACGGCAGGCGGGAGGGAAGTGGTGAAGATGAAGCCCGAAGCGAAGCTCCGCACAAAATCGCACAGGCGGCTCGATCCGGTGATGTAGCCGCCGTGCACGGCGAAGGCCTTGCCGAGCGTGCCCTCGATCACGTCGAGGCGGTGCGCGAGCCCCATCCGCTCCGAGATCCCGCCGCCACGAACTCCGTAGAGGCCGACCGCGTGCACCTCGTCGAGATAAGTCAGCGCCCCGTGCGCCTCCGCCACGTCGCAGATCTCGTCGATGGGAGCGATATCGCCGTCCATGGAATAGACCGACTCGAACGCGACGAGCTTGGCCCGTCCCGGCTCGATCAGCGACAGCTTGCGGTTCAAATCCTCCGGATCGTTGTGACGGAAGATCTGACGCTCGGCCCGGCTTGAGCGGATACCCTCGATCATCGAGGCGTGGTTGCCCTCGTCGGAGAAGATCACGCAGCCCGGCAGGCGTGCGCCGAGCGTACCGAGCGCTGCCCAATTGGACACGTAGCCCGAAGAGAAGATCAGGGCCGCCTCCTTGCCGTGGAGGTCGGCCAGCTCCTGCTCAAGGAGCACGTGATAATGGTTAGTGCCGGAGATGTTGCGGGTGCCGCCCGCGCCCGCGCCGCAGCGCTCGATCGCCTCGTGCATGGCCCGCACCACCACCGGATGCTGGCCCATGCCGAGATAGTCGTTGGAGCACCAGACGGTGACCTCGCGTTGGCCCGCGGGGCTGTGATGCGTGGCGTAGGGAAAGCGCCCCGCCTGACGCTCCAGATCGGTGAAGACCCGGTAGCGGCCCTCGCGATGCAGGCCGGCGATCTCACTGTCGAAGAACGCTTCGTAGTCCATGGCCGTCCTCCCGATGCCCGCGGATCTGACGTCCGCCTGCAAGCTAGTCGTGTGGGGTTGAGCCGCCCTCCGAGGCGTCGGCGGCGACGGGTGCGGATCGGCCCGGCAGGCCCCAGCTCCAGAGTGCCGCCGAGGGGAGCGGCAACATTAGGAACCAGTGCTCCAGCGTGGCGAGCGCGCAGAGCGTCGCGAGAAGGGTGAGGCTGGTCGCCGTCCCGGCGGTCATCTCCGGGGCGATCGCCCCCCGGACGAGCAGCACGGTGGCCGCTGTGCCGACCGTCACGGAGACCGGAAACAGCGGGTTCATCGGCCGTCGTGACAGGTAACAGGCCAAGTAGCCGAGATGGGCCGGCAGGAATTCGGCGTGGAGATTCCGCACGCCGAGAAACAGATTGAGCCGCGCCGAGGCATTCATCAGCGTGAGCAGCGCGTAGGTCCACAGCGCAACCCGGTTCTCCTGCCCCCAGGTCAGGCAGAGAATGGCCAACCCCCCGGCGAGAATCGCGAATTCGTGCCACAGACTGGTGGCGAGGGCGGCGAAGAACCGGTCGAGCCCGCGCAGCGACGGTGCGCAGGCCGCCGGGCGCGGGCCGGAGACGAAGCCCATATAGTAGCTCATCTCCTGCCAGCCCCAGACGGCGACCGCCGCGGTGAAGCCGAGATAGGCACCCGCCTCCGACGGATCGCCCGCGCTTGCTCGGATCGCCCAGAACGCCCCCGCCAGCCCGATGCTCGCCGCCAGGATCAAGCGGGCATGGTGCTGCCTCGGCCGGTGCTGGAGCACCAGCACCAGTCCGGTGGCGGCCCACCACAGCAGGACGGCGAAGAGTGCCGGGGCGGCGAGGTCACCCATGCTACCAGACCGGCTGGAGGCGGATGTCGGCGGGCATCCGGTGCTCCTTCACGGGCAGACAGTAGAGGCGCGCGAAGGTCCCGGCCGCACGCAGCGCCTGAACGCCGTGCTTGAGCTTGCCACCGATTCCCCCCTGTGCCCGTGCGTCGGAGATCTTCCGGGCACAATCGAGCAACCGGTCGAGCCCGGCCTTGAAGCGCGGATCGTCGATGTCGAGGGTGATCGGGAAGGTCTGCTTCGAGATCTCGGAGGTGATCCGGAAGACCTTGAAGTCGTACTCGCTCGGATCGACGCCGAGAGCCTTGTGAAAGGCCGGGCGGCAATGGTCACGGACATACATCGTCGCGTAGACGGCGAGCAGGAAGAAGCGGATCCAGTAGCGGTTGATGCCCGAGGTCAGTTTCGGGTTGGCCCGCATCAGCAGCGCGAAGGCCTCGCCGTGGCGGAACTCGTCGTTGCACCACTTCTCGAACCATTTGAAGATCGGATGGATGCGTCGATCGGGATTACGTTCCAGCTCGCGGAAGATGGTGATGTAACGAGCGTAGCCGATCTTCTCGGACAGGTAAGTGGCGTAGAAGATGAACTTCGGTTTGAAGAAAGTGTACTTTTTTGATTTCGTGAGGAAGCCGAGATCGACGCCGATCCCGAAATCCTTGAGCGTGTCGTTGATGAAGCCGGCATGCCGGGCCTCGTCGCGGCTCATGAAGCCGAACAGTTCCTTGATGTCCTTGTTCTTCGCGCGCTTGCGCATCTCGGCATAGAGCACGCAGCCGGAGAATTCGGCAGTAATCGACGACACGAGAAAGTCGAGGAACTCCTTCCGCAATTCGGGATCGAGATGCGACAGGTCACAGTCGAACTCTTCGTTGCGCACGAAGTGGCGCTTGTTCGGGTCGGAGCGCAGCTCGTCGATCAGGATGTCCCACTCGCGCCGCACCGGCTCGACATTCGTCCGGTCCAGTTCCTCGAAATCCGTCGTGTAGAAGCGCGGGCTGAGGAAGGTCGTCTCCTGAGCGGCCTTGGTCGATTCGTTGACCGGATGGCGCGGGACCGGAATCCCTGCCGGGGGCTGGACATTGGCGTTCACAGCGTCCTCCGTTCGGAAAAGCTCACCTCGTAGAGCTCGGTCAGCTCGAGATGGGCGATCAACTTGGTCCAGGTTCGCTCGAGGCGGCCGGCACGGGTGACGGTGGCGGTGCGGCGCACGGTGAGCCGTTCGCCGTAGGGCACCTCCGTGGGCGCGTCGTGCACCTGCACCTCGTCGCCCGGCTCGATGTCGAAGCCGGCATCCAGCGTCACGTGGGCGTGCAGGCTTTCGGGCGTCTGCTCGATCTCGACGGTGCACGGCACCTCGACGACCGTTCTGCCGATCCAGGTCATGGCCGGCCCCTCCCCTCTTGGACTTCGTTGCCGGGCAGGAGGCGGGCGAAGGCCGCGGCGTTGGTGGCGCCGAAGGCCTCCAGCGCGACGTGGCGCCCGGTGGCGGCATCCTCCAACGCGAGGGTGCCGTTGTCGAATCGCGTCAATGTGAAGGGCTGCTCGGGCCCCAGCCCCTCGCGCTGACGGGCCTGTGCCAAGCCGCGCAGGGTGCCGCGCACGAACCCCCCCTCGCCCGGCGCGATCCGGGCCACCAAGCGATTGTCCTGCGCCCCCACCAGCTCGACCGCACCGTCCGGCCGATCCTCCGCCCGGAAGCCGAGGCTCGCCACTGGGCGGGCCGACGGCAGCTCGGTCAGGCCGACGCCCTCGCGGCGCCCGATGAACACGGCGAGCAGCACGATCCCCAGCAGCGCGCTTACACCGAGGAGGGCGAGCGATTGCAGCGGGCGGCGTACGGGCGGCGGCTCGGATGGGCGGCGGGCGGGGAGCTCGATCGGCATGGGCCTCTCCTCGACCTTATCCGGCTGCGGCAAGGCGGCCGGGCTGCGCCGAGCTGGCCCGCGGACGCTCCGGCATGATCGCAACTGGGCTCTCGGCGACGCGCGGCCCCTCGGCCGCAAGCGCCTTGGCCAGACATTCCGCGACCGCGCGCGCCTCGGGCACCGAGCGCAGCATCGGCTCGGGGCGGCTCACCCGCCAAGGCCGGGCATGCGGCCAGAGATGGAGATAGGCGATCCGTTCGCCCGGCGGCAGAAGCAGGGGTATGTCGCCGGTGCCGTCCGCGAAGAGATGGAGGCCCGCCGCCTCGATTCGGGCATGGGGCAGGTTCAGCGTGATCGGCAGAGCGATTCCGACATGCATGACGACCCGGCGGTCGGTGATCGTGTAGACGGTGGTGCGGTGGACCAGCCACGCCAGCACCGTGAGAAGCGCGATGCCGCCGCCGCCGATCAGCAGGGTCGGACCGACCACGCTGAGCGCCGTCATCACGCCGCCCTGAGCCGCGGCGGCGATGCCGAACAGCGTCGCGGTGCCGGCGAACCACGCCACGACCGGGCGGACATGGAAGATCTGGGTGAGAACGCCGCGCCAGGTCGGGGCGCCGCGCCACAGGATGCGTTCGCCCGCGGGGAGCGGGCCGGGCATCCCGCGCAGGGTGCCCTCGGGGAGGAAATCCGACTCGCTCACAGGATCGGCTCCGCGCGGGCCGGCGTGGCGTAGAGGGTTCCGGCGCCGAAATAGGCCATGATCCGCTCCTCCTCGAGCAGCGTCACCGAATCCGGATCCTTGTGGCCGGGCACGTCGGCGAATTGCGAAGCCAGCAGAGCCTCGGTCGAGACCGTCCGGGTGAACAGGCTGGTGGTGCAGAAGGTCGCCGGCATCAGCACCCGGCGCCCGCCCGCGCCGAGTTCGACCTCGTAGTACCGGACGAACGATTCACCCCGGTCGACCCAGAGGTCGCTGATGGTGCCCGCAACAGTGCGGTCAGCTCCCAGCACCGACATGCCGATAGGATTCGGGCCCGCCTCGTGCACCACGAAGGTGTCGGCGACCCGCAGGGGAACGATACGGTAATGCCCGTCCCAGGTGCGGTCGTGCTCGTCGTGGCGCGGCGTCCAGGAGCCCGGCCCGACACCGGCCTGGAGCGAGGTGTCGGTGCGGAAATAAGGTGCGCCCGGCCAGGGCTCGCGCTTGGTCGCCGGCACGTCGGTCTCGTAGGCGACGTTGGTCTGCGGCGCGTAGGTGGTGTGGCCGCTCGACAGGCGGAACGCCTTCGGTGTCGGTATCAGCACGGGATCGTAGGACTTCAGACGTCCCGCGGCCTCGTTCTCGAGGGGATATCCCTCGCGGCGATCCTCGCGGCGCAGATAGAAGACCAGCCCCGCGAAGAAGAGCCAGAACGCGTAGAGCGTGATCTGTGCGACGTCGATATAGCCGGTGATCTCGCCTCTGGGCATGACGCTCCTCCCGATCAGGTGGGACGATTGACGAGGGGGTCGAAGGGTCGCGCGCGTCCCTCGTCCGGACGCACGGGCTCAGGGCTGTCGATGCGCACGAGCGGGCCAATCGCCACGAGGGTGGCGAACAGGAGCGCGATCTCGACGTGGTAGACGATGAGGTAGCCGATGGCCGGCTCGTTCATGCCCTCGCCGAGCACGCCGGTCTGGGCCACCGCCGCGCCGACATCGCGCAGAATGCCGCTGGCCGCGATGGCCATCCCGGCGGCGGTCGCCTGCACTGCGCCCCACGCGCCGAGCGCCAGTCCGGTGTCGTCCGGCCCGGCCTTGGCCATGGACGCGGTGAGCGTGCCGTGGGCGAACAGGCCGCCGCCGATGCCGATCAGCGTCACCCCCGCGGCGAACAGCCGGGCGGAGGCGAGCGGCGCCGCGAAGACGACGGCGGAGAAGGCGAGGATGCCGATGACCGAACCCACCGCCGCGACTCGGTAAGGGTCGCCGCCGCGGGCGAGCCAGCGCGCCGCCGCCACGAGGCCGAGGCCGCCGCCCGCCGCCAGCATCGCCGTGAGCGCCGTAGTCTGGCCGACGCTGAGTCCCAGGATCTGACCGCCATAGGGTTCGAGCAGAATGTCCTGCATCGAGAAGGCGGCGGTGCCGAGCCCGATCGCGACCAGCCGGCGCCGCGCCGTCGGCTCGCCGGCATAGCCGTGCCAGGATTGCGAGAAGCTCGGGCGCGGGACGTCGCGGCCGGTGCGGGCGGGATCGCGCGGCTCCTGCTTCCACAGGGCGATTCCGTTGAGAACGATGGTGATGAGGGCCGCGCCCTGGATCACCTGGATCAGCCGGACGGCGGAGAAGTTCGCGAGCGCGAGCCCGAACAGCAGCGCACTGCCCATCATGCCGACGAGCAGCATGGCGCAGAGCAGCGCGACGACCTTCGGGCGGGCATGGGCCGGGGCGAGGTCGGTGGCGAGCGCGAGGCCGACGGTCTGCGTGGTGTGGAGGCCGGCCCCCACGAGAAGAAACGCGAGTGCGGCGGCGACGTGACCGACCCAGAGCGGGCCGGTGGTGTCCCCCGACAGGATCAGCAGGGCGAACGGCATGATCGCCAGCCCGCCGAACTGCAGCAGCGTGCCGAACCAGATATAGGGCACCCGCCGCCAGCCCAGCACCGAGCGGTGCGTGTCGGATCGGAAGCCGACCAGCGCCCGCAAGGGCGCGAACAGCAGCGGCAGGGACAGCATCACCGCCACGATCCAGGCCGGGACCGCGAGTTCGACGATCATGACGCGGTTCAGCGTGCCGATCAGCAGCACGGCCGCCATACCGACCGTGACCTGAAACAGCGCCAGCCGCATCAGCCGCCCGAGCGGCAGCTCCTTCGTCGCGGCATCGGCGAAGGGAAGGATCGCCGGGCCGAGGCGCAGGAGGGCCTGCGTGAGGGTGAGGCCGGATCTCATGCCGACCGACCTCCCGCACTCCCATTCCCTCCCCTCATCCTGAGGTGCTGCGAAGCAGCCTCGAAGGAGGGCTCCAGGGATCGCGCGACCGGCTGGAGCCCTCCTTCGAGGCCTCCGCTACGCTCCGGCACCTCAGGGTGAGGGAGATGGTTGGAGGATGGGGACTTCGTCAGCTCGATCGCGTTGGAGAGGTAGAACCCGCTGTTGATCCGCCGCGTGCGCTCCACCGCGAACCGCTCCAGCGCAGGCTCGCGGGCGATGCGCCGACGCAAGCCGCCCTCGGTGATCGGGACGATGGCGGGCGCCCGGTCGGCCTTCGGGAAGAACTTGCCTGCGGCATGCATCAACGTGAGCAGCGCGGTGCGGGGCGCCACGGTGAAGACGATGCTGCCGTCCGTGCGCAAGGACAGCTCGGCCAAGGCCCGGACGATGTCGGGTGCTTGATAGTGGATCAGCGAATCCATCGCGACGACGTGGTCGAAGCGCCCGAGCCAGGGATCGAGCATATCGCCGACACGGAACTCGATGGAGCCGGGCCCGGCGATCTCCGGAAGGCGCTCGCGGGCAAGTCCGATCAGGGTCGGCGACACGTCGATCGCCGTCACATGAGCACCGCGGCGCGCCGCCTCCACGGCCAGCGCTCCAGTGCCGCAGCCGGCATCGAGCAGGCGCAGGCCGCGCATGTCGGCGGGCAACCAGTCGAGCAGCGTCGTCCGCATGGCGTCACGACCGGCGCGTACGGTGGCGCGGATCTTCGAGACCGGCGCGTCCGAAGTGAGCCGCGACCAAGCCTCGACGGCGGTGCGATCGAAATAGGTTTCGAGCTGGGATCGGCGGGTGACGTAGCTGCTCATCACGCGATCCGATCAATCGAAGCCGAGGAATTCGAACAGGTCGCGATCCTTCATCGGAACGGCCTCGCACGGGTCTTCCCCGGCCCAGAGCGTCTCGGCGAGGCGCATGTATTCGTCGGTGACGGCTCTGAGTTCGGGCGAATCCTCCATCTCGAACAGCGTCGATTTCTTGAGTCGCGAGCGACGCACCACGTCGAGATCGGGGAAATGGGCGAGGCGGCGCAGGCCGACCGCGTCGTTGAACCGGTCGATCTCGTCGGTCTTGGCCGAGCGGTTGGCGATGACCCCGCCCAGCCGCACGCCGTAATTCTTCGATTTGGCGTGGATCGCCGCGACGATCCGGTTCATCGCGAAGATCGAGTCGAAGTCATTGGCGGTGACGATCAGCGCGCGGTCGGCGTGCTGGAGCGGCGAGGCGAAGCCGCCACAGACCACGTCGCCAAGGACGTCGAACACGACGACGTCGGTGTCCTCCAACAGGTGATGCTCCTTGAGGAGCTTCACCGTCTGCCCGACGACATAGCCGCCGCAACCGGTGCCGGCGGGCGGGCCGCCGGCCTCGACGCACATCACGCCGTTATAGCCTTCGACGACGTAGTCCTCGGGCCGCAACTCCTCGGAGTGGAAGTTCACCGATTCGAGCGCGTCGATGACGGTCGGCGCGAGGCGCTTCGTAAGGGTGAAGGTCGAATCGTGCTTGGGGTCGCAGCCGATCTGGAGCACCCGTTTGCCGAGCTTCGAGAAGGCGACCGAGAGGTTCGACGAGGTGGTCGACTTGCCGATACCGCCCTTGCCGTAGACGGCGAAGACCTTCGCGGTCTCGATCCTGTCGGACGGGTCGAGGGCGACTTGAACGCTGCCCTCCTCGCGGCGCAGCGGCACGGGATTCCGGATGGCGATGTTCATGCCGCGACTCCTGCGGTGATGCCGGGTGTCACGCCCTCGAGCCGGTCCTCCAGCTCCTCCTCGGCGCGGTCGAGCGCGTCGCGGGTGGCGGCGTCGGGGGTCCAGAAGCCACGACGATGGGCTTCGATCAGGCGGCTCGCGACCTTGGCGCAGGCCGTGGGATTGAGCGCGGCCATGCGCTCACGCATCGCCGGATCCAGCACGTAGGTTTCGGTGATCCGCTCGTAGATCCAGGGCTGCACCGCCCCCGCGGTGGCCGACCAGCCGACGGTGTTCGTCAGCGTCGCCTCGATCTGGCGCACACCTTCGTAGCCGTGGCCGAGCAGACCCTCGTACCATTTCGGATTGAGCATGCGGGTGCGCGTTTCCAGCGCCACCTGCTCGTCGAGGGAGCGGACGCGGCCCTCCCCCCTGGTCTGGTCGCTGATATAGACCGGCACTGCCGACCCGCGGGCGCGGGCGACGGCCCGGCTCATGCCGCCGAGCCCGTCGAAATAATGGTCGACGCTCGTGACGCCGAGTTCGACGGAATCGAGGTTCTGGTAGGCGAGGTCGACCCTGGCCAGCACCGCGCGCATCAGTTCGCGCTGCGGCGCCGGGCGGCCGTTGCGGCCATAGGCAAAGGATTTGCGCTTCGAGAAGGTCTCGCACAGCTCGTCGGCGTCGTCCCACCGGCCCGACTCGACGAGGTGATTGACGTTGGCGCCGTAGGCCCCCTCCGCGTTGGAGAAAACACGGAGGGCCGCCGTCTCCATGTCGCAGCCCTGCTCGGCCTGGATCGCGAGCGCGTGCTTGCGCACGTAGTTGGTGTCGCTCGGCTCGTCGGCCGTCGCCGCGAGGTAACTCGCCTCCGCCAGGAGTTTGGTCTGGAGCGGGAGAAGATCGCGAAAGATGCCGGAGAGGGTGACGACGGCGTCGATGCGAGGACGGCCGAGGATGTCGAGCGGGATCAGCTCGGCACCGGCGAGGCGACCGTAGCCGTCGAAGCGCGGTGCGGCACCGATGAGGGCCAGCGCCTGGGCGATCGGCCCGCCCTCGCTCTTAAGGTTGTCGGTGCCCCACAGGACGATGGCGACGCTCTCCGGCAGGGGCTTCCCCTCGGCGGTGTAGCGCTCCAGCACGCGGGCCACTTGGCGCGCACCGTCGGCAACGGCGAAGGCGGAGGGAAGGCGGTATGGGTCGAAGCCGTGGAGATTGCGTCCCGTCGGGAGGATCGACGGATTGCGCAGAAGGTCGCCGCCCGCGACCGGGGGGACGAAGCGCCCGTCGAGCGCCCGCAGCAGCGCCGGGATCTCGTGATCGCGGGACAAGTCGCGATCGATCCGGGCGAGATCGGCGAAGGCGGAGCGACCGGTCTCGTCAAGCGGAAGGCCCGCGGCCGAAAGCGCCTCGTTGAGAGCCGCCCCCCCGATCAGCAATTCGATCCCGGTTCGCGCGGGCTTCAACCCGTGCGAGGCCTCCGCCAGAGCCATCAGCAGGTCGATACGATCCTCGGACGGCATTCCTTCGCCGACGACGTGCAGCCCGTGCGGGATCAGGGTGTGTTCGAGTTCCGTCAGCGCCGCGGCGAGCGCGGAAACCCGCTCCGCGACATCGCCGTGCCACGCGGGCTCGGCGGCGGTGAGGTCCAGCGCCGCGCCCTGAGACTGGATCACCTCGGCCAAGCTCGCCCGCTCGGCGGCGGCTTCGGGCTCGAGCGCCCGCCAGCGCTCGACCGAAGCCTTGAGGTCGATCAGTCCGCGATAGAGCCCGGCAGCGGCGAGGCTCGGGGTGAGGTAGCTCACCAGGGTCGCGGCGGAGCGGCGCTTCGCCAAAGTCCCCTCTGAAGGGTTGTTGGCGGCGTAGAGATAGATGTTCGGCAGGGCGCCGATCAGTCGCTCGGGCCAGCATCGCTCCGACAGGCCGGTCTGCTTGCCCGGCATGAATTCCAGCGCGCCGTGGGTGCCGAAATGCAGGACGGCATCGGCGGCGAAATCTTCGCGCAGGTAGCGGTAGAAGGCGCTGAAGGCGTGGGTCGGGGCGAAGCCGTGCTCGAACAGCAGCCGCATCGGATCGCCCTCGTAGCCGAAGGCGGGCTGCACCCCGACGAAGACGTTCCGGAGTTGGACGCCGAGGACGAGGATGTCGGCACCGTTGCTCTGATGGCGTCCGGGGGCCGGGCCCCATTGCGCCTCGATCTCACCGAGATGAGGTTCGCGGCGGACATGATCCTCCGCCGAGATACGGGCATGGACGTTGGCGGCGGTGCCAAAGCGCGCCGCGTTGCCGCCGAGAAGTCTTTCGCGCAGCGCGTCGGCGCTTTCCGGCACGTCGACGTCGTAGCCGTCGGCGGCCAAGCCCCGCAGCGTGTTGAGCAGCGAAGCGTAGACCGAGAGGAAGGCGGCGGTGCCCGTGGCACCGGCATTCGGCGGGAAATTGAACAGCACGATGGCGAGCCGCCGCTCGGCCCTCGCCTTGCGCCGGAGCGCCACCAGGCGCTCGACCCGATCGGCCAGGCGCGCGGCCCGCTCCGGGTGCACGCGCATGTCGCGGGCGTTGTCCGGGCCGGAGGCGGAGGAGCGACCGCCGAACACCATCGGCGCGGTGGCGCCGTCGAGTTCGGGAATCGCGACCATCATGGTCGCCTCCACCGGCGAGAGGCCGCGATCGCCCTCCTGCCACTGCTCGATCGTCTGGAATTCGAGCGCCTGGGCGGCGAGATACGGAATGTCGAGCCGGGCCAGCAAACCTTCCGCCGCCGCCGCGTCGTTGTAGGCGGGTCCGCCCACCAGGGAGAAGCCGGTGAGCGAGACCAGGGCGTCGATGACCGGTCGCCCGTCCCGCTCGAAGAAGGCCTCGACCGCCGGGCGGTTGTCGAGGCCGGCGGCGAAGGCGGGAACGACGGAGAGGCCGCGCGCTTCGAGGGCGGCGATCACGCCGTCATAATGCGCCGTGTTCCCGGCCAGAACATACGACCGCATCAGCAGGAGGCCGACCCGCCCCCTTGCCCCCGACATGGAGGGCAGGCGGGCGGCATCCTCCCCGACCCGGCCCGGCATGCGCGGGTGGTAGAGGCCCGTCTCGGGATAGTGCAGCGGGGCCGGCGCGGCGGCGATCTCACGCCATGCGGCTCGCGGGCCAGCGGCGTAGCGCTGCACGAGAAATCGAACCAGACCGGCGACGTTCTCGTCAGAGCCGGCGAGCCAGTATTGCAACGTCAGGAAATAGGCGCGAACATCCTGGGCCGATCCGGGAATGAAGCGCAGGATCTGAGGCAGCTTGCGGACCAGCGCCATCTGGCGGGCGGCGTTGCCCTCCGCGCCGGGCTTGCCGCGCAGCTTCTTCAGGAAATCCAGCGCCGAGCGCTTGGCCCCGCTCATATCGAAGCGATTGAGGCGGGTCGTGCGCACCACCTCCGCGGCCGAGAGGCAGCCGATCATGGCATCGCAATGCGGGCGCCGCGCCGTGAGCGCGGGAAGAATTGCCCGCACATGTTCGTCGAGGAACAGCATCGCCGAGACGACGATGTCCGCCCGCGCGATCTCGGCCTGGCAGGCGGCGAGTGCCGATGGATCGGTCTCCCATTCGGCCGCGGCGTGGAAGCTCAGGGTCAGCCCCGGCATGTCATGGGCAAGGCGCAGACGTGCCCGCTCCACCGCGCTCGCCAAGTGATTGTCGAGCGTGACGATGGCGATGCGGATGTCGGGCCTAGCGGCCGAAATGCGCCTTGGCATCGTAGAGGGTCTCGAGGGTGATGAGCGGGAGCTGCCGCTCGCGGGCGAAGCGCTCGGTGTTCGCGCGGGCCTTCCCGCGCACGAAGAACGGGATCTTTCTCAGTTCCTTCTCGGCATCCGCGCTCCAGGGGGCGGTGGTCGGGATCGGGTCCACGGTGACCTGTGCGGCCTCGACCACGATCGGAGCGGGCGCCGGGGCGAGCGGTAGAGCCGCCGGCACCCGCCCCATGGCGGCCGGCTCGACACTCGTGCGACCGAGATGCGAGGGGGCAGCGCCATCGTGGAACTCGGGGTCTTCACGGAACATCCCGAGCAGGTGTTCCTCCAGCCCCATCATCAGGGGATGGACGAGGGTGTCGAACAGGACGTTGGCGCCCTCGAAGCCCATCTGAGGCGAGTGGCGGGCCGGGAAATCCTGCACATGGACGGGGGCCGAGATCACCGCGCAGGGGATGCCCAGCCGCTTGGCGACGTGGCGCTCCATCTGGGTGCCCAGCACCAGTTCGGGCTGGGCCGCCTGGATCGCGGCTTCGACGTCGAGATAGTCGTCGGCGATGATCGCCTCGATGCCGAGAGCGGCGGCTTCCGCCCGGACCTCGCGGGCGAATTCGCGGCTGTAGGTGCCGAGTCCGACGACGCGGAAACCGAGTTCCTGGGCGGCCACGCGGGCGATGCCGAGCGCATGGGTCGCGTCGCCGAAAATGAAGACGCGCTTGTCGGTGAGGTAGGTTGAATCGACGGATCGGGAGTACCAGGGAAGTCGCGACGGCACGCCGCCGAGGACGGGCGCCGGATCGACACCGGCCAGCGCCGCCACCGCCTCGACGAACCGGATCGTCGCGCCGACGCCGATGGGGACGATGTCGATGAAGGGCTGACGGAAGGTCTTCTCGAGCTGCTGCGCCGCCGCGCGGGCGATCTCGGGATAGAGGACGACGTTGAAGTCGGCGGCACCTAAGCGTCCGAGATCGGCGGGGCTCGCGCCGAGCGGGGCCACCACGTTCACCTCGATGCCGAGCGCTTCCAGGATCTTCCGGATCTCGATCAGGTCGTCGCGGTGGCGGAAGCCGAGCGCCGTGGGACCGAGGATGTTGCAACTCGGGCGGCGTCCCTCGCGCGGGGCGCGCACGACGGCAGGACCGGAGAGGGCGCGGACCAGCCGATAGAAGGTCTCGGAGGCACCCCAATTCTCCTTCTTCTGATAGGCCGGCAGCTCCAGCGGGATCACCGGGATCGGCAGGGCCAGGGCCTTGGCCAATCCTCCTGGATCGTCCTGGATCAGCTCCGCCGTGCAGGAGGCGCCGACGATCATCGCCTGCGGCCGGAAGCGGGCATGGGCCTGTGCCACCGCATCCTTGAACAGCAGGGCGGTGTCCCCGCCGAGGTCGCGCGCCTGGAAGGTTGTGTAGGTGACGGGCGGGCGCTTCTCGCGCCGCTCGATCATGGTGAAGAGCAGATCGGCATAGGTGTCGCCCTGCGGCGCGTGGAGGACGTAGTGCAGGCCCTCCATCGCGGTGGCGACACGCATGGCGCCGATATGCGGCGGCCCCTCGTAGGTCCAGACGGTGAGCTGCATCGCTACACCCCCAGCCGGGTGCGGCGGTGGAGCGGGCGAGCGAAGAGTTCGGCGAGGTCGCCCGCCTGATCGTATCCCTGGATCGGCGTGAACAGCAGTTCGATCGACCACTTGGTCGAGAGCCCCTCCGCCTCCAGGGGATTGGCGAGCCCCAGACCGCACACGGTGAGATCCGGCCGCGCGTCCCGGCACCGGTCGAGCCCGTCATCGAGGCTCTGCCCCTCCACGATTCGGGTGCCCTTGGGCAGGAGTTCGAGTTCGGCCGCGAGATGGGCACGATGCAGGTAGGGCGTTCCCACCTCGATCAGATCGGCGCCGAGCTCGCGCGAGAGGAAGCGCGCGAGCGGTACCTCCAGCTGCGAATCGGGGAAGAAGAACATCCGCTTGCCCGCGAGCCGTTCGCGGTAGCGGGCCAGCGCTCGGTCGGCCCGCGCGCGCCCCGGCGCGGTCACGGTCTCGAACCGGGTCGGCTCGACAGCGAACGCCTCGACCGCCGCCTGAAGCCAGCGCGTGGTCCCCTCGGCACCGAGCGGGAACGGAGCCGGGATTCGACGCGCGCCGCGCTCGTCGAGCGCCCGGGCGGTGGCCGTGAGGAAGGGCTGGGCCAGCAGATACGGCATGCCGCGCCCGATGGCGGGCATGTCGCTGGAGCGTCGCGCGGGCAGGAAGTGGGCGCGGATGCCGAGTTCGGCGAAGAGCCGGGTGAACTGGTCCTCGACCACATCCGCGAGGGCGCCGACCACGAGCAGATCGCCGCTGGCCGTCCGCGATTCGGGGAGGCTGGGGACGAGGGCCGCGAGGCAGGCATCCTCACCCTCGGTGAAGGTCGTCTCGATGCCGGAGCCCGAATAGTTGAGCACCCGCACCTCCGGCGCGAGGCGTTGCGACAGCCGCAGGGCCGCCCGCGACAGGTCGAGCTTGATCACCTCGGAGGGGCAGGAGCCGACGAGAAAGAGGAGCTTGATATCGGGCCGTCGCTCGATCAGCCGGGTGACCACCCGGTCCAGCTCTTCGTTCATGTCGGCGAGGCCGGCGAGGTCGCGCTCGTCGATGATCGAGGTCGCGAAGCGCGGCTCGGCGAAGATCATCACACCGGCGGCCGACTGGATCAGGTGCGCGCAGGTCCGAGAGCCGACGACCAGGAAGAACGCGTCCTGAATCTTGCGGTGCAGCCAGACGATGCCGGTGAGGCCGCAGAACACCGCCCGCTGGCCGCGCTCGACCCGGATCTCGGGACCGCAATCGGCGGCAGCGTGCGTCTGGAGAGGGGCGTGGGCGTTCACCGAGCGCCCTCCCCGGCCAGGGTCAGCGATGTCGGCGCCTCGAGCCGGGCCGCCCGCAGCTTCAGCAGGAACTGGCCGGCATTGATCAGGTAGGTGGCATAAGCCGCGAGCGCGAGAACGAGGAGCCCGCTCGTATCGAGAAGATGCGTGGCCAGAGCGATGAGGTAGGCCGTGTGCAGCGCCAGCACGAGCATGCTGAACACGTCTTCCCAGTAGAAGGCCGGCGCGAACAGGTAGCGGCCGAACACCGCCTTCTCCCAAATCGAGCCGGTCACCATGATCGCGTAGAGGACGAGCGTCTTGACGACGATCGAGGCATGGGCCGCTTCCGCACCTTCTCCGGTCGCGAGAGTCCGCAGGACCAGCGCGAGACTGATCAGAAAAACCAGAAATTGCAGCGGTGCCAGCACGCCCTGAACCAGGGTCCAAGGCGAAGCATCGCGCCGATGGCGCTCCTCGCTCGTGTAGAGCGCTCTCTGTCGGCCCTGGCGTTGCCGCATGGCCTCCGCCTCCGCTCGCCTTGGGCCCCGTCTGCGCAGGGCCTCATCCCGACCCGGAGCCTAGGCCCGGGGTTGCGGAAGTGTCAATCCAGCTTGACGCTCATAGCCGCTGACAATTGTTTTGAATGTATTCAATTCGAGCCATTGCCAACGCACGGAAGAGGCGTATCGTGACGCTGACAACACCTGACCAACGGGTGTGACAGGGTATCCTGCACTAATCTGCGTGATGCGCTGCTGCCTTGGGAGTGACCCATGGGAGGCTGGAGGCATTTCGGCGAGCGCTTGGAGTTGCCTGCCTCGCCACGCGAATGCGGTGGTGCAGGCGAGGCGCTCACGGTTTCCGCCTTCGATTTCCAGCCGGACGGCGAACGGATGCGCCGACGGCTCGCAAGTGTTGTCGAAGCCGAGATCCTGCCGCGCCTGATGCTCGTCCATCGCGGGCGAACGGCCCTTCCGCCCGCCGCGAGGGACCGGCAGCCGACGAACGAAGACATCGAGCGGCTGTGTGATCTTCTGCTCTCCCGGGTTGAGGGCGACCTCACGATCCATTTGCTGCGTTTCCTCGACGAAGGCCTGACGCTGGAAAGCGTTCTCGTCGAGTTGCTGACCCCGGCTGCGCGACAGCTCGGTCAGCTATGGGAAGACGACACGTGCGATTTCGTCGAGGTCACGGTGGCGCTCGGACGGCTCCAGGCTGTGGTGCGCGATCTCTGCGCTCGTTTCGGAGATGAGTCGGTTACACCGCAGGATCGGAGCATCCTGATCCTGCCGTGTCCCGGCGAAACGCACGTGTTCTGCCTCGCGGTACTGGCCGGCATCTTTCGCGAATCGGGCTGGGACGTCACGACCGCCGGCCTCGATCCAGGCCTCGACCCAACGGAACTCGTCGCCCGCGAATGGTTCGACGTGATCGGCCTCACGCTGTCCTGCGACGTGCTCTTTCCGATTCTCTCTCAGACCATCGCGGCGCTGCGCTCGGCATCTCGCAATCCGGCTCTCCGAATCCTGGTCGGCGGGCCGTATTTCGTGCGTCATCCCGATCACGTCGGCCTCGTCGGCGCCGACGCGACGGCTGAGGATGGCCGCCTTGCCCCCTTGATTTCCGAGAGCTTGCTTGAAATGCGGTCCCGGGCCTGTTGAAAGGACCTCTTTCGCGTCTTCACGAAGCGGTGATCTTGAGCAGCTTGGCGAGCCATTCCCCGCAGACGCCGTCCCCGGCGCTGCAACAGGCGGCCAGCCTCCTCGACAGCGAGGCGGCCGGGATCCTTCTTGCGGCAACGAGCGACATCTCGCTGATCGTCGGTAGCGACGGGGTGATTCAGGAGACGGCCACCGCGGCGTTGGATTTCGAATCGGAGGACATCGCCTCGTGGCGCGGTCGCGCCTGGGTCGACACCGTCACCGTGGAGAGCCGACCGAAGATCGATGCGCTCCTGCGCGACGCCGCCGCCGGGACGATGACGCGCTGGCGGCAGGTCAATCATCCGTCCCGGAACGGCCCCGACGTACCGATCCGCTATGCCGGCCTTCGGCCCCAGAAAGACGGCCCCATCATCGTGGTGGGCCAGGATCTGCGCACCCTGGCAGGCCTGCAGAGGCGGCTCGCCGATACGCAGCAGGCGCTGGAGCGGGATTACGATCGGCTTCGTTCCGCCGAGACCCGCTACAAACTGCTGTTCCAGCTATCGGGCGAGCCGGTGCTCGTGGCGGATGCCGGAACGCGGCGCGTCAGCGAGGCGAACCCGGCCGCGGCCCGTCTTCTCGGCCGCCCGCACAAGCGGATCCTCGGTCAGGACGTGGCCGATCTGTTCGAGGTCACCGCCACCCGCGACATCGCCGCTTTGTTCGCCGGCCTCCGCACGTCGGGCCAGGCGGGGGATGTCGTGGTGCGACTCACCGGAGGCCGCGGCGAGACCCGCGTCTCGGCGTCCCTGTTCCGCAGCGAGGGCTCGACCTCGATCCTGCTGCGTCTCTCCCCCCTCGCCGCAGCCCGTGCGGGGCAGCTCGCGACGGACGGGGGCGCTCTCGACGTGATCCGGCGTATGCCCGAAGGCTTCGTCGTCACCGATCCGGCTCGGCGTATTCTCACGGCGAACACCGCCTTTCTCGATCTCGTACAGCTTGCGACCGAGGAGCAGGTACGCGGTCAACCGCTCGACCGTTGGCTCGGGCGTGAGGAGACGGAGACGCTGGCCCTGTTCGCGACGTTGCGCGAGCACGGCTCCGTGCGCCACTTCTCGACGGTGATGCGAGGCGATTACGGGTCGCTGGAAGACGTGGAGGTCGCGGCGGTCTCCGCGCCGTCCGCCGAACAACCCTGCCTCGGCTTCACCATTCGGGCGACGCCGCGCCGAGCCGCGCCGGTCCATTCCGGCGGGCACGAACTGCCGCGCTCCGTCGAGCAGATGACCGAGTTGGTGGGGCGGGTCTCCATGAAGGCGTTGGTCCGCGAGACGACCGACCTTATCGAGAAGCTCTGTATCGAGGCGGCCCTGCGCATCACCCGCGACAATCGCGCCTCGGCGGCCGAGATGCTCGGTCTCAGCAGACAGGGCCTCTATGCCAAGATGCGCCGTTACGGCATCGGTGATCTTGATACCGGCGATACGGAAACTCCGCCGGACGACGACGCCTGACGCAAGCGATATGAAGTATAATGCAGCTATGTCACGTAGCGGTTGTCATCTGAAATTCCTCCCAAACATGTAAAGTTATGTTGACACATGCAGCGGCGGGCCACTAGCTTCCGGCATGGCCACGCCCGCACCAAGCGCAGTCGTCGAGCTTCTCAAGCCGATCACTTGGTTCGCACCGATGTGGGCCTTTGCCTGCGGTGTCGTCTCATCCGGCCAAGCGCCGTCAGGACAATGGCCGGTGATCGCCGCAGGGGTTGTGCTCGCGGGTCCGCTGGTTTGCGCCACGAGTCAGGCCGCGAATGATTGGTTCGACCGGGACGTCGACGCCATCAACGAGCCGAACCGCCCCATTCCCTCCGGTCGTATCCCAGGGCGCTGGGGGCTCTACCTCGCGGGGGGCTGGACGTTCCTGTCCCTCGTCGTCGCTGCCATGCTGGGGCCCTGGATTCTCGGGGCCGCCCTGTTCGGACTCGTCCTGGCCTGGATCTACTCGGCGCCCCCGATCCGGCTGAAACGGAACGGCTGGTGGGGCAACGCCGCCTGCGGGCTCTGCTACGAGGGTCTTCCGTGGTTCACCGGGGCCGCCGTGATGGCGGCCGCGATGCCGGACGGACGGGTCGTGACCGTGGCGCTCCTCTACGCGATCGGCGCCCACGGCATCATGACCCTCAACGACTTCAAGTCGGTCGAGGGGGACCGGGCGCTCGGCCTGCGGTCGATCCCGGTGCAGATGGGACCGCGCTACGCCGCCCTCTTCGCCTGCCTCGTGATGGCCTTGCCGCAGACCCTGGTGGTCTCTCTCCTGCTCAGCTGGGATCGACCCTGGCATGCCGGGGCGGTCGGCCTCCTGCTCGCCGGACAGCTGGGCCTGATGGCGCATTTCCTGAAGGATCCGCGGGCTCGGGCCGCTTGGTACAACGGCACCGGCACAACCCTCTACGTCCTCGGCATGCTGGTCGCGGCTTTCGCCCTGCGGCCCCTCGTGCAAGGGGTCGTGCCATGACCAGCCAACCCTCCTCCTTCTCCTGGCTCCAGATCGTCCGGCTCGGCCTCGTTCAGACGGCGCTCGGAGCCGTCATCGTGTTGATGACCTCGACGATCAACCGGGTCATGGTGGTCGAGCTGGCGCTGCCCGCCCTGGTGCCGGGCGCCTTGGTCGCCCTCCATTACGCGGCCCAAGTCCTGCGCCCGCGCTGGGGCTACGGCTCGGATATCGGCGGGCGGCGCACGCCCTGGATCGTCGGCGGCATGGCGGCCCTGTGCCTGGGCGGCTTCGGCGCAGCCGTCGCGACGGCGCTCGCCGAGACCTCCCTGTCTGCGGGCCTGACGCTGGCGGTCGCCGCCTTCCTGCTCGTCGGCATGGGAGCTGGCGCTGCGGGCACCAATCTCCTCGTGCTGCTGGCGACGGGTGTCGAATCGAGCCGTCGTGGCGCAGCCGCCACCATCGTCTGGGTGATGATGATCGCCGGCTTCGCGGTTACCGCGCCGCTCGCCGGTCACTTCCTCGATCCCTTCTCGGGGCCTCGGCTCGTCGCGGTCTCCGGCACCGTCTCCCTCGTGGCCTTCGCGGTGGCCGCCCTGGCCGTGATCGGTCTCGAGCCGCGTCGCCCCGCCGCGAGCCCTCCTCAACAGACCGAGAAGCCGCCGTTCCGCGCCGTGCTGGCGCAGGTGCTGGCCGAGCCGGCGGCACGGCGCTTCACGGTCTTCATCTTCGTCTCGATGCTGGCCTACAGCGCGCAGGAACTGATCCTCGAACCCTATGCCGGGCTCGTCTTCGCCATGAGTCCGGGGGCGACGACGAAGCTCGCGGGGCTTCAGCACGGCGGAGTATTGGCCGGCATGCTGATCGTCGCCGGCATCACGGTCTTCGTCGGCGGCCCGATCCTCGGCTCGCTCAAGGTCTGGACCGCCATCGGCTGCGCGCTCTCGGCGCTCGCGCTCGGGGCGATCGCCCTGGGCGGACCCATCGGACCCGAATTTCCGCTGCGGGCGGCGGTGGCCGCGCTCGGCTTCGGCAACGGCGTCTACGCGGTGGCGGCCATCGGCTCGATGATGGCCCTCGCGGGACGCGGCGGCGAGGCGGAACGCGGCACCCGCATGGGGGTATGGGGCGCCGCCCAAGGCGTCGCCTTCGGCGCCGGCGGCTTCCTCGGTACGCTCGCCGTCGATCTCGCACGCCTCGTCGCCACGGAGCCGGTCACCGCCTACGCGGTCGTCTTCGCGGCGGAGGGCGTGCTCTTCATCGTCGCCATGCTGATCGCGCTGCGGGTCGAGCACGCTTCCGTCGGAAGACGCGCCAACCCGCTGACGCAGACGGCTTCGTTCCACCTCACCCCCGGTTTCGACGCGAGGTAGCCCATGACCCACCACGGCGCTTCCGATCTCTTCGACGTCGTGGTGGTGGGCGGCGGCCCGGCGGGGGCGACCGCGGCGACCGATCTGGCGCGCGGCGGTCGCCGGGTCCTGCTTCTCGACCGGGCGGGTCGGATCAAGCCCTGCGGCGGCGCGGTTCCGCCTCGCCTGATCCGCGATTTCGCGATCCCCGACGAGCTGCTGCTGGCCCGCATTCGCAGCGCCCGGATGATCGCCCCGAGCGAGCGCCATGTGGACATGCCGGTGGGCGACGGCTTCGTCGGCATGGTCGATCGCGCTCACTTCGATCCGTGGCTGCGGGACCGCGCCCGGCTTGCCGGCGCCGAGTGCCGCGATGGCGTGTTCGAGCGCATCACCCGCGACGAGGCGAACCTCGCGACAGTGCATTATCGGGAGGGCAAGGACGGTCCCGCAGTTGCGGTGAGAGCCCGCCTCGTCGTCGGCGCCGATGGAGCCACATCACCGGTCGGCCGGGCCGAGATACCGGGCCACGCGAAGATGCGCCAAGTCTTCGCCTATCACGAGATTGTCCGCAGCCCTTCCGCCGAGGCGCACGACGGAACGCGCTGCGATGTCTATTACCAGGGCCGCCTCTCGCCGGACTTCTATGCCTGGATCTTCCCCCACGGCGACACGATGAGCATCGGCACCGGCAGCATGCAGAAGGGCTTCTCGCTGCGTTCGGCGATCCGCGATCTGCGCGCCGCAACCGGACTCGATGCGTGCGAGACGGTCCGCCGCGAGGGGGCGCCGATTCCCCTGAAGCCGCTGAAGCGGTGGGACAACGGCCGCGACGTCCTGCTGGCCGGCGACGCGGCCGGGGTCGTCGCCCCGGCCTCGGGCGAAGGGATCTACTACGCGATGCTCGGCGGCCGGCTCTCCGCGCAGGCGGCCGAGGCCTTCCTGGCGACCGGCGACGCGCGGGCGCTGGCGAGCGCGCGGAAGTCGTTCATGCGCCTGCACGGGCGCGTGTTCTGGATCCTCGGGATGATGCAGTGGGTCTGGTACCGCAGCGATGGGCTGAGGGAGCGCTTCGTCTCCATCTGCAAGGACAAGGATGTCCAGCAACTCACCTGGGACGCCTACATGAACAAGGAACTGGTCCGCGCCAAACCGGCGGCCCATGCGCGCATCTTCTTCAAGGATCTGGCGCATCTGTTCCGCTGGGTTTCGCCGTGACGACGATGTTCGCGGGCGAATGGGGTCCGGCCCTCGTCACCGCCTTCGCGGCGCTCGCCGTCGCCGTGGCGGGTGGAGTGGCCACGCGCACCGATGCTTGGTACTTCGCCCTGCGCTTCCCGGCCTGGAAGCCGCCGGATTGGGCCTTCGGGCCGATCTGGAGCGTCATCATCGCGCTCACGGCGACCTCGGCGGTGCTGGCCTGGAACGCCGACCCGGAGCCCGCCGCACGGACGCGGCTCGTCGCGGTGTTCACGGTCAACAGCGTCCTCAACATCGCCTGGA
The DNA here is from genome assembly GCF_043352485.1 of Methylorubrum sp. POS3. NCBI lineage: Bacteria > Pseudomonadati > Pseudomonadota > Alphaproteobacteria > Hyphomicrobiales > Methylobacteriaceae > Methylorubrum > Methylorubrum sp. POS3. The sequence continues at coordinate 4,714,041 of NZ_JAPRBT010000001.1, forward strand.
GCTGGATCTTCTTCCGCCTGCGCCGGCCGGACTGGGCCTTGGTCGAGGTTGGATTGCTCTGGCTCTCCATCGTCGCCCTCGCCCTGACGATCGGCCACGCCTCGCCGATCGCGGGCCTGCTGAACCTGCCCTACCTCGCCTGGGTCAGCGTCGCCGCCTGTCTCAATCTCACCATCGTGCGGCTCAACCCGCATGCCCGGGGCGCGTGAGATGGCGGACCTTTTCGCCAGTGGGCGCATCGTCGACATCATCGTCGTCCTCGTCGCCGTCGAGGCGCTGGCTCTCGTGAGCCTGAAGCTGTTTTCCGGGCGCGGCCCATCAACGGGCGCCCTGCTCTCGAATCTCGCGTCTGGCGCAGCGCTGATGCTGGCTGTCCGGGCGGCGCTGACCGGCGCGGACTGGGCGATGGTGGCGGCGTGGCTCCTTGCCGCGCTTTTCGCGCATCTCACGGAAATGATGATCAGATTTCGCTGAACACCCCGCTTAAGATCGCGGGGCTGTGAGCGTAAGAACTGGAACAACCGGGACTGACTCGCGTTGCGAGCCCGTTCCTAGACTGAGAATAAGAACAAACGAGGCCGGGGTCGTCACCTTTCGGGAGACCGGGTTCATGACACGACGCACCGTACGCGGCCCCGGCTGGCTCGCCTTCGCCGCCCTCTTCGCGGCCGGGCCGGCCCTCGCTCAGGCGGGCGATGCGGATCTGATCAAGCGCGGCGAATACCTTGTGACGGCGGGCGATTGCGTGGCCTGTCACACCGCGCCCGGTGGCAAGCCTTTTGCCGGCAATTACGGCCTCAACACCCCGATCGGCCTCATCATGACGCCGAACCTGACGCCGGATCCGGAGACCGGCATCGGCAAATGGGATTACGACACGTTCGAGAAGGCGTTCCGCCACGGCATCGGCGACGAAGGCGAATACCTGTATCCGGCCTTCCCGTTTGCTTGGTACACCAAGGTCAGCGACGAGGACACGAAAGCGATCTTCGCTTACCTCAAGTCGCTTCAGCCGGTGAACGAGAAGCGGAAGGAGAGCCAGATCCCCTTCCCGTTCAACATTCGCACCGCGCTCATCACGTGGCGCACCGCCTTCTTCACCGAGGCGCGTTTCAAACCGGATCCGAATGCGAGCGAGGAAGTGAATCGCGGCGCCTACCTCGTCGAGGGGCTGGGTCATTGCGGGATGTGCCACAACGAACGCAAGATCGTCGGCAATTCGAGCCTCGCGGGCAAGCTCGGCGGCGGCGTCATCGACGGATGGTACGCGCCGAACATCACGCCGGACGGGCACCAGGGCATCGGTGCTTGGTCAGATGCGGAGGTCGTCACCTACCTCAAGACCGGTACCGCGCCCGGCAGCCGTCCCGGCGTCGCGGCGGGCCCGATGCGTCAGACCATCGAGGAATCGCTGTCCAAGATGACCGATGCCGACCTGCAGGCGATGGTCGCGTATCTCCGCACGGTGCCGGCCAAGCAGACCTACAAGGAGAAGGACCTTCAGGCCTTCAACCAGCCGGGCGCGCCGGGTGCGGATGTCTATCTCTCCTACTGCTCGTCCTGCCACCGTCCCGACGGCAAGGGCGTCGAGGGGGCGATTCCGGCGCTCGCCGGTAACACCTCGGTTCAGTCGGCGGGCCCGCAGACGGTGCTGCGCGTCATCTATGGCGGGCTCGCCGCCCAGAGCGGCTACGCGCCGATGCCGGCCATCGGTCAGGACATGACCGAGCAGCAGGTCAAGGACGTAACCGATTACATCCGCAATTCCTGGGGCAACAAGGCGCCGGTGATGAATTCCGGCAGCGCCGTCTCGGAGGCCAAGGCCGCCACGCAAACCATGCTCGCCGGCACCGCGCCCTGCGCGGAGATCGAGCAGGAGCCGGTGCGGAAGGCGATCGAGGAGAACGGCGTGGTCGCCGAGTTGAAGGGGCTCACGTCGAGCGACTTCATTCCAAAGCTCGCCACGATCGTCCCCAAGGTGAAGGCTGCCGCCGCGGGCGCGAAGGACGACGACATCGTCAACGGGCTGACCACCGCCTTCTGCCAGGCGGCCCGCGACGAGCCGGGAGACGGCAAGCTGAGCTGGTCGGCCCGGATCGGCTCCTTCTCCAACCTCGCCTATAGCCAGATCAAGCATCCCGAGAAGCAGGCGAGCGCCGATTCGGGTCAGCCGCCGGCGACCGGCGCGAGCCCGATGAAGCAGTGACGTGCTGCCGGGGTGGGCGCGTCGAACCGGGAGCGCTCTTTCGCGGCGTGCTCTCCTGCCCCGTCCCGACGATTCGCCGATGCCGCCCCGTCGCTGCCGGTGAGGCCAAGCCCATCAGCGTGGCTCAGGGCCGATCCCGACGCATGGCGGTCCCGGCGACGCCGAGGGGAACGCGAGCTATGCCGAAACGTTCGAACGGCGAACCGCACCGTCCCGTCGGACGGCGAGCCGCTCCCTGAAGGGTCCGCCGCCGTAAGGGGCGGCAACCCGATGGGAGTGCGCGCGGATGCAAATCGGCATGATCGGCCTCGGCCGGATGGGCGGCAACATCGTCCGCCGCCTCCTGCGGGACGGGCACAAAGCGGTGGTGTTCGACCGGGACCCGGCTGCGGTGCAAGCGCTCGCCGCCGAGGGGGCGACGCCCGCAGAGAGTTTGGACGATCTCGTTGACAAGCTTGAGGCTCCGCGCACCGCCTGGGTCATGCTTCCCGCCGGCGCGATCACCGAAGAGACGGTGACGAAGCTCGGCGCGCTCATGAAGGCCGACGATTGCATCATCGACGGCGGCAATTCCTTCTACCAAGACGATGTGCGCCGAGCCCGCGAGCTCGACGCCAAGGGTATTCACTACGTCGATGTCGGCACGTCCGGAGGCGTCTGGGGCCTGGAGCGTGGCTATTGCATGATGATCGGCGGTCACAAGGAGGCGGTCGATCGCCTCGACCCGATCTTTCGCACCCTGGCACCGGGCCTCGGCGACATTCCGCGCACGCTGGGACGGGACAATCGCGATCCCCGCGCCGAGCTCGGCTATATTCATGCCGGTCCGAGCGGTGCAGGCCATTTCGTCAAGATGATCCATAACGGCATCGAGTACGGGCTGATGCAGGCCTATGCCGAGGGCTTCGACATCCTCAAGCATGCCAATTCCACGCAAGTCCCCGAGGAGCGGCGCTTCGACCTCAATCTCGGTGACATCGCCGAAGTCTGGCGACGCGGCAGCGTCGTCTCGTCCTGGCTTCTCGACCTCACCGCGACGGCGCTCGCCGGCGATGAGACGCTCGACGGCTTCTCCGGCTATGTCGAGGATTCCGGCGAAGGACGCTGGACGATCAACGCCGCCATCGAAGAGGCGGTCCCGGCCACTGTTCTGTCGAGCGCGCTCTATCGGCGATTCCGGTCCCGCGAGGATGCGAGCTATGCCGATAAGCTGCTCTCGGCGATGCGGAAGGGCTTCGGCGGCCATCAGGAGCCGCCGCGTCGCGGACCGGCGCCGTGATTCCCCTCCCGCCCAACACCCGATTGATGGCGGACGCCGAGGCGACCGCCCATGCTGCTGCCGAGCATCTCATCGCCGCGGTCACGCGCGCATCCGGAGAGCACGCGGCGGTGTGCCTATCGGGCGGATCGACTCCCAAGCGTCTCTATGCCCTGCTGGCCTCCCCCGGCTTCGTCGAGCGTGTGCCGTGGGAGCGGGTCCACTGGTTCTTCGGCGATGACCGGGTGGTGCCCTGGGACGACCCGCTCAGCAATGTGCGCATGGTCCGGGAGGCGTTCGGCCACGCGGCGCCGTTGCCGCCGACCCATCTGCACTTCATTCCCTCCGATGAGGGTGCTGAAGCGGGCGCCCGCGCCTACGAGGCGGTGCTCAAGGACTTCTACGGCGCCGAAGCCCTCGATCCGGCAAGACCCCTGTTCGATCTCGTCCTGCTGGGGCTCGGCAGCGACGGCCACACCGCCTCGCTGTTTCCGGGAAAGCCCGCCCTCGACGAGCGCGTGGCTTGGGTGGCTCCCGTCCCGGAGGCCGGAATGGAGCCCTACGTGCCCCGCATCACCCTGACCTTCCCGACACTCGCCTCCACGCGCTCGATCCTCTTCCTCGTCAACGGCGCCGCCAAGCGCGACCCGCTCTTGCGCCTGAGCCGGGGCGAGTATCTTCCAGCGGCCCATGTTGCGAGCGCCGGTGAACTCTCGTGGTTCATCGACCGCGACGCCGCTGAGGATGTATCGGCCTAACAAAGATCAACGGCTCACAAAAATCGTGCAGTGCGTCCGGCAAAAATTGCGATATTCGAGCGCCTACAACAGTTTCGCCCCAATTTCGCCGCGGATCTTTCCGGTGGGTTAATCCTGCATCCGGCGAAGCAAAGGGGCGTGCCGTGTCGGGAATGGATTTCGCTGTCGAGCCGGATCGCTGGACGCTGCCCCGGCGTCAGCCGTTGCGGTTGCGCAGCCAGACCGTACGGCTTGGACCCCTGAAGTCGCCCCGGGCGCGTGGTCGTTTGGCGAGATGGTTGGTCGGGCCGAGCCTCGCCGTCCTGTCGCTGTCGGCCGCCATCACCCTCACCGCCCGATTCCCGGCGACGGCCGTGTCCGAACCGGTGACGCCCGTCGCGATGAAGACGCTGCCGGCGGCCCGTATCGTCGGTGTCGCGCCGCCCCCTTCCTCGCAATCCTCGGCGCCTCCCGTGCAAACCGCCGCGGCGGATCTGCCGGTTCTGCGCGCCCCGGAGACGCCCGACCCGATCCCGGTCACGTCGCCTCCATCCCCTCACGCGGCGGCGGTGAAGCCCAAACCCGAACTCGGCCCATTGCCCGTCCTCGAAGTCGAGGCCGAGGCGTTCGAGCCGCTGGCCATCGCGGAAACGCCGACGCCGTCTCCCGGGAGGACGTCGGCGCGACCGCCTTCCCCCCGGATCGCCGGTCAATTCTGACGACCCGCCCGAGGCCGTCGGCTCGACTTCTGTCCGGTTTTGCCGGCCGCGGCCTTCAGCTAAGTTTTCGGTGAATGGGGCGGGAGACGGGTGTGGCGATCCAATCGATCGGGGCTGGGCGAATGTGGTGCGCCGCGGCTCTGACCCTGCTCGGTCTCATGCTCGGGACATCGGCCTTTTCGGCCGAGGAGAGCGTTGCCACCGCCCTCGTCGTCTCGGTGGACATCTCGGGCTCGGTCGATGAGACCCGCTACCACCTGCAGATGGAGGGCATCGCCGAAGCCCTCGAAGACCCGACGGTGCTGTCCGCGATCCAGGCCAATTCCGGCGGAATCTATTTCGCCCTCGTGACTTGGGCCGATGGGGCACGGCTCGCGGTCGATTGGCGCCGGATCGCCACGAAGGCCGACGCTGCCGCGACCGCGGTGCTGGTGCGGGCCGTGCCGCACATCCCCGGCGAATTCACCTGTGTGGGACAGATGCTGCGCACCGTCTCGTCCAGTGTGGTGCCGCGCCTGCCCGTCCCGGCCGACCGGGTCGTGATCGATGTGTCGGGCGACGGCATCGACAATTGCAGCGATGTGGACGCGATCCACACGGAGCGCGACGCGCTGCTCGCCGCGGGCACCACCATCAATGGCCTGCCGATCCTCGTGCCTGGGGAGAACGACGTGGTCGGCGTCGGCGCTTATCGCGCTCCAGGATACGGGCTCCGCGAGCTGCCACGTCAGACCTATCGCGACGGCACGACGCTCGACGCGTGGTACCGGGAGCACATCGTCGGCGGGCCCGGCAGCTTCCTCCTCGCCGCCCGCGGCTACGGCGACTTCGCGCGGGCGCTGCGGCAGAAATTCGTGATGGAAATCAGCGGGCTGGCCCCGACCGATCCGGTGAACGGAAAGGGCAGCGTGGCGAGCCGGTGAGGCACTTCAAAAAGCTTGTGAGTCCGTACGAGCGACCTTCAACTCCCTGCAAAGGCACGGAGGATACGACCCTGGCGAAAATGGTATAACGCGGCCCGATCCGCTCACGCGAAGTGTTTGGACAGCTTCAGTCCCTGCGCCTGATAGTTCGAGCCGGCGCCCGCGCCGTAGAGGGTCGCGGGCCGTTCTACCATCCGCTCGTAGACGAGGCGGCCGACGATCTGGCCGTCTTCGAGGAGAAACGGGACGTCGCGGGAGCGTACCTCCAGAACCGCCCGCGCTCCGGCACCGCCGGCCTCGCCGAGGCCGAAGCCGGGATCGAAGAAGCCCGCATAATGGACGCGGAATTCGCCCACGAGGGGATCGAACGGCACCATCTCGGCGGCATGGTCGGCCGGAACGCGCACGGCTTCCTTCGAGGCCAAGATGTAGAACTGGCCCGGATCGAGGATGAGGGTGCGTGTGCCGTCGGCGGGGAGCGGCTCCCAGAAATCGGCGGTCCGGTGCGCCGCCGGTCTGTCCACGTCGATCAGCCCGGTATGACGCTTGGCGCGGTAGCCGATCAGGCCGCCGAAGCCGGCGAGATCGACCGACACCGCGACCCCCCCGTGCAGCGAAGGGCTTGCCACATCGACCAGCGGGTCGCGGGCATGGAGCGCCGAGAGATCCTCCAGGCTCAGCCGCGGCTCGCCCGAACGAAACCGCACCTGCGACAGCCGCGATCCGGTCCGTACCCGCACCGGAAAGGTGCGGGGCGAAATCTCGGCGTAGAGCGGCCCGCGATAGCCCGCCTCGATCTGGTCGAAGGCGCTGGCCCGGTCGGTGATCACGCGCGTGAAGACGTCGATGCGACCGGTCGAGCTCTTGGGATTGGCGCCGGCGCTCAGATCGGGCGACAATGCGAGACTTTCCTGAAGTTCGGCGATGTAGACGCAGCCGGTTTCCAGCACCGCCCCCTCGCTGAGGTCGATTTCGTGCAGCGAGAGCGCGTCGATACAGGCGGAAACCGGTCGCCCACTGCCGGGGAGGAAGCTGGTGCGAACCCGATAGGCGCGGCGCCCGAGCCGGAGGTCGAGACTGGCGGGCTGAATCTGATCCGATGCGTAAGGGGTGGCCGGAAGGATCGCCCCGGCCTGTGTCATCGCGGCAATGGCCTGCGCCGGAAGGATGCCGCCGTGGCGCCCCGTGACGTCTTCGCTCATCGCGTCCCCCTCCCGTCCGTCTTGTCCTGCGCGGCTTCCCGCTCGGCCGCGTCGAGGACGGTCACCATCCGCGCCGAGGCGATGCGGGCACAGGCCCCCATGGCCACGAGGCCCGCCAGCGTGCAGGCGAGAAGCGGAAACAGGTCCGGCCTCAGCCACGATCCGCCTGCGACGAGCAGGCCGCCGATCCACACGGCCCGGCCCAGCATCAGTAACGGCGAGGCCACGCCCTGAAAATCGGCCGAGACGCCGGTGCGAGCCTTGACCAGCCGGACGATCACCCGTGCGCCGGCATCGAGAAGCACGGCGAGGATGAGGCCGAGCGCCGCCCAACGATTCTGGGCCGGATGCCACCACGCGAACAACAGCGCGACGGCAACAGTGACGAGAGAGCCGATGGCGTCCGACAGCGGCGGGCGCCGCGCCGCGGCGGCCACGGCATGCGAAGCGTTCGGCGATACGTTCGGCACAGTCTCTCCGCCGGCTTACCGGCCTGTTGCCCGACAGACGACGCCGCGATTGACGGGATTTCGGGCGCCACGTACCACGACCCAACGCAGATGTCGCGTCGCGGCCTGCCCCTCGTCCACGGAGACGCATTTTCGCGATGTACAAGGCCGAGACGCGCGGCATCACGGTGACGGTGGAGCCCCGCTTCGTCGAGGAAGAATCCTCGCCGGGCGAGAGCCGCTATTTCTTCGCCTATACCGTCGAGATCGTGAACAACGGCAGCGAGCAGGTGCAACTGCGCTCGCGTCATTGGCGGATCATCGACGGACGGGGTGCCTGCCAGGAAGTGCGCGGCGCCGGTGTGGTCGGCAAGCAGCCGGTGCTCGAGCCGGGGCAGTCGTTCAGCTATACCAGCGGCTGTCCGCTCACCACGCCGGACGGATTGATGGCCGGCAGCTACACCATGGCGACCATGGGGGGCGAGAGCTTCGAGGCCGAGATCCCGGCCTTCTCGCTCGACTCGCCGCATGTGCGCCGCGTCGTCCATTAGGATGGCGGGTCGGGGCCGCGTTCTCAGCGCGCTCGAACTGCTGGAGCGGCTCGTCACCTTCGACACCGAGAGTTCCCGGTCGAACATCGCGCTGATCGATTTCGTGGCCGAGTATCTCGACGGTTGGGGCGTGTCTTTTGTCCGGGTGCCGAATGCGGCCGGCGACAAGGAAGCCGTGTTCGCCACGATCGGGCCCAGCATCGACGGCGGCGTCGTGCTGTCCGGCCATACCGATGTGGTGCCGGTGACGGGCCAGACCTGGACCACCGACCCGTTCAAGCTTCGCATCGCCGATGGGCGTGCCTATGGCCGCGGCGCCGTCGACATGAAGGGGTTCGACGCTCTGGCGCTGGCCCTGGTGCCGGAGGCGGTGAAAGCCGATCTCGCACGGCCGATCCACATCCTTCTCTCCTACGACGAGGAGACGACCTGCCTCGGCGTGGCCGACACGATCGCGCGCTTCGGTGTCGACCTCCCGCGACCGGGCGCCGTCATCGTCGGCGAACCGACCGAGATGCAGGTGGCGGACGCTCACAAGAGCATCGTGACCTACCACACCACCGTGCACGGCCATGAGGCGCATTCGGCCAAGCCCATGCTCGGTGCAAACGCCGTGATGGCGGCGGCCGACCTGATCGCCGAACTCAACCGCATCGCCGACGCGATGGTGGCGCGTGGCGACGCCTCGGGCCGGTTCGATCCCCCGAACACCACGGTTCATGTCGGCACGATCCAGGGCGGCACGGCGCGCAACATCCTGCCCAAGCTCTGTGCTTTCCACTGGGAATTCCGCGGCCTGCCCGATCTCGACATGTCGGAGATCCCGGGCTTGTTCGAAGCGGCCTGCGCGCGGGTCGTCCGCGAGCGGCTGAACCGCTACGGCGATTACGGGCGCATCGAGACGATCGAGGAAGTGTCCGTTCCCGGCCTCGCCCCCGAACCTGGCTCCGCCGCCGAACAATTGGCCCTGCGGCTGTCCCGGCACAATCGGACGATCTCCGTGCCCTACGCGACGGAAGCGGGGCGCTTCCAGGGGGCGGGCATTCCAACGGTGGTGTGCGGACCGGGCTCGATCGACCAGGCGCATCAGCCGGACGAGTACATCACGCTCGATCAGCTGACCCGTGGGGAAGCGTTCATGCAGCGGCTACTGGCCGATTGCCGGGCCTAGACAAGTTCTTACCCCGTCACATCAACGTGAAGTGATAATAAACTTTAGTCGAGCTTGTCCGCCTGGATGATCGCCCCAGCTTCGGACGTGCCACGGCATCCGCAGGACTCGACCGAGTTCCGAGAGACATGCCGGGCCTGGATGGAAGCTCAAGGATACGTGCCGATGACACACACGATGAAACTCGCCGCCGTCGCGGTCGCGGCGTTGGCCGCCACGCCGGCGCTCGCTCTCGAAGTCTCCAAGACGCTGACCGTCGATGCGCCCCCCGCCAAAGTCTGGCAGGTCGTCGGCGACTTCTGCGGCATCGGCCAATGGCACCCGGCGGTCGAGAAATGCGCTCCCTCGATGAAGGACAGCAAGTCTTTGCGCACCCTCAGCCTCAAAGGCGGCGGCACGATCGTCGAGGAGCAGTTGGCCCGCGACGACAAGAAGATGGACTACGGCTATACCATTCTAGAAAGCCCGCTCCCTGTCTCCGATTACAAGTCGACCCTGGCCGTCATGCCGAGCGGTTCGGGCTCGAAGCTTGTCTGGTCGGGAAGCTTCAAGGCGAAGGGTGCACCGGATGCCAAAGCTGAAGAAGTCATCGGCGGTATCTACGAGGCGGGGCTGAAGGGCATCGCCGAGAAGGCCAAGTAGGCTCATCACAAGCGAGCGGCCCGGAACGGTCGCTCGCCCTCAAACCGCCGGGGGATTGGTTCGCCACGGACTGCTTGGCAGCGTTTAGCCGATCATTCTCTTCAGTTGCGTCGGCAGGTTGCCTGAATAACTGCCCCCACCATGCAAGAGTCATGTGCCTCGATATCTTCGAGCACATTCGCCGTCGCGTCACACGCAGCCGGACGGGAACGATTGACGGTTCGAGCGCGTTGCAAGCTGTCAAACATATCACTGCGTCCGCCGATTGAACGCCTTCGAGGGCGCCCGGGCATAGGTTGCCTGGCGGATTGCAATATCGGCTTCGATCTTTTCATTTTCGCGTCGCTTCGGGCATTCAAGCTGCGATTGAGAAGCTATTTCCAAAAAACTGATCGAATGCATGCGCGCTGTTTGCGCCGCAACGCCACCTAAGTCGCTGACACCGGTAACGATTTTGCCAATTTTGCGGCCAGTCCGCACGGGATGCCTTGTCCGTCCCTTCAGCGTTTGTCTGAATTTGCACAATCAGAAATCATTAACCGATGGAAATCAGGCTCGCACAACCTGAAATCGATCCGATGTGCGCAGGCCATGACCAAAGTTCAGGCAGTCCGCAGAGCACAAACCGCGCAGCTGAAGCGCCTGAAATCCATAAAAAGCGACGAAGATGGCGCGGTCATCATCGAGTTCGTTTTCCTTGCGCCTCTGTTTCTTCTTCTGATGCTGAACATCATTACGGGCGGCATCTATATTGGCGCCTACCATACGCTACAGCATGTGACGGCTGAGGCCGCGCGAGCATCGCTCGCGGGGTCGAGCGACAGCGAGCGCCTCATTCTCGCGCAGCAGAGCATCAATACGGGTTTGTCGAACGGCTATCTGGTCAAAGCTCAGGCCGTCAAATTGCAGATCGGATCCGCCGGGCAAAGTCAGCCGACGTATCGCGTAGCTCTAAGTTTCGATGCGAATACGCTCGGTCTGTCGAATGTGCCCGGCTTCGCGATCGTCGCGCCGGCGACGCTCACCGCCTCCTACGATGTGCGCCCTGGGGGCATGTGATGCGCTTCGCCTCCGACGAACGGGGCTCGGTCATGGTCATGGCCGCGTTCAGCCTCACCATGATGCTCGGCGTTGCGGCGATCGGGCTCGATCTCGGCCTCCTCTACAACGTCAAGCGCAAGGATCAGGGGGCAGTCGATCTCGCAGCCCTCAACGCGGCGAGCGACATCAAGCAGGCGGAGGCCGCAGCGCGAAAGTCGTTGTCCGACAATCGTTACGATCAGGCACGAGACATCACCGTCCTTGTCGGCACCTATGCGCGCCGCAACGACGGCTCGCCGGCAGGCCAATTCGTGGCCGGGGGCGCATCCCCCAATGCCGTCCGCGTTTCCATGACCACGGCGAAACCCACGATCTTCGCCCGGATGATCGGGTGGGCAAGTACCCTGAATGTCGGCGTCACCAGCACCGCCGTCACCACGCGGTTCGCCTCTTTCAGCCTTGGATCGGGCGTCGCATCGCTCAATGCCGGCATCGCGAATGCGCTGCTCGGCTCGATGCTGGGGACGAACCTGTCGCTGAGCGTGCTGGATTACGACGCGCTGCAATCGACCCATGTCGACGCCCTGCGCTTTCTCGATTCTCTGGCCACGAAGATCAACTTGCAGGCCGCGAGCTACAACGATCTTCTCGTCGCCTCCGCTCGCCCAAGTGAGATCCTTTCGGCGCTGGCATCGACTGCACCGGCCGGAGCCGCCAGCGACGCGCTCCGGCGCCTATCGCTCGTCGCCAACGGTGACGCCCGCCGCATTCAGGTGAACCAATTTCTCGACCTCGGCGATGCCGCGACGCTCTCCATGGCGCGGGGCAGTCAGGGTCCGACGATCGAGACGCTCGCCACGGTTTCGGCCTTGGCCTCCATCGCCAATGGCGAGCGCATCGCCACAGCCGATCTTGGCGCCACGATCCCGGGCCTGCCCAAACTCCGGATTTCGACCCGTGTTGGACAGCGCCGACAAAGCTCCGGCTGGGTCGCCGTCGGAAGCCCGAAGGCGATTTTGCGCGCGGCACAGGTGCGGGTGCTGCTGGAGGCGGAGATCAGCGCCCCCTTGAATCTCGGCAGCCTGTTGCTGCCGATCTATGCCGAGACCGGCTACGCCCAGGCCACCCTGAAATCCGTGTCGTGTCCCGCCGGATCGACCCGGCAGCGGACGATGGATCTCGACGTGCAACCCGGGCTCTTCAGCCTCGCCCTCGCCGACATCTCCGCCTCCGACCTCGCCACGGACAACACCCCGCCTGGCGTGGACCGGCCGGCGACACTGCTTTCACTGAAGCTGCCACCCCTCTCGATCCGGGCCAAGGCAAGTGTGAAGACAGGGAGCCCGCGGACGCAGACCGTCTCATTCAACGAGGACGACATTGCCCGCAACCGGCCGCGTACGGTGGTCAGCACGGACATGATCGGCTCGACGGTCGGCACCCTGATGAGCAACACCGATCTCGACATCAATGGAACGAGCGTGGTCCCGCTGACGGCGCTGCGTCCGCTGCTGACCGCGACGCTGAGCGCCGCCGCCGCGCCGCTCGACCTCGTGCTCGACTCGACCCTGCGGGCGCTCGGCATGCGTCTTGGCAGCGCCACCGTGACCGCCGAGGGCGCGCGGTGTGAGCAGGCAGTGCTGGTTCAGTAGCCGCTCATCGACAACGAGAAGATTTGGCAGAGGGGGCACGATGTCCGCATCGGAGACGATCCACATCTTCGCCATCGACGAAGTTCTGAAGGTCAGCCTGATCGATGGCGGCGACACCCTGGCCGTGCAGCTGCGCGACACAGCGGGCGACGAAGTCGCCATTCTCCTCTCCGTCGCGGTCGCCGAAGGCCTGAATGCGCAGGTCCAGGCGAACCTACGAGAAACGGCGCACCGCCCCAATCGAACGCGTCCCAAGGCGGATTTGCCCACGGGCGGACACCGCTCCTGTGCGAGGATCGACGACGCTCCGATCACCCACCTTCCGTCGAATCTGGTCGGGGCTTGAGCGATGTCGCGGACCAGTCTGCATCCCCTCGGCATGATTTGGTACGATGAGCAGGATTACCTCCAGCTACGCGGCCTGATGATCGACGCCGAGACGCTCCCGCCCACCTATGAAGTGTGGCTGCGGCAGGCCCTTCAGGCGGAGCGCGCCGCTCTCGGGATCGGCGTGCCGGTCGTGCGCGCGACGGTGCGATCGGCGAACTTCCTGGCGTGGTGCTCCGATCACCGAGCGCGACCGGATCGGGAGGGCCGCAGCCAGTTCGCGTTCGATTACGCCCACGACCTCTTCACCGGCCGATTGCGCGAAGTGGCTGCGGTTCGCATCACTCCCGAAGCCCATTAGGTCCGATGCGGGGCGTCGCGGCGTTGCGTCCCGTGGCCGGATCGCGGACAGACGCGGCATGATCGTCCGTCCGCGTCCCAGCCTCTTCACCATCCTGTTTGCCCTTCGCGGCTCGATTCTGCCGAAGGTCGCCCCGAAGGTGATCGCGATCACGGCCTTGGCCTGTCTCGTGGTGGGTCTTGAGCAGCGTCACGCGGAGTGGTTTCCGGTCACCGCCGGCATCGGCCCCTTCACCCTGGTCGGCCTCGCCCTCTCGATCTTCCTCAGCTTCCGCAACGGCGCCTGCTACGACCGCTGGTGGGAGGCACGCCGGGCCTGGGGCACGCTCATCGTCGAGATGCGGGCGCTGGCGCGGTTGATTCCGGCGCTGCTGCCCGAAGACCGCCACGCGGATCTGCGTCGCCGGATCTTGCGGCGGACGGTCGGGTTCGCCCAGGCACTGCATGCGCGCCTGCGCGATTTGGATGAAGCGGGAGCGGCCGAGCCCTGGTTGCCGCCCCATGAGAGCCTCTCCCTCACGGACCGAGCCAGCGCCGCCGACGCCGCCCTCACCGGGCTGACCCATGACCTCGCCTCGGCCCTGCATACCGGTGCCTTCGGCGAAGTGACCTTCGCGACGCTTGAGCACAAGATCGCAAGCCTCGCGGCCATCCAGGCGACCTGCGAGCGCATCCAGGGGACGCCGCTCCCCTTCGCCTACACGCTGCTGCTCTACCGGACGGCTTGGCTCTACTGCCTGCTGCTGCCGTTCGGATTGGCGGGCTCCCTCGGCTGGTCGACACCGATCGTGGCCGCCCTCGTGGCCTACGCCTTCTTCGGCCTCGATGCTCTGGGCGACGAATTGGAGGAGCCGTTCGGCACCGACGCCAACGATCTCCCCCTCGACGCCCTGTTGCACGCTGCCACCGCACCGGTTCTCGATGCGCTGGGCGAGGCCCGTCGAGAGGCGCCGCGGGCGGAGCGCTTCACCCTGCGCTGACGGATCAGGCGTCGCTGCGCCGGTTTCCTTCCATGTCGGGCACGACCTGTCCGAAATTCAGCACCGACACCAGGGTGACGCCGCCGAGCACGTTGCCGATCAAGGTCGGCACGAAGAAGCCGGTCACGTAGGTGGGGAAACTGATCTCGCCGATGGCGACGAGGTAATAGGCATCGACCGATCCGGCGACGATGTGGGCGAGCCCGCACATCGAGACGAGCCACGTCATCAGGATGATGATGAACGGCGCCGCCGAGCCCGTCGCCGGGAGGATCCAGACCATCAGGGCGATGAGCCAGCCCGCGAACACCGCCTTGATGACGGTCGTCCAGAACGGGTCCTCGATGGTGTGGCGGCTGATCTCGGCGAAGGCCTTGCGCACCTCCGGTTGGAAGGCATCGGTATGGGCCAGCACCGAGGCGATGACGAAGGTGGCCAGAATGTTGCCGACCAGCACGATGGCCCAGAGCCGGATGACCCGCATCAGCGATGCGACGGTGCGGTCGGTCAGGAGCGGAAGGATCGGTGTGACGGTGTTCTCGGTGAAGAGCTGCTGGCGGCCGAGCACGACGATCAGGAAGCCAATCGAGTAACCCATGCTGAGAACCAGCTCGGCCCAGGGCTCGTGCGGCAGATGGCCCTTCAGCACGCCCGGCACGATCAGCGAGAAGCCCATGGTCAGCCCCGCGGCGAAGGCCGAGAGGGAGAGAGCCAGCGTGGTGCGGCGCAGTTCCTCCTCACCCTCCCGGCGGATGATCTCGTGCAGGATCAGTGCGTCCGGGCGATGACCTTTCTCGACCTGCGCGTCGTCCTTCTCGCGCTTCTCCGCCCCGTGGTTGCGGTGCTCGTCTTCGGACATGCGGCTCTCGGCCCTGGCTTGGCCATGTTCAACGTATGGAAGCCAAACCACGCTCCAAGCTGACGAAATTTTGTTGCGCGGCGCCGATGCGGCGCACCTCCCGTCAGGCCCGCGGCTCGCTGCGCGCCGCCAGCAACGAGGCGCGCGATGCCTCGAGATCGGCCAAGGCCGCCCGCGCCTCCTCGATCTTGAGGCTCAGCGCTTCGAGAATCTCGCGCCCCTCCCCGGAGAAGCTGCGCACGGCCTCGCCGGCCTGGGTCAGGACGAGTCCCGATGCCGCCACCGCGGCGCCGTACTCGGCCTGCGCGCGATCGAGCCGTTTGAGCTTGAGATACATCGGCACCACGCAAGCGCTCGTCGCCACGAGGGCGAGAAGCAGCACGCCGTCAACCAAGGAGTCCATCGCGTCCCTCCTTCTCGGGATTGATCGCCTCCTCCACCCGCAGAACGTAGCTACCCTGCGATTGGCCCGCCCGGCACCAGAACAGCGGACGGTCATTGCCTTCGAGCTTGATCCGCGTGGCCGGCGTCGCGTCGAGCGCGATCACCTGCCCGACCTGCAGGCCGGCGATCTCGCCGAGCGTCAGGTGGCGTTCCTCCAGCACGGCCCGCAGGCTCACGACGGTTTTCTGCACCTCCGCCGAGATCTGCTGGGCCCAGCGCGGATCGCGGGCGGAGGATTCGCCGGTCAACACCTTGCCGAGGGCCGGGCGCAGCGGGTTGAGCACCGTCTGCGGGATGATGAGGAACATCTCGCCGCCGCGGTTCAGCGCCTGCAGCAGGAACTTGGCCTGCACCGACTTCGCCGAGCGCCGGCCGATGATGGCGAATTCCATGCGCGTCTCCATCCGTTCCAGGCGGAACGGAGTCTGCGAGACGAGGCCGAACGAGGATTCGAGAGCTTTTCCGATCTGCTCGAACACCATCTGCGCGAGGCGCAGCTCGATGGCGGAGAAGTTACGCTCCTCCTCCACCGGTGGCTCGGAACCGTCGGAGCCGAACAGCACCTCGACCATCGTGTAGATGAAGTCGCGGTCGAGCCCGACCACGATATGCCCATCCCACCCCGGCACGTAGAAGATGCCGACGACCGCGTTGGCCTCGTATTCGTCGAGCATCTCGCCGAATCGCCCGCTCTCGATCCCGCTGAGCGAGTAGAAGGTGGACGAGGCGGCCAAGTGCTTGAGCGCATCGCTGCAGGCGGTGGCGAGCCGGTCGAACACCACATGCAGCATCGGCAGCCGGTCGAGCGACAGACCGCCGGCCTCCTGAATGCGGGAGCGAATATCGACGGCAGGCTTCGACGCGACGGCCTGCAGCAGGGCGTCGAGGGCGGGCTGGGGCTGCGATGGCACCTTGTCGAACGGAATATCATCGATCGACATCTGGTCGAGGAACGTGTCGTCCATGGCGAGGCCCCTCAAGCGGCGGCGGGGGCGCGTCCGCCCGCCAGGGTTGCGGCCTCTACCTCGTCGATGGTCGGACGCTCGGCACCCGCGATGCCTTTGCGGCCATGCTCGATGGCCACCTGGGGTAATGCGCCGTTCATGTAGGCGATGAGGGTCTGCTTGATGATCGTGTAGGGCGCGCATTGCCGCTCCCGCACACCCTTCACCTTGATGGCCAGGGGGGCCACCACGCCGTAGGACGCGAAGACGCCGAAGAAGGTCCCCACCAATGCCGCGCCGATGAGGCCGCCGAGGATCTGCGGCGACTGGTCGAGGGCACCCATCGCCTTCACGATCCCGAGCACTGCCGCGACGATACCGAGGGCGGGCAAAGCCTCGGCGACCGTATTGAGCGCGCCGTAGGGCTTGAGCTTGTATTTCTTGTAAGTCCCAATCTCCTCCTCCATCAGCGCCTCGATCTCGTGCGAGCGGGCATTGCCGATGAGGATCAGGCGACAATAGTCGCAGATGAACATGACGAGATCCGGATGCTTGGTGATGTCCGGGAAATTTTTGAAGATCTCGGAATTGGCCGGATCGTCGAAATGCGGCTCGACCTCGTTGCGCGGCTTGGCTCTCAATTCGCGCAAGAGAGCGTGCAGCAGGCCCAGCAGCGACAGAAAATCCTGCCGTTTGGGGCCCTTGTCGGTGAAGGCTTCCATGGTTGCCTTCCCGGAATCCATCACGACCTTCAGCGGGTTGGCGATGACGAACGTGCCCGCCGCCATGCCGCCGATGATGACGAATTCCCAGGGCTGCCAGATGACGATGAGGTGGCCGCCCATGGCCATGAAGCCGCCGAGCATGCAACCGATGGCGATGACAAGGCCGACGATGATTCCCATGCACTCGTTCCGCGGATGGCCGACGATGCTCGATCGGCCCTTGGCGGATGCGGATAGCCGGGCACGCTTGCGCGGGGCTTTGTCGGACAAATGCGCCTTCGCCGAACGACCTCGCATGCCGCCTTGGAGACGGGCCCGCGAGCGCATACGTCAGGCGCGACGTTGGAATGACGAACCGGAGCGCTTCCTTGCCCCACGCCGATGACGGCCCCGCCCAGATGCACGCCACGACGATCCTGATGGTCCGCAAGGGCGGACGGGTGGTGATCGGTGGCGACGGACAGGTCAGCCTGGGCCAGACCATCGTGAAGGGCAATGCCCGCAAAGTCCGGCGGCTGGCCAAGGGCAGCGTCATCGGTGGCTTCGCCGGCGCAACGGCCGATGCCTTCACCCTGTTCGAGCGGTTGGAAGCGAAGCTCGAGCAATATCCGGGGCAGCTCACCCGAGCCTGCGTCGAGCTCACCAAGGATTGGCGCACCGACCGCTATCTGCGGCGGCTGGAAGCGATGATGCTGGTGGCCGACAAGGACGTCAGCCTGCTGCTCTCCGGATCCGGCGACGTGCTCGAGCCCGAGAGCGGTGTCATGGCGATCGGCTCCGGCGGCAATTATGCCCTCGCCGCCGCCCGCGCCCTGGAGGAAGGCGATCTCGACGCCGAAGCCATCGTCCGCCGGTCGATGCGGATCGCCGCCGAGATCTGCGTCTACACCAATGGCAACCTCGTCATCGAAGCGCTCGACGTCGGTTAATCGGCGCGCTGGCCCATCCGGGTCCTCACGAAACCAGGCATCCATTTCGAACCCCAATACCTTCTTCGGCCGCTCGACACCCCCGATCGCCCACGCCGCCGAATGGCCTCGAACCGCGACTGACGCGAACCGAACCGAAACAGCCCCGCCGCCCGCGTCTGGAAAGCGCCCGGTGGCGCGCATAGATCGAAGCTCGGCGCCCCCTCGCCGCAGACCTGGAGTCCGATGACCACCTTCTCCCCCCGCGAGATCGTCTCCGAGCTCGACCGCTTCATCGTCGGCCAGAAGGATGCCAAGCGCGCGGTCGCCATCGCGCTGCGCAATCGCTGGCGCCGCCAGCAATTGAAGGGTCCCCTGCGCGAGGAGGTGGCGCCCAAGAACATCCTGATGATCGGACCCACCGGCTGCGGCAAGACCGAGATCGCCCGTCGGCTGGCGCGGCTGGCCAACGCGCCCTTCCTCAAGATCGAGGCGACGAAGTTCACCGAGGTCGGCTATGTCGGCCGCGATGTGGAGCAGATCGTGCGCGACCTCGTCGAGGTCGGCATCGGCCTGACGCGCGAGGAGAAGCGCAAGGCCGTGAAGGCCAAGGCGGAGGCGGCCGCCGAAGCGCGTATCCTCGACGCCCTGGTCGGTCCCACGGCGAGTCAGACGACCCGCGAGAGCTTCCGCAAGAAGCTCCGGGCGAGCGAGCTCGACGACAAGGAAGTCGAGATCGAACTTGCGCCGAGCGGCCCGCAGGGCATGCCGATGTTCGAGATTCCCGGCGTGCCCGGCGCCTCCATGGGGGCGATCAACCTGAACGACATGCTCGGAAAGGCCCTGGGCGGGCAGAGGGGCAAACCGCGGCGGATGACGGTCGCCGATGCCTACGCGCCGCTGATCGCCGAAGAATCCGACAAACTGGTGGACGACGATGCGCTGATCCGCGAGGCCGTGCGCGAGGTCGAGGACAATGGCATCGTCTTCCTCGACGAGATCGACAAGATCTGCGCCCGCGAGGGCCGTTCCGGCGCCGACGTCTCCCGCGAAGGCGTCCAGCGCGATCTGCTGCCGCTGATCGAGGGCACCACGGTCGCCACCAAGCACGGGCCGGTCAAGACGGACCACATCCTGTTCATCGCATCGGGCGCCTTCCATGTCTCGAAGCCGTCCGATCTCCTGCCGGAGTTGCAGGGGCGATTGCCGATCCGTGTCGAGCTGCAACCGCTGACGGTGGATGATTTCAAGCAGATCCTGACCGCGACCGAGGCGAGTCTCCTCAAGCAGACGGTCGCTCTGATGGAGACTGAAGGGGTCACGCTCGATTTCACCGACGATTCCGTCGATGCTCTTGCCCGCGTCGCGGTCGAGGTGAACGGATCCGTCGAAAATATCGGCGCCCGCCGCCTCCAGACGGTGCTGGAGCGGGTGATCGACGACATCTCCTTCACCGCCACGGATCGCTCCGGCGAGACCGTGCGGATCGATGCGGCCTATGTCCGTGATCGCGTCGAGGATCTGGCGGCGAATGCCGATCTGAGCCGATTCATCCTGTGAAGAGGCCGTGATCCGATCGGATTCGATGCCGGAGAAGCCGGGCGGAACACTGCTTCCCATCGCGGCGCTCATCGCCGCGATGGTCTCGATCCAGACCGGGGCCGCCTTCGCCAAACACCTCTTCCCCGTCATCGGGCCGGAGGGAACGACCGCATTGCGGGTCGGCTTCGCAGCCGTGATCCTGCTCGCCATCCTGCGGCCCTGGCAACGCAGCCTGACCCTGCGGGACACGAGGGCGGTGGCGCTCTACGGCGCGGCGCTCGGGCTGATGAACTGTCTGTTCTATCTATCGCTGCGCACCGTGCCGCTCGGCATTGCCGTGGCGATCGAGTTCACCGGTCCGCTGGCCGTCGCTCTCTGGGGCTCCCGGCACCCGTCCGATTTCCTCTGGATCGGGCTCGCCCTCCTCGGCTTGGTTCTGCTGCTTCCGCTGAGTGAGGCCTCGAGCGTCGATCCCGTCGGCGCGGCGCTGGCGCTCGCGGCCGGGGTGGCGTGGGCGCTCTACATCGTGTTCGGTCAGGCGGCGGGCCGGGCCGGCGGATCGTCGGCGGTGGCGCTCGGCATGACGGTGGCGGCCCTGCTCGTCGTGCCGGTGGGGATCGTGCAAGCGGGCGCCGATCTCCTGATGCCGTCGACGCTCGCGGCGGGGCTCGCCGTCGCCCTCCTATCGAGTGCCCTGCCCTATTCGCTGGAAATGTTCGCGCTGACCCGCATGCCGCGGCCGGTCTTCGGTGTGATGATGAGCCTGGAACCGGCCATCGCCGCACTGGCCGCCCTCCCGCTCCTCGGCGAGCGGCTCAGCCCGCTTCAGGGGTTTGCGATCCTCTGCATCAGCGCGGCCTCCATCGGCATGGCAATCGGCACGAGACGCAACGGCTGAGGCCGCTCACCGCCGGATCAGCACCACACCGCCGACGAGCAGGGCGATACCGAGCAAGCGCGTGGCATCGAGCGGTTGCCGATCGAGACCGAGCAGGCCGAAATGGTCGAATCCGGCGGAGGCGAGCATCTGCCCGGTCACGACAAGCGCGATGAAGGTCGCCGCACCGAGCTGCGGCACCAGCACGATCGCGAGCCCGATGAAGATCGCCCCGAACAGCCCACCGCTCCAGGCCCACCACGGCACGCGCAGCATCACGCCGGCCGAAGGCGGCGGATCGCGCAAGATCACGGCGAGGAACGCCATGCAGGCCAGTCCGACGAAGTAGCTCGCGAAGCCCGACCAAGCTGCGGAAGACAGGGCCGTGCGCAGATTGGCGTTGAGGATCTGTTGCGTGACGACGCTGATGCCGGCGAGAACCGCGAAGCCAGTGGGGATAAGGAGGAGCATCGGCTTGAGCCTCAACTGCATCGCCGGAGCGGAAGATCGCGGTCGACATTGACAATCACGCCGCGCACATGCCGTCAAATGTGGGTCAGCGCAGCATCGATACAAATCAGGCATGATCAATCCGGCACATCTTGATCTCTTTCGGGCGGTGATCCGACATGGCGGCATGACGCGCGCAGCCGAAGCTCTCGGGATCGGCCAGCCGCATGTGAGCCGGGCCATCGCGTCCCTCGAAAACGAGCTTGGCTTTTCACTCTTCGTACGGGGCCATGGTGCTGCGCTGCCGACCGAGGAGGGCGAGGCCTTCGCACGCGAAGTCGATCAGACCTTCGCTGGCCTTGATCACCTGAGCCACGCCGCGCGCCGCATCGCCGAGCGCGGCACCGGCACGTTGCGGATCGCCTGCCAACCCTCGCTCGCGTCACGCCTATTGCCACGGGCGATTCGACGGCTCGACAACGAGGTGCCGGGTGTACGCATCTCCATTCACGTCCCGAGCCCGGACACGATCTGGTCGTGGGCCGCCTCCGGCCAGTGCGATCTTGGACTTGCTCGACCGCGCTGCGGCTACACCGAGGTGGCGGCCGAGACCTTCCTCACGGTAGCGGCAGTCTGTGCCCTGCCACGGGGCCATCGCCTCGCGAGCCGGAGCGATGTCACGGCGGCCGATCTCGCGACGGAGCCGATGATTTCCGGTGGTCCCGGCCCGTTCCAGGATGCGATAGAAGCAGCCTTCGCAGCGGCCGGTGTCGCGCCGCGCTTCGTCATGGCGGCTCAGTTTACCGCTGCCCGATGTGGGCTCGTCGCCGAGGGACTTGGCGTCACCATCGTCGATCCTCTGCCCGCCCGCGACCTGTCGGAGTTGTCGATCGTCTTGCGTCCCTTCCGCCCGACCCTGCCGATCGAGACGATGTTGCTACGTCCAGCCGCCCGACCGCCGAGTCGTCTGACGGAACGGTTGCTGCGAGCGCTCGTAGTCGAGCGCGATGCCCAAGACCTGTCCTAATGCGTAGGGTCGATGCCTCGTTCTACCCCTCCCACACCTGACCGGGACGCAGGGCCAAGAAACGCGCCGCCGGCAGTCCGGTTGCCGTGAGCGCCTCGGCGAGCGCCTCCACCGGGCGTTCGATACCCTCATCGGTGAGGCGGAAGGTGCCCCAGTGGTGTCCGAGCGCTTGATCGGCCCCGAGCAGAGAGAAAGCCTCCACGGCGTCGGCAGGGTTCATGTGCTGAGGCTGCATGAACCAGCGCGGCTCGTAGGCGCCGATCGGCAGGGTCGCGAGGCGCGGCGGTCCGAACCGGGCGCGGATCTCGCGGAAGATGGCCCCGTCGCCGAGACCGGTATCGCCGACATGGTAATGGACGCCCCGCGGCGTGGTGAGGAGGAAGGCACACCACAGGGCCATGCGCCGGTCGTTGAGACCCCGCGCCGACCAATGATGGGCCGGCGTCAGATGTGCGGTGATGCCGCCGCCGAGATCGACCGTTCCACCCCAGTCGCGGGTCTCGACATGCATGGTGTCATCGTAGCTGCGCAGGATCGCGTCGTTGCCGAGGGGCGCCACGATCAGCGGCTGGTGATCCTGCCACAGCCGGGCCATGACCGGGCCGTCGAGATGGTCGAAGTGATTGTGCGTGATCAGCACTGCATCGATCGGCGGAAGATCGCCGTAGACGATGCCCGGCGGGTTGACGCGCTTGGGCCCGGCGAAGCGGACCGGGCTCGCCCGACGGGAGAAGACCGGATCGACGAGGATGTTGCGACCCGCGATCTGGAACAGGTAGCTCGCATGCCCGATCAGGACCACGCGAAACCCTTCGACCCGCTGCGGCGGCTTGTCCGGCGGGAAGGGGCTGGGGAAGCTGTGCGGCCACGCCTCCCGCGTGCCCTTCATGCGCCAGCGGGCGAGATCGGACAGATCCTTGTCGGGCGGCTGGTCCGGCGCGTGGAAGCGCAACCCGTCGAAGTGATCGCTCTTCGGACCCTGGTAGTAGGGATTCTTGCCGCGCCGTCGCGCGGCATAGCCGACGCCGCCGAGAGTCATCACCGTGGCCGCACTGGCGACCGTGAGCAGGCCACGCTTCTTCATGCTGTCGAGATGGCTCCCGGAGCCGTTACGATCAAGCGCGGCGCGGAGCCTCATCGGAAACAAGAGGGTCAACGGGGTCGGGGCTAGCCAATCCTCTCAGCGCTGATCGCTCAGCGGCGACTCCAGGCACGGGCAGCACTGACTTCACGCTTGAATGTTACAACGACCTCTGGATTTCGCTCACATGAAAACCGCCGCCCGCAACGAAGACTTATAATGATATAAACTGACTTTATTTGTTTGAAATTCGATAAATACCATAGTCTACAATCAATCGAATAGCCTGAAACGCAGGCCGATCATGGGATGATCATAGCAAAATATTTGAGCAAATTTCCAGAGCATCATGCCGGATATTTGACCTGTCATGATGCTCTGGATGATCGTGCGGCATTGGCTCTTTTGAAAGCCGGCACTCACCTCTCGGGCAGATGCGCTAGACCCCGCGCCCCTGCGTGACCGTGATCTCGTGGATGTCGTCGCCGACCGGAACCGTGATGACGTAAGCCTTGGCGACATTGCCAGCACCGGCCGGAGGCTCGATGTGGAGTTGCCCGCCAATCCACTCCGTCGGCATCACGGTGTTGTCTTTGATCACGTTCTGCTCGAGGGCCGCAAGATTGACCTGTCCGGCCGCAACTGCGCCACCAATCATCGCGGCGTTATGTGCATCGGCCCGCGCACCGTTGATGGCGCCGGCGATTGGGCTGTAACGCCCGCTGCTTGTGTAGCTCGACTGTTGGGCCGCGTAAGCATTGCCGGCCGCTGCAGCGCCGATAAGAATTGCTCCGACCACCTGCCGTGTGCGCTCTTCGGAAACGAGCTGTTCATAGGGCACGATCGCCATGCTTTTCGATGGCGTGCCGTCCTGGATCTGCACGGCGCTGACATTGGAGACACGAAAATCGCTTGGGATCTTGCCGTTGTTCTGAATTCCAACGACGAAGACTGGCCGACTACCACTCGCGATTGCCCGGGATGCCGACAAAACGATGACGGTGGAATTTTTTTTCTTTGAAATAACTGCGTTACGTCCATCGCGAACAACTGATTGCTGCTGAGGCCCGGCACTGAACGCTACTTTTTCAGTTGGAACGCAGGCAGCCGTCATCGTCGCGAGCAAAGCGCCCGCTAAACAAACCCGAAAGTTCATTAAGATCCCCCTTTGAGCGGTCGTTGCCGCCGATACATTGTTCAGCACGCCACCGGATCGGCGTCTATCTCACCCAGGGTGACCCGATCTACAATACTGCTTAAGTGTTGCAGTCCGGCAACCGCACAACCGCACGGTAGCGTTTCGGAAGGGAAATTTGGAGGCGAAAGAGGTCGTGGTCGTGCCGAGCGATGCGACTGCCACCGTCGCTTGATCTGAGTATGTACGAGTTCAAGACTTGATGATGTGAATGTTACCCGCATAGGGAAGGATGCACCCTGTGCTGGGTTCAGCACGGCAGCATCACGACCACAGAAGCTGCCATCTTCGGCAGCCGCTCGCGGACTTCAACGCATCCTACACCTTCGCTCACCGCTTCAAGCTCCTGCGCGGGCTCACATGCCATCGGGCCATCTGCAGGGCCCGGACAGACGAGCCCTTCTCATTCATACAAAACCCGCATTGCGCGAAATAAAAATATTATTAAACCCGTGGCTGCGCCGGCTAAGGGGTGGCTGTCACGACAGGCTCGCCCCTTCCTCGCGGCGGGAATCGGAGACGCAGTTATGCAGAGCGGAGCCCCGTTCACGTTGTCGGACGCCATCGCCCTAATCGAGCCGATCCCTCTGCCCGTTGAAGCGCTAGGAGGCGGACAGTCCGTTCGCCACGCTAAAAAATTGAAAAGGATGACGATGGACAAACTGCAGATCGCGCTGACCATTGTTGCCGGCCTTGCAGCCGCGCCGGCGATGGCAGGCGCGCCTCCGTTCGAAGGACGGTGGAGCGGTGGCCCCGCCAGTTGCGCGTTGCCCTTCCATATCACGGCGAAGACTTACGCAGCTCCGGGGGCGCCGCCGTCGCCGGTTGCGAAGGTCGAGCACAGCCGCGGCTGGTGGCGCATCGAACTCAAGGACGGCTACAGCGTGACGTTAATGGACGTAAAGCCCCGAAGCATGACATGGCACTCGCCGGAATCTGGCGACACCTTCGACCTGACGCGCTGCCCCTGACACGGCGCCGGCGATCTGCGTTGCCTCTGCCGGAGAAGGGCGTTCGACGAGATCCGGCAGGACGACATCCGGAGCGCATTCGCCAAACGTAAATCGCCGGATACGTCCTGCACGGTTCAGTCGGCGTCGGCAGGATCAGGAGCGCCCGGCATCACCCCGTCATCCTCGCTCAGTGTTCAAGTCGAACCTCGTTCGCCTCATCGGCACGCGAGGTTGCTGCATCGGCGGCGACCTCATCGGTGACGACCAGATCCATTGTCTCGCTGACGCCAGAGCCGACGACACATGTGCCAGGACACAGATCCCGGCCTCACGCCCGGAGCCGGCATATTCGGTTCTCGCCACTGGGCTGACTATAGGCTCACCGAAAGGCGCAACCGACGAGCAGAAAGGCAGTAGAGAATGGTGCCGCAAGAGGGATTCGAACCCCCGACCCCCTCATTACGAATGAGGTGCTCTACCAGCTGAGCTATTGCGGCGTCGATGCCGGAACAGGCCCGTTTGGGCGGTCCGCGATCGTGGCCGGGTCTTAGACGGATGGGTCGGTTTTGGCAAGCCTGAGGCTGCGTGTCGACGAATGCGAAACGGCACCGAGACCGCTGCGCGCTCGGCTCATTGGGTGGACGGATCAGGGCACAGTGCGGCGTTGGTCGGCCGTATCCGCTTCGACGATGAGCCACGGCTCATCGAAGACGTGCTCTTCGAGATTGGGGCCGACGCCGCCGCGGTCGATGACCAGGAAGTCTTGAGCCGCGCCGAGCGGGGTCAGGACACCGTGCCAAATGCCGATCCGGTAGCAGATCCCCTGCCCCGGCGCAGTGAGGAACGCCAATGGCGTCCCCGGTCGCCCGCCTTCGTCGGGGCAGACCACGACCAGGAACGGCGCCGCGTTCAACGGTACGAAGGCCTGGGCGCCGAGGGGATGGCGCTCGACGAGGTTGAGATGCAGGGGCAAGGCGTAGGGCTCGGCCTCGACATGACCGATGACCACATGGCTGTCGTCGCCCGCCACCAACACCTGCGCGAGATCATGGTAGCGGCGCGCCTTACCGGCATTCATCGGGCGCGGCGCGGCGGCGGATTTGTCGATGACCGTACCGAACGCCGCGAATGCGGACGGCGTCAGGGGCGCGACGCGGATCGTACGCGCGCTCATCGGGCCGAACGGAAGGGCGTCAGCGCGGCGTGGCGATTCACGTCCTTGTAGAGCAGGTAGCGAAACGGGCCGGGGCCGCCCGCGTAACAGGCCTGAGGGCAGAACGCGCGCAGCCAGAGGAAGTCGCCGGCCTGCACCTCGACCCAATCCCGGTTGAGCCGGTAGACCGCCTTGCCCTCCAGCACGAACAGGCCGTGCTCCATCACATGCGTCTCTTCGAATGGAATCGAGGCGCCAGGCTGCAAGGTGACGATGTTGACGTGCATGTCGTGTCGCAGATCGTCGGGCGATACGAAGCGTGTCGTCGCCCACGCTCCCTGGGTGTCCGGCATGGAGACCGGGTCGATGTCGGGCTCGAACGCGACGAAGGCTGCGGGCGGTTCGATCCCGGAGACGCGCTCATAGGCTTTCCGAATCCAATGGAAGCGCGCCGGCTCCGCCCCGTCGTTGCGCAGGCTCCATGTCACGCCGGGCGGACAATAGACGTAGCTGCCGGAGCGCAGGCTGTGCGTGATGCCGTCGAGCGTGAGGCGCAGCCCGCCGCCGACCACGAACAGCACGCCCTCGGCACCCGGATCGGGCTCCGGCCGATCGCTGCCACCGCCGGGCGCCACCTCCATCAGATATTGCGCGAAGGTCTCGGAAAATCCCGAGAGCGGACGTGACAGCATCCAGGCCCGCGTGCCCTCCCAGAACGGCAATAGGCTGGTGACGATGTCGCTCATGACGCCGCGCGGAATCACGGCATAGGCCTCGGTGAAAACGGCCCGGCCCGTCATCAGGGCACTCTGAGGTGGCAGGCCGCCGCAGGCTGGATTGTAGGACGAGGCGGTCATCGAAGCGGCTCCGGAATTGGATAAGGCTGCTGCTCAGCGGGACCACGCCTCGCCGCGTACGAGGTCGGCCGCCAGCTTGTTGTGGCGGGCGGCCAATGCGCGGCTGTCGACGGTGGTGAGGCGTCCTTCGCGCACGATCACGCGGCCGTTGATGATGCTCCAGGCCACCCGCTGAGGTGCGCAGAAGACGAGCGCGGCAACGGGATCATGCAGCGCGCCGGCGGTTTCCAGGCCGCGCAGATCGAAGGCGACCACGTCCGCCGCCATGCCGGGCTCCAGAGCCCCGATATCGTCGCGATCAAGCACCTGGGCGCCGCCGCGGGTTGCGATCTCGAGAGCCTCCCGGCCGGTCATGGCGGTGGGACCGAAACCGACCCGGGCCAGCAGCATGGCTTGGCGCGCCTCACCCAGCATATGCGAACCGTCATTGGAGGCGGAACCGTCGACGCCGAGACCGACGCTGACCCCCTCGCAACGCATCCGGCCGATCGGCGCGATGCCCGAGGCGAGGCGCATGTTCGAGCACGGGCAGTGCGCGACGCCGGTGCGGGTCCGTCCGAATAGGCGGATGCCGGCCTCGTCGAGTTTCACGCAGTGTGCGTGCCACACGTCCTGCCCGACCCAGCCGAGTTCGGCCGCGTATTCGGCCGGCGTCATCCCGAACCGCTCGCGGCTATAGGCGACGTCGTCGGCCGTCTCGGCAAGATGCGTGTGCAGACCGACGCCGTAGGCTCGGGCGAGTCCGGCCGATTCCCGCATCAGATCGCGGCTGACCGAGAAGGGCGAGCAGGGCGCCACCACGATCCGGCGCATGGCGTAGCGATCCGGATCGTGCCAGCGCTCGATCAGACGGCGGGTCTCGGCGAGGATCGCGCCCTCATCCTCGACGAGGGCGTCCGGCGGCAGGCCGCCCTCGCTCTCGCCGACGCTCATGGCGCCACGGGCGGCGTGGAAGCGCATGCCGATGCCGTCCGCCGCCTCGATCGAATCGTCGAGGCGGCAGCCGTTCGGATAGAGGTAGAGGTGATCGCTGGAGGTCGTACAGCCGGACAGGATCAGTTCGGCCATCGCAGTCTGGGTCGAGACGTAAATCATCTCCGGCGTCAGCCGTGCCCAGATCGGATAGAGCGCCCTGAGCCAGCCGAACAGCTCGGCATCCTGCGCCCCCGGCAAGGCGCGGGTCAGGGTCTGGAACATGTGATGGTGGGTGTTGACGAGCCCGGGCAGCACGACATGCCCGGCCATGTCGATCACCTCGTCCGCCCTGTCCGGCACAGTCTCGGCGGGCCCGACCGCGACGATCCGATTGTCCTCGATATAGACGCCGCCGCCGCGGATCTCGCGACGGGCACTGTCCATGGTGACGAGGACATCGGCGTTTCGCAGCAGCAGCGAGGTCATTGCGTCCCCTCCTCAAGCCGGGCCGCGACCTTCGCGCTACCCAGGCCGGTCATCACGGCGATGGTCCGCAACATCGCGCAAGCGGGCACCGGGTGCGACGCGACCCAGCGGTTCATAACGGGCCCCTGTCATGCCGTGCGCCATTCGTCAGGACTTCGCCGCCGCGACACAACACCAGGGCATCGGACGGTTCACCCATTCTCAGACGAAGCCCGCCACGGTCGATCCTCCCGCGTCATGATGCTGTTGCGACCGATCTCTGGCAGACAGATGCCAACGGCTTTCCCGATCGGTTCTCGACCCGTGATGGGAGGGACGGAACGCAAGGACCACGCCGTCGCACCGGAAAAACCGCCTGGATTGATCTAACCTTCCCCAGAACGCTTCGTCCGCCACGGCCTCCGCGTTCCCCATGAGCCCCTGAGCGGGCAACTCGACCGGGCCAGTTCGACGCCGTGTATCCGGCGAAGTTCCCCCGCCGGCCCGCGAGCGCCTCACGATGTCCGTGCGTTCAGAGCTTCATCGACCCGCGCGCGAAGATCTCGCGCCCTGCCCTCGGTGTCCCCGCCTTTGAACAGCGCACCGATCAGGGCGACACCATCGGCCCCGGCACGGATCACGGAGGCCGCGTTGCCGGCATCGATGCCGGCGATGGCGCCGAGCGGCAGAGCCTGCCCACGGGCGAGGCGGGCACGGAACACGATCCGCTGCAGGCCATCGAGGCCGACCGGTGGATCGGGATTGTCCTTGCTCGTCGTGGCGAAGACGCCGCCGATGCAGGCATAGTCGATCGGCAGGCGGTAGAGCTCGTCCGCCTGCGCGCCGGTCTTCACTGTCAGACCGATGATCGCCTTGGGGCCGAGGAGACGCCGGGCCTCTTTCGGGTGGAGGTCCGATTGTCCGAGATGCACGCCCTCGGCGCCCGCCGCGAGCGCCAGATCGACCCGATCGTTGATCAGCACCGGAACGCGGCCGGCGACCGCGGCGCGGATCTCTCGGATCCGGGCGAGCGCGGCCCGGGCATCGCCGATGTCCTTCTCGCGGTACTGCAGGAGGGTCACCCCGCCGGCAACCGAGGCCGCCGCGAGTTCGGCCAGAACCGCGGCGTCGCCCCCCAAGACCCCGACATCGAGGAGACCGTAGAGCCGCAGATCGACCGCGACGGGGGGAGCCGGCCGTGTGAGGCCGAAACCCGCGCCGGTTCCGCTCGCGATCCCGAGGCTCATGCCCTTGTCCTCACGCCGTTCTTCCCTCGCAGCCGGTCCTAAGACGGCGCGCCTATGGGTCTAGAGCGGAGGCCGAGGACCTTGCAATCGGCTGTGGGAGCGATCCGGCCCCTTCCCCGCGCATATCGACCCCGTCGGTTCATCGAAATGCGCCGCGCAAACCCACATGGATGGCCGATTCCGGAACCTCCGGCCGCGCGGAGGCAGGTCGTGTCACTCTGCCTGCGCCGTGACATGGGCGAGAGATCCCTCGGGGAAGAAGAGCGGGCGCAGCGCCCGTGCGGCTTCGGGCGAGGGGTGGGCGAGGGCGGCGCTGAAGGCGCGGCGCAGGTCGGCACAGTCGCGCGAGGCGAGCGGCGAGGTTTCCGGTGATGGGTCGAGGACGGGATGTCGCGGAAAGATCGCCCGGGCGATGGCCAATTCGGACTCGCCGATGCCGCTGCGGGTCAACACGGCACCCAAACCCTCGCTTGCGGCGGCGCAGGTGCCGTCCCGTTCGGGCCCGACACGGTTGAGCATGCGCAGGGTCGTACGCCCGAGGGCGAGGAGCGTCGTCGGTTCCGCCTCTCGAAAAGCTCCCGCAACGACGCGGGCGGCTCTGCGCCGGAGACCATCGATCGCTTCGCCTTCTGATCGGCCCTGTGCGTAGCCGTCGAGATACCATGCGACGAGGTCCCGAACGATGTCCGGGGCCGCCCTCTCGATCTCCGTGAGGATCGGAACGCTGCGCAGGACCAAGGCCCTGGCCTGGATGGGGTCCGGGCCGTCATCGAGGGTGGAATCGGGGAAGCGGTAGACATCCACCACGCCGGTGGCGACGCGGGCCGCGATGAGGCGGGCTGCGTCGGGGACCATCAGATCGTCGGGGCGCACCTTCAGCGCGGCATCGACGAAGGCCGGCTCGATCCCGGCGGCAAGGTAGGCCGCCCGCTCAGGTGCGCTGTCGGCCTCGATCTCGATGCCGAAGGGTCCCGCTTCATAGGGGGCGTGGAAACCGAGCCGTGCTCCCTCCAGAACGAGACGCTCCCGTCCGCGCACGAAGGCCAGGGTGCAGGCGGACACGCAATAATCCGGGACGTATGTCACGAGGCCGCGCCGCGCCACGAGCGCACCGACGGCAGCCCCTTCGTCCACGAGGCCGCCCTCGCTCGTCAAATGGATGCGCTCGACATCGGGATGCGCGTCGAGGAGGCGGGCCAAGCGATCCGCCACGCCTTCGGTCAGTTCCCCCGACAGTCGGACGTCGCGCCCCTGCGGTCCGAGCGCGACGCGGGCGGGCATTGCGTCGGACGGACCGAGGAGGGGGTCCGTGAACCGCGTCGGTGGGACGATTTCGGAAGCATCGACCGCCCCGCGTACTGGATTGTGCGTGGCCAGCAGCCCGGCGAACAGGCAAAGACCGAACCCGGCCGACCAGCCGGACCATGATCCCCGCAAGCTCCGCCCGACGCCGCGGAAGAAACGCCGCGAACCAGCCGCCATCTTCGCCCCCACAAGGTCCGGAAATTTGTTCGATCCGGCCAGTGTCCCTCGGGGATTCGACGAAGCAAGGCCTCTGCCAGGGTGAAAACGAGGCCGGGGATAGGCCGTCTCGCGGCGGCAGGGTTCAGCGGAAGGAAACGACCGCGACGGCGTCGAAACGTCGGAATTGCTTTTCCAGGCTGACATTGTGTCGCGGCCGGGTGCGCCGGAACTCCGAGATCCTCCAGCGTCACGACAGTCGTCCCGGGGTGCCACCGGACGTCCAAAGGGCCGGACACCCATCCCTGTATTTCAGATTCTTCGCCGGCTCATCGCTGCATACACGCTCGGACGCTTCGCCGAACGCGAAAGGGGCGCCGATCCGGCCGGATCAGCGCCCCTTTGTTTCGTCAGAACGTTCGGATCAGGCGCTGCGGGCTTCGCGGCGGCGGGCGCTCTGCTGGAAGAACAGCGCTTGGCTGATGACCGCCGAGACGTTGGCGGGCTGGAACGGCTTCGCGATGAGGAAGGCCGGCTCCGGCCGCTCGCCGGTGAGGAAGCGCTCCGGATAGGCGGTGATGAAGATCACCGGCACCTCGAAGGTCTTGAGAAGGTCGTTCACCGCGTCGAGACCGGACGAGCCGTCAGCGAGCTGAATGTCCGCCAGGATGAGACCGGGACGCTTGCCGTCGGACGCGATCTTGATTGCCTCGGTGCGGGTGCGGGCGACGCCGATGACGTTGTGGCCCAGACCTTCGACCAGGGCCTCCAGGTCCATCGCGATCAGCGGTTCGTCCTCGATGATGAGGATCTCGGTGGCCATGTCGGCGGCCAGCTCGCGGCCCGCCTCGTCGACGAGGTCGCGCACCTTGGCGACGTCCACATCGAGAATGACGCCGGCATCCTCCTCGGAGAAGCCTTCGAGACAGGAAAGCAGGAAGGCCTGACGCGGCAACGGCGTGATCTGGCCGAGGCGGACTTCCGCCGGGAGATCGTGTTGCACCTGCTCGCTGTGGCCGTTCACGGAGAGGGAGTTCCAGATCCGGGTGAAGACACGGAACAGATCGGCCTTGACGTTGGTCGAGCGGCCGAGGGTCTCCGGCTCATTGACCAGCGTCTCCAGCGTGGCCGCAACATAGGCATCGCCGGCCACTTGGCTGCCCGTGAGGGCTCGGGCGTAGCGGCGCAGGTAAGGCAGGTGCTGCACGACCAGTTGTGCTGTCGACATGGATTCCCCTGAGCCTCTGCGCTCTTCGTCGTTATCAATGCGCCGCTAACGCGGCGGGGCCCCGTCCGTTCCTGAAGCCTCGCGGAACCGAACCCGTATGGCGGCGTTGCTGCTGCAGCCATGACTCATGTCAAGCCGCAACACAATCGCGGCGAGTCATCGCGAGCCGAAGCGGCGGCAAGGGGATCGACCGAGAATGACAGAGGACGTGCCGGCCGGCGAAAGTTCCGGCGACCGGCCCAGTGCCATGCGCGGCAAGCTGAACGACCAGAGCCAGCAGCGGATCGGCAATCATCTGCGAGCGCTCTACGATTCCGTCGTACAGCAACCGATTCCCGACCGCTTTCGCGAGCTGATCGCGCGGCTCGACGATACCCCGGAGACGGACACCGCCGACAAGACCTGAGCGGCACCCTCAGTCGCGACCGAGCATGGACCGACCGATGGCGAAGACGCGTCCGTCACCGAGCAGGTAGGCGGTGAAACCGTTGGCAAACAGCGGCTCGAAGGCGACGTCGCGCACGTTCAGACCACCGGTATAGGCCCCGAAGGCCGGCATGACGAGGCGGCGACCGTCGCTCACGAAGCACCGGCGACGCACCGAGCGCCCGCGCATGCTGACCTTGCCGCAGGGATGCAGGTGGCCCGCGATCTCTCCGTCGCCTGCGCCCGCCAACGGCTCATGGCGCAGGGTCAGGCCGCCGAGGGTCAACGTCTCGCAATAGCGACCGCCGACCCCCTCACTCACCGCGGCATCGTGGTTGCCCGCGATCCAGACCCAGTCACGCCCCGCCTGCAAGGCCGCGATCATCGCCCGGTCGCCCGGCTCCATCCGCTCAGGCCCTCGGGCATCGTGGAAGGAATCGCCGAGCGCCACGACGCAGGCCGGATCGAGCCGCTGGATCGCCTCGTGCAGGCAGGACAGCGTCTCCCGCGTGTCATAGGGCGGTAGGAACTGACCGGACCGGGCGGCGTAGGCCGACCCCTTTTCCAGATGAAGGTCGGACACGACCAGCGTGCGGTGTTCGGGCAGCCACAGGGCACCGCTGCGGTCGAGGCTCAATGCCTCCCCGGCGAGCGACAGATCGGTGCCCTTCACGGTTTTCTCAAGTCGTTTGGCCAGTGCCAAGGTCGCATCCTCAACGGGTCGTCGGGTTGAGGGGCGCTTCTCGATCAGCCGAGTGCCTCTTCGAGCAACGCGGCTTCCGCCTCGGCCAGGATATCGTCGGCCCCCTCTCCGTAGACCCGCTCGCGCCCAATTTCGAGCATGACGGATACGGAGAGCGGCGAGACCCGGTCGAGGGATCGGTGGATGATTCGCCCCCGGATGCGCCTCAGCATCATGCCGAGGCGGGTCACGTCGAGGAGTCCGGTTGCCGCATCCTGCCGCGCGGCGCGCAGCAGAAGGTGGTCGGGCTGGTGGCGGCGCAGCACGTCGTAAATCAGATCGGTGGAGATCGTGACCTGCCGACCCGTTTTCTTCTGGCCGGGAAACCGCCGCTCGATCAGGCCGGCAATGACGGCGCATTGCCGGAACGTCCGCTTCATCATCGCGGACTCGTCGAGCCACGCCTCCAGATCGTCGCCGAGCATGTCCTCATCGAACAAGGCCTCGACGAAGCCCGGCGAGAGGGCAATGCGCTCGCTCACATCCTTCGTCATCCAGATCGCGATGCCGTAATCGTTCGCGGCAAAGCCCAGGGGACGCAA
The DNA here is from genome assembly GCF_043352485.1 of Methylorubrum sp. POS3. Lineage (NCBI taxonomy): Bacteria > Pseudomonadati > Pseudomonadota > Alphaproteobacteria > Hyphomicrobiales > Methylobacteriaceae > Methylorubrum > Methylorubrum sp. POS3. Next base: position 4,748,300 of record NZ_JAPRBT010000001.1, read on the forward strand.
TCGCGCCCGTTCGAGGCGGCGCGTCAGCAACATGCCGAGGGTCTGGTGCGCGAGCCGCCCCTCGAACGGGAAGGCCGTGAGGTAGTATCGCCCCGACCGCGGAAACGTCTCGACCAACAGGTCGCGCTCGCCCGGCAGCAGCGAATGGCGACGCTGCTGCGCCAGGTAGGTCGCGAGTTGGGGCGGCAGCCGGTCCCACTCGAACGGGTCGGCGATGATGGCCCGCACCCGTGCGGCGAGGAAGGTCGAGAGTGGGAATTTCGATCCGGCATAAGAGGGAATGGCCGGATCGGTGCCGGGACCGGCCCGGGTCGCCATGCACTCGTCCTCCGCCAGCCCCTCGAACCGCAGAACCTCGCCCGCGAACAGGAAGGTGTCGCCGACCGTCAGGGTCTCGCAGAAGTCCTCCTCGATCTCGCCGAGCACCTTGCCGGTCTTCGGGATCACCGTGCCGGGCTTGCCGCGCAGGTGCCGGGCGAGCCGAACCTTCACATGGGTCGATTCCACGATGGTGCCGACATTCATGCGGTATTGCTGCGCCACGCGCGCGTCGCGCACCCGCCACTTGCCGTCCGCCCCTCTGAGGATCTTGGCGAAGCGCTCGTAGGCGCGCAGGGCGTAGCCGCCGGTGGCGACGTAATCGACCACCGCCTCGAACTCCTCCCAGGTCAGTCCGGCATAGGGAGCGGCGGAGATGATCTCGTCGTAGAGGTCGAGCGGATCGAAGGCGTCGGCGCATGCCATGCCGAGGACGTGCTGGGCCAGCACGTCGGGAGCCCCGATGCGCGCGTCCGGCGTGTCCTGCGCCGCCTCTTCCACGGCATCGAGGGCGGCGCGGCATTCGAGCATCTCGAAGCGATTGCCGGGGACCAGATAGGCCTTCGAGGGCTCGTCCATGCGGTGGTTGGCCCGGCCGATCCGCTGCATGATCCGGCTCGCGCCCTTCGGCGCGCCGACATTGACCACGAGGTCGACATCGCCCCAATCGATCCCGAGGTCGAGCGTCGCGGTGCAGACGATGGCCCGCAACTGCCCCGCCGCCATCGCGGCCTCGACCCGGCGGCGCTGCGAGGCGTCGAGCGAGCCGTGGTGGAGCGCGATCGGCAGCGTGTCCTCGTTCAGCCGCCACAGCTCCTGAAAGGTGTATTCGGCCTGAAGCCGCGTGTTCACGAAGACCAGCACCGTGCGATGCGCGCGGATCAGGTCGTAGATCGCCGGCATGGCGTGCCGGGCGGTGTGGCCGGCGAGCGGCAACGTGCGCCCGATGTCGAGCATGTGCAGGTCGGGTTTGGCGCCGCCGCCGGCCACGACGAGGTCGGCCATCGCGGGGGCCGCGGTCGGCGCCGCGACCACCTGCTCCGCCGCTTGCGACCGTGAGGGCGTATGCGACACCAGATACTTTCGCAGCTCGTCCGGCTCGCGCACGGTCGCCGACAGGCCGATCGCCCGCAGGCCCGGCGCCAACCGGCGCAGCCGGGCCAGCGCCAGGGCAAGGAGATCGCCGCGTTTCGAGGTCACGAGCGCGTGCAGTTCGTCGAGCACCACCGTTCGCAATCCGGCGAACAGACCCTCCGCCTCGCGATGGGCGAGAAGCAGCGAGAGCTGCTCCGGCGTCGTAAGTAGAATGTCCGGCGGCCGGGCGATCTGGCGAGTCCGCTTGTGGGCGGGGGTGTCACCGGTACGGGTCTCGACCGTGACCGGAAGGTTCATCCCGGCAATCGGGGCGTCGAGGTTGCGGGCGATATCGACGGCGAGCGCCTTGAGCGGGGAGACGTAGAGGGTGTGCAGCCCCCGTCGACCTTTGCCCGCCTCCGATAGCTCGACGAGGCTCGGCAGGAATCCGGCCAGCGTCTTACCGGCACCCGTGGGAGCGACGAGCAAAGCGGACCGTCCCCCCCGCACCGTGGCAAGCAGTTCGAGCTGATGCGGACGGGGCTGCCAGCCACGGTAGGAGAACCACTCGGCGAAGAGCGGCGGGAGATGGGAAGGGGGCACGCCGCTCAGGTAAGGCGCGGGGCGCGCCCCGTCATCCGCGTCACGCCAGCGCCATCAGGAAGCGGTCGATCAATTCCAACGCGCGCTCGGTCAGGGGGCCGGGATAGCGCACGAAGACGTGGCAGCCCCCGGCATAGACCGCCGTGTGGCCGCCATTGCCGGCGGCGGCCCAGCGGGCCGACATGTAGAGCGTGTCGTCGAGCAGCGGATCGGCGGTGCCGACCGTGAACAGAGCCGGAGGCAGACCCTTCAGATCGGCGTAGAGCGGCGACACATCGGGCCGGCGGCGATCGATGCCCTCGCGGACATAGCCGTCGGCGAAGCGCTCAAGGTCGGTGCAGTTGATGACGAGGCGCTCCTCACCCCAGAGCCGCACGCTTGGCGTCAGGCCGAGATCGTAGAAGCCGGCATTGAGATTGGCGCCGCGAAAGGCGCGGGTGAGACCGTGCCGGTCACGCAGGCGCAAGAGCACCATGACGGCGAGATGCGCGCCGACCGATTCCCCGCCGATGGTCAGGGCGTTGACGCCGAGTTCGCGGCGGCCGGGCCCGGCGAGCCAGAGAGCGGCGGCCTCACAATCCTCCAGCGCCGCGGGATAAGGATGCTCGGGCGCCAGACGATACTCGACCGACAGGCAGATGAAGCCGCAGGCATCGGCGATCCGCTCCAGCCAGGGGTCCTGCTCGTCGGCCGCGCCCCAGACCCAGCCGCCGCGATGGATATGGAGATAGGCGCCGCGCGCCTTGCCCTTCGGTCGGATCACCCGCAGCGAGAGGGGCCCGCCAGGACCGTCGATCGTCAGGGTCTCGGCCCGGGCGCTGCGCGGCATGGCCGGGGAGGCCTTGGTGCCCTCGCGACGGCGGGCGCGCACCTCCGCGATCGGCAGCGACCACGGGTCGGGCTGCGCGGCATGGGCAGCCACGATCTCGGCGTTGAGCGTCTTGGTCTCCGGATCGATCGTCGCCGGATCGAACAAGGCGTGGTCGATCATGGGGCCTTTCTCGGGTTCCCGTATGGGCCGCTCGTCGGCAGCCCGCCATCTTGAGCGGAACGCGTCCCGGTGCCATCTGCCAGAAGCCGCGAATGCGTCCAACGACGGGAAGGGGCGCGCGGTTTCACACGGCTGTGGCGGGAGAGCAACGCCGCTGTGGATCGTTGGGCGTGGATGAGGGACCGGACGGCATGATCGGCGATCACGATACGCGGCGCGGCCTACCGCCGGGGCAGAGCGGCTACGCCGATCCGCGCTACGGCGCACCGCGCCAACGCTCGGGACTGAACCGCTTTCTCGGCGGCTCGCCCGCCGCGGTGGCGGTCAAGCTGCTCTTCCTGTCGGTGCTGGTCGGCGCCGTGATGGCGATGCTCGGTCTGACGCCGGGCCTGCTGTTCTGGCATATCTACGATCTGTCGCGACACCTAATCGATCTGGGCTTCGAGACCTTCCACGATTTCGGCCGCTGGATTCTGGCGGGCGCCGCGGTCGTGGTGCCGATCTGGTTCATCGCCCGCCTTCTTACCGTCTCACGGGATCGGTGAGGGCATCGTCGGGCCTGTCGGCGTCGCGCCGCAGGCCCGAAACCGCGGTCTCGATCCTGATCAACCGGTTCGGAGCGCATCGGCGGTTGCAGCATCCGTCGAACAACGACATCGCGGACGATGTTCACGCTGTCCTCGAACGGCACTGCGGACGACCGCTGATCCACGACCCTGCGACGCGGAACGCATTGCGCAGGCATCTGGTACAGTTCTAAGAACGCCTCCAGACCAAGCTGCCAGTCTCAAAGAACAATCAGGCCGAGGACGCGCCGTGCAGACCAGCTTCTCCCCCGGGCAGCTCGCCGATCCCGCGATGGCGGCTTCGGAAAAGATCCTGCGCACGTGTGTGCATTGCGGATTCTGTACCGCGACCTGCCCGACCTATCTTCTCCTGGGCGACGAACTCGATTCCCCGCGAGGACGCATCTACCTGATCAAGGACATGCTGGAAGGCGGCAAGGCGGCCAGCCGCGAGGTGGTGAAGCATGTCGATCGCTGCCTCTCCTGCCTGTCCTGCATGACGACCTGCCCGTCGGGCGTGCATTACATGCACCTCGTCGATCATGCCCGCACCCATATCGAGAAGACCTACAAGCGCCCCCTGACAGACCGGCTGCTGCGGCAGGTGCTCGCCCTGGTGCTTCCCTACCCGAACCGCTTCCGCCTCGCCCTGCTCGCCGCGAAGATCGGCGCGCCGTTGCGGCCGCTGGTCGCCCGCGTGCCCCGCGTCGGCAACCGCCTCGCGGCCATGCTCGATCTCGCACCGGCCCAGCTGCCCAACCGCAATCCCACCGACCGGCCGGGAATCTTTCCCGCCGATACCTCGGCGCAGGAGGTGAGCGATCTCTTCCAGACGGGTCGCGATGCCGGGCCGGGCAAGCGCCGCGGCCGGGTCGCGCTCTTGCGGGGCTGTGCCCAGAGCGTGCTGCGCCCCGATTTCAACGAGGCAGCGATCCGTCTTCTCAACCGCCATGGCGTCGAGGTGGTCCAGCCGAAGGGCGAGGGCTGCTGCGGAGCGCTGACCCATCACATGGGCAAGGAGGATTCCGCCCATGCCCATGCCAAGCGCACCATCGATGCCTGGATCGCAGAGATGGATGGAGAGGGTCTCGACGCGATCGTCGTCACCGCCTCCGGCTGCGGCACGACGATCAAAGATTACGGCTTCATGTTCCGCGACGATCCCGCCTATGCCGAGAAGGCGAAGCGGGTCTCGGCCATCGCCAAGGACGTGACCGAGTACATGGCCCTGATCGGTCTGCTGCCCCCGGTGGAGGATACCGACCTCGTGGTTGCCTACCACTCCGCCTGCTCGATGCAGCATGGGCAGGCCATCCGCACCGAGCCGAAGACTTTGCTCAAGGCGGCGGGCTTCACGGTGAAGGACGTGCCCGAGGGCCATATCTGCTGCGGCTCGGCCGGCACCTACAACATCCTCCAGCCCGAGATCGCCGGACGGCTTCGCGAGCGCAAGGTCGCCAATATCGAGCGGATGCGGCCCGACCTGATCGCCACGGGCAATATCGGCTGCGCCACACAGATCGGGAAGGGAACGGAGATTCCGATCCTGCACACCGTCGAGCTGCTCGATTGGGCGACCGGCGGCCCCCGTCCGGAGGCCCTCGACCGCGTCCGAACGACCCCGGTTCCGGCAGCCCATCCGGTCTCGAAACCGGCGCCCCTGCACGCATGACGGTGGGGCCGGCGCGGCGCTATCGCCCAGGGATAGCAGCGAGGGGTTCCTTGACCTTGCTGCAGGTGCGAATTAGGCCGCAACTCTCCCGGGCCCGAGATCGTTTGCATCCGCGATGACAGAAGACACCACAGCGCAACCCGTCGTCCTCCTCGTCGAAGACGATGGCCTGCTGCTGATGGAAGCGTCCGACACCCTGGCCGAGGCCGGCTTCTCCGTCCTGGAAGCGCCACATGCCGACCGGGCGCTCGATGTGTTGAAGGACCGGCCGGATGTCGGGATCCTGATGACCGACGTCGATATGCCGATGGGATCGATGGACGGCTTCGCCCTCGCCCGTCTCGTGGCCCATCGGTGGCCCGAGATTCCGGTGCTCATCGTTTCGGGCATGGGCACGCCCGGCCCGGGCGATATGCCGGAGGGCGCGCGCTTCATTCCCAAGCCCTACGCGCCGACCATGCTGGTCCGCACCCTCAAGGCCTGCCTCAAGCGCGCCGCCTGAGGCCGCGAACGATCACGTCCGCGAACGACCGGCTGGCATCGCCTCGACAACACCATCCTATCGAGGCCGCACACGAACGAACCCGATCAAGGCGTGATGCGTGGTTCACGCAGGATGTCTGGTCGTCTTCCGGGTCGCCGCGCTCGCAACATTCTGACAGGACGGTGCCAAGCGGGTCCGAGGTCCCGGCCTGCCACGCTCGCGATGCATCCCAGCGTCGCAGACCCGTTCCGCACCGGCGGGGTTCCACCGGGAGGTTTTTCGCGGCAGAAGACCGGCCACACCGTTCTTGTCAGGTCGCACCATGAGCCCGGAGCCGAAAACCTACCGCCTTGCCACGCAGGCGGTCCATGCCGGGGCCGCTCCCGATCCCGCCACGGGCGCGCGCGTGCAGCCGATCTACTTCACCAACGGCTTCGTCTTCGACTCCACCGAGCAGGCCGCCGACATCTTCGCGATGCGCAAGACCGGCTTCTCGTACTCGCGCGGCTCGAACCCGACCGTCGCCGCGCTGGAGCGCCGAGTGGCGGCGTTGGAAGGCGCCAAGGCGGCCGTCGCCGTCTCCTCGGGCCAGTCGGCCGTGCTCCTCGTGATGATGACGCTGATGCAGTCGGGCGATGCCTACGTCGCCTCGCCGCGCCTGTTCGGCGGCTCCCTCGGCCTGATGCGCCGGCTCGACGGTCGCTACGATCTGAAGCCGCAATTCGCCAGCGACCTGACGCCCGAAGCTTTCGAGCGGGCGATCACGCCGGAGACCAAGGCGATCATCTGCGAGTCGATCGTCAATCCCTGCGCCACCGTGATGGACATCGAGGGGATCGCCGCGGTCGCCAAGCGGCACGGCCTACCCCTCGTCATCGACAACACCCTCGCCTCCCCGGCCCTCATCCGCCCGATCGCGTATGGCGCAGATATCGTCGTGCACTCGACCTCGAAGTTCCTGGGCGGCTCGGGGCAGGTGATCGGCGGCATGATCTGCGACGGCGGCACGTTCGATTGGGCATCGAAGGGCTCGCGCTACAATCTCATCAACGATCCCTGGCCCGATTATGACGGGTTGATCGTCAGCGAGCGCTTCCCCGAGACGCCCTTCGCCGTGGCCTGCCGCCTGTTCGGCCTGCGCGATCTCGGGCCCGGCCTCTCGCCCATGAACGCCTTCCTGACGCTGACCGGCATCGAGACCCTGCCGCTGCGCATGGAACGTCATTGCGCCAACGCCAAGCGGATCGCGGCCTTCCTCAAGGACCATCCTGCGGTGGAATGGGTCAGCTATCCGGCCCTGCCGGGCCAGACCGGTGAGGAACTGGCCAAGCGATACTGTCCGCAGGGTCCGGGCTCGATCTTCACCTTCGCGCTGAAGGGCGGCGAGCCGGCGGCGCTCGCCTTCATCGCCGCGCTCGAACTCGTCTCGCACCTCGTGAATATCGGGGAGATCAAGACGCTCGCGATCCACCCGGCCACCACCACCCACCGGCAGCTGCGCCCCGAGGAGCGTGCGGCGGCCTGCGTCGGTCCCGAGACCGTGCGGCTATCGATCGGCCTCGAAGATCCCGAGGACCTGATCGCCGATATCGAGCAGGCTCTGGCAAAGGTCGGCTGATCCCGATGCGCCGTCGCCTCCTCGTCGCCGCCGCCCTGATCGGGCTCGGCGCGGGTGGTGTCGCCGTGGCGGACTTTCTCCAGATCGGCCGCACCGAGCCCCCGCTCCTGCCCGAACCGGAGCGGGCCGACCGAATTTTGGTCGAGAAGGCGGCTCGCCGCCTGACGCTTCTTCGGGGCGAGCAGGTGCTGGCCACCTATCCGGTTTCCCTCGGCTTCACGCCGGCCGGCCCAAAGACCCGCGAGGGCGACGGGCGCACGCCCGAGGGGATCTATTCCATCGCCTTCCGCAATCCGAAAAGCGTCGCCCATCTCTCCCTCAAGGTGTCCTACCCCTCCCCTGCCGATGCGGCGGCGGCACAGGCTCGCGGTGAGGCGCCCGGCGGCGACATCATGGTCCACGGCCTGATGAACGGATTCTCCTGGGCCGGTCGCCTCCACCGCATGATGGACTGGACGCAGGGCTGCATCGGCGTGACCAATGCCGAGATGCGGGAGATCTATGCCCGCGTCGATGTCGGCACGCCCATCGAGATCAGACCCTGATCTGCGTTCACCGTTCTAGAAATGCGTGCCCACGCGTAGCCGCACCTGATGTCGGTCGAAATTGGTCAGGTCGCGATCCTCACCCGCGCGCGCCTCGCTGCCCGAAACCTGCGTGCCCCAGGTGAACGACATCCAGGTCTCCTCCGTCAGTTCCTTGTAGACGGTCGGCCCGAGATAGACGGCTTGGCCGATGAAACGGTCGAGGCCCAGCCCGGAATAGGCACGGAGATACCGAGCCTCCACGCCGAGAAAGAGGCCCGGCACGATGCGCTTGGCCAGGGCGCCCGAAATTTCGAGATTTGAGGCCTGCTGATCGCCCGCGATCCCGTCGATCCGTGACCGGCCCAACGCGTAGACGATGTTCAAGCCGGCTACGACGTCACCGGGTACGATCTCCCGGTCCATCAGCAAACCCGCCTCGATCGATAAGCCGCGGGCGCCGAGACCGGTGGCCGCGTCGAGCCGGCTCGCACCGACGACCGTGTTGAGCGTGAGCCCGAACGGCGCCTCCGCCCGGGTCCAGAGCCGCGCCCGGGTCTCGACGAACCCACCCGCCAAGGCGGCAACCTCCCGATCGTCCAGACCCGGTACGCCGCGCATCCGGTAGCCGGCGAAGGCGAGACCGGGCGCGAGGCGGAAACGGTCGCTCAACGGCACCTTCAGGACCAGCGCGGAATCCACCGCTCGGAAGGAGCCGCCGCGCTTGCCGAGCCGCGCCGTGGTCTCGGATTCGAGCTCCTTCTCCGGCGGCGCACCGATATCCGATCCCTCCGTGAAGCCAAACAGATGCTCGGTATCAACGCCATGATCCGAGGCTGCGCCGGGCCCGGCGAAGAGGCAAACCCAAGCCATAAGAAGGGTGGACCGGACGAACGGGCGGTTCACGGCGACCTCGCTGAGGATAAATATGCATCTTGCTATAACTGATAGATCACACAAAAAGATACAGTCAACGCTGATTACGTCCGGATGCGGTTGGCGAGCGACGCGCCTGGGGTTAGCCGGACGTGCGCATACGTCTCCCACACGCGACTCTGGCCACAGGACCTCCGACTTCGCGTATTTTCCACACGATCGAATTCAGCGTAAGCATTCATTCGAATACGAATAATGATATGTGTTTATTGTGGGCCAAATAAAAACTGCCATGACCGAATCTTTGAGGCTATTGATCTCAGACATTAAGCGTCAAAGATATCCCAAGCGATCGTATCCGCTTCTTCGCCGGTGATGGCGACGCGGGGTGCATCGATGCGGCGGTGGCGGAAAGGTCGCCAAGGAGGCGCTCTTTCCCCATATGCGATCGCGACGCCAAGCAGGGAACAGATGCGATGCGCGCTTACGAGATGTCCGCCGCCCAGGGGCTCGACAGTTGGAGCCTCGTCGAGCGGCCCGCGCCCGAGCCCGGCCGTGGGCAGGTGCTGGTGCGCATGCGCGCCGCCTCGCTCAATTATCGCGATCTGCTGATCGCGCAGGATCGCTATCCCTTCGCGATCAATCTCGACCGGTTGATTCCCGTCTCGGACGGAGCGGGCGAGGTCGTCGGGGTCAGCGAGGGCGTGCGCCGCTTCAAGGGTGGCGAGCGGGTCGCCGGGATCTTCTCGCAGAGCTGGCTCGGCGGGGCGCAGGTCGATGACATGTGGCAGACCGCCCTGGGCGGCGCGGTCGACGGAGTGCTGACAGAGTATCAGGTGTTCGATGCCGACGGGCTCGTGCGGTTGCCGGATGAATTGAGCTTCGAGGAGGGAGCGACGCTCCCCTGTGCGGCGGTGACCGCCTGGAATTCCCTCTACGGCTGCAAGCCATTGAAAGCGGGCGAGACCGTGCTTGCCCTTGGTACAGGCGGCGTGTCTGTGTTCGCGATCCAATTCGCGAAGGCTGCGGGTGCGCGGGTGATCGCCACCTCATCCAGCGACGCCAAGCTCGCGAAAGCGAAGGCCCTCGGCGCCCACGAGACGATCAATTACACCGCGCATCCCGATTGGGAGCGGGAGGTGCGCCGCCTGACCGGCGGCGCGGGTGTCGATCACGTGGTGGAAGTCGGCGGCACCGGTACGCTGCCGCGCTCCATCGCCTCGACCAAGGCCGGCGGCCATATCGGCCTCATCGGTCTTCTGGCAGAAGGCGAAGCGATCGATCCCCTGGCGATCCTCGGCGCGAGCTGCCTCGTGCGCGGCGTCGCCGTCGGCTCGCGGGAAATGTTCGAGGACATGAACCGGGCCATCGCCCTTCACGACATCAAGCCAGTTGTCGATCGGACCTTCGCTTTCGAAGAGGCACCGGCGGCTCTGGCCGCGCTCGCCGAGGCGAGCCATGTCGGCAAGATCGTGATCCGCATCGGGTGAGCGAAGGCGACCGATGACGGGGCTCACTCGCCGCGGGTGCCGCCCGACCGGGCGAGCGCCCGCAGCGCACCGCGGAACGTCCGCACGTCCTGCTCGGTCATGCTCATGCGATGGAGCATGTCCCGCATGTTGCGGGCGATGATGTCGCGCTTCTCCGGCGGGTAGAAGCCGACCCCGTCCAACGTCGCCTCGAGGCTCGCAAACAGCGACAGCAGCGCTTCCCGCGTGGCCGGGGGCGACAGCATCTCCCCGGTGAACCGCAGGGTGGCCAGCCCTGCGGCACGGCGCCATTCGTAGCCCATCAGCAGCACGGCCTGGGCGAGGTTGAGCGAGGGGAATTCTTCCGTCACCGGGAAGGTCACGATGGCATCCGCGAGCGACACCTCGTCGTTGGTCAGCCCGACCCGCTCGCGCCCGAACATCAGCCCGACCCGCTCCCCGGCCGAGATCCGCCCGGCGACCTCCGCCATGGCCGGCTCCGGCGCGAAGACACGCTTCATCTGCCCGCGCTCGCGGGCGGTGGTCGCAAGCAGGCACTGCAAGTCGGCGATGGCGTCGGGCAAAGTGGCGAAAACCTTCGCCCCGTCGAGCACATGCGTCGCGCCGGAGGCAGCCTCCCGCACGCCCTTCTTCGGCCAACCGTTCTTGGGCGCGACCAACCGCAGCTCGGAGAGGCCGAAATTCGCCATGGCGCGGGCGGTCATGCCGATGTTCTCGGCAAGCTGCGGTTCGACCAGGATGATGATGGGGGCGGTCATGGGGCTTCGTTCGCGCGGCGTGTTCGAGGGCGGTGCACGCGCGTGATGTCATCAATCCGTGGCGAGAGCCATAGTATCCTAGTCCTGCGCACCATTCAGAATATGAAGGATCTCAATCCGACATTCCCGAATTCGATAGAAAATCAGGTAGGATTTGTGGACGCGCTTGCGGATCCCGCGGGAGCGATAACGTTCGACGAGGGGAAAACCTTCGGGAGCGTCTACGATTTGCTCGGCACAGTCGACGAGTTCATCGACAAAGGCCATGGCCCGACGTGGATTGTCGCGAGCGATGTAGTCGCCAATCGACTCGAGGTCAGCCTGAGCCGCCTGTGAGAAGACGACCTTCATCCCCTCCGCGCCGATGTCGTATCCAGGGCAGCGTATTTGGTGATCAGGCGCGCGCGCACCTCATCTGCATCGATGACACGGCCGGCATCGATATCCGAGATTCCACGATCGAGGGCGGCGTCGAGCGCGGCCAAGCGCTTCTCTCGCTCCTCAATCAGCCTCACACCTTCACGCAGGACATCGGATCGGGAGCTGTAACGGCCCTCGCGTACGAGGGACGCAACATAACCTTCGAGATGGGGACCGAGATCGGCGCTGCTGGGCATGGGCCTCTCGCGAGACGGTGAGTTCCGACGATACCCGTGATCGATGCGCTGTCCAAGCCGCGCGCACCGCCGGCCAAGCCGGCGGCGCAACAGTTCAACAAGATCAGATCTTACCGTCGAGGCCCATCTGGTAATATTTGTGGACGATCTTGTCCTGGTTCTCCAGGAGCCAGTCGATCGATGGCTCGTTGGTCATGGCCTTGCGGATCGCCTCGGTCATGCCGCGGCGCTGAATGTCGAACAGGGCCTTGTGATCGATGTTCTGGTCCTGAATCACGCCGGGGCTCAGCCACACCGAGCAGATGATGCCGAGATCGTTGGCCTTTTCCTTGGGAATGTAACCGGCGCGCACGGCATCGAGCACGCCGTTGGCGATGGCGTATTGGACCGTGCCCATCAGGATCGAGGTGTACTTGTTCTCGGTCACGCTCACCTTGGACACGCAGAGCGTGACCGGGCGAACCATGATATCCGTGTTCAGGAGCGCGAAGACGCGGGAGTGACCCACCACCTGATCGCCGGTCAGCGTCGCGAGCGCGGTGCCGACCGGCCCGTCGAGCTCGCCGATGATGACCTCCGGCTCGGAGGCCGTGTTGGGCGGGCCGCCGGCGACGAGGGCTTCGCCGGCGCGCAGGATGATGCGGTCGCTCATGGTGTCTCCTTCAGGTCTTGAACCGGCCCGGGTCGTCGCAGCGCCGGATAGGTTTGTCCAGGCCGGGTAAAGCGAGACCGGTCTGTGCGCTTGTCCGGGAGCGACACCGGTTTGAATCCCGTCGTCCGAATTGGCGCGGTTCTCGCGTGCCCCGCGCAAAGCCGCCCGGAAGCGGGACGGTGACAGAATCGCGCCTCCGAAACAGGTGATCGCAGCCCGGCTTTGTCGGGGTGGTGCGGTGCGTTATAGGGGCGCCGACGAGGTTCCGGGAACGCGCGGGACGGCAACCGGCCGGGCACGCGGCACCGGGTCACTGAGGGACCGACATGGCGAAGATCAAGGTGGCCAATCCGGTCGTCGAGCTCGACGGCGATGAGATGACTCGGATCATCTGGGCGGAGATCAAGAACAAGCTCATCCACCCCTACCTCGATCTCGATCTCGATTATTACGATCTCGGCGTCGAACACCGCGACGCGACGAACGATCAGGTCACGGTCGATGCCGCGGAGGCGATCAAGCGCCACGGCGTCGGTGTGAAATGCGCCACGATCACGCCTGACGAGGCCCGCGTCGAGGAGTTCAAGCTCAAGGAGATGTGGCGGTCGCCCAACGGCACGATCCGCAACATCCTCGGCGGCGTGATCTTCCGTGAGCCGATCATCTGCTCGAACGTGCCGCGCCTCGTTCCGGGTTGGACCCAGCCCTTCGTCATCGGCCGCCACGCCTACGGCGACCAGTACCGCGCCACCGACTTCAAGGTGCCGGGCAAGGGCCGGCTGACGATCAAGTTCGAGGGCGATGACGGCACCGTCATCGAGAAGGAAGTGTTCAAGTTCCCCGAGGCCGGCGTCGCGATGTCGATGTACAATCTCGATCAATCGATCATCGATTTTGCCCGTGCATCGTTCAACTATGGCCTGGCGCGCAAGTACCCGGTCTACCTGTCCACGAAGAACACCATCCTCAAGGTCTATGATGGGCGCTTCAAGGATCTGTTCCAGAAGGTGTTCGACGAGGAATTCAAGTCGAAATTCCAGAGCCTCGGCCTCGTCTACGAGCACCGTCTGATCGATGACATGGTGGCGTCCTGCCTCAAATGGTCGGGCGGCTATGTCTGGGCGTGTAAGAACTACGACGGCGACGTGCAGTCGGACACCGCGGCGCAGGGCTTCGGCTCGCTGGGCCTGATGACCTCGGTTCTGATGACGCCGGACGGCCAGACCGTGGAGGCCGAGGCCGCCCACGGCACGGTGACCCGCCATTACCGCGAGCACCAGAAGGGCAAGGCGACCTCGACCAACTCCATCGCCTCGATCTTCGCCTGGACCCGCGGCTTGTCGCACCGGGCCAAGCTCGACGACAACGGCGAATTGGCCAAGTTCGCCGCGACGCTGGAGAAGGTCTGCGTCGACACCGTCGAGGCCGGTCACATGACGAAGGATCTCGCGCTGCTCGTCGGCCCGGACCAGAAGTGGCTCACCACCAACGGCTTCCTCGACAAGGTCGACGAGAACCTCAAGGCCGCGATGGCCTGAAGACAGATGCCCGAACCCTCCCCCATGCCGGGGAGGGCTCGGGCCGGTCTTAGCCGGCCTTCTCTGCAGCGTTGCGCTTGCGCGTCTCGGCGGCTTTCTTCGCTGAGGCCGAGCGTTGTTCGGGCGTCCGCGAGGCTGATGCCGTGCCGCCGCTTCGGCCGCCCTTGTGGGCCGCCGGATGTCCCGTCGACTTGCCACGGCCGGAGCCGCCGGGCTTCTTGCCGCCGCCGTCATCCTTGTTGACCGTGGCCCAGGCACGGGACTCGGCCTCCTTCTCAGGCACGCCGCGCGCCTCGTAGGATTCGGCGATATGTTCGGCCTTGCGGACCTGCTTGTCGGTGTATTTCCCTTTGTCGCCGCGGGCCATCGATCTCTCCCGTCAGTCGGCGCCGCTCACGTCGTCGGCGCGTCGAGGATTGTCCGTATCCGCCGGATCAAGTCGGCGCGGCGGTACGGCTTGTTCAAGATCTCGAACTCCGGGCGGGGCAATCCGGTTCGTTCCAGGCTGGCCTCAGCGTAGCCCGTCGCGAGCAGGACCCGCAGCGAGGGGCGGCGACGGCGGGCCTCGCGGGCCAGCGTCAACCCGTCCATTCCCGGCATGATCAGATCGGAGAACAGAAGATCGATCTCGGGGTGATCGTCGAGAATCTCCAGCGCCTCGCGTCCATGGCGGGCCAGGAGCGTGCCGTAGCCGTAATCGCGCAGAATGGCGCGGGCGAGTTCGGCGACGTCGGCGCGATCGTCCACGACGAGCACCGTTTCGCTGCCCCCCTGTGGCTCGGGTGACGTGACGTTGGACGCCGAACGCTCCTCGGTGCGGGTTTCTTCGCTTGCCGGAAACAGAAGGCGGACGGTGGTGCCCTCGCCGACGACGGATTCGATCTGGACGGTGCCGCCGGACTGCTTGGCGAAGCCGTAGACCATGGACAACCCGAGCCCTGTACCCTTCCCCTCCTCCTTGGTGGTGAAGAACGGATCCATCACCCGAGCGAGCACATCCGAGGGTATGCCCGATCCCGTATCGGTGATCTCGACGGCAACGCACCGCGACCCGCCAGGAGCAGACGGTTCGCAATTGCGGGTCGCGATGCCGACGCGTCCCCCCTCCGGCATGGCATCGCGGGCATTGATGAGAATGTTGAGGAGAGCGACTTCCGCCTGAGTGGGATCGAGGCGGCAGGGCCAGAGGCCGGGGGCGAGATCCGTCCTGATGGTGATCGTCTCGCCGAGGGTGCGCTCCGCGAGTTGGCGCATTTCCTCGACCAAAGCATTCAGACTGATGGTTCGCCCTTCGAGCCGCTGCTTACGGGCGAAGGATAGAAGCTGTTGCGTCAGCGTCGAGGCACGCTCGGCAGCCTCGCGGATATTGCCGACGGCGCGGGTCATCCGGCCACGGTCGGCATCGGGGCGGTCAAGATTCGTCGCCAGCGAATCCGCGTAGCCGAGGATGACTTGCAGCAGATTGTTGAAATCGTGGGCGATGCCGCCGGTCAGCTGACCGATCGCTTCCATCTTCTGCGCCTGATGCAGCGATTCCTCCGCTTGCCGGCGGCGGGTGATGTCGAGTTGCGAGCCGAAGAAGTATACGAGGTCGCCGGCGGCATTGTAGACCGGGCTGACGAACAACGCGTTCCAGAAGGTCGAGCCGTCCTTCCGATAATTCTGGAGTTCGAGGGCGATATCCGTCTGGTCCGCAATCGCCGCCTTCAGCCGCGCCTTGGCCTCGGGATCGGTGTTCGGTCCCTGCAGGAAGCGGCAATTGCGGCCGATGACCTCGGACTTGTCGTAGCCCGTCATCGTCAGGAAGGCTTGGTTGACGAAGACGATCGGCTGGTCGGGCAGGTTCGGATCGACCACCGTCATCGGCATGCGCGTCATCTCGACGGCGGCGAAGAAGATGCCGCTGCCGGACTCGAATTCACGACCGCGGATGCTGGCCTCGACGCGCGGATGAGCGCCGTGAGACGGCTTCTCGGGAATGTCGGTCATCGGAAAGCCGTTCTCCCACGGGATCGATCACGGGTATCGCCGCGCTCGTCCCTCGCAAGTCGCTTGGCATACCTTGCTGCCAAACCCTCTTGGCATGCCGGGCGGGGCGCCGTGAGTCCCCCCCACCCGGCAAACCGGACTTACTCCTCCGTATCGATGCCGAAACGCACGCTCTCGACATTCGCGCGCTCGAACGCCTGCATCACGAACTGGTATGAACGCTCGGTCGCGCTGTGCTCGCCGTCCGGGCTCTCGTCGGGCTTGAGCACGAACATCAGCATCGACCGTCCCGTCACCGAGTAGGTCTCGCCGACCTTGAAGCTCGCCACGTCCTGGTCATCGGGCAGGTTGGTGTCGAGGAGCCGCGTCCAGGCGGTCCCGCCCGGCGTGTCCGGGAAGGTGAAGCCGACGACGTCGTGATAGGCGTTGTAGAACAGGAGCAGGGTCGCATCCTCCCCGCGCCGGTGGATGCCCGAGGCCTGGGCGCGACCGTCGAGCAGCACCGCGAGCGAACGGGAATTGCCGTCGTTCCAGTTCTCCGGCGCCATCTCGGTGCCCGCAGGCGTCAGCCACGTCACGTCCTTGACGCCGAACTCCTCGTCGTAGGCGCCCGTCACGAAGCGTCCGCGCGAGAGCATCGGCAGAGCGTTGCGCAGGAGGATCAGGCGCTGGGTAAACTCGGCGAGATCCCGCTCCTCCTCGCCGATCGCGCCCCAATCCACCCAGGACACCTCGTTGTCCTGACAATAGGCGTTGTTGTTCCCCTGCTGCGTCCGAGCGAACTCGTCGCCCGCAAGCAACATCGGCGTGCCCTTCGAGAGGAACAGCGTCGCGAGGAGATTGCGCATCTGGCGCAGACGGACCGAACGGATCGCCGGATCGTCGGTCGGACCTTCAACGCCGTAATTGTAGGAGAGGTTGTGACCGTGGCCGTCACGGTTATCCTCGCCATTGGCCGTGTTGTGCTTCTCGTTGTACGAGACCGTATCGTTCAACGTGAAGCCGTCATGGGCCGTGATGAAGTTGACCGAGGCCCAGGGCCGGCGGCCGCGCTTGTTGAACTTGTCGGCCGACGCGGTGATGCGCGAGGCGAGACCCGGCAGAAGACCTCCGTCGCCCTTCCAGTACCCCCGGACGTCGTCGCGAAAACGGTCGTTCCACTCGGCCCAGCCGGGAGGGAAGCCGCCGACCTGATAACCGCCGGGACCGCAATCCCACGGCTCGGCGATGAGCTTGACGTCGTTGAGCACCGGGTCCTGGCGGCAGGTATCGAGGAAGCCGCCGCCCTCGTCGAAGCCGTAGGGTTCCCGGCCCAGGATCGTCGCGAGATCGAAGCGGAAACCGTCGACCCGCATCTCGGTCGCCCAGTAGCGCAGGGAGTCGGTCACGAGCTGCAACACCCGCGGATGGGACAGGTTGAAGGTGTTCCCGGTGCCGGTGTCGTTGATGTAATACCGCGGCTGGTTCGGCAGCAGGCGGTAATAGGAGGCGTTGTCGACGCCCTTGAAGGAGAGGGTCGGGCCCTTCTCATTGCCCTCGGCCGTGTGGTTGTAGACCACGTCGAGGATCACCTCGAGGCCGGCGCCGTGCATGCGCGCCACCATCTCCTTGAACTCGGAGAAGGCGAAGTCCGCCACCGCCGCGTAGCGCCGGGCGGGGGTGAAGAACGAGATCGTGTTGTAGCCCCAGTAATTGATGAGGTCCTTCTGCTGCAGGTAATCGTCCTGCACGAAGGAGTGGACCGGCAGGAGCTCGACCGACGTGACGCCGAGACTCTTGATGTAGTCGAGGACCGCCGGGTGACCCATGCCGGCATAGGTGCCGCGATGCTTCTCCGGCACCGCCGGATGCAGCTTGGTGAAGCCCTTCACATGGGTCTCATAGATGATCGTGCGCTCCCACGGCACGCGGGGCTTCTCGTCGCGACCCCAGGTGAAGGCCGGGTCGATCACCCGTGAGCGGCGGGTGTAGGGTGCGGAATCGCGATCGTCGAAGGTCAGGTCGTCGCCCGTCTCCATCTTGTAGCCGAAGAGGGCCGGGTTCCACTGGATCGTACCGACCAAGCCCTTGGCATAGGGGTCGATCAGCAACTTGTTCGGGTTGAAGCGATGACCGGCCTCCGGCTCGTAGGGGCCGTGAACCCGGTAGCCGTAGATCGTGCCCGGCCGCGCGTCCGGCAGGTAACCGTGCCACACCTCGTCCGTATATTCGGGCAGCTCGATCCGCTCGATCTCCTTCTCGCCCGCATCGTCGAACAGGCAGAGCTCGACCTTGGTGGCGTGGGCCGAGAACAGCGCGAAATTGACACCGCGTCCGTCCCAGGTGGCGCCGCGGGGGTGAGGCGAGCCTTCGCGAATGCGCGAGCGCGCGACGCGGGGCTTGGGGCTCGCAGTCCTGTCCTGATCGGCCATCGTCATTCCAATTGTCACCGTGGCGGGCCCTGAGCGGCGGCCCCGTCGCGTCAGTGAACGTTCACGCCACGGCGAAGCTCCCCCGTGGCGTGGCGTTGCAGCAATTATTTCCGCCCTTGCCGCGTCGGCGAACCGATGCGTCACCGCTTCGCCGGACG
The DNA here is from genome assembly GCF_043352485.1 of Methylorubrum sp. POS3. Taxonomy (NCBI): domain Bacteria; kingdom Pseudomonadati; phylum Pseudomonadota; class Alphaproteobacteria; order Hyphomicrobiales; family Methylobacteriaceae; genus Methylorubrum; species Methylorubrum sp. POS3. Next base: position 4,766,639 of record NZ_JAPRBT010000001.1, read on the forward strand.
GGCCAGGGCGAAACTCCTGATGCGCGAGGGCGTTTCACGCTGCGGTCGAGGATCGACGCGGCGCGGCCGGGCGTCGGACGGGAAGCGGGGACCATCATGCGTGACGACGCGTCCGAGCGGCGGACGAACCTTTCGACGATCGCGGACCGCCACGGCGTGAGCATCGAGGCGGTGCAGCATCTCATCCGTGCCTTGGAAGCCGGTCACGGCACGATGGCCCAGTTCGACCATCCCGAACTGGGCGGACTCGGCCAGTGGTCGCGCGGCGGCATGATCATGGTCGGCCGCATGAACGACCACGCGCTCCGAGCGAAGATCGATGCCCTCTGCACCGAACTCGCCGCGACGCTTCCGCTGCCGGAAACGCATGGCGTGCCCGGGGCCGGGAATTGGTGGCCGGACGGCCTCGGCGTGCCGTCGAGCGTCGGCGCGCAAGGCGGCACGCGTTACGCCTTCTTTCCGGCCAGCCGCCGGCTCGCGGTCGAGACCAACGGCCGCGTTGCACTCTACGATCTGGGCGACCGGGAAGTGACCGGCGTTTCCCAGCAGCAGGGTGGCAGCGCCTCGTTCCGCTTCAGCGGACCGACCGGGAGCTTCGCGCTACAGGACCTCAAGCCGATCGACTCGGAACCCGTCAGCCCGCCCCCGGAGGACCTGCCAAGAGCGAAACCGGACGAGGCCGTTGGATCGCCCGGCGGAGCGGCTGCGGTCCCGCCGCGATCGGAGCCGATCCCGGCGCGTCAGCCGACCACGGATTCCGAAGAGATTCTGACGATTCTGGAGCGGCTCGCCGAGCTCCACCGCAAGGGCGTCCTTACCGACGCGGAGTTCACCGACAAGAAGACGCAGATGCTGGCGCGGATCTGACCGGAGGCGATCGTTCGACGTTCGACATCTCTTCGAGCGCTCGCCCTGTTCGCGGCCCGGAACGAAGGCTGGGCACGTTTGCGCACAGTCTCTTCGCCGCAGCACCGGACCCGCAACGCCCGAAGCGCCATATCACCATCATGGCCGACCGCGCGCTTCTCGATATCGATCGTATCTTCCTCGAACCCGCCGTCCCGAGCTTCCCGCGTGGCCGGGAGATCCTGGCTCGGTACCCCGAGGCCGAGCGCGTCGAAGTCCCCTCGCACTGGAACATTCCCTCGCTGCACGGGAACGAGGGCTCGGTCGAGGACTGGGTCCGGATCAAGCGCTCGACGCTGGTGCTTGGCGTCAAGAAGGGACTCACGATGCGCCCGAACGGACGCTCGGCCCACTTCATCGCGCCGTCGATCTCGAATGGCTGCGCCATGGCCTGCGCCTATTGCTACGTGCCGCGCCGCAAAGGTTTCTCGAACCCGATTTCCCTGTTCGTCAATATCGAGGCGGTCGCCGCCGCGATCACGCGCCATGCGGCCAAGCAGGGGCCGTTGACGGAGCCTGATCAAGTCGATGAGGCGGCCTGGGTCTACGATCTCGGCGAGAACGGCGACCTCTCCGTCGATGCCATGATCTGCGACAATGTCCGCGACCTCGTCGCCCTGTTCCGGGGTCTGCCGAATGCCAAAGCCTCGTTCGCCACCAAATGGGTCAACCGTGAGCTTCTGGATTATGACCCGCAAGGACGCACCCGGATCCGCTTCTCGCTGATGCCAGCCCGGATCGCCAAGATCGTCGACGTCCGAACGGCGCCGATCGCGGATCGGATCGCGGCCATCGACGACTTTCTCGCCGCCGGCTACGAGGTCCACGTCAATTTCTCGCCCGTCATCCTCTACGAAGGCTGGGAGGCGGATTGGGCGGAGCTCTTCGCCGAGATCGACGACCGCTTGTCGGAGGCCGCCAAACGCCAGCTCAAATGCGAGATCATCATGCTGACCCACAATGCGGGTCTGCACGCGGTCAATCTCGGCTGGCACCCGAAGGCGGAGGCCCTGCTGTGGCGTCCGGACATCCAGGAGACCAAGCGCTCCGAGGGCGGGGGCGACAATCTGCGCTACCGCACCGGCTGGAAGGGGAAGTGGCTCACGCGCTTCCGCGCGTTGCTAGCCGAGCGGCTGCCATATTGCACGGTGCGCTACGCGTTCTGAGCCACGGATAGGATGACGACATGAGCGAGGACGGAAACGATCACGCGGCCTATCTGCGTGAGGCGGTCGAGATCGCACGGGCGAACGTGGCGGAGGGGGGACGGCCCTACGGGGCCGTGATCGTGCGCGACGGGGAGGTGGTGGCCCGGGCCGCGAATGGCATCCACAAAAGCCACGATCCGACCGACCATGCCGAGATGGCGGCCCTTCGCGCGGCGAGCCAACGGCTCGGACGACCGAAGCTCGATGGCAGCATCGTCTATGCCAGCGGGCAGCCCTGCCCAATGTGCCACGCGGCGATGCGGCTCGCGGGCGTCGAGCGCGGCTATTACGCCTTCACGGCGAAGGAGGCGGAGGCGGAGGGCCTGCTGAGTGCTGGAATCTACGCCGAACTGTGCCGACCGGCCGACGAGCAGCCGATGCGGGTGTCGTATCTGCAGTTGCCCGGCGAGGCGAACGTGTTCCGCGAATGGGCCGAGCGGAACCGCAACGGGTGATAAGCTCGGAACGGACCGCGCCCGACCCTCAGTGGGTCCAGGGCGCGGTGCGGTTGAATTTGAAATTGTCAGAATAGGAGAGGCCCTTCCGGATGACCGGGGGCTTCGATTCCTCGACGCGGTACGCGATGCCCTGGGCTTTGGCGTAGGCCACCGCCTCCTCGGCCGTGTCGAATTCCAGCCGCACCTGCTGCAGCATGTCCGAAGAGCCGGTCCAGCCCATGAGCGGATCGGTCTCGCGCGGGGCGGTCTGATCGAACTCCAAAAGCCATTGCTTGGTGCGCGCCAGCCCGGATTGCGACGGATCCTTGGCGGGGCGATAGATGCGGGCGCTCGACATCGGACGGTTCGACGACTCCGGGAAGGGCATGGTCGGGGCGATAGGATTCGAACCTACGACCCTCTGCTCCCAAAGCAGATGCGCTACCAGACTGCGCTACACCCCGACACCCTGACGGGCCCGATGGAGATACCGCCTCGGCTCCCTCCGGGCAAGCAAGGCCTGATCGCGATTCGTCCTTACACGAGAATATCGAGGAGGCGCTTCTCCGCTTCGAGGGAGGATTTCAGAACGGCGGTGTTGATCGCCACGTCGATCTTCGCCTCGACCGTGCCCACCACCGCAGCGGTGGGATCGGTCGCGGATTGGGGGGATGCGACGCGCGCCGCCGCGCCGTCGAAGCGCTGAAAGGCCGCGCTCAGGCCCGCCATGCTCGTGGATACCGCCGAGACCATTGCTCCCTCACCTCCTGCGCCGGATCGAGAGAGACACGGGGTGCTTGAAGCTTCCCTTACCCGCGAGCGGACAAGTCGCGCTTTCATTCGAGCTTGACCGGGCCTGCAGGCGTTCCCACTTCGCCGCCACCCCCGCCGCCGCCCCGTTCCCTGGGGCGCGGACTGACGAGGCTTCCCATGATCGATCTACATTACTGGCCGACCCCGAACGGCCATAAGGTGACGCTGTTTCTGGAAGAGGTCGGCCTACCCTACCGAATCCATCCGGTGGACATCGGCAAAGGTGCGCAATTCGAGCCGGCATTCCTGAAAATCGCGCCGAACAACCGCATGCCGGCCATCGTCGATCACGAACCGACCGATGGCGGCGCGCCGGTCTCCCTGTTCGAGTCCGGAGCGATCCTGCTCTACCTCGCCGAGAAGACAGGCCGTTTCCTTCCCGGCGACCTGCGCGGCCGAGCCGAAGTGCTGCAATGGCTGTTCTGGCAGATGGGCGGCCTGGGGCCGATGCTCGGCCAGAACCACCATTTCTCGCAATATGCCCCGGAGAAGATTCCCTACGCCATCGGCCGGTACGTCAAGGAAACCAATCGACTCTACGGCGTCCTCGACCGGCGCCTCGCCGACCGCGCCTTCGTGGCCGGCTCCGACTACACGATTGCCGACATGGCGGCCTATCCCTGGATCGTGCCGTGGGAGAAGCAGGGTCAGTCCCTCGACGATCACCCCCACCTGAAGCGGTGGTTCGAGGCCATCGCCGCGCGCCCGGCGACGAAAGCGGCCTACGCCAAGGCCGTTGAAGCCAATCCGAACCACGGTCAGCCGATGAGCGAGGATGCCAAGAAGGTGATGTTCGGCCAGACGGCGGCCAACACGAAACGGTAGCCGCGGGGATCAGCGGGTCGGCATCGTCACCGAATGTCGCTGACCCATGGGGAGACGGCAGGGCACGCGATGGCCTGCCGTCATGGAGAAGCCGAGCCTGAGCGGTTCCTACCGTCCCGCTCGGGCTCGCAACGGAAGTCCAGCGAAAGGACGCGCAGCCAGACGATTACGGGCCCTCCCGGAATTTTACGAACGTCGGGCTAGTAACTCACTGCCCGCTGCGCCGCGCCGCCACGGTCGCCAAAGCGGCAAAATCCCGGTCGCCGTCGCCGTGGGCGATGGCATCCAGCAGATTGTCGCGCAGGACGCTGGCGAAGGGCATCGGTACGGCGGCCGCCTCGCCCGCTTCGAGGGCAAGGCGCACGTCCTTGAGGCCGAGGCGCATCGTGAAGCCCGGCGGCTCGTAGCGCCCTTCCATGATCATCGCGCCGTAGTTCTTGTAGACCGGCGAGGCGAACAGCGTGCTCGTCAGCATGCCGAGAACGTCGGCCCCGGCAACGCCGTGGCCCTCGGCGAAGGCCGCGGCCTCACCCATCGCCTCGATGGCCGAAATCAGCAGGAAATTGCCGGCGAGCTTGACCGCATTGGCCTTCTCGGGCTCGGACCCGAAGCGCCAGGTTTTCGTGCCCATGGCGTCGAAGAGGGGCTGCACCGGGGTGATCGCGTCGTCCGCACCTGCGGCGATGATGTTGAGCGCGCCGTTCGCCGCCGCATCCGGTCGACCGAAGACCGGGGCGGACACGTAGGCAACGCCCGCCCGCTCATGCACCGCCGCCAACTCCTTGGCGAGAGCCACCGAGATCGTTGACATGCCGACATGCACCGCAGGACGCGCCGCACCGTCGAGCAATCCGCCCTCGATGACCACGGCGCGCAGGGCCGCATCATCGGCCAGCATGGTGATCGCGGCATCGCCCGAGAAAGCCTCGGCGGGGCTGCCCACAACCTCCGCTCCCTCGACGGCGCGGGCCGCCTCGGGGGAGCGGTTCCACACCCTGACGCGATGACCGGCGCCGACGAGCCGCGCCGCCATGGCCCGGCCCATTCGGCCAAGCCCGATGAAACCGACATCCATCTCCGTCTCCCGCGTCAGTTCCGGTCCAGGAAATCGAGCACCAGCCCGTTGAACATGTCGGTCGCCTCCATGTGGACGAGGTGGCCGACATTGGCGATGACCTCCGCGCGGCCATTGGGCATCCGCGCGGCGAGCGCCCGGGCATGGGCCGTGTTGTCACCCATCCCCGCCCGCAACTCCGGCGGCGCGAAGGGTTTGCCGGGCGCGTTGCGGTCGTTGGCGCCCATCACGAACAGCGTCGGCGCCTTGACGAGGGGGATCTCGTGGACGACCGGCTGGCCCCAGATCGCCTGATAGGATTGCACGAAGGAGCGCAGCCAGCGGGGATACTCGCCCGAGCCCTTCACCCGTTCGCGGATCTGAACGAAGGGTTCGATGGCCGAGGCCGGGAGCGAGAGGCTGTAGCTCGTCATGAGCTGCTTGCGGTAGGCGTCCGCGGTCAGCTCGCCCTCGCGGGTAAGGAGCAGGTCGTCGGAGACCGGAGGCACCGTGAAGCGGTAATCCTCCAGACCGATCGGCGCCTCGAGCACCAGGGCATTGACCCGCTGCGGGTAATTTCGCGCCATGCGCACGCCCAGCATCCCACCCATGGAATGGGCGACGACGTCGAAGCGCTGGAGGCCGAGAGAATCGGCCAGTGCGACGGTTTCGGCGGCCATCCGGTCGAAGGTGAAGGGCTTGACCGGCTTGGACGACTTGCCGAATCCGAGCTGGTCCGGAACGACGACCCGATAGCCACCTTCCGCCAGGGCGCGGATCACCGGCTCCCAGTAGCTGGAAGGGAAGTTGCGGCCGTGCAGCAGAAAAACCGTGCGGCCATTGGCGTTCCCCGTCGGGGCGACGTCCATGTAGGCAAGGCGCTGCGCCTCGTGATCGCGGCTCAGCGGCAGGTACTTCACCGGATGGGGATAGGCGAAGCCTTCGAGCGCGATGCCGAGCGGGACATCCGTCCCCTCCTGGGCGGAGGCCGGCGACGCGGTCAGGGCCAGCGCCAGCAGCGCCAGGGCGGAAATGGAACGCATGAGGACTCCTTGGTCGATTGGATACAGATAGGGCGGCGCCCGTACCCGCGCCTCCCCGACGGCGCTTCTGGTGGGGCAAGACGCTGATGCGGCCGGTCGGTTCGGACGGATTGCCGCCTCGGGAACGCCTCCTGGCGTTCTCGGCGATGGCGCTTGCCATGACCATGGCGGTTCTCGACGGTGCCATCGTCAATGTCGCGCTGCCCGTCATCGCCCGCGATCTCGGCGTCGCCGCGCCGGAGGCCATCTTTCTCGTCAACGCCTACCAGATCGCGGTGACCGCAGCGCTCCTTCCGCTGGCGACCCTGGGTGAGAGCCTGGGCTACCGCCGGATCTACCTCATCGGTCTCGCAACCTTCACGGCGGCCTCGCTGGCCTGCGCCGTGGCGCCCGATCTCACGAGCCTCACGGCGGCGCGCGTGGTCCAGGGATTGGGGGCGGCCGGGATCATGAGCGTCAACACCGCTCTCGTGCGCTTCATCTACCCGCATCGGCTGCTCGGGCGGGGTGTCGGCAACGTGGCCCTGGTGGTCGCCGTCGCCTCCGCGGCCGGGCCAACGATCGCCGCGGCGGTGCTCTCCGTGGCGGACTGGCCCTGGCTGTTCCTCATCAATCTTCCGGTGGGCCTCCTGGCCCTGGCTCTCGGTTCGCGAACGCTCCCGGATACGCAGCGCTCGCCGCACATCTTCGATCTGAAGAGCGCGGCGCTGAACGCCCTGACCGTCGGTCTGCTGATCATCGGCCTGGACGGGCTCGGCGATCCGAACCGGCGCAGTCTCGCCCTCGCGAGCGTCGCCGCATCCCTTATCGTCGGGGCCGTGTTCGTGCGCAGCCAATTGCAGCTCACCCGGCCGCTCCTGCCCCTGGACCTGCTGCGGATTCCCCCCTTCGCCCTCTCGATGGTTGCCTCGATCTGTGCCTTCGCGGCGCAGATGGTCGCCTACGTCGCCCTGCCCTTCTACTTCCATGACGGTCTCGGCCTGTCGGTGGCGCAGACCGGCTTCCTGCTGACGCCATGGCCCTGTGCCATCGCCATCGCCGCCCCGCTTTCCGGACGGCTCGCCGACCGCTACCCCCCGGGGCTGCTCGGCGCTCTCGGCCTCGTCCTTCTGGCCTTCGGCATCACGTCGCTGGCGCTGCTGCCGTCCCAGCCGGCGACACTCGACATCGTCTGGCGGTTGACGCTCGCGGGGATCGGGTTCGGACTGTTTCAATCGCCCAACAACAAGATCATCATTACCAGCGCCCCGCGGGAACGGAGCGGCGGGGCAAGCGGCATGCAATCGAGCGCCCGCCTCGTCGGCCAGTCGCTGGGCGCCGCGCTGGTGGCCGTCGCCTTCGGCCTGACGGCCGGAGGACCGTCCGCCGCCTTCACGCCGACGCTCTGGTGCGCCGTCGCTCTGGCCCTGATCGGCGCCGTCGCCAGCGGTCTGCGGCGGACCAAGAGCTGACCCATCGCCGCCGCGCACCCGAACCCCGCTTCACGCGTTGCCCTCGGGGGGTGGAAAGCCACGGAGCGGAGCCATGGATATCGACCTGAAAGGCCGCAGCGCCCTCGTCACCGGTTCGACCGGCGGCATCGGCTACGCCATCGCCAAGACGCTCGGCAGCCTCGGTGCCGCGGTCGCCATCAACGGACGCACGGGGGAACGGGTGAATGCCACCATCGAGCGGCTGCGCGGGGAGATGCCCGGGGCGGCGTTCATGGCGGGCGTCGGTGACGTCGGAACGGAAGAGGGTGCGGCCGAACTCGTCGCATCGCTGCCGAAGGTCGATATCCTGATCAACAATGCCGGCATCTTCGAGCCGAAGCAGTTCTTCGACATCGCCGATCAGGAGTGGCGACGGTTCTTCGAAGTCAACGTGATGAGCGGGATCCGCCTCGCCCGCGCCTACGGACCGGGCATGGTCGAGCGCGGCTGGGGCCGGATCGTCTTCATCGCCAGCGAATCCGCGATCAACATCCCCGTGGAGATGGTCCATTATGGCGTGACCAAGACGGCGCAGCTCGCCGTGTCCCGCGGCTTGGCCGAGACGGTCGGTGGCAGCGGCGTCACCGTCAACAGTGTGCTGCCGGGCCCGACCTTGACCGAGGGCGTGGCCGACTTTCTCGAATCCATGGGGAGCGGCGAAGGCGATCTCGACGCGAAGGGACGCGCCTTCATCGCTGAGAACCGACCGACCTCTCTTCTGAAGCGTCTGGCCCAGCCCGAAGAGGTGGCCAATATGGTGGCCTATCTCTGCACACCCGCAGCGAGCGCGACCACGGGTGCCGCCCTGCGGGTGGATGGCGGCGTCTTGCGCAACATCGCCTGACCATAAATCCGGCCCACCCACACGGACCGGGTTCCTCGTCTGCTCAAGGCAAGGCACGAGCCGGTCCTGATCGGCAAAAGTAACGCCGAGCAGGACCAAATGTTGAGAACAATTAGCCCTTCAGATGAGCTGCGAGGTGCTTGTTCATCTCGAACATCGAGCACTTGTCCTTGCCGAAGATCTTCTTCAGCTTGTCGTCGGCCAGAATCTCACGCTTGTTCTCGGGATTCTGAAGGTTGTTCTTCTTGATGTGCTCCCACACCTTGCTGACGACCTCGCCGCGCGGCAGCGGCTTGTCGCCGACAATGGCGGCCAGATCGGCGGAGGGCTTCAGGGGCTGCTGAAGTGCGTTCGGCTTGGCACCGGCCTCGGCCTTGGTGGCCGTGGATTTCGCGGCGGTCTTCTTCGGAGCGGCGGCCTTCTTCTCCGTCGTCTTCGTTGCCATGGTGTCCCTCCGTTCTGCGATCCGGCTGCAGATTCGAAACGAGCCCGGGGGTTCCGGGGCGCTAGGGTGCAACAACTAAGCGGTGCCGCGCCCGTTCCAAGAGCGTGAGGGCCCCATTCAGCCACCCATCCACAGATCAGGTAGGTTTTCGCCAGCTTCTTCGAGCTTCGCAAGGGGCGACACCCCCGCCGCGCGTGACGCCGAGGGGGTCAGGAACCGGTGGCGCGCCCGTTTCGCGAGGGGAACTGCCCGCGCTGCACCGCATTCAAGAATGGTCCCCCTACGAGGGAGCCAGCGAGGAGAGGTGAATGCCGACGGACCTGCCCGCAGAGCGCAGCGTGCGAAAGCCCGGGAGCCTGGAACTCGATCCGAGCGCCGGCGAGGGCATTGCCATCGACGAGACGCCTAAGCTCATCGCCTCTGACAAGGTGGAGGGGACGCCCGTCTATGACGGTACCGGGCGTCACCTCGGCACTGTTCACAACTTCATGGTCGACAAGGTGTCGGGACAGGTGGCCTACGCCGTCCTGTCCTTCGGCGGCTTCCTCGGCCTGGGCGAGACCTATCATCCCCTACCCTGGCGATCGCTGACGTATTCGGTCGAGCTCGGCGGCTACGTGGTCGACATCGACCCGGCCGAGCTGGAAGGCGCTCCGACGCAGGGACCGGGCGAGGATCCGTTCTCCGACCCGTCCTTCGGCGGCCGGCTCGACGACCACTGGGGTGGTCGCAGAGCACCGACCGTCTGAAGGACGGCTGGCGATGGCGTCAGAACTTGCCGCCGAGGCCGACGCCGCCCGGGGTGACCGAAGGCGAGAGGCCGCCCGAGGAGCCGCCTCCGCTCTGAGTGCCCTCGAGTTCGTCGCGGCTGATGCGCCGAGATCCGGCATCGGCCGTGCGGCCCTCACCGCGCACGTTCTTCGGCAGGTCGAGACGACGGGTCGGCGTCGAAGGCAACGGTGCCCCGTCGTCATCGACCTGCGCGTTGCGGATCGTCTTGCCCGGGACGGTGCCGCGGGCCGAGGGCGGCGGCCCGATATCGGTTTCCGGCATTACGCCGGCACCGCCGCTGAAGGCCTGGCAGCCACCGAGACTCGCCGCGAGGAGGGCGAGGGCGCAGAATCGGGGGAAGGCCGCTCTACGAGCGATCGGCGGAACGGGCATGGGATTCGTCCTTGTCACGACCGCGTCCAGCGGCGGCCGCGCTTGTCTCTCGTCTTCTCCTGCACGGCTCTAAGGCAGGGATGGGGCGAAGACCAGAGATCCGACCCTCGCGTCCACGACGGGTCTTGTGCCGCCTCACGAGATTCGAGGCGGAAGGGCGGGTTCTCCGGATCGCCGCGACCGGTCCATAACTTCGCCGTGGTTGCCGCGCATCGCTGCGACATCCGCGCGCTTCGCTCCGACCGGCCGTGGACCGTCCACGGCCTCGGGCGTGTGACGTTTCCAGGCGGTGAAAGGACTCAAGGGGTGCGCAGACTGATCCGGACGATCGTGACAACGGCGATCGCCCTCTTCTCTACGGCGGCCTTCGCCGGCGATGCGACCCCCACCGGTTCCGCCGATGCGCCCGCTGCGACGCCTCCCATCGCCGCGCCTCCCGCGGCGCCCGCCGCCGCGCCACCGGCTGCCGCGCCGACCCAGAGCGGCGGCACGCCGGCGCTCGTTCTCGACACGCAGGATTACGAGAGCCTCCTGGGCAAGAGCGTGCGTGCGATGAACGGTGATGATCTCGGCCGGATCATCGACGTGATCATCGATCGGGACGGCCGCCCGCGCGCGGCCGTGATCGATTTCGGCGGCTTCCTCGGTGTCGGATCGCGCAAGATCGCCGTCGATTGGCGGGTGCTGAAGTTCACGACCGAGGGGAAGGTCGGTCGCCTCGTGCTTCAGCTCAACCGCAATCAGGTCCGCGTTTCGCCGGAATACAAGGCCGGTGAGCCGATCGTGGTCCTCGGCGCCTCCAGCCCGGCCCTGTCGGCCGCCCCGGCCGAAACCGATTCGGCGGCCGCGGCGCCGGCGGCGCCGGCCGCCGTGCCCGCGGCCGAGAAGCCTGCTGCGGAGAAGCCCGCCGATGCGGCCCCGCCACGGCCGCAGGACAAGACGCCGGACAAATGACGGCGCTCCCGGTGACGGAAAGGCGGGCTGTCCTGCCGCGCGAACGCGATACATCCCGGCCCGATCCGCGGGACCGGTCCGGCTGGCGCGCCGCACGTCGACCCGGCCGGGGAACGGGCGAGCCCGGCCCCGCCGCTCCCCCGTCGAGCGCCGCCCGCGGCCTCGACGCCTTCACCTTCTTCATCGCCAACCTGCAAACCGGCTTCGGACCGTTTCTGGCCGTCTATTTCACCCAACAGAAGTGGACCCAGTCCGATATCGGCCTCGCGCTGACCGTAGGGAGCCTCGTCAGCCTGCTCGGGCAGATGCCCGGCGGCGCTTTCGTCGATGCCTCGCGCTCCAAGCGCTTCGCCGCAGCCTTCTCGGCCTTCTGGGTCGGGGCCAGCGCCGTGATGCTCGCCGCCTTCCCGACCTACCTCATCGTCATGCTCGCCATGGCGATCCATTCGGCGGCGAGCTGCGTGCTGACGCCGGCCATCGCGGCGATCTCGATCGGCCTCGTCGGCCATGCCCGGGCGGGCGCGCGGCTCGGCCGCAACGCGAGTTTCTCGGCCATCGGCAACGCCCTCGGCGCCGCCAGCATGGGCGCGGTCGGCTACTACCTCTCCAACGACGCGGTGTTCTACCTCGCGGGGGCCCTGGTTGTGCCGGCCCTGATCTCGCTGCGGTTCATCCCGTCGCGGCGCGCCGACCTCTCCCGTCCCGCAGTTGCGGACGAGCCGGCAACGACCCCGTCGGCCGGCGGGATGGTTGCACTTCTGAAGAACCGGGCGCTCCTGTGCTTTGCCGCCTGCATGGTGCTGTTCTTCCTGGCCAATGCCGCCATGCTGCCCCTGGTCGGCTCCGTCATGACGCTGCGGGCGAGCGAGACCGCCACCGCTCTGGTCGCGGCCTGCATCATGGTCCCTCAGGCGGTTCTCGCGGTCACGGCCCCGTTCGTCGGACGGCTTGCCCAGAGCTGGGGTCGCAAGCCACTCCTCGTCATCGGCTTCGCGGCCCTGCCCGTGCGCGGCCTGCTCTTCGCGTTCGTCAGCGACCCCTACTGGATGGTGGCCATCCAAGTGTTCGACGGCATCTCCGCCTCGGTGCTCGGCGTCATGGTTCCGCTGATCGTGTCCGATCTCACCCGCGGCACCGGCCGTTTCAACACCGCTCTGGGAGCGGTCGGAACCGGGATGGGCATCGGCGCAGCGCTCTCCACGGCTTTGGCGGGCTTCATGGCCGACCATCTCGGCAGCCAGAGCACCTTTTTGGGGCTGGCCGTCGTCGGCGCTGCCGGTCTCGTCCTCGTCCTCGTCATCATGCCCGAAACGCGGGGCCCTCCCGAGGAGCGCGTCGCCGGGACGTGACCTCGTTGCCGCACGGCGATGACGGCAGAATCGACCCCGTCCTTGCCCCTGCCCGGCGGCCCTGATACTCGGACAGCAAATTCTTTACCCGTGAGCGGAAGGCGCCCGCGCGGCTCGGTCCCGAGAGGCGGCCGTCCTCGCGCGGGGCGGCGCGCATCCGGCCCGACCGGCACGGCCCCCCTTCGCAAGGACGAGCGCACATGGCCCGCGAATTCATCTACCACATGCGGGGTCTCAACAAGACCTACCAAGGTGGCAAGAAGGTCCTCGATAACGTCAACCTGTCGTTCTACCCCGACGCCAAAATCGGCGTGCTCGGTATCAACGGATCGGGCAAGTCGACGCTGCTCAAGATCATGGCCGGCATCGACAAGGACTTCACCGGCGACGGTTGGGTCGCGCAGGGTGCGCGCGTCGGCTACCTGCCGCAGGAGCCGCAGCTCGATCCGGACAAGTCGGTCCGCGAGAACGTGATGGAGGGCGTGGCCGAGAAGCAGGCGCTGCTCGATCGCTACAACGAACTCGCCATGAACTATTCCGACGAGACCGCGGACGAGATGACCGCGCTTCAGGACAAGATCGAGGCGCAGAACCTCTGGGAGCTCGACTCGAAGGTCGATCAGGCCATGGAGGCCATGGGCTGTCCTAGCGATGAGCAACCCGTCGCCACGCTGTCGGGCGGTGAGCGCCGCCGCATCGCCCTGTGCCGCCTGCTGCTGTGGGAGCCGGAACTCCTGCTCCTCGACGAGCCGACCAACCACCTCGACGCCGAGACCGTGAACTGGCTCGAGGGCCATCTGCGGCAATATCCGGGTGCGATCCTGATCGTCACCCACGATCGCTACTTCCTCGACAACGTCACCGGCTGGATCCTCGAGCTGGATCGCGGCAAGGGCATTCCCTACGAGGGCAATTACTCGTCCTGGCTGGTGCAGAAGCAGAAGCGCCTGGAACAGGAGGGCCGCGAGGACATGGCCCGCCAGCGCTCGATTGCCCGCGAGCAGGAGTGGATCTCGGCTTCGCCGAAGGCCCGTCAGACCAAGTCGAAGGCGCGTATCACCCGCTACGAGGAACTGGTCGCCAAGCAGCAGCAGAAGGTCGACGCCACCGCGCAGATCGTCATCCCGATCACCGAGCGCCTGGGCCAGAACGTCATCGAGTTCACAAACCTCAACAAAGCCTACGGCGACCGCCTGCTGATCGAGGATCTCTCGTTCAAGCTGCCGCCGGGCGGCATCGTGGGGGTGATCGGCCCGAACGGCGCCGGCAAGACGACGTTGTTCAAGATGATCACCGGCAACGAGAAGCCGGATGCCGGCACGATCGCGATCGGCGAAAGCGTGCATCTCGGCTATGTCGATCAGTCCCGCGATGCGCTCGACCCGAATTCGACCGTCTGGCAGGAAATCTCGGGCGGCAACGACATCCTCTACTTCAACAAGCGCGAGATCAATTCGCGCGCGTATTGCGCGGCCTTCGCCTTCAAGGGCGGCGATCAGCAAAAGAAGGTCGGGGTGCTCTCGGGTGGGGAGCGCAACCGCGTCCATCTCGCGGCGACGCTCCGCAAGGGCGGCAACGTCCTGCTCCTCGACGAGCCGACCAACGACCTCGACATGGAGACCCTGCGGGCACTCGAAGAGGGGCTGGAGGATTATGCCGGCTGCGCCGTCATCATCAGCCACGATCGCTGGTTCCTGAACCGCATCGCGACTCATATCCTCGCCTTCGAAGGCGACAGCCATGTCGAATGGTTCGAGGGCAACTTCTCGGATTACGAGGCCGACAAGAAGCGCCGTCTCGGCACCGACTCGATCATCCCCAAGAAGCTGAAGTACAAGAAGTTTTCGCGCTAACGATGCGTGACCCGGCGAGTTCCTTCGGGGCCTCGCCGGGATCTCCGGTTCATCAGAATGCGCTGATCAGGCCGACACCGGCTATCAGCAGCACGGCCCCGACGATCCGGGGTACGTTGGCCTCATGAACGGGTACGCCCAACAGGCCGAAATGGTCGAAAACCAATGACGTGAGCATCTGACCCACCAGGATCAGCGCAATCAGAGCGGCCGCGCCGATGCGCGGCAGCAGGAACACCGAACCGACGATGTAGAGCGCGCCGAGAAGGCCGCCGATCCAGGCATACCAAGGGGCCCGTCCCGCTGCGGCGAGAGGCGGGACGCTCTCGCGCAGGAGCGCGATGAGGACGAGCACCGCCACCCCGCCGACCGCGAAATTGGTGAAGCCCGCCCAGAGACCGGAGCCGAGCGCACCGCGCAGCTTCGCATTGGCCGCCTGCTGAACCACGAAGGCGACACCGGCGACCGCCGCCGCGGCATAGAGTGCGATGGATGAGGACAAGGGTCAGGGCTCCTACCGCCAAGGCGCCCGCACCGACCTTTGGACGCAATCATCCCGTGTCGGCTGCGCGGTGGGACTCGTATGGGATCCGCTCGATGACAAGCGGGAAAGCTGCATCGGCGGATAGCGCTTACGATCCCGGACCGAATCAAACCGGGGGCAGCAATCGGCCCAGGGCTGCCAGGACGGGGCCGAGCCCGACCGGTTTCTCGAGGCAAGGCAGCGCGGCGTAGGCCGGCGACAACGTGGCCGTCTCGTAGCCGGTCACGAGCAGGACCGGCACGCCCAGTTCGAGGAGTCGGTCGGCCACCGGATCGGCGCGTTCGCCCCGAAGATTCATATCGATCACCGCCGCATCGAGATCGGGTTCCGGCGCGAGCAGGTCCAGGGCCGACGTAATGGTACCCGTGGGGCCCAGCACCGCGACGCCGACACGGCGCAGGCCCGCGCTCAGCTCGTCCGCCCAAAAGTAATCGTCCTCGACCACGAGCACGCGGCGCCCCTGGAGGGCGCTTTCTCGGACGTGGCTCTCGGACAACGGCACTCTCCCGCCAGCGACGCCGGCCCGAAAGGCGGCAAGCGTGATCGCACCGCGTTGTAGAGGGTTTGTGTCGGGAAGGGAAAACCGGGTCGTCCGGTACGGAGGCGGCACCCATGCGCCCCGGCCGTCTGGTCAAGGCCGCTCGGTTCGGGCACAGGAACCACGATCTCCGACACCGCCTCGCCATGACCGTGCCTCAACCGCCTGCCCTCGAAGAGTTCCGCCGCGTCGTCGTCAAGGTCGGCTCCGCCCTGCTCGTCGACAGTGCCCGGGGCCGTCTGCGTCACGCCTGGCTCGCCGCCCTGGCCGAGGACATCGCCGACCTGCATGCCCGCGGGGTCGATGTCCTTGTCGTCTCATCCGGCGCCATCGCCCTCGGCCGCACGGTGCTGGGGCTGCCCCCGGGACCGCTGCGCCTGGAGGAGAGCCAAGCTTCCGCCGCCGTCGGGCAGATCGCGCTCGCACGCCACTGGACCGAGGTTCTGGGCCATCACGGCATCATCGCGGGCCAAGTGCTGGTGACGCCGAAAGATACGGAGGAGCGCCGCCGCTATCTCAACGCCCGCGCCACCGTGCAGAAGCTCCTGGAAGTGCGCGCCGTCCCCGTGGTCAACGAGAACGACACGGTCGCGACCATCGAGATCCGCTACGGCGACAATGACCGCCTCGCGGCACGCGTCGCCACCATGATCGGCGCCGACGTGCTGGTGCTGTTCTCCGACATCGACGGGCTCTACACCGCCCCGCCCCATACCGATCCGACGGCACGGCATCTGCCCGTGGTCGACCGCGTCACCCCCGAGATCGAGGCGATGGCCGGCGGCCCCGCCTCGGAACTGTCGCGCGGCGGGATGCGGACGAAGGTCGAGGCGGCCAAGATCGCGGCCAGCGGCGGCACCCACATGGTCATCGCCGACGGGCGTGGAAAGAATCCCCTGCGCAGCATCCGGGAGGGCGGCCGCTGCACGTGGTTCCTCTCGGGCTCGACCCCGACCGCCGCGCGCAAGACCTGGATTGCCGGAGCGCTCGAACCGTCGGGGACGCTGGTCGTCGATGCGGGGGCGGCTCAGGCCCTACAGGGCGGCGCCAGCCTTCTGCCGGTCGGCGTCACGGCCGTCGAGGGCCGCTTCGCCAAGGGCGACGCCGTACTGATCCGCGGGCCGGAGGGGCGTGTCCTCGGCCGGGGCCTCGTCAATTACGACAGCGCCGAAGCTGCGGCCATCATCGGACGGTCGAGCCGCGAAATCGCGCTGAATACGCTTCAGCCCGGTCGTACCGAAATGATTCATCGGGACGATCTTGCCATGGCCGGGGCCTGAGAGTCGGTCGCGCACCGTCACTCTGGGCATCCCCCTGCCATACGGCGCGATGAACTATCGTGCCTGAGATCTGTCTTACGCGCTTGTTCGTACCCCTGAGGTTGTGCAAAGGGGCGGTTCGAGATCCATATGGACCTCATGGAATGATCATCGGGGAAGCGGGAAGGTGCCGGTCCTGAATCTCAAATCCGATTTTGCGGATGCCGACGACCTCGCGACCCAGATGGCCGAGATCGGTCGACGCGCCCGCGCCGCGAGCCGCGGCATCGCGCTGGCCTCGGCGCAAGCCAAGGATCTGGCCCTGCGCGCCGTCGCCGAGAGCATCCGGAGCGCCGCACCGGCGATCCTGCGCGAGAATGCCCGCGACGTCAGCGCCGCCAAGGCGGCGGGTCAGACCGCCGCAATCATCGACCGGTTGACCCTCGACGAGGCCCGCGTCACGGCCATCGCCGATGCGGTGGAAAAGGTCGCGGCCCTTCCGGATCCGGTCGGTCGCCAGCTGGCCGCCTTCGAGCGGCCCAACGGCCTCTTGATCGAGCGGATCTCGGTGCCGCTCGGTGTCGTCGGCGTGATCTTCGAGAGCCGCCCCAACGTCACGGCGGATGCCGGTGCCCTCTGCCTCAAGGCCGGAAACGCGGCGATCCTGCGGGCGGGCTCCGATTCCCATCGGACCGCAACCGCCCTTGCCCGCGCGATGAGCGAGGGACTGGCCCGCTCCGGCCTGCCCGCCGACGCGATCCAATTGGTGCCGACGCGGGACCGCGCGGCGGTCGGCCTGATGCTGACGGGCCTGAATGGCTGCGTCGACGTGATCGTGCCCCGCGGTGGTCGCAGCTTGGTCGAGCGCGTCCAGTCCGAGGCCAAGGTGCCGGTCTTCGCCCATCTCGACGGGATCTGCCACGTCTACGTGGCGGAAGGCGCCGATCTGGACATGGCCCGGACGGTCCTGCTGAACAGCAAGATGCGTCGCACCGGCATCTGCGGCGCCGCCGAGACGCTGCTGGTCGATGCAGCGGTCGCCGAAACCCACTTAAAGCCGCTGGTCGAGGCGCTGCTCGAATCCGGTTGCGCCGTGCGCGGCGACGAGGCCGTCCGCGCGGTCGATCCGAGGGTGACGCCGGCGAACGACGCCGATTGGCGGACCGAGTATCTCGATGCCATCATCTCGGCCCGCGTGGTCGATGGCTTGGATGCCGCCATCGCCCATATCGAGTCCCATGGATCGCACCACACCGATGCGATCATCACCGACGATACCGAAGCAGCGACCCGCTTCCTCAACGAGGTCGATTCGGCCATCGTCGCCCACAACGCCTCGACCCAATTCGCCGATGGCGGCGAGTTCGGTTTCGGCGCGGAGATCGGCATTGCCACGGGGCGGATGCATGCCCGTGGCCCTGTCGGCGTCGAGCAGCTCACGACCTTCAAGTATCGCGTCCACGGCAGCGGCCAGACCCGCCCGTGAGCCGGCACTGACGGCAGGCGACGCTGCGCACGGACGTCCCTCCCCCGGCGCCGGGGGGATTGCGGATCGGCCTCTACGGCGGTTCGTTCAACCCGGCCCATGCGGGACACCTCCATGTCAGCCGCACCGCCCTACGGCGTTTGCGGCTCGACCGGGTGTGGTGGCTCGTCAGCCCCGGCAATCCGCTCAAGGATCCCGGCCAGCTGGCGCCGCTGCCTGAACGCATCGCCCAAGCGCGCGCCATCGCCACCGATCCGCGCATCGATGTGACCGGCTTCGAGGCGGCCATCGGTAGCCGCTACACCGTCGATCTCCTGCGCTGGCTGCGCCGCCGACGTCCCGATCTCCGCTTCGTCTGGATCATGGGCGCCGATTCCCTTGGGAGCTTCCACCGCTGGCGCCACTTCGAGGCGATTGCGACCTTGATGCCGATCGCGGTGATCGATCGTCCCGGTCACACGATGACGCCGCTGAGTGCCCGTGCCGCGCATCGCCTCGCCGCCGCTCGTGTTCGCGAATCCGACGCGGCGACGCTCCCGTTCCGTGAACCGCCCGCCTGGGTGTTCCTTCACGGCCCCCGTTCCGAGCTTTCCTCGACAGCCCTGCGGGCCGAACGCGCCCGTTCAGCGTCACGCGCGTGTTGACGCCGTCCCGTCACACGGGGCACTAGGGCATTCTGCAAACTTGAAAAGCTCCGCGAAAGCCGCCAATTTCAATGGGGTGGCGATGTCGCCACGGGCCGTCCTTGCGCGGGAACCGAGACACTGACTTCAACGCTTCAACAGGGAGCCGCAGGCTCCGATGCCCAGGCCGCCGTGTCCGGCGCCCTCAAGGCCCTTGCCCTCGGCTGCCTCGACGAGATGAAGGCGGAAGAGACCGTCGAAATCGACCTCGTCGGCAAGACCTCGCTCGCCGACACGATGATCATCGCTTCAGGTCGCTCGCAGCGCCATGTCGGTTCGATCGCCGACAAGATCATCCAAGAGATGAAGAACCAGGGCTTCGGCAATGCCCGCGTCGAAGGCTTGCCGGCCTGCGATTGGGTGCTCATCGACGCGGGCGATGTGCTGGTCCACATCTTCCGCCCCGAAGTACGCGGCTTCTACAATCTCGAGAAGATCTGGGGCGCCGACCGCCCGACCGGGGCACTGCTCGCGGGCTGAGCCCCGCGGATCGCTCGCGTCTATCGCACCGGCAGGTACCGAACGATGCCGGCGCCGAGCCGGATCAGCTTGGCCAAGGTGTTGTGGGGTATCCGCAGCATCTGCGCGTACCAGCCGTCGAGCGTTTCGGTGAACTCCAGCATGACCTTGAGACGCCGTCCGGCCACCGCCCCGACCGTCGGATCGCCCTCCGCCTCAGCCACGCAGGCACGGAGCGCCGCGATAGCCGGATCGATTTCCCTCTCCTTCCGTCCTGCGGCGATGCGCGTGACCATCTCCCAGAGATCCGTCTCGGCGACGTAGAAATCGCGCCGCTCTCCCAGGACCGGCACGCGCCGAATCAAGTTCCAGCCAGCCAATTCCTTGAGAGAGGTCGAGACGTTCGAACGGGCGATGCCGAGCGTTCCGGCGATATCCTCGGCTGCCAGCGGACGGTCCGATAGGTACAGCAGGGCATGGATCTGCGCGACGGAGCGATTCACGCCCCATTGCCCGCCGAGATCACCCCAGTGCAGCACGAAGCGCTCGACCGCAGCGGGCAATGTCGTCGGGCGGTCCGGAATTTCTGGCATGACTGAAATGTCAGAATTCGATAGCTCTTTGTCAAGCAGTTTTCCCGCTTGAGCTGCTCGTCAAGCCACAGAGAAACGATAAGTCGTACTCGATACGAAGCGCTGTCCCGGTCGCAGGATCGCGCTGGGGAAACCGGGCTTGTTGGGCGCGTCGGGAAATCCCTGCGTCTCAAAACAGACGCCGTCCCCGGAGCGGTAGGTCTGTCCGGATGGACCGACCAGCGTGCCGTCGAGATTGTTGCCGGTATAGAGCTGCAGACCGGGCTGCGTCGTGGCGACGTCGAGCCGTCTCCCACTCGCCGGATGCGTGCAGCGTGCCGCCGGACGCAAGGTGTCGACGGGACCGCGCAGCACGAAATTGTGGTCGTAGCCCTTGGCGATCACGATCTGCGGGTCGCCCGTCCGGATCCGGGCGCCGAGCGGTGTCGGTGTGCGGAAGTCGAACGGCGTGCCCTCGACCGGTCGGATCTCGCCGGTCGGCACCTGCGTCCCGTCGGTCGGCGTGAAGGCGTCGGCGGCGATCTCGACTTCGTGGTCGAACACGTCGCCTGCGCCCTCACCCGCGAGATTGAAGTAGCTGTGGTTGGTCAGGTTCAGAATGGTGGGACGGTCGCTCCAAGCCCGATAATCGAGACGGAGAAGGCCCTCGTCCGGTAGGCTGTAGATCACCTCGACGTCGAGATTGCCCGGAAAACCCTCTTCGCCGTCCGGGGAGCGGCGGGCGAGCGCCAATCGGGTGGGCTCCTCGGCCACCACGCGCCAATTGCGCTTACCGAACCCGTTCGGTCCGCCATGCAACGTGTTCGGCGCCGCATTGATGGGCAGGGTGTAGCGATGCCCGTCGATCGTGAAGGTCCCGCCAGCGATGCGGTTGGCGTAGCGGCCCGCCACCGCACCGAAATGCGGGCTGAGGGTCTCGTAGGCTTCGACCGAGCCGAGCGCGAGCACGACGTTCGCCCTCGTCCCGTCGCGCGCCGGCACCTCGACGGCCGTGATGGCGGCGCCGTAGGTGATGATCTCGACGCGCATTGTCCCCCGGGTGAGCGCATGGCGCGTCACCGGTTCGCCTGCGGCGGTCCGTCCGAAGAGTTCCGATGTCATGCAGCGTGTCCTCGTCCGCGAGGGATACGCGCGAGACTCCAGCCGGTGGCAGAGGCGGCATCATTTTCTGCGAAGGGAAACTTGCCCGGCCCAGCCGTTTCACGCCTGAGCGGTTCACGCCATCGCCGCGTCGTGTGGGTCGGGACCCGTATCGTCCGACAATTGCAGCCGGTGGAGCCGTGCATAGGCGCCACCGGCCGCGACCAGGTCTCGGTGTCGGCCGATCTCGACCACGCGGCCCGCTTCCAACACGGCAATGCGACCCGCCTCCCGCACGGTCGAGAGACGATGGGCGATGACGAGGGTGGTGCGGCCCCGCATCAGGCGTTCCAACGCCTCCTGCACCAGATGCTCCGACTCCGAATCGAGCGCCGAGGTCGCCTCGTCGAGGAGCAGGATCGGCGCGTCCTTGAGAAAGGCGCGGGCCAGGGAGATGCGCTGGCGCTCCCCGCCGGACAGACGCCCCCCGCCCGGACCGACGCGGAACGCGTAGCCCTCGGTCAGCCGCTCGATGAAACCGTGAGCCGCGGCGGCACGGGCGGCGGCCTCGATCTCCGCCTGGGAAGCGTTGGGACGACCGAAGCCGATATTGGCCGCGATCGTGTCATCGAACAGCACCACCTCTTGCGACACCACGGCGACATTGGCCCGAAGCGAGGCCAGCGTCACGTCGCGCAGATCGACCCCGTCGATCAGCACCCGGCCGGCACTGACGTCGTGGAGCCGCGGCACGAGGTTGAGGAGCGAGGATTTGCCGGAGCCCGAGCGCCCGACCAGCGCCGTGGTATCACCGGCGGGGACGACGAGATCGATGCCCTCCAGCGCCGGGGCATCCGCCCGATAGCGGAACTGCACGGCCTCGAAGCGGATCTCGCCGCGGGTGACGGTCAGCGGCTTCGCGTCGGGCTTCTCACGGATCGTGGGCGCCTCGTCCATCAGGGCGAAGTAGCGGCTGAGCGCGGCCGCCGCTTCCTGAAGGATCGCGTTGAGGGTGCCGAGGGCCCGTGCTGGCTGCGCCGCGAGGAGCAGAGCGGTCACGTAGCCGGTGAAATCGCCGACCGTCCGGTCCCCCGACATGACCCGCTGACCGACGAGCACCAGCACGCCGGCGACGGCGACGCCGCCGCCGACTTCGAGCAGCGGGTCGAGCCGTCCGCGGGCATTGGCGGCCTTCATCTTGAGGCGACGTACCTCGTCGAGGGCGCCCGCCGCGCGGTCCTTGAGATAGCCTTCCAGCGCATAGGTCTTGGCCACGCGCGCACCCTGAAGACTTTCGGTGATGAGGCTGGCGGTTCGGCCCATCTGTTCCTGGGTCGTGGTCGAAACCCGGCGCAGCTTCTTGCCGACCTTGCCGATCGGCCCGGCGACGAAGGGCACCGTGACGGCGGCCGCGAGCGTCAGCAGCGGGTCCATCCAGACCAGCGCGATCACCAGCGCGATCAGCATGGCGAGATCGCGCAGGAGCACGGTCGAGATACGGGTGAGCGCCTCCTTGATGAAGGCGAAGTCGGTGGTGAAGCGCTGGGTGAAGGCGGCGGGACTCTCTCGGCCCAACTGCGCCAGATCGGCGTCGATCAGATGGGCGTAGAGGGCGGCCTGCATGTCCGCCTCCACGCGCGTGACGACACGGTTCGTCAGCACGGTCTGGCCGAACAGGGCGAACCCGCGCACCGACGTCACCGCGATGACGACGAGGGGACCATAGGCCAAGCCCGATGCGTCCTTGTGGTCGAATGCGTCGAAGGCCGCCTTGATGAGGACCGGGTAGAGACCAGTGGCTGCGCCGACCAAGGCGATCAGCACCAGCACGACGGCGAGCGTGCCGCGATGCGGGGAGAGCCATTCGCGCCAGACCCGGCCGAGCAGGGGAAGGGTGTCGCCCCTCAGGAGCGGCCGGCGCGCCATTTCGATCCGTATCGTGTCCGCGGGGCGTTCGCCCGACTCCCCGCGGTGTTTGCCGCCGCAGCGGCTGCGGATCAAGCGCGGTGCGACCTAGTCGCGATCATGACCGTGGCGGTGATGCCAGCCGCGGCCCTCGCCGCCGGGTCGGAGAGGCCGGGCCAGCACCATGGCGCGACGCTTCTGGCTGTCGTCGAGGGTGGCGAAGAGCGGTGCGGTGGCATCGGCCAGCTTGCGGAGCGCCTCGCCGCGGGCCGTAGCCGCGTCTGCCATGCCGCGCAGGGCGCCCGGGGCGTCGTCCACCATGCGTCCGCGCTCGCGTCGGGCCGCTCGTTGCGCGTCGCGCTGCTTGGCGAGATCGCGAATCGCAGCCTCGACCGGCGGCCACAACTTCTCTTGGTCAGGCGTGAGCTTCAAACCGGCCCGCAAGGCCGCAATGCGGGCATCGGCGAAGGCTGCCCGATCCTCGGGCGACAAGGCATTCCAGCGTCCCTGCCAATGGCCACGGGCGAACGGATCCGACCGTCCACCGGGCTGAGGGAAAGTCTGTGCCAGAGCCGCCGTACCGATCCCGGCGAAGGCCAGGGCGACAATGCCCACCAACCTACGTTTCAGCATGGATCTCCTCCATCCCGTCAGTGCCTTCCCCCGAACCGATAAGAATGGACAAGCTCGCCTCACCGCAGCGTGTCCGTCACATGACAGGTTGTCCATGTTCGCCGAACCGGTGCGGGGCCCGGAGCGTCCTTGCTCACTTCAATCGGCTCAGCGCCTCAGGATTTGCACGCAGCCTCCGAGCTTTGCCGCTGTTCCGCTCTCGGCATCCGCTGTGCGCGATTGCCGTGCGCATCGGGCTTTGCGCCTTGGCGATGTGATAATGTTACATTATGGCGGACCCACCTTGATCGGGGGTGGATGGAATGAGTCGGGCGCTGTTGAGGATCCTCGTCGTGCTGGTGGCACTCGTGCCAGTTGCCGCGGCGGCTGGCGAAGCCAAGCTGAAAGTGGTGGCGACCTTCTCGATCCTGGCCGATCTCGTCACGCAGGTCGGCGGCGAGCGGGTTACGGTGACGAGTCTCGTCGGACCGGACGCCGACGCACACGGCTACAGCCCGGCGCCCGGTGATGCGCGCCGCGTGGCCGAGGCCGATCTCGTGGTCGTCAACGGTCTTGGCTTCGAGGGCTGGATCGAGCGTCTGATCCGAGCCTCCGGCACCAAGGCGCCGGTCGTCACGGCGTCGCACGGCATCACGACGATCCCGGCCAGTGAAGATCACGACCACGATCATACCCATGGCGCTGAAGCCGGCGAGCATCCTGACCCGCATGCGTGGCAGAGCGTGGCCAACGTGAAGATCTACGTCATCAACATCCGCGATGCCCTGGCCAAGGCCGATCCGGATCACGCCACGGATTACGCTGCGCGGGCCGAAGCCTATCGCGCGCAGCTGGACGCTCTCGAGAACGAGATTCGCACGGCATTGTCGCAGATTCCCGAGAGTCAGCGCCGCGTGATCACGACCCACGATTCCTTCGGCTACTACGCGGCGGCTTACGGTCTCCGCTTCCTGGCACCGCAAGGCATCTCGACCAACAGCGAGGCGGGGCCGAAGGACGTCGCCCGCATCATTCGTCAGATCCGCCGCGACAAGATTCCAGCCGTCTTCGTCGAGAGCATCGCCGATCCACGCCTGATGCAGCAGATCGCCCGTGAGAGCGGCGCCAAGGTCGGCGGCCGATTGTTCTCGGACGCTCTCAGTGGTCCGAGCGGCTCGGCGCCGACCTATCTGGACATGATGCGCTCGAACCTGAGGGCGTTTCGTGAGGCGCTCAGCTGACGATCGGTTGGGCCCGTTCGGTCGCCGCGACGAGAGAGCCCCACCGAGACCAGACCATGCGAGCCGGCGGTGTCCTGCCCATGCCGCGGGCGAGCCGCTCGATCCGGTATTCGCGCAACGACGACCAGTTCAGTTCGTCTCACGCATCAGGTGCTCGGCCACCATCTTGATCGGCTTGCGGCGGCCGACCAGCACCGCGAAATGCGATTGCTCCGGGTCGGACTCGACCTTCGTGCGCAGCCAAGCGACCAGGAACTTCAGATACTCGGCCCCGACGAGCCGAGCTGCGGCCGGGTCGGCCCACCAGCGCGAGATGTCGAAGCCGTCGGACACGACGGGATAGGGGATGACCGTCTCATCCTCGTCGAGCGCATGGTGCAGTTCCACCAGGGTGCGCGGCATGTGGTAGTTCGAGGTCACCACGGCGATGCTGCCGAAGCGGTGACGGCGCATCCAGCGCCGTGTCTCGATCGCGTTGCCGATGGTGTTGCGCGCCCGGTAGTCGAGATCGATGCAGCAATCGATCCAGTGCTGCTGGTTCGGATTGAGGCGGGCGATCTCGTCGCGACTGGTGCGCTCGTTGACCCCGGAGATCAGCAGCCGTCGGCCGTGGCCGCTCGCCAGCAGATCGATGGCATCGCCGATGCGTTGAGATCCACCGGTCATGACGACGATGGCGTCGGCCCGGCCGGTCGGTGGGCGTTCGGCCCGTTCGATCGCGGTGACGAAGGCGAGAAAGCCGCCGGTGAGTGCCAGCGCGCCCAGAAAACCGAGCCCCAGTGTCAGCCGCAGGAGGACACGGCGCCAAGCCGGTTTGCGCGCGTCAGACATCCGCTTCGCGGCCGGCGCTGGCGGCGACCAAGACCAGCCGAGAGCGTCCCGGGGTTTCAGGACCAGGGCGTCGGCCGACGTCTGACGTGGCGTTCGCGCGGACATGGGCGATAGGACAACGTCTCATTGCGGTATCACGGTGACGGAGATTCGACCCTCAATGCTTGACGAAAGGTTAATGCCATCGGTCTGATCAGCGCAGGAAGTGCCGCACCGTCACCCGCGAGACGAGCGCGGTGACGACGGACGCGATGGCACCGATCATCACGATGACGGCGTAGCCCTGCCAACCGATCTGGAACGTGCCGAACAGGGCCGCGATCTCCTCTCCCGCCGGGCCGGAGCGCCACATGCGGGCCGCGAGTCCGGCCGCCCCGCAGACGAGAAGCGCCGCGCCCGCCCCGAGCGCACCGCCACGAAGGCCCAGGCGAAAGAAGCGGCTCTGGAAAGCCTTGGCGATATAGGCATCGTCGGCGCCGACGAAGTGCAGCACCTCGACCACCTCTCGATTTCCGGCCATGGCGCCGCGGGTGGCGAAGACGACGGCGAGACCGGTGGCGATCAACACCAGGGCGACGACGCCGATGCCGATCCCCGCCAGCGTGTTGGCCATGACGGACAGTCGTTGAAGCCAGAGAGCATGGTCGTCGAGGCTCGCCACGCCGGGCAGAGCCTCGGTCAGCGCGCTCCTCAGTGTCGCGAGGTCGGGACGCGCATCCGGCGGAAGCGTCAGCGCGATCAGGCGCGGCACCGGCAGATCCGACAGGTCGAGCCCGCTGCCGAGCCAGGGCTCGAGCAGCCGCTCGGACTCCGTCTTGGAGAAAACGCGGGCGCCGACGATGCCTGTATGGGCGCGGGCGATCGCCTCGGCGCGCTTCACATCCGCCTCGATGTCGCGGCCGGCGCTCGGACGGACCTGAATTGTCACCTCCTGGGCGACGCTGCCCTGCCACTGCCCCGCACTCGAAACGGCGATCTCGGCGGCTCCCGCGCAGAGGGCGGCGAGGAAGGTCAGGATGGCGATGACGGCGGCGAGCGCACGGCTCGCCGCGGAATCGGTCGGCACCAGAGGAGCGTTGCGCCGGAGATTCGCCGGCAAGGGCGGCTCGGCGACCTCGGCCGGGCGCGAGGACGCGGGGGGGCGGGCCTCGTTCATCAGTTCTCGATCCGCAGGCGGCCCTCGCCGAGCACCATGCGACGCGCATCGACGAGGTCCATCAGGCCGTAATCGTGGGTGGCGATCAGCACCGAGGTGCCGAGCCGATTCAGCTCCATGAACAGGCGTAGGAGGCGGCGGGCAAGACTCGGATCGACGTTGCCGGTCGGTTCGTCGGCGAGCAGCAGCTCGGGCCGGGCGATCAGCGCACGGGCAATGGCGGCGCGCTGCTTCTCACCGCCCGACAGGAGCGGCGGCAGCACATGCATGCGCTCGCCGAGCCCCACCCAGCGCAGCAATTCGACGACCTCGGCCCGGTAGCTCGCCTCGGCCCGCTCCTGCACCCGCAGGGGCAAAGCCACATTCTCGTAAGTGGTCAGGTGATCGAGCAGGCGAAAATCCTGGAAGACCACACCCATCCGGCGCCGAAGACCGGTCAGGGCCTCGTTCGAGATGCCGCTCACTTCCTCGCCGAAGACCGAGACGAGGCCCCGGGTCGGCTTCACCGAGAGCAGGATCAGCCGCAGGAGCGTGGTCTTGCCCGCACCCGAGGGCCCGGTGAGAAACTGGAAGGAATGGGGGGCGATCTCGAAGCTCGCATCGGAGAGCACCTCCGGTCCGAGACCGTAGCGCATGCCGACACTCTCGAACCGGACGACGGGCTCCTCCGCGCCGGACAGCAGGCTGCCCGTGTTCTTCCCAGCCGACAAGGCGCGCACGCTCCACCGAATGTTGTCACGGATCGTCCCGGGATGGTTCGCCCGGGACGGACGAGGCGGCGTGCCCCAAATCGGCTTCACGGCCGGTTAACCCTACTCGAGGAGAACGTTTGTGTCCTTTTCGAGCGCGCGGCAACCCGCCGCCCCGGCCTCGAGCGTTATCCCATGCTGATCGTCTGCCCGGCCTGCGCCAGCGAGTACCGCATCGATACCGATCGGGTCGGCGCATCCGGTCGCTCCGTCCGCTGCGCCGCGTGCCGGGAGACGTGGTTCATCGGTCCGGACGACGTCGCCGCTGCGATACTGGCCGAGTTGTCGCCCGCAGCCGAATCCGTCGAACCGGCTACGGTCGCCGAAAAGCCCGCTCCCGAGCCACCCGCCGACGCGGCGCGAGCCGAGGAGCCGGCACCGCGCCGACGTTCGCCACCGAAGCCCTCACGCCCGGCGAAACGCGCGGGCCCACGCCGACTCTCGCCCGCGCTTGCGGCGGGTCTGGCCGTTGCCGCGCTGCTGCCGCTGGCGCTCCTCGGGCGAGCGACGGTGGTGCGGGCCATGCCTCAGACGGCCGCGCTCTATGCCGGTATCGGCCTGGCCGTGAACCTGCGCGGCATCGATTTCTCGGATGTCGCCTCCTTCCAGACCGCGGCCGACGGCGCCAATCCGGCCCAGCTCGTGGTGGAGGGTGATCTCATCGCCGTGGCCCGCACCCGCGTCGCGGTCCCGCCGGTCGAGGTCGAGATTCGCGACGAACACGGCCAATCGCTCTATCGCTGGACGGTCCCCGGCCCCCGCGCCGCCCTGGAGCCCGGCGAGCGTGCCCGCTTCAAGGCGAGCCTGTCGGCGCCTCCGGCGCAGGGCCGAAGCGTCGAGGTGCACTTCGCCGAAGCGAGTGCGGCAGCCCCCGCCGCGCATCACTGACCGAACCGGAATGTGGCGGAGCGGGCCACACATGCTATGTTGCTCTGCAACGTCGCCCATCCGCGGCAGCCGCAAGCGTCCCAGGTTCTTCCGTCCGCATGAGCACTGCATCCAAACGCGTCCGCGTCCTGTTCGATGAGGCTACGATCGCCCAAAGGAACGATGAGCTCGCGAGCGACATCGTCGCGGCCAAGCCCGACAATCTGCTGGTCGTGGCCGTGCTCAAGGGCAGCTTCATGTTCGCCGCCGACCTGCTGCGGGCGCTGCACCGGGCCGGTTTGTCGCCGCAGGTCGAGTTCGTGCACCTGTCGAGCTATCGCACCTCCACCGTCTCGTCGGGGCAGGTCGAGATCCTGCGCGATGTGCAGAGCGAGGTGCGCGGCCGCGACGTCCTCCTCGTCGACGACATCCTCGAATCGGGCCGCACCATCGTCTTCGCCAAGGATCTGCTGATGGCCCGCGGGGCCCGTCGGGTCCTCACCGCGGTGCTGCTGGAGAAGCCCGGCAAGCGGGCGGTGACGATCGACGCGGATTTCGTCGGCTTCACCTGCCCGGATGTATTCGTGGTAGGCTATGGCATGGACGCGGCCCACGCCTTCCGCCAACTCCCCTTCGTCGGACTGGTCGATTACGAGAGCACCGATCCGGATCTCTTCGGCGGCGCCTGACGACGTCTGAATTATCCCGACAAATCAGCGACACTTCCGCTCATAAGGGATGCGGAGGGAACCTGAACGCGCGCAAGGGCTTGACAGGCCACGGTCGCGCTTGATCAGTCGGGAAACGCGACGACGATCCGAGGAAGGGCAGAGGACAGCCGATCATGGCGCGCATCCTACTCGTGGATGACGAGGACACGCTGCGCGGCTTCCTCAAAAGGGGTCTTGAGCTCGACGGTCATTCCGTCGTGACCGCCATCGACGGCAGCGACGGTCTCGATCGTCTGAGTGAGGCGGGCGGCGGGTTCGACCTGATGCTCACCGATATCCGCATGCCGCTGATGGACGGCATTGCCCTGGCGCTCGCGGCCAAGCGCGACTACCCCGACCTAACGATCCTGCTGATGACCGGCTTCGCCGACCAGCGTGAGCGCGCCCGCGGCTTGGACGCCATCGTCACCGACGTGCTGACCAAGCCGTTCTCCCTCGCCGATCTGCGCTCCACGGTGTCGCGAGCGCTGGCGGCCTGACCCGTCAGTTCATCTGCCAGATGACGCCGTTCAACAGGCAGGCGAAGCTGACCCAGGCGGCGTAGGGCACGAGCAGCAAGGCGGCGGCACGGTCGAACCGCCAGGAGAGGCGGATCGTCCAGAGGATCATGGCGAGCATTGCCAGCGCCACGACCAGGGCGAGCCCGAGTTCGTGGGCAGCGAAAAAGACCGGAGTCCAGGCAGCGTTGAGGGCGAGTTGGCCCCCGAACGCGGCGAGCGTCAGCCACCAGGCCCGCCGCGACGGCCCCACCACCGGCCGCGCCCCGAGGAGCCGCCAGAGCGAGACGGCGATCATCGCGTAGAGCACCGTCCACGCCACCGGGAACAGCCAGTTCGGCGGGTTGAAGGCGGGCTTCCGGATCGTCTCGTACCACGTCTCGATATTCGAGCCCGTGGCCAACGAGCCGATCGCCGCGGTCAACACCACCGGCAGGATCGCGGCAGCGATGCGGGGCAGCGGCGGCAGGGCCGGCCGCTCGGGAACCTCAAGGGTGGTCATGCGCCGTGCGATGCTCCGTCCATCGATGATCTGCCTTGCCCGGAAGCGGGGTTTCCCTCAAGGCGGCGGGTACGGATTCCCCAACCAGCCGCACCGGACGAGGATGCCATGAGCCGGACCAACGCGCCCGAGACCGATCCGGATGCGGGACATGCACGCGGTGCGTTGAACGTCGCCGACTGGTCACCGCGCACGCTCGCCGCGCAGGCAATGGGGTATATCGATCCCGTGACCCGCGCGGTGGTGCCGCCGCTCCACCTCTCGACCACCTATCTCCGCGACGCCGACAACGGCTACCGTTCGGGCTTCTCCTATGCCCGGCCCGACAACGCCACGATCCGCGAGGCCGAAGGCGTCATCGCCGCCCTGGAAGGGGCGGAGGCCGGCGCGCTGTTGTTCGGCTCCGGCATGGCGGCGGCGGCGGCGGTGTTCAGTGCGCTCGCTCCGGGCGACCACGTGATCGCGCCGGAGGTGATGTATTGGGGCCTGAAGCGCTGGCTGCGGCAGGAAGCGCCCCGGCTCGGCCTCACAGTCGATTTCGTGGCGATGGACGATCGCGACGCCGTCCGCGCCGCTTTCGTACCCGGCCGCACCCGCCTCGTCTGGGTCGAGACCCCGGGCAACCCGCTCTGCACCATCGTCGACCTCGCCGCTGTCGCGGAGTTGGCGCATGCGGCCGGTGCGCGGCTCGTCGTCGATTCCACCGCGTCGAGTCCGATCGTCACCCGGCCACTGGAGCTCGGGGCCGATCTCGTGATGCATTCGGCGACCAAGATCCTGAACGGCCATTCGGACGTGGTGGCCGGGGTGCTGGCCGCCGCGCGGCCCGATGCCTTCTGGGAGCGCCTGATCGCCATCCGGGCGACATGGGGGGCGATCCTCGGTCCGTTCGAGGCCTATCTGCTGATGCGGGGCCTGCGCACCCTTCCCCTCCGGGTGAGCGCCCAGAGTGCCGGAGCGCTGCATCTCGCCGAGCGCCTGTCGGGTCATCCCTTGGTGGGAACCGTGCTCTATCCCGGCCTCGCGGACCATCCGGGCCACGCGGTGGCGGCGCGGCAGATGCAGGGAGGCTTCGGCTTCATGCTGTCGATTCGGGTCGCTGGCGGTGAGGCCGCAGCGATCGCGACCGCGGCGCGGGTACGACTGTGGAAGAGGGCGACCTCGCTCGGGGGCGTCGAGAGCCTGATCGAACACCGCGCCTCGGTCGAGGGCACCGGCACCCCCTGCCCGCCCGACCTCCTGCGCCTCTCGGTGGGGATCGAGGATCCGAACGACCTGTTCCGCGATCTCGACGAGGCGCTGCACGGCGCGGCTTCGTCCTGAGGGTAGCGGCGGGATTTTTGCGCTCGGCCACGTCCGACGTCGCTTCCGGTGCGTTGTCGTTGCGAGCGCCCTGCCCTCCCGCGAACCTCGTACGAGCCGTCATGACGACACGCATCCTTCTCGCCGCCCTAGGTTTCGCCGTGCTGTCCGGGCCGGCTCTTGCGGAGGACGGGCCGCCCCGGCTCGACGTCGAATCCACCTGCAAGTCGGCTCAGCGGGCGCAGGTGAGCATCAGCGAGAATGCGAGCCTCGATGGCTGCCTCCGTTCCGAACGGGGGGCCCATGACGAGTTGAAGAAGAATTGGGGCAAGTTCCCCGAGGCCGCCAAGACGCAATGCTCCCAGCAATTCAAGGCGGGCGGATCGCCCTCCTATGTCGAGTTGGTGACCTGCCTCGAGCTCGCGAGCGGCTCCGTACCGTCGCAGGGCAAGGATCAAGGTGCGGAGAGTGCCGTCGGTGGCGGCCGCGCGCCCGTCGAGGGACGTAGCGGCACGGGGCTGACCCGAGAGCCCTCGCCCGCCCAGCGCACGAACCCGATCGATGTGCTGAAGGATAAGTAAGGCCTCCGTCGCGAGCGTCGCTGCGTCGCCGTCACGGTTCACACGATCGAACCGGAACTGTTCGCCGCCCTGCCCACGGCCCCCGCGACCGAGCCGATGCGGCGGGAACCTGTCGCTGAGCCGCATCGGCTCAGCCTCCCGCAATCAGCAAAATGACTTGGACCGGCGTGCTCACCGTAAGGGGGGCGTGGAGCCCCTGGCGTCCTGGAATTCGATCCACAACGTCCAGGCGAGGGCAGTTAATTCCTCTCAACTTATATAATTATGCGGGAGAAGGTTACCGAACCTTTACCACGATAGGCAACCCAAAGCATTCGCATGCAACTTGGTGTTATAATGCGCATTGCATGAACACGAATAGCCATGGGAGCTTCGATCGTGACGTCGAACAATTTCCCTGAAACGGTGGTTGTCTGGCTCGATCCGCAACGTCCGGATTTCGGCGTGAAACTCGTCGACAACGTGCCCGACGCCTTGTCGGCCCTGCATCGCCATGGGCTCGAGGAAGCCCTGCACGGGCCGCAATCGCAACTCTGGAAATCGGCGGCCGGCGCCTTGGTCAAAGCCGATGTCGAGCCGAACTCGAACAATCTCCGGTCGGCCTACGAGACGTTTCTGCGGCTGGTGAAACGCGCCGCGCCAGTCCCGACGAATATCAGGCTGAGGACATCACCCCGCGGACTGCGCGAAAAGGTCGAGGCCTTCTTCGTCATTTAGGGGTCGGTCGGGCAGGACCGAAGGATAGCGCTCGGTCCTGCTTGCCAAATGGCGTCGAGGAGCCTTTCCGATCGAACCCTCAATGGCGTCTCAGGCCACCGTCCAACGGATCCAGATGCACCTCTCGGGACCGAAAACGAGTCAAAGTGCAAGGTCTGATCGACCTGATGACCTTCCAAGGACCACAGCCAGGGCCAAGGTGGCGCCCGGAACAAGCCGCCTCGTTTCGTCCCGCCCCTCACTTCAGGGCTCGGCGGGTAACGACCTTAGACGAAGTAGCTGAAGGTCGCCGCCAGAGCCGTCGCAACCGTCGCCAGCGCGATGCTCGACGAGGCGGAGAGGAGATATCGCGGCGCCACCGGCTCGATGTCTTCCGCGTAACCGAAGGCCTGACCGGCCACCCGTTCCAGGCGCGCGAGGGAGAGGTGGCGGGCCTGCGCAGCAGCGGTCATCGGCGGATCTCCCAATGGTCAAGCTGACGTTTCCGGGACAACGTGCGCCAACGCACATCGGTTCCCTCCGGCCCCGCAGGCACTCCTTAACCATCCCCTTGCATCACTGTCGTGACAGGATCCGGCCTACGATGTGCGGTCCCACGAATTGAACGGGCCGCCGACGGCATGCGATGCTGCGGCGCCGGAGGGCCGACAGGACACTTTTTGTTTCCTGTTTGTTCCTGTATCAAGAAGGTATGAAGAGCCATGCAGCCCGTCTCCGTCCCGACTCGAGGAGCCGTCGCGTGAGCGATCCGGCGCGCGATCTGTTCGGTCCGGGTGCGAAGCCTCCGTCCGAGGCCAAGCCGGTGCGTGCGGAAGCGGAGCGCCGTCGCCTCGCGGCGGTGCCGGCGGCCGTGCCGGAGACGGCGGAGGCCGGCTACGACGCGTCGGCGATCGAAGTTCTGGAAGGTCTGGAGCCGGTGCGGCGCCGGCCCGGCATGTATATCGGCGGCACCGATGAGCGGGCTCTGCACCACCT
This sequence comes from Methylorubrum sp. POS3, assembly GCF_043352485.1. Classification (NCBI taxonomy): domain Bacteria; kingdom Pseudomonadati; phylum Pseudomonadota; class Alphaproteobacteria; order Hyphomicrobiales; family Methylobacteriaceae; genus Methylorubrum; species Methylorubrum sp. POS3. The sequence goes on from NZ_JAPRBT010000001.1 coordinate 4,800,314, forward strand.
CTTCGCCGAGGTGATCGACAATTCGATGGACGAGGCCGTCGCGGGCCATGCGAGCTTCATCGAGGTCGAGCTCGAAGAGACCGGGTCTCTCGTCATCACCGACAATGGCCGCGGCATCCCGGTCGATCCGCATCCGAAATTCCCGGGCAAGTCCGCGCTCGAGGTCATCATGACCACGCTGCACGCGGGCGGAAAGTTCGATTCGAAGGTCTACGAGACCTCCGGCGGCCTGCACGGCGTCGGCATCTCGGTGGTCAACGCGCTGTCCGACGTTCTGGAGGTCGAAGTCGCCCGCAATCAGACCCTCTACCGCCAGACCTTCTCGCGCGGTCACGCACAGGGTTCGCTGGAGACGGTCGGCCGCGTGCAGAACCGGCGCGGCACGCGGGTGCGCTTCCACCCCGACGCGCAGATCTTCGGCTCGCTGAAATTCGACCCGCGGCGCCTGTTCAAGATGGCCCGCTCCAAGGCCTATCTCTTCGGCGGCGTCGAGATCCGCTGGCGCTGCGCGCCCTCTCTCCTCGAAGGCATGGAGGACGTTCCGGCGGAGGCCGTGCATCGCTTCCCCGGCGGCCTGTCAGATTATCTTGCTCGCGACATCGAGGGGAAAGAGCTCGTCCTCGACGCGATGTTCTCCGGCAAGGTGACGAAGCCCGGCTCCCACGGCTCGCTCGAATGGGCGGTGGCCTGGACGGTGGCCGATGACGGCGTCTCGCATTCCTACTGCAACACCATCCCGACGCCGGAGGGCGGCACCCACGAATCGGGCCTGCGCGTCGCGCTGCTGCGCGGCCTGCGCGAGCATGCCGAGCGGGTGAATCAGGCCAAGCGCATGACGGCGGTAACCACCGACGACGTGATGGCGACCTGTGCCTCCATGCTGTCGGTCTTCATCCGCGAGCCGGAATTCCAGGGACAGACCAAGGACAAGCTCGCCACGGTGGAGGCGTCCCGCATCGTCGAGACGGCGGTGCGCGACGCCTTCGATCACTGGCTCGCCGCCTCGCCGGCCCAGGCCAACAAGCTGCTCGACTGGGTGATCGACCGGGCCGAAGAGCGCCTGCGCCGCCGCCAGGAGAAGGAGGTCGCCCGCAAATCCGCCACGCGCAAGCTGCGGCTTCCCGGCAAGCTCGCCGATTGCTCGGCGGCCGGCACTGCGGGGTCCGAGATCTTCATCGTCGAGGGCGACTCGGCCGGCGGCTCGGCCAAGCAGGCGCGCGACCGTGCCACGCAGGCCGTGCTCCCCCTGCGGGGCAAGATCCTGAACGTGGCCTCGGCCAGCCGCGACAAGCTCGGCGCCAACCAGCTCATCTCGGACCTGACGCTGGCGCTGGGCTGCGGCACCGGCGCGAATTTTCGCGAGGGCGACCTTCGCTACGACAAGGTCATCATCATGACCGACGCGGACGTGGACGGCGCCCACATCGCCTCGCTCCTGATCACCTTCTTCTATCGTCAGATGCCCAAGCTCATCGACAAGGGCCACCTGTATCTGGCGATCCCGCCACTCTATCGGATCAGCCAGGGCGCCAAATCGGCCTATGCCCGCGACGATGCCGACAAGGAGCGGGTCATCAAGACCGTGTTCAAGAACGGCAAGGTCGAGATCGGCCGCTTCAAAGGTCTCGGCGAGATGATGCCGGCGCAGTTGAAGGAGACAACGATGGACCCGCGCAAGCGCACGCTCCTGCGCGTCGCGGTGCTCGACGAGGCGCGGGAATCGACCGGGGACACCGTGGAACGGCTGATGGGCAACAAGCCGGAAGCGCGCTTCGCGTTCATCACGGAGCGGGCGGCGTTTGCCGATGGGGCCGAGTTGGACATCTGATTGGGAGAGGGACCTCATCGTCTCGAGGGACGAGTTCCTCGAACGGGTAAGCGTTGGGGAGAACCTTTCTGAAGTGCTGCGGAAAGCGTCGCTGACGTCGGCAGGCTGACGTCGCGAACGCGGCGATTCTCCCGGATCACGGCGCAGTCAATCGGGTCCGGCTTGGCCTACCTGTCCCCATCCGCGAGTCCGACGATGCGGCGATGGGCGATCCACGCCATATCGTGCGGGGCGACAGGCTCGAGCCGGAGGCAGGCATGGGGAACGCGATCAGCAAAAAACTCCACCTCGGCGCGTTCATGCGCCCCATCGGCATTCACACCGCGTGGTGGCGCTATCCGGGCAGCTTTCCGGATGCGAACTTCAATCTCGACCACCTCGTGCGCTTCATCCGCACGCTGGAGGCGGCGAAGTTCGACGCCTTCTTCATGGCCGATCATCTGGCGGTGATGAACATGCCGATGGAGGCGCTCAAGCGCTCGGCCACCGTGACCTCGTTCGATCCGCTGACCCTGCTTCCGGCGCTCGCCATGGTGACGGAACGGATCGGGCTGATCGCCACCGCCTCGACCACCTATAACGAGCCCTATCACGTCGCCCGAAAATTCGCCTCGCTCGACCACATCTCCAAGGGCCGGGCGGCCTGGAATCTCGTCACGTCGGGCAATCCCGACGAAGCCCTGAATTTCGGGCGCGACGCCCATCTCGATCACGCCACCCGCTATGCGCGGGCCCGCGAGTTCTACGAAGTCGTCACCGGACTCTGGGATTCCTGGGCGGACGATGCCTTCGTGCGCGATGTCGAAGCCGGCCTGTTCTTCGATCCCGACAAGCTGCACACCCTGAACCACAAGGGGGAATTCTTGAAGGTGAAGGGCCCGCTGAACGTGGCTCGGCCGGTCCAGGGCTGGCCGGTGATCGTGCAGGCGGGCGCCTCCGAGGCGGGCCGTCAGATCGCAGCGGAGACCGCCGAGATGGTGTTCGGCTCATCCTCGACGCTCGAGGCCGGCCAAAGGTTCTATGCCGACGTAAAGGGCCGGATGCGGGCGGCGGGCCGCGACCCGGACGCCCTGAAGATCCTGCCCGGTGCCTTCGTGGTGGTCGGTGGCACCGAGGAGGAGGCGAAGGCGAAGAAGGCGCGGCTCGACGCCCTGGTGCCGGTGGAAAGCGGGCTCGCCAATCTCTCGGTCCGGCTCGGCACCGACGCCTCGGGTTTCGAGCTCGACGCGCCGCTGCCGGAGATTCCGGAATCGAACGCCAGCAAGAGCGGGCAGGCGCAGATCGTCGACTATGCCCGCCGTACCGGTGCGACCGTCCGCGAACTCGCGCAGAAGGTCGGCGGCTATAGCGGGCTGACCTTCGTCGGCACGCCGGAGCAGATCGCCGACCGAATGGCCGAATGGCTCCACGGCGAGGGCTGCGACGGCTTCAACGTCATGTTCCCCTTCGTGCCCGAGGGACTCGACGATGTCTGCCATGGGGTCGTGCCCGAATTGCAGCGCCGCGGCCTCTTCCGCACCGAGTATGAAGGCACGACGCTGCGTGACCATCTCGGGCTGAAGCGGCCGGGCAACCGCTACTTCGAGGAAGGCTGAAGCGGCCTCAGCGCCGGTTGGTCAGCCCATAGATCGCGAAGCCCGCCAGCGCCGCGATGCCCAGCGCCAGAAGCGGTTGGCTGCCGACCCGGTCGGCGGCGGCCCAGCCGCTGTGCTTGGCGCGCTCGACCAACGCGGTGCCCTTCAGCAGGCGGGCGGCGCGCGCCCGGTTCTCCTCGCGGATCGGCAGACGGACGACGAAGCCGTCGCCGTCGCGGAAGATGTCGATGCTGTTGCGGGCAAAGCCCGCCCGCACGAGGCGGTTCTTGGCCGCGTGGGCGGATTCGCGGGTGGCGAAGTCGGCCTCGATGCCGACGGTGTCATGGGACATGGTTCCTCCTCGACGGGTCGTTGATCGGGAGGAGGAATCCAGCTCTCGTCGCGTGGGTTCCGGATCGCGTTCAGGCCGCGGCGTCCGCCTCGCAGGCATCGACGCGCACGGCCCCGTCCGCGGTGAGCGAGCAGATCACTGCGGTGCCGTCATCGAGGGCGAAGGCATGAAACAGCCGCCGCTCCAATTCTTCCAGGCCATCGCCGGGGAGATCCGCGATCTCGTCCCGCGCCCGCTCTTCGAGATCTGGCAAGACACCACGACTCTCGCCGAGTTCCTGGGCTGATTTCGTCAGGATGACGTCGAAAGACATGTCGCCTCCTCGCAACGACCCCGTCCGGAGGCGCGGAAGACAGGCCTCTGTTGCGACTTTTTTGGGGCAGAACGCGGACGGGCCTTGAGCGCACGCCTTGCCGGTCGCGGCCTCTGAGCGTTTTGAGATGCCGACGTCGGGATTTCGATGCCCCCAGGTCCCGGCGCAACCGAGCCGGGGCATCGTTCCTAGGCTTCCGGCGGACATCCCATCGGCGGGACGACGCGTGAGCGTCCGCGTGCGACTGTGACGCAGCCGGATCACGGGATTTTTTGGGAGCGTCGGGCCGCCGGGCCGTTCTAACTTCCGAGCCCGATCGCTGCCGGTCGGACCCCATCGGAGGCCGGACCCGCATGAACCCGATCCTCGTCGTCGCCCTCGTCTGCGCTTCCACGGTTCAGGTGCCCGATTGCTCGCGCGAGACGGCGCTGGACGTGATCGTCGGCCCGGCGCACACCCTTCAGGAATGCCTGATCCAAGGGCCGGTTCTCGCCGCCAGTGCAGGGCATACCGAAACCGACTCCAAGACCTACGTGAAGACGCGCTGCGAGCAGCGCCGCTGAGGCGAAACGGGGATCCACGATGGCCGAAAACGACGAGGGAGCGGTCGATCCGGCCCGCGCGGTGGAGATGCGCTTGCGCGCCCGCCTCGCGGTGGTGGAACGCGCGGCATGGTTCGGTTTCGTCGCGGCGATGCGGGCGGACCCGGCCGGAACCGAAGCCGCCATCGAGTCCGAGCGCGCCCGCTGCCGTGAGGGTTTCGGGGGCGGCGCCTGGGCCAAGGATCTCACGAATGCGGAGCGGGCGCTGCTCGGCTCCGAGGTCGATGCCGGCCTTGCGGGGCTCGTCGAGGACGCCAAGGCGGAGATCGCGGGGGATTCTTGAGCGGCCAAAACGCCTCTCCCCCGCGCCATCCTTTCGCCTTGCGGTCATGGCGGAAGGAGTTCAGTGTCCCCCGCCGAACCGGTGCCGGTCGACAAGAGGGGCAACCCTCGCGCGGCGCCGCATGGAGCCGCGTCTGGTGATCATGAACGGAACCACCGCCCGCCGGAGCGCTGCCGCGCTCGCCCTGATGCTCTTGGGCTCCGTGGCCGGCACTCTGCCGGCCGCCGCGCTGCAGCCGCGGGAATCCTCGCCGATCTCCGAATACGAGCCGGCGGAATCGCTGGAGGGCAACTTCCTCTCCGCCTATATCGCCGGCGCCTCGAAGGACACCGCCGCCGCGGCCAGCTTCTACCGGGAGGCGGTGAAGGGCGATCCGCGCAACGCCGAACTGCTGGAGCGCGCCTTCGTCTCGCTCCTGGCCGACGGCGCCATGACCGACGCGTTCCGCGCCGCCGAGCGACTCGCGACTCGCGAAGGCTCGAACGGGCTTGCCCAGCTGGCGCTGGGTGTGCGTCAGCTGAAAGCCGGGCAGTACGGACCTGCGCGTCAGAGCTTCGCCCGCAGCGGCAAGGGTGCCGCCGCCGACCTGACCGCCACGCTCCTGACTGCCTGGGCCTATGCCGGCGCGGGTGACGGCAAGCGCGCCAACGAAACGCTGAACCGCCTGCGCGGCGAGCGCTACTTCAACGTCTTCCGCGACTACCATGCCGGGCTGATCGCGGCCCTCGTGGGCGATAAGGCCGAGGCGGAGCGGAAGCTGAAAGCGGCCTTCGACGCCGATCAGAGCACCCTGCGCATCGTCGATGCCTATGCGCGCTTCGAGGCGGGTATCGGCCGCACCGATCTCGCGATCGACGCCTACAGCCAGTTCGAGAAGACGATGCCGCGTCACCCGATGGTGGTGGACGCGTTGGACAAGCTCAAGGCCGGCAAACCGCTGCCGCCGCTGATCGCCTCGGCGCAGGAAGGTGCGGCGGAGGTGCTGTACGGCCTCGGCTCCGCCGGCTCGACGCAGGGCGACGAACTGCCCGCCGTCGTCTATCTTCGCTTGGCCCTTTACCTCGCCCCCGAGCACGCGGTCGCGCGCCTGACGCTCGCCGACACCCTCGATCGGATGAAGCAGACCGAGCGGTCGAACGAGGCCTACGCCCAGATCCCGGCGAGCTCCCCGCTCAAGCTCAATGCCGATATCCAGATCGGCCTCAACCTCGAGCAGATGGGCCGGGGCGACGAGGCTCTCGAGCATCTCAACACCGTGCTCAAGGCCAACCCCGACAACATCGACGTCATCTCCGCCGTCGGCAACGTGCAGCGCTCGCGCAAGAAGTTCGCCGAGGCTGCCGAGACCTATACCCGCGCGATCAAGCTGATCCCGGCGGGCGTCGAGGCCAATCACTGGACGCTGTTCTACTTCCGCGGCACCGCCTACGAGCGGGCCGGCAAGTGGAACGAGGCGGAGGCCGACCTGAAGAAGGCCCTGACCCTGCTTCCCCCGACCCAGCCCAACGCCAAGGCGCAGGTTCTCAATTACCTCGCCTATTCCTGGGTCGATCGGAACATGAACATCGACGAGAGCTTCAAGATGCTGAAGCAGGCCGTCGATCTCTCGCCCCGCGACGGCATGATCATCGACTCGCTCGGCTGGGCCTATTTCCGCCTCGGCCGCTGGGACGACGCGGTGCGCGAGCTGGAGAAGGCCGTCGAGCTGAAGCCCGGCGATCCGACCATCAACGACCATCTCGGCGACGCGTATTGGCGCACCGGGCGGCGGCTGGAGGGCAAGTTCCAGTGGCAGCATGCCAAGGACCTCAATCCCGAGCCGGATGATCTCGAAAAGATCAACGCGAAGCTCAAGGATGGCCTGCCCGAGCCGGACAAGCCGACCGCCACGGCCGAGAACCCGCCCGCCCCGGCGGAACAGGTCCCCGCACCCGTGGCCGCCCCGCACAATCCGGCGAACCCGGAACTACCCAAGGGGGCTCCCGCGCCGGGGGATGCGCCGGGCTCGGCCGATAAGAAGCCGGGCGGTTAGGACCGTCTTCGGACGGACATCCTGCAAGCGCAGCGACGGACTCAGCCGCGCGCATCCGGAATTCGGGTGCGTGCGGTTAGGCGATATCGGTTCTCGCAAGGGAGCGTGTGGTGGTCCGTGGACCGCCTCTAGGCTTTCCCCGCTATTCCCGTCCAAAGCGGGAGACCCGGCCGGCCGTTCGGGGTCGGCCGACAGTATACCCCAACTCAGACCCTTTCTTCCGCGCAGCGCCTTGACTGTGGCGGGTGTCGAGCCATGGCTAGGTCCGTACCGACGAATGCCCGCATTCCTCCCCCCGGATCGCTCCCGAGGGTCGATCACCCAGGCCGCAGGGATGTCGGGCCTATCCGCACGACGGTGCGCGCCATTCTCTGCCACTCGGACGGCCGCTAGAAGCACTTGACCGGCGCGATGCCGCGCCCGAACACGCCATTGCGCGAAGTCTCACAAAACAAGATCGGGCTGGTTTGACGAGAACAATGGGCCTTGGGACGGCGGCGCATGGATCACGGCCGCGAGTCCCGAGATCTCACCACATCTTGATCCGACTCGAGCGACACAGACATCGACCAGCAATAGAACGCGATCGGCACTTCACGAATCGCTGTATTGTTCCGGCCGGAATATTAAACTTTCGTAATCCAGCAACGATCGCTTTCTCGACGTCGTTCCTGAGCGTCACCCATGACCGAAGGAGGACAATCATGCGATTGAAGCTTGCCGCCGCAACGCTGCTCACCCTCGGCACCATTGCCGCCACGGCGACGACCGCCGAAGCCCGCGACGGGTGCGGACCCGGTTTCCACCGCGGCTGGTCCGGTTGGTGCAAGCCGAACTGGCGGCCCTACGCCTACCGTCCGGTCTATTACGCCCGCCCGGTCGTGTACGGCTACGGCTATGGTTGGCGGCGCCCTTGGGGTTACCGCCATGTCGGCTGGGGCCGTCCGTGGGGGTACCGCCATGTCGGCTGGCATCGCCCCTGGGGCCATCACGGCGGCTGGGGCTGGCACCGCGCGGGCTGGCATCACCGCTGGTGACGGAACGGCTTCGGCGTGGGTCACGCACCCGCGCCGGGCCCTTCGCACGAGCGACGGCTTGCCCGCACCGCCCGTCACCCCTAAGGCAGGCGTCATCGTCTTCCGTCCGGCCGAGAGCCCGTGTCCCGCCTTACCACCCGTGCTCCGGCCAAGATCAACCTGACTCTACACGTGCTCGGCCGTCGGCCCGAGGACGGCTACCACGTGCTCGAAAGTCTCGTGGCCTTCGCCGATGTTGCGGACACGCTCTCGCTCGATCCTGGGCGGGGTCTGACCCTCGACATCTCCGGCCCGACCGCCGGACCGGCGGGACCCCTCGACGACAATCTCGTCTTGCGTGCCGCCCGCCATCTCCTGGCCGGCCTACCGGGTCTGACGGTCGGTGCCTTTCATCTGCACAAGGAATTGCCGGTGGCAGCCGGTATCGGAGGCGGCTCCTCGGACGCCGCTGCAGCCCTGCGGCTGCTGGCGGAACGGAACGGCCTGCCCTTGGACCACCCCGCAATCATGGCGGCGGCGCGGGCCACGGGTGCCGATGTACCGGTTTGCCTCGATCCACGCGCCCGGATGATGACGGGCGCGGGCGAAGCCGTCGGCCCTGTCCTCAATCTTGCCGCCCTCCCTGCGGTTCTGGTCAATCCCGGCGTTCCCGTCGCGACCGCACCGGTCTTCAAAGCTCTCGGGCTGGCGATCGGCCAATCTCTCAACGGGGCGAAACATCCCTCCATCGCCGCCGGTGCCGATGCCGACAGCGTGCTCGCAGCCATCACCCCGGCCCGCAACGATCTCGAAAAGCCGGCCCTCACCGTGGCCCCTATCGTCGGGGACGCTCTGGCGCTGTTGCGGGCTCAGCCCGGCTGCCGCCTGGCCCGGATGTCGGGCTCGGGCGCGACGGTGTTCGCTGTGTTCACCGATGGGGAATGCGCCGAGACGGCGACGCGTGCGGTGCGGTCCGCACAGCCGGGTTGGTGGGTCGAGCCGACCCACCTCGCGTAACGCGGTCCGCGTCTCGTCGTTCGGTTCGCCTGACCGTCTCGGCCGATGGATGCGAGAGACCGATCGCTCTGATGGGACGAACCGTCAGTGTTCCGTGCCCGGCCGGTTCGGGCGCGGTGCTTCTCCGTGAGCCTGGGTGAAGCTCGAGCGTTGCGGATCCTTCTTGGACTGGGCGACCCGGCCCCGCTGCCAGACCGCGAACCCCGCGACCGCGACGATCGTGAAAACGGCGAGCAATGGAATCAGCACGTCGTTGGACATGGGCGCTATCTCCGAAGATTGTGTTCGGGGGCAAGCGATACAGATGGCGAAGGTTCCGCAGGCTTGGCAGCCGCAACAAGATACAATGTGTTCAGATTTCGCTACCGCACGCTGCGCGATATCGGGCACAAACGATCGCCGAGGTTTGGTTTGTCGCACCCAGCCCTTCGCCCAAGGGTGGTCGATCCGCGATCATCGAAGTATCGGCCATGCGACCGATCCGGCCCGGGTCACAGGCTGCGTGAGAGGATCAGCGGTCCGCTGTTCGCGCCAGCCCGGCCATAGGGCGAGGGACTGTGCGAGGGGCGACCATAGACGGTGGGCGTGTGGGCTTTCCCGACTTCTTCGGCGAGCGCCTTGATGAGCCCTTCGGACACGGTGCGGGCGGTGGCCAGAACCTGCTGATTGGTCTCCAGCACGGTCGCGAAGCGTCGCTGAGCCGTCTTCAGCGCCTCCAATCCTTCCGGTGCGAAACGGGCCAGCGCGATGGCATTGGCCTTCGCGGTCTCCAGCCCGGTCGTGTAGGCGGCGGCGAGGTCCGCCTTGGCGGCGGCGCCCGTCATCGCCTCGGCGATACGCCCGGCACGAACACCGTCGCTCTCACGGCCGAGGGCCGATTCGAGCTCGCTCATCACGGCGAGCAGGTTCTGGACGAAGGCCTGCGCTCCGGCACGGTCGCTGAGGCGGAGGGGGGTCTCACTTGCCGCCACGACCGACCTCCTGCATCCGCATCATCTCGGAATAGACCTGGTTGCTGATCCCGACGCCACCGCTCTTCACGATGGCATTGGCGTATTCCTTGGTCAGCATCGAGCGCCAGACCCCGCCGCCCGAGCCGTTCTCGCCGAGGGGGCCTTCCGTGCCCTCGCTCTGTGTCAGACGTTCCAGGCTATCCTCCAAGAACATCTTCTCGAAATCATCGGCGGTCTTGCGAGCTTTGACCGCCGCCTTGGATGTGTCCATCGTGTCGGTGTCGGTCTTCGACAGCGATTGCAGCAGGTTCTTGCCGACACCGACGGCCGCCGATGCCGCGAAAGTTGCGAGGGGGAACATGGCTTCGGTCCTCCGAAATGTCGGGGTCACATCAGTTCGATATCGGCTTGGAGCGCGCCGGCGGTCTTGATCGCCTGAAGGATCGAGATCAGGTCGCGTGGGCCGACGCCGAGGGCATTGAGGCCGTCCACGAGTTCGCGCAGGGTCACGCCTTCCTTCACCAGGGCCAGCTTGTTGCCGTCACCCGTATCGACCTTCACGCCGGTCCGGGGCACCACCGCCGTCTGTCCGTTCGAGAGCGGGCCGGGCTGGCTCACCATCGGCTGCTCGGTGATCGTGACCGTGAGGTTGCCCTGGGCGATGGCCACGGTGGAGACCCGCACGTCGCGGCCCATCACGATGATGCCGGAGCGCTCATCCACCACCACTCGGGCGGTCTGGTCCGGTTCGACCCTCAACTGCTCCACCTCGGTGATGAGGCGGATCATGTTGCCGCGATACTTGGCGGGAATCTGGAGAGTGATGGTAGCCGGATCGATCGGCTCGGCGGTGTCGGCCCCCATGAAATCGTTGATGGCCGCAGCGATCCGCTTCGATGTGGTGAAGTCCGGGTTTCGCAGCGACAGGCGGAGCGTGCGCGCCTCATTGAGCTTGAACGCCATCTCACGCTCGATCAGGGCCCCGTTCGAGATGCGCCCATTGGTTGGCACGCCGCGGGTGATCTTGGCGGCCTCGCCTTCCGCGGAGAAGCCCGCAATGGCGACCGAGCCCTGGGCCAGGGCGTAGACCTCTCCGTCGGCCCCGAGCAACGGCGTCACCAGCAGGGTCCCGCCCTGCAGGGATTTCGCATCACCCAGGGAGGAGACGGTCACATCGATATGGGTGCCCTGGGTCGCGAAGGGCGGAAGGCTCGCGGTCACCATCACGGCGGCGAGGTTCTGCGTGCGCATCGTGGCGCCGCGGGTGTTGACGCCCAGGCGCTCCAGCATCGCCTGCAGGGATTGTTTGGTGAAGGGTATGTTGTTGAGCGTATCGCCGGTACCGTTGAGACCGACGACGATGCCGTAGCCGACGAGCTGGTTCGCGCGCACACCCTCGATGGAAGCAAGGTCCTTGACCCGCGACAGAGCCAAGGCCCCACCGGGAACGGCCGTGAGCAGGCAGGCCAGAACGGCCAGCAGGCGGAACGGCAGGAGGCGCTTCGGGAGCGGCATCGGAGGGACTTCGACCGGGTTCGGCGTCATGTCCTCTGCACAGCCAGGATCGTGCCAGCCGGAACCTCGCACTAAGCTGTTGTTTATATTAATCTATCTCAGAACAACGCGACGGCGACACCGTTTCAGGACCGGGCGGCTTTCTGCCGGGGCGGCAGGAACTGCCGGGACGTTTACCGGCGCTTAACCGTGGCGGCCGATTCTCGCCCCTCTCTTCCAGGGGCCGGATTGATGCGCGTCGACCCACGCTTTGCCGCCGCCGCCGCGGGCTCCGTGTCGGGCTCGCGCCGCGCCACCGCGCCGGGCGGCTTCACGGCAGGAGAGACCGAACCACAACGCGCGAGCACGGCCGGCACGGCGCAGACCGGCATGCTCGCCGGACTCGACGCGATCCTGACGCTTCAGGGGCAGGATGGTTCTGATACCCCGCAGGAGCGCCGTCGTCGCTCGGTGCAACGCGGTCACGACCTCCTCGACGGGCTCGATCGGCTCAAGGCGGCGCTGATCGGCGGCAGGGTGGCAACGTCGGATCTGCGTGCCATTGCCGGGCGCCTCGCGGAGCGGACTCCCGAGAGCGGCGATCCGCGCCTCGATGGGCTCCTGGCCGAGATCGAAGTGCGGGCGGCGGTGGAACTTGCCAAGCTGGATATGGCGCGGAGCGCCTGAGGGGCGGCACCCGGCCGAGGGACCGGATGCCGCCATCGTCTCAGTAATAGTCAGGACGCGGACGGTAGAACGGCCGCGGGCCGTCATAGTCGTAGGGCCGGTAGACCGGCCGGGGGCGATAATAGCCGTAGGGCCCGCCATAGACCGGCCGCCCCCAATACGGCCGCGGGCCGTACAGGTTCGGGCGGCAGATGCCCCAGGGGTTCGGATGGAAACCGGGACCGCAGCCCCCGGCCGTGCGCTCCACCAACGCCCCCTCCCCTGCGCCGAGCGGCGCGGGGGTAAGCGGTAGGGCCTGGGCGCTTCCCGCCCATCCGAGGCTGCCGGCGACCACCGCAGCCAATGCGAACGCCTTCGCGTGCATCATCGTACGATATCCTCTCCGTTCGGGCCGCTCGGCCCGCTCGTACAGCAAGGCTTAGAACGGGAGAGGTGAACGGTGGCTGACGTGATCGGGATCGACCCGGAAGTCGTCGCCACCATTGACGGTCCCGTAGCGATCCATGACAACGCGGCGCCCGTGAGCGGACACACCGGTCTCGCCAGGAGAGACGATCTCACCCGCCCGCGATGCTGTTCAATTCCTTCGTTTTCCTTCTGACTTTTCTACCCGCCGCATTCCTGCTGCATGCGGCCATCGAGCGCTACCGGCCCGCGATGCGGCTGCCCCTGCTGCTCGGCCTCTCCCTCGTGTTCTACGGCTGGTGGGACTGGCGCTTCCTGCCGCTGCTCGGCGCTTCCATCACGCTCAATTGGCTGATCGCGCGCATTCTGGCGAAGCGGACGTATCCCTGGCTGTTCCCGGCCGCCATTGCTGCCAATCTCGCTCTTCTCGCCGCCTTCAAATATCTGGGATTTTTCGCTGATTTGGCCGCTCTCATCCCAGGCCTCAGCCCACCGCGTCTCGATCTGGTGCTGCCGCTCGGAATCTCGTTCTTCACCTTCCACCACATCATGTACCTGACCGACCTGAGGGCGGGGCGCGCGCCCTCCCTCGGGTTCACCAAATACGCGCTCTACATCGCCTTCTTCCCGCAAGTTCTCGCCGGCCCGCTCGTGCGCTGGAGCGAGATCGTGCATCAGTTCGACGAGCGTCCTTACCAGCGGCCCGACGCCGCCGAGCGGATCGGGCGCGGTCTGATGCTGCTCACCGTCGGGCTCGCCAAGAAGGTTCTCCTGGGTGATCCGCTGGCGGCGATGGTCAACCCGGTGTTCCAGGCCGCCGCCGACGGCGCGGCGGTGACGACGGCGCAGGCGTGGCAGGCGACGCTCGGCTTCGGCCTCCAGATCTACTTCGACTTCTCCGGCTATACCGACATGGCGCTCGGTATCGCGCTCCTGTTCGGCGTGGTGTTGCCGCAGAACTTCGACGTTCCGTATCGCGCGGCCTCCCTGCGCGATTTCTGGCGTCGCTGGCACATGACGCTCTCGCGCTTCCTGCGCGACTACCTGTACATCCCCCTCGGTGGGAACCGCCGCGGCCTCGCGATGCAAGTCGGCGCCCTGCTCGCCACCATGACGCTCGGCGGCCTGTGGCATGGCGCGGGACTGACCTTCGTCGCCTGGGGCGCCGCGCACGGCATCGGCCTCGGCGCGGGCGTCCTGTGGCGGCGCGCGGGATGGCCGATGCCGATCCTGCTCGGCTGGGCGCTCACGACCCTGTTCGTCATGCTGACCTGGGTGCTGTTCCGCGCGACCTCGTTTACGGCGGCGGGGGCAATCTATGCGGGGCTCTTCGGCCTCGGCGAGCTCGGCTCAGGCTTCAAATGGCGCACGATTCTAATGGCCGCCGCAGTCGCGACCCTGGGTCCGAGCGCCTGGGCCGCCGTACACCGGCTTTCGCCGCGCCGCTGGCTCGCCGCCCTCTTCGCCGTCCTGTTCGTCGTCGTCCTTCTCAAGATCGGGGACGACGCGAACTACGAGTTCATCTACTTCCGGTTCTGATCATGAGGAGTTCCGCATCCGACCGGTCAAGGGTGGGCGATTGGGCAGGGTTCGCCCGCCTGTTCCTATGCGTCGCCGTCGGCCTCTTCGCCGGTTTCCTCGCGCTGGCCTACCTGATCGATCCCTACGACAGCGGGCGGTCGACCCTGTTCTCGGTGGGCGCGGTTCGCCCGCAGGGCCCGCGCACGGCCGCCGCCTCGCGCGGACGCGATCCCGCCTTCACCGGAGCGATCTTCGGCAATTCGCGCATTCAACTGATCGATCCCACACGACTCAGCGCAGCGACCGGCATCCCGTTCGTGCAGCTGTCGGTCACGGCGACCCGCCCGGCAGAGCAGCTCGCCCTGATGGGCTGGTTCCTGCGCCATCATCCCAAGCCCGAGGCGCTGGTGCTCGGCATCGACGATTTCTGGTGCGTCAGCGACCCGGCTCTTCCCAACGACAAGCCGTTCCCGTTCTGGCTCTATAGCCCCGACATCCTGTCCTATCTGCGCGGTCTGCTGCGCTGGCCGGTGGCCCAGGAGGTCGTCGGTCGCATCGGCTGGCTGCGTTCCGGGAACCGCAAGGTCGCGCGGGCGGATGGCTTCTGGGATTACGAGCCCGAGTACATCCGGCTCGGCGAGAGGGATGCCGCGTTCCTGACCAGGGTACGGGAGACACCGGTCCCGGACGATCCCGACCCCGCCACCTCCGGCCCCGGCTTTCCCGCTGCCGACCGCCTTGCCGCCTTCTTGGCGGCTCTGCCGGCCGAGGTACCGGTCGTGATAGTCTTCCCACCCGTCTATGTCGCTGGCACGGGGCGGCCGGGCACCGAACGAGCGAAGGCCGAAGACGCTTGCCGCGCCGCGATGATCGGGGCTCTGGCGCGCCATCCTCTCGGTCGCGTCGTCGATGCGCGTCGCGACCGCCCGGCCTCGCACGATCCGACCCTGTTTTTCGACCACACGCATTACCGCCACAACCTGGCGCGGCCGCTCGCCGACGAGATCGCCGCAACTCTGAATGGGCTTCGTGAGCGCCGGGATCGCCCCTCCGCACCCTGAGATCCATCAACACCGTGACGTGTTTGCCGCAACGGCACAGCCAATGCACGTCGCGGTGCATGAGGCGGCCTCCGTGCGTTGTGGAGCTTGCTCGGCTCGATTATAGCCCTGCCGAGATCGCCGCTGACCGGCAGGGAGCGCGAGGGCGAATACGATGGCGAAGGTCACGATCGAGGACGGCTACAGGCCCTCCGACGACGAGCCCTTCATGAACGAGCGGCAACGGGAGTATTTCCGGCGCAAGCTGCTCAACTGGAAGAGCGAAATCTTGCGCGAAGCGCAGGATACCCTCAGTGCGCTCCAAAGCGAGAACGAGAACCATCCCGATATCGCCGACCGCGCTTCCTCGGAAACGGATCGCGCCATCGAGCTCAGAGCCCGCGACCGGCAACGCAAGCTGACCAGTAAGATCGACTCGGCGCTCGCCCGCCTGGAGGACGGCTCCTACGGCTTCTGCGAGGAAACCGGCGAGCCGATTTCCCTCAAGCGCCTCGATGCCCGCCCCATCGCCACGCTCTCGCTCGAAGCGCAGGAGCGTCACGAGCGCCGCGAGCGGGTGTATCGCGACGATTAGTCCGAACTATCGGGCGGTTTGCCGGGCATCCTCAGTGGCGTCCCGCGTCGAGCCGGAGAAACGAGCGCACCGGCCCGAGATCGGTGTCGGAGCGCGTATCGACCGAGAAACGACCTCGCACCGGTGCCGCGCTTCCGTGTGTTCCCGCATCGATTCCAGCGGCGACGCGCCCTGAAACGCGCAGGCAGGTCGAGGTCCCGGGAATCCGCGCGAATCCCGCGCCCTGCTCAGGGCACGCCTCCATCGGCGCTTCGGACGGCAGCGCCGCGCGATCCAAGGCGATTGCCGCGCTCGACGTGAGAGCGAGGGCAACGGCCAGGGTCATACGCCGAACCGAACCCTTCATGGCGTACCCTTTCCCGAATCTAAGTCCGGCATCACCGGCCCCGCAAGGTCTTGAGTCGGCTCATCCCGGAGGGCGAGCGGACGCCGACACGACGGGTGGAATATCGCATCCAAAACCTGTCTCAGTAATGCGGCGGGGGCGGTTCAGGGCCACCGCTGGCGGTCCGGAACGCACTCTCCTCGACCTGCTCCTGCAGGCGTGACAGCTGCCGGGTCAGCCGATCGATCACTTTCCATTGCGCCGTGATGGTCGCATTCAGATCGTCGATCACCGCCTCCTGCTCGGTGAGGCGGATCTCGAGGCGCGCGAGACGCTCGATCTCGGAAGGCACATCGTTCATGCCGGAAACCATGCCCACCGCCCACGAGGCCTGACAAGAGCCACCTGCACGGGGCGAGGCGCAAGACCGACCTGCGTCCCCGATCCCCTCGCCTCCCGCAGCGCAACAGGCTAAACCGACGTCCTTCCCCATCGCGCGTTCGACGGTCTCTCGGCAGACCCGCTCGCGCGATCAGAGGGCCGGAGATCCTCTTCGGCCCGCAGCTGCGGCCGGATGCCTGCCCCGTGACCGATTACGTCAAGAAGATCCTGTCCGCCCGCGTCTACGACGTGGCGATCGAGAGCCCGCTCCTTCCGATGCCGCGGCTCACCCAGCGGCTGGGTCGCTCGGTGCTGCTCAAGCGCGAGGATCTCCAGCCGGTCTTCTCTTTCAAATTGCGCGGCGCCTACAACAAGATGGCATCGCTCCCCGTTGACCAGCTGGCTCGGGGGGTGATCTGCGCCTCCGCCGGCAATCACGCGCAGGGCGTGGCCCTGGCCGCGGCCAAGCTCGGGGTCCGTGCCGTGATCGTGATGCCGCGCACGAC
This sequence comes from Methylorubrum sp. POS3, assembly GCF_043352485.1. Lineage (NCBI taxonomy): Bacteria > Pseudomonadati > Pseudomonadota > Alphaproteobacteria > Hyphomicrobiales > Methylobacteriaceae > Methylorubrum > Methylorubrum sp. POS3. Next base: position 4,817,238 of record NZ_JAPRBT010000001.1, read on the forward strand.
ACCGGCCATCAAGGTCGATGCCTGCCGGGCCCGGGGGGCGGAGGTCGTGCTGCACGGCGACGCCTTCGACGAGGCCCTGACCGAGGCCCGCCGCCTCGAGACGCAATGGGGCCTGACCTTCCTGCATCCGTTCGACGACCCGGAGGTCATCGCCGGCCAGGGCACCATCGGGATGGAGATCCTGCATCAGCATTCCGGGCCGATCGAGGCGATCTTCGTTCCGATCGGCGGCGGCGGCTTGGCCGCGGGCATCGCGGTCTACGTGAAATATCTGAGGCCCGAGACCAAGGTGATCGGCGTCGAACCGGACGACGCCGCCTGTATGGCCGCCGCCCTCGAGGCGGGCGAGCGCGTGACCCTCCCCACCGTCGGCCTGTTCGCCGACGGCGTCGCCGTGCGGCAAGCGGGTGAGGAAACGTTCCGGCTGTGCCGCGAGCATCTCGATGGGGTGATCACGGTCGACACCGATGCGATGTGCGCGGCCGTGAAGGACGTGTTCGATGATACCCGCGCCGTGTCCGAACCCTCCGGCGCGCTGAGCCTCGCGGGCGCGAAGGCCTGGGCCGCGCAAAATCCCGGGGCGGGCACGCTGGTGGCGATCTCGTCCGGCGCCAATCTCAATTTCGATCGGTTGCGCCATATCGCCGAGCGGGCGGAAATCGGCGAACAGCGAGAGGTTCTGCTCGGCGTCACCATTCCCGAGCGGGCGGGCGCCTATCGGGCCTTCATCGCGGCCTTGGGCCCGCGGGCCATCACCGAATTCAACTATCGCTATGCCAAGGGTTCGGAGGCGCGCATCTTCGTCGGCGTCAACCTCCCCGGCGGCCTGCCGGAAAAACGCGATCTGATCGCCGCTTTGGAGAAGGACGGCTACGCCGTCACCGACATGAGCGACAATGAGATGGCCAAGGTCCATGTCCGCTACATGGTCGGCGGCCGTGCCACCGGCCTCCCGCATGAGCGGCTCTACCGCTTCCAGTTCCCGGAGCGACCGGGCGCGTTGATGAAGTTTCTCGATGCCCTCGGCGATGGGTTCAACATCAGCCTCTTCCACTATCGCAATCACGGGGCCGATTACGGCCGGGTGCTCGCCGGTATCGAGGTGCCTCCGGCCGAGCGCGACCGGTTCGACGCCGTCCTCGACGCGCTCGGCTATCCCTGCATCGACGAGACCGACAACCCGGCCTACCGCCTGTTCTTGGAGAATGGCGGCCAGGCTTAAGTCCACTCCGGGATCGATCCGAAACCGTCAGAGCGATCGCTTCTGCTCGTGTGTCGGCGGCACCGGCCGGCAGAGATTCGACGTGGCGGTGCCGTCAATCCGCGTTCCGTGAGGTAACGGGGACTTCCGGCGGGCGGTCGGGTCGGTCACGCCGCCGGGTACCCCGTCCAAGCGCGCGGAAGCTAAATTATCCCGCGATCCAGCCGCAGTGCCTCTCGACTGCCATAGCCTGCGGGAACCGCCCTCAGGCCGCCGTGGCCGGCTTCGCGCGGAACAGGGCGGCGCATCCCGTGTCGCGATGCATGCTGAGGATCGAAGCACGATCGATTTCAGGGTGAGCGGCCAGCACACGCCGCACATCTTCCACCACCCGCTCGTAGCGCTCCGCGTCGTAGTTCTTCTCCAGCGGGCTCACGGCAATGTAGGCTTCGACGACGAGCACGCGCTCGGCCCGCTCCTTGGTGACATCGACGGCGATCCAGGCGGCTTTGACGAGGCGATTGGCGGCAAGCATGGGACGACCCTCCGACGCCGCCGCGTGATCGGGCGGCTTATCGGAATCGATCATGAACCTGCCCGGAAGCCATGCCAAGTAGTTTGACCGGCATCATCAAGACAGTCGTTCATGACCTTTGAGGCCGAGCATTCGTCTCGCCTGTTATCGACCCGTCCAAGGCCGTTTTCGACCGGCGCCGGCACAGCATTCGGGCTGCTGGATCATCACCGATATCCGCCAGCGTTGAGTGCCATGTTGTAGGCGAGATCCGAAATCGATTTGAGATCTTCGCGATGGACCACGCGGCCGATCAGCATGCCGGTCGCGTGGCTAGGTCAGAGGTCCCGGATCCCCGGCCTTCCCGTCTCGTCCGATCGTGGGCGTCCGTCCCCCGAGACGCTCGATCCCGACGGCTCGACCTTTCGGGCCGAACTTCAGTTGTCAGAGACCAGACGAAGTCCGTTGTAACTCGACAGGCGTGACCATTCGGCCGGCGCGGCAACCTCGCCGGGCGAAACCGGATCGCGCATCTTGAGGTTTCTTCGCGCGATCCAGCGCACGACCTTGTCGCCATCGTAGCGACCGGAGCGTCGATTTTCCCGGCGCTGGAGCCAGCGGGGCAACCCCTCGCTTTCTCGAATCATTATCTGTCCCCCTCGTCATCGTCCGCCACGAACCCAATGCGTCCGCGGCCGTTCAGCGGATGCCGCGCTGTGGCAACTTGAACGATAGGAACAAGAGGCATCGCGGGCTGCGACGATGCATCCTCCAAATTGGGTATGTCCGCCACAAATCGATCAGCGTTTCAGACGACAATTTTTGCGAAGATTGTGCATCCTCAGATTTGGAGGCCGCATTGGGCCGCCGGATCAATACGGCGAGGTGTGCATTCGCGGCGCGTCAGCCTATCCGGAAACGGAGCTTGACCGTCGTGCCATGGCTGGGCGACGACAAAGCGATGCTGATCCTCGTACGCTTCGCAGCCTGGACCGTCGCGGCGATCCTCGTCTTCGTGACGCTCTCGCCGATCGAGGCACGCCCGGTCATCGCCTCGCCGCATCTCGAGCGTGCGATCGCCTATGCCTTGTTCGGCTTCCTGCTCGCCACGTCCTATCCCCGCCGTTGGTTGCTGGCGATGGTGGGAAGCGTCGCCATGGCGGGACTTCTCGAAATCGCGCAGGGCCTCACCGTGAGTCGGCACGGAAGGATGTTCGATTTCTCGGTCAAAGGGACCGCGGCGGTGCTGGGCGTGATCGCCGCCCAAGTGCTCTATACCATGCTGTCTCGCCGAACCGCCCGCTGACAGCGAAGGTCCCGCCCCGGATCCGATCCGGGACGGGAATTACATCAGCCGTTCGACGGTGTGGTGCCGATGCCCACATATTGGAAACCGTGCTTCACGGCGTCGGTCGGCGAGTAGACATTGCGCAGATCGACGAGCACGGGGGCGTTCATCAGGGTCTTCAGACGCGGCAGGTCGAGGGCGCGGAACGCGCTCCACTCCGTCACGATGACCAGGATGTCGGCGCCGGACGCGCAGCTATAGGCGTCGTCGGCATAGGTCACGCCTTCGAGAAGCGGACGCGCCTGCTCGATACCCTCGGGATCGTAGGCCACCACTTTGGCGCCCCCATCCTGAAGTCCGGCGATGATCGAGAGCGACGGCGCATCGCGCATGTCGTCCGTGTCCGGCTTGAACGTCAGGCCGAGCAAGGCCACGGTCTTGCCGCGCACCGAGCCTCCCGCCGCCGCCACGACCTTGCGCGCCATGGCGCGCTTGCGCTGATCGTTGACCGAGACCACCGTTTCCACGATCCGGATCGGCGTCGCGTAATCCTGAGCCGTCTTGACCAGGGCGAGCGTGTCCTTGGGGAAGCAGGAGCCGCCGTAGCCGGGGCCTGCATGCAGGAACTTCGAGCCGATGCGGTTATCGAGGCCGATACCGCGCGCGACCTCCTGAACATTCGCGCCGACCCGCTCGCAGAGATCCGCGATCTCGTTGATGAAGGTGATCTTGGTCGCAAGGAATGCGTTGGCGGCGTACTTGGTCAGTTCCGCCGTGCGGCGGCCCGTGACGATGATCGGCGCGGCATTGAGATAGAGCGGGCGGTAGACCTCCTGCATGACGGCGGCCGCGCGCTCATCCTCGGCGCCGATGACGATACGGTCGGGACGCTTGAAGTCGCCGATGGCGGCGCCCTCGCGCAGGAATTCAGGGTTGGAGGCAACCCCCACTTCGGCGTCGGGCCGGGCTTCGCGGATGATGCGCTCGACTTCATCACCGGTGCCGACCGGCACCGTGGATTTGGTCACCACGACCGTGTAGCCGGTCACCGCTTGGGCGATTTCGCGGGCGGCGGCGTAGACATAGGAGAGATCGGCGAAGCCATCACCACGGCGCGAGGGCGTGCCGACCGCGATGAAAACGGCGTCCGCGCCCGCAACGGCGGGCTTGAGATCGGTGGTGAAGGAGAGGCGCTTCTGGCGCACATTGTCGGCCACCAAGGCTTCCAGACCCGGCTCGTAGATCGGCATACGGCCGGCTTCCAGAGCTTCGATCTTCTTCGGATCGTTGTCGACGCACACCACGTCGTGGCCGAAATCGGCGAAGCAGGCACCCGACACCAGGCCGACATAGCCTGAACCAATCATCGCAATCCGCATCGAATACCCTCTCTGGCGTGTCCGTCGAGCCCGTGACGGGCCCTGATCCGACCGCAGCCGGGTGCGATCAGTGACGTCTCGAGTCAGACCGTTCTATCAAACACTTTTCGCACATGCGAACACCGTTCTACGTATACCGGGGTTTCCGAACCGGAACTCCACATCAATAGGAGCGCAACAAGATCGAATCCCGATCATGCGTCAGGGTAGTAAGAGCGATACCACTCGACGAAAGCCGGAATACCGACCTCCAACGGAGTTTCCGGAACCTTACCGATCAGCGCATCGAGCAGGGCAGTGCTGGCATGGGTGCGAATGACATCGCCCGGCGGGAGGGGCTTGAGGATCCGTAAAGCCTCCCGACCTAAAGCGGCCTCCAAAGCACCGATCATCGCATCGAGCCGCACCGGACGACCGCCGCCGATGTTCACGAGGCGGTAGGGCGCCACGTTGCTGAGCGTATCGGCGTCCGAGACCGGCCCACCTTCGGACGGGAGCGGCGGGGGATGATCCGAGAGCCGCACGATGGCATCGACCAGATCGTCGATATAGGTGAAGTCGCGCTCGGCCGCCCCCTCGCCGAAGACTTCGATCGGCTCCCCCGACAAAATCTTACGGGTAAACAAGAACAGCGCCATGTCCGGCCGCCCCCAGGGTCCGTAGACCGTGAAGAACCGGAACGCCGTGGTCGGCACCGAGAAGAGATGTGCGTAGGAATGGGCCATGGCCTCCCCCGCGATCTTCGACGCGGCGTACAACGTCAGGGGCGTGACGGCACGGTCGGTTTCGCGGAAGGGAAGGCTGGTATTGCCGCCATAGGCCGAACTGGTCGATGCCAGCATCAGGTGCCGCACCGGATGCGCCCGCACCGCTTCGAGGATATTGGCGACACCGACGAGATTGGCGTCGACATAGGCCTGTGGATTGACGAGGCTGTAGCGTACGCCCGCCTGCGCAGCGAGGTGGAACACGATGTCGGGCTTGGCCGCTTCCATCACATCGCGCACCGCACCCGGCGTCTCGAGCCGCGCTTCGACTGCGGTGAAGCACGAGTATTGAGCGAGATTGCGGTGGCGGGCTCGCTTCAGTTCGACGTCGTAGTAATCCGACATGGCGTCGAAGCCGGTCACGCGATGCCCCTGGGCCAGCAAGCGACGGCTGAGAGCGTGACCGATGAAGCCTGCCGAGCCGGTGATGAGAGCGTGCATACCGAGCCGGTGACCTTGTTCTAGGGAGAGCCGACACCATTGCACTCTCAGGGTCACAAGGAAACGGGCCTGCTGGCCATCACTCCATGATCGTTAAAAGGCCTGGTCTTCGACATTTGCTCTGTGTGCAGGGGGCCTGCGACTGACGCGGGGCTTGCCTGTTGCGCAAAGCGGATTACTTACGACCGATCAACGGCCGTCCTGATTCTTCGCTTCCTCCGCGATTGCGCGGTCCCGGCCTATGGCCTGCGGGCCCCGGTGTAGCGGAAAAGCCGGGTCGGACCTGATCTTCCCCTCCCGCGGGCACCGCCCCGCCCTCGCACCGACGTCAGCGAGACTGAAATTTCGAGTGTCGAACCGATGAACCAACTCTTCCGCCTGCCGCAGGTCGGCGAGGCCAATCCGATTGCGGAGCCCTCGGCCGAATTCCGAGTGCCCTTCGCGCAGTCCGGCGCCTTCGTCTGCAAGTTCATCATCGGCGAGCCGAGCGACCAAGCGGTGTGCTGCGGCGCGCCGGTGGCCGACGGCAAGAGCTGGTGCGCCTATCACCGCCGCATCGTGTTCGAGCCGAGCCGGCCGGGCCGCATTCGCTGAAGATCCGTCACGGCGCGATCTGACGACCCGAATAACAATCGAGGGTGCTGCGTCCTCTCGCGGCACCCTTTTTCGTGCGCGGAGCCTCGAGTGTATCGTTCAGGATCTGCAATCCGGACCGCCTCGTAGGGCGACCATTCGGTATCAATCGTCGAAATCGTCGCCGTCGATCGGCGCGAGCCGGCGGACCACGGTGCCGTCCGGATAAGCGTAACTCCGCGAGCGCATGACGAGGTAGCCCGCCGACCGAGCCTGGGCGAGGCGGCGCGCCCTGTCATCGAATTCTCCTTCGCCCTGCCAGATTGGCGAAGGCCGCATCGCGGCCCTGCCCTCGGAACGCCCATAGCCGGGATCATACGGCACAGGATCGGCGTAGCCGTAAACGGGACGGCGCATGCTCCGGGCGAACGAAGTCCGACGCTCGTATGGGCGCGGGGCCAACCGATCGCTGAAACGCTGCGATGGCTCGGCCGAACGCCGCTTCGGTTCCGCACGCTCGACGACGCTGCGTCGTGCAACGCGGGCGGCTCTCGCGTCCCTGGCGGCCGCCTCGGCCTCGCGTTGCGCGGTCGAGCGTGCCACCGCACGGCGGATCGCGTCCTGGCGCAGTTCGGCCGCTGTCGGTTCGGCCGGCGGTGTCGCCCTCTCCGACATTGCCGGGTCGGCCTTGGACGGAACAGGATTGGCGCGGACCGGTGCAGTCTGGCGCTGCTCGGCTTGTCGAGGCTCGCTCCGCGGCGGCTCCGGCGAGGGGGCCGATGTCCTGGCGGGCTCCGACGGTGCTGTACGAGCCGGTGGGTCGGTCCAGCTCGAGGCCTCGCCGCCAGCCGGCTCTTGGGCCCAGCTCGGTCCGCAGGTCAGCACAAAGCCGAAGACGGCGAGTCGTGTGAGGCGGCCGATCGACATGGACACGCCCCTGACTGGCGATAGAACGGGATCCGTCGGTGACGGCCCTATGGTCCTGCGATGAAGCGAACGGAAAATTAACCCCGAACCGGCGCGCCGTCCACGGGAAACACCGCCTCGAGACCGTTCCTCACGCCCGCCCCGGGGTGACATCGTCCGCGTCCGCTGCCGGCGGCAGGGTGCGATAGCGTCGTCCGGCATAGAGCAGGCTGCCGTCCGGCTCATCGTTGGCCGGCGCGATCGTCAAGGCGACGACCTCGCAAATCAGGATTTCGTGGGTGCCGACGATCGAGCGATCGGCGATGCGGCAATCGAAGGCGGCGAGCGCTCCCGACAGCACTGGCGCGCCTGTGACGAGGCGATCCCAGCGCGCGACGGAGAACCGCTCCGAGCGCGGCAGGGCGCCGCCGAAGGCTTCGGCCAGGGGTTGCTGCGATGCCGCCAGCGTGTTGACGCACAAGCTGTCATTCGCCTGAAACACCGGATAGGCGGAAGCCGACCGGTTGAGACACACCAAGAGGGTCGGGGGCGCGTCGCTTACACTGCACACGGCCGTCGCCGTGAAACCGGACCTCCCGCCCGGTCCATCGCTGGTCACGAGATGCACCGCGCTCGCGACCTGTGCCATCGCCTCGCGATAGGCCGCCGCATCGATCGCGGGCTCGGGTGAGATCATGGACGGGCGCCTCTCGGCCGATAGTCGGGAGAAGGACATGTCGGAACGCCTCCTCAGATCGGCGAAGCTGTGAGCGCGCCGGTCCTCCGAGGCAAGGCCGAGCAACGCAAAGACGCAGCAAGCTTGCCCGCCGATGGCGCGCCCGCCTTGCACGGAAGCGGCATCCGCTTGTCTCGGATGCCGTCATGGGGGAAAACGACCGTCGAACGGGGCAAGGCCGCGGCCCACAACCGCGATCACTCGGAACGCAACGCCGTGCCTCCGGCGCAGCGTTCGATCACCGACATCAATCCTTCAGCGGATCGTGACCCCAATTCATCAGCGACAGACGCCAGGGCGAGTCCTTGATCTTTTCCTTCTCGTCCGGCCCGCCCTGTTTCAAGTGACGGTGTATATAGCCGACGACCTTCTTCATATGAGAATAGTCGTCATCGGAGAGATCGGCCTTTTTCTTGTGGAGGATCTCGACGATCCGCCTTCCCTCCTTGTGGCCGGTCGCCTCGCCGCCCCCCTTCTTCTGGCCGACGGATTGGCTCTCGTCGCTTTCCAGAAACTTCTCCAGGGACGAGGCCGTCATGTTCACGGCTTCCTTGAACTCCGTCCAGATTTCTGCGTGATCGTCCTTGCCCGCCATCGCGTCCTGCCGCTGTCAGAAATGGGTCCGGTTCGGAACCGGATGGCATCGGCCCGGTTCCGCGCGCGCCGATGCTGCGCGGTTCAGACGCGGGGTCGCGCGCTCAACCGCAGCCAGCGGGTCACGAGCAGGATCGAGACGGTGAGCAGTCCGGCGCAGAATCCGGCCCAGATGCCCTGCCCGCCCCATCCGGCTCCCCAGGCGAGGGCTGCCCCGAGGGGCACGCCGATGCCCCAATAGCCCGTGAGGGCGATGACCATCGGCACGGCGGTGTCCTGCAGGCCGCGCAGCGCGCCCAGTGCCACCGATTGCACACCGTCCGACACCGCGAACAGCGCCGAGAAGGCGAGGAAGCCGACAGCGACCGGCAGCACGTCGGCGGCACCGGGAGCCTCCGCGTCGAGGAATAGGCCGATCAGCGAGCGTGGCGCGGCGAGCTGGAGGACGGCGCAGGCCGCCATGAAGGTGAAGCCGAGCCCGATCGCCACGGCACCGGCCCGTCTCAATCCGGCGGTGTCCCTCGCGCCGAGTGCGCGCCCGACGCGCACCGTCGCGGCCTGCCCGATGCCGTTGGGGACCATGAAACAGGTCGCCGCAATCTGGAGCGTGACCGCGTGGGCGGCGAGCGGCACGGTCCCGAAGGTGCCCATCGCCACCGTCGCCGCCTCGAACAGGCCGGCCTCCGCGACACCCGCGACGCCCATCGGCGCGCCGACCCTCAGGATCCGAACAAGCGTCTCGGCGTCGAAGCGCCAGAGACTAGTGAAGAAGCGATGACGGCGCAGCACCGGATCGCGTCCGATGACGATCACCAGACCGACGAGCGCCAAGCATTCGGTGAGAACCGTGCCGAGTGCCACGCCGACGATGCCGAGTTTCGGCGGTCCGAAGGCGAAGAACGCGCCGAGGGCGATGTTGAGCGGTAGAGCGCCGACGCTCACAACGAGGGGAGCGGCGGGCCGCTGGAGCGCGGCGAGTGTACCCTTCAAGACCATGAAGGCGAGCGCGGGCAGCATCCACCATTGCAACACCCGCATATAGGTGCCGGCATCGCGCAAAACCGACGGATCCTGGCCGAGCGGCGCCAGCAGCGCCTCCATGTGCCACAGAAGGGGCATCAAGGCCGCCCCGAGGAGGAAGCCCAACCAAAGACCGGCCCGGACGATGCGGCGCACGGCGCCCTCCCCGCCGGCGCGGCCGCTGCCCGCCGCTTCCGCCACCAGGGGTGCCACCGCGGAGGTGAGCCCGATCCCACCGATGAAGAGAAGCAGGTAGAGGCTGGTCGCCAGGGCGCCGGCGGCGACCGGCTCGGCGCCCAGGCGCCCCAGCAGCACTGCATTCGAGGCGACGAGCCCGTGCTGAGCGAGGTTGATGAGGACGAGCGGTGCGGACAGGCGCAAGGTCGCCCGCACTTCGTCCCACCAGGGCGAGGCCGGCTGCGGAGGTGAGGCCGTCTCGGCAAGTCCGCTCGGGCGGATCACGGTCGCTGTTCCTTCAAACCTGTCGGAGCCGGGCGGGCCGCCCTCGCACGTCACCCCCTGCCAATGGACCCCGTGAGGCGGCGCGAATGTCTGCGAGGGGATTACGGAGGAGTGTCGACGCCAACCGGCTCCCTCTTTTGCAGGGGTCTGTGCGTGCCCTCGTGGCGAAACGCTCGCCGAATAAGGGCACTCCCTTCGGAATGGTGCCTACGAGACCGGCGCCTCCGCCCGGTCCCCCAGAAAGCCACCGGATTGGCGCCGCCACAAATCGGCATAGAGGCCGCCGCGGCGGATCAGTTCGGCGTGGGTGCCCTCCTCCACGATCCGACCCCGGTCGATCACGATCAGCCGGTCGAGCGCCGCGATGGTCGAGAGGCGGTGGGCGATGGCGAGCACCGTCTTGTCGCCCATCAGCGCGTCGAGCGCCTCCTGGATCGCCGCCTCGACCTGCGAGTCCAGGGCGCTGGTCGCCTCGTCGAGGATCAGGATCGGCGCATCCTTGAGGATGACGCGGGCGATGGCGATACGCTGGCGCTGGCCGCCGGACAGCTTCACGCCCCGCTCGCCGACATGGGCCTCGTAGCCGCGCCGCCCCCTATGGTCGACGAGATCGAGGATGAAGTCGTGCGCGTGCGCCCGGCGGGCCGCCGCCTCGATCTCCTCCTGCGTCGCGTCGGGCCGGCCATAGGCGATGTTGTCCCGGATCGAGCGATGCAGCAGCGAGGTATCCTGGCTAACCATGGCGATGCTCTGGCGCAGCGAGTCCTGCGTGACGCCGGCAATGTCCTGGCCATCGACGAGAATGCGCCCGCCCTCGACGTCGTGCAGACGCAGGAGGAGCGAGACGATGGTGCTCTTGCCCGCGCCGCTGACCCCGACGAGGCCGACCTTCTCGCCCGGACGGATGCGGAAGTTGAGCGCCTCGATGATGCTGGCATCGCCGCGCCCGTAGTGGAAATCGACATCCTCGAAGGCGACCTCGCCGCCGCGGACAACCAGCATCTTGGCATCCGGCGCATCGACCAGCCCGTGCGGGCGGGCGATGGTCTGCATGCTTTCCTGGATCACGCCGACATTCTCGAACACCCCGCGCACGGTCTGCATCACCCACCCCGACATCGCCATCAGGCGCAGGATCAGGGCGAGACCGGCGGAAGCCTCGCCGGTGGTCATCGCGCCCCGCTGCCAGAGCATCAGGCAGGCAGTCGCGGTGGAGAGGATCAGCAAGGAGTTCAATCCGCCGAGCAGGCTGGTCGTCAGCGTGGTGAGGCGGAACTGGTGCAGATAGGCCTTGGTGTGGGTATCGACCGAGTCGCGCACCGCCGCCCGCTCCTCGCGGTCACGGGCGAAGAGCTTCACGGTCTGGATGTTGGTGTAGCTGTCGACCACGCGGCCGATCAGGGCCGAGCGGGTCTCGGCGGTGCGGTGCGAGCGGGTGCGGGCGCGGGGCACGAACCACGCCGTGAGCCCGGCATAGCCCGCGACCCACACCACCACCGGCAGGGCCAGCCAGGGCGAGATCGACGAGAACAGGCCGATCGCCGTCACCGCGTAGATCGCCACGTAGAGGAGCGTGTCGATGAACACGACAGCGAGTTCGCGCACCGCCGGCCCGACCTGCACCACGCGATTGGCCAGCCGCCCGGCGAAGTCGGCCTGGAAATACGAGAGCGAGTGACCCAGCGTGTAGAGATGCGTGCGCCAGCGGATTTGGTTGGTCGATTGCGGCACCACGAGCTGGTTCGAGGCGATCTCGTGCAGCCAGATCGTGAACGGGCGCACGACCAGCAGCAGTCCTCCGGCAAGGGCCAGCGGCAGCGCGTGATCCGACACGACGCTCGCCCGGTCCGCGGTGTTCATCAGATCGATGAACCAGCGCATCAGGAGATAGAGCGAGGCTTCGATGCTGCCCGCGATCACGGCGACGATGAACAGGAAGAACAGCGCGCCGCGGATCGGCCGCAGGTAGAAGGCGGCGAAGCCGAGGACGGTGTTGGGCGGCATGCGTCGTTCGTCGAAGGGCGCGAACGGGTCGATGCGGCGCTCGAGCCAATCGAGGAACATCTGTAACAGTCAACCGAGCGGTGGATGCCGGCCTGAGGTAAGGCCGCAAAGCCCGGGGCCAACCCCGCCCTCCATGCGGCATGCCCGCCCCAGCCCTGCGGACGACCTCATTTCCGATGCTGCGCCTCGCCCTCTACCAGCCCGACATTCCCCAGAACACCGGTACCCTCCTGCGCATGGCGGCGTGCCTCGGGCTCGCGGTCGAGATCATCGAGCCGGCGGGGTTCGACGTGTCCGACCGGCATCTGCGCCGCTCCGGCCTCGACTATCTGGACCACGTGCCGATCACCCGCCACCGCTCGTGGAACGCCTTCGAGGCGTGGCGGCAGGAGCACCGCATTCGTCTCGTGCTCGCGACCACAACGGGTGCCCTGCCCTACACCGAGTTCGCCTTCCGCGACGGCGATTGCGTGATGATGGGGCGCGAGTCGGCGGGCGTGCCCGAAGCGGTCCATGCAGCCGCCGACGCCCGGGTGTTCGTCCCGATGCGGGCGGGGATGCGCTCGCTCAACGTCGCGGTCTCCGCGGCGATGATCATGGGCGAGGCGCTGCGGCAAGGAGGCTGACCGGTCGAACTGTGCGCGATCGGCTGACAATCGCCCTCCACCATCACATCTCCTGCGTGCATTCCGATTAAAAACACTAGTCTGGTGTCTTACACCTAGGAAGTGCCGCGATCCAAATCACTCCCGTCCAGATTGATCTATCGACTCCTGCCCAAAACGGCGGATCTCGACGCGGTTCACGGCCTGGAAGGCCAAGCGCCCGACGTCGTTTCGAAATAGTATAAGCTGAGCCATGACTTAGCGTTCTTTGTTGGTATGATGGCTCCGAGGATGCCGTTAATGACGGTCGGACTGGGGGGGAGGGCATTGACCCCGTTCGTGCTTCTTTTTTACGCGGCGCTGGCAGCGAAGGAGCCGACGATGATTGCGGCCCGCACGAATGCTGCACTGACCGGCATCAAGGCCAAGGGCGCTCAACTCGTCAACTGAATTAAATTCCCGAAGTCCTTCTGTAAAAAATGTGCGGACGGAAATGGGCGCGAGGCCGACATGCTTTCGGTCAGGAACGATCCAGGCCGTCAGGATCACTAGCGCTCGGAGCATTGCGGCCGAAGATACACGTTGGAAGTGCGCATTGACATCCAATACGACAGTATTCGGGCTCGAATCTGAGTAAGAAAACGATGAGTACCAGACGCTAGTCCGAGGCGCTTGGCACTCTCGTAAGCTAAGTGTCTCGGCAGCCGGCGCACCGGCCGGGTAAGGCAGTCTGCGGCAGTTGGCCTCGAGCCGAAGGCAAAACTCACAACCTCAGCGAGCGGAACTCTTGGCTGGATTCTCAATCGGAATGTCTCAACCCTTACCCTTGCTGATCCACGTTGAAATATGTGAAGGGCTTGGCGGAGAGGTACCGCATCCCGTAAGCAGTAGCGCGTATCGTACACCCATACGCGGATCAGTGCGGCAAAATTGCTACCGGAATTAAATATGTCACTTGTTCGGTGTGAAGAACTTTGGGGCGAATGCAGAATTCTACATGATAGCCCAAGCATATCAAGATATTATGGATCTATTTATATTCCTCTCAATCTCAATCATGGGTGGGGTATATATAATCTATCAGGCCACTTAATTAATGATACTGTAGATTTTCGCGGCACAGAACGTAGTCCAAATAATCAAGTTACAGAAGCAACAATAAATAGCGGTCACGTTTTAAATTACGCAGATGATTATCACTATGTGTACGTAGGTCGAATCAATATCCATTATGGTCATTTTTTAATTAATACGTTACCCCGCTTTTGGGCAATACAACGATTGAGAACTCATAGGACTAAAATCCTTTGCCATGGGCACGGACGTCCAGAAGATTGGTTTAACTTCCCCTTTTTCGCCAAAATTTGCCGGGCACTGGGCCTTGAGCCTCATGATTTCGTCATGTTTAACGCTCCGATTAGGCTCAGGGAAGTCGAGATACCTTGCACGAGTTTCGAGGAACAGTATCAGGCACACACGGAGTACCGAAATTTTTGTCGCTTTGTGGGAGAAAGGCTGCACGCCTCCGGTGACTCACACAATAACGACCGGCCCATTTACTTTTCAAAGGCGGCGCTGACGTCTGGTGTGGGCCGAATTCGCAACGAGCAAGCGTTCATAAACGTGATTGAGGCGGCCGGCATCGATGTTGTCGCGCCGGAGACCCTCGGGATTGAAGAGCAGATCAGGATTTTTGGGACCCGCTCACTCATCCTCGGAACAGCTGGTTCTTACTTCCATACGAGCATTTTCGCCCCGTCCGGCAGCCGAATCGTCGTCGTCAACCCAACGATCCATATCAACTCGAACTACTCTCTGATCGACGCCCTGACCGGGAACGACGCAGCCTACTATTACCCGTCCGATCTGCGCGTTGTGACACCTTCTGCTGAGGACACTTTCCTCACCACGAGGGAGTTCGCGGATCCGGTCGCGGCGGCAGAGCAGTACCTTGCTGTACTGGGATTGATATAATCTCTACGCTTATTTACTACCGGAGGGCGCCTTGATTGACGCGCCCTGCAAAAAAAGCGTTGCCGTCCTCATCTATGCTGAAGATGACTGATCCGGCCTTATTTCGGTAACTTAGCTTATTGTTAACCATCGAGACACAATTGCTTAACCCCGAAAAGCAAACAGACTGACCCTCTTTCATGACAATAGCCTTCAAATCGGCATTTGACTGAGACATGTTAATGCCAATCTGATGCACGCCCATAACGTTGTAGCTTACCTTAGAATGTGTCGCATCTACGATAGTGTTTTCATCGACGACATCTTCGCCATTGAAAAATATGGCGGAATGCCAAGCTTTGGCGCCGTTCCCCATGTGCGCGTCGAAGTAAACCGCACTTAGAGACGTGAAAGAACCTTGAGCGTGCACGTATTGCCCGACCGTGAATGGGCCGGACCCAGGGGCGCTGTGTGCGTCCCAATTCGTGAAATCGAGTTCGTAGCCGATCGTGCCATTTTCGCTGCCGATTGCCCCGGGTTTGCCTGGATACCCGCTGCCCTCAAAGCCTCCGAAGCTATTCGGCCCCCCCGGCAATCCGTTCCGAACAGAATCAGTGTTCAGCGCCCAGGCGGTGCCTGCCCCAGGGGCCTGCATGACGCCGATGTACTGCGTGACCTTCTGACCGCTTATCGGATCTTTCGGCTGCTTGGCGCCCGTGGACACGAAAAGGCCAGCGCTCGAGAGCCACTCGTGCTGCTCAGCCCCCTTAGTCGTTTTCCCGTGTAGGACCTGGGTCGATAGGACCGGGGGGTGGGGCGGGGCGGGGCAGTTCGAGGTTGGGCAAGCGGGGATGGACGGGTTTCCGATCACGGAAAGGCGATCGAGTCCATTCGTTGACTGCTGAGCGAGGCTACGTCGGGCCAAGTCCTCTGCGGCCGCGCCTGTCGCGACTGAGATGACGAAGGCGAGGAGGATGGCGTACCACATGACGGGCTTCCTTTTAAGGCGCCGACAAGCTGGGTTGCACCGCGAACGCCAAAACCCCTGGCGCGCCTATCCAGTTGACGCCATGCGCCACCAAGAGGTCGCCAGCAATCGGCTTCGCCAGCGGTAGCAGCCCTCCTGGACTATGCGACGCGGATTAGCCAGGCCACGGCAATCCGTGCAATGGCCAGCTCAACAAACGATCGGATCCCTCCACCCCGGTCGACGCTGCTGGTTTCAACTCAGGGTGAAGCGGCGGAGAACAGGAAGATTGCACGAGTCGCAGATCTCTTTGAATTTATCCAGCCGTTCAGTGGGCACCAGTGCGTGGTTCCACGCCGCGTTGTCAAATAGAACTTCGCCATCATGAATAGCCATATCGGGCCTGAGGCGGAAATCTAGGTAGTCGACGCCGTGCAGAAACGCTCCGATCGCACCGCGCTTGGCTGGTCCAACGACCTCGGCGAAGATGATGGGGCGGTCGCGTAAGATGCTGTCGCGGGCGCCGCGCAGAAAGGCATGCTCGTGCCCCTCAATGTCCACCTTGATCACGCCGATATGGTCCTGAATTCCCAAGTTGTCGAAGCGTCTAACCGGGACGCTGATCGTCGAGTGCACCTGCTGGAAGCCCTGTTCCAGCGATGCGCTCGTCTCCAACAATCCGTGTCCCGGATCAGGGATGTGAAGCACGGCCGTTCCGTCTTTCTCGCTCAGCGCGATTTCGTGAATCTCAACTTGCGACGCGATGCCATTGAGCATGAGATTGCGCCTTAATGCGTCCAAAGCTTTCGGCAAAGGCTCGAACGCGATTACCTTCCGATCACGGGTCATGATACATGCAAGTACTGAGTAGATTCCTGTATTCGCACCAACGTCAACGAAAATTCCGTCTACACGCAGCAAAGTAGCCATCATTAGAAAAGGTAATGGGGGCTCATACGAGCCCAAAGCAAGCTGACTTGATACAGCATCCATCCCGTCTGCACTGTCTAGGTTGAAGGATTTACCTGCAAAATCAACCTTGATAACACCCATAAGGCTCTCCACACCCTTATTGTAAGCTTTCGAATTTAGCTAAGATGCGCTCGCATCATTTGATGCGGCAGTTGCAAATCTCACCGGATTCCGACAGAGTCGCGCACGTGGCTGATTCTCTGTCTAGGACAAATCTGCAACAACGGAGCATAGCTCGGTAAATACCGTCGGGGATCGCCGAAAGCGGCGCCCTTAGGCGGCAGCGGCCGCAAAGTGAACCCGAAACGCGCGCCTACGAGGCCGACCTGCGCCGTCTCGCCATGATTCCCGAAGCGCTCCGCGAGAGCATGAAGGCGGTGGAGAAGATCGACTCGATCAAGATCTTCGACGCGGGCGGAATGATCGGCGCCAACGGAGCCGGACCGAACACGGCCAACCTCGGCGACAACCTGTCCGGCCATCTCCTGCGCTACCAATACAACAGTCCGATCCTCGGAGCGCTGCTGGCGGAGGCGGGATTCGGCGAGGGGCATGGCAGCCTCGACAGGCTGGTTGGCGGCCTTCGCAATCAGGGGGCGTCCTCTTCCGCGACCGGAACAGCCCGGCCCGCCGGACCGAATTGACGGAACCGCACGCGGGTGGGAAAGCCTTCGCATGAGCGATGCGTCCGCCTCCCCCCCGCCCTCGACCCTGCCCGCCCCCGACGATCTCGCCGCGCTGAAGGCCGAGGCGCAGAGCTGGTTCTCGACGCTGCGCGACAAGATCGTTACCGCCCTGGAGACCCTGGAGGATCAGGCCGCCGGCCCGTTCCATCCGGATGCCCCGGCGGAGGCCGGCACCTTCGTGAAGACGCCGTGGCAGCGCACCGACCACAGCGGCGTGCCGGGCGGCGGCGGCGTGATGGCGATGCTGAAAGGGCGCGTGTTCGAGAAGGCCGGCGTCCATATCTCCACGGTGCATGGCGAGTTCGCCCCCGAATTCCGGGCGCAGATGCCGGGCGCGGCCGAGGATCCCCGCTTCTTCGCCACGGGCATCTCGCTGATCGCCCATCCCTGGAACCCGAACGTGCCGACGGTGCACATGAACACCCGCTTCGTCGTGACGACGAAGGCGTGGTTCGGCGGCGGCGCCGACCTGACTCCGGTGCTCGACCGGCGCCGCACTCAGGAAGACCCGGACACGCAGCATTTCCACGCCTGCCTGCGGGAGGCGTGCGAGGCGCATGCGCCGGCCGCGAACTACGATAAGTACAAGGCGTGGTGCGACGAGTATTTCCACCTCAAGCACCGCAACGAGCCCCGCGGCATCGGCGGGATCTTCTACGATTATCACTGGACCGGCGATCCGAAGGCGGAC
This sequence comes from Methylorubrum sp. POS3, assembly GCF_043352485.1. Lineage (NCBI taxonomy): Bacteria > Pseudomonadati > Pseudomonadota > Alphaproteobacteria > Hyphomicrobiales > Methylobacteriaceae > Methylorubrum > Methylorubrum sp. POS3. The sequence goes on from NZ_JAPRBT010000001.1 coordinate 4,834,997, forward strand.
CTCGCCTTCACCCGCGATGTGGGCGAGGCCTTCCTGAAAGCCTATCCCGAGATCGTCTGGCGCAATCTCGCCCAAGACTGGACCGAGGCCGACCGGCTGGAACAGCAGGTGCGGCGGGGCCGCTACGTCGAGTTCAACCTGCTCTACGACCGCGGCACCATCTTCGGCCTCAAGACCGGCGGCAACGTCGCCTCGATCCTGTCGTCGCTGCCCCCGACCGTGCGCTGGCCGTAGATCAAGTCGAGATGGCCGAGACCTCGCTTCCCACGCGCTTCGCCCCGCAGCAGGACGCCGCGCTGAAGGCCATCGCCGCGTGGCGGCGGGACGGCGGCTCCCAGGTGTTCCGCCTGTTCGGCTATGCCGGCACCGGCAAGACCACACTGGCCCGACGCATCGCCGACGATGTCGACGGGTCGGTCGCCTTCGGCGCCTTCACCGGCAAGGCGGCCTCGGTGATGCGACAGAAGGGCTGCCACGACGCCGCGACGATCCACTCGCTGATCTACCGCACCAAGGAGGGTGACGAGGGCGGGCCGACCTTTACCCTCAACCGCTCCGGCCCTGCGGCCAAGGCCGATCTCATCGTCATCGACGAGTGCTCGATGGTCGATTCCGATCTCGGCAACGATCTCCTGTCCTTCGAGAAGCCGGTGCTGGTGCTGGGCGATCCGGCCCAATTGCCGCCGGTGCGCGGCGGCGGCTTCTTCACCGAGGCCGAGCCCGACGTGATGCTGACCGAGGTTCACCGTCAGGCCGCCGACGACCCGATCGTGCGCATGGCGATGACGATCCGCGAGGGCGGACGGCTCGAGGTCGGTGAGTACGGCGAGAGCCGGGTGGTGCGCCGTCGCGACATCGACCCGGCGCAGGTGCTCGATTGCGACCAAGTCTTGGTCGGCCTCAACCGCACGCGCCGTCTCTACAACAACCGCCTGCGGGAGCTCGCCGGGCATACCGATCCGATGCCCTCCGTCGGCGAGAAGCTGGTCTGCCTGCGCAACGACCGGACCAAGGGCCTGCTCAACGGCTCCACTTGGACGGTGCAGGCGCTCCGCGCTCCGCCGCGGCCCGACACGATCCGCCTCGACGTGGTGCCGGAGGACGATCCGGCCGTGCGCCGCCGCGCGGTCGACATCAAGGTGCTGCGGCAGGTGATCGAGGGTTCGGAGGAGGAGATCCCGCTTTTCCTGAAGCGTGAGACCGACGAATTCACCTACGGCTACGCCCTGACGGTCCACAAGGCGCAGGGCTCGCAATGGGACAAGGTCGTCCTGTTCGACGAATCCTACGCCTTCCGGGAGCACCGGTCGCGCTGGCTCTATACGGGCCTGACCCGGGCGGCGCAGGCCATCACTGTTGTGATGTAGGCGGGCCCGCCCGAATGGTCCCCCTCCCTCTGTCGAGAGGGGGAACGCGGGGTCGTCAGCGCGCCTCCGCCGCCGCCAGCAGCGTGCAGAGCGCGACCGCCTCGGCGGCCTTGCGCACGGCGTCGAGGCTCGGGAAGGTCGGGGCGATGCGCAGGGTCCGGTCGTGCGGATCCTGGCCGTAGGGATGCGTCGCACCGGCCGGGGTCAACGCGATTCCGGCCTCGCCCGCGAGGCGCACGACCTGCGCGGCGGTGCCGTCGGTCACGTCGAGGGTGATGAAGTAGCCGCCGAGGGGGCGGCTCCAGCGGGCCACATCCCAGCCGTCGAGCCGGGCGGCGAACGCCTCCTCCACCGCCGCGAATTTCGGGGCGATCAGGGCGCGGTGACGCTCCATATGGGCGTCGATGCCGGCCGCGTCGCGCAGGAAGCGGACATGCCGGAGCTGGTTGAGCTTGTCCGGCCCGATGCTGCGGCGGCCGGACTGAGCGAGGTACCATTTGACGTTGGCCGGCGAGGCGGCCAGCAGCGCGAGCCCGGCTCCGGCCAGCGTCACCTTCGAGGTCGAGGCGAACACGATCGGCCGGTCGGCATGGCCGGCCTCGGCGCAGGTTTCCAAGATGTTGAGGAGCGCCGGGCGCGCATCGGCGAGGTGATGCACGACGTAGGCATTGTCCCACAGGATGCGGAAATCGGGCGCCGCCGTCGTCATCGCGGCGAGCCGACGGACGGTCTCGTCCGAATAGGTTTCGCCGCTCGGGTTGGAGTATTGCGGCACGCACCAGATGCCCTTCACCGACGGATCGGCGACGGCTTCCTCGACCACGGCCATGTCCGGCCCCTCCCCGGTCATCGGTACGGGGATCATGCGGATGCCGAAGCCCTCGCAGAGCGCGAAATGGCGGTCGTATCCCGGAACGGGGCAGAGGATCGTGATCGGCTCCTGCTTGCTCCAGGGCCGCTCGCCGCCGGGCACGCCCTTGAGCAGAGCGTAGACCAGCACATCGTGCATCAGCGCGAGGCTCGAATTGTTGGCAACCACGATCTGATCCGGCGGCGCGCCGAGCACGGGCGCGAACAGGGCGCGGGTCTCGGGCAGGCCCTGGAGATTGCCGTAATTGCGCGCGTCGGTGCCGTCCTCCGCGGTCGTGTCGCGATTGCCGGGCAACGCCAGCATCTCGGCGGCCAGATCGAGCTGGTCCGAGGCCGGCTTGCCGCGGGTCATGTCGAGTTTGAGGCCGCGGGCCTTCAGGGCCGCGTACTCGTCGCGCAGGGTGGAGCGTAGATCCGCCAGTTGCTCCGGCGACAGGTTTGACAGGGACGGCATGGATTTCCTCGTACCGGGACGCGTCCTTCTTCGATCCTGCCGCGCCGCCGCGGTCAAGCGCCGTATTGCGGCGCAGCAGGCCTCGATCGAACCGTCATTCGCGGCCCGACACCAGCCGGCTGTGGCCGAAATGGCACTCACGGAGCGGGCTGACAAACAATCTTTTGATACATTTGTACGCCGTTAACCACTCGTTAACCATTACGACCAAAAAGCTAAGAACATACAAATGATGCATCGGACGCAGCGCGAAACACCCGCATAAGGTCGCGGTTCAAGTTCTCGCACAGTTCATCGGCATCACACCGACCGAAAATCAATCACGGGCCATCACGGCGCGAAGCTGCTTCGCGTCGGCGGACGGACTGTGCCATTTCATGGAGATCGCAGGTGTATATCGTCGTCGATGAGCGTCGGTCCGTCGCCGACCAATACGTTGCCGGGTTCGATGCGGAGGGTGCCGCCGCCCGTTTCGTCACCGCGGAGACGATGCAGCTTTGGCTCGGCACGGCGTCGCGTCAGGATGTCGAGGCGATCGAGGGCGTTCTGATCGGGGATTGCGACGACCGGGCCTCCTGCACCGTGGCGATCCGTTCCGCCACCCAGGCGCCGATCATCGCCCTCAACGAGACGCGCTCCCTGGAGCAGACGCTGGACCTGTTCACCGTCGGGATCGACGACGTGGTGCGCAAGCCCGTGCATGTCCGCGAGATCATCGCCCGGGCGAGCGCGATCCGGCGGCGGATGAATCGCGGCGTCGAGAAGGCGCCGGCCCCCGACCGGGACGGCCGCCTCACGGTCTTCGCCGACGGGCGCGATCCCGAGATCGACGGCAAGAGCCTGATCCTGCCGCGGCGCGAACGCCACATCCTCGAATATCTCGCCAAGCATCGCGGCCGGCAGGTCACCAAGGGCCAGATCTTCGCCGCCGTCTACGGCGACCTCGACACCGAGGTCGAGGAGAGCGTGGTCGAGGGCCATATCAGCAAGCTGCGCAAGAAGCTGCGGACGCAGCTCGGCTACGACCCGATCGAGGCCAAGCGCATGGCCGGCTACACCTTCATCGGCTGACGCAAGGCGCGACCACGGCACGAAAAAGGGCCGCACCCATTGTCGGGTGCGGCCCTTCTTTCTTGGGGGTCCACTCCGACGGCTCGCGGAGGACCGGCCGCACGGGCGGTCAGTCCCCATCGCCTGCGCGGGACAGCGAGAGGGCGTTCTGACCGTGCGAGTCGACGATCGACCGCGACGGGACTCGCCAGCTGCCATTGTGTCTGCCACGCCTTCGGCTTCGTCGATTCCTCCTCGATCTTCCGCTCACGCGAACCGCGTCCCCGGACGCGAAGAAGGGCCGCCCCCGATATGGGAGCGGCCCTTCTTCGTTCGAGGCGGAGACCGGCCGCATGGGCGGCCGGTCCGGATCGCCTTAGCGGAACAGCGAGAGAACGTTCTGACCGTTCGAGTTGGCGATCGACAGCGACTGCACCGCCAGCTGCTGCTGCGTCTGCAGCGCCTTCAGCTTCGTCGATTCCTCCTCGATGTCGGCATCCACAAGGGTACCGATCGTGCGGTCGTTGGCCTTCATCAGGGTGTCGACGAACGACTTCTGCCCGTCGATCTGCGTCTTGTTCGCGCCGAGCTTGGTGCCGGCATCCGCAATCTTGGCGAGGGCCCGCTCCACTTGGGTGATGATGCCGTTTAGCTTTGTGTCACCGTCCGTACCTACTAGGTTCGAGATGTCGATCGACGAGATGGAGAAGGTCGTGCTGCTATCCACCGTGTCGAGGATGCCTCGACCCGTTGAAGTACCGGCATTGGTGCCGTTGCCAATGCGAGCGTCGGTTGCGGCGATGCCCGTGCCAAAGCCGACATCGACAAGCGTATTACCGGTGCTCGCCGCCACGTTTTGGATGGTCAATTGGCCGGTGGTCCCTGAGGTTGCCGCCGCCGTCGTGAAGGTCAAACGGCCAGTGGTGTCGAGCGACGCTTTGACCTTTCCGGCCAGCGCCGTAGCATCGGTGTCAGCCGAGATCTGATTGTTGATCGCATCAAGGACCTCAGTTGTCGTCACGAACTTCAGGTTTACAGCCGCTGAGGCTAGGGTGTCCTTGTTGAGAACGATCTTTGCAGTCGAGCCGTCGCCAAGCGTCAGGTTGAAGGCGACCTCGTTGGTACCACTGAAATCCGCGGTTCCTCTATTTGCGACGGCAGCATCGCCGGGCCGGAAGGCGGCCGTGCCGGTCAGCGAGGTCGAGCCGTATACCTGACCTGCGGTCGCCGCCGTCGTGATGCTGGATGCGTTCAAGTCGTAGAACTTGATCGCGTTCACGTCGATGGAGATCGTCGAGAACGTCACCAAGCCGTCTGCCGCGCGCGAAAAGCCGGCGACCACGTTCGGCTTGGCCTGGTACGACGTGTTGGTCGCGGCGGAATTGACCGAGAGCCAGTTCTGGCCTGACGAGGTCGAGGAGTCGGCCGTCGCCTTCATCTTGTCCTGGATGTTCTTGATCTCTACCTGGACCTTGGCACGGTCGACGCCCGGCTGCATCGCAGTCTGCAGCTTGAGGCGCAGGTTCTGCATGTCGGACAGGATCGAGTTCAGGCCGTTATAGGCGGTGTCGACCGCCGAGGCGCCGATGCCGAGGGAGTCCTTCACGGCCGACAGCGAGGCGTTGTCGGTGCGCACGGTGGTGGCGATCGACCAGTAGGCAGCGTTGTCGGCGGCGCTGGAGACGCGCTGGCCGGTCGAGACGCGGTTGGAGGTGGCGTCGAGCTGGGCGTTGATGCTCTTCAGCGTCGTGAGCGCCGTCATGGCGGAGGTGTTGGTCAGCAGGCTGGACACGGAGAGGCTTCCGATCAAAGAGAACAGGAGGATTTGTGGAACCGGGCTCACACCGGTGCGGCCTCGACGGTCCGGGAGGGACCGGGGCGAGCCCGAAAGGCCCGTCCGCGCCGCGCATCACACCTCCGGCCTCGCACCGGATCGGCAGGACGGACATCATGTCCCTGAATCCGTGAGGATCCACCCACCGGCCTGTCATCGGAGGGCGCCGCGGTCTGGCCGGGCCGCCTCTCGATATGCCGAGGATGGCGGCGATCCGTTACAAAATGCTTAAGCAGTCCAGTTTTCAGATGCGGCGGCGCGGTGCTTGAACAGGCATCGGCTCAACAGATCAGATCGAACGCAGCGCCCCGATCATCTGATCCTCGCGGATGCGGATTGTGAGGAAGGCGCGCCGCGCGCCGAATCACGGCTCGAAGGTCACGCCCGCAAAGTCCCCCCGGCGCCAGCGCAAGCGGACCGTGAGCGTGCGCAGATCATGCGCGGCGATGACGAGGGGGAAGGTTTCCGGCAGCGCGATTTCCGGCGCCACGCGGAGCTTGGCGCCGGTCCGCGACAGGTCGCGGACCTCGCAGCCGACCAGCCGCTCAGGCCCCAGCACGATCCGGCCCTGCTGTGCGACACGGCGGCGTTTGGCCAGCCGCGCGACCGGCGGCGCATCGCTCCCCCCTTCCCGCACGTCATCCCGAAGATCGGCCATCGGCGTCGCCCCCTGTCGCGAGGCTTATACAATCCTGCGCGTGGCTGTCATTTCGAATGGACCGATTAAGATTTGATTCACCCTGATCAGATGTTTTGTTAAACTAGCTCAGGCCCGCGCCCGCGGGATGAGGCTGGCGAGACGGATATGACGACAGACCCCCGGCGCCCGGTTCCCCGCTCGATGCCCCGGCCCGTGGCCCGGCCGGTTGCTCCCCCCGCGGAACGCGCCCTCGCCAGCGTGATCATGGCGCGGCGCGCCCGGGAGGCGGCCCTGGAACGGGTGCTGCTCGGCGGACTCGTCCTCTTCGCCCTCACGGCCAGCGGCTTCGCCGGCTACGGCATCGCCACGGGCAGCCACGCCTACGACGTGCGCGCCGTGCTGCCCGAGATCGCCGCCCCCTTCGCCTGGAAGAAGACCTTGGTCGAGGGTCGGGTCGCCAGCGCCGATTTGGATCCGTCCACGACAGGGTCCCTGCCGGATCCGGCAGTGCCGCCCCGGATTGGCGGGCCCGCCCCGATAGAGCGGCCGGCTCCGCCGGCGGCGAGCGGCTACCTCCTGCGCCGGGTCGCCGACGGCATCGCGACACTGGAGAACCGGGACGGATCGCGTCAGGTCGGGATCGGCAGCAATCTGCCGGGTGCCGGCCGTGTGCTGTCCATCCGGCGGACCGCCGCAGGCTGGGTCGTGATCACCACCGAAACGATCATCGGTCCCCAGGCGCTCTGACCGGTCATTCTCGTCCGGGTGAGCAAGCCTGGGACAAGCGAGACGCCGTAAGCCTCGGGATGCAGAGAGGCCCCGGATCGCCGGGCCCGCCCGAGAGGTCCGCTCGTGACCGACACCCTCACGCGCTACCGCCTGATCGTCCAGGATCTCCCCAACTCCCTGAAGCGAAAGGCGGCCGAGCCCACCGTCTCCCGCGACACCGCCTATTACGAGGCGAATATCGGCAAGGTGCGCACGGTCGACGACCTGATGGCCGACCGGCGGCTCTACACCTACGCGATGAAGGCCTACGGCCTGGAGGACATGACCTACGCCAAGGCCTTCATGCGCAAGGTCATGACGGAGGGGGCGGGCAGCCGAACGAGCTTCGCCAACCGGTTGTCGGATGACCGCTACGTCGCCATCGCCCGCGCCTTCAACTTTGCCACGGCCCTCTCGGCGGCGGGCACCGACCCGGAGAGCTTCGGCAAGGCCGCCGTCCCGGCGAGACTGAGCGCGCGAACCGAATTGGCTGAAACGACGGATTTCAGCGGATCGCGGGAAGCACGCTTCGTCATCGAATCGCGCATCGACGCGACCACGGTGAAATCCGTCACCATCACGCTGAACGCCAAGACCCTCACGGGCACGTCCTCGGATCTCAAGAAGGTCACCCGAGACGAGATCGCCCAGGCAATCAACGCACAGATCTCGGCCACCGGCGATACCGGCCTGAAGGACAAAGTCCAAGTCGGCATCGGCGTGAACAAGACCCTCTTCTTCGAGACCAAGGCCTTCCAGAGCCTCGGGGCCGACGAAGTACCCGGCGGCACGGGGCGGAATGCCGACATCACCGTCTATGCCGGAGGCAAGAACCGGACGATCGCGATCCGCAACGTCGCCCTTACCGAGGCGGACCGGACCGCCGTCAATGTCGGATTCGGCACGGATCTCGGTCCCGAGGCCTCGGCCAAGATCGTCACCGCCGCCTATCTGCGGCAGACGCTGGAGGACGACGCGGGCAGCGAGGATACCGGCGTCCGCCTCGCCCTCTACTTCGCCCGCATGGCGCCGACCCTTTCCAGCGCTTACCAGATCCTCGGCGATCGGGCGCTCAGCAAAGTCGCCAACACGGTCGTCGGGCTGCCACCCGCCAGCGGCGCGCCGACCAAGGGCGCGCTGGCAGCGCGGGCGAAGCTGATCGCCGCGAAGATCGACTTCGCGAGCTTCAGCGACCCGAAGAAGGTCGACGCCTTCGTGCAGCGCTTCGCGGCGATCTGGGACGCGCAGAACGACACTCAGACCGCGCCGGTGCTGGCCCTGTTCTCCTCGCGCGGGATCGACGCGGAACTGCTGGGCCAGATGCAGACGACGCGGCGCGGACGATAGGCCATGCAGAGCAGTCTCTACGTTTCCCTGTCGAGTCAGATCGCCCTCGAAAAGCGCCTGACCACCACGGCCAGCAACGTCGCCAACATGGCGACGGCGGGCTACCGTGCCGAAGAGGTGAAGTTCGCCGAGCTCGTGGCGCGCTCGACCCGCGGCGAGGTCGCCTTCGTCAGTCCGGGCACGACCGGGATCTCCCGTGCGGCCGGCCCCATCACGAAGACCGATTCGCCCCTCGACGTGGCGATCCAGGGCGATGCGTGGCTCGGTATCTCCGGTCCGAACGGCGTCACCTATACGCGCGACGGGCGCCTGACGATGGATGCCAACGGGCAGTTGCGCACCGTCACCGGACGGGCCGTGGTCGATCCCGGCGGCGGCCCCGTCACCCTCGACCCGCAGGCCGGTCCACCGACGATCGGGCGCGACGGCAGCCTCACCCAGAACCGCCAGCAGGTCGGCGCACTCGGCCTCTTCACCCTCGAACCGCAGGCGAAAATTTCGCGCGCGGCCGACAACGCGGTCGCGTCGAGCGTCCCCGGTCGGCCCGTCCAGGATTTCACCCGGCACGGGATCGTCCAGGGCTACGTCGAGGGCGCGAACGTCAAGCCGATCCTGGAGATGACCCGCCTCATCGCGATCCAGCGCGCCTTCGAGAGTGCGGCCACCCAGACCTCGGAGGCCGAGAACACCCTGACCGGCGCGATCAAGACGCTGGGGCCGCAGGGCTGAACCGATGACGAACGCCATCGAGCGCCTGGAACAGGCAATGGAGGCCGGCCGCCGCGACCTCGCTCTGGCGCGAGTCAGCGGGCCGGTGCACGAGATCACCGCGAGCACGGCGCGCGTCGGCGGCATCTCGGCTTTCCTGCGCCTCGGCGACCGCGTCGGCTTCACCACGGAGGGTCGTACCCAGATCGGCGAGGTCGTCCGCATCGACGCCGGGGGCGCGACCGTGAAGCCGTTCGAGGCCCGCATCGCGGTCGGCATCGGCGCCCGCGCCCACCGCATCGGCGCTGCCCGCATGCGACCCTCGCCCGGGTGGAAGGGCCGGGTGATTGACGCCCTCGGACGGCCCGCCGACGGGCGCGGCCCCCTCATCGAAGGTGACGTCGAACGGCCCCTCGACGCCGATCCGCCTGCCGCGATGACCCGCGCCCGGGTGGACAAGCCTCTGCCCACGGGGGTTCGGGCGATGGATCTGTTCACACCGCTCTGCGCCGGGCAGCGCATCGGCATCTTCGCCGGGTCCGGCGTCGGCAAATCGACCCTGCTCGCCATGCTGGCCGGGGCCCAGGGCTTCGACAGCGTCGTGGTGGCTCTGGTGGGCGAACGCGGACGCGAGGTGCGCGAGTTTCTCGAAGGGCCGATCGCCGCCGCCCGCGACCGGGCCGTCATCGTCGTCTCGACCGGGGACGAGAGCCCGATGATGCGTCGCCAAGCCCCGAAGGTCGCCCTCGCGGTCGCCGAAGCGTTCCGTGATCGGGGCGAATCGGTGCTGCTGATCGTCGATTCGGTGACGCGCTACGCCCATGCCGCCCGCGACGTCGCCCTCGCGGCCGGTGAACCGGCGGTGGCGCGCGGCTACCCGCCGAGCGTCTTCTCCGACCTGCCCCGATTGTTGGAGCGGGCCGGTCCCGGTGCCGAGGGGTCGGGGACGATCACCGGCATCTTCTCGGTTCTCGTCGATGGCGACGATCACAACGATCCGGTCGCCGATTCCATCCGCGGCACGCTGGACGGCCACATCGTGCTGGACCGGGCCATCGCCGAGCAGGGCCGCTATCCGGCGATGGACCTGCTCGCGTCGATTTCCCGGCTCTCGGGCGAGGTCTGGACCGGGGATCAGCGCGAATTGGTACGCAAGCTCAAGGGCATGATGGCCCGGTACGAGGAGACCCGGGATCTGCGGCTGATGGGCGGCTACCGCGCCGGCAGCGATCCCGAACTCGATCAGGCCATCACCCTGGTGCCGCGCATCTACGAGGCGATGCGCCAGGAGCCCGGTCAGGAGCCGAGCCGGGACGCCTTCCTGGAACTCGCCCAATCCCTGCGGGGATGAGCGCGGCCCGCCCGTCCAGCCCCACGCAAGCGACCGGGTGTCAACTGCACCGAACAGCATCGATCACCGAGGTGTCCGTATGAGTCTCAACGGCGTGCTCCGCACCAGCGTCTCTGGAATGAACGCCCAGTCGAACCGCATCGCGACGGTGGCGGAAAACATTCAGAACGCCGGGACCACCGGCTACAAGCGCACCTCGACGGAGTTCTCGTCGCTGCTCCTCGAATCCTCGGATCGCGGTGCGTACAATTCCGGGGCGGTCGAAACGACGATCCGTCGCTCCATCAGCGAGAACGGAGCGCACGCTGGCACGTCATCGGACAGCGACCTCGCCATCACCGGAAACGGCTTCTTCGTCGTTCGAGATCAGGGCGGGTTGCCGTACCTGACACGCGCCGGGAGCTTCGTGATCGACGGTCCGACCGGCAATCTCGTCAATACGGGCGGCTTCACCCTGATGGGCTACAGCCTCGCCGACGGCGAGCCGGCCCCGATGCTCAACGGCATCACCGATCTTCAAACCATCAACATCAAACGCATGGGGCAGGAAGCGCAGCCGTCCTCCGCCGGCACGGTCTCGGGCAACCTTTCCGACGAGACTCCGGTGGCCGCCAGCGCGCCGCCCGCCGTCGCGACCTACTCTAAGAAGAGTTCGCTCAAAGTCTACGACAATGTCGGTCAAGCCAAGGTCCTCGACGTCGTGATGACCAAGACCGGCACCAAGGAATGGTCGGTCAGCTTCTACGACCAGGCAAACCCCGCGACCTACCCGGGCACGCCCCTGACGACGACGACGGTCAAATTCGACAGCATGGGCCAGACCTTGGGAACGCCGATCGCCACCGTGACCGTCCCGAACGGCCAAGCAATGAAAATCGACCTGTCGGGCATCACCCAGCTCTCGGGCGATTTCAACCTGTCCGGCACCGCCAACGGCTCGTCACCGATCTCCGTGACCGGCACCACCTTCGGGAGCGACGGCACCGTCTACGCACTCTACTCCAACAACACCAAGAAGGCGGTCTTTAAAGTACCGCTCGCCGACGTCGCGAGTCCGGACAATCTCAGTCCCCGTGCCGGCAACGTCTTCACCACCAGCGTCGATTCCGGTGAGATTCAAGTCGGGTTCGCCGGGCAGAGCGGCCGGGGTACCATCAAGTCTCGCGCCCTGGAGCAGTCGAACGTCGATGTCGGTGCCGAACTGACGTCGATGATCGAATCGCAGACGGTCTACACTGCCAATTCCAAGGTGTTCATGACCGGAAACGAGATGATCGAGACCTTGGTGAACCTCAAGCGCTAACGGGTCTCGCCCGTCCGCTGAAAAAGCGCGCCGACGGCGATCGGCGGCGCGCGCCCCTGCCGAAGAACGATCCGGATACGACCGATGGGTCTCTCCCTCGCCCTCAACACCGCGCGCGCCTCGTTGGCCGCCACGTCGACCCAGATCGCGGTGTCGGCCCGAAACGTCGCGGGCGCGAGCGACCCGGGATACTCGCGCAAGATCGCCGCCCTCGTGGCAAGCGGGAATGGCGGCGCGACGGTGAGCATCACGCGCGCCACCGATGCGGCGCTCTACGCCCGGACCTTGGCGGCCCAATCGGCCGCGGGCCGCGGCGAGGCCCTGCTCGAGGGCGTGACGAATCTCTCCCGCACGATCGGCGACACGGAAGACGCCGATTCGACTGCCGCGCGCTTCGCGAGCCTGGAGGCGGCCCTGCAGGCGGCCGCCAATCAGCCGGATTCCGACGCCCTCGCTCGCGCCGCCATCGAGGCAGCCAAGGCCCTGGCGGGCAGCCTGAACGAGGCGGCGAACACCGTACACGCGGCCCGGGCCCAGGCCGATGCCGGCATGGCGGAAGCGGTCAGCCGCATCAACGATCTCCTGGGCCAGTTCGACCGTGCCAACGCGGCGGTCCGGCGGAATCTCGCCATCGGTGCCGACTCCACCGATGCCCTGGACGATCGCGACCGCATCCTCACCGCCCTGTCGGCAGATATCGGCGTCACCGCCATCGTCCGTGACGGCGGAGACGTCGCCCTCTACACCGATAGCGGCGTGCCCCTCTACGACCGCGGCGCGCGCACGGTCAGCTTCTCCCCCACCAGCACCTTTGCCGCCGATACGGTCGGTGCCGTCGTCGTGATCGACGGCGTAGCGGTGACGGGGGTCGGCTCGCCCATGCCGCTGACCTCGGGACGGCTCGCCGGGCTCGCGGCTTTCCGTGACGGGGTGGCGCCTTCCTACGAGGCGCAGCTCGACGCCATGGCCGGCGGCCTGATCGCCGCCTTCGCCGAGGCCGATCTCGTCGGCGTCGATGGCGGCCCGCGCGCCGGTCTGTTCACGGTCGGCACCAGCGCCACCCTTCCGGATGGCACGGCGGCCGGCCGGCTCGGCCTCGCCGCGCGGATCTCGGTCAACGTCGCGGTCGATCCCGCAAAGGGCGGCCAGCTCGCCCTCCTCCGCACCGGGGGAATGAATGGGACCGATTACCGCGACCCGAGCGCGGGCAGCAATGCGGCCTATGCGGGCCGCCTGCGGGCCCTCGTCTCAGCCCTGACTGCACGGCAGACCGTCGATCCGGCCATCGGATTGGGCGCGGCGCTCAGCCTGCCCGATCTGGCCGAGGCCTCGACCGGCTGGATCGAGGGACAGCGCAAGGACATCAAGGAAGCCGCCGCCTATCAGAAGACCCTGCTGTCCCGTGCGAACGAGGCGCTCTCCAATGTGGCGGGCGTGAACGGCGACGATGCGACCGAGCTGACGCTGCGATTGGAACGCTCCTTCGCCGCATCGGCCAAGCTCATCGCGGTCGTGAACGAACTTCTGAAGACCCTTCTCGACGCGGTTCGATGAGCCCGTACCGCCTTCCTGATCATGCGATCGCGTGAGCGGCCTGTCCCGCCCGTCCGTCCTCTCCTCTCGCTGAAGCGGCGACCAATCCAAGGGATTTCACGCGCGCCATGATGACCACCGGCTTCATCTCCAGCCTCAATCTGTGGAACGCGCCGCGCGCTGGCGTCTCACGGCTCCAGAACGAGCTGGCCGACGCCTTCCGCGAGATCAACACCCAACGCCACGCCGATATCGGCGCGACCCTCGGCGGCGGGGTCACCGACGCATTCTGTTTGCGCCGTCAAAATGCGGTTTTGGCGGCTTTGACCCAGAGCAATGGGACGGCCTCGCTCCGGCTCGAAACCAGTCAGGCCGCGCTCAAGGCGATCCAGACCGATGCCGATGCGATGCTGGAGGAGCTTTTGGCTCTGTCCGTCGACAAGCGCGCGGCGGCCATCGTCACGCCCGCCGCGACCCGGCTCGCCACGCTCGCCGCCTCGCTCAACACGAGCGCCGCGGGTCAATTCGTGTTCGGCGGAATCGACACGGAGGCGCCGCCGCTGGTCCCTTACGGGGGGAGCCCGACCTCGGCCACCAGGACGGCGGTACAGACGGCTTTGGCTGCGGCCTTCCCCTCGGGGAAGATCAATGCCACCGCGGCGGAGATGACGGCGTTCCTCGATGCGCTGCAGGCCGGGCCGTTCAGTGCAACCGGCTGGAGCCAATCCTCGGGTGCGTCGGACCAAACCTTTGAAAGCCGGATCTCGCTCTCGGAAACCGCGACGACCTCGGCCTCAGCCAATGCCGCACCGCTGCGGGACCTCGCCCTGGCCTACGTGATCGGTTCGGATATCGGCCTCTCCGATTTCCCCGCGGAAGTGCAGGCCGCGGCCAGCGCCCGGATGATCGATCTCCTCGGCCGCGCCAGCCGGGGCCTCGTGCAGATGCAGGCAGATCTCGGCATCAGCCAGAGCCGCATCACCGAGGCCAACCTGCGCATGGACAAGCAATCCAAAATTCTCACCAGCCAAATTCTATTGCGGGAAGGCGTCGATCCGGTCGAGGCAAAATCCCGCGTCGATGCCCTGAATACGCAAATTCAGATGTCCTACGGACTGACGGCCCAGCTGCGCAGCCTCAACCTCATCCATTACCTTTCGTAGACACGTCACGCACGCGCTTTACGGAAGCTGACGGAGTATCGGACCCGATGTATCGCCTGTCCTATTCGGAAATCCTGGAGGACGCACCCGATCTCGGCCGTGAGCGGGAACGCGAGGCCTTCAATCGCGCCCTCGATCTCCTCCGCTCCGCCGAGGCCCGCGGACCGCAGGCCGTCGCCGAGCGCTCGGAGGCGGTCGGCTACGTCCAGAACCTGTGGAACCTGTTGGTCTCGGACCTGCTCGATCCGGAGAACGGTCTGCCAGAGGGCCTACGGTCGGACCTCGTCTCGATCGGGATGTGGACCATGCGTGAGGCCGGCGCGGTCCTGACCACCCCCGAGCGCAGCCTCTCGGCGTTGATCGAGGTCAATACCTCGATCCGCGACGGTCTCCGGTGAGGTCGGCCATGCCACGGGGGAACGGCAAGGCGGAGAAACCGTCGCAGCGATCGACGGCCCGGACCATGCACCTCAATCTGCGGGCCGGTGAGCGGGTCTACATCAACGGCGCTGTGGTGCGGACCGATCGCAAAGTCACCCTCGAACTGATGAACGACGCGACCTTCCTGCTCGAAGGCCACGTCCTGCAGGCCGAGGAAGCGACGACCCCCCTGCGCCAGCTCTACTTCGCGGCCCAGACGATGTTGATCGATCCGGCCCAGGCCGCGCTCGCCCGTACGATCTTCGAGACCTTGCGAGGCGGCATTCTCGCCGCAACGTCGGAGTCCATGATCGTGTCCGGACTGACGACGGCGCACGCCTTCGTCGAGGCCGGTCGTCCGTTCGAAGCGCTCAAGGTGATCCGCGCCCTTTACAAAGCGGAAGCCGCGCTGATCGACGGCGCGCAACCCGCGCCGATCCTTCCGGCCACCCTCCAGCCCTCCGACCGGATCGAACCCCGCCGACCAGCCAGTCGGCCACACCGCACGGTGCCCAACCCCGACCTGAAGGTCTCCAGAATGGCGGAAGAAGTCAGCCCATGAACATTCTGAACAGCACCGACAGCGCCACCGCCTCCTCTGGAACCAGCACCGCGGCAGCGGCCAAGGCCGCCACATCGGTCGCGTCCAAGCTGAATGCGGACACGTTCCTGCGCCTGCTGATGGCTCAATTGCAGAACCAAGACCCGACCAAGCCGATGGATTCGACCGAGTATGTCGGTCAGCTTGCGGCCTTCTCGCAGGTCGAGCAGGCCACCAAAACCAATCAGAAACTCGACTCGCTGCTCTCCGCAAGCTTCCTCGATCAGGCGGACGCCATCATCGGCCGCACCATCACGTCGAGCGACGGAACGATCTCGGGCGTCGTCGGCTCGGTGCGCGTTACGAGCGATGGGGCCATCGCCAAGCTCGCCGATGGCCGGGAAATGCTCGTCGCCTCCGGCATCTCGATCCGCTGAGCCCGGGACGGATGAACGAGGTCGATGCACTGGAACTGGTCCGCTCGGCGATCTGGACCGTGCTGATCGGTGCCGGTCCCTGCGTCGGCGCCGCCATGCTGGTCGGCATCGTGGTGGCCCTCCTGCAGGCGCTCACGCAGATCCAGGAAGTGACGCTCACTTTCATCCCGAAGATCGTCGCCATCCTGCTG
The DNA here is from genome assembly GCF_043352485.1 of Methylorubrum sp. POS3. NCBI lineage: Bacteria > Pseudomonadati > Pseudomonadota > Alphaproteobacteria > Hyphomicrobiales > Methylobacteriaceae > Methylorubrum > Methylorubrum sp. POS3. The sequence continues at coordinate 4,850,974 of NZ_JAPRBT010000001.1, forward strand.
GTCTTGCTCGTGACCGGCACCTTCGTCGGGGGGCAGATCCACGCCTTCGCGGAGATGACCTACGGGCGGATCGCGACAGGATTTTAAATGGTGGATCGAGCAAGGGTGGGACCGGGCGTCTGAAGCTGTCGAGACTTGCCGCCCGGTCCCTCAAAGCCTCGACCTTGGGAAGGACAAAAGCTTCGACTTAAGTTCATATCACAATATCGATATCGCCGTGAGGGCGAAAACCGATTTGGACCACTCGCGCGTGGCCCTGTTCACCGCTTTCAATCGCCAAGCTTCCCGATGGTTCCCTTCGCAGCGGCATCCGGGACGGTGCGAGCGGGGAATTTTGTTGTCAATGCAGACTGTTCAGCCCTCGGTGGAACTCATCCTGGCGGCTGCGCCCCCGGAACATCGGCCCGCGTGCCCGGCGCCTCACTGCCACGCTCCGGGACAGCGGTTTCGGGATAACGCTTGCGGTACTCGGCGAGGAAGGCGGCCAACGTCTCGGCCTTCGTCGCCTTGAGCGCGGCGTCGCGGAAGGCGGGGCTGCGGACGGCATCGGGACGTGTCAGCATCGCGAAGGTGCGGGCATCCGCGCTCTCGGCCATGGAGCCCGAGAATTTGGCCTTCAGCCGCTCGAGACCCAAGCCCTCGCCCGCGAGGCCGTAGGCGATGGCGGCGCGGATCACGTCCCCCTGCGCCGCTTCGTCGAGCGGCTTGCCGGCCCGCCACACGGGTCCGAGCAACAATTCATGCGCCTCTCCGGCCTCACGCCAACGCCGAGACGCCCACAGAATGTCGGCGCGGAGGCGCTCCGCATCGGTTCCGGTCTCACCCTCGATCGTCTCGAGCGCCAGATCGGTGCGCGACAGATCGGACAAGGCGCGCGCGCGCAGCAGGGCACGGGCCCGACGCAGATCCTCGGGCAGGCCCGGCACATGCGTGGCGTCCAGCGTCGCCAGAGCCTCCAACGGCTTGTTGGCCATCAGCCGGATCGTCGCCAAGCGTGCGGACACGGACGACCGGGCCGGCCCGCTCAAACGGTGATCGATCTGGTATTGCAGCAGCTCATCGGCCGATTCGAGGAGGTCGAGCGCCACCAGACGGTCGGCGAGCTTTCGCACGATCTCGTCGGCCCGCCGTCCGGGGGGCGCGAATTCCTTGAAATCGAAATAGAGCGCCAAGCCCTCGATCCCACCGAGCTTCTCGGCACGGGCACCGAGGAACAGATCCTCGAACACGGTCTGGACGCGCTCCCGGAGAGCTCGGATCGGGGGGGCGTCGGGGGCCAGGGCGACGCCGCGGCGCGCAATGCTGAACATCTTACGCCAGCGGCCCGCCTCCTCGTAGAGCGTGCCCAGGGCGGCGATGGTGCCGATCTCGGTCGGGCCTCCATGCCATGTGAGCTGGAGGCCCTCCAGACGGTCGATCGTGTCGGGTTCGGCCGTCTTGCCAAGCGCATGGCCGAGCGAGCTCGCCCGCAAGGTCGCCGCCGCCGCCACGGGCCAGATGGCCTGCTGGCTCAGGGTTTCGTAGGTCGCGAGCGCGGCGGTGACGCGGCCGGTGGCCTCGTCGATCCGGGCCCGCAGCAGGGCGATCCGGTCACGCATCGCATCGCTCGCCCCACGGCTCGCGGCGGACGAGGCGCGGGACGCCTCTTCCCAGTCGCCGAGTTCGATCGCGGTTTCCGCCGCGACGACGTTGAACTGAGAGACGATCTCGTCGGGATAGCGCCGCAGCACAGCGGCGGCGGCCTGGAATGCGGTTCGCGCGTCCTTCCATCGCCCGGCCTCCGCATCGAGCAGACCGCGCCACAACCGCGCCTCCGGGTTGTTGGCGAGCGGGCTCGCCGTCAACAGCGGGCGGGCTTCCTGAAACCGCCCCATCCGCGTGAGCAGAATGCCGCGCATCAATCCGGTCAGCGGATCGCCCTCGATCACCACGTCGTCGCGAGCCGCCGTGCTCAGGGCTCCCAGAGCCTCGGCGTCGAGCCCGTTGGTCATCAGGATCTTGGCCAGCGCGAGATGGCGTTCACCCCGTTCGCGACGGCTCGCTTCGCTGACACGATCGAGGGCGTCGCGGAGTTCCGTGCGGACGTCACCGCGCCGGTCCCGCTCCCAGGCATCGTTGTCGATCACCAGCCGGGACACGGCACCGACCGGCAGATCGGCAGGGCGCAGGCTCGCGGCAGCCGCCATGACATTGTCCGTGCCGGACAGAGCCATGCCGCCCTCACGGCCGATGATGACGCCGTCGAGATCCGGGTGAACCGTCACATCGTCGGCAATGGCGAGCACCGCGAGGCCGACCCGGCTCGGGATCAATTCGAAGTCGACGAAGCGCTGAGCCTTCGCGACCCCCGCCCGCGGCAGGCCCTCGGCGGTGACGACGGCGATGCGCTCGCCGTCGAGGTCGAGCCAGCCCGCCGGGCCGACGCCGGGCAGCGGGACGGCGATGTCGAGCCGCTCCCGCTGCGCCTGGCGCCGCTGCGCGGTCAGGCTCTCGCTCGGCATGGTGCTCTCACCCGAGACCAGTTCCCACCCATCCGGCTCGGCAACTGGGAAGAGATCGACGAGGCGACCGGCGGGCTTGGTGAAGCGCAGAACGATGAAGCCGTCGCTGACCACGGGCGCACCGAGGGCGACGAGGTCGGCCGGGCCCTTGGACGGCAGCGCGACCGGGTCGGTCGTGGCGAAGACCAGCGTGACGATACCGGCCCGCTCGAACAGGGCGGCCCCCACCCGCTTGGTGAAGGGGAAGACGAAGCCCGACCCCGCCTTGGGATAGGTGGGTTCCACGGTTCGGGCCGGTGCGGCGGAGGAAACGGGCTTCACCGACGCGGCGGGTTCCGGGGTTTGCGCCGAAGCTGCAGCCGCCGGAGAAGCCGCGACCGGAGCGGCCGGCACGGCCGGGAGTTCGGCCGGCTTGATCGGTTTCGTCAGGAAATCGATGGTCAGAAGGTCGCCGTCTCGGGCCGTCGCGATCGAGACACCCTCGGCCGGCATGGCGAGGATGCGGGCTTCTCCGCCCTCGGCCTCGACGGACACGCGGCCGAGCTTCGGATCGAACCTTCCTCGAAGGCTGCGGTCGTCGATGCGCCAAGCGCCGGGCAGCGTCAGCCGCGTGCCCGAACCTTGCGGCGTGAAAGCCGCCGCGCTGCCTTCGGGCAGGTTCAGGCTGAGCCGGGTCCGCACCGCATTGTGCGACAGCTCAAGTTCCAGGGGACGGTAGACCGGCGGGGGCGTCTGCGCCTTCAGGCGCGCTTCCGCAGCGGCGGCCCGACGGGCGAGATCCGCCACCACTTCCGGCGGCAGCGGTGGTGGGAAGCCGCTCCAATTGTCGGGCAGAAGATCGACGAAGACCTGCTCAGCGGCATCTTGGACGTTGATCCGGTAGCCCTTCTGAAGCGCGAGGCGCATCGCCGAGCCGTCCGGGTCGCGCCGCACCGCTGCGACGTAATCCGGCATTCCGGCAGCGATCCGCTCCGGACCGGCGGTGACCGCCTCGCTGAACCCCAGCACCAGGACTGCGCCGGACAGCTTCGCCTTGACGGCGACGGGGGCATCGAAGGTGAGAACGATGCGGCCGTAGCCCTCTGACTGGCTGCCCTTGGCGGCGACGAGCTTGGCGGCTTCGGCCGCGTTGGCGGACAAGCAGAGGCCGAGTGCGAAACCGGCCCGCAATGCGGTCCGAACCGGCCGTAGACGCGGCGCTCGCCCGGACCCTCCCTCCATCGCCCCCGCCCAACCTCACGGCGGTACGGACCGAACCGGGCCCGCACCGCCATACGCCACTCGTGCCGGGCACTCTCGCGCAACGCGGTGAATGGGCGCTTAAGGCGCACGAACCTCGTGGCAGCGCTCGCGAAGGACTTTGGCTGGGCTTTTGGAAGGCTCGAGCGAACAAGACTTCAGAAGCAGCGGGGCCGATCAGGAGGCCTTGCGCAGGACGAGGCCGGGAATGCTGGTTCCCTTCTCGCCGAACAGTTCGGCCGCCTTTCGGCAGCTCTCGTCGACGTTCTTCCGATAGGCCTCGGTGTAGCTCATGCTGCGCATGAGCAATTCGCCCTTGGAAATCGCATCGATGTCGACCCCCATGGCAGCGACGACGGCCTTGAAGCGCTCGTAATCGGGCCGGACCTCCTGGCAGGATTCACCGACGAAGCGGATGAGCCCCGCGAGCTTCGCCGCATTGGCATGCTGACGGTCGGGCTCAGGCTTGGCCGCCGGCGCCTCCGTCGTGGAATTCTTGGGGGCTTCCTGAGCGCTCACCGCCAGCGGCAGCACCAGAAGAAAAGCCGCGGCGGCGGTGAGATGCTTCATGGGCGCGTTCCTCTCTCACGACGGACTTATTATTCCGTCTTTATTGTCGATAGCCGCAACGTAGCAGAGATCGTCCGAGATTTCCGCACGATCATCGCGTCGGGTGTCGATGCAGGTTGCGAATCGATCACGCCATGACTTGGCAGCGTCTTGGTCCGATCGCAGGTCGTCGACCAAAACCCATCACGCGCATCCCCCCCGCGCGGGAGATGGTCTGGCCGACCGGGCTACCGAGTTGGAATTGAGGCGCGGGTCTGTCCGGGACCGTGAAGAGGGCCCTGGACAGGCAACACGTCAATGTCCGGCCTGCACGCCGTCCTTGGCCGCCGCCGACGCCATCAGGGCGAAGGCGTAGATCAGCCCCACCTCCTCCAAGCGGTCGAAGCGGCCGGCGGCGCCGCCATGGCCGGCCTCCATGTTGATCTTGCACAGGATCGGGCCACCCCCGGTCATGGTGGCGCGCAGGCGTGCGACCCACTTCGCCGGCTCCCAGTAGGTCACGCGGGGATCGGTCAGGCCGCCCAGCGCCAGGATCGCCGGGTAGTGCTTGGCGGCGACGTTGTCGTAGGGCGAGTAGGACAGGATCGTCGAGAACGCCGCCTCGCTCTCACCCGGATTGCCCCATTCGGGCCATTCCGGAGGGGTCAGCGGAAGGTCGGCATCCAGCATGGTGTTGAGCACGTCGACGAAGGGCACGTCGGCGACGATGCCGGCGAACAATTCGGGCGCGAGATTGGCCGCCGCCCCCATCAACATCCCGCCCGCACTGCCGCCATGGGCCACGATGCGCCCCTGGGCGGTGTAGCCCGCCTCGATCAGGGCGCGCCCGCAGGCGACGAAATCCGTGAAGGTGTTGGGCTTCTTCTCGCGCTTGCCGTCGAGATACCAATTCCAGCCCTTCTCGGTGCCTCCCCGGACATGGGCGATGGCGTAGACGAAACCACGATCGACGAGGCTCAGGAGATTGGTGCGGAAGGCCGCCGGCATCAGCGTGCCGTAAGAGCCGTAGCCGTAGAGCAGCAGGGGCGCCGAGCCGTCCAAGGCGAGATCCCGGCGGTGGATCAACGAGATCGGGACCGTCTGGCCATCCTCCGCGGTAGCGAACAGGCGACGCGTCACGTAGTCGGCGGGTTCGTGGCCGCTCGGGACGCTCTGGCGCTTGCGCAGGATACGGGCCCGCGTGACGCAATCGTAATCGTACGTCTCGGAGGGCGTCGTCATCGACGAGTAGACGAAGCGGATGCGGTTGGTCTCGAACTCGTAGCCCGGTAGCAGGCCGAGCGAGTAGGCCTCCTCGGCGAACGACACCGTGTGCTCCTCACCCTTGAGGTCGCGCACGACGATGCGGGGGAGGGCGTTCTCCAGTTCGAGGCGGACGAGGTGGTTTCCGAGCACGTGAAGGTGCCGGATCATGACGCCGGGGCGGTAGGGCACCGCGTCGACCCAGTGGGCGCGCGCGGGCGTCTCGAGCGGACAGGTGACGATCTTGAAATCCACGGCCCCGTCCGCATTCGTCAGGATGACGAGATGCGAGGCCCAGTGCTCGACGGAGTAGATCAGGCGATTCTCGCGGGGCGCGACGACGGTGAGCGCAGCCTCGTCGTTGGCACGGTCGAGGAGGTGGACTTCAGCGGTCTCGTGATCGCTCGCCGTGATCGTGAGATAGGTGCCCGACTGGGTCCGGCCGATATTCACGAAGAAACCCGGATCGGCCTCCTCGTAAACGATGGTGTCCTCGGCCTGATCGGTGCCGAGGCGATGGCGCATCACCCGGGCCGGGCGGTGGTTCTCGTCGAGGGCCACATAGAAGAACGCGGTACCGGCGGCGTTCCACACCGCGTCGCCAGCGGTGTTCTCGACGCGCTCAGAGCGATCCGTCAGGGTGTCGAGGTCGCGCACGCGCAGCGTGTGAAGTTCCGAGCCCTTCGTGTCGGCTCCCCAGGCGAGCAGACGGTGATCGTCGGAATGGGCAGCTCCCGAGATCTCGAAGAAGGCGAGCCCCTCACCTTCGCGATCACCGTCGAGCAGGATCTCCTCTCCGGTCTCTCCGTCGCCCGCCTCCTCGGCGATGCGATGGACGGTGCGCGGACGACGGCAGATCAGCGGGTGCTGTCCGCCCTGACGATGCCGGGTGTAATAGGCGAAGGGGCCGTCCGGATCGGGCACCGAGCCGTCATCTTCGCGGATCCGCCCCCGCATCTCCGCCACCAGAGCCTTGCGCAGGTCGCCCGCCCAGCTCAAAGCCGCCTCGGCATAGGCGTTCTCGGCTTCCAGATAGGCGCGGATATCGGCGGGCAGCGTCGAAGGATCCTTCAGGACATCGCGCCAATTCTCGGCCTTCAACCACGCGAAGGGATCCTCGATCTGTCGGCCGTGCACCGTGAAGGTGTGGGGACGCGCCTCCGCCTTCGGGGCATCGGCGGGCAGGGTGAACGGGGGGATCGCGAGGGTCATATCCAGGCCTGAGCGTCGTGTGCGCCGGGTGTGCCGCGCGCGACGCTCGCCCGCAAGACGCCAACGGTCGCGGACTCGCTTCGCAAGACCAGCGAATGTCGATTCGGCGCACTCGCCAATGCGTGCAGGAAACCGAACTCCGCAGGCATTGCGAATGTCAATCGATCGTCTCCCCAAGGCGATGACCGTGTTGGGGAAACCATGCGCATGACACATCCTGCATACCCGGCCTGTCTTGCAGGTCTAATTTAAGTGTTCTAATTGGAGCGCGTGATTGCGGGGGGCGTCACACTCAATCGAAGACGTGCGGGCCGCGCGCACAGAGCCGCCCTTTCCTGCTCGAACTCAGCGTCGTTCTTGGGAGACGGTCGCGCTGCGTCGTGTGCGGGCACCGCATCAAGGGACAGTATCGAACCATGAACGAAACCGAGACGCCGGTCGACTTCGTCGTCCTCACGGCCGACATCGTCGCTGCCTACGTCAGCAAGAACCCGGTGCCGGCGGGAGAGCTTGGCCACCTGATCGGCGCGGTCCACGGCGCGCTGCTGCAGATCGGCACCGGTCAGGTTGCGGCCAAGATCGAGCCCAGCGAGCCGCAGCAGCCGGCGGTGCCGATCAAGAAGTCGGTCCAGCCCGATTACATCGTCTGTCTGGAGGACGGACGGACCTTCAAGTCGCTCAAGCGCCATCTCCGGGCGAAGTACAACATGTCGCCGGAGCAGTACCGCGCCAAGTGGGGCCTGCCGCCCGAGTACCCGATGGTCGCGCCGAATTACGCGAAGGCCCGCTCCGACCTCGCGAAAGCGATCGGGCTCGGCCAGCCCCGGCCGGGCAGTTACGACGAGGCGGCTTGACCCCGAAAACCTCGGTCACCTCCGGGCATGCGCTGACCGATTGACCGAAGCATTTCTGAGCATCGAACATCCCGTCGCACCGAGATCCGGGGCGGCGGGTTTCTTCTTGGGCCAGGCCGACTCACGTTATCAACAGCGAAGTTCGCGGCCATCGCTCAAGGCATTTTGCAGTCCGACGGAGCTTTGCCGGCCAATGCCAGTGTGATTTCCACTCTTCCTTGCGTCGTCGTGTGCGCCCTGTACGGCAGCGCGTGCATCATTGCTCGATCCCCCGTTGCGAACGACGGTTTTGGCCGGCAGAACACAGCGTGACGCTGCAACCCAGAGGCGCAGCGTAAGTGTGTCAAGGCTTGTATTAGGATCATTGTCCTTTAGCCTTCGGATGTCGGTGTCTCTCAGGTGGCGCGATGGCTATAGAACAAAACACGAACAATCTTGATGACGCGGTGGGGCGCGGGCTTGGTCGCGAAGCGGAACGGTTGCTGGCGGCTCTGGCACCGGAGGGGGCCTATGCCTTCCCGGATCCATCGATGCCGGAGACGCTGATCGTGCGCGGGGGCGGTCGAGGCGTCTCCCTCGGGGCCGGACGATTTCCCGCGAAGGCTGGGGAAGCGCTGGTCGCCGCAGACCTCGTTGCCCGCGACGACGGACGCCGCAACCGTCTCGTCATCGGCGCCGCCGGCCGTGCCCGGCTTCGGCGGGCGATGGAGCCGCGGGACGAGGCGTTCCGATGGCAGCACCTCGCCCCGATCAGGGAAGGGTCGGGCTCCGAGGAGCGGCTGCGCGACGCCGCCGAGAGCCCCCTTGCCTGGATGGCGCGCCGACGTGGCCGCGACGGCGAACCGATGATCGATGCGGCTGCCTTCGCGGCAGGCGAGCGGCTGCGCGATGACCTCGCCGCAGCGCAGATGCTGCCGAGCGTCACTGCCGATTGGTCGGCCCAGCGGGTCGATGGCGGAGGTCCGCGCGACCCATCGGCCGCGACCGACCGAACCATCGCGGCGCGCCAGCGCGTCGACCAAGCCCTCGCCGCCGTCGGGGCCGACCTTTCAGGCCTGTTGATCGATCTCTGCGGGTTCCTGAAAGGGTTGGAGCGGATCGAGGCGGAGCGCAAATGGCCAGCCCGGTCGGCGAAGGTCGTCGCGCGCATCGCCCTTCGGCGGCTGGCGGAGCATTATGGTATCGAGGTGGAGGCCCGTGGCCCCGAGCGCGGGCGGACGCGGCTGTGGCGTGCCCGAACCGAGGCGGGGGATCGAAAAGACTGAGCTGTTGCGACGGTGAGGGTCGGCCGCTTGTCAGGCCTGCGCCGAGGAGAGGCGTCCCGCATCCCGATGAATCCGCTCCACCATGGCACGCACGCCGTTGGAGCGCTTGGAGGTGATGTGGGCGCCGAAATCCAGCCGCTTCAGCAGCTCGAATCCATCGGCGGAGAGCGCCTCTTGGGGGGTCCGGCCGCTGTAGAGGGCGACCATCAAAGCGACGAAGCCCTTGACGATATGGCTATCGCTGTCGCCTGCGAGGGTCAGGCGCGGCGCATCCGCCGCCCGGTCGACGGAGACGTCGAGCCAGACTTGGCTCTCGCAGCCATGGACACGATACTGGTCGACATGCCGATCGGCCGGCAGGGCCGGCAAAGTCTTGCCGAGTTCAATCACGTACTCGTAACGATCCATCGGATCGTCAAGAATTTCAAAGTTTTCGATAATCGTGTCGAGGTTCGGCAGCATGGCTCACGGAGGATGCGAGGGGACCTGCCCGATATAGGCCTGATGCCCGCTGGAGCCTAGGTCGCCCCCCTGCGTGACAAAAGCCGCCCCGAACCTGGAGCGAGGCGGCGCGCCGGTCACATGCGTCCCGCCGATGACCTCGTCCCGAAGGATACGCTCGCGACGGGCCGTTACGACCCCGAGGGTGCCGTGACGGGTCGAACCTCGGGGAGTTGCAGAATGAGCGGGTCGGCGGTGGTGGCGGTGCCGCTCACCGCGATCTCCGCCTGGGCGGCATAGGCGGCGATCAGCCGGGGGCCGAGCATCGGTACACCGGGTTTTCCCGCCGCCGCGGCCTCACCACTTCCCGAGATGATGGTGAGGCGCACGGGAGCGTCGACATTGGCCTCGACGGCGATGGCAATGGAGCAACTTACCGTCTCAGTGGTGGCATCGAGACATTCGGCGACCACTTCCGCCACGATCATGCCGAGGGCATTGGCCGTCCGGGGCTCCACGAGACTCGTGCCTGCCCCCTCAACCATCACCCCGATACGGCCGGGCCGACGCAGGCTGCCGAGCCCGGAGGCGAGCCGGCGAAGGTAATCCCTGAGATCGATGGAGGCGATATGGGGCGCCTCGTGCAAGTGCTGCTGCACCAGGGCGATCGCCCGCACGCGCTGTCCGAGCGCATCGAAGCTCCCGCGACAGGCTTCCGGCGCCGCGCGACCGTAGAGGCCGATCAGGCTGACCATCACCTGAAGGTTGTTGCGCACCCGGTGATAGATCTCGGCGAGCAGCGTCTCCTTCTCGATGAGCGCGCGTGCCGACTCTTCCTCAGCGTTCTTGCGGTCCGTGATGTCGAAGCAAGAACCGAGATAGCCGTGAAATTCGCCACCATCCTGGAGCGGTCGCCCGGTATCGAGCAACCACCGATAGGCTCCGTCATGGCGCCGCAGCCGGTACTCGATGGTGAAGGGGATGCGGGCTTCGAACGCCGCCGCGACGATGCGGGCATGACGCTCGAAATCATCAGGGTGAAGCCCCCGACGCCAGCCATCATCGAGTTCGTCGTCCAGCGAACGCCCGGTGAACTGAAGCCAGGACTCGTTGTGATAGACGCTCCGGCCGTGATGGTCCGTGCGCCACATCATCAGCGGCACGTGGTCCGCGAACCGGCGAAAGCCGTCGCCCAAGTCGAACGGACCCGACCCGTGTGTCGCCTCCGATGGAATCTCCGCTGCCATCCGGTGTGTTCGCTCTGCCTGACGCCTCGAACGCGCCGTTTCGCGGGTTACGCGCCGTTCAACGTACGCGAACAAGGCCCGTTCCGACCTGTCCACAAGTCGACCGAGCTTGGCCGCAAGATAAATCCGGTCGCACCCTTTCACGGCGCATCTTTTTTTTCACGTTAGCTCGATCATCGTGCGGATGCGGGCGGCGAGCACCTCCACCGGGAAGGGCTTCGTGATCATCTGCATTCCCGGATCGAGGCGGTCGCCGCCGAACAGGGCATTTTCGGCGTAACCTGTGATGAAAAGGACCTTCAAGTCCGGTCGACAGGCCCGGGCCTGTTCGGCAAGCTGACGCCCGTTGAGACCGGGCAGGCCGACATCGGTGATGAGGAGGTCGATGCGGGTGACCGAGCGCAGGATGCGCAGGCCCGACGGCCCGTCCGGGGCCTCGATCGCGCGATATCCGAGTTCCCGCAGCGTCTCGATGACGAGGTCGCGCACCACCGGCTCGTCCTCGACCACCAGCACCGTCTCGCCTCGCCCCGGAGCAGGCGCTGCGACCACCGCGGGCGCAGCCGCAGCCGTAGCTGGAAGTTGCCCGAGGTAGCGGGGAAGATAGAGCTGCACGACAGTCCCCCGGCCCGGCGCGGATTCGAGTTGCGCATGGCCGCCGGATTGGCGGGCGAACCCGTAGATCATCGACAACCCGAGGCCGGTGCCCTGCCCCATCGGCTTGGTGGTGAAGAACGGCTCGAAGGCGCGGGCCACCACCTCCGGCTCCATGCCGAAGCCGGTGTCGCCCACGCTCAGGCACACGAAGTCCCCCGGCACGACATCCGCCGGTACTCCCGCTCCCGTGCCGTCGAGGGTCGCGTTGTCGGCGCGGATCACGAGCCTGCCGCCCTCCGGCATCGCGTCGCGGGCATTGATGGCAAGGTTGAGGATCGCGTTCTCGAGCTGGTGGGGATCGCACAGGGTCGGCCAGAGATCCGGCACGGCATCGATCGCGAGGCGCACGCCCTCCGAGAGAGTGCTGCGGAGAATCGCCTCCATATCCGAGATGAGCGCGGTGACATCGACCGGCGTCTGCTCGAGAGGCTGCCGGCGGGCGAAGGCGAGCAGGCGATGGGTCAGCGCCGCCGCCCGGTGGGCCGAGGAGAGAGCGGCCTCGATGTAGCGGTCGATGGCCTCGATGCGCCCCTGGCCGATGCGGGTGCGCATGAGGTCGAGGGAGCCGACGATGCCCGTGAGAAGGTTGTTGAAGTCGTGGGCGATGCCACCGGTGAGCTGGCCCACCGCCTCCATCTTCTGCGCCTGACGCAGCTGTTCCTCGGCGAGGCGCTGCTGGGTGATGTCGCGGCCGACCATGTGGAACCGATCTCCCTCGGGCACCGCCGTCCACATCACCGTGAGCTGCTGCCCGTCCTTGCGCAGGACGCGATCGACGAAGTCGGTCACGGGTTCGTGGGCGGCGAGACGGTGCAGAACGGCGCCGGTCCGGTCCCGGTCGTCCGGGGCGATCAGGTCGAGGAACGGGCGGGCCAGGAGTTCGGCCTCGCTCCAACCGAGTAGGCGTGTCCAGGCCGGGTTCACGCTGCGCAGATAGCCGTCGAGCCCGGCGGTGCCCATCAGGTCGGTGGTCGTCTGCCACAGCCGGTCGCGCTCGCGCGTGCGGGCATCGACCTCGCGCGCGAGCACCTCCTCCATGCGCTTGCGATCGGTCACGTCGAGGGCGAACAGGTAGGCGCCGTCGGTGGTGCCATCGGGCCTCGACCGGGGGCGGTAGCGGATCTCGGCGACGCGTCGCCGCCCGTCCCGATGCGGCCAAGCCCGCTCGAACCGGGCCTCCACACCCGCGAGCGCGCCCTCGAAGCGCAGACGATCCGCCTCGTAGTCATCACCGATCAAGTCGGCGAGGCTACGCCCGTCCGGCGTCGCGTCGTCCGTCCCGAACCAGTCCACCCCGGCGGCATTGGCGAAGCGGCAGCGGCCCTCACCGTCGAACAGGGCGATCAGCACCGGCAGGGAATCGGCGATCAGGCGCAGCTCGCCGGCACGGGCCCGCTCGGCGAGTTCCGCCTTGGCGCGTTCCACGGCATCCCAGACTCGCTGCGCCACATCCTCGACGAGGGAGACTTCCTCGGGCGACCAGGATCGCGGCGCCGGCTCGTGCAGATAGACGATCGCCTGCAATCGCCCGTCGCGGATCAACGGCACGACGATCAGCGCATGGCAGCCGATCGAGTCCCAGGCGGCGGCGTATGGGGGGCCGGCGCGGGGGTCGACGCGCTGATCCTCCACCACCACGGTGCGGCCCGCCCGCGCTTCGGCGACCAGCTCCGGCCCGAAGCCGTCGAGGATGCGCGATTCTCCCGCAAGGCTCGCCATCGCCCCGTCGCGGGTCCAGTCGCGCTCGACCCGAACGACCTCGCCGGATTCGTCGACCGCGCCGTAGCCGACCCGCGCCGCGCTCAATCGGGTGCCGAGCGCCGCGGCGGCGGCGAGCGTGACGGCGACGGGATCCGGAGCCTCGCGGAGCAGATCGTTGAGGGACAGGAGGAAGGCCTGCCGCTCCTCCCCCAACTTCCGGTCGTGGATGTCGGTGCAGGTGCCGAACCAGCGCATGATGCGGCCGGTCCCGTCACGCAGGGGCTTGGCAAGGCCGAGCACCCATCGGTACCGGCCGGAGCGGTGGCGGAGCCGGTACTCGATCCGATAGGTCTCACCGGTCGCGAGGCTGTGGCGCCAAGTCGCCCAGGCGCGCTCCTGGTCTTCCGGGTGGAACATACCGTTCCAGGCCTCGCCATCGGTCGAGCCGGTCGGCATCCCGGTATATTCGTACCAGCGAGCGTTGTAATAATCGTGGAAACCGTCCGGCCTCGTCGACCAGATCATCTGCTCGACGGTGTCGGCGATGCCGCGGAAACGGTCATCGCTCTCGCGCAGGGCCGCCTCGGTGCGCTTGCGCTCGGTGATGTCGAAGCTGACCCCGGGAAACCGCGTCGGGCGCCCCTGTGCGTCATGGGCACAGCGCCCCTCGGCGGCGGCCCAGCGCACGCTGCCATCGGCCTGGATCAGACGATACTCGGCAGAGAAGGGTTCGCCCGTGCGCAGGGCCTCCTCGATCCTGTGCCGAACCTCCGGCAGGTCGTCCCCGTGGATGCCGCCGAAAAAGGTGGCGATCGGCGCACCGACTTCGGCCAGGGCGGGATCGACGCCGTAGAGGCGGGCGAAGCGGGCATCCGCCGTGATCCGATCGGCAGCCACATCCCAATCCCAGATCCCGATGCTGCCACCGGCCGCGAGCGCCATGTCGAGGCGCTCGTCGCTGCGCTGACGGGCACGCTCGGACAGAACCTCGGCGGTGGTTTCGGCGGTGATGCAGATCAATCCGGCGATGGCACCCGAATCGTCCCGCACCGGAGAGTAGGTGAAGCTCCACCACGTCTCTTCGGGGCGGCCGTAGCGATGCATCGTCAGCGGCAGGTTGCGCTGGGAAACGCTGCGGCCGGACAGGGTCGTCTCGACCAGCGGGCCGATATCGTCCCAGAGATCGGACCAAATTTCCCGGAAGCGTGCCCCGAGCGCCCGTTCCTGCCGGTTGCCGAAGATCGGGCGATAGGCATCGTTGAAGAACACAGTGCCGTCCGGCCCCCAGGACAGGAACATCGGCGCCGGACAAGCCAACATCGTGGCCAGGGTGCTGCGCAGGCTGATCGGCCAAGTCTCGAGCGGGCCGAGGCTGTGTCCTGACCAGTCGTAGGAGAGGATCTCACGACCGGTCTGCCCACCCTCGGTGAGGAAGGCGAGGGAAAGGGGCACACCCTCCGGCGACGGAACGCTCATTGGCTGTCCCAGCGGGCGGGACCGAAGATGAGAACGGACAAGGCAACCGGACGGGGTCGAGGCACGGGGCGAGCTATATCGAATTCCCATGGCCTGCGTAAGCGCGGCCGGGACGGCACCGCCATCCCCAATGCTTTCGATTGTCCACAAGTCGACCGGCGCCGCACAATACTCAGGCTGCACAATTCGCAACATGTGCGATGCCGAATGTGCCCGTCCTCGGCCAAATTACCCGGCGATATCTCACATTAGAATTGTTTTGCATTGCAAAATAGTCAGTCAACCGCCGCTCCAACCAGCACGGAAGAGCACCAAAACTGAGAAAAAACTTGCAACCAAGGATACGGCGTGCTTTTGATTTCGCCTGTCGGCCGCAGCTTTTGGAACGACGAGACACCGCGAAGTCGAGCGTTTGCCGTGTTGTAGAATCTCCGTTTGCGGGATTCACGGCGCGATGACGCGATGGTGTGCGGATGCCACCGGGACATCGGTCCATCCGCCCTGCCTGGACGATCTCCGTCCGGTGGGCCTCGGAGGCCGGGACAGTGAGGAAGCGTCATGCTGGCAGCGGGCATGACGGCATGAAGGGGAGCACGGATGGTGAGAGACGATTTCGCCTACGATTTCGACGCCCCCGATTCGGATTGGAACTACGAACCGTCGCGGGCCGACCTGTTCCGGCAGGTCAGCGCGCCGCTCTACACCACCGATGTCCAGGGCTGGCTGACCTACTACAACGACGCGGCGGCGGAGTTGTGGGGGTTTCGGCCGATCCTCGGCAAGGCACGGTGGTGTGGCGCGTGGCGCCTCTACGACACGGACGGGCTGGAGCTGCCCCACGATCGTTGCGCGCTGGCGATCGCCCTGCGCGAAGGCGCGGCTCTCCGTGGCGCACAGGCGGTTCTGGAAAGACCGGACGGGAACCGGGCCGCCTTCATGCCCTATCCGACCCTGCTGCGTGACAGGACCGGCATGCTGGTCGGCGGTTCGAACATTCTGCTGAAAATCGAGCGGGCACCGCGACGCAACGTGGCAACCCGCGGTGGCGGGGCCGGACTGCGGGTCGCGTCGAATGCCCGCCCTGCTCGTTTTGCAGGCATGCACGGATAATCGGCGCGAGCGTTGTCACCGCATCGTCGGCGATCCACCTCGATCCAGACCGGTGCATCGTCCGGACCGTACCGGTGTCACGTCGAACGACAGGAGAACGCCGATGTCGATCGAAACGAACTGGAGCCTCGACGCCGTCCAGAGCCTGCGCACCATGGCGCGCGAGGGCGTCTCGGTTTCCGTCATCAGCCTGCGGTTGAAGCGGCCGGTCGAGGCCGTGAGTGCCAAACTCACGGAACTCGGCATCACGCCCAAGGTGGAAGCCTGATTGGTCCTTCCGTCCGAGATCAGGCTTTGAGCCTAGACCCTCTCCCCGCACGCGGAGAGAGGGAGCGAGCGGAGTCGCATTCGCCGCGCGATCGACCGAACCGACGCTCGGCGCTCAGACATGAGCGACCGGCTGCAACGCCGTCCGTCCGAGAGCGGAGCGCGGCAACTACCACGTTCCCGTATTCTCCATCGACGCCCACGGTTCCTGCTGCGGCTTGGCCGGTCCCTTCTGCAGGATCTCGATCGAGATACCGTCCGGCGAGCGGACGAAAGCCATATGCCCATCCCGCGGGGGACGGTTGATGGTGATCCCCGCGTTCTTCAGCTTCTCGCAGAACGCGTAGATGTCTTCGACCTGATAGGCGAGGTGGCCAAAATTGCGCCCACCCGAATAGTCCTCCGGGTCCCAATTGTAGGTCAGTTCGACCATCGGCGACTTTTCCGACTTCGCGCGATCGACGTCACCGGGGGCGGCGAGAAAGACGAGGGTGAAACGTCCCTTCTCATTCTCGATGCGCCGAACCTCCTTGAGTCCGAACGCGTCGACGTAGAAGGCCAGCGCTCGATCGAGATCGGCCACGCGGACCATCGTGTGCAGGTATTCCATGGCGGCTCCGGAGGCGTTGTCGTGAGGATGGCGCCTATCTGGCCCAGGGCGTGACAGCGTCAACGGGGGCGCCGGCATCGGGCAGACGAGGTTTCGGCGGCGGCGAAAAGTTCTAGAAGACGGGACGAAGCCCTGGCCGAGCCCCGTACGAATCCATGCGCACCGACACGCCCCAGACTGTCCGCCTGGAGGATTATCGCCCGAGCGACCACCTGATCGACCGCGTCGAGCTCGACGTCCGCCTCGATCCCCACGACACCCGCGTGACCGCCCGCCTCGCGATCCGGCCGAACCCCGCCGGACGGCCGGGCGCCCCCCTCGTCCTCGACGGGGACGATCTGCGGCTCCTCGCCCTCGACCTCGACGGACAATCGCTCGCCCCCGCCGCCTTCCGCGTGGCCCCCTCGGCCCTGACCCTGCCGGAACCGCCGCAGCGGCCCTTCACCCTCACCATCGAGACGCGCCTCGATCCGACCGCCAACACGAAACTGATGGGGCTCTATCGCTCGAACGGCGTCTACTGCACCCAATGCGAGGCCGACGGTTTCCGGCGGATCACCTATTTCCTCGATCGGCCCGACGTGATGTCGATCTACACGACCCGGATCGAGGCGGAGGAAGCCGCGGCCCCCGTGCTTCTCGGCAACGGCAATCCGGTCGAGGCGGGCCGCATCGAGGGGACCGGGCGTCACTTCGCTGTCTGGCACGACCCGCACCCGAAGCCCGCCTATCTCTTCGCCCTCGTCGGCGGACGGCTCGACCGGGTGTCGAGCACCTTCACCACCATGGACGGACGGGCGGTCGAGCTCGCGGTCTATGTCGAGCCGGGCAAGGGCGACCGGGCCGCCTACGCGCTCGACGCGGTCGAGCGATCCATGGCCTGGGACGAGCGGACCTTCGGCCGCGCCTACGATCTCGATGTGTTCAACGTCGTCGCCGTGTCCGATTTCAACATGGGCGCGATGGAGAACAAGGGCCTCAACATCTTCAACGACAAGTACGTTCTGGCCTCGCCCGACACGGCGACCGATGCCGACTACGCCGCCATCGAGGCGATCATCGCCCATGAATATTTCCACAATTGGTCGGGCAATCGCGTCACCTGCCGCGACTGGTTCCAGCTCTGCCTGAAGGAAGGCCTCACGGTCTTCCGCGACCAGGAATTCTCGTCCGACATGCGCTCGCGCGATGTCCACCGCATCGGCGAGGTGCGCACCCTGCGCGCCCGCCAGTTCCCGGAGGATGCGGGCCCGCTGGCCCATCCGGTGCGGCCGAAGCGCTATGCCGAGATCAACAACTTCTACACGGCCACCGTCTACGAGAAGGGCGCCGAGATCGTGCGGATGCTGCGCACGCTCATCGGCGAACGCGCCTTCCGCGCCGGCATGGATCGCTACTTCGCGGAGAATGACGGGACAGCGGCGACCGTCGAAGACTTCCTCCGCGCCTTCGAGGCGGAGACGGGTCGCGATCTGTCACGGTTCGCGGAATGGTACGAGCGCCCCGGCACGCCACGAGTCGCCATCTCTGGTCATTACGATGCGGGCGCGCAGACCTACAGCCTCGCGCTGCGCCAGACTCGCCCCGGAGCCGGAAGCGACGCGCCCCCGGTCGTCATCCCGATCCGCCTCGGATTGATTGGCCAGGACGGCCCCCTCGACGATGCCCGTTCTCCACGGGTGACGGACGGCGTGTTCGTCTTGGATCGATGGGACGATGTCCTGACCATCGAGAACGTCGCCACCGCCCCGGTGCCCTCCCTGTTTCGCGGCTTCTCGGCCCCGGTACGGGTCGATATGGCGATGGACGATACGGAGCGCCTCACGCTGCTTCGTCACGACACCGATGGTTTCAATCGCTGGGAGGCAGCCCAGCGCGTCGCCGCGCGGCTGATGATCGGCGCCCTGCGCGGAGAAGCGACCGCGGCGGGGTCCGACGCCTTCGCGGCGGCGCTCGGCTCCTTCCTCGACGCGCGCGCCCTGGCCGATCCCGCCTTCGCCGCCCTGGTTCTGTCTCTGCCGAGCGAGAGCGATCTCGCCGATGACATCGGCAGTGAGATCGACCCCGATGCGATCCACGCGGCGCGGTACGACCTGCGCGCCCGCCTCGGCACCGCGCTTACGGATCGGCTGCACGCCCTGCGGGACGCCTTAGCCGAACCTGCCGGCACGCCGTTCTCACCCGACGCCGCCTCCGCCGGACGCCGGGCCCTGCGCAATGCAGCCCTCGATCTGATCGCGGCGGCGGACCCGACCGGAGGCGCCGCCTGTGCCGACGCGCAGATCCACTCGGCCGGCAACATGACCGACCGGCTTGCCGGCCTCTCCACCCTCGCCCTCCTGCCGGGGGAGACCCGAGAAGCCGCCTTCGCCGCCTTTGCGGAACGATACGTCGACGAGCCCCTCGTGCTCGACAAATGGTTCGCGATCCAGGCGATGATTCCGGAGGACGGCACCGTCGAGCGCGTGCGCCGCCTCCAGGAACACCCGGCCTTCGCGATGACCAACCCGAACCGCGTCCGCGCTCTCGTCGGCAGCTTCGCCCTGGCCAACCCGACCCAGTTCAACCGGAGAGACGGGGCCGGCTTCACCCTGGTCGCCGACACCGTTCTGGCCCTCGATCGCGCCAATCCGCAGATCGCGGCGCGGCTGATGACGGCGTTCGGATCGTGGCGCCGCCTCGAGCCCGTGCGGCGCGGTATGGCCGAGTCTGCCCTGCGTCGCATCCTTGCCACGCCCGGCCTCTCTCGTGACGTCACCGACATTGCCGGGCGGAGCCTCGGCGAATCAGTAACCGCCTGACGCAGAACGCATTTCGAGAATCGGTATCCTCGGCGCAGGGACTCCGATCGCGGCTTTCGTCAACGCCCTCCCCCAAATTGGGCGTGGACAAACAGCCCCTCCGAATGCTCAATATGAATACGATTCGAGAGCAGCCGGTACGGCACCGACCGGGTCGGATTCAGTCTGAAACGCGAGGTTCCGATATGCCGGGGGCGGTTTCCGCGTCCCTGTCCGCGCGTGCGCGCGCGGACACGATTCTCGGGGTCCAGCGTCCCACCGGAACCGCGCAGGTCCGCCTCGTGCAGGCGGAAGTCTGGCTGCGCTATGCCCTGCCGGCGCTTCTTCTCGTCTTTCTGCTCGGCTTCGGCACGCTGTCGGCCCTGCAGTTGCGCGGGCCCTACGAGGCGGCGATCGCGGCCGCCCAACGGGAGGTCGAAACGTTCGCTCGGCTGGCGGCCTCCCTCCCATCGCAACACATCGGAGTGCCTCCGGATCAAGGCCTGCCGCTGCATCTCCTGCCGGTGGGCGGACGCCTCCTCGTGATCGACGGCGCCGGCGCGATCCGTTCCGCCCATCCGGCCCTGCCGCACGGGACGGATTCGTTCGGGGCCCTCCTCGCCAGCGGCGACCCCCTCGCCATTCTCGGGGCGAGCACCGGCGCCATGACCGTGGGCCTGCATGGCGGCGGGCAGGCCATCGCCGCCGTGATGCGACGTCCCGGATCCGATCTGCAGATCGCCGTGATCCTGCCGCTGGCCCCGATCGATGCCGCGTGGTGGCGCTCGTTCTGGAGCCACGCCGTGGTGCTCTGCGCCGTCACCCTCATGCTGACGGGCATCGCCGCCGCCTACATCATCCAGACCCGCCGGGCCCGGGCAGCCGACCAAGTCTGCGACCTCGTCCGGCAACGCCTCGACACGGCCCTGGGCCGAGGACGCTGCGGACTGTGGGACTGGGACATCGCCCGCGGAACGATCTTCTGGTCCGACTCGATGTATGTCCTGCTCGGCTACACGCCGGAGAAGGATCTTCTGTCGTTCGGCGACGTGAACGCCCTCCTTCATCCCGATGACGGCGACCTTTATCAGCTGGCCCACCAGTTGGCCGCGAGCCACGCCACCCTCGACCACGAGTTCCGCATCCGTGACGCGTCCGGGGGATGGATTTGGCTGCGCACCCGCGCCGAGGTCGTCGAGGATAGCGCCGATGGCAGCCGCCACCTCGTGGGCATCGCCATGGATGTCACGGATCAGCGTCGCCTCGCCGAGACCAATGCCACCGCCGATATGCGCCTGCGCGACGCGGTCGAAGCGGTCTCCGAGGCGTTCGTTCTCTGGGACTCCGGCAACCGCTTGGTTCTCTGCAATTCCAAGTTCCGCGATCTTCACGCCCTCAGCAGCGACGATGCGGTGCCGGGTCGGCGCTATGACGAGATCATGGGTCAAGGTGCGCTGCCCCCGGTACGCCGGGGCATTCCCGGACCGGAGCGCGGCCCGGCCCGCACCTTCGAACTCGAACTGACCGATGGCCGCTGGCTTCAGGTCAGCGAGCGGCGCACCAAGGATGGCGGCTACGTGTCGGTCGGGACCGACATCACCAGCCTCAAGCGGCATCAGGAGCAGCTCGTCGCCTCGGAGCGCGAGCTGATCGAGACGGTCAAGGATCTCAAGCGCTCCCGCCGCACCCTCGAACTCCAGACGCAGCAGCTCGCCGACTTGGCCGAGCGTCATCTGGATCAGAAAGCCCAGGCCGAGATCGCGAACCAAGCGAAATCCGAGTTCCTGGCCAATATGAGCCACGAGCTGCGCACGCCGCTCAACGCCATCATGGGCTTCGCCGAATTGATGGAGAGTGAGGTCTACGGAACCCTGGGCTCGCCGCGCTACGGGGATTATTGCCGCGATATCCAGCAGAGTGGGACCTACCTGCTCTCCGTGATCGACGACATCCTGCACATGTCGCGGATCGAGGCGAAGCGCGTGAAGCTGGTTCCCCGCGAGATCGCCCTCGATGCCGCGATCTCGGCGGCCGTGGTGATGGTCGCCAAGGAAGCGGCCAGCAAATCGGTGACGATCCATATCGAGGTGCCGGCCAGCCTCCGGGTCTTCGCCGACGAGCGCGCTCTGCAACAGATCCTGCTCAACATCATCCAGAACGCCGTGAAGTTCACGCCGGAGGGCGGTCGGGTCGGGCTGCGCGGGCGCCCCTGCGGGGCCTTCGTGCACCTGTTCGTCACCGATACCGGCATCGGCATTCCGAAATCGGCCATCACCAAGCTCGGGCGGCCGTTCGAGCAGGTCGAGACCAATCTGACCCGGAGCTACAAGGGTTCCGGCCTCGGCCTCGCCATCGCCCGTTCCACCGCCGAACTGCATGGGGGCGGTCTGCGCATACGGTCCGAGGAAGGCCAAGGCACGATCGTGCTCGT
This sequence comes from Methylorubrum sp. POS3, assembly GCF_043352485.1. Lineage (NCBI taxonomy): Bacteria > Pseudomonadati > Pseudomonadota > Alphaproteobacteria > Hyphomicrobiales > Methylobacteriaceae > Methylorubrum > Methylorubrum sp. POS3. The sequence goes on from NZ_JAPRBT010000001.1 coordinate 4,872,577, forward strand.
ACGCCTTCCCCAGCCCACACCGAAAGACGGCGTGACGGTGATGCCTGAGCCGCAGCGCGAGCTGTCGCGTCCGCAAGACCGAAGCCGCGCCACAAGCCGCCCCGGCGAGCCGATCCATGGGCTCACCGGGCCGCTGTTCGGGTCGGGGTCGATGCCGTCGGGCCCTCCCCGCGGCGCCATGAGCCGACCCGTCAGGGAACTCGCTTACTTCGTCTGACTCACGCGACCGACGGCACGTGCCCGCGCACTGCTTCACGAACGGTTCGCAGACCGGGCGTCGCTCTCTTGAGGTTCATAGCGCAGGGCTCTCAGCCGGGATGCGCCAAGAGCCATGCCGCCCGCACCGACAATTCCGTCCGGTAGACAGGCATCCCGGCTTCGTCGCGGGCGGTCACGGACATTTGCCGCTCGTCATGGGCCAAGACCTCGAAGCGGGCGATATCGAGGAGCGTCCGCATCGCCAAGGACGCCACCGCCTCGTCCCCGTCGAGTTCCGTCCCCTCCTCATCGACCGTGAGACCCCCGTTCTCGACGTCGAAGAAATACCGCGACATGTCACTCGAATCCCGACCCCGACATTGTCCTGAGATAACCGGGATGGGCCTTCGGGTTTCCGCCGCCTCTGCAATCCAGCCGCTCAGTCGGCGAGGCGGCTGCGCGCACCGCGATGTCGAGCGACGCGCCGCCCCGGGACGAGGCGAACCGCGTCGTTCGTTTCTTCGTCAGGGCAGTTCCTCGTGCCAAGTGCGCCCGTCGCGCTCGATCAGGGCAATGGCGGCGGTCGGTCCCCAGCTTCCGGCCGCGTAGGGGCGCGGTGGTTCGGGCCGGTCGGCCCAGGCCTTGAGCAACGTATCGGCCCAGGCCCAGGCGACCTCGACCTCGTCGCGGCGCATGAACAGGGTGGCGTTGCCGCGGACGACATCCATCAAGAGGCGCTCATAGGCATCGGGATAGCGCTGCTTGAAGGTCTCCTCGAAGGAAATGTCGAGGTTGGTCGGGCGCAGACGCATGCCGCCGGGCCCCGGATCCTTCGTCATCACTTCGAGCTTCATCCCCTCCTCCGGCTGGAGCCGGATGACGAGGCGGTTCGGCTCGCGGCCGAACGCCTCGGACGGAAAGATCGAGAAGGGCGAGGCGCGAAACTGCACCACGATCTCGGAATGCTTTTTCGGCAGGCGCTTGCCGGTGCGCACGTAGAAGGGGACGCCGGCCCAGCGCCAGCTCTGCACTTCGAGCTTCAGGGCGACGAAGGTCTCGGTCCGGCTCGGGGGATGATCGCCGAGATCGCTCTGGTAGCCCGCCACCGGCTGGCCGCCGACGGCCCCCGCAGCGTATTGCCCGCGCACGGTCACGCTCTGCACATCGGCGGCGGTGATCGGTTTGAGGGCGCGCAGCACCTTCAGCTTCTCGTCGCGCACGGAATCGGCGTCCAGAGAGATCGGGCTCTCCATGGCGGTGAGACAGAGGAGTTGCAGAATATGGTTCTGCACCATGTCCCGCAGCGCTCCTGAGGTATCGTAATAGCCGCCACGACCCTCGACGCCGACGGTTTCGCCGACGGTGATCTGCACGTGATCGATCACGTCGGCGTTCCACAGCCGTTCGAAGATCGTGTTGGCGAACCGCAGAGCCAGCAGGTTCTGGACCGTCTCCTTGCCGAGGTAATGATCGATCCGGAAGATCTGGCTTTCCGGGAAGACGGCACCCACCGCGTCGTTGATGGCGCGGGCGGATTTGAGATCCTTGCCGATCGGCTTCTCCAGCACGACGCGGCTCTTCTCGCCGATCAAGCCGTAGCGGTCGAGATTCCGGCAGATCGCTCCGTAGAGATCGGGCGAGGTGGCGAGGTAGAACGGACGGATCCGGTCCGGCCGCTCGTCGAGCAATCCCTTCAGATCACTCCACCCGTCATCGCCCAGCGCATCGATCGCCACGTAGAACAGGTGGTCGAGAAAGCCCTGAAGCTTGACCTCGTCGAGGTCGCCGGCCGGAACGTAGCGCTTGAGCGCGTCGCGGGCCCGCTCGCGGAAGACCTCGGTGCTGATCTCGGTTCGCGAGGCGCCGATGATGCGGCTCGATTCCGGGATCTGCGCGTCGCGGAAGCGCTGATAGAGGGCAGGTAGCAGCTTGCGCTGCGTCAGGTCCCCGGTGGCGCCGAAGACGACGTAGTCGAAGGACGAGACGGGGATGATGGTGGCCAAGCACGGCTCCCATGGTTCGCGCGGACGGGCTCCTTCCGACCGCGGCGTCTGGCCGGAGGGTTATCGGTCGCGGGCGGAGGAATGCAAAGGCCTGGCCGAAACGGATCGGCCGCCCGGAAGCGCGGCTTGAGGCGAATCGGGAAATTTCCCGAAAGGCCTGCGACCATCCTCGCTGGCCACTCGCCGAATCACTCGCCGAGAAAGCGGCGGGATCGGGTACCGATCGAGCTGTAATCGGGCTTCGTCGTCTCGACCGGCGCTGTTGGCTCCGCGGCGGGAGGCAATTTGGCGATCCGGTCGATATGGACGCCGGCATAATTGCCGCGACGCCAAGCGAGTGTCACCCGCATGACGAAGTCGCGGCCAAGGATTTTCAGCATGAAGGCCGACGGCAGATCCCAACTGCTGGGTACGCCGAGCTTGGCGCCGGATTTTGAGATGTCCTTGACGTTGCAGGGAATCTCGGTGCCGTCGAACAGCCGGATCATCGCGATCCAATTGGTCGAGGTCCGTGTCTCACGGCGCTGCACCAGCCCCTTCGGGTCGGCATTCACCTCCGAAGCGTGCTCCGCCATGGAGGGATGAGGAGCGTCCTGGCTAAGATGATCCGGCATCGAGCGGTTCGCATCGCCTTTGTCGGGAAATGCATATTGGCAAAGTGTTTCCACAAAGTTGTAAGGCGCTCACTAACATTTGGATTGCTTACCGCCCCCCGGCTTCTCCGGCGCTCGCCTCCGCACTCGGTTAGGCAACTCATCTTGCGTCGCAACATCAAAACGCTGCGACACACAAAGCATTCAGAGCTTGCAAGTTGAGAATGACTGATTAACGTGGTCTCCGTTCCGACGCGTTCGAAGTTCAGCCCCAGGCAGGGAGTGGTCCCATGTCCGAGCATATACGCGTGAAACCAACCCAGGACGGCACCTACACGGTCTATCGCGGTGCCCTCGCCCTCGTTTCTGGCCTCACCCGGCTGCAAGCCGAACGTTACGAGGCCAGCATCGCCGGGCGGCCGCGCACGGCAACGGCGATCGTCGCCGGCTAAGCCGTCTCACTACTGGATCGTCGAGGGCGCGGCGCCGCTGAGGGCCGCGCCCTTCTCATGTCCGGCCGGATGTCTCCTCCCGAATCCAGGCGGCGGTGTCCGGGTCGGCGCCCGCGACCGGCAGATGGAGGATGATCGGCGTCTCGTAGGGATGACGCTCCTTGAGAGCGGCTCCGAGTGCCTCCGCCAGCCCTTCGCGACTCTTCAGAATGGCGACGACCTCCGTCGCCCGCTCGACCGTTCCTTTCCAGGAATAGACCGACTGCATGTCGGGCAACACGTTCACGCAGGCCACCAAGCGGGCGCGCACCAAGGCTTCGCCGATGGAGAGCGCCGTCGCGGCATCAGGAAAGGTCGTGTAGACGAGGAGCGGTCGCTCCATGCTATGGCTCTCCTGCAGCAGGTCGGCGCCAAGCAGTGCGCCATCCGGATCCCCAGTGGAGCCGGTGCGGCCTGTATCCGTCAACGGGGCTGACCGAACCGATGCCGCGGCGCTTTTCACGGATCGCCTTCGTGGCGAGCCCCACGCCGGAAGCGCGGGAGGCGGCCGAGGCGCTCATGCGCCGCTACGATCACGTTCCGCCGGAGGAGGCCGATGTGGTCGTGGCCCTCGGTGGCGACGGCCTGATGCTGCAGGTCCTCCACCGATTCATGAACGATCCGAAGCCGATCTACGGCATGAATCGCGGCACGGTCGGCTTCCTCATGAACGAATTTCGGGAGGACGCCCTGCTGGAGCGGCTGGAGGCGACCAAGCGCTCGACGATCCACCCCATGACCATGGTGGCGACCGATACCGAAGGGCGCAGCCATACGGCGCGGGCGATCAACGAAGTCTACATGCTGCGCCAGACGCACCAGACGGCCAAGCTCAAGGTTTCGGTGGACGACCATGTCCGCCTGCCCGAACTCATCGCCGACGGTATCCTGGCGGCGACTCCGGCGGGCTCGACCGCCTACAATCTCTCGGTCGGCGGGCCGATCCTGCCGCTGAACGCCCAGCTCATGGCGCTGACCCCGATCTCAGCCTTCCGCCCCCGGCGCTGGCGCGGAGCCCTTCTCCCGAACCACGCGCGAGTGCGCATCGACGTGATCGACGCCACCTACCGTCCCGTGGCGGCCGTCGCCGACCACACGGAGTTTCGCCGGGTCTGCACCGTCGAAACCTGGCTCGACCATGCCACCAGCCTCGTCCTGCTGCACGACCCCGGTCATAGCCTCGAAGAACGCATCCTGCGCGAGCAGTTCGGCTAAGGGAGCTGCCCCCGGTACGAGGCCGGCGTCACTCGAAGGGTTTGCTCACGGATTGCGCAGAACCGGTACGGTCTTGGGCGAACCAAGATCGTAAGTCTTGTTGCGCAGGGGATCGAGGCGCGTGCCCTCGGACGCATCGAAGGCCTTCGAGCGCTGGCCGCCGTTGTTGCCGTCGACGGTCGCGCCGTCGAGGGCGAACGCCGAATTGGTGCCCGGCGGCGCATAGGCCGAGGCGCGACCGGGCGTCCCCGCCGGCTGGTTCGCATTCGGCTCGGCGCTGTTCGGATCGACCTTGTCGACGCTGCCCGCATCCGGCTGCGGCGCCTGCTGGCGCGCGCGCTCCACCTGCCGCCAGCGCGTCACGTTGCGTTGGTGACCCTCCAGCGAATCGGCGAAGGCGTGGCCGCCGGTGCCGTCGGCGACGAAGTAGAGGTCCTTGGTGCGCGACGGATTGGCGACCGCTTCCAAGGCCGCCCGGCCCGGATTGGCGATCGGCCCCGGCGGCAGGCCCTCGATCACGTAGGTGTTGTAGGGCGTCGGACGGTCGATCTCCGAACGGAGAATACCGCGGCCCAAAGTGCCGCGCCCCCCGACGAGGCCGTAGACGATGGTCGGGTCGGATTGCAGCTTCATCCGCTTCATCAGGCGATTGACGAAGACGCCGGCCACCCGCGGGCGCTCGTCGGCGCGCCCCGTCTCCTTCTCGACGATGGAGGCCAATGTCACCATCTCGGCCGGTGTCTTGACCGGCACGTCGGGACTGCGGCGCTGCCAGATCTGATTGAGCACCTCGCGCTGCTTGGCGCGCATGAGATTGACGATCTGTTGGCGGGTGGCACCGCGCTCGAACTTGTAGGTATCGGGCAGGAGGGAGCCTTCCGGCGGCGTCTCGGAAATTTCGCCGGAAAGGACATCGTTCTCGTTGAGCCTTCCCACGATCTGCTCCGAGGTCAGCCCCTCGGGGAACGTGATGGCGTGCTGGACCTGCCGGCCGTTCGCCAGGGTGTCGATCGCGTCGCGAACGCTGGCATGGGCCTTGAAGACGTATTCACCATGCTTGAGCGGACCCTTGCCACCGAAGCGCGCGGCCAACTCGAACAGGTTCGGATGCTCGATCACGCCCTCGCGGGCGAGAAGCTGCGCGATCTCGGAGGTGCCGCTGCGGCTCGGGATCACCACGACCTTGTCGGCCTGGAGGGGGCCGGGCTCGCCGGCCTGCCGATTGAACAGCGTGACCACCACCATCGCGCCCAAGGCGGCGATAACGGCCAAGGTCAGGAAGCCGCTCACCGCGGACAGAAGCCCGCCGCGACGGCGCTCGGGCTTTTCGGGCGGGGGCGGAGCGACCGTGGGCTTCAGTGCCTCGCTCGGGCTGAGCGGAGACAGGCGGTTGGGCAGAGACGGCTCGTCCTGGGCGGGCGGCGGCGAGGGCGGCGCTTGTCGTCTGCGGAACATCGGGACCCTGCTGCGAGTCGCACGCGACCCCGTTTCGGGATCGTCGCCGGACATCCGGGAGCCAATGAAGCTCACGGCCGGCCGCGCGTGTCGAGCCGGACCCTTATGCTGTTTTGTGGCGAAATGGCGTTAACGCGGCAACCGCGCCCACGAAAGCGGGCCCGAAGCCCGCTCGCGCCTCAGTCCACCCGGCGCATCAGCAGCGACGCGTTGGTGCCGCCGAAGCCGAAGGAGTTCGACAGGACGGTATCGACACGCTTGCGCTTGGCCTCGTGCGGAATCAGGTCGATGGCCGTTTCCACCGAAGGATTGTCGAGATTCAGAGTCGGCGGCATCACGCCGTCGCGGATCGCCAGGACGGAGAAGATCGCCTCCACCGCTCCGGCGGCCCCGAGCAGGTGGCCGATGGCGGATTTGGTCGAGGACATCGAGGCCTTCGAGGCGGCGTCGCCGAGGAGCCGCTCGACGGCCTTCAGCTCGAGCTCGTCGCCGAGCGGCGTCGAGGTGCCGTGGGCGTTGATGTAATCGATCTCGGACGGGTGGATGCCGGCCCGCTTCACCGCCGCCGTCATGCATCGGAAGCCGCCGTCGCCGTCCGGGGCAGGCGAGGTGATGTGATAGGCATCGCCCGACAGGCCGTAGCCGATCACCTCGGCGTAGATCTTCGCGCCGCGTGCCTTGGCGTGCTCGTATTCCTCCAGCACGACGACGCCGGCGCCCTCGCCCATGACGAAGCCGTCGCGGTCACGGTCGTAGGGGCGCGAAGCCTTGGTCGGCTGGTCGTTGAAGCCGGTGGAGAGCGCCCGGCAGGCGGCAAATCCCGCGAGGGAGAGCCGGTTCACGGGAGCCTCGGTGCCGCCGGCCACCATGACGTCAGCATCGCCCAGGGCGATCAGCCGCGAGGCGTCGCCGATGGCATGCGCGCCGGTGGAGCAGGCGGTGACGACCGCATGGTTCGGGCCCTTGAGCCCGTGCTGGATCGAGACCTGGCCCGAGGCGAGGTTGATGATGCGGCCTGGAATGAAGAACGGTGAGATGCGCCGCGGACCCTTCTCGTGGAGGGTGACGGAGGCGTCGTAGATGGTGCCGATGCCGCCGATGCCGGAGCCGATCAGGACGCCGGTGGCCTCCTGGTCCTTGTCCGATTTCGGGTGCCAATCGGCGTCGTCGAGCGCTTGGCCTGCGGCGGCCATGGCGTAGACGATGAACGGATCAACCTTGCGCTGCTCCTTCACCTCCATCCACTGATCGGGATTGTAGGTGCCGTTGGTGCCGTCGCCGAAGGGCAGCGTGCAGGCGATGCGGCAGGCGAGGTCGTCGGTCTGGAAGGACGTGACCTGGGACGCGCCGCTATCGCCGGCGATGAGCCGGCTCCAGGTGTGTTCGACGCCGCCTCCCAACGGCGTGACCATGCCCAGCCCCGTAATCACCACCCGACGCATCGCACGTTCCCGATCGATCCGCTGACCCGGCCCTGCGGCCGGGGCTCCGTTGCCTCAAATGGAATCGGCGTGCGGGGTCGAAAGACCCCGCCCGCACGAGGACGCCTGATCAGGCCGAGTTCTTTTCCAGGAACTTGATCGCGTCGCCGACCGTCTGAATGGTCTCGGCGGCGTCGTCCGGGATCTCGACGTTGAACTCCTCCTCGAACGCCATCACCAGCTCGACAGTGTCGAGGCTGTCGGCGCCGAGATCGTCGATGAAGTTGGAGGCCTCGGTGACCTTCTCCGGCTCGACGCCCAGGTGCTCGACGACGATCTTCTTCACGCGCTCGGCGATATCGCTCATCGTTGTTGGTCCTCGTCTTCTCGATCGTGGTGGTGTGTGCTTTGACGAAAGCGCCGTGGCCGCCTTCCCGCTTGGGGGATTTTTAAAGAACGGCCGTTGTTCGATCACGCGTGGTTTGGAAAGCCGCAACCCGCTGAACCGTCAACTCCCCTGCACGGCTGAGCCGGGTGTTAACACAGGGTTTCTGCGCTGGCGAGTGGCGGTTCAGAAAGCGTTCAGAGGCGTGGTTTTTTGGTCAGAAACCATGTCTGTGGACGCGCTCAATACATGGCCATACCACCGTTGACGTGGAGGGTCTGACCGGTGACGTAGGCCGCTTCGTCCGACGCCAAGTAGACGGCGGCGGCGGCGATCTCCGCACCCGTGCCGAGACGGCCGGCGGGCACGCGGGTCAGGATGGTCTCGCGCTGCTTCTCGTTGAGCGCATCGGTCATGGCCGATGCGATGAAGCCCGGCGCGATGCAATTCACGGTGATGTTGCGGGTGGCCACCTCGGCCGCGAGGGCCTTGGTCATGCCGACGAGGCCCGCCTTCGCCGCCGCGTAATTGCCCTGGCCCGGATTGCCGGTGGCACCGACGACCGAACCGATGCCGATGATGCGGCCATGGCGACGCTTCATCATGCCCCGAAGCGCGGCGCGCGACAGCCGAAAGGCGGCGGTGAGGTTGACGTTGAGAACCGCCTCCCACTCCTCGTCCTTCATCCGCATGAAGAGGTTGTCGCGGGTGATGCCGGCATTGTTGACCAAAATGTCGAGCCCGCCGAGGGCCGATTCGGCCGCGGGAAGCAACGCCTCGACCGCATCCTTGTCGGCGAGATTCGCCTCCACCACGGCAACGCGCTCGCCACCGAGTTCCGCCGCGAGTTCGTCGAGCACGGCCTTGCGCGTGCCGGACAGGGCGACATGCGCTCCCTGAGCATGCAGGGCCCGGGCGATGGCGCCACCGAGCCCGCCGGTCGCGCCGGTGACGAGGGCCTTGCGGCCGGTGAGGTCGAACATGGGGCTCCCCTCGGGATTTGATCAGGCGTAGGCGGCGACATCGTCGGGCGTACCGACGGCGCTTGCCGTGGCGCCCGGCGCGATCCGCTTGACGAGGCCACTCAGCACCTTACCGGCGCCGAGTTCGTAGAAACGGTCGACGCCCGCCTCTGCCATGGCGGCGACGCTCTCGCTCCAGCGTACGGTGCCGGTGACCTGAACCACCAAGGCTTCGCGGATCGCCGCCGGCTCGGTCAGTGGCCCGGCGGTGACGTTGGCATAGACCGGCACGATCGGGGCCTTCAGCGCCACGTCGGCGAGTGCCGCCTTCATGGTCTCGGCCGCGGGGGCCATCAGGGCGCAGTGGAACGGGGCGGAAACGTTGAGGAGCACGGCCCGGCGCACACCGCGGGACTGCGCCAGCGCCATCGCCCGATCCACCGCCTCCTTGTGGCCCGACAGCACGACTTGGCCGGCGCCGTTGTCGTTGGCGACGCCGCAGACCATTCCCTCGGCAGCTTCCTCGGCGATGGAGCGGGCGGTCTCGAGATCGGGTCCGAGCAGGGCGGCCATAGCACCGATGCCGGGTGCGACCGCCTTCTGCATCGCCTGTCCGCGGATGCGCAGAAGGCGAGCGGCGTCGGCGATGGAAAACGCACCGGCGGCGGCGAGGGCCGAATATTCGCCGAGCGAGTGGCCGGCGACGAAGGCCGCGTCGCGGGCGAGGTCGAGGCCGCGCTCGGCTTCGAGCGTGCGCAGGACCGCGAGACTCGCCGCCATCAGCGCCGGCTGAGCATTGGCGGTGAGGGTCAGTTCGTCGGCGGGGCCTTCGAACATCAGACGGGAGAGGTTCTGGCCGAGCGCCTCGTCCACCTCCTCGAAGACCGCGCGCGCGGCCGGGGAGGTCTCGGCGAGCGCCTTGCCCATGCCGACTGCTTGGCTGCCCTGCCCCGGAAAGATGAAGGCCCGCGTCATGACGCTCCGTCGCCCCTGCCGTCACTCGCCGGTCCGAGGCGGGCGCCCCGGCGGCTAAAGGTGCGGCGGACTGGCATCGCCGAAAGCGGGTGTCAACAATGCAACGCACAAGACCGAAGGTTCCGCCAATCATTCGGCCGACTGCGCAGGCCGGAACGGTTCGGCTCGAACCGGCCGTGATTCCGCACGTTGCTCCAGAATCCCCGTCGCTTGCGGGAGCCGTTCGATCATGTTCCGAACCCCCTTTCCCCAGGAAGCGGTCGGGCGCGCGCACAGCCTGATCGGAGCCTACGCGAGCGCTCAGGTCGGGCTCGCGGGTCTCTCGCGGGACTTTCTCTCGGAACTCGGCCCGACCCTCGACCGCCTCGGCCCGATGGGCATCCCGTATCTGCGCGCCCTAGGATCCGATCTTGAGAAGCGGACGCGGGAGGCCCGCGGGACCGCACCGATCTTCATCGATCGGCTGACCGATCCGATGCTGGACCGCAGGCTCATCGCCTCGCGCGCCCTGCTCGATACGGTCCGAACCGAAGCGCAGGCCCGCGGCTTGCTGCTCTAAGTCGTTTCGCAGCTACTGGGGTTTTTCGTCCCTTGGATCGCGTTCTGCGGCCGAACGGGATGGGCCGACGCGAGGATCACAAAGGCGGAATGGAGCGGGTGAAGGGAATCGAACCCTCGTATTCAGCTTGGAAGGCTGCTGCTCTACCATTGAGCTACACCCGCATGAGGGGCCGGATATCACGGGGCGCGGGCTTTGAGAAGATCGCCCCCGCCCCGTCTTCGACCCATTCGCCTCCCCTCGCATACGCGTCGGGATGACGGGGGCGGGTTGGGGCGTTCTCCGTAAAGTCGCGGCACGACCGGGGCGCACGATGTCCAGCGGAGTGTCGGATTGTCCGGTCGCGGTATGACGGAGGAGCGGGCTCTCGAGACACCGCGATTGGCCGTGGAGGCGGTGAGCCGGCGCTATGGCCGCGCCCTCGCTCTCGACGGCGTCTCCCTGACACTCGATGCCGGCGAGATCCTCGCCGTGCTCGGTGATTCCGGATGCGGCAAGAGCACCCTGTTGCGACTGATCGCTGGTCTTGATGAGCCGGATGCGGGCGAGATCAGGATCGATGGCCGCCCCGTTGCCGGGAATGGTCGCTCGGTGCCGCCGGAGGCGCGCGGCGTCGGGCTGATGTTTCAGGACTACGCCCTGTTTCCTCATCTCACCGTCCTGGCCAATGTTCGCTTCGGCCTGCGCCGCCTCGACCGCGCCGAGGGGCGGCGCGTCGCCCTGGAGCGGCTTGCCGAAGTCGGTCTGGCCGATAAGGCGGAGTGTTACCCGGGCACCCTGTCCGGTGGAGAGGCGCAGCGGGTGGCGCTGGCCCGCGCACTCGCGCCGCGCCCGCGGGTTCTCCTTCTCGACGAACCGTTCTCGAATCTCGATGCGGGGACCCGCGATCGGGTCCGGGCCGACACCGTGTCGGTTCTCCGGCAGGCGGGGGCCAGCGCCATCCTGGTGACGCACGATGCGGCGGAGGCGGTCGAGGTGGCCGACCGCATCGCCCTGATGCGTCAGGGTCGCCTGCTCCAGTGTGGAACGGCGGAGACGCTCTACCGCTCTCCCGAAAGCCCTGCCGCCGCGCGCGCGCTCGGCGCCATCGTCGAGATTCCCGGGCACGCCGTCGGGGGCGGTATCGAGACGCCCCTCGGCTCCCTGCCCCGGCCCTCCCGGATCGGCGAAGGCGCCGTGCGGGTCTGCCTGCGGCCGGAGGCGATCCGAATCGGGCCCGTCGGCGAGGGCCGTCCGTCCCGAGTCCTGCGCCGGACCTTCGCCGGTTCGGCCCTCCGCCTGGAGCTCGCCGTCGAAGGCCTCGATCGATCGTTGCAGGTCACCCTACCGGCCGATGCCGAGCCGACGGACATCGTCGGCATCAGCCTCGTGGCGGACAGAACCCTGGTGTTCGGCGATCGGGCCAGAACCGACGATGCCTAAAGTATATTTAGAATAAATATAAACAAATCTGCCTTGCCGGATAGTCAATCCATGTATAACACCCGGCTCGTCTCGACGAACCGGGGGAATCTTTACATGTCGCGCCTGCATAATGCCGGATGTTTTGCCTGCATAGGTTGGGCAATGATGCTTGCCGGCGCCGCGCAGGCTGCAGAGGTCAATCTCTATACGACCCGCGAACCGGGCCTGATCCGACCGTTGCTCGACGCCTACACCGCGAAGAGCGGGGTGAAGGTCAACACGGTGTTCGTCGAGAAGGGCTTGGCCGAGCGCGTCGCGGCGGAGGGCCCCCGGTCCAGCGCCGACGTCGTCATGACCGTCGATATCGGCAATCTGATCGAGCTGGTCGACCGTGATCTCGCCCAGCCGGTCCGTTCCGCGACCCTCGAATCGGCGGTGCCGGCGACCCTTCGCGACGCGGAGGGACGCTGGTTCGGCCTCTCCATGCGCGCGCGCGTGCTCTACGCCGACAAGGACTTGGCGGATCTCAAAGCCGCCACCTACGAATCGCTCGCCGATCCGGCCTGGAAGGGCAAGATCTGCATCCGCCCCGGTCAGCACCCCTACAACACCGCGTTGATCTCCGCCTTCCTGCTCCGCCATGGCCCGGACAAGACGGAAGCTTGGCTCAGGGGCGTGAAGGCCAATCTTGCGCGCAAGGCCACGGGCGGGGATCGGGATGTCGCCCGCGACATCGCCGCCGATCTCTGCGAGATCGGCCTCGCCAACTCCTACTATGTCGGACTGATGCGCTCCGGCCGCGGCGGGCCTGATCAGCAGAAATGGGGAGACGCGATCAAGGTCGTGCTACCGACCTTCGAGAACGGCGGCACCCACGTCAACGTCTCGGGCGCCATCGTCGCCAAGCATGCGCCGAACCGCGAGGAAGCGGTCAAGCTTCTGGAATATCTCGTCTCGGACGAAGCCCAGGCGCTCTATGCCAAGACGGATTACGAGTACCCCGTGAAGCCCGGGGCCGCGGTGGATCCGCTGCTGTCCGCGTTCGGGACGCTCAGCATCGACACGACGTCGCTGGTCGAGATCGCCCGGAACCGCAAGGCGGCGAGCCTTCTCGTCGACAAGGTGGGTTTCGACAACTGAACCCCGCTCCCACGATGTCGGCCGCGCGTGGCTTGGGCTGGGCGGCAGCCCTGGCGCTCGCAGCGCTCTTGCTGTCGCCCGTCCTCTCGCTGATGGCGACGGCGGTCGATGGCACGGGCGAACTCTGGCCGCATCTCGCCGCCTACGTGCTGCCGCAGGCGATCCGGGATACGGCTCTTGTTCTCGGGGGCGTCGGGCTCCTCGTGATCGGCCTCGGCACAGGGACGGCGTGGCTCGTCTCGGCCTTCGAGTTTCCCGGTCGGCGCTGGCTCGATGCCGCGCTGCTGCTGCCCCTGGCGGTGCCGACCTATGTCGTGGCCTATGCCTATCTCGACCTGATGCATCCGCTCGGCCCGATACAGAGCGGCTTGCGGGCCATGCTGGGACTAGCCAGCCCGCGCGACCTCGTTCTGCCGGACCTGCGCTCCCTGCCCGGCTGCATCCTGCTCCTCGGGTTCGTCCTCTATCCCTACGTCTATCTGCCGACGCGGGCCCTGTTCCTGATGCGGGCCGGCAGCCTGCTTGAGGCAGCGCGCATGCTCGGCGCCGGGCCGGGCCGCACCTTCCTGCGCGTGGCGCTTCCGCTCGCCCGGCCGGCCGTGGCGCTCGGCACCGGGCTCGCCCTGATGGAGGCCCTCAACGATGTCGGCGCCGCGGAATTCCTGGGTGTCCGCACGTTGACGGTGCAGGTCTACGCGACCTGGGTGAACCGATCCGACCTGCCCGGTGCAGCGCAGATCGCCCTAATGATGCTGACCGGCGTCCTGCTGCTCGTCGGCCTGGAACGGTTCGCCCGCGGCGGGCGCGGCTTTGCCGGTTCGGGACAGCGGGAGCGGATGTCGGCGCGGCGGCGGCTCCGGGGCGGTCGAGCCATCGCGGCCCTCATGCTAGGAGGCCTCCCCGTGCTCGTCGGCTTCCTGCTGCCCGCAGGCCATCTCGTGGTCTCGGCGTGGCAACGCATCCGAGGCGCGGGATTGCCCGACACGCTTCTGGCGGAGGCCGGCAACACCGTCTTGTATGCAAGCGCCGCCACGCTGCTGACCGTCGTCGCCGGCCTGCTGATCGCGGCGGCACCCGGCCTGCTCGGGCGCCGATCGGGGGCCGCAATGATCCGCATCGCGGCTCTCGGCTACGCCATGCCGGGCACCGTGCTCGCGGTCGGCCTGCTCACGCCCCTGGCGCTGCTCGATTCCGGAATGGCGGCCCTGACGGGCTCCCCCTTGGCCCTCGTCGGGCTCGGGACGGGCGGCGCCCTGGTGCTCGGTTACGGGATGCGGTTCCTGACCGTATCGGTGGGGGCGACGGAGGCTGGGCTCGCGCGCATCCCGCGCACGATTCCCGATGCGGCCCGAGTCCTTGGACGGGGGCCGGTTGCCACGCTTCTCACCGTGCAGATGCCGCTGGCTTGGCCCGCGCTCCTGAGCGGAGCCTTGCTGGCCTTCGTGGATATCGCCAAGGAGCTGCCGCTGACATTGCTCCTGCGTCCGCTGAATGTCGAAACCTTGAGCACGCATCTCTATGGAGAGGCGGCGCGCGGCACCTACGAGGACGGTGCCGCCGCCGCGCTCCTGATCGTGGGGATCGGTCTTCTACCGGTCATCCTCCTGCTTCGGCTCGACCGCGATGCGGTCTTCCGTCGGGGATGAGCGGCCAGTGGCCGTGATGCGCCCGATCAGAGGCCCATCAGCACGCTGACCGAACCGACGGCCGTCACGATAAGGCCACAGGCGAACACGGCGATCATGGCGTAGGAAATGGGCTTCAGCTGCATCTTCGATCGACTCCTGGATTCTCGAGATCGGGTTTCTGGGTTTCGATGGCGTCCGCAGATCGCTCTGGACCCGAGCCGGACGGCCCTAGGTCCTGAGGCACAATGCGGGCCGCTACGGGGTTCGATCCATCACAACGCCGTGACATCGGATCAACCCGGTGAACCGGGAAAAATTTCGGAAGATCAGTTCCCCTTGCGGAGTGATTTCGGCTGATATAACGCCAGCCGAAACCACAATCTTGCAGTATTTTTCGTCCCTATCGGCCCGCTTTGATCAAGCGCGCCGTCGGGGTCAGCAGCGCGTACCGCCCGAAGTCTGGCCATACTGTTTGACCGGAAAGTGCTGCTGATTGGCATTGCCCTCCGCGGCCGAACTCATCGGGCAACGGGTGAACTTCGGGTCGTCGTGAACACCCAGCGGCCCCGTCACTTCCGGATGGGAGATCGTGACGGGCACCTTCCGCTCCAACGGAGCGGCCGTGCCAATGGCCAAGGCGGAAGAAACCGGAGCGGTAACGCCGAGCAAAACGGCGGCAACAACGGCGGTGACTCGCGTCTTCATAGGGTGTTCATACTCCTTCTGCAGCACATCCCTCGTAACGGGTCTGTTTCTCTTTGCTGACACCGAATATAGGGATCGACATGCCTCTTGGATGTGTCGACACGCACGCAACCAATCGGATTAAAGGCGCGAGCGATCTTCAGCACAATCGTTCACGAGACGCCGCGTTGCCTCGAAGGCTGGCAACGCGGAGGATCTCACCTTGCGGCTTCCCACCCGGTGGATCGTGATTGCGAGGATCGATCGCCGTGCGCCGCGAGACCGGCGCCGCGCTCCGACCATCGCATCCCGAATGATAACACCGCCGGACGGACCGGGCGCTCAGGGTCCGTGGGGAAGGCGAGCGTTCGGACCGGCCGGACCGGAGAGGAGCGTCTTGCGCTCGAGTCCCTTGTGGAGATGGACCATCAGCGCCACGCCGAAGAGCGGGGTGACGAGGTTGACGATCGGGACCACCATCAACCCGGCGAGCAGGCAGCCAGCGAGGATCACCGTGACGCTGAAATGCTCGCGCATGGCCCGCGCCTCGGGCAGAGGCCGGAAGCGGCCTGCGGCGAGTTCGAAATACTCGCGGCCCAGCAGGTAGGCATTGGCGCCGAAGAACGCGATGAGGTTCACCCCCGGCACGAAGACGAGGATCAGCGCGACGAGGTTCACCGCGAGAGCGAGCCCGGCGAAGCGCGCCGCCGACCACATCGCGGCGCCGAAGGGCAGCGCGCGACCGGTTGGCTCGCTGGGGAAATCGGTCCGCTCGACGATCTCGGCCACATCGTCGAGGAAGAAGCCTGCCACGAGGATCGAGACCGCCGGCATGACATAGGCGAGGGCCACGAACAGTCCGGCGCCGGCCAGGAAATAGGCCAGCGTGTCGAGGAAGGGATAATCCGCCGAGATGTGGTGGCTCGCCTGGAAGGCCTGGATCAGGCGGGTGAGTCCGAACCACACCGCGATCAGCAGCCCGATCGTGAGCGCCAAGGACTTGAGGAGGATGCCGCGCAGCGCAGGGGAAAGCACCTGGCGCAGAGCCGCGGCAGCGGCCTTGATGAGCATCGCGCCGAAAGTCCCCCGATCCACTGACCCGTGCCCGCCTCGCCGGGTTTCTCGCCGCAACGGCCCGCTGGCGCAAGCCCCGACAACGCCCGGCCCCCTCCGGCCCTTTGCCGCGTTGTTGCGGCACAGACGCCGGAGACCCGACATGACCCGACGCCCCCTCCCCTGCCTGATCCTGCTCGGTCTCCTCTCGGCCGCGAGCCCGGTGACCGCCCATGAAGTCGGCGCCTGGGCCGGTGCCAGTTCGGCCCCCGCCGAGCGCTCGGAGGTCGCCGTCGCGGCCCTGGACGGCAAGGCCTACGTGATCGGCGACTACAATGGCGCCACGGAACTGCTGATCTACGACCTTGCCACCGACGCATGGAGCAAGGGCGCGGCTTTCCCCTATCCGGTCCACCACACCATGGCGGCGGAATGCGACGGCAAAATCTTCGTATTCGGTGGTTACGTGAACGGCTGGGAGGCCAGCGAGAAGGCTTGGTCCTACGATCCACGCAAGAATGTCTGGGAACGGCGCGCGGATCTGCCGACGCCGCGGGCGGCGGGCGGCGCGACGCCGCTGGGCGACAAGATCCATGTCGTCGGTGGCAGCGGCTCGGGCCGAATCAACGTCGCGACTCACGAGATCTACGATCCGGCAACCGATTCCTGGGCCAGCGCCGCACCGCTCCCGGCACCGCGCGATCACTTGGCGGTTCAAACGGTCGAGGGCCGCATCATCGCGACGGGTGGACGGATCGACGGCGATTCGAGCCGGAATCTCACGATCAATCAGGTCTATGATCCCGCCACCGACCGCTGGAGCGATGCCGCTCCCTTGCCGACGGCGCGCAGCGGCGTCGCATCGGCGGTGCTCGGCCGCGAAGTCTTCGTGATCGGTGGCGAGTCCAAGGTGAAGACCTACGACGAGGTCGAGGCCTTCGACCTGCCGGCCAATCTCTGGCGCGCCCTCGCCCGCCTCCCGACGGCCCGCCACGGCTTCGGTGCCGTGACCTATGGCGGGCGCATCTACACCCTGACCGGCAGCCCGCGACCGGGGGGCGACCGATCCGGCACGGTGGAAGTGCTCGATCCGAAGGGGTCCGCACCGGGACGCTGAGGAAGCGAGCCGTGACCCCTTTCGTCTTCGATTTTCTTCGCGCGGACGGGATCGAGCACCGCTTGTTGCGAGCGGGGGCGCATCCGACATGACGGGCGCCCTCCGCCATGCAGCCGGAACGCATGCCCCTCGCCCCTGAACACGCCCGCTTACGCTCGACCACCCCCGCGCGCTTCTCCCCCCTGCCCGCCGCGCCGGACGTGGCCGTGATCGGTGCGGGCGCGGCCGGAATCGCGGCGGCCCGGCGATTGGTGGCGCGCGGGGTGTCGGTCGCCGTGCTGGAGGCGCGCGACCGGGTCGGCGGTCGCGCCTTCACCGCCTCCTTACGCGGCCACCCGATCGATCTCGGAGCACACTGGCTCCATGCCGGTCCGGTCAACCCGCTCGTCGCGCTCGGCCATGCCCGCGGCGAGCCGCTGCGGCGGGCGGCCCAGGACGGGCATCTCTGGGTCGGGAATCGGCGCGGGCGGGCCTCCGAACAGGCCGCCTTCTCCCGCGCCTTCGACGTGGCCGACCGCGCGATGACACTTGCCGCCGGCCGGCAGGCGGATGGGCCGGCCGCGCGATCGGTCCCGCCGAGCCTCGGGCCGTGGCGGGAGCGGATCAGTCTGGTTCATGCCCTCGTTTCCGGTCGAAGGCTGACCGAGGTGTCGCTGCACGATTGGCCGAGCCTCGAATACGGCGACAACTTCTTCATCGCCGGTGGCTACGGCGCCTATCTCGCCCGGCTCGCCCTCGGCCTGCCGATCCGCCTCGGCGCCGCGATCTCCGGCATCGATCTCACCGGTCCGGGCGTGAAGATCCGCCTGGACGACGGCGGAACGCTCGCGGCCCGGGCGGTGATCGTCACCGTGCCGATCCCGGTACTTCAGCGCACGATACGCTTCGATCCGCCCCTCCCGGCCCGCAGCCGCGCCGCGATCGACGGTTTCCTCTCCGGCACCTACGAGCATGTCGTGCTGCACTGGCCCTCGGCGCCGTTTCACGGGCGTGACCGGCTCGCCAGCATCGTCGGCGGCCGCCACAAGCCGCCTGGAATGCTCACCCGCATCGACGACACGCCGTTCCACTACTTCGAACTCGACGCAGCCTCGGCGGAATCCGCCGACGCACGCCGCGTCGGGCCGGACGCGGAACGCCGCTTCGCCCGCGCCGTCCTGGCCGAACATTTCGGCCACCGCGCCCTGGGCGATCTCGCCGTGCCCGTGGTCACCGGTTGGCGCCACGATCCGTGGTCGCGCGGATCCTGGGCAGTCGTGCCGCCGGGCCACGCGCCTGCGCGGGCCATCCTCAGCGATCCGGTGGCGGATCGGATCTGGTTCGCCGGGGAGGCCAATTCCCGCCTGCAATGGGGCACGGCGGGCGGCGCCTACGAGGAGGGAACCCGCGCCGCCGATTCGGTCGCGGAACGCTTGTCGCCACCGGATCAGCGCGCCGATACCTAAGCTGATCTTGCATTTCGGGCACGATCGGTGCGAACCGCGACCGTAACGACGACGCGGGGGCGGCGATGAACTGGATCGAGGTGATCGGCTATCTTGGGACGGGGCTGACGATTGCCTCGACAGCGATGAGCACGATGATCCCTCTGCGGATCGTGGCCCTCTGCGCCAGTTGTGCCGTTATCACCTACGGTTTCCTGATCGGCAGCGCGCCGGTCGTCCTGACCGAGATGATCCAGATCCCCTTCAATGCGTGGCGGCTCTACCAGATGGTCCGCCTCGTCCGCGACACCGAGAAGGCGGCTTCCGGCGATCTCTCCCTGGACTGGTTGAAACCCTTCGGCACGTCCCGGCGCTTTCGGGCCGGCGACGTGCTCTTCCTGAAGGGCGATAAGGCCGAGGAGATGTATCTGATCGAGAGCGGGCGCTTCCGCATCGCCGAACACGGCCTCGATGTGAAGGCCGGCGATATCGTCGGCGAGTTGGGCATGCTCTCGCCGGGTAATCTGCGCACCGGCTCGCTGGCCTGCGTCGAGGCGGGCACGGCCCTCTGTCTCAGCTATTCGGAGGTCAAGCAGCTTTATTACCAGAACCCGGAATTCGGCTTCTACTTCCTCAAACTGACGAGTGAACGCCTGTTTCAAGGTGCAGCCGAAACGCTACGGCCGGAGAATGCCGGCACGGAGGTGCTCTAACGGGCAACGTTAATCAGCCGAACTCCATAACAAGGGCCGAAGTCGCTCTTCCGCCTCGTTGAGCGGCGATGTTGCCTTTGCCGGTGGAAAACATCATGGGTCGCGCCGACATGTTTTATCGCCATTCCCGGCAATGCTACGATCGTGGCCGCCGCCGAGGTGGCTCGGGGCTTACAGGCGGCTTTGCGCCATGAGGGGATACGAGGCGAAGGCTCAGGTCATGGCGGATGTCGCCACCGTGATCGAGCAGGCGCGCCGCGAAGGTCGCGACCTCGCGACCGCCCTGCGCATCGCCCGCGTGACGCTCGCCTATGTCAGCGGTCCGGAGCCCGATCCCGATCAGGCGCGTGCCCTCGAAGCGATCGACCGCCAGTTGCGGCAGCTCTCCAGCTGAAGCGCCCTTCTCAGCCCGCCTGGACGATCAGGGTCACGGCGCCGAAGGCCAGCACGGCGAACACCGCCACCGCCATCAAGATGAGGGCCGCCCGGGATTCGCGGAGCTGATTCTCTTCCATTCGACGAGCTTAAGCGAAGCCGGAGCCTGCGGGAAAGCCGCTCTCGGTCGCACACGTCGCCGCAATCCTGGAAGGTCCTAAGAACGAGCCGGCTGCCCGGATAGTGGGTTGTGAGGCGACGTGCTTTCTTTGCGCCGCATCGGTCTGTCTCCGGGCATCGGCACTCTTCATGAGAGCCGATACCCGGGGAATGCTCAGCTATGCAGTACGCGATCCTGCGGACGGGACAGCGAGACGATGGCTGCTTCCGGAATGGCCGCAGCCGGGGGGCGCCACGGAAGAACGTTCCAGCGCCCATACCAATCGTCCGCCACCGAGAAGGCGAAGCGATGCGTCGGATCGCAGGCGTGGGTGAAGGGCAGGACAGCGGGATACGGGCCGCGCCGGGCGGCGAAACCGTCTGAGAACAGGCCGAGCACGGGTGCCGGGCGCGATGCGGTGTCGGGGTATTCGGAAGCGGACATTGGCAGCCTGAAGCGAGCGATCGAGGGCGTCCCCGCCGCGGCGGAGCCTTTCGCGCTGCACTGCAAGACGGGAGCCCAGGCGCCGTCGCGTCCGCTCGCCGTCGCAGGCGCGATCGAATTCCGCAGCGGAAACAAGGATGTCGAGGGTCGGTGTCGGCTGGTCCACGGGTTGCGGTGGTTAAACGAATCCTCCTCTGCCCGAACGCGAATGTCCCGAAACAGGACAGGAGGAGGATCGGGGCGGCACGCCCGACCCGTTCCGACACCGAGCCCCTCCGTCGAACTGGAAACCCGATGCAGCTTGTCACCGACCCGATCCGCCGCCTCGTCCATCGCCGTTTCGCCATGCTGGGACTGTTCTGCGCATTGGCCTTGACGATGACGTGGTGGTTCATCGTCGCCCGAGGCCTGTGGCTCGCCATCGAGTGGGCAGCCGCCTGATCAGCCCCATTCACCATCCACAAACGTTCTTTCTATAGAACATGGCGGTAGGAGGAGCGCCTCCTACCTAAGCGCCGCTGAGGAGTAATTTTTTCTACCCCACCCCTTACCATCCTATGCAATAGGTTGCAGAAGGATCACCAAGTCGAATTCAGCATTTCCAAGCGCACCAGCGCTCGCTTGACATCGTTCGTTAAAAAGAACACTTCCTTCGTCGATCGGCAGGCCGCGCCTGCCTCGCGGAGGTGAGACGACGTGATCTCAGGCAAACCGACCCGAACCGCCCTCGCCCCCATCGGACGGGCAGCGTTCCTCGGCTTGGCGCTGACGCTGGGCGTCACCGGCGGCGCCCGGGCGCAGAGCGAAATTCTCAACGTCTCCTACGATCCGACCCGCGAGCTCTATCGCGAGATCAACGCGGTCTTCGCCGAGGAATGGAAGGCCAAGACCGGCGAGACCATCACGGTCCGCGCTGCCCATGGCGGCTCGGGAGCGCAGGCCCGCACCGTCATCGACGGTATCCCGGCCGATGTGGTGACGCTCGGCATCCCCTCCGACATCGACGCGATCTCCAAGATCTCGAAGAAGATCCCGGCGGACTGGCGCACCAAGCTTCCCAACGAGGGCCTGCCCTACACTTCGACGGTCGTGTTCCTCGTCCGCAAGGGCAACCCGAAGGCGGTCAAGGATTGGGCGGACCTTGCCAAGCCCGACGTGAAGGTGATCACCCCGAACCCGAAGACGTCGGCGGGCGGGCGCTGGAACTTCCTCGCCGCCTGGGGCTACGCCTACGAGAAGGAAGGCAAGGACAAGGAGAAGGCCAACGCCTTCGTCGGCAGCTTCTACAAGAACGTGCCCGTTCTCGACACCGGCGCCCGCGGCTCGACCGTGACCTTCGCCCAGCGCGGTCTCGGCGACGTCCTCCCCACCTGGGAGAACGAGGCCTTCCTCGTGCTGGAGGAGTTCGGCAAGGACAAGTTCGACATCGTCGTTCCGCCGACCTCGATCTACGCCGAGCCGCCGGTGGCGCTCGTCGATGCCAATGTCGACAAGAAGGGCACGCGCAAGCAGGCCGAGGCCTATCTGCAGTTCCTCTACAGCGACAAGGCGCAGGCGATCTTCGCCAAGCACCATTATCGGCCGATCAAGCGCGAGGCCGCCAAGGCGGAGGATCTCGCCCTCCTACCCGCGATCAAGCTGTTCAAGATCGAGGACGTCCTGGGCTCCTGGGACGATATCCAGAAGGCCAATTTCGACAATGGCGGCCTGTTCGATCAGTTGAGCAAGGCCGGGCGCTGAGTTCATGAGCGAGGCTCCCCGTCCAAAGCGGCGATTCCGCCAGCGGACCGTGATTCCCGGCTTCGGGCTCACGCTCGGCTACACGCTCACCTGCCTCGGGGTGATCGTGCTGCTGCCGCTCGCCACCCTGGTCGCCAAGGCTGCGGGGCTCGGACCGGCGGGCATCTGGGCGGTCGCCACCGATCCGCGGGTGGCGAGCGCCCTGCGCGTCAGCTTCGGCGTGTCGCTGCTCGCCGCCCTCACCGCTTCGATCTTCGGCGGCATCGTCGCCTGGGTGCTGACGCGCTACGAATTTCCGGGCCGCAAGCTCGCCGACGCCGTCGTCGATCTCCCCTTCGCCCTGCCGACGGCGGTCGCCGGCATCGCGCTGGCCTCGCTCTACGCCCCCAACGGGGCGGTGGGCGCGCAGCTTGCCAAGATCGGCATCGAGGCGGCCTACACGCCGGTCGGCATCTTCATCGCGATGGTGTTCATCGGCCTGCCCTTCGCCGTGCGCACGGTGCAGCCGCTCATCGCCGAGATCGACAAGGAAGTCGAAGAGGCGAGCGCGATCCTGGGCGCTTCGCGGATCGCGACCCTCACCCGGGTCGTGCTGCCGCCGCTCATTCCGGCGGTGCTGACGGGCTTCGCCCTCGCCTTCGCCCGGGGGGTCGGCGAGTACGGCTCGATCATCTTCATCGCGGGCAACCTGCCCTACGTCTCCGAGATCGCCCCGCTGCTGATCGTCATCAAACTCTCCGAGTTCGACTACGAGGGGGCCAGCGCCATCGCGGTGATCATGCTGGCGATCTCCTTCGTGACCCTGCTCGCCATCAACCTGATCCAGGCCTGGAGCCGGCGGAGGTTCGGCTATGTCTGACGCCGTCGCCTCCCTCCCCGATTCACGGGACGGCACCATCCGTCCGGCCCAGAGCGTGGTGACCGAGCGTCCCTGGATCCGCTGGCTGCTGATCGCGGTTGCCCTGACCTTCCTCGCGCTGTTCCTCGTTCTGCCGCTGATCACGGTGTTCGCGCAGGCGCTGGCGAAGGGCTGGAGCGCGTATCTCGCCGCCTTCACGGAGCCGGACGCGCAATCGGCGATCCGCCTGACGCTGACGGTGGCGGCCATCGCGGTGCCGTTCAACCTCGTCTTCGGCGTGGCCGCGGCCTGGGCCATCGCCAAGTTCGAGTTCCGCGGCAAGAACCTGCTCGTCACCCTGATCGACCTGCCGTTCTCGGTCTCGCCCGTCGTGTCGGGCCTGATCTACGTGCTGGTATTCGGCTCGCGCGGGCTGTTCGGGCCGGTGCTGCTCGAACACGACATCCAGATCATCTTCGCGGTGCCGGGCATCGTGCTGGCGACCGTCTTCGTCACTTTCCCCTTCGTCGCGCGTCAGTTGATCCCGCTGATGCAGGAACAGGGAACCACCGAGGAGGAAGCCGCGCTGACGCTCGGCGCCTCCGGCTGGCACGCCTTCCGGACGGTGACGCTGCCCAATATCCGTTGGGGCCTGCTCTACGCGGTCCTGCTCTGCAATGCCCGGGCGATGGGCGAGTTCGGCGCGGTCTCGGTGGTGTCCGGCCACATTCGGGGCCTCACCAACACGCTGCCGCTGCACGTGGAGATCCTCTACAATGAGTACAACTTCGTTGCCTCTTTCGCCGTCGCCTCCCTCCTTGCCGGCCTCGCTCTTGTCACCCTCGTCATCAAATCCCTCCTCGAGTGGCGCTACGCCGACGACATCGCGGCGGGCACACGGCGTCACTGATCGGATCGGCCAGGCCACCGCGATCCGCATCGAGGATCTGTCGAAGACCTTCGAGACGGCCGCGGTCCTGCACGATTTCAACCTGGACGTCCGGGCGGGCGAATTGCTGGCGCTGCTGGGCCCCTCGGGCTCCGGCAAGACGACGCTCCTGCGCATCATCGCCGGGCTCGACTTCCCCGATCGCGGCCGGATCATCTTCGGCGGCGACGACGCCACGCGCGTGCCGGTGCAGCAGCGCGCGGTCGGCTTCGTGTTCCAGCACTACGCCCTGTTCAAGCACATGACGGTGGCGCAGAACATCGCCTACGGCCTCAATGCCCGGCGCCGCTCCGAGCGTCCCGAGAAGGCCGAGATCAAGCGCCGGGTCGGCAATCTCCTCGACCTGATCAAGCTGTCGGGCTTTGCCGACCGCTATCCGTCGCAGCTCTCCGGCGGCCAGCGTCAGCGCATCGCCCTGGCCCGCGCGCTCGCCGTCGAGCCGCGGGTGTTGCTCCTCGACGAGCCGTTCGGCGCCCTCGACGCCCAGGTGCGCAAGGACCTGCGCCGCTGGCTGCGGGAGATCCACGACCGGACCGGCCAGACCACGATCTTCGTCACGCACGATCAGGATGAGGCACTGGAGCTATCCGACCGCGTGGCGGTGCTCGATCGTGGCCGATTGGAGCAGGTCGGCACCCCCGACGAGGTGCAGGAGCGCCCGGTCTCCCCGACGGTGCTGAAGTTCCTCGGCGACACGATCGAGGTCGAGGCGATCGCGCAGAACGGGCAGGTGCTGGTTCAGGGTCGCCCGACACCGCTCACGGCCCCGCAGGGCCTGTCCGGTCCGGTCAAGCTCTATGCCCGGCCCTGGCAGCTCCAGTTCGCGGAGGCCGATACGGCCCATCTTCACGGCACCGTGCGTTCCTCCTACCGGACGCAGGGTCGGCAACGCATCGAAGTCGACCGGGAGGGCGCCAAGACCGTCGTGGTCGAAGCCTCCGACACCGCCCGGCTCGCTCAGGGCCGCGAGGTCGGGCTGCGGATCGTCGGAGGTTGGGTGTTCCCGTAGCCGGCCGCACCCGCCCCCCTATCCCCTCATTCTGAGGTGCTGCGGAGCAGCCTCGAAGGAGGGCTCCAGCCAGCCGCGCGATCCCCGGAGCCCTCCTTCGAGGCTTCGCTCCGCACGTCAGGATGAGGGTGTGGGTAGGGAGAGGCCGGTCTTACGCCCGCCCGGCATCCGCCGACAGCATCAGCGGATCGATCCCGATGCCGCGCAGGGCCTGATCGTATTTGGTGCCGAGGCCGGCTCCGAAGATCAGGTCCGGGTCGGCCGGGCAATTGAGCCAGCCATTCGCCAGGATCTCGTTCTCGAGCTGGCCCGCCTGCCAGCCGGCATAGCCGAGCGCCAGGACGGCGTTGGAGGGGCCGCGCCCGTCGGCGATGGCGCGGAGGATCTCCACCGTCGCGGTCAGGCACACCCCCTCGTCGATCTGGAGGGTCGACTGGTCGATGTGGAAGTCGGCGGTGTGCAGGACAAAGCCCCGCTTGGCATCGACCGGCCCGCCCATCAGAACCGGCATATGCCCGACCCGCTCGCGCAGGCGGATCGCGTCGGACTCGCTGGCGATGTCGAGCTGGATCAGCAGATCCGGCATGCTGAGATCGGCCACCGGCTTGTTGACGATGATGCCCATCGCCCCGTCCGCCGAGTGGGCACAGAGATAGATCACCGAGCGTGCGAAGCGCTCGTCGCCAATGCCGGGCATGGCGACCAGGAACTGGCCGTCGAGATAAGCCGGATCTTTGAGGGAGGATGCGGGGCTCTGCATGGCCCCATGCTAATCCGCTCGCGGCCGTTGATCCATAAGGCAAACAGGCTCTTGATCGTGATCCGCCCCGGCGCCTCGACAGGGACCCGGCCCCCGTCTAACGCTGGCTGGGCACAAGTGGAAATCCTGCCCGACAGGATGCGAGGAGAGCACGGATGACGATTCAGGTCGGCGATCACCTGCCCCAGGTCACCTTCCGGGTGAACGGCCCCGACGGCCCGCAAGCCAAGACCACCGACGACCTGTTCAAGGGCCGCCGCGTCGTCCTGATCGGCGTCCCTGGCGCCTTCACCCCCGCCTGCCATCGCAATCACCTGCCGGGCTACGTCGCCAACCGCGACGCGATCCTGTCGCGCGGCATCGACGCCATCGCGGTCACCTCGGTCAACGATGTGTTCGTGCTGAACGCGTGGCAGCAGCAGAGCGGCGCCGAGGGTATCGAGTTCTTGGCCGACGGCAATGCCGAGTTCGCCAAGGCGACCGGCCTCGAGATGGACGGCACGGGCTTCGGCCTTGGTACGCGCTCGCAGCGCTACGCCATGCTGGTGGATGACGGCGTCGTGCGGGTGCTGAACGTCGAGGATACGCCGTCGAAGGCGGAGATTTCCGGCGCGGAAGCGCTGCTCAAGGTCATCTGAGCGAGCCGATCGCGGCCCCTCTCCCCCACGGGAGAGGGGAAGAGCGCGTGCGCTATCCCACCCACCCGTAATCCCGCGCATCGCTCGCGCGGCGATGGAACGCCAGCCGCCGGTCGTACTCGAGCGGATCCTTCGGCTGCACCAGGGCGCCCGGCGGTACGTTGAGCCAATCGACCAGCCGGGTCAGCATGAAGCGCATCGCCGCGCCCCGCGCCAGCATCGGAAGCGCCGCGACCTCGGCCGGTTCCAGCCTCCGCACGGCATCGTAGCCGGCGATCATGGCCCCCGCCTTGTCGCGGTGGAAGGTGCCGTCCGCGTCGAAGCACCATGCGTTGAGGCTGATGGCGAGATCGTAAGCGAAGGCGTCGGTGCAGGCGAAATAGAAGTCGATGAGTCCCGACACGTCGTCGCCGATGAAGAACACGTTGTCGGTGAACAGGTCGGCGTGGATCACGCCGGACGGAAGCCCCTCCGGCCAGGAGGCTTCGAGCACGTCGAGATCGGCCCGCGTCCGTGCGGCGAGGCCGGGCGCCACCGTATCGGCCTGGCCCTCCGCCTGCAGGAACAGCGGACGCCATGCCCCGACCGAGAGGTTGTTCTCACGACGCCTGGAGAAGTCGCGGCCGGCTTGGTGGAGCCCGGCGAGGGCGGCGCCGAGGGCGCGGCAATGCTCCGCGTTCGGGCGACTGAGCGAGACGCCGTCGAGGAAGGTCACGATGGCGGCGGGTCGGCCGCAGAGGCGCCCCAACGCCGTCCCCGACCGGTTGCGCACCGGCTGCGGGCAGGCGAGCCCGGCCCGGGCAAGATGCCCCATCAGGTTGATGAAGAACGGAAGATCCTCTTCCCGCACCCGCTTCTCGTAGAGGGTCAGGATGAAGTTGCCGGCCTCCGTGTGGAGAAAGAAGTTCGAGTTCTCGACGCCCTCCGCGATGCCCTTGCACGCGAGCAGGTCGCCGATCTCGTAATCGGCGAGGAAGGCGCGCAGCGCCTCGTCGGAAACGTCGGTGTAGACCGCCACGGATCGCTTGCCCGTTCACACAAAGGAAAGGGGCGCCGTGGGCGCCCCTGGGTCGTCGCCGGATGCCCCGGCAGACAGCGAGAGGACGGCTAGGCCGCCTCGCTGCGCAGCTCG
The DNA here is from genome assembly GCF_043352485.1 of Methylorubrum sp. POS3. Lineage (NCBI taxonomy): Bacteria > Pseudomonadati > Pseudomonadota > Alphaproteobacteria > Hyphomicrobiales > Methylobacteriaceae > Methylorubrum > Methylorubrum sp. POS3. Next base: position 4,900,042 of record NZ_JAPRBT010000001.1, read on the forward strand.
CGCGGCAGCGGGAACGACATGTCCTCGATCGTCACCGAGACCTGATCGACCGTCACGTCGAAGCGGGCGGCAAAGGCGTCGATGATCTCTTCCACCAGCACCTCGGGGGCCGAGGCGCCCGCGGTGAGGCCGAGGCGGCGCACATCCTTGAAGGCATCCCAATCGATTTCCTCGGCCCGCAGGACGAGACGGGTGATCGGGCATCCGGCGCGCTCGGCGACTTCGCGGAGACGCTGCGAGTTCGAGGAATTGGACGAGCCGACCACGATCAGGGCATCGACCCGCGGCGCGACCTCCTTCACCGCTTCCTGGCGGTTGGTGGTGGCGTAGCAGATGTCGTCCTTGTGGGGGCCGTGGATGCCCGGGAACTTGGCCTTGAGCGCCTCGACGATGTGCTTGGTGTCGTCGATCGACAGGGTCGTCTGCGTCACCCAGGCGAGGGCCTGCTCGGACGGGGGGTTCAGGGCGTCGATCTGCTCGATGTCCTCGACCAGGGTGATCGAGCCCTTCGGCAGCTGGCCCATGGTGCCCACCACTTCCGGATGACCCGAATGGCCGACCAGCAACACGTGGCGCCCACGCTTGTGATGGATCTCGGCCTCGCGGTGGACCTTGGTGACCAGCGGGCAGGTCGCGTCGATGGTGGTGAGACCGCGCGAGACGGCGTTCTGCGGCACCGTCTTGGCGACGCCGTGGGCCGAGAAGATGACCGGTGCGCCGCTATCGGGCACCTCGTCCAATTCGCGGACGAACACAGCGCCCTTCCGCTTCAGCGTCTCGACCACGTATTTGTTGTGGACGATCTCGTGCCGGACATAGACCGGCGCCCCATAGAGCGCGAGCGCCCGCTCCACCACGTCGATGGCCCGTACCACGCCGGCGCAGAAGCCGCGCGGTGCGCAGAGCAGGATCTCCAGGGGTGGCTTCTCCCCCGTCACGGCCGGATGCGGGACCCGGTTGGGGTCGGCGGTGAGGTTGATGGTATCGGCGCTCATGATCTCGCGGATGTGGAGAGGGGTGGCAGGGTCTGTCAACAGCGGCCAGCCCGAAAGCCGCGACAGGATGAGAAGGCCTGTCCGTTGCAAACCCCATAACACATCCGGCTCCCGGCGTGAGCCCCACCCGGAAAACACCTGATCGCCCTCGGGATGCGTCTCGGGCCGGAAAAGTCCTCGGGCGGGCCCGGTATGAGGCGGCGTGTGACGAACGACACGCGAATCGGCCTCGCGACAATGGTCCTCGCAAGATAAGGGGAAGGATCTTCCCGGTCCCCGCGAAGCGATCCAAGGCTTCGATCCAAGGATTTGATCCCAGGCGTCCATGGCGAGTGCCGCGACCCATGCCAGCTTCCTGCCGCCGGTCCTGACCTTCCTGTCGGCGGCGGTGATCGGCGTGCCGATCGTGCGTCTGCTCGGCCAGAGCGCGGTGCTGGGCTACCTCGTCGCCGGAGTCGTGATCGGCCCGGCCGGACTCTCGCTGATTGCCGAGCCGGAGACCGCGGCGAGCGTCGCCGAGATCGGCGTCGTGCTGCTGCTGTTCATCGTCGGGTTGGAGCTGGAAATCTCCCGCCTCGTCTCGATGCGCCGCGATATCTTCGGCCTCGGCACCGCGCAGCTCGCTCTGTGTTCTCTGGCGCTGGCGGGCGCCGGACTCGCCTTCGGCCTGACGCCCGCCGCGGCGACCGTGGTGGGCATCGCGCTGGCGCTCTCGGCGACGGCGGTGGCGCTGCAGCTCCTCGAGGAGCGGGGCGATCTCGGCAGCGCCTATGGCGGCCGATCCTTCGCGGTGCTGCTGCTGCAGGACATCTCGGTGGTGGCGATCCTCGCCCTGCTGCCGCTTCTCGCCTCGGCCGGCGCGACGCCGAAGGACGGGTGGCTCGACGAGGGCCTGCGCTCGACGGCGCGGGCCGCCGCCGCGGTCGCGGGCGTGGTGGTCGTCGGCCGCTACGGCCTCAACCCGTTCTTCCGGCTTCTGGCCGCCGCCGGTGGTCGCGAGGTGATGACGGCGGCGGCCCTCCTCGTCGTGCTCGGCACCGCCATGGTGATGGAGAAGGCCGGCCTCTCCATGGCGATGGGGGCGTTCCTGGCCGGCGTGATGCTCGCCGAATCGAATTTCCGCCATCAACTCGAGGCCGATATCGAGCCGTTCCGCGGCATGCTGCTCGGCCTGTTCTTCATGAGCGTCGGCATGTCGATCGATGGCGGGCTGCTGGCCAACCATTGGGTGGCGCTGATCGCGGCGACCCTGGCCGCCATCGCGGTCAAGGTCGTGCTGGTGGCGGGCCTGTTCCGGCTGTTCGGCTCGCCCTGGCTCGACGCCGTGCGCGGGGCCGCCGTTCTGGCCCCGGCGGGCGAGTTCGCCTTCGTGATCCTTCCGGCGGCCGCGGATCTGCGCATCCTCGAAGGCGACGTCCCCCGCTTCTGCGTGGCGCTGGCGGCGCTGACGATGCTGGTCGGGCCGATCATCGCCAAAGGGCTCGACGCGGCCTTCGCGCGCCGCTCAGGCGAGGCCGTGCCGCCGACGGATGTCGGCGATGTCGCGGAATCGGGAGAGACCCGGGTCCTCGTCGTCGGTTTCGGCCGCTTCGGCCAGATCCTCGCGCAGGTCCTGCTGGCGGAGGGCATCAGCATCACGGTCATCGACAAGGATGTCGGGCAGATCCGGGCGGCGACGAGTTTCGGGTTCCGCATCTATTACGGCGACGGCACCCGACTGGACGTGTTGCGGGCCTCCGGCCTCGCCAAGGCGGACCTGATCTGCATCTGCATCGACGACGCGGAGGCCGCACTCAAGATCGTCGACATCGTCCACGAGGAATTCGCCGACGTCCGCACCTATGTGCGCGCCTACGACCGCACCCACGCCATCGAGCTGATGAACCGCGACGTCGATTTCCAACTCCGCGAGACCGTCGAATCCGCCCTCGGCTTCGGCCGTGCGACGCTGGAAGGCCTCGGCCTCTCGGCGGAGGCCGCCGCGCGCCGGGTCGAGGATGTGCGTAAGCGCGACGTCGCGCGCCTCGTGCTGCAGCAGGCCGGGGCCATGCCGGACGGCAGCGGCTGGATGCGGGGCGCCCCCGAGGTGCGGCCCGAGCCGCTCACCGCCCCGACGCGGCCCTCGCGGGCCCTTTCCGCCGAAACCCGCGGCTTGATCGAGACGAAGCGCCACGAGGCGGCCACCCGCGTGCTGGAGCCCGAGGATTCCGAACGGGATGCCTGAGGCGACATCCGGGGCGACGACGGCCGGGAGCGGGAGCCCGGCGCGCTTCGTCACGGGCTCGATCCTGCGCCACGTCGTCGTGATGAGCGGCACCGGCTCGGTCGGCCTGATGGCGATCTTCGCCGTCGACCTCCTCTCGCTGTTCTACGTGTCGAAGCTCGGGGATCCGTCACTCACTGCCGCCGTCGGCTTCGCCTCGATCGTCCAGTTCTTCGCCATCGCGATCAATATCGGCCTGATGATCGCGGCAGGCGCCCTGGTCTCGCGGGCGATCGGTCGGGGCGATCCGGCCGGCGCGCGGCGGATCGCGACCTCGGTCAACGTTCATGTCCTGATCGTCTCGGGTCTCCTCGTCCTGGGTCTCCTCGCGGTGCTCGATCCGCTGCTGCGGGCGATCGGAGCGGAGGGGCACACGCTGGACGTGGCCAAGCGCTATCTCTGGATCAGTTTGCCGTCGAACCTGCTGCTCGGTCCCGGCATGCTGGCGACAGGCCTCCTGCGAGCCGTCGGCGCGGCGCGGGACGCGATGTCGGTCACGCTCGGTGGGGCCATCGTCACCGTCTTCCTCGATCCGGCCCTGATCTTCGGTCTTGGTCTCGGGGTCGACGGAGCGGCCATCGCCGTCTGCGTGGCGCGGCTCACCTTCGTGGCGATCGGCGCAAACGCCTTGCGGCGCCACCGCCTGCTGGAGCGGCCGCGCCTGTCGGGGATCCTCGGTGACCTGCCGGAGGTGGTGCGCATCGCGCTGCCGGCCGTGCTGACCAACCTCGCCCCCTCGGTCGCGAGCGCCTTCGTGGCCCATGCCCTGTCCGGGTTCGGCCCGGAGGCGATCGCCGGCAATGTGGTGATCGACCGCTTGGCCCCGGTCGCGTTCTGCGGATTGTTCGCCATGTCGGGCTCGATCGGCCCGATCCTCGGCCAGAATTGGGGTGCCGGCCGATTCGACCGGATGCGCGGCGTGCTTCTGCAGGGCGCTCTGGTGACGGCCCTCTACATCGTTCTCGTCTGGCTGCTCTTGGCGCTCGCCCGGGCGCCCCTGGCCCGCGCCTTCGAATTGACCGGGATCGCCGCCGATCTGTTCGGCTTCTTCTGCCTGGTGGCCGGGCCGGTCTGGTTCTTCAACGGGCTCCTGTTCCTCGCGAATGCGTCCTTCAACAATCTCGGCTCGCCCTTCGTCTCGACCCTGCTGAATTGGGGTCGGGCGACACTCGGCACGATGCCGCCCGCCCTCGTGGGCGCCGCGTATTACGGGCCGAAAGGGGTGATCGCCGGGACCGGGCTCGGCTCCATCGCCTTCGGACTCGCCGGCCTCGCCCTCGCCTTCCGGACCGTTCGAAGGCTGGAGCGCGGTGAAAGGCCCGCACGAGAGCCGAAACCGAGAGAGGCATCGACACCCGATACGGCAGGCTCTTCTCCCGCGCCCTCGAGCGGAATGCCGATCTAACGGGCCGATTTGGTCACACGAGAGGGGCTTTCCCAGCCGAAATCGACACGGAAAACGGTCGGCGGCTGGTCAGGGTCGATCCGATGCGACACACTTCCCTGCGAATGCGGCCCGTCGGGCCTCTTCGCGAGGCGGCGTGAGGCGTCCCGACCATGTACACGATGTTCGATATCCTCCAGGGCCAGAGCGATGCGAACGTGCGCGCGTTCGGCCAGCAATTCGGGCTGTCACCGGACCAGACCCGGCGCGCCATGGAGGCCTTGATGCCCGCCCTGACCCTCGGCCTCCAGAGCCAGGCGGGAGCGGATCCGATGGGGTTCGGTCGCCTGTTCGGCCTCGGTATGCCGGGCGCCGCATCCCGACCCTCCACACCTCCGGACCTGATGTCGGGGATGTTCGGTTCACCGATGCTGGCGCAAGCGGTGATCCAACAGGCCGCGACCGCGAGCGGCGTCGGCGCACAGGCCTTGCGTCAGATGTTGCCGATGATGGCCGGGATGATCGTGGCGGGGATCGTCCACCTCGTTCTCAACCCGCCCGCCAGCCCGGCGGCGGAGCCGGCGCAGACCCCGCCGAACTTCGGCAATCTCTGGGCCGATTGGCTGAACGGGCTGACCGCGGCAGCCTCGGCTCAAGCTGCACCCACGCCTCCGGCGCCCCGGCCAGCGCCAGCCCGCCCGCAGCTGCGCCAGGAGCCGAAACAGAGTGCGAATTCGCAGACGGACGCCACCAAAGCGTCGATGGAGGTGATTTCGCAGATGTTGCAGACCGGTGCGGAGGTCCAGGAGCAGAACGTCAAGGCCATGCGCGATGTCTTCGACGCCTTCTGGAGTCCGAAAGAGGGCTCCGCCGCCCCGGGCGACGCACAGCCGAAACCGGTCTCGGAGGTAGCGCCCAAACCGAACGCGCCCACCAACTCGTCCGGCCGGCGCAAGCCAGGGACGCGCAACTGAGCCCACAGGTCGCTACTGGGCAAGCGTGTAGTATTTCACGATCGAGTCGAACATGTCGCCCATCGCCTTGCCGAAGAGGGTCATGCAGGTGACCACGCTGGCGGCCATGACGGCGGTGAGCAGGGAATACTCGATCATCGTCGCGCCATCGGTCTCCCGCGCGAGCCGGGCGACACCGGCACGCAGCCGGACGGCAAGGAGAGCAGCGCGCTCGGTCGAGATCAGACGCACGGCGAATCGGTCCGAAGGCGTGACAGTTTTGGCAGCCTATCGGGTCAACGTTGCGACGAACTTAAGATGACCGCTGAACTTACGGCGGCGCTTCTGAAAATGGTTCGGTGCAACGATTCAAATCATACGATCCGGACAGCCTCCGGCAACCTCACCGCTGGCTTGGCAATGGCATGATACGTTTCGTATCTGCCATCGCGAGGATCGATCCAGCACTCTGCCAAGTCATGACAGCGCCATGCTTAGATGCGCGTCAGAGGAACCGGGCGCTCAAAACGGAGGCGGTGGTCACGCCTTTCCCGTCTCCTGCCTCAGCGCGTCAATACGCTTCGAGGCTTCGGCCTTACCGAGATCGGGCTCGAACGCCTCCGGGGATTTGGCCTGCTCGGACAGCGTCTTGAGGTAGGACGCCTGAGCCCCCGTCATCGGCTCGCCGCCGGTGGTCCACTCGTCCGGATCCTTGATCCGGTTGGACTCGTCGGTCGGATCGACCTTCGGATTCTCGGCCTGAGTCTCTTCGGTCTTGCGCGTCATGCGACACCCTTCTTGTTCATGGAATGTTCCATGGGACTGTCGGGGAAACGCAGGGCTTCGAGCAGGGTTCCGGCGGGAGGGCGCAGCATCGTGCGCCCTCCACAGGATCATCAGGCGGCCGCTGCGCGGGGCTGCACCTCGGCGCTGTAATCGTCCATCAGCGTCTTGGTCAGCTCGGCCGGCGTGAAGCGGTAAGGGCCGATCTCGGAAACGGGAGTCACCTCCGCCGCCGAGCCGGTGATGAAGCACTCGGTGAAGCCGGTCATCTCATCGGGCCGGATGCGGCGCTCGATCACGCGGATGCCGCGGCGCTTGGCGAGTTCGATCACGGTCTGGCGGGTGATGCCATTCAGGAAGCGATCGGCCTGGGGCGTGTGGATCGCGCCGTCCTGAACGAAGAACACGTTGGCGCCGGTGCATTCGGCGACGTTGTCCTCCCAGTCGAGCATCAGCGCGTCGGCATAGCCCTTGTTCTCGGCCCGATGCTTCGAGATCGTGCAGATCATGTAGAGACCCGCCGCCTTCGAGGTCGAGGGCGCGGTGCGGGGATCGGGCCGCCGGTAATCGGCGAGATCGAGGCGAATGCCCTTCATCTTGGTCGCCGGATCGAAATAGCTCGGCCATTCCCAGGCCGCGATGGCGAGATGGATCGTGTTCTTCTGCGCGGCCACACCCATCATTTCGGAGCCGCGCCATGCCACGGGGCGAAGATAGGCGTCCTGCAGGCCGGACGTGGCGAGCACTTGGGCCTTGGCCGCCTCGATCTGATCGACCGAGTAGGGAATCTCGAAATCGAGAAGCTGAGCCGAGCGGCGCAGGCGCTCGGAATGCTCGCGGCTCTTGAAGATACGCCCGCCATAGGCCCGTTCGCCCTCGAACACCGCCGATCCGTAATGAAGGCCGTGACTCAGCACATGGATCTTCGCCTCGCGCCACGGCACCATGGCGCCATCGAACCAGATCGTGCCCTCGCGCTCGTCGAACGGGATGACGGACATCGCTGAAACATTCCTCTGCGCGGCCGCGCGCGGGCCGCGAGGTCGCATGATTCAAGGCTGGGACCGGCGCACGACCGCAGGAATACGGCGGGGGTGACGGGTGCCGGGCGGGTTGACGGGTAGCAACGAGGCTGAGATATGTCAACAACACTGACTTATCTGGCCCGGGCCGTCCGCCCCGCGCTCCGACGGAAGGCTTCGACGACGTGACCCGCGTGATGACGAGAGGCACAGAAACCGTACGCGAGGCGGAGATGCGTATTGAGGCAGCACCTGCCCGCGACAGCGATGATTTGATCGAGCTCCTGTTCTTCGCCTATCGCGATTTCGTCGGTGATCCCGATCGGATACTGGCCGAATACGGTTTCGGGCGGGCCCATCACCGGGTACTTCATTTCGTCGATCGCTATCCGGGCCTCACCATCGCCGAACTGCTCGACATCCTGCGGATCACCAAGCAGAGCCTGAACCGCGTGCTCAAGGACCTGATCGATCAAGGCTATGTCGAGCAGCGCACCGGCACCAGCGACCGGCGCCAGCGCCTGTTGTTCTGCACGCCGACGGGGCGCAGCCTCACCGCCGATCTGACCCGGGTCCAGGTGCGCCGCGTCGCCCGCGCCATCGAGGAGCCGGCGGAGGCCGAAGGTAGGAACGGCCGGGAGGCCCGGATCGCCTCCGCCCAGGGCTTCCTGCTCGCGATGATCGAGCCGGGCGACCGCCCCGCCGTGCGTCGCCTCATGGCGCGCCGCGCCGGGATGCGGGCCTGATGTCGGTCGCACCCGTCGAGGGGACGGCTGCGAAAGCCCGGGCGGAGCTTCCCGATCACGCCCCCCATATCCTGATCGTCGATGACGACCGGCGCCTGCGCGAATTGCTCGCTCGCTTCCTGTCCGAGCAGGGATTTCGCGTCACAGCTGCCGCGAGCGCGGCGGAGGCGCGGACGCGGGCGCAATGCTTCGTATTCGACGCCCTCGTCCTCGACGTGATGATGCCCGGCGAGAGCGGCTTCGACTATGCGCGCTCCGTCCGCGAGACCTCGCGGGTGCCGATCCTGATGCTGACGGCGCGTTCCAATCCCAATGACCGGGTGACCGGCCTGGAGATCGGCGCCGACGATTATCTGCCCAAGCCGTTCGAGCCGCGCGAACTGATCCTGCGGCTCAACAACATCATCCGCCGCCATGCCGCGGCGCCCGAGCCGCGCCCGGAGGGCGAGGGTGCGGTGAGCTTCGGCCCCTTCACCTTCCGCCCCGACCGCGGCGAGCTGAAGCGCGATTCCGAGACCGTGCGGATCGCCGAGCGCGAGCGCGAGATCCTGACGATCCTGTCCCAGGCCCGCGGCGGCAACGTCGATCGCGAGACGCTCGCGGGCAATGGCGGCTTTGCCGCCGAGCGCACCCTCGACGTTCAGATCAACCGGCTGCGCCGCAAGATCGAGCCGGACCCGGCCAATCCAAGCTTCCTCCAAACGGTGCGCGGCGTCGGCTACCGCCTCGTCGTCGATTGAAGCCGCCCGTGGCGGGGCCCGTCGATCCTCTTCCGGCCCCAGCCCACCGGCCGGGCGCGCTCGGCGGTGCCTGGGGCCCGGTCTACCGGGCGTGGCGTCGCCTCGGGCGGCGGATCGGGGACGTCCTGCCCAAAGGTCTCTACGCCCGCTCGCTCATCATCATCATCGCCCCCGTCGTCCTGCTCCAGTCGGTGATCGCCTACACCTTCATGGAGCGGCATTGGCAGCTCGTGACGCGCCGTCTCTCAGCCTCGGTCACCGCCGACATCGCCGCCCTCATCGACATCTACGAGACTTATCCCCAGGATCGGAACGCCGAGACCATCACCCGCATCGCGGGTGAGCGGCTGAACCTCGACCTCGATATCTTGAAAGACGCCAAGCTTCCGACGCCCGGCCCGCGGCCGTTCTTCTCCATTCTCGACGAGGCCCTCTCGGACGAGATCAAGCGCCAGATCAAGCGGCCTTACTGGATCGATACGGTCGGGCGCTCGAATCTGATCGAGATCCGGGTCGCGATCCCCGACGGGGTGATGCGGATCGTCGCCCGGCGTAGCCAGGCCTACGCGTCGAACTCGCACATCTTCCTGCTGTGGATGATCGGCTCGTCGCTGGTGCTGCTCGGCGTCGCGATCCTGTTTCTGCGCAACCAGATCAAGCCGATTCTCCGGCTCTCCGCGGTGGCCGAGGGCTTCGGCAAGGGCCGTGAGATCGAATTCAAGCCCCGAGGCGCACGCGAGGTGCGCCAGGCCGGTCATGCCTTCATCGAGATGAAGCGGCGCATCGAGCGGGCGATGGAGCAGCGCACGACGATGCTCAACGGCGTGTCCCACGACCTGCGCACGATCATCACCCGCTTCAAGCTCTCGCTCGAACTGGTGGAGCAGACCCCGGAGGTCGAGGATCTGCGCCGGGACGTGGACGAGATGAGCCGCATGCTCGAAGGCTACCTCGCCTTCGCCCGGGGCGATCTCGCGGAGACAGCGGGCGTCACCGACATGCGGGTGATGCTGGAGGATCTGCGCAGCGATGTGGAGCGCCTCGGCGCCCATGTCGACGCCGTCGAACTGGAGGGCAGCCCCCTCGTCACCGTCCGGCCGGACGCCATGCGACGCTGCCTGTTCAACCTCGCGGCCAACGCCGCGCGCTACGGCGAGGCGGTGGCGATCTCGGGCAAGCGCGAGCACCGTTCGTTCCTCGTCTGCATCGACGATGACGGCCCGGGCATCCCGGTGGAGAGCCGCGAGGAGGTGTTCAAGCCGTTCGTGCGCCTCGACGATGCGCGTCAGGATGCGGGCGGATCGGGGCTCGGCCTCGCCATCGCCCGCGATATCGCGCGGGCCCATGGCGGCGAGGTCACGCTGCATGACGGTCCGCTCGGAGGCCTCCGGGCGCAGGTGCGCATTCCGGCCTGACGGCGTCGTCGTGGGTCCGCCGCAGCCTCGTTCCGGCGCGGCCTTTCCGCTCGTCGACGAAATCCGGCTTGGCGGGAGTTTCCTTGGCCGGAGAGGGGGTGCTAAAGACCATCACGCAATCTGTTTCGATCCGGGTCGCTGCGCGGCCCGCCAACGTGAGTGTTGTGGAATGAACCCGCTGGTGCCGCTCTCGGCTCTCCTGCTCCTGCCGATCGGCGCGGTGCTCGCCGTGCTGTTCACGGATACCGGCATCGAGCCCCTGCTGTTCAAGGACGCGGTGAAGACCTTCGCGATCCTGTTCGTGGTCGGTGGCGCGATGTCCTTCGCCGCGAGCAAGCTGGCCGATCGCTCGAACGCCTGAGCATCGTCTCCGCGCCGCTCCGGATGAGGCGCTGCGCGGGTCAATGGGTGAAGGAGAGAGGCCATGCCGCAGGTCGTTCCCTCCTTCGAACGGATCGGCGAGGAGAACGCCTTCGCCGTTCTGGCTCGCGCCAGCGCACTGGCCGAGCAGGGCCATGACATCGTCAATCTCGGCATTGGCCAGCCGGATATGCCGACACCGCCCCATATCGTCGAGGCGGGCATCAAGGCGCTGCGCGACGGGCATCACGGCTACACGCCGGCCATCGGCATCACGCCCCTGCGCGAGGCAGTCGCGCGCGACATCCAGCGCCGCCACCGCGTCGAGGTCTCACCGGATTCGGTGATGATCGTACCGGGCGGCAAGGTCACCATGTTCATGGCGATCCTGATGTTCGGCGCGCCCGGCGTTGAGATCCTCTATCCCGATCCCGGATTCCCGATCTACCGATCCATGATCGCGTTCACGGGGGCGACTCCGGTGCCCGTGCCGATCCGGGAAGAGAACGGATTCGCGTTCTCCGCCGAGGAAACCCTCTCGCTCGTCACGGAGCGCACGCGTCTTCTCATCGTGAATTCACCGGCCAATCCGACCGGCGGCGTCACGCCGAAAGCCGAGATCGACGCCCTGGTCGAGGGACTGGCCGCTTATCCGGACATCGCCGTTCTGTCCGACGAGATCTACGGCACCATGACCTATGACGGGCAGGCCCATCATTCGCTGCTGGCCTACGAAGGAATCCGCGATCGGCTGATCTATCTCGACGGCGCCTCGAAGACCTATGCGATGACCGGCTGGCGGCTCGGCTGGTCGGTTTGGCCCAAGCCCTTCTACGATGCGGCGCGCAAGCTCGCGGTCAATTCGCATTCCTGCGTGAACGCTGCCACGCAATGGGCCGGGATCGCGGCGCTGGACGGACCGCAGGACTGCGTCGCCGCGATGGTCGCCGAATTCAACCGGCGTCGCAGCCTCGTGGTCGAGGGGTTGAACGCGCTGCCGAACGTTTCATGCATCACGCCGAAGGGCGCATTCTACGCCTTCCCGAACATCACTGAGACCGGTTGGCGAGCCAAGACGCTGGCCACGGCCCTTCTGGAGGAGGCGGGGGTCGCGGTGATCGGTGGACCCGATTTCGGCGTGTACGGAGAGGGTTATCTCCGCCTGTCCTACGCCAACTCGCCCGAGAATATCACACGGGCTTTGGAGCGGATGAAGACGTTCCTGGCACGGACGAACGGCCATGAATCCTCGACCAGCCTATGAGGCTCGCGACCATCGTCGGCGTGATACAAACAGTTTTCGTTCTGCCGCCGAGAGTCCTTGAAAGAACTGCCCCGAAATCGCGCAGCAGGGGATAATCTCAGTCTTTCTCGATTTTTCATGCATCCCAATCGCCGGGTGCGGCGTTGTCCGGCCATGCTTCGCTGCAGACGACAGGCGGCGGACGTCACTAGGACGGAGATGCAGGAATGAAGATCAAGACCCTTCTGGCCGTTTCGGCTTTTGCTCTCGCGCTGCCGATGGCTGCTCAGGCCCAGGGCACGCTGCGCGGCGCCGAGCGCGGTGCGCAGGACGGTGCGGATGCGGCCGGCCCGGTCGGCGCGATCGTCGGCGGCGCGGTCGGCGCGGCCACTGGCACGATCGGCGGCATTCTCGGTGTCGAGGATCGTCCGCGCTTCCGCTCCTACGTTCGTGAGCGCAACGTCCGCTCCTACGATTACGATGGCCGCGTCGCTGTTGGCACCGTGCTGCCGAACTCGGGCGTGACCTATTACGACGTCCCCGGCGAGTACAGCGTGGCCCGCGGCACCCGCTACACCGTCGTCAACGACCGTCCGGTGCTGGTCGACGGCCGTCACCGCATCATCGAAGTCATCGAGTAAGACGTCTCAAGCGCGCTGCCGAGAGGCAGCGCCGCTGACCGGCCCCGGCGCTCCTGCGCCGGGGCCGTTTTCTTTTGCGCCGAGATAATCGGCTTCTTCGTCCCATCATCGAAGCCGATCTTCAGACGAAGCTCGGTCCCATGAGCACGCAACGCTTATCCGTTTTCGTCCGTTGACAGGTGCAAGGTCGGCCAAACCCTAGCAGGACAGACGATGAGCGCCCCCGACGAGAGATCCGATGCGGCCCCGCTACCGGAATCCGTTCGCGATCATCTCGGACATGAATTGCGCACCGTCTATACGGTCGAAACGCCTGGCCCGCGCTTCCTCGGCGACGAACCCGAAGTGCCGGTGAAGTTCGAACCGCAGATCAAGCGCCTTGAGACGCGTCTCAAGACTCACGAGGAAGGCACCGAAGCCGTCGAGCAGGCTCTTGAGCGCATCCTCGATGCGTTCGGCGTGGCCCTTCCCGAAGACAAGCCACGCCGGCCGGAATAGCCTCTGTTCTCCGCCCCTCAGGGGGTCGACCGGCGCTCGGCCAGGAGATCGCGAATTTCTCCCAAGAGCTTCACGTCCGCGGGCAGCTCCGCGACCGGTTCGGGCTTCGCCTCTTCCCGTGACTTCAGCGCGTTCATCGCGCGAATCACCATGAACAGCACGAAGGCCACGATCGTGAAGTTGACGGCGAGTGTGAGGAACTGTCCGTAGCCAATCACCGCGCCGACTTTCTTGGCGTCGGCATAGGCCATTCCCGATTGCACCTTCGACGAGAGCGGGATGTAGTAGTTCGAGAAATCGAGGCCGCCCGTCACCGCGCCGATGATCGGCATGATCACGTCCTGCACCAACGAATTCACGATGGCGCCGAAGGCTGCGCCGATGATGACGCCGACGGCGAGATCGACCACGTTGCCGCGCAAGGCGAATTTCTTGAATTCCTCAAGCATGTTCTCTCTCCCGGTCGTATCCGGCTGCAATCGCGTTGGAGGCTGACAAGACCGTGCCGCTCCGCCAAGTGGCTGCGTTCGCCCGTCCACCGTGTAATCTGTCACGACACACCGCGCCTGCTTCGGAGGCGAGCATGTCGGACTGGAACGCGGCCCAGTATCTTCGCTTCGCCCAGGAACGCACCCGACCCGCGGCGGATCTCCTCGCTCACGTGCCCCTCGGTACGGCGGAGCGGGTGATCGATCTCGGTTGTGGGCCGGGGAACAGTACGGCGCTCCTGGCGCAGCGCTTTCCCAAAGCCGATATCGTTGGCGTCGACAGCGCGCCCGATATGCTGGCACAGGCGCGCCGCGACCTTCCCGGATTGCGCTTCGTCGCGGCGGACATCCGGGATTTTCACGCCGAGGCTCCGCCCGATCTGATCTTTGCCAACGCCGTCCTGCAATGGCTACCGGATCACGCGACGCTGCTGCCGCGTCTGGTCCGGCAGCTGCGCCCCGGCGGCTACTTGGCCCTGCAGATGCCGGACAATCTCGACGAGCCTTCGCATCGGCTGATGCGGGAGGTCGCCGCGAACGGTCCATGGGCCGCATCGATCGGCGATCCGGCAGCCGCGCGCACCCCGATCCTCGCGGTCGACGCCTATGACGACCTGCTGCGCGGGGCCGGGTGCAGCACCGTCGATCTCTGGCGCACGACCTATTTCCATCCCCTCGCCGGTGCGGGCGCCATCGTCGCTTGGCTCCAGGGAACCGGCCTCCGCCCGTTCCTGACGCCGCTCTCGGCCGAGCATCGCGCCGGCTTCCTCACCAGCTATGAGCAGGCCCTGGGTGAGGCCTATCCGACGCGGAACGACGGACGCGTCCTCCTCGCCTTCCCCCGGCTCTTTCTGATCGCTCAGCGGACCGCCTGACACGGGCGGCTCGCTTTGCTCGACGGCTTACCCGGCAGATGATCCATCGCGAATGATCGGTGTCCGGTGCAGAGCCGTTGCGTTGTCAGGCGGAGAGCCCAATCCGATTCATCGAACGCCCAACCGCATTCGCGGACATGCCGATCGACGGCGGGCTCCGCCCGCCTTGGGAGCGCTGGCTGACATCGACCCTCCTCGGACAGCAGGGATTACCGCTCCGCTTGGAGCGTCAACAGTAAGCTCGGCCGCGAATTTGCCCGATATACCGCGAAGCTGCGCAGGTGCCGGCGACGAGCAGGAGGGATAAGTATCTGTACCGTTACGGCTTCGTTTAGCATCAGTTCATTTTTTGATTGGTATCGAACTTGGAATTCTTCTAGCAAGCTAAGCCGTAGTCGAGGCCAAAGCCAGGATGACTGACCGACCGACGCACGCCGAGGGCGAAGATCTGCTCGCGGCAGATCGACAGGATGCCACGAAGGCCGTACCCGGCCATCTGGCAATGGCGCTGCGCGACTACTTCGCCGTCGCCGCGCAGGCCCCCCTCCCCGGTCGACTCGGTGAGCTGATGGCTCGCGTCGAGATCGCCCTGGCCGCCCATGGCGGGCGGATGGAGACGGTCTTCCGCGACGATCTCGTGAAGGCCCTGCCGATGCTGCGTACCTTCGCGATCTCGCTGACGGCCAATCCGAGCCGCGCCGACGATCTCGTTCAGGAGACGATGGTCAAGGCCTGGGCCAACCGGGAGCGATTCACGCCGGGCACCAACTTCACCGCGTGGCTGTTCACGATCCTGCGCAACCAGTTCTACACGGAGGTTCGCAAGGGCCGCCGTGAGGTCGAGGACGCCGACGGCACCCATGCCGGTACGCTGACCACACAGGCCGATCAGGAACATGCCGCCGGCCTGCGGATGGTGATGAATCTGATCGGAACCCTGCCCCTTCCGCAGCGTCAGGCCTTGCTGCTCGTCGGAGCCGAAGGCTTCACCTACGAGGAAGCGGCCGAGCGTCTCGGCTGCCAAGTCGGCACGGTCAAGAGCCGGGTCAGCCGGGCTCGTGCCTTCCTGACGGAATCCTTCGAAGGTCTCCCGAACGGATTGGCATCGGCGCGAGCCTGAAGGAGCGGACGGCCTCGGCCTCTACCCAAGGCCGTCCAAGCGAGGCAGAGCCAAAACGAATCCGAGCGGAACTCGGCCGACAAGGGCGGCTCGCCCCAAGAACGGTCCTGACTTCACCGTAAGCTGCGGAGCCCTTGATGGCGTCGGCTCCGCCTCGCGATGACGGCGCGGCTGTCGCGCGCCGCCGCATCCTCGATCAGACGTCGAGATTGGCGACGCTCAGGGCGTTCTCCTGGATGAACTCGCGCCGCGGCTCGACCACGTCGCCCATCAGCTTCACGAACAGATCGTCGGCGTCGGTCGTGTCCTTGACCTTCACCTGCAGAAGCGAGCGCACGTCGCGGTCGAGCGTCGTTTCCCAGAGCTGCTGGGCCGTCATCTCGCCGAGGCCCTTGTAGCGCTGGAGTTGAAGGCCCTTGCGGCCGAAGGCCATCACGGCCTCGAACAGGCCGACGGGACCGTGCAGCACCGTCTCGTCACCCTTGCGGGCGAGCGTCACCGGCTCGGCGTAGATCTCCCGAAGCGCCTCGGCCCGCTCGGCGAAACGGCGCGCCTCCTGGGACGCGATGAGTGAGGCATCGAGAGCGGCGACCTGTTTGACGCTGCGCAAAGTCCGGCTGAAGACGTAGCCCCCCTCCGATGCCTCCCCGGTCCAACCCTTCTCGATCTCGTCGGCGATGGCGTCGAGGCGCTTCACGGTGCGGTCGGCCAGGACCTCCGCTTCGCCGGGATTCTCCGCCGCCTCACGATCGAAGGCGCCGGCCAGGACCGCCTGCTCCACCACGGCACGATCGTAGCGGGTGTGGAGCCCGTGCAGGATTCCGCGGAAGGAGCGGGCCTCCTCGACCAGGGTCTTGAGCTGCGCCCCGCCGAACTCGGTGCCGGAGGCGAGCCGCAGCACGGCGCCTTCGACGCCCTGATCCATCAGGTAATCTTCGAGCGCCCGCTCGTCCTTGAGGTAGAGAACCTTGCGGCTGCGCTCGGCTTTGTAGAGCGGCGGTTGGGCGATGTAGAGGTGGCCGCGCTCGATCAGTTCCGGCATCTGGCGGAAGAAGAACGTCAGCAGCAGCGTCCGGATGTGCGAACCGTCCACGTCCGCATCGGTCATGATGATGATGCGATGATAGCGCAGCTTGTCTGGGTTGAAGCCTTCACGGTCGGTCGATGAGCGGCCGATGCCGGCGCCCAGCGCAGTGATCAGCGTGCCGATCTCGGCCGAGGACAGCATCCGGTCGGCGCGCACACGCTCGACGTTCAGGATCTTGCCGCGCAGCGGGAGGACTGCCTGGAAGGTCCGATCGCGCCCCTGCTTGGCCGAGCCGCCGGCGGAATCGCCCTCCACCAGAAGCAATTCGCACTTGGTCGGATCGCGCTCCTGACAATCCGCCAGCTTGCCCGGCAGCGAGGCGATGTCGAGCGCGCCCTTACGGGTGATGGTCTCGCGCGCCTTACGGGCAGCCTCGCGGGCCGCGGCCGCCAGCACCACCTTGGCCATCACCGAGCGGGCTTGGGACGGGTTCTCCTCAAGCCAAGTCGAGAGGCCCTCATTCAGGATGTTCTCGACCGCCGGACGCACCTCGGAGGAGACGAGCTTGTCCTTGGTCTGCGACGAGAATTTCGGATCCGGCACTTGCACGGAGATGACCGCGGTCAGGCCCTCGCGGCAATCGTCGCCGGTGAGCGAGACCTTCTCCTTCTTGGCGATGCCCGACGATTCGGCGTAACCGGTAATCTGGCGCGTGAGCGCCGCACGGAACCCCGCCATGTGGGTGCCGCCGTCGCGCTGCGGGATGTTGTTGGTGAAGGGCAGCACCGTCTCGTTGAACGAGTCGTTCCACCAGAACGCCACCTCGACGCGGATGCCGTCGCGCTCGCCGAGCACGGTGACGGGTTTGGCCATGCCCTCGACGGATTTGCGGGAGCGGTCGAGATAGCGCACGAACGCCTCGACGCCGCCCTCGTAGCAGAGCTCCTCGCGCTTGTGCTCGGCGTGGCGCGCGTCGGTGAGGACGATGCGGACGCCGGAATTCAGAAAGGCGAGTTCCCGAAGCCGCTTCTCGAGGGTCGGATAGTCGAACTCGACCATGGTGAAGGTTTCGGGCGAGGGCGTGAACGTCACCTCGGTGCCGCGCCGATCACCCGCCGGGCCCACCACCTCCAACGGCGCCACCGCGTCGCCGTGGCGGAACTCCATGCGGTGCTCCTTGCCGGATCGCCAGATCCGAAGCTTGAGGCTGACCGAGAGCGCGTTGACGACGGAAACGCCGACGCCGTGCAGGCCGCCCGAGACCTTGTAGGAATTCTGGTCGAACTTACCGCCCGCATGCAGCTGGGTCATGATGACCTCGGCCGCCGAGACCCCCTCTTCCTTGTGGATGTCGGTGGGGATGCCGCGCCCGTTATCCGAAACGGTCACGGAGCCGTCGGCATTGAGCGTGACGGTCACGAGGTCCGCGTGGCCCGCGAGCGCCTCGTCGATGGCGTTGTCCACCACCTCGTAGATCATGTGGTGAAGGCCGGAGCCGTCGTCGGTATCGCCGATATACATGCCGGGCCGCTTGCGGACGGCGTCCAGGCCCTTGAGCACGCGGATCGATTCCGCGCCGTAGCTGTCGGCGTGATCGGTATTCGGGGAGTCAGCCATCAAATTCCTCGGGCAGGCGGCTCGTGAGCCTATTTTCAAACCCGGCCGGGCCGGGCGTGCCTGCTATGTCCGTGCCGGATTCATATAGGCGTTCCCCCCTGATTTTGCATCGTTTTTTGCGCCGCATTGGTGGCGTTGCACCCGACTTTTCTGCCCCTTTTCCGTTAAGCGTCAGTTAGGATCGCAGAGGCCCGTCGCCGGAAGGGCGAGCGGGCCAACATCCTCCCTCAACCCTGCAGGAACGGGTTCGTCAGACGCTCCTGGCCGAGCGTACCGGTCGGCCCGTGTCCCGGAATGAAAGCGACGTCGTCGCCGAGCGGGAGGATTTTGTCCTTGATCGCTTTAATCAGTTGCTCGTGATTACCACCAGGCAGATCGGTGCGCCCAACGGAACCCTGGAACACAACGTCGCCCACCAGGGCGAAGCGCGCATCGCGGCTGACGAATACGACGCTGCCGGGCGAGTGGCCGGGGGCATGCAGAATGTCGAAGGTCAGGCCGCCGACGGTCACGCTGTCGCCCTCGTTCAGCCAGCGGTCGGGCGTGATGGCGCGGGCGCCGTCGATCCCGTAATTCGCCCCGGTGTCGGGCAATGAATCGAGCAGGAAGCGGTCGGCCTCGTGCGGCCCCTCGACCGGCACGCCAAGACGCTCCTTCAGCTCCGCGGCGCCTCCGGCATGGTCGATATGGCCGTGGGTCAGCAGGATCTTCTCGACCGTCACACCTTGTCCGCGGATCGCGGCTTCGATCCGGTCGAGATCGCCGCCGGGATCGACGACGGCGCCGACCTTGGTCGCGTCGTCCCAGATCAGGGTGCAGTTCTGCTGGAACGGCGTCACCGGAATGATCGCGGCGCGGGGCGTGGCGGACATGCGGGCTCTTCGGATGTGTCTCGAAACGGATGCCTGTTCTAGCCCGCTCGAAGGCCCGGCGCCAAACGCAGCCTAGCCCTCCAAGGGGATCGGTCGCGGGCGGCCCTCATCGTCGATCGCCACGAAAGTGAAGGTCGCCTCGGTGACCTTCTCGCGCAGCTGCGTCCGGAACCGACGCGCCCAGGCTTCGAGATGGATCTTCATCGAGGTGCGTCCGACCTTGTCGACCCGCGTGTAGACGCAGAGCACGTCGCCCACGCGAACCGGTCGGATGAACGTCATAGCCTCGACGGCGACGGTGACGACCCGACCCTGGGCCCGCTCGACGCCGGCGATCCCGCCCGCCTGATCCATCTGCGACAGCACCCATCCGCCGAAAATATCGCCGTTGGCGTTGGTGTCGGCGGGCATCGCGATGGTGCGCACCGTCAGATCACCTGTGGGCTGCTCCTCGGTCGCCTCGCTCGCTTGCGTCATCGCTCCCCTCCCCCGCGCCAGTCCGCTCACCGCTGCCGTCGCTCAAACGTAAGCCAAGCACGCCCTTCGCGGTCGCACTAGGGGTCGTCCAGCGCCGGGACGTCACGGAGTGAGCCCCGCAAGCCTCAGACCGGCCGCCAGGAAGATCGCAGCGGCGCACATCAGCACTTCGAGGGGAATGTCTTGCCAGGACCACGCGCGAGGCTGCGCCTCGGCGCGCCGCAGACGCGCCACGAGATCGTTCATCGGGCTTCCTCCGGAGCGGCCCGACTGACGCGGCCCGTCTCACATCGGCAGGATCCTACCGCGAAACGGCTCGGAACTATAGGGAGACCAGTTGAAACGGCATCATGATGCAGAGCACGTGTCACGAAAAAACCCGGAGCCGCACGGCTCCGGGTTCTCGACGGCACGGGGCTGTCAGATCTTAGTAGTAGAACCGGCGCGGGCCGTAGAAACGGCGCGGGCCATAGAAGCGGCGGCCGTAGTAAGGACGGCGGTAGAACGGGCGCGGTCCGTAGAAGCGGCGGCCGTAATAGGGGCGCGGACCCCAACCGCGACGGCGGTAGTAGTACTGCGCCTTCTCGACCGTGGCCGGCGCGGTTTCGGCGAGCAGGGCGGCCGAGGGGCCGACCGGTGCGGCGGATGCGCCCTGCGGGGCGGCGACAGCGAGGCCGAGCGCCATCAGCGCGGCGAGCAACAATGTCCTGATCAAGTCGACGTTCCCTCTGCGACAGGCGCGAGTGGGCGCATCTCTCTGCGTCACCCGCGCGGGCTGGAACGTCACAGGAAGCCGGACGGTTTCGTCTCGCCGGGACTTTTCCACCGATTCGTTCAGGCGATCTTCGTCGTCATATCGACGGTGGAGGCCTCACCGCTACGTTTCACCAGCGCGATCGCGTGCTCGCAATCTTCGCGGCGCACATACCCTTCGCCGGAATCGGCGATGACGTTGCCATTCTGCACCCGCAGGCGCCAGCGCCACTCGCCGGCGGCATCCCGGTAGAGTTCGAACCGCATCGAGACCTCCAAAAACGTCGGGCCGGAGCGATGCCCCGGCCCGGTGAGATCTAGGGCAAGATCACGGGAAGGTTACGAGCGCGGCGAGCGGTCGAGCCAACCGATGGACCGTCCACCCTCGCCGCCGCCCGGACGGGCCGGACGCTGCTGACCCTGGCGGTTGCCGGGACGCCCGTCGGGCCGCCGCTGGCCGCCTTCCGCGATCCGCTCGGGGCGGGGCTGGTTGCCGCGGTGAGGCTGGCCGCCGCGTCCGTCCTGGCGCGGCTCGGCCCGCTGGTCGCGACCGGGCTGACCGCCGGGACGGCCACCGCCACGGGCCTCCTGGCCGCGACCGCCGCCGGGGCGACCGTGGCCCTGACGCTGGCCGGGACGGCCCTGGGGCTGACGCGGCGGACGCCGCTCCTCCGCCGCAGCGGTCTCGGCGGCCTCCTGACGGGACGGCGGAACGAACCCCTCGGGGAAGCCGACGACCGGCACCTTCTGACGGGTGATCCGCTCGATATCGCGCAGATAGGCGCGCTCCTCGTCGTTGCAGAACGAGATGGCGAGACCTTCCGCCCCGGCGCGCGCGGTGCGGCCGATGCGATGGACGTAGGATTCCGGCACGTTCGGCAGATCGTAGTTCACCACATGCGTCACGCCCTCGACGTCGATGCCGCGGGCGGCGATGTCGGTCGCCACCAGCACCCGGCATGAGCCGTCACGGAAGGCGGCGAGCGCCCGCTCGCGCTGGGGCTGACTCTTGTTGCCGTGGATCGCCGCGCCCGCGATCCCGACCTTGTCGAGGCCGCGCACGACACGGTCGGCGCCGTGCTTGGTACGGGTGAAGACCAGCACGCGCTCGATCTTGGGATCGCGCAGGATGTGGCCCAGCAGCGCCTGCTTGGCGCCGGTGTGACAGAAGATGACCTGCTGCTCGACGCGCTCGGCCGTCGTCGCGACCGGCGTGACGGCGACCTGCACCGGGCTCGACAGGTACTGATCGGCGAGTCCGGCGATGTTCTTCGGCATGGTGGCCGAGAAGAACAGGCTCTGACGCTCCCGCGGCAGCATCTTCACGATGCGCTTCAGCGCATGGATGAAGCCGAGATCGAGCATCTGGTCCGCCTCGTCGAGGACGAGGATCTCGACGCCCTCCAGCGTCAGCGCTCGGCGGTCGACAAGGTCGATCAGCCGGCCCGGCGTCGCGACGAGGATGTCGACGCCCGGCGCCACCGCCCGCTCCTGGCGGCCGATATTCACGCCGCCGAACACGACGGTGTTGGTGTAGGGCAGATGCCGGCCGTAATCCGAGAACGACTCGGCGATCTGGCTGGCGAGCTCACGGGTCGGCGAGAGCACGAGCACGCGGCAGCCGCGCCGCGGGGCCCGCCGGGTCGAGAGCGAGAGGCGATGCAGGATCGGCAGCGCGAAGGCCGCGGTCTTGCCGGTGCCGGTCTGGGCGATGCCGCACAGGTCGCGGCCTTCCATGGCCGGCGGGATGGCCTGTGCCTGGATCGGCGTCGGCGCCGTGTAGCCGGCCTCCGCGAGAGCCCGAAGAACGGGCTGGGCGAGGCCGAAATCAGTGAATTGGGTCAAGTCGGTACTTCTCAATGCAGCGGAACCCGCAACCCGGCGATGCGCGCGGACGAGGTATCGGGTCCGATGGTGCGAGGGATTGCCCGCGTGATGGGGCGATCCGGGGTGCATGCACGTTGAAGAGAGGGGCCGGGGCGCACCTTCAAGCGGCGCGAACCGTCACGCAGCCCCCTCAAGCGGCTCGGAGCCGCTGACGCTGCAGACGCGATATGCGATGCTGCGGGTGCGAAGTCAATGCGGGCGGAGGCTAGCCCTCGTCGTAACGGCTCATGCGGAAGACTTCCGTACCCGCGCCGTCGAGGACCCGCACCGCCTCCGCCGCCGGGCCCGAGCGCTGCGGCACCCGCGCCCGCGCGAAGAGGCGGCGGGCGCGCTCGGCCGCGCCGTCCGGCGTGTCGGTTCGCACCGTCATCCGCTGCTGGACGCCGCCCGGCGCCCCGTCTTCCTCGGGGCCGAGCACCTCGATGTGGTAGGTCTCTCGCACGCGAACTTCGATCCTCGGAATGACGGGGCCGCGGGAAACGCCCGAACGGGCGCCGTGACGCGGCGGGAAACCTCATGCCGGCCTTGCCGAATGCGCGCCGATGCCGGATGTGGTGATGTCGCGTGCCTCTTAAAGCGCCCGCAACGCCGCCGCATCCCCAGGCGATGACGGAGCGGGTGAGGCATATCCGCGGGCTCGTGCGCAAGCGAGGACATCATGGCGACATCGCCCTTCGTCACGCCGGACTGGCTTTACCAGCACCTCAGCGCGCCCGATATCGTGGTGCTCGACGCCTCTTGGTATCTGCCGGCCCAGGGCCGTGACGCCGAGGCGGAATACCGCGCAGCCCATATCCCCGGCGCGATCCGCTTCGATCTCGATGCGATGAGCGATACCGAATCCCCCCTGCCCCATATGCTGGCGCGGCCCGAAGTCTTCGCGTCGAAAATGCGGGCGCTCGGCGTCGGCGACGGAGCCCAGGTCGTCGTCTATGACGGCATGGGCCTGTTCTCGGCGCCGCGGGTCCGATGGATGCTGCGCACCTACGGCATGCGCGACGTGGTGCTCCTCGAAGGCGGTTTGCCCGCTTGGCTGGCGGCGGGATACCCGACGGAAGAGGGGGAAGGTCGCCCGCGCGATCGGCGCCATTTCACCGCCCGGTTGGACGGGAGCGCCGTCGCCGATGCGGACGACGTGGCCCGGGCGCTGGCGGATGGGGGCGCGCAACTCGTCGATGCCCGCTCCGGTCCCCGCTTCCGCGGTGAGGAGGCCGAGCCCCGCCCCGGCGTCCGCCCCGGTCATATGCCGGGTGCGAAGAACCTCCACTACGCAGCCCTGCAGGCCAACGGCCGGCTCCGGGACGAGACGTCCCTGCGCGCCGCCATGGCCGAGGCGGGCGTCGATCTCGACCGGCCGGTCATCACAACCTGCGGCTCGGGCGTGACCGCCGCGATCGTCTCGCTCGCCCTCGAGACCTTGGGTCGACCGCCCCGCGCCCTCTATGACGGCTCGTGGTCGGAATGGGGCTCGGACCAGCAGCGCCCGGTCGAGACGGGGCCGACGCGCTGAGCCTCCGCTGCATCGAAGATGCGCCGCGCGGGACGGAAACGAGCCTCGTCTCGCTCTCGGTCGCTGCGGTCGTGGTTACCAACAAGCGGAAAAGCGAGCGCCCTCACAGCGGCGCGACACAGGCTTAACGACCGGTTAAGAGGGTCGCCCTAAGCTCGGCCGCGCGCCGCGCATAGGGATCGGCAGCCCGCGACAGCGGTCGGGAGGGGACGGCTTGGCCAGACGGCCCCATCGCTTGCAGCTCTATCGCTTGGTCGGGCAGGAAATCCGGCGCGCCACCCGAAACCGGTTCGGGCGCCTCACCGCGCGGCCGGAGATCCTCCCGCGCGCCCGAGTGACCGGTCTCGTCATCGCCCCTCACGATCTGCGCACGAGCGACGCCTCGCTAGCGGACGACATCTATGCGGGCTTGTTCGTCTTCGCCGGCCGATCCTTGGTGGTGAGCGGGCGCTCGCCCTTCGACTACGATCCTCCCTCCCCCGAATGGGCGGACGCGCTCTACGGCTTCGGCTGGCTGCGCCACCTGCGCGCCGCCGACACCGCGCTCGCCCGCGCCAATGCCCGGGCCTTCGTCTCGGATTTCATGAGCGGCCGGGGCGATGCCGCCCGCGCCAGTCCGGTGCCGGTGGCCGCGCGACGGCTGATCTCCTTCCTGTGCCAATCCCCCCTCGTGCTGGAGGGGGCCGATCACGCCTTCTACCAAGCCTTCCTCAAGACTGTCGGGCGCGGCGCGCGGGATCTGGAGATCTCGCTGCGTCGCTCGGCTCCGCCGCAATCTCGGCTGCTGGCGGCGGTGGCGCTGACCTATGCGGGACTCTGCTGCGAGGGAATCGAGGCGATCCTGCGCCGGGCCACGCGGATCCTCGTGCGCGAGCTCGACCGGCAGATCCTGCCCGATGGCGGCCATCGCTCCCGTGATCCGCGCTTCGCCATGGAGCTGCTCCTCGACCTGCTTCCCCTGCGCCAGAGCTTCCTCAGCCGCAGCGTCGATCCTCCGGAGGCGCTGCTGCGCGCCGTCGACCGGATGCTGCCCGCCCTGCGCCTGCTGCGCCACGGCGACGCCTCTCTGAGCCATTTCAACGGGATGGGCGTGACCGCCGCGGACCATCTCGCCACGCTTCTCGTCTATGACGGGGCCGGCACCGAGCCCCTGATGCACGGGCCGCATTCGGGCTACGCCCGGCTGGAGACGGGCCGCATCGTGGTCGTCTGCGATGTCGGTGCGCCGCCGCCCCTGTCGCAGTCACGCAATGCCTGTGCGGGATGTCTTTCCTTCGAATTGTCGAGCGGTGCGCAGCGCATCGTCGTCAATTGCGGCATGCCGGCGAGCGGGGCCGAACTGCGCCGCATGGCCCGCAGCACCGCCGCCCATTCGACCGCGACGGTGGCCGATGCTTCGTCCTGCCGCTTCCTCGGTGAGACGTCGGGCCCCTTCGGGGGACGCTTGGCCACCGCTTGGCTGCTCGCCCGGCGCGGACCGGTGGTGTTGGGCGGGCCAGGCCCCGTAACGGTCGAGCGGCGGACCGAGCCGGGGGCCTCGGTGCTCGCGGCCCGCCATGACGGCTATTTCACCGATTTCGGCGTGATCCATGAGCGGCGCTGGCGCCTCGCGTCCGATCCGGACTGTCTCGACGGGGAGGATGCCTTCCTCCGGGAAGGCCGCCACGGCGGACGGCCCCGTGCCGTGGCGGTGCGGTTCCACCTGCATTCGGCCGTCGATGCCCGCGCGGAAGAGGAGGGTGGAATTACGCTGACCCTGCCGACCGGGGAGACCTGGCTCTTCACGGCCGAGGGGGCGGACCTCGTGATCGAGGAGAGCGTCTACTTCGCGGGCGTGGTCGGCGCCCGACGGACGGCGCAAATCGTGCTCCACCTGACGGTGACGGATGAGGCACGGGTGCGCTGGCGGATCGGGCGTCTCTGAGACGCTCGGCAACTCGGGCCAAACCGGTGTGGACCCGTTGGCACTTGCCGCAGCGCAACTGGCCGCCCCGCCCACATCGTGCTACCGCGCGAAAAATTTCCTCTGCGACACAGGCGACCACGATGCCGCGCGACCACATCCGGGTGACCCGCGCCCTCCTCTCCGTTTCGGACAAGACGGGTCTCGTCGAATTCGCGACCGCCCTCGCCGGCCTCGGGGTCGAGCTGGTCTCGACGGGCGGCACCCACCGGACGCTGTCCGAGGCCGGGCTCACCGTGACCGAGGTCGCCGAGCTGACGCGCTTCCCCGAGATGATGGACGGGCGGGTGAAGACCCTGCATCCGGCGGTCCATGGCGGTCTGCTCGCCGTCCGCGACAATCCCGAGCATCAGGCAGCGCTCGCCGCTCACGGCATCGGCGCCATCGACCTGCTCGTGGTCAATCTCTACCCGTTCGAGGAGACCCTGAAAGCGGGGCGGGCCTACGACGACTGCGTCGAGAACATCGATGTCGGCGGGCCGGCGATGATCCGCGCGGCGGCCAAGAACCACGCCGACGTGGCGGTGGTGGTCGACGTGGCCGATTACTCCGCCCTGCTCGACGAGTTGCGGGCGGGCGAAGGCGGCATCAGCGCCGCAACCCGTCGCCGCTTAGCGCAGAAGGCCTTCTCCCGCACGGCGTCCTACGACGCCGCCATCGCCAATTGGCTCGCCGGAGAAGTGCCGACCCAGGAGGCCCCCGCCTTTCGCGCCCTGGGCGGTCGTCTCGGCCAGAGCCTGCGCTACGGCGAGAATCCGCACCAAGCGGCGGCCTTCTACCGCCTGCCCGGCACGCTGCGCCCCGGCATCGCCACCGCGCGCCAAGTCCAGGGCAAGGAACTGTCCTACAACAACCTCAACGATACCGACGCGGCCTATGAATGCGTCGCCGAGTTCGACCCGGCGCGTACGGCGGCGGTGGCGATCATCAAGCACGCCAATCCCTGCGGCGTGGCGGAGGGTGCCGATCTCCTCACGGCCTACGAGCGGGCGCTGGCCTGCGATCCGACGTCAGCCTTCGGCGGCATCGTCGCCCTGAACCGCCCCCTCGATGCCGAGGCCGCGCGCAGGATCGTGGAGATCTTCACCGAGGTCATCATCGCCCCCGACGCGACGGACGAGGCGAAGGCCATCATCGGCGCCAAGAAGAACCTGCGGCTGCTGCTGGCCGACGGCCTGCCCGATCCGCGTGCGGCCGGCGAGACCGTCCGCACGGTGGCGGGCGGATTCCTCGTCCAGGGACGCGACGCGTCGGTCGTCGACGACATGGCCCTGAAGGTCGTGACCCGCCGCCAGCCGAGCGAGGCCGAACGCGCCGACATGATCTTCGCCTATCGCGTGGCCAAACACGTCAAGTCGAACGCCATCGTCTACGCGAAGAACGGTGCAACGGTCGGCATCGGCGCCGGTCAGATGTCCCGGGTCGATTCCTCGATCACCGCCGCCCGCAAGGCGGCCGAAGCCGCCAAAAGTCTCGGCTTGGCCGAGAGCCTCGCCAAGGGCTCGGCGGTCGCCTCCGACGCCTTCTTCCCCTTCCCTGACGGCCTGCTCGCCGCGGCGGAGGCCGGTGCCACGGCGGTCATCCAGCCGGGCGGCTCGATGCGCGACGAGGACGTCATCCGGGCCGCCGACGAGGCGGGTCTCGCGATGGTGTTCACCGGGGTGCGCCACTTCCGGCACTAGTGCCCCGGTTCTTTGACGACCCATGATCCGTTTTCAGTCCGATGCGGAGAGCGCCCGTTCGAAGGGAGTATCCGGGCTTCCGAGGAGATGATCCTTTCCTGGGAACGCGCGACGACGACTCACCGAATGTGCTGTGTGCCCTCAGGTGACCCGCCCAAAAGAAATCTTGGCCCCCTGGAACCTCAGTCAAACGAAGAAGGGCCCCGCCGCTAGGCGGGGCCCTTCTTCGGTTCGATCCCTGCGCGCCAATCAGTGCGCGTGCGCTTCCGCGGCGCCGATGCCGGTCTCCGAGCGCACGTACTGGGCGTCGAAGGCGGCGCGCTCGCGGTTGCCGCGGCGGGTCCGGTCGATCGTCGAAACCACCCAGATCGTCACGAAGGCGAGCGGCATCGAGAACAGGGCCGGATTGGCGTAGGGGAAGAGCGCCACCGGATGACCGAAGGTCTTCACCCAGACGGCGTCGGACAGCACGACCATGGTCACCGCCGCCACGAGCCCGACGAGACCGCCGATCAGCGCCCCCCAGGTCGTCGTGCCGCGCCACAGGATCGACATGGCGAGAACCGGGAAGTTGCAGCTCGCCGCCACGGAGAAGGCGAGGCCGACCATGAAGGCGACGTTCTGATTCTCGAAGATGTAGCCGAGGACGATCGCGACGATACCGATGCCGACGGCGGAGGCCTTCGACAGATTCACCTCGGCCTTCTCCGTCGTCCGCCCACGGGCGAAGACCTGAGCGTAGAGATCGTGGCTGATCGCCGAGGCGCCGGCCAGCGTCAGGCCCGCCACCACCGCGAGGATGGTCGCGAAGGCCACCGCCGAGATGAAGCCGAGGAAGTATGGACCGCCGATGGCATTGGCGAGATTGACCGCGACCATGTTGGTGCCGCCGATCATGTCCTTGATCTTGTCGTAGGTCGTGCCGTCGGCACCGAGCTTAAAGTAGCTCGGATCCGACATCAGCAGGGCGATGCCGCCGAAGCCGATGATGAAGGTGAGGATGTAGAAGTAGCCGATGAGGCCGGTGGCATAGAACACCGACTTGCGGGCGGCCTGAGCGTCAGAGACCGTGAAGAAGCGCATCAGGATGTGCGGTAGGCCGGCGGTGCCGAACATCAGGCCGACGCCGAGGGAGATCGAGTCGATCGGATTCGTCACGAGGCCGCCGGGCGCCATGATGGAATCGCCCTTGGGATGCGTCTGCACCGCCGTGGCGAACAGCTTCTCCGGGCTGAAGCCGTACCGATAGAGCACGGCGCCGGCCATGAAGGTCGCCCCTCCGAGGAGCAGGCAGGCCTTGATGACCTGCACCCAGGTCGTCGCCTTCATGCCACCGAAGGCAACGTAGATGATCATCAGCGCGCCGACGAGCACCACCGCGTAGAGGTAGGGCAGACCGAACAGGAGCTGGATCAGCTTACCCGCGCCGACCATCTGAGCGATCAGGTAGAAGGCCACGACGACGAGCGTGCCGGTCGCCGAGATGATGCGGATCGAGGTCTGGTCGAGGCGGAAGCTCGCCACGTCCGCGAAGGTGAACTTGCCGAGATTGCGCAGGCGCTCGGCGATGAGGAACAGCACGATCGGCCAGCCGACGAGGAAGCCGGTCGAGTAGATCAGCCCGTCGAAGCCCGAGGTGTAGACGAGGCCGGAAATTCCGAGGAAGGACGCCGCGGACATGTAGTCGCCGGCGATCGCCAGAGAATTCGTGCCCGCCGAGATGCCGCCGCCCGCGGCATAGAAATCGGCCGCCGATTTCGAGCCCTTCGCGGCTCGATAGGTGATGCCGAGCGTGAACAGCACGAAGAACAGGAACATGCCGATGGCCGGCCAGTTCGTGGCCGATTGCTGGACCTGGCCCAGATCCGGCCCGGCGGCGAGCGCCGGAGCCGCGCCGAGCGCGAGGCCGGCGGCGAGGAGGGAGAGAAGACGGATCATTTCGCGAGGCTCCGGGCGAGGTCGGCCGAGAGCCGGTCGAAACGGGTGTTGGCGCGGGCGACGTAGATGCCGGTGAGGATGAACGCGAAGACGATCACGAACATGCCCATGTAGAAGCCGAGCGAGGCGGTGCCGCCGACCTTGGTGGCGAGCAGAGCCTTGTCGAAGGCGATCAGACCGATGAAGCCGAAATAGACGAACAGCATCAGGCCGGTCAGCACCCAGGCGTAGCGGTTGCGTTCCTGGACCAGCGTCTGGAAGATCGGATGCTGCGACACCCGGTCGAGCCGGTGATCGGGCTCGGGCATGTCGAGGGCGCCGGCACCGTGCAAGGTGCGGGCATCGGAGGTCGCGGGCGGACCTGCCGTGTGAACAACGCTCATGGAATCTCCTCCCATCCGTTTCCGCCCCGTCGCGCGGGCCGGCGGTTGGTTGCTTTTATGGTTTCGGTTGAAAGTGGCGGCGCGGCGCCGCGTTCCCTTCCTCGGAAGGGCGGAAGGGTCGGGTTCGGCAGCGTGGCGTCGCACTGCCTCCCCACCTCAAACTCCTCCCCGGAGAGGGGGAGGAGGACGTTTGTCTCAGGTGCCTCGTCCGGGATCCCGCCTCAGGCCTTGGCGCGGTTCTGACGGTTCTCGATCAGGTCGTCGACAACCGCCGGCTCGGCGAGGGTCGAGGTATCGCCGAGCGAGCCGAAATCGTCCTCGGCGATCTTGCGCAGGATGCGGCGCATGATCTTGCCCGAGCGGGTCTTGGGCAGGCCCGGTGCGAACTGGATCAGATCCGGCGAGGCGATCGGGCCGATATCCTTGCGCACCCAGGTCACGAGTTCCTTGCGAAGGGTGTCGTCGCCCTCCAGGCCCTCGTTGAGGGTGACGTAGGCGTAGATGCCCTGACCCTTGACGTTGTGCGGGTAGCCCACGACGGCGGCCTCCGACACCTTCGGATGAGCGACCAGCGAGGATTCGACCTCGGCCGTGCCCATGCGGTGGCCGGACACGTTGATGACGTCGTCGACACGGCCGGTGATCCAGTAATAGCCGTCGTCGTCGCGGCGCGCGCCATCGCCGGTGAAGTAGAGGTTCTTGTAGGTCGAGAAGTAGGTCTGCTCAAAGCGCTCGTGGTCACCGTAAACGGTGCGCATCTGGCCGGGCCAGGAATCCTTGATGCAGAGGTTGCCCTCGCACTTGCCCTCAAGCTCCTTGCCCTCGGCGTCGACCATGACCGGCTGCACGCCGAAGAATGGACGGGTCGCCGAGCCGGGCTTGAGCTTGGTGGCACCGGGCAGCGGGGTGATCAGGATGCCGCCGGTCTCGGTCTGCCACCAGGTATCGACGATGGAGCAGCGCTGCTCGCCGACCACGTTGTAGTACCATTCCCAAGCTTCCGGATTGATCGGCTCGCCGACCGAACCCAGCACGCGCAGGGACTTGCGCGAGGTCTTCTTCACCGGGCCTTCGCCACCACCCATCAGCGAGCGGATCGCTGTCGGCGCCGTGTAGAAGATATTGACGTTGTGCTTGTCGACCACCTCCCAGAAGCGGGAGTTCGACGGATAGGTCGGGATGCCCTCGAACATCAGCGTGGTCGCGCCGTTCGCGAGGGGACCGTAGACGATGTAGCTGTGGCCCGTGACCCAGCCGACATCCGCCGTGCACCAGTAGACGTCACCATCGTGATAATCGAACACGTATTGGTGGGTCATCGAAGCGTAGACGAGATAGCCGCCGGTGGTGTGCACCACGCCCTTCGGCTGGCCGGTCGAGCCTGACGTGTAGAGGATGAAGAGCGGGTGCTCGGCATCGACCGCCTCGGCCGGGCAATCGTTCGTCACCTGCTCGGCCGCCTCGTGGTAGTAGACGTCGCGGCCGGGCTCCATGGCGACGTTGCCACCGGTGCGCTGCACGACGATGACGTGTTCGACCAGGTCCTTCTCGACCCGCTTGATCGCCTCGTCGACATTGGCCTTGAGCGGCACCTTGCGACCGCCGCGCAGACCCTCATCCGCCGTGATGACGACCTTCGAGCCGCAGCCATTGATGCGGCTCGCCAACGAGTCCGGCGAGAAGCCGCCAAAAACGATGGCGTGGATGGCGCCGAGACGGGCGCAGGCCAGCATCGCGTAGGCGGCCTCGGGGATCATCGGAAGATACAGCGTGACGCGGTCACCCTTGCCGACGCCGCGATTGCGCAGGACGTTGGCCATCCGGCACACTTCCGCGTGAAGCTGCCGATAGGTGATGTGCTTGGACTCGTTCGGGTCGTCGCCTTCCCAGATGATCGCGGTCTGATCACCGCGGGTCTCGAGGTGCCGATCGATACAGTTCAGGGCGACGTTGGTCTTACCGTCCTCGAACCACTTGATCGAGATATTACCCGGAGCGAAGCTGGTATTCTTGACCTTGGTGAAGGGCGTCGACCAATCAATGCGCTTGCCGTGTTCGGCCCAGAACGCATCGGGATCGGAGACGGACGCGGTGTACATATCCTTGTACTTGGCGTCGTCGATCAGTGCCCGCTCGCGCCAAGCATCCTGAACGTCGATGACCTTCTCGCTCATGTCGTTTCTTCCCTGAACGGTGCCCGATCGTATCGTGCCGGTGCACGCAGCCGGGGCTTCCAAGAAACTCTTAATCGCATGTGAAGAGGGCCGGCAAGCGCCAAAAAGTCGAGTTCGGGGATTTTGTGCAATCAAGTTGTCCAAAATTTTCTTATGGACGACTTAATAGCGTGGGCGAACCTTGCTCAGGGCAGGTTCGGCGCGAATGCCGATTGCTCTCAACGGAGTAGTCCGTACCGACGGGCAAGGGTCAGGCGGCCGGGAAAATCATCTCCACGAGGGTGCCTTCGTCCTTGCGGCTGCCGATGCGGAACCGGCCACGATTGGCCTCGACAAGCGCCTTGGTGAGCGTCAGGCCGAAACCTCCGCCTTCGGCCTCCGGAACCGGATCGCCCCCTTCGCGGAAGGGTTCGAGGGCACCGTTGAGCGCCGCCGGGGACATTCCGGGGCCGGTATCGCGGACCCGCAGGGCGATCTCGCCGGGATCTGCCAGGGTCGTCGAGACGATGACCTGGCCGCCCGCCTCCGAGACCCGGATGGCATTGCCGATCACGGATAGGGCGGCCTGACGGATGGAGCGCTCGTCGGCGAGGAGGGGCGGCAGGTCCGGGCCAAGGCTGGTGCGCACAACGATCCGGTCGCGGGCGGCCTGAGCCTGCATGGCGCCGATGCAGCCGGAAACGAGGTCGTTGAGACCGATCCGCGTGAAGCTCAAATGGAGCCCGGCCTGGAGGGCCGCCAAGTCTCGCAGATCGTCCAGGATGGCAGCGATGCGGCCGCCGGATTGGCGCACCTCGCGCAGATACGCCTCCAGACGCTCGCCATCGGCCCGGTCGAACCGGTCCGACAGCATCATGTCCGTCAGGGAAAGGATCGCGGTGAGTGACGGCCGTATCTCGCGTCCGACCCTGGCCAGCGCCCGGGCTTTCCAGGCATCCGCCGCACCCTCGCGCTCCGACGCGACCGGAAGCACCGCGGCGGGAGGCAGGGCGGGCTGCGCTGCGGTCACGACCTCCTCGTCGCGGATCTCCCTCAGGGAAGCGCAGTAGCCGGGCGCGTCCTCGCCGAACAACCGGGCGATGCGCAGCCGCAAGGCCGCTGCGCCCGAGCGCACGGTCACGCCGCGAAGCTCGCTGGCGCCGGAACGGCGCGAGTCGGTGACGGCGGCTTCCAGCGCCGGCAGGCTCTCCGGGGCGAACAGATCGGAGAAGCGCCCGCCGACGACCTCCTTCGGATGGGCATGAATCAGTTCGGCCGCGCTCGGATTGAGCCCGACCACGCGCCCCTCCGCGTCGAGGGTGACGACGCCCTCCTCGAGGCTGTCCAAGACCTTCTCGGCCCGCAGCCGCGCATCGTTCGGCGGGATCGGAGGGGCGGCCCTCTCGGTCTCGATAGCGCGTGCGAGGCAAACCGCGGCTGGCGCCCCATCCCAGTCGAGCCGCGCGTGATCCACCGTCAAAGCGGCAGTACCGCCATCGCCCCGCGCGAAGGGGATGGGCGAACCCGAGGCGCCGCCCCGCTCCTCCGGTGGCAGTCCACAGAACAGGTGGCGCAGGCCAGCCTCTCGCAGGGCTGCAAGGTCAGCGTAGCCGGTCAGCGCGAGGAAGGCGCGGCTCGCGAACAGGACGGCATCGTCACGATAGATCAGTACCCCGGCGGGCAGTTGCTCGAGGAGTTCGGCCATCGCGGCGCGGGCACGAGCCTCCGCTTCGGCAGCGCGCGCCGGCGGTGTCGGAAACGGCGTGACCGAACCGCCGGACACACCGTCCACCCGCTCGGTGTCCGACACCTCGCCCAGATCGGTCGTTTCGTCCGGGGCGAAGCGGAGGCCCAGCAGACGAGCGACCTCGCGGAAGGCCGCATGCTCGTTGACCGAGAGAGAGGTCGCCTCCGGCGGCGCACGGGTCAGATCGAGGTCCGGCGGCCCACTCACGTCCTCGGGTCGCGGATGACGGCCACGCAGCAACGCGAAGCCACCGAGACCCGCTTCCTCGCGCCCCGGACGACCCATCGGGGCGCCGGAAATCTCGATCTCGTGTTCGTAGGCGCGTCCCCGCACCACGAGCGGCAGACTTCGGAACGTGCGCTGAATCGGTTGGAGCAGCGGCTCAAGACCTGCGCCTTCGACAATTCCGTCCGCCGCGAGATCGGACCAGGCACGACCGGTGATCACCGCGGCAAGATCAGGATGGGTGCTCGATACATGAGTCAGCACCCCATCCCCGTCGCTGCGCCAGACGAAGCGGATCGGCGGCTCGGAGATGGCCGACGGCGAGGAAGAAGGCCGGGACGCTGCCTCATCCTCGGCGACCTTCCCAATCGGCGTCAGACCCGGATCTGCGGCTGCCTCATGGGCCGCCTCCTTAGGAGCCGCGTCCTCATGGCGTCCCACGGCCTCGTCGGCGACGGGCGATGCCTCGGATCCGAGATCGGACGGAATCGGCCCATGCGGATCCGAAGGCGCCTCCGCCGGCCGCAGAACCGGCAAGGCTCCGAGGGGAGAAAGCAAGAGAGCTTCGCGCGCCTCGTCGAGCATGGCGCGGGCCAGCAGGACGACGACCGGTGGGGCGACGCCGCGGGGATCGAGGCGCAGGCGCACCATGCGCGGGCGCGGTCCGAGGGAACCCGCCCGCTGAACCTGATCGGCCAGACGCAGGGCAGGCATCACGACGCCGTCCATCGCCGCGATGCCCGCGCCGTAGGCCGCAGCCGACCCGGCCGCGTGCAGAAGGCGTTCGGCGCGCTGGTCGAACACGAGGAAGGCGGCACCCTCTCGCGTGAGATGTGCCGTCATGACATCGCTCCGCCAGCGCTCGATCGCGCGGCGGACGGTCGCTTCACTGTCCGAGACGGGTCCCTGAACGGCGCGGTCCGACATCCGAACCCTGGTCAAGAGTGCCTCACTTCAAGACGCCCGAACCATTCGGACATCGCGTTTCAGGCCCGGCGGCGCAGCGAGAGCCGTCCGCGAGACGCACCCCACTGGGTCCTCCCGGCCGCTTCTGCAACTTAATACGTCCCGGACATAGACACCGGAGCCTACCGACACACGTTTATCAACTGGTAACCCTAATGCGCAGCGCGGGGCTGGCAAAAGTGCCACCTACGCGCTATTGTGCAGTGCACAACGCGCGAATGCAACGAATCGATAGAGGAGACGAAACGTGGCCAATACCCCGAATTACGAAGTCCCGACCGAGATGCGCGACTTCGCCGAGAAGAGCGTCGAGCAGGCTCGCAAGGCGTTCGATTCGTTCATTGGCGCCGCGCGCCGCACCGCCGACACCGTGCAGGGCTCGACCGATCTCGCCCGGACCAACGCGTCCAACCTGTCGACCCGCGGCTTCGAATTCGCCGAGCAGAACGTGAACGCCGCCTTCGACCTGGCGCAGAAGCTCGTGCGCTCGCGCGACGTGCAGGAGGCGATGCAGCATCAGGCCGAGTACGTTCGCTCGCAATTCGCCGCGATCCAGGCCCAGGCCAAGGAGTTCGGTGGCCTCGCTCAGAGCGCCTTCCAGCAGAGCGCCGAGAACGCCAAGAGCGCGATGCAGCAGGGTGCCAACGAGGCGCGCTCCGCCTACGAGCAGGGCGTCGAGACCGCCCGCGAGAACGCGAACGACGCTCAGAAGGCCGCCAACAACCATCAGTGATACCGTCGGGGCCTCGTCTCGACTCCATCGACGGCCCGCGCCCCCGGCGCGGGCCGTTTCGTTTGGGCGAGCAGGATGCCGCTTTTTCGCCGCCCGGGGACGCCAGGGTCCTAGACCTCATCGACGCGCCATCGGCTGGAAGCCGCGAAGCGCCCAATCCGGAGTGTCTATCCCATGCGTCCCGTCCGTCGCCTCGGCCTCGCCGCCCTGGCCCTTTTCGCGGCCGGCAGCCTCGCCCCCGCCCATGCCCAGTATTACGATGACGGCTACGACCGTCCGCCGCCGCGCAGGATCTATCGGGAGCCCGATTACGGTCGCCCCCCGCCCCGGCCGATGGGCCTGAATTGCGACGCGGTGCAGAACGGCATCAGCGGCACGCAACCCTATTCCTGCCCGCTCCCGGGCCCGCGTCCGCTCGGCGCGCGCTGCTTCTGCGACATGCCGATTTCCTTCCTCAACGGTCCGCAGACCGCGGTCGGCCGCGTATCGCCCTGAAAGAAAAAGCCGCGCCGGAACTTGTCTCCGGCGCGGCTCACCAAGATCGTTTCAGGAGATGGGACGATCAGTTGACGATGACCGTCGCGCCGACCTTCACACGAGAATACAGATCCGTCACATCCTCGTTGGTCATGCGGATGCAGCCCGACGAAACCGCCTGCCCGATCGTGTCCGGTTCGTTGGAACCGTGGATACGATACTCGGAGCTGCCGATATACATCGCGCGGGCCCCGAGCGGGTTCTCCACACCGCCGGCCATGTAACGCGGCAGATCGGGGCGACGGGCGATCATCGCGGCGGGCGGGGTCCAGCTCGGCCATTCGCGCTTGGCCGTGATCTTGTTCACACCGCTCCAGGTGAAGCCCGGGCGGCCGACTCCGACGCCGTAGCGCAGGGCTTGGCCATTGCCGAGGACGAGATAGAGACGCCGCTCGGCGGTCGAGACCACGATGGTGCCCGGAGCGTAGCGGCCGTTATACCCCACGACCTCGCGCGGAATGCGCTCGACCTGGGCCTGGGCGCCGGCAGAACCGTATCCGTAGCTTCCCTGGGCGGACGAGCCGCGCTGGCTGCCATACGGATCATAGACCGGCCAGCCGCTCTGGGACGACTGCTCGG
This sequence comes from Methylorubrum sp. POS3, assembly GCF_043352485.1. Taxonomy (NCBI): domain Bacteria; kingdom Pseudomonadati; phylum Pseudomonadota; class Alphaproteobacteria; order Hyphomicrobiales; family Methylobacteriaceae; genus Methylorubrum; species Methylorubrum sp. POS3. The sequence goes on from NZ_JAPRBT010000001.1 coordinate 4,936,617, forward strand.
TATCCAAATCCGCGTACTCTGAACTGAAGGGGTCGTAAGGCGCGGCGTGAGCCGAGCCGACGGCAAGAACACACATGCCGACGGCGCCGGCGACAACAGATGCCAAGGTGTTCATCGAGGGGCCTACCTGTGCAGTAACCTTTGCCATTTAAAGCGTGACTGTGGTTTTCTGGTTCCACGTCATTCGCAGATTTTGCACAGGTTGACCGTGTGCCGGTGCACAGGAAGCGTGACCGGCACTGAGGATCCAGTCTCAGGTGACTTCGTCGGTGTGAACGGCGAAATGCACGAGTTGCTGAAATCCGAAATTCGTGGTCAGCGCGCAATCGGTGGCGTCGCGCCCCCGCGCCATGACGATACGGCCGATGCGCGGTTTGTTGTGGCGCGCGTCGAAAGTGTACCAGCGGCCGTCGAGATAGGCCTCGAACCACGCGGAGAAATCCATCGGATCGGGCACGGCCGGAACGCCGATATCGCCGAGATAGCCGGTGCAGTAGCGGGCCGGAATGTTCATGCACCGGCAGAGCGTGATGGCCAGATGGGCAAAGTCGCGGCAGACGCCGACTTGCTGCGTATATCCGTCATGGGCCGTACGGGTGGCGTCGGCTCTCATGTAGTTGAATCGAATTCGCTGGTGAACGTAGTCGACGATCGCCTGCACGCGCGGCCAGCCCAGGGGCGTCTGGCCGAACAGCTCCCAGGCGACGGCCGAGAGCCGGTCGGTGTCGCAGTAGCGGCTGCCCATGAGGAAGACGAGGACATCGTCGGGCAGATCCTGCACAGCGGCCTGGGGAGCAGAGGGGACGACCGGATCGGGTAGACCCGAATCGCCGACGATGAAGTCCGCGGCGATCGCGAGATGCCCGACCGGGGCGAGGATGCGGGTGCAGAGATTGCCGAAACCGTCGCTGTAGCGGTTTACCGGGACCGGCGGATCGAAGGTCACGGTCTCGGGCGTGATCAGATCCGCCACCCGGGATGGGTGCAGATTGAGCATCAGAATCATCGGCGTCGGCTGTGACGACTCGAAGGCAATGTCGAAGCCTGTCCGAATTCTCATAAGCTCGACCCACCTTTCGCCAACCGACCCGGCCGGGTCGGAATTGCAACCGAAGGGAGATTTGCAAGAGGCGCGCCCGACGGGCGACCCGAGGGTGTCAGGAGACCGGCGGCGTCGGGTCGCGGGTCGCCCGATCGGCTTCCTTCAGGACGTCGAAGGCGCGCCACGGCTTGGGGATGAAGACGGCGCCCTCCGGCAGATCGTCCCCCGGATCGAGATCGACGCCGGAGGTGACGACGAGGCGTGTGCAGGGCCAGAGGGTCGCTATGGCTCGAGCGAGTTGCATGCCATCCATGGCACCGGCCAGCCGAATGTCGGCGAAGACCAGGGCCACGTCGCCGCCATGGTCTTGTAGATAGCTCAGCGCCTTCTCGGCATTGTCGCAACCGACGACGCGCAGATCCGTCTCCTCAAGCACGCTCTCGGCGAGGTCACGGGTTTCCTGCTCATCCTCGACGACGAGGGCGACGCGGCTCGACGGCGTACGATCCTTGGCATGGGCCGCGCGCTCGGCTCGGTCCACCCGGCGCACCAGGGCGGCGAGATGGTCGGGCAACCCCTCCGCCACGAGGTTGTCGTAGCACGAAGCCAGGGCCTGCCCGATCTGGTCGAGTTTCATGCCCGGCAGGAGCGGATCGTCTCCCCGCCCCTCGTACGGCCGATCTCGAAACGGACCCTTCAAGGCCGAAAACCCTCCTCTTCCAGGGGGCGGCCACTATCGACCGCACACCACATCAAAGCGGGCGGGGGCCGGTGAGTTGCGTCCAGGGATGAAATTTGGAGACCGCGCGGCCGGCGGCCGCGGGGCGGATCGGTGCCTTACTGCACCGTCTCGGCGTCGGCGGTGAGAAGGAGACCGGCCACGCTGCGCACGTCGCGGTAGCGGTCGCCGCGGGCGCTCATCATCGCCTCGAACTTCTGATGAACCTGCGCGACCGAGAGGCTCGCGGGCTTGCGATGGCGGCCCCGTCCAGTGGTGCCGGCGAAGAAGATCGAGCGGTTGGCCCGAGCGGGGCCGGGCAGCAGGGCCGCCGCCGCCGAGGTCGGCTTGTCGACGACCTGCGAAAGGAAGTTCTCGGCATCGTCCGGCCCGAGGAAGTGCGCGAGGTAGACTTCGCCGAGGGACAATTCCCGGCCGATCTTGAGCGAGATGCGGGCGGCATCGCGCTTGAGCATCTCGCCCGCCATCAGGGCGGAGAGATAGGGGTCGCGGCGCATGTCGAGGATACGGGCCCGCTCGGACGGATCGACGATCATCGGCCGGTCGTTGGCATCGGAGACCACCAGGGCGGCGTCCTGAGCGTGGCCGTATTTCGAGCCGAAATCGCGGATCACGCCGAGCCAGGTGCGCTCGATGAACTGATACAGACCAGTGGCCGAAGAGGTCTTGGCCTGTACGGCGGTGATGAAGCTGGATTCCTTGTCGGCCACCGCCATCAGCAGGACCGGATCGGTCTCGACCGCCTGGGCCGCCTTGACGATCGTCTGGACGATGTGACGGCGGATCTTCATCGGCCCGAATTCGAGGATGTCGTTCGGGTCGCCCGTGGAGGTCTGCGACAGCAGGAAGTCGTAGGAGACACGGTCGACGGTGCCGGCGGTCAGATCGGTATCGAGGCCATCGACCGCGCGGAAGCTGGCGGAGGCTGCCACCACCGACGGAACCGGCGCCTCGACCGAGACCAAGTGGACCCGCGGCTTGGGCATCGTCAGTTCGGCCGCCTTGGTGGAGGCCTCGGCCCGTCCGAGATCGGTGCCGGCATTGAGCAGAATGGCGCTCAATCCGCCGGCCACCAGCGTCATGGTGAGAACGGAGCGCAGGAGCGCGGGGCGGCTGCCATGGTCGCGGCCCGGGCGGGCGGCGACGCTGATGACGTCGGAGGAAGCGGTGCGGCGCCCGGGCTTGCGAGCGTCACGGGTGGTGCGCGGCGATCCGATCGTGCGGCCCTGCATCTGTATCGTCACCCATCCTGTCGTCGGTGCCGTCAGCGGCGTGTGAGCAACAGTTACGCCTCGGGATGTGGCACAAACACGGCCGAGGTTGTGGCATCCCCAGGGCAAGTCCGGGCGATTTGCGGGCAAGCTGAGCCATTTGGTCGAATTTCCCCGAAATCCTCCACAGGCTTGTCGGATCGAACGGCGCGCGATGTCACGAAACTTGGCCTTTTGCCGTGCCTGGCACGTCACAGGGCCGAGCATGGGCGCGGGGAAGACGCTGGATCAGCACAACCCCGCCCCATGAGTCACGAAATCACATGCCGAGTACGCGGCCAGCCACGGCGTCGAGCTTGGCGACGAGCGCCGGGTCGCGATGGGACGGTGCCGTCATGATGGCGCCGTCCAGCGCCCGGTGCGAGCCCGCCGGGCATTCCTCGCGCTCGGCCGGGAAGTCGAGGGCGACGCGGGCCACAAGTTGCGCAGCGCGGGCCGCATTGGCACGGGCCACCGCGACCACCGAGGCCACATCGACGCTGTCGTGATTGGGATGCCAGCAATCGTAATCGGTCACCATGGCGATGGTCGCGTAGGTGATCTCCGCCTCGCGGGCGAGCTTGGCCTCGGGCAGATTGGTCATGCCGATCACGTCGTAATTGGCAGCCTTGTACGACTTCGATTCGGCGAGACTCGAGAATTGCGGTCCCTCCATGCAGACATAGGTGCCGCCCTTGTGGACGGTGATGCCTTCGGCCTCGGCGGCTGCGGCGATGCGCTTCTGGAGCAGCGGACCGACCGGATGGGCGAACGGCACGTGCGCGACGCATCCGTTGCCGAAGAAGGACGTCTCGCGCGCCACCGTCCGATCCACGAACTGATCGACCAACACGAACAGGCCGGGATGCAACTCGTTGCGGAACGAGCCACAGGCAGAGAGCGAGATGATATCGGTCACGCCCGCGCGTTTCAGGACGTCGATATTGGCCCGATAGTTGATCCCGGAGGGCGAGAGGCGGTGCCCACGGCCGTGCCGGGGCAGAAACACCACCGTGGTCTCGCCAATGCGGCCGATGCGCAGCGCGTCGGACGGTTCGCCCCAGGGCGAGGTGATGGTCTCCTCGCGGACGTCCTCCAGACCGGGGAGATCGTAGACGCCCGAGCCGCCGATTACGCCGAGTATCGCTGCCGTCATGCGGTTCTTATCCCTTGTGCTGTGATGGTCTTTGCGCGGTCTCCGCGCCATCGGGCGCCCGCGTTCTGCGCACGGTCCGCCCGGGAGATCGTCGCCTCGTGACGCCTGTTCGGCGCCGAGAAGACCGCCTCGTTACCCATGGCAGGGCCATGAGGCCCCTTGCCGTCATTGACGGGTCTATCGATCGGCCGGCACCTTGAGAAACGTCGGGTCGGCGACGAACGCATCGGCGCGGGGCTGATCTCTCACGTGGCTTTCATAGCCACCCCATTCCCCTCAAGCAAACGGGCCCGCGAGGGGCCCGTTCGAGAGGTTCCGGAAGACGGGGCCGAAGCCCGTCAGTAGGTCTTGTGCAGTTCCGGCTGCAGTCCGTGGACCTCGCCGCCGACCTTCTTCCAGATCTGCTTCTTCACATAGTAGAGCAGACCGGCCAACACGATCAGGAACAGGATGACCCGCAATCCGAGGGCCTTGCGGGCCATCATGTGCGGCTCCGCCGCCCAGGCCATGAATGCCGCCACATCGTGCGAGTACTGCTCCACCGTCTCCGGCACGACGGGCTCGCCCTTGTCGTTCTTCGGATAGGTGATCTGCCCCTCGCTCAGGGGGTTCGGCATCGCGATGACGTGGCCGGGATAATACTTGTTGTAGTAGCCGCTGCCGGGCATCTCGAAGCCCTTCGGCGCGTCCTCGTAGCCGGTCAGCAGCGCGTGGATGTAGTCCACGCCCTGTTCCGAGTAGCCGGTGAAGGGCAGCGCGTCGAAGACGAACCACGGGAAGCCGCGCTCATAGGTGCGCGCCTTGGCGAGCACCGAGAAGTCCGGCGGCGCCTTGCCGCCATTGGCCGCGGCGGCGGCCTTGTCGTTCGGGAAGGGCGGCGGGAAGCGATCGGCCGGGCGGGCCGGACGCTCCTTCTCGCTGCCCGAATCGTCCAGTTCCTTGACGCTGTAGGTTTCGGCCAACGCCTTGACCTGAGCCGCGGAGAATCCGGGGCCACCCGCTTCCGCGAGATTGCGGAAGGCGACGAGGCGCATCGAGTGGCAATTCGCGCAGACTTCCTTGTAGACCTGGAAGCCGCGCTGGAGCTGCGCCTGATCGAACCGGCCGAACATGCCGGCGAAGCTCCACTTCTCGCGGGGCGGGTTCGGGGCGTGGCCGTCCTCGGCCCGAAGAGAGGTGGAGCCGAGGGCCGCCGCGAGAAGGCCCGCGGCGGCGAGGAGGGCGATGCGCATACCGTGTCTCCTCGATCCGCTTAAGCGCGCTTGGCCGGTTCGGCCGCCGCGCCCGCGGGCATGCCCGATCCGCTCAGCTGCTTGCCCGGACCGGTCACGGTCTCGAGGATCGAACCCGGAAGGCGGTCCGGCGTCTCGAACAGGCCGACCAGCGGCATCACGATCAGGAAGTGGGCGAAGTAGTAGGCGGTGCAGATCTGCGAGGCGATCACGTAGCCACCTTCTGGAGGCTTGGCGCCGAGCCAGCCGAGGATGATGGCGTTGGCGGTGAACACCCAGAAGAAGATCCGGTAGACCGGCCGGTAGTTGCAGGAACGGACCCGCGAGGTGTCGAGCCAGGGCGCGAAGGCCAGGATCAGCACCGCGCCGAACATCAGCACCACGCCGCCGAGCTTATCGGGCACGGCACGCAGGATCGCGTAGAACGGCAGGAAGTACCATTCCGGCACGATGTGCGCGGGCGTCACCGACGGGTTGGCCGGGACGTAGTTGTCGGCGTGACCGAGATAGTTTGGCTGATAGAAGATGAACCACGCGAACAGGATCATGAACACCACCACGGCGAACACGTCCTTGATGGTCGCGTAGGGGGTGAAAGGCACCGCGTCCTTGCTCGACTTGATTGGGATGCCAGCCGGGTTGTTCTGACCTGTGACGTGCAGCGCCCAAACGTGGAGCACCACGACGCCGGCGATCATCCACGGCAGCAGGAAGTGCAGCGAGAAGAAGCGGTTGACCGTCGGATTGCCGACCGAATAGCCGCCCCAGAGCAGGCTCTGGATGGTGTCGCCGACGACCGGGATCGCCGCCAGGATGTTGGTGATGACGGTGGCGCCCCAGAAGCTCATCTGGCCCCACGGCAGGGTGTAGCCGAGGAACGCGGTGGCCATCATCAGCAGGTAGATGATGACGCCGAGCAGGTAGAGCACCTCACGCGGAGCCTTGTACGACCCGTAATAGAGGTTGCGGAAGATGTGGACGTAGACCGCCACGAAGAACATCGACGCGCCGTTGGCGTGCGCGTAGCGCAGCAACCAGCCGTAATTCACGTCGCGCATGATATGCTCGACGCTCTCGAACGCGTTGGCGGCGCTCGGATCGTAATGCATCGCCAGCCAGACGCCGGTGATGATCTGAATGCCGAGGAACGCGATCAGGATCGCGCCGAAGGTGTAGAAGTAGTTGAGGTTCCGCGGAACCGGAAAGGCCACGAAGGACGAGTGCACCAGGCCGACGAGCGGCAGGCGAGACTCGAACCACTTCGCGATGTGGCTCTTCGGGACGTAGGTCGAAGTCGCGTGTGCGCTGCTCATCGGGTGCCCGCTCCGGCTTCTCGTGTCCTGTTTCTCACGCGGCCGCCTTGCCGCCCTCTTCACCGATCGTGAGCTTGGTGTCGCTCGCAAAGGTGTAAGGAGGCAGCGGCAGGTTGGTCGGTGCGGGCCCGCGGCGAACACGTCCGACAGCGTCGAACTGCGAACCGTGGCAAGGGCAGGCCCAGCCCTCGAAATTGCCTGAATGGCCGATCGGCACGCAGCCGAGATGGGTGCAATTGCCGTAGGTGACGAGCCATTGGTCGTGGCCGGTCTTGACCCGATCGGCAAAGGGCGCCGGGTCGATCATCTGGGAGAGCGGCACGGCCTTCATGTCCGTGATCTCCTTCTCCGTGAGCTTGCGCACGAAGATCAGCTTTCCGCGCCAGAAGACGTTGACGATCTGCCCATCTTGGATCGGGCTGAGATCGACTTCGAGCGGGGCGCCGGCCGCGACGGTCGCGGCGTCGGGGGCCATGGAAGCGACGAAGGGCCATGCCACGGCGCCGGCTCCGACGGCCAATCCTGCTCCGGTCGCGAGAAACAGGAAATCGCGCTTGGTGCCCTCGGTCCCCGCGGTTGCGAGCGTGGCTGTCGTGTCCGCCAAGGTGCAACTCTCCCGTCAGTCGCCGCGCCGAAGCCTCTCATGCCGGGCTGCGGGGCAGGTCCCCGCGCACGATCCTGGAGGCTTTCAAATTTGAACCTGATGCAATGGCAGACACCATCGCAGGGCGGCAATCAATGCGACCCGCCGTCACCGGATTGCCGTCTTTGTTTCGTTGGGCTCTCTGACACGTCAGATGCGAACGTGTCCAGACTGCAGAGCTTATCGTGCGGTGCGGTGCGGCAACGATCCCCCATGATCGTCACTCGCCTCACCCCCGCTCGGGTGCGCCCTGACCACCTCTTGCACCGCCGGAGACCGGGGGCGTAAACGACGCCTCGCAGAGGAGTTTCCGCGATGACCGACCGCCAGCCCGGGTTCAACACCCTCGCGATCCACGCGGGCGCGACCCCCGACCCGGCAACGGGCGCGCGGGCGACGCCGATCTACCAGACCACGAGCTTCGTGTTCGACGACGTCGATCACGCCGCCTCGCTGTTCGGGCTGCAAGCCTTCGGCAACATCTATACACGCATCACCAACCCGACCAACGCGGTGCTGGAGGAGCGCATCGCGGCGCTCGAAGGCGGCACGGCGGCCGTCGCCGTCGCGTCAGGCCATGCGGCGGAGTTCCTGACGCTGCACGCCCTCATGCAGCCCGGTGACGAGTTCGTGGCGGCCAACAAGCTCTATGGCGGCTCGATCAACCAATTCAATCATTCCTACAAGAACTTCGGCTGGCAGGTCGTCTGGGCCGACACCGACGATCCGGACTCGTTCGAGCGGGCCATCACGCCGCGCACCAAGGCGATCTTCTGTGAGAGCATCGCCAATCCGGGCGGCGTCATCACCGACATCGCGGCGCTGAGCGTCATCGCCAAGCGCCACAACATCCCGCTCATCGTCGACAACACGATGGCGAGCCCGTACCTGATCAGGCCGTTCGAGCACGGCGCCGACATCGTGGTCCACTCGGCCACCAAGTTCCTCGGCGGCCACGGCAATTCCATCGGTGGCCTCATCGTCGACGGCGGCACGTTCCAGTGGCAGGGTGACGAGCGCTACCCGATGCTCTCGCAGCCCCGTCCCGAATATGCCGGCATGGTCCTCGCCGAGACCTTCGGCAATTTCGGCTTCGCCATCGCGGTGCGGGTGCTCTCGCTGCGCGACCTCGGGCCGGCGCTGTCGCCCTTCAATGCCTTCCTGATCCTCAACGGCATCGAGACGCTGCCGCTGCGCATGCAGCGCCACTCGGACAACGCGCTCAAGGTCGCGACCTTCCTCGCTGGCCACGATCAGGTCGAGTGGGTGAGCTATCCGGGCCTGCCGACCGACAAGTATCATGCGCTGGCCCAGCGCTACACGCCGAAGGGCGCGGGTGCGGTGTTCACCTTCGGCCTGAAGGGCGGCTACGAGGCGGGGGTGAAGCTCGTCTCGAATTTGCAGCTCTTCAGCCATCTGGCCAATATCGGCGACACGCGCTCATTGGTGATCCACCCGGCTTCGACCACCCACCGCCAGCTGACCGACGCGCAGAAGACCGCCGCCGGTGCCGGCCCCGAGGTGGTGCGCCTGTCGGTCGGCATCGAGGACCCGCAGGACCTGATCGACGATCTCGACGGCGCCCTACGCGCCTGAGGGGCTGGCGAGGCGGAACGCATCCCGCCAGTCGCCGCCATCGACGAGGCGAAGGCCCGCCCGATGCATCCGGGCGAGCTGCTGCCGGTCGGGAAAGCCGCGATAGGGCAGGACCGGCACGCGCCGGCCCTCCGGTACGGCGCCCCGCACGGCAATGTCGGCGAGGACGCCTTCGAGCAAAGGGCGCCCGCGCTCGTGCAGCCATCGCGCGGCACGGGTGGCACTGGTTCCGGGCGGCAGGGTCACCGCCTCCTGCGCCAGGATCGTCCCAGCGTCGATCTCCGCGGCGAGCCGGTGGACGGTGACGCCGAAAGCCCCCTCCCCGTCGGCGAGCGCGTGCAGCGTCGGGGTCGGGCCGCGATGGAGCGGCAGCAGGCTCGGATGAACGTTGACCCCGCCGAGGGGAGCCCGGCCGAGGGTCACCGGTGAGAAGATCTGATCGAAGTGGAACGAGACGATCAGATCGGGCGCATGCGTCGCGAAGGCGGCGGCGATCTCCGGTCCGTTCACGTCATCGACCCGCATCACCGGGATGCCGAGCCGCCGACAGAGCGGCGCGAGCGGCGTCGCTTCCGGGGGACCGTGACGCGCCAGCCTGCTCGCCGCGCCGTTGACGAGGTCCGGTAGGCCGAAATTGACCGCGAGATAGGGCAGGACGCGCGGCCCCGAGCGGGCCAGATGACGCCGCACCTGCGCGACGAGGCCGCCGGCCGAAGGCCGCTCGGCGTGTGAAAGACCGACGAAGGCAATGTGGTTGGCGTAGTCGGCCACGAAGCGGCGGAGCGCCTGCGCGTTCGGCAGCGCTTCCAGCGCGAAGACGGCGAGCCGCGGCAGCCCCATCAGCGTCGCGGCCGGTTGCGGAAGCGCAGGCCGTGCAGGCCGAGGCTGCGCACGCGTTCGGGCACCAGCAGCGCCCCGCGGGCGAGCGCCGCCAGCGGCCAGGGAAAGGCGATCACGTCGCGGTCGCGCTCCAGCCCCCGCAGGATGCGCCGGGCGGCCTCGTCGGCGCTCATTTCCAGGGGGCGCCACCCCTTGATCACGCCGCCCATCGGCGTCTTCACATAGCCCGGCGTCACGACGCTGACCGAGACGCCGAGCGGCCTGAGCTTGGCTCGCAGCGCCAGACCATGCGCGAGGAGCGCGGCCTTCGCCCCACTATAGGCCGGCGCGTCCGGCAGCGGCGCGTAGGCCGCGAGCGAGGAGACCAGAGCGATCTGCCCGCGTCCGCGACGCGCCATCGCCGTGACGCTCGGGAGCATGATGTTGAGGGCACCGGCATAGTTGATGTCGGCGGTCTCGAACGCCGTTTCCTCGGATTCGAGATCGCCGGAGGGATGGCCGCCATTGACCGCCGCATTGACGATCACGAGGTCGAGCGGGCTCTCGGCATCGAGCGCCCGCAGCCATGCGCCGACCGTCTCCCGCTCCCGCACATCGAAAAGGCCGGTGCGCACGTCCGCGCCAAAGCCCCGACACGCAGCGGCTACCGCGTCGAGGCGTGCGCCATCGCGACCGGTCAGGATCAAGCGAGTTTCGGGGCGCTGCGCGTAACAGCGCGCCAGGGCGGCGCCGATGCCGCTGGAGGCTCCGGTGATGAGGATGACGGGCATGGGGAGGGGATGAGGCGGCGGTTCCCGCTTGTAAACCCCGCCGGGCTCGCGATCAGTAGGCCGGCGACAACCGCCCTGCCTCGTCGGAACCCTCCCGTCGGTCGCGGGCGTAGGCGAGCGATGCGGACGGCAAGGTCGCTTCGAGCCGCGGCACCGCTCCGGCGACGGCCCGTTCAATGGCGGAGGGCGAGAAGTAGCCGCCATTGATCTGGGTTCGATGCATGACGACCCGACGGAAATCCTCCATCAGCTCCCGGTCGGGCGCCTTCGGGTCTCCCCAGAAGGTGTCGATGTCGCCTTGGTGCGTCAGGCCCGGCATGTTGTAGACCGCCTGCCCGAAAGCCAGGGTCGGGCGGCCACGCTCCAGCGCCAGCATGCCGACCGTCGAATTCACCAGCACGACGCCGCGGCTGCCGTCGATGAGCTTGGGCAGGTCGCCGCCGTCGATGAAGTCCAGGCGGTCGTTGCAGCCGTGACGCTTGGCGGATTGGCGGGCCCGCTTGCGCCAATTCATGATTCCGCTGTCGAGCGGATGCAGCTTCACCAGCAGGCGCGTCGGCGCGCTCGAATGTCGGGCGAAGGAAGCGATCACCCGGTCCATGAAGCCCTCGACGCCGAGAAACGGCGAATGGACCCGGATCTGGTAGTCGCTGTCGAGTTGCAGCGGCAGGAGGAAATAGTCGGCGTTGATGGCCTCGTAGGACTCGCCGATGCGCGCCGCCTCGCGGCGGGTGCGCTGGCGGCGGACGAACTTCTTGATCCAGCCGCCATATTCCGCGGCGATATGGTTCGGCCGGTGGCTGCGGAAGCCCGGATAGAGATACGGAAAGCCGATATTGGCGATGTTGAAGCCGATATCCCAGAGGCTGCGGCGGGCCATGTCGCCGGTCAGGGGCATCGCGCGCCCGGCCTGCGGCAGCCGGCGCGCGATGGCCCGGATCTCCTCGGCCGTCTTGGGCATCGGGGAATTGCCGTTCACCCCACCCTGCTCACAGGTGATCCAGTAGGGACGGATATAGCCCTCCTCGAACACATGGATGCGCACGCCCATCGGTTTGGCCACGAGGATGGCCGCCTGATGATAGGGCCGGCAATCGCCGAACAGCACGATGTCGGTGACGCCGTGCTCGCGAATATAGGTCTCGATGTGAGCGTCCCAGCCGTCGCGACTGCCGCGGTAATGGTCGGCCGGCAAACGCCAGAACAGCCAGTCGCCGGCGGAGAAGTTGATCCGGCGGACATTGTATCCGCGCTGGCGCAGGGCCCGACCGAGCTCGGAGAAGAACGGAGACGCAATTCCCTGCAGGAACAGGAACGTGGCAGCATGGCTGCCCGAAGCGTCTGCGCGAGGCTGCGTCATTCCGAGGCGCGGGGTCCCTGATCGCGGGGGGCAGCGGGGTGACGGCGTCTGAAACCAGACGCGTCGCATGTCGTCTCGGCTGCCCGCAACCGCGGCGCCGGGACCCAGACACAATTCACGGTCTCCGTTGCCGGCCCGCCACATCCGCGGCCGGAACCATTTCTCTCTCCCGCCCGAATGCGGCTCGCTTATGTCCGATTCGAGGAGCATCCCCGCAATCCCCGTAATTCCGATCGGTCCTCGCGCCGGAGCACCCCATGGGCTATGGCGAGCCCGCCATGGCCGATGCGCTCCATCCTGAGCCGCGCGGGGCTTCCGCCCTGCCCCGCTCCTTCCTGCCGTTCGGCCGGCCGCTGCGTCGCCTCGGCGCCGAGATCGAAGCCTGCACGGGTCTAGCGCTGCGCCTCGACCGGCTCGGCGCCCCGGCTTTCTGGACGCCTGGCACAGCCTTCCCCTCCGCGCGCCGGACCGCTCTTCTGCGCGTTGCACCGGGCCCCTTGCTCAGCCCCTACGATTCCCCCGCCGCCGGCTTCGCGAGCCTGCGCCTGAGCTTTGGGGGCCGCCCGCTCGGGGGGAGTCCACCCTCGCCGGATCTCGCGAATGCCCTTCGTGGCGCGGGCCTGAGCGGCTTCAATCGCTTTCCGCCCGGTGCGGCGGCCGGATTGTTTGGAGACGGCGTTCCGCGATCCCTCGCGTTGATCGACCCCGATCTTGCCGCGTCCCGCCGCGCGGCGACCTTCGTCGGGCGGTTGCTGAAGGCGTTCCCCGACGAGCGCTTCCTCGCCGCCGGTCCTGAGGGGTGTGCCCCCGCCGGTCTGCCCGAGGATCCGCGCCTCACGGTGCTCGCCGACCCCGTCGATCCATTCACGCTGTTTCCGCTCGCCGCACGGATCCACGTCGCGTCGACGGCCGCCGCCTGCGAAGCGCATCTGTGCGGTTACCCGACCCTGTGCACCGATCCCGCTTCGGGTCCGGTCCCGGCGGATACCGCCGGATCGCTCGCCCTTCGCTTCGGCCCCGGCGTGCATGCCTTCGATCCGTGGACCCGTCGGCCGATCCCCCTCCTCGAAGCGGTCGAGCGCGTTGCGTGGCTGCGCGAGCGCTTTCGCGGAAACGGTCGCCGAGTCGTTCTCGTCGGCGTCTCGGGCTGGAAGCGGGAGGCCCTCGACTGCTTCGCGGCAGGCCCTGGCGGGCCGCCCCTGCACAGCATGCGGGCGGAGGAGGCCGTGGCCCTCGCCCGCCGCCACGATGGCGCGGTCTGGGCCTGGGCGACGCGCTGTCCGGAGACCCTGCCGCAGCTCTGCGCCGAGGCCGGGCTGCCCTTTGCCCGCGTCGAGGACGGCTTCCTCCGCTCCGTCGGCCTCGGGGCGAGCCTCAAACCCGGCGCATCCATCGTCGTGGATGATCGCGGCATCTATTACGATCCGCGGGTCGAGAGCCGGTTGGCGCATCTTCTCAAGCAGACGGTGTTCGCGCCGGACCTCGTCGAACGGGCGGCGAGGCTTCGCGCGGCGATCGTGGCGCGGCGCTTGAGCAAGTACAATGTCGGGCTTGCCGCCCCTGACGGCTTTCCCGAGGGGCGGCGCATCGTTCTGGTGCCGGGTCAGGTCGAGGACGATGCCTCGGTGCTGACCGGCTCGCCGGAGGTGCGTGGCAACCTCGCGCTCCTCAAGGTCGCCCGCGCCCGCAACCCGGATGCCTTCCTGGTCTACAAGCCGCATCCCGATGTCGAGGCGGGCTTCCGGCCGGGCGCGATCCCCGAAATCGAGACGCGCACGCTGGCCGACCGTGTCGTCACCGGCCTGTCGATCGTCGACCTCCTCGACCGGGTCCACCATGTCGAGACCATGACGTCGCTGGCCGGCTTCGAGGCACTGATCCGGGGCCTCACCGTGGCGACGCATGGACGTCCGTTCTATGCCGGCTGGGGTCTGACCGCAGACCTCGCACCGGGGGCGGATCGCGGCCGAACACTCGACCTCGATGAATTGGTGGCCGGGGCGCTCATCCTCTATCCTCTCTACCTCGATCCGGTGGCGATGAAGCCGTGCACGCCGGAGCAGCTGCTCGACCGTCTGAGCGAGGCTCGTGCCCAGGCTCCCGCGACGGCGCTCGCGCTCAAGGCCCTGCCCCATGCCGTGATGCGGGCCCGCTACGCCCTGCTCAACCCGATCCTGCGCCGCCTGCGAGCCCGCCGCGGCGTCGGGCCGGGGCGCTGACGCGATGGGTCTCGCCTCCCTGCTGGTGCCGCTTGCCATCGCGATCGCCACCTCCTTCACCGTGGAGGCCGTGTTCGGCGCGCGTCGCCCGAGCCTACGGCCCGGCGATCTCATCCTGCGCGGTCTCGGCTACGCCCTTCTGACGGTGTTCTGGTTCCAGTTCTCGTGGCGGCCCTGGCTCGCTGCCGCCTCCTGCCTTCTGACCGTCGCGATTCTGGCGGGCGTGGACCGGCTCAAGCGGCGGGTGATCGGTGAGCCGCCGGTTTTCAGCGATCTCGCCCTGTTGGCGCAGGTGCCGCGTCATCCCGAGCTTTACTATACGCGCTCCCCCACCGATCCCCGCATGGCCGTGCCCCTGCTCCTGGGGCTCGGTGTCATCGCGGCGTGGTATGCCCTCGAACCGACCATCCTGCCGGATGGGGCTCTCGCCCTCGCGGCGGTGGCGGCCCTGCCCATGGGGCTCCTGGCCGTGGTGGCGGCGTTCCGGACGCCGCTCGGGCGCGCTCTCCTGCGCCCCCTGTTTCCGCGCCCCGACCTGATGGCGGACGTGGCACGCTACGGTGTCGTCGCCACGATGATGGGCTACGCCCTGCGCCGGGCCGACGAGGCCACCGAACCGCCTCCGGCCGTTCCCGTCCTCGCCCCCGGCGACACGGAGACCGAGCTTCTGGTGGTCGTCCAGCTCGAATCCTTCCTCGACCCCGTGCGTCTCGGCGGTGCGGCCCTTCCCCTCATGAACCGCATTCGCACGGAGGCGGCGCAGTACGGACAGCTCGCGGTGCCGGCCCACGGCGCCTACACCATGCGGACCGAGCACGCGGTACTCACGGGGCGCGACCCGGACAGTCTCGGCTTCGGCCGCTACGATCCCTACCTCGCCCGCGGCGGCGACGAGCCGACGAGCCTGGCCCGGATCGCCCGCGCCGCCGGCTTCGCCACGATCTTCGTCCACCCCTTCCATCGGGATTTCTTCAGCCGGGCGCGAGTGTTCCGCCGCCTCGGCTTCGATCGCCTCGTCATGGAGGACGATTTCGCCGGCGCGCCTCGGATCGGCCCCTACATCGCCGATGAGGCGCTCGCGGAGCGCATCCTCGCCGAAGTGAAAGGCGGCGGGCGACGCTTCGTCTTCGCCGTGACGATGGAAAATCACGGTCCCTGGACGGAGGGGCGTCTGCCCGGGATCGCGCCGGGGCTTGCGCAATACCTCCACCATGTCGCGGATACGGGCCGTGCGGTCGAGCGCCTGATCGACGGTTTGAGGGGGCGTCGCGCGACCCTCTGCGTGTTCGGCGACCACGCCCCCTCGCTTCCCGAATGCCGTCCCCGTCCAGAGGGACCTGTCGCGACCGATTACGCCGTGTTCCGCTTCCCGAATGCGGCGGACCAGCAGCCCCGGCGCGTCGACATCACGGCGGCGCAGCTCGGCTGTCTCCTGCGGGACGCACCCGCCGCAAAACGACCGGGATGAAACCGTCAAGCGTAACCGTGCCACGGTGGTGACGCATTGGTGCCGGACCGCTCGCCGCCGTCGGCGCCCCCGCGCGCCGACGCGGCTGGTCAAGGCACCGTTAAATGGATCGAAGCATATCTCCGGCCAAGCTCGGTCGACAGGAACCGGGCAGCCGGTCTGCCAAGAGCCGGATGGAGAGTTCCATGACCCGTGCGGCTTCCCGCGCTGCCGCCCTCACGATCCTCACCGCGTTCGCGGTGTCGGGGTGCTCGGTGCTTCCGACCTCGGGGCCGACGGCGCGGGCGATCGACGGGGGCGCCGACATCGCCACCGCCGAGGGCGTGCTGGCCCGCTACGAGATCATCGACGTCGATCCCGCCATCGTCGAAGCCCTGCGCACCCGCCCGCTCGACAGCCTCCTCGTCACCTTCGGCGACAACCGCCCCGCCGCCACGCCGCTCATCGGCG
>NZ_JAPRBT010000010.1:0-2016 GCF_043352485.1 Methylorubrum sp. POS3
CAGGAGGCGACGGCGGCGTTCGAGCGCATCGCCCGGCTCGCCCGGACGATGACTGAGGACGTCGACCGGTTCGGTTCGACCGCGGTTGCTGCCGCCAACCGCGCCGCCGAGTTCGGCCTGCGCACCACGACGATGAACCCGGTCGACCGGGCCGCCGCCGAGATCCGCGAGACCTACACGCGCAAGACCCGCGAGGCCGGGCTCGATCCCGAGGGCCGCAACGCCGGGCAGATCGGCGCTGCCTACGATGCGCGGATGCAGGCGACGACCGACCTGTTCGAGCGCCAGCGCCTCGCCCGCGAGCGCGACAAGCTGCTGCGGGACGGCCGCGAACTCGACGGCCTGCGCCGCGAGCGCGATCTCAGCCTCGAGGCGTTGCGCGCCCGGACCGAGCAGAGCGCGATCCGATCCGCCCGCATCCCCGAGAGCTTCGTCCCGATGATCGTCGGGGCGGAGAGCGGCGGGCGCGACACCGCCCGCAACCCGCGCTCCTCGGCGACCGGCGCGGGCCAGTTCATCGACGGTACCTGGCTGCGGCTGTTCAAGGACCGGTTCGCCGAGCGCGCCGCCGCGATGTCGGACGGCGAGATCCTGGCGCGGCGCACCCACCGCGCCGATTCCGAGGCGATGATCGAGGCCTACGCACAGGAGAATGCCCGCGCGCTCGAGCGGGCCCGGCTGCCGGTCACCGCGACGAACCTCTATCTCGGCCATCACTTCGGTGAGGGCGGGATGCTGGCGCTGCTGCGGGCCGATCCCGGCGCGCGGGCCCGCGACGTGCTTGGCCGCAAGGTGGCGGAGGCCAACCCGCGCACCGTCGGCGATCAGACCGTCGGCGGGACGATCGGCACCGTCGCCGGCATGGTGGCACGCAACGATCCCGGCATCCGGGCCTCGCGCGACCAGGTCGAGGTGATGCGCGCGCAGATCGGCGTCACCGACATGGCGGCGGCGAGCGCGGCCCGGCTCGAGCGGGTCCAGGAGCTGCTCAACCAGGAGCGCCAGAGGGGCAGCGATCTCGGCCGCGCCTTCGTCACGGCGCAGGACCTCATCACCGCCTCGTCGGAGAAGCTGACGCCGGAGATGGCGGCGCAGCGCAAGGCGATCCTCGAGATCGCCGACGCCTACGGCCAGGTCTCGGCCGCGGGCACGGATTACCGCGGGCGCTCGACCCTGATGTTCGAGCGCGAGCAGCTCGGGCGCACCGACGCCGAGGCCTCGATCTACGCCCGGGCCCGCTCGGTCTACGGTGAAACGGGTTCGCGCGAGGCGCAGGCCTTCATCGGCCAGGCGCGCAAGAACGCCGAGCTTTTCGAGGCCAAGAGCATGATCACCGACGGGGCGCGCAGCTTCGTCAGCGATCTGCGCCGCAGCGGCGATGCCGCTTCGGCCCTGTCCAACGCCTTCGGTAGCGCGGCCGACCGGCTGATGTCGAAGGCGCTCGACAGCGTGATCTCCAGCGCCTTCGGGGGTGGCGGCAGTGGGAGCGGCGGTGCTGGCGGTATCGGCGGCTTCCTCGCCAGCCTGTTCGGCGGCGGTGGCGACGGCAAGGCTACCGGCATGACGCTGTACGCCTCGCCGGCCGGGCCGGGCTTTGCCGACGGTGGCTGGACCGGGCCCGGGGGCCGAAGCGTTGTGGCCGGCCTCGTCCACCGCGGTGAGGTGGTGTTCTCGCAGGACGATGTCGCCCGCCATGGCGGCGTCGCCGCGGTCGAGGCCCTGCGGCGCAGCGGCGGGCTGCGCGGCTACGCCGAGGGCGGGATCGTCGGGGCCGAGGCGTTCACCCTGCCGAGCCGCGCTGCCTTCGCCCCCGCCAGTGGCGGCTCGCCGATCCACGCCCCGATCAGCATCACGATGCAGGGCTCGTCCGGCGATCCGGCCGTGGATCGGGCCTACATCGAGCAGACCGCCGCGGCCCTGCGCGGGGAGATGCGCGGCATCTTCCACCAGGAGCAGGCGAACTCGCTGCGCACCAACGGCGCCCTGTGGAAGGCCGGCTTGCGCCGGTCCGGGTGA
>NZ_JAPRBT010000011.1:0-228 GCF_043352485.1 Methylorubrum sp. POS3
CGCGCTACAGCGGCGGGCCGTGGGTCGACGCGCTCGGCGACCTGACGCTGACCGGCAAGACCACCTCGGGCTACTTCCGCTCGCACGAGATCCCGCTGCCGCGCAATCCGGCCGGCGCCTCGGCCCCGTGGCAGGTCCGGGTGGTACGAGTCTCGCCCGACACCGACGCGTTCAACGCCAGCCAGTCGAAGGTCACCAGCCAGTCGGACCTGGTGTTCGCCTCGACCA
>NZ_JAPRBT010000012.1:0-222 GCF_043352485.1 Methylorubrum sp. POS3
GCCAGCCGCCTCGCCATCGGCAGCCGGGCCATCCAGATCGCCGGCCTCGACTTCGAGTGCGTGCGCGACGGCAACGGCACGCTCACCGGCGAGGTTCGCTGGTCACAGGGCTGGCTCACCTGGACCAACGATGCAGGCGGCACGTCGAGCGTCCACATCCCAGGAGGAATCGCTTGGCCTGGTAGCCGGGAGACGAACTTCTGGTGGGAGCACGGGGCCAGC
>NZ_JAPRBT010000013.1:0-242 GCF_043352485.1 Methylorubrum sp. POS3
CCGACATAGCCCCGCGCCAGACCCGACCCGCCGAGATACAGCTCCCCCGGCACGCCCGGGCCGACCTCGCGCAGCGACGGGTCCAGCACGTAGGCCGTGCGCGCCCCCACCGGCGTGCCGATCGGCAGCCAGTCGCCCCCCGTCCAGGCCGCGGCGTCCGTCGCCGGATCGACCGCCAGCAGCAGCGGCGTGATCACCGTCTCGGTCGGGCCGTAGCCGTTGATGATCCGCGCGGGCGCGAA
>NZ_JAPRBT010000014.1:0-239 GCF_043352485.1 Methylorubrum sp. POS3
GCCTTGAGGATGCCCTCGGCGTCGAGGCCGGCCTCGGCGTACATCTTCTCCGGCTTGTCGTGGTCCTGGTAGCTGTCCGGCAGCGTCAGCGTCCGAACCCGGACGCCGCCCGCATCCAGCACGCCCCGCTCGGCCAGGAGATGCAGGACCATCGCCCCGAACCCGCCGACCGAGCCCTCCTCCACCGTCACCAGAACCTCGTGGCTGCCCGCCAGATCGACCACCAGCTCCGCGTCCAG
>NZ_JAPRBT010000015.1:0-244 GCF_043352485.1 Methylorubrum sp. POS3
CAGCGCGTCCCACTGGGCGCGCTGCAAGATGGCCCAACCCTGTGCCGTATCCCAGGGGTACTCGTTCAGGAGGCGGCTCAGCGCACTTTTGCTGACCAACTCAGCGCGGTGCAACGCCGTTTTGGTGGCAGTGTCCAGGAACATCGACAGCGCAGCCTCCAGGCTGCGCTGTTGGTAGGACGTGGTTGGAACGGCCAGGAACTCATCTGCCAGAATGCGGACGCGCTCCCCCAGAATCTGTGAC
>NZ_JAPRBT010000016.1:0-244 GCF_043352485.1 Methylorubrum sp. POS3
GGATGCGGCCGGCATAGGGCACCGAGATCCCGCCGTCGGGCCCGACGATCTGCTCGGGGATCAGGGCGGATTTGGAGCCGGCGGAGAAGCGGTCGGCGACGAGGGGACCGGAGAACAGGCCGCCGGAGCCGGCTTCCCAGACCTGGACGGCCACGGAATCGCCGACGCCGATGAGCGGCGTGGCGGCGGGGCGGTTGTCGCCGAAGGTGACGAGGAGGCTGTCGAGCGGGCGGGTGCGCAGGGC
>NZ_JAPRBT010000017.1:0-206 GCF_043352485.1 Methylorubrum sp. POS3
GCGATGCGGCCCGCCTCCGGCGGCTCCAGCCCGGCGACGAGGCGCAACAGGGTGGACTTGCCGCAGCCGGAGGGGCCGAGCAGGGCCACGAAGCCGCCCGGCGCCACGTCGAGCGAGATGCGGTCGAGCACGGGCAGCGCCGTGCCGCGGATGTCGAAGGCGTGCGAGACGGCCTCGACCGCGAGGCGCGATCCGGCCACGGCGGC
>NZ_JAPRBT010000002.1:0-4656 GCF_043352485.1 Methylorubrum sp. POS3
GCCTGATCGACCTCCTCGGCGAGGGCGAGATCGTCGGCGTGCGCGGCGGGCTCAAGGGCGTCTACCTCAACGACGTGCCGGTCGAGAACGCCGACGGCAGCAGCAACTTCAAGGGGCTGTCGGCCGAGTTCCGGGTCGGTGCCCCCGACCAGACCTATATGCCAGGCTATGCCGACGTGCAGACGCCGCGCGAGGTCGGGATCCGTGTCACCCAGGCGACCCCGGTCGTGGTCTCGATCACCGACACCGATGTCGACCGCGTCCGGGTCACGGTGCAGATCCCGTCGCTGTTCCTGGCTAAGGCCGACGGGCCGGTCCGGGCCAACACGCTGACCTACCGGATCGAGGCGCGCTACAGCGGCGGGCCGTGGGTCGACGCGCTCGGCGACCTGACGCTGACCGGCAAGACCACCTCGGGCTACTTCCGTTCGCACGAGATCCCGCTGCCGCGCAATCCGGCCGGCGCCTCGGCTCCGTGGCAGGTCCGGGTGGTGCGGGTCTCGCCCGACACCGACGCGTTCAACGCCAGCCAGTCGAAGGTCACCAGCCAGTCGGACCTGGTGTTCGCCTCGACCACCTCGATCGTCGACGCGAAGTTCAGCTACCCGCACTCGGCCGTGGTCGGCCTGACCGCGCAGGCCTCCGCCTTCGGCACCAGCGTGCCGGCCCGAACCTACCTCGTCGCTGGCGTGCGCATGCCGATCCCGTCGAACTACGATCCGGCGACGCGGACCTATACCGGGATCTGGGACGGCACGTTCGGGGAAGGCTTCACCGACAATCCGGCCTGGGCGCTGCACCTGATCCTGCGCGACGACCGGTTCGGGCTCGGCGCGTTCATCGACACCGCGGCGATCGACAAGTGGGCGCTCTACGAGATCGCCCGCTACTGCGACGCGCTCGTCCCCGACGGCCGGGGCGGGCTGGAGCCGCGCCACACCTTCAACGGCGTGATCGCGACCCAGCAGGAGGCGTTCGAGCTGTTGCAGCTCATCGCCCAGATCTTCCGCGGCACGGTGTTCTGGTCGTCGGGCACGGTGACGGCGAGCCAGGACCGCCCGGGCGATCCAATCCTGCTCGTCACCGAGGCCAACGTCCTCGACGGCACGTTCTCCTACGCCAGCACCGGGCGGCGCGCCCGCCACACGGTCGCGCTCGTCGCCTGGAACGACCCGGACAATCTCTACAAGCCGGCGATCGAGGTGGTCGAGGATGCCGAGGGCGTCGCCCGCTACGGCTACAATCCGACCCGGATCGATCTGCTCGGCTGCACCTCGCGCGGCCAGGCCCACCGCGCCGGCCGGTGGCTCTTGTTCACCGAGTTGCACCAGACCCAGATCGTCTCGTATCGGGCCGGCCTCGATCACGCGGTCGCCCGCCCCGGCGACCTCGTCGCGATCCAGGATCCGCAGATCGCCAATCTCGACCTGTCGGGCCGGCTGCTGGCGGGCTCGAGCCTGACGCGGCTCGTGCTCGACCGCCCCGTCACGCTCGCCGCCGGGGCGAGCTACGCGATCTCGGTCACCCTCCCGGACGGTACGGTCGAGGAGCGGGCGATCGAGACGGGGGCCGGCACCGTCACCACGGTGGCGCTGGCCGCCGCGCTGACGCAGGTGCCCGATCCGGCGGCGGTCTGGCTCATCGCCGGCCCGGTCGAGCCGCAGCTCTACCGCATCGTCTCGATCCGCGAGGAGGAGCCGCACGTCTACGCGGTCTCGGCCCTGCAGCATGAGCCAGGCAAGTACGATGCGATCGATCGCGGGGCGGCGTTCGAGCCCTCGACGATCACCGCGTTCCCGGCCGTGGTCGCGCCGCCGAGGGACCTGACCGTGCGCGAGAGCCAGTACAGCGAGCGGGGACAGGCCAAGCAGGCCCTGACCCTGTCGTGGACGGCGGGTCAGCCGTTCAACGCCGTGGCCCACACCGTGACCGCGATCCGGCCGTCCGGTGCCGTGGTCACGTCGCGCACGCCGAGCACCTCGATCGACTTCACCGACGCCGAGACCGGTGAGTGGAAATTCACGGTGGTGACGACGGGCCTGAACGGCAACGCGTCTATAGCGACGGAGAAAGCCTACACCGTCATCGGGTGGGCCGGGCAGGCGCCCGCCACGGTCACAGGTCTGTCGGTGAAGGGGGGCGGCCACACGTTCTCCGGCCGCTCATGCTCGCTCACCTGGGCGAACAAGCTTGCCGACGGCGTCTCCCCCTACCCGATCCGGAACGTCGTCTACGTCTACGATGCCTTTACGGCCAAGCTCTTGCACCGCGAGATGTTACCGGTCGGCCAGACCGAATGGAGCTACGATTACAACGTCAACGTCAACGAGGGCGGCCCGCGCCGGCAGTTCCGCGTGTCGGTCTGTGCGCTCTCGGCCGAGGACGGCGAGGGTCCGCCCGCCTCGCTGCTGGTGTCGAACCCGCCGCCGGGCATCATCGTGCCGACCCTCAACGCCAACTCCGAGACAATCTTCGTCGAGTTGCCGAAGGTCGCCGACCTAGATTTCGAGGGCTACCTCGTATGGGTGTCGGAAACCCCCAACATCAATCCGGCCACGGCTCAGAGCTACGAAGTCCGGAACGGGGTTTTCACTTTCGCAGGGACCCCGAACAAGACGTATTACGTCCGCGCGGCGGCCTACGACGCGTTCTCGAAGAACCCGGCCGAGCTCAACGTCTCGGCGGAGGTGGCCAAGACCGTCTCGATCGAGCTGTTCGACACCAGCGCGCCGGCGCGCCCGGGCCAGCCGACGCTGGCCTCGAGCGCCGAGACCGGCCTCGACGGCAGCCTGAGCGCGAGCGTCCGGGCGACCTGGGCGGCGGTCACCAGCGCCAACCTCTCGCATTACGAGGTCGCCTGGCAGATCGGCTCCGGCGATTGGGAGACTCGCAAGGTCGAGACCCACGCGGCGACGATGCGCGGCTTCCGGCCGGCGAGCGCGGTGAACGCCAAGGTTCGATCGGTCTCGAAGGCGGGCGTGCCGTCGGATTACGGCCCGGTCGGGTCCGTGACCACGGCCAAGAGCACGCTCGCCCCGGGCAACCCGACGAATCCGAGCGTCTCGGGCCGGTTCCAGCGCGTCGTGATCACCTTCGCGCCGCCGGCCGATCGAGATCTCGACTACATCGAGGTCTGGGGTTTCGACGGCGTCTCGAGCGCGGCCACGCCGCCATCGGGCTCGACCTTGGTTGGACGCGTTCCCTACGGCCAGGCGGCCTACTGGGACGACATGCCGACCACGGGCCAGCGGACCTACTGGCTGCGCGCGCGCAACACCTCCGACCTCGTCGCGTCGAGCTATCTATGGGCCGGCACCGCCCAGACGGCGGCCCTCGACGGCGCACAGATCGCTGCCGGCACCGTCGACGCAACCCGGATGGCTGCAGGCCTCGAGGTGCCGCGCGTGGTCACGAGCCTGCCGACGACCAAGACCGGCCAGTTCGTGACCCTTCAAAGCGACGGCAAGCTTTATCGCTGGGATGCTGCGCTGGCCAAGTATGTGCCGGCCTCACTCCAGGTCTCGGAGATTGCCGGGCTCACCGGCAACCAGATCGCCAACCGCACCATTGCGGCCGGCCACGTCGTCGCCAACGCGCTCACCGGCAACGAGATACAGGCGAATTCGGTCAACGCCGATCGCCTCGTCGCCAGTTCGATCACCGCCGCACAGATCCGGGCCGGAGCCGTCGGGGCCGATCAGATCGCGGCCGGGGCGATCACCGCCTCGAAACTTGCGATCAACGGCGCCAACATGGCGTTCAACCCCGATATGGCACAGGGTACCCGCGGCTGGCATAAGTGGCACGGCTGGAACAGCGACCCCGCCGCCTATAGCCCTGTGTATGTTGATCCGGTTTGGTGCCCGGCTGGGTTCAAGGCTGCCGCGATCGCCTACTACAAGCTGGCGTCGCAGGCGACCCATCACTGGTTCGGCTTGCAGCAGACGCGCCTAAGCGCCAATGGCGATCGGGCGGATTACCCGATCGTCGGCGGCACGACCTACGAATTCTCGGCCTATGTGCAGGCGCACCGGTGCATCGGCCGGATCTACGTCGATTTCCTCAACGCCTCCCACCAGTATGTCGGCACGCGTTTCGTCGAGCTCGCCACGGGGGGGCAGGCCGGTTGGAGTGAGCAGGACCACCCGCGGATCACGTTGATCGCCAAGGCCCCCGCCGACGCGACCTACTGCCAAGTCTTCTTCATGGCTGGACAGATCAGCGGTGACTGGCCGTATCTGTTCGTGACCGGCTTCATGATGGCCGCGACGCGGGACGGGGCAACCGAGACGAGCCCGTATCAGCCGCCCAGCGCGACCCTGATCGATGGCGGCAACCTCTTCACCAACTCGCTGCACGCCGATCGCATCGCCGCCGGCACGATCACCACTGACCGGCTCCAGGCCGGCGCCATCCATGTCGACACCATCGCGGCCAACGGCAGCATCTCGGCCGCCAAGCTCGCCGTCGATGTGCTGACGGCCAACGCGATCACGGTCTCGGGCGGGACGAAGCTCTCATCCTGGGCCACGGGCACGCAGATCAACGGCGGCGCGATCAAGGCCGACAGCATCGATGCCAGCCGCCTCGCCATCGGCAGCCGGGCCATCCAGATCGCCGGCCTCGACTTCGAGTGCGTGCGCGACGGCAACGGCA
>NZ_JAPRBT010000018.1:0-1200 GCF_043352485.1 Methylorubrum sp. POS3
TGACCTTGCCCCCTGTTTGCCCCCGTTCATAACCAGAGTCCGTTCTGGTTCTGGTCCTGTTTGGACCGGGTTGCAAACGCGTTCGGGGTGAGCCCACCGAGGCTCGTGTGAGGGCGGCAGGTGTTATAGTCGACCCGCCACGCCTCGATGATGGTCCGGGCCGCCGGCAGGCTCCGGAACAGATGCTCGTTCAGGCACTCGTCGCGCAAGCGTCCGTTCAAGCTTTCAACGAAGCCGTTCTGCTGTGGCTTGCCGGGGGCGATGTAGTGCCACTCGACCGCACGCTCCTCCTGCCAGCCCAGGATCGCGTGCGAGGTCAACTCGGTGCCGTTGTCCGAGACGATCATCAGCGGCTTGCCCCGGCCGGCGATGATCCGGTCGAGTTCACGTGCGACGCGCTGGCCGGACAGCGACGTGTCGACCACCAGCGCCAGGCACTCTCGCGTGCAGTCATCGACCACGACGAGGATGCGGAAACGCCGCCCGTTATCGAGCGTGTCGGAGACGAAGTCGAGGCTCCAGCGCTGGTTCGGCTCCTGCGGCACGGCGGCCGGAGCCCGCGTGCCAAGGACACGTTTGCGCCCACCCCGCCTGCGCACCGACAGCCGCTCTTCCCGATAGAGGCGGAAGAGCTTCTTGTGGTTCAGCGTGAGGCCCTCCCGCCGCAGCAGGATCAGCAGACGTCGGTAGCCGAACCGGCGGCGCTCGCCGGCCAGGCTGCGCAGGCGTACCCGCACGGCCGCATCGTCACCGCGGGTCGAGGCGTAGCGGTACGTCTTCGGCTCCAGGCCGATCAGCCCGCTGGCGCGACGCTGCGAATAGCCCTTCTCCTCGATGGCCCAGCTCACGGCTGTTCTCCGTGCGCCGGGCGTCAGAAGTTTTGTCCCAGCGCCTCACGCAGCGTCGCCACGTCGAGCATCGCTTCGGCCAGGAGCTTCTTGAGCTTACGGTTCTCCTCGTCGAGCGCTTTCAGGCGGCGCGCGTCCGAGACCTCCATGCCGCCGTAGCGCGAGCGCCACGTGTCGAACGTCGCGTCGCTGATGCCGTGGCGGCGGCAGATCTCAGCCACCGGAAGCCCGGCCTGCTGCTCCTTGAGGACGCCGATAATCTGCTCTTCGCTGAACCGGCTTTTCTTCATCGTCCGTCTCCTGATCGACGGACCCTAGCTGCAGAACGAGGGCAGGCCAGGGGGCAAGGTCA
>NZ_JAPRBT010000019.1:0-1184 GCF_043352485.1 Methylorubrum sp. POS3
GGGATCGCCCCATCGGCCGTCATCTCGAAGCCCTCGCAGGTCACGTCGAGCGGGGCGTAGGTGATGCCGCGGAAGCGGACCGGGCCCGAGCCGCCCTCGGCCGCCGGTGTGAACGCGAACTGGCGGTTCACGCCGATCGCGGCGAGGTCGATGACGTAGAGCGCGACGAGGTCGCCCGGCGTCAGGCTCTGGCCGGCGCGCCGCAGCGCGGCGCTGGGTGGCGGAGCGGCGCCGCGCACCCGCGGGCGGGCGCGCTCGACGCCGCCGACGACGAACACCGTCATGGGTCGAAGTTCTCCTCGAACTTGGCCGTGAGGGTCGACTTGCACCGGTCGGCGTAGTCGGTGGTCCATTCCGGGCAGATGAACTGACGTGGCCGCGCCTCGCCCGGGACGAGGAAGGTGAAGGGCAGGTAGCCCCGCCGGCCGAGCAGGAAGGCGTCGAGCGCCTCGATCTGGTCTGCCCGCAGCTTCGCTGAGCGGAACGCGAAGTCGCGCGGCAGCGGGTTGATGCCGTCGCCGGTGCGCTGGCTGTAGCGCCCGCCGAAGCCGGCGGTCAGCACGGCCGGCCGGACGAGCCGGCTCGATCCTGGCGCCACCGGCCCGTAATCGCCCATCCCGAGCGAGGGAAAGGCCGGGAAGTCCGGCATCAGGCGCCCGGGGACATCGGCATCGCCGGGGACGGGATCGGGGTCGTCACCACCACCACGGTGTAGAGCTTGGTCAGGTCGAGCACCGCGTCCTCGGAGGCGTCGGTCAGCGCCTGCAACAGGCCGAGCGCGCTGTAGGGCCGAGCGTAGGTGTAGAGGCTCTGCGGCCCGTACTGGCCGATCAGATCGATCAGCGCCCCGACCTGCTTGGCCTGCACCGTGGCATCGACCGGGGCGGCACCCTCGACCGTCACCGCGACGGGCCCGTTGATGCGGGCGGTCTCGAACAGGTCGACGCCCCGCTCGAACACGGCGATCTGCGCGCCGTAGGGCAGGCTGAGGTTACGCCCGGCGATGGCGACGGTCGGCTTCACGGTAGTCTTGGACATAGTGGTTCCTTGAGGTGGCTCGGGTGGGATGAGTGGCTGCAGGCAGCGCTGAGCGGGCTCGGCGCGCTCACCCGGACCGGCGCAAGCCGGCCTTCCACAGGGCGCCGTTGGTGCGCAGCGAGTTCGCCTGCTCCTGGTGGAAGATG
>NZ_JAPRBT010000020.1:0-1876 GCF_043352485.1 Methylorubrum sp. POS3
TTCCTGGCCTGGACCGACGAGGCGGACTCGGTCGGGGCGCACGACTTCTACGGCCTGCAGGCGATCGCGGTCACCGGCATGGTCGAGGGCGGCGAGACCTTCACCCGGCTGCGCACCCGGCTCCCGTCCGACGGCCTGACCGTGCCGTTCCAGCTGCAGGTGCTCGAGGGCGACCACTGCGACCATCTCAAGACGGACGGCACCAGCCGCATTCGGCAGGGTATCCAGTTCAGCGAGATCGGCCGACGCACCGGCTACTGGCTGCGCCGCGAGCATCCCGGCGATGGCAGCGTCACCGGCAGGGGCTTCGAAGAAGTCCTCGTCCCGGCGACCGACGTCTGCCACCTCTACCGGGCGCGCCGCCCCGGGCAGGATCGCGGCGAGCCCTGGCTCGCCCGGGCCCTGCGCACCCTGTACGAACTCGACCAGTATCTCGACGCCGAGCTGGTGCGGAAGAAGAACGCCGCCCGCCTCGTCGCCTTCGTCAAGAAGACGCTCGACGCCGATGACGAGGAACTGCCGGGCGCCGGCGTGCTCGGCTCCGGGCCGGCCGAGGATGACGGCATCGGCGTCGTCGAGATGGAGCCCGGTACAGTGCAGGTCCTCGCCGAGGGCGAGGACGTGACGATGTCCGACCCGGCCGATGTCGGGCCGACCTTCGAGCCGTTCGTGCGCGAGGCCAAGCGCGGCGTCGCCGCGGCGGTCGGGCTGCTCTACGAGGCGCTGAGCGGCGATTACAGCCAGCTCAACGACCGCACGCTGCGGGCCGCGCTCAACGACTTCCGCCGCGCCGTCGAGCGCTGGCAGCATCACCTCGTCGTGCACCAGTGGTGCCGGCCGATCTGGCGTCGCTGGATCGATCTCGCCCTGCTCGCCGGCGCGCTGCGGCTGCCCGAGGGCATGACGCGCCAGCAGGCCTACGCGGTCGAGTGGGTGCCGCAGGCCTGGCCGTACATCCACCCGGTCCAGGACGTCGAGGGCCGCCAGAAGGAGGTCCAGGCCGGCTTCACCACCCGCACCCGCATCGTCGCCCAGGGCGGCTACGACGCCGAGCGGGTCGATGCCGAGAACGCGTCGGACAACGCCCGGGCGGACGCCCTGGGGCTGGCCTACACCAGCGACGGCCGCAACGCGGCGAAGGCGTCGCAGACCGATCCGACCGGCTCGCCCGGCAGCGAGCCCGAACCCGAACCCGCCCAGGCCGAGGTGCCGCCATGACCGCTGCCCTGCGCGCCCTGACGGTCGAACCCTGGGCGATCCGGCCCGACTACCTGCACTTCATGGCCAGCCTCGCCAGCCTCGACGCCGGCGGCCGCGCCGATCGCCGGGCCGCCGAGGGCCGGGACTGGTTCCGCCTCGACCTCCAGGCCGTCGCCGGCCCGAGCGCGCAGCGGCTCGAGGGCGCGCGCTACGCGATGCTGACCCGCGAGGGCGTGGCGATCGTGCCGGTGATCGGGCCGATCTTCCCGCGCGCCAACCTGATGACCGAGATGTCCGCTTCCGGCACCTCGGCGGCGATGCTCGCCCGCGACCTGCGGCTCGCCGGGGACGATCCGGAAGTCGGCGCGATCCTGCTGATGGTGGACTCGCCCGGCGGATCGCCCACCGGCATCAACGCGCTCGCCGACCAGATCTACGCCCTGCGCGGGCGCAAGCGCGTGCTCGCCCATGTCACCGGCAGCGCCGCCTCGGCGGCCTACTGGCTGGCCTCGGCTGCCGGCGAGCTCGTCCTCGACAAGACCGGCATCGTCGGTTCGATCGGCGTCGTGGCGGCCCTGTCCAAGCAGGTCGAGCCCGACGCCTCGGGCAGCCTGACCATCGAGATCGTCTCGTCGAGCGCGCCGAACAAGCGGCCCGATCCGCAGGCCGAGGACGG
>NZ_JAPRBT010000021.1:0-1503 GCF_043352485.1 Methylorubrum sp. POS3
CATCTTCCACCAGGAGCAGGCGAACTCGCTGCGCACCAACGGCGCCCTGTGGAAGGCCGGCTTGCGCCGGTCCGGGTGACCGTCACCCCAGCACTGTCCCAAAGGATATGAGAGCATGAACCGACGCTCGTTCGTCCGGTTGCTCGGCCTTGCGCCGACCGCCGCCATCCTGCCGCTCGCGGGCATCGCCACCGCCGTCGCCAAGCAGGCTGCCGAGACCGCAGGTCCCACCATCATCGACGGCGGCCGCATCATTAGCGGCTCCATCCGCGCCGACCAGATCGCCGCGACGTCCATCTGCGCCAGCAAGATCGACGTCGGCACGATTACCGCCGGCCAACTCAAGCGCACCAGCATCGACCAGGACGGCCAATCCCTGACGGCCTGAGTGCATCGCCCTAATCACTGATTCGCGAAGCGCTGTCGGCAGCCGCTCGCCTCCCTGAGCCACTGAGAGGGACTACCATGTCGAAGACTACCGTGAAGCCGACCGTCGCCATCGCCGGGCGCAACCTCAGCCTGCCCTACGGCGCGCAGATCGCCGTGTTCGAGCAGGGTGTCGACCTGTTCGAGACCGCCCGCATCAACGGGCCTGTCGCGGTGTCGGTCGAGGGTGCCGCCCCGGTCGATGCCACGGTGCAGGCCAAGCAGGTCGGCGCGCTGATCGATCTGATCAGCCAGTACGGTCCGCAGAGCCTCTACACCTACGCCCGGCCCTACAGCGCGCTCGGCCTGCTGCAGGCACTGACCGACGCCTCCGACGACGCGGTGCTCGACCTGACCAAGCTCTACACCGTGGTGCTGGTGACGACCCCGATCCCGTCCCCGGCGATGCCGATGTCCCCGGGCGCCTGATGCCGGACTTCCCGGCCTTTCCCACGCTCGGGTTGGGCGATTACGGGCCGGTCGCCCCGGGGTCGAGCCGGTCGGCGCGGCCGGCAGTGCTGACCGCCGGCTTCGGCGGGCGCTACAGCCAGCGCACCGGCGACGGCATCAACCCGCTGCCGCGCGACTTCGCGTTCCGCTCAGCGAAGCTGCGGGCAGACCAGATCGAGGCGCTCGACGCGTTCCTGCTGGGCCGGCGGGGCTACCTGCCCTTCACCTTCCTCGTCCCGGGCGAGGCGCGGCCACGCCAGTTCATCTGCCCGGAATGGACCACCGACTACGCAGACCGGTGCAAGTCGACCCTCACGGCCAGGTTCGAGGAGAACTTCGACCCATGACGGAGTTCGTCGTCGGCGGCGTCGAGCGCGCCCGCCCGCGCGTGCGCGGCGCCGCTCCGCCACCCAGCGCCGCGCTGCGGCGCGCCGGCCAGAGCCTGACACCGGGCGACCTCGTCGCCCTCTACGTCATCGACCTCGCCGCGATCGGCGTGAACCGCCAGTTCGCGTTCACCCCGGCGGTCGAGGGCGGTTCCGGTCCGATCCGCTTCCGCGGCATCACCTACGCCCCGCTCGACGTGACCTGCGAGGGCTTCGAGATGACGGCCGATGGGGCGATCCC
>NZ_JAPRBT010000022.1:0-910 GCF_043352485.1 Methylorubrum sp. POS3
GTTTGCAACCCGGTCCAAACAGGACCAGAACCAGAACGGACTCTGGTTATGAACGGGGGCAAACAGGGGGCAAGGTCACCCCTTGCGGACATTCGAGCCGCCTCCGCCGAAGGTCCGGATGGGGTGGAAAGCGGCGGTTAAATAGGTGGGGCCTAAATTTCTGCCTCGTATCAACAGCCGGCATTCAGCTTTTTACTGCCAAATCGCAGCATATGCGCGCTCGCTGATCTCAATTTATTTTTTATAATGAGGTGGTTATACTGTATTTTATTGCCGCGACATAAAGGAGGTGAGTATCTCCCACGAAACACTCCGTTGAGAAAATGGCTTTTGCTATGCCTGTCTCGGAGCAAGGAACACGATGGGTCATGCAGCTTGCCGAATGCTGTCGCGACCGGAAACCGGCTCGCTTGCGTCATATTTCTTGGGTGGCCGGTTGGCCGAGAAGCAGCGTAGCAGCACGTCGAGGACCGGCATCAGGAATAGGCCGAAGGCGGTCACGCCGATCTGCTGGAGATCACCGCGACGCCTATGGCTCTGCGCATCTCTGCACCAGCGCCCGTGGCGGTGAGGGGGGGCAGAACGCCCAAGCTGAAGGTCATCTGGATCGGGCGAAGCCGCAGGCGTTTCGCCTGGGCCCGGGCCTGGACCGGCCCTGCGAGTGGTGGCGCGGGTCTCGCTCAACGCCTCCCCGAAGCGGGACGCGTCCCCTGAGGGTCCGCCGATCAGATCGGCTGACCGAGGATGCCGAGGATCGTGCGGCGCAGGCGCACCAGTTCGGGATCGTCGCGGTGGCGCGGATAGGGGAGATCGACGGGGAGGTCCGCGCGGATCGCCGCCGGGCGGTCGGAGAGCACGATCACCCGCTCGGCCAGCACCAGGGCTTCCTCCACGTCGTGGGTGACGAGGA
>NZ_JAPRBT010000023.1:0-1040 GCF_043352485.1 Methylorubrum sp. POS3
TTTCAGTGTCTGGTTGCACAATATTAGAGCGTGCGGTCGACGCCGGCAGATAAACAGATGGTATATCTGATTAACCGTAAATTCACCACACAGATACGTGAGATGGAATTATGTAATCTACACTTGATCCTGCGCTCTGCTCATTTAAGTTTCACTCCGCGTTCGGCGTTCGCGTCGGGAGCACCGACGGGGCGGGGTAGGCAGCCCCCTAATCATCTCGCCTCGTCGGCCTGAACGCTGCTGGTCGCTTTGTCTGAACGTCTTTGGTCGACCGCTCACGCAATCCATTCGGCGGCGGACGGCTGCGCCGCATACTGAGCTAGGAAGCGGCTGCGCTCCCATAGAACAATTCCGTAGTCACTTTCCAACGTAGCGGCGATGCGACAGGCCTCGACGTCGCTCGAGGCATCAATCACCTCGGCTCTGCACACCACGCCGCGCTGATCGAGGTAAAACACCCGGTAGGTGAACGCTTCGGGCTGTAGCGGTGTGAAACGAGAAAGCACTCGATCCATGACGTGCCTAGAACGTCGCAGGCGAGCGCACCGGACGCTCAGCCGCCGAGGCCTGATTCTCGATCCGGCGGTGGGAGAACGTTTGTCAAAGTTCCATGCAAAAAACAGTCTAAAACCATACGGACGACTAAAAAAATAGTGACGCTTCGCGAGGATGGTGCCTCATTAAGCGGGAGATGAGTCTGCAAAGGCATAGTCTACAAGCAAGCTTGACCACTGGCTTGTCGCCGTTACGCTTCTCGTTCTCTACCGGCGGGTAGAGCGCTCGGCCGGTCGCTGTCTAATGCCGAAGAAGGCTGGGTATCGGAACCTGCGCCGGCACGTTTCTGGCGCTCGGTCACCGGCCAGCCGATGCGGGCGGCGTAAGCGCGCCGATCGCACCCAGTTGCCCGTGGCTGCTTTACCGGCCGGTGGCGGCCTCCAGCGCCCACTCGATAAAGGCGGAGCGGTTTATCCCCTCAGCCTCGGCGGCCTCATCGGCCACGCTCAACAGACCCTTGTCGATGGTGATGTTGATGCGGACCC
>NZ_JAPRBT010000024.1:0-311 GCF_043352485.1 Methylorubrum sp. POS3
CGTGTAGGTCTGGTCGAGCGTCTGGCCGGCGCCGAGGAAGTCGAGGGCCTTGTCGGGGGCGCTCCAGTTCCAGACGACCCGGCCCGCCCCGCCGGCGGTGGTGTCGGTGACGACCGAGGCGGTCATCGCGCCGATGAAGCCGCGGCCCTGCATCGAGACGGCGACCGTGTGGGCATCGGTCAGGTCGAGATCGGCAAATCCGGCGCTGCCCTGCGCGGTCAGGAGGGCGTTCGAGCCTGTCGGCCCGGCGGTCTCGGTGACGCTGGCGCGGCCCGGGGCGGTGGTGAAGGTCGGGGCATCGTTGATGCCGG
>NZ_JAPRBT010000025.1:0-372 GCF_043352485.1 Methylorubrum sp. POS3
TCGCGTGGTCGTTCCAGGTGGCCGACAAGGCGCTGGACGCGCTGGCGGCGGGCCAGAGCGTGACGCAGACCTACGCGGTGCAGGTCGGGGACGGGAAGTCCGGGTTCGCGACGCAGGACGTGACGGTGACGCTGACGGGGAGCGCGGACCAGTTCGTGTTCTCGGGTCTGACGAAGAAGGCGCTGCCGAGCTTCGGCGCGGGGGACCAGCTGGTGTTCTCGGCGAGCGCGCTGGGCCATCAGGTCGGGCCGGGGGCGCTGGCGGCGGAGTGGTTCACGGAAGGCACGGCGGCGACGGTGAGCGGCCACGGCCAGTTCGTGCACGACGTGGCGCACAAGCAGCTTCTGTGGGACGCGGACGGGACGGGCGGCG
>NZ_JAPRBT010000026.1:0-397 GCF_043352485.1 Methylorubrum sp. POS3
GCGGCCAGGTCTGCTTCGCCCTGGGCGGCATCCCCCGCCGGACCCCGCCCGGCGACGTAGGCCACGAGATGCGCCTCCGCCCCCCGCATGACCGCCCCCACCGCCGCCTCGCGGCAGCGCGGATGCGCCAGAAGATGCGCCTCCACCTCCCCCGGCTCGATGCGGAACCCCCGCACCTTCACCTGACCGTCCAGACGCCCGAGATACGACAGACTCCCGTCCGCCCGCCGCACCACCCGGTCGCCCGTGCGGTACAGCCGCCCCCCCGGCGCCCCGAACGGATCCGGCACGAACCGCGCCGCCGTCGCACCGGGCGCACCGACATAGCCCCGCGCCAGACCCGACCCGCCGAGATACAGCTCCCCCGGCACGCCCGGGCCGACCTCGCGCAGCGACG
>NZ_JAPRBT010000027.1:0-410 GCF_043352485.1 Methylorubrum sp. POS3
GCGATGGTGGAGACGACGCTGAGCACCTTGGCCACCTCGGAGAACGGCGCGCTCGACACGTAGAGCAGGTCGCGGTTGCGCAGCCGGAACGACTGGGTCAGGAACAGGCTCTGGGGATCGCGCATGTTCACCCGGTACACCACCGGTACCTGCGGCGCCCCGAGCAGCGGCGAGTTCGGCCGCAGCCGGCGCACCAGCCCCGCCGGCTCGTAGCGGAAGATGTAGACCCCCTCCGGATCGGCCTGGGTGTCGCGCAGCCCCGAGGCGCGGGCCAGGGCCTGGGCCATGGTCAGCCCCTCGGCCCCGAACGGGATCTCGGTGGTGTTGCCCACCGCGCCCACCGCCAGGAAGGTCTGGGGATCGCGCACCAGCGTCAGCGTGTCGTTGGGGCGCACGAAGATGTTCTCGCG
>NZ_JAPRBT010000003.1:0-4521 GCF_043352485.1 Methylorubrum sp. POS3
ACCTCCGCGCCGATGTGCGCGAGGCCGGCCTCGGCCAACGCCTCGCCAACACTTGGCGCGGCCAGACCTTTCCGAAGGCCGGAGCGAGCGCCGAGGCGGCGGCCTACGTCTCATCCAATGCGCCGAAGCTGATCGATGCGTTCGACCGGGGTGCCGTCATTACGGCGCTCAACCGCCGCTATCTCGCGATCCCGACCCCCGAGGCCGGCGTGCACCATCTGTCGAAGCGCCGGGGCAAGGGCTCGAGCGACAACGGCCTGACCCCGGCGGCCTGGGAGCGCGAGACCGGGGTGAAGCTGCGGTTCGTGCCGAGCCGGACCGGCGGCGTGCTCGTGGCCGACGCGTTCTACCGGCGCCAGGCCGCCCGGTTCCAGCGTCGCAAGTCGTTCCAGCCGATCCGCGAGAGCGGCCCCGATCGTGGGCGCTCCTTCGTCGTCATCTTCGTGCTGGTGCGGCAGGCCAAGCTGCGCAAGCGGCTCGACATCGCCGCGACGGCCCGGCGCTGGGCCGACCAGGTGCCGGGCACCATCGCCGCGCATTGGCAGGCGTGATCGCGCGATGTCGAGCACCCGCGAGCGCGTGATCCTAGCCGTCGTCGCCCTACTGCGGGCGGCGCTGCCGCAGGCCGCGCATGGCCGCAACGAGGCCAAGCCGCGGACCATCCCGAACGGCGGCACCATCACCGTCGACGACGGCGTGCCCGGCACGCCCGAGGTGACGCTGAGCCCAGCCACCTACATCTTCGAGCACGAGATCCCGGTCGAGATCGTCGCGAGGAAAGGTCCGGGCGAGACCGCCGAGGCTCGGCTCGACGCGATGCTGCAGGCGATCGGCGCTGCCGTCGCCGCGGACCGGACGCTCGGCGGGCTGTGCGACCACCTCGAGGTCACCGCGCCGGACACCGAGCCGCTCACCGGCGAGGGCGCGGCGGTCTCGCGCTCGGCCGTGCTCGGCCTCGTCGCTGTCTACGGCACGACCGACCCGCTCAACTGACACCACTCACGCGAGGAGACATCCATGGCCCGCGCACGCGGAGCGAACGCCGTGATGGCGGGCGCCTTCGAGGCCACCTACGGCACGCCGCCTTCCAGCGGCTACCGCAAGCTGCCGTTCGTCCAGTCCAACCTCGGCGAGGAGCAGGGACTGATCCCCTCCGACCTGCTCGGCTACGGCCGCGAGGCGCTGCCGCCCTCGCGCGACGTCATCAACAACGACGGCGACGTCGTCGTGCCGATCGATCTGCGCAACTTCGGCACCTGGCTGAAGCTGTTCTTCGGCCAACCGAGCACCACCACGGTCAGCGGCACCAGCACGCACGTCTTCACCTCGGGCGCGGCGACACTGCCGTCGATGACGCTCGAGGTCGGCCTGCCCGAGGTGCCGAGCTACGGCCAGAACTTCGGCGTTCGCGGCAACACGATGCGGGTGCAGATGCAGCGCTCGGGCCTGCTCACCGCGACGCTCGGGCTGATCGCGCAGGGAGAGAACAAGCTCAAGGCCTCCGCCGCCGGCACGCCGCCGGAAGCCGCGATCGAGCGGTTCGCGCCGGCCCAGGGCGCGATCACCCGCGCCGGCGCGGCGCTCGGCTCGGTCGTCTCGGCGGACTTCACCTATTCGAACAATCTCGACAAGGTTGAGACGATCCGCAGCGACGGGCGGATCGAGGATGCCGAGCCCGGCATGGTGGCGATGTCGGGCAACCTCGTCGTCCGCTTCGCCGATACGGCGCTGCTCGACCAGGCGACCGCCGGCACCTCGGTCGAACTCAGCTTCGGCTGGGCGATCGATGCCGCGCGCTCGCTGCTGTTCCGGGTACCGTCGGTCTACCTGCCGCGGGCCAAGACCCCGGTGACGGGCCCGGCCGGGGTGCAGGCGACGTTCCCGTGGCAGGCCTCGCGCGACGCCTCGGGCAAGACCGTGATCGCGACGCTGATCAACAGCGTCGCGTCCTACTGATCCCGCTTTCCCCCTGACCATCAGGAGCCGCGATGCTCAAGCTCGACCGTCAATCCGGGCCGTTCTGGCTCGACCTCGTGCCCGGCGTGCGCGTCGAGGTCGAACCGATCTCGGTCGCCTCGATGCTGATCGCCCGCGAGGCCGTCGCCGCCATCCTCGCCCCTGGCGACGAGGCCGAGGTCGATGACGCCGATCCGCGCGAAGTGAATGCCCGCGCCAGCGTCGCCCTGGTGCACGCGCTGTGCCGACGCGGGATCCGGCGATGGGAGGGCGTCGGTGATGCCGACGGCAACCCGGTCGCGGTCTCGACCGAGACCATCGACATGCTCCTCGACGTCTGGCCGGTCTACGACGCGCTCGACGGGCTCTACGTCACGCCCGCCCTGCGCCGGGGTGCGGAAAAAAACGCATCGGCGAGCTCGCCGGTTGGCATTTCGGCGGCGGCGCCGCCTACTGCGCCGCCTGCGGCGTAACCTGTGCCGCCTGTCCCTACCGGCTGCACGCGCCACAGACCGACGAGGGCATCGTCGCCTGGGCGGTGATCCGGCGCTGCGGCGGTCAGGTCCGCGCCGCGTTCGGTGGGCCCTACGCCCTGGATTTCGGGGCGATCCTGGCGATGGGGGCGGCCATGGGCGCCGACACGGCGCTGCTCGCCGACCTGCTGCCGGGCATCGAGCCGGTCATCGTCAACGCGTACCGCGAGGCTGCCGATGACGGTCAATAGCATCGCCATCCGCCTTGGGGTCGAGGGTGGAGCCGAGCTGCGGCGCACGCTCGACGAGGTCGGCCGCTCCGGGGAGACGGCGTTTCGCTCCGTCTCGACGGCAGCCGATCAGGCCGGCGTTGCCACCGAGCGGTTGACGCGCAAGGCCCACGAGACCGCCGCGTCGGCTCGACAGGCACAGGCTACCGGCCAAGCCGGGGTCGGATCGGTTCCTGCCGCATCGTCGAACAAGCCTGTCCCGACACAGAGCCCGGCAACTCAGAAAGAGGTGGAGCGTGTTCGCGCTCGCCTCGACGAGGAATACCGCAACAGCCGTCAACTCGATCGCGATATCGCCGTCATCGAGCGCGGGGTGTCGGGCGGAAGCTTCGACGCCGATTATGCCGCGCGTCTGTACGACTTGGCCAAGCGCCGTTACGGGCCTGCCCACGAGAACACCGGCGATCGTCGCTTGCGCGCGGACGAGCTACAGAACCTGCTGTTCCAAGGTCTCGATGCGGCCTCCTCCCTCCAGGGTGGGATGAGCCCGCTGACCGTTGCCCTGCAGCAGGGTGGGCAAGTGGCTCCCATGTTCATGGGGGAGAACGGCGTCAGCGTCGGCAGTGCCGTTCGCGATATCGGCGACCGCGTGGCCCATGCGATCGAGAAGGCGCTCGGTTTTGCACAGGACGGCGCCCGTGGGACTGCCGGAGCGGCCGGTCGAGGGCCCGAGGCGGATCGGCGTCAGACCGAGGACAGCAAAACCATCCGCGACCATGTCGAAGAGGGCATTGTCTCGGCGGGGGCGGAGAAGATCGGAGACAATGCCGATCGCGCCAGCGGAGCGCTGATGCGGCTGTTTGGGCGTGTCGGCCTCGCTGGCGGTATCATCGGTGGGTTCGCAGCAGCGATCGGCGTTGGAACTGCCGCTCTCGTCTCCTACCGGGGGGCGCAGGAGCAGGTCGACGATGTCCTCAAGGGTGTCGGCCGCACATCGGGCGCGACCCTCGAATCCGTGAATGCCCTGGCGAACGCCCAGTCTCGCGCTGCTGGTTTCAACCGTCGCGAGACGCGGGAATTTGCAGCACAATTCGCCGGGACGGGCCGGATCGATTCCGAGTTGCTCGGGCAGGCAGTGGGCACCACCCGCGATTTTTCCAAGTTCCTCGGCGTCGAGAACAAGGAAGGCGTGACCCGGCTCGCCGGTGCGCTGGCGGACGTCTCGAAGGGTGCCCTCGATCTGGGCCAGCGTTACGGGTTCCTGAACGACGCGCAGGCGGAGAACATCCGACGCCTCGATGCTCAAGGGGAGCGACTGTCCGCGCAGCGCGCCCTGCTCGACGCGGTTCGCTCGGGCACGAAGGGGGTCGCCGACGAGGTCCGTGGGTGGTCCCGCGTGACGGAGACACTGAACAACTGGTGGGACCATCTCGGCCGTAGCATCTCCAAGGGGCTGTTCGGCGGGACGCTCGATCAGGAATACGCCAAGGCTCAGAAGCGGCTCCTGTCCGCCGAGGCGGCGGCCGAGCTCAACCCGCTCGCGTTCAGTTCCAAGGACGTCGAGACCGTCCGCAAGGATGTCGATCGGCTGAAGGCGCTGATCGACGAGCGCGACGAATCGATCGAGCGGTCTCAGCGGGGGCAGCGGTCGTTCGAGGTCGGCGGGGTGATCCGCTCGCTCCTGCCCGAGCAGCGCGAGCTGCAGGCGCTGCAGGACAAGGTCGAGTTGGTCCGCAAGGCGATCGCCGACCCGGTCAAGTTCGGCCTCGATCAACGTCAACTTCAGGAGGCGACGGCGGCGTTCGAGCGCATCGCCCGGCTCGCCCGGACGATGACTGAGGACGTCGACCGGTTCGGTTCGA
>NZ_JAPRBT010000028.1:0-277 GCF_043352485.1 Methylorubrum sp. POS3
ACGGGCTGATCGGGCATCACCTCATGCACCAGCTGTCGCTGCGCCAGCCCGCGAGCGTGTGGCGGTCGAAGCTGCGCTTCTTCGTGCGCCACCGTGACCTGCCCGACGCCTGGAGGCCTAATGCTGACGCATGGAAGCCCGATGCTTAGGACGGTGCACCTCTACGGCGGCATGGCCGAGCAGTTCGGCCCGAGCTTCCGCCTCGCGGTCCGCTCGCTGGCGGAAGCCGTGCGCGCATTGGGTTGCCAGCTGCCGGGCTTCCGCCAGGCGATCGAGC
>NZ_JAPRBT010000029.1:0-292 GCF_043352485.1 Methylorubrum sp. POS3
CCGAAAACGCGCCGATGCCCCGGTTGCCCGGCCCATGCAGCCCCGTCCTCAGCGATCGTTCCGCGGCGGCCCCGGAATGGCAGCGATCCGTGTCGCTGCCGGGAAGTCCGCCCGAGCGGTCCGCGGCGTCTAGAGCCGGCGAACCGTCCTGTCAACCGTCCGATCCGACACCGAAGCGCCGATCCGGTCGACCGTCCCGAGACACGAAGGACAGCGATCGCCCGATCCAGTCGCCCGGATCAGCCGTGCCGCTCAAACAGTCCCGAAACCCTCAGGAGCCCCGAACCACCAG
>NZ_JAPRBT010000030.1:0-836 GCF_043352485.1 Methylorubrum sp. POS3
GCGACAGCTGGTGCATGAGGTGATGCCCGATCAGCCCGTCGCCGAGATAGACGCCGCCGTGGTTCATCACCGGCGCGCGGACCGCGCACAGGAACACGTCGCCGGGCAGCGGACCGTCCGGGCGCTCGACCCGGGCAAAGCCCGCCGCCGCGAAGCCCTCGCGGTAGAGGTCCTGCTGCGGCAGGCCGGGCTCGGGCTCCCACCAATCGAGGTCGCGCGGAAAGTCCGGAAGGGTCAGGCCCACCACGCTGGCGTGCCAGTCGCGGATGAAGCTGTAGCAGTCGTCGACCCCGTGCCGGTACGACCGGCCGTAGAGCGGCGGGCGGGGTACGCCCTCGCCGAACCAGAACGGATCGCTCGCTCCGCCCTCAACGCACAGGGTGATCCCCCACGGGATCGCCATGTCCCGCTGCGTGCGCATGTCCGCCGCCGACGGCGCATCGAGCGGTGGCAATGCCGGACCACCCTCCTGCGGGATCGCGGTGTGCGAGTGCAGCAGCGCGGCCGGGCAGCCGCCATCGACCGCCGCCAGATCCGCGTCGGCGATCTCGAAGGTGCGGACCGGGTCCTCGGCGATGTTGGCGCAGGGGTGATACATCCCCTCACCATCGATCAGCCCGCAGGCCTCGCGCGGCCAGTCCGCGGCGGCATGCGCCTTATGGGCCTCGACCGCCGCGCGCCAGCGCGCGGTGCAGCCGTCGTCAAACACGTACGCGCCCGACACCGGGGAAGCCTCCGAACGGCAGGGGTGCGGCGACGCCGAACCGGGCCTTGCAGCAGCTGGCGATGTGCCGGCTCGGCGTGTCCTTGTCCGGCGTCGTCGGCCGGCCGTCGGC
>NZ_JAPRBT010000031.1:0-858 GCF_043352485.1 Methylorubrum sp. POS3
ACCGCGTAGGTCTGCGTCACGCTCTGGCCCGCCGCCAGCGCGTCCAGCGCCTTGTCGGCCACCTGGAACGACCACGCGACATGGCCCGCCCCCCCGCCGGTCGTGTCCGCGCTGACGGTGGCGCTGAGCGCGCCGAGATAGCCCGCCCCCTTCGACGTCACCCGCACGGCGTGCACGTCCGAGAGGTCGATATCCGCGAAGTCGAAGCTCCCGCCCGTGAGGTGGAGGCTCGCATCGCCGTAGGCCCCCGCCTTCTCCGTCACACTCCCCGTGACCTGGCCGCCCGCCACGATCACCGGCGCGTCGTTGACCCCCTTAAGCGCGATCGTCACCGCCTGCTGCGCCACCCCGCCGTTGCCGTCGTTCCCCTGGACGGTCGTGACCACCCGCACGGTGTCGTTCTGGCCGATGAAGTCGAGCGCCTTGTCGGCGATGGCGTAGGACCAGGTCGCCGTGCCCCGGTTCGCGCCGAGATCCCCGGTCGGCATCGTGAACGCCGCCTTCAGGGCCGCGACCTGATCCGCCGTCAGGCTGGCGGTCAGGTCCGCCCCCGACACGCTGGTGTAGCTCACGCTCTGACCGGCGAACGAGACGGTCAGGTGGTCGGTCAGATCGGCATCGGCGAAGGTCAGCGTGCCCGAGCGCGCGTGGTTGACGGCCGTGCCCTCGTACCACGTCGCCCCGGTCGAGCCCGTGATGCTCGGCAGGTCGTCCGTGCCGACCAGCGTCACCACGACGTCCTGGCGCACCACCCCGCCCTTCCCGTCCGAGAGGGTCAACGTGTAGGTCTGGTCGAGCGTCTGGCCGGCGCCGAGGAAGTC
This sequence comes from Methylorubrum sp. POS3, assembly GCF_043352485.1. NCBI lineage: Bacteria > Pseudomonadati > Pseudomonadota > Alphaproteobacteria > Hyphomicrobiales > Methylobacteriaceae > Methylorubrum > Methylorubrum sp. POS3. Next base: position 822 of record NZ_JAPRBT010000031.1, read on the forward strand.
GAGGGCCTTGTCGGGGGCGCTCCAGTTCCAGACGACC
>NZ_JAPRBT010000032.1:0-846 GCF_043352485.1 Methylorubrum sp. POS3
GCTGCTTGTCGCGGCCCGACGAAAACACCGCCCACTCCTGCGGCTGAGTGTCGACCTGACCAGCATCGAAAAAAAGGGCAGCACGCTGCCCTTCGTTCGCGTCTATAACGAGGTTCACGGCATCCATCTGGTCGTGTTGTTCGCCGAATACGGAGCGGTGAAGTTTCCCGTGGGGTACCGGGTCTACCGGGGCAAGGGGACAGCGACCCCAGTGACTCTGGCACGAGAACTTCTGCGAACCGTCCCAGACGCGATCCGTCGTCGATTCCGGATTCGCGTGTTAGCAGACAGCGGATTCGAATCCGCTGTCTTCCTGGATGAAGTCAGGCAGCTGGGCTTCGAGTTTGTGGTGGGCGTTCGGTCAACCCGGCGGACGATGCACCCAGGCGAGGTCACGGTGGCTGACTGTCCGCATGGAGGCTACATCGAATTGAAGAACTGGCCGCATGACCCGCTGGTGCTGGGTCGCGTCGACCGTGGAGACCGGGTGTTTCACGCGGTTTCTTCGGAACTGATGGAAGGCGACGAGGTGGTCGCCGAGGGGGCAAAGCGGTGGAGTGAGGAATCGTTCTTCAAGGAGGGCAAGCACCAGTTTGGTCTGGCGCAGTTCGCATTGCGAACTGCTGTGGGCCTGGATCGCTGGGTCCTGCTGGTGTTCCTGGCCTGGACACTGGCCATCCTGCACCGAGAGACCGGGATGACCCTGGAGGCGTGTGCTGCTCTGGCACTGATGACGGTCATGCCAGACGTTCATTTGAACCGCCTGCTCCTGACGTTCAGCAGAAACTCGGAATTTCTCCGCCAGCACGGCTATTCACTGCGCTATGCGAGGTGCAACTCCTGAGT
>NZ_JAPRBT010000033.1:0-766 GCF_043352485.1 Methylorubrum sp. POS3
CCGACATAGCCCCGCGCCAGACCCGACCCGCCGAGATACAGCTCCCCCGGCACGCCCGGGCCGACCTCGCGCAGCGACGCGTCCAGCACATAGGCCGTGCGCGCTCCCACCGGCGTGCCGATCGGCAGCCAGTCGCCCCCCGCCCAGACCGCGGCGTCCGCCTCCGGATCGACCGCCAGCAGCAGCGGCGTGATCACCGTCTCGGTCGGGCCGTAGCCGTTGATGATCCGCGCGGGCGCGAAGGTCCGGCGCACCGCCCGGAACGCGTCGAGGCCGAACGCCTCGCCGCCGGCCGTCCACGAGCGCACCGGCAGCCGTCCGCCGCCGGCCTGCGCATGCGCCTCGGCCAGGCTGATCAGCAGGGCGGGCGCCATGCCGGTGACGGTCACGCCCTCCCGGCGGATGGTGTCGAGAATGTCCGGTGCGGTCCAGGCGCGGGGCTCGCCGATGACGAGGCGCCCGCCGTGGAACAGGGCGGCGAGCCAGGCCTCGGTGGCGCCGTCGAAGGAGAGCGCGATGAGGTGGAGCACGCGATCGTCGCGGGTGAGGCCGTAGCGGGCGCCGACCGCCGCGGCATGCATGGCGAGCGGTCCGTGGGCGACGGCCACGCCCTTGGGCTGGCCGGTCGAGCCGGAGGTGAAGATGACGTAGGCGAGCTGGTCGGGATGGAGGGGTACGCCGGGATCAGTGGCGGGTCCGGCGAAGGCGTCCGGGTCGTCGAGGCGCAGGCACGGGCAGGCGGCGCCCTCGCCCTCGCCCGGCACGT
>NZ_JAPRBT010000034.1:0-626 GCF_043352485.1 Methylorubrum sp. POS3
TCGTTGTCGGCCCCGCCGTTGAGCTGGTCGCTGCCCGTCCCGCCATCGAGGCGATCGTTGCCCGTCCCGCCGTAGAGCTCGTCGCTGCCGCCCAGGCCGGAGATCGTGTCCGCGCCGGCCACCCCGTAGATCCGGTCGCCATCCGCGGTGCCGGTGAGGGTGTCGTTGCCGACGGTGCCGACCTTCACCTGGAAGGTGCCGGCGACGAAGTCCGACTCGCTCAGCAGGGCCGGAGCGGTGGTGCCGGTGAACTCGACGACGAAGTCGTCGCTGTCGAGCTGGTTGTTCTGGTTCATGTCGGCGATCAGCAGCGTCTTGGCGGTGGTGCCGCTGCCGAGCCGGGCCGACCAGACCTGGGTGAAGCCGTCGCCGAGGTCCGAGCCCGGCAGCGCATCGCCCCCGGCGCCCTTGAAGCTGGCGTTGGCCGCGAGCAGATCACCGCGGAACACCAGGGGTTTGGAGTAGGCGATGCTGGTGATGTCGAGTTTGTCACCCTCGCTGCGGCTGAAGTCGGTGATCTGGTCCGCGCCGGCGAAGGTCGAGTCAGAGGCGTACCAGGCGAAGGTATCGGCTTCGCTACCGCCGGTCAGGGTGTCCTTGCCATCGTCGCCCCGCAGGATGTCGAT
>NZ_JAPRBT010000035.1:0-262 GCF_043352485.1 Methylorubrum sp. POS3
GGTCGATATCCGCGAAGTCGAAGCTCCCGCCCGTGAGGTGGAGGCTCGCATCGCCGTAGGCCCCCGCCTTCTCCGTCACGCTCCCGGTGACTTGGCCGCCCGCCACGATCACCGGCGCGTCGTTGACCCCCTTCAGCGCGATCGTCACCGCCTGCTGCGCCACCCCGCCATTGCCGTCGTTCACCTGGACGGTCGTGACCACCCGCACGGTGTCGTTCTGGCCGATGAAGTCGAGCGCCTTGTCGGCGATGGCGTAGGACCA
>NZ_JAPRBT010000036.1:0-257 GCF_043352485.1 Methylorubrum sp. POS3
GCGTGGTCGAGCTGACGGTGGCGCTGCACCACGTGTTCGACACCCCCGACGACCGCATCGTCTGGGACGTCGGCCACCAGTGCTACCCGCACAAGATCCTCACCGGACGGCGCGACCGCATCCGCACCCTGCGCCAGGGCGGCGGCCTGTCGGGCTTCACCAAGCGCTCGGAGAGCGCGTACGACCCGTTCGGCGCGGCCCATTCCTCGACCTCGATCTCGGCCGCGCTCGGCATGGCGGTCGCGCGCGACCTCGCC
>NZ_JAPRBT010000037.1:0-257 GCF_043352485.1 Methylorubrum sp. POS3
GTGGCGGGTCCGGCGAAGGCGTCCGGGTCGTCGAGGCGCAGGCACGGGCAGGCGGCGCCCTCGCCCTCGCCCGGCACGTCGGTAAGGAGGAGGCGGGCGCCGGCCTGGCGGATGACGGTGTCGCGGCGCTCCGGGGGGGCGTCGGGATCGATGGGGAGGTAGGCGGCGCCGGCCTTGAGGACGGCGAGGATGGCGACGAAGGCGTCGGGGGATCGTTCGAGGCGCAGGGCGACGCGGTGTTCGGCCTGGATGCCGCG
>NZ_JAPRBT010000004.1:0-3863 GCF_043352485.1 Methylorubrum sp. POS3
CCCCGACGGCCGGGGCGGGCTGGAGCCGCGCCACACCTTCAACGGCGTGATCGCGACCCAGCAGGAGGCGTTCGAGCTGCTGCAGCTGATCGCCCAGATCTTCCGCGGCACGGTGTTCTGGTCGTCGGGCACGGTGACGGCGAGCCAGGACCGACCGGCCGATCCGATCCTGCTCGTCACCGAGGCCAACGTCCTCGACGGCACGTTCTCCTACGCCAGCACCGGCCGGCGCGCCCGCCACACGGTCGCGCTCGTCGCCTGGAACGACCCGGACAACCTCTACAAGCCGGCGATCGAGGTGGTCGAGGATGCCGAGGGCGTTGCCCGCTACGGCTACAACCCGACCCGGATCGACCTGCTCGGCTGCACCTCGCGCGGCCAGGCCCACCGCGCCGGCCGGTGGCTCTTGTTCACCGAGCTGCACCAGACCCAGATCGTCTCGTATCGGGCCGGCCTCGATCACGCGGTCGCCCGCCCCGGCGACCTCGTCGCGATCCAGGATCCGCAGATCGCCAATCTCGACCTGTCGGGCCGGCTCCTGGCGGGCTCGAGCCTGACGCGGCTCAGGCTCGACCGCCCCGTCACGCTCGCCGCCGGGGCGCGCTACGCGATCTCGGTCACCCTCCCGGACGGTACGGTCGAGGAGCGGGCGATCGAGACGGGGGCCGGCACCGTCACCACGGTGGCGCTCGCCGCCGCGCTGACGCAGGTGCCCGATCCGGCGGCGGTCTGGCTCATCGCCGGCCCGGTCGAGCCGCAGCTCTACCGCATCGTCGCGATCCGCGAGGAGGAGCCGCACGTCTACGCGGTCTCGGCCCTGCAGCACGAGCCGGGCAAGTACGCTGCGATCGATCGCGGGGCGGCGTTCGAGCCCTCGACGATCACCGCGTTCCCGGCCGTGGTCGCGCCGCCGAGGGACCTGACCGTGCGCGAGAGCCAGTACAGCGAGCGGGGACAGGCCAAGCAAGCCCTGACCCTGTCGTGGACGGCGGGTCAGCCGTTCAACGCCGTGGCCCATTCCGTGACCGCGATCCGGCCGTCCGGCGCCGTGGTCACGGCGCGCACGCCGAGCACCTCGATCGACTTCACCGACGCCGAGACCGGCGAGTGGCGCTTCCTCGTCGCGACGACCGGGCTGAACGGCAAGGCGTCGCTGCCGAGCGAACGCACCTACACCGTGGTCGGTTGGGCCGGTCAGGCAGCCACGCGCGTCACCGGCCTGACGGTCAAGGGCGGCGGCACCACGTTCGCCGGCCGCTCCTGCACCTTGACCTGGACCAACCTCCGGGCCGAGACCGTCCCGCCCTATCCGATCCGCAACGTCGTCACCGTGTTCGACGCCTCGAGCCAAGCGCTGTTGCACCGGGAGATGCTGCCGGCCGGCCAGACCGAGTGGAGCTACGACTACGAGGTCAACGCCAACGAGGGCGGCCCGCGTCGACAGTTCCGCGTGTCGGTCTGCGCGCTCTCGGCCGAGGACGGCGAGGGCCCGCCGGCCTCGCTGCTGGTATCGAACCCGCCCCCGGCGATGATCGCGCCGAGCGTGCAATCGACCTCCGAGGCGCTGCTGATCGACCTGCCCAAGGTCACGGACCCGGACTTCGCCGGCTACCTCGTCTGGGTGTCGGAGACGGCCGGCATCGATCCGCTCACGGCCAAGAGCTACGAGGTGCGCGACGGGCTGTTCACGCTCAAGGCGACGCCGGGCAGGACCTACCATGTCCGGGCGGCGGCCTACGACGCGTTCTCGAAGAACCCGGCCGAGCTCAACGTCTCGGCCGAGGTCGCCAAGACCGTCACGATCGAGCTGTTCGACACCAGCGCGCCGGCGCGCCCGGGCCAGCCGACGCTGGTCTCGAGCGCCGAGACCGGCCTCGACGGCGGCCTGAGCGCAAGTGTCCGGGCGACCTGGGCGGCGGCGACCAGCGCCAACCTCTCGCATTACGAGGTCGCGTGGCAGATCGGCTCCGGCGACTGGGAGACCCGCAAGGTCGAGACCCACGCGGCGACGATGCGCGGCTTCCGGCCGGCGACCGCGGTGAACGCCAAGGTTCGATCGGTCTCGAAGGCGGGCGTCCCGTCGGATTACGGCCCGGTGGGGAGCGTCACCACGGTCAAGAGCACGGTGGCGCCAACGAACCCGACTGCGCCGAGCGTCTCGGGTAAGTTCCAGCGCGTCGTCGTCACCTTCACGCCGCCGGCCGATCGCGATCTCGATTACATCGAGATCTGGGGCTTCGAAGGTGTCTCGAGCGCCGCCGCCCCGCCCTCGGGCTCGGTAATGGTCGGACGCGTGCCCTACGGCCAAGCCGCCTACTGGGACGACATGCCGACCACGGGCCAGCGCACCTACTGGCTGCGCGCGCGCAACACCTCCGACCTTGCCGCGCCGAACTACCTCCGGGCCGGCACCGCCCAGACGGCGGCGCTCGACGGCGCACAAATCGCCGCCGGCACCGTCGACGCGACCAGGATGGCTGCGAACCTTGCGGTACCGGCTGTCGTCGCGACCCTACCGGTGACCAAGACCAGCCAGCTCATCACCCTGGAGAGCGACGGCAAGCTCTATCGCTGGGATGCGAGCCAGGGGCGGTATGTCACCGAGACGTTCAACGTCGCCGACATCAAAGGCCTGACGGCCGATCAGATCGCGAGCGTCAACGCTGCGGCCCTGGCTGGTCAGATCAAAGCGACGCAGATCACGGACGGCGCGATCTCGACGCCGCAGATCGCAGCCGGGGCCGTCACCGGCGACCGGATCGCAGGCCGCACGATCGCAGCCGGCCACGTCGTCGCCAACGCGCTCACCGGCAACGAGATACAGGCGAATTCGGTCAACGCCGATCGCCTCGTCGCCAGTTCGATCACCGCCGCACAGATCAAGGCTGGCGCCATCGGTGCCGACCAGATCGCGGCCGGGGCGATCACCGCCTCGAAGCTCGCCATCAACGGCGCCAACATGGCGTTCAACCCCGACATGGCCCAGGGCACCCGCGGCTGGCATAAGTGGCACGGCTGGAACAGCGACCCCGCCGCCTATAGCCCTGTGTATGTTGATCCGGTTTGGTGCCCGGCTGGGTTCAAGGCTGCCGCGATCGCCTACTACAAGCTGGCGTCGCAGGCGACCCATCACTGGTTCGGCTTGCAGCAGACCCGCCTAAGCGCCGATGGCGGATGGGCGGATTACCCGATCGCCGGCGGCACGACCTACGAATTCTCGGCCTATGTCCAGGCGCACCGGTGCATCGGCCGGATCTACGTCGATTTCCTCAACGCCTCCCACCAGTATGTCGGCACGCGTTTCGTCGCGCTCGACACGGGAGGGCGGGTCGGCTGGACTGAGCAGGACCACCCGCGGATCACGTTGATCGCCAAGGCCCCCGCCGACGCGACCTACTGTAAGATCTACTTCATGGGTGGGCAGATCAGCGGTGACTGGCCGTATCTGTTCGTGACCGGCTTCATGATGGCCGCGACGCGGGACGGGGCGACCGAGACGAGCCCGTATCAGCCGCCCAGCGCGACCCTGATCGATGGCGGCAACCTCTTCACCAACTCGCTGCACGCCGATCGCATCGCCGCCGGCACGATCACCACCGACCGGCTTCAGGCCGGCGCCATTCATGTCGACACCATCGCGGCCAACGGCAGCATCTCGGCCGCCAAGCTCGCCGCCGACGTGTTGACGGCCGGCTCGATCACGGTCTCGGGCGGGACGAAGCTCTCATCCTGGGCCACGGGCACGGAGATCAACGGCGGCGCGATCAAGGCCGACAGCATCGACGCCAGCCGCCTCGCCATCGGCAGCCGGGCCATCCAGATCGCCGGCCTCGACTTCGAGTGCGTGCGCGACGGCAACGGCA
>NZ_JAPRBT010000038.1:0-254 GCF_043352485.1 Methylorubrum sp. POS3
GATGAGCCGCCCGGGCAGCATCACCCCCTCCTGGTCCATCGCCGCGGCGAGCGTCCAGGTGATCGCCCGCTTGGTGTGCGCCGTCTTCCGGTCGAACACGTAGATGTCCTGGGCGTAGGCCGCCTGCGGATCCGGGGTCGGCCCGCCGTCGAGGAACTGGGCATAGGTGCGGGTCCGGATCAGCCGCGCGCCGATGAGGTCGTCGTGGAGCGCGGCGGCCGAACTCATCACGCGCGTCACGTTGGTAATCGAGA
>NZ_JAPRBT010000039.1:0-272 GCF_043352485.1 Methylorubrum sp. POS3
GCGCTCAAGGCCGGCTTCACCATGCCGACCGGCGCCCTCGGCGCCAATGCCGGCGAGGCGGGCTGGAGCTACGCCCTCGCCGACGGCGCCCTCGACTTCCTCGGCCGCGACGACGTGGCCCGCGTCGTCACCACCGTAAAGGTCAGCGACGGCCATGGCGGGGTGGCCAACCAAGACGTCGTCGTCACGCTCACCGGCATCAACGATGCCCCGACCTTCACCACCGCCCCGGGCCGCGCCAGCGTCACCGAGACCGCCGGGCCGACAGGCTC
>NZ_JAPRBT010000040.1:0-264 GCF_043352485.1 Methylorubrum sp. POS3
CGAAGGTCCGGCGCACCGCCCGGAACGCGTCGAGGCCGAACGCCTCGCCGCCGGCCGTCCACGAGCGCACCGGCAGCCGGCCGCCGCCGGCCTGCGCATGCGCCTCGGCCAGACTGGTGAGCAGGGCGGGCGACATGCCGGTGACGGTCACGCCCTCCCGGCGGATGGTGTCGAGGATGTCCGGCGCGGTCCAGGCGCGGGGCTCGCCGATGACGAGGCGCCCGCCGTGGAACAGGGCGGCGAGCCAGGCCTCGGTGGCGCCGT
>NZ_JAPRBT010000041.1:0-251 GCF_043352485.1 Methylorubrum sp. POS3
CCGGCCCCGCCGAGCAGGGTGTCGTTGTCTGATCCGCCGTAGAGAATGTCGGCGCCATCGCCGCCGCTCAGGGTGTCCTGGCCGCTGCTGGCGGAGAGGTAGTCGTCGTCGGCTCCGCCGTTGAGCTGGTCGTTGCCGATCCCGCCGTAGAGGTAGTCGTTGCCGCCGTCGCCGTTGAGGACGTTGACCGTGCCGATCGCGTCGCCGCCGCCGGTCAGCGGGTCGTACTCGGCGTAGAGGACGTCCGCGTC
>NZ_JAPRBT010000042.1:0-249 GCF_043352485.1 Methylorubrum sp. POS3
TCCGCTTCCGCGGCATCACCTACGCCCCGCTCGACGTGACCTGCGAGGGCTTCGAGATGACGGCCGATGGGGCGATCCCGCAGCCGACCCTCTCGATTACCAACGTGACGCGCGTGATGAGTTCGGCCGCCGCGCTCCACGACGACCTCATCGGCGCGCGGCTGATCCGCACCCGCACCTATGCCCAGTTCCTCGACGGCGGGCCGACCCCGGATCCGCAGGCGGCCTACGCCCAGGACATCTACGTGT
>NZ_JAPRBT010000043.1:0-35130 GCF_043352485.1 Methylorubrum sp. POS3
CGGTTTATCCCCTCAGCCTCGGCGGCCTCATCGGCCACGCTCAACAGACCCTTGTCGATGGTGATGTTGATGCGGACCCGCTCGGCCGGCACGCGGCGCGGCGTGATGAGCTGGACGAAGGCGCCGTCGCGATCCGTCTCCGGATCGTCCGACAGATCGGCCCAGGTGCGGGGACGGGGGACCGGATCGCCGTCGGCGCGCAGGGCGGCGAGGTGGCCTGACAGGGCCTCGCGTGCCGCCTGCACGGCGTCCTCGAAGTTGTCTCCGGCGGACACGCAGCCGGGTAGATCGGGGAAGGTGACGCCCCAGGAGCTTTGGTCCTCGGGCGGATGAAGCAGCGCGAAGTAGGCCATGCGCATGTCCAGAAGCCCTCGAAGTTAGCGAGATGGGCGCCCGATCCGGGAGAAGACCAACCGCTCTGAAGCCGCCCCGATTTGGACAGTGGGCTTGAAGGGGCGGTAGGCGACGAATCACGGGCTATCTTGGAACATAAGGCGGACAACTTGGCCGGCCGCTGGGCGCGAAAGGCGCCGTCGGCCGACCATCGCACAGATGAGCGTCAGCCCATGGTGTTGAGCGACCATGACATCGAGCGTCGGATGATCCTCGCCGAGCGCGCCGATCCGCAATCTCGCTCTTCCGAGCCAGATCGCCCTCTGCGATGGCCGGACCTCTACGTCGTGAATGCCGATCACCGGCGAGCGCTCAAGCTCTGGGTCTGGTGTGCGGCCCATGGTTGCTCGTTCCATAGCGTGTGCCGGGAGAGAGGCCTGCGCTACTCGACAGCCCGCCGACACCGGCGTGCGGCGGTCGAGCGGATTTCGATGCTGCTGGGTGAGGCGCGGATCCAGCAGGCTTGACAGTGGTCAAACGGGTGCCGCCCCCTCGCATCGTGCAGCGCATCGACTGCCGCGATGAGGGATGCTGTCCGTGGCCGGTCCTCGCAAGAAGAAGCCTGTTTCCCTCGCCTGTCGCGAGGCGGTGAAGAAGATCCCCGCCGAGACGCTGCCGGAGGGCGGGGCGACGGCAGAGCGGCTGCAGCAGGCCGGCGTGACGATCGCGATGACGATCGCCGGCCGGAAGCTACAGGTCATCGGCCCCGGGGGCGGTGCCTGGGGCGGCGTCGGCGCCGGCGGCGTCATCCGACTTAACCAAGCACCGCTCGACCGGCTTCACGCCCGCGGCCGCCTCGACCCCGATCCGCAGACGAACAAACAGCTGATGGAGGCCGGGGACAAGCTGCGCGGCCACTACTACCTCGCCGGCCTATCGGGCTTCCCGGCGGCGAACGATCCGAACGGGGCCGGTGGGGGCCATCCGTCGAGCCGCACGCCGATCACCGAGATCATGGAATCGAACCGCCGTACGCTGCGGCTGGCCGAGGCGGCGCTGCATCCGGGTGATTGGTGGGTGGTGCGCGACGTCGTTTGCCTTGAGCTTGATCTTGGCGCGGTAGGGCAGGGGCTGGGGTTTGGCAAAGATCATGCGGCCAATGCGGTCGCACTCGATCGCCTCCGGCGTGGTCTACGCCTTCTTGCCAAGCATTGGGGTTACTCGGCGTAATTGCGTTGATATCTTCGAGAACCTCTGTGATCTGGCGTAAGCAGTGAGACAGGCAGTCTCTTCAAAAGCCGCAAATGACCCATTGCAGACGGTCGGAATGTCCGCTTCCAGGCAGTTCAATGGACACGGTTCGGCAACTTCTGGCCAGTAGTGGCCTGTCTGCTCTGGGGAGGGCTTGCCAAAAAGAGCAGACAAGGTCCTGTCGAACCAACCCAGTCGTAAAGCTCGATTGGCGTCGGCCTCAAAAATGGACACCAGCACGCCGCCAGTCACCGCCGCCCTGCGGCCTCCAAGCGTGTCCGGTCAACAATCTTGACCGCGCCTCGACGAAGTTCGATTAGGCCCGCCTCGGCCCATTGTGCCAGGATGCGGCTCACCACCTCGCGCACGCTGCCGACATCGTCCGCGAGTTTCTGATGAGTCACCGCGGCGACGCCCCGCGGATCAGCCTCGGCCAGGAGCCGTTGCGCGAGGCGCTGCTTCAGCGGTGCGAACGCGACCTCGTCGATCAGCGTGAACAGGCCGGACATCAATCGCGTGTAATCATCCATGACGAAGCTGCGGAACGCCGCGCTGTCGCCCATCAGGTGCTGGAACGTGCTGTCCGGCAGGGCCGCGAGCTCGGTCCGCTCCTCGGCCACGCTCTGCGCTGGAAAGGTGCCGCCAGACAGGAGACACTGGGTGGTCAGGGCGCAGGTGCCACCCGGGCCAACCTTGTAGATCAGCACCTCGCGTCCGCCCTCCGACATCCGGAAGATCCGCGTGCGTCCCTCCAGGCACATCAGGTAGTTGGCACACTCGCCATTCAGTTCGTAGGCGATGGCGCCTGCATCCAGCACCGGGAAATGCACGGTTCCCCGAGCGATCTGAAGGTGCGCCGGGCTGAGAGCCTGTAGGAGCGGAAACCGATCGATCCACCGCTCGACCTTCTGGGCATCCGTCATGGCTGGCGTGGTCCCCCGGCCATGACGACGGGTTGATCGTCCGGCGCGCGTTGCGCTTTTCTCCCGCCGCGCCTGATTTGTGTGACCGGGGTCACCGACCGGGTGCAGCGGCCCGGCATAGCATCGCGACACAACGAACACGATAAGGGTGCCCGCCATGCGTGGCGCCCGCCGGGAGTAAACCGATGCGCCGTTTCGCCCTCAGCTTCATGCTCGCCGTCTTCGCTGCCGGCCCTGCCGCGGCCGAACAAGATCTGCTGCTCGGTGCCGATATGTCCTCACCCGCCATGACGAAGGCCGAGATGAGCCGCGCCGACGTCGAGGCGATGATTCAGGACGCGAACGGAAAGCCCATCGACCTGCACGACAAGGCGCTGTCGGGGCTCGATCTCTCGGGGCTGAATCTCCGGGGCGTCAACTTACGCACTGCGCGCCTGAACAAGGCCAATCTGCGCGGCGCCGATCTCAGCGGCGCAAACCTCGAACAGGCATGGCTCCTGAAGGCAGACCTTTCCGGCGCCAAGCTCGCAGACGCGAAGATGTTCGGCATCACGGCGCGGGACGCCAACCTCAGCGAGGCCGACCTCAGCCGGTCCATGCCCATCGGCGATTTCAAGGGCGCCAACATGAGCGGCGCCACGCTGGTCGATCTCAAGGGCGGAGCCGACATCAAGAATCAGTCCATGGGTCTGATGCGGGCGGTGTTCACCTCGGTGAACCTGTCGGGCGCGAACCTCAGGGGAGCCAACCTCGGCCGGTCACGCCTGGAGTATGCGAATCTCAAGGATGCCGATCTCACCGGCGTGGTGCTGATGGGATCGGACTTGTCCGGGGCCAATTTGACCGGTGCTACGGTCACGGGCGCGGACTTCAAGAACGTCGACGTCAGCGGTGCCCGGCTGATCAACCTCAAGGGTCAGTCCGAGGCCAAGGACTGGGCGGAGAGGGTGAACATCGACCGTGCCGTCACTCAGGCATCCAATTGACGCGCCCGTTCACCGACCTGACGGCCCGCCGCTGACCTCAACGGCTTGTGTCTCCGGAGACCCAGTCAGCGGGGATCTGCAACGTTCCTTGCATATCAGCGAAGCCACAAACTCGGGTTGCCCGATCGACAAGGCTCGCTTCAGTCCGAAGCACGACGTTCGTCGTCGCCAGCCAAATCATCGCATCATGTGATCAAAACGATTGATACGTTCCGTTGGAGCGAACGAATGGATGCGGTCATGGTCGTAGCAGATCCATTCCACGAGGTGCACGCACCATGCCCGCAGCAGCATTTCTCCGATCACGCGCGCTTGCCCTGCCTTCCATCCTGCCCGGCCTGAGCCTTTGCCTCGCGGTGACGGGCGTCGCCCTCGGGCTGGAGAGGGTCGAGAAACATATCTTCGGCCGTGAGTGGCTGGAGGCTCTGGTCCTCGCCATCGTGCTGGGCACGGCCGTCCGCACGGCCTGGAGCCCAGGTCGGCGCTTCGTTCACGGTATCGCGTTCGGCGCCAAGACCGTCCTGGAAATCGCCGTCGTCCTGCTCGGCGCCTCGCTCAGCCTCGGGACGCTGCTCGCGGCCGGGCCGGGGCTTCTCGTCGGCATCGCGGTGGTGGTGGCTCTCGCCATCGCGGCGAGCTACGGCATTGGCCGGGCTCTCGGGCTGGCCCCGCGTCTCGCCATCCTCGTGGCCTGCGGCAACTCGATCTGCGGAAACTCGGCGATCGCGGCGGCGGCCCCGGTGATCGACGCGGACGGCGAGGACGTCGCCTCGTCCATCGCCTTCACCGCCGTGCTCGGCGTTCTCGTCGTTCTCGGCTTGCCCCTGCTCGTGCCCCTGCTCGGCCTCTCGCCGATGCAGTACGGCGTGCTCGCGGGGCTGACGGTCTACGCGGTGCCGCAGGTTCTCGCCGCAACCGCGCCGGTGGCCGCCCTCAGCGTCCAGGTCGGCACCCTGGTCAAGCTGGTCCGCGTGCTGATGCTCGGGCCGGTGGTCCTGGCTCTCTCGCTCGGGATCGGCCGGCTGCGGGCGGAAACGGACGCGACCGTACCGTCCCAGGCGGTCGATGAGCGCCCCGCCCCGGGCCGGATGCCGCTGCACCGGCTGGTGCCGTGGTTCATCCTAGCCTTCCTGGCCCTGGCGGGTCTTCGCTCGGCGGGGCTCGTTCCCGAAGGGGCTCTGCACCCCATGGCCGCGACGGCGAACGCGCTGACCATCGTGTCGATGGCGGCCCTCGGCCTCGGCGTCGACGTGCGCAGCGTCGCCAAGGCGGGACCGCGCGTCACCCTGGCGGTGGTCGCTTCGCTCGCCGCCCTCACGGCCGTGAGCCTCGGGCTGATCCGCCTGCTCGGCATCGCCTGACAGAGGCCTGCCACCTGGCGCGTCCGCGCGCGTTGAGCTCCGACCTTCTGCGATAGAGACACCCGATGTCGAGCTTGACCGAGCGTATGGCGCGCCTGATCGTTCATGGGGAGCGCCCCTACAACGCCGAGCCGCCGCTGACTCGCCTGCGGGCCCGTTACCGGACCCCTGCGGAAGACTTCTACGTCCGCTCCCACGGCGACCTGCCGGAGATCGACCCCGCCACATGGCGTCTGTCCATCGACGGCGCGGGTGTCGGCCCCCTCGATCTGTCGCTGGCGGATCTGCGCGCGCGTTTTCCCGAGGCGACCGTCACGGCCACGATGCAGTGCGCCGGCAACCGCCGCGCCGATATGCGGGCGGTGGCCCCGGTCTCGGGCGATCCCTGGGACGGCGGCGCCATCGGGACGGCGGACTGGACCGGAATCCGCCTCGGCGACGTCCTGCGTGCGGCGGGCGTAGCGCCGGGAGCGAACCTCCACTCGGACCTCCACGTGGCCTTCGAGAGCCACGATGTGGTCGAGGGCCAGTTCTACGGCGTCTCGATCCCGCTCGCCAAGGCGGTCGCCGACGAGACGCTGCTGGCCTTCGCGATGAACGGGGCCCCGCTGTTGCCCGAACACGGCTTCCCCGTGCGAGCCGTCGTGCCGGGCTTCGCAGGCGTGCGCAGCCCGAAATGGCTGAAGCGCATCACGGTGCAGGACCACCCCTCGACCAACCCGATGCAAGCCGACGACTACAAGCTGTTCCCGCCGGACGTGACGGCCGAGACCGCCGATCCGGCGAAAGGCCACACCATCGAGACGATGCCGCTCAACGCCGCGATCTGCGAGCCCGCACGCGGAGCCCGGCTCAAGATGGGCGAGACCACCGTCCGCGGGTACGCCATCGCGGGAGACCGGGCGGTCGTGCGCGTCGATGTCTCAAGCGATGGCGGTCGGTCCTGGCATCAAGCCGTGCTGGAACACGAGGCCGGCGCCCCCTTCGCCTGGACGTTCTGGGAGATCGTGCTGGACCTTCCGTCCGGCGAGCGCGACCTCGTGGTGCGCGCCTGGGACGCCGCTGGGCAGACCCAACCGGCGCGGCCGGACGAGACGTGGAACTTCAAGGGCTATCTCAGCGCTTCCTGGCACTGTGTGAGGGTCGAGGTCGCCTGAGTTCCGCGACGGATCAAGGAGCGGCACGGATCAGGTCGAGCAGCGCGTCGGCGGCGCGGCTGCGGTAGCGCTCCTTGTGGCGCAGGACCCGGAAGGTCCGCGTCGGCAGGGCGAAGGGCACGGCGACGAGCGCTCTGGTTCGCAGCGAGGGTCCGACCACCGCTTCGGACAGAACGCTTGCCCCGGCCCCTGCCACGACGGCGGCGAGGACCGCCTCGTTCGACGGCAGTTCGAGGGCAACCGTGAGTGCGTCCGGTGCGATGCCCAGTGCGCTGATCGCCGCCTCGAAGGCGGAGCGCGTGCCCGATCCGGGTTCGCGCAGAACCCAAGAGACTGACGCGAGATCGGATCGTCCCGGCCGCGCGCATGCGGCCAACGGGTGGCCGGGCGAGACCACGAGGACCAGCCGATCCTCGGCGATCGGGGCGCTCGCGAGGCTGCCGTCGTCGATCGCGCCCTCCACGAAAGCGAGTTCCGCCGTCCCCGCCCGGACCGCCTCGGCGGCCTCTGCGGTGTTGCCGATGCCGAGCCGCAGGACGATGTCGGGATAGGCCGCCCGGAAGGCGACGAGGTGCCGGGGAAGCCAGTGGCTGGCGATGGTCTGACTCGCCTGAATGGCCAGCGTGCCGCGCCGCATGCCGCTGAGGTCCGCGAGCACGAGTTCGGCCGCTTGGGCGCGGGCGAGCACCGCGCGAGCCTCGCCGAGAAAGACGCCGCCCGCCTCGGTCAACTCGATGCCCCGGCCGACCCGGTGGAACAGCTTGACGGCGTGCCGGCTCTCCAGGGCGTTGATGGCGGCGCTGACCGCCGACTGGACGAGGTTCAGCGCCTCGGCCGCCCGCGTGACGTGCTGGCGCTCGGCGACCGCCACGAAGATGCGCAACTGGTCGAGGGTCATGGCGTCTCGGGCTCGGCGGAGGCCTTGGCCGGCGTGGTCCGGCAGGGTTCGGATACGAGCGTCACCGCGCGCCTTCGCGCTTGCCCGAGACCTGCGCATCGACCGCCTCGGCGACCCGGAGCAGCCGCGCCTCGTCCGTGCGGGCCGTCACCACGTAAGACATCCCGGCGTCGATCCACGAGAAGGCGGCGACGTCGTCGGCGCGGGCATAACGGAACACGCCGCGCCCGCCGGTCGGCCCGGCCCGGCTGTAGAGCGTCAGGCGGGTGCCCCGGTCGTCGTCGTACATCAGCATCGCCGCCGGCTCGTCTCCGGCGGGGAGCAGGCGCCCGCCCATCAACCGGAAGCCCTGCGCCCGCAGGTCCGGCACGGTGACGGGTCGGCCTAGGCGCGCGCTGAGCCATCGCACGAGGTCGGTTGAGCCGTCGGCGCGGACCTCGACCGGATGGGCGGCCTCGACCACGTAGGTGCGGAAGGCAGAGACGGCCGCCTGCGTCATTGGTTCGGCCGGGGCGCCAGCGCTCGGCACGGCGCCGCGCCCGACCCACCCGGCCGCGCCGCCGACGGTGAGCAGGAGCGCCGCCGCCGCCGCGTTAGGCCACCAGCGCGGGATGCGCCTCCGGCGTGGGCCCGCGAGATTCGCGATGCGCAGGCGGGCGGGGATCGGCTCGTCCGCCACGGGCGCGAGGCGCGCCCGCAGGCGTTCCCGCACCGCCCGGTCGGCGGCGACCCGGGCGGCCGTCTCCGGATGCGCAGCGAGCCACGCCTCGACGCGGTCGCGGCGGCCTGGATCGAGCCGTCCGTCCACGAAGGCGTGCAGATCGTCCTCGCCGACGGGACGCGGGTCGGACGCGGTCATTTCACCCTCCGCAGATGCCCGGTGACGATAGTCGGGGCCTGATCGAGGAAAGCGCGCATCCGGCCGCGTGCCCGGCTGAGGCGCGACATCACGGTGCCGATGGGGACCGCGAGCACGGTGGCGACCTCGGCATAGGACATGTCCTCGACCGCGACGAGGAGCAAGACGGACCGCTGCTCCTCGGGAAGCGCGGCGATCCCGTCGAGCACGTCCCGCGCGCCCACGGCCGCCTCGGGATCGACCCCGACCTCCGCAATCTCCATCAGCGCCTCCGGGCCGACCTCAATGCCCCGGCGGCGGCGCACGCCTTCGAGGTAGCGGTTGCGCAGGATCGCGAATAGCCACGCCCGCAGATCGCCCTCGCGGCGTTGCGGCCAAGTGCGGATCGCCCGTTCCAGCGTGTCCTGGACGAGGTCGTCGGCCGCCTCGCGCTGCCGCAACAGCGCGGTCGCGTAGCGCCGCAGGGCCGGGATCTGCGGTTCGATCAGAACGGCGAGGTCGTCCAAGGGCGGTCTCCGGTTCGCGCCGACGGCAAGGCCCGCGCCGCCGCTCGGATGAGAGATGCCGGAAACGCCCGAACTATTCCAAGCCTCGCCCCGGTAAGCTGATCACGCATCTGTGATCGATTAGCCGGGAGCGGCGGGGAATATCCCGGCCCGGCCGGCATCTCTCCCCGCGTGACCTCGACACTGCGGGAGAGACCATGCGCGGAGCACCGACGGCGATCCTCATCACACTGCTCATGGCCGGAGGCGTCCTGGCTGGCGGGATGATGATGCGCGCCGGGCATGCGGAGACCGCCCCCGGCGGCTTCGATGCGATGATGGCCCAATCGATGGCGCGGATGCACGCGGACATGGCGGTGGTGCCGTCCGGCGATCCCGACCGGGACTTCGCCGCCATGATGATCCCGCATCATCAGGGCGCGATCGAGATGGCTAAGGCCGAACTCGCCTACGGCCGCGACCCGGTCCTGCGTCGGCTCGCGCAGGGCATCATTGTCGAGCAGGCGCAGGAGATCGAGGTCATGCGCCGCGCCCTCGCCGAGCGACCGGCCGTGTCAGCCACGCCGCCGCAGGCCCCGCCCCGCCACCATCACTGAGCCGATCGCCGCTTACCGACCCAGCAATCAGAGCGAAGAGACCCCCACGATGCGACAACTCATTCCGGCGACCTTGCTGATCGCCTTCCTTGGCGGGACCGCCCTGGCGGGCCAAGCGCCGGGGCCCGCCTCGGCGCCGGACGTGCCCGTCGGCCCGCGCGACCGGTTCTATACCTCGGACCAGTTCTCCAACACGGTCTCGGTGATCGATCCCGCCGCCAACACGCTTCTGGGCGTGATCCGCCTCGGCGACACGACGCCCGCGAACCTGAGCCCGCTCTATCGCGGCCAGCTCCTCGTGCATGGCATGGGCTTCTCGCCCGACCGCAAGACTCTGCTCGCCGTCTCGATCGGCTCGAACTCGGTCAGCTTCATCGATACCGCCACCAACACGGTGCGCCGCACGACCTATGTCGGGCGCTCGCCGCACGAGGCGTTCTTCACGCCGGACGGGCGCGAGGTCTGGGTCAGCGTGCGCGGCGAGGACTACGTCGCGATCCTCGACGCCGGTACGGGCCGGGAGACGGGCCGGATCACGGTGCCGAACGGGCCCGGCATGACGATCTTCTCGCCCGACGGGCGTTACGGCTACGTCTGCTCCAGCTTCAGCCCCGAGACGGTCGCCATCGACGTGAAGAGCCGCGAGATCGTCGGGCGGATCAAGCAGGAGAGCCCGTTCTGCCCCGACATCGCGGCGACGCCCGACGGAAAGCAGGTGTGGTTCACCCTCAAGGACGTCGGCCGCGTCCAAGTGTTCGAGGCCACGCCGCCGTTCAAGGCGCTCAAGACCATCGAGACGGGACCGATCACGAACCACGTCAACATCGCGCGCACGAAGGCCGGGCAGTTCGCCTACGTGACGGTCGGCGGCCTGAACCGAGTGGAGGTGTTCCGCACCGACGACTTCTCGCAGGTCGCGACGATTCCCACCGGCGCGCTCCCGCACGGCCTCTGGCCCTCGGGCGACGGTTCGCGGATCTATGTCGGCCTGGAGAATGCCGACGCGGTCGCGGTGATCGACACCGGCAGCAACGCGGTGATCGCCACGATCCCGGTCGGCCAAGGGCCGCAGGGGGTGGCCTACGTCCCGGAGGCGGTGCCGGAGGGAGCGGGTGCGCCGAACCTCCAGCCGCTGGGCGCGGCGGGCCAATCCAGCACGCTGACGCTGGCCGGCCCGGACGGCAAGGCGGCCACGCAGGTCACGCTGTTCGACCAGGGCGTGTTGCAGACCCTGCAGGCGGCGGTGACGGGCCTCACGCCGAAGAAGCCCTACGTCCTGGCCCTCGCGGCCGATCCAAAGGGCACGGGGCTTCTCGAGCCGCTCGCCGCCTTCATGACGAACCCGGCGGGCGCGGCCATCGTCAACGCCGTCGGTCCGATCCGGCAGGTGACGCAGAACGCCAACGAAGCCACGCGGCGCAGCCTCGTCATCGTCGAGGGCAAGCCCGGCGAGACCGGCGCGACGGTCCAGACCCAGGCACCGCGCTGACGGGACGAGGGGGCGGTCGCCGGACCGCCCCCCTGTTGCCCGCCTCGCCTCAGTAGGTGTCGGCGAGGTAGGCGGCGATGGCCTTGGCCTGCGCCGCGTCGATCGGCGCGTGGTAGACCTTGACCATCTTGGTCACCTCGGACTCCCAGAAGGCCGCGCCTTTGCCCGGTGGCTGCATCGCGATGTAGTCCACCGAATGGCAGACGAGGCAGTTCGCCTGGGCCGCCTCGAAGCCCTCCGCGTGCATGCCGGCCTTCGGCGCCCGCAGCTCCGCGGTCGGCTCCGGCACCGCGTAGGATTTCGGCGCGGCGAGCGCCGCGCCGGTCGCGAGGGCGAGGGCCGCCGCGAGGGCGAGGGTGATGCGGGTCATCGTCGTCACTCCCTCAGACCGCGCGCACGCGGGTGGTCTCGACCACGTTGCGCAGGTACCCGGCCGGGTTCCAGCGCGGCTCCATCGGCTGGCTCGCCCCGTCGTTGGCGGTCGCCCGCACCCGGATCGCGTGCGATCCCGGCGACAAGTCCACGTCGAGGGTCCAGGGCCGGAAGGCGTAGGGGCCGAGATCCTGCCCGAGCCGCGCCTCCGTCCAGGTCTTGCCGTCGTCGGTCGAGACTGCCACCGCCTTGATCCCAGAGCCGCCGTCGAAGGCGATGCCGCGCAAGGGCGTGTGGCCGGCCTTCACCTGCCCCCCGTCGGTCAGGTTGGTGAGGAAGGAGCGCACCGTGAAGCGGTTGATCGGCACGGTCTTGTCCGCGGCCTTGCCGGGTTCGGTGCAGGCGCAATCGTTGTCGGGGATGCGATAGGCCTTCTGCATCCAGAAGCCGTCGAAGGGTTTGTCGAGCACGCTGATGCTCTCCAAATGCTTGACCCAGTAGGTGCCGTAGAAGCCCGGTACGACGAGGCGCAGGGGATAGCCGTTGAGCCAGGGTAGGTCCTGCCCGTTCATGCCCCAGGCCAGCATCACCTGCCCGTCGCTGGCATGGTCGAGCTTGAGCGACTTGGCGAAGTCCGGCGTCTCGGGGATCACCGGGCCGTCGAGCCCGGTGAAGGCGACCTCCACGGCGCCCGCCTTCACCCCAGCCTTGTCGAGCACGGCCTTCAGCGGCACGCCGGTCCAGCGGGCGCAGCCCATGGCGCCGTTGGCGAGCTGCCCGCCGGCCATCCGCGGCGTGAAGAAGCCGCGGGAATTGCCCGAGCACTGGTTGACCGCGACGATCTCGGTCGTCGGCATCGCCTTCAGGTCGGCGAGCGAGAGCGAGACCTCCCGCTCGACATGGCCCTTGATCGCGACGCGATAGGTCTCGCGATCGATCTCGGTCGGGATGTCGGCGAGATGGTAGCGCACGAAGAACGCGTCGTTGGGCGTGATCGCGCCCTCGTCGAACACCGAGAACGGAGTCTCCAGCTGCGGCGGACGCGCGGTCATCTGGAGCAGCGGGCGCTTGCCCGGATAGGCCACCAGGGGCCGTTCGCCGTTGCCGAAGGGCAGCGTGGCGTTGTCGCCCGCGAGCGTGCGCAAGGACGCGAAAGTGCCACCGCCGAGGCCCGCCAGGGCGGTGAGGCCCGCCCGCCTGATGAGATCGCGTCTGTCGAGCATCCGAAGTCCTCCCCTGTCCGCGCGTGACTCCGGCGACCGGGCCCGCGACGTGCGGAGGAGGAGACGCATGTCGCCCCCGGTCTATTCGCGGCGGGTCGAAATAAATTCCGCGGCTCGCGCCGGTCAGCCGGTGCAGGGGCGCTCCGCGAGGCTGGTCGCCCGGTCCAGCGCGAGCCGCAGGCGGTCCGTCTTGTTCGGTTCGGTGAGCAGCACGGCCGCCTCGGCCAGCAGGGCGAACCGCTCGGCCGGCACCGTCTTGGACAGGAGGACGTAGTGGCGCCCCTCGCTGTCCCAGCGCGCCACACGCAGGCCGCCGCTCCCTTGCGCGATCTCCCGACCGGCCTGCCCGCGCGACGGTCCGCTCCAGATGGCGAGCCGGCAGCCGTGACGCCCCTCGTAACCTGCGAGCCGACCGGCCGAACCGTCGTCCGGGGACAGGTAGACCAAGCGGAAGCCTGCCGCCCCCAGATCGAGGGGGAAGCCATTCGGGCCGCCCGCGGGCCGCACGTCGTTCGCGGGTGAGCCCGCCGCACCCCATGCCGTGAAGGCCGCGCGCGCGGGGTCCGCCGGCGCGCGAGACGACAGGGCGAGCCAGCCGGCGCCGACGAGGACGACCAGGGCCGCGGCGCACGCCCATCCGAGGGAGGCGCGGGCGATCGGCGCGCGCCGGGGCGGCACGGCCGCAGCCTTCACCTCCTGTTTCACTCCCTGCTTCAGCCGGGTCAGGGTCGCGACCCGCGCGGCCAGGACCGGATCGCGGGCCAGCGTCTCCGCGACTGCGCGCCGGTCCTGCGGATCGAGTTCCCCATCGACGTAGGCATTGAGGGTCTCCCAGCGCATCACGGCCCCTCGCTCCCATCGGACGGCCCGGCGATCCGGTGCAGCATGATCCGCCTCGCCCTGTGCAGACGGCTCATGACCGTGCCGACGGGAATGCCGAGCCGTTCGGCGGTCTCCCGGTAGCTCAAGCCTTCGACGTCCACGCAAGTCACGACAGCCCGGCAGGGCATATCGAGAGCGGCGAAGGCTTGGCGCACGGCGATCGCCTCGATCAGGCGGTCGTCGAACCCCTCGTCGGGCCAATCGAGGAGCTCATCCTCGTGGTGGAGGCGGGTCCGGCGGATCCGGTCGATCCAGGCGTGGCGCACGATCTGGAACAGGTAGGCGCGGGCCGCGTGAGGCTCACTGGGAGTCGTACGCGTGGAAAGCGCCTTGAGAGCACTCTGCTGCATCAGGTCACGTGCGGCGTCGGGCTCACGCGTCAGGGCTAGCGCGTAGCGGAACAGGCGCGGCCACGCATCGACGAGGTGCTGACCGATGGACCGCATCCTGATGTGTCGTCCTCCCCGCACTCCATAGCACATCAATGCATGTCCACACAGAGCCGCAACGGTCGACGATGGTTGTGGATGTCGGGAGGCCTTACACCTCTGCAGCGCTACTCGGAGCGTTGTTATTGCTGAACAATCGATAGCAGGCTCGCATGTCTGCTTTCAGGCATGTGAGGATGCGGTTTTAAGGCAGGGGTGGGCGCGAAGCTGAATGTCCGGTTACGGGTATCGAGTTGATGTCCGCTCATGGCGCAATGCGGCCCCCAAAAAGTATAGGGCAAAGCCGCCATGTAACCGTGGCTCACGCTGCACCCGTGGCTGGTGAAACCGGGCGCATGAAAATTGCCCTTTTCGGGCTCCCGGTAATTACGAAATTTGCACCGTAATTCGGTTGGCCAACGAGGTAGCTATTGAATTTGAAGGAACAGCGAAGGTGCGACAGCCAAAGGTCCGCAACGGGTGGGGAGCGGCCCCTGGCCCTTCGGCTCGAAACGGACGTTCTGCGACCCTCTCTAAAGATTGCGGCGTTTGATCCTTTGCCCTCTTGAATATGTACGCTTCAACTTACTGACTTTTCAGCTCCCATCGCCTGTTTCGCAGCACCCCAAAATTAGCGCGGTGCCATCCAAAAACCATCAAGGTTATTCGCGCACGTCTTCAGCCCACGCTGCAGCGACAACCCCTGAATTCTGCAAACAGCGAATCGGTCCACGAGGCCTGGACCGGCCCATGGCTCTCCTTCACGTTTCGGCGAGGAGCGGGTCGGTGCAGCTCGAGGGTGGAAGCTGGCGACGTTTCGACCATCTCGAACCGAATGGGCACGGTTTCAGCAACGTTGCTCCTATGTTAGCCCCGCGTGTCGCCGACGACGGTCACAGGGGCGCGGGGATGGTACGGCAGGCGGCGAAGGATCTATCGTGCAGGCGCAATATTCCTCCCCGGCCGTTCCGGAAGAGCTCAAACGCTACTTTGAGCAGGCGCATATCGCGCTGGCACTCGCCGATGTAGGCGACGACAACCCCTTGCTCCTCGTCAACGAGCCGTTCCACAAGCTGACGGGCTACGACGCCCCGGAGGTGATCGGGCGGAATTGCCGCCTGTTGCAGGGCGACGCCGAGAATTCAGAGGCGCGCGAGAAGATCCACGCCTTCCTCGAAGGCGACGGTGTGAATGCGGTGCGTACCACCATCCTCAACGTCCGCAAGGACGGGCGCCCCTTCGTCAACCTGCTCTTCATGTCGAAGCTGCGGGCGCTGTCGGGGGAGGTGCGCTTTCTTTTCGCATCTCAATTCGACGTCAGCCGCTCGCAACCCGAGCTGCTCGCTGCCTATGATGCGGAACTGAGCCGGACGCTGTCCCGTTTGCGTCCCTCGCTAGCCGAGAGCGGGATCGTCCTCGAAGGGTCGCTGAAGGCGATTGCCAACACCGTCGCCACCGTCGCCCAAGCCAAGCTGACCCTCGCGGATCTCGATGGAACCGGATTTCCCTGACATCGCCCGGGCCGAGGCGCCCGAGGCGCGCAGCGGAGCGGGCGCATCCCCGCCCGGCTTCGCCGGTCCCGTCGTTGGGATCGGCGCCTCGGCGGGCGGCCTGGAGGCTTTGCGGGAGATGCTGTCGCGCGCCCAGGCGCCGACCGGCATGGCCTTCGTCATCGTTCAGCATCTCGATCCCAACCACGAGAGCATGCTGGCGCAACTCCTCGACCGGCACACCGATCTCAAGGTGCTGCAATGCGAGGGCAGCGAGCGCATCGAGGGTGACACCGTCTACATCATCCCGCCCGGCCGCGGCCTCGCCATCCAGCAGGGCGTACTCGAACTCACCGAGTTCGTGCAGCCGCGCGGGCTGCGCCGGCCCATCGACGACTTCTTCCTGTCGCTCGCCGTCGATCAGCAGGCGAACGCGGCTTGCGTGATTTTGTCCGGCACGGGTGCGGACGGCACCACCGGCCTGCGGGCGGTGAAGGAACACGGCGGCGTCTGCGTCGTGCAGCAGCCGGACACGGCGCGCTACGACGGCATGCCGGTCTCTGCGGTGGGCACCGGCCTCGTCGATTTCGTCCAGCCGCCGGGCGAGATCGTGAACTGCCTCGCGGCTTTCTTCCGCCGCCGCGGCTCGGACCCGCTCGACGAGCGCGAAGAACTGCTCGCCGACCACGTGGACGACCTGTGCCGGGTGCTCCGCAGCGCAGTCGGGCACGACTTCTCCGGCTACAAGCGCACCACCCTGATCCGCCGGGTCGAGCGGCGCATGCACGTGCTCGGCATCGATGCGGGCCGCGCCTACCTCGCCCGCATCCGCGCCGACAAGTCCGAGTGCGACGCGCTGTTTCGCGACCTGCTCATCAACGTCACCCGCTTCTTCCGCGACGCGGAGATGTTCGAGGTCCTGCGCGAACGGGCGATCGAGCCGCTGTTGCGCGACCGCGATCCGGACGAGGACATCCGGGTCTGGGTGCCGGGCTGTTCGAGCGGCGAGGAGGCCTACTCCATCGCCATGCTGTTCGCCGACGCGGCGCGCCGCCTCGACCTGCCGCTTGCGGTCCAGATCTTTGCCACCGACATCGACGAGCGCATGCTCCAGATCGCCCGCGAGGCGACCTATCCGGCAGCCGCTTTGGCCGACATCCCGGCGCATTTACGCGAGCGCTACGTCGTACCCCACGCCGAGCGCTTCACGGTCGCGGCGGAGATCCGCGACCTCATCCGCTTCTCCAGCCACAGCCTGGTAAAGGACCCACCGTTCTCGCGCATCGACCTCCTGTCGTGCCGCAATCTACTGATCTACTTCGATGACCGCTTGCAGCAATCGGTGCTGCCGCTTTTCCACTACGCGGTGCGGCCGGGGGGCTACCTGTTCCTCGGTCCCTCCGAGAGCGTCAGCCGGTTCGAGCAGCTGTTTCCGCCGCTCGACCAGCACGCCCGCCTGTTCGAGCGCCCGCCGGGCCAGCCGAAATACCCGATCGATCTGCCCGGCCACGCCCGCCGAAGCGAGGCGCGCCGCGGCGACGACGGTCGAAAGGCCACGCCGGTCGCCGACGAGACGGCCGCCGCTCGGCGCATGCTGGAACGCTACGCGCCGCCCAGCATGGTCCTGAACGAGGACGGCGCCATCGTCGCCGCCTACGGACGACTGAGCCGCTACTTCGACTTCCCCGTGACCCGCACCGGCGGCACCAGCGCCATCACCCTGGCGCGCCCGGGCCTGCGCGACGTCATCGGCCCGCTGCTGCGTCGGACCCGCGACGCCCGCAAACGCGTCGTCGTGCGCGACGTCGAGGTGGTGTCCGAATACGGCGTCCAGCAGATCGAACTCGTCTGCGATCCGATGCCCGATGCCACCATGCTCTTGGTGCTGCGCGACGCGGGCGCGTTCCGCCCGTCGAGCGATCCCGACCTCGTCGAGATGGATGCGGGCGGCGACCATGTCGAGGCGTTGGAAGAGGAGCTGCTGCGCACCCGCTACAAGCTGCGCTCGGCCGTCGAGGAGTTGGAGACGGCCAACGAGGAGCTGAAGAGCTCCAACGAAGAAATGATGTCGATGAACGAGGAGCTTCAATCGACCAACGAGGAGCTGACCACGGTCAACGACGAGCTGAAGATCAAGATCGACCAGCTCACCGTCGCCAACGCCGACCTGCGCAACTTCTTCGAGTCGACCGACCTCGCCGTGGTGGTGCTCGACCGCGATCTGCGTATCCGCAGCTTCACCGGTTCGGCCACCGCGATCTTCCCGCTCCAGCCCGGCGACCGCGGGCGCCCGCTCGCCGACGTGGCGACCCGGCTCGAAGGCTCGGACTACCTCGCCGACGCACGCGCAGTGTGTGCCGGCGGCGCGGCGATCCAACGGCGGGTCGTGACCCGCGACGGCGCGCGCACCCTATCGCTGCGGGTGCTGCCCTACCGCCTCCAGAGCGCCAGCGTCGACGGCGCCACCCTGGTCCTGACCGACATCACCGAGGCGCTCTCGCTGGAGCGCCAGCTCGCCGCCGAGCGCGAGCGCCTCGACCTCGCGATCAAGGCCGGCGGGATCGGCATCTGGGAATACTGCCCCGACGACGACGCCATCGTGGTCGATGCCACCGCCGCCGCCATGCTCGACCTCGCGAAAGAAGGCCGTCATCCGCTGGCGGATCTCGCCGCGCGCCTGCCCTCCGAGGATCGCCGGGAGGTGCGGGACGCCTTCGCCCAGGCCGCCCGCGGCCGGGGCGACTTCGAGGCGCGCCTGCGCGTCCGTGGGCAGGGGCACGCCACCCGCTACGTTCGTAGTTACGGGCGGCCGATCATCGGCAGCGCGCCAGCACGAATCGTTGGGGTATCCATCGACGTGTCGCCCGAGCACGCCCTGACAGAGACCCGCGATCTGATGCTTCGCGAGATGAACCATCGGGTGAAGAATTTGTTCGCGATCATCGGCGGGATGATCACGGCGGGCGCCCGCGCGCAGCGAGACGTGGCGACCTTCGCCCGCGACATGCGCGACCGCATCGCCGCCCTCGGCCGGGCTCATTCGCTGGCCGACCACACCACCGACCAGGGCATGAGCGACCTCACCAGCCTGGTCGCCGCGACGCTCCAGCCCTACCACGACCACATCCCCACCGTGATCGAGGGCCCGCCGGTGACGCTCGACTGGCGCTACGTCTCCTCGCTCGCCATGATCCTGCACGAATGCGCGACCAATTCCGTGAAGTACGGGGCGCTGGGCGCCGCGGACGGCCGGCTCGACGTGACCTGGGAGTACCGGTCCGAGGGGCTGACCCTGCAATGGGTCGAGCGGATGACGCGGCGTACCGCGGTGAAAGACGGGCGCGGCTTTGGCTCATTGCTGATCGAGATGTCGCTGCAGCAGCTCCACGCCACCGTCGAGCGCAACCTCGACGAAAGCGGATACCAGCTCACTTTTGTCCTACCCGGTCCGGCACCTCTCTCTGATTGAATTGAAATTCCGCAATCACAGGAGTTGAGATTAATTTGGATCTTGTCCACTGTAAAAAACTGCGAGCAATGAATTCTTCAGACAATGCATCGCCGGGGAGCAGACGTTGCCTGGGTCGGCTAAGGGTCGTAAGCGGCGGTTCGGCGCTTGCCGACTAAATATCGGCTCCTGGCTCATCGCAGCCAGCCAAGGCGGACTTATCTCTTGCTGGAAACAGGAGCTAAGACCACCGCGGGTCAGCCGTTTGTATTGCCATCAAACCGTGTGAGCGGATGCACGAAAACCGCGCTTTTCATGCATCCAAATGTTTCAGTAGCTCCACCTTAGATTAGTCGGCTGCCAGCGTAGCTCTCGGACCCAAATGGATGTCTAAGGCGCATCAGCTGAAGGTCCGCAACCAGTTGGGAGTCGTTTTTCGGCATCCCCTGTCGAACGACGACTTCGCGCCAATAGCCGACCTTCGCGTTCGGTCCTGCGACGGTCTGCTCACAGAGTGAGATCAGACGCATATGGCGAGACGCCCAGCGGTCACGACATCCTCAGGCTGGGAACACCGCGCTCACCGCGCGGGCCAAGACTGCTGAGGCCGACGCCATGTGCGTCCAAGCGCGTTTGGTGAAATTCGAGAACCAACTCGACCGTTTCCGCGCCGAGGAGTTCTGGGACCGCGTCATGCAGGAGATAGCCGACCTCCTCGCTGAAAGGGGTCCCCTGACGCCATCGGAGATCCTGCCGCGACTCGGGGCTGTGACGGTCCGCGGCGCCACCCTGCACAAGGAGCCGCTTACGCCGGGCACGCTCAAGAAGAAGATGACGTCCGCATCTTCCACGGTCGTTACTTCGAACCGCGGGACGAGGGCCGCTGCGCCCGGCGCGCAATCAGCGTCTCGTCGTGCTCCTCGATGGAGGCGAATGGGCGGCGAGTGGACATCCGCTCGTCGAGGATGGCCCGGTGGCCGAAGTGGTGGTAGCTCGACCCAAGGATTCTAGTTGGCATCTGAGCCTCGCGGGTTGCTGAGGCTCGTCACGCGACGGCACTTCGGCGATCAGTCGGTGGGGTGCTCGCCCGCGTGTTTCATGACAGCGTCTCCTTGGGGGATGGCGAACCTGTCCCCGTCCGGATGCCCTCGCAATTCCCTCGCGCCGGGACCCACGGTTGGCGAGGAACGTCCTCACGCCGCGCCGTCCCGGTCATGTTGCGAAGGGACAACGTCGGCGCGGAACGCCCGTTCGTCGTTAACGGCGAGCGTTACGAACCGGACGGACGCCGGGCATCGCGTCGGGCTCGAAGGTGAATTCGATGCCGCCCGCCTCGAGCGTCGCCCGTATGGCCGCGAGGTTGTCCGGGCGCGGGACGTTCGGCCGGTCGTCGGTTTCGAGCCGCTGGATGGTCGAGGCCGAGACGCCCGAACGGCGCGCCAGCTCGCCGGCGGACCAGTTGAGCATGCTGCGGGCGCCGCGCACCTGGGCGGCGGTGATCTCGCGGTCGGGGTTGTCGGTCGCAGGCGCCACGGGGGGCGGCGCGGGCGGCGAGGCCGGGAGGTAGCGATTGCGGCCGGGCACCGCGAGGCAGACCCCGACCCATTCGCGGATCTCGCCGTCGGGGTCGAGGATCGGGATGCCGCGGGCGTTGTACCAGCGGTAGACGCCGTCAGCGCACAGGACGCGGTAATCGGTGTTGTACGACGCCTGGTGCGCGACGGCTGTGGCCCAGGCGGCCTCGACCCGGCCGCGGTCGTCCGGATGGATGGCGTCGATCCAGCCCCGCCCCTGCACGTCCTCGTGCGACTGCCCCGTCAGCGTGAGCCACTGGGGCATGTCGAGTGCCTGGCCGTCCGGGCTGACCGTCCAGACCACCGCCGCGGTGGCCTCGATCAGGGCGGCGAGGCGGGCCTGGCCGGTAAGGTCCGAGCGCTGGTTCATGTGGCGCAGCGTGACGTCGCGCGCGATGCCGATGGCGCCGAAGGCCGCGGTCCCGTCGAAGCGCGGGTTGACCGCCCGCAACTCGATCCAGGCGCAGGACCCGTCGCCGCGGGGGGAGCGCACCTCGCACTCCGCCGACAGACCGTTGCGGAGGGACGCCTCCATCTCGCGGAACGACGTCCGGTCCCCGGGATGGACCGAGGAGGCGAGATCCTCCCAAGCATGGTCGCGCCCGTCGGCGAGGCCGAAGAGCGCGTTGAAGGCGGACGACCCCCGCACCCGGTGCCCGTCCGGACCCAGCACCCAGACGCCGACCCAACCGGCGTCCTCGACGAGCGACGCCACCTCGCAGGGTGGCCAGCCCGGGTGCTGGCGGTTCTGCCTGGACGCCCCGTTCCTGGCGGTCATCGTCCCGTCTCCCTTCACGGGAGCCATCGCGGCTTCTCCTCGAATAAGGCGTGACGGATTTTTACTCACGAACGCAGCGGAGCGCAAGGCCTTGACAGGGTTGCAGGTTGGTAAAATTTACCCACTTGCGGTCATTGTGGCAACGATATAGTCATATATCTGTCATGAGGGCAGCTTTTCCGCCGCCAAGTGGGCATCGTGACGCAAATTACGTCAAGTCTTGACCGCCGGACGGGGCCGTGCCGTCCGCGAACTCCCAGCGAGGACGGACCCCATGGCCGAGCGGACCGCCGCGGTTGAACACCGCCCTTCCCGTGTCGACGTGTCGGCCTGCGACCGCGAGCCGATCCATGCCCTGGGCTCGGTCCAGCCCTTCGGCTTCCTGCTCGCCCTGTCGAGCGACTGGATCGTCTCCCATGCGTCCGGGAGCCTGGAGGGCCATGTTGGGCGGTCCCCCGTCGAGGTGCTCGGCATGCCGGCCACCGAGATCCTGGGCCTCGAGGCGCTCCACGTCCTGCGCGGCAGGCTCCAGACCCTGCGCGGACCCGACCAGGTTGAGCGCGTCTTCGGTCTCGACCTCCTCGGCGGCGGGGCGCTGTTCGATGTCGCCCTGCACCGCGGCGGTGAGGGCTTCCTGGTCGAGGCGGAGCCGCACGTCGCCGAGGAACTCGATACGGGCGAGCTCGTGCGCACCCTGTTCGCCCGCCTCCAGCTGACAGATGGAGTCGACGCCTTCCATCGCGAGGCGGTCCGGCAGATGCGCGTGCTGACCGGCTTCGACCGCGCCATGGTGTACCGCTTCGCGGAGGACGGCTCGGGGGAGGTCGTCGCTGAGTCGGCGCGGGCGGGCCTGGAGAGCTATCTCGGGCTGCGCTACCCGGCCTCGGACATCCCGCAGCAGGCGCGCCGGCTCTACGAGCGCAATCCCATCCGCCTCATCGCCGACGTGGATGCCGAGGTCTCGCCCGTGCATCCGACGCTCGACCCGCACGGGCGACCCCTGGATCTCTCGCTCGCCGCCCTCCGGGCCGTCTCGCCCGTCCACATCGAGTACCTCAGGAACATGGGCGTGGCGGCGTCGATGTCGGTGTCGATCCTGCGCGACGGCAGGTTGTGGGGCCTGCTCGCCTGCCACAATGGCGAGCCACGCCATCTGTCGATGGCGCGGCGCTCCTCGGCCGAGCTGTTCGGCCAGATGTACTCGTGGGCCCTGGAGGGACGGGAGCGGGAGGTCGAGCGTGCCGCCGATGCGCGCGCACGCGAGCTGCACAACCGGCTCATGGGGGCCATCGCCTCGCGCGACGCGTCCGTCGCCGACTTCGAGGATTATCTCGGCGAGATGAGGGGGGTCGTGGCGTGCGACGGTATCGCCCTGTGCGTCGAGGGGCGCGTGGCCTGCGAGGGCATCACGCCCGACATGCGGGACCTGCCCGGACTGACGCGCTTCCTCAACCGCACGGCGACGAGCCGGGTCTACGCCACGCATGCCTTGGGCGGAGCCTACGAGCCGGCGACGGCCTTCGCCGACCAGGCCTCCGGCGTCCTCGCCATCCCGGTCTCCCGCGAGCCGCGGGACTACCTGCTGTTCTTCCGGCGCGAGGTCGCGCGGACCGTGACCTGGGCGGGCCAGCCGGAGAAGGCGCTGACCCTGTCCGACGATGGTTGGCGCCTGTCGCCGCGCAAGAGCTTCGCCGCCTGGCAGGAGCGGGTGCGCGGGACCGCCACGCCCTGGGGCGCGTCCGACCTACGCGTCGCCGAGGCACTCCGGGTGACGCTGCTCGAAGTCGTCCTGCGCCTAACCGACAGCTCGGAGAAGGAGCGGAGGGCGGCGCAGGAGCGGCAGGAGGTGCTGATCGCGGAACTGAACCACCGCGTCCGCAACATCCTCAACCTGATCCGCGGCGTGGTCGGTCAGAGCAGGGGGCAGGCGACGACGGCGGAGGAGTTCGCCGCGGTGGTCGGGGGACGCATCCAGGCGCTCGCCCGGGCGCACGACCAGATCACCGCGATGAACTGGACGCCGGGCTCGCTCAGGGACCTGATCAGGCTCGAAGCCGAGGCCTACCTCTCCGACAAGGCCTGCCGCGTGCACGTCGCCGGGGAGGACGTCCTCCTCGAACCCCAGGCGATGTCGACGATGGCGCTCGTCATCCACGAGATGACGACGAACTCGGCCAAGTACGGCGCGCTGGCCGACAGCCGGGGGCGTGTCGACGTGTCCCTGGCGCGGACGGGTGACGGGGCCCTCGTCATGGACTGGGCCGAGGCCGGGGGCCCGCCGGTCCGGCCCCCGACGCGGCGCGGCTTCGGCAGCGTCATCGTAGAGCGTTCGGTCCCCTACGAGCTCAAGGGCGAGGCGGGAATTCGCTACGAGCCCGCCGGCGTCGAGGCGCGCTTCGTCGTGCCCGCGGCGTTCGTCCATGAGGCGCCGGCCGCGCTGGCCGCGCCGGAGGCGGCCAACGCCAACGAGGACATCAAGGCGGCGGGCCTCGTCCTGCGCGGAACCGTCCTGTTGGTCGAGGACAACATGATCATCGCCCTCGAAGGCGAGGAGATGCTGCTCGGGCTCGGCGCGCGGGCGGTGGAGACGGCGGCCTCGGTGCGGGACGCCCTGCGTATCGTCGAGACACGCGATCCCGACTTCGCGCTGCTCGACATGAACCTCGGAACGGAGACGAGCCTGCCCGTCGCGGAACGGCTCCGGGAACGCGGGACGCCGTTCGCGTTCGCCACCGGCTACGGCGAGCAGCTTCGCCTCCCGGACGGGCTGCGCCACGTCCCCGTGGTGCGGAAACCCTACGACGCCCAGGCGCTGCGGCGCGCCTTCGGCCACTGAAAGCCCGGCCCGGCAACCGACCGGGATGTCGAACCTCGCGATGGAGCGGACGGGGATGTGGACGCGCAAGGACATCCGGCAGGTGACCGGGGAGTGCGAGACGTTCGGCGGTCGCGGTCACGCAGCGCTGACGGCGAAGGGGACTGTGCTGATCCTCTGCCCCCTCTGTTCCCAGTTCAATGCACGCAAGCCGGCGCACCCGGCCACGTGCATGTGGTGTGGGTTCGAGGCGATCGTTGAGCCGGCCGCAAAGCCTGGCCCGATCTTCCCGGCCTCGACCCCCGCCAGGGCCACGCCGCGGGAGCGGCATCCGGGGATTTGGGGCTTCGGGGTGGCCGCAGGGTGATCCGGGGGATCGGCGGACACGAGTTACCGAGCATCGGTGTGTGCGGGTCGGGGGGCGGGGATGCGTCGGAACGGGACAGGCGCGAGCGAGCCGGAGGGAAGGCCCGTTCGCGGGCGACGGTCGGCCTTCGACCGAGCCGTGAAATGTCCCGCACCATACGTCGCTGTGCTGTCGGTCTTGGTCTTGGGGCTGCTCGCGGCGCTCGGGGCGGCCCAGTGGGCGGAGGTATGGAACGCGCGCACCAAGGCCGAGCGATTCGAGGTGGCGGCAAACCGGGTGGCGTCGCTCATCGAGGGACGCATGGCCCTCTATGAGTACGGTACCCGCGGAGCCCGTGGCGCCGTGATCGTCGCGGGCGAGGACGCCATCACACGCGAGAGCTTCGGCCGCTACTCCCGGACACGCGACGTCGACACGGAATTTCCGGGTGCACGAGGCTTCGGGCTGATCCGGCGCGTGCCAGCCGCGAGCCAGGAGGCGTTTTCGGAGGCGGCGAGACGGGACGGCGCGCCGGACTTCCGCATCCGGCAGCTCCGGCCGCATGACAGCGAGCGCTACGTCATCCAGTACATCGAGCCCATGGCGCGCAATCGCGAGGCCGTTGGCCTCGACGTCGCCTCGGAGGAGGATCGGCGCGCGGGCGCGCTGCAGGCCATGGAGACCGGCCGCGCGACGCTGACGGCGCCTATCACCCTCGTCCAGGCCTCAGGGATGAAGGAACGCGGCTTCCTGCTGTTCCTGCCGGTCACGCGTGCCGGTGCACCCGCCGGCACCGCGGAGGAGCGCCGGTCGGCGACGTGGGGATGGACCTACGCGCCGCTCGTCATCGACGAGGTGCTCGCCGGCGTGGACCTCGATTCCCCCGCCCTCGACGTCGGCATCCGCGACATGGAGGCGACGGCCACGCGCTTCTACGGGGACCGCGAGCAGGCCGGGACCCCGACGGACGGGCTCACCGCCACCCGGCGGCTCTCGATCTACGGACGGACTTGGCTCGTCGACGTGGCGGCCCGTCCCGCCTTCGTCGCTGGGCTGAACCTCGTCCGCCCAGCGACCGTGGCCGCCATCGTCGGCACGGGCACGCTGCTGCTCGCGGGCCTCGTCTACCTGCGCCTGGCCGGTCAGCGCCGCGAGGTGCTGGCGGCGGTCGAGAAGGGACGGCTGGCGGCCATCGT
The DNA here is from genome assembly GCF_043352485.1 of Methylorubrum sp. POS3. Classification (NCBI taxonomy): domain Bacteria; kingdom Pseudomonadati; phylum Pseudomonadota; class Alphaproteobacteria; order Hyphomicrobiales; family Methylobacteriaceae; genus Methylorubrum; species Methylorubrum sp. POS3. Next base: position 24,912 of record NZ_JAPRBT010000043.1, read on the forward strand.
CGAGAACGCGGACGACGCCATCGTCGGCAAGTCCCCCGACGGCGTCGTCACCGACTGGAACCCGGGGGCGGAGCGGCTGTTCGGTCGTCCCGCAGCCGAGGCCATCGGCAGGAAGGCGGAAGACCTCATCGTCCCCGGGCACCTCCAGGAACAGGAGCGCGATGTCCTCCTGCGCATCCGCCGGGGCGAGGCCGTGCCGACCTTCACGACCCTCAGGATGCGCAAGGACGGCACGGTCTTCCCGGTGCAGGTGACCGCCTCCCCGATCCGTGCGCCCGACGGCACGGTAGCCGGCGTGGCGGCGGTCACGCGCGACGTTTCCGAGCAGGCGGCCGCGGAGGAGCGCATTCGCGAGGCCAACGCCTCGCTCGAACGGCAGGTCGCGGAACGGACCGAGGCGCTCCGGGCAGGCTCGGCGCTGCAGAAGGCCATCCTCGCCAATGCCGGTTACGCCGTCATCGCCACCGACATGCAGGGCATCGTGACCCTGTTCAACCCCGCCGCCGAGCGGATGCTGGGCTACGGCGCCGATGAACTGGTCGGCCGGGCGACGCCCGCCGTCTTCCACGACCCGGCCGAGGTCGAACGGCGTGCCGTGAGCCTGTCACGGGAACTCGGACGGGTCGTGCGGCCCGGCTTCGAGGTGTTCGTCGCCAAGGCGCGCTCGGGCCGGTCCGATCCGAGGGAATGGACCTACGTCACCAAGGGCGGCGAGCGCCTGCCGGTGCTGCTTAACGTCAGTCTCCTGCGCGCCGACGACGGGCAGGAACTCGGCATCCTCGGCATCGCCCTGGACCTGAGCGAGCGCTACCGCCACGAGGCCGAGATGAAGGCGGCCCAGGCCGGAACCTGGAACTACGAGGTCGCGACGGGCCGGGTCCTGTTCTCGTCCGAGTGCGCCCGCCAGCACGGCCTGCCGGAACGCGAGACTGAGCTCGACGTCGAGGCCGAGTGGAAGCCGCTCGCCCACCGCGACGACGTGCCCCGCGTGCTGGCCGACCTCGCGGGCGCCGTCGAGACCGGCGGCGGCTACACCACCGAGTTCCGGGTGCCGCTGGCCGACGGCGGCATGCGCTGGATCACCGCCATCGGCCGGGTCGAGGCGGACGCCGAGGGGCGGACGGCCCGGGTGATCGGCCTGACGTTGGATACCACCGCCCGCAAGGTGGCGGAGATCGCGCTGTCCGAGGCCAAGGCGGTGGCGGAGGCGGCGCGGGCGGAGGCCGAGCGGGCGAGCCGGGCCAAGACCGACTTCCTGGCCTCGATGAGCCACGAGATCCGCACGCCGCTCAACGCGGTCATCGGCTTCACCGACCTGATGCTGGCCTCGGGCCGGCTCGATCCGGGCAACCGCCGTCAGGCTGAGCTCGTCCGATCCTCGGGCAATGCGCTCCTGACGGTCGTCAACGACATCCTCGATTTCTCCAAGGTGGAGGCCGGGGCCATCGAGTTGGTCGAGGCGCCGTTCCCGCTGCTCGCCCTCATCGACAACTGCGTCTCTATCGTCCGAGGCCCGGCCGACGCCAAGGGCCTGGAGCTCCGGCTTCGGATGGACCCGGCCTTGCCGCGCTGGCTCAAGGGCGACGAGAACCGCCTGCGGCAGGTTCTGTTCAACCTGCTCAACAACGCGGTGAAGTTCACGGCGGCGGGGTCGGTCACGCTCGACGTGGCGCCGGAGGAAGGTAGCTCGGGCGCCGACCGCCTTCGCTTCCGGGTCATCGACACCGGCATCGGCATCCCGAAGGACCGGCAGAACCGGCTGTTCCAGCGCTTCAGCCAAGTGGACGGCTCGATCCAGCGCGATTTTGGCGGCACCGGGCTCGGCCTAGCCATCTGCCGGCATCTCGTCGAACTCATGGGCGGCGAGATCGGCGTCTCCTCGGTCGACGGCGGCGGCTCGACCTTTTGGTTCACCGTGCGCATGCCACGGGCCTCCGCGCCGGCCGAGGTGGCTGCGCCGGTCCTCGCCGCGGCGCCCCGCCGGACGGGACGCCTGCTGCTGGTCGACGATTCCGCAATCAATCGGGAGCTCGCCCTGGCGGTGCTCGGTGCGGCCGGGCACGTGGTCGAGACGGTCGGGGACGGGCAGGCGGCCATCGACGCGGTCCGGGATCGGGCCTTCGACATGGTGCTGATGGACGTGCAGATGCCCGGCATGGACGGGATGACCGCGACCCGCCGCATCCGGGCGCTCCCCGGACCGGTATCGCGGCTTCCCGTGATCGCCATGACGGCGAACGTGTTGCCGGAGCAGGTCGCGGCCTTCCGCGCGGCGGGGATGGACGACCACGTCGGCAAGCCGTTCGACCGGGGGGTGCTCTATGCGACCGTGGACCGGTGGCTTCCGCGGGAGGCCGCGTTCTCCGAGGCGCCCCGCCAGGCGTCACCTCCCGTCGGGTTCGACGAGGACGCCTACCGCGAGGTGCGTCGCTTCCTGTCGCCGACCCGTCTCCGCGAGGTATTGGACATTCTGGTGCGCGAACTCGACACGAGCTTCGTGGGGGACGCCACCGTGGGGGAGGTTCGCTCTATGCTTCGCCATCGCGCCCACTCGCTGGCCTCCGCGGCGGGCATGATTGGCTTCCGCGAGCTGGCGACCGCCTGTCTTGCGCTGGAGGCGTTCGGGGAGGCGCGGGTGTCGTCCGAGGGGGTTTCCGCGTTCGACGCGGTCCTGGGCAGGGTGCGTCGCCTGGCCGACCTTTCGGCGAGGGCGACCGAGCGCATGCTGGCGGACGTGGAGTCCCCGGTCGGTCCCAAGGTATCCTGCGGCCTCGGATGAGGCGGCCGTCCCCGTGGTCGCGGCGTTTGCGTCGATGTCGCGACAGCGGATTCTCAAATCCGAAGGTAGCGCCATCCGCGACGCGCTACGTCGGGACATCTTTCCTTGACCGTATTCGGCGCAGCCTGACTGCCTCTGGAAGGTGCGGGCGACGGCGCAGAGTAAGGGGGACCCGGCGCGGGCCCAGTACCCGCGGCGGTGGGAGGTGTTCCGCGCGGCGGACCAACTCCGGGCCGAGGGCAAGGAGTGGGTCGTCTTGCGCAACGTGTGGGCGCGGGTCAGCGGAACGCCGGCGTTGCCAGCACCAACAAGCTGGTCAGCGACCACCTGTCGGATTGAGCCTTGGAATGCGCCCACACTCCCGATGGCTGCAATCGACATGGAATGGTTAATCGTGTCGATCAAGACATCTTGATATCCTGGCTGCCCCGGGGAGGGCCGCTTCTCCGCCCGGAGCAGACGCCTCATCTGGCCAGCCGCTAGGTCTTCAAAGGGTCTAAAGCGGCGATCCAAAGCGCTCCAGCTCTATTTCGATAAAGGGGGCTCCGCAGTGAGGAGCTTTCTATAAAATACGAATGCTGGCTGAAGTTCAGCGAACGCCGCGATTGACGACTGCCCAGTCAATCCGATAATGGTTGGTAAGATGCAGACATGCGCCCCGGACCGGTAACGGTCGCGGGGCGTTGTCGTTTTCGGCGCTCATTCGCCGCGTCCACTCACTCGGATCCTGCCATGACCGAACTCTCGGCCGTCGCCGATGAGCTGGACGCGCTCGTGCGCGACGGCCGACGCATTCGCCTTGGCCACCGCAATTTCGAACGGCCCCATGCCGAACTCGACGAGTTGGTCACACGCCTCGCCGCCGCTGCTCGTGTAGTCCGCCTCGTCGCCAGCGCTCCGTCGACGCCCGTCGTGACGGGGCGCGGCCAAGTTTTGGTGTCTGTGTCCCGTTCAATTCCAGGCCGTCATGTCGAACTCCCCTCAAACCGTGGCTCACGAACCGAACGGCATAGTCCGCACTCAGCTGGCGGATCGAAGGATGGCACGTGATCCGTAGAGACGCGGATCGCCCCGTCCGTTCGATTGAGGATTGCGAGCCCTTCGTTGCTTCGGTGCAGCCGAGGTGTTGCATGCGTCCAGCCTCAGAGGAGGACAAGGCAGTCTTGGCGATCGCTCGCGAGGCCAAGCGGGTGCGCATGATCCGGCTGCTCGTTGGCGGGGCGAACGGGGACTGATCCCCAGCCGGATTGCGGGACTCAATCATCTTGGATTTGCCGCCCACACAGCGTTCGATGCCGATGAGGGCGGATGCGTGAAAACGGCCCTTTTCGAGCATCCAAACGGGGGCCGCGCGGATGCACGAAAAGGTGCCGGCGCTGCTCACTGGCGGTGAACTTGCTCTTCCGTCGCTTCAGCGGCTCGACGAGGCCGCTGCCAGCCTCGCAGCGGCGTCACGGTCGGCCGGGACACAGCGGGTCTACGCGGGCGCCTGGCGCGATTTTACGGGGTTCTGCGACGAGCACGGCCTCGCACCGTTGCCAGCTTCAGCGCTGACGGTCGTTCGCTACCTGACCTATCTGGCTGAGCTCGGCCGGTCAGTCGCAACGATCGATCTGCGCATCGCCGCGATCGCTTTGGCCCACCGCATGGCCGGGCATGACAGCCCGACGGCGCGGGAGGACGTGCGTCAGGTCCTGGCCGGCATCCGCAACACCCATGGGCGGGCGCCGGCGAAGAAGAAGGCGCTCACCGCCGACCTGCTGGTTGGGGTCTTGCGCAAGATCCGTGGCCGGGAGCTGGCCGAGACCCGCGACCGGGCGATGATCCTGCTGTGCTTCGGCGCCGCGCTCCGGCGCTCGGAGCTGGTTGCCCTCGACGTCGACGACGTCGAGCGCCACCGACGTGGACTGCTGGTGCGACTGCGCCGCTCGAAGACCGACCAAGAGGGCAAGGGCCAGACCGTCGCGGTGCCGGACGGCAAGCTCAAGGTGCCGGCCGCCTTAGACGCCTGGCTGAAGGCCTCGGGTCTCACTGATGGCGCGCTGTTTCGCGGCTGCGACCGCGGCCGGCTCTCGGCCGAGCGGCTGAGCGCGAGCCAGTTCGCCCGGATCCTGAAGGCGCGCTGCGCCGCCGCCGGGCTCGATCCGAGCCTGATCGGCGGGCACTCACCAAGGCGCGGCTTTGCCACCACCGCCGGCGACCTGGGGGCGGATCTGCGCCTCACCGCTCGGCAGATGCGCCACGCCAAGCTCGAGACGACCCTCGGCTACATCGAGGACGGCGAGCTGTTCCGCCACCACGCCGGCGACGGCTTCCTCTGACCACCCGGAATCCCCCGATGAAGCCAGCGACCGAGGTCGTCGGGCAGCTCGTGCGCGACGTGCTGGCCTATGACGAGGCGATGACATTCGACGGTGCCAGTGCGCGCCGACGCGAGTTCGAGCGCCTCGCCGCTCAGGCCGCGCCGGGCTCGCTCGGCCAGGCCGTCGCGGGCGCCGTCGCCGAGGTCCTTGCGCGGGTGGCGCAGAGCCTCCAGGGGCATCGGCCCGCCCGATGAGCCGACGCATCCTTGACTGGCGCCAGGCGCTCTCGGACCTGCGGGCCGACCGGGCGCCGCGTCCTGACATCCGCGAGGAGCGGCTGGGGACGCAATCGACCGCCGCCGTGCGCCTGTCGTGCTGGCGCGGCCAATCCGGACGGCGCTACGTGGTCACCGTGCAGCCGCTCGACACGTCGCCGATCGCGCTGTCGAGCGCCACCGACCCGCGGCTGCTGGTGGCACTCGCGGTTCGGCGGACGGCGGGCGTTGCCTCGATCGTCGCGGTGAGTGGCATAGAAGCGGTCGAGGAGCGGCAGGCCGACGTGGTGCGTGAGGGCGCGACCGAGCTGCATGTCTACCGCCTCGCCGACACACCGGCGGAGCACTTCGCAGCTATCGAAGATCTCCGCGAGGCTCCGTCCGCAGACCGTTGCCTGGGCGTAAGCTGATCATGCTTTGGATAGAGGTGGGCGCCGAGGCTCCTTCCTCTACATCCCCACCTCACTCCGGCGAGCCTTGCGGCTCCGCACCTGTGCGCTCGGCAGAACATCCGGCACCAGCGTGGCGTTGACGGGGTTGGGGGTGTGGTCGAGGGCGGCGCCAGTAGCGGCATCGACACCCATGCCGATCACGCCGCCGGCTATAACATTCCCTGCGAAGCCCACAGCTCCCGTCCCGGCGATCTTTGTCCGCACCGGAATCACCTGCGGCTGGAAACCAGGCTTGGTGAAAGTGACGTCGAACTCATCAGATCGATCGACTTCCATAGAGCAGGGTGTTGCAGGGCAAGCATAGCCCTTGGTTGTCGTCATTTGGGCGCCGGACGGTTCGGTAAGAAACGCCATTTTCTCAGTTGTGCCGCGAGTGATGCTCCCACATGCACTGACGCTCACCGCAACAGTAGCTGCGGCGACAAATGTCGAAACCCTCATGACGCCCCCCAGGCGCGAACGTTGGCGCCGAATGTTTCATGCTACAGACTTCAGCACCGAGCAATGCGGGAAAATGCTAGGTTGCGAACGTCGCTGTGGAATGTTGCGAGGTTGCCATGTTCGACATTTTTAAGCGCAAGCGTCGAGAGGAAGAGCGCCAACGCCGCGAGGAGCACGAGAACCGCCTCAGCCGCGCTCGCCTCGTCGGCACGCCTGCCCCGTCTCGGTCGTCGTGGGACGACAGCCCCATGAACCCAGCCTCGCCATCAGGCATGTTGCTGAGCCCGCTCTCCCCGATCTCACCACTTTATGGCGGGTCGGACTACACGCCCCCTGATACCTGCGCAGGCTCGCCGTCCTCCTCCGACAGCGGGTCGTCGTGCTCGTCGAGCGACAGCAGTAGTGGTGGAGGCGGTGGGGACTGACCCGCCGCCAGGGCCGTCAGGGACCCTGCCGTTCGGGAAATTATACGGGTGGGCGAAGCCCGGAGGTTTCCTAGCGCCAGGGTCCGAAAACCCGTGAACGGTGAACGGTGAACGCGCCGAGTGAACGCTCTTCCCGCACCATGGGCCAGGCCGAGTTCGCCCGGCACCGTGGTGTCTCGAAGGCGGTCGTCACAAAGTGGAAGGGCCAGGGCCTCCTCGTCCTGACCGAGGACGGAAAGGTCGCCGTCGAAGCCACGGAATGGGCACTCGATCAGCGGCCAGCGAGCTATCGCGGCGGCACCACCCACCGCCCGATCCGGGCAGCGGATGGCAACAACGCCACCCACCGGGATGCTCGGTCCAGAGCCACATTGGCGAAGCCCGACGGCGCAGCCCCGGTGCGCCCTGCGCCGCGCCCGATCAATCCAGGTGACGGGCTGGGCATCGATCCCGCCGAGTTCGACCCGGACAACCCGAACCTCCCGCTGAACCTCGCGGCCCAGCGCAAGGAGAACTACCTCGGCCTGCTGCGCAAGCAGGATCACGAGACGAAGCAGGGAGCGCTCGTCGATCGCGCCGCCGCCGAGGCGGCGTTCTTCGACGAGGGGCGGGCCTTCCGGGATGCCCTGATCGCGTGGCCGGCGCGCGTGTCGATCGAGATGGCCGATGAACTCACGATCGACGCCCGCGAGCTGACCCAGGTCCTGAGCAGCTATGTCAACCGGTTCCTCGCCGAGCTCGGCGAGCCCTCCGACCTCGAGCTATCGCGACACCGACAGTCTTAGGCGTTCGTGGCGGCGCGGCCTGACCCCGCCGCCGAACCTCGATGTGGTGCAGTGGGCCGAAGCGTTCCGCAAGCTCAGCAAGGAGTCCTCGAACGGGGGCAAGTTCATCACCGCGAAGGTCGAGGTCGCGCGCGGGCCGATGCTGTGGGCGACCGAGCCCGGCGTCAGCAAGATCACGCTGATGGCGTGCACCCAGCTGCTGAAGACCACCGTCATCGAGAACGTCCTCGGCCGGTTCATTCACCTCGATCCGTGCCCGATCCTGGCGGTGCTGCCGAAGGACGACGCGGCCGAGACCTTCTCGAAGGACCGGCTCGCGCCGATGATCCGGGACTCGAAGAAGCTCCTCGAGTTGTTCGGCGAGGCCAAGGCACGCGATGCCGGCGCGACCCTGACGCATAAGCAGTTCCCGGGTGGGCACATCACCCTGGTCGGGGCGAACAGCCCGACCAATCTGGCGATGCGGCCGATCCGGCTGCTCGTCTGCGACGAGATCGACAAGTACCCGCTATCCGCTGGCGGCGAGGGCCCGCCGATCGACCTCGCCGAGGAACGGCAGGCCGAGTTCAAGGCCAACAGCCTTACCGTGCTGGCCTGCTCGCCCACCGTCTCCGGTCGCTCGGCGATCGAGGCGAGCTACGAAGAGAGCGACCAGCGGAAGGCCTTCGTCTGCTGCCCTCACTGCGCGACGTGGCAGTCGATGGAGTGGGAAGGGGTCAAGTTCGACAAGGACGAGGATGGCAGGATCGTCGTCGCCAGCGCTCGTTACGAATGCGTCGCCTGCGAGAAGCCCTGGACCGAGGCGCAGCGCCTCACCGCGCTGAAGCGGATCGAGTGGCGCCAGACCCGGGCATTCACCTGCTGCGGCGAGAAGCAGGTTCCGGAGCAATGGGCGCCGCTGGCGCACGGCGTCCGGCGGGCGCTGTGCCGCTGCTGCGGGGCGCAGGCGGTGTCGAACCAGCATGCGGGCGGGCAGGCCTCCAAACTCTACGCCCCGAAGCAGACGATCAAGGAGACGGTCGCCAAGTTCGCGCGCGCGCTGCGACGGGGGCCGGAGGCGTTGCGAACCTTCTTCAACACCCAGCTGGCGCGCACCTGGAAAGAGGGCGTCGACGCGCCCGAATGGAAGGACGTCTACGCCCGGCGAGACGACTACCTCTCCGGCACGGTCCCGCCCGGCGCGCTGATCCTGTTCGCTGGGGTCGACGTGCAGAAGGACCGCCTCGAGGTCTCGGTGTGGGGCTTCGGGCGCAACCGTGAACGCTGGCTCGTCGAGCACCGGGTGCTGACCGGCGACACCGGCCGCGGGACGGTCTGGGCCGAACTGGCGCTGATGTTCGACGAGACCTGGGAGCACGCCAGCGGCGCCGAGATAGCGGTTCGGGATTGGGGCATCGACTCGAGCGCTTTCACCGACGTGGTCTACGCCTTCGTCCGGTCCCAGGCCGGCCGCGGCAACGTCCACGCCATCGATGGCCAGGACAGCTACTCGAACATCTTCCTCGGCCTCGGCTCGAAGGACGCGAACCCACGGGGCAAGAAGCTCCGGCGCGGGCTGAAGACGGTCCGGATCGGCGTCTCGCTCGCCAAGCAGGAGATGATGAGCTGCCTCGGCCTGCAGCGCCCCGCTGCCGGTACGGTGTTCCCGGCGGGCTTCATCCACCTGCCGCGCGACGTGTCCGAGGATGGCGTTCAGCAGCTCACCGCCGAGGAGCTGGTGGTGAGCCTGAGCCGCGGGAAGACCCGGCGCGAATGGGTGCCGATCGGCGGCCGGCGCAACGAGTGGCTCGACTGCGCGAACTATGCCCGCGGGCTCGCGGCGATGCGGGGCTGGGACCGCTGGCGCGAGACCCAGTGGCGCAGCCTCGAGGCCGTCCTCGGCATCGAGCGGGCGACTGTCGCACCGGTGGCCGTGACCGAGGCCCCAGCCGTGCCCGTGGTCGCGGGCTCGATCGCCGCCAGGACGATGAAACGCAAGATCCGACGCAGCGTGGCCCGCAAGGGGCCGGCGAGGTGGTGATGAGCGAGACGCCCGATCAGACCGCGACGCTGCTGCGCCGTCAGCTCGCTGCCCTCGATAAGGCGATGGCCAGCGGCGTGCTCACCGTCGAGGGGCCGGATACCGGCCGGGTGACCTACCGGAGCTACGGCGAGATGCGCGCGGCCCGCTCCGATCTGCTGCGCCGGATCCGCGAGGCCGAGGCCGCCGCCACCGGCGTGATGCCGCGCCGGCGGGCTCGGCGCATCGTCCTGATCGGCACCAGCGGGTTCTAGCGTGACAGCCGCCTTCCGCACCCGCGCCCGGATCAAGGGCACCGGCCTCTATGCCGACAGCCTCGCCGCCTCGGGGCTCAGTGGCGACGGCGGCGGCGCGGTCGAGGCCTCGGCCTACGATGCGGCTGGCGGCAGCGGGCGCCGCTCGCGGTCCTGGCGCGTCGGTGCATGGGGGCCGAATGCCGCGATCACCTACGCGCTCGATGAGCTGCGGCGAAAGTCGCGCGATCAGGCGCGCAAGAACCCCTATGCCGGGGCGGCCATCGACCGGCTCGTCGACAACATCGTCGGCACCGGCATCGTCCCGCGCTCGATCGCGGCGCGCTCGGTCGACGGACTGAGCCCGGAAGACGCCAAGCGGATCAAGGCCGAGGACGCGGCGTTCCGAGACACGCTGCAGCGTCTTTTCCTGGCCTGGACCGACGAGGCGGACTCGGTCGGGGCGCACGACTTCTACGGCCTGCAGGCGATCGCGGTCACCGGCA
>NZ_JAPRBT010000044.1:0-17717 GCF_043352485.1 Methylorubrum sp. POS3
CGGTTTATCCCCTCAGCCTCGGCGGCCTCATCGGCCACGCTCAACAGACCCTTGTCGATGGTGATGTTGATGCGGACCCACTCGTCCGACAGATCGGCCCAGGTGCGGGGACGGGGAACCGGATCGCCATTAGCCCGCAGGGCGGCGAGGTGGGGGCCCGAGCCGTGTGAAGACCAGCCCTGCTGAAACCGCCTCGATTTGGTCGGTGAGCTGGAAGAGACGGTAGGCGACGAATCACGATCTATCTTGGAACATATGGCGGACAACTTGGCCGGCCGCAGGGCGTGAAAGGCGCCGTCGGCCGACCATCGCGAAAATGAGCGCCCGCCCATGTCGTTGAACGACCGTGACATCGAGCGTCGGATGATCCTCGCCGAGCGCGCCGATCCGCAATTTCGTACTTCTGAGCCAGATCGCCCTCTGCGATGGCCCGACCTCTACGTCGTGAATGCCGATCACCGGCGAGCGCTCAAGCTCTGGGTCTGGTGCGCGGCCCATGGCTGCTCGTTCCACGGCGTGTGCCGGGAGAGAGGCCTGCGCTACTCGACAGCCCGCCGACACCGTCGTGCGGCGGTCGAGCGGATCGCGATGCTGCTGGGTGAGGCGCGGATCCAGCAGGCTTGACAGTGGTCAAACGGGTGCCGCCCCTCGCATCGTGCAGCGCATCGACTGCCGCGATGAGGGATGCTGTCCGTGGCCGGTCCTCGCAAGAAGAAGCCTGTTTCCCTCGCCTGCCGCGAGGCGCTGAAGAAGATCCCTGCCGAGACGCTGCCGGAGGGCGGCGCGACAGCAGAGCGACTGCAGCAGGCCGGCGTGACGATCGCGATGACGATCGCCGGCCGGAAGCTCCAGGTCATCGGCCCCGGGGGTGGCGCCTGGGGCGGTGTCGGCGCCGGCGGCGTCATTCGGCTTAACCAGGCGCCGCTGGACCGGCTTCACGCCCGCTGTCGCCTCGACCCTGACCCGCAGACGAACAAGCAGTTGATGGAAGCCGGGGACAAGCTGCGCGGCCACTACTACCTGGCCGGCCTATCGGGCTTCCCAGCGGCGAACGACCTGAACGGCGCTGGCGGTGGCCACCTGGGAAGCCGGACGCCGATTACCGAAGTCATGGAATCGAACCGCCGTACGCTTCGACTGGCCGAATCAGCGCTGCATCCGGGTGATTGGCGGGTGGTGCGCGACGTGGTGTGCCTCGAGCTGGATCTCGGTGCGGTCGGGCAGGCGCTCGGGTTCGGCAAGGACCATGCTGCCAATGCCGTCGCGCTTGACCGGTTGCGCCGTGGTCTGCGGCTGCTGGCCGAACAGTGGGGGTATGCGGCATCACCGCGGCCGAATTCGTCTCAACCTGCCGACAAGGCTGAGCCCGTGAGCTGAATGGCTCCGCGCGGCAGGAACACCGTAAAGCACGTATTGCGAAACTCGCTCCGTGCCAAAAATTAGACCTTACGGATCTAGATAGACTCGAGGTCGTTCGGACAGCGCAAACGGCATCTCACGACATCACTGCCAGGATGCCGTGAGACCAGACGACGTCCCGTCAGGACGCGTTGATCGGGCCTGGCGGCTGTGGTGCCGGAGGTTCGCCCGGCGGATCGCCCTCTGGCGAAGCGGGATCAGGCGGCGGGTCGCCGATAGGCGGCAACGGGTCGTCCCCAGGGCGCGGCGTATCCGATTGCATGTTGGTTCCTAGCCACTCCCGGAGTGGGAGCGAGCGTTAACGCGCTCCGGGCTGGAACGTCCCGTGCTGCGAGCGCTCTCTATTTTGAGCATGGGCGGCGCGCACGCTAAAAGCAGGTGCATCGTGCCCTACGGACCGTGGACCGGACGGAGCGAATGTCCGGACCGATGACGTGGTGAATGTCGCTGTCGTGCTGAGGAATCGCGCATCGAACCTACTCGATGACCTCGACCACACGTCGTGTCCGTGGGTCAACTAAGACGGGATGGTCGTTGACGATCGTGTAGTTGTAGTTCGGCAAAGAAAATTCAGAGGGAACGTCGTAATAGACTAGACCGTCCTCTGGCAGAACGGTTCCGACCCGCACGGGACCTCCGAAGGCGAATGAAGGACGTCGCTCGCCCGCTGCGTAAATGCGGAAACGCTCGCGCCGGTCGATGCCGAGGATGCCGTTGGCTGTTCCCACCGCAGCGCCGACGGCGCCGCCGACAACAGCCCCCAGGGGACCGGCGATCATCTCGCCCCGGTTTGCACCCTCTCGTGCTCCGCGTTCCAGTCCCTGAGCCTGAACGGCGCCCGTCCAGGCCATCGCCGTCACAACGCCTAATCCAACCTTCCGCATCATCGCCATGGCTCCAAGATGCCGAACTGCCCGGCTTATCGTTGCGCGTTGGACCGATGCTCATCGGCAATCGGCCACAGCCCGCACGGGCGCACCAGGTAGACTGGCCGCCCACCCGACTTTGTCGCACCGGCCCAAGCCGACGTCGGACAAGTGATTCCCGTCGGTCTCGCCGATTTGCTGAGCGAACATGGCCACAGGGGCCCCGTCGCGACCATGAAGGCGGCACCCGTTGCCGCACTTACCAGGCGATCGCAGATGCCGATGTCGGCCGCCCTCCAGTAGGCTGGCGACCACGCCTGCCTGCGAGGTGAAGGCCGCCCCCGTCACACAGGAGAGGACGGAGATGTGGCCGTTAGTCGATGACCTCGACGATGCGGCGGCTTCCCGGCTCGACCAGGACGGGACGGTCGTTGACGACGGTGTAGCGGTAGCCGCTGGCGCCGTACTCGGCCGGCACCTCGTAATAGGTCACGCCATTGGACGGCAGAACGGTGCCGACGCGGACTTCTTCACCGTAGGTGTAGGACGGCCGACCCTCGCGCACGACGTAGCTGCGGAAGCGCGGTCGGGTATCGACGCCAAGAATGCCGCCAACCGTGCCGGTGGCTGCGCCGATGGCACCTCCGACGATCTCGCCGATCGGCCCGCCGGTCGCGCGGCCCGCCGCTGCGCCGTCCTCGGCGCCACGCACAAGACCTTGCGCCTGCGCGACTGCGGGGAAAGCGAGCGCGAGCATCGCGGCGGCAAGAGTGAGCTTACGGTTCATAGGATGACCTTTCTGGGATGAGGCCGATGGCGCGTCGCACGGCTAGCGAATTGGACTGAAGATTGGCCGTGGTTCAGTTGCCGTAGGGCGATGGCATGATGATGCGGACCTTGCGCGCTGCCGTTGCGTCCCCAGTGGCTACAGCGCCGACCGTCGCGCTGCCGCGCAGTGAGGCGGTGGGCAGATCAATGTTGACTGGGGCGTTGGATACGGAGGTTTGGCGCTCTTGGGCCTGTGCTGTTGAAACGATCACCAGGGAGGACAGTGCGAGAGCAATGGCGGTGATCGTTTTCACGGGGAGCGTTCCGAGCGTGACTGTCTGTTGCTTGCACAACGGTCAAGCTTGGCCGTAGTTCCGTGCCGATCCCGCCCTGAGCACGCCCTCTAGCATTCCGAGCTCTGCGAGGTGCGGTATAACCTCAGGTAACGTCACGAGCGGTTAATCCTACTCGTCGTATAGCTACCAACGCAATCTGGCCTCGGCGAGACTGCTTGAGGTGGAGCGGCGCATGTCGGACAATCAGCGTGAGGCGCTTCGCCAAAAAGCGCTGGCCGAAATCGCTCTCCTCGACACGCCGCCCGAGCGCGAATTCGACGTATTGGCGAAGCTTGCGCAACGCATGCTCGGCACCAGCATGTCCTCGATCACCCTGATCGCCCCGGAACGCCAGTGGTTCAAGGCAAGCTGCGGGCCTCTGGCACCGGAGACCGTGCGGGCTCAGGCGTTCTGCCCTGTCGTGGTCGAGACCGAGGCGCCGCTCACCGTCGCGGATGCCCGTCTCGACCCTCGTTTCGCCGACAGCCCTTTCGTCACCGGCTCACCGAACATCCGCTACTACGCAGGCGTTCCGGTTCGCATCCAGCAGCCCGACGGTGACCATGTGGCGATCGGCACGCTCTGCGTCCTGGACGAGCGGCCACGCGAGCCGACACCGACCGACTTGGAGGTTCTGGAGCAGTTGGCATGTGTCGCCGAGGCCTTGATCCAGGCTCGGGCCGTTGCACTACGCGCCGCCGAGGCTGCAGAGGAGCACCGTCTGGTCGTTGAACGGCTGAAGCGCGACCGGCGTCAGTTCAAGCAGGCGGAACGCATGGCCGACATGGGGTCGTACCGGTACGACATCGAAAGAAATATCACCGCTTGGTCGGACGGTGTCTTCGCCATCCATGAACGCCCGGTCAGCGGCGGGGTGCCCAACGGCGAGATCATGAACCACTTTCCCGAGCCGGACCGCACCACGTTCCTCGCTGCGGTGATGCGCACGTTGGACACGGGCGAGCCGTTCGAGATGGATGCCGACCTCGTGACCGCCAAAGGCAACCTACGGCGCGTGCGGTGTTCCTGCGAGATCGAGTTGGCCAAGGGCAGACCCGCCGCCCTCATCGGGCTGATCCAAGACATCACGGAACGCCATAGTCTGGAGCAGCGACTGCGCCACCAAGCCTGCACAGACGACCTGACCCAACTGGCCAACCGAGCCGAGTTTGACCGTGTTCTCGATGGACGGCTGCGCGAGGCGCGCACCGCAGACGAAGACGTGGCAGTGCTGCTGATCGACCTCGACGGCTTCAAAGGCGTCAATGATCTCCTCGGCCATGCAGCGGGCGATGCAGTGTTGCGCCGTGTCGCTGATCGTTTGAGCGCGTCTTGCGACGGCGGGTGTCTTCCAGCCCGGCTGGGCGGCGACGAGTTCGCGATCGTGATGTCTGCCGACGTCGATCGCACAAACCTTGACCGGAGGGTGCGGCGCCTCCTGCACGACCTTGAGATCGTCATGGATGGGCAGGGTCACATCGCCCGAGTGACAGGAACGATCGGTATCGCCTGGTCGAGCACAGCTGGGCATGATCGCGACGCGCTCTTGCGTCAGGCCGATGCAGCGCTCTACGCTGCCAAGCGCAGCCGGAAGGGAACGGCGCTGACCTACCAGGTAGGTACGGATCACCGGCAGGCCGGCTGAGCGGATCAAAGGTGATCGGCGCTGGGACAATCGAGCCATGAACCGCCCCTGCCGCGTCGCTCTGCCCTGGTATCTCGCCGGGCATTATGCCGCTCTACGGGCCAGACTTGCAGATGGGGCCAAGCTGCCCGAACGGTATGAAACATGGCTGTTCTCTACCGAGCAGGCGGAGCGGGAAGTTCAGCGCAGCGGAGTCGAGGTGGTGCGTGTGACGATCGAGCCGGACGCCTTCCTGGCTTGGTGTCGCTGCGCTGGCCTACCGAGCGACGCCGCGGCGCGTAGCCGATATGCGGCCGAGACCATCAACGAATAAGTTGGCTGGGTTCTCCAAAGCTACCGGTCAGGACATGACGATGTTGCCGCCGTCTGCTGCCGGAGCTGCGCACGACGCTCGGCGCGTAGCTCGCGCTCGGCCATCACCCAGAACTCGATCTCAAGTCCATCCGGCCGGTGATTGCGCTCCCACAGATCGTAGGCGCGCCGCCGGATTTCGGCCGTGGTGATCGATGGTTCATCCTGCGACATGGGCACGAGATCTCCGTAGCCACGGTTGAACGCGTTGACCAAAGGCTTCTTTCCGACATGCATCGAAAGCGTTGCGCGCCTCCGTGCTGCAGGAACCGAGAGTTCAACGACACCAAAAGGCGAGCCCGCACCACCGATCTGGAGAGGGTGCGAGAGAGCCGGTCGTGGCTGGATCAGCGTTACGGGCGATGGCAGCCTTGACCTGCGCATGGCGATCGGCCCGGACGAGCGCGCCTGCGAGCGTGATGCAAACGAGAGCTGCACCCACCCAGCCAACCACCCTTGAGATACGACGTGCATAGCGAGGCATGCACCGGAGGGTGATCGGCTTGAGTTACCCGTTTCCTAACGGGGAATGGATCACCCGCGCGGCTTCGAGTCCGCACCTTCTGCACCAAGGCGTCGCATGCACTCGTGGTAGAGCTGTGCGCCGAGATCAAACGGCGACAACCCTTTGGGATTGGGCGCACCGAGCAACCGGCTCCTCGCATCTTCGCGGCAAGTCGCGTCCTCCGGACTTTTGATCGGCGGCTGAAGCTGAGCCAGCGCGCTGCCCGTCATCGTGACAGTAATGCCAAAGGCAAGAACAATTCCACGCATTGGCAATCTGCTCATTTATTGCCCGACGCTTCGTAAGCGGTGATCGCGCGCCGACAATTTTCTGAAAGATCGGCACGGTTTTTTGTGAAGCAGGCATCCATTTCTTTGCTATCAGGGTCTAGATCACCGCAGAATTTGAGCATATCGCCCGTGCAATACTTTTTCAGATCCGCATTGCCACGCTTCGATTCAGGGGCTGCAGAGGCCGAGGCGACGAGAAGCGGAGCAGTGAATAGCAATGCAATGGTCGTGAGACGAGGCATTCAATAGTTCCTTGCGCACAAGGGATGACATGGGGGCGTGATCTTGTAGCCGTGGTTCTAACGCGTCGACACGGACCCGCCGTCTTGCGTGCGCAACCGTCCTTGCGGCTGCGCACGTCCTCAGGTGGATCAGGCCTTGCCGGTGACCTTGTCGGCCACGTGCTGCGCGCCCTCTTTCACGTCGCCCTTGGCCTTCTGCGCCTCGCCCTTCAGTTCCTGAGCCTTGCCCTCGGCCTGCAGGTTCTCGTTGCCGGTCGCCTTACCGACGCCCTGCTTGATGTTGCCTGCGGCCTCGTTGGCCAGACCCTTGATCTTGTCGGTGGTGCTGCTCATGGCGGCTCTCCCTGCAGCGGCCAGTGTTCGACCGCGCCGGGCAGCAACGGTTACGCCTACTGCCTGTTCCGCCGTGGCGCGGTCCGCGCGAGATCGTGAGGTCGCGCTCTGCGCAGAACACGGCCGTTTCTCCGCTATCAAAAGCATCAGGAAGCTGCGGGCGTACCGAGCGGATGCCCGGCCATTGTGTCAGTAGAGGCCGACGGGGCAGCTTGCCCGATCGCCGGCGTGGCCAAGGGGGAGCACCCACCCCAACGTCCGATCGGCGGGTTGAACGCGGACTGATTCCCGCCGCATTACAAGGCCGAAACTTCAACGGGCTTGCCGTCGGCCCGGCGCTCGCTGCCGATGAAGGCGGGTGCACGAAAATCGCCCTTTTCAGGCTCCCGAATTCTTTTGTAGCACCCATGGTTCAATCGGCCCTGAGGGCATCTCTCGAAGCGCACAGGACATGCACGGGGCAACAGCCGAAAGTCCGCAACGGGTCAGGAGTTCGCCTCCACTTTGTTCGTCTTCGCGCCATCAGCGGACCTTTGACTGAAGACCCCGGAATGGCCGCTTGGAGCCCAACAGCTGCCGTTGATATGAGACGGTTGGCCCAGCGGCCACGCCGTCAGCAGTGGTCGCTCACGACCTTGTTGGCGCCGGCCACGCCGGCGTTGCGCTTGACCCGCGCCCACACGTTCCGCAGGGCGACCCACTCCTTGCCCTCGGCCCGGAGCTGATCCGCCGCGCGGAACACCACCCAACGCCGAATGCTGGCGGCCCGCGCCGGGTCCGCCTTGCTCTTCGCCATCGCCCGCACCTTTCGCAGGCCGCCAGCATTCGGCGAGCGCGGTTAAGGAAGGGTGGCGCTCCAAAGCGCATCGCGGATAGCGCTACTTCGTACGAGCTATTGTCGGAGTCGAGAATCTCCCTCAGGCGAGCTCCTCGTGGAAGCCCAGCATGCGGACGTGGATGGACGAGATGTTCACCGCAACCGGGATGCCCTAGCCCGACGAGCCCCAGCCCTGCCCGGGCTTGTTCCAGCGCAGGAGCGCCTCGAAGCCGGTGGCGGGCCCGGTGCGACGGCTCGCCTTCATCGGCACTGATCGATGAGTATCACCCGGCCCCGGCCTCCCACCGACCACCGTTAAACAAGAAGGTAACGGACCATGAGTTCGCTCGCGGCCCGGCATCCGTATTCGGGGGCGTCCTCGCCGGATCTCGGAGGCACCACCGCGGTCAGGTCCCGCCCGTTCAAGAGGTCGGAAACCTCACGCTCGGTCAGCGTCATCGACTGTGCCTCAAGCAATGCGAGGCGGGTGTACTAGCTGCGTCGCTTCGGATTGTAGGAGTTGGACTCGGGTTGAAAGATCCTAACATGTTGTTTGACCTGTAGGTCGGTCTTCCTAGAACTCATCCCGCCCCTGCGACCCGATTCATCGCGGGTCGACAAGAGATATGTCCGCGAAGTTTGGAATCGTCCCAATCGATACCTCGTCTCAACGTGCTTGAACCTCACCGAAGTATGATCGTGATTCGGGGGCCCCCTCCCGGGGGCCGCCGACGAACAGCACTTCGCAGCCTGGGCCCAGGTCGTTCGGCATGGACCTCATGCACGACACGATACGGGTACGGTCTGAGATCTCGTACATACGGCACCGCATGATGTCGCCCCTGCACAAGCGGCGTGCCCGACTTCCGCGGCCCCGCATGGAGCGACCCAATAGGAGGCCAAGCCGATCAAGGCCGCCGCCGTCAGTTTCGTGAGAATCACGTCTTCCTCCATCCCATGTACGGTTCGGCTCGCGGAAGGCCGTTCGGACAGGAGCAGAGCCCGTGAGGCCCCCTCCCGCCCGAAATCCGATGCTCAGTCCGCAGGGTTCTGGGTCACCTTGCGGGAGTGAAGGTCGGCCCCGTCCTCCTGGGTCTCCTCCAACATGGGCAAGGCCTGGATCGCGAACTGACGACCGGCGACGCTGTCGCCGGTACGGGCGTAGCTGCGGTAGAGCCTCACGTTATCCGCGTTGGCGGCCGCGAGCTGGCCGGAATACACCGCATCGAAATCACGGCCGTTGGCTGCGCTGAGGTTCGCGAGCATCTTCTGGCGGGCGGGATCGAGAGCGACGCGCTTGCCCGGTTCGGCGCGCTTGGCGTCAACCACGGCAGGTACGCCGACCACGGCGCCGACGGCAGCGGCGGGAGCGCCGATGACGGCGAACGGGGCATCGAGCGGCAGGGCGCGCTCATCGACGACGATGCCGCCGGGCGTCAGGGAGCTGCCAGGCGGCAGCAGCGCATCCGTGGTCGCCTGACGGTTGCTGATCGAACGCTGGGCCAGGCGACGGACCTTTGGGTCGTTCGAGCGGGCGAGCGCGATCCGTCCTGCCTCGATGCTGTAGGCGTCGTTGCGCAGGGCCTCGGCCCGGAACACACCGGTATTGACCGCAGGGGAACCCAGCAAGGGGCCATCGAGGCCGGGGACCTGAGCCTGGGCGGAACCGAGGCCGGCGATGCTGAGGCCGAGGCTTGCCGCGATAAGACGAGAACGCATGGTCATGTCGATGGTGTCCTGCTGGGGATGCGAGAGGTCGGAAGCCTGGGCGGGCATGCGTGATGCGGCATCAGGGAGCCTCGGGCGTCAAAACAGCGAGGATACGGATAGGTTCCATTTGTTATGGGGGATGTGGCGCCCTTCGATCCCTCAGAGTGTTCGCGGACCTGCGAGGCCCTTCCCCACAACGTGATGGAAGCGCAAAGGTGCGTCGGGGATGCCGTACAAGAAATTTTCGCTTCCTAAACCTGAGGCGCATCAATGGAACGATACCGTTTCTATCTCGTTAGGCCGAAGTCCCATACGCGCGCCGATGCGGCACCCAACCCGAGCAACCCCATGCGCCACCTTCGTCTTGTCTGCCTCTTCGTACCGGTGGTCGCATTCGCGGCACCGACCCTCGCCCAGGACGTTCCGGGCCAATCGATGCGGCCGAAGATGCTGATCCATGGCCACTATTGCGGCCCCGGGAACGACGGCCCAGGCGTTGCGCCAGTGGACGCGCTCGATGCCGCTTGCATGCGCCACGATGCCTGCACGCCGGACGTCGGGTTGCCCTCCTGCAACTGCAATCGACAGCTCAAGAGGGACGCCAGCGTCGTTGCCGCCAGCCAACGTCAGCCGGAGGACATCCGGATGCTGGCGGGACTCGTCGCGCAGGGGAGCGATCTGCTGATGTGCCGAGAAGGCCTCGCCGCCCTCCGCAACTGAACCGGACCGGACATGGGCGCTCGGCGTGCCAACGACCGGGCTCCCAGGGATCGCGGGACCGAAAGATCCCGCGAAAAGCGACCGACCCGTCCGCATGCCCGGATCAGGATGGGTCGGTCGTGAGAGATTGGGTTTCCGCGCTCAAGGAGCCGGCCACCGCAAGCCCGCCCTACGGCAAGTGTTAGGAGCGACATCCCCCGAGGAAGAATTCGACGGCGCGCTTCACGGCAACCCGCTTGACGTGGGTCAGTTCTGCCCGTTCCAGCCCCAGGACCGCTCGGTCGACCGGCGGGCGAATGGCCAGGTTCAAGAAGCAATCGGCAGCGAAGCGGATATCGGGAACGGTGATCTCGCCAGCCTCGACGGCCTGCTCAAGACATCTCTCGATCAGGGAATGAAGCCGTGACTGCCCGAAGTCGTTCATCGTCAGGGCGAATTGCGGGAAGCGCATCGCCTCGGCCGTGATGATGCGCTGGAACGCGATGACATTCGGCGTCAATGCGACCTTCAGCGACGCAACGGCGATCCGGTTGAGGCAGTCGCTCGCCGATCCGACATGACCTGCCTCCCGCTCAATGGTGGGGATACACTCATCGATGAAGCGCAGGAAGACGGCCTCGAACAGGTCAGCTTTCGAATTAAAGCGGACGTAGAAGGTCTTCTTCGAGATCCCCGCGGCGGCCACGATGCCGTCGATGCTGGCCGCCTCGAATCCTTCGGCCAGGAAGATTGGCATCGCGGCATCGAGGATGCGCTGGGTCGCCTCGCCCTCCGTGCCGCGAGCGGGACGCCCAGGGCGCCGCGCGCTCGTCAGTAGCGTCTCACTCGACATGATCCGTTGCCATTTCTGCCTGACGGAAACGTAGCAGGTACTTTTCCGCGAAGGAACAGCCCCGCACGATATGGGCCGACTTCCCGAATGTGTGTTGCAAACGCCCGTTCCCGGATTCCAGTTGCAAGCGACCGATGGCACCTATAAGGAACGAAACCGTATCGTTTTCTATGATCCAGGACTTGCAGCGCGATGGCCGAAGGCGAACGGGACACCGTGTCTGGATCTGCCGACGATAGCCAACGGCGCGAGGACGACCCAGGTGAATCGAGCCGGAACCGCTGGAGCCCGGAGCAGGAGCGACCGACGTCGGGGGGCAACGGCGACGAAGCTATGGAAGGAGACGCGGCCGCGTCCTCGCCGCTGAGGAAGACCTGGGTGAAGGTGCTTCTCGCCGTGACCGTGGTCGCGGTCTTCGTCGGCGCCGGTATCTGGGGATGGCGGTACTGGACCGTCGGGCGCTTCATCCAAGAAACCAACAACGCCTACGTTAAGGCCGACCAGGTGACGGTCTCACCCCAGGTCTCGGGGTACGTTTCCTCGCTGCCGGTGTCGGCGAACCAGGTCGTGACTGTTGGCCAGATCCTGCTGACCATCGACGACGGCGAGGCGCAGGCGCGGCTCACCGAGCAGCAGGCCCTGGTCGACGTGCGCCAGGCCGACGTCGCCCGAGCGGAGACCGAGCTCTCGCGGCAGCAGGCGCAGATCGACCAGGCCAAGGCGCAACTGTCCGCCTCGCAGGTGACCGCGAAGTTCTCATCCGATCAGGTCCGGCGCTACAAGCCGCTCGCCGCGTCGGGCGCCGACACCGTGGAGAAGCTCGACCAGTTCCGCAGCCAGGCAGAGCAGAACGACGCACAGGTCGAGGTCAATAAGGCCCAGTTGCTGTCGGCCATGAAGCAGGTCGACTCCCTGAAGGCGGCGGTGGTCCAGGCCAAGGCGGCGGTGGACCAAGCCCGCGCCGGGCTGCTCCGGGCCCGCATCGACATCGACCACGCCACGATCAAGAGCCCCATCGCCGGCCGGGTCGGCGACCTGACCGCCCGGGTTGGCCAGTACGTTCAGGCCAGCACGCGCCTGATGAGCGTCGTGCCCGTCGAGGACCTCTACATCGACGCGAACTTCAAGGAGACCCAGATCGGCCTGATGCGGATCGGGCAGCCGGTGACGATCTCGGTCGATGCCCTCTCGGGGAGGGATCTGCAGGGGCGCGTTGCCAGCTTTTCGCCGGGCACCGGCGCCCAGTTCGCGCTGATCCCGCCGGAGAACGCCACGGGCAATTTCACCAAGATCGTGCAGCGCGTGCCGGTACGCATCCGGTTCAAGGCCGGTGCGGAGGCCCGCAAAGTGCTGGTCCCCGGCCTGTCCGTC
Source organism: Methylorubrum sp. POS3 (assembly GCF_043352485.1). Lineage (NCBI taxonomy): Bacteria > Pseudomonadati > Pseudomonadota > Alphaproteobacteria > Hyphomicrobiales > Methylobacteriaceae > Methylorubrum > Methylorubrum sp. POS3. Next base: position 12,205 of record NZ_JAPRBT010000044.1, read on the forward strand.
GTCGTCTCGGTCGACACGCGCGCCGCACGGGCCGAGGAGGAGGACGAGGAACCGGTCGAGGAGCCGGTCGCGCAGGTCGGCCCAGGCGGACAGGTCGGTCGTTCCCGCTCGGCGGGCGCAAGGCCATGAGCGGACACCCCACCCCGCCCGCCAAGGCCGATGCCGCCGCCTGGCTCGCGGTCGCGGCAGGGACCATCGGCGCCCTGATGGCGACCCTTGACACCTCCATCGTCAACGCGGCCCTTCCAACCATCCAGGGCGAGATCGGCGCCAGCGGCTCGGAGGGAACCTGGATCTCGACGGCCTACCTCGTCGCTGAGATCATCATCATCCCGCTCACGGGATGGCTCGAACGCGTCTTCGGCCTGCGCAACTTCCTCGTCGCCTGCACCATCCTGTTCGTCGGGTTCTCGGTGCTTTGCGGGGTGGCGACCAATCTCGACATGATGATCATCGGTCGCGTCGGCCAGGGCTTCGCCGGCGGCGGCATGATCCCGACGGCGCTCACCATCGTCGCCACGCGCCTGCCGCCGGACAAGCAGCCCGTCGGCGTCGCCCTGTTCGGAATGACGGCGGTGCTCGGCCCGGTCGTCGGTCCCGTCATCGGCGGCTGGCTCACCGAGAACGCCAGCTGGCACTACCTGTTCTTCATCAACGTCCCCATCGGCCTTGGCCTCCTCGTGCTGCTGTTCGTCGGCCTGCCGCACGAAAAAGCCCATCCGGCGCAAGTGCTCGAAGGCGACTGGTTCGGCATCCTCGGCCTCGTCATCGGCCTCGGCTGCCTCACCGTGGTGCTGGAGGACGGCCAGCGCGAGCAGTGGTTCGCCTCGAACCTCATCGTCTCGCTGAGCGTCGCGGCGACCTTCGGGTTCGTCCTGCTCGCCATCGGGCAGTTCACTGCGAAGACACCCGTCATCGACATGAGCATTCTGCGCACGCGGGCGTTCGGCAGCGTGTTCCTGATGAGCTTCGCGGTCGGCGGCGGCCTCTACGGCATCCTCTACCTGATCCCCCAGTTCCTCTCGCAGGTGCCACGCTACAACGCCGAGCAGGCGGGCCACATCGTGCTGCTGTCCGGCGTCCCGACCCTGATGATGCTGCCGTTCTTCCCCATCCTCATCCGCGTGATCGACGTCCGGATCGCGGTGGCCCTCGGCTTGGTCTTCTACGGCTGGAGCTGCTTCCTCGATTCCGGACTCACCACCGAGGATGCCGGCGGCCAGTTCGTGGTCTCCCAGCTCCTGCGCGGGGTCGGACAGGGCTTCGCGCTGTTGTTCCTCAACCAGGCAGCAACGAGCTCTGTCCCGCCGGAGAAGGCGAACGACGCCTCCGGCCTGTTCAACGGAGCGCGCAACCTCGGCGGCTCCTTCGGCCTCGCCCTGATCACTACCCTGCAGGAGCGACGCAGCGACCTCCATACCGACCGCCTGCTCGAATCCGTGAACGCCAATTCCGTCCTGGCGCAGGACCGCCTAAACGCGATGGGCGGTGCCGGAGGGCCCGACGGCATGCGCCAGGCCCTCGCCGGCTTCAAGCAGGTCATCGACGCCCAGGCCCTCGTGATGACCTTCTCCGACCTGTTCTTCGTCTTCGGCGTGATCATGCTGGTCGTCATCCCGCTCGTCCTGTTCCTGCGCCCGCTGCCCAAGGGCGGCCCGGTCGCGATGCATTGAGCCCGCCATGATCCCCAACACCCTTCTGCGCGGCGTGCTGCCCGTGACGGCGGCACTCCTCGGCGGCTGCGTCGTCGGCCCGGACTACGCCGGTGCGCCGGACGTCGCACCGCGCGCCGAGGCCGGTGCGCCGTTCATACGCGGCAACACGGTTCGAAACGCCGTCGCCGTCGATCCACCGGCCAGGTGGTGGACGGCACTGCGCGATCCGGTCCTGAGCGACCTCGTTGAGGAGGCCCTCGCCTCCAGCACGAACGTGCGGATCGTATCGGCGCGGCTGCTCCAGTCCCGGGCCGTGCTCGGCCAAAGGACGGCGGACCTCGCGCCCAGCATCTCCGCGCGCACCTTCGCGCTGAACAACCAATTGCCGGTCCGGGACTTCGCCGGAAGCGGAGCCGTCGTAGCAGGAGCTGCGGTCCCGAAGTCGCTGAACATCGACCTCTACAACGCCAGTTTCGACGCGACTTGGGAAATCGACATCTTCGGCGGCAAGCAGCGCGCCATCGAGCAGGCCGCCGCTCAGGGCGAGGCCGCCGAGGCGGCCGTGGCAGACGCGCAGGTGCAGGTCGCGGCCGAGGTGGCGCAGGCCTACGTGACCCTCCGCGGAGCCCAGAGGCGCCTCGCATTGACCCAACGTGCGGCTACGCTTCAGCGCGAGGCGGTTGGCCTCAGTCAGCAGCGCCTGGCCGGTGGGGCCGCCTCGTCGCTCGATGTCGAACGCCTGCGCACCCAGTTCGAGACGACCGCCTCGCAGGCGCCGGCCTTCCAGGCGCAAGTCGATCAGTCCCTGAACCAGATCGCGGTGCTGGTCTCCCGCGAGCCAGGTGCCGTCGATGCGGTGCTGAGACAGCCCCGGGCCGTGCCGATGCCGCCGCGCGTCGTGGCCATCGGCGACCCCGGCGCCATGATCAGGAGGCGGCCGGACATCCGGCGGGCGGAGCGGCAGCTCGCGGCGGCCAACGCCCAGATCGGCCAGTCCGTGGCGCGCCTGTTCCCGCGGGTGAACCTCATCGGCAACGCCGGCTGGGTCTCGCCGAACATAGGCTCCATCGGCTCACTGGCGGCCTCGACCTATAACCTCGGGCCGACCCTGTCCTGGAGCGTCCTGGATTTCGGCCGGACGCTGGCGCAGATCCGTCAGTCCGAGGCGGGCGCCGACGAGGCGCTGGCCCAGTACGAGCAGACCGTGCTGCAGGCGATGCAGGACGCCGAGACCTCGCTGTCGCGCTACGGCAACCAACGCACCACCGTCGCCCGTCTGGCCCGGGCCAGCGCCTCGGCCGGCAAGGCCTCGATGCTGACCGACCAGCGCAACACGGCCGGAACCATCAGCACCATCGACGTGCTCGACGTCGAGCGCCAGCGCCTCCAGGCCGAACAAAGCCTCGCCCAGGCTCAGGCCGATTACACCAACGCCTACGTCGCGCTTCAGAAAAGCCTCGGCCTCGGTTGGGGGCTCGGTCCGGAGCGCGTGGCTCTCGACGTGCGGTAAGTGCAATCCCCCATCATCGGATCGCGTGTCCGACGCCCCCCAGGACACGCGGTGCGACGGTCGGCCCGTGCGAAAATCCTTCCCCGCACGGGTCGGCCGTTCAGCCCCACCGTCCCAAGACGGAAACGCCGGTCGAAACGAGAGCTTCCATGCCACCCACCAAACGCCTCGTGACAAGCCGGTCGGCACTCGTTTCCGCCCTCGTCGGATCGCTCGGAGCTTGCGCCTCGGTTCCCCGCATCCCCTACGGGGCGAGCGAGTCCGTCGCGGCCGAGATCGCCGGCATACCCGGTGCCCGCGCCTACTCGGACGCATCCGTCGGGACCTTCGCTTCGATGCTGTCGAATGCGTCGGGACGCAATCGCCCGTTCTCCTACCTCGCCTTGTCGGGCGGAGGCGGTGACGGTGCCTACGGGGCGGGCATCATGAACGGGTGGACCGCCACCGGCACCCGCCCCGTGTTCAGCCTCGTCTCGGGCGTGAGCACGGGGGCGCTGATCGCCCCGTTCGCCTTCCTTGGTCCCGCCTACGACCCGGTCCTCACGGAGATCTACACCAGCGGCGTCGCCGAAAACCTGGTGAAGGATCCGAGCGTCGTCAACGTGCTCTTCGGCTCCGGCCTCTTTGGTGACGACCGCCTGCGGGACCTCGTCGGGCGCTACGTCACGCCTGACCTGCTCACTGCCGTCGCCATCGAGCACGCCAAGGGCCGTCGCCTGCTGGTCGTGACCACCAACCTGGACGCCAAGCGGGCGATGATCTGGAACATGGGAGCCATCGCCGCCAGCGGCGCACCCAACGCCCTGGCCCTGTTCAGGGACGTGCTCACCGCCTCCGCCAGCATACCGGCCGTATTCCCCCCGCAGCTCCTCGACGTCCGGGTGGGGAACCGAAACTTCCAAGAACTTCATGTCGACGGCTCAGTGACGACGCCGGTCTTCACGGTGCCGCAGGCTTTCATGGTGGGGGATGGGCGAGCCGGCGTGGCTTCGCGCAAGTCCGACATCTACGTGCTGATGAACGGCAGGGTCGAGCCCGAGTTCGAATTGGTCGGCAACGACTCCCTGTCCATCGTCGAGCAGACCGTAGCGACCGGAAGCCAGGCCCGCAGCCGCGCGAGCCTCGCGGCGACCTACGCCTTCTCGCAAGCGCACCGCATCGGCTTCCACCTCACCTACATCGACGAGGGCGCCCCCCGCACCTCGACCGCGCGCGGCTTCGACACGGCCCACATGCGCAGCCTCTACCAAGTCGGCTACGACAAGGCCCGGGCCGGATCGGCATGGCGTGGGGACGTTCTCGTCTCGCCGCTGGCGTCCAAGGTCATCGTATCAGCGAACTGACCCGCTCCCCACCAGGGAGACCGTCATCAGCACACATGGATTTCCATGGCCCCGCATCGAACGATTGCATGCCTTTGGCTCTGCTGCCTGCTGGTTGGACCGGCGAACGCTCCGGCCCAGGCAAGCGTTGCTCACGAGGTCAGGGGATGGGTATCCGCCCTCGTGGCCAAAGTGCAAGCCGCTGGGAATGCCGACGGCATCCCGCGGAACAGGCGACGCACCGGGGTCGTCGACCTCAGGATCGTGGTCAGTGCGGATGGAGCGCTACGAGACGTTTCCGTTGCAGGACGTCCACTAACGCGTGCGGATGAAGAGGGCGTCGTCGCCGCGGTGAGGTCCGCAGCTCCCTTCGCGCGCCCTCCCGATGCCCTCCTTACGCCCGAGGGGACAGTGGAATTACGCTTCCAATGGAATTGACCCGACGGCGATGACGCGTCCCATACCCGGCTGGAACCTACCGCAGGTGCTGGGACATCATGCAACGGTCAACCTCTGCGTTGTCGCGATCCTGAGAGATAGGGCTGGCCCTCAACCTGCCGCTGGTCGCTCTGGCGGTGATCCTCTACGGCGCCGGCAACGGGATCTTCTCGATCGCACGGGGCACCGTGCCCCTGGCGCTGTTCGGCCCGGAGCGCTCGCGCCGCTGCTCGGCCGCTTGGCGCGGCCGGGTCTGGTCGCCCAGGCCCTGGCCCCGCCGCTCGGCGCCTACGCCCTTGCCCATGGCGGCGCCGACACCACGTTCGCCCTGCTCGCCGGCCTGGCCCTGCTCAACGTCGCCCTGGTCGGGGCGTTGTGGCGGGCACGCCGACAAGGGCAGAAGTTATGAGCATTTCTACTGCGTTTAGGACGGACTCATAACGGACTGGCAGCGCCGGTTCTCCTCTCCAGACCCATATCGGACTGACAGCGCCGGTAATGTCCGCTGGCCACCGAGGCCGTGTGGAAACGCAGATCCCTCGGGATCGGGGCGAGCGCACCGAGTGGCGCCGGAGATCGAGCTGCTTG
>NZ_JAPRBT010000045.1:0-17281 GCF_043352485.1 Methylorubrum sp. POS3
CCTCTGTCGGCATTTCGCGAAAGCGCGACGGCGTGCCTAGTAGAGCCAGACGTCGATCGTGTCGGCCGGGCTGCAGGAGCCATCCTTGCGGCAGTCGCGGAGGCTCGAGGAGCCGTCGCGCATGACGATGGCGTTGCGCACGCTCCGGCCGGATTCGCCGTAGTAGGTCTTGGCGTATTCGCACCAGCCGCCGGGCGGCGGGGTCTCGTGTCGCCGATTAGCGAATTCGCGGTCGATGTAGGCGCGGATCGCCGGCACGTCGGGCGGCACATGCGGGAAGGCGGCGAGGGTGAACTGCCAGAGCTGACGGGCGGCGGGCCCCGGCTTCACCGCGGGGCAGCCCGCCAGCGCGAGGCGGTAGCGCACGACCTCGTTGGCCGCGGACTGCTGATGGTGAAGCGGGAAGATCCGGGCGATGTTGGTCTCGAGGGCCGCGGCCGGGGTCGCGGCAATCAGAATGGCGAGCGCAAGAAAGCGCATCGAGTAGCCCTTTCGCGAATTCGCCCGTCACGCCACCTGGCGCACGGGGATTCCGAGCCCTCCATGTTGATGGCGCCACCTATCGATTTCGCTAAACCATATCGCCCGGTTCGGAGATGGAGCGAACGGCATCGAGCTGTGTGCCTCTAGGATCGCCTCAGAAGCTCGCTGGCAGGCTTGGCAGTGCTAAGTGATGTAAGGAGCCAGATAGGCTCCAAGCCGCTCTGTGAGGCCCTGAGCAGACTTGATGGTAGCGAGTTCGGTCACGCCCGATTTAGCGAAAGCGCTACAGGCGAAGTCCCAGGTAATGGAACTATTCGCGAGGGGCTTGGATTCTGGGTTTTACGGCCCAACGCACATGCCCTTGGATTGAGTAGACGACACCTAGGTCCAATACGACGATTTCAGGCAGTCAATCAGAGTGCAAGCAGGGTCAAGTTTTAGGAGCTGAAAAATTGCTTTTTGACCGTGCCCGATGACAGTGCTGCCTCTCGCCTGATCAGAAAAATACCGACACCGACTCGTGAAATAGCGGTCGGTGCAAACGCGACGCATTCCTTACTCCGCTCCCTCGTGCTTTGCCTTGGATAACGTCAGGCAGCTCAGGCAGACCGTGCCTCCGAACCGAGGGTTATCCGGGCATCCTTCGCATAAACAGTGTGCCTCGCTCGACGACATGGCGCGCCAATGTAGGAACGCGCTAGAGCTCGCCACGAAACGCAGGGGTGGCGGCAGGGAGACAACATGGATCTTACCGAGGAGGAAAAGGCCGAGATCAAGGGCTGCCTTGACCGGGGCGAGCCGTTGCCGGACAGCTACCGCTTCCGGCTGTTTCGCGAGCCGCGCGAGGCCGAGTTGATTTGGCCCGGCAAGACGCATGACGTTACGCAGGCCATCCTGCCTTTCCAGTCGATCGAGCAAATCGACGAGCCGCGGGCCGAGACGATCGGGAGCGGTGCAACGCTTGACCTCTTTAGCCGCGACGCAGGCGGTCGTCAGGCGGGCGGCTGGTCCAACAAGCTGATCTGGGGCGACAACAAGCTCGTCCTTTCCTCTCTCAAAGGCGGCCCGCTCCGCCGAGAGATCGAGAAGGCGGGTGGGCTCAAGCTAGTCTACATAGACCCACCGTTCGACGTAGGGGCAGATTTTAGCTTCGACGTGGAGGTCGGCGGCGAAACGCTAGCGAAGCAAGCCTCCGTAATCGAAGATATTGCTTACCGTGATACTTGGGGCCGAGGAGCAGATTCATTCGCAAGTATGATTTTCGAGCGTATCAAGCTCATATCAAGTCTTATGCACCCAGATGGTGCAATATTTTTGCATTGCGATACTAGGGTTAGCGCTATCGTAAGGGCGTGTCTCGATGATTGCATGGAGGTTATGGTCAACGAGATAGTCTGGAAGCGCCGAACAGGCTTTATGGGAACGTATAACAAGCTTGGGGCAACCACCGACACTTTGTTTTGGTACGCCAAAAGCAATAATTATACTTTCAACGAGCAATACGGTGTCAGCGATCCTGAATATCTCGAAAGATTTAAGTTCAAAGATGAAAAAGGCCGTCTGTATCGAACAGATAACCTTACCAGTCCAAATCCTCGTCCCAACCTAAAATATGTGTATAAAGGTTACCCACCGCCGGAAAACGGCTGGGCCGTCTCTCTTGAGCGAATGCAGCAGATGGATGCTGAGGGGAGACTAGAGTATCCGAAGAAGCTTACCGGACGAATTCAAAGGCGCCGCTTTTTAGATGAATTGCAGGGGCAGCCAATCCAGAACCTCTGGACAGACATCTATCCAATCAATCCAATGGCTGGCGAGGGCATCGGATACCCCACCCAAAAGCCCGAAAAATTGTTGGAACGCATCGTAGCTCTAGCCTCCGATCCCGGTGATCTGGTCGCCGACTTCTTCTGTGGATCCGGCACTACGCTCGCGGTGGCGGAAAAGTTTGGGCGCAAGTGGATTGGCTGCGATCTTGGCCGCTTCGCCATCCACAGCAGCCGCAAGCGACTAATCGGTGTGCAGCGGCAACTCAAGGCTGAGAGGAAGTCGTACCGTGCTTTCGAGATACTGAACCTGGGTAAGTACGAGCGACAGTGGTTCGTCGGCATCGACCCAACCATGCCGGAGGCGCAGCGGTGCGTAGCTGCGGCACAGAGGGAGGCCCGCTACGTCGAGCTGATCCTGACCGCTTACGGCGCGCAGCCGGCCGAGCAATCACCGCCCTTCCACGGTGTTAAGGGCGGCGCCTTCGTGCTTGTTGGCCCTGTGGATGCGCCGGTGACCGAGGGGCAGGTCACCGAGGCCGTGGATGCGTCCCGGCGCATGGGTGTCGGGCGGGTCGACGTGCTCGGCTTCGAGTTCGAGATGGGACTCGCGCCACGGCTCGTCGACGAGGCCAAGGCTAAGGGAGTTGCGGTCGCGCTGCGCTACATCCCGAAAGACGTCTTCGATCGCCGTGCCGTCGAGAAAGGGCAAGTGGTGTTCCATGACCTCGCCTTTGTCGAAGCCAAAGCGGTTGTGACAGACAAGCACGCCCGCCGAGTGACAGTCAGCCTGACCAATTTTGGCGTCAGCTATCGGCAGGAGGATGTCGAGACCTTGACGGTCGGCATGAAGGCCGGAAGCAAGGTGACGGTCGACGGCGGTCAGGTGATCAAAGTTACTAAGGCCAAGTCCGGTGAGGTGACGCGTGAGGTGCTGACCAAGAGCTGGACCGACTGGATCGACTATTGGGCGGTTGATTTCGATTACGCGAGCCGGCCGGAGACGATCGTCGTGACTGAGGCAGACGCCTCCGGCCACATGGTCGAGCGCCAGCAATGGACGGGCGGCTACATCTTCGAGAACGAGTGGCAGGCCTTCCGGACCCACAAGGATCGCACACTCGAGCTCACCTCGGCCACGCACGACTACTCCCGCCCGGGCCGCTACCGGATCGCCGTGAAGGTGATCGACATCTTCGGCAACGACACGACCAAGGTGATTGGGGTGGAGATCTAAGCGTGGCGCTCGACCCTAACTTCCCGGCTGATCCGTTCGCGATCCTAGATCCGGCTCTCCGCTGGTACCCGGGCGACGCGCTCCTTGGCCGGATTGGGTCGGAGAAGCTGATCCCGCCGCTCGTCGAGCGGGTGCGCCAGGGCGTCTGCAAATGGAGGCAGACCGGCTACGCAGGCGCGAGCGAGACGACGCGGGCGCTCCTTTCCTGGTGGTTCGAGCGCGACCATTTCACCTACGGCCCGGAGGGGCCGGTGCTGTTTCGCTGGTACTTCGCGCAGCGTGAGGCGGTCGAGAGTGCGATCTGGCTCTATGAGGTCGAGGGCGCGCGCGACCCGTACTCGCTCATGCGCTTCGACTCCTCGGGTGCCGTCTCGCTCGGTATGTTCGATGAGATCTGGACCCGCTACGTCCTCAAACTCGCGACCGGCGCCGGCAAGACCAAGGTCGCGAGCCTGCTCATCGCCTGGTCGCACTTCCATAAGCTCTACGAGCCTGGCTCGCCGCTCTCGACCAATGCCCTCCTCATCGCGCCCAACATCATCGTCCTGGACCGCCTGCGGGTCGATTTCGACGGTGGCCGCATCTTCTGGGACGACCCGATCCTGCCCGAGAACGGCTATGAGGGTCGAAGCTGGAAGAACGAGTTCCAGCTCACCGTACATGTGCAGGATGAGATCGGCCACGTAGCCCCATCCGGCAACCTGTTCCTAACCAACATCCATCGCGTCGGCAACGATGAGCGAAAGGCGCCGTCATGGGACTTGTCGGAGCAGTTCTTAGGCCGGAAGCCTGTCACGCGCACGACGGAGCGACAGGTCGACCTCGGTGTAATCGTGCGCACGGTGCCCGACCTTCTCGTCATCAACGATGAAGCACACCACGTCCGGCGCGAGACGGACTGGTTCAAGCAGATCGAGGAGCTCGACGCCGGCCTGCGCCGCAAGGGCTCAGGCTTGTCGGCGCAGTTCGATCTCACGGCCACACCGCGACACACAAACCGGTCCATCTTCGTACAGACGATCAGTGATTATCCACTCGTTGAGGCCGTCGCACAGGGCGTGGTGAAGACGCCTGTCCTGCCCGATCAAGCGAGTCGTGCCCGGCTTCAGGCGCGTCAGAGCGACGATTTCGTAGAACGTTACGCGGACCACCTCGACCTCGGCGTCCGCGAGTGGAAGCGGACCTACGAGGAGCTGGAGCGCGCCGGCAAGAAGTCGGTCCTGTTCGTGATGACCGATGACACCAAAAATTGCGATGCCGTCGCGGCCTGGCTGGAGGCGCGCTACCCTGACCTCACCGGCGCCGTGCTCACCATCCACACCAATGCCCGAGGCGAGGTCTCCGAGTTCGGCTCGGGGAAGGCCGCCAAGGCCGAGCTCGACACCATGCGTCGCGAGAGCCGAGAAATCGACAGCTGGGATAGCCGTTACAAGGCGGTCGTCTCCGTCATGGTGCTCCGAGAGGGATGGGACGTCCGCAACGTCACCACGATCGTTGGGCTTCGGGCTTATGCGGCGCCGGCCGCCATCCTGCCCGAGCAGACCTTGGGGCGGGGCTTGAGGCGCATGTTCCGTGGCAACGACGTGAAGGAGATCGTCAGCGTCGTCGGGACCGACGCCTTCCTGGCTTTTGTCGAGGAGATCAAGAACGAGGGTGTCGAGCTTGAGCAGCGACCCATGGGAGCTGGCTCCAATCCAGCTGGCCCCATGGTTATCGAGGTCGACCGCGGCGACCCTGATAAGGACGTGGTCGCGCTTGATATTGAGCTGCCCCGGTTGAAGCCGCGGATCGAGCGGGAATACAAGCGTCTCGACGAGCTCGGTTCGGGCGACGGCGCCCTCAAGCCGGCAGGTCTGCCGCTTCGCTCCTTCAGCCCCGAGGAGCAGCGCGAGATCGTTTTCCGAGACATCAATCGGGACGAGATCAGCCACGTCACTCGCCTCGACGAGGGTGGCGTCACGGACTGGCGCCACGTCGTCGGTTGGTTCGCCCGCACGATCATGGCCGACCTCCGGCTCGTCGGCGGGTTCGACGTCCTCTTCGACAAGCTGCAGGGCTACATCCAGAACGGGCTCTTCGACCTCGCCGTGGATCTTGATGACCCGAACGTGCTGCGCAACCTGTCGGAGGTCGTGGTCACGCGCGCCCTGTTTGACACGTTCAAGGGCGCGATCAACCGGCTCACTGTCCACGACAGTGGCACCACGGCCGTCCAGGACCGCATCAAGGTGAGCGGAAGCCGGCCGCAGGTGGTGCGCCGGCGGCCGACGCTGGCGGCCCGCAAATCTTTGTTCAACCAGGTCGCCGGCGACAACGATTTCGAGCTGGCCTTTGCCAAGTTCCTCGATGACGCCTCTGACGTGCAGGCCTTCTTCAAGAACACAGAGGCGACCGGCTTTCGGCTCGAGTACCAGTCGGCCGGCGGCGGCATCATCCGCGACTACCTGCCCGACTTTGTGGTGAGGACAACGGACGGAGCGATCTGGATCGTCGAGACCAAGGGCCGGGAGGACGTGCAGGACGCCCGGAAATGGGAGCGGCTTCGACTCTGGTGCGCCGACGCAACCGCGCAGGACATTCCGCATCGGTACGCCGCGCTGTTCGTGCGTCAGGAGGAATGGGAAGCGCTCCTGAACCCGTTGCGGACCTTTGGTGAAGCCGCGTCGGTCTTCAAATAGGCGGCCCTCTCAGCCGTCACTCTGGATGCTCTGAGGTGCGCCTGCTCTCGACCTCGATGAACACCGCCGCAAGGCTCCAGGAAACGAGGATCACCAGGTCCGCCGGCGCTGAGACGACGGGTGTGATGAGGCTCGAAGTACGTCTCGTCCTGCTGGGCGACGAGGGGCGCCCGTTCGTTGCAGCTTTCTCAGATTCCGGTGGCCTGAGCTAGGACGAAAGCTACTAACTCACGCATCGGCATTTGGCGGGCGTAGCTTAATAATTTCAAGTCTTTTTCGCAATACCTTCATGTAAAAAAATCGCTGAAACTACTTTCAAGCGGAGCCGTTTTCTTATTGCTTCCGACGTGGAAGCTTTAGGAGGCTGGTTATGAAGAGTAGGGCGATCTTTTTTCTTCTGGTGGCTACGAGCTCCTTCCTCGTCGCTAGTGGCTCTGCGCTCTATGCGCAGTGCGCTGGGTGCGGGGCGGACCACAACAAGGCCGATCGGGCACGGACCGCGCGGGAGGGCTATTACCAGCGCTCCGAGCGGGCTGATCCCGGCATCCGACCGGACGCCGTGGGGAATGCGCTGATCGGCGGCGGCGTGACCGGCTCGATGAAGGGGGCGGCGGCCGGCGCGATGAGCACCGGGGGCGGCATCCTCCGGAACGGGGCCGCGGAGAAGTACCACGAGTATCGGGAGAACAAGAAGTGACCTAGGGCACTTCCGCTGAAGAAGGCGGGAGGGTGTGTCACAAGCACCCTCCCGCTGAACTTGTTGGAGAACCAAGGAGTGGTAGTACGAGAGACGGTGATAGCTTGGACGTGGGGCCAACAGGAGCCCACCGGCCGAGTCATTAGCTACTCGCTTCGAGTAGGGAGCTCGTGTCGATGTGGGCCCGTCTACGGGGTCTCAGACCCAGCGCGGGCACCGCAAGCCTGCTTGCAATATCATAAAGAGATCAACTTTTGATATCTATCTAGCGCGAGCTAGCACGCGTTGCACCTGCGTAGCTGACCAAGACATCCGACCGCGTGCAGTTGGGATCTGCCGCGCATTGAGGGCCCAAGCGATCTCGCGCAGCGAGGTAGACCCAGCAGCGCGGATTTCTGCGATGGTTTCGGCCAGGTCTCTTGAGCGCGCCTCTGCAATCCGGGTTCGAGCTACTCGATCGTGCTACGCAGAGAAAGTAGGGCGGTGCGTGAGCTGTGCGGCCAGCGCTACAAGCTTGTCGCGCCAGGCCAGGGGCGCCAACCAGCGCTCGGGGATCTCGGATGCGCCGAACACCGCGCCGGCGATCTGGCCCGTGACCGCACCCACCGTGTCGGCGTCGCCGGCGAGGTTGACGGCGAGCACCAGCGCGTCCTCGAAGTTCCCGGCCTGCTCCGTGCACCAGAGCGCCGCCTCGAGCGTGTCGATCACGTAGCCGGTAGAGCGGATCTTGGAGCGCGGCTTCCCGCGCCAGGCGCCCGCGGCGATGGCCTGGACCTTCGGTGTGCCAGCCCAGGCGCGGGGGCGCAAAGCCTCCTTGCCAGCGCCTTGGATCGCCTCGCGCAAGATCTGCACGAACAGCTCGCAGGACTCGATAGCTTCGGCAGCCCCGTGGGTGGTCCGGCTCTGCTCTCGGGCGATGTGGGCGGCGAGTGCGGCATCATCGAGTGCCCAGAGGGCCACGGGCGCGATCCGCATGAGTGAGCCGTTGCCGGCGCTATCCTTGTCTTCCGAGCCGGCGAACGGATCGCCCGTCCGCTCGAAGTGGCGCAAGGCCATCCGAGTGGTGATGCCGATGTCGAAGCAGGTGCCCGTGCAGGAGTAGGCGCCGTCCTCGGCCCAAGCCACGAAGCGCCGCATCAGGTCAGCTGCGTCGAGCTCGGGATGGGCGATCAGGCTCTCGGCCAGCGCCAGCGCCATGCTGGTGTCGTCGGTCCACTGGCCTGGCTTCAGGTCGAATGGGCCGCCGCCGAGCATCTCGCTGTGATGGGGGAGCTCGTCGCGCTCCTCGAATTCGAGGGTGGCGCCAAGCGCGTCGCCGATGGCGAGCCCGAGAAGGGTGCCATGGGCGCGATCGTGAAGGGGTGAGAGCATGCGGAAGTCTCCTCGGCAGGAAGGGGGACGGCTCGGTCGAGACGTGCGTCGAGGCCGGGATGCCGGGCCGTGTTGGTCCGGAAGCCCATGATGCTGGTGCAGGATCTGGAAAAGGGGCTGGGAGGTGTCAGGCCTTCTGAAGGCAGAGGGCTAGGAGCTTCACGACATCCGGGTAAGTGAAGATCTCGTCCGAGAGGTTATCGGGCTCGAAGCTCACGTAGGGGGCCTCGTGGTAGATCTTATGGCTGGTGCCGCTGAAGCGGATGACCCGGCCGTCCGGCCCTTGAACCTGATAGTTGGGCTTCTTGCCCTCGCCAGTCGTGCCGATCCGGACCCAGACGTCCTCCTTTGGGCCGAGGCCGGCCGAGACCATGGTTCCCATGACAGCACGGAAGTAGCTCGGATCGACGACAAGTTCCCACGGACGATTGTTGCTCATGCTGGTTCTCTCCGGTGATGCGTGAGGGGTTCCACGGCTCGGGGACGGTATCCACGAGGTGGACTAGGTCGGCTACCAGACGCGCTTGCAATGGCTGGCGGGGCTGAGAGCTGGATCAGTTCGGCAGCGCGACGCCATGCTCGGCCAGCCGAGTCCGCGCCGCGGCAACGGCGTCCACCGGGAAACGGTCCGGATTGCTGGCTACGATGAACTCGACGGTCTGCGGGCCCAGGCCGGCCTCGACGAGGAGGACGAAGCCGGTGCCCTGGGTCTTGCCGCGGGCACAGTCGGTCATAAAGGCGATCTCGCCGTTCCGCCTCATCGAGCGGACGCTGTAGTTCGATTTCAGGTGCTTGCCGGTCTTCTCGTAGCGGCAGCGGTCAAGCAGGGCGATGGCGCCCCAGCAGCCGGCGATCACCGGATCGGTGTAGTCGCTGCCGCGGCGGTGGAACAGCTCGACGGCCGCTGCGCGGTAGAGCGCCGGCGCTTCCGGCTTGGTCGAGGCCTGGGCGTTGTTCATGAGCGTCTCGAGCTGGGCGTCGGTGAGCTTGGTCAGGTCGATGGGCATGGCGTGATCTCCTGGTCGATGAATGGGTGGTGCGGTGTCAGGCCTTGGCCTTGGCGGCCTCCCAGATCTTCTTGCGGTGGGAGGCGGCCGAGACGGTGATGCCGAACTGCTTGGAGATCTCCGTCACGGTCTTCTGAGCCGCCAGCGCCGCCTCGACGGCCGTCACGCCCGCGTCGGTGAGTCTTCCGTCGTCACGTTTGAAGACCGACGGATCGTCGGGGTCGGTCCCCTTGGGCGTGAGCTTGGCGACCAGCGCCTCGAGACGATCGGCGAAGGTGCCCAGGGTCACCTGGAGATTGCGGGCGTCCGCGCCCATGGCCTTGAGTTCCGAGAGGGTGGCGGGGCTGAGGTCCATCGCGGTCTCCGATCAAGATCGTCACCATCTATGGTGACACTCTTGATATTGATCGTTTGAATTCGGCTGTCAACACCGTTTCAACACGATGAAACGATTTTGTTGATGGACTTTCATTCTGACCTCGGATAATGGTTTGGTATCCGGGGTCAGACGGGATCTATGCCAGTCTCGAAGCTGGAGCGATCGACCCCGTCATGCAGAGATATGCAGAGACTTGACTAAAAATGCGCAATCGTGCACAAGAATGACACGCAGCGCGGAGACAGTCCTATGTCACTTCAGATGGATACCTTCACTACCCTCCTGGCCGCCCTCCAGAAGGCTGGTGTCGCGACAGGGAGCGCCCGTGGCTTCTGGGGGGGGACAACCCCTGACAATGATGTGGTCGTGACGGCGTGGTTTGATGCAATGGACAGTCAGGGGCGCTTCGTCGTTGCGCGCCCGCGGACCCGCCATGGCGGTCTGCGTGACGCTTGGGACCAGCGCCGCGTTGTCCCCGACGCCACTGTGAAGCTCATCCTCGTGCGTCAGCGGGGCGACGTGCGCCTCGGTGATCCAGGACGTGTCGTGAAGGACGCCGCTTTGATGCCTGGCCGGTGGCGCGTCGTGGAGTTGACGCAGGACGAGAACGGATGGCCGCACGCTGTCATTGAGCCGGTGAATGCTCATTGAAGCGAGCAAGGTACAAAGCGCCTCCGCTCAAAGACGCACTGACGCCCGATCGCACGGAAGGACGCAATTTGATGCTTCCTCAATCGGTTCTCACCGACGCGGCTCTTCCCAGCTCCGCCTCCGATCTCGAGGCGCTCGCCGCCCGGGCCGCCGGACTGGCCAAGGAGGCGCGGGCCGCCAACACCCGCAAGGCCTATCGGTCGGACTGGGCGCACTTCACGGCCTGGTGCGCTAGGCACGACCTCGCCTTTCTACCGGCCGCGCCCACGACGATTGGGCTGTATCTCGCTGCGAACGAGGCTGCGTTGTCGGTGGCGACGCTGGCCCGGCGGCTGTCGGCGATCGCGGTGGCGCACCGCATGGCCGGGCACGCGATGGACACCCGCCACCCGGCGATCCGCGACGTGATACGGGGGCTGCGGCGGGCGAAGGGGGTGGCGCAGGACCATGCCGAGGCGCTAACCGTGCCGCTGCTGCGCCGGGTGCTCGCCCTCCTCGGAGATCGGCCGATCGACCATCGTGACCGGGCGCTGCTCCTGGTCGGGTTCGGGGCGGCGCTGCGGCGGTCCGAGCTGGTCGCGCTTGACCTCGACGATGTTGCCGTCGTGCCGGAAGGCCTGCGGATCACGATCCGCCGGTCGAAGGGTGACCAGGAAGGTGAGGGTCAGGTCGTCGCGATCGGGCGCACCGGCACCGCCACCTGCCCGGTCTCGGCCTACTCCGGCTGGATCGCGGTGGCGGGGATCACCGAGGGGGCGGTGTTCCGGGGGATCAACAGGCATGGCCGGATCGGCAGCCGGCTCTCGACCGACGCCGTGTCCGAGATCGTCCAGAAGCGGGCCGCGACGGCCGGGCTCGACCCGACGATCTTCTCAGGCCACTCGATGCGGGCTGGGTTCGCGACCTCCGCGGCGGCGGCCGGCGTCGAGGAGCGACTGATCATGCGGCAGACCCGGCATCGGTCCGCCCAGACCGTGCGGCGCTACATCCGCGACGGTGAACTGTTCGACCGCAACCTCGCCGCCGAGGTCGGGTTGTAGCAGCTCGTCTGATCGACGGTTGGGCCCGGATGGCCTCAAGAGCCGGGCCGAAGCCCTACACCAGCAACTCCGGCAGGCCGCTCGCACTGCCGTCGCTGCCTCGGCGTGATAGCGTCAGCACAGGAGGGATCGGTATGGTCGACAAGTTCAATGAGGCTCTCGAAGACTTCAAGGACGCGCTCACGAACGGCGAAGAGCTTGAGGTGGCGCTCGCCGCCGTAGCCGCCGAACACGGACTCCGGCCCGAGGCGTTGCGCAACCGGGCGACGACCCGGTGGGGCGACCTAGCCGCGCATCGTGAAAAAATTTTCTCTGGCGCTGCACTCGCCGCAAGAAAGGCTATTGCGGCGGAACGTCAATTACGTAGCAGATACATCAATAATAAAATTAATAACGGCTATAAGCTCAACGATGAAGAGCGAAAATTCAATTATTGGTATTTTATGAACAACCTTATTGCAGATTAGGGCTACAGGCTACTTAACAAAAATTGATTTTTTTATTGCAGAAATTGTGATGTAATTGCCACTTGTCCGCTGATGGTAAATCTATCGCGCAAGAAGCAGCAGATGATGGCTCTCGCCCAAGAAAGAGTTCATCAGGTATTAATTGGTTTCATAAAATGACATGTGACGCCATGAACCTAGCTGCGATCACCATGCCGGCTCTTGCCGACCTCCTCAATGAGGCGACAATCCTCTCCCGGATCGACCTCGGCCCGGTCATGACGACGACCGGCCGACACCCGGATCGCGGCGCCTTCACCGTCGTTCAGTCCTTCGCGGGCTCCTGGCTCATCGCCGAGCGCGATGCGTATCAGTCGACTGTCGAGATCACCGACACCATGATCGGCGACGTGATCCAGGTGTTGCGCGACGCCAGCCGCCGGGCGGGAGGGTTCATATTCTCGACGTGAGAGTTGCCGGGCTGTCGTTGACGGAATCGTCACGAACGGCCACGGTCGCAACTTAACCTTCGGAGATCACCGCAACGAGCCGCTAGGTCTAGAACGAGAGAGACCGCCTAACCCCTGGCAGGGTTGGCGGCCTCGAAAACGGTGGTGCTTGCGCTCCAGACAAGCGTGAGAAGGCCACGACTTCCTCGGGAAGTCAACGGGAATTGACCGATTCCCGGAGCGTGCTCGCTTGCGCCGACGCGGCCCTACACAGGGCTATCCCCATGTTCGTCGATACGATCGAGGCGGCCATCACGGTCGCCTCTTCGGCGGCGCTCGTCGAGCTCAACCGTGCCATCTGGCAGGGGTTGAGCTCTGGCGCGCTTGCCGAGGATGATGCCGGCCGCCTCGCCGAGGCGATCCACGCGCGCCAAGCCGCGGCCAAGGCCGTCGCCGCCCCCGTGACCGGCAAGGTCCGCCCGGCCAGCCTCTTCCCGCCACGCCGCCCACAGCGCGCGCCCGACCGCGCTGTGGCGATCGAGCGCCGCCGCCGGCTCGCCGCCTCTGGCCCGCTCCCGCCGGCCTTGGCCGCTCACTTCACCACGGCAGAGCTCGCGTGCTTGCGGATCGTCGCCGACGAGGTGCGCACCCGCGGATCGTGCCGGCTCTACCTCGACGCCATCGCCGCCCGTGCCGGCACCTCTCGCACCACGGCCAAGAACGCTCTCCGTGAGGCGCGGCTCCTCGGCCTTGTGAAGGTGGAAGAGCGACCGCAGTACGGCAGCAAGAACCTGTCGAACGTCGTCACGATTATCGATCGGACGTGGCTCGCCTGGATCGAGCGTGGCCCCGGCATAGGGGGCAAAAAATTGGCTGCGACCGATACAAGGTTCTCTATCGGGATAGGGAAGGCGGCTTCGCCGAGCCAAATCCTCGACGCGCGGGCTAGCTTCGAGCGAGGCACGACCACACCTCAGAGACGAAAAAGCCCCGTGTGAGGCGCAGGGCTTCGTTCGTCTTGAAGAACGGAAGGGTGCAGAATGAACGATGATGCCATCAGACAAGTAGTTGCCGCTATTCTGACGACAGCGTCATTAAAGAGTGATGACCCACCGCACTCGACGGTTGTAGTCAACAAATTCATCTCGATACTTGAGAATTTGGCCGATAAAAACGAGCAGATCGACGCGGCACTTGGCAAAACTAAGCCGACGAGTATGCAGGACTTGCTCTAGTCAGAGCCTGAATACCCGCGCGATGTAGGCGTCATCATCCTCGCCCTCGAGCCGCGGTCCCATCGCCGCGGCTTGTTCAAGGCGCATCCTTTCCCACTCTCGCACCATGCGATCGACAAGCGGGCCGAGGCCGACACGCTCGCGCCTTGAGATTGCCGTCACGCGGTCGAATGTGTCGGAGCGAACGCGGGCACCAAGCTGGCGGGTGGAGTAGTCGAGTTTCGGGCGCCCTTTGGCGCGCTTCTTTTCGGTCGCGGCCTCGGCCGCCTCAGCCCTGGCTGCGTCCTCCGCTTCGACCCTAGCGCGCTCCTCGGCCTCGGCACGCCCTCTTTCCTCGCGCCTCTGCCGCTCAAGCTCGGCGTGGCTTGGCCCCTTCACGTTACCCAGCACCTCGGCGGGCTTGGGAGGCGCCGGTAGGCCGCCCGCCGTCGCCGCCGATCTGAGCTTCGTCATGTCCGCCATGTGCGATCACTCGGGGTTAGTTGAAACCGAAAATCACCACTTGCTCACGCCATAGCGCGGTCAACGATCGCTTGCACCAGTGCATCGGCTCGCCCGGCCAGGCCAGCGAACCGGACCTCCGTCAAGCTTGCCCCGCCGCTCTGCGCCTGCCTGTAGGCGGCACGCTCAAGGATCGCGCCCGGCAGTACGTCATGACCGGCTTCGGTGATGTAAGCGCGGGCTGCCGCCTCCTCAGCGTCCGTGGCGACCCTAACGAGCGCGACCGCCAAGCGCTCGCGCGGCACGCCCGCACCGACGAGCTCGTGCATGAGCATCACCGTCGGCTCAAGATCGTCGGCGCCTGGGTTAGACGGCACCACGACCAGGGCCGCGGCCTGGGCTATCTCGAGCGTCTCAGCGCTCGCGCGCGCCGGTCCGTCGAGAATGAGGAGATCGACCTCGGCCGCGACCTCAAGTGCCTCAGCCGCCGCATTGAATAGCCGCACGGGAACCGCCGGCTCGAGGCCCGCCGCCGTGCGCCGCTCCGACCAGCGCAGCGCTGTCCGCTGTTGCACGTCGAGATCGCCGATCAGGACAGACAGACTTCCGGCCGCCGCCTCCCGGGCTAATGCCCGTGCGAGGGTCGATTTCCCGACCCCACCCTTCTGGCTCACGAAGCCAATCACTGGCATGTCCAGCTAGTCCCAGCTGTGATTTTTCGGTTTCATATAACACCATAAATGCCAACAAATTATTTATATACAGCGATCGATTCCGACGTCTGAGACGAGTACCCGCGGGGTTACAGCGGCTCCGCTTCAATGCGACCTCTACCGGCGTTCAGCTCACAACGCGTATCGCTTATCGAGACCATCTCTAAAGGGTTGATCTTGAACATAGACCGCTGATCACGATCTATCTCTGATCGTCTCTAAAGGGCATCGTATAGGAATGATCAGAGAATCTACCATGTCAAAGACCCTAAAACCCGCCATCGCCTACCTTCGTGTCTCCACACTCAAGCAGGGAGAAGAAGGCCATGGCTTCGAGCTCCAGATGACGCGCATTCGCGAATTCGCCCGCCACGCTGGCTACGAGGTCGTCGAGACCTTTAGAGATGCGCACACCGGAATGGGCGAGGGGAGCGTCAAAGAGCGACCGGGAGCTATCGAGGCAATCCGATTCTCACACACCCATAGTTGCCCCATCATCGTCGACGGCTTGGATCGCTTCTCGCGCAACACCAAAAGGCTGGAGGAGCTCATCACTCAGGGGAAGCTCACCGTCATTAGCGCGAAGTCTGGCAATGGAGCATCTCGAGCTGTGATCATGGGCGAGGCCGCGCGCGGTCAGCGAGAGGGCGAGCTGATCAGCCAAAGCACCAAGCGTGCGCTGCAGAAGCTCAAGGAGCAGGGCATCCAGCTCGGCAATCGCACGAACCTACCTGAGGCTCAGGCGATGGGAGCGACGGCGAACAAGGCCAAAGCCGACAAGCTTGCGCGTGCGTTGCTCCCGGACATCCAGACGCTGCGCCAGGCTGGCAAGAAGACTGCGCAGGAGATCGCTGGGGGCCTCAATGAGCTAGGCCGCCGGACATCTCGTGGCGAGCTCTGGAAGGCTACCAACATTCGCAGGGTGCTTGCCCGAGCTGATGAGCTGATGGGCACACAGAAGCACCAGGAGCAGGCCAAGCGCTACGACAAGAACCCACTCTGGGGCGCGTTCTGATTGTAGATCAAGCCACTCGCTAGTACGAAGCGAATTCGCTCAATCACTACGCCGATCAGTGGCGAAGTCCCAGCCCGCGGTCTGCCTGGCTAGGACCTTAAGCTCTGGGTTAGCCAGGATCCGGATCACACCCTCGGATCCACCAGATCGCCTCAGGGGCTCACTGGCTGGCGGGATCTTCGTGGGGTAGCTGGCACCTCAGAACATGAAGATGCCACCATGCGCAAACGTCGGCGATCTATGAGGCATCCGGCAAGCTTATGCTCCAGCGCGTATCCGATCGATGAAGGATCGCCAGATTGCGAACAGCTTCTCCCGTGCGGTCGGTTCCTGCAGCATAGCGAGGGGCACATACGGTTCGCCATCGATTGCCCGCTCACCGTAGTGCTGGCCAAAGGTGCTCGCGAGGGTCTCGAGGACCTCACGACGGTTCTCGACTTTGTCGAACGGGGCCGTGGTCAAGACGTAGCAGAGTGCGGTCGAAACCCGGCCGTTCGCCTTGATCACTGACGGCCAGCAGTGGCCCCGATCATGGGTCAGCTTCACGATGAGCGATGGCCGCTGTGCGTTCGTGACAGCGAACTCACCACCTTCGGTGGTCCACCAATCGTAGATCGCACGGGCAGCTGCAGCTTCTCCGGCCCCTCGCTCTGAGGCAAACTGGATAAACCACTCCTCGTGGGTCAGCTGGGGACGAGCGCTGGCCGTCGAAGCTGCTGAGCTCGAACCCTTGCGCCGCTCAGCTTCCGCAGTACGCCCAATCAGTCGCGGTACTAGCGTGCGTAGCCCCGGCCCAGTGTAGTGCTTGAGCTCCAAGGCGATGACCTCGGCGGGGTTCATCTGTGCATTCAGGAACTCAACGATCCGCTTCAGCTCTGGGTAGATCACGTCTGCGACGAACACCATGCGGATCCGACCTGCCCGCAAGTTCACGTCAACGCCGCGCCAGAACGCCTCGAGATCTGCATCGGGCTGCCCGAGGTGCTCACGAAGCAGCTCATCCGGGTCTCGTTCACTCGCTGCGCAAGTGCGCTCGTACTGCTGCCGGAGAGCATCAACAGGCCAGTAGACGACGCCGTTTGCGGCGTAGTCGAGCATCTGGGCCACGACCTCCCGTCGCCCGCGGGTATCACTTGCCCGCTTGACCTCAATGAGCGTCGGCACGCAGTCCTGGTCGACGAAGAGATGATCGAGGGACCAGCGTCCTGACCCACCTTCTTCGCCAGGTACGCCCTGCTCGCGCGCTATGAGAAGCCAGCGTCGTGGGTTCACTGGGTCGACGGCGTCACCAGCGAGTAGGCTCGGATGGTTGGCTAGGAGCTGCTGAAGGAGGGCTTCGCTCTCGAAAGCGCTGGACCGCATCTCCACGAGGCTGTTGTCATCACGGATGATGTAGATCCCGTCGCTCATGGCCAATCCTGGTTGCCGATCAGGAACTAGCTATCGCACAAACTGAAACTCTGAATCACGCCGTGGGCAGGGATCCTGACGCGAATTCGCTAAATCGTGTCAGAGCCTCACACAGCGCTGGAAGGCCGCCGCTGGTTCTGTGAGCCTCAAAAGCCGCCGCGCCTGTCACGCGCCAAATCTGGCGCCTCTGTCGGCATTTCGCGAAAGCGCGACGGCGTGCCTAGTAGAGCCAGACGTCGATCGTGTCGGCCGGGCTGCAGGAG
>NZ_JAPRBT010000046.1:0-23831 GCF_043352485.1 Methylorubrum sp. POS3
ACACGCCAAGGCCCGCGCTCACACAGCGCGGGCCTTGGCGCGTTCAGGAGCTGTGCCCGTCACAGCTCTCGACTGCGCGGGCAAACAGCACGGCCATGCTTGACGAAAAGGCAGGTCGGCGCTTTGTCCCGTGCGATGCTCCATCCGATCACCTCTCCGAAAGTTTGCCTGCCATGACGCCGCCCCGTGACGGTTCGGCCAAGCGGCCAGGCTTCAAGCGTCCCGGCTATCGACCCGGTCCACGCGGTCCCGCCCAGCCCGGTCTCGTGGCGCGAGAGGGGAGGGACCATGTCGTGCTGTACGGCTGGCATCCGGTGTCGCAGGCGCTCGCCAATACGGGCCGCCGCTTTCATCGCCTGCTTGCCACCGAGAACGCGCTGGCCCGCTTAAAGGAGACGCTGGACGGCCTGCCGATCGAGCCCGAGATCGTCCGCCCCAGTGCGATCGATCGGCTGCTCGGACCGGACGCTGTGCATCAAGGGCTCTATGCCGAGGCCGCGCCCCTGGAGGCTCCGGCCCTCGACGCCATGCCGGACGATGCGCTGCTGCTGGCATTCGATCAGATCACCGATCCGCACAATGTCGGCGCCATCGTGCGCACGGCAGCCGCCTTCGGCGTGACCGCCATTGTGACGACCGCCCGTCATTCGCCGAACGCCACCGGAGTCATGGCGAAGTCCGCTTCCGGTGGCCTGGAGCATGTGCCGCTCGTCGTGGTGCGGAATCTCGCCGAGGCCCTGATCACGTTGGGCGAGCGCGGCTTCACGCGCATCGGCCTCGATTCGGAAGCCGGCACATCCCTCGACAGCGTCGGCCCGCGCCGACCGGCCGTCCTCGTGCTCGGTGCAGAGGGCAAGGGCTTGCGTCAACGGACGCGCGAATGCTGCGACGTGCTCGTGCGCATCGATGCGGTCGGTGCGATCCGGAGCCTGAACGTTTCGAACGCCGCAGCGATCACCCTCTATGCCCTGACCCGGCCTGGCGGCGCTTCGACCTGAAACGCTCATGTCTCTTCGCCGGTAGGGATGAGAGCAGTGGCCGCACAGCGCGCAGACTGCGCGGTGCGCGGCAAGCGAGCATGTTGGCCACAGATTGGTGAGGACGATCTTGGTTGGAAGAGCGTTCGCGACCGCACTCGTGCCTGAGACGCGCTCTCCCTCTCCGTCCGCTGAACTCAAGGCGGGGGTGCCAGATTAGCACCTTTTACTCACTCGAGAAGAATCAGAGTGATTCTAATTCCGCAGGGATTGTGTTGACGGCCGATGCGACCGAAGGTAGATAATTTCTGCGGTCGAGGCGCCTGTGGTTTTCCAGTATTTCAAAATGGATGACTGGTTGCGCTCCGTATCGTAATTTGAAGCGTTCCTTTGCTGGCGCGTTTTGGATACTGGCTCGAGGCAGCATAGCATTCGGGCGTCGATTGCTCTGACCAAAATCTGGATGACCCTGGGGCGATATGGCCGTTTTCGGACATATCGCCCCTTCCTCTGTTTGAAGGTCCAAATTGAAATCGGCGTTTTGCGGCGATGGGAGGATGTTGATCGCGAAACGGTGCTTGGCTCCCCTCGGCCCTGGAATGGTGAGGTGAGCGCCGCGATGGTAACTTGAGGCCAAGCTTGCCCATGATTCGACCGCTGCCCGCCTTTGGGGGGCGACGCGCTGGTGGGGTCGAGGCGCAAGACCTCAGGAGACGTCCCATCCCATGGTTGCCCCGCGGGAGATGATGCTGACGCTGGACTGCGACCCGCGCGACCTCACGGTCCTCGCAGACCACGCGCTGATCCGTTCTCCGCGGGAAACCGTTCGCTCGCTGGATCTCGTCGGTTTCGACACCGATGCCGGCGACCTGCGCGCTGCCGGTCTATCGCTTCAGGTGGGACGAGACATCGGACCCGAGGGTGACGCCGGAATACAGATTGTCGAGGCGGATGGCGGCGGCCCGTTCGCCCGGGCGATGTGGGAGTGTCCGATCGATGAGCTGCGGCCGGACCTCGTTGCGCTCGACCTCACGCCGGCCGGAAAAGTGCTGGCGCAGGCAGGCGCGCCGCCCTTATCCCCCCGCCACGCCATCGCGATCGAGCGGATACGGTGATCGGTTCGCTACGGCGCCTCATCCATCGACGTCACCCTCGATCTCGGTCGCATTGAAGCGGCGCCCCTTCACGCATCCTTCTGCGAGGCCGGTTTCGCCCTGAGCGAAGGGACCCGGTCGATCTCCTCGCCCTCGTCCAGGCCCTGGCCGAAACCCTACCCCTGCACCTCGCCGCGCTGACCATCGGAGAGCGCGGTGAGGCGCTGGTGAGGGGGAGCATCGACCGGCCGAGCAAGGCCCATCGGGTGAGGCTTCAGCCTGGGGCGGAGGCGGGCGAAGCCTTTGCCATGGTGGCGCAGGACTGTCTTCGGCATCTGCGCCGCAACGAGGCATCGTTTGTCACGAGGCGGGATCCGGAAGCACTGCATCAGATCCGCGTCGCCCTGCGCCGATTGCGCGCGGCCTTCTCCCTGTTCCGTCCGCTGCTGACGGATGATCCGACTGCCACGCTTCTGCGGGAGGAGATCAAGCGCGTCACCGAGCCGTTCGGGCGGGCGCGCGACCTCGATGTCTTCCTCGCCGAAACGCTGGCGCCGGAGATCGAACGGTGTCCGGAGAAGAGGGAGCTGCGTGGTCTACGTACCGTGGTCGTTGGCGAGCGGGATCGGGCCTATGAAGCGGTGCTGGCAATCCTGCGGAGCGCCGCGTGGCGGATCCTGATCATCGATCTGGTCGCCTGGATCGGGGCCGGACCCTGGCGCCGGGCCGCGCGCTCGGCCGCCTGGGAGCAGCCTGCCAGGAAATTCGCCGCCGCCGAGCTGGAGCATCTGCGCCGACGCATCAAGAAGCGCGGGCGTGATCTCGATAGACTGGCGCCTGGAGAGCGCCATCGCGTGCGGATCGAGGCGAAGAAGCTGCGCTACGGGGCTGAATTCTTCGCCACCCTCTATATCGGCAATCGGAAGAGCCGCGTCCGCTACAAGACTTTTGTCTCGGCTCTGACGGCTCTCCAAGATCATCTCGGGGCATTGAACGACATCGCCACTATCCCCGCGATTATGGGCCGGCAGCCCGAGCTGGAGGCCATTCCATTCTCCGCCGATATCGTCGTGGAGAACGGCGCGGCGCGGACCCGGTCCCTGCTGAAGGCCGCTGCACGGGCGCGGGAGACGCTGCTGGCGACACGCCCATTCTGGCGCTGATCAGGTGCCTTCGGGCTGTAAACGGACTGCGACCTCGTTCCGGCGTAGGAACGGTACGGAGAAGGGCGGATCGTAGCCCATGAAGAAGGGAGCCCCCGTCGGCTGCTTGCCCGCCGCGTCGAGAACGTGAACCAGGGTATCGGCCCGCTTCCGGCGTTCTTCGGGCGGAGCGCTGCCGGAGAACCGCAGGACCGCAAGTCGCTCCGGTGGGACTCGAACGAGGCGGATGCCGGCCTCGCTGGGCTCGGGGGCGCCGGCCTCGGCGACCTTGCGCGGCAGGTAGAAGCGCATCGTGCCGCCCGCACCCCGCTCGACCGGCACGGTCATCGCGATCAATTGGCCCTTGGTCTCGACGGGAGTTGTCATGGCGACGCGGTCGCCGCCCGCATTCGCACCGGTGATGTAGCGGAACAGGCGCCCGAACGCCGCGCCGTCCCGGTCACCGCTGGCCTCGGTCTCGACGGCGACGCGCGCCTCGTAGGCGCGGATCTCGACGCCGCGGTCGAGCCGTTCGACCACGGCATAGCGCGGCTCCTCGTAGGTCGCCCGGATGCCGACGACCGAGAGGGCCGCCTCAATCAGGGTCACGAGCGTGTAGAGGAACTTGTCCAAGGGGGCGTCGCCGGCTCGGGATACGGTCGATAAGACGGGAGGGCGGATCACGTTCCGGCCGAAGGCGTTGGCCGGTGGTCAAGGCACCGCATGGCGCTCCCGCGCTGCATCGGCTCTTGTCGGCTGCAGGCTCGCAGGAGGCGAACATGGCCCACGTCCTCGTCATCGGCGCCAGCAAGGGCATCGGGCTCGAAACCGTGAAGGCGGCGCTCGCCGCCGGGCATCGGGTTCGGGCCTTCGCGCGTTCAGCCGCCGATCTCGCCCTCTCCGATGCCGGTTTGGAGCGCTTCACCGGCAATGCTCTGGATGCAGGCGATGTCGCCGCCGCGCTCGATGGAGTCGATGTCGTGGTGCAGGCGCTGGGGGTCCCGGCGACCAAGCTCCTCGGTCCGGTGACCCTGTTCTCGGAAGCGACCAATCTCCTCGTTCCGGCGATGGAGCGGGCGGGCGTCCAGCGCATCATCGCGGTGACCGGCTTCGGCACCGGCGATAGCCGCGAGGCCATCGGCCTGCTCCAGCGCGTGCCGTTTCGCTTGGTCTTCGGCCGTGCCTATGACGACAAGGATGCTCAGGAGATGCGGATTCGGCGCAGTACCCTCGACTGGACCTTCGTCCGTCCGGGCGTGCTGACGCCGGGCGCCGCCACCGGGCGCTACAAGATCCTGGCCGAGCCGCGTTCCTGGCGCAATGGCCTGATCGCCCGGGCCGACGTGGCGCATTTCATCGCCGGGGAGATCGACCGTCCGACCTACGTGAAGCGGGCGGTGGTTCTGGGCGGCTGAGCGACGCCCTCCGGCCATCCACCCTCGGGCAGGAGCCGGGGAATGGCCGAACGCAGCTTGAAGAAGCCGCGGGTCGCGAGGGGCCAAGCGGCTTCGTCCCAGGCCCGGCGCACCCGGTGACAGGCCTCCGGCAGCGCGTCCGCCGAGGGGCCGACCGGTGCCCAGGCCGTGACGATCGGCAGCCCGCCGGACCAATCCGGTCCCAAGACCCGCGCTTCACAACCGAAATGCGCTGCCGCCCGTGTCAGGCCATCGCTCATCGCGGCCTCGTCGGCCTCCCGGACCCGATCCGACGCATCGGGGGCATGGGCGACGAGCCCAGCCAAGCGTGAGACCTGAGCCGTCCCCAGGGGCAGGCTCTCGGGATGCAGGTCGTCGAGGTGCAACAGCAGGGCGACCTCACCTGTCGGCGGCGGATCGGTGGGGACGAGCCGCATTTCCTTGGGCGGCATCGGCTCTTCGAGGGAATCGACCTCCTCATCGATCCCGGAGGGATCGAAGCGGCCATCGGTGTAGCGCCGGATGTTGTCCGCGCGGGCGACGTAGTGCTTGCCGCGGGTGTGAAGGCCCGCCACCCAGCGCCAGGACAACGTGTTGCTCGCCGGATCGCCGTCGAGCAGGTGACGCAGAAAGAACGCGGCGCCGAGCGGCCAGGGGAGGCGCAGGGTGAAGATCCAGATCGAGGCGAACCACATCCGGGCGTGATTGTGGAGCCAGCCGGTGGCGACGAGTTCGCGGGCCCAATCGTCGAAGCCCTCGATACCGGTGCGCCCCTCGACCGCCGCCTCGTAGACCCGTCGAAGGCCCGGATCGGCAGCCAAGCGTCGGCGTTCGTCCTCGACCGCCGAGAGGGTGCCGGTCCAGGCACCCGGATGGGTCTCGAGATGCCCTTTGAAGTAAGTCCGCCAGAAGACTTCGGAGACGAACTTCTCGGCGCCCTCCTCGCCATAGGCAGCGAGGGCGGCCGACACGACTTCGGCCTCTGTCAGCAGGCGGCGCCGCAGATAGGGGGAGAGAGCGGACGTCGTCGGACGCCGATCCGGCCCCCGGTCCGTGTTGCGAGCGGCCGCGTAATGCGCTCCGGCGCTTTCGAGAAAGCCGGCAAGCCTGTCGAGGCCGGCGGCGCGGGTCATGGGGAAATCGCGGTCCATGACGCCGAGATAGCGCGGCGGGCCGCGCCATCCGTGCGACCCATTCACCCCGTCCTGCAGCTCCGACCGCGGCGCGGTTGGAGCTGTCTCGGCGGGCTCACTTGTCGATGGCGTTCTCGATCGTGTCCTTGACCTTGCCGCGTTCCTGCTGCGCCTGCCCGCGCAGCTTCTGAGCGCGGCCCTCGGCCTTAAGATCCTCGTCCTCGGTGAGATTGCCGACGCCGCGCTTGGCGCTGCCGATCGCCTCGTTGGTGAGGCCCTTGAGCCGATCGACGGCGCCTGCGGTGGTCGGCGTATCGTCGGCCAAAGCCGGGCCGGCGACCGCGAGTGCGAGGCCCAGAAGAACCCCACGAAGGGCAGTGGTTCGAAGGCTGCTCATGCGCTTGCTCCCAATGGAAGAGGGGAGGGTGGTCTTATCGGCGAGACGATCGCTCGCAACGCTCCAGAGGGGCAGGATCGAGCGATCGTGATGATGTCCAGGGTCGAGGGACATCGTGCTGCGTCCCGTTGGCCCGCGAACGGGGCATGGCGATGCGTGGCGCATCAGGGCTGCGACGGCAGCAACCGCCCGGGGCGCCTCGCGTCCCTGGGTGATTGCGGATCACTTCATGACGCGTTCCTCGGACCGCACGCCGTCACTTCTTCGGCTGTGAGCCGAGATAGACGTATTCCGGAGCGGCGCGCAGCTGGTCTTTATCGGTCTCGATGACCGCGTCGAGGGCGCCACCGTCCTTGCGCGACAGCTTCAGCGTCTCGGGGGCGACGGCCACGTATTTGGCGTTGAGGCCGAGGAAGCCGCCGACGCTGACCACGTAGGATTTCACGGCCCGCTTGTCGTCGAACACCACGTCGGCGACCGAACCGATGGTCTCGTTGGCGCCGTTGCGGATGCTCGTTCCGATCAGCTTGGAGGCGACGACATCCTCCGGGGCCTGCGCCACAAATTTCGCCCGCAGATCGTCGTTCAGCGTCGCCGGCTGCGCCGCGATGGGGGCAGGTTCCTGCTTCGGCGCCGGCGCCGATTCTTGGGCCAAGGCCGGCACGCCGGCCAGGAGAGGAAGCGCAAAGAGCAGCGAGCGAAGTCTCATAGGGGGCCGTGTCCTCGTCTGGATCGATGGAAGGTTGAGCTTGGGTGGGAAGCGCGGGGGCGTCGCGTCGCGAGAGAGGTCGATCATCGATCGGAAACCGATGCAGGCCGCGCTGTGAACGGGATCGACAACCGGACAATGACGGAGCTGAGGGGCCCGCCGGGTTCGACGACGAATCCGTTCCAAGACCACCTATCCGTCTCCGCGCTCACCGCTCGGTCCGCCTGCCACGCTCACGCTGCAATGCGGCAAGAACGGATGGCGGACAGGTCAGTTCCGGCGCCGCTTCCACGGAGTCTCGCGTCGTTCCTCGACTCACGTCATCTTGAGAAAGCCGTCGGTGGATGACTTGGCTATGCTGGCTTGCGCAAACCGGGCCGGTGATGGAGCCGGAACAGTCCGGGCGTGTTGACCCGCGCGACGCGCGCCGCTCGGACGGGATTTCGATAGGACAGGCATGGTCGAGGAGCCCGAACTGATCGGCGAGGAATGGACGCTCGCCAGCTTCAACGGCGCGATCCACAGGGGCGGCGTCGGCCTCTGGGCATGGTCGCCGACCCGGCGGCTGGCTCAGCTCGACAGCCTGTGCCGCGCGTTCTGGGGGATGACGGAGGCAATCGTACCGATCGATGAGCTGTTTGCCCGCGTGAACGCAGAGGATCGCGACGGCATGATCCGCGACTGGATGGCGAGCGCGGACGACCCGCATGCCTACAGTTTCGATTTTCGCATCGGCGATGGGCCGGAGGCGCGCTGGATCTCGGCCCGGGGCGTCGGCGGGGAGACCGGACAGGTCGGGGAATGGGTCCAGGCGATCTTTCTGGACATCACCGAGCGGAGGCGGGCGGAAGAGGCCGAACGTCTGCTGGCCGCGGAGCTCGCCCATCGCGTCTCGAACATGTTCACCGTGGCCCGCGCCCTGACGGCCATCGTTGCCCGCGACGCCACATCGACGCCGCTCTTCGCCGAAGACCTGTCCCGGCGGTTCGGGATCCTGCATGAGGCCACGACGCTCGCGACCCGGTCGCACAGCCTCGATCAGGGCAGCGTCCGGCTCCAGCATCTCGCCGAGCGCATCCTCATGCCCTATCGCGACGGCGCCGCGATCACCGTCGAGATCGCGGATGACGCGGTCGTGGGCCCCGACAGGGTCAACGATTACGCGATGATCTTCCACGAACTCGCGACGAATTCCGCCAAATACGGCGCCCTGTCCGGCGGGGGCAGCCTTCATTTGAAGGGTGGCGTCGAGGGCGGTGCGCTGACGCTCACTTGGAACGAAACCGCCGCGCCGGCGGGTGGGCCCAAGGCCGACGGCACCGGTTTCGGCTCACGCCTGTTGCGGCAGACGATCGAGCGCAGCCTCGGCGGACGGTTCGAGCGCGTCATCGATGCAGACGGCCTCCATTTCGACATGACCGTACCGGCCGGCTGAACCGACGGCCCGCTTCTCACCCACGGCCGAGCCCATCGTAGCGTGACAGGTCGGGTTCGCGGCCCTTGCGGTTGAACAGCTTGGCCGCCACGCCGCGAAGGGCGGGGTTGCTCGCCAGCCGCAATCCACCATGCAGCAGGCGGATGCCGAGGCCGCTGCGGGGATGCATGATCCTCGGCGCGATCTTGGGAACGCCCGCAGCCTCCTCGACCATGGGTCGCATCGCCCGTTCGTAGCTGGCAAGCGCCCCCGCCACGTCCCCGTGGCGGCAGAGTTCGCAAGCCAGAACGGTGGCTCCGGTCACGGCCAGAGTCGTGCCGACCCCGGCGAGCGGGGTCACGCACCAAGCCGCGTCGCCGGTCAGGACAACGCGTCCGTTCGACCAGCGCGGCATGCGCACTTGGCGCAATGCATCGAAGTAGAAATCATCGGTCGTGTCCAAGCCCGCCAGCACGCGTGGTGCTTCCCAGCCGACATCGGCGAAGCGCGCGCGCAGGAACGCCTTCTGTCGATCGGGGTCCCAGTCCTGCTCACCCGCCGACGGCCCGTGGATCGCCAGCATTGCCCGGGTCGTGCCGTAAGGGTCCGGTCGCAGCTGCACGCTGCGGCCGCCGGGGGCATTGTACCAGCGCCAGAATCGGTCGTCGGTGGGCGTCCGGGGAATCGTGAAATACGCGATGGTCAGGTCCATCGGACGCGGGGCGTTCTCACCGGGGAAGACATGCTCGCGGGTCGAGGATCCGACACCCTCGGCGACGATCACGAGTTCGAAGCTTTCGCGGCGACCGCTCATGAACGTCACGGTCGCTTCGTCGGCGGTCTGCGCGATCCGCTCGACGGAATCGTCGAAGCGGATGTCCATCCGCGGGCGAGCGGCGTCGAAGATCAGGCCTGCGAGGTCGCCGCGCAGGATCTCCATCTCGGCCGTCGGTCCGTCACCCTCGGAATCCCCGGCGGCGAAGCGCGCCACGGGCCGGCCCTGAGCGTTCACCCAGGCGGTCCCTTCCTCGCCCGTTCCGCGCGCCAGCGCGTCCTGTTCCAACCCCATTCGGCGCAGGGCCTCGCGGCCGATTCCGCGGAGATCGACGTTCTGGCCGCCCTCACGGAAGGCGGGCGCGCGCTCGACCATGGTGACGGTGAAGCCGTTGCGGCCCAACCACCATGCGGCGGTGTTGGCCGCGATGCTGGCCCCGGTGATCAGGATGCGACGCGCCAACGAAATGCTCCCTATCGCGCGAACAGAGCGTTCAACGCGCCAGCGCGGCAGGAAGGACCATCGTGACGCCTGCGATGTGCTGCGGCCTCGATCTGCCCGCTCCATGACCGCGGCGGCAGTCCGGAGCTTGGGCTCGGGTGACGCATCTCGGACCATGCGCTGAGCCTCCGCGCATGGCCGCTACGTCCCGAAAGGCAAACACTGACTTTCCGCCCGATCTTCAGCTCCCTCGGGTGCGATCCGAGACCAGGCGCAGGCCCTGGACGCTGCTGCGTGCCGCCAGAGCGGTCGCGACCTTGCGCTCGAGCTCCCCGTCGCGGAACGGCTTGAGCACGATGGAATCGGCCCCGTCCGCTCCGGCTTGCGCCAGCGCGGCGGTATCGGCGAAGCCGGTGACGAACAGCACCGGCATCGTCGGCCAGCGCTTGCGGATCTCACCGGCCGCTTCCGCCCCGTTCATGCCCGGCATCGCGAAGTCGAGAACGATGAGATCGACCGCGGGATCGACTTCCAGGGCGGCCAGGGCCTGAAGGCCGGATGCCGCCTCGCGCACGCTGTAGCCGACTTCCATCAGGCGGGTTGCCGTGACCTCGCGGACCCCGGCATCGTCGTCGACGATGAGAAGAACCGGCTGGCTCCCCGGCGGGTAAGTGCGTGCCCCGTCGGCCAGCGCGGGGGCATGGGGCAGGGCGGCGGCCTCGTTCTCGACGCGCGGCAGGTAGACCTTGATCGAGGTGCCCTCAGCCGGGACGGTATCGATGCGGATGCCGCCGCCGGACTGCTTCACGAAGCCGTAGACCTGGGCCAGCCCGAGACCGGAGCCCTTGCCGGTCTCCTTGGTGGTGAAGAAGGGCTCGAACACCCGCGCCAGCACCTCCGGCGTCATGCCGGTGCCGGTGTCGCTGACCGAGATCATGACGTATTCGCCGGGCTGTGGCTGCTCCGGCCGCACCGGAACCTCCGACACCGTGACGTTGGCGGTCTCGATGGTGAGCCGGCCACCGACCGCCATCGCGTCGCGGGCATTGATCGCGAGGTTGAGAATGACGAGCTCGATCTGCGTGGCGTCGACGAGGGCGGGCCACAGATCGTCCTGAAGGGTGGTCTCGATCTGGATCGCGCCACCGATGGAGCTTTCCAGGAGGTCGCGCATGGAGACGACCGTCTGGTTCAGACTGACGGGGGTCGGCACCAGTCGCTGGCGCCGCGAGAAGGCGAGGAGCTGAGCGGTCAGTTTCGCCCCGCGGGCGGCGGCTCCCCGCATCATGTCGAGGCGCCGCTTCGAGCGCTCGTCGGTCACCGCACGCTCGAGAAACTCGATATTTCCGGCGATGACGGTCAGGAGATTGTTGAAGTCGTGCGCCACGCCGCTCGTCAGCTGCCCGACCGCGTCGAGGCGCTGCACGAGGCGCAGGGCGTCCTCGACGCGCTCGCGCTCGATGATCTGGTCCTGGAGAGCGGTGTTGGAGGCGGCGAGCTCGCGGGTCCGCTCGGCGATGCGCGTCTCCAGCGTGTCGTTGAGCGCCTGAAGCGCGGCCTCCGCGGCGCTCTTGTCGTCCCGCGCGCGCTTCTCGGCGAGAGCCCGCACGATCGTACGGGTCATGCGTCCGAGACGCTGCTTGGTGACGTAGTCGGTCGCGCCGTTCTTGATCGCCTCGACCGCCACTTCCTCGCCGAGCGTGCCGGAGCAGAAGATGAAGGGCGTCTCCGGGCATTGCTGTCGCGCGATGCCGAGCGCACTCACGCCGTCGAAGGTCGGCAGCACGTAATCCGCCAGGATGATGTCGTGACGTCCGGGCAGGGCGGCAGCGGCGAACTCGTCGCGGGTGATGACGCGCTCGATCACGACCGGATGACCGAGATTCTCGAGTTCCGCCTCGATCAATTCCGCGTCGAGATCGCTGTCCTCCAGATGCAGGATGCGCAAGGGCCCGGCATGCGGCCCGATTATCCGTTCGATGGCCAGCCTCCCCTGTGTGGCGGGGGCTCGTTCAGGAGCGCCCAGAACACGCCGATCTCCTTAATGGCGGCGAAGAACTCCTCGAAGGCCACCGGCTTCACCACGAAGGCGTTTACCCCGAGATTGTAGGAGCGCACCACGTCGGTCTCCTCCCGCGAGGAGGTCAGCATCACCACCGGGATGCCGCGGGTGGCGGGATCGCCCTTCACCTTGGCCAGCACCTCCAACCCGTCGATCTTCGGCAGCTTCAGGTCGAGCAGCACGACGGCCGGGTCCTGCACTGCCCGGCTCTCGTGCGAACCTCGACGGTAGATGAAGTCGAGGGCCTCGGCACCGTCGCGGCAGATCACGATCTGGTTGGCAAGCTGGCTCGATTCCAGGGCGGCCAGCGTCAATTCGATGTCGTTGGGATTGTCCTCGACGAGGAGGATCGGCTTCAGACTCGCCATCTCGGTTACGCCTCCTCCCGGAGTGGTAGGGTGAAGGTGAAGGTGGCGCCCCGGCCCGGTTCGCCCTCGGCCCAGGTCCGGCCACCGTGACGCTCGACGATGCGGCGTACATTGGCGAGCCCGATCCCGGTGCCCTCGAATTCCTCGACCCGGTGCAGGCGCTGGAACACCCCGAACAGCTTCTCGACATAGGCCATGTCGAAGCCGACGCCGTTGTCGCGCACGAAGAACACCGCCTCGCCGTCCTGCGGCGGCAGCCGCCCGACCTGGATGACCGCTTCGGGGCGGCCGCGGGTGTATTTCACCGCGTTCGAGAGCAGGTTCTCGATGACGAGGCGCAGCATCACCGGGTCGGCATGGACCCGGCCGAGGGGGCCGATCTCCCAGCGCACGGTTCGATCCGGCGTCACGTCGCGGAGCACCTTGCGCCGCACCTCCTCGACGAGCGCGTTCAACTCGCCATTGACCTTGTTGAGGGAGTGACGCCCCATCTGCGAGAAGGTCAGGAGGTTGTCGACCAGCGTACCGGCCGAGAAGGCGGCCTCGATGATGGTCTCGACATAATGTCGGCCCTTGTCCGAGAGGTTCACGCCCTCCCGTGTCTTGAGCAGGTTCGAGTAGCCGACGATGTGTCGGAACGGCGCGCGCAGATCATGGCTGACCGAGTAGGAGAAGGCCTCCAGCTCCTTGTTGGATCGCTGCAACTCCTCGCTCATGGCGGCGAGTTCCTCTGCCCGGCGCAGCACGATGCCGAGCACCGAAGCCCGCAGATCCTTGGCCGCCTCGACTTCCGGCACCGACCAGGACAGGGAGCGACCCTTCACCGTCTCCTTCCAGATCTCGAAGGATTTGCGCGGATGCAGCCGGTCGGGGCCTCCCTCCGGATCGGGTCGCGCCGCCTTCACCGGATTGCCGCCCCATCGGACGGTCCGCACCACCTCCGGCCTGAACCAGAGCACGTAACTCGCGAATCTTTTGGAGATCGAGATGGCGAGGAGGCCACTGGCCCGATCGGTGAAGCCTTCCGCCCGCGGAAACATCTCCGACAGGGCGTCGGTGGCGAACACGTCCTCGGCCTCGCCGCGCTCCGAGAGCCATTCGTAGAGGGCGCGCACCTCGCGCTCCGGCGGGGTCTGGCCGAGCAGCCGGCAGCGATCCGTGGTCACCACCGCCGCGCCGGACGCATCGACGAGCCCCAGGACGTCGTCGGGGTGGTTCAGCAGTCCGTCGACGAAGCTCTCCTCCTCCGCCATGTAGGCCAGGAGCTTGGCTTGGACCTGCCCTAGGGCGAGGCGTTGCTCGGCCTGTTCGCCCCGCACCTTCGCCGAGAGTTGCAGGGCGAAGATCTGGGTGAGGAAATCGCAAGCGTTGCGGGCCTGGAGCGGCACCCGCTTCGGGTCGTGATTGTGGCAGGAAACGAGCCCCCAAAGCGCGCCGTCGACCAGGATCGACACCGACATGGACGCCATCGTGCCCATGTTGCGCATGTACTCGACATGGACCGGCGACACCGAGCGCAGCACCGATTGGCTCAGATCGAGCGGTTTCCCTGCCGGCGTCCGGGCCGGGTGGATGGGGACCGGGGCGTAACCGGCATCCGGGATGATGCGCAGGCGGTTGCGCCGGTAGAGTTCCCGCGCCTGGGCCGGGATGTCGGAGGCGGGAAAACGCAAGTCGAGATAGCTCGGCAATGCGCCGTTGCCGTCCTCGGCCAGCACCGTCCCGTGCCAGTCCCGGTCGAACCGGTAGACCAGGGCCCGGTCGAAGTTCGTCACGTGGCGGATGTTCTCGGCCAGCAACTGGCAGAGATCGGGCACGCTTCGGGCGGCGTGCAGTCGCTCGACGAAGGCACGCAGCCGGGGCGTGAGCGCGTCGAGGCCGGCATCGCCGGAGGCGTCGTCGGTCTCCTCGAGTTCCAGGACGACGAGGTCGTCGACCCGGTGGGCGGCGACCTCGTAGGCCTGCCGCGCGGTGTCCGGTCCGAGTGTGACGGTGCGCAGATAGGTGGCGCCGTCCTGAATCGCGTCGCCGTCGAGATAGCGTCGCACCAGGGCATCGAGTTCGGGGAAGGTCGCTTCGAGGCGTGTGCCGACCCTGGCTCCCGCCGGCGCATT
This sequence comes from Methylorubrum sp. POS3, assembly GCF_043352485.1. Taxonomy (NCBI): domain Bacteria; kingdom Pseudomonadati; phylum Pseudomonadota; class Alphaproteobacteria; order Hyphomicrobiales; family Methylobacteriaceae; genus Methylorubrum; species Methylorubrum sp. POS3. Next base: position 14,042 of record NZ_JAPRBT010000046.1, read on the forward strand.
CGCGCTGGCCTGGACGATGGTCCGCTCCCGGGCATCCAGCGCGAGCAGGAAACCATGCGGCTGGACGCTGCCCACGATGTGGATGGGTTCGCGATCGCAGGCTGTCAGGTCGATGGTGGGCTGTGTCGCCGCTTTGTGCTGATTCAAGCCTGGATTCCGCCCGCTCCCGACCGGATCCGCCCCCGACCCGCTCGGTCTGATATCAGCCCACCGGGGCCGTTGGATATGGGTCAAAATGGACCGCGACAGGTTTCCGCCACGCCATCCCCTTACGGCGCGGCCAAGTCACGACGAAGTGAAGATTTCGCCGGTTTTCGTGGATATTCGCGAGCAGGGCTGCGGCCGTTCCACCGGGCTGACGCCATGAATTCTCGGCGAATCGCATTGAAGGATTGACCGGAATCAACGCGCGGCACTCGGCTTACCGCATGTCGTCAGAGCTGCATGTCCGGCGCTTCCGTCTTGAATCGGTTCTCGAAGCCGGTCTGCAAGTCGCCGCTGTCGATGGCGATCCCATCCTGCCGTTCGGTCTCGAGGGCATGACGCTCGCCCCGCGATCCTGTGCGGCGACGCGGTCGACGTCCCCCTCGGGCGGGGACGTTGGAGAGAGGAACGCTGGCGCGACGCATCAGGCCGCGTGGTCTCTCGGTGACCGACCCGCGAGAATGTCTTCGTAGATCCCGATCAATTCCACCGCCTGATCCGAAGCCCACCGAATGTCCGGAGTGACGTCGGGGGAATTCCGGTAGCGTGCGGGATCGGCATCGATGTCTCGCAACGCCGCCAGGAGGCCGGCCGGGGAGGTCACGTCAACGATCATGCCGTTCACGCCGGGCGTCACGCAGCCGCCTACGGCACCGCGATCCGAGGCGACCACCCAGCAGCCGGCTGCGAGCGCCTCGCGCGTCACGAGGCCGTAACTTTCGGGCCAGACCGAGGGGGCGAGGAGCACGTCGATCCGGCCATAGAGCTCTTCGATCCGCCGCTGCGGAACCTTGCCGAGCAGAGTGACGGGCGTGTTGCCCCAGACCTCTTCCCGCGTGACGTCGGGATTGAGGGCGTGATCGACGATCAGCAGCGAGAGGTTGTCGAAACGCTGCGTCTGAAAGAGGTTGGCGACGTGGTGATAGCCCTTGTGCCGCGAGGCGCCGCCAATATGGGCAAGGACCACGCGATCATCGCTGCCCCGAGGGACGCGGACGGGCTTCGGCAGACGCGAGACCCCGTTCTCGACGACGCGCAGGTCGTCGATGCCGGCCGAGCGACAGATCTGGGCGAATTCCTTCGAGACCGTCGTGATCATCGCGGCGGACCGAAGGTAGCGCCGCAGGCGACGGGCGCGCTCCGGAATGACGTTCTCATTGGTGTCGAGGGGAACGACACGGTTGTAATTGTAGAGTCGAACTCTGTCCTGCTCATCGAGCAGGAACTGCAACGGTGAAATCCACCAGCCGTCATGCATCGTGATCAGATAAGGAACCTGGTTCTTGATCGGCACGTCGACAATGGATGTGGTGAGTCTCTGAATGCAGTGGAAGTGAACGATGGTAGGTTGGATGATGTCGAAGCAGGTCTCGAACGATTCCGCCATCTTCGGATCTTCGAGAATGTGATCGATGTCCGGACGATCGGCTGCCGTGATGGCGAAGACGCGAATGCCGTCCTCGACGTAGCAGGTGATCTCGTAGGGCTGCGTGCCGCCTTCGAGGGTGCAGATCACATCGATCTGCCAATCATCACCGAGGCGCTCCTTGAGATCCCGCACATTGTCGTGGACGACCCGGGTCGCGCCACCGATGGCCTGAGGCGGATAGAAGACGTTCACGATCAGCAGGCGCTTGCGGCTCGTGGGCATGCGCGCCTCGATGCGTCCGACGACGGCCTTCAAGTTTTCGGCCTGTCTCTCACACGAATATTCGTCGAGCGCCTTCGCCCGGGCTGCGGCGCCCACGGCCTCGCGCAGGTTCCGATCTGTCACCAAGCGATCGATCGCCTGGAAGAACGCCTCGGGCGTGTCGCAGAGGAAGCCGGTCCTGCCATCCTCGATCACCTGTTCGTGGGTCGTCGTCCGGCTGACCACGGAGGGAATGCCCATGACCGCCGCTTCCAACCATTTGATCTCGCTCTTGCAATCATTGAATACGGAGCGCGACAGAACGGAAAGGTTGATATCCGCCTCGGAGAGATGTTCGGAATAATCCTCGAAGCTCGCAACCGGTTCGATGACCCGGATCATGTTTTGAAAGGGTTTCAGGTCGTCCGATAGATTGATGTAGCCCATCAAAATGAATCGGACTTTGTTCTTGTGCTTCTTGGCAAGTTTGGCGATGGCCGGCTCGATGACGTCTTTAAAGTCTTGTTTGTGCGCCTTCGTTCCCGACCCATAGAAGATCGTCACGACCCCATCGTCAGCGATCGCGCTGCGGCCAGGCTCGAACCGAGTCTTGCCTAGGGCATTCGGATGGACGAAAGCGATTCCGCTCTCGACCCGCTCCTCGACATGTCGGCCCAAGGGTTGGGTCGATACCATTCCGTACTCGCACAGCGACATGGCGTGCTCGAACAGGGGGACGCCGCAGGCAATCTCGGCGTGCTGCATCGCCGTGATCTGGCCGGCGTAGGAGGCAAGGGAAGGCGGAAAATGCTCCGCCGAGAAGACGAGATCGTCGATGTCGTAGACGGTGGGGATCCCGAGCTGACGCGCCTGCGCGATCGCATCGACGATGTATGGAAAAGCGGCCACGCGGAAGAAGATCGCGAGATCGGTCTTTACGAGGTTTCGGACGAAGGCCTCCGTCTCGTGCGCTTGATTGTAGGCGGTGACCTCGTAGCCCGCTTGGCGCAACTGCTCGACCTTTTGATCGATCCGGTAATACCGGCATTGCCGCAGGTCGTAGCTGCCGAGAATGGCGATGCGCCGGATGGTGCGGCGCGCGCGCGAACCCGTGAGACCGGCCGATCCTCGTTGGAGGATACGGCGCAGATCCTCCTGCACGATCGCGTGGCCGATCATCGCCGCACGGTAGGGCGCATCCTGCCACAGTTTGTCGAAGACGACGCTTTTCGCCTGCCGGAGCTTCGATCTCAACGCGACGTCGCTCGGATAGATCTCGATGGCCTGGCGCAAGGCGTCGAGAGCACCATCGTTGTCCTCGAGTTGCACGAGACTGTCGCTCAAGAGGCGATAGTTCGCGTAGTTCGCGATTCCGGCGTCGATGACTTGTTTGCGGATCCGGGCCGAAGAAAGGTAATCGCCGCGAAGATGGGCCTGGTCCGCCAAGTGGAGATGAGCGGTCCAATAGGTCGGAAAGCTGCGCAGAAGGTGGTGGTAGACGATATCAGCCTTTTCCGGATGGCCTCCGACGGCGAGATTGACCGCAATGGCATCGAAAAAATCGGCTTCGGCCGTACTTGTGATGGGTATTAACCGGATGTCGGCGTTGCCGCACTCCACCAAGTGGCCCGCCGCATCGACGAGCGTCCCCGTGGCAAGGCCCGGAACGACGTTGCGGAACGCAATCAGCTTGGATGTCATGGATGGTGGGATCGGAAACTTGAACCGGGACTCGAATGCCACCTCCAAATTCGGGGCGCGATTCTGCTCCCGCGGTGATCGCAGCCAGTCCTGGAAGAGACGCAACCGATCGACGGCGTGCTTTTCCGAGGCGGGATCTCCAGCATGATTCCAGTCCGCGAGGTATTCGCGGCGGTAAAAGTCAGGATCGAAGCGGCTTCGATACGAAATATCCAGACCCTGATGCTGTCCGGACTGACAAAAATGGAACAGGCATTCAGATTTTGTGGCCGATCTTCCAAACAGATCGGCCGCATTGCATGAATAGTAGCTCCGATCGAGGTCGATGGGATAACAGACATTCGTGATATTGTAAAAAAGTAGCAATTCTTCTTCTGATAAAAATACAAGGTGTCCGACCGGGAAGTGGTGCTTGCTGACAATTTCTCTCAATACGAGCTCGGCCGGCACCGTTGGGGACGCGTCGATGCCGTACACCTCATTGACAAAGTGTCGGCTGAAGTAAGTCGGCGCAAATGCACGATTTTCGCGTATGCCATGATTGAAGTAATGCTTCAGTCCATCATGGGGGTGCTGAATCGATGCCCGAATATCATCATTCTGAGCAAGATACGTAACGAGACTGAAGTTCAGCGGTAGGGACGACATCTCGCCGCGATGCGTATCCGCATAGGCGCGCAGCTTCGCGAGATCCTCGGTCGGGGCGTATTTCGACAGGATCGCGGGATCGTGTGACTTGGGCGCCGTGTCGGACGGGATCGAAAAGCCACGTCCCTCGGCGCGACCATGCCGGAGATAGTGCAGGATCGCCGACGACTGCCAGCGGACGGCACGCCTGACATCATAATTGAGGGCGAGGTAGTCGCCGACGCTGAATTCTGCCGGAAGGGCGGGATCTTGCCGCAATCGCGCGACCGCCTGGATGTCGTTGGCAAAACGCCCCTCCGACCGGCCGGTCTCCTGGTAATGTCTGTGGAGCTCGACGTCCGAGAGATTTTGAAGTTCGGGATAAAAATCTCTGTAGAATCGCGGATCGAGCGCGTCGTCTTTGCTTAAAATTTCTGCTATTTTTGGCTGCAGCTTGTCATTCTTTCCGGTCAACGTGCGACCAATATTCAATGTTCTCTTCGTAAAAGTCTTGAAAGTCCGGCCCAGGGCGTCGTTGGGTGTCATCGTTTCATGAGCCTTAGATACGCTGGTCCCCTGGGATGTGCGTCGGTTCGTGAGCTTGCGCATTGTCAAATGATAGATTTGAAGATCCGATCTGCCTCTTGTGATCGATCCACTGCGCTAATTCCCGCTTGAGTTGAGTGGCAGACTTGCTGAGCAAGCGTTGACGGCAGTAGAACGATACGGGTCAGCCCGTCGAGACGTCCCGTACTATCCTAGTGCTAGGCTGCACGCCGACCGGTTGGCTCAATCTAATCCGGGCAGCGCAGCTCGGAATGCCGCGGGACGACGCCAATTGCGTGCCAGTCCTTGTCCCATCTCCCATGGCGGGATGGCAACAACGTGTCGATCATAGCCGCCGGCGCTCGGACACGCTGAGATTCGCGCCACGATCGCAGGCCTTCAACGGGATCCGGAGACCCGGTACGGATTGCTGACCAGACTTCTGCCCGACCGGGCTAGCCTCTCACCGGACGATGGCGAGAACCGCGCTCCTCTCACCCCTCTTCCGCGCCGGGTGAGGCCTCGCGCGTCAGAAGGGTCCGCTTGCGCTCGACGCCCCAGCGATAACCGGACAGCGTGCCGTCGGAGCGCACCACCCGGTGACAGGGAATCGCCACCGCCAAAGGGTTGGCACCGCAGGCCAAAGCCACGGCCCGCATGGCGGCGGGCGCGCCGATGGCGCGGGCGATATCGGCATAGGTTGCCGTGGTGCCGATCGGGATCGCCCGCAGGGCTGTCCAGACCCGCTGCTGGAAGGCGGTACCGCCGATGTCGAGGGGCAGGTCGAGGCTACGACGCGGTGCGTCGACGAAACCGACCACCTGTGCGACCCAAGCCTCGAAATCGACATCGCCGCCGATCAACTCCGCCTGGGGGAAACGATCCTGGAGGTCGCGCAGCAGCGCGTCCGGCTCGTCGCCGAGCAGGATCGCGCAGAGGCCCCGCTCGGTCGCGGCGACGAGGATCGCGCCCAATGAGCATGCCCCGATCGCGAAGCGGATTTGAGTGCCGGTCCCCTTCTTGCGGTAGGTGGACGGGTCCATGCCAAGCCGCTCGGGGGCCGCTGCGTAGAAGCGGCTCGGGGTGTCGTAACCCGCCGCGTAGAGAGCCTGCGTGACGGACGACGACCCCTGCAACCCGGCGGCGACCCGCTCCGCGCGCCGCGCCGCTGCATAGGCCTTCGGGGTGATGCCGGTCAGACTGCGAAAGACGCGGTGGAAATGGAACGGACTCATCCCGGCGAGGCGCGCGAGCGTGTCCAGCGAGGGCGGGTTTTCGGCCGTCTCGATCATGCGACAGGCCTGGGTGACGATCTGAGCCTGGCGCTCGGCGCGGGACGGTTCGTTCGGGCGGCAGCGCCGGCACGGTCGGAAGCCCGTCGCCTCCGCCTCCGCGCCCGTTGCGTAGAAGACGACGTTCTGCGCCTTCGGTGTCCGGGCCGAACAGGACGGGCGGCAATAGATGCCGGTCGTGCGGACGGCGTAGACGAAGCATCCATCGGCCGCCGCGTCGCGGGTGATCACGGCGGTCCACCGCGTGTCCGCGACCGCTCCCCGGTGCGAGCCGGTCGGATCGGACTCGTTTTCGGCGTCCCGCATGATGACCTCCCTCCGTTCGATACCGCCGAACGGGCCCTGCGCCCACTGGACAGGGGATCTTTGCGATGACCGTCGCTAGCCCGCATCCCGCTTCTTGCTCGGCAATTCAGGGCGCGACCGAATCCGATCCCACTCGTTGCGGACCGGATGGTACTCGAACGTCCAATCATGTCCGCTGCCGCTGCCGAGACCTTCCTCTTAGCACAATCTGAGGTTGAAAAATCAGAGGTCCAAATGGCCCGTCTTCCGCCGCGCCGCTCGCTCCGGATCGATCACGCGATCGCAGGCTGGTTACCGGGCCCGAAATAGCCTCCGATGGGCGAGCGTTGTCGCAGGATCGGCCTGCGTATCCGGAAGTGGAATGCAGGCTTTTGCGCCGACAAGCCTCTGACAAACATGTCTGATGCGGCCGATATTATAACCATTATAATTAGAATCTGTACCTATAATAGTTACATTGTAAGTCTCTTAGTAAAGTATACGTTGTCAATCTCAGGATGAGATGTTACGGTTCCGAGTATAGGCGCTCACAAAACTGTGATGTTTCTTCCCGTTTGTGGAGGCGCCGCTTGCGCACGCTTCGGCGGCTTCTCGGAACGGCCAGGATACGATGCCGACACATATGAAGGAGCCTTCGCATGCTCTGCTGCAGGTTCTGCTGAGTCAGAGATCGGATCTGGTCGAGACGGCGCGCCGTGTCGTCCGCTGCGGAGCGCGGGCCGAGGATGTGGTGCAGGACGTCGCTCTCAAGGTCTGCCAGAACGGGGTCGCGGCGGAGATCGCCGATGCCGCGGGATTTCTACGGAGAATGGTGCGCAATGCCGCCATCGATGCCGTGCGCCAGTCGGGGCGCGAATGCCGCCGCAACGCCCCTTCGGACGCTGGCGAGACGGTGCCCGCGCCCTGCGACTGTCCACTGCGGCGGCTGGAGGGCCGTCAAAGCCTGGAGCGGGCCATCGCAGCCCTCGACGAAGCGCCCGCTCGCACTCGCGAGGCCTTCCTCGCCCATCGGCTCGACGGGGTGCCGCAGAAGGATATCGCGGCCAGGGTCGGCGTCTCCCCGACGCTCGTCAATTTTATGATCCGCGATGCGACCGCCCTGTGCCGGGCGGCCGCCTCACCGTAATCTCGGGATCACGCCGGGTGCGGCCGAGGATCGGAGGTGATGCGCTCGATCAGGGCAGGCATCGGTGGTTCAGATGTCTGCTTTCGCCCTTCGGCGGCGAGAGGGATCGCGCCCTGGAAGGCGCTTGCGGATCGCTCTCCGCTCCTCACGCATGTGCCCGGCTCGGCCGCTCGATCTCGGCGGCGACGAGGCGCCCGTTCTCCAGCTTCACGCAGCGGTCGGCCACGTCGAAGTAGCGGTCATCGTGGGAGATCGCTAAAACGGCCTTGCCGCGGGCACGCAACTCGGGAAGCAGGCGGCGATAGAACACCTCGCGGAACAACGGATCCTGGTCGGCGGCCCATTCGTCGAACAGGTAGAAGGGACGATCTTCCAGATAGGCCACCACCAGGGCGAGCCGCTTGCGCTGCCCCTGTGACAGCGCACGGGTCGAGAGCACCCCGCCCGTCACCGAGACCTTATGGGCGAGCTCCAGCTTGGCGATGAGGGCATTCGCCTCCGCGTCGAGGGATGCACCCGGACCGCTGAGGCCGTCGAGCGTCGGGAACAAGTGAAAGTCCGAGAAGACCGCCGAGAACAGCCGGCGCAGCCGGTCGCGATCGAGCTCGGTCACGGGCACGCCGTCGAGGAGGATCGCCCCAGAATCCGGCTGGTAGAGGCCGGTCAGGACCTTGGCGAGCGTCGTCTTCCCGCTGCCGTTGCCGCCGATCAGGATCACCACCTCGCCTGGCCGGAACGTCAGATCGATCGGTCCCAGCGTGAACACCCCGTCCTCGGAGTCGCGGAAATAGCGATGACGCACCTGGTCCAGGCGCAGCTCGCGGAACCCGGTCGTCGGGCTGCGGGCGAGCACCGGTTCCGGCGCGGCCACCGCCGCCATCAGCCGGTCGATCCGACCCATGGAGACCCGCGCCTGCTGGGCATTGGGCAGATTGTTCAGGAGCGCATCGAGCGGCATCATCAGGTAGAGGAACACCACGATCGAGCCCGTGGCCGCGACGGTTCCGAAGGTCAGCACCCCGATCAGGGCATGCACGAGAAACAGGGCGATTCCCGCCCCCACCACGTAGATGCGCAGACCCCGCAGGCGGTGCGCCCGCACCTCCTCAATGCTGCGCTCCAGCGATAGACGCAGGAATGCGTCCTGACGCTCACGGTTGAGCTTCAATTCCTTGGCGCCGCTGAACAATCCGTCGAAGTGAGAGAACAGCACATCCTGCGCCGAGCCGGCCCGGTCGAGTTCCTTGAGGGCCCGCGCATGGCCTAGGGAGAAGACCGCCGATCCCCCGAGGATGGTGGCCAGCGCCAGACCGAAGGCGGCCAGCGAGGTCCAGGCGAGATAGGCGAGGCAGCCCGCCACGATCGTCGCGTTCATCACGATGTTCGGAAAGGCGACGAGGAAATCCGCCACCCGCGCGGCATCGTCGGTCATCACCGACTGCACGCGGGCTGCGCCGAGGCGCTCGACCCGGGCGAATTCGGCCCCGGCGACCCGCGCGGCGAGGGTCCGGCGGAGATCGAGCAGCACGCCCTCGCCAAGGCGGGCGAAGAGCAGGCCGCCGCCGATCCGCCCGGCCAATCCCAGGAGGGCGGCGGCCGCGAACCCCATCGTCAGCCAGCGCGGATCGTGACCTCCAACCAGCATCTCGTTGGCCGAAGCCACCATCCCGATTCCGGCCGCCGCCGCCGCGAGGCTCGCGGCCAGTGCCAGGACGAGATGCCGCCGCGGACACTGCGCCAGGATGCGCAGGAGGGCATGTCCCTGCGGGGGGGCGGCCGAGGTTTCGGGGTGCATCGTCCCTCCGGTCGCTTTGTCGCGCTGCTTATTCCGCGCGGCACGCCCGGTGACCGTCGCGTCCCCTCAGGAATTCACGGTTCGCCGGACGATCTGCGAGGCACGTTCAAGACGCGCCGGGCGGGGAAGAATTTAGTCGTGCGGCCGAAACGGCGTGGGACCTCGAACCCGAAACGGCATCGTCGCGCGCAAGCCGCTCTGTTTCGGTCGCAGGACGCTAAATTTCATCCATCCCCGTCCGTCCTGCCGTCGAGAGGCCGGTGAACCGGCCACGCCGGGAGCGGTCGCACGGATGGGTATGGCAGTCAGGACGATCCGCGCGCGGACTGACGAACCGTCACCTCGGTTTGAGTCGGTGAACGCGCGGGTGGCGGCGCTGGCCGCCAGCGAGGGCGCGCGCGTCGCCCTCGTCCACGGCCCGACCCGCCTCACCTATGCCGCGCTCGACGCCCGCGCCAACGCCCTCGCCCATGCCCTCATCCGACGCGGCATCCAGGCCGAACACCGCGTCGCCCTGCGCCTCGAACGATCCCCCGACGCCTTCGTCGCCATCCTCGCCGTCC
>NZ_JAPRBT010000047.1:0-25948 GCF_043352485.1 Methylorubrum sp. POS3
TTCGGCCCCTTAAAGGGCCGCAACAGGTCGTTCGGAGCCGCCGCAAGGGCGTTCCGGTGTCCAGGCAAAGCCTCATCGTCACGAGAAGCGGTGTTCTCGCTTGACGCCTTGGGGCGTCTCATGGCTTGTGGGGAGTTGGAAACCGGCTCCCACGAGCCATCTCGATTTCGACGGGCTCACCCTTGCCGGGGTGGGCCCGTTGGCTTTTCAGGGTTCGACTTGCGGCGGCGGCTGTCTCCTGATGGTCGGCTTACGACTCGCCCGAAGGTGAGCGGGCCGGACATGGCATGTCGGCCGGGGCGAACCGTTAAGTCAACGTTGAGGAATGGCAATGCGTGGACGTAGCCCGCTCGTAGCCCTGGCTGTGACCTGCGCGCTTGCCTCTGGCGCCTCTGCGCAGACGGCCCCGCAAGAGGCGATTGACGCTGCAGCGGACGCTCACGCTGTCTTTCAGAAAAAAGGCGGATTAGCCGCTGTTAAAAAGGGCATTTCCGAGTGTTGGGAGAACGCCGCCAAACAGGCATCGTTTAAGGCAGCCGTCTACTGTTCTGCCTACAATTTTACAGCGGCCAATTTCGACGCCGGTTTCATGAAGCTCTTGAACGCTAAACCTTCGCTGAGCATGGCTGATGCCAACCGTCAGTCTAAGGCTGCTCTCATTCGGGCCGGCGTCCCGTCGGTGCAGGTTCCGGCTCTTATGGATGACATTCGCGAGCGTGTAATCTCTGCAACGAACCAGAGGTTTTGAGAGCGAGTGCAGCCCCGCCGCCCGATCTGCTCACGGGCTAGCGGGGCGTGTCGTGTCCACACGACGAAGCCGATACGCAACGTGGCTTGCTCTCGGAATAAGCGAGAGGGGTTAGCAGCGCCTCAACCCGGCCCGACCGCACCTATTTCGTTTCTATCGTACCATCTTATGAATGTTGCGCCGCTTCATTCGCACTGAGGATGCGGATCGATCAAGGCGCCTAGGAAGGCTTGCTCATAGAGCGTGGAACACTGAGCCGAAGAGGCGAGAACAACCGGCAATTAGATACGGTGCCACCGGCATATCAGACCGTTTACAGCGGTCGAAGCCGTAGTAGGCCTCTAGTAAATCATAATCCGGCAGCGCCACCCATAAGCGGACCATCGGGTGCTCGTTGACTGCGACCAGTAGCATCTGGTTGCCTAGATCAAGCGAAGTGGCTTGATCGCGGAACAGCCGCTCAATCGACCGCACTTCGTTCTGCTGAACTCGCCGCATTGCCCAGAGCATACTACAATCCCCTTGAGAGAAATGCAGGAAGCCGGTCCGCCGGGCAAGACGGTCAAGCTCAATCTAGGTCTGCGACTGTGGGCGGATTACGACCCACCCCTCCAGACGGACGAGCCCTCTGGGTGAGACCCTGCCTGCTGCTGCCAAGCCGCTGCTGGCCATCGCCGCGATGCAGCACATGGTGCCGATCAGCCCAGTTGAGCCGCAGCGCGATGGTCAGGGGGCGGCACAGGAGCGGTCCGTGCGGGTGGCTCGGGTGGTGTATCCCTCGCCCTACACTGCCAGCGCTGAGCGCGGCCATGACGCTTGCTCCGGCCGTAATCTTCATCCTGACGGTCCTGACCTTTGCGGCCGATCAGCGCCTGTCTGCCTATCCGGACAGAGACGACCTCTGGCGTTTGCCGCGTCGGCGCGGCCTGCGCTGACGTTTTGGGACCGATAGGTGACAGGGTGATCGGTGTCGCATAGGCAGAAGCGTAGCCATTGCCGCGCGTGCCTCGATGCCGATCCGCCGGGAACATCGGTTTTTCTACCCGATCGACTGGCGCGAGCTGTCGGTGACGATCCGCTTCGGCCGGGCCAAGGGGCGCTGCGAGGGCTGCGGGCGCCCGCATGGTCGAGCGGTGTTCTGCCTCGCGGATGGCCGATGGTGGGACGACGAGGCCGAGACCTGGCGCGATGGCTCCGGCCGGATCGTCTGCACTGCCGTCGGAGACGACGACGTACTTGCGACCGTTCGGACTACGCGGGTGGTGCTGGCCACCGCGCACCGGAACCACGATACGGCCGACAACGCGCCCGCCAACCTCGCGGCGTGGTGCCAGCGCTGCCACATGCTCCACGATCGGCCAGAACACGCCCGCCGCCGATGGCTCACGGTGTTCCGACGGAAGGCGCTCGGCGACCTGTTTCGCGGCCCCTACTCCTGAACAGGGCAGGCAACGATGGATAGCGCTCTAGTCGAGGGTATTAAGCTGGCAGCACGCCAAGGTTCTCCGCTCTCGCGTCGCTCACTGATCCGGCATTCCTGCAATCCGCAATTCATTCATCCCTGCATCACGGGCTCCCGCAATGTATGCCGCTCCGACTCGCCGCGTCCTCGTCCTCGCCCTGGCCTCCGCTCCGGCCATGAACGCCGCTGCCATCGCGGCCCTGGATCTGCGCGGCGACGACACGGAACGGCTGCCATGGCCGCCGCCGCGCAGTTTGAGGGCGCAATCGGCCAGCTTGGCGCCTATCGCGATGAACGGATGGCCGCCAACCTCATCCGCGCCGCGCTCGCCGTGACCCGCACGGACCTCCCGCCCACCTTTACCGGCTTCGGCGACGAGCCGGATTTCAAGGCGAGGGACGAAGCCGCATTCTCCGGCCTCTACGCCCTACCGGGCTGGGCCATCACCGCCGCGACGGAGGCGTGATCCGTGGCCGACAACCTGTTGACCTTCCGCCGCCCGCTGCCCGCGCCCGTCACCCGAACCGACGTGCTGGCCGGCCCCGCGCTCCGCGCTGAAATCGAGGCTGCGGCGCAAGCCGCCCTCGACCACGCCGATGCCCTGATTGCCATCCTCGACCGCATGGACGGGGAGGCGGACGACGAGGACGGCGCCGACGGGGAGCCGTCCCTTGGCGCCCCGGAGAGCCACGCCTCGCAAGTGGTGTGGTTGCGGGGCACCGGCCGAGATCTTGAGCTTGATCGGCAGCCGGAGGCCTGATCCGCGCGCACCCCGCATCCCTGCATCGCGGGGAACCGGGTTGCCGCTTCTCCGGCAGGCAGGGGCTCAGGTGAGCCGCTTTGCAGATCCGCAGGGAAGCCTTAACTCCGCGTCGCCACGATGCCGCGATCCCGCGCACCATGCTTTGAGGCCTCCCCGTGCATGTGATCTTGGTCTCGACGCAAAAGGGCGGCAGCGGCAAGAGTACGCTCTGCGCGCACTTCGGAGCGCTGGCCGAGCGGGATGGGCCGACGCTTCTCATTGATGCCGACCCGCAAGGCTCGCTCACGTTCTGGCATCGGCGCCGCGAGGCCGAGACCCCGCTACTCGCCAAGGCCGACGGCAACAGCATTGCCGGCATCCTCGACGCGGCCGAGGCCGAGGGGATCGCCTGGGCCGTGATCGACAGCCCGCCGCACAACGCCGCCCTGATTGCCTCGCTCATGTCGCGGGCCACGGTGACGGTCATTCCGGTTCGGCCGGGGCCGTTCGATCTCGATGCCGTCGGGGCCACGCTGGCGATGGCGCGCAGCCTCAAGGCGCCTGTCGTCTGCGTCATCAACGCTGCCCCTCCCATCACGCGCGAGGCCGAGACGGCAATCGTCGCCGAGGCACGGGCCGTTCTGACGGAGATGGGCGCCCCGGTCCTGCCTGGGCAGGTTTCGCAGCGAGCCAGCCTTTCGCACGCGCTGATCTCCGGCCAGTCCGTCAACGAGTATGACCCGGAGGGGAGGGCCGCCGACGAGATCGCGGCCATATGGTCCGCCGTCGCCAAGCTCGCCCGCACCTTTCCCCGCAAGCCGTAGACGCGCGATCCCGCGTCGCCTGTTCCCCGTCATCCCTGCAAGCCTGAGAGCCGCGAACCATGGCAGCCCCTAAGCGTCCGAGCCTTTCGAACCTCGTTGAGCGCAAGCCCGCGGCCGAGCCGGAAGCCCGCGCCGAGGCCTCGCCCGATCGCGCGCCGCCGGCTCCGGCCCCGACGGACATTAAGACGATGCAGGTTCGCGTGAACCGGGCGGGATGGCTGGAAATGACCCGGCTTGCCCAAGACCTCGACGTGCCGCTTGAGGCGCTGATGTGTGAGGCGTTCAACGACGTTCTGACGAAGCACGGCAAGCCGCCCGTTGTGGAGCGGCGCCAGCCGGTGAAATGAGACGGGCCATTCGCGCGCTTGCGGCGGGGCTCGCCCTCTGCGCGGCGGCCCTGGGGAGCCTCGCATTCCTCGTGGTCGCCGTGCCGATCGCGCTGGCCGCGGGCATCCTGTTTCTGTGGCTCATGGTGGCCAGCCCGATTTTCATGCTCGCTGGCGCGCTCGGCCTGATGCCGTCGGGCTTGTCGCGGGATCTCGCGATGTTTCCAGCGCAGGCCTTGGTTATCGGCGGAATGATCGGCGGGGTTCTGTGGTTCGCGGGCCTCTGCCTTCGCGCCTTGGCGGAAGCGATAGGGGATGCTTGGCGCTACCTCAGGAAGAGGCGTCGGCCTGAGGGCTCGTGATCCGTCGCCGCGCCGAGGCCGAGACCTTTTACGCAAAGCTGAGTGAAAGCCCGATCGGCCGCCCGCTGGTTCCCCGGATCGGGGGGCCAAGGGACCGAGGACGCAACCCGTTCATTTCCGTTCGCGGGTCGCCGCTTTGCAGTGATGCAGGGAAACAGGCTCTCCGGTCTTGCGGAAACCCGGCCTCTGCCGTAACTTTCGATAAGCGTCATTCCCGAAAGTTTCGAGCGGTGATTATCGCCCCGCAGTGGGGCGAAAGTCGCCAGGGCCGTGAGGAAATGAAGCCGGAGCTATGAAACCGCTTCCGCTGATCGACGGGACGAACGGGGCGCGGCTGCCGATCAAGCCGCCGATCGGCCAGCCCTGCAACGGGTGCGGCTGGTGCTGCGCGTCTGAGCCCTGCGGGATCGCGCGGGAGTTCATCGGCGCCGACGACGAGGGGCCGTGTCCGGCGCTCGAATGGGACGGGGCACGGTTCGGCTGCGGGATGATCGTTCAGCCGCTCGTCTACCTAGCGCAGGCCGCAGGCCTTCACGGGGCCGCCGACGCGCCGCCGGGCGAGGCGGATGCGCAGATCGGCCGACAGATCGCGGAAGCGCTCGGCGCGGGGAGGGGATGCGATGCCGACGACCCCTGAATATCACGCGGATCTATCGGCCAAAGCACAAGCACAAAGGCTTAACGCTTGAATTTGCGAACCCAGCACTAAAGAGGCGCCGACCATCCAAGGGTGTACTGTATTGCTCTACCTGAGCGCATATGGATTACGCAGCTTTTTGGCAGTTCTTTGTTGGGAACGTTGAGCAATTCAACACGCATCCCAAAGATATTATTCTCTTTGCCTTCAGACATATCGTGGATGATGCATGGCAGACGCGTGCCATCCTCGAACACGGCAACACCCTGTTCCGCCATATCTTTACGATCGAATTTCCTGCGATTACGGAACTGCTCAAAAATTCTCGATATACTCGGATCCATTTACCGCAGCCCTGCACAGGTAACGTTGTTTAATTTCGATTTATACATAATCATATTTCAAAACTGTTAAAGCCTGAAAGCCGGCGCGATAAACAGTGGGGGGCACTGTTGCTTGCCGCGCCGGCCCACTCCAGCCTATCGGCCGAAGATGGAAGGCAGCCTCCGCCTAACTTGCGTAACGGTTGGACGGGGGCTGCGATCTCGCTGTGGTGTCGCTGTGATCAAATCGGACCATTCACCCCGGTTCAGTCGATCACCTCGACAACCTGGCGGCTGCCCTGCTCGACCAGCACCGGACCGTTGTTCATCACAC
This sequence comes from Methylorubrum sp. POS3, assembly GCF_043352485.1. NCBI lineage: Bacteria > Pseudomonadati > Pseudomonadota > Alphaproteobacteria > Hyphomicrobiales > Methylobacteriaceae > Methylorubrum > Methylorubrum sp. POS3. The sequence continues at coordinate 5,759 of NZ_JAPRBT010000047.1, forward strand.
TATAGCGGTAGCCGCCGACGCCGTGCTCGGCCGGTACCTTGTAATAGCTGACGCCACCGGACGGCAGAATGGTGCCGTCGCGGACCTTCTCAATGTAGGTGTGTGAGAACCGGCCACTACGATGCGAACGCCTCTGACTACCGAAAAAGTGCGAAATATCGCTCGTGGCACAGCAGTCACATAGCAGTCAGACGCCGGTCTTGTCCGTTGCTTGAGCTAGGAGCCGGAAGCATTGCCGGTGATGCTTTTCTCAAAGCTATTCCGGCGTCGCGAAGCGTCTGGTATCCCTGTTTAGAAGGACCTGGCAAAGGCGCCATGCGCTCCCAACTCATGGTATTGCGACGTTCAATCAGTTCCATAATGGCATTCACCGCACGATGAAGGCGAACCTGAGTCATCGTAGCTTCCCCGTTCAGGGGCGGACTGAGAGCTTCGAACAGCATCTCTTCTTTGAACGCGGTCTCAATAAGTATTTCCTCTACTTCGTGACGGACGGGGTCAAGAAACTCGACCCCAAAACCGTCAGTCTCGCGACGTGCAAGGCGGCATGCACGCGGTAAGCTACTTGTACCGATGCAGAGATCGAAGTTCGCTGGAACCGAAATGCCCTGCGGTGTGCGTAGAAAGCTTCCGTGGGATGATATGTCGGTGATGACGCATTCAATAGGTGTTCTTGTACGAGGAATATAAATTCTCGCCGTAAGGTTGCATTGCTGCCGTGGAACTCGACGCCTATCAGGCATTTCGCATCTCCAAAATGCTGCAGTATTTCCACTATCGCAATTGAATATCAGGATCGATCGCTTAAGCGATGGTAAAAATGCGCAAGAAAATAATTTTCTTGAGTTCGGAACCTCTGGCCTACTACAATAATTGCCATGGTCTTGCCACTTTTAACTTGTGTTATCCGCAATCAAAATCGCTAAGTTATTGGATCACTGGAACTACAGCAGCCTACCGGCTCAGGCCCCGTTGTCGCACCTCGCTGCGCACCTCCATGCTTGCTAACCTCAGCAGTTTTGCATGTTGACCTTCCCACCGTGGCAAGGTGCATGAGTATCTGACAGGCCATCAGATAGAGAATTTTCTCCCCTGTAAGCGTCTGACGCGAGGCGATTTCGTAGATCGGCACAAGCTCCTGTTAGGAACCATTCAGCAAAGGCTTGCCAAAAGATCCCGTCAAAAATTTCGTATTTATCCGGGCGGGGCCTGCGGACGGGCTAGGGGGGGGCATGAACACTGACGACAGCCATCCGGTTCAGCCATGCCGGACAGTGCGGCCGGCTGTACCGGCAGGTCGCAAGGGAGATCTGTCCGCGCAGGCGCGCCAGCACCTCGGAAATGAATTGCGCGCTTTGTACGGCTCCTTTGTCACCGACAGCCAGCCACAGCGACTACTCGACCTCCTCGCACAACTCGATACGGCTCTGGCGGCCCGTCAGACGGCTGATGCTGTAGCTTTCCGCCAGGGACTGACCGAAGCTTTGCCGGCATTACGTGGATTTGCGATCTCGCTTACGGCAAACGCGTCGCAAGCCGACGACCTAGTGCAGGAAACGCTGCTCAAGGCGTGGGCGAACCAGCACCGGTTCATGCCCGGCACCAATCTGACGGCCTGGCTGATGACCATCGCCCGCAACGCCTTCTACACCGAGCGTCGCCGCCGGAAGCGTGAGGTCGAGGACGCGGACGGCACAGCCGCCGGGCAACTGATCGAGCTACCTGCGCAAGAACACGGTATGGAGCTGCAAAAGGTCTGGCGGGCGATGGCTGTACTCCCGGCTGTCCAGCGTGAGGCGCTGATCTTGGTTGGTGCCGAGGGCATGACCTACGAGGCCGCCGCCGAACTGATCGGCTGTCAGATCGGTACCGTGAAAAGCCGAGTGAGCCGAGCACGGTCCTCCCTTGCGGGCATGTTGGCTCATGACCAGCCGACCGCCTGATTGTTCGATCAGTTCACGACCTTGAACGTCTTAAGCGACCACGCGCGTAGCGATCCCTGCAGAGACCGGATGTAGCAGCACCTCGGCACCACAGGCTGCCATGATGGCACGCAGCATATTGAGCGACGCGTCGACTTCAGCGAACGAGGCAAGGCCTTCGCGGGTATACGTCCTGTCCGAAGCAAGCGTCGCCGTGACATCAAACCGTCCATCAGGTCGATCAAGGATCTGGTAGAGAACAGGCTGGATCATATTTCAGACCTAGCGCAACCTTCACACATGGGAAGGTTTGGCGGAAACGTCAGCGCGTTGTGTGCGCAACCTGACAGTTTCGCACCTAATCCGGCGCACACTGGCTGCTCTTACGCTGAGCCGTTTGCATAGGAGCGGATTGCGGAACCGATCGCAACCAAGTCATTGGGCCGCTCGCCTACCTAAGACAGTACGCGGTTCTAGACCGGGTAGGCGATGTTCAGCCAGGCAAAGCGGATACTCTGATCAGCCGTCAGATAGCATAAGAGCGCGGGGAGGGGAGGGGATGCGATGCCGACGACATCTGAGGCCGGTGACGGGCTGCCGATCGAGTGGAGCGAAGCCGCGATGCAGGCGGCGCGCAATCTCGGCCTCGATGCCTCGCCCGCTCATGTGTCGGCCGAACACTGGCAACGGGTGCTCGTGAACGTCGAAGCTCGGATGCGGATGCGCGGCTTCGAGGCGCCGGACGGCTGGTGCGAGGAATTGGCGATGCGGTTCGGGCGGGAGGGGTACGATGGCCCGGAAAGCTGAGACGGGCAGGGGTGGCTACACGGTCGGTGCGACCACGCTGCCGGCGGAAGCGGACGCCTCGCGTTCGGTTGGTGGTCCTGAGTTCGGGCCGGCGCTGCCGGCAGAGGCGGCGGCCATCGTCCAGGCGTACCAGCGCGCGAGCAAGGCGGACGCGACCGTGCGGGCCTACTCGTCGGATGCACGGGCGTTCGAGGCGTGGTGCCGGGGCTATGGGTTCCGGCCCCTGCCCGCGAGCCCTGAGGCTGTCGCGGCCTTCCTAGTCGCGGAAGCGGAGGCGGGCCGCTCGACCTCGACCATCGGCCGACGGTGCGCCGCGATCCGCTACGCTCACAAGCTGGCGAAGGTGGACGATCCGACCGACGATGAGGCGGTGCGGGCCGCAATGAAGGGCATTCGGCGACGGGTTGGCGTGGCGCCGAGCCGGAAGGCCGCGGCAACCGCCGAGATCGTCGCGGCCATGCTGATGCAGATCCCCGACACGCTGGCCGGCAAGCGCGACCGGGCTTTGCTGGCGCTCGGCTTTGCTGGCGCCTTCCGCCGGAGCGAGCTTGTCGCCCTCGACGTGGCGGACCTGTCCGAACATGCCGACGGCCTGCGGGTGACGGTGCGGCGATCCAAGACGGACCAAGAGGGCGCAGGCATCGAGAAGGCTATTCCGCACGGTCGGTTCATTCGGCCGGTTGCCCTGGTGCGGGATTGGCTCGACGCGGCGGGGATCTCGGAGGGGCCGGTGTTCCGGCCGGTGTCCCGATCGGGCCGAGTGCGGGGGCTTTCGCTCACGGGTGAGCAAAAGGGTCCGGCCGATAAACTAACCGCGGATATTATTGCAGGGGCGACCGTCGCGACTGAGGGGAACGCGGAGGTGCTTCAGAAAACTTCAGTCCCGGCCCGCCTCACGACCCAGGCCGTCGCTGACATCGTGAAGCGCCACGCCGAGGCCGCCGGGCTCGATCCCGCGATCTTCGGGGCGCACTCGCTGCGCGCGGGCTTCATCACGACAGCGGCCGAGCGGGGCGCCGATATGGCCCGCATCATGGACGTGTCGGGGCATCGCGATCCGCGGACAGTGGTGGGCTACATCCGCCGGGCGAACGCCTTCAAGGATCATGCGGGTGGGGGATTTTTGTAAGATTTCAGTTCAAGACACTCGGACGCACGATATTCCTTTGAGATGCAATATTATGGAGCATCGCTTCATGCTGAAGCAGAAGATTTCCAATTTGCAAGGCACTCCCATAATTTAAATTCATAAGACTATCATATAGATGGAAAAACAAAATATCATAGGTCTTTGTTACAGCCATCAGCTCATTCGCCAATGTCACGATATCATTTTCGTACGAATTATGATCGTTATTATCATAAATGCATTGTAAGAGCGTGTAGATCCGCTCGCATACGGTGGGGGCAACTGGTGCCGACGATAGCTCGCCGTATAAGGCCGCCGCTTGCCGTGACATGCCAGATCCTAAGACTTGCGCGTTAGGGCATGAATTAATTATAATAGTTAACAAAACGCGAAGAAGCGGCCAAGACATTGCCCTGGCCGCTTCAACTTTCAGACCTAGAAACGATCAGCGGAGGAGCTGAAGGATGCCCTGCTGCTGCTGGTTCGCAAGAGAAAGCGTCTGCTGGGCAATCGACTGACGCGTCTGGAGCGCAGTGAAGTTCGCAGCTTCCTCGTTCATGTCAGCATTCACCAGTCCGTCAGCGCCAGACTTCAGAACGTTCACGAGTTCCTTCGTGAAGTCCTGACGCGTCTGAACGACGGACAGGTTGGAACCCAGGCTCGACGCCTTCGACTGCATCGTCGTCAACGCAGTGGTAAGTTTATCCGAAAGGGCGTCAAGGTCTGCATTTTTGGTGAAGTCAGCAGCCGTACCGTCAGTTTCGCCATCGGGCAACGTGTACTCACCATCAGCAAGACTACCGAGTCCGAGGCTCGTAGCAGTGACGGCTTGAGCCTCGCCATCGTCATCCGTGAGCTTGACCGTCATATCGCTCTTGTTCGTGCCGGTCTTCTCATTGAAGGTAATCTTCAGCTCCTCGCCGTTGAGGAGGTTGACGCCGTTGTAGCCTGAGTCCTTCGAGATCTTATCCAGCTGGCCAAGGAGATCCTTGTACTGCTTCTCAAGGTTCGTACGGACCTTATCGGTACCCGTGGTCACAGTGGTGCCGTCAGACTCATAGGCCAGCGTCGTATCCTGACGGGCCTGCTTGACGGTAGACTGCAGCTGCTCGACGATGGACTTCATCGCCGTCAGACCCTTGTTAGCGGCCTGGATCGTCTGAATGCCGTTCGACATATTGTCGAGAAGAGACGACAGCGAGTCGGAGCGGCTGTTCAGGCTTGCCGCCGTGAAAAAGTTCACAGGATTGTCGAGCGCAGAGTTGACCTTCCGGCCGGTGGAAAGGCGCTCGGAGGTGACGCTCTGTAGAGCCGAGGTGTTCTGAAGAGACAGTAGGCTCGAACGGGTCGAGGAAGTCAGAGAGATATTAGAAGACATTGCGGCGACCTTTTTCGACTAGTGTCAGCATTTTTGCGACGTGTCCGTCTTAGCCAGCCATCCGTTGCCAAAGTTCTAATTCATTCCAACAGATAAACCACCGATTTAAAGATCATTAACAATTGGTGCATAGAATAAAACAAGATAACAATTGGATAGTGATATGCCCCTTCATATAAAGCTAAAGCCCAATGAAAGAATGATTATCAACGGCGCTTCCATTTGCAATGGTGACAGAGGCACCAGTTTTATGATTGAAAGCCAGTGCAAGTTCCTAAGAGAGACCGAAATTGTCCGGGAAAGTGAGGTGGACACGCTTTGCAAGAAACTTGCTTTGATAGTACAAGTTATACATCTTTCAGAAAATAGCGACGAAACCAATAATATGTTTAACGTTCATGCGCTTGAGATTGTTAGGATCATGCCTGCTCTTGCTTCAAAAATACTGGAAATTCAAGGCTATATTATGAGTGGAGAAACCTATCAAGCCGTCAAGGCTGGCCGTCAGCTCATCCAATTGGAGCGTGATCTTTTGAAACAAGCAGAGAACGAGAGAGGAGTCGCTTAGCAAATTACGGCTTTGGGCGCCCTGGAAAAGGTGCGGTTTAATTTCTCTGTCGCGGTTTGATAGCGCTGCCGGTCAGGGCTGATCACCTTTACGAGCTATTCAGGCGAGGGCGAAGAGGGCAGAGTGGATCAGTGGCAATACTCTGTCTCGGTCGCCTAGAAAGCCGCCCATTCCTCGTTCGTGGGCATGGGATGCATCAGGTACATGATACCTTCCTTCACCGACGCGCGGTCTTCCTGCGCCCATCGACGCCTGTTGCAGACAACGTCGGCCGCTTCCTCGTCCTCGATGGGTAATTCGTGACTATCTTCGTCGAGGCCGGCAAGCTGCCGGGCGCGGTCCTCGTCGTTCTCGGTAACGATGCGCAGCACCTTGCGGGCGTGCGATCCGCCTCGGATTGACTTTATGAGATGTGTGGACCCCTTCAAGGATCACGCTGGTGGGGGATTTCTCTAAGCGTGTGCTGACCTCAAGTCGCGGCACAGCGCTAGAGGCTGATAAGTACACTTATCGGCCCCCAGGGTTGTTAACCTCAAGTTCCGCGAGGGGCCGGGCCGCCACGTCGCGAAAGTCGTCCGCTCCGAACCTGAGAAAACCTGACTCAGCCTGACAGATTGGACCGGGCTTGGATGGAAGGACGGCGCCGAGATCGAGTTTCGGGACCAATACGCGCGCGCGAGACCTGGCGCTCGACCTGGCTGGCGATGCTGTCAAATGTAGACATCGCCGAGCCCCGCGGATGATGACAAATGACGACATCGGCGACGGCCTTCCTTCTCACGGATGCCGACCCTGCGGGGCCGCCGGGCAATTTTCGGTAGCTTGCACACGAGGGGCGGGGCCGAGTTTTTAGAAGCGCTATCCGCGCGAGGGATCGGCCGATCGGACCTGATAAAACCTGAGGCGTCGGCATAGGCGGCGGGGCTCGCCTGTTATGCTTTGTTATGGCTACGACGAGGGGCGCCGCCGACCTATCAGAACTTGACGTTCCTTGCCGAACGCTGCCCGCGAGGGGCTATCCGGGCGCACTCTATTTGCTCTCACGCCTTTCTAACCGCTTTCGGGCGCTTGTTGCCTTCCGTGCCCCGGAATGGCCCGCAGGGGTTTTCGGTAGCCGTATACGCGAGGGCGCAAAGGCGGCTCTCCGCACACTCCGCACCAGTCCACGCGCGCGAGATCTCGGACATTTCGGACCACTCCACGCGCGCGACGAGCCGCACATTCCGCACGGGTCTACGCGCGCGAGATCCAGGCCGTCAGTCATCAGCCTTCGGCGGGTTGATCTTGAGCCGCCCGGATCCGGTGAGGACTTCAAAAAGGCGGTTGCTGCCTTCGCCTTCATCTAGGTTCCAGAGGCCGAACCGCACGCGGAGGACCGACACGAAGTCCCTCGCAACCTCAAGCCGCTGTTGCTCCGGAAGGTCGGTCACGTCCTGATCCGGGCTGATGTTCGTAGCCCACCAAGCGGCGCAAGCTCAGGTACAGCATTACTTGGCCCGCACCCGCTTAGCGCCGGATGCAGCCATGGGCGCATCGATACCGATACCGGCCGAGCCAGAGCGCGGGCCTGCGATCCTCCATCTTGTGCCAGTGAGCGGAACCGCGCGAGACGTCTTCGCTCGTACGTCCTGCCTCGTGGTCGTTACAACAGCTGAGATGGATCGCTTGCCGAGCGCTGGACTTGTCCAAGGGCTCTTCGATCTCACTCCGGCCGAGTCGCGGGTTGCTCGCGACATCGCTCGCGGGTTCGGCGTACCCGAGGCAGCAGAGCAGGCCGGAGTAAGCGAAGGCACCGTCCGTTCGCAGCTAAAGGCGGTCTTCGCGAAGACTGGCACGTCGCGCCAGTCCGAGCTCGCTGCCTTGCTCAACGGGGTCAGCCAGCTTCGACCGACTGGTTCTGAGTCGTGACGGCACAGCATCGAGTGCGTCCGCTCTAGCGAACACGCCTGCAACGGCGGCCATCCCACCGACTGACAGGCGGCAATCCTTCCGGCGCACGGTCTCGGCCGCGACGAGGGCGAGAACGGCTTGTTCCGCCAGGGTGAAGCGTGCGGCGGTCGAGGGCGGGAGCCGTCCAGAGGCAGACCAGCGGCGTCGGCGCTCAAGGCTGGCATCGGTGCGCGGTCGGGAGCCCGCGCCCGTCCTGGGGCTTCCTGCGCGATCTGAGGCGGGCAACAGGTTTCCCGGACCGGGCAGGTTCTTTCCAGCCCCAGCGGAAACCTGCCTGATCTCAATCAGGGTGGACAGGGCCTCGGCCTCGGCCTCGGAGACGTGTCCTTCGCTGTAGGCGCGCCAAAGCTGCGTCGCGATGGCGGGCAAGGTGAGTCGCGGTGCTGCCTCGATGGCGGCCCGCAGATGGTCGGCAAACATTGTCGTTCGGCCCCTTAAAGGGCCGCAACAGGTCGTTCGGAGCCGCCGCAAGGGCGTTCCGGTGTCCAGGCAAAGCCTCATCGTTGCGAGAAGCGGTGTTCTCGCTTGACGCCTTGGGGCGTCTCATGGCTTGTGGAGATTGGAAATGGGCCTCCACAGGCCACTTAGATTTCGACGGGCTCCTCGTTTGGCGACGGGGGGCCCGTTGGCTTTTCAGGGTTCGACTTGCGGCGGCGTGTGTCTCCTGATGGTCAGCTCACGACTCGCCCGAAGGTGAGCGGGGCCGGACATGGCATGTCGGCCGGGGCGAACCGTTAAGTCAACGTTGACGGGGCGGAGGATGAGGCCGATTGAGTTTCGAGACGGGTTCGTTCTGCCGGCGGTAGAGCTATGGCGCAAGCAGCCGAACCTGCCGGTACTCGCAGTCTGAGCCATCACGCAGAGCGACATCGTAGCGGAAGTAGTTGCTATAGATCAAAATGGTGGGCCGCTCGCGCATGGTGAGGCTGCTAGGTTCCGCAACGCGCTTGGACAGCGCGAGCCTGCTCTTGAGCGGATCAGGAGCGCCCACGACAGCCATAAGTACGGTCGCTTGAACCGCTCTACGGCGGCTGAAGTCACTGAAGGGCACCCGACGGACAGCTGGGTAGTGAGTCGGTTTAAATTTTTGGGCGGCGTCAGCCCAAGGCGAGTTCGAAGAACCGGCGCTTGTTTTTCGCGAAGTGGATGCTGGTGAAGTGAGGGCTGACAAGAACGCGAGCCCCAAAAGCAGTCGCGTGTGCGAACGGAGGCTCGGTTATCCATGCGTTGCCAAATAAGGCGTGATAGCGCTCAAAGTGCTCCTTCCCATAGATGATGACTAGTTCACGCTTTTCGCTGGCGAACAAATAGCTAAGCAATTTTACTCGCTTTGGCACCATGTCTGCGAGGTAAGCGTCCTGAGTGGAATATTTTTGTTGATATATTTCCGGCCAGTCTTTGCGCGTTCGTTTAGGATAAGGCAAAAGCTCAGTCATAAGCGTATCACCGCCTAGCGTCCCTAAGCGGTGCGTTTGATATTTACGCTTATCCTCAGCCGTTGGAGACGCTATTCCCTCTCGACGAAGCATCAACTCGCACATGTGCATCCAAGTGCTTTGTAGCTTCGTAGTTCTTGGCTCTAAAGCTTTGATCTGAGGGTATCGAGAGCGCTCAATCAGGTTAGCTTCAAGCATCTCGTCAGGTGCCGAGCCCTCTTCCATCCCAATGAATACGACTGGAGCGTCTCGCCTGCCGTAGCCGATGAATGACTCGATGGCATCCCACCTGATATCAGTGTTCACGCATTCGCTCCGTCAGTGCGTGCTTTATGTGCGACACGCCCCCCGCTTTATCGGTCGCTTCGACAAGCGCGACAATATCGCCAATCATCCACGACCAGTCGGAACACGTCCGGCGCCGATGGCTGACCATGTTTCGGCGGAAGGCGCTCGGCGACCTGTTTTGCAGCCGTACCCCTGATTTGAAGCCGAGAGGGCATGGACAGCACCCTGGTCGAAAGCATCAAACTGGTCGGAGATATTGCGGGCTTGGCAACGAGCGGGTTCGGGAGGTCCCATGCGGGTCGTCTGGTCAATGTAGGTAGCTACCAGGTAGCTACCGGCTAGCCTGCTCCCGCTCCAGCAATTCGGTCGCACGCTCAAGCGTTTCTCCGAACCCCCAGCCGTTCGCGTCCGCGATCCGTGTGAATGCCTCGATCGTCTCCGCGCGAGCCTTGATATTGAATTGGACGTTGCGCCCGGTGCGGCGGCGACGCTGCTGCGGCGACATAGCGGCAGCGGGCGGATCGGCCTTGACCGGCTCTCGGCTTCGGAAACCAGCGGCCTCGGCTGCTTGCCGCGTGTCTTCCGGTGCGAGCTTCGGGGACAACGCCTTGGACTTCGCCCACTGCGCGGGATCGAAACCATCGAGCTCTTCACCGAAGCCCAGCGAAGGGCGAGCCTGACCGGTGCTCATCACGCCGCCACCCGCGTGCTGGTCGCCTTAAGCTTGACGATAACTTCGCCGGCGAACTCGCGGGCGTTCTGCACTGCCTTATCGAGATTGCTGGTCTGTGACGTGCTGAGGCTGGAGAGCGTGCCGCCGTAGTCGAACAGATCGCGATAGGCTGCACGCTCCACGATGGCGGTAGCGAAAATCTCGACCCCCCCGGCCTGCAGCTGGACGGAGACGTTGCGCAGAGCACGAGAGGTGATGGCAGCTCCGGTCCGGGTCAGGACGACGGCGTGCGCAATCTTGCGGCGGCTCATCTTTTCCTGATTGCGGATGAGTCGGATCGTCTTGGCGCCGCCCTTGGCATCCATGCTCGACCCCTGGATCGGGATAACAACCAGGTCAGACATGCCGATGGCATTGGATACCATCATGCTAGCCGTACCTTCGAGATCCACAATCACGAACTGAGCGGTGCACTCGGCCGCCTCGATCGCGTCCACGACCGTATCCTCGGTAACATCACCGATGATTGTGACGTTCTCAGGCTTGCCGGGGAGCTTGGCCCACTGACTGATCCAGCGCTCAGGGTCGGCATCGATGATGGTGACTGCCGCCCCCTTGCTAGCTAGCTCCGTCGCCAGGAGAAGAGCCGTCGTGGTCTTGCCAGCCCCTCCTTTGGGGTTAGCGAACGCGATAACGGGCATAGCCTCTCCTGCGGTGTATGCGGCAGGAAGCAGGCTCGTCGAAAAGGGTTACCAGATAGCTAACAGATACCTGTCGGCTGTCCGGTAGCTACCGAGTAGCTATCTGGTAGCTACTAGACGGCTAGCCGATAGCTAGTCTTAGCGTGATCGAGGCTCTCAAGGCCGAGCGGGGCCGCTGCCAGGTGCAGGCCGAGAAGCTGATACCGCTAGCGACACCTGCGCCGGCGCGGTCCTGGTGGCCGTAGAAGCGGAGTGCCTAAATGAGCAGTAGCTTTCAGCAGGGTGCTTGAGGAGCAAGCTCAATGAGCGGGCGGAGCAGAGGAAGAGGACTTGATGCGGTGGATGCCGCCATTGCATTCGGTGGAGAACTGTACGGGGAGCCGAGTGATATTAACTTCGACGCTGCCTTCAGCCACATCCTTACCCTCCTGGGCGATGCCGCGCTCCTATTTATGCGCCAATCCTTTGGTACTGCAGCCTTCTTAGCCATAACTGCCATTGAGGAGACGGCTAAGGCGCATATCGGTGTCTTCCGGAGGGATCGAACAGAGGGACGTAGCAAGGGCATCGACCCGCTCCGTAACCATAAGCAGAAGCACCATATGGCCATACTACCTACGGTATTAATGAGTAGGCGCTTAAACGAGGTGCTTGGTCAGGAGACGTGCGCCCGCTTGCAGCGGGAGGCCGAGAATGATGGGTTCACAACAATCAGAGAGGCATCGCTTTATTTTGACAGGGTAGGCGACTGTTTCGCTACGCCTGCAACTGCGGTATCAGCTTTTAGGGCATGGGAACTTGTGCTTCTGGCGATTGAAGCCCTGGATGATAACCTCATAGGCTACACAAACTACTCAATGGCTCAGAGCGAACACGTCAACACCCTGTTCAATCAGATCGCGGCTATGCGCCCGGAGAGCTAGTGGTCGAAAGAGACTTACCCGTTGCACTGCTGACTAACCCTCTGTTGCGACCAGCACACCTCTTTCAAAGAGCAGAGGTGCTTAGTCGTCCGAGTCCAGTCCCACAGCGCCCAGGCGTCTACGCTTGGTACTTCAGTGAGCTACCGACCGGCAGCAATGTAGCTGGATGTCACCTCGTAGAAGGCCAGACCCTCCTCTATGTCGGGATCTCACCCAAGGCTCCACCCGAGAACGGCAGACTTCCGAGCCGGCAGACCCTACGCACACGGCTCAGAACACATTTTGGGGGAAATGCGGAGGGCTCGACCCTACGCCTGACGCTCGGTTGCCTGCTTGCAGAACGGCTTGGTATCACGTTGCGCCGCGTGGGCAGTGGCAGGCGCTACACCTTCACTAATCCCGGTGAGTGCGTCCTAGACACTTGGATGGCGCAGAACGCCTTTGTGACATGGATCGAGCATCAGTCCCCCTGGGTACTAGAGCGCGAACTGCTCAGGTCGGGTCTCGTGCTGCCGCTCAACATCCACGCCAATCCACGAGAAGATCTTCGCTGCTATCTCTCAGCGGTTCGAGCACGAGCGAGGCGAGCAGCAGAGGAACTACCCATTCTTTCCGATAACGGCGGACCACGTCAAACTCGCTGAGTTTGTTGTTAACCAGAGCGGTTGAGATTTCTGTTATGTTCAAATGAGTATTGCCAAAGCGCCTTATCAAGCTCTCGTACCGTTACATCGTAATAATCGGCTGTATTCCGGCAATCATCAAGATAACGAACCCAATTACGATCTTGGCAATGATGCGCTCCTTTTACGTTCCACAATGTCCAAACAGCGCGAACATCCATAATAGGGTATGTAGCATCATACCCAAAATGTAATATGGCAGATGCAACAGGTACATCAACACCATCCATTGTACATAGTAGAGCGATCTTTCGACGCTCATTATATTGTCGAAACGCTAGACCCGTGACGTCCTCCACATAATTACGGTTAAGTGGATAGCGTCCTTTCTGCCGGCGTGTCTTCCACTCTGCAATGCGTACAAAGTCATCAAACAGCAAGAAATCGCGACGTCGCACGACCGTGGGATCCGGGAGCTCATAAGAGAAAGCTTCAGAGAGACATACAATATCGGCTCGTGAGAGATCCCGTATCATGTCAAGCGCTACTCCTAGGATCTTCAGCGAACGAAAATGCAGATTTTGAGGACATGATAGCGCTACTTGACGCATCCTGAAGCAAAATTTACTATACTACTTTCGCGACCGATCCGCATAACGTGGATCGAACCCAAAAAAGGTGTGGTCAGCGAATGGTAGCAAGTAATGTCGCGCACGACCTTCTCACGCTTGCGGAAGCTGCTGAAGCTACTCGCATCTCACGCCGTCATCTTCAAGCGCTGCTTCAGCTGGACGAAGGACCACCCGTCATACGGCTCGGCCGACGCCTAATCATCCGTCGTGAGGCCCTTCAGGCATGGCTCGTTTCTAGGGAGACGAGCCATGCGAGCGCAGCGTAATTCCGTTACAAACGTGTTTGGCTTCGGCTTCAGCCAAGCCATTGCAGTACAATGCATTTTATCCGATCAAACCGATCAGGCGAGTCGAGCCTCTTCTATATGTGTTAGAGACGTAGGGTTAGCTCGGACGGCTTGCGGGTGGGGCATGAGCAGTGCCGAGGTGAAGCGTCTACGCGGAGCGATGTCCTACCTGCGTGGCGCGCGTAGACGCTGCGGTTACGTGGTTTTGGGTGACAGCTTCCTCGACCTACCAGAGCGGGAAGCACGAGAGATCACTATCGAGCTACAAACCCGTATCCTCGTACTCCAAGGGCGCGCGGACTTACCTCCTCACTGGCTGAATGTGCGCGAGAGCACGGGTGGGTTGCACGCGAACTTGGTTTTTCCTGCCACAGAGAAGATCCTCGATCAGCTCCGCACCTCCAAATTCGGTGCCTATCTGGACGACAAGGGCGCTCAGATGGTCAAGCCCACTCCAGGAGATTGGCGTGAGCTGACAGACTACCTCGCTAAGGAGCGCACGCCTCAGGCAGAGTTTACCCACGGGCATATGCTTGGGCCTCGCAGGCCGGGATCACACCGCCTAGGCGAGGGTGGCGGAGATCGGGTCACAATGTCTCGCGCTCTGTACGAAGCGGCGACAGCCAAGGGCTACGTGCGACCGTGGAGGCGAACAACCTCTCGGAACCTCACCCACCGCAACCTGCAGCCGGCCCCCATTGTGTCCCCGACAATCTACCGGGTGCAACCGGACCTCTTTCCCTTGGCTCCGCGGGACACCTTCACGAGCAGCACTGAAATCAGGCAGCTTCGCGAGCGCCTTGGCCTTACCCAGGAACAACTCGCCCAGCGTCTCGCCATCCGCAATCGGTCCCATGTAGCCAATGCCGAGCGCGGTCACGATGGGCTGAGCCGACCGCGAGTACGCCTCCTCCGGCACCTCGCTGAAGCCGAGGGGGTCGCTGCTTGAGTGCCGATCTCCACGAAGCTGCTCACCAGCTCCACCACCTTGCCGAGTGGGCGGACACGCATGCGGCTTGGATCGAGCTATCCGCTCGGTGCCCGAACGACGATGCCGACCCGTTGCTCCGCACGGTGCCATTCAACGCGTCCTACTCGACGATTTCCTGAATGGCCTGCGCCGTCTCGGCCCGGAATTAGAGCGCCTTGCCCAGGTGGTTGAACGGCCTCGGCTACGGCTAGTCAGCGGAGGGAGAGCCTGACTATGGCAACAGCATCCAAGGATGCATCCGTTCTGCGGGTTAGCGACCCAGCAGCCGGCTCAGGCAAACTACGGTCCATCGGCGGATCCGGGTCGGACGACTTCAACCGGGTAGTCGCGAACCAGGTCGTGCAATCCCTGTGGCTGGCTCACACGGACAAGGAGAGCAAAGAGCAGCTCCAATCGGCTGCTCTGGCTACCCTCGTATCGATTGCTCCCAAGGATGAGATCGAGGGCATGCTGGCGGCTCAAATGGTCGCCGCGCACTCCGCTTCCATGGAGTGCTACCGCCGCGCGATGATCAGCGAGCAGAGTCGCGAGGGCCGGCAATTGAACCTTAGCCACGCGGGGAAACTGTCTCGCACCTACGTGCAGCTACTAGAGGCACTGAACCGTCACCGCGGCAAGGGCGGTCAGCAGAAGGTCACGGTCGAGCACGTCCACGTCCATGCCGGCGGTCAGGCTGTCGTCGGCGCCATTGAGGCTCCGCCTAGAGGGGGTGGGGGCTCCCGATGAAATCGGAAGGCAACCCCATGCGCAGCAACCTTGCCATGCACCTCTCGCCCCGCTGCGGAGCCAGTACCCGCAACGGCATCCCTTGCTGCGGGCCCGCGATGCAGAAGAACGGTCGCTGCAGGATGCATGGAGGAGCTTCATCCGGTGCGCCAAGGGGCAAACGCAACGGTATGTACAAACACGGGTGCTACACAGCGGAGGCGATTGAGCAGCAGCGAGAACTGAACCGCTGGATTAGGACGATGCGGCAAGCTGCTCAAGAGGTTGCCTAGTGCGGCTAGAGAGATGAGGCGAGCAGATGGTGCGATGGGCTTTTATAGCGAGTGCTCTGGTCCTAAGTGCAGGATCGGCGTATGCAAATTGCTCCTGCCAGTGTGTGAACGGTCAGGTCCAGGCGCTCTGCTCATCTAGTCTTGATATTAGGCCAATCTGCTCCCCACAAATCTGTCCAATAGTCGGGCCGTCCATTGCACCTATCCAGACTCCGATGATCCCACCAATTGGCACATCGGAATGCGGTCAGGTGCAGGTGTTTAATCAGTTCTCCGGCCAATACGAGTATCGGACGGTTTGCCGCTGATACAGGGTCACGAGGCAGGAGGCGATGCCACGTACTCACAATGCGCTATACATCTTGAGCATAGAGGTGACGACTGGAGGTGTGCACTGTCGGGCGATGAACGTAGAGGAACGCTCAGATCGACCTATCTCTCCATCGTCCGGTGAAGCCTCCCTAGCAGAGACAATTCTCAGGCTGGATCAGATCGTTCCGAGTAGCCTGATAGGTACTTCAGCGTCAGTCCATCCCTAAGCTAATGCGCAACCGCTAGACATAAGGAGGCGAGCGGCACCATCCTGCTCGTATCACGCTCCCACGCGCTCTCTTTCATAGCTCTGCATGTCAGCGCGCTACAGCAAGTTGACGCGCCCTTTCACCTGAGGCATAGTCAGATGCAAGCTGACAATCTGACACAGGTGATTAGCATGGCGGTCTACGGATACGCACGCGTCTCGACTGCTCGCCAAGCGAACGAGGGGGAGAGCCTCGACGTCCAGCGCCGCATGATCGAGGGCTATGCCCTGATGCATGGCCTGCAACTCGACGAGATCCTGATCGAGGAGGGCGTGTCAGGGTCCATTCCTCTCAATGAGCGTCCGGCTGGCGCCGCCATGTTCGTCAAGCTAGCGGCTGGTGACATCGTTATCGCCGCGAAGCTGGATCGCTGCTTCCGATCAGCCCTGGACGCGCTCAACGTGGTCGAGCAACTCAAGGCTCGTGGCGTCAAACTGCACCTGCTTGATCTCGGTGGTGACATCGCCGGAAATGGCTTGAGCAAGCTGTTCCTGACGATTGCAGCAGCCTTTGCTGAGGCCGAGCGCGACCGCATCCGAGAGCGGATCTCGAACGTGAAGGCCGATCAGAAAGCCCGTGGCCGCTACCTCGGCGGCAAGGTTCCCTTCGGATACCGGGTCGGCGCCGATGGCACTCTAATCGAGCATGAGACCGAGCAGGAGGCCATTCGCGAGATGATTGTCCTGCGGGGGGCTGGCATGGCGTTACGCCCGATTGCTGCTGCCATTAACGGAAAGGGGCTCAAGGTGAGCCATGAGACAGTCAAGCAGGTCGTCGCTCAGTGCGGTTGCAGTCGTTGAATAGGCTGGGCTGAAACAGAAGTGTGATCTATTACTTATCCCACCCTAATCAATGCAATAATATTTGCCGCTATTTTTGCTGCTGGCGCGAGAATGCCAGCAGGTTCGCATTTGTGACAGTCACAGGGCGCTTTCAGGGTAGCGACGGTCATTCTATAGCATTTTAGCGAAGATGATTTTTTAGCCGAGAGCGGATTAGATCAGCTTCAGTGTGAAGCTGTAGATTGTCAAGTATTTTTACGAAGATCGGTAATGGCGGTCTATTGCTGCAATATTCGCCAGGACCCTCATAGAGACCGCCTCCAGGGCCTTGGTACAATCCGCCTCCGGGCCCCGTGTAGAGACCGCCCCCGGGGCCTGTGTAAAGACCACCCCCAGGGCCTTGGTACAACCCGCCTCCGGGCCCCGTGTAGAGGCCGCCCCCGGGGCCCGTGTAAAGACCACCCCCAGGGCCCTCATAGAGGCCGCCGCCAGGACCATTGTAAAGACCACCCCCAGGGCCATCGTAGAGACCGCCGCCAGGACCAGTGTAGAGGCTACTGGCCCAACTTCCTGCCGGACAATCGGCAAGAGCGCTCAGCGGCGAAATTACTAGCACAGCCAAAATAAAGCTTCTGAAACGGGACATAGCTCCTCCTACCATCCATCCATGCCATACTGGCAATTGCCAGTTAATGGACAGTAGCGTTCAAACTCAGATACGGCATCAAGAAACCTGGGAGAACTAGTTACGTTCAGATCAAACGTACTATCCAAGTGCGTATAGTCCTCGAAACCTCGCTGCAGAAGCCATGCCTTTTCTTGGGAAATAGAATTTATTTGTTTCCATCGGCTAGATATATAATCAGCGCGTGCGATTGGGGCGCGGTTATCAAGCACTTCAGGCCTATATGCCGGATGCATGACAAATACTTTGGCGATATCAAGCTTTTGAGCGTCTATGAGTCGCTTTGCGACAAGTATAGCTGAGCCCAGAGCGGCGTTCTGGTTGTCTGTGTCCGCTTTAATGAAGACGTATCCGATAGGATGCCCGTACTGGAAATGCGTTTTGATACCCAGTAATTCCCAACCAGCAGCTATAATTGGTCCCTTGATCTGAGGGACCTTCCTCTGCACAGGACCGGTCTGGAAATCCAGAATTGGCTGGCCTGTGTCAGCGGCCCATAAGCGGATAGATTTTTCGTAGGTCCCTGACACAGCACGGCGGCCATCAGGCGAAAGCGTCACAGACCAAGGCATCTGCTCAATCTTGGCGCTCCAGAGAAGCCGGCCTGTGTCGGTTTCTGAAAGCCGCAGCATCCCGCCAGATGCGCCGCTGTCAGCCGCGATGGCCAGGATGCGCTGACCGTCAGGTGAAAACGCAGCAGAGTAGACAGTATCCTGAGGCACCTCGAAGCTGCGGATCAGTCGTCCTGTAGCGGCATCCCACAGACGGAATGCCTTCTCCGTGCTTCCCGCCAGCACGCGCTGACCGTCCGGTGAGAACGCAACGGAGAAGGCAGTGCCTTCACCCACTTCGAAGGTCCGTATCAGCTTGCCTGTATCAGCATCCCAAAGCTTAAGCGCCTCATCGCCTCCTGACAGCAAGCGCCGGCCGTCTGGAGAAAACGCAACCGAGAGGATAGCTAGCTCATGTCCCTCAATGGCTTGGAGCAACTGGCCTGTGTTGGCCTCCCAAAGCCGCAGCTTCCCATCACCGTCCCCAGACAACACGCGACGTCCATCCTTGGAGAATGCAACCGCGTTGACCCCGTCCTGATGCCCCTCGAAGGAACGGATGAAGCGCCCAGTATCGGTCTCCCAGAGACGAAGGGTCTTGTCCTCACTCCCCGAGAGCACATGGTTGCCATCTGGCGAGAAGGCGACAGAAGTGACCCGGCCTTTATGTCCCTCGAAGGTTCGAATGAGTTGTCCGGTACCAATCTCCCAAAGGCGGAGCGCGTTGTCGGTCTCCGCCCAAACCCCGTAGCTGCTTGATGCGACGCGGCTACCATCGGGCGAGAACACTGCAACGACACCCTGTGCCTGCACCTCACTAATCGGCATGCCAACCGCGAACATGCTCAGGGTCAGCCATATCAGTCTGCGAAGTGCCGTCCGCATAAATGGACCTTGTCTGCCTACGTGGACCTTGAGTCCTCAAGGCCAAGCATAGCGCATTCTCCGAACTACGGTGTGCCAATCTAGGGCCTATGCGACGGCTCGTTCTGTAGCGCGGCGCCACTCGTCGCGCTCGTGCTCAACCGCCGACCAAACGCTCCTGCAGGGCCTGAACCTCACGATCCAGGTGCCGACGCCTCGGCCGCGGAGCTAGGCGGCACCCTTGTAGGTGAGAACAGCGAGCCAGGCCGGCGCTTCTCCGCACTCCCGGCATCGGGCCCTCTGTGCCACTGTGAGCACATCCTCGCCCGGTGCCGCATCTAGTTCCTCCCACGTCCTGTAGGTTTCGAGCCGGCACTCGTGGCAGCGCATGATGCGCAGGCCGAGATAGCCGTTGCCGCACCAGTCTGAGATGGTCTGCGGCGGAAGGGGAGTCATAGAACCTCCTGGGTGGACAGGCGGCTGTTACATGCTGCGTGCGACAGGACCACGTAAGCCGCGTCCGTTCTGACGAACGGCCGAAGACCCGCACTGCATAGCTTGCGCCAGTTCTACCCGGCTCTTCG
Source organism: Methylorubrum sp. POS3 (assembly GCF_043352485.1). Classification (NCBI taxonomy): domain Bacteria; kingdom Pseudomonadati; phylum Pseudomonadota; class Alphaproteobacteria; order Hyphomicrobiales; family Methylobacteriaceae; genus Methylorubrum; species Methylorubrum sp. POS3. The sequence goes on from NZ_JAPRBT010000047.1 coordinate 25,112, forward strand.
ATTTCGGTGAGTGCGCTTCGTCGAGGGTCGCCCGCTGCCCTTCGGCAGCTTTTGCGACGGCTCCATTGCCCTCCAAATCCCCAGGTTTAGAACCTCAGTAGGCGTGGGGTTCGCGGTTTTGCACCCTCCCCCCCCGGCCGGGAGGGTCAGCGCCTCGTCCTTCCGCTTGCGGGTGAGCCGCAGCCACGACAGCCATTCAGGCAAGATGATGCGGACGATGTTCGTGTCTGAGCGCCAGCCAGTGAGGCGGCGTTCCTCGACAGTGAGCAGACCAAGCTTCGCGGCCTCGCGGAGCGCATTGCGCACGGTGGTCTCGGACACGCCTGCAATGGCTGCCATCCCGCCGACGGACAGGCGGCAATCCTTCCGGCGCACGGTCTCGGCCGCGACGAGGGCGAGAACGGCTTGTTCCGCCAGGGTGAAGCGTGCGGCGGTCGAGGGCGGGAGGCGTCCAGAGGCCGCCCAGCGGCGTCGGCGCTCCATCGAGGCATCGGTGCGAGGCCGAGCGCCCCTTCTGCCCGTCCTGGGGCTTCCTGCGCGATCTGGTGGGGTGTTCGGGTCGGCGGATCCGTTTGATCCCCCCCGATTTGGGGAGCTCAAAACCTGCCGCGCCTCGATCAGGGCGGACAGGGCCTCGGCCTCGGCCTCAGAGACGTGTCCTTCGCCATAGGCGCGCCAGAGCTGCGCCGCGATGGCGGGCAAGGTGAGTCGCGGTGCTGCCTCAATGGCAGCCCGCAGATGGTCGGCAAACATCGTCGTTCGGCCCCTTAAAGGGCCGCAACAGGTCGTTCGGAGCCGCCGCAAGGGCGTTCCGGTGTCCAGGCAAAGCCTCATCGT
>NZ_JAPRBT010000005.1:0-3371 GCF_043352485.1 Methylorubrum sp. POS3
GCGCTTCATCCCGACCTCCTCAGATCGGAAACTACTCTACCAGATCAGGGCGTTTTCACACAGCCTGCACCCTTAGCGGTCCTTAGATGCGGTCAGGCTGGATGGGTTCTGACCCTAAGCGCCGGTTGCTCAGATAGCTCGGTCGAAGCGATGCTCGATTTCGCCGGTCGTGGTGATCTCGCCGGCCTCGATCGCGTCCTTGATCGCGGCGAAGCGGCCGAACAGCCCGTTGACGTAGGCCTGGACGCTCAGGCTCATCGCGGTCACGTCCGCCCCGCTCAGCTTGAGCGCGCCGCCGTCGAGGAACTGCCAGCGCGTCGACCAGCCTGGCGTCAGCCCGGCGGCCATCACCGCACTCATCATCAAGATCTTGGATCGGTCGTCGGTGGCGACGCGATGCCCGCGGAAGGGTGCGCCGGCGGTTTCCAGTTCCCAGCGCCGGTGGGCCGCGTAGGCGAGCAGCTCCCGCCGCGCGTCCTCGGCCGTCCAGATCCGGATCGTGAACCAGTGATCGAGGGTGCCCGGGGCGCGCACCCGCACATGGGTCTCGCCCGACGGCAGCACGGTACCGGCAGCCGGCTCGGTCACCCCGCCCGGCGGTAGCGGGATTGCCGGCACGCTTATCGCCACCGCCGAGTCGATGTCGGCCGGGCGGCTCTCCTCCGGCAGCGCGATGCGCGCGGCCAGCGCGCCGGTGTCATCGACGTAGAGCGCATCCATCGGGCCGGGCAGCGTCGCGACCTCGACGAACGACACGCCAGCCTCGCGCAGCACCGCGCGCAGGGCGGCCGGATCGATGCCGCTCTCGGTGCCGATCAGGTTGCGGAACACCGGATCGAACCGGACGAAGGTGCTCATGCGACCTCCAGGACGAACACCGAGAAGGTCCCGGTGAAGCCGACGACCCCCAGCGTCAGGGAGGTGTTGAAGACGACCCACTCGAGCCGGTAGTCGATCACCGGGCCACGCCCGTAGATCGTTCGACGCAGAGCGCAGGGCGCGATGTACTCGCCGGCGTTGAACAGCGTGGCGTTGTTCTGGATCACCGGCTGGGTCAGCTTGAGGCCGCCGAACGTCATCGGCGGCCGGGTGAAACTTCGGCCGAAGTCGATGAAGTAGGTCTTGCCGTTCGCCACGCCCGGCGCGGCGACCTCCTGCTGGAAGAACAGGCCTTGGCCATCCTCGTAGCTGCCGGAGAACAGCACGTTCGGGTCGAGCGGGTCGGCGATCCGTCCGCCACCGCCCGACTGGACGCGGAAGAAGTCCGCGCCGCGCATGTCGAAGTACATCAGGAGGCAAGCCTCTTGCGGAACAGAATGTAGCTCATCCCGGCATAGCTGCCGGAGCCGCCCGAGCGGCCGTTCGAGCCGTGGAACTCGACCCGGGCGTGGTCGCTGGCGAAGCTGACCCGCATCGTCGGCGGATAGGCGCTGTTCTGGCGCGAGGCGTCGACGTTGCCGGTGCTGATCGGGCTGACCCAGATGTCCGGCACGCTCGTCTGGGCCGGGAAACCGATGATGAACACCCAGGTGCTCAAACCCATCGTGGCCGGGAGGTTGCCGGGGGTCTCGGCGCCGGCTGACATCGGGAGGAAGCCGCGCTGGACGATCTGCGCGTTGCGGGCACCGAGCGAGATCAGCAGATCCTTCTCGGCCGCCGTGCGGACGTCGATGCCCGGCCGGCTCACCTTCAGCGCGTCGGCGCGGATGTCGAGGATCTGCGCCATCAGAACAGCGCGACCATGTAGCGGAGCAGGTATGCCGTGCTTGCCGGTGCCCCGGTCGCCTGGATCAGGAAGTAGGCCGGGTTGCCGTCGAAGAAGCGGTTGAGGAACTCGGTGCCACCGTAACCCCCGCCGCGGCCGTCGTTCTCGGCGCCGTAATAGGCGTTGGCGCGCTCGTTGGCCCCGTCGGTCATCACCCGGTAGGTCAGCATCGGCTCGCCGCCGAGATGGGCCAGCGCCGAGCTGAGGAAGATCGGCGTGTTCGAATTGGTGAAGCCGGCCTTGATGATCCGCATCGGCTTGCGGCCGGCAAAGTCGGTCGAGATCAGGAACTTGTTGCGGTCGGTCCGATCGTCGGTTCGGCAGTCGTAGCCGTCCCGGGCGATCCACAGCCCCATCTGCCCCGAGACGGGATGGCGACCGCCGAGCGCGCGCATTCGCATCGGGGGGCTCCTACTCGAAGATGGCGAAGTACTTGTCGGTGAAGTCGATCACGAACTTGCCGTCGGGCGATTGCGCCCGGCCCGCCGTGACCGTGCCCATGTTGGCCGAGACCGCCGAGAGCGAGCCGACGCTCAGACGATCGGCCGTGATCGAGCCCGTGCGGATGGTTCCACCGTCGACGGTCGTGATCGCGCCATCGCCCCAGGGGGAGAGTTCGGTCTGCCCGGCCGAGGCCTGCCCGAAGTAGAGCCCCGTCCAGAAGGTGTAGGGAATGTTCTCGCCGGTGAAGATCGTGCGGAGTGTGATGAGGGCGTAGGCTGCGTTGGCAGGCGTATTGATGAAGAGCCCATTCCTGAACCAATTCACGAGCGGGCCACTGCTCGCGACCCGTTCATTCACGGTGCTGTCGGCTTGCCCGAGCCAAGTTCCATCGCTGGCATACCATGCAACGATCGCGTGGGCGCGGCAGCGATGGGCGCTGGAATAGGCGCTGAACTCATAGCGCTGACCGCCCTGCACCGGGATCTGTCGAACCTCCGGACCCGCCGTAGAAGGGCGCGACCAGTAGATATCGGCAAACTGCCCCGCGGGCGGTGTCCCGGCGAAGTTGAACTGAAGCGACTTCATCCCCGGCGGCTCCCAGGTGGATCCGCTGCTGTTGATGACGAGGCTACCGGCGATGCCCGACTGGCTGGCGGCCCATGCGAGGGCCGGCACGTATCCCGCCGGGTAGGCCGAGAAGTCGCTGTTGCCGATCAGGTTCTTGCCGCCGACGCCGACCCTCAAATGCCGTGTCTCGATCGACCCGGCGGCCAGATGCCCCGCACCGATCGTGTCGGCCGCGATGTGCGCTCCGGTGATCTGCCCGGCGGCGATATGGCCGGCGACGATGGAGCCACCGACGATCTTGTCACCGGTGACCTGGTTTGCCGCGATGTGCCGGGCCTGGATCGCGTTGGCCTGGATCCGGTCGGCATCGATCGACAGGGCGGTGATCCGGCCGCCATCCATGACGATGCCGGCGCCGCGCTGAACCCGCAGCTGGTTGCCGCCCCAGTATTGCGCGATCGGCACCTTGTTCGGGCCGATCGCGTTCTCGATCCCGCCGATCGCCCAAGAGAGATGGCTGGCCCCGTGCTCCCACCAGAAGTTCGTCTCCCGGCTACCAGGCCAAGCGATTCCTCCTGGGATGTGGACGCTCGAC
>NZ_JAPRBT010000048.1:0-16899 GCF_043352485.1 Methylorubrum sp. POS3
AGCGACCTGATCGGCGCTCAGCCAGGCCGTGCGGTCCACGCCCGACCCGCTCGCCACCGACACCAACTGAACCGACAGGCTCGTCGTGAGCCGGTCCCACATGTCGCCATCCGAGAAGGAGAGCTTGCCTCCGGTCGTGACGACCGTGGTGTCGCCCTCGATGAGGGCGCCCTCGGTCGTACCCGAGATGGTCGGCGTGAAGAGATTGACCACTGGCGGCTCGGTCACCGCGATGGTCAGCCAGGCGGCATTCAGTTGCCCACTGCCGTCGGTCACCGAGTAACGGAAGTTCTCCTTCGCATCCGCCGGCAATATTTCGGCCGTGCGAGAATAGGTATAACTTCCGTCCGCCGACATCGTCAGCGTGCCGTAGAGACCTTGGATCGATGAACCGACGGCTGCCCCGTTGACATCCACTACGCTCAGCACCCCATCCGGGTCGCTGTCGTTGGCGAGTACGCCCGCACTCGCACCCGCCGAGCTTGCTTCGCCGATGTGGAGCGCGAGGTCGCGCGCATCGTCGCTGGCCGTACCAAGGCGATCGACCCGCAGCGTAAGGACCGCGCTCGAGTTTGCGCCGCGACCGTCGGTTACAACATAATTGAACGTGTCATAGAGTGGCGTCCCGACGGGGCCACTGAGATTGTTCGCCTGATAGGTGTATGACCCATCTTTCGCGAGTGTCAGTTCACCGTATTGGCCCTGTACGGCCTGACCCACACCGAAGCCGTCGTGCTGAACTGCCAGAACCGAGAGCGCATCGCCGTTTGCATCGGTGTCGTTGGCCAGGACGCCCGAGCTTGCATCGACGCTGACCGCCGACGAAAGGACGACGACGGCGTCGTTTGTGCCTGCCGGTGCGACATCCCCCGACACAGTCCCGACCGAGAAGGCGACGCGACCTTCATTGGCTCCGATCTGAAGGAAATGCACGAGCGGGTTGAGGCCTGCTGCCGCGACGTCAGGGTTCATCGTCAGATACAGAGCACCGTCGAAATCAGCGCTGGGGATACGTCCAGCCTGCCATCCGCCGTTGATGTAGTCTTGCAGCGGATCGGTGCCTGCGGCAGCGACGTCCGGATAAGCGGCGAGATAACCGGAAACGTTGAAAAAGGCGTTCGGGTTGTATCCGTTCTGCCAGCCGACCGTGAGGTAATGCGTATACGGGTCCACGCCGCTCGATGCGACGTCCGGGTGGGCTAGCACATAATACTGCGCATCGAAGCCGGTCGCGGCAACGTCGTCTCCGATCGCACCGTAAGCGACACGTCCGGCTGATTTGCCGACGGTGAGGTAATCGGTCAGCGGATCGACACCTGAAGCCGCGACAGCAGGATAGCGTAGCAGATAACTTTTGACGTCGAAGGATGCGCTCGGATCGAAACCGAGCTTCCAACCGACCTCGGACCAGTGTTCCAAGGGATTGATACCAGCTGCCGCGATATCAGGATGAGACGCGAGATAGCCGGAGGTCGAGAAATACGGGTTCGGATCGTATCCTGCTTGCCAGCCCGTCTGTTCGTAGTGGGTCTCAGCATCCAGACCGTTTCGCAAATCCCCACGCTGCAACGCGACGTACCAGAGATCATCGACGAGCGCCGAGCCGTCGTTTTGGACGACCGTCTGATCGAGAAACTTGTACGTTCCCATGCCGTCGAGCGGCAGGAGCGTGCCGTCGGTGTCCTGAAGCGCAACGACCCCGTCCCGTACCACAAGGGGGGCATCGGCGAGCTTGAATGGGATCGTCAGCGTATTGGCCCCAAGGTCGAAGCCGGCACCCGACCACAGCGAACCAAGAATGCTTGCGGGCTTGTCAGGATGCTCAAGCACGAAATTGGATTGCGTCAGCGTGTGACGGCCGGACAGCTGAATTTGCAGATCCGCTTTGATGTCGCCGTTGATGTCGACCCCGATCACCGTGCGGTCGAGGGAGGCGTTGTAAACCGCATTGATCTGGAACGCGCGCCCCGTGAAAGAAGCCGTGTCGAGCCAGAGCCAATCGGACGCAGACAGATGTTTACTTTCGAGCTCGACGAGTGAGGACAAATCAATTTTGTCGGTTGCGTCATTAAAAACCTTAATCCAGTCGGCACCATCGCCGGTCGACTTGTAGAGAAAGGTGTTGGTCCCAGGCCCGCCGGTGATGAAATCGCGACCGAGGCCGCCTTGAATGACGTTGCTGCCGCTCGACGCAGCATTGAGCACGTCGGAGCCGATCCCGCCGAGGACGTAAGAGGCCGCCGTCGCCGTGATGGTCGATGGCATAGCGCCGCCGCTGACAACACTCATTGCAGCAAGGTTCGGCATGGAACCAACCGCTTCGGAGCCAAACCGAAGCCCAGACCCAGCGAGCGCAGAATTGTTGCCGATGTAGAGATCGGCCGGTCGATCGGCCGGATCGATGGAGCCGATGGTGCCCAAATCGATGACGTTGTCATAGATCCGGACGTTGGTGATCGTGCCGACCTGATCGGCGGTGTGTGTCCAGGTCGCACCGGCGGTAACAGTAATCGTATGGTTGCCACCAATGAGGACATTGTCTCGGATGGTTACATCATCGACGTTGCCCATTTCGCCGGATATGCGAATGGCGTTGTTCGTATAGGTCCGTGCATCGTCCGGATTGCGCCAGTCGATGACGTTGTTTTCGATGAGTACCGATCCCGTTGTCTTGCCGATCCAAATCGCATCCGAATGGCCTGGGGCGAAGTAGGCGCCACCGGAGAAATAGTTGCCGACGACCTTTCCATTCTCGATGTAGATGCCATCGACCGGCGCATTGAAAAACGTGTTGTTCGATAGGGTCGTGTTGATACCGCTCGACGAGATTAGGTTTGGTACCGAATAGTCGCGCTTCAACCCGTCGAAAGTCGAATGATCGACGACTGTGTTCGATGCGCCGGCCGCAATGGTGAGCGGGCTCTGTCCGACCAAGCCCGATGTGTCGAAATAGCAGTTTGTGAATGTGACGTTGTCGGCTTTTACGATGACCTGCTTGCCACGAAAATCGATGCCATCGAACGTTGCGCCGTTCTGGGTGACTTCGATGAAAATGGGTGCACGGAAGACAACGCCATCCTGCGCCGTCAACGACGACCATGAGCCGAGGGACCCGACGGGAATCTGATTGCCGACGGTAAAGCCGCTCGCGACGGTGGAGAGATAGGACTTATCGACGATCGACGTGAGGTAGGATTTGACCGAAGTGGCGGCCTCGGAACCCACCAGCGTAACACTGATCGGTTTCAAGACGGCGGCGCCGGTTGGCGAACCCGATGCGTCGAGGTCTTGCACGGAGACGTTCGAGGTCACCGTGACGGTCTCACCCGCGCCGAGAAAACTCAGCTTCGCAGGATCAATCGCGTAATTCCAACCGATTACCCCCGTGGCACCCGAACTTGATTGCGAGATTTTGAGGTACTGGCCGAGCTTGCTGGCTTGATCGACTGCTGCGCGCTGAGTGTCGGTGAGCGAATCGTAGGACGCTGCCGAGAGATCCTTACCCTGAGCGTCCAAGTAGCGGATCTGATACGATCCGACGCTGATGGACAGGTGATCCGTCTGATCGGGGTCGGCAACCGTGATCGTGCCCCCGCGATTGATCGGGGTGCTGCCGGTAGCGGCCGCGAGAGGCTCGTAGATCATCGCGCTCGCGGCGATGCCCGTTAGGATCGGTGCGTCATCCACCCCCGTCAGATTGACGGTGACGTTCTGCGTTACGGAGCCGCCTTTGCCGTCCGTAATTGTGACGGCGTAGACCTGGGTGAGTTGCTGCCCAACTGCGAGATAATCCAGCGCCTTGTCGGCGACAGAAAAGCTCCAATCGATCGTCCCCGGCTGGCCACCGGTGGTATCGTAGGAGAGGATCGGCGTGAACGTGCCGAGATAACCTGTTGCGGATGCCTTCACACTGATCGTGTGGACGTCATTCACGTCAAGATCGGTGAAAGAGAAGCTCCCCCGAGCCGACGACGTCGACGCCGACCCGGTGACGTTTGTGGCCTCCACAACGTTGGCGGTGACCTTCGCATCGCCGATGCTCAGTGCTTCGACTGTCGGCGTGTCGTTGACGCCGTAAATCGTGATTGTGATTGGCTTAGTTGCAGTCCCGCCCTTGCTGTCGCTGAATTGGACATTCGTGGTCAGTGTTAAGACATCCAAACGACCAAGGAAGTCGATAGCGCTGTCATTAATTGCGAAAGACCACGAGGCAGAGCCTTTGTTGGTGCCGAGGTCACCAAGCGGAATGGAAAAAGCCTTGTAAATAGCAGAGGCTTGGTCGGCCGTGATTTTCGAGGTGAGGTCAATACCGGTAGAAGTTTTCCATTGGATCGTCTGGCTCGTAATCCCAGATGTGAGCCGATCGGCCAGGTCTACGTCCGAGTATTGCAGCGTTCCCGTCTTGGTATAAGAGCCCGCAGTTCCCTCGGAAATAGCGCCGGAACTGCCGCCCGACACAGTTGGCGCGTCGTTGGAGCCAATAAGAGTAATAGTTACGTCTTGTTTGACGACGCCACCCTTGCCGTCTTGCACGGTGACTGTATAAACCTGAGTGGCCTGCTGGCCGGCGGCCAAATAATCGAGGGCTTTGTCGGCGACGGAATAAGTCCAGTCGACTCGGCCGGGCTTTCCTCCTGTCGTATCGGTTCCCACGACAGCCGTGAGGGTACCCGCGTAACCTCCTGCCTTTGCCGCCACTTGAACGGTATGGGTATCGGCGAGATCGACATCGGCAAAAGCAATGCTGCCAGCGCGTGTCGTTACGGCCGTGCTGGCGACCGTATTGGGGGCTTCGGTGACAGACGCAGAGATCGAAGAATCGCCAGGCGCAACGGCTACGATTTTAGGTGCATCATTCGTTCCCGTCACCGTTACAACGACGTCCTTCGTCGCTGATCCGCCGTTGCCGTCACTGACCTGAACCGTCGACGTTACCGTGACGGTCTGGCCAGCCGCTAGAAAATCGAGGTTCCCTTCGCTGAGCGCGTAGCTCCACGTTTGCGATCCGGAGTTGCGGCCCAGCGAGCCCCCGGGGATCGAGAACGCCTGCAGAAATGCGGCCGTCTGAGCGCTCGTCAGGGATGACGTGAGGTCAGTCCCGTCGCTCGATCGGTAAACGATCGTTTGGCTTGCGAGTCCAACGGTGAGCGTATCGCCAGTGTCGGAGTCAGCGAAATTGAGGCTGCCCGTACGGAGATAGGATGAGGCTGCCCCCTCCTTGATTCCCGCAGATACGCTGCCGCTGATCGTCGGTGCCGAGTTCGCCATGTCGCTCTGTCGCAAGACCTAACGGGCGGCGGGCCTCGTAGGCATCGCCGAATTTTACAAACTCTTAACATTATCTCGCGGTTGCGTCGAGAGGCGCTGCAGCGCACTTCTAATTGGTTAACAGCTTATTGCATTTATTGTGTCTAATTTGCACGCTATCCGCACGTCCAGTAATTTGAGCACTTTGCCATATTAATGTATTAGTTGTATCCATACCCTCAGCTTATGATTTGCTCATCGGGCGAATATTCACCTATTTCTATGAAGCGAACCTGTCACAAAGTTTTATGCTGCCTATAATTTGAAAATCATCTAGCTCACTTGTGGCTTGTGACCGTCTGCTATATTTGTTTATTTTGATAAATTTGGACGCAGATTCTTCCTGCAATACGAATTGAGTAGACCACTTGCGTACTCTCGACGATTTGTCGATTGGCTTAGGAAGACAACTTGCCCTGTAAGCGCGCAGGATCAGGACTTATGTTTGCCGGAAGAGCGCGGCCGGTGAGGTCAGAACTTGACTTGTGGTAGGCTTGTCACACTTTCCGTGTCGACTGGATAAAATCACAGATAGTTGATAAGATATATATCATACCTGAAGTTGTAAATTCGGCGTCGATTTGCTGTTGCTTTTTACTACTTAGTGCGGTGCACAAATGGCTGCGGTAGGGCTGAGCTGCTAAAATGCACCTGAGCGGGAATGGTCTCATCCGCCAGCCTTTGAATTTTACCGCGGGGCGGATGTGCCGCTGCCGGGATAGGGCCACGGTGTGCGCAAAATATTGAACCTCCTCTGCATTTTGCATCTTTTGATTGTTTTTGTGATGATGCTCGTCTCAAAAGCGACTTTGGCGAAGGATGCTCCGTTACGTGTCGTGGCCTTTGGAACGAGTCTCACGGCGCGCGGCGGTTGGCAGGACGCCCTCGCTCAGACGCTAGAGCGTTGTGGCGGACGTGCCGTCACGGTGGAGACGATTGCGCGTGTCGGTGCGACCTCACGATGGGCCCTCGAAGCGGTAGCGGACGTTGTCGCCCGACGCCCGGACATCGTGCTGGTCGAATTCGCGGTGAACGATGCGGCCTTGAACCGACTCATGCTGCCATCCCAAAGTGAATCCAATCTCCGTAGAATTGTCGCTGTTTTGAAATCGGGCTCCCCTCCCCCGCGCATCGTCCTCATGGCCATGAATCCGGTGATCGGTCTGCGCGGGGCCATCAGGCCATTCTTGGACCGCTACTACGACATCAATGCCCGCATCGCAGAGTCAGAAGGCCTGATGTTTGTCGACCATCGCCCGTCCTGGAAAAAGCTCTCGGCAAGCGAGCTTGCTTCGGCACTGCCGGATGGCAGCCATCCCCGCCCTGAAACCGCTTCACGTTTGATCGTGCCGGCCCTCGGGGCTGCACTCTTCCCAGATTGCCGCGAATGAAAGGTGACTGGGATACCGGATGTTATCCATCATGTGCGCACCGCCTCAGGTGCGCAATTAAGCTAGGCTTAGGACGAGCACCTTATGGTCTCCTCAATTGACAGGGAGACCACTGTGAAACCTTCGACAGGTTTAGCCTTCGTCCTAGCGTCCCTATTCGTTTCGATAGGGGCTGCAGCGGCGACTGAGCGCGGCGGGCATGGCTCGTCCGGCGCAATGTTCCTCCCCGAGGGTGACACGACGATCGCACCCATGGCGTTCGTAGCGTTCTGTATGCGGTATCAAAATCAATGTTTGGACAGCAGCAACGGAGGCAGGGTCATCCAATTGACCGAAAGTCGGTTGGCTGAAATGCGTGCCGTGAACAAAGCGGTCAATTCTCGCATTGCTCCGGACGCATCGAAAGGTGGTGACAACTGGTCGCTTGAGACGCGTATTGGGAATTGCAACGACTACGCTGTGCAGAAGCGTGACGAACTGTCGCGGCTTGGTTATCCAGCCGCTGCTCTTTCTCTCGCGATCGTTATGACGCGCGCTGGCCAGGGCCATCTGGTGCTGACAGTGCGGACGGATGCCGGCGATTACGTGCTCGACAATTTGCAGGGCAGCGTTCTGCCCTGGACGGCTCTAAATTATTCGTGGCTCAAGCGCCAATCAGCGGAACGCCCCCGCTACTGGGTTGACCTCAACGGCGGCGTTCAAGTCAGTACAGCTATGGCTGGGGGAAATGCCGTGGGCACAGCTTCCGGTGCTTCGCGAAAGCGCCGCGGTTTCGCCGGATAACTGAGCGGCCGTTAAGCAGGCACCTAGACGCTCGTGTAAGGTTGTCACATAGTTCGGCAGCCTCACGGGACGTAACCTGAATGAATGCTCGATTTCCCGCCCCGAACCGCCGTCAAGTGTTCATCGCTCTCGGCGCCGTCGTTTGCTTGGGGGGATCCGCCTCTGTAGATGCTGCCGAGGAGATAGTTCTGCGACCGGGGCAGCCCGGAAGCCTTGGTGCCGCTATTCAAAAGGCTGTCCGCGATGGTGCGAGACGAATTCGTCTCGGGGCCGGACAGTACGGCCCGATGACCTTGCAGGGGCTTCGCGGGTTGCCAACGGAGATCATCGGCGAAGCCGACACCGTGATCGACGCGACGTCCATTCGCGGCTGCGAGGGCTTGTCGTTCCAGCAATTGACCTTTCGCGGGGTCCGCGCCAGCCCCACAATCCCAGGCCTTGTTATCGTTGATCCATCCTCCAAAGGCCTCTCATTCGAGCGATGCAACTTCTCCACGGAGGAAAGCTCAACGACCTGGGGCCCGCAGGATTGGATTGACAGACCCTACGGCGTTGGGCTGTTCGTCCGCGGCCGCAATGTCAGCGTCAGTGACTGTCGCTTTTTCAATCTCCGTAATTGCCTTTATCTCGGCGGTGATGGCAGCGCCGTGAAGGGATGCAGTTTTGAGTCCTTCGGAAACGATGCGATCGAGTTTGGCGCCAACGATATACGCATCCAATCAAATCGAATTCGCGGTGGGCATCATACGCCTGCCGAGCAGCTCCACGCGGATGGTATCCAAGGTTTCCCAGCCCCGAATGGCGGCTTGTTCAGCAATATATTGATCGACGGCAATACGATCGAATTTGCCGGTCCCGGAGACTACATGCAAGGCATCGTGGTGTTCGATGGCCGGTGGCGGAATATGCGAGTGACCAACAATTCGCTTCGCCTGAACCATTGGAATGCGATTGCGATCTACGGAGTCGATGACATCGTTGTGGAGGGGAACACGGTTGCGACGATCGATCCGACAAGGCGGGTCTGGATCGAAGTCCGCGCCTCGAAAGAGGGAAGGCCCTCAAGCGGCGTGATTGTTCGCGACAATGTCGCTCCGATGTTCAGGACAGCGGGAGATGCGACGACCGCGAGGAATAAGATTCAACTACGCTGACTTCGGATTCATTGTACGGTGTCTTCGGCCCGCTACGAGCTCGGGACGTTCCGGATACTGGAAGTTGGTGTGATCCCGCTCTGCTCGTGCTTTGGTGTCTTCAGCATTGAAGAGCACTCCTCGTACCCGCAGGACACTCTCACGACAGAGACCTTCGCTCAGTTCGCTGAGCTTTGCGTCGCGTATTCTGAAGCTCCGTACGCGGTTCATGCGGACAATGGTGGGCAACGTGTTCGCCATAATCGGTAGCACTGCGACATCGCTTGAGGCTGAGCCCTGCGGTTTCTTCTCAAATTGGCCTTGCCAAGCCATCGCTCGATGAGCGACGTGCCATATCTCCCTGATGTGAGGCATTTCAGAACCGATCCCAATTCGGTTCGGTAGCTGCCCGGAATACGCCCCATCTGGGGACGGTGAGCCGCTCACCGACGGAAAGTTCACATTCATATGTCGTCCGAATCTGGATGAGACTCTCAGTCTATTGAAGCAATTTTGCGAGCCTGAAAATTCCCTGATTGTTTTTTTATATCTCCAAAATCGCGGTTATATACTCTGCGATGTTATAAACTGTTTAAATTTAGTTTCCGCGCAAAATGGCAATCGTATTGCGATAGCTTCGGGGAGAATTGTGAGCCTCGACGGCGACTCATTAGGGGCTGAGATTTTTTTGCGTGCGCCCCGATTCACAATCTTTATTGTTGGATTCGGTTGACCTGGGCCTCTGACTATCTGCTTTATTGAATCGCTTCGATTGAAGCGGATGCACGGAATAAGGCTCTGTGTCATGAGCGAGATCAGGCGCGTTCCACGTGCGGTGAGAAGTGCACGTTCCGCGGCCCCGTCCACGTCCGCCGCTATCGCCATTCGCCCCGTGTCGAGTCGCAGGGTGCTTCTGGTTGATCTCAACAACTTCGCCAGCTTTCCGACGCTGGCCGTGGGGCTCATTGTGGCTGCGCTTCGAAACCGGGGCGACGAAGTCGAGGTGATCTGCCCGCTTGCCTACGATGTACCGGCCGTACAGCGCGAGCGGCGCGAGACTTTGGCCGATCATGTGCAGCGCCGGATCCATCTCTCGGATTGGCAGCCTTTTCTGAACGTGCGCGACAGTCTGCGGGCTGTCCATTCGTGGTCGCGCGAACGGTCACACCCGACAGTCCTGCGGGAGGTCGAGCGGGCGCTCGGTCGCAGACCCGACATCATCCTATTGTCTGCCTACCTGCAGCATTTCAATTCGGTGCGGGACATCGGGCGGATTGCGGCTGCCCACGGCATTCCGGTGCTGCTCGGCGGCCCGATGTTCAACGTGACGGGCGTGGCTGACGCGTGGCGTAGCCTTGAGGGGATTGTCGGGATCGTCGGGGCCGAATCCGATCTGTCCGTCCCCGATATCATCGATACAGTTTGCGATGGGGGCGATCTCACCCGGTATCCGGGTATCACTCTACCGGACGGAACGCGATCGAGCGCTGCGAGGCCATTGCGCGATCTCGATGCGACGCCGATGCCCGACTTCACCGACTTTCCCTGGGACCGGTACCCCGTTCGAATCATGCCCTTGATGACGGGGCGTGGGTGCCAATGGGACAAATGCGCCTTCTGCTCGGACGTCGTTTCCGTCAGCGGCCGTACCTTTCGTACACGCTCCGTCGAGTCGGTTCTGTTGGAAATGCAAGAGCAGGCCCGTCGGCACAACGTGGCCAGCTTTCTGTTCCTGGACCTCAAGCTCAACTCTTATCCGGATATGATCCGCGGTATCGCCGAGAATGTGGGGCGATACGTACAGGGCGCGGAGTGGATCGGCACGGTCCATGTCGACCAGCGACGTGACAATGGACTTTCTCGAAGGGATCTTCAGGCAGCGGTCGCTGGCGGCATGCGGCGGATCAGCTTCGGACTCGAAAGCGGCAGCCAGCGTCTTCTCGACCTGATGCGGAAGGGCTCCTCGGTAGAGGGCAACGCCGCTTTCATCCGCCATGCCCACGAGGCTGGGCTTTCGATCCGTTGTACGATGTTCAAGGGATTCCCTGGCGAGACAGACGAGGACATGGAGGCGACAGCCGACTTCCTCGAGGCCCACAGTCGTTACTTGGATCGTGTGCGATTCAACGACTTCTCGCTTCTCCAGGATACCCCGATCTTCAAAGCCGTGATGGCGCGGGGTACGTCAACGGACGCGGTGCTGGTGCGATTTCTTCGCGAGCGTCAAGCACGGGCCGAGTATCGCAATCCCGCAATGGCTCACCGCGGGTACCGGCGTGCCAAAGCGCGGGCGCTCGCAGCGGTCTACGAGATCAATCGACGCCGTCTGAGAGACAGTGCGCGCCAGTTCGATGGCTTGATGTAATGGCCGAACGCTTCGCGCTTCGAAAATTGGCGCGCCTCGGACTCGTCAAGAACGGTTACGCAACGGGCAGCAATCCGCTCGAACGCCGCCGGCGTCACCTTTCTTCACTGGAAATTCGTGAGGAGGCGCGAGCCTTCCTGCAGCTTCACGGAGAAGCGACGGGAGGTACGCGATCCGCCTTCGCCCGACGCTGGGCGGACGTTCGCCGCAGCCTTTCCCGCTCAGGCCACTATGAGCACACACCCGACGAACTGGCTTTCGGAGCCCGCCTCGCATGGCGCAACCATGCCCGCTGCATCGGGCGGCTGTTCTGGGAAAGTCTCGAGGTCGCCGATTGCCGCCATGCGACCGAGCCTGAGGCAATGGCCGCCCGGATCGCCGATCATATGACCGAGGCGCTCGGCGATGGGCGGGTGCGCTCGATCATTTCGGTCTTCGCGCCGATCGAAAGGCAACGCTTCCCAGCCTATGTCGAGAGCCAACAGATCACACAATATGCCGGACATGCCATGGCCGACGGCTCCGTTCTCGGCGATCGCCAGAACGTCGAGGCGACCCGGATCGCGCGGTCGCTCGGTTGGCGCCCCCCGGGGGATCCGACACGCTTCGACCAGCTTCCGTTCCTGATCCGGGATGCCGCCGACCGCCGTGCACTCTTCTCGCTGCCGACAGGATCCGTGCGGGAAATCCCGATCCTACATCCCGCTCACGCGGCGCTCGCGGAGATGGCCCTGCGTTGGTACGCGGTACCCTGTGTCAGTGGGATGATCCTGACGATCGGCGGTATCGATTATCCCTGCGCGCCATTCAACGGCTTCTACATGTGCACGGAGATCGCCTCACGGAACCTCGTCGATGTGAAGCGCTACAACCTCCTCCCTGACATCGCCCGCGCATTCGGTCTCGATCCGGCGCCCTCGGGCGCGCGCCTCTGGAGGGACACTGCCCTCACCGAACTCAACCGCGCCGTTCTCCACTCTTTCCGGCAGGCAGGCGTGACGATGGTCGATCATCATGCCGCGAGCGACCAGTACATGGAGTTTCATCGACGCGAGCAGGCACAGGGGCGTCGCGTCGCCGCCGATTGGCGTTGGATCGTTCCGCCGCAGGCTTCAAGCCAGTGCGAAGTGTTCCATCTGCGAATGCGCAACTTCCACCCCGTGCCGAACTATTACTATCACCGTGGGGACGATGGCCTGCAGCTCATGCCTTGGTACGGTGACCGCCATCGCACGCGGCCGGAACGCATCGTCGATAGGCTGACGCGACGGTGGAAAATCTGGAAACGCATGGCTTGGTAGGGGCTCGATCGCCTTCACTGACCGCTATTCAGACAAGCCATCTTCGTTCCAGCGACTGAGATATGGCTCGAACCAAGTATATATTTTGCATGATGATCGTGCTCGTACACCAACGCACGCAATGACTGTAGGTCTAAGTTGTCTTTGCAACAAAATCAGCAGCAGATCGTAAGTTAAGCATTCCGTCATTTGCGATGACGCTCAATTGTATTATTGTTAAGATATAGGGTTTTGGGATAATTTTAGCGGCAGATCGATGTCGGCCGAAAATTTTTGACATTGTGCATCCAAAGCTCCTTGCATTGAGCGAGTGCCGCTTGTGCGAGCTAGCGTCCGATTGCGGTCGCCAGGCGATTGCGACATAAACTGCGTCAATTTCACTTCAGCAGTGATTGCTGTCTTCCGCCACCATGACCGTTTCGGAACGTGAGACTTGCCTGCGCGCGGCGGCTACATCCCTGGTATCGATGGATTGCGGGCCGTGGCCGTCGGCTCTGTCATCCTCTACCATATCAACCCAAGGTTCTGTCCGAGCGGATTCGTCGGCGTCGACATTTTCTTTGTAATTTCTGGTTTTGTCGTCGCTCGCTCAGTCAGCAAAGAAAATTTTGAAACATTTTCCTCATTTTTCTGTGATTTTTATAAGCGAAGATTTTTTCGTATTTATCCAGCTCTTGGTTTTATGGTCTCATCGACCGCATTTTTTGCCACAATATTGCTACCATCCGTTCCTGATACAAATTATGTGCTGCCGACAGGGATTGCGGCCCTCTTGGGTGTCAGCAATGTGCTGCTTTACAGCATATCGGGAGACTATTTTTCGGATATTGCGCAGTTCAATTTATTTACTCATACGTGGTCTCTTGGTGTCGAAGAGCAATTTTATCTTATATTTCCCCCGATCGCAGCGCTGATACTTTCTCCTCGAGTGTCACGATCTCGAGCGGGAATCGTAATTCTCGCCACAGGCACGATTTTTTCTTTTGCAGCACTGGGTTTCGTCGGCAATGGAGCGGCAGGTTTCTATCTCGTCGTTACGCGGTTTTGGGAGTTCGGCCTCGGAGTGCTCCTCTTCCTCAGTTACGTCCCAGCATTTCGAATCCTGCTCCACCATCAGCATTTATCCGCCGTCGCCACGGCCGCGGCTCTAGGCCTTCTTGGTTATTCCCTGCTGGGCCTCGATGAGGCGTTGTTTCCGTTTCCCTCGGCCCTGGCGCCTGCTCTCGCTGCGGTCATACTGATCGGCTTGATCGCCACGGGGAATGGTGGTGCCGCCGGTCGGTTCCTGTCTTGGTACCCGGTCGTTTGGGTCGGCCAAATTTCCTATCCGCTCTACTTGTGGCATTGGGTCGTGGTCGTGGCGATCCGCTGGTTCGGGCCGGCTGATCCTGTTCTCGGTATCTTGCTGGCGTTCGTCGTTACGTTCGCGCTCGCTGCAACGACGCATTATCTTGTCGAACGTCCGATCAGATTCTGGGCACGGCAAAGATCGTTCCGTGCAGCCTCCCTGCTCGCGGGGGCAGCCTTGATGCTCGGTGGATCCGTTGCCATCGTAGGTACGCTGATGCTGCTTGCCCCACGGCTCGCATTGTCCATCACTGCCGACCGAACGGTGTGGCGCACCACGGCGATCCCTTCAGCCATGTCGGGCGATTGCGACACCGCAAGCTCAACCGTCTGGACGCATGGCGGGCGTTTCATCACGATCGCGCCGTCCGGATGTATCGGAAAAGGGGATCGTCCGCGGCTGTTCATCGCCGGTGATTCGCACGCAGGTGCGTATTTCCGCCTCGGTCAGCGATTGGCTGCCCGTTACGGTGTTTCTGTCGTCGTGATGACCAAAGCGGGATGTCGAACACTCCCCAACGTCGAGGACAACGCCGACCCAGCTTGTCGAAATTTTCGGTCGGCCGTCCTGGCTCGGTTGCAGAAAGAGGCTCGGCCCCAAGACCGGATTTTTATCACCGCCCTTTATCTCCCACGATATCGCACGACCTTCCGCAATGCTCCTGACGCGGTGAGGAATGTCGCTTCGGATGAGGGAATGCCGTCCTTATGGCCGCCGGTGCTGAGCCAACTCCTCCAGACCGGCGCGCATATTGTGTTCGAAGCACCGAAGCCGCTCCTTAAAACCGCACCGTTTCGCTGCTCGGACCCTTGGACCACCACTAGTGCCTATTGCAGGCTCGCTCCATCTGCTTTCGATAAGAGCGAGCTTTTGTCCATGCGCGAGCCGCTCCTTCGCAAATTGCAATCGCTTGTGGCGGACCAACCTCGCACCGCAATATGGGACCCGTTCCCGCTCCTCTGTCGTTCGGACACCTGTTCCGGTATCGAAGGCGGGCAGCCTCTCTTCTACGACACCGACCACTTGAGCGGTTACGGTAACGACATTTTGGTCGAGAGCTTTGCGCGCGACGTCCTCGATATCTCTCCCCTAACCAAGACTCCCGAATTCAGCGTTCGCTGACCGTATTCGGCGCGGCAGAGCAGGTTCGCGACGGATTGCACCTCTATCGCGGGCGGACATCGATCTGGACCATATCCGGGGATGAGCCCCATGCACGCTCCGTTTCCATGGAAACGTGCGCGGTCCGTAAAATTTGAGCATTCCGTCGAACGCGGGCTTATAGGGCCACTATTATGTTGGGAGCATGATCAACGCATGTGCTGCCCTCTTGGGTGGCGAGTAGAGTATAGTCATGAAAATCGCCAGCGATATCTCGCAGATCGTCGCGAACAACAACATGACGGGCATCGCAGCCGTCAGCAGCGATTTAGGCAACCCACTCGCCAATCATCAGCTAAAGAGCTTCCTATCCCTCACGGCTGCGGACGGCGTCTATTACAACAAGTCCGTCAACACGCTGGTCGTCACGAAGTCGGGCGCGGTTTTCGACGGAATCGATTTTCGCGGTGTCGCGGTGGTCGTGCGCGCCGACGACGTGACGATCAAGAACTCGACGTTCGACGCTTCGGTCGGCGCTTACTCGATCAATGCTGTGGCCGGAACCAAGAACCTTACCGTCGACCATGCGACTTTCGACGGGCAGAAGGTTGACCGGTTGGGCTTCAATGTCTTTCTGAACTCGCGTGGCGATAACACGACGATCACCAACAGCGCCTTCATCGACGCGCCGACGGATGCAATCTCGATCGTCAGCGGCAATATCTCGGGCAATTACCTAGCCGGTGCCGGATACGCGACCGGTGCGCACTCGGATGGCATCTGGATCCCGATGACGACGGGCGCTGTCGTCATTTCCGACAACGTCATCGATTGGCGCTCGACCCCCGACGCGAAAGTCGCGACCAACAACGCCGTTCGGATCACCGGCGAAGGCGGCAACGTTTCCGATGTGACCGTGAAGAACAACGTGATCCTGGGCGGTTCTTACTCGGTTTTGGTTTCCGATGGAGCCACCCTGACGCATTCCAAGGACGCTGTCGGTTCCGTGACCGGTGTGAAAGTCGTCGGTAACGTCATCGATCATGGCATGTACGGGACGCTCGAGCAGACCTCGCGTCCCAAGGATATGGTCTACTCCGACAACATGCATGCGAGCGGTCGACCGGTCTCTCCCGGCACGGAGGCCGTCGGCGCCCTGCCCGATCTCTCGTCGCTCAACAAGATCACAGCCGCGTCCGCGAACGCAGCGATCAACGGTACGTCCAAGGGCGATTATATTCTCGGCGGCACCGGCTCCAACTACATCAAGGGCGGCGCCGGCGACGATGTCATCGTCGGCGGTGGCGGTCGCGATTTCATCACAGGCGGTGGCGGCAAAGATATCTTTGTCTACACGTCGCTCAAGGATGACGGTCTCGACCGGATCATGGATTTCCAGCAGGGGCAGGATCGAATCGATTTTGCAACGATAGCGGGAGCCCCGAAGGCATTGACGAGCTGGCAATGGCTCGGCGACGAGAGCTTCACCGGCAACGCTTGGCAGGTGCGCTACACGCAGTCTTCCGGTGTGACGACGATCGAGCTCGATGCGGACGGCGATCTGAAGGCCGATTTCAAGCTGGAGCTGGCTGCCAAGATCAATCTGAAGACGAGCGATTTCATCCTGGTCGATCGGGCCGACCTCGCTCCGAAGCTGACTGCCGCCAATACGAGTCTCTCGACGAAGCAGTCCGTGGGCTCCTCGCTCGCGGTCTCCGCTCCCGATGGCGTTCTCACCCATGCGAGCCACGCGGCCACGGTGTCGGAGGCCGGCGGTTTGTCGATCGGCTCCGTCTTGAAGGGGCTCTATGGCACGCTGATCATGGCTGCCGACGGCAGCTACACCTATACCCGCGCCGTCGGCGCCGTGGCCTCCGGAACCGTCGACAGCTTCGGCTACAAGATCGTCGATGCCTGGGGGCAGACGGCGACCGCCTGGCTGAATGTCGACCTTCAGGATCCGAACGCTGCGCCCACGATGACCGGCGCCGTTTCCGCTGCGGCGATCGTCGAGGGCTCCGCCGGACAGCATCTGCGCACCGGTACCTTGAGCTTCGTCGATACGGATGCCGGCGACACCCTCACGACGAGCCTATCGGGTCAGTCGGTGTCGGTGGTGAGCGGGTCGGGCGTGGACCGCACGGCCTGGCTGAGCGCCGATCAGGTCGCC
>NZ_JAPRBT010000049.1:0-16149 GCF_043352485.1 Methylorubrum sp. POS3
AACGATGGCGAGTTGGTGCCGCCCTGCGCCAGCCTGTGCCGATCCATGCTCGCCGCTCGCGAGCTTTATCGAGAATATCTCGGCCGCCGTCCGATCGCGCCTAACTCATTCGAGGAATTTGTGTCTGGCAAGGTTGTGAACGTCGGCGCTCATACGATGCCCCGCTAGTGATTTATGCAATATTGCTTGGTTATTCATCCCTTATCTTTTGGGACATATGTGCGCACCAAGAACAAAGACCTTCATCAAGTCCTCCAAGATAATCTTCAAGAGAAATTCCCCCAGTACATCTAATACATTCCGAGGTGTAATCAATTTCTTCGCCACAATTTGCGCAAGACAATTCTTCTTCTATCAATGTATTCTTATTGCATACTGGGCACTCAAATATTGGTCCGCTATCCATTCCTTCTTTGGCCCTGGTGTAAGCGTCACCCCCAAATAATTCGTCCAAAGTGAATTCAATCATATCAGAGTTTTCTATTTTTTCACCGCAGGTCCTGCAATGAAACTCTATGTATTCCTGAATGTTATTTTCTGGGTCTAACTGCTCAATAATTTCGGATTTGCAGCTCTTACATTTAAATGGAAGGTCTTGAAGTTTTGGTGAGTACCATTTAATTTCAGAAAATGTTTGTTTAGCTTCTTTTAATTGATGTTCATACAGATCTTTGGTTTCAAGCATCGTGGTCCAAGCACCTTCCAGATGAGCAATAGGATTCTCGCCGAGTTGGTGAAATAGGGAGGCGGCAACTGTAAAGCACTTGCTTATTGCGGCACGTATAGACGCCGAAGACTCCTTTGTATAGTAATGTTCCATATCGTTTCTAATGTTATTCAAATCCTGAAGTGATTTTTTATCAATATTTATACCGAAATCCTTAGCCCGATCACATATTTGAACAAAGTCTACTGTTCCATGGCCTACTTTTTCATGTGCCACGCCGCCCTGACCATCTGGAACAGGTTTTATCTTCGCAGCAATCACAATTTCCGGATCACCATTGGGGGTTGCTCGTATAAGAGCCTCTTTTGCTAGAAGCAGAATTCCTGCATAAAAATTTCTAACAGCAGAGATATCGCGATCTTGATCCTGTTGCTTGAAATCCTCGACCCCCATGCGCATTGAAGCGATTGCGTTCTCAAATATCGACGGCATCATTCCTCTCAGAGCATTTTCAAATTGCGAGCGATTGGAACACCTTCAGCCAACGCTCCTTGTCGCTCGGCCGACGCACCGCGTCGAGCGCTGTCAGACGTTCTTACCGAGATCGCAGCTTTGCACCGCATCAATTTATGCTAGAATATAGAAAGATAGCAGATAGAAAGTACGAAGTGTGTTCGGGCGGTTTGCCATCAACGACCCGGTGATGAACCTAATCCACGCCAGCACGCCGCGTAAGCTGCGTGCCGACAAGTGGCTCAAGTTCTATTC
Organism: Methylorubrum sp. POS3; assembly: GCF_043352485.1. Taxonomy (NCBI): domain Bacteria; kingdom Pseudomonadati; phylum Pseudomonadota; class Alphaproteobacteria; order Hyphomicrobiales; family Methylobacteriaceae; genus Methylorubrum; species Methylorubrum sp. POS3. The sequence goes on from NZ_JAPRBT010000049.1 coordinate 1,436, forward strand.
CGATCAGCAGTCCGATGAGACCCTGGTTCTTATCGGTCAAAAGTGGTCACGCCCCGAGACATTCCGCGTCTTTCAGGTCAACATCGTCAAAAAGGTCGTAAACAAGCGGGCGAACCTCTACCGGCTCCAGCCCCGTCGAACCTTCGACGGCTTCGATCAAGAGGCGGGAGACGCCCTCTACCGCACCATCAACGCGGACGTGATCCTGAAGCGCGCCTCGCGTCTCACCAAGCTTATGAAGACCTGTATGCTTCAGGTCGGCTGGAACGGCAGCCGCGCGGCGCTCTCGATCCTGACACCCTCGATCCTGGACGTGATCGCCTCCGATCCCGAGAACCCCGAGCGTGTCGTCGTCACTCACCGCGCCGCTCGCGACGCAGATACGACCTATTCGGACTGGACCGCGCGCAGCTTCTTCAAGCGCGACTATCGCGGTGTGCCGATGCCAGTGGAAGGCAACTCCGGCAGCGTGAACCCCTACGGGGTCGTACCCTTCGTGCCTCTGTTCGACCGCTACCCGGATGATGCGTTCTGGCTTCCCGGTGGTGACGACCTGATCGAGGCACAGGAGGCGGTCAACGTTGCCCTGTCCAACCTCTGGCGTGCCGTCGAGATGCAGGCGCACGGGCAGCCGTGGGCCACTGGCATCAGCTCAGCCGATGCGATCCGCGTTGGACCCGAGCGCACGATCACGCTGCCCGAAGGCGGCACCTTCGGCTTTGCTGCCCCTAACGCGCCGATCGAGGACATCCTGTCCGCGATCGAGTTTCTGATGCGGCAGACGGCAGCCTCCAACGACCTAACGGCCGATGTGTTCGACCTAGACCGCTCATCGGAGAGTGGCGCCGCGAAGCACGTTGAGCAGATCGACCTCAAGGAAGCGCGGCTGGACGACATTGCCCTCTGGCGGACCTACGAGGCCCGGCTGTGGGAGCTGCTGAAGGTCGTGGTGAACACCCACGCGCCCGGCACCATTCCGGCCGATGCGCGCATGTCGTGCGACTTCGCCGAGCTTCAGGAAAACGTCTCCGAGACGGAACGGCTGACCAACGCCCGCACCCGGATCGAGTTGGGTGCGTGGTCGGCCGTTGATCTCCTTCGCTCCGAGAACCCTGACGGCTTCGCCACGCGAGAGGCCGCGATGGCTGAGCTTCTTCGGCGGAAGGACGAGTCCGCCGCCCTCCTGCATCCACTGTGAGACCCATTATGACGACGCCCACCGATCAGGCGACCGTGCCGACGCCTGCCGCTACGCCCGAGCCCTCCCCGGCTCCTGCCACGCCTTCGGCCGCTCCCGATCAGCTCGGCGAGCTGATTGCCGGCATGTCCGCTCTGCGCGCCGAGCTGGCCGCGCTGAAGGCTGCCCCCGCCCCGACGCCTGCGCCTGTCCCGACCACGGACCAGAGCAAGCCGACGATCACCCCCATCACTCCCGACCTGTCCACCCTTCCGCCGCTCGCCCGCATGGCGGCCGGCTACCGCCGATAAGGAAATTCTACCGTGCTCACGATCACTGAATGGACGAAGCTCAACCCGACGCCGCTGGCGTCGGGCGTCGTGCAGATTTTCGCCGAGAACAACCCCGTCTTGGCCCTGATGCCGTTCGCCAACGTGGCGGGCAATTCCTACCGCTACAACCGTGAGGAAGCGCTGCCGGGCATCGCCTTCCGCGACTTCAACGAAGGCTACGCTGAGAGTACGGGTGTCGTGAACCCGCACACCGAGAAGCTAACGATCATCGGCGGTGACTCCGATTACGACGTGGCGCAGATCAAGATGGGCGTCGGCACTAACGACACCCGCGCCGTCCATGATGCCATGAAGGCCAAGGCCCTGACCCGCGAGTGGCTTCGCACCTTCTTCGACGGCAGCACCAACGACAACGCCAAGGCGTTCGACGGGTTGAAGGTTCGCATCACGGGCGATCAGGTTCTCATCGCTGGCGCCAACGGCGCCCCTTTTAACTTCGCTATGCTAGACGAGCTGTGCGATGCCGTCAGCGGCGGCCCGTCCGCGTTGTTCATGCGCAAGAGCCTGATCCGCGCATACCGCGCGCTCCTGCGCACCTCGGGCGGCACCACGCCCGAGAGCATCATGATCCCAAATTTTGGGCAGCCGGCCGTCACGCATAACGGCATTCCGCTTTTGCCGATCGAGGAAGACTCGATCGGCAGCGAAATCCTGGCAGCCAACGAGGTTCAGGGCACCGCGAACGACACCACCAGCATCTATGCGGTCAAGTTCGGCCCCGACATGCTCTCCGGCATCCAGACCGCCCCGGTGGATGTGCGCGACTTGGGTGAGATCGAGGCCAAGCCGGCCTATCGCACTCGCATCGAATGGTACTCGGGTATCTGCATCAAGCACCCGCGCGCCGTCGCCCGTCTGAAGGGTGTCAAGGCCGCCTGATCCTCTCTGACATCACCTTGGCGCGGGCTCATGCCCGCGCCAGCTGCCTCAAGCGACATTCCGCGATGCTCTCTGATCTCCAGGATCTATTCAGCTCCACCGTGCAGCACGCCGCCGCTGTCGGCTACACCCGGCAGGGGAGCGCCACCTACGGCACGCCCAAGCCCTATCGGGCCCGCGTACTTTACCGGGCGCGGCTGGTGCGTGATGCGCGAGGCAATAGTGTCGTGGCACGCGGCGAAGCATGGATTGCAGGCACGCCCTCGGTCGGCCTGGACGATGCTCTGACGCTGCCGGACGGCAGCAACCCGCCTATCCTCACCGTCGAGCTACTGATGGACGAAGCCGGCCCGTCTCACGTCCACGTCTTCTTCGGCTGACCCATGCCCCTTACGATTGGCGCCAACGCCTACATCAGCGCTTCTGACGCTGATGCTTATCTTTCTTTCAAGCTGCATTCTAACGGATGGAAGGCTGCCAGCGAGCAAGACCGTGAGCGCGCCTTGATCGAGGCGACGGCTGCTCTCGATCGGCTCGGCTTCTCTGGCTCCATCGCCCGTTACGATCAGCCCCTCGGATGGCCGCGCCTGCGCATGCGCGACCGTGAGGGCCGCTCGATCCCGTCGAACATTGTCCCGCAGACCGTACGTGATGCGACGTGTGAGCTGGCGCTGCATCTGCTGACTGCGCCCGAGCCGAAGCCCTCGCCGACTATCTCGCGCAAGCGCGTCGGAGACCTGGAACTCCAGTACCGCGCCACCGTGCCCGATCCGGTCCCGCCGATCGTCCGGCAGCTCTTGAGCCCCTTCCTCGCCGGGAGCCCTCATTCCGTGGAGCTGGTGCCGTGAGCGATCCCGTGCAGCAGCTCTCCAATGAACTTGAAGCCGAGCTTGAAGCGGCGTTTCTCGACGCGATCGAGGCCATCGCCGAGCACGTGGACGTGCCCTCGCTGATCGAGGCCGCCAAGCGTGGCGACGAAGACGTTTTAGCCGCCTACGTGGCTGACCGGCTGGAGCCGTTCCGCGTGTTGCTGACGGCTGCCTTTGCCAGCGCAGGCACGATCGCGGCCGGTCGGCTTGGGCTCGCCTTCGACTCGGCTGAGCAGGTTGCTTCGGCTGCCCGCGTGTCTGCCGTGAGCAGCATCATGCGCTCGATCATCACCGACACGGCCAAGGCGATGCTCCAGGCCGCATTCCGTTCCACCTTTCTGCCAGCGGCCGTTGTTGGAAGTGTCCTGGCCGCTGCTGTCCCCGCTCAAGGCGCCGAGAAGGCGATCTTGGTTCGAGAGACCATCGGACTTTCTCCGGCGCAGGGCGCCTCCCTCGCCGTCTTCCGGGCTGCTCTGGAGCGTGCTGTTGCGCAGCAGTCACAGGCCGAGCGCCGCCCTGCCTTCACCCATGAGATGGCGATCCTCCCCGAACTGCCGGCGCATGTCCTGCGCCATCTAAGCGCGCCACAGCGTTCGGTGATCGAGAAGGCGACCCGTCTCCAGCTCAATCGGGAGCAGGCTGAAGACCTAGTTGCTCAGCAGCGCCGCATCCTCCTGAAGGTACGCGCTGGCGCGATCGGCACGGCTGGCGCCGTCACCATCACGAATGCCGGCGAGTCTGCGAGCTGGCAGCAGGCAGTGAGCCGCCGCGATCTCGGACCCGAGTGGCGCCGCTACTGGCGCGACCGGGGCGATGAACGCGTGCGCCACATCCACGGGCAGGTGAACCAACAAAATCCGAACGGCGTCGAGATCGACCAGCCCTTCGCGACGGCTCTCGGCCCCTGTTACACCCCACCCTTGGAAGCCGGCTGCCGTTGTCGCGTAGAGTTGCGGAGGGCAGCATGAACATAGCATCTGATGGACGTTTCGCCTACGCCTCTCTGAGAAGCTCGGTTGGCGAAGCTAATGTATGTTCGCCAAAATACCTTGTTAAATCATAAACATAGCATGCTATCTCGTAATTACGGCGCCTAGTTACTATCTCTCTGTAGCTGCCGTTCAGTCCGTAGCAATTCCATGCAAACATGAGGTTCTGTTCATGAGGGCTGCTGTCTTCAATGCATGTATTCAAGAGATCCGAAATGCTGACCCGCGAGAAGACCTGGTTTTTTTCGTCAGAGTAGACGGAATGATATTGAAAGGAGCAATTACGCACAATAGCAACCTGCATTACATAAAAATAACCGACAGTGCTGGTAGGCATGTGTACGTTGATGTGGATGACGTTAGGTACATTGGACCTGATTGACATTTCAACTAGCGGGAAGGGACTAGGCGCTGCCGCTCTCCCCGCTCCCTCCTAAAAATTAATTAGGTTGCGAATAACCATTAGAAAACAGTGCGTTAAAAATCGTATGGTGGAGTTATGGTAACTACAAGCAGGCACACAAGACAGGAAATTGTAGGAATCGTTGGCGCATCTGATCTCATAATTGATGGTCAGCGCGTAGATCAGCGTAGCGTAGTCGGGCGCCGCTGGCGACAGAACATTGCCGATCTTGCCATGCAGCTTGGGGATACGGTCACTCCGGCTGAGGGCATGCTGCTCCGGCGCGCTGCGACCTTTGCCGCCCTGTGCGAGCGGGACGAAGCCGCTCTGGTACGCGGGGATGCCGTCGATGAAGAGGGCTACCGAAGGAACGCGACGGCGCTCGGCGCCGCCCTGGTGAAGCTTGGGCTCGCGGCCAAGAGCCGGGACGTGACCAAGGCGCAGAGCAAGCTCTATGACGCCCACGCCGCCGCCATTCTGGCAGACGCCTAGCCACTGTCTTTCATTCTAGCTGTTAGTTTACATTCTACAACGGACGTAGTAGGTTTTCACTGTCACCCACCGAGGCGTTCGGCGATGAGTTTCGTTTCCTATTACCGCGTCTCCACTGCTCGGCAGGGTGCTTCAGGTCTTGGCCTCGACGCGCAGCGCGCCGCCGTCATAGCGTACACGCACGGCTCCGAGATTGTTGCCGAGTTCACTGAGGTGGAGTCCGGCAAGCGCGCTGATCGCCCTCAGCTCGCCGCTGCTATTGCGTACGCCAAGAAGCACAAGGCCATCTTGGTCATCGCGAAGCTCGATCGCCTCGCCCGCGACGTGCATGTCATCTCTGGCCTGATGAAGAGCGGCGTGGAGTTCGTGGCAACCGATCTCCCCATGGCGAACAAGCTCACCATCCACATCATGGCGGCGATGGCAGAGCATGAGGCTGAGATGATCTCAGAGCGCACGAAGAAGGCGCTCGCGGCAGCCAAGACACGTGGCACCAAGCTCGGCGGTGTGAGACACGATCTCGCCAACGCACGCAGCGTCCAGACAGAGCAGGCGCAGATGCGTCGTGCCAACGTGCTGCCGATCGTAGAGCAGATACGCGGGGCAGGGGTGACGACGTTGAACGGGATTGCGGGTGCGCTTAACGCTCGCGGGATCAAGACACCAAGGGGAGGCGAATGGTCCGCGACGCAAGTTTCGCGTGTGGTCGGGGCGCGATGCAAGGAAAGTAGCCTACCGAACACGGGCTGACAGCGCGGAAATTTGTCGCTGTAGACGATACGCAGCACCCCACCCCCTCGTGAGGATCCAAAGGCAATAGCCGAGGGGCGTCACAGAGAATTTGCTACCGCTCCTCTTAATGCTACAAATCTGATTGAGTATGCCTATCTGACAAGTGGAACACGCCTATCGTGAAACCCCGCCCTGTTATGCAAGGATTTGGAACTGGAGCGGCCACAAATACGGATCTATATTTACGAGAGAATTTCCATGAGTATTGCTGTTACAAAAAGCACACAGAGGCAATTTCTTCATGGTTTATATGGACCACAAGCTGCAAATTTTACGTCACATCTTATAGATGATTTGCTGTGTCTCAACGGTGCCCGAGGGGGCTACGAAATGTTTTTTAAAATATTTACATTTAAAAGATTCATATATTACGGATTTCCAATATATCTCGTCTTTGCCGAATATGCGATCAGATTTCTTCTGAGTTACGCGCCCGGAAAAACTGAAGATCTTGCGCTAATCGGATCGACTAGCACTGTTACTGCGGCCGGCCTATCCTTGATTGCTCCTATTTTGATTCCAAAACCAGTGGCACTGAACCAAAATGCTTTAAAGATCGTTAATCAAAACAATGTCGCCGTTGTTCGAGTCGGTGACCAAAAACTTATCGCTCTAGCTTATCTGGCGCTGCTTTTTTTGCCGTTCGTTTGGGGTTGGGCCCTCTGGATGGTGCACAAAGATACCACGGATTATGATCTAACAATTAGCGGCGTTAGCCTTCCCGGGCCCTTCCTTGTAGCTGTAGTAATATACATGTTTGGCATGATACTGACGGAAATAAAGGAGGTTGTGTGATGGTTCCTAGTTTCGTTATAATTGAGGCGGCAGCTAAAATAGCTGTAGCTGTACTAGGATCTGGTATAGGAGCTTCCTTGGCTTCAGCCATAAAAACATTAATTAGTCAGAAGCAGCATTCAGTCGCGGTCAAGCTCCCATCGGGGAAAGAGATCGTACTCGAAATTGATGATCGTTTGTCTCAGGAGAAGGTAAGCGAACTGATTTCCGCTGCGGTTCGGTCTGCTCAATCCGGTGACGAAGATGGAGTTAAACGCGTCATTGATGCGAGCCATGCCGCGTCCTTGGAAGCCCGTATGGGAGCTGCAAGTTAGCTCTCTGCTAAGCTATTTTTACATATATTCATCGCATTAAAACGATGTTGAATGAACTGTGTTGATGTTTTTTGCATAAATGATTACAATTATGCGCGCCGTAATAATTAAGAGCGGGGATTTGGGAACTGTTTCTAGCGTCCAATTTGATTGCGCCGCAGTCTTGTCCCCAGGGACGTATTTTGGGCAAAAAAATCCGCTGCATACCAACGAGTTTTCGCTATAGCCTTGGAGCTAGGGCGGCTTCGCGTTCTGGCGCACCATAGTCAGGAGCGAACATGCAGAGCCGGTTGGACGTACAGCGCGAATACACGAACCGTGAAATTGAAAATAAAGCTTTGTTGTATTGGCTTCGAGCCAACGATAATGCAAATAAATTCCCAGATCTGGATAAGAGCCAACATTTGTTCTTGCTCGAACCGCACATGTACGGTGCGGGCTGTTGCGGTTGGCGCCGCTATTACATGTTGCGTTCTGTATGCAGCGTACTTGCTGTGTTCAGTGTATCCCGTCTGATTTCTACGTCACCACAGCTCCACAAGCGAAATACTGTCCCGAGTGGCCTCTCGGAGGGCAAGGCCATCAGCTTGGACCAGTTCTATGCGTGGGAAGCCCAGTAGGAGAAGCAGGAGAAGCGGATCGCCGGGTGGGAAGCCGAATGGAAAAAGCTGTTCGCTGAGAAGCGCTTATAGGCAGATGCAGAAGCCAAAAAGCCTGTGCAGGAAGTCGCTCGGGCCGAGCCGCAGCCCAGTCTCGCGACTATCTTTTAGACCGCTTCCGCCTCCAATACGCCGGCCGTCGATGACGACGTGCTTGAAAAAATGCTCGACTGCCTCGACGGCCTCGCTGCATAGGTGGCCTTGATCTTCAGGCGCAGCGCGCGGTGATCCACCCGTGATCGGGTGCGCAAACACCCGTTCGCCTCAGAGCCATGGCAAGATGGTTCCGAGGAGAAGATCAGGGAAGCTTGTCTCACTCTAGCCCCGTCTGCTGCTACCCGAGCGATAAGCGGAGGACCAAGGTCAAGCTGGCCCTCTGCGACGTGCAGAAGGTGGACGCCGCCGTCTGAGCGGTCCTAGCGCCCTTCCATATCATCGAATTGAGGCATCCCCGGTTGCTTGCCCTTTTAGCAAGTGACCCGTTGGTGTTTGAGCTTCAACAACGCCTCTTTTTCCAAAAAAATAATTGTTAATGTCCTGTTGTTGTCGTGGTACAATGGCAATTGCTTTTAGAAAGGAACGATCATGTCTCGAGTTACCCACACCACTATCAGTCTTCCGCCTTCGCGTGCCAGTCAGTTGCGTTCTATTGCCCACGCGCACGATTGCAGTATCACGGACGCGATTGAGCTGCTGATCCGCCGCGAGATCAAGGCTGGTCGCCTGAACGATGAGCTGCCGGGTTTCGCCGCTCACACTGGACACGGCAACGTTTGTCTCGAGATCGGTCGGATCGGCCTGCCGCCTCTGTCGCCGGCTAATGCCCGCGTTGTAGCCGATTTCTTCGAGGCGACTGCGGATACCGATGCTGGAGAGCCTTGGCGGAAGAAGGTCGAGCTGAACTCTGGCGACATGCACACGCTCAGTCTCACGCGGAGGGGTGCTGGTATCGCTGGCCGCGTCTTCTGCGACGAGATGGAGATCGAGCAGAAGTTTTCGATGACGCGTGGCATGGCTCGCGATTTTGCCCGGCTCATCCGCAGGGCTGCCAACGCAGCATAGTCGATAAACAGTGAGGTCGCCCGTATGGCACTACGGACGGCCTTCGAAACTCTCGCCCCTGCTGGAGCAAGACTGAAAGTTATTTAGCGCTATGCGTCCTCTATTACAAGATAATATTTGGAATAAGCTTGAAGAAAGCGTTGGCATTAGCGGGTGTTGGACGCTCCGCGACTACATGCGCGCAGCAGCGGCGGCGCGGTTTGAGCTTGCGTCACGGCAGGCCCTGTCTCTCGCGAACGACGATGTTGAGCCTACTCACGGCGCCGTCACCGCCCCGTCCCGAGTGGGCCATTTGGAAAATCTGCGTCTTCGCAGCTCCGATGCACGCGACCGGAGAAACCGTGATCGCACAGGGCCTTACTTCAAGCAGCTTGTCGTTGCTGAGGCGCCGGCTTCTTTTAGTAAGAACCCCCTCCTACTCACCGACGACCTTCTTGATCCTCTTGCCCATGTACCACCTTCCCCGCTGACGCCCTCGCACGCCAACGACGATCACCCTCAGCCCGAGAACGATAACGACCGGCCGGCGCTGACGAAAGCACAGGCTCGGCGCGCAGCCCAGGATGCCCGCGACACGCGGCAGGGGCCGGACTGGAAGAGGACGCGGGACGCGGGGAAGCTGACCGGCATGGGGCGCGCGGTCGTTCTCGACGGGGGCGCTTCAACCCGTACCTTCACCCTGAACCCCGCGCCGGACACCCTAGCCCGCGCCCTGGCCTCGAACCACAACGGCTTCGCCTCCTGGTTCCAGAAGCGCATTGGCCGCGAGCTGCGCGCCGTAGGGCTCGATCTTCCCTTCACCTTCGCTGTGGACGTGACCCGCACCCGGCGCCCGCACCTCCACGGGCTGATCGTGGCCAACGATGACCAGCTTCCGGCTGCGGAACGTGCCCTAAAGCGCGCAGGAGGCCTCTGGACGGCCGCGCATGACGAGAAGCAGGTTCATACCGGGATCGTCTGGAACACCGATGGGTGGACCGCCTACAGCTCCCGGAACCTCGCTGCGGCGCGGAAGGTGGTTGGGTCGGGCGTGGTCGCCGGCACTGGAGCACTCCGACGCGAAGGGCGTGAGCTTCACGAGCGACTTAGGGCTGCCGAGATCGCCGGCCGATGAAGTCAGTGCTTACTTACTAAAGCCCTGACTCGATCGCACTTTCCCGCAAGATGTGTCTCTTTAACCCTTGTCGTTCCCGAGAAGCTGTGAAAGCGGATAGCTAGCAGCTAGAATGATGCTAGAGGATGTATGCCCATTTTCTTGGTTCGCATGAACACGCCGAGCTATGGCCGGACCTGGCCCTGCTGGCGCGTGTGGTGGACGGCATGGAGGACATCACGATCGGTCGACACCCGGTGCTCGGTGTGTGTGTGTCGTCAGCCACCGGGGGCTTGAGCCCCTTTTCTCGTGGATGACGCACGACCCGATCCCGGACGAGCTGGTCGATTGCCCGAGCAGCGACACAGAGGGCTACAGGGTGGCCGACCGCGCTACTGGCCTTGAAGCGCTGCTGTGCGCGATCGTTGGTACGCGCTGATGCTGCCGGGCGTGCATTGACCCGATACCCAGCTACGGGGCAACGTGGCTAACTTCGGGGACAACCCCCGAGTCGTTCGAGGATCACCGCCGCGACAGTGACCTAGAAAAAGCAACGGCCCCGAAGGCGCCAACCTTCGAGGCCGTGGACCGATCTCATAGAGACCAGCGGGGTCAATTCACCTCCCGACAGTCTCACGAGCGCCCCAGGGCGTCAAGCGGGAACGCCAATTCCTGCAACGGTCCTGCTTTGTCTGAAGAGGGTGCGCAAGCCAATGCGCTGCCCTCGCTCTGCCGTGGCCCATCAAGGGCCGGGACCATGTTCGCTGACCAATTGCGGAGTGCCGTCGAGGCGTCGCCGCGCGTGAAGCTGCCCGAGCTGGCGGCGGTGCTCTGGCGCGCCTACGGTGAAGGACAGGTGACAGAGGCGGAGGCTGAGAGCCTATCGGCGCTGATCGAGCTGAAGCGCATCCCGCCTGAGAAGCCTGTAGCAGCCCCTAGGAGGCCTGTGGGCTCCCGGCCGCGCTCAGATGCCTCTATGGAGCGCCGACGCCGCTGGGCGGCCTCAGGGCGGCTTCCTCCGGCTATCGCAGCGCAGTTCACCCTAGCAGAGCAGGCGGTACTCTCCGTCGTCACCGTCGAGACCGTGAAACGCGGCGACTGCCGGCTGACGCACGATCACATCGCAGCGCTAGCCGGCGTCAGCCGCTCGACGGTCAAGGCAACCCTGCGCCGAGCTCGCGATCTCGGGCTGGTGACGATCGAGGAACGTCGCTCGACGGCCTGGAGGAACCTCCCGAACATCGCGCGGGTCGTCTCCCGCGAGTGGCAGGCGTGGATGCGCCTCGTGCGCCGCGAGCCTACTGGAGGGGGTGGGGTCAAATCCTCAGCCACCACGGATACAAGGGGTTTACGGCGGGGGAGGCAGGTGGCTTCCGTCACCCATCACCCTGATGTTCCTAAGGCTGGCTCCAAGGCGACTTTCGCCATACACCGCAAAATCAACCACAGGTTTAATTAAAATGGTATATCGTCATCGAGATCATAATTAGGCTGTCCAGAATCGGATTGTTTCTGGGAGGATTTAGATGGTGGATCTAAGCGTTTTTGCTCTGAAGGACTTGGCAATTTTTGCTGTTCCTTCTCAACAGTACGGGCTTGCTTAAGGAGTTTCGTAATAGAGTCGATAAATTTACGGAGCGGATTTAACTTTTCTGAGGCTTCCTCCATAGAGTCTGATGCTTCAATTATGAGATCCATCGCAATTTCGAATCGAGTGCGATCTCTCTCTAATTCTATTTCAAATGCGTTTATACGTTCATGGAGCGCCTCCCTTTTTACGCCTGGAATGTCAATTCCATCTATAATGGTCTTTATCTTTGATATGTATTCTCTAATTGATTCTTTAATCGAAGGTGCAATACGAATAGAATATTTCTTTGTTCGCCTTCCATGGAGTATACTTACACGCACTTTGAATGCATCAATTTCATAAAGAAATGCCTTGTATTTATCATAAACATCTCTATCGAGGTAGTTCCCATCATAATCGCGTAATATATTAAGATCTAATTCTCTAGCTGCCGCAGCAGCTTTATTCATATATGAGATATATGCTTCTGTGTAATATCTGCTGTCATCAGGAAGCTCTCTCAGTTCGCTATTTAGCTCAGCTCTAAAATAGTCCTCGACTTTTACAAACGCGAGCTCTGGTTCTTCAGGAAGATCGTCATATATTGAGCTTGACATGCGAGTCTCTTTTACAGTATGTGATTGTGCGTTGCTTTCGATTTGCTATAAGACGATGCAAGTTACTTCTGGATGCGCTGCTGCTCATACAAGTCCGTCATCCGCTCCAGCAGCTCCCCGAGCGTGATGCGCTCGTGGAGTGCGAGCCACTTCATTTTGTCGTGCGTCTCCAGCTTGATCCGTGTGGAGAACTGATGCGTCCGTCCCGTAGCGCGGAGTGAGCGCCCGTCCGGCATCGGGGAAGTTCGCTCAGGCATAGGAGCCGACGCAGGCGCATCCTGCTCTGCGGGTTCTGGGTCGGGTCCACCAAAGCCGGCCAGCACGTTCTCCATCGTGTCACCCAACGTCTTGCGCGGCGCCTTGCTCATTCCTTCACTCCCAACCGAACAAGAACCGCATCAGCCAACGCGGCAAATTCCTCGCCTGACGGGCTGCCGGCGGGAACCGGCTCGCCGGACGACAGGCTGTCCACGACCACGGAACGTGACGAGATCGGAGCCGAGACTGGCTCTGTAAGTCGCGTGAGGGCGCCCGCTACTTCACGGCCCGCGCCCGTCCGCCGATCCACGCGCGACGGCACAATCAGGATTTCAGGCCGTCCCTTGCCGGCACCCATGCGGTGCTTGCGGATGATGCCGACCGTCTCGGCCGCTCCCCGCATGTCGAGGATCGAAGCGCCGACTGGCACCAACGCGATATCGGCCACTGCTACCGACGCGGCGAACGAGGCGCCGCGCTTCCCTTCCGCGTCGATCACCACGAAATCGGCCTGGATCGAGCGCATCGCGTTGCCCCAAGCTCGCGCTGCCGTAGGGTCGTCGCTTTCTAGGGCGTGAACCTGAGCCTCGAACCCGAAGCCGCCGGGGCCGGCGATGGCCGCTGCGTGCCCGGCCGGGTCCGCGTCGATCACCACAACCTTGGACCCGCGCCGCACCAGTTCGGCCGCAAGATTGAGCGCGATCGTCGTCTTGCCGACGCCGCCCTTCGTGGATGCGAGCGCAATAATCTTCATGAGGCGGATCATACGGCCAAGATGCAATCTTTCAAGCGACCTCATATATGCTAGAATGCTAACAGCTAGAAAACATTCAGACGAATATGCCGCCTCGCTCTGCCCCAACTGTCAACATCGCTGCTTGGAAGCTGAAGGACTCCAGGGGCTTCTTCGCATGGCTGGAGGATGTGCAGCCGCAGGTACCGTCATCGAGGGGCGGCTTTGAGCCCTACGTGCCCGGCCCCTTGGAGCGGGCCGAGTTGGAGAAGGCGCTGGACGGCGACTTCCGCACGATCATCCTGTGCTGGCCGCGCCGACACGGCAAGACGATCGGCGCAGCGCTCATCATCGCGTGGCGGCTTATGTCCCGGCGGACCCAGACCGTCGCCATGGTCGCCAACTCCGAGAAGCAGACCACGGACACGGCGTTCAAGCTGCTGAAGACGATCCTGGAGGCCACACCCTACAGCGCGGCCCTCGTGAAGCAGGGTGCCATCAAGATCGCTGCCGACAAGATCGAGTACCCCGACCTTGGGAACGTGATCCAGGGCTTCCCCTCCAATCCGGCCGCCCTGTTCGGGAAGAAGCTCTCGATCGCTCAGGTGTCCGAGCTGCACGCCGCCACGTCCGATGCCGCCTATCAGGCGCTCGCGTCGGCGACGATCGATACCGACGATGGGCTCGTGTTGGTGGACAGCACCGTGGGCTCGCGCAGCTCGCCGCTATATGGCCTCTACAGCCTCGCGCAGGAGGGCGCCGACCCGAGCCTCTTCTACTCGCACATCAGCTACGCGGACCTAGAGGACGCCTGCGCTCGCCGCCCGCGCTGGATTTCAGAAAAGGGACTTCGCAGCCGCGCAGCGCAGATGCTCCCCGGCGAGTTCGCGCAGCAGCACCTCAACCGTTGGGGCGACGGCACCAGCACCCTCTTCACCCCGGCCATGATCGAGGGCTGCAAGGACGATTACCGTCTGGACGTGGCCTCGATCACGGGCGGCGCAGCCCACGTTGTCGGTGCCGGCCTCGATCGCGCCTATGGCTGGTCAGTGCATGGCGATGCGACGGTCGCGACGTGCGTGCTCAAGATGCTCATCGGCGAGGACGCCCACTACTACGTGCTGGCCTCGGACAAGATCGCCTTCAGCACCGCAGCCGGCATCCGCAAGGCGCTGACGCGCTACCGCACCGACCATGGCATGAGCCGGGCCGCGATCGAGAGCTACAACGCGCAGGACATCGCGGCGTGGTGCGGGGATCAGGCGTTCGACCACGAGCTGATCTCGGTCACGTCCGAGCGGAAGGGCAACGCTTTCACCGCGCTTCATGCCGCCGCTACCGAAGGGCGGCTCCACATTCATAAGAGCTTCACGGCGCTGCTCTCCGAGATGGGGACGCTGGAGTACGCCCTGGAGACCGGCAACCGCCCCACATTCAAGGCTGCCGGCAAGCACCATGACGATCACGTCTACAGCCTCGCATGGGCGGTCTACGCGCTCCGCGACGTGGAGCTGAACCCCTACGAGCTGTCCGGTGTCCACTGCTACGGGTCGGCTCCGGCCGTGCCGTTGTGCATTCTGAACGATGGCGAGTTGGTGCCGCCCTGCGCCAGCCTGTGCCGATCCATGCTCGCCGCTCGCGAGCTTTATCGAGAATATC
>NZ_JAPRBT010000050.1:0-10396 GCF_043352485.1 Methylorubrum sp. POS3
GGACGGCGAGGATGGCGACGAAGGCGTCGGGGGATCGTTCGAGGCGCAGGGCGACGCGGTGTTCGGCCTGGATGCCGCGCCGGATGAGGGCATGGGCGAGGGCGTTGGCGCGGGCATCGAGCGCGGCATAGGTGAGGCGGGTCGGGCCGTGGACGAGGGCGACGCGCCCGCCCTCGCTGGCCGCCAGCGCCGCCACCCGAGCGTTCACCGACTCAAACCGAGGCGACGGCGGCATCCGGTGTTGCGCGGCCAGGAAGGCGCGCTCCGCCTCCGTGAGCAACGGGGCCTCGCCGCAGGTCGCCAGCGGACAGGCCAGCAAGGCGGTCAGCATCTCGACGAAGCGGACGGCCCAACGCTCGCCGGTGCCGGGCAGGAAGCGGGCTTCGGCCAGGATCAGCGCGCCGGAGATCGCGCCGCCTTCCCTCTCCTCGATTCCGAGGATGAGATCGAACTTGGCCGTCTCGAGCGGTGCCGACATCGGCTCGACGGTGAGGCCGGGGAAAAGCGGCGGCAACGGCACGCGCTCGTAGCCGAACATCACGTCGAACGGCCCCTCACCCGTCCCCCCAAGCCCTTCCAAGATGCGGTCCAAGGGAAGAGTTTGTTCGGCCAGCCCGTCCTGCAGCGTCGCGGCGACCGTCTCGGCGACCTGGGCGAAGGACAGACCCGGCTTCGGCTGAAGACGCAGGGCCAGGGTGTTGACGAAGGGACCGACCACATCCTGCGTCGCCGCTCCCCGCCGATTGGCCACGGGCATGCCGAGGCAGACATCGCTCAGGCCGGTGCTGCGGCCGAGGAAGACCGCGAAGGCGGCGAGCATCAGAGCCGGCGCCGTCACGCCCCGCTCCGCCGCGAACAGCCGGAACGCCTCCTGTACCGGGGCGGGAAAGACGAGCGGCACCCGCCGCGCCCGGTCGCCGTCCGTCGGAGCTGCGGCCAAACGCTCGGGGAAGACGATGCGCGGAGCATCGGCCAGACGCTGGCGGGCGCGCGTCAGCGCCTGCGCGTCGCGGCCGGCTTCCTGGCCGATCGCTTGCCAGGCTGCCCAATCGGAAAAGCGCAGGGGCGGCACGGGTATCGCCGCCCCCCGCCCGGCATGGCGGGCGGCGTAATCTTCGGCGATCTCCCGGGTCAGGACGCCGAGGGACCACGCATCGCAGACAGCGTGATGCAGCGCGAGGATCAGGGCATGCCGGTCGGGTCCGAGGCGGACCAGGGCAATCCGCACCAGCGGGCCGGCGATCAGGTCGAAGGGCCGCTCGACCATTTCGCGAAGATGCGCGCGCAAAGCCGCCTCAGCCCCGGGGCCGGACAGGTCGTGCTCCGCCAGCGAGCCCGGTACCGCCGGGTCGACGATCTGGAGCAGGTGGCCGTCTTCTGTCTCCTGGAAGCGGGTGCGCAAGGCGTCGTGGCGGGCGACCAACCCATCGACAGCGCCGGACAGGGCGGCCCGGTCGAGGGGGCCGGTGAGGCGCAGCGCTCCACCGACGGCATAGGCCGCGCTCGAGGGATCGAGCCGCCACAGGAAGTACAGGCGGCGCTGAAGGTCAGAGGCCGGCGCCGGCCGGGCCGGGTCGATGCGCGGTACCGGCAGATCGTCGAAGTCGATGCCTGCCTGCTGGAAGCGAGCGAGCAATGCGCGCCGTTCCTCCGGTCGAGCGGCGGAAAGGCGCTCGGCGAGGAGACGCAGGCGGTCGGACAGCACGCTCATCAGGCGTCGAGCTCCGCCAGCAGAGCCTCCGCCCGGGCGAGCTTCTCGCCGTCGGCGTCAACGGCTCCGGTGGCTTCGACCACGGCCGAGAAGGCCCGCAGCGTCGGCGCTTCGAAGACCGCCTTCAGCGGCACGATGCGGCCGAGTTCGGACTCGATCCGGGCCACCATGCGGGTTGCGGTGAGCGAATGTCCGCCGAGGCGAAAGAAGTGATCGTCGCGGGCGATGCGGGGCACGCCGAGGAGATCCGACCAGATCACCGCCACGGCCGTCTCGGTTTCGCCCTGGGGCGCCGCTCCTGCGGTCGCGACGGCGTCCGGCCGCGGCAGGGCGGCACGATCGAGCTTGCCGTTGGGCGTCAATGGCAGACGGTCCAGGAGCAGGATCGAACCCGGCAGCATGTGCGCCGGAAGGCGTGCCGCGAGATGGTCGCGCAGCGTCTCGGGCGAGGTGCCCTGTGCCGCGACGGCGTAGGCGAGAAGCCCCTCTCCACCGGGGGCCTGAGCCACGACCGCCTCGCGCACGGCAGGGTGACAATTCAGGGCCGCTTCGATCTCGCCGGGCTCGATCCGATAACCGCGGATCTTCACCTGATGGTCCAGGCGATGGAGGTAGTCGAGGCGGCCGTCGGCGCGGCGGCGGACGCGATCGCCGGTGCGGTACATGCGGGCGCCCGGCGCCCCGAACGGATCGGGCGCGAAGCGTTCGGCGGTCAGACCCGGCCGACCCCGATACCCCCGGGCGAGGCCGGCGCCGCCGATCCAGAGTTCGCCCGATGCCCCGATCGGAACCGGCTGAAGCGCGTCGTCGAGGACGGACAAAACGGTGGCGGCCAGGGGATGGCCGAGATCAGGATTGCCCTCGGCTGCCTCGACGCGGCCGGCACTAGACCAGATCGTCGTTTCCGTCGGCCCGTAGACGTTCCAGAGCGTGCCGACCCGGGCCGCGAGCCACGCGGCGAGATCCGCCGGAAGCGCCTCGCCGCCGCACAGCGCCTTGAGACCGGGTCGGCCCGCCCACCGGCTTGCCCGCAATTGCCGCCATGTCGCGGGCGTCGCCTGCATCACCGTCGCCTCGCTCGCCTCCAAGAGTGCGGCGAGGCGGCGCGGATCGGCGGTCTCCGCCCGGGCGGCAACCCGAAGCTGCGCGCCCGCAGTGAGCGGCAGGAACAGTTCGAGCGCCGCGATGTCGAAGGAGAGCGAGGT
This sequence comes from Methylorubrum sp. POS3, assembly GCF_043352485.1. Taxonomy (NCBI): domain Bacteria; kingdom Pseudomonadati; phylum Pseudomonadota; class Alphaproteobacteria; order Hyphomicrobiales; family Methylobacteriaceae; genus Methylorubrum; species Methylorubrum sp. POS3. Next base: position 2,917 of record NZ_JAPRBT010000050.1, read on the forward strand.
CACGGCCAGAAGCCGATCCTTCGCGTCGATGCCGAGTTCCGACGCCATCGCGGCGAGAAGGTTGGCTAGGGCACCGTGACCGACCATTACGCCCTTGGGGCGCCCGGTCGAACCGGAGGTGTAGATCAGGTAAGCGAGATCGTCGGGATGGGGCGCGAAGGCCGGGACCGGACCCGTAGCCTCCCCCTCGATATCGAGCATCGCCCAGGGGCCTGCGGGCGCCGCCGCGCAGAGGGCGGGCTCCGTCAGCAGTGCGGCCAGACCCGCATCCTGCGCCATGAAGGTGAGGCGCTCGAACGGATAATCCGGATCGAGGGGCACATAGGCCGCACCGGCCTTCACGATGCCGAGCAGGCCCAGCACCATCGCGGTCCCGCGCCCGAGGAAGACGCCGACCCGATCGCCGCGCCTCACCCCCGCTGCGGCGAGACGTGCCGCCACGACGTCCGAACCCCGGTCGAGTTCGGCATAGCTAAGCGGGCCGCCGTCGCCCTCGACCGCGATCCGTTCCGGGTTCGCTTGCGCATGGGCACGCAGCCGGGCCGCGAGCGGGAAGAAGGGCGTCTGAGCCGATCCCGAGAGCGGGCGATCACCCGCGGGCGCGAGGCCGATGCCGCCGAGCAGCGCCTCGTCCGCCGCCGCCGCGAAGGCGGACAGCGCCCGGTCGAACGCGTCGGCGATCGCCTCGACGTCCCGAGGCGCGAACGCCTCCGTGGCGTAAGCCAGCCCGATGGTCGCCGTCTCGCCCATCTCCACCGTGACGGTGAGAGGGTAATGCGTGTCCTCGCTCACGAGCACGTCGCGGAAGGCGAGAGCACCGGGGGCCGGCACGCTCAGTTTCGGATCGACGGGGTAGTTCTCGAAGATCAGCACCGTGTCGAACAGCGCCTCGCCGCCGTTGCCGGCGAGCGACTGGACCTCGAACAGCGGAATTGCCCCGTGCTCGCGCAGGGCCAGATTCTGCCCCTGAAGATCGGCGAGGTAGGTGCCGATTGCACGATCGGCGGACGGCTCGGTCAGCACCGGAAGCGTGTTGATGAACAGCCCCAGCATCGCCTCGGCGCCGGGCAGCGCGTCGGGACGACCGGCGATGGTGACGCCGAACAGGGCGGGACGACCGGTGCGGCGGGCGAGGACGAGCGCCCAGGCCGCTTGGACCAGGGTGGCGAGCGTGATCCTCTTGGCCCGCGCGGCGACGCGGAGTGCATCCGTTCGCTCCGTATCCAACCGGATCAGGTGGCGACCCCGGCCGGGCGGACCGGCATGCCCCGAGGACAGGCGGAACGGCTCGTCGACGGAGGCCAGAGCGACGCGCCAATAGGCCCGGTCCGCCGCCCGGTCGCGGCGCGCCAACCACGCCACCGCATCGCGGAAGCGCGGAGCCGGCCCGTCCGGCGCCTCGCCGCGATACTGCGCGGCCAGTTCGGCCAGAAGCCGGGCCGAACTCCAGCCATCGAGCAGGATATGATGGCGCACCCAGAGAAAGCGCCACGTCGCCTCGCCGGTCCGGACGAGAACGAGGCGCATCGGCGGAGCCGCCGCGAGGTCGAAGCCGCGGGCGCGCTCCGCATCGCCGAGCCGCGCGAGGCGCTCTTCGAGATCAGGCATGCCGCGCCAATCGTGCTCCTCGAAGGCCGGTTCGACACGGGGATGCACCACCTGCTCGGGCTCGGCGCCGTCGCGCGCATGAAAGGTCGAGCGCAGGATGTCGTGCCGGGCATAGGCGGCGCGCCAAGCGGCGCGGAACCGGTTCGTGTCGAGCCCGTCGAAGGTGACGGCGAGCAGATTGACATAGGCCGCATCGCCGGGCGCGAGCCGCGCATGGAACAGCAGGCCCTGCTGCATCGGGGTCAGGGGATAGCTCTCGACCTCGCGGGAGATGGCCGGCTCGGCGCCCACGAGCCGACGCAAGGCGGTCTCGAAAGCGGCCACGATCCGCTCGGCCTCCGCCGCATCGTGGCGGACCGGGTCGAACATCCAATCGATCCAGAGTTGACCGTCGCGGAGCCGGGCATCGATGCGCAGCGGATCGAGCATGAGCGCCTCGGGATCGCGCTCGGGCCCCGCGTCTTCCGCTGCTAGGGTGAAGGCGCCCCCGGCCATCGCGTCGTCGATCCGCCCGAGATAGTTGAACACCGGCCCGCGCGGTGCGGCCACGGCCGCCCGCAGGTCCGGGTCGGCGAGATGCGCGAGAAGTCCGTACCCGACACCGCCCTCCGGCACCGCCCGCAGGGCCTCGCGAATGGCGGCGACGTGCTCGGCCCGGTCCGCCCGAACCGGCAGGCGGACGGGGAAGAGGCTCGTGAGCCAGCCCACCGTGCGGTCGAGATCCGAGGGCGCGTAGGATGGATCGCGCCCATGGCCCTCCAACCAGATCGTGACGCTGTCGGCTCCCCCGGCCAGGGCACAGGCGAGGGCTGCCGTCATCACTTCGTGCGGACGGGCATCGAGGGCGGCGGGGGCGGTCTCCATGACGGCCCGCGTCGCCGCGACGTCGAGGATGGTGGCGAGGCGATGCGCCTCGTCCAGCCGCGTCGGGCTGTCCGGCAGCGGGGCGCCCGACACGGCCTGCCAGTGGGTCGCCTCGTCCCGCAGGGCTTCCGAATGGGCATGGAGCAGCAGAGCGCGGGCGTAACCGGAAAAGTCCGTCTCGGGCGCCGGCAGCGCCGCGGTCTCGCCACGGCGGCGCTGCTCCAGACCGAGGGCGAGGTCGTCGAGGAGTACGCGCCAGGACACGCCGTCGACGGCGAGATGATGGATCGTCAGCAGCAGGCGCTGGCTACCGTCGGGCAGGCGCGCCAGCACTGCGCGCAGCAACGGGCCTTCGCCGGGATCGATCGCGCGATGCGCCGCCGCGCAGACGGCCGAGAGATCCGCCGCATCGGCGACGGCGCGGATGTCGAGGAGGTCGGCGGTCTCGGTGGCCACGACGCCCTGCACCCAGCGTTCGCCGCGCGGCCGGATGCGCAGACGGAGGGCCTCGTGCCGGGCGACGAGCGCCGACAGCACCGCCGCGAGCGCCGGCCCGTCGAGCGTCTCGCGCGGGATCAGCAGAACCGACTGGTTCCAGTGGCCGCGGTTCGGCACCGGCCGCGCCAGGAAGGCGAGCTGGATCGGTGTCAGCGGCACCTCCCTCACCGCCGGGCGCGAGGCCGCGGCTGGAGGTCGGGTCGATGCCGGGGACGGAGCAGCGTCGAGCGGGACCGCCACGGCAGCCAGCGTCCGCACGGTCTGATGCTGGAAGACGAGCTTCGGCGTCAGCTTCAGACCGCGGCGCTTGGCGCGGGCGATGATCTGGAGGCTGAGAATCGAGTCGCCCCCGAGGGCGAAGAAATTGTCGTCGAGATTCACGACCGGACGGCGCAGAACCTCGGCCCAGATTTCAGCGAGGATGCGCTCGGCCCGCTCACCGTCTGCCGGGGCGCTCGCCGCAGCCGAGCCCGCTCCGCTGTCCTGCCCTGGGGTGGCCAGCGGCACCGCCACCTTGGCCAGCGCCCGGAGTGTCTGATGCTCGAAGACCTGTTTCGGGGTCAGCCGCAGGCCCTGGCGCTTGGCGCGGGCGATGATCTGCAGACTCAGGATCGAGTCGCCCCCGAGGGCGAAGAAGTTGTCGTCGAGATTCACGGTCGGACGGCGCAGGACCTCGGCCCAAATAGCGGAGAGCTTCGCTTCGGCCGGGCACGACGGCGTGTTTGCCGGCGTCGCGGGCGTCAGGGGCACGGCCACGGCGGCCAAGGCCCGTACCGTCTGGTGCTCGAACATCTGTTTGGGGGTGAGACGGTAGCCCCGGCGCTTGGCGCGGGCGATGATCTGAAGGCTCAGGATCGAATCGCCCCCGAGGGCGAAGAAGTTGTCGTCGAGATTCACCGTCGGACGGCGCAGGATATCAGCCCAGATCTCGGTCAGAGCGTTCTGCGCCGTGTCGCCGCCCGCACGGGGCACATCCGGCAGGGTATCACCCGGAGAAGAATCGGGCTTCGGCAGCGCCCGGCGGTCGAGCTTGCCGTTGGCTGTGAGCGGAGCCTTCTGCAGCCGGAGAACGTGGCTCGGGATCATCGCGTCCGGCAGCGTCCGGGCCAGGGCGGTGCGGGCACCGGACGCGGCCTCCGCCGTGCCGACGACGTAGGCGAGGAGGCGAGGCCGGCCGGTCTCGGTACGGTCGGGAACGACATAGGCCGTCTCAATCCCGGGCAGCGCGCGCAAGCCTGCGGCCACCTCCCCGAGTTCGATGCGATGGCCACGGATCTTCACTTGATCGTCGGCGCGCCCGAGGAACCGGATCGCGCCCTCGCCGTCGAGCCGGACCCGGTCGCCGGTGCGGTAGAGGCGGCGGCCCGGCCGGGCCGGATCGGGCACGAAGCGTTCGGCGGTGATCCCCGGACGCCCGAGATAGCCCCGCGCGAGCTGATCCCCGCCGAGATAGAGTTCGCCGACCGCACCCGGCAGCACCGGTGCGAGATGCGCATCGAGGATCACAGCCTCGACGCCGGCGAAGGGGCGCCCGATCGGGACAGTGTCCTCCCCCGCTTCCGTCGTCGCGACTTCGTGCGACAGGACGCCGACGCTGGTCTCGGTCGGCCCGTAATGGTTGATCACCCGGCAGCCCGGCCGGAGCCGCTGCACCCGCGCGGCGAGGCCGGCGGGCAGCGCCTCGCCCCCGAGGATTAGCGCGGCTTCCGGCAGGATCTCGCCTGCGCGGGGCGTTGCGAGCAGGCCGTCGAGATGGCTCGGCACCAGCTTGAGCACGCCGATGCGGTTCGCCTGGACCGTGTCGGCCAGTCGATCGGCGTCGAAGGCGGCCTCCGTTTCGATGAGGTGGAGGGTCCGGCCGGAGACGAGGGCACCGAACAGCATCGTGTGGCCGAGATCGGCCGCGGGCGTGGAGACAAGGCCGAAGGACGCGCCTTGCGGCAGCGTGAACCGGCCCAGCATCGCCTGCGTGTAGGCGGCGATCGCCCGATGCGGCACGAGCACGCCCTTCGGAGCGCCGGTCGAGCCCGAGGTGTAGATCAGGTAGGCGCCCTGATCCGGCAGGGGTGCCGGAAGCGGCGGCGCATCGACCGGACCGGGGCGAGCCGTCAGATCGGCGATCGCGTGGCGGTCGAGGTCGAGCGTCGTCGCGGCTCCGGCCCCCTCGGCATCGAAGAGCACGAGCCGGGCCCGCGCATCGGCGGCCAGCCGTCGAAGCCGCTCCGCCGGCAGCGCAGGATCGAGCGGCGCGTAGATGCCGCCCGCCCGCATCACGCCGAGGGCCGCGACGACGAGATCGAGGCTGCGCCCGGCGAGGACCGGAACCACCTCTTCGCGGGAAAGTCCTGCGGCGCGCAGGGCCTGGGCGAGCCGGGTCGCGGCGGCGTCGAGTTCGGCGAAGCGCATCGTGCTCGCGCCCGCCCGCAGCGCGATCGCATCCGGCACCCGCGCGACGTGTCCGGCGAAGGCCGTGAGCACGTCCGGATCCGTCCGATCGGCGGTCTCGCCCGACAGGGCGGAGACATCGGCCGGACTCCAATCGGCGAGCGGACCCTCCGGTCGGGCGGCGGCCCAGCGCATCAGATCGGCATAAGCGGAAACGAAGCGGTCGGCGAAAGCCGGCTCGAACAGATCGGTCGCGTAGGTCAGAACGCCGTCGATGACGTCGGCGCGGTCGGTCACGTCGAGGCTGAGGTCGAAACGCGTGACATTCTCGAGGAGATCGAGGGGCGTGGCATGCAGCCCCGCGGCGCGGATCGTGCGCGGCGTGTCGAGCTGCTGCGTGAACTTGACCTGGAACAGCGGATTGTAGCTCAGCGTCCGTTCGGGCTGCAGCGCCTCGACCAGGGTTTCGAACGGCACATCGGCATGGGCCTGCGCCGCGAGTGTCGCCGTTTTCACGGCGGCGATCAGGTCGCGCATCGGCAGGCCGGGCTCCATCCGGGCTCGGATCACCTGCGTGCTCACGAAGAAGCCCGGCAGACTCTCGGTCTCCGACCGCGTGCGATTGGCGCTGGAGATACCGACCCGGATGTCGCCCTCACCGGTCAGCCGGGCGAGCAGCGCGTGGAGGCCCGCAAGCAGGACCATGAACAGGCTCGCGCCCTCGGTCCGGGCGAGCGCCCGCACCGCACGGCTGGCCTCGACATCGAGGGTGAAGCGCCGTCGCGCTCCCCGGAAACTCTGGATCGGCAGCCGCGGACGGTCCGTCGGCAGGGCGATCGGGGGGTGCTCGTCACCGAGTTCGCCCTTCCACCAGTCGCGCTGGCGGACGAGGTCGCCGCTCTCCAGCCGCACCCTCTGCCACGCGGCCCAATCGGCGTAGCGCAGAGGCGGCGGCGGCAGGGTCGGGTCACGTCCCTCATGGAAGGCGGCATAGGCGGCGAAGAATTCGCCGATCACGAGTTCGATCGACCAGCCGTCGGAGACGATGTGGTGGAACGCGAACCACAGCAGGTGTCGTTCGGCCCCGATCCGCACGAGGCCGAACCGAACCGGAGGCGTCGCCGTGAGATCGAAGGACGCCCCGGCGCCGGCCTCGGCGAGGGCCCTGGCAGCTTCCTCGCGCTCGGCCGCCGCCCGGGCGGAGACGTCCGCTCGGGCGAGCACGACCGGTTCGGCCGGGTGGATCACGGGGCGGGCGTCGCCATCCTCGGTGGGCGTGAAGGTGGTCCGAAGGGTCTCGTGACGGGCTACGAGCCAGTCGAGGCCGCGTGCCAGCGCCGTTTCATCGAGGGGGCCGTCGAGTCCGAGTGCGCCGCCGAGATTGTAGGCGTGGCTTTCCGGCTCCAATTGCCAGAGGAACCACAGGCGGCGCTGCTCCAGGGACAGCCGATCCGGCGCGCCGTCGGCGAAAGGCATGATCGGCAGCCGCTCGAAGGCGATGCCGCGGGCGTCGAGCGCGTCGAGGAAGCCGGCCCGCTTCTCGGGCGGCAGGGCGGCGAAGCGCCGGGCGAGCTGGTCCCAGCCGGGATTGCGTTCGGGAGCGCCCGTCATAGTCAGACCTCTTCCCACTCGGTGAGCAGGGCATCGACGGTGTCGCGGGCGCGCGCCTCGTCGTCGCTGTCGATCAGTGCGGCGAGCGCCGCGAGGGTCGGGGCCGCGTAGAAGGCGGGCAGACCGATATGGACGCCCATCTCCTCGCGAATGCGCGCGACGAGCTTTGCGGCGAGGAGGGAATGCCCGCCGCGCTCGAAGAAGCCGTCCGTCCGGCCCACCCGCTCGACGCCCAGCAGCGCCGTCCACAAACCCGCCAACGCCGTCTCGGTCGCCCCCTGCGGTGGCGCCGCGTCCCGCCCCCGCCAATCCGGCGCCGGAAGCCCCGACCGGTCGAGCTTCCCGCTCGCCAGGCGCGGCAGCGCGGCCAGCTCCACGATCACCGACGGACGCAGGTGAGCCGGCAGTCGCGCCGCCAGATGCGCCGACAGGATGGCGGCCAGGTCTGCTTCGCCCTGGGCGGCATCCCCCGCCGGACCCCGCCCGGCGACGTAGGCCACGAGATGCGCCTCCG
>NZ_JAPRBT010000051.1:0-12528 GCF_043352485.1 Methylorubrum sp. POS3
GTCGAGCGTCCACATCCCAGGAGGAATCGCTTGGCCTGGTAGCCGGGAGACGAACTTCTGGTGGGAGCACGGGGCCAGCTATCTGTCATGGACGCTCGGCGGGATCGAGAACGCGATCGGCCCGAACAAGGTGCCGATCGCGCAATACTGGGGCGGCAACCAGCTACGGGTTCAGCGCGGGGCCGGCATCGTCATGGATGGCGGCCGATTGACCGCCCTGTCGATCGACGCCGATCGCATCCAGGCCAACGCGATCCAGGCCCGGCACATCGCGGCAAACCAGATCACGGGCGACAAGATCGTCGGCGGCTCCATCGTCGCCGGCCACATCGCCGCCGGGCAGATCACCGGGACGCACGTCGCGGCCAACACGCTCAGCGCGGACCATCTCACCGCCGGGTCGATCACGGCCAAGCACATCCGCGTCAGCGATCCCTCGAACATGGTGTTCAACGGCGATTTCGGCGGCTCCGCCGCGGTCGGGAACACCGACGGCTGGTCGTGGGTCGAGGCGGGGTACATCAGCACATGGGACGATAGCGATCCGGGTGGCAAGCACCGCTGGGTCTCGCAGGCGCGTCATCAGGCCTGGTCGAACTTTATCGACGGCACGCCCGGCGACGTCATCTACGTGTCGGCGATGAACTTCAACAGCGCCAACTACTACGCCCATCTGATGATCGTCACCCAAGACGCGGGTGAAGGAAATTACACTTGGAACTCGGCAGCTTCGCGCCCTGGCAACCAGCATTGGTGGGCCCGTATGGAGGGCAGAGTCACGCTCCCGGCCTCGGCGCGGCGGTTCCGCGTCGTGCTGCTGAGCGACCGGCCCGGCGGCGGCGGTGACGGCTCATACTGTTACTGGGGCAAGGTCCAGGCGCGCCGGGCTGCGGGCGCGTCGTTGATCGTCGATGGTGCGATCACCGCCGAGAAGCTCAGCGTCGGCTCGCTCTCGGCGGTCTCGGCCAATATGGGCACGGTCACGGCGGGCCGGGCGCAATCGGCCGACGGCAAGTTCGTGATCGACTTCACCGACAAGTACTTCGCCATCTTCGAGTAGGAGCCCCCGATGCGAATGAGGGCGCTCGGCGGTCGCCACCCCGTCTCGGGGCAGATGGGGCTGTGGATCGCCCGGGACGGCTACGACTGCCGCACCGACGATCGGACCGACCGCAACAAGTTCCTGATCTCGACCGACTTTGCCGGCCGCAAGCCGATGCGGATCATCAAGGCGGGTATCGCCAATTCGAACACGCCGATCTTCCTCACGGCATCGCTGGCCCAGCTCGGCGGCGAGCCGATGCTGACCTACCGGGTGATGACCGACGGGGCCAACGAGCGCGCCAATGCCTATTACGGTGCCGAGAACGACGGACGCGGCGGTGGTTACGGTGGCACCGAGTTCCTCAACCGCTTCTTCGACGGCAACCCGGCCTACTTCCTGATCCAGGCGACCGGGGCGCCGGCGAGCACGGCATACCTGCTCCGCTACATGGTCGCGCTGTTCTGATGGCGCAGATCCTCGACATTCGCGCCGACGTGCTCAGGATCAGCCGGCCGGGCATCGACGTCCGCACGGCGGCCGAGAAGGATCTGCTGATCTCGCTCGGCGCCCGCAACGCGCAGATCGTCCAGCGCGGCTTCCTCCCGATGTCGGCCGGCGCCGAGACTCCCGGCAACCTCCCGGCCACGATGGGCCTGAGCACCTGGGTGTTCATCATCGGTTTCCCGGCCCAGGCGAGCGTGCCGGATCTCTGGGTCAGCCCGATCGGCACCGGCAACGTCGACGCCTCGCGCCAGAACAGCGCCTATCCGCCGACGATGCGGGTTACCTTTGCCAGCGACCACGCCCGGGTCGAGTTCCACGGCTCGAACGGTCGCTCGGGCGGCTCCGGCAGCTATGCCGGGATGAGCTACATCCTGTTCCGCAAGAGGCTTGCCTCCTGATGTACTTCGACATGCGCGGCGCAGACTTCTTCCGCGTCCAGTCGGGCGGTGGCGGGCGGATCGCCGACCCGCTCGACCCGAACGTGCTGTTCTCCGGCAGCTACGAGGATGGCCAGGGCCTGTTCTTCCAGCAGGAGGTCGCCGCGCCGGGCGTGGCGAACGGCAAGAGCTATACGATCGACTTCGGCCGGACCTTCACCCGGCCGCCGATGACGTTCGGCGGCCTCAAGCTGACCCAGCCGGTGATCCAGAACAACGCCACGCTGTTCAACGCCGGCGAGTACATCGCGCCCTGCGCTCTGCGTCGAACGATCTACGGGCGTGGCCCGGTGATCGACTACCGGCTCGAGTGGATCGTCGGCAACAACGCCCTCACGCTGAGTGTCGCCGGCTTCACCGGGACCTTCTCGGTGTTCGTCCTGGAGGTCGCATGAGCACCTTCGTCCGATTCGATCCAGTGTTCCGCAACCTGACCGGCACCGAAAGCGGCATCGATCCGGCCGCCCTGCGCGCGGTGCTGCGCGAGGCCGGCGTATCGTTCGTCGAGGTCGCGACGCTGCCCGGCCCGATGGATGCGCTCTACGTCGATGACACCGGCGCGCTGGCCGCGCGCGTCGTGCTGCCGGCTGAGAGCCGGCCGGCCGACATCGACTCGGCGGTGGCGATGCGTGTGCCGGCAATCCCGCTACCGCCGGGCGGGGTGACCGAGCCGGCTGCTGGTACCGTGCTGCCGTCGGGCGAAACCCATGTGCGGGTGCGCGCCCCGGGCACCCTCGATCACTGGTTCACCATCCGGATCTGGACGGCCGAGGATGAGCGGCGGGAATTGCTCGCCTACGCGGCCAACCGGCGCTGGGAGCTGGAGACGGCTGGCGCGCCCTTCCGCGGGCATCGCGTCGCCACTGACGACCGCTCCAAGATCCTGATGATGAGCGCCGTGATGGCCGCCGGGCTGACGCCAGGCTGGTCGACGCGCTGGCAGTTCCTCGACGGCGGCGCGCTCGAGCTGAGCGGGGCGGACGTGACCGAGATGAGCCTGAGCGTTCAGGCCTACGTCAACGGCCTGTTCGGCCGCTTCGCCGCGATCAAGGACGCGATCGAGGCCGGTGAGATCACCATGACTTGCCAGATCGATGGCCACTTCAACCCATTATATTAAACCAACAGTAGCGGCGGACAAAATACGATAGATTGAATACCTAAAAATCTACCAAGTTCGAAGCATCAACGCCCGAACGTTTTGAGCAATGTTATGCCCGATCGCTACCAGTGGTTGCCGCTACCGGCAAGGTAAATTCACCCCGTTGCGTCGCTGGCACTCTGTCAGCTTTCGTAGTTCTGCCAGATCGAATGAAGCTTGCAATGCTGATCAATAGACTGACAGTAGCGATTACAGCACTACCAATCGCCGCCCATGCCTGAATTTGCTTAATCTCTGTGTCTATTATCAATTGCTTATCGGTTCTCACAGTATTAATTAAATTTCTGACCACTGCGGCATCAATACCATGACAGTTAATTGTTGAGCAAATATTTGGCTCAATGCTCAACGTGAGCAGCTCATCGCTTGATTTTGATACAAGCATCTTAGATAGAGCTGCCGAGTCGATCCTAGGTGGTGGCGGAGGAGCTTGCTTATCTTTTTCAGCCTTCTCCAAGGCTTGGCGACGCTTTTGTTCCTCAATCTGGTCTATAGCATTTTTGAGTTGCAGCTGCTGTTCAGCCTGAATTCTGCCAATATCTCTAAAAGCCCTGTCAAAAAAGCCAGCGTTGGCTGAAAGAGGGTAAGCCAAAATGATCGCACCAAATGCGAGCAGAAGCTTCATTGTCCTCGTCCCAGATCAGGCGTTTCGATTCGCTTGAGACTATATCATAGCTACCTCGTTGCCTGCGCGGAAGTTACATTTCAACCTAAGCCCCAAATTTCGTGATCGCCCCTAAGATTGCTATATGAGCAGTCCCTACCCTCTATACACATGGCCAAGCTACCGGCTGTTGTAGGTAGAAACTAGTTTATTGATACGTTCAAGTCGACCGATACTGCGGTTACTTTATCTTAGAGCGATTCAGTTCTCGCAACTTGGGGCTTGGCAGGCTGTCGTGCCTTGGCTGCCCCGTCGCGCAGCCCCTCCGCCATTACCCCTTGGAGACACAACCATGGATCTCAGCCCGATCGGCGCGGCCGTCCTCATTGCGCGCGAGGGACGGCGGCTCGATGCCTACAGGGACAGCGTCGGCATCTGGACGATCGGCGTCGGCCACACCGCCGCCGCCGGACCGCCGACGCCACGTGCCCGTCTGCGCATCAGCGCGGCCGAGTGCGACGCGCTGTTCGCCCGCGACGTGCAGACCTTCGTCCGGACGGTGCAACGGGCCGTACCAGCGGACCTGCCGCAGCACGCTTTCGACGCGCTGGTCTCGCTCTGCTTCAACATCGGCCCGGCCGCCTTTCTGCGCTCGACCGTGCTGCGGCGCCTGCGCGCCGGTGATCGCGCAGGCGCGGCCGAGGCGATCCTGATGTGGGACCGGCCGGCCGTGCTGATCCCGCGCCGGCAGGCGGAAGCCGACCAGTTCCGTACGCCTTACCAACAGGCCCTGCCGCGGGCTCGGCGCAGCGATGCGCGCCCGATCGCCGTCGCCGCGCCGGTGGCGGCCGTACTCGACCCGGGCCGGGCCACCCCCGTGATCGAGCCGGTGGTGGTGTCAACCGCAATGACCTTCTGGAGCCGCCTTACCGGGCAGTTTGTCAACCTGCTGCGTGCCCGGACCGCGCCCGCGGCGATCACAGAGACAACGGGCACCGCCGGCGGCGCCTGACCCTGTCGCCCGGATCCTCCGGGCGTTCGACCCGCGCCGGCCGGGCTTGCCGCGCACCCATCCCCAAAACGAGGATCAGAATATGCACGCGCTCATGTTCGCGGTGCTGGCGCTCGCCTGCGTCGCACTCACCACCCTGTTCGCTCCTGCCCATGCCGCCGAAGCGATCGCTGGCGCCGCCGTGGTGCTGTCGGCCGAGGCGATGGTCGCCGCTGCTGCGCCGACCGTCGCCTCGTTCGCCGTGACCGTCCTGTCCGGCCTCGCCTCGCTGCTGCTCGCGCGGATCGGTCCGGTCTGGCTGTCGGGCCTGCTCGCGGGCCGCATCGAGATCGCCGTGCGCACCGCGGTCGACTACGGGCTCAACGCGGTCGAGGGCGCGGCCAAGGGACAGGTGCTGACCATCCCGGTCGGCTCGGCGGTGGTGGCCAAGGCGCTCCAGCGCGCACTCGATTCAACGCCGGGCTGGATCGTCCGTCTCGCCGGCGGCCCGGACGAGCTCGGGGCGCGCATCTTCCGGTCGCTCGACCTCGAGCCGGACAGCACCGCGGCTAAGGTGCTCGAGCCCGCACTCCGCCAGATCATCCCGGCGGCTCGCTAGATCCAGCCTATTCGCTTCCGCCTCCGTTGCCGGATCCGCCGCGATCGGCGCCACGGCGATCCCGCAGCGGCACGCTTACCGACCTGAGGCCCCATCATGTCGAACGCTCCCGACCTCGGCGACGAGCTGCCGCTGCCGCTGCGGATCCATGTCGACCTCGCGCGCATGGTCGAGCGCCAGAAGGCGATGCAGGACACCGCCGATGCGCGCCATGCCCAGCTCGTCTCGATGCTGGCGACCTACGTTCCGCGCGCCGAGGTTGAGGCCCAGCACGAGGCCGTCGAACGCCGCTTCGATGGGCTCGAGAAGCGGGTGACCGGGATCGAGACACGCACGTGGAAGGTGATCGCCTGGATGCTGGGCTCGATCGGCACCAGCCTCCTCGGGGTGTTCGGCTTCCACATCTCGCGCGGAAGCTGACGCTCGCGCCAGCCGCGCTTCCTGTCCTGCGCCGGCTGCCCCACTCCCTGTCGCCCAATCCATGAGGGCGCGTGTCTCTACTAGCGTCACCACAAAAACTATCATAGGTTGTTTTTGCCATCCGCTAAAGCCGGATTTGCAGTCCTTGCGAGGCATCCACTTGCCCGACGATCCACCGGCCGAGGCTACCTCCAACCCTGATGAGGTGCTGATCCGCATCTGGGAGCACTGTATCGCCGCTGCCGAACTTGTAGAGACCTGTGCCTCTCCCGCCCTTCATGCTGCGATGCAGAAGCTGCTGAACACGCTCGGGCGGGAGATGGGTCAGCGGATGCGAGGGCCGCCGAACTGAGTTGATGTTAGCGGCTAACGAATGCAGCCTCACGCTGCCTCGAACAACACGACGAGCCGCCCACCCGGAGCCGCGGCCGCCTCTTCAAGTTGATCGGTTTTGGTCCCGTGATCCGAAACGAGGATCCGACGCACTTCGCTCTCTACCCGGCCGATCCGCTGGGCCAGCGCAACTTTGCTCAGTCCCGAACACTTCCACGCCGCATAGACCGTAGCCTTGCTTGCTAGGCGCGCTGGCGGCGCCATCGGATGACACCGTGTAGAGTTGGCATAGCCCGGCGCGTCGAGGTCCATTTCGCACTTGATCCGGTCTCGCACCGTGGCGACGAGCGCCTGGCCCATCTCACGTAGTGCATCGCCTTCAGTGAAGCTGAACGCGGATCGCCTCAGACTACGGCCTTGTAGGCGTTCCGCTCATCCTGTTGCTGTCGATGATGGCCGTCATCCTGCACGTGGCCCCCACTGGATCGATCGATGGCTAGGTGCCCCGTTGAAGCCGGATCGCTCTCAGTATCGGGGTCGGCGTTGCCATGCCGCTTGTCGGCGCCGTGGTGGCGACCCGGCCGGACATCGGCCCCACGTTCGAGCTAGCTCGGCCCTACATCGGTGACTGGTGGCGAACTGGCTTCGCATCGCTGTCTGGCCCGCCACCAGCATGACGTTGCCCATCTCTAGACGACTACAAGGCGCCCCGGTCACCCGGCGGCGCTTTTTTCGTATTGCGAGCTCAATTCCCTCAGGCTCTCAGCGTCCATGAAGCGAGACCAGACTTCGCCCTGCTCGGTTCGCCGTAGCGGGGTTTTTATCTCAGGCTTCAAACCGTTCAGTAGCTTTGGTCTTAGAGCTCTTCATACGCGGAATCCACTGATTAAGATAACTCTAGCATCTGCACTACTAACTGCAAATCTTATCTCTGAGGTTCTGCTGGCTGTGCAATAGGTTGCGCAGAATTCGCGCTGGCATAAAGTTTGATTTCACTCTCGACTGGCCTGCGAATATGCAACCGGCCTAGACGGGTGACTAAATCTCCACATTGCATACGGACCTTGAGCGATCCTTCTGATCTGATCTCAAATGGGCTGAGTATTATCGGAGCTTGGACCGTAATAATTTTTTCTGAGTCGGGATCGGGTGGCGGTACCCAGGCTCTCTCGCTTTCAACTCTCGGGATATCAAACGAAAGCGACGGAGCTTCATTATCGTGTGGCATGTACACGCGCAAATTCAGCGGACCGTTCATTCTCCCTGCAATCTCATAATATGTAACACTTATAACAAGCTTAGGCAATAACACCGGAAATTCGGCATCAATTATAAGTTCGGACTGATAAATACCCATTAAACTCGTCTTTCCGCCGACCTCATTTCTAAGATCGTCACAGAATAAAGTCTGCCCCCAAGCTATCCGTTCCGCTGGCATTTATAGGTAGGCCTCTTTGACAAGAACTTTATTGCTGTTAGCTGGCGTGCTTATCGATGTCGAAGGGGTAATATCCCTGGACGCATTACCATTTGGTGTGGCCAACTCGGGGAGAGACAGCTGTGGCTTTCGGCCCATCGCAGCGGCTAGTTCAGCTACTCTCCCAAGGGTAATATCTTTATGGCCACGAAGTTCGCGGTGAATGACGGATCGATCAACGCCGATTGTGCGCGCGATGTCAGCTTGGGTCAGGCCGCGCTTCGCGCCCTCTTCCGAAAGAGCCTTCTGCAAAGATCGCCGAACGCTTTCGATAAAGCGACCAGCAGCTCGCTTGCTAGGGGAAAGCGTAATTCGAAACGACATCTTCAGGGTTCTCTCCAGCAACAAACTTTGGTTCGTCCAAATCTAACTGTTCACGCTGCCTAACAGCCTCACCAGCCCATCCTGCATATAAGTTGTATGTTTTGACCTTCGTAGCCGTATCGATGCATGCTACAATGAACACATCCTTTGCGCAGAACCATCCAAAGAGGCGTAGGTCAGGGGTTTTCAACTCCCAAATCCCCTCACCCAGATGGGTGAGAGGTTTGAATCTATGGTCAAAAGTAAGTGTTTCACCGGCGCAGAAGATTTCTAATAGCGCGTCAAGCTGCTGAGTTGGATCCTGCTCCACCATCCATACCGAGTCCCAGACGGGCAACTCGAACTGCAGCCTAGGGATGATGCCACTTACGGCATATACGAGCCGGTGCTCCAGCTCGTTCGGCTCCAGTTGCGGGTCGATTTTGACTAAGACACCTCCGGCGATCAGACATGGTATCGTTGCCATAAAAGTCAACACGCCTTGTGGTGCGGACAATCCGAATTAGCGGATTCGTGTTAGCAGCGTCACAACAGAACGGCTACCGAAGCCAGCGGGACACTCATCGCCTTTACCCCGCCACTGCGACCGTTCACTACGCACTTTGCCATTGCCGACCCCGACCCACCGCGGCCTCATACCCTCACCACACCGCCGCCAGCATTCACGGCGACCAGCAGCTGGGCATCGTGGCTGTCATTTGTCACCATCGTCGGCCGCAAAAAACCAAGCAGCAAGGAAAGCGGCACCGTCGTGCTGATCGCGGGTACGGCCCATTAGGTGACCCTCCGGATCTTCCACTCGCCACGTGCCTGTGTGCTCTTCATCCCGAATCAACCGCCCGGTCATGCCCTGGCCGACCATGACCTCTATGAAGCCTGATCGCTCCGACCCGCGCAGCCGGTAGGTTGGAATCTTTGGTGTTGCGGCGCGCCACGCCTCGGGATCCATGAGAGCTTCCATCACGCCGCCTGGAGGCTCTCGGCGAAATCGTCTGGCACGTCGCCGAACTGACCGAGGATGGTCGCGCTGTCCAATTCGCCGGTCTCATCATCAGCCACGATCTGAAGCGCGGCAGATCCAGGAATGCGAGTGGCCATCGCCTCGGCTCGTTTCAGCGCGCCGCTGCCCGACTGCGACACCTGCCGGTCGCCGGGGATGAGGCGCTTCCGCTTCAACACGAAGGTCTGCACGAGGAAGGTCGTCCGCATCGTCATGGCCGTTCTCCTACTCCAAGCCTAAGTCAGGTGTTATCCGCGTTTTCCACAGGGCGCCGCGAGCATCACAAGCGCGCGTTGACCCGGAACCGCCCAGCTGTTTGTTCTCTTTTCGTTCTAGCACGGGAGGAGGTTCGGCGTGAGCCTGTTTCGGATCGACGCATTGCCGGATGACGGGCTTTCCACCGTAAGCATACCCGTGATGGGTCAGGCGCTCTGCGCCGGCTTCCCGTCGCCGGCTGACGACTTCCAGGAGCAGGCGATCGAGCTGCCGCGCTGGCTGGTCCCGAACCCGCCCGCGACCTTCCTTTGGCGCATCGCCGGCTTCAGCATGCGCGACGCCGGCATCCATGACGGCGATCTCGCCTGCGTCGATCGCAGCCTCACGCCCGGCCACGGCAGCATCGTCGTCGCCGCCGTCGATGGCGAAATGTCGATCAAGCGGGTCGTCGTCGAGGGCAACCGCACGCGTCTCGCCTTCGACAACGCTGACCTGCCCATCTACGCCCTCCAGGAACTCTCCGAGGCGGCGATCTGGGGCGTGGTGCGCTTCACGATCCGCTGGCACGTGGCCAAGACCGGCCTGTCCCGGTGAGCGGGCCGGCGGAACGGCTGCGCGACCGGATCGGCGGCGGGCGCGCCATCGCCCTGATCGACGGCAACAGCTTCTGCTGCTCAGGCGAGCGCATCTTAGACCCTAAGCTCGCCCGTGTGCCGGTGATCGTACTGTCGAACAACGATGGCCTTTGTAATCGGGCTTCCAATGTCAAGGCCGCAGTGGCTTGGCCCGCACTCAGCGGTTCGAAGTGGGGTAATTGCCGAGGTGCTCGCGACGCCTTAAGATGCTCGACAACGCACAATTCTCTGATCACCGACGTTTGCTCGACGATGTATAAAAAAATCTTAGGCATTCTAGGAGCTGTCTATATCGCCCTATCTCTCATCGGCAACAATCACGTTGTTGCCCCCACGCGCAGCGATAGTATTAGCGTACAAGAGGATTTGCTCAAACTTCGCGCTTCTCTTCGCAGTAGGAAGCCAACATCTACTGATATGCTGGATTTATCACAATTGAATAATGGCAAATGGCGTTCAGCATGCTTGGTTGGTGGTTATCGGAATTATCTTGATGCCATAAAGGAAATCGAACCGGTAAGTTGGCCATGGTCATTTTTTGGCCCATTGAGTGAATTTCAAATGGCCGTCGTTTACACGGATGAGACCATGACAGTGCAGGCCATGAAATTTGATCAGGCATTGGGTGCAGATGGTCAGCATTTCAAGAAATGTATAACCAAACCGAAAGCTTCTATCGCGGTTGGGCCGTAACTAATTTGATCAGTGCTGGTCGTATAACAGCATTCCCTGACGACCTGCGTCATAGTCCGTGCGCTCGAACTAATCTCACACTTACTGGGCTCTTGGCATCTGTCCGTGGTCGGCACGATGACCACCACATGACCGCGTTCGGATTCGACGGTGGTGACGCTGCCGGAGGCCACCAACGACACGCTGGCGCTGATCCCGGCGGCCCTCCACGGCGTGGCCCGGACATGGCGCGAGCAGGGCGACCCGCCCTGGCGCTATTCCAAGGCCGGCATCGTCACGACCGACCTCGTGCCGCTGGTGGGCTCCCAGCGGGCGCTGATCGGCCGGCTCGACCGCGAGCGCTCGGCGAGCCTGATGGGCGCGCTCGATGCCTGCAACGCGCGCTGGGGCCGCGGCGCGGTGGTGCCGGCGCGAGCCGGGCTTGAGCGGCAGCGGCGCGGCTGGGCGACGAAGTTCGAGATGCGAACGCCGCGCTACACCACGCGGGTGGACGAGCTGCCGACAGCGCGCGCCTGAGGTGGACTCAGCGCCCGCCTTGCTTCGCCGCGAACTCCCAGATCGGCATCCCCTGCGGCACACCGAGCGTATCCCGGTATGCGCCGGTGTTGCCGAAGGTCACGCAGCGGGCGTCGATGGCCGACGCCTTGCGCCCGCTCAGCATCAGCGCTCCGCACCAGTCCGTTCGCAACGTGCCGTGCTGAGGGTGGACACCGAAGAGCTGCGACGCTGTCCAGCCAAGTGCTGCAGCCTCGCTGCCGAATCGATCCACGAAATCGAGCGCGGACGCCAGCAATGTGGCCCAGGCGGAGGCGCTGAGGCGCGGGCATGGAGAGCGGTCCGCCCGCAGGGTCAGAAGCCTGCGCTTCCACTCGGCTGCGTCGGGAGAGAGGTCGTCGAACGTCGTCTCGGCTTGCAGCATAGGACCCGGTCATCGCGAAGGGACCGAGGGCGTAGGAGCGAAACCTTACCTCACACTGAAGGAAACAGGCGCCACGCTGCGAATGCGAGCGCCCCACCGAGTATCGCCAGGGTCGGCAGCCAGTGCCACCAACGTACAGGTCCCGACCGATACCGGGGGCGTGGCGGGTGGGTACGATCGACTTCGGCGAGGTAGTGCTCGAAAGCGGGGCCGGGCGGCTCTTGCATCGATGCTTCTCAGCGAACGCCAGCCGGATCGCCGTCCGCGCTGCGCTGAGCCGCCGGTACGCTGTCCTTGTTACCCAAAACCGACTTGGCGAAGGCGTTCGCCGCCACGGCAGCAGCCAGATCGACCAAGTAGCTATTGGGGAGCGGGACCCGGTCCTTATCGCCGTTGGGCACCCCCTTCACGAGACGTCTCACGTCGTCTGTGATGGCTTTTGCCTCGAATAGCTCGGAGACCATGAGTGGGGAGTCGGCCATGACAGGGCTGAGAACGCCTCTCGAACGGACCGTGGGTGAAAACGTGGGGGACTGTGGGGGTTTGCCTCCGGCTGACCGCCGTTCGTTCCCCCTACAGTTCAACGGCCGTTCAAGAGAGGCCCGTACGTAAGTCTCTGCCGGCACAGAGAAATAATGGTCGGAGTGGCGGGATTCGAACCCACGACCCCTAGTCCCCCAGACTAGTGCGCTAACCGGGCTGCGCTACACTCCGACGCCCCAGAGGGCCTGCGGCTCATAGCTTTCTGGCAGAGCCCGCGCAACCCCTTTCCGCCATCTCCGCGCAACGAAGGACCATCCGGTTGGGGCTGGTTATCCGGCAGCAAGAGCCAGGATCGGAACTCGGCGGAACCACTCAGCTTAGCCGGGCAATCCCAAGATTGCGGCGCTATAGGGTAAATCCCTAGAGCCAGGGACGAGCCCGTTTCCTGCCCAACCGCTTACGGATCGAACCGCCGCAGAATTTGATCGCACCATTCAAGCGGAGGTTTGTGCTCGGTCGCAGCGAACCGGTCGATCCAACCTTTTCGCTGCTGCGGCTCTGCCTCAGGTGGCCACTGGGGCGGTAGAAACGAGGCTGGTCACCCAACGTGATCTGAGGGCCCAGACGCCCCCACACGAACAGAGTGTCCGTGGGCCTCCGAGCGCC
>NZ_JAPRBT010000052.1:0-5158 GCF_043352485.1 Methylorubrum sp. POS3
ACCTCCGCGCCGATGTGCGCGAGGCCGGCCTCGGCCAACGCCTCGCCAACACTTGGCGCGGCCAGACCTTTCCGAAGGCTGGAGCAAGCGCCGAGGCGGCAGCCTACGTCACCTCCAACGCGCCGAAGCTGATCGACGCGTTCGACCGGGGTGCCGTCATCACCGCGCGCAACCGTCGATATCTCGCGATCCCGACCCCCGAGGCCGGCGTGCGCCACCTGTCGAAGCGCCGGGGCAAGGGCTCGAGCGACAATGGCCTGACGCCGGCCGCCTGGGAGCGCGAGACCGGGGTGAAGCTGCGGTTCGTGCCGAGCCGGACCGGCGGCGTGCTCGTGGCCGACGCGTTCTACCGGCGCCAAGCCGCACGGTTCCAGCGGCGCAAGTCGTTCCGGCCAATCCGCGAGAGCGGCCCCGATCAGGGGCGCTCCTTCGTCGTCATCTTCGTGCTGGTACGGCAGGCCAAGCTGCGCAAGCGGCTCGACATCGCCGCGACCGCCCGGCGCTGGGCCGACCAGGTGCCGGGTACCATCGCTGCACACTGGCAGGCGTGATCCCGCGATGCCGAGCACCCGCGAGCGCGTGATCCAGGCGGTCGTCGCCCTGTTGCGGGCGGCGCTGCCGCAGGCCGCACATGGCCGCAACGAGGCCAAGCCGCGGACCATCCCGAACGGCGGGACCGTCACCGTCGACGACGGCGTGCCCGGCACGCCCGAGGTGACGCTGAGCCCAGCGACCTACATCTTCGAGCACGAGATCCCGGTCGAGGTCGTCGCGAGGAAGGGTCCCGGCGAGACCGCCGAGGCCCGGCTCGACGCAATGCTGCAGGCGATCGGCGCTGCCGTCGCCGCGGACCGGACGCTCGGCGGGCTGTGCGACCACATCGAGGTCACCGCGCCGGACACCGAGCCGCTCACCGGCGAGGGCGCGGCGGTCTCGCGCTCGGCCGTGCTCGGCCTCGTCGCCGTCTACGGCACGAGCGACCCGCTCAACTGACACCACTCATCCGAGGAGACATCCATGGCCCGCGCACGCGGAGCGAACGCCGTGATGGCGGGCGCCTTCGAGGCCACCTACGGCACGCCGCCGTCCAGCGGCTACCGCAAGCTGCCCTTCGTCCAGTCCAACCTCGGCGAGGAGCAGGGGCTGATCCCCTCCGACCTGCTCGGCTACGGCCGCGAGGCGCTGCCGCCCTCGCGCGACGTCATCAACAACGACGGCGACGTGGTCGTACCGATCGATCTGCGCACCTTCGGCACTTGGCTGAAGCTGTTCCTCGGGCAGCCGAGCACCACCACGGTCAGCGGCACCAGCACGCACGTGTTCACCTCGGGCGCGGCGGCACTGCCGTCGATGACGATCGAGGTCGGCCTGCCCGAGGTGCCGAGCTACGGCCAGAACTTCGGCGTTCGCGGCAACACGATGCGGGTGCAGATGCAGCGCTCGGGCCTGCTCACCGCGACGCTCGGGCTGATCGCGCAGGGGGAGAACAAGCTCAAGGCCTCCGCCGCCGGCACGCCGACGGAAGCCGCGATCGAGCGGTTCGCGCCGGCCCAGGGCGCGATCACCCGCGCCGGCGCGGCACTCGGCTCGGTCGTCTCGGCGGACTTCACCTATTCGAACAATCTCGACAAGGTCGAGACCATCCGCAGCGACGGGCGGATCGAGGATGCCGAGCCCGGCATGGTGGCGATGTCGGGCAACCTCGTCGTCCGCTTCGCCGATACGGCGCTGCTCGACCAGGCGAGCGCCGGCACCCCGGTCGAACTCAGCTTCGGCTGGGCGATCGACGCCGCCCGCTCGCTCTCGTTCCGGGTGCCGTCAGTCTACCTGCCGCGGGCCAAGACCCCGGTGACGGGCCCGGCCGGGGTGCAGGCGACGTTCCCGTGGCAGGCCTCGCGCGACGCCTCGGGCAAGACCGTGATCGCGACGCTCGTAAACAACGTCGCGAATTACTGATCTAAGCGACAGGTCTGAACTCAGTAATACGGCGAAGGGGGCGGGGTCGGCGTTCGTCGCATCGATACTATGCGGCAACCAGCTTCTTCGCAGCCTCCGCCAGCGCCTCGTTCATCCGAGTCTGCCAACCTGCTCCAGTCGCCTTGAACGCAGCCAACACATCGGGATCGATCCGCAACGAAACGGGGACGCGCTTCGCATCCAGGCGCGGTCGACCACCGCGGCTCTTGAAAGCGACCGACAGTTCCGGGGGGAGCCCCTCGCCACCGGAACGCATTCGAGCAAGCTCGTCGTCGGTCAGCTCCGGGTTATCGGAAACCTCATCCCAATCCGATTGGGTGAAGTTCGGGTTCGGCACGTAATCGGATGCAGCCTTAGGATCGGTCATAGGCAGCCCTTTCCTTCGGATTGGCTCGGCGGATGCTGACGATATCGATAGCTTCCGTCCCGAGTGGGGAAACGATCACTACAACGACGGTTTCCTCGCGCCAGGATCCGAGCAGCTTGAACCTTTCACGACCCGTGATGCGGCTCGGCTGGGTCGGCAGGCTCAGGAAGCGATCGAAGCTGAAGGCATCCTCGAACTCGGCGAAATCGAAGCCGTGCTTGGCGATGTTCGCCTGCCGCTTCGGTTCGTCGTAGGTGAACACCATGGTTTTTGTATATACACAAACCATGCGCTGAGCAAAGTTGTTCGGTTCGCACGGTTGGCAGACCGGCTAGGCGCCGCTGACACTCAAGCGCGCTCCATTGGCTGCGGCGTGCAAGCCTGCATCCCATCCCTTCATCCGCTGTCCCCCCTCACCATCAGGAGCCGCGATGCTCAAGCTCGACCGTCAATCCGGGCCGTTCTGGCTCGACCTCGTGCCCGGCGTGCGCGTCGAGGTCGAACCTGTCTCGGTCGCTTCGATGCTGATCGCCCGCGAGGCCGTCGCCGCAATCCTCGCCCCCGGCGACGAGGCCGAGGTCGATGACGCCGATCCGCGCGAAGTGAATGCCCGTGCCAGCGTTGCCCTGGTGCGCGCGCTGTGCCGACGCGGGATCCGGCAATGGGAGGGCGTCGGTGATGCCGACGGCAACCCGGTCGCGGTCTCGCCGGAGACGGTGGACATGCTCCTCGACGTCTGGCCGGTCTACGACGCGCTCGACGGGCTCTACGTCACGCCCGCCCTGCGCCGGGGTGCGGAAAAAAACGCATCGGCGAGCTCGCTGGCTGGCATTTCGGCGGCGGCGCCGCGTACTGCGCCGCCTGCGGCGTAACCTGTGCCGCTTGTCCCTACCGGCTGCACGCGCCGCGGACCGATGAGGGCATCGTCGCCTGGGCGGTGATCCGGCGCTGCGGCGGTCAGGTCCGCGCCGCGTTCGGTGGGCCCTACGCCCTGGATTTCGCGGCGATCCTGGCGATGGGGGCGGCCATGGGCGCCGACACGGCGCTGCTCGCCGACCTGCTGCCGGGCATCGAACCGGTCATCGTCAACGCGTACCGCGAGGCTGCCGATGACGGTCAATAGCATCGCCATCCGCCTCGGGGTCGAGGGCGGGGCCGAGCTGCGGCGCACGCTCGACGAAGCCGGGACCGCCGGGCAGACGGCGTTCCAGCGGATCGGAGCGGCGGCCGATCAGGCCGGCGCGGCCACCGACCGGCAGACCGCCCGCTTCCAGCGGCTGGCCGCGGCCCAGCGTGAGGCGGAGGCACGCGAGCGCGCCCAGGCCAACGTCAACGCGCTCCTCGGCGTGCGCGACACTCCCGTCGGTGCCGCGAAGGCGTCGGCCTCGGTGTTCGAGGAGGTGGCCCGGGCCGAGACCGAGGCGCTGCGCCGGGCGGCCGAGGCGCGCACCGCCACGGTCCGCACCACCGTGGCGGGGTGGCGCGAGCTCGGCACCGCCGGCGCGGCGACGCTGGCCAACATCGATGCCGGCCGACGCCTCGGCGCGATGGGAAGCGTGCCGGCTGCCGCCAACCAGAATGCGGCCCCTGGGAAGGCGGCCGGCCGACGCCTGCGCCCCGACGAGGTCACCAACCTGATGTACCAGGGCGGCGACGTCGCCGCCCAGCTCGCCTCCGGATCCTCGCTCGGCCTGATCGCGCTGCAGCAGGGGCCGCAGATCGCGCAGATGTTCGCAGGCCCGGGCGGGGCCAGCGTGAAGGGCGCGCTCGGACAGGCCAGCGAGGCCGCGGCCGGGCTGGCGGCGCGCATCGGCCTGGTCGGTGCCGGCATCGGCGGTCTCACCGCCGCCGCCGCCCTCGGCGTCACGGCCCTGATCGCCTACCGCAACGGCCAGGCCGAGGTCGAGAAGGCCCTGACCGGCGTCGGGCGGGCATCGGGGGCGACGCTCGCCGGGATCAACGCCGTGGCGGACGGGCAGTCCCAGGCCGGCGCGATGAGCCGGCGGTCGGCGCGCGAGATCGCGGCGACCTATGCCGGCACCGGCCGCATCGACGCGAGCCTGCTGGGTGGGGCCGTCGGCGCCACCCCCGATTTCGCCCGGTTCCTCGGCGTCGAGCGTGCCGAGGGAGCAACCGAACTGGCCGCTGCCCTGGCCGACGTCTCGCGCGGCGCGACCGACCTGGCGCAGCGCTACGGCCTGCTCAGCGATGCCCAGGCCGAGAGCATCCGCCGGATGGAGGCGCAGGGTGATCGGCTCGGCGCCCAGCGCCGTATGCTCGACGCCGTTCGCGACAGCACCCGCGGGCTCTCCGAGGCGACGACGGGGTGGGGCCGGGCCACGGAATGGCTGAGCGACCGCTGGGACGCTCTCGGTCGCGGCCTCGATCGCATCGTCACCGGCGGCGACCTCGACACCCGGCTGAAGACCGCCCGCGACGCGCTGGCCGAAGCCCGCAAGGAGGCCGAGGGCGCCAACGGCTACTACCGGCAAGCGATCCTCGATCCGCGCATCGCGACCTACCAGCGCGAGGTCGCCGAGCTGGAAAAGCAGGCCGGCGCGCGCGATGCGGTGTCCGAGCAGGTCCAGCGCGCCCGTCGTTCGGTCGAGGTCGGTGGGGTGATCCGCTCGCTCCTGCCCGAGCAGCGCGAGTTGCAGGCGCTGCAGGACAAGGTCGAGTTGGTCCGCAAGGCGATCGCCGACCCGGTCAAGTTCGGCCTCGATCAACGCCAACTCCAGGAGGCGACGGCGGCGTTCGAGCGCATCGCCCGGCTCGCCCGGACGATGACTGAGGACGTCGACCGGTTCGGTTCGA
>NZ_JAPRBT010000053.1:0-7081 GCF_043352485.1 Methylorubrum sp. POS3
AACCGGCTTTTCTTCATCGTCCGTCTCCTGATCGACGGACCCTAGCTGCAGAACGAGGGCAGGCCAGGGGGCAAGGTCATGGTCTACGTGCCGACCACGGCTGCCGTCCAGGCAGCGCTCGCCTCAGCGCCTCGCCGTTCCCCCACGATCCTGACAATGGCGTCGGGCCGCCCTTGGCTGAAACGCCACTTCCATACGATTTGGACGGAGACGGTGAAGGCGGCCGGCATCGCCGACGATCTCCATTTTCATGACTTGCGGGGAACGGCCGTGACCATGCTGGCTGAGGCCGGCTGCACGGTGCCAGAAATCGCGACGATCACCGGGCACTCTCAGGCCCATGCGCAGAAGATCCTTGACCGCTATCTGGCCCGGACCCGAACGCTCGCGCGGAGCGCTATTGCGAAGCTGGAAGACCACCGCCGCACAAGACAGATGGAAACCAAAATGGAAACCGGGGCCTGACCCATCGGCCAGACCCCGGCTAAACCCTTAAAATTTATGGTCGGAGTGGCGGGATTCGAACCCACGACCCCTAGTCCCCCAGGCTTCGAGCCCATCGAAATAAGTCTATTAGTAGCAATACGTTAGCTCACTTCTTGGCCGACCGTGGGTGGATAACGTGGGGATTTCGAGCGACCTGTGCCTTCTCCATGGCCTCGACGCCGGCTCGAATATCTTCGACCAGGACGTGGGCGTAACGCATCGTCGTCTCGATCCGTGAGTGCCCGAGCTGCTTCTGCGCGAGCTTCAGATTGCCGGTGGTCCGCACAAGGCGGGTCCCCATCGTGTGGCGGGTGTCGTGTCGGCGGAAACCCTCGGCGATGCCCGCGTTGCGCACATGCCGGCGCCACTGCGTCTTAAAGCCGTTTTCCGTGATCGGCAGACGCTGGGGCAGCTTCGGCGTGCCGTCGGCGTTCTTGCCGGGTCGGCGCTGCTCGTAGGTGAAGACGTGGGTCGGGTGGTGGCCGAGGCCTTCGTCCAAGATGGCCAGCTGATGTTGGGTGAGCGGGATCGTGTAGAATCGCGCCTGCCCGTCCCGCCCCTTGTTCTTGACCCTGATGAGCATGCTCAACCGGTCGATCTGCTGCCACGTCACGAGCGCGCCTTGCGCACGGCAGCCGGCGGCCATCATGAACCGGAACAGTCGGCCGTAATCCGGGCCCAGTGCAGCGACGATATCTTCTTCCTCGGTGCCAACCGCCTCGCGGACGCGCTCCTCGGGCTCGCGTAGGCGGTATTGCCCCCATTTCGGGGACATGACCGGATAACCCCAGATGTCGCGCGCGCGGAGGAACAGTTTCCGCAGAGGGTCCACGGCGTAGCGATTCACGGTCGCATTCTGCACCTTGTCGCTCGGGACCTCCCGCAGGGCGGTCGTCTTCCTGTCGCGCTCGACGCGGATGCCACGGCGCTTGGCGACCATTTCAGCAATGCGCTGGCCGGTAATCTCGGTGATCAGCGTGTCGACACCGAAGTGATCGACCAGCCATTCCAGAGAGCGCCACGTCGTCTTCGGCACCGCGTGGTGCTTGCCGACCTCCTCCCAATAAAGCTCGACCAAGTAACCCATCGTCGGGGCGGGCTTCCCGCCCCAGGTTTTTCGTTGCGCTTTTTCAGCCGCTCGATCAGCCTTTGCTTCAGCCTTCAGCTGCTTTTCGGCGAGTTGGGCGGCACGCCGTTCAGTCTGGCCCGTAGAGAGGCGAAACCGATCACCTTCGATCGTGAACTCGCACCAGTAGAACGAGGAGTCGGGGCGCTTGTAGACGGACATTCCTGGCGCTTTTCGTTCTCGAGGTAGTCCAACACGTCGGCCAACAGGAAACGGCGCAGTTTCCGGTGTTGCCCAGACCCCCGCAGGACGTACTTGACCGCACCTCGCTTGACGTCGGCAAGCAGGGTTTTCTCGTCCATCTCGAGGGCGTCGGCCGTCTCGGAAAGGTTCAGGCTGGTTCGGCCTTCGAACGCGCGGGCGAGGCGATCCGGGACCGCCATGTGATGGTGGGCGCTCGTCATGCTCCGCGGTCTTCCATCCCTTGGACGCCGATCGGCGGTGTGACCGCGATCATGATCGGACCGCCTTCTGCACATTGAAGCTGCCGGCGATGGCGCAGCAGGTGTTGGCGATGGCGCGGCGGCCGGCCGGGTCTTCGACGTCGAGGAACGCTCTCACCAAGTCGGCGGCGTAGGGGTCGGAGAAGAAGCGCAGGGCCTGCGTCAGGCCCAGGGCTGCGCTCGCGTCGCGCTCGAAGGTGGCGACGGTGTCGGCGCCGATCGCATCCTCGTCGATACCGAGGAGTTGGGCCAGGGTGCGCAGCGCGTCGGCCGCGCGGATCGGTGCGGGGGCACTCACCGAGCGCCTCCGCCGAGAGCGGCCACGGGCGCGGTGAGATATTCGAGATCCCGCGGGTGCACGTCGACGGGTGGCCATGCGCCGTCGATGCGGACGTGGATGCCGGTGATGCCCGGCCGTGGCGGGGCGATGGTGCCGATCGCACCGTCGCTGACGCGGCGCACGCGGGCGCCGAGGGCGCAGGGCGCGCCGGGATGGCGTTGCTTCACCCCATCGTACATCAGGCGCCGGCCTCCGGTTCGGGCGTCGGCCCCCGGCTAAGGCGGAGGGTGGTGCGCAGCAGCGCCAGCACCTGCCGGCGCATCGCCGCGTCGGGAATCGCGGCGTAGGTGGTGAGAAGATCGATTGCGCCCGGCTCACGCAGGATGGTGAGGATCTCGGCTCGTTCGCCGCTTCCCGGACGATCGTCGGCGCCCTCGAAGAAGCTCGCCACGGGCACGTCGAAGAAGCGGGCGACCGCCTGAAGCCGCCCGGCGCCGACGCGATTCCGGCCCACCTCGTATTTCTCGATCTGCTGGAAGGTCACGCCGATCGCGGCGCCCAGGGTCGCCCGGCTGAAGCCGCCGGCCTTCCGCAGGCTGGCGATGCGCAGCCCAACCAGGCGGTCCGCATCGGTGATGCGACGGCCACGAGGCTCGGCAAGATGGGGATCGTGGGCGTTCATGGCGGCGGGCCTTTCGGTGGGCACGGGCGGCTACTGGGACGGGCGCTCGATGAGGCCGATCTCTTCCGCGCGTGCGGCCATCGACCGGGTGAGCGCGGCGAGGCGCAGCAGGAGATCCTCGGTGAGGGCGAGGCGGGCGTGGCCGCAGGCCTGTTCCAGGGCCGTCAGGAAGGCGTCGGCGGCGAGCTGCGCATCGGTGTCGGGATGCTGCGTCATCCGGCAGGGCAGCACGATCAGGCCCGGTGCCAGATCCGGCGCGGCCCAGAACTCCGCCGGTGCCGGCAGGGCGCCGACCCAGGTGAGGAAGGTGCCGAAGTCGCGCGGGTCCATCACGGCGCTGATGACGCCGAGGGCGGGCCGCCGCTCCGAGCCGTCATCGGCGCGGGTGATGTCGAAGTCGTAGAGTCGGGCGGGGAAGTAGGCCGGGCGGGTCACGGCAGCGGGGCCCAGAGCGCGAAGCCGCCGATCAGAAATACGCCGAGGGCCACAACATCCCGGGCGTGGCCCAGCGCCAGTGCGAGCGGGTGGTTCGAGGCGGCGAGCACGAGGCCGGTGCGGGCCATCTCCATCGCCTCATCAAGGCCGGCGGCGATGTCGGCCGTGTCGAACTCACGAATGAGGATCTGGCGTGCCGCTTCCGGCGTGGCGCGGGCGGTCTCAGGGTGAGCAGCCAGGGTCAGCGCCAGTTGGCGCGGCGGCGCGTAGACGCGGTGTCGCTGGATCACGGAGCAGGCTCCTCTGGCTGCTTGGGGGAAGCGGGCTGTTCGCGGATGGCCCGGGCCAGCCCAGACCAGAGAGCCTGGGCGGCATCGCCCGTGATCAGTGTTGGGTCCGCTGCGCGCGCCCACAGAAGGGCGCGCGCACGTCCGAGCCGGTCGCGTACCAAGAGGGCGAGGGTACCGGCCCCGAGCGCGACAGCGAGACGTTCGACATCCTCGATGCCTACGGCGTTCGGATTTCCGAGATCGGCCGTGATCAGCGCGTCATGATCATCCACCGCTTGGAGGATTGCTTGCGCCTCCTCCACGATGGTTCGGAAGGAGTTTTCCGACAACGCGTCGAGGACATTCGTGCTCGCCACCTCACCGAGACGCGCTGAGCGAATGTTCGCCATGGTCGTCGCAGCAACGCGGAGCCGAGCAGGAAGCGATTGCGCGACCTCGCTCATGGCCGCGCCTTGGAGATTGAAGCCTGCGATAGCGGTGTGGACCCAAGCGCAAACTTTACATGGGGGAATTCTGGAACCGGCATGGGCGCGGTCTCCTTCGACGCGCCCCAAAATCCCCCATAATGGGGGACGTTTCAACCCCCCATTATGGGGGAATCAGCCGATTTGTTCGATGGTGGGCTGCAAGGTCTGGGAATATATCGACATTAGGTTGTTCTCGCTCACACAAGTTTCGCCTGCTGGCTGATGCAGAGCTGGATCAGGTGGCATATCCCTGTCTGTCGGATCCAGCCCTGCTCATGGGTGAGCGTATGATCCTTGCTTTGACTATGCAGTGATTATCATGGGTTCAAAATGGATAGCAGCGTAGCAAAAAAGTTAGCTAGGCTTTATCCACTCGACGCGGGCTGACCATTCGATTTCGGCGTTTCTGATCGTCTCTAGACCAACGCCTACTAAATCAAAATTATCAGGTTTTCCGCCCTCAAAAATACGTCTAACTAGCGTATCACCATTTCGAACCTTAACGACGCAAAGTTTTGATATAAAATCGTTGGATACGCCATCATGCTTCTCGCCATAATAGACGATGAAATCCTCCAATGCGATCCCCGGCAATGCGACCCCCTTGTCCACGCGTAAAGCTGCAGCGTGCGCGAACTGTCCTGAAGGACGGGGAGCAATTTCTAGTTTCAAACTCTCATCGTGATAGTGGATAACACCACCATGGGTTATCACTCCCACAATTTTAATTGGTTCTCCAACAGCTAACACTTCTTCGACTGAGACTGAATAGATCTTTGAAGCTTGTATGATCCGTTCAAGCGAAAGACCGCGCTCGCTATATTCAAGCTTTTCGTAGCCCTTCGGGCTCAGCCCGAAGGCATTTGCAGCGTCTTCCATACGCCACCGGCGCCCGAGACGAAGGCTTCTAAGGTTATGCGACATAATGGGGGGACAATGCGCGCATAGCTCTCAGTCGTCCTCCGACGATTTGGGGGAGATCGTGTTGACTTTTTCCCCCAATTCGGGGGAACTGGCCGGCAGTAGGGCCAGAGCCATGAAACTGCGCGATTGGATGAAAGAAGAAGGGCACACCGATGTGTCCTTCGCAGAAGCTGTCAGCCGGCACCTCAGCCCGCCTGAAAGCTGCTCCCCTCGTGCCGTTGAAAAATGGCGCAATGGCTCACGGATTCCCCGCAAGAGGATGATGCCATTAATTGGCAAAGTGACTTCCAACCGAGTCAGTCCAAGCGATTTCTTCGAAATAGATCGCACTGAAACATTGCGGTCCCACTGATGTTGTCTGCAAGTCTAGCCTGTTCTGCGATACTATCAATCGCGGCGCTACCGCTGATCCTGAGAATCAATTCCGCCCTCCGGGACGGACTGCGCGGCCGGGCAACGGTCGAAGCCGGGCGCCTCGCCCTGGCAGCGGCGGCCGTTGCCGTGTTGGTGACCCTCGCCGCGAGGTCACGATGAGTCCGGACTGGCTCGACGATCTGCGCGAGGACGTGGCCGAGGCCGCCGACACGATCGCGGAGATGACGGCCGAGGATTGGGCTGCGCCGATCGCGGCGGCCTTCGCCCGGCTGCAGGACATTTCGGAGGAGGCCGGTGACGCGGTGGCTCAGCGCTTCGCCGGGGCGCTGGCGCGGATTCGGGCGCTGCCGGACGAGGCCGTCGCGGCGGTCGGCGAGCTGACGGCGGTGATCGAGGGCCTGTTTCCCGAACACGACGCGCCTCCTGCACTTCCCGCGCCGGATTCAGCCTGCGGCACCGCGCCGAGACGGGAGGGCGGAAACCTCGTGACGCCGCGGCCGGTGCCGCGCCGGCTGACGGTGGAGCCTGCGGCCTTCGCCGCCTTCATCCGGGCGCAGCATCCATCCAAGCCGGCGGAGCATTGCGCAGCGCTGACGGGTATCCCGCTCGACAGCGTAGAAAAAATGCTGAGGCGCGAGGCGCTGCCGAACGGCCGCAACTTCCTGCTCTGCGTCGTCGCCTACGGCCCGGCGTTGATCGCCGCCGTGCTGCCGGATGCGGACGCGCGTTGGCTGACCGGCGCGCAGATTCTGGCCGATCAGGCACATCTCGAGGACGAGCTGGCCCGAACCCAGGCGGAGATGGCGGAGAACGCCGAGCGCTGGACGTTCTGCGGCGTCACCTTCCGGGGCACGGCGCCATGACCGCCTCGACAGGCCGCGCCAGCGCATGAGCCCCGGGCGGGACACCCCCTCCCGCCCATCCCAGACTCAGAATCCGAATCGATTCCTATCGGGTGCCCGCATGCGGAATCGCGCACGTCTGTCCCCCCGCGAGATTCGAGAATTGTGGCTCGTGCTCGGGCCGCTGAAGCGGGCGCAGGCCGAAGTCCGCATTCGGACGGGGCGGACCCCCGGCAAATTGTCCGAGGGTGCCCGGCCCGAGACCGGCCGGGTGCGGGAGCTGATCGGGCGGCAGGCCGGCGTCTCCGGCGTGCTCGCCGAGAAGTGCAACGCGATCTACGCGGCGGCCGAGGCCGAGCCGGCGCTGTTCGGCCCGGTGGTCGACTACCTCGAGCGCTCGGAGAACATCCACGACGCGTTCAACCGGATGCGGCGTCTGGCTGATCTGGAACGGGTGCGCCGGCTGGCCCCGATCCAGGCCCGGTTCGCCACGCTGGTGTTCGATCCGCCCTGGCAGGACGAGAGCGTCTCGGCCCATCAGCGCCCGCCCTACGCGACCATGACCGAGTCCGAGATCGCCGCGATGCCGTTGGCGGCCTGGGCGCTGGCGGAAGGCCATCTCTACGTCCATGCGCCGGGGCCGTTCGTGCCGATGGCGGTGCGGCTGGTCCAGGGCTGGGGCTACGACTTCAAGCAGATCCTCACCTACCGGAAGACGGCCTGGTCGATGG
>NZ_JAPRBT010000054.1:0-9083 GCF_043352485.1 Methylorubrum sp. POS3
CGTTGAGGACGTTGACCGTGCCGATCGCGTCGCCGCCGCCGGTCAGCGGGTCGTACTCGGCGTAGAGGACGTCCGCGTCGTTGCCGCCCGAGAGCGTGTCCGCGCCGGTACCGCCGTAGAGGTAGTCGGTCCCGTCGCCGCCGAGCAGCGTGTCGTTGTCGGCCCCGCCGTTGAGCTGGTCGCTGCCCGTCCCGCCATCGAGGCGATCGTTGCCCGTCCCGCCGTAGAGCTGGTCATCGCCGCCCAGGCCGGAGATCGTGTCCGCGCCGCCTACTCCGTAGATCGTCTCGCTGGTTGCCGTGCCCGTGAAGGTATCCGCGTTCTCAGTGAGACGGATGACGGGAAAATTATTGACGAAGTCACCGAAGGTGATGGTCGTCGCGCCGTCCGACGTTTTCGGGAGATGAATGAGAATATCCACCTCGCTGAATTGCCCGTCATCGTTGGCATCGACCCAGATCTCGTTCCGTGCTGCGCTGGCGTTGTAGCGCCAGAACACGTCGACGAAGCCATCCCCGGCCTTGGCCCCAACCTGTGAGCCAGAAGAGCCGTATCCAGTGAAGTTGAAGTCCAAGGCTTCGATATTGAAGGCCAGCGGCAGGTTGTTGTTGAAGCTCGGAAGGCTGATCAAATCACCGCCGGCCGTCCCGCGGCCTTCGAAATCCATTATGATATCGGCGGTGTTGGGTGCACTCTCGCTGCGGGGGATACCGAAGCCGAAGCTGTAGGTGTCGATGCCGGCGCCGCCCGTCAGTGTGTCCTGGCCGAGGCCTCCGGCGATGCTATCGTTGCCCGCGCCGCCGAGGATGATGTCATTCCCGTCCCCGCCACTTAGGCTGTCTGCCTGGCTACCGCCGGTGAGAGTATCGGCACCACCGCCGGTACGGATGACGAGCGAACTCGTGGTTACTTTAGAGCCGTCGAATATCGTGACGTCGCTCTGCGATTGAGCGGAGGCGTCGTAACTCAGCAGCCCGTTCGTCGCGCTGGCTGCGGTGTTGTTGTCGATCTGGAGCCTAATCTGGCTGCCAGCCCCGGCAGTGATGTTCTCGATCCCAGTGATGGTGCTCGAATCGAGCACAACGGTGCTCCCGTAGGTTCCAGACAGAGTAAGGGTATCGAGCCCAGCGCCGCCTGCGATCCGGTCGGCAGCGTTGAGCGATGATCCCACAACGATCAGATCGTCGCCGTCCCCAGCAGAGACCGTATCGCTGCCACCCTTCGTGATATCGAGGTAATCGTAGCCCGTACCGCCGCTTAGGGTCTCGCTTGCGCTGGTGTCGAACCGAACTAGGTCGCCGTTTTTAAAGATGAAATTGCTATTTTTGAGGGACGCGAAGCTGATATTAGCCAGCCGAACAGAGCTGCCACTTATCGAGACAATAATATCGGAGCCGCTTTGCTGAAAATTCAACCCACTTGCGCGGTCGTATTCAAAGCTCAAAATGTCTGAGGTGGAAAAGGCGATCGTAGTCCCGATGGAACTGCGAAAATCGTAGGTCGCCATGATCGGATTCCCCCAGGCATCATCGAGACTTTGCAGCCATTATTTATCTGGCTGCATGGTGATTATTGCGGTTGCGAGCTTAGTATGCTTTCGAGTTCGCAAATCGGCTCTTAGCGGATTGGTTACTGCCGCGCTAGGCAAAATTTTACGGATCTCAACAATAAGTACGCATCTTTACAACCGTAGCGATGCACTTATTGCCAGTTTATAATCAGTCATTGCGGTATGCGCTTTAAATCAATAGCGGCAGAATCAATTCCATGGGCCTTCAATGCATATTCACAGCAGATGTTAAGGCATCACAAGAAATTTATTTTCCATAAAATCAATATAAAGCTTCTGCTTTTAGCTTGGACGTATGGAAAAGCAATGAAAAACTGAATTCCAAGGTATCTCATCTTGCCCAGCAGTTTTTCCGCCACTTGGACTTTTCGGAACACGACGGTATCGGACTATCGCTCTGGCAGCGTCTCACCCCAGAACACCTCCTTGGAAGTGCTGCCAGCGCCTATGGCGCAGCTCGGTCGTGCTGATTCGTTTCACCCTGACCATTCGAACGCTACAATTCCCGGAACTGATCGTCCTGAGTATCGGCAACGGGTCGAAAGCTGCGGTCTAGAGAATACGAGCTCAGGATCGCAGCACGACGCTCCACAGCGCACGACTCAAACGCTGATTGAGGTCGGGCAACCTCTGCAATTGACGACTGCCCACTCGATCCGCTAACAGTTGCCGAGATGCAGAGATGCGCCCCGGACCGGAGACGGTCGCGGGGCGCTCTCGTTTTCGGTGCCTGAGCTTTACCCGCCGGGCCCATTCCCCCGGATCCTGCCATGACCGACCTCTCGGCCGTCGCCGACGAGCTGGACGCGCTCGTGCGCGACGGCCGACGCATCCGCATGGGCGATCGCAACTTCGAGAAACCGCATGCTGACCTTGATGAGCTAGTCACTCGCCTCGCCGTCGCTGCTCGTATGGTCCGCCTCTTTACCGGTGCTTCGGCAGTGCCGGTCGTGACGGGGCGTGAGCAGGTCCTGGTATCCGTGGCCCGTGTTGTACCTGGCCGCCACGTCGGGCAGCCCGCGACTCTGAGCCCACGCGCGGATCAGCGGCGCCCCCGTATCATCCCCGGATCGGGGGACGGGGCGTGATCCACGCCAACGCGGTTCGCTCCGTCACCATGCTTGGAGAGCGCAAGTACTCCCCTGCTTCCGACCTGCCGGGTAAACGCGTGGGTCTGGCCTCAGCGGACGCCGACAAGGCAGCCACGGCGATCTCCCGCGAGGCCGAACGGGTGCGCGTGATCCGGCTGCTCGTCGGCGGCGCGGACGAAGATTGATCCCCGTCAGGACCGCGGGCTTGAAACGACCGTGGATTTGCCGCCGACACAGTGTTCGACCCCGATGAGGGCGGGTGCATGAAAACTGCCCTTTTCGAGCATCCAAACGGGGGCTGCGCGGATGCACGAAAAGGTGCCGGCGCTGCTCACCGGCGGTGAACTTACTCTTCCGACGCTGCAGCGGCTCGACGAGGCCGCTGCGAGTCTTGCGGCGGCGTCACGGTCCGCCGGGACACAGCGGGTCTACGCGGGCGCCTGGCGCGATTTTACGGGGTTCTGCGACGAGCACGGTCTCGCGCCGTTGCCGGCTTCAGCGCTGACGGTGGTCCGCTACCTCACGCATCTGGCCAAGCTCGGCCGCTCGGTCGCGACGATCGACTTACGCATCGCGGCGATCGCCCTGGCCCACCGCATGGCCGGGCATGACAGCCCAACAGCGCGGGAGGACGTGCGCCAGGTGTTGGCCGGGATCCGCAACACCCACGGGCGGGCGCCAGCAAAGAAGAAGGCGCTTACCGCCGACCTACTTGTCGGAGTGTTGCGCAAGATCCGTGGCCGCGAGGTCGCCGAGGTCCGCGATCGGGCGATGATCCTGCTGTGCTTCGGCGCCGCGCTGAGACGTTCCGAGCTGGTCGCCCTCAACGTCGACGACGTCGAGCGCCACCGACGTGGACTGCTGGTGCGACTGCGCCGCTCGAAGACCGACCAGGAGGGCAGAGGCCAGACCGTCGCGGTGCCGGACGGCAAGCTCAAGGTGCCGGCGGCCCTCGACGCCTGGCTGAAGGCCTCGGGTCTCACTGATGGCGCGCTGTTTCGTGGCTGCGACCGCGGCCGGCTCTCGGCCGAGCGGCTGAGCGCGAGCCAGTTCGCCCGCATCCTGAAGGCGCGCTGCGCCGCCGCCGGGCTCGATCCGAGCCTGATCGGCGGGCACTCACCAAGGCGCGGCTTCGCCACCACCGCCGGCGACCTGGGGGCGGATCTGCGCCTCACCGCCCGGCAGATGCGCCACGCCAAGCTCGAGACGACCCTCGGCTACATCGAGGACGGCGAGCTGTTCCGTCACCACGCCGGCGACGGCTTCCTCTGACCATCCGGAATCTCCCGATGAAGCCAGCGACCGAGGTCGTCGGGCAGCTCGTGCGCGACGTGCTGGCCTATGACGAGGCGATGACGTTCGACGGCGCCAGCGCGCGCCGTCGCGAGTTCGAGCGACTCGCCGCTCAGGCTGCCCCGGGCTCGCTCGGGCAGGCTGTTGCGGGCGCCGTCGCCGAGGTCCTGGCGCGGGTGGTGCTGAGCCTCCAGGGGCAGCGACCCGCCCGATGAGCCGACGCATTCTCGATTGGCGCCAAGCGCTGTCGGACCTGCGGGCCGACCGGGCGCCGCGGCCGGACATCCGCGAGGAGCG
Organism: Methylorubrum sp. POS3; assembly: GCF_043352485.1. NCBI lineage: Bacteria > Pseudomonadati > Pseudomonadota > Alphaproteobacteria > Hyphomicrobiales > Methylobacteriaceae > Methylorubrum > Methylorubrum sp. POS3. The sequence goes on from NZ_JAPRBT010000054.1 coordinate 4,252, forward strand.
GCTGGGGACGCAATCGACCGCCGCCGTGCGCCTGTCGTGCTGGCGTGGCCGATCCGGACGGCGCTACGTAGTCACCGTGCAGCCGCTGGACACGTCGCCGATCGCGCTGTCGAGCGCCACCGACCCGCGGCTGCTGGTGGCGCTCGCGGTTCGGCGGACGGCGGGCGTTGCCTCGATCGTCGCGGTGGACGGCATCAGTGTGATCGAGCACGCGCAGGCCGACGTGGTCCGTGAGGGCGCGACCGAGCTGCATCTCTACCGCCTTGCCGACACACCGGCGGAGCACTTCGCAGCTATCGAAGATCTCCGCGATGCCCCGCCCGCCGACTGTCGCTAGGTGAGCGCGGGGGCATAAGCTGATCTTGGCCTGGTCGAGCCTGTAGAAGAATAGAGAGCGCCGAATTGAGCTCACGCCCCCACCGGCTGGATACTTAACCGCAATCCCATCGCCTTCAGCACGCCCATTAGAGTGTCGAGTTGCGGATTGCCTTTCTCGGACAGCGTTCGGTAGAGCTGTTCCCGCGAGCGTCCGGTTTCCTGTGCGATCTCGGCCATTCCCTGCGCTCGTGCGACGACGCCGAGGGCATGAGCGAGCAAGGCCGGATCGTTGTCCTCTAGGACGGCATCGAGATACGCCGCGATATGCTCTGGCGTCTTCAGGTGCTCTGCGGTGTCGTAGGGGCGTGTTTCCAGGGCCATCGTCAGAGTTCCTTTGCCAATGCTTTTGCCTCGCGGATATCCCGATCCTGCGAGCCCTTGTCCCCGCCGCAGAGCAGAACGACGACCTCGACGCCTTGCTGGACGAAGTAGACTCGATAGCCAGGGCCGTAGTCGATCCGCATCTCGCTCACGCCTTCGCCGACCGGCTTCACATCACCGGGATTGCCGAGGGCGAGGCGATCTATCCGCTTGGTGATCCGCGCCACCGCATTCACGTCGCGCAGGCCGTCGATCCAGTTGGCGAAGCGGGTCGTGCGAAGGATCGTCGGCATGCCTCATTGTAGTCTTTTGACTACAGAAAGCAAGAGCTGTGATCGTCACCATGCTGCTGTTCATGGCCGGCGAGATCGACCAGTTTCGCGAGGAGTTGAGAGCGCGAGCGCAGTAGGCGGCATGACCGATACTGACCGCCGCTTCCTCCTCCGCATTGTCTGCGCCTCGATAGCTGGGCAAGCTCTCCGCCCTATTCGATAGTAACCCGTGCGCTCACTGAGCAAAAGCAGCAGTAAAAACGGTGAATTTATTTGGGACTGATCTGCCCTCGGACTGTCAGGGACCCTGCCGTTCCGGAACCTATACGGGTGGGCGAAGCGCCGAGCTTTCCCAGCGCCAGGGTTCGAAAACCCGGTAACAGGGTAACAGGTAACAGCGCCCATGGCCGACACGAGCAGGGCAAACTTCGTCAGCCAAGCAGAGTTCGCCCGCGCCCGCGGTGTCTCGCGCAAGACGGTAACTGGCTGGAAACAGAAGGGTTTACTCGTCCTCGATGACGAGGGGCGCATCGATGTTGAGGCGACGGAATGGAACCTCGACCAGCGCCCGGCAACGTATCGCGGTGGTGTTACCCATCGCCCTGTGCGCGGGCAGGACGGTAACAACGCCACTCACACCCAAGCCCGACCCAAGCCGGCCGCGCAGAGGCTGAAGTCGACACCTCTGCCCCGGCCGGCGTCGTCCACCCTGGCCGACCTCGACGGTGAGGATGGCGGCGACGGAACGGACTACGATCCGGACGATCCGCTTCTCGACCTCAAACGAGCGGTCGAGCGCAAGGAGAATTACCTCGGTCTGCAGCGCCGGCTCGACTACCTCACGAAGAAGAACCGACTGGTCGATCGCGCGGCGGCCGAGGCCGCCTTCTTCGACGAGGCCCGCGCCTTCCGCGACGCGTGGATCGCCTGGCCCGGCCGCATCGCGATCGAGATGGCGGAGCGGATCCTCATCGATCCCCAGACCGGCAAGGTCGATCCGCGGTCGCTAGCCACGGTCCTGACCGCCGATGTCCAAAGCCATCTCGCCGAACTCGGCGAGCCCGCCGAACTCGACCTTGGTCGACACGACGAGCCTGCGGGCGGCGTGGCGCCGGGGGGCGACGCCCCCGCCGAACCTTGACGTCGTCGAGTGGGCCGAGGCGTTCCGCAAGCTCAGCAAGGAGTCGTCGAACGGAGGCCGTTTCGTCACCGCCCGCGTCGAGGTCGCCCGCGGGCCGATGCTGTGGGCGACCGAGCCGGGGGTACGCAAGATCACGCTGATGGCGTGCACCCAGCTGCTGAAGACCACCGTTATCGAGAACATCCTCGGCCGGTTCATCCACCTCGACCCGTGCCCGATCCTGGCGGTACTGCCGAAGGACGACGCGGCCGAGACCTTCTCGAAGGACCGGTTCGCACCGATGGTGCGCGACACCAAGGTGTTGCGCGACCTGTTCGGCGAAGCCAAGGCCCGGGACGCCGGCGCGACCCTGACGCACAAGCAGTTTCCCGGTGGCCACCTGACCATGGTCGGGGCGAGCAGCCCGACCAACCTCGCGATGCGGCCGATCCGGCTGCTCGTCTGCGACGAGATCGACAAGTACCCGCCGTCCGCCGGCGGCGAGGGCCCGCCGATCGACCTCGCCGAGGAGCGGCAGGCCGAGTTCAAGGCCAACAGCCTCACCGTACTGGCCTGCTCGCCGACCATCGCGGGGCGCTCGGCGATCGAGGCGAGCTACGAGGAAAGCGACCAGCGCAAGGCGTTCGTTTGCTGCCCGCACTGTGCGACGTGGCAGTCGATGGAGTGGGAGGGGGTCCGCTTCGACAAGGATGCGGGCGGTAAGATCCAGCCCGCCAGCGCGCGCTACGAGTGTGTCGCCTGTGAGAAGCCCTGGACCGAGGCACAGCGCCTCGCTGCGCTGAAGCGGATCGAGTGGCGCCAGACCGCGCCGTTCACCTGCTGTGGCGAGAACCAGGTGCCGGAGCAATGGGCGCCGCTCAGGCACGGGGTCCGCCGGGCACTGTGTCGGTGCTGCGGCGCCGAGGCCGTGCCGAACGACCATGCCGGTGGCGTCGCCTCGAAGCTCTACGCGCCGAAGCAGACGATCCGCGAGACCGTGGCGAAGTACGCCCGCGCGCTGCGACGGGGGCCGGAGGCGTTGAAGACGTTCTTCAACACCCAACTCGCCCGGACCTGGAAGGAAGGCGCAGACGCGCCCGAATGGCAGGATGTCTACGCCCGGCGCGATCCAGCCTTCACGGCGCGGCGCGTCCCACTCCGGGCGCTGCTGCTGATCGGGGCGGCCGACGTGCAACGCGACCGGATCGAGGTGTCAGTCTGGGGCTTCGGGCGCAACCGCGAGCGCTGGCTGGTCGAGCACCGGGTGCTGCCCGGCGAGACCAACAGGCCCGAGGTCTGGACGGCGCTCGCCGCGATGTTCGATGAGACCTGGGAGCACGAGAGCGGCGCCGAGATCGCGGTCCGGGATTGGGGCGTCGACTCGAGCGGTTTCACCGCCGAGGTTTACGCCTTCGTCCGGTCGCAGCGGGGACGCGGCAACGTTCACGCCATCGATGGCCAGGACAGCTACGCGGGCGCCTATCTCGGCGTCGGTGCCAAGGATGCCAACGCGGCCGGCAAGAAGCTGCGCCGCGGTCTGAGGACGGTGAAGATCGGCGCTTCGTTCGGCAAGCAGGAGCTGATGGGCTGTCTCGCCCTGCAGCGTCCGCCAACCGGCGCCGATTTCCCCGCCGGCTTCGTCCACCTGCCCGGGGACGTGACCGAGGACCAGGTCAAACAGCTGACCGCGGAGGAGCTCGTCACCCATGTCAGCCGCGGCCGAACCCGGCGCGAGTGGGTGATCATCGGTGGCCGGCGCAACGAGGTGCTCGATTGTGCGGTCTATGCCCGCGGTCTGGCAGCGATGCGGGGCTGGGACCGCTGGCGGGAGACCCACTGGCGCAGCCTCGAGGCCGCCCTCGGCATCGAGCGGGCGACCGTCGCACCGGTGGCCGTGACCGAGGCCCCAGCCGTACCCGTGGTCGCGGGCTCACTCGTCGCCAGGACGATGAAACGCAAAATCCGACGCAGCGTGGCCCGCAAGGGGCCGGCGAGGTGGTGATGAGCGAGACGCCCGATCAGACCGCGACGCTGCTGCGCCGTCAGCTCGCTGCCCTCGATAAGGCGATGGCCAGCGGCGTTCTCACCGTCGAAGGGCCGGATACCGGCCGGGTGACCTACCGGAGCTACGGCGAGATGCGCGCAGCCCGCTCCGATCTGCTGCGCCGGATCCGCGAGACCGAGGCCACTGCCACCGGCGTGGCGCCGCGCCGACGGGCCCGGCGCATCGTTCTGATCGGCACCAGCGGGTTCTAGCGTGACGGCTGCCTTCCGCACCCGCGCCCGGATCAAGGGCACCGGCCTCTATGCCGACAGCCACGCCGGCTCAGCGCTCGGGGGCGAGGGCGGCGGCACGGTCGAGGCCTCGGCCTACGACGCGGCTGGCGGCACCGGACGGCGGTCGCGGTCCTGGCGCGTCGGATCATGGGGGCCGAATGCCGCGATCACCTACGCGCTCGATGAGCTGCGGCGGAAATCGCGCGATCAGGCGCGCAAGAACCCCTATGCCGGGGCGGCCATCGACCGGCTCGTCGACAACATCGTTGGCACCGGCATCGTCCCGCGCTCGATCGCGGCGCGCTCGGTCGACGGACTGAGCCTGGAAGACGCCAAGCGGATCAAGGCCGAGGACGCGGCGTTCCGAGACACGCTGCAGCGCCTGTTCCTGGCCTGGACCGACGAGGCGGACTCGGTCGGGGCGCACGACTTCTACGGCCTGCAGGCGATCGCGGTCACCGGCA
>NZ_JAPRBT010000055.1:0-9452 GCF_043352485.1 Methylorubrum sp. POS3
TCATCCCGACCTCCTCAGATCGGAAACTACTCTACCAGATCAGGGCGTTTTCACACAGCCTGCACCCTTAGCGGACCTTCGGCGGAAGCAGGTCAAATGTCCGCAAGGGGTCAGGAGTTCGCCTCCACTTTGTTCGTCTTCGCGCCATTAGCCGACATCAGGATCGCGGCGTCTCAACCGCCGCTTTCGACCCCATCCGGACCTTCGACGTCACCACCTCGAATGTCCGCAAGGGGTCAGAAGCGGCGGTTTAGCGTGTGCCAGCCAGAGGTTGGCTCATCGCGCAATGCGGCGCCTCGAGAGCATGGGGCAAAGCCGCTATGAATCAGTGGCTCACGCTGCACCCGTGGCTGATGAGAGCGGGTGCACGAAAGTTGCCCTTTTCGAGCTCCCAAAAACCTCAGGCGATCGCACGGACTTAGCGCGCTGCGGAACCAGCGGGCGTTGCACGTAATCCAAAGCTGCTGTGCCCTTTGAATACTGACCAAATCAGGACGCAATCAAGCGAAGCATACTGGTGGTCGCTTTTGGTACTTCTGGCGATTCGCAATGGGTCCGGTTCCGCCCACTGGCCTTGGCTGCGTAAAGGGCCTCGTCGGCCTCTCGGTAGAGGTCTTCGTTCGACGCAGCCCCGCCGGTGGCAAGACCGATGCTGACCGTGATCGAGCCAGCGGCGATGCCTTTGGGACCGAGAGATAGCGTCGCCACCTCCCGGTGAACCTTATCGGCAACGCGCACCGCGCCTTCTTGGCCCGTATTGGGCAAAAGTACCACGAATTCCTCGCCGCCAATGCGGGCCACAAGATCCTCGGGGCGATGCACGCTCGCCTTCAGGCATCCTGCGAGCCCTTTCAGTACCGCATCGCCCACCGTGTGTCCGAAGCGGTCATTGATGCGCTTAAAGTGGTCAGCATCGATGACGAGCAAGCTCAGCGGCATGCCTGTGCGTCGGGAAACGTCTCCCGCTCGCGAGAACGCCTCCTCAAAACGGCGTCTGTTCGCCAGCCCCGTCAGCGTATCGGTCAGCGATAGCCGAGACAGTTCGGCCTGCATCGCAGCGCGGCGTTGGAGTTCGCGCCCGAACAGTACCGAGAGCGCAATTGTCAGGCTGCACAAGGCCAGCACGATGCTCCCGATGACGAGGGCTTTTGCCCGCCACCCGGCCTCGATCTCGTCAACAGAGAGTGCCACGTTCAGGATCATCGGCAGGTCCCCGACGCGGTTGAACGTGTACAACCGTCTCACGCCGTCGCGGACAGATGTTTCAACGAAGGTCCCGTTCCCCTCGCGCGCGAACCGGTCGAAGGTTCGGGAGCCTGCGATATTCACCCCGACGTCCGTTTCTAGGTAGGGATGACGCGTGATGCGTGTGCCGTCGTTTAAGTACAAGTTGATGGCCCCCTCCTTCCCGAGGCCAATACGGTCGAACAGGTGAGTGAAGTAGGACAGCTTTAGGCAGCCCAACACGAGGCCGCCGAAGGTGCCGTCGGGCTTATCGATCCGTCGCGTGAAGGTAAGCATGCGCTCCCCCGTAAGACGCGAGACGATGGGCCGTCCGATATGGAGACCAAGGTGCCGGCTGGCCTTATGCGCCTGAAAGTAGTCGCGGTCCGCATAATTGCCTTTGCGCGGCGGAAAGGCAGCGGCGTCTATGATGAGTGTCCCGTTCTCGTCGAGGACAAACATGCCGCCAAGGTTGCGCGCTGAGGCTGCACGGTCGAATAGAACGAGTTGGCGCATCTGGGGCTCAAGCTGTGCGAGGCCCGGAACCCGTAGATTGTCTTGAACGGCACGGAGCGAGAGGTCGATGATCTCGGCATTGCGAGCGATGTCGCGTTCAATGACTTGCAGCAGGTTCGTCGAAGTTTGCCCCGCCTTGTCCCAGGCATCCTGTCGGAGATCGAGGAGCAATACAGCGGAGGCAGCAAGCATGCCGAGCGGTGCTAGGACACTGAGAGAAATCCACGTACGAGCGGAGCAAAATTGGCGCGCCAGCCGGTTGGCAGGACCATCCGGGAACACTTTCAGGCATCGTGTTGATTGACTGGCGTCTAAGCCCACAGCTGCCCAAAAAGACTTAAGCCGTGAATGCTCGTGACTCTGGGGCTGTTTCATAGTTTAGGACTTGTTCTTAAGATCGCCTCGAAGCTCGCCTTCTTGATTCAACCGAACTGTCGCTACGTCTGAATGGCACTGCAGAAACTAGCCGTGATCGGCATGTCGCGTGCGAACGGTAACAATGATGTATCGGGGATCAGTTCGGGCAGGCGCCCAGCCAGGATATGATTGCAGTACACATCATCAAGGGACTGGGAGTCGCCCGGTTTGATCAGGTGTTCGAGGCCCGGGGCGTCGACACGGCGAAACACGGTGCGTCCGCCTACGAACTCTGAGAAATATGCAACCTCCATACCGAGGTGGTTGCGAATGGCTACAAGTGCGTTTTGGATTACATCAGCGCCAGCTGCGGCTTTGGCCGCAATTGGTTGCAAACGTTCAGATGAAAGCAGCATAACAGCCCTGCGACGCGGGGTGGTCGCTTGTAAATACGCATAAACGCAAAAATAGAACGTTAATAGCGGTAAGGATGCAAATCTATCATTTGATAAAAATCCATAGTGCGTCAAAGTTTTACGCCCCTGCTGGGGCCTGATTTGGCATGCCAATAGGTCAGGTGGGCTGGACGGCATAATTTCTTAACCAGAGACGCCGTCGGCATCCGCTGCGCGCGCGCATCATCAAAGGGCAACATCTCGCGCAAAGGGGGATCGGACCTACCATGTGCCCAGCGCGCGTTTACGAGCGCACTCAGATCGACGAAGCGTCGGGCGAGCGCATGTTCTGTTCGAAAGACGAGGCGGAGGCCGCAGGTTGGCGAGGGCTAAGAAGCTGAGAATGCCGTGGCAGCCGGTCCCAGACACTGTTCGCCCAAGATCGCCGTGCCAGCTGAGCGAGTTGGCAGCCGCGCCTGTGACCGGACGGCTTATAGACTTCGATGGCGAAAAGGATCGCACCATTCCAGCAATGGTGCGCGAGTTGATTTTTTGACATCGACTCAGCCTCTTCAACTTTCGCGTCAAGCTAGTTTTGCTCCACGAGAATAAAGTGCTCGCCGCGTCAGGATAAATTCAATAGGCAACTTTGAATATTATTTTATCATTGTTACGATCCGCAGGTCTGACAATGTCGAACGCTGTTTAAGCATGGCACGTGAATAATTACACTTTGCTCATAAGGGAATCGTGAGATATATTACCGATTTAGCCAATTTATTACAGAATCTAGAGAAATCAATAGCATATCATTTGCAATTTATAAAATACATACTGGATATTCACATCATTGTGAACAGTATCATATTCATTGCGCTGTAAATCATCAGCGGACATTGGATGACATTAATCCATATTAAATAATCGGTTTCCAATAACACAGTGTCATTCGTAACGATAAATTGAGGCTTGCTGTGAGGGGCGCTCTGACCATACGAAATAAGCTGGTTGCAACGATCAGCCTGTTCCTCATCCCAATCTGCCTCTTCGCTGGGCTTTTCGTGCAGCAATCGATGACCAACATCCGCTTCGCCGAGGCGGAGCGAGGCGGCATCGCGCAGATCCGGGCCGTGTGGCAGATAATGCTTCTGGCCGCGACTCAGCCCACAGAGGGTGCTCTGCCAGCCGCCGCCGTCGAGGCCGAGCGGGCAGTGAGTGCCACACACTCCGAAGCGAACAAGGCCATCACCGCCTCCGATACCCTCGGTACTGCGCTTTCGTCCGGTGATCGCGCCGCTAAGACTGCGGCCGCTCGTGCCCTGATCGATGCTGTAGGCGACGGCTCGAACCTACTGCTCGATCCCGACCTTGACTCATTCTATGTCATGGACACTGCAGTGGTGCGCCTGCCTGAGGTGCTTGAGCTGAGTCGCAAGCTCGGCGCCGACGCTCGCGCCCACGCCGGCAATGTAGACCTAGGCAAGGGCGACTACGCAACGCGACTGATCGATCTCGGCAAACTACGTGCGGGGGTTGAGGGTGTCGAGCGCGGCCTCGGTAAGGCTTTCGCCGCCAACGCCGGACAGACGCACCAAGCACTTACGGAACCGCTCCAAACCTTAGTAGGCACCTATACGCGTCTTTTCGCCAACGCCGATGCCATCTTGCAGGCGCATGAGGCTAGGCGCCGCCCGGAAGCTGAGACTGCTTCGTTGGAAGACGCCGTCAGGGCCGCCATCGCGGCCAACGACCAGCTTCAGCGAGCGAGCATAGACGAGCTCGATCGACTACTGATTGCCCGCATCGATAGCCTCTTCAATGCAATGATGCTCGCCAGTGTTGCCGGCTTCAGCGTCGCGGCACTTGCCTTTGGCCTTGCATGGCTCTTGAGCCGGTCTGTGGTACGGGCGCTTGACGGGCTTGGCCGCCGCATTCGCGTCCTGGCCGACAGTGACGTGACTGCCAAGGTGCCAGAGGCAAAGGGAAACGACGAGATCGCCGAACTCGCCCGGGCCGTCGTGCATTTCCGCGACCGCACTGCCAGTCAGATCGTCGAGTCTGCTAACGCCGACCGCCAGGTAGAGCGCGACGCCTGGGTCGCCTACATGGTTGAGATCTCGGAGCGCATTACTGGAGCCACTCGGCACGCCATGGGCCGCTTTGAGACGCTAGCTGGGACCATGAGCAAGACCTCGACGAGCGTCAGCGGGCAAGCCTCCACCACGCGCGAGCGCCTAGATCGCTCCGTGGATCAGCTCAACGTGTCGGTCGGGGGCGTGACAGGTGTCGCGGCGGCCCTGACCCAGCTTTCGGCGTCCGTCGCCGAAATCGCGACCCAGGCGAGCCAATCGAACTCAGTGGTCCGGCAAGCGAAGGAACAGGTGCTGCATACCCGCACACTGGCGGCACAGCTCGATCAGGCCAGTACCCGCATTGGCACCGTGACGAACGTGATCAGCCAGATCGCGGCGCAGACGAACCTGCTGGCGCTCAATGCCACCATAGAGGCGGCGCGGGCTGGGAATGCCGGACGCGGCTTCGCGGTGGTCGCCAGCGAGGTGAAAATGTTAGCTGAGCAAACGAGTAGGGCGACTGCTGAGATCGGTCAGCAAATCACGGCCTTGCGCTCTGCCTCGCACGCGGTCCTGTCGGCGATGGGCCACATCGACGAGACAGTCGCAGCGATCAGCACGACAGCGTCGGCCATTGCGAGCGCTGTCGAAGAGCAGAGTGCGACTACCGCCGAGATTGACCGGAGCGTACAGGCGGCCGCCGATCAGACGCGCTCAGCAATTCAGGATCTCGGCGTCGTGCCGGCTGCGGCTAACGAGACGGATCGCCTAGCGATCGAGCTGGCACGACTTGCTCACGACCTACTCGGTGAGGCGGGAACGTTCAGTACGCGCCTCGACGAAGTTGTGCATGCAATCTCCGAGCGACGGTCGTCCGAGCGCCGCAAGGCGTGCACGTCTGCACAACTATTGGTCGGCGGGCAAACTATCACCGCGCGGTTGGATGACATCAGCGAAGGTGGAGCACGCCTTCTCATCACGGGGGTGTTGCCCAGCGCTGGGACCGCACTGACGGTCGAGCTCGGCGACGGCTGCGTCCGTCGCGCCAGCGTAGTCTACGCAGAAGACGATGCTATCGGTGTGCAGTTCCAAGCCGCGGATTGGCTCGATCCCGAAATGATCGCCCGGCTCAGCGCGAAGCTAGACAAGGCGGCTTAGTGAAGGCGCGCCCCGGCGGAAGAGGCTTCTCTCCGTAAGGGCCGCTACACAGATCGTCGAGCGCTTTCCGCATGAGTGCGGTGAGTCACCGCTGTCGTGGCGTCGTTGGCATTGCCGCGGCGAGTGCGCTCGCGTCCTTTGGCTGTAAGGCACCGAGGGTGCGGACCCTGGTCGCTCGCGTCGAGATGCTGTGAAGTCGGCTATGGGTCGAAAGCGGCGGTTCGGCGCTTGCCGACTAAATGTCGGCTGACGGCTCATCGCAGCCAGCCAAGGCGGACTTATCTCTTGCTGGAAACAGGAGCTAAGACCACCACGGGTCAGCCGCTTGTACGGCCCTCAAAACATGCGAGCGGGCGCACGAAAACCGCGCTTTTCACGCATCCGTTCGGCTTGATACCCTTCACAACTGGACAGCTGGTATAATTAGATTGCTTCGCCCAGCGTCCGGCCGAGGGATATCTTTTCACCCCGGCCGGAATCGAATTTCTCCTTAATGTTCATGCAATCAGTAAGTCTGACGTGTTCATAGGTCCAATGTTGGCCGAGAAGGTCGCCAGGACTTGTGCGGCGGCGCTACCGGTTCCGTCGTCGTCCCAGCTCAGCTGCTTGCTGGTGCTGTTGTAGATGAACTGCCCATGGTCCGCCGTGGCCGCAGTGCCGTTGACGAGCCAGTCCGATGGAAGGGTCGTGCCGGCGGTCAGACCGCTGAAACCTGTCGCGGCGACCACGATTTTGTCCCCCTGCGAGCGGGTGAAGTCGAGGATGAGATCCGTACCTCCGCCCGGGCTCGCGAAGAAGAACTGGTCAGCCCCCAGCCCGCCGGTCAGCGTGTCGGTTCCGGCCCCACCAATCAAGATGTCATTGCCCGCACCGCCGTTGAGGCTGTCGTTGCCTGCCCCCCCGGAGAGGGTGTTGGCGGCGGCGTTGCCGACGAGGGTGTTGTTGAGGCTATTGCCGGTTCCGTCGATGATAGTCGAACCGGTGAGGGTCAGGTTCTCGACAAAGTTGCTGAGGGTGAAGGTCACCGCGCTGTTGACGAGATCGGTGCCGCCGGCATCGACGCCTGAGCCGAGGGCCGTCTCCTCGCTGACGATGTCGCCCGTGTTGTCGACGGTGTAGACGTCGTTGCCTGCCCCGCCGAGATGGGTGTCGGCCCCCAGGCCGCCGATGAGCGAGTCGTTGCCGGACCCGCCGATCAGGGTGTCATTCCCTGCCGCGCCGTTGAGGATATCGTTGCCGTCTGCGCCGGAGAGGACGTTGTTGGCAGTGTTACCGTTGAGAGTGTTGTTCAGGCCGTTGCCGGTCCCGTCGATGGTGGCCGAGCCGGTCAGCGTCAGGTTCTCGACGAAGCCACTGAGGGCGAAGGTGACCGCGCTGTTGACGAGGTCGGTGCCGCCGGCATCGACGCCCGAGCCGAGAGCCGTTTCCTCGCTAACGACGTCACCTGTGTTGTCGACGGTGTAGGTGTCGTTGCCCGCGCCGCCGAGGAGGGTGTCCGCCCCGAGGCCGCCGTTGAGGCTGTCGTTGCCGCCGCCTCCGGACAGGATGTTGCCCGCGCTGTTGCCGACGAGGGCGTTGTTCAGTTCGTTGCCGGTTCCGTCGATGGTGGCCGAGCCGGTCAGCGTGAGGTTCTCGATGAAGCTGCCGAGGGTAAAGGTGACCGCACTGCTGACGAAATCGGTGCCGCCAGCATCGATGCCTGAGCCGAGGGCTGTCTCTTCGCTGACGACGTCACCCGCGTTGTCGATCGTGTAGGTATCGTTGCCCGCGCCGCCGAGATGGGTGTCGGCCCCCAGGCCGCCGATGAGCGAGTCGTTGCCGGCCCCGCCGATCAGGGTGTCGTCCCCCACCGCGCCATTGAGGATATCGTTGCCGTCTCCGCCCGAGAGGACGTTGTTGGCGGTGTTGCCGTTGAGGGTGTTGTTCAGGCTGTTGCCGGTCCCGTCGATGGTGGCCGAACCGGTCAGCGTCAGGTTCTCGATGAAGCCGCTGAGGGCGAAAGTGACCGCGCTGTTGACGAGATCGGTGCCGCCGGCATCGATGCCCGAGCCGAGAGCGGTCTCCTCGCTGACGACGTCACCTGTGTTGTCGACGGTATAAGTGTCGTTGCCCGCGCCGCCGAGGAGAGTGTCCGCCCCAAGGCCGCCATTGAGGCTATCGTTGCCGTCCCCTCCGGATAGGATGTTGGCCGCGCTGTTACCGATGAGGCTGTTGTTCGAGCCGTTGCCGGTTCCGTCAATGGTGGCCGAACCGGTGAGGGTCAAATTCTCGAAGAAGTTGCCGAGTATGAAAGTGACCGAGCTGTTCACCGTATCGGTACCGCCAGCATCGACACCTGAGCCGAGGGCAGTCTCCTCGCTGACGACGTCACCCGTATTGTCGACGGTGTAGACATCGTTGCCCGCGCCGCCGAGGAGAGTGTCCGCCCCGAGGCCGCCGTTGAGGCTGTCGTTACCGCCTCCTCCGGACAGGATGTTGGCCGCACTGTTGCCGACGAGGGTGTTGTTGAGGCCATTACCAGTTCCGTCGATGATGGCCGAACCCGTCAAAGTCAGGTTTTCGAAGAGGCTCCCAAGGGTGTAGGACACCGAACTGTTCACAGTGTCGGTGCCGCCCGCATCGACGCCTGAGCCGAGAGCAGTCTCCTCGCTGACCACGTCGCTGAGGTTGTCGACGTTGTAGACGTCGTTGCCTGCACCGCCGATCAGGGTGTCGGCTCCGGCTCGTCCATCGAGCCGGTCAGCCCCCGCGCCGCCCTTAATGACGTTGTTCTGATCGTTGCCAGTACCGGTGAACCCGGACGAACCGGTATAGGTCAGGTTCTCGACATTGCTTCCCAGAATATAGCTCGCGAGGCTCGTCTGCACCGTATCGGTGCCGCCATTCGTGTCTTCGACGACCACGTCCCCGGCATTGTCAACGATGAAGATGTCGTCGCCCCTAAGGCCGGTCATACGGTCGGCGCCGGCAAGCCCGTTGATCGTGTCGTTGCCGTTCGTCCCAATCAGATTGTCAGCGCCAGAGGTGCCGGTAAACGTGCCGCCTACGACGACTGAGGAATCCACGACCACGAAATCGGCGGCTGAGATCGTCGCTTTATTGTCGAGAGTAGCGAACTGGATCGCAGTGAAAGCCGTACCGCTTCCGTCGGCATCGTAGAAAAGGGCGCCTGTGCGTGAGTCGTAGAGAATGCGGTCGTCGCTATCCTTCGAGCCAGTGCTCAGATCTTTGAAGGCCGAGGCGGAGAGTGCACCGGTGCTCAGCGCCGTGAAGACGCTCGCTTCGAGCTGAATGGTGTCGTCAGCGGCCAAGAAATCGCCGATGCGATCGGCGTTGCTCGCGAGAAGGGATGCGCTGAAGGCGAAGATGTCTGCCCCCGATCCGCCGCTGAGATAATCGACACCAGCGCCGCCGTCCAAGGTGTCCTGTCCATTGTTGCCGTAGAGTGTGTCGGCGTCGAGCCCACCGTTGAGCTGGTCGTTGCCGGTCCCGCCGTAGAGGTAGTCGTTGCCGCCTTCGCCGTTGAGGACGTTGACCGTGCCGACCGCGTCGCCGCCGCCGGTCAGCGGGTCGTACTCGGCGTAGAGGTAGTCCGCGTCGTTGCCGCCCGAGAGCGTGTCCGCGCCGCTGCCGCCGTAGAGGCTGTCGCCGCCGTCGCCGCCGAGCAGCGTGTCGTTGTCGGCCCCGCCGTTGAGCTGGTCGCTGCCCGTCCCGCCATCGAGGCGATCGT
>NZ_JAPRBT010000056.1:0-4958 GCF_043352485.1 Methylorubrum sp. POS3
CAAGCAGCTCGATCTCCGGCGCCACTCGGTGCGCTCGCCCCGATCCCGAGGGATCTGCGTTTCCACACGGCCTCGGTGGGAAGCGGACCCTCGCCCTGCGGGATCAGTGATCCTAGGCGATAGCTGGCGGCTGCATGAACTCGATTGTCGCGCCGTCAGGACCAACAGTGTAGATCACCCGCGTTCCAGCCCGCGCACCGCTCGCGATCGGCTGCGGTGTGCCTTGCGCCTTCCAGCCGTAGGCGGCGATCCGCACCAGGAGCGCGTCGATGTCATCGACCACAAGGGCGAGATGCGCGAAGCCTGGGTCGAACGGCTTGGCTGGCACGCTTGGTCGGTTCGGACCCTGATACTCCAGGAGTTCGATCGTCTGATCCGCCAGCGAAACGATCGCTAGGCGTACCTTCGCCCCATGCGCTCCGGTGACCTGACCGAGGAACTCGCCCCCCATCTCGCCGGTCCGCACGAGGCGTGCGCCGAGCCCATCGATCCAGAACCGAAGCGCCTCGTCGAGTGAGCCGACTGCGAAGCCGACATGATCGGCGCGCTGCACACGGATGTTCGTATATTCCGTCATGCAGGACGTTCTACCCGCAGAGGGGCCGCTCGTCTGCAATGGGCCGGTAGCGACTGTCAGAGACGGTTCGGTAAAGGCTGACCCATATCGGACTGATAGCGCCGGTTCTCCACTCCACACCTAAACCGAACTAAACGGATGGGCTGCTGGGGGTCGAGAGCAGCAGTTGGCTCAATGCCCAGAAGCGGACGCCGTCTTCCTTGCCGGGCGTTCGCACCATGATCGGGAGCCACATTGCGCAGATCAAAGTTCAAGGGGCGCGTGAAATCACGCGCTCACCCCGTAAGTGTCTGCAGGCTGATGGTGATCTCGCCTACCCCCTGAGCTGCCGTCTGCATGCTCGACGAGATTTCCTGGGTGACGGCGCTCTGCTCCTCGACCGCAGAGGCTACGCCCGTCACCATCTCGCGCACAGACCCGATGGCTTGCACCACTGACAGCAACGCTCCGACCACCTCTTCCGAGATCCCCTGCATGGCGTGGATGTCCCGCGCGATCCGCCCGGTCGCCTGCGTCACTTGGCTCGACAAGTTCTTCACCTCGCTGGCCACCACGGCAAAGCCACGCCCAGCGCTTCCGGCCCGCGCCGCCTCAATCGTTGCGTTCAACGCCAGCAGGTTGATCTGCTCTCCGACCGCCTGGATGAGTTGGACGACGCCGTTCATCGATACGGCCGCCTCCTTCAGTTTCGCGGTGGAGCGATCAGCGGCGCTGGCCTGTTCGTGGATGGCGTCGACCTCGGAGCGCGAGCGGGTTAAGCTCTGTGCGATCTCCCCGATCGAGGCGCTGAGCTCCTCTGAGGCAGAGGCTACGGCCTGCACGTTGATTAGCGTCTGGCCCGACGCGCTAGTCGCTGCGTGCTGGGCTGCTGTCTTGGCGGTGATGT
Organism: Methylorubrum sp. POS3; assembly: GCF_043352485.1. Classification (NCBI taxonomy): domain Bacteria; kingdom Pseudomonadati; phylum Pseudomonadota; class Alphaproteobacteria; order Hyphomicrobiales; family Methylobacteriaceae; genus Methylorubrum; species Methylorubrum sp. POS3. Next base: position 1,464 of record NZ_JAPRBT010000056.1, read on the forward strand.
CCGTGGCGTATTTCACCACCTTGAACGGTTTGCCGTCGTCGTCGAAGATCGGATTATAGCTGGCCTGGATCCAGACCGTTCGACCACCCTTTCCCAGACGTCTGAACACGCCGGCCTGATATTCGCCCCGCCGAAGCATATCCCACAGCTGCAAGTACTCTGCCGACTCCGCATCCGACGGCTCGACGAACGTCCGATGGTGCCGACCGCGCACCTCATCAAGCCGGTAGCCGACGACGTTCAGGAAGTTCTCGTTGGCCTCCAAGATCGTGCCATCCATGCCGAAGTGGATGACGCCCTGCGACCGGTTGATGGCCGCGATCTGTCCCGCCACGTCGGCCCGGTGCAGCTTGTCCTGCGTCACGTCGGTGGCGAACTTGACGACCTTGTACGGCTTGCCTCGCCGGTCGCGGACCGGATTATAGATCGCCTGCAGCCAGAGCTCCCGCCCATCCTTACCGACGCGCTTGTACTCGGCACGCTGGAACTCGCCGCGCGCCAGCGCCGCCCAGAACTGACGATAGGCTTGGCCGTCGCGCTCGGCGGGTAGGACGAATAGGCGGTGGTGCCGGCCCTGGATCTCTTCCAAGGTGTAGCCGACGGTGCTGAGGAAGTTGGGATTGGCCGTCAGAATGGTGCCGTCCAGGGCGAACTCGATGGAGGCGCGTGAGCAACTGATCGCCTGGAGCACAGCCTCCTGATCAAGGCTGTAGCGCTGCTGCGCGGTCACATCGCTCGAGAGTTGGACGACCTTGACAACTCGCCCGGCACGATCGAGCACCGGGCTGTAGCTGAGCTGCAGCCAAACCTCGTCACCTTGCTTAGTGAGATGCCGCGAGCGTGTCGTGCGACACTCCCCCTGAGCGACGGCGGACCAAAGCTCCCGTTGCTCTTGACTGGCCGCCTCGTACGGATCGAGCACTACGTCCAGCGAGTGGCCCCGCAACTCTTCCAGGGTGTAGCCGAGTAGATCACGAAAGCGCGCATTGGCGCTCAGCATTGCACCGGAAGGTGTCAGCTCAACTACGCCCTGGGTGCGCTTTACAGCATCCAGTAGTGAGTAATCACCACGGGTGAAGAAAAGCGGCGCCATGTCTCATCCTAAAGCGGCTTTACAAAAGTACCTGGCCCTACACGAACCGGAGCACCGTACCACCGCTATACGGGTTGCTGATTTACAGAATAGGCAGAAAGTGCTTAAAAACTAATTAATATGTGGTATCACATATATTTTATCTTGATTTATGCCGGCCGATAGCCTGGATTAGGGGCATTGCTATCGGTAAATACGTATCCTTCGGCCCATGTATGGTTCTGATTGTAAATTTGCCGAATTATTGCTGTCCTGATGGCCGGCTACTTGCTGAAACTCGCCTGCGTGCAGACGCTGCTGATCGGCGCGGCCAATGCCAGCGTAGGCATTTTCAGCACCAAGTGGGACGAACTCGACGCGCAGACATTACACGCGGGGCAGTACCAAATCGTCGGTGCGGTCGCTCGGCTGACCACGGTCGCGTAGCCCCAAACCAGACGTTCCTGGGGGCCGATTTGGGTCGAAAGCTGCCCCTAGCTCGGCTACACTGATCGGGTTCTGAACCTCAGGCGCCCCTGGTCGATCCGGTCCGCGCCATCGCACGCTCCCGCGTCCTACCGCGCCGTGCCTGCCGTCCTCGCACGGCCTCCCTTACCCACCACCGGAGACACCAGAATGGATCTCAGCCCGATCGGCGCGGCCGTCCTCATCGCGCGCGAGGGACGGCGGCTCGCCGCCTATAGGGACAGCGTCGGCATCTGGACGATCGGCGTTGGCCACACAGCCGCCGCAGGTCTGCCGGTGCCGCGCGCCGGCCTTCGCATCAGCGCAGCCGAGTGCGACGCGCTGTTCGCCCGCGACGTGCAGAGCTTCGTCAAGACGGTGCGCCAGGCCGTGCCGGGGGATCTGCCGCAGCATGCCTTCGACGCGCTGGTCTCGCTCTGCTTCAACATTGGCCCGGCCGCCTTCCTGCGCTCGACCGTGCTGCGGCGTCTGCGCGCCGGTGATCGCGCGGGCGCGGCCGAGGCGATCCTGATGTGGGACCGCCCGGCCGTGCTGCTCCCGCGCCGGCAGGCGGAAGCCGACCAGTTCCGCACGCCTTACCAACAGGCCCTGCCGCGGGCCCGGCGCAGCGATGCAAGCCCGATCGCCGTCGCCGCGCCGGTGGCGGCCGTACTCGATCCGGGCCGGGCCACCCCCGTGATTGAGCCGGTGGTGGTGTCAACCGCAACGACCTTCTGGAGCCGCCTAACCGGGCAGTTTGTAAACTTGCTGCGTGCCCGGACCGCGCCCGCGGCGATCACCGAGTCAACCAGCGCCGCCGGCGGTGCCTGACCCTTTCGCCTGGATCCTCCAGGCGTTCAACCCGCGCTGGCTGGGCTCGCCGCGCACCCATCCCCAAAAACGAGGACGAAATATGCACGCGCTCATGTTCGCGGTGCTGGCGCTCGCCTGCGTCGCACTCACCGCCCTGTTCGCTCCTGCCCATGCCGCCGAAGCCATCGCCGGCGCCGCCGTGGTGCTGTCGGCCGAGGCGATGGTCGCTGCCGCCGCGCCGACCGTCGCCTCGTTCGCCGTGACCGTCCTGTCCGGCCTCGCCTCGGTGCTGCTCGCGCGGATCGGCCCGGTCTGGCTGTCGGGCCTGCTCGCGGGCCGCATCGAGATCGCCGTGCGTACCGCGGTCGACTACGGGCTCAACGCGGTCGAGGGCGCGGCCAAAGGACAGGTGCTGACCATCCCGGTCGGCTCGGCGGTGGTGGCCAAGGCGCTCCAGCGCGCACTGGATTCGACGCCGGGCTGGATCGTCCGCCTCGCCGGCGGCCCGGACGAGCTCGGAGCGCGCATCTTCCGGTCGCTCGACCTCGAGCCGGACAGCACCGCGGCCAAGGTGCTCGAGCCGGCGCTCCGACAGATCATCCCGGCGGCCCGCTAGGCACGATCGACACATCGCCATCGGATCGCCGGCGGGCGTCATGCCGCCGGCGATCCAATCTTTCCTGGCCGCCCTCAACTGGATGGCCGCCAGACCACCCCACCGCTCAGAGCTGAGGTCTGCCATGTCGAACGATCTCGATCTCGGCGACGAGCTGCCGCTGCCACTGCGGATCCATGTCGACCTCGCGCGCATGGTCGAGCGGCAGAAAGCGATGCAGGACACCGCCGATGCGCGCCATGCCCAGCTTGTCTCGATGCTGGCCACCTACGTTCCGCGTGCCGAGGTCGAGGCCCAGCACGAGGCCGTCGAACGCCGCTTCGATGGGCTTGAGAAGCGGGTGACCGGGATCGAGACCCGCACGTGGAAGGTGATTGCCTGGATGCTGGGCTCGATCGGCACCAGCCTGCTCGGGGTGTTCGGCTTCCACATCTCACGCGGCGGCTAAGGACCTATCTCGGTAGGCGCTGAGGCTCGGCGCCCTAGTTTGTCGGGATGACCGAGCCTCGCAAGCGCCGCCCGAGCAAGC
>NZ_JAPRBT010000006.1:0-3218 GCF_043352485.1 Methylorubrum sp. POS3
GCGGCCGAGATCCGCGCGCTGCTCGACAGCATCGAGACCCAGTTCATCGCCGACGTCGCCCGCGGCCGCAGCACCACCCCGGCGAAGGTCCATTCCGACTTCGGCGCCGGCGGCGTCAAGGTCGGTGCCGCCGCCGTCGCCGCCGGCATGGCCGACCGCGTCCAGACCTACGAGCGCAGCCTCGCCGACCTGACCCGGACCGCCTCGGCCGAGCGCCGGGCGCGCGCCGCGCGGGGCTGACCCCGCTCACGAGACCCCGCGGCCATCCGGCCCGGCTCCCCGGCGCAAGCCGCGCCGCCCCCAGCAAGGACAGAACCCATGGCCGCCGATCTGGCAGCCCTTCGCCGTGATCGCGCGAAGGCTTCCGCCCGCATGTCCGAGATCGCCGCCGCCGCCCGCGGCCGCTCGATGACCGACGACGAGTTCGCCTCGTTCGAGACCGCCGCCGGCGAGGTCACCCGCCTCGACGGCGCGATCGCCGCCGCCGAGGGGCAGATCGAGACGGCGCGCGAGAGCACGGGCGCGATCGGCCGGGCCGATGCCGCCGAGATCGCCCGGCTCTGCACCGCGGGCGGCGTGCCGGCGATGGCCGCGACGCTGCTGGCCGAGGGCATCGGCGTCGACGAGGCGAGGCAGCGCATCGCCGCCGCCGGCGAAGCCAGGAACCTCGTCGCGCTCGCCCGGGCCAAGGATCCGAGCATCCCCGAGGATCTCGCCGCGACGATGCTCGCCGAGGGCAAGGGCGTCGAGGCGATCCGCGCCGCGCTGTTCGACAAGCTCGTCGCCGGCGAGGCGACCACGTCGATCGCCAGCCACGTCCCGGTCGAGACCGGCCAGGCCGGAGCCGCCGCCTCCTCCGCCAGCATGGCGCGCGAGATCCGGCGCGCCGGCCTCGCCAAGACGGAGGCCTGATCGATGCCGCTGCTCGAAACCGCTCCCGTCGCCTCGGACTGGCTGAAGTCCGAGGCGGAGAACTACCGCTCGCGCGACACCGCGATCGTCGCCGCCGGCGCGGGCAAGCTCAAGTCCGGGCACGTGCTCGGCCGGCTCACGGCGTCCGGCAAGTTCGTCCCCGCCACGGCCGCCAGTTCGGACGGCGCGCAGACCGCCGTCGCCATCCTGGTCTTCCCGGTCGACGCCAGCAGCGCCGACCAGCGGGCCGTGATCGTCGCCCGCGAGGCGACCGCGAGCCACAACGGCCTCGTCTGGGGGCCGACCATCACCGATGCAGCCAAGCGCGCGGCGGCCATCAGCCAGCTGCGGGCGGCGGGCATCCTCGTGCGCGAAGGGGCCTGAGCCGATGGCTGACACGATCCTCGACATCTTCAACCAGGATGCGTTCGCCGCCTCCACCCTGACCGCCAACGTCGCCCTGGTCCCGAACCAGTACGGGCGGATCAACGGGCTCGGCCTGTTCGGCAACGAGCCGGTCCCGACCACGTCGGTCATCGTCACCATCGAGAACGGCGTGCTCAACCTGCTGCCGACCCGCCCGCGCGGCGGACCGGCCTCGCTCGGCACGCGCGGGCGGCAGAAGCCGAAGGCCTTCGTCGTCCCGCACATCCCGCACGAGGACAGCGTGCTGGCCACCGACGTGCAGAACATGCTGGCGGCCTATGGCGGCGGCTTCTCGCTCGAGACCGTGCTCGGCTTCGTCAACCGCAAGCTGATCACGATGCGCAAGAAGCACGCGATCACTCTCGAGCACCTGCGGGTGACGGCCCTGCGCGGCATCGTCCTCGACTACGACGGTTCGCCGATCCTCGACCTGTTCCAGGCATTCGGCGTGAGCGAGAAGGTCGTGGACTTCGCCCTCGGCACGGCCTCGACCGATGTCGGGGCGAAGTGCGACGAGGTGGTCGGCTACATGGAGGACAACCTCCTGGGCGAGACCATGAGCGGCGTGCATGCGCTGGCCTCGCCGGAATGGATGGCGAAGTTCACGAGCCACGCCTCGGTCAAGGAGGCGTTCAAGTACTTCACCGCGACGCAGAACCCGCTGCGCGACAGCGTGCGCAAGGGCTTCTCGTTCAAGGGCATCGTGTTCGAGGAGTACCGCGGCTCGGCCTCCTACGTGCAGGAGGATGGCTCGATGAGCGTGCCGAGCCGGTTCATCCCGGCGGGCGACGTGCGCTTCTTCCCGCTCGGCACCAACGACACCTTCACCAACTACTGGGCGCCGCCCGACTTCTGGAGCGGGGTCAACCAGTCGCCGCTGGCCGACAGTCCGGACGCGGAGGTGTTCGTCGCGCCGCTGGAGCCGAAGAAGTTCGGCAAGGGCGTCGACATCCACACCGAGTCCAACCCGCTGCCGCTGGTCAAGCGTCCGGCGCTGCTGGTGCGCGGCACCACCTCGAACTGATCGAGCGGCCTGCCGGCGCCGCGTCGGCAGGCCTTCCATCCCCTGACGGCCTGCTGCCGCGGGCCACGCCAACGAGGAGGTTGCCGTGCTGCTGCGCGAGAAGGGAAAACCGGACGGCCCGACGGTCGGCATGGGCTGGGACGAGGCCCAGGCCGCCTTGCAGGCCGGCACGCACGAGGTCGCGGAAAGTGGCCGTGCCAGCGGCGGCGAGGCCGGCCCCGGTGAGGAGACCGATGCGAGTCTCGCGCTGGAGGGAGAGGCCGATGCCCAGACCAAGGCCGACCTCGCCGCGGCGTTGCGCCGGGGATGAGCGTCTTCGAGGCCATGGTCGACGCCCAGTTCGAGGATCCCCATCTCGGGCTGGATGCCCGTTGGCGGGTGCGGGGCGAACCGCTTGGTCAGCCGGTTCGCGTCCGCCGGCGCACGCCCGAGGCGATCGTGCCGCTCGACGGCAGGCCCTACGACCTCGACGCCATGCTGATCGAGGTCCGCCTGTCCGAGGTGACCGACCCGGCCGTGACCGATGAGATCGACCTGTTCGACGCCGATGGCGGCGTGAGCGAGACGCTCGTCGTCCTCGGCCTCGCCCGGATCGACCGGCAGCGCCTGGTGCGCACCTGCGAGGTCGAGCTGCGCCAGCCCGTGGCGGATGGGGGTGCCCCGTGAGGTTCACCGCGAGGGCCGGCGATCCGCGCGCGGCACTGAAGGGCACCGACGAACAGATCGCCCGTTCGGTCACCGCGGGCATGCGCGCGGTCACGGACGGGCTGAAGGAAGACCTCCGCGCCGATGTGCGCGAGGCCGGCCTCGGCCAACGCCTCGCCAACACTTGGCGCGGCCAGACCTTTCCGAAGGC
>NZ_JAPRBT010000007.1:0-2266 GCF_043352485.1 Methylorubrum sp. POS3
GCGACGAGTACTGCGTGTTCGCCACGCGCGGCGGGCTGATGCTGGCCCGGGCCGACCTGCCCAACGGGTTCGAGGGCGCACCGGGCGAGCACAGCGAGAAGCCCGAGAGCTTCTATGAGTTGGTGCGCCGGGCGAGCCCCGGCCCCTACGGCGAGGCGTTCCAGCGCCGTCCCCGGCTGGACTTCGCCAACCTCTACGCGCCGCAGCCCGCTCTGGCGGAGACGGCGGAATGAGACCGCGCCCATGCCTGCGGCCGCCCCCGCGCGGCCCGCCGCGATCCGCCCCGCCTCGATGACACCCGCCGCGCGCTGAACGCCGGACTGCGCCCGCTTCGCCCCACACGCGGTCGCATCCGGCTCTTCACTCGCGCTTCCTGCCCGGATTCGTGCCGACGCTCCCTCGCGCGCGACCGGCGGAGCCTTGCCCGGCCTCGGCCGGGGCGCGGCGGGTGTCATCCCCCCCCCAAACGAGCCGCCCGACGCCGCGCGTGCCCCGCGATTCCGGCGCTGGGTTTTCGCGTGCCCGAAGCCTGACCGGTTTCGCGGCCGAACGGTGACGCTTTGCCCGAAGAGGCACCCGCCATGATCATCCGACGGAAACACACCAAGAACTTCGCCATCATGTCCCAGGAGATCTTCCGGGACACGCGGCTGTCGCCGGAGGCTCTGGGCATCCTCTGCTACCTGCGCAGCCTGCCTGACGATTGGACGGTGTCGCAGGACCATCTGCGCACCCGGTTCGGCACGGGAAAGCACAAGATGCAGGGCATCATTCGCGAGCTGATCGAGACCGGCTGGATGGTGCGCCAGACCGCGCGGACGGCCGGGCGCGGCACGTTCGCGGGCTCGGACTACATCGTCAACGACGAGCCTTCGGCCTCCGTCGTGGAGGCGTCACCGCAGCCCGAAAATCGAGCCACGGTGGAGCCGCCCGTCACGGCCGCGGCACCGCAGCTCGATTTACCGGCGCCGGAGGATCCGGAGCCGGACGAACCGGCGCCGGAAAACCGAGCCGCCTACCAAGTATTGAATCCTACCAAGGATTCTTCCCCCCTTAATCCCCCCACGGGGGGAGGGCTCAAGGCTCGAAAACTCCTCCGGGGGAACGGCGTCTCGGCGCCCGTCGCGCCCCAACCGGCCGCCAACCAGACGCCGCCGGCGGCGCTCGAGGGCGAGGCCGTCGAGCGGTTCGCCCGGCTCGAAGCGGCCTATCCGGCCACGGCCCGGGGTGTGACGCGGCGCGACCAGGCCCAGGCGATCTTCGCCGGGATGAGCGCCGAGGATCAGGTTCTGGCGATCGGCGCGGCGGCCAGCTACGCCGCCGACCTCAGCCGAACGGGCTACGCAGCCAAGGGGCTGCACGGCTGGCTGCGCCAGCGGCGGTTCATGAACTTCCGCCCCTCGGCGCCGATCGGCGCGGCCTCGGCGGCGCCGGCGCGGGTGTTCGTCGAGCAGGGCAGCCCGGAATGGGAGGCCTGGATGGCCTATCGCCGGGCCCAGGGCGAGGCCGGAAGCTGCCCGACGACGGAGAAAGCCGGGCACCGGAATCCGGGCTGGCACTTCCCGAGCGCGCTACCGCCGGCCGCCGCGGTGCGGGCGGCATGAGCGGGCTTCGGTACGGGGTTAGCAAGTGGCCGCTCGAACTTGCGGGTTGGAATTATTTTGACCCTGCCGCCAAATGTGGGCGAGTCATAATTTCTCCAGCGCCTGCAAGCGGAGACGGCGGAGCGCTAGATAATTTTCGACAAGCGCGGCTATCTCCAAGTCTTGATGATCAGAGTTTTGGCTGTTTTGAATTCGATCGAACATGTCCTTTGCTTGCATGGCCACTCTTTCCTCCGCCGAGGACATCATCCGGGCAAGATTATCGAGGATATATTGATCATTTGTCATGCGCATTCGCTTCAGCGCTAAGCATGAAAAACAATTGGAGATTTGACTGCAGGCTAATAAAGATCAGATTGATGTTTGATTTTGTATGTTTTGGAGGCAATCTCAAGATTGCCACGGATGTTCATGGCCTGGATCCGATAATGGCGCACAAGCAGCCGCAGCACAGACGCTTTAGCAATCTCACCCCGGTCGTAGGCCTTCGCGGCCGTGCCATCGAGTTGGTTGGCCAATGCCTCATGCGCCTCAAGATCATGCGTCATGGAGCGGATGAATTGAAGCAGAGCGAGTCGCATGATTTCAGTGTCTGGTTGCACAATATTAGAGCGTGCGGTCGACGCCGGCAGATAAACAGATGGTATATCTGATTAACCGTA
>NZ_JAPRBT010000008.1:0-2265 GCF_043352485.1 Methylorubrum sp. POS3
TACGGTTAATCAGATATACCATCTGTTTATCTGCCGGCGTCGACCGCACGCTCTAATATTGTGCAACCAGACACTGAAACCATGCGACTCGCTCTGCTTCAATTCATCCGCTCCATGACGCATGATCTTGAGGCGCATGAGGCATTGGCCAACCAGCTCGATGGCACGGCTGCGAAGGCCTATGACCGTGGTGAAATTGCTAAAGCATCTGTTCTGCGGCTGCTCGTGCGCCATTATCGGATCCAGGCCATGAACATCCGTGGCAATCTTGAGATTGCCTCCAAAACATACAAAACCAAACATCAATCTGATCTTTATTAGCCTGCAGTCAAATCTCCAATTGTTTTTCATGCTTAGCGCTGAAGCGAATGCGCATGACAAATGATCAATATATCCTCGATAATCTTGCCCGGATGATGTCCTCGGCGGAGGAAAGAGTGGCCATGCAAGCAAAGGACATGTTCGATCGAAGCCAAAACAGCCAAAACTCTGATCATCAAGACTTGGAGATAGCCGCGCTTGTCGAAAATTATCTAGCGCTCCGCCGTCTCCGCTTGCAGGCGCTGGAGAAATTATGACTCGCCCACATTTGGCGGCAGGGTCAAAATAATTCCAACCCGCAAGTTCGAGCGGCCACTTGCCAACCCCGTACCGAAGCCCGCTCATGCCGCCCGCACCGCGGCGGCCGGCGGTAGCGCGCTCGGGAAGTGCCAGCCCGGATTCCGGTGCCCGGCTTTCTCCGTTGTCGGGCAGCTTCCGGCCTCGCCCTGGGCCCGGCGATAGGCCATCCAGGCCTCCCATTCCGGGCTGCCCTGCTCGACGAACACCCGCGCCGGCGCCGCCGAGGCCGCGCCGATCGGCGCCGAGGGGCGGAAGTTCACGAACCGCCGCTGGCGCAGCCAGCCGTGCAGCCCCTTGGCTGCGTAGCCCGTTCGGCTGAGGTCGGCGGCGTAGCTGGCCGCCGCGCCGATCGCCAGAACCTGATCCTCGGCGCTCATCCCGGCGAAGATCGCCTGGGCCTGGTCGCGCCGCGTCACACCCCGGGCCGTGGCCGGATAGGCCGCCTCGAGCCGGGCGAACCGCTCGACGGCCTCGCCCTCGAGCGCCGCCGGCGGCGTCCGGTTGGCGGCCGGTCGGGGCGCGACGGGCGCCGAGACGCCGTTCCCCCGGAGGAGTTTTCGAGCCTTGAGCCCTCCCCCCGTGGGGGGATTAAGGGGGGAAGAATCCTTGGTAAGATTCAATACTTGGTAGGCGGCTCGGTTTTCCGGCGCCGGTTCGTCCGGCTCCGGATCCTCCGGCGCCGGTAAATCGAGCTGCGGTGCCGCGGCCGTCGCGGGCGGCTCCACCGTGGCTCGATTTTCGGGCTGCGGTGACGCCGCCCCGACGGAGGCCGAGGGCTCGTCGTTGACGATGTAGTCCGAGCCCGCGAACGTGCCGCGCCCGGCCTTCCGCGCGGTCTGGCGCACCATCCAGCCGGTCTCGATCAGCTCGCGAATGATGCCCTGCATCTTGTGCTTCCCGGTACCGAACCGGGTGCGCAGATGGTCCTGCGACACGGTCCAGTCGTCGGGCAGGCTGCGCAAGTAGCAGAGGATGCCCAGAGCCTCCGGCGACAGCCGCGTGTCCCGAAAAATCTCCTGGGACATGATGGCGAAGTTCTTGGTGTGTTTCCGGCGGATGATCATGGCGGGTGCCTCTTCGGGCAAAGCGTCACCGTTCGGCCGCGAAACCGGTCCGGTTTCGGGCACGCGAAAGCCCAGCGCCGGAATCGCGGGTCACGCGCGGCGTCGGGCGGCTCGTTTGAGGGGGGGATGACACCCGCCGCGCCCCGGCTGGGGCCGGGCAAGGCTCCGCCGGTCGCGCGCGAGGGAGCGTCGACGCGAATCCGGGCAGGAAGCGCGGGTGAAGAGCCGGGTGCGACCGCGTGGGGGCGAAGCGGGCGCAGTCCGGCGTTCAGCGCGCGGCGGGTGTCATCGAAGCGGGGCGGATCGCGGCGGGCCGCGCGGGGGCGGCCGCAGGCATGGGCGCGGTCTCATTCCGCCGTCTCCGCCAGGGCGGGCTGCGGCGCGTAGAGGTTGGCGAAGTCCGGCCGGGGCCGACGCTGGAACGCCTCGCCGTAGGGGCCGGGGCTCGCCCGGCGCACCAATTCATAGAAGCTCTCGGGCTTCTCGCTGTGCTCGCCCGGCGCGCCCTCGAACCCGTTGGGCAGGTCGGCCCGGGCCAGCATCAGCCCGCCGCGCGTGGCGAACACGCAGTACTCGTCGC
>NZ_JAPRBT010000009.1:0-2232 GCF_043352485.1 Methylorubrum sp. POS3
AGCGCGTCGACCCACGGCCCGCCGCTGTAGCGCGCCTCGATCCGGTAGGTCAGCGTGTTGGCCCGGACCGGCCCGTCGGTCTTGGCCAGGAACAGCGACGGGATCTGCACCGTCACCCGGACGCGGTCGACATCGGTGTCGGTGATCGAGACCACGACCGGCGTCGCCTGGGTGACCCGGATCCCGACCTCGCGCGGCGTCTGCACGTCGGCGAAGCCGGGCATGTAGGTCTGGTCGGGGGCACCGACCCGGAACTCGGCCGACAGCCCCTTGAAGTTGCTGCTGCCGTCGGCGTTCTCGACGGGCACGTCGTTGAGGTAGACGCCCTTGAGCCCGCCGCGCACGCCGACGATCTCGCCCTCGCCGAGGAGGTCGATCAGGCGCACGGTGGCGGTCGAGAACAGCGTGTCGGGCGCGGTCGCGGCGCTCGATCCGGCCTTGCCGCCACCGCCGGCGCCGCGCACGCGCGGGCCAGCGCCGTCGGCCCCGGAGAGGCAGGCGTGCTCGAGGGTCATGCGGGATCCGCGCTTGCGCTCAGGTGAAGCCGTTGGAGTCCGAGGTCGTGACCCCGGCCGAGACCGTGATCGGGCTGACCATGCAGGTGCCGATGATCAGCGGCACGCCGCCGCCCTGCTCGGACGTGCCGTCGGCGCCGGTGAACATGTAGCTCTTGCGGGTCGGCTCGTTCCGCTTCTTCGGGGCGAGCAGGTTCGAGGCGCCGGAGAGCGCGAGGCTGACGCCGGCGCTCATCAGGAAGGCGCCGCCGGGCACCCAGAACGAGGCGACCGCCATCAGGGTGCCGATGATGATCTTGCCGACCGAGCCGCCCTTGCCGCCCGCGCCCCGCACCACCGGCACGATGTGCAGATCACCCTCCGGCAGGCCGAAGCCGATCAGATCGTTGTCGAGCCGCAATCCGCGCCGACGCGACGGCCCGCAGGTGACGCGGAACCGCCCCTGCTCGATCGCCTGGCGGAAGCCCGGCAGCTGGCAACCCAATGCGCGCACGGCTTCCGCCAGCGAGCGGACCGCGAGGCGAAAGCTCGGGCCGAACTGCTCGGCCATGCCGCCGTAGAGGTGCACCGTCCTAAGCATCGGGCTTCCATGCGTCAGCATCGGGCCTCCCGGTATCGGGCGTCCACGTGTCGGGTAGGTCGCGGTGGCGCACGAAAAAGCGCAGCTTCGACCGCCACACGCTCGCGGGCTGGCGCAGCGACAGCTGGTGCATGAGGTGATGCCCGATCAGCCCGTCGCCGAGATAGACGCCGCCGTGGTTCATCACCGGCGCGCGAACCGCGCACAGGAACACGTCGCCGGGCAGCGGGCCGTCCGGGCGCTCGACCCGGGCAAAGCCCGCCGCCGCGAAGCCCTCGCGGTAGAGGTCCTGCTGCGGCAGGCCAGGCTCGGGCTCCCACCAGTCGAGGTCGCGCGGGAAATCCGGGATGGTCAGGCCCGCAACGGTGGCGTGCCAGTCGCGGATGAAACTGTAGCAGTCGTCGACCCCGTGCCGGTACGACCGGCCGTAGAGCGGCGGGCGGGGTACGGGGTCACCGAACCAGAACGGATCGCTCGCCCCGCCCTCGAGGCACAGGGTGATCCCCCACGGGATCGCCATGTCGCGCTGCGTGCGCATGTCCGCCGCCGACGGCGCATCGAGCGGTGGCAATGCCGGACCACCCTCCTGCGGGATCGCGGTGTGCGAGTGCAGCAGCGCGGCCGAGCGGCCACCGTCGATTGCCGCCAGTTCCGTGTCGGCAATCTCGAAGGTGCGGACCGGATCTTCGGCGATGTTGGCGCAGGGGTGATACATCCCCCCTCCATCGATGAGTCCGCAGGCCTCGCGCGGCCAGTCCGCGGCGGCATGCGCCTTGTGGGCCTCGACCGCCGCGCGCCAGCGGGCGGTGCAGCCGTCGTCAAACACGTACGCGCCCGACACCGGGGAAGCCTCCGAACGGCAGGGGGGCGGCGGCGCCGAACCGGGCCTTGCAGCAGCTGGCGATGTGCCGGCTCGGCGTGTCCTTGTCCGGCGTCGTCGGCCGGCCGTCGGCGTCGTAGGCTTCTCCGCCGGTGTAGGGGCACTGCACCCCGGTGTAGTCGAAGGTCTTGGTGTCGGGGTCCCAACGGCGGTAGCGCCACAGGCAGACGTCGCGGACGATGAGCCGCCCGGGCAGCATCACCCCCTCCTGGTCCATCGCCGCGGCGAGCGTCCAGGTGATCGCCCGCTTGGTGTGC